>OY970355.1:0-3336189 GCA_963718525.1 Candidatus Dormiibacterota bacterium | reverse complement strand
GACAAATGTGTGTAAGTCATGCATCCGCGTCGGGCGAGGTGTTCAGCCCCAGACGACGCGGTATCATTGCCCGGCACGCTGATCTCGGATCGCTGCGTTCCCATGGGGGCGTACTGGTTTCGACGGGGTCGTGGGTCGTGCGAATGCGAGCCGAGCCCCGGGCTCGTAAAACCGGGAAAAACATACGTGCGAATAACGCACCTCTCGCCCTCGCTGCGTAAGTAGCAGAGACGAAAAAAGCTCAGGCTTCGGCCTGACGTCGACCGTTCTCTCGACTGTGGGGGACGGACCCGACGTTAATGCAAGCAGTCTTGCCGCCCGGTGGCGCCTCGGCGCCGGGCGGGACATTCACCGAGGCTGGCCGTCGCCGAGCCTGGTCCCAGGGCGCGACGACGGCGAGATCAAAACCGGGACTACGCTCGTAGATGTCGCATGGAACGCGGCTTCGGACCCGGGTTCGATCCCCGGCGCCTCCACTACGCAGCGAATACGGAATCCGGACCCAGAAGTGGTTTCGACCCTACCCTGACCGCTCCGAGTTGCTGGCGGGTTGCGAACGCCCCAGCTTAGCTGGAGCCAGACGTTGCGTCGGCCTCTGGACACAATGGGCCGCCCGATGAACGCCTACCGCGCCTTTGCCCTGGTGCTGAACGATCCGCTAGTCGTCCGCAGGGCCAGTACAGAGGAGCAATCGCCCCGGACGCGCTCTTCAGCGCGTCAGTTCAGAAAGCGGGTGTCAGATCCCCGTTGGCGGCATTCGACGAATTCCCCAACAGTCCCACGGCGTATGCTTCCTCGATCGCCCGAAGCGTTCCATAGTGGTTCCCCCCGGTGCTGAATGCACCGGAGGACGACGACGAAATCACGATGGTGGGGATGTGACCGCCGTGGCCCGTGTTCCAGCCGCTCTTGTCGGACGTCAGGGCGGAATCCCAGGTGATGATCACGATGCCGCCTCCCGCGTACCACTGCGAGTTGAAGACGGTGGGCAGATTCGACTGCAGCCACTGATCGCCCTGCTTGATCTTGTTGCTGCCGTTTGGACAGGCGGTATGCATGTCGTGGCAGATGTTGGGGACCACATACATGAAGTCGGGCGCCGTGTTGCCATTGAGATCGCTGGCGAACCCACCGTTCCCCGCGAAGGGTACGACCTGGTCGCATTGCGCCGGGTTACCGGTGATGCTCTTGAAGTAGACGAACGGGTTGTGGACCTTCTCATAGTTCCCCACGCCCGGGCCGGTGTAGCAGACCGAGGGCATGTCTTCCATGTAAGCCTTCCAACTGATGCCGGCTGAAGCAAGTTCGCCAACCAACGTCGGCTTGCTGTACGAACCAGTATCGCCGGAGATCAACGCCACGTAGTCCGCGAGGCTGTTGTCGGACAGCCCATACCACTGCGTCGCAGACGCGTATTGGCTCGCGAGGCTATTGATATACGGGGCCTTGGAGCTCCCGATGATGTCTTTGTAGCCCTGGTTCTCCTCGACGATCACCATGATGTGCGGTGGGCTAGCGGCGGCGGCGCTTCCGCCGAGCAGCGGCGCGGAAGCGGGGACCGCCCCCAGAAGCGCCGCCATGCATATCCGGAGCCATAGCTGGCGGGGTTGCTTCGCCTTCCTAGAAGTTTCCATCGTCCACTTCCTCACCGACAACGATGTGTAGGTCCGACGTGGAAGGATACGCCGACGGATTGGTCCGGCGCCCCGAGAGCCCTCACTCCGGGAGACGCGAACGGCTATCGACTGGCGCTGATCGATCGTCGTGACGCTCCCGCCGGTCGGGTCGACGGCCGCGGGTCGCCGTGCGAAGTTGGGACCACCCCACGAGGACCAGAGCCCCATGGCGAGCACTATTCCCCGTGCACCGTTGGGACGCGGTTCGGATTCTGTCGCCCCGAGTCCCGCCACGCACCGACCATAAATTCGGGCCTGCCCCGCAGGATGGCAGCCCGGTCCTGATCGCCAGTGGACGCCTCCGACTCTGGGCATAATCGCCTCGAGCTTTCGCCCCTCGCGGGCAGACATGGAGGTAGAGGCGTGTACGGAACCATCATGCGGGCCAAGGTCAAGGCAGGCCGTCGAGCGGAGTACGAAAAGGTGCTGCGCGAGATGGTGCCCAGCGCCGAGGCGTACGGCCAGGGCATGCACTCATACGAGGTGGCCTGGGAGGACAGGGATCCGGACCGGATCGTAATGATCGTCCACTTCAAGGATCGCGAGAGCTACATGGCAAACGCCAGCCGGGCGGGCACCGACGAGGACTACCGCCGGCAGCTCGAGTACCTCGACGGTGAGCCGGAATGGATCGACGTGAACTACGCGGAGTACGTTGGCGAGCCCCTGGGCGGCTAGCGTCGCCGTCGCTGGTCGAGGCCGACAACTATCAGCAGGAGTTGAACGGGGTTGAGACGCTCGAGCGATGGATGAAGCGACAGCATTTCGGCGGGCAAGCGACGGTTTTGTTCGAACTCGCCGAACAGGTGACGGCGGCAGATTGGTCGGCAACGACTCCGTGCGTCGAGTGGAACGTCCGCGCCCTGGTCAACCATGTGGCGGGGGAGTATCTGTGGGTCCCGGAACTGATGGCCGGGAAAACCGTCGCGCAGGTTGGAGATCGCTTCGACGGTGATCAACTCGGTGACCAGCCCCTCGCTGTGCTGGTGACGGCCGCGCGCACCGCGCAGGCGGCTTCGGCGTCGCCCGACTCGATGACGCGGAACGTCCATCTCTCGTTCGGTGACGTGTCGGGAGCCGAGTACCTGAAGCAGATGGCCGTGGACAGCGTGATTCACGCGTGGGACCTCGCTCGTGCCATCGGCGCAGACGAGACCCTTGATCCCGAGCTGGTCGACTTCAGCTACGAGGAGTTGTGCCAGAGTGCTGAGGTCTGGAGATCCGGCGGGGCGTTCGGTCCCGCCAAGGATCCGGGAGACGACTCGAAGCAATCGAGACTGCTGGCACTCACGGGGAGATAGGCGACCGGCATTGACCTCGGCCTCAGACGCGGCTGTCGGCTCGCCGCTCGGGGACCGCTGTCACCGCTTCGGGTTCGGCTTCCGCGACGTGACAGGCGGCGTCGTGTGCGGGGCCGATCGATCTGAGCGCAGGGGTGACCGTCGCGCACCGGTCGATGGCATACGGGCACCGCTGGCGGAAGCGGCAACCTTCACCCGGGTCGATCACCTGCGGCGGCTCGCCGGTATCGGCCGAGACCGGCACCGCCTTCTCGCGAGGATCCGGGACAGCGGAAAGCAGGAGTTGCGTATATGGGTGCTTCGGTCGGGACAGCACCACATCGGTCGGCCCCTGCTCGACGGCGTGACCTGCGTACATGACGACGATCCGGTCGGCGACATAGCGGGCGCTCGCGATGTCGTGCGTGATGTAGAGGATGGACGCACCCTCCTCGGCTCGAAGTCCGGACATCATGTTCAGGATCCCGGCGCGGATCGACACGTCGAGCATCGACACCGGTTCATCGGCCAGGATCAGCCTGGGCCGCACCGCCAGCGCCTGAGCGAAACCCACGCGCTGCCGCTGGCCACCGCTCATCTCGTAGGGAAACTTGCGGAGCATGTCGCCGGCAGGGTTGAGGCCGACGATGTCAAAAACTCGCTCTGCCTCCTCCCGGCGCCGGGCGCGGTCGAGCTCCGGACGGTGGAGCTTGAGATTGCGCATGACCCCGTGGGCAACGCGAAACACCGGATTCATGGCGCTGTACGGATCCTGGAAGACCATCGGCACCTCGCCGCGATACCAGAGCAGATCCTTGCGTGATCGCAGCCCGTGGACCGAGCGCCCCCTGTAGCGGATCTCGCCGCGCGTCGGTGCGTAGATCATTGCCAGGAGACGTGCGACAGTGGTCTTGCCGCTGCCGCTTTCGCCGACCAGGGCCACGATCTCTCGCTCGTGGATGGTCAGGTCGAGATCGTCGACTGCGTGGAGCATCCGCCGTGAGAGCAACCCACCGAGCCGGAAATGCCTGGTGAGGCCTCTGGTCTGCAGCAGTGCTGCTGCGCCGTTGGTTTCGGCGACCCTCGTTGGATGGCTCATCTCGCTCAGACGGCATCCCGAAGTTGTTCGGTATAAAGCAGGCAGCGCACCTGGGTCTCGCCGACGACGCACAGGTCAGGCTCGGAGGTGACGCACTGCGCCATCGCCTCGTTGCAGCGAGGATGGAAGCGGCAACCGGACGGCGGCCGGCCGAGGTCGGGAGGGCTGCCGGGAATGCCGGTCAGCGCGCGTCGCGGACCGTGCACAGAAGGAAAGGCGTCGAGCAACCCCTTGCTGTAGGGATGCAGGGGGCGTGCGAAGATCGAATCGGTTGCGCCGATCTCCGCCACCTGTCCGGCGTACATGACCATCACGCGATCCGAGTAGTGCGCGACGACCGACATGTCGTGGGTGACGAATATTACGGCGAAGCCGAACTGCTGCTGCAGCTCCTTGATCTGGGTCATCAGCGAGCGCTGCGCGACCACGTCGAGCGCGGACGTCGGCTCATCCATGATCACCAGCTGCGGTGTGAACAGCAGGGCCATCGCGATCATGGCTCGCTGGCGCATCCCACCGCTCAGCTGATGCGGATAGCTGCTGAGGTGTGCGGAGTCAATTCCCACGAGGCGCAGCACTTCCTCTGAACGGGTGCGGATTGCGGCTGCAGACAGGCGCTCGTGTGCACGCATGGTGTCCTTGAATTGCGCGGCGAGGCTCTTCATGGGATTGAGCGCGTTCATGGCGCTCTGCATCACCACGGAATAGTCGCGCCAGCGCACATGACGGAGTTCACCCTCGGTGAGCTCCACCAGATCCTGACCGTTGAACACCACACGCCCTGAGATGACCTCGGCAGGCGGCATCAGGAGCTGTGCGATGGCGAACAGCAGGGTCGACTTGCCACAGCCGGACTCGCCGACGATCCCCAGGAACTCTCCGGGATGAACGGCCAGGCTGACCCGATCCACCGCACCGATCTCCGCGTCATCGGTCAGGTAGGAGACGGACAGGTCGTCGACCTCAAGCAGTGGTCTTGGCACGTCGCTTTCTCACTGGCCGGAGCGCGGGATTGCCGATCTCATCAAAGGCGAAGTTGACGAGCGCGAACCCGGCACCCATCACCGCAACGGCTGCTCCCGGCGCCAGGGCCCACCAGGCGTTCCCCGCCTCGAGAGCGCCGCCCTGCTGCGCGTAGTACAGCATCGTCCCCCAGGTCAGTTCCGTGCTGTTGCCCAGTCCGAGAAACTGGAGTCCAGCGGCGAATCCGACCACGAACACGGACAGGCCGAGGAATGACGCGACGATGAGCGACGTCATGGTGGGGATGATCTCGACAAGAATGATGTAGGAGGTTCGCTCGCCACGCACCCGAGCGGCGGAAAGGAAATCGCGAGCGCGTAGCGACAGGCCCTGCGAGCGCAGCTGCCTCGCCTGGAACGCCCAGCTGGTGAGGGTCAGCACGACGATCAGCGTGACCGTCCCCGGAGGAAGGTAGGACGCGAGCACGATCAGGAGCGGGAGGGTGGGGAGGATGAGAAAGATGTCGGTGAGCAGCGAGAGAGAGCGATCGGTCAAACCCCCCACGTACGCGGCGGTGACCCCGATGACCATCGAGATGATCGTGGCGATTGCGCTCACCACGACCGTGACGATGAGCGTGAGGCGTGTCCCCCAGATGACCTGTGAAAACACGTCCTGACCGAGCTGCGTCGTGCCGAGGAGGTGTTGCCACGAGGGACCGAGATCCTGGCCATAGATGGCCGCCTGCGGATCATCCCGAGCGATGACGCCGGGGAATGCGGAGATCAACACGATGAGCAGCAGGATCACGCTGCCCGCCGTGGCCTTGCGATTGTGCAGGACTGCTCGCATGAAGCGCGCCATCGACCCCTGTTCTCGGGTCGAGACGATCGGTTCGATCGGCGCCGCCTCAGAGGCGATTGTGGCTGTGCTCACACAGCGGTCTCCCTATGCATCGCGGGTGCGCGGGTCCAGCCCGGCGGTGACGAAGTCCGCAAGTAGGACGCAGACGAGCACCGCCAGGGTGTAGACGAGGAACAGCGCCTGCATCAGCGGAAGGTCGTGGTCCGTGGTACTCGTGTAGAAGAGATACCCGAGACCCGGGTAGGAGAACGTGTACTCGACGAGGATCGAGCCCCCGAGCACGTAGCCCAACTGCATGGCGAATCCCGTCAGGTTGGGAAGGATCGCGTTGCGTGCGGCGTAGTCGGTCATGATGCGCCAGCTCGGCAGTCCCTTGGCACGGCCCATCTTCACGTAGTCCTCTGCAAGCGTCGTGATCATGTTGTTGCGCATCGAGTAGATCCAGAGGCCGGCGGTCACGATCACCAGGCTGAGGCCCGGGAGGATGGCGTGCGTCAGCACGTCACCGATGAAGGAGAGCGACAGCGAGGGTGTTGCGCCAATGCTGTAGTTGGAGCTCAGCGGGAGCCAGTTGAGGGTGACCGCGAAGACATACAGCAGGAGCAGGCCGACGAAGAAGACCGGAAACGTGGCGACGATGAAGAGCATCGGCGGAAGGATGCCGTCGAGCTTGCCGCCCCGCCGCCACGCGCTGACCACCCCGACCAGCGTCCCGATCGCGAAAGCGATGATCGTGGTGACTCCGACAAGTGCAAGCGTCCAGGGGAGCTTGCCCGCGATTTCGCTAAGCACCGGAACCCGCTGCGCGGTGAGGCCGAACTGGCCGGTGAAGCAGTTTGCGATGTACTGCAGGTACGTGACGACCAGGTTCTCATGGACGTTGACGCCGAACTCGATCTGCAGCGCGTGCAACGCCGCCGGGTTGACGCCGTGGAACGTGGCCAGCACCGAGGTTGCCTCATTGCCCGGCATCACGCGCGGGATGATGAAGTTGACGGTGAGGGCCGCCCAGAGTGTGATGAGGAACAGGCCGACGCGGCGGGTGACGTACCTCACCGCCGCGTCGGCCGCGCCCTGACCCTGAGCATCGGGACTACGCTAGCTCACCGGATAGAGTTGCGTGAGGACGACTCCGTTGTCGGGGGTCGCCCACACCGGGGGCTGCGCGTAGGGATTGGACTGGGTGGGCCATCCCCCGAAGCTGGTGGTGTCGTACTGGTACCAGTCGACGCCCTCGGTGACGGGGATGACCGGAAGATCCTGGGCCATGATCGTCGAGATCTGATGAATGATCTGCAGCTGCTGGGACGGGGAAGCACCCGAATACTGGTTGAAGAGAGCGTCGGTCGAGCTCGACTTGTAGCGTTCGTAGTTGGTCGAGCCGATGCTGCCGCTGAAGAGCATCGGACGGAGCTCGTAGTAGGGCCCGGGGCCGGCGACCGGCATCTCCCCATACGCGAGCTGGAAGTTGCCGTGCTGGGTGTCATTGGTGTACGGGGTGCTGGTCTCGTCCTGGACGGTCACGTCGATGCCGACCGCCTTGAGCTCCTGGGTGATCACCTGCAGTGAAGCGTCCCAGTCTGTGTAACCGCTGATCGACTTGATGGTGAAGGCGAGCTGCTGCCCCTGCGCGTTCGCGTAGATGCCGTTCGATCCCTTGGTGAATCCGGCGGCCTGAAGGGTCTGCTCCGCCTTGGTGGGGTCATAGGTGAGCGTGTCGAGCGACTTGTCATACCACGCCTTGTAGGTGGGCAGAACGATCCCGGTCTGATTCGCCGCGGGCTCGTATCCGCTTTCACCGCGCTGCGACACCTGCGAGCGATCGATGGCCATCGCAATTGCCTGGCGCACCGCAAGGTTGCCGAGCAAGGGGTTCGTGAGATTGGGGAAGAGCGACACGTTGAGCGTCGGCGGGAACCAGTAGTGGCGCGTCGAGGGGTTCTTGCTGATGTAGTAGGACTGAATGTTGGGGATGTACTGTGCTCCCCACTGCGCCTGGCCCTGGGCCAGGTAGAGGTTCGCGGACGTGTTGCTGAGGAATGCGGGGTAATCGACCTCGGCCACCTGAGGAACCGGGTGTCCGGGCTTGCTCTGCCAGTAGGTCGTGTTGCGCAGGTACTTGATGTTGTCCTGAGAGCAGCTCGACATCAGATACGGGCCGGTCCCGACCGGGTTGGCGTCCGCATTGGAGTCGAGCTTGCTCTGATCCAGCGCCCCCCAGATGTGCTGCGGAATGATCGGCGTCTGATCGGCGACGTAGTAGAAGTACGACTGTGCCGGCGCGTTGAAGGTGAACACGACCTGATCGCTGCCCTGCGGCGCCACGCTGGTGAGTGGACCGCTATCCGACGCCCAGAGGGCATTGAGGTCGAGTGCGGCATCGCCTTTCAGGGCATTGAAGGTGTAGACCACGTCGCTGGCGCTGAACGCGGACCCGTCGCTCCACTTCACGCCACTTCTGATGGTCATCGTCAATGTGGTGAAGTCGTTGCTCCACGTCGATCCCGTTGCGAGCCACGGCATCACCTTGGGCGTGCCGTCGGCGTTTGTCTGGAGGATGTTGATGAACTCCAGGGGCTCGTAGACGAATCCGACAGATGTGATGTTCACCGACGGATTGAACGGGTTGAACTGGCAGGTCCAGGTGCTGCCGCTCTCGTTGTCGATGAGCAGCTTGCCGCCCACCTTGCCGCTGTTGCTCGTCCCACCCCCGCCGCCACCTGTGGTCGCCGAGCCACAGGCTGCGGCCAGCACCCCCGCCACGACGACAAGGCTGATCGGCTTGAACCGTCGCATCCAGCTGGCGGCTGGGTTCCTGTTCGATCGCCACGTCCATACCATCCGGGTTCCTCCGAAGCCTCGTTGTCCCGCAAGTGTGGGTGAGAAGTGATCCGCGGCCGGTAATTTATAGGAAAGCTACCTTAACATCAGCACCTCGGTCAACCCTGGTGGCAATGCCGCTGCCCCGAGCGTGAGCTCAGATCCCGAGTTCCAGGCGGCACCCCAGCTTGACATCGCCACGCCTGATAGGAAGAATTCCTAACCATGACAGCGAAACCCGAGCGCCCACCACGTCGGGGCTTGGTCATCCGGCATCGCCTGCCGGCGGCCGCCTGCGTGCTCGTGACCGTGGCGGCGATGATGCCCGCGAGCGACGCCCAGGCGGCTCCGGCGCTGCAGGCGCAGGTTCGGGTCAACCAGATCGGATATGCGACCGGCGCGACAAAGCGTGCGTATCTGATGACCTCGGGGGCGGTGCCCGACGCAGCATTCCGCGTCGTGGACTCGCATGGAGTGGTCGCGTATGCGTCGGGCATCGGCGCCGGCCAGGGATCGTGGAGCAGCACGTACAGCCACGTGTACGCTCTCGACTTCGACACGGTTCACCGCACCGGCTCCTATCGAATCGTCGTCAGCGACGGGTCGATGCAGGTGCGCTCACCAGCGTTTCGCATCGACAGTGCTGCGCACCTCTACGCAGCCGCGATGGCCAACTCACTGGCCTTCTATCAGAACGAGCGCGACGGTGCCCACTTCATCCCATCCGCGCTGCGACGCGCCCCGGGGCACCTCAACGATGCGAACGCGATGACCTATCTCATTCCCGACGTCAACAGCAACGGCAACTTCAAGGGTGCCCTCACCGCGCTCGGCGTGAGCATCGACGCGTCCGGCGGGTGGTGGGACGCGGGTGACTACCTGAAGTTCACCGAAACGACCAGCTACGTCGTCGGCATGATGGAGACCGACGTCCGCGACTTTCCCAGCCAGCTCGGTCCCGGGTCGGCAACCGCCAACTACGGCGCCGAGGCGGCCTTCGGCCTCAGCTGGCTCGAGCACATGTGGAACGACAGCACCAAAACGCTCTACCTCCAGGTTGGCATCGGCGCAGGCAACGGCCAGACCGTCAGTGACCACGACATCTGGCGGCTGCCCCAGGTTGATGACACCTATGGCGGAAGCAATCCGGCCGATCGATATATCCGCAACCGTCCTGTCTTCCGCGCGGCCCCGCCAGGATCGCTGATCAGCCCCAATCTCGCCGGGCGTCTCGCCGCGGACTTCGCGCTCTGCTATCAGCTGGACCGGGTGACCGAGCCCGTCCAGGCGGCGGGGTGTCTCAAGGATGGGGAGGACGTCTTCGCCCTTGCGGATACCCATCCGGGACGTCTGCAGACCGCAGTGCCGTACGGCTTCTACCCTGAAAAGGAATGGCGCGACGACCTCGAGTGGGGAGCCACTGAGCTCTACGACGCGCTGTCCGCGGGTCCCGCACCGGCCGGGGTCCCCACCACCGACCCGATGTACTACCTGCGCCAGGCGGCGCACTGGGCGCATGCGTACATCACCGGTCCGTACGACGCGGCGGACTCGCTCAACCTGTATGACGTCAGCGGCCTCGCGCACTACGAGCTCTTCCGGGCCATCGAGCACGCCGGTCATCCCAGCGTCGAGGTGACCGGAGCTCAACTCCTCTCCGACCTGGCCAAGCAGCTCGACAAGGCCGTCAGCCAGAGCGGTATGGATCCGTTCGGCTTCGGATTCTCCTGGGACACGTTCGACACGACCACGCACGGTGCCGGCCTCGTGGTCATGGCCTCCGAATACGACCAGCTCACCGGCAGCGCAGCCTTTGCGCAGTACGACTCGCGCTGGCTCGCCAACATCCTCGGCGCCAATGCGTGGGGCACCTCGCTGATCGTTGGCGACGGCAGCACGTTCCCCGAGTGCATGCAGCACCAGGTCGCCAACCTGGCGGGATCGCTCAACGGGGCACCTCCGGTGCTCGCCGGCGCCGCGGTGGAAGGCCCGAACTCCTTCGCTGCGACCGGGCTGGTGGCGGGCATGCGAACGTGCCCTGGCAATGGCGGCGACAGGTTCGCCCAGTTCGACAGCGCAACCTCCGTGTTCCAGGACAACGTGCAGTTGTGGTCGACCGACGAGCCTGCGATCGACCTCACCGCCGCCACCCCGATGGCGTTTGCGTGGCAGATCGACGACGACCCGAGCATTCCGTGACGGCCGTCGGGCAGGATGTTGAAGACAACCAACCTTACTAACCTTCGTCGGGAGACCCACGTGATGCCGGCTCCGGAAGCTGCGAAGCCCAGTCTGCTTCGCGCGATCAACCTCCGCACCACCTTCGAGCTGGTGCATGCGGGCGGACCCGTTGCCGCACCCCATCTGGTCCGGAGCACCGGTCTCTCCAAGCCGACGGTCTCCGAGGTGCTCGGGCAGCTCGTGGATCTCGGGCTGCTGCACCGCGTAGGGCGCACCAGCGGTCTGCCGGGTCCGAGCGCCCAGCTTTACGACGTCAACCCGCGTGCCGGATGGGTGCTGAGCCTTGACGTGGGCCGCGAGTGGGTCCGCGCGGCGCTCGTGGACCTCACTGGTGCGGTGGTCGGCCGCTGCGCCGCTCGGACACCGCGGAGCACCGCGAAAGCGGTCATCTCGCAGTTGCGCCGGGCCGCGGAGACGCTGACCGGCGACGCTGGGATCACGCTGGACGACATCAACCAGGTTGTGGTCGGCACTCCCGGCGTTCTGCGTCCGGGCGCTGATCATCTGTCCCTCGCGCCGCAGCTCGCAGGCTGGGAAAGCCCCAAGGTGATCCCCGCGATCCGCGAAGCCCTGGTAGCCCCGGTGGTATTCGAGAACGACGTCAACATGGCCGCGGTTGGGGAGCACGTGCACGGGGTTGCCCAGGACAGCGACGACTTCGTCCTGCTCTCGGTCGGCACCGGGGTCGCGACCGGGGTCTTCGTCGACGGCGCGCTCCGTCGCGGCGCTGCAGGGCTCGCCGGCGAGATCGCGTTTCTCCGCCTCGACCTCGATGCCGAGGTCGGTGACGGCCATCGCGCGACCTGGGGAACCGGCGCTTACGAGAGTCTCGTCGGATCAGCAGCGATCGTTGCGCTGGCGCGAGAGAACGGTGTGCGCTCCGCCGCATCGGTCGCGTCGATCTTCGACGCGGCCCGCCACGGTGACCCGAACGCGGACCGGGTCGTGCGCATCGAGGCGCGCCGTCTTGCTCACGCGATTGCCGCGGTCGCCGCCGTGCTCGATCCGGAGCTGGTCGTCCTGGGAGGTGGCATCGGCACCGGTGGCGGCGATCTGCTGCTGCGGCCGATCGGCGATGCGCTGGCATCGATCTCACCGTTCTCACCGCGGCTCGAGGTGTCGACGCTCGGTGTTGACGCGGTGATCGCGGGCTGCAGCACTACCGGCCTGCGTCTCGCCCTTGACCGCATCTTCGGCTCCGACACACCGATCGCCCGAACCGCGATCGATCTGATGAGGGTTCGCGAACAGCGCCGCGGTGAGGAAGCCCCTGCCGACAAGAGCGCATGAAGGTAGCGGTCGTCGGTGGGGGGAGTACGTACAGCCCCGAGCTGGTGGAGGGATTCGGCCTGGTCAGCGAGAGCCTCGGACTCGATGAGGTGGTCCTGCAGGACACCGACGAACAGCGCCTCGACATGGTCGGCGGCGCAGCGCAGCGCATCGCACGTGCACACGGGTATCACGGCAGTCTCACGCTGACGAGCGACCTCAACTCGGCGGTCGACGGCGCGTCAGCCGTGCTGCTGCAGATCCGGGTCGGGGGGCAGGCGGCCCGCCACACCGACGAGACCATCCCACTCCGATGCGGGTGTGTCGGTCAGGAGACGACCGGCGCGGGGGGATTCGCCAAGGCACTCCGCACCGTGCCGGTCGTTCTCGACATCGCAGACAAGGTCCGCAGCCTCGCAGCTGATGACGCCTGGATCATCGACTTCACCAACCCGGTGGGTGTCGTGACTCGAGCCCTTCTCGATCATGGTCACCGAGCCGTCGGCCTCTGCAACGTCGCGATCGGGTTTCAGCGTCTGTTCGCCGGCTGGCTGGACGTCCCACCCGAATCCGTGCACCTCGGACATGCCGGGCTGAACCATCTCACCTGGATCCGCTCGGTCGAGGTGAACGGCGAGGACGTGCTTCCGCTCTTGCTGCGCACGCACGGCGACGAGATCGCGGCCCACGTGGAGCTGCCGCGGCGGATCATCGACAACCTTGCCGCAGTGCCGTCGTATTACCTCCGCTACTACTACCAGCACGACCTTGTCGTGCAGGAACTTCTCGAGTTGCGCAGTCGTGCCGAAGAGGTCATGGATGTCGAGCGCGAGCTGCTGAAGCTCTATCGCGACCCGCAGCTTCAGGACACACCCGACCTGCTCATGCAGCGAGGTGGCGCCTACTACAGCGAGGCGGCGATCAACCTGCTGGGCTCGCTGTTCGGCGGTGACCCCGATGTTCAGGTCGTGGATGTCCGCAACAACGGGACCATTCCCGAGCTGTCCGACGAGGCGGTGATCGAGGTGCCGGCGCGGGTGGACACAAGGGGCGCGCAGCCGCTGCTGGTCCCGGCCCTTCCCCCACACCAGGCGGGTCTGATTGCCCACACCGCCGCATATGAAGCGCTCGCCGCCGGCGCAGCCGTCACCGGCGACCGCGAGCTCGCGTTTCGTGCGCTCCTGACTCATCCGCTCATCGGCCAGAGCGGCTTGGCGGAACAGTTGCTGGACGACCTGCTCGCCGCGAACCGCAAATACCTCCCTGCGTTCGCATGACACCAGACGACCTCGTCATCGCCGTCGACGGGGGGAACTCCAAGACCGACGTCCTGCTCCTCCGCTCGGACGGGATCGTGTTGTCGTCCGTCCGAGGCGCCGGGTCGTCGCCACATCAACTGGGCCTGGGGCCGGCCGTGCACGTGGTCGACGACCTGGTGGATCGCGCCTGGATCGAAGCCGGCCTCCCCTCGCGCAACGGCGATCGCGCGGCCGTCGCGGCGGTGTTCATGGCGGGAGCGGATCTGCCCGCCGAGGAGGTTGCACTTGCAGAGGCGGTGGCCGCCAGGGGTTGGGCGGAGCAGAACCACGTCGCCAACGACGTGTTCGCCGTGCTCTGGGCAGCGACCAGCACGGGATACGGCGTCGCAGTCACGGTTGGCGCCGGTGTGAACTGTGTCGGAACCGCTCCGTCCGGACGGCGAGCCTGGTTCCCGGCGCTCGGTGACATCACCGGTGACTGGGGCGGTGGGTCCGACATCGGCATGGCTGCCCTCGGCGCCGGGGTCCGCTGCGAGGATGGACGGGGTGCGCCGACCACGCTGGCTCACGAGGTCGCCGGGTATTTCGGCTACGCGACCGCGTTGGACGTCGCGGTCGCGATCCATCAGGGCACGTTGAGCGCGACGCGGCTGGTTGAATTGCCACCGCTTGTCGTCAGCGCAGCGGAGGCGGGCGACGATGAGGCACTTGCGATCATGCGTCGCCAGGGATCGGAGGTGACCCGGCTTGCGATCGCCGCACTGCATCAACTCGAGATGCAGGATGCCCCCGTTCAGGTGGTGCTGGGGGGTTCGATCCTTGCTTCCAGCCGCTCGATCCTCCTGGACTTCATCTCGGCCGGGATTCGAGTCGAGGCACCCATGGCGGAGACAACCGTGTGCACCACCAGACCCGTCGTGGGCGCGGCGCTTGCCGGGCTCTCGCTGGCGGGGGCCAACGGCGCCGCACAGGCGCGTCTCCGTGCCTGGATCGACGAGCGATCGGCATGAATGGCGAGAACATGGCCGCGGAAATGGCGGAGCAGCCGGTCGTGCTCCAGCGCATGGTGCAGCGCCGCGAAACCATCATCGCCTCGGTCAGGCCGCTGCTGCCCGAGCACCTCTGCGGCACCGTGCTGCTCGCCCGCGGATCGTCCGACACCGCTGCGCTGTTCGGCCGCTACCTCTTTGAGATGGCGAGCGGCAGGCCCGTCGCGCTGGCCTCCCCGAGCGTGCACACCCTGTATCACGCCGTCGCCGACCATCGCGGCTATCTTGCTGTCGGCATCAGCCAGTCGGGGCGGACGCCGGAGGTCGTCAGCGTGCTGGAGCGGATGCGCGCCACCGGCGCACGCACGGTGGCAATCGTCAACGCGCCCGCAAGCCCGCTTGGCGACGCCGCAGATGTGGTCATCGATCTCTCGGCCGGGGGAGAGCTGGCGATCCCGGCGACCAAGACATTCACCGCAACGCTGATGGCACTCGCGCTGGTTGCCTCGGCGATGGGCGCGGTCCCCTGGACGGATGCGGACCTCCTCGCGTTGCCGGAGCATGTGAGCCAGGTGCTTGACGATCGCTATCGCGCCGATGGCATCGCTCACCGGCTCGACGTCGCCGACCGCGTGCTCACCGTAGCGCGCGGGCCGATGCTGGCGGCGGCCAGTGAGACCGCGCTGAAAATCCGCGAAACGTCAGCGATCTTTGCCGAGGCGTTCTCGGCCGCCGACCTTCGCCACGGACCGATTGCGGCGGTGACGCCGGATGTCCCGGTGCTGGCCTTCTCGGCGCCCGGACCTGCCGCCGGCGATGTCGCCGAGTTATGTGCGCTGCTTCGCAGCCGTGGGGCGACGGTGAGCACGATCAGTCCCGAGCCCGGATCCGACCTCCCGCTGCCCGGCGCGGTTCCCGAGGCGCTGCAACCGGTGGTGGCGGCGGTGCGTGGTCAGCAGATCGCACTCTCCGCAGCACTCGCTCGCAATCTCGACCCCGACGTTCCCGCCGGCCTGACCAAGGTGACCCTGACACGCTGACGCGCTTCCTAGACCCCGGCGAAGAGGCTGGGCTCGGGTTCCGGCCCGCCAAGCGCACCTCGCGCGAGGATGAACCGCTCCATCCCAAGTGTTGCTTCGAAGATCTGGGCCGCGATCGTCGAGAACGGGCTGTCCGGCTCGAACTGACTCACATGGGCGTTGAACGCCGCGCGCTTCTGTTCGAGAAACGCCGAAACGTCGACGGCGGTGGTGATCTGATCATCGGGGATCCCGACGATCTGCCCGACCTCGACGGGGAGTTCCAGCCCGGCTGCGCGGGCACGACGCTCGATGTTCTCGACGGCGCTGCGCGGCACGGCATGCAGGTACAGCTTGGCAGGCGACCAGCCTTCGGCCTCAAGCAGGTCCAGCGCGGCGACGGTCGCCTCGTGCGCCTTGACGTGGTCCAGGTGCCAGTAGGTGCCGTCCGGGGTGTAGGTCACCACGACGTCCGGACGTTCCTCCCGGATGACGGCCGCGACTCGTGCCGCAGCGTCACCCAGCGGCGCGGCGTGGAACGATCGCGGGTCGTTGTTGCTCGGCGCGCCCGCCATCCCGGAGTTGCGGTACCCGAGGAACTCCTGACGGTCGACGCCCAGGATTGCGCACGAGCGCCGCAGCTCCTCCGTGCGTACCTCGCCGAGCCGCGGGCGAACCGCTGCGGCATCCATGTTGTGGATGTCTCCTTCCTCGCCACGAGTTGCGGTCAGCAGGACGACGCGAATGCCCTCGTGGTGGGCGCGTAGCACGACACCGCCCGTCGCGATGCATTCATCGTCGGGATGTGCGTGGACGAGAAGCAGCGTGGTCATGCAGATCCGCTTACGCGAGATCTGAGACTACTCGATTCCTTCCCTGGTGCTTGGCGGCGTACAGGTTGCGGTCCGCCTGCCCGAAGAGCGCCGCCTGGCTGGTGCGTCCACTCTGCAGCATGGTGAAACCGATGCTCGCGGTCACGACCTCGCCTGTCATCGCCCCGTCCCAATGCACTGACTCGATTGCGCGGCGGACATCCTCGCAGCGCTGGAATGCCTCGGCGAGGTTGAGGCCTGGAAGGACAAGCAGGAATTCCTCTCCGCCCATGCGCGCGGCCCACCCGGATTCGGCGGTGGCTGCGGCCAGAATGCCGGAGATGCGCACGAGCACCTTGTCGCCGACAGCATGGGAGAAGCGGTCATTCACCTCTTTGAAATGGTCGAGATCAACCAACCCGATGGCCAGGGGCGCCCCATCCTCCCGGGAGCGCGCCAGCAGGAGCGGCAACTCGGTGTCGACATGTCGCCGGTTGCGCAAACCGGTGAGCGCATCGCGCAATGACAGCTGGCGGAAACGTTCTCCTTCGCGACGTGCCTCGGTGGTCTCGAACACGGCCTGGAGGGTTCGCGCGTTCGCCTCGCGCTGCGCGGCACGCAGGGCGCCGTCCTCCTCATGAAATTCGATGTATTGCTCATATGCACGCTGGAAGAGTCCCTGGGCTGCGTAGAGACGCGCTCGCTCTTCAAGCGCCTCGACCCGAATGGCAACCATGCCGCGCGTGGCGCACAGTTCGATGCACCGATCGACGGTCGCAGCCGCGTCGGCCATGTGGCCCTGGAGACGCTGCGCTCCAGCAGCCGTGTTGAGCGCTTCGCCCAGACCTTCGATCGGGCGCGTGCTCAGATGCCTGTCGTCGAGGACGGGCCGGAGGGTGGCTTCGGCCTCGGCGTACAGACCGAGCTTCAGCTGGGCGTTCGCGATGGTGTCGAGGCAGGCTGCGTCGAGCGCGACGTCGTGCTGCTGGGCGAACGCCTGCATGCGCTTGGCGATCTCCATCGACTGGTGCGTATCGCCGGCATCGTCCTCGAGCCATGCGAGGTTGTTGAGGATCTTGACTCGGAGCGGAACATCGTCGAGCCCGTCGGCGAGCTGGAGCGCGGCGCGGTAGCGCTCGCGCGCCGCGTCCCATGCGCCGGTGCGCACGAGGACCTGACCGAGACCGAAGAGATGGTCCGCGCGCATGCGCTCCGACATGGTGTCGTCGAGCAGCTCAACCGCGGGCACCGCATGTTCCCATGCGCTCGGCACATCACCGATGAAGTCGAAGAACACCGACAGAAGCCGGTGGCTCCGTGCCATGAGGTGGCGGTGCCCGTGCTCCGTCGCCCACTCGTTGATTTCCCGGATGAGCTGGCCGCTCGCCGTGTGCTTGCCCTTGCGGCATAGCACGTCCGCCTGGATCAGCTGGGCGCGCCTCAGCGCGCCCTCATCACCCAGCGCACGGGCGCGCCGCTCCAGCACCGCTGCGGGCGCGTACGCAGCATCGGGGTCCGAGAAGGGCACCATCTCGAGGAGGTCCAGCTCAGCATTGAGGCGCTCCCGGCGTCGCCTGACGGCGGGTGACGCGGGTGCTGCGTCCAGGGGTTGCGCAGCGTCGGCATCCGTCGCTCCGGCGATGACTCGCAGACGCGGTGCTGCAGCGCCGCCCGCATGTGGGGACATGTCAGGAACGATATGCGTGAGCCGTCGCCCTCTCTGGACGGTTGATGCCCTGTCACGACAACGTGCTGCCTTCTGACATCCTCCAGCAGCTCGTCATCTGCTCGTGACAGGCGTCATGCAGCGGCGGCCGCGTCGAGCTGCCGCCATGTCGACCCACGCAGCGACCAGATATGCACCGGCTGTGCCGCGTAGGGGCTGCTCGGGGTTGCCGACCCGAAGATCAGGAGTTGACCGGAATCGCTGTCAGTGATCTCCGCCACCGGTTCGAACGGCAGGCGAGCGACATCCAGGAGCGCCCACGTCTGTCCAGTCCACGATGCGAGCGCTGGGAGCGCGAGCATAGGCCCGCAATTGCACAGCGCAAGGCGGCCGCTGGAGGGATCCAGCGCCAGTGACGAACCCGGAAGCGGTGCAGCGGTGCCGGCGAGCTGGAGCCATCGGTCCCCATTCCAACGCCACGTGGTGTCGAGGGCACCGAGCTGCGATCGGGGTGCGTAGCAACAACCCTCGGCGATCAGCGAGCGTGTGATCGGATCGAAGGCCATGGGGAGGTCGAACGCGCTCGGAGCTACGGCGCCGTGAATCTTGAGCACCCAGCGCAGCCCGCTCCACACCCAGGTTTCGTCGCCGCCGGGACCGCTGCCGGCAGCGGTCACCAGCACCATCTCGTCGAGGGCGTCATCCCATGCCATCGACGATCCCTCGCCCGGCGGAGGCCCTCCGAGGCCGCGGTCGAGCTGGCGCCAGGTCACCCCGTTCCACGCCCAGGTGTCGTTGAGGGACGGGCCACTCGTGTATGGAGCATGGCGCCCACCGAAGAGCAGCACCAGCTTCGTCGGGGGGTCGTACGCGGCGGCCGCGTCGATGCGGCCCGCCGGGCTCGTCGCGGGCTCGGCCAGCGTCCAGCGAAATCCGTTCCAGATCCAGGTGTTGGCGTAGTTGTCAACGCCCCCGAAGAGCACCACCTGGCCGCTCGATGGATCGTCCGCGACCGTGAAGCCGATTCCCGAGATGGGGCCGAGCGGGATCGGGGTTGGCGCGGCGGATCGGGTCGGCGCCGGTGGGGGTGCCGGCGTCGGTGGGCGCTGAGCTGTCGAAGTCGCGATCCCGGCAACGGCAGCGATCCCAATCACCGCCACGAGCACAGTCCAAGGTCTCACGCGGATGCGGCACTCCTCCTGGTCGTCGCCTCAGGCGCTCACGCGGCCCCTGCTTCGGTCATCACCGGCACAATCCTCCGATGACAGCTTCGCAGCCAACCATCATCGCCACCAGCATCGGGTTTCAGCCTGACGGCGGCGACGACTGGAATCTCAAGCCAGGCCGGGCGTACAGCATGGCCGCGCAGCTGGCTGGAGCGGGGCCCCATCCGCGCTTGTGCATCATCGCCACCGCTGCCGGTGACAACCCCACGTGGCTCACGGCGACGCACCACGCATTCTCGAAGCTCGACATGGTGGTGTCGCATCTTGACCTGTTCCCCATGCCCAACTTCGATGACGTCGAGGAGCACCTCTCAAGGCAGGACGTGATCTGGGTCAGCGGCGGAAGCACGGCAAACCTGCTCGCCCTGTGGCGTCTCCACGGCCTCGACGTGATCCTCCGCCGGGTCTGGCAGGCGGGGGTCGTGCTGATGGGCGTTTCAGCAGGATCGCTGTGCTGGCACGTCGGCGGTACCACCAACTCGTTCGGACCGGAGCTGCGACCCGTCACCAACGCGCTTGGATTCCTGCCCTACGGCAACAGTCCGCACCACGACGCGGAGGAGCAACGGCGGCCGCTGATCCATCGGCTGGTCGCGGAGGGGACGCTGCCGCTGTCGTATGCGACCGACAACGGTGCCGGCCTCATCTACCACGGCACCGACCTGTATGAGGCCTTCACCGAGCAGCCCGGCGCACTCGCGTACGAGATCCGCCGTGAGCATGATGGCGCCGTCGAGACGCCACTGCCGACGCGCCTGCTCTGAGCGAACGTCTGTTCCCTCCAGGATGCTAGAATACGTTGCCCAGATGAGCGATATGCGCGCGTTCCATCCGGCGGTGCGAGCTTGGTTCCAGCGTCGATTCCCCGAAGGTCCAACCGCGGCGCAGAGCGAGGGCTGGCCGCAGATTGCAGCCGGTAGCCACACGCTGATTGCCGCCCCGACCGGGTCGGGCAAGACGCTCGCGGGGTTCCTCGTCTGCATCGATGCGTTGTATCGCGCCGCGGATCGCGGGGAAGACATCCAGGACAAGACACAGGTCGTGTACGTCTCCCCCCTGAAGGCCCTCGCCGTGGACGTGCACCAGAACCTGGAGACACCGCTGCGCGAGATCGCCGAGGTCGCCACGGAGATGGGCCTGACGCCGCCCGTGCTTCGCGCCGAGGTTCGCACCGGCGACACCACGCAATCGGTCCGGGCGGCGATGATCAAACGGCCGCCGAACTTTCTCGTCACGACGCCCGAGTCCCTGTACCTCCTCGTCACCGCGCAACGCAGCCGGGCGGCGCTCACCACGGTCTCGACGATCATCGTCGACGAGATCCATGCGGTCGCTCGCGACAAGCGTGGCTCCCATCTGGCCGTCACGCTCGAGCGCCTCGACCGTCTGTGCACGCAGCGACCGGTGCGTATCGGACTTTCGGCGACGCAGCGACCCATCGAGACGGTTGCGCGCCTGCTGGTCGGCGCAGGCCCGTCGCGCAGCAATCCCGACGGCAGCCCGCGTTGCGCCATCGTGGACGTCGGCCATCGGCGTGCGCTCGATGTTGCGATCGAGCTGCCATCGGGCGAGCTCGAGGCGGTTGCATCGCGAGAACAGCTGGGTGAGGTGCTCGACGCCATCGCCGTACACGTGCGCGCGCACCGCACCACGCTCGTCTTCGTCAACACACGGCGGATGGCCGAGCGTGTCGCGCATCTCCTGGCTGAGCGGCTCGGCGACGATGCGGTTGCGGCGCACCATGGGAGCCTGTCGAAAGACCGCCGTCAGCGGGTGGAATCGCAACTACGCGCCGGCGAGCTGCGCGCGCTGGTCGCGACGGCATCGCTGGAGCTGGGTATCGACATCGGCCCCATCGAGATGGTGTGTCAGATCGCCTCGCCGCGCAGCATCGCCACGTTCCTCCAGCGGGTCGGTCGCTCCGGTCACAGCCGTGGGGGCACGCCCAAAGGCCGCCTCTACCCGATGACGCGGGATGAGCTCGTTGAATGCACCGCGCTGCTTGCCGGTGTGCGGAGCGGTGCGCTCGACGCCGTGCACCCGCCCAGGCTTCCCCTGGACATCCTCGCGCAGCAGATCGTCGCCGAGTGCGCCGCCGACAGCTGGCGTGAGGACGACCTCTACGAGCTGATGCGCAAGGCGGCGCCGTTTGCCGACCTCACGCGCGAGGACTTCGACCGGATCATCGAGCTGACCGCCGACGGCATCCCGACGGGGCGGGGCCGTGTCGCGGCGTATCTGCACCGGGATCAGATCAACGGCGAGGTGCGAGCCCGCCGTGGCGCGCGGCTGGCGGCGCTGACCTCCGGCGGGGCGATCCCCGAGACCGGCGACTATCGAGTGCTCGCAGAACCGGACGACACGTTCATCGGCACCGTCAACGAGGACTGGGCGATCGAGTCATCCGCCGGGGACATCTTCCTGCTGGGAAGCACGTCGTGGAAGATCCGGCGAGTGGTCGCCGGCACCGTGCGTGTCGTGGATGCGCACGGCGCACCACCGTCCGTTCCTTTCTGGCTCGGGGAGGCCCCGGCGCGAACGGAGGAGCTGTCGCGTGAAGTCTCCGACCTTCGCAGCGGTGTCGAGGCGTTGCTCGCTGAGGGCGGGGCCGACGAAGCGATCACATGGGTCGAACAGCGAGCAGGCGTCGACAACGACGTTGCCGCGATGGTAGTGCGCTACCTGGCGGCGGGTCGAACCGCGCTCGGCGTCGTGCCGACCCTCGAGCACATCGTTCTGGAGCGGTTCTTCGACGACAGCGGCGGCATGCAGCTGGTCGTGCATGCTCCGTTCGGCGGTCGTGTCAACCGCGCGCTCGGGCTCGCGTTGCGAAAGCGGTTCTGCGCAACCTTCGACTTCGAGCTGCAGGCCGCGGCGAGCGACGACTGCGTGCTGCTGTCGCTCGGTCCGCAACACAGCTTCCCGCTCGAGGACATCCCGAAGTTCCTCTCCTCGAACACCGTTGAAGAGGTGCTGCGGAAGGCGGCGATCTTCGCGCCGATGTGGGCGGTGCGGTGGCGGTGGAACCTCAATCGATCGCTCACCGTGCTGCGTTTCAAGGGCGGTCGCAAGAACCCGGCGCCGATACAACGACTCGAATCCGACGACATCATGGGCGCGGTGTTTCCGCAGCTGGTCGCGTGCCAGAACGAGAACCCGACCGGGCCGGTCGAACCCCCCGATCATCCACTCGTGAACCAGACCATGTACGACTGCCTCCACGAGGTGATGGACGTGGACTCGCTGCGCGAGCTGGTTGCTCGCATCGAGCGAAAGGATGTGCAGGTCAGCTTCCGCGATACCGTCGAGCCGTCGCCGCTTGCACACGAGATCGTGAACGGACGGCCGTACACGTTTCTCGACGACGCGCCGCTCGAGGAGCGGCGCAGCCGTGCGATCACGCTTCGCCGGGGCCTACCGGTCGAGGCACGCGATCTCGCCGCCCTCGATCCCGACGCCATTGCCCGCGTGCGCGGCGAGGCCGCGCCGGATCCGCGTGACGCGGATGAGCTCCATGACCTCCTGGTCGCGTTGGTGGTCGCCCGGCCGGTCCCAGCGTGGACAGAGTGGTTCGATGAGCTCGTGTCCCGCGGCAGGGCGCTCACGGTGGCCGCCGGCGGCGAGGCTTTCTGGTGCGCCATGGAACGCGCTGCGGGCGTCGGCGTGCTCTGGCCATCAGCAACGCTCGCACCGGCACCGTCCGCGCCACCACGCGCAGGTGCCGCAGCCGTGCCGGACCGCGACGCGCTGATCACGGCGATCCTGCGCGGACATCTCGAGGTGAACGGTCCGATGACGGCCGGTGCGATCGGGACGCTGGCGGGCCTGAGCGCATCGGAGGTTGCGATCGGGCTCGCCGCCATCGAAGGCGAGGGGTTCGTCATCCGCGGGCACTTCGATCCTGGAATCAGCGATCAGCAGTGGTGCGCGCGCCGCCTGCTCGCACGCATCCACAGCTACACACAGCACCGTCTGCGTCAGGAGATCGAGCCCGTCAGCGCGCAGGACTTCGTCCGTTTTCTGCTTCGCTGGCAACGGGTTGCGCCCGGCACGCAGCGTGAGGGCCGCGCCGGCGTGGCCGCGACGATCGCGCAGCTCCAGGGTTTCGAGATTCCGGCCGGCGTCTGGGAGGAGACCGTGCTCCCGAGCCGCGTGGCGGGGTATCGCAGCGCCTGGCTCGACGAGCTGTGCATGTCCGGCGAGGTGGCCTGGGCCCGGCTGAAGGTTCGCGACGACGGTGACGGCAACTCGCCACCGCGCAGCAACACTTCGGCATCCCGCGCGACACCGGTCACCCTGGTGATGCGCTCCGACCTGCCATGGCTGCTGCAGTCGGTGCGTGGCGAGGCGCAACCCCTGGAGCCGGTGACGGGTGCGACGCGCGATGTGCTCGACGCGCTCCGCGAGCACGGCGCGCTCTTCACGAGCGACATCGTCACGCTCGCGCGCCGGCTGCCCAGTGAGGTTGAAAGCGCGCTCTGGGACGGCGTCGCGCGCGGTCTGCTGACCGCTGACGGCTTCAGCGCTGTGCGTCGTCTGCTGGTCAGCCGCCGCCTGGGAGGCTCGCGCCCCCACCACCGCGGACTCCGCAACGGTGTCAGCGGTTACGCGTCGGGGGAGGGACGCTGGTCGCTCGTGCAACGAGCAGTGCCCGCCGACGATCGCGATGCGCTCGCGGAGGCGATCGCCGAACAGTTGCTGGTGCGGTGGGGGGTGGTGTTTCGCGATGTCGTCGCCCGTGAGACGATCGCGCTCCCCTGGCGCGACGTGGTATGGGCGTTGCGCCGAATGGAAGCGCGAGGCACCGCGCGAGGTGGGCGTTTCGTCACCGGTTTCGCCGGCGAGCAGTTCGCACTTCCTGAGGCCGTCGACCAGTTGCGCAGCGTGCGCCGTCGCGAGCGTTCACTGGAATCCGTTCGCATCTCGGCGACAGATCCCCTCAATGTCGCGGGAATCGTGCTCCCCGGTCCGCGCATCACGTCGGTGCGGACCAACAGCGTCGTCTTCGAGGACGGCCTGCCGGTCACGAGTGTGGCCGTGGCTGCCCAGGAGTTCGCCACCGGCTGACGCGGGACCGCATCCGCGGACGCGCGTCAGCGACGTGGTTCAGCTGCTGGCCGCGGTAGCGGGTTCGAAGAACAGCGCGGCGGGTGCGGGTTCCGGCGGGACGCCGGCCAGTGGCCAGAGGATGGTGAACGTGCTGCCACCGCCGTGCTCGCCGCTGTGTGCCTTGACGGTGGCGCCGTGTGCATCGCAGAGGCGGCGCACCAACGCGAGCCCCATCCCCATGCCGCCATGGCGGCGCGTGCGGCTGTTGTCCTCCTGGTAGAAGCGGTCGAAGAGACGAGGGATAGCCTCCGGGCTGATCCCGATGCCGTCGTCAACGACCTCGATGCGGCACTGACTCGTGCTTGTGACCGGAGTTGCGCTGACCTGGACGTGGCCGCCCGGCGGCGTGAATTTCACGGCGTTGTCGATGAGGGCGCGAAACACCTGGCGGAGCCGGAACGGATCGGCGGTGACCGCGGGTGCACCGCCCACGTCGATGGTCAACTCCACTGGCAGCCCATCCTTGAAATGACGCCGCACGTCGTTGGCGGCATCTCCGAGCGCCGTCGCAACGTCGACGGACGACATGCGCACATCGATGGTGTCGGAGTTGACGAGTGCAAAGTCGACGATGTTCTCGACGGTTTCACTGAGCAGCTTCACCGAGATGTCGACGTCGCGCACGATCTCCAGCTTGGTCTCGTCATCCCACTTGTTCCAGGCAACATTGAGCAGTTCGATCTGCCCTTGAATGGCGAGCACAGGCGTGCGCAACTCGTGCTGCGCCGTGTCAAGGAAATCGCTCTTCAACTGGTTCAACTCGCTGAGGCGGCGTACCGCTTCGCGTTCCTGCTCGAGGGTTCTGGTGTTCTCGAGCGCCACAGCCGCGTTGTTCGCGAGGGTGATGAGCGCGCGCTCGTCGCCATCGGCGACGGGGCGATCCGAGGTGACGACGAGGACCCCGGTGAGCGCCTCCTGAAAGAGCATCGGCACAACGATCGCCGGACGTCCGCCCCAGTCGAGACGGACTGCATGCCCAGCGCTCAGCTCATCGACCGGCATCGCGTCGGCCATGTCGGGCATCTCCGATCCCCGGCTCCGCATCCGGAG
Source organism: Candidatus Dormiibacterota bacterium (assembly GCA_963718525.1). Lineage (GTDB taxonomy): Bacteria > Chloroflexota > Dormibacteria > Aeolococcales > Aeolococcaceae > Palsa-851. Next base: position 3,310,847 of record OY970355.1, on the reverse strand, counting down.
GAACTCGGTGCCGCGTCTCGTGTACACGGTCGCGCTCGCGGATCCACCGGCGATCGCATCGGCGGCGCCGAGCACCGCGTCCTGGAGCTGCTCGATACCGCCGGTTGTCGTCGTCAGCGCTCGGGACACCTCCTGCAGCCGCCCGACCGACCCGTCGATGTGCTCGATGTACCCGGCGATCTGCTGACGCATACGGTTGACGCCGGCGGCAAGCCGCCCGAGCTCGTCGCGCGACGTGACCGGTATATCGGTGGTGTAGTCACCTGCGGAGATGCGTGCGACGCCGCGCTCGAGCCGCCCCACCGGACGGCGCACGAAGCGGTCGACAAAGAGCAACACGAGCACGCACACGACGACAAGCGCCGTGAGTGCGATCTGCGCGATCGTGCCTTCATCCTGGGCGGTCCCGGCCGCGAAGATCGACACCGGCACCTCGACACCGAGGTACCCGGCAATGCTTGTGCCGCCCGGCGCCTGCAGCGGGACGAAGCTGCCGGCAACGGCACCGACGCCCGGCACGCTGTAGATCGCGTGAGCGGCGACTCCACCCGCCGGAGCTGCGGGATGAGCAACCTGCTGTGCGATTGTGGATGGTGCGCTCGACGTGCTCGGGGTATCGGCGCTGCCGTTGAACCGGATGAGGCTCGTGCCGGAGCCGGCGCCGAGGAAGACCGGCGTGTAGCCGATGACCGGACCGTACCGGACGAACTGCGTCTGCAACTGCGCGCTGTACACCACGACGCCGAGGGGAGCCTCGGTGCCTGCCTCGACGTTGAACACCGGCACGGCGACGTCGAGCGCGGGCACACCGCCGGCGAGCATCTCCACGCCTTCGACGCCCGACGGGCACTCCGCCCGCAGCGCCGGCGTTGCCGCGATCGTCGCGCTGGGCTGCTGGCACGCGGCAATCCCCTCCACCTTGAGGGCGTCGACGACCGAGGGGAGGCCGGCGGTCACATGCGCAATCGCCCCCGCCTCACAGGCCTCGATGGCCGGATGGGCGGTGGCACCGGCCGTCCCTGCACTGTCGCATTCGCTCGTGTACAGGACTGTGCCGTGGCTGTCGAGGACCGCCACGCCGAGCCCGGGCAGGTTGACGACCCGCTTCTGGGTGAACTCGGCGGCCACCAGTGCTCCGGGATCGGTGCCGGCGAGGGCGAGCTGGAGTGAGGTGAGCGAGGCGACTGCGGTGGCCGCGTACTGCGCCTGCGGCTGGATCACGCGTGAGATGAGCTGTGCAGCGACGCCTGCACGGTTGTCCGCGTTGGAGAGGGCACCGGCGTTGGTCTGCTGGGACCGGCTGACGAGCAGGAAGCCGCTCACCCCTGCAATCAGGAGCGCGGTGAAGACGATGCCGCCGGCCAGCAAGCGTCCGGCGAGGCTGGTTCGCAGGCCGAACCTACGGACGAAGAGGCTGCGGCCCGGCCGACGCGCGCGCATGAATCGAGCCTATGGGTGGAGAGGCGGCGCCGAATGGGTGAGCGCTCGCAGTCCGGAAACGGGCCGGTGACGAACGATCCTGGCCCACCGCGGGATCGGGCGTTCCCGAGTGCCTCGAGACCCGTACGCTTACGGCATGCCGTTTCGCCGCCGGAAGCCATCAAAGCTCGTTGGGCCCGAGCCGGAGCGCACCGGCGTGGGCGCGGCGCTGAAGCGCTGGACAATCCCGATCATCGGGGCGCTGACCCCGACCGCGCTCATCGTCGTCAACATCGCGGTCTTCATCGCCAAGAACCTCACCGAGTTCCGATGGACGATTGCCATCCTCGCGTTCGTCAGCGGGGTGATGCTGAACTCCTGGGCGGGGCTGAACATCTACCGGATGCTGCAGCAGCGTCGCCCGGACAACGCAATCGTTCATGAGCGCAACCAGGAGGTCGTGCTCGTGCTCGGGATGGCGGTGGTCATCATCGCGGCGTTCCTGACGGCGCTGTTCTGCTACCTCGGTCTCTCGAACTACAACGACCTGCCCAACGGGCTGACCTTCTTCACCGGGGTCCTGTCAGCGGCCGTGCCGATCCTCCTGCGAGCCGCGTTCCATCGCGGCGTGCCCAAGGGACGAGGTCGCGGCGGATCCGCGGTCTCGACGGTCTCAGGGCTGCCGCCGGGCGGAACTCCGGCGCCGCCACCTACGTCGGCCTCGATGCATCAACCGATCCCGAGGCGGTAGCGCGGGCCGAGCGGGACGCTCTCGCGCCCCGCTTCAGCACTGCGCTCGAGGTTTAGACCTCTTTGAATTCTGCGTCGACGACGTCGTCGCCGCCAGAGCCCTGGCCTGCGCCGGCGCCTGCACCAGCACCGCCGGAATCAGGAGCACCGCCGTCGCCGTTGCCGGCGTGTGGCTCGCCCCCGCCCGACTGCGCCTGCTGCGTCGCATACACCGCTTCGCCGATCTTCTGGATCGACGCCGCGAGGTCGTCATGCGCCCGCTTCATCGCGTCCGCGTCGTTACTGGCAATTGCGTCACGAACTGCCTTCACCTTGGCCTCGATGTCGGTGCGCAGCTCCGCGGGCACCTTGTCGCCCGCGTCGGCGAGCGCCTTCTCCGCCTGGTGGGCGAGCTGGTCCGCACGATTCCGGGTCTCCACTGCCTCGGCCCGCTTGCGGTCCTCGTCAGCATGCACCTCGGCCTCCTTCACCATGCGCTCGACCTCCTCCTTCTGGAGCGTCGTCGAGCCGGTGATGGTGACCTTGTTCTCTTTGCCGGTGCCGCGATCCTTGGCGCTCACGTTGAGGATGCCGTTGGCGTCGATGTCGAAGCCAACTTCGATCTGTGGCATCCCCCGTGGCGCAGGTGGAATCCCGTCGAGCGTGAACGTGCCGAGGATGCGGTTGTCCCGCGCCATCGGGCGCTCGCCCTGGAGCACGACGATCTCCACTGACGGCTGACTGTCGGACGCCGTCGAGAAGACCTGTGTCTTGGCAGTTGGGATGGTGGTGTTGCGCTCGATCAGCTTGGTGTTGACCTCGCCCTCGGTCATGAGGCCGAGCGACAGCGGCGTCACGTCGAGGAGCAGGACGTCCTTGACCTCGCCCTTGAGCACGCCGGCCTGGATGGCCGCCCCGATCGCGACCACCTCGTCCGGGTTGACGCCACGATGCGGCTCCTTGCCGGTGAAGCTCTTGACAAGCTCCTGGATCACCGGCATGCGCGTCGAGCCGCCGACGAGGATCACCTCATCGAGCTCCTGCGCAGTCAGACCCGCGTCCTTGAGCGCCGCCTCGAACGGACCGCGGCAGCGCCCCGTGAGGTCCTCGGTGAGTTGCTCGAACTTGGCGCGCGACAGCGTGATCGCGAGGTGCTTCGGGCCAGACGCATCCGCCGTGATGAACGGCAGGTTGACCTCGGTCTCAGGGCGCTGCGAGAGCTCGATCTTGGCCTTCTCAGCGGCCTCGGTGAGACGCTGTAGCGCCTGGCGGTCGCCGCGGAGATCGATCCCCTGGTCCTTCCTGAACTCGTCGGCAAGCCAGTCCACGATCCGGCGGTCGTAGTCGTCGCCGCCCAGGTGGGTGTCACCGTTGGTGGCCTTCACCTCGAAGACGCCTTCTCCAACCTCGAGGATCGAGACGTCGAACGTCCCGCCGCCGAGGTCGAAGACGAGGATCTTCTCGTTCTCTTTCTTGTCGAGCCCGTAGGCGAGCGCGGCCGCGGTGGGCTCGTTGATGATGCGGACGACGTTGAGGCCGGCGATCTGACCGGCGTTCTTGGTCGCCTGCCGCTGCGCATCGTTGAAGTACGCGGGCACCGTGATGACCGCGTCCGTGACCTTCTCGCCGAGATACGCCTCAGCGTCGGTCTTGAGCTTCTGCAGGATCATCGCGGAGATCTGCTCGGGGGTGTAGCGCTCGCTCGCGACCTCGATCTCGACGCGGCCGTCCTTGCCTGCGACGACCTTGTACGGAACCTGCTTGGCCTCGTTGCTCACTTCGCTGAGCAACCGGCCCATGAAGCGTTTGATCGAGTAGACGGTGTTCTCTGGGTTGACGGCCGCCTGACGCCGGGCCAGCTGCCCGACCAAGCGCTCGCCGGTGCGCGTGAAGGCGACGACCGACGGCGTTGTGCGGCCACCCTCGGCGTTGGCGATCACTGTGGGCTCACCGCCTTCCATCACTGCAACCACGCTGTTGGTGGTGCCGAGGTCGATGCCGACGGTCTTTGCCATGTTGGGGTCCTCCGGGACTGAAATTCGGGACGTTCAATGTGCGTTAGGAGACGCCCCTATCGAATACCTCGCGCCACCGACATGCTAAACGTATGCGATGGCCGATTCCCGAACGCTCGACGAGCAACTGCTCGATCTTCGCCGCCGTGCCGACGCGGATTTCCTGCACCCGGAAGCCACGCGCGAGGCCGGCCGGCACCAGGTCGATCTGCCCGAGCTCGGGCTCCGGGTCAGCATCACTCGGTCCCGCTACCCGAATCGACCCGACGGCATCGACCAGTACGCCGTGACCCTGTCCCGCCCTGAGCTCGACCGACCGCCCGGCAACCAGGAGGCCGAGATGGTGCTCTCGATGACCTTCGGGGATGCCGCGAAGCAGGCCGTGGAGCGTTCCGGAGGATCGGCGCGGATCAGGATGTTTCGGGTGCCGGCCGGCGGGCCTGAGCGCGGCGCGGATCAACCGGCGCCGGCGCCCTCGTAGCCGTCGGCGCCGATCAACGGGACGAAGCGACAGGGTCCGAGCGACTCCGTCACCCAGCGGCCGCCGGCGAGCCTAAGGCGGGTGAGCTCCTCGCCGTTGGGGCTGTCGGTGATCGGCACGACGAGCCTGCCGCCCTCGACGAGCTGGCGGGCGAGCGCGACCGGAAGCCGCGGCGCCGCCGCCCCCACCGCGATTGCGTCGAACGGCGCGCGGTCGGGGACCCCGAGCGTTCCGTCGCCCTCGACGACCTCGACCTCGTAGTCGAGCCGGCGGAGACGCTCCGCTGCCGCCCGAGCCAGCGACGCGACCCGCTCGATGCTCACGACGCGAGCGCCGCAGGCCGCCATCACCGCGGCCTGGTAGCCGGAGCCGGTGCCGACGTCGAGCGCTCGGTCGCCATCGTGCAGCTCCAGTGCTTCGACGACGACCGCGACCATGAGCGGCTGGCTGATGGTCTGCCCCGGGGCATCGATCGGCAACGCCCGGTTGGCGTATGCATGCTCCCGGTCACCCTCGAGCACGAACTCCTCGCGGGGCACGTCCGCCATGGCGTGGAGCACGGCCGGCGAGCGAATACCGTGCTCGATCAGCGACGCCATCATGCGATCTCGTTCTGACGTAGCGATTAGCCTCTGGGAGTGAGATCAAGGTCAGGTGGTGGAGTGTCAGGAAGCTTCCAGACGATCCATTCCTTCTGCCACCGCCGGTGCATGTCATTGGCGGCATCGATCGACTCGTGATACAGCCTCTCGAACGCCGGAAGGTCGTGGGCGTCGAGTGCGGCCATGAGCGGGTCGAAGTCGCCTGCGAGCCACTCCTCGATGTCCGCGGTGTACTTCGGGCGGGTCACCTCGCAAAGGCGCAGGAGCTTTCGCATCTCGCGGAGCTGCCAGGCTGCCAGTGGCCAGTTGGCGGCTCGAGCCGCGTAGAACGCTTTCCAGAATCGCGCACCGATCTCGGGCATCAATCTCGCGAGGCCGGGCTGGAGGGCGGTGAGCTGCTCGAGCTTCGAGCCGGTCGGGATTCTTCGGCTCGGTGCGGAGGTCGGTCATCTCATATTCAAGTCTAAGGAGGAGCCGCGTTCGGGAACCTTCCGGGCAGCACAGGCGTCTCAAGTTCATGAGCACTGACGTCCCCGGCTCGCGTTGGTCGCGGCCGATCACGGGAATCGCCGTTGTCGCCGTGGCGGGGGCAGGGCTCGGCGCCTTCTTCGGGATCCGCGCGGTCCAGGGAGCGGGATCGGCGCCGGCGGCCGGACAGCCACCCGCGCGCACCGGGGCGGCGATGGCCTATGACGCCGCAGATGGAACCGTGGTCCTGTACGGCGGTCAGGACAGGTCCCGCACCCTCAACGACACCTGGATCTGGGGCGGAACAGGGTGGTCCCGGGCGCACCCCATGACGTCGCCGCCCAGGCTGAACAACCCTCAGATGGCCTATGACCCGGTCAGCCACGACGTCGTCCTCGTCGGTGGCCAGCAGTTCGCGGGTTCGAACCAGGGCCCGGTCGTCTGCTCCGGAGGCTCCGGGTCCGCGTCTTCGGGTTCCACGGCCTCGGGTTCCACGGGATCCGGCACGACCTTCATCCCACCTGCGAATCCGATTCCCGCGATTGCGCCGCTGCCGAGCCCCTCCGCGAGCACCAAAGGTGCCACCGCGGTGGCGCAGCCCCCATGCGCCGTCAGCCTGTCGCCCAACGCGGTGACATGGCTGTGGAACGGACGCGACTGGTCGAAAGCAGCGGGGTCGACTCCGTTCAGCGCCTTCGGGAGCGGCCGGCTCGCAACCGACCCCGCGTCCGGCCGGGTCGTGCTCGTCCCCACTGGACCGTTCGCCATCCCCGCGCTGGGTGTGGCGCAGCCCGCGATCGCCTGCCCGGTGCAGAGCCCCGCACCCCTTGACGTGCAACCGCTGTGTCCCTGGCCGATCGCCACCGCGCCTGCATGGACCTGGAACGGGAACGCGTGGAAGGTCATGTCGTCGAACGTGCGCGTGTCCTCCTTCGACTTCTTCGGCTCATCGGTGGTCAGCGACGCGGTCAGCGGCAAGCTGGCGACGTTCGGCGGCAACGTCGCGCTGCCGGCGCCGATTCCCTTTCCTTGCAAGCTCTGCGTGGGTGCCAATGCGTTGCAGCCGTCCGCGGCTCGCACCGGGACGGAGAGCCTCTGGAACGGCACGTCGTGGAAGCAGGTGATCACCTACACGTCCGGACCCTCCCTGCCGGGCGTCGCAGTCGTCGGCGACCCCGCAGCCCACAGCGATATCGCCCTGAGCAGCGACGGGCAGACCTGGCTCTGGACCGGCGTCTGGACTCGCGTGCATCCGGGCTCGACGCCACCGATCGTGAGCGGGGCAGCCGCGGTGTTTGACCGTGCCACCGGTCAGGTGGTCCTTTTCGGTGGCCTGGGCAGCACCTCCCGCACGACCGGCCTGTATGACCAGACGTGGACGTGGGACGGCTCCGACTGGACGCAGCGCGGTGGGAGTGCCGGCCCCAGCGTCACGATTCCCGTTCCGACCCCGGTGAGCGTGCCTCCGTCGTCGCCATGCTTTTCGGCGCTGCCCGCGCAGAAGGCCGGCACGCCGGTTCCAACGCCGGCCGATGTCTGTAATGGGAGCGGGAGCAGCGCCGGCGGGAGCGCCGGCAGCAGCGGTGCGATCTCCGGGACAGCCACCAGCAGCGAGGGTGTTGCGCCCTGAGCAGCCACAATGGCGGGCCATGGGCGAAGACGACGGCGTCCGCATCGAAACCCTGGAGGATCACGAGGACGCCGAGGTCAGGGCGATGCTCGTCGACCTGGCCCTTGCCGAGCAGGAGCACTTCGACCACCCTGAGGAGACGTCCGAGCAGCTGAACGCGCGGCTCAGGACGTCGCCTACGTTCAGCGGTGAGAACCACATCCTCGTGGCGCGCACCCCGGACGGGGAGGCGCAGGGGCTCTGCTGGGTCGTGCTGTTCGATCCTGGCACCGGTCTCGAGGCGGAGATCGCCGAGCTCTATGTCCGGCCCCGTGGGCGAGGACAGGGGATCGGTCACCGCCTCATGGCCGAGGCGATGCGGCTCATCCGCAGTCGCGACGTGACGTTCGCATGCGTGTGGACTCGCGGTGACAACGACGCCGCCCTGGCCGCATACGTGGCTGCCGGATTTGCACCAACCAAGCAGACCGTGCTGACCTGGCTCCCGCTCGAATAGCTCGACAGGCCGGGATAATAGCCGCTCCATGACACTTTCTCGCGGCGACGTCGATCACGTCGCCACCCTTGCGCGGCTGGGCCTGACCGATGCGGAGAAAGACCGTCTTCTGGGCGAGCTGGAGGCGATTCTCGACCACATCGAACGGCTCCAGAACGTGGACACCTCCGCGCTGGCCGAGACTGCGCAGGTCGGTGACCTCGTCAACGTGATGCGTGCCGACGAGCCTGAGGAACCGATCGGTGCCGCAGCGGCGCTGCGCAATGCGCCGGCCACCGACGGCAGCTATTTCGTGGTCGGAGCGATCCAGGGCACCGAACTTGACGCGTAGAAGCATCACCGAACTCGCTGCGGCGTTGCGTGGCGGGAGCACGTCGCCACGAGCACTGCTCGCGGATGCGCTCGCGCACGTTGAGCGCAGCCAGAAGGATCTGAACGCATATCTCGCGATCACCGCTGAGCTTGCTGAGGCACAGGCCGACGCCGCAACTCGCGAGCTCGAGGAACATCCCGACACGGCATCGCCGTTGTGCGGGATCCCGATGGCGCTCAAGGATGTGCTCTGCGTCGACGGGATCGAGACCACGGCGGGGTCGAAGCTGCTGCGCGGGTTCAGGCCCCCGTACACGGGGACTGCTGTTCAGCGGCTGTTCGACGCCGGCGCGGTTTGCATCGGCAAGACCAACTGCGACGAGTTCGCCATGGGCTCATCGACAGAGAACTCGGCGTATGGAGCGGTCGGCAACCCGTGGGACATCGAGCGGGTTCCTGGCGGCAGCAGCGGTGGCAGCGCCGCGACGGTCGCCGCTGGTGCAGTTCCGTACTCGCTGGGCACCGATACCGGCGGCTCGATTCGTCAGCCAGCCGCATTGTGCGGCGTCGTCGGGTTCAAACCGACGTATGGACGTGTTTCGCGGTACGGACTCATCGCATTTGCCTCGTCGCTCGACCAGATCGGCCCCTTCACGCGCACAGTCGAGGACTGCGCGCTCGTCTATTCGGCGATCGCCGGTCACGATCCGCGCGACAGCACGTCGGACCCGCGCGCGGTCGACGATCCACTCGCGTCGCTGCACGCCGGGGTCTCGGGAATGCGGCTCGGCATTCCCCGCGAATATCTCGCGGCGGGCCTCGAGCCCGGTGTCCGCGCCGCGGTGGAGACGGCATTTCGCGTCCTGGAGGCTCAGGGTGCGACGCTCCGCGAGGTCTCGCTGCCGAGCACCGACGTCGCACTGAGCGTCTACTACATCATCGCCCCGGCAGAGTGCTCGTCGAACCTTGCGCGCTACGACGGCGTGCGCTTCGGCAACCGCGTGGAACGACCGACGGTTACCGAGATGTACATGCAGACGCGCGAATCCGGTTTCGGGCCCGAGGTCAAGCGACGGATCATGCTCGGCACCTACGCGCTGTCGAGCGGCTATTACGACGCGTACTACCGCCAGGCGCAGAAGGTGCGGACCCTGGTGAGCCAGGAGTTCGAAGCGGTGTTCCAGGAGGTCGACGCGATCGTGTGTCCCACCTCGCCCACCGTTGCCTTCCCGATGGGATCGCACGACGACCCGCTGTCCATGTACATGTGCGATGTCGTGACCCTGCCGGCAAACCTCGCTGGGGTACCGGGAATCTCCGTGCCGTGCGGGTTTGTCGAAGGCCTGCCGGTCGGCCTTCAGGTGATCGCACCCCGGTTCGAGGATTCGCGTGTGTTCCGAGTTGCGCACGCGTACGAGCAGGCCACCGAGTTCCACGCGGCGCTGTCCCCGTATGCGCGCGAGGCCGTATGACCGAGACAGCAACACTCACCGCTGCCTCGCTCGACCGCTACGAGGTGGTGATCGGGCTCGAGGTGCACGCGCAGCTGCTCACCCGCAGCAAGATGTTCTGCCCGTGCCCCGCGGACTACATCAGCGCCGCCCCCAACGAGAACACGTGCCCGGTCTGTCTGGGCATGCCGGGAGTCCTCCCCACCATCAACCAGCAGGCGGTCGAGTTCACGGTTCGAACCGCTCTTGCGCTGCAGTGCGACATCCCCGCATTCACGAAGTTCGACCGCAAGAACTACTTCTATCCGGACCTCCCGAAGGGGTACCAGATCTCACAGTACGACCTGCCGCTGTCGGTGCATGGACACCTCGAGTTCCCGGTTGGTGGCGAAACGGTCCGGTGCGGCATCACCCGCGTTCACCTCGAGGAGGACACCGGCACGATGCATCACGCGGGCGACGTGCTCCAGAGCTCGACGTCGTCGCTGATCGACCTCAACCGGTGCGGGGTACCGCTCATGGAGATCGTCGGCGAGCCCGATCTGCGGACGCCGGAAGCCGCGCGTGAATATCTCGTACGGCTTCGCCAGATCCTGATGTACATCGGCGTGAACGACGGCAACCTCGAGCAGGGGTCGTTCCGCTGCGACGCCAACATCTCGCTCCGTCCTCGAGGCGCCGAGGAGCTCGGCGTCAAGGTGGAGGTGAAGAACATGAATTCCTTCCGGGCCGTGCAACGCGCGCTCGAGTTGGAGATCGAGCGCCAGACCGGCGTGCTCGACACCGGAGGCACGCTCGTCCAGGAGACCCGCGGCTGGGTCGAGACGCAGGGCCGCACGATCTCACAGCGGAGCAAGGAGCAGGCTCACGACTACCGGTATTTCCCGGAACCGGATCTGCCGCCGCTGCGCCTGGACACCGCGTACGTCGAGCGCGTGCGTGCGGCGCTGCCGGAGCTGCCCGAGGCGCGGGCAAGACGCTTCGAGCAGCAGTACGGGTTGAACGCCTACGACGCCGCCGTGCTCACCGACACGCGCGAGGATGCCGACACCCTGGAGGCGTTGGTCGTCGCCGGTGTTCCTGCCAAACTTGCCGCCAACTGGCAAAGCGGCGACGTGGCCGCGCTGGCGAACGAGCACCGCATGCCGCTGCAACGCAGCGGTCTCGGCGTCGACGGCCTGGCGAGCCTCCTGCGCCTGGTCGAGGCCGGCACCATCAACGGCCCCACCGCGAAGGAGCTGCTTGCCGAGCTGTACGTCGGCGGTGGCAATCCTGAGGCCCTGGTCCGGGATCGCGGTCTCGCGCAGGTCAGTGACACCACCGAGCTCAGCGCGCTGGTCGACGCCGCGATCGCCGCCAACCCCGCCGCCGCCGCGGACTTCCGCGCCGGCAAGCAGCAGGCCCTCGGGCAGCTGATGCGTTCGGTGAAGGATGCAACCGGAGGCAAGGCGGACATGCCCCTGGTGAACCGCCTCCTGCGCGACCGGCTGTCGGAGCAGTAGTCCTCGTGCGTCTCGGACGCATGGTCCATGGTGGTCTGTGCCTTGCCCACGATGAGCAGGGCGCGACCCTGCTCGTCGAAGGCGGCATCCCCGGCGAGGACGTGGAGATCGCTGTTCGATACAAGAAGGGCGCGACGTCCTTTGCCGAGGTGGTGCGGGTGCTCGAGCCGTCGCCACACCGGGTCACCCCTCCCTGCCCGTACGTGCCCAGATGCGGCGGCTGTCAGCTGCAGCACGTTGCCTACGGGCACCAGGTCGAGCTGAAGCGGGACATTGTGCTCGACGCGCTGCACCGGCAGCACATCGAGCATCCCGCGCCGAAGATGCACGCGGTCGACGACCCCTGGCGCTACCGGCTGCGCGGCGAATTTCACGTCATCCCCGGAACCGCGACCACGCCACCCGCGCTCGGATTCAACCGCGCACGCAGCTGGCGCCCGATCGCTGTGGACGACTGCCTGATACATCACCCGCGCATCACCACAGCGCTGCCCGCGCTGCGGAAGCTCCTGAACTCCAGCGCCACCAACGCGCTTGGCACGCTCCACCTGACCGTCGGCGAGGAGGGCCGGGAATTGCTCATCCACGCCAAGCCGGCCAAGGGACTGGCGAGTGGTGCCCTGGATGGGGGCCTCGATCTGCCCGACGGCGGACGTGTCAGCACGACGTCGACGACGCTGCGCTGGCGTGGGATGTCCTTTCGGGTCACGCCCGATGCGTTCATCCAGGTGAACTGGGCACAGATGGACGTGCTCTACCAGTGCGCCATCGACGCGCTAGGCGACTACGCCGGCCTCCGCGTGGTCGACGCATACGCGGGCATCGGTGTGCTCGCGTGCCACCTCGCCGCGGATGCGCGCGAGGTCGTATGCATCGAGAGCAACCGCGGCGCGGCGCAGCTCGGTGTGCTCAACTCGCGGGTGAACGACGTCGCCGACCGAATGCATTTCGTGCTCTCGCCCGTCGAGGACGCGTTGCCCAATGTGGGCGCGGCGGAGATGGCCGACATCGTCATCCTCGACCCGCCGCGCGCGGGTTGCTCGGGACGCGTCAACGGATGGCTCGCGCTCGCCGGTCCGGACCGGGTCGTGTACGTCTCGTGCGATCCGGCGACGCTCGCCCGCGACCTGCACACGCTCGTGGCGTCGGGACCGTATCGCGTCGACTCACTCGACATCGTCGACATGTTTCCGCAGACCTATCACGTCGAGACCGTCGTGAAGCTCACCCGCACCGGCGCACCTCCGGCGGACGCCGTCGCGGAGCCCGCCGGCCCCCGCTGAGGGGTACCCTCAGAGGCCCCGGCGGCGCGTCGCTGTGGAGTGGTAGCGTACGTCTGTTCGTTGTCATCGACAGCCCCAGGAGGCAGTGTGGAGCAGCCATCCGCGACCGGCGACGAGATCGAGTCCGGAGGCTTTGCGCACCTGCATACGCACAGCGAGTTCTCGCTGCTCGACGGTGCCTCACGGGTCAAGGAGCTCGTGGACAGCGCCAAGGCGATGGGGCAAACGGCGATCGCCATCACCGACCACGGGGTGCTCTACGGCGCGGTGGATTTCTACTCGGCTGCTCGCGCCGCGAAGATCAACCCGATCATCGGCTGCGAGATGTACATGGCGCCGCGGTCACGGACGGATCGTGAGGGTCGGGCGGACCGCGACCCGAACCATCTGATCCTTCTTGCGCGCAACGACGTCGGGTACCGGAACCTCATCAAGCTCGTCAGTGCGTCACATCTCGAGGGGTTCTACTACCGACCGCGCATCGACCGGGAGCTGCTCGCGGAGCATGCAGAGGGGTTGATCTGCCTCTCCGCGTGCCTCGGTGGTGAGCTGCCGCAGGCGATCGTGCGCGGGGACATGGACGCTGCCGAGGCGATCGCACGGCAGCACGCCGAGATCTTTGGTGCCGACAACTACTTTCTCGAGTTGCAGGACCACGGCATCCCGGAGGAGGACGTCGTGCGCGCGGGTCTCGTGGAGATCGCCCGGCGCACCGGGTTGCCGCTCGTCGCCACCAACGACTCGCACTACATCAAGCCGGAGGACGCCGAGGCGCACGACATTCTTCTGTGCCTCCAGACCGGCGCTCGGCTGGAGGACGAGAAGCGGTTCCGTCTGTCCGGCCCGGAGTACTACCTCGCCAGCACGCAGCAGATGCGCGAGCGCTTTGCTGCATATGGCGAGGCGGTGTCGAACACCGTGGCCATCGCGGCTCGCTGTCATGTCGAGATCCCGTTGGGGCAGAACCTGCTCCCAACGTATTCGCCAATCCCGGATGGGCTGAACGCCGACACGTATCTGCTCCAGCTCTGCGAGATTGGCGTGCAGGAGCGCTACGGGAACGCCGTCAATGACGAGGTTCGCGAACGCCTGCATATGGAGCTCGACGTCATCCGCGAGACGGGCTTCTCGGCGTACTTCCTGATCGTCTGGGATCTGATCAAGGCGGCGCGCTCTGACGGTGTGCGCGTCGGTCCGGGTCGTGGCAGCGCCGCGGGATCGGTGGTGAGCTACGTGCTCCACATCACCGACATCGAACCGCTCCAGTATGGGCTCATCTTCGAGCGCTTTCTCAACCGCGAACGCGTGCAGATGCCGGATATCGACATCGACTTCGATGATGTGGGACGAGAGCGAGTCCTCGCGTACGTACAGGAAAAGTACGGGCGCGATCGCGTCGCGCAGATAATCACCTTCGGCACCATGGCGGCGCGCGCGGCGATTCGCGACGTCGGACGCGTGCTCAATGTGCCGCTCCCGGACGTCGACCGGCTGGCGAAGCTGGTCCCGCAGGTGGTGAACATCACGCTCGAGCGAGCGCTGAAAGAAAGCCGCGAGCTGAATGAGCTCTACGAGCACGAGGAGTGGGCGAAGCGCATCATCGACATCGCCCGCCGGCTCGAGGGGATCTGCCGAAACGCCTCGACCCATGCGGCCGCAGTCGTTATCGGCTCCGAGCCGCTGGCCAACATCGTTCCACTGCAACGCTCGACGCTTGGCGACGGTACCGCGGTGACTCAGTTCGACATGAACGGCGTCTCGAAGATCGGACTCCTGAAGATCGATCTGCTCGGCCTGTCCAACCTCACCGTGATCGCGCAAGCCACGGCGACGGTGCGCGCAACGCGTGGGATCGAGCTCGATATCGACCACATCCCGCTCGACGACGCCAAGACGTACGAGCTGCTCGGCAAGGCCGACACCCACGGCATCTTCCAGCTCGAGGCAACATTCGCCAAGCGGATCCTCCTCGACATGCAACCGAAGTGCCTCGAGGATATGGGCGTCGCGGTTGCCCTCAACCGCCCGGGTCCGATCGAAGGTGGAGCCACTGCGACATGGATGCGACGTAAGCGCGGCGAGGAGCCAGTCACGTACATGCTTCCCGAGCTCGAGCCGATCCTCAAGGACACGTATGGGGCGATCCTCTACCAGGATCAGGTGATGAAGATCGCCTCGGCGGTCGCCGGGTTCACCCTCGGAGAAGCCGACATCCTGCGCGCCGCGATGGGCAAGAAGGACAAGGTGAAGATGTCCAAGCAGCGCGAGCAGTTCTTGAGTGGTGCCGCGGCACGGGGCGTTGCAGCGGACACGGCGCTGCAGCTGTTCGAGCTCATCGCGCTCTTCGCGGGCTACGGATTCAACGGCGCGCACAGCATCTCGTACGGGCTGATCGCGTACCAGACGGCGTATCTGAAGGCGAACTACCCACGCGAGTACATGTGCGCACTGCTCAACAGCAGGGCGGACAACTTCGACAAGCTGAAGCAGTCGATCCTCGACGCGCACGCGCGCAACCTCGTCGTCCGTCCGCCCGACGTCAACCGGAGCGCATCGGCGTTCAGCCTCGGCGATGAGGCGCAGGGCGAGATCCTCTACGGGCTGCGGCACATCAAGAACGTCGGCGAGCGCATCGCCGCCGAGATCGTGGCTGAACGGGATGCCGCCGGTCCGTTCGTCTCGCTCTTCGACCTCTGCCTGCGCGTGGCGAGCCGCGACCTCAACCGCCGTGTCGTGGAGGCGCTGATCCGCAGCGGTGCGTGCGATTCCCTCGGCGAGCGCGGCGCCATGCTGGCGGTGCTCGACCGGGTCATCGACCGTGCTGCGACGATCCGCCGGGAGCGTGAGTTGGGTCAGACGTCCCTGTTCGGCGAGACCATCGTGTTGATCGAGCCGGTGTCGCAGGCTGCGGACGATCTCGATGGCCGCGACGTCGGCGGCCCCTTTGCGATAGCGGCGGACGAACGGTTGAGCTGGGAGCGCGAGTTCCTCGGCATGTACCTGAGCGACCACCCGCTGCGCAGGATTGCCGGCGAGTTGCAGCAGCGCGTCGACACCACCATCAACGAGCTCGGCGCGCATCTCGACGGGCTCATCGTGCAGGTGGGTGGGGCGATCCGCGACATGCGCACCTTCGTGCCGCGCCGGAGCACAACCGGACAGCGGATGGCCGCGTTGCAGATCGAGGATCTGACCGGCAGCGTCGAGGTCGTGGTGTTCGCACGAGTGTTCGAGGAGTGCGTGGCAGCGTTGCGGCCGGACGCGGTCATCGTGGTGCGAGGCAAGGTCGAGGCCGGCCGCACGGCGAGCGGCGCAACCTCCACGCCCGGAACAGAAGACGACGACCGCGTCGACCTGGAACCGCCGCAGATCCTCGCCGAGGCGGTGTATGCCTATGACGATCCCCGTCTTGCCACGTGGCGGCGGGACAGCACCGTGCACATCAGCGTCAACGCGTCGCAGATCGGCACGCTCGGGGCACTCCGCCGCGCGCTCGAGGAGCACCAGGGCGATTGCGCAGTGATCCTCCACGTCGATTCGGGGACGAGCGTCGACGAAATCACCCTCGCCGTCGACTTCGCCGTGGAACCGTGTCCGGCGTTGGAGCGAGCCGTGGAGGTTCTGGTGGGCGACAACGCGTATCGCATCGAGATGCGCCGGGTCCGCGCTCCGGAACGCGAGCGCACAGCCGCGAGGCGCTGACACCGCGCCTGCTGCGCCCTACGGGAAGATCAGCCCGAACACGAACTTGATCGCGATGATCACGACGATGTACATCGCCAGCGCCGCGATCGCCGGGACGTCCACCGCAGCGGTGGCCCCGCGACGGTGCAGGCCAGCGAAGGGAGCCACGAGCGGATTGGTCACCGACCGGATCATCTGCACCAATGGATGCCACGGGTCGGCGTGGAACACCGCGAGCAGAACGCGGATGAAGACGAGGATCGCAATCGCAATCGCGACATCCACCACCACCTGCTCGATGAGCAGGGCGATTGTCTGGCCCGGATTGACGCCGCCACCAAGGACCAGCGTCTGCAGTATCTGGGCCACGATGTTGATGACGACGAGCGCGAGGATCGGCGAGAAGTCGAGGCCGCCGAATGTGGGGAGGATGCGCCGGAAGGGCGCGAGGATGGGATCCACGATGATGCGCAGCCAGCGGACCACCGGGTGCCACGGGCTGAGCCCGATCCATGACACCGCGATCCGCGCGATGATCAGGACCGTCAACGCCACCTCGATGAAGCCGATGACGTTGTAGAGAAGAAGCTGTGTCACCGAGCTGTTGCCGGCTCATGGGCGGTGGCCGGTTCAGCCGGAAAGCGCTTCTCGAACCGCGAGTTGGTGCGCCGCCAGAGGAGGTAGAGGAGGGGTACGCCGATCACCAGCGTCACGATCGACGTCCATTGCGCCTCACGCAGCCCGAGTGGCCCCGGCGGTTCGCTCTTGCGGAACTCGAACAGGATGAGCTGGCTGATCGCGTACAGCGCCACATAGCTGATGGCGAGCACACCCGGACGCACATTCCGCCGAAGCAGCACCCAGAGGATGAGCCCGATGCAGATGGTTCCGAGCGCCTCGTACACCGCCGCGGGCTGATAGGCGATGCACTGCGCCGGCGTGCAGAGGCTGAACCCGGTCTGCAGGATCGCGTGTGGATTCGAGTAGGCCGTTGCCCAGGGAAGGTTGCTCGGCGCACCCAGGATGTCGCCGTTGATCACGTTGCCGATGCGTCCGATGGGCTGACCCACGACGGCGAAGATCACACCGCCGTCGAGCGCGATCCAGGGGTTGTATCCGTAGCGCCACGCGCAGATCGCGAGGGTGATGAAGCCGGCGATGATGGCGCCGAAGAAGGCCATCCCACCCTGCCAGAACGCGATGATGTTGATGGGGTGGAGGATGAAGTTCTGCCACAGGTCGGGCTGCTGGACGACGTAGTACAGCCGGCCCCCGAGCAGCCCGAAGATGATCGTCCAGACGCAGATCTTCTCCGCGGTCGCCTTCGGGAGGCCACGGCGCTTCGCGTAGGGCAGCACACCGAACTGATACGCGGCGAGGAATGCCACCGCATACATGACCCCATACCAGTGGATCGGCAGGGGCCCCAGATTCAGGACCGGGTCGACATTGATCGTGATGAAGCCGACCGGGCCGGGGCTAACGGGCACGGCGCTCATGATGCGGAGTTGCGGCGGCCGCATGCACCTCGAGGATGCGATACCCGCCCTTCGACCTGACCCGTTCGACGCGATGACCGAGGACGGTCAGCCACGCTGCCAGCGAATCGGCGCCGAGATGCCGCTGGACCACCAGGTGCGCGATGGCGTCCGGCCCGAGCCGTCCGATCCAGGTGAGGAGCAGCTCGTGGAGCGCCGCCTTGCCGAGCCGCACCGGCGGGTTGGAGTACACGGCGGCGAACTTGACGCCCCCAGGGACCGCGTCCGGTTCGGCGGGGACGACATTGTGTGCGCCCGCACGGTCGGCGTTGCGCGCGCAGAGGTCGAGAGCGCGGCGGTTGACGTCCACCGCCCATACCCGGGCATCCGGGTTGCGCAGTGCCAGGGCGATGGCGATGGCGCCATATCCGCAGCCGACATCGGCGATCTCACCGGAAGGGATCGGCCCCACGCTCCGCAGCAGGAGTTCGGTGCCGGAGTCGAGATGACCGTGCGCAAAGACACCGCGATCGGTGTCGAGCTCGAAGCTCTGGTCTGGGAGCTCGACCCGGATCGTCCTGGGGCGCGAAGCGACCTTCGGATCCGGGCTGAAGTAGTGTTCCTGGCCCACCATCTCAGGGTAGTAGGCTGCGGCGGTGAGCACGTACGACGTGGCAGTCATCGGGCTGGGCGCCGCCGGCGCTGCGACGCTGTATCAACTGGCGACGCGTGGAGCCCGTGTGGTCGGCATCGATCGATTCTCACCACCGCACATCCACGGCTCGACCCACGGGGATACGCGCATCACGCGGGAGGCGATCGGCGAGGGCGAGGCGTATACGCCGCTGGTCCAGCGCTCGCATGCGATCTGGCGCGAGCTCGAGGCAGAAACCGGCCAGAAGCTGCTCACCCAGTGCGGTGGGCTGATCCTCGAGTCGGCCGGCGGTGGGGCCGCCGGACACCACCGTCACGAGTTCCTGGCCAGCACCATCGCCTGCGCGAATCGATACGGGATCAAGCACGAGCGGCTCAGCGCTGCGGAGGTTGCCGACCGGTTCCCGCAGTTCGGGTTGGATGGTGACGAATCCGCCTATTACGAGCCGACCGCCGGGTTTGTGCGTCCAGAGCGTTGTGTCGACGCGCAGCTGTCGGTGGCGAGCCGCCACCGCGCCGAGATCCGCCGTGACGAGAGAGTGCTCGCCGTCGAACCGTCGGGGAGCGGCGTGCGAGTGCGCACCGACCGCGGCGACGTCGACGCCGGCAGGGTGGTGCTCGCGGTGGGGGCGTGGGTTCGCGACTTTGTCGCCGTGGAGCAGCTGCAGCTGTTCAACGTGTATCGGCAGGTGCTGCAGTGGTACGAGCTGAGGCCGGATGCCGTCGATCACACGTCGGGCGCCATGCCCGTGTTCATCTGGGGGCTCAGCGACGGCAACGCGTTCTACGGTTTCCCCGCGATCGACGGCACCCGCGAGATCAAGGTCGCCGACGAACAGCTCGACAGGGCAACCAGTGCTGACGACGCTTCGCTCGAAGTCGATCCCGACGAGCCGCGTCAACTCTATGAGTCACTGATCGGCAAGCGCCTCCCGGGCGTCTCGTCGAACGTTCTGCGTGCGGCCCGCTGCCTCTACACGGTCACGCCGGATGCGAACTTCGTCATCGACGACCACCCGGATCTCCCCGGCGTGCTGCTCGTATCACCGTGTTCGGGACACGGGTTCAAGCATTCGGCCGGCCTCGGCGAGGCGATCGCACAACGGGTCACGACGGGGGCGAGCGACGCGGATCTGTCGCCGTTCCGGCTCGAAAGATTCGGCGCCGCGGTTTAGAGCTTTCGGGTCTTGACAGCCGTCCCGTAGGCGCAGATCTCGGTCCAGGTCCCACCCATCTCCGAGGTGTCGAACCGCATCGCGACGATGGAGTCGCCGCCCTTGGCGGTCGCCTCGGCGCACATGCGCTCGATGACCTCCTGGCGGCTCTGTGCGAGGTTCTGGGTCATCCCTTTCAGCTCTCCGCCCATGAGCGACTTGAGTCCCGCGCCGAATTGCGAGCCGATGTTCCGAGAGCGAACCGTGAGCCCGAACACCTCGCCCAGGACTTCGGTGATCTCGTATCCGGGCAGGTCGTTGGCGGTGCTGATGAGCATTGGTGTTCCTCCAGATGCATCGGTGATGAACTGGTCGCGCGTCCTGCGGTAATGATGCCGTGCCACGAGCGGGAGTTGGCGACCGCCTGAGCGAATGCCGGATGCACGCCCTGCAGCTGCACCCACCGCGTGCCGAATCCGTCCTTGGTCACCTTGCCTGGATCCTGACTCACGACACCGTTGCGCTCTCGGCCAGGTCGCGACGCGCATGCGCTGCTTCCTTGGCCACGTAGAGCGCGTGATCAGCTGAGCTCGCAACGTCGGTCGGGGAGTCTCCGGGCGCACCGGCCGCCGTCCCGATGCTGATGCTCGGCACCCCCCACGTGAACGCAACCTGCCGGACCGCGCGCTGCAGCCGGCCCGCGAACCGGACTGCGCCCTGCGCGTCGCAATCAACCAGCACGGCCACGAACTCGTCGCCGCCGGTCCGCACCAGCACGTCCGACGGGCGCAGCTCCTGCACCATCGCCGTCGCGAGGCCGGAGAGCAGTGCATCGCCCGCCGCGTGACCATGGACGTCGTTGACCGACTTCAGGCCGTCGACGTCGATGGCAATGATGGCGAAGCGCTCGCGGCCGAGCTGCGAGAGGCGGTCCGCGAGCACGCGGCGGTTGCCGATTCCGGTGAGTGGGTCGGTGCGTGCCAGCGCTTCGGCCCGCATGTGCGCGGACGCGTTGGCGAATGCCAGGGAACCGATGGTCGCAAGACTTCTTGAGGTGCTCGACCTGCAGCTGATTCACCAGGAGGTGCCGGGTACCGGAGACGGCAATGATCCCGAACACGCCGGCGTCGTTCAGCATCGGCACGAGCGCGCCGTTGGTGGTGCCCGAAGCCCGCAGCATGTCCGCGACAATCGGCCCGCACCTCTCGGTCTGAAACTCGGCGACCACAGGTTCCCTCGACGCGATGACCGCCTGAACATGCGGATGCTCGGCCACAGGAATGACCTGCGGCGGACTGGCAGAGCCGGCTGCATCGGTTGCTCCCGTAACCGTCATCGTCGTGCCTTCGATCATCAGGACCGCGGCGCGATGCGGGGCACTGCCCGGCGACGAGGTCAATTCGGCCGCCGCCTTGGTAACGGCCGCGCCAACGTCGGCCGGTACGAGGGAAGAGCTCAGTTGATGCGCGGCCCGAGTGAGCACGCGAAGGGAGCGGGTCATCTCGATGCCGTCCGTGATGTCTCGGGCGCACGACACGTAGCCCATGGTCTTCGTGCCCGTTCCCCGAATCGGCATGGTGCTGATGGACTGCCACCTGACAAGTCCGTCCGCGCGCCGCCGGAGCCCGACGACGACGTCCTTCGACGGTTCACCGCTGTTTCTGCTCTTGGCGAGCGGGCCATCGTCCACCGACATGATCGTCCCGTTCTCGCGGAGGAGCTCCCATTTCGGGAGCACTGCCGCCGTGGAGCGTTCCTCCGGGATGAGCTCATACGGTGCGTAGAGCGGCCGTATTCCGAATCACGAGTTCGCCGTCCGCGTCGAAGACCTGGATCGCCTCGGTGAGTGCCTCGAGGACTGTGCGCAGTTGCGCCGTCTGCGCGGCATGCGCAATATTGGCGCGCTCGAGGCGTCGCGTCATGAGAATCATTGCGGCCCCCGCGAGGCAGAGCACCAGCAGCAAACCGGCGGCGATCAATATGGCGGTGTTGCGACTCGACGCTGCGAACGTGTCCGCAACAAGGGCCGTGGTGCTGACGGTCCAGCGGATTCCCGACACGGGAACGGTGACATGCCGATCCTGTAGCCGATGAAGAGAATGGCGACCAGTGGGCCGGACTCGGGTCCGGTCGCCCCATCGAACGCGGGCGCGCGGATCGGCGTTGCGATGGCAACCACAAGCGGCGCGCTCTGCGCAGACGACACATAGCCGGTTGACACAAATGCTGCGCCGGTGTGAGCGATGCCCTGGTACCAGTCGCGGAATCGAAAACTCTCGCCGATGATTGACGGATTGGCTGGGGCAATCGCGAGCAGGTTCCCCGGCGTGCTCGCGAGAGCTGCGAACTGGTATTCCGGTCGCAGTGATTGCACATCGCCGAGAACGGTCTGGATCTCCTGTAGGTTGTTCCCTTGAGGGTCGCCCGAACCCACCGCCTCCACGAAGTCAACCTCGCGAAGGGTGGCCTGCTCGACCTCTTCGACGCCTGTCATCTCCTGGTGGAGCAACTCTGCAATCACCTGCGCGGTCGCGGCGAGCTTCGATGTCTCAGTTTTCAGGTTCGAGGCATAGGAAGTCTGAATGGAGACGGCTGACAGGACAGCTGCGGCGACAAGAGCGGCGACTGTGATCACGGCCACGATCGTCAGTCGGGATCTCACGAAATCATGCTAGGAGGGCGGTGCAACGCGACTGTTCCGGCACGCTCGCGCCGATGCGCGGATACCACCGCGATGCGGCATGGGGCGCGACGTGCCGGGCGCGCAACATGCCCGGAGAGGGAAAGATCGTCCGACCTTCGATTTGGATGGCTTACGATCGACACGACATGGGCGCTCATCGGTTCGTTGGCCGAGACGGCGTCGACCTTGCTTACGCTGAGATCGGGTCCGGCAGACCCCTGATCCTGCTGCACGGCTTCATGGGCGCGGGTTCGCACTGGCTCGAGCAGGGCAAGGTCGACGCGCTCACCAAGCAGGGGTATCGCGTCGTGCTTCCGGACTTGCGCGGCCACGGAGCGAGCGCAAAGCCCCACGATCCTGCGTCGTATCCGCGCGACGTGCTGGCTGACGATGGGCTTGCGCTCGTCGAGCATCTTGGGCTCGGCGATGGGGACTACGACCTTGGTGGTTACTCGCTCGGGGCGCGGATCGTGGTGCGCATGCTCGCGCGGGGTGCCAAGCCGAGCCGCGCGATTGTTGCCGGACAGGGACTGGCCAAGGTGAGCGGCCCCCAGAGCGCCGGGACGACTCATCGTGTGCTCACTGCGCTGGTCGACGGTGTCGCGATCGAGCCTGATTCTTCCGACGCGCGCATGGCGGACGGGATCTCCAAGCTGGGCGCCGACCCTCGGGCCCTGGTGTGCATGATGGAGTCGCTCGTCCCGACGCCCGAGGATGCACTGCACCGGATAACGACCCCGACGCTTGTCGCGATCGGCGATCAGGATGAGCGCGCTGATGCCGACGAGCTGGCCGCGCTCCTGCCCAATGCTCGATTCATCCGCGTGCCGGGCGGTCATGAGAGCGCGTTCAACGCGCCCGAGCTCGGCACCGCGATCGCCGCGTTCCTCTCCGAACGATAATGCTGGACAGGGCAGTGCGTACCGTGCCGGGCGGACGCGTGTTTGCACGCGTGAGCCCAACGTGCCGGGAGAGGGAGTCGAACCCTCACGAGGTTGCCCTCGGCGGTTTTTGAGACCGCTGCGTCTACCATTCCGCCACCCCGGCCAGGGTGACAGCGTACCGGGCCATGCCGGGAACCGGAATGCCCTCCCGCGCGTACCCTCAGATGCATGGACGACGAGGCGCTCCTCGAGCGGGCACGCCGCGGCGACCGCGACGCCTTTGCCGCAATTGTCACTCGCCACCAGGATGAGCTCTACACGATGGCACTCAGGATTCTCGGGACCCCCGCGGACGCCGCAGACGTCGTTCAGGAAACCTTCCTTCGCGCCTACGTGCGGATTCCCGTGCTTCGCGGACACACCATCCGTGCATGGCTCTTCCGGGTCGCGATCAACTGCAGTCACGACATTCAGCGACGCGGCATCCGTAAGCCCGCTGATCCCCTCGAGGATGCCGAGGGAAACATCGTCGAATTGCCGGACCCAGGCCTGGGACCGGAGGCGAGCGCCCTTGCCCGGGAGCGCGTGGCGGCAGTCCGGCTGGCGCTCCTGACGCTGCAGCCTGACTTCCGCGCGGTGGTCGTCCTCAGAGACGTCAACGAGCTGAGCTACGAGGAGATGTCCGCGGCGCTCCACATCCCCATCGGCACGGTCAAGTCGCGGCTCAACCGGGCGCGATTGATGCTTGCCAAGGCGCTCCGGGGGACGGCCGCGCAGCCCGGTTTCGCTGAGGAGCACGCATGACCCCGCGCCGCCACCTCGACGATCTGTTCACCTCCGCTTACGAGGACGAGCTCTCGCCCATCGATGAGGCGAGGTTCCGAGCACACATGCAGTCGTGCGAGCCGTGCGCCACCGCTTATGCGGAGTTCCGGACCACGATCGAAGCCCTGCACGAGCTGCCCAAGGCGCGAATGCCCCACGTCGTGCATCTCCCGTCGACTGCACCGGTCGCCGAGCGTTCCCCCGAGCACCGTCTCGGATGGAGCCGGATCAACCTCGGCCTGTTGCGTCGCTTTCCGGCGACTGCGCTGGCCGGCGGGGTTGCGGTCGTTCTCCTGATCGTCGCGGTCGTTCACGGCGTCGGCGGCGGTGGCTCGGTGGCGACCTCCGCGGTCGCAACGCCTGGTTCTTCGCTGCCGCAGCCTGCGGCAGCGGCGGCCTGTACGCACGCGTACACGAACATCGCCGGCGCGTCGCCGCCTCCCGGCTTCACCCAGGAGAACCTGGCCACCGACCCGGCCCAACCGGCGCTCCACCTGGTGCTCGCCGCGACGTCACTTCAGGTGACCCCAGGCCAGCAGGCGGTCGTCTACGCGCAGTTCTCGGCTCCTGTTCCGGAGGCCGCGATTCCGGGAGCGGCATCGACGAGCCCGGTCGCGCGTGCGGTGCTCCCGTGCGTGTCGGTCCAGGTGGGCACGACCCTGAATGTGCCGGCCAACCCGGCGGCCGCTGGATCCGTGCAGACACCAGTGGCCGCCGGCGCGAACGGGGCTGGTTCCGGGCTCCAATTCGGGGGATCGGCCGGGCCGCTCCTGACCTTCCAGGTTCCAGCGGGCCTGGCCCCCGGGACCGAGATCCACGTCATCGCCACAATCCCGGCCAACTTCACCGCCCCCGGGAGCCCGCCCCTGACCGCGGAGCTGACGCTCACAACCCGCTGAGTCCGGGCTTGCTCGATCGTATCGAGCACATCCTTCTCTAGACTGCGAGGCAATGCACCGCCGCCTGGCGTGCCTGGCTGTGGCGCTGCTGGTCTCCGGCTGCAGCTTCAGCGGGTTCGGCTCACCGCCCAACTACGGCTACGTCGTGATCACCGTCGGAGGGGTCGGACTGCGTTCGGGCTCGGCCGACGTGCCGCCCAACCTGGATCTCCGCCTGCACGCCACGGGTGCTCCCCTTCAGGCTTCGGACGTCAGTGCGACCCTCGACGGGAATCATCTGGCGCTCGCCAGCCGGAACCAGGACCTGCTGGCGACGGTCAAACCACTTCCGCTGTCCTCCAGTCATCACCTGTCGGTCGCGGTCGCCGGCCTCGGCACCCAGAGCTTCGCTTTCACGGTGATTGCCCCAACGGCCGCCATGGTGGCGGCACACATCGATCCAGCCAGCGGGTTGGTGGTCGACGCGGTCTTCGACGACGCCCCGGACCAGACGGCCGTGGCTGCGGCGCTCCCCGGCGCCACGATCACGTGGATCGACGGGACCCACGCGCGGGTCAGCTGGAGCGGCAGACCGCCGGCGTCGATCACGCTGCCGTCGACCATCCCCACGGCCGGCGAGTCGCACCTCGACCCGGGGATCGCGCTCTCCCTGGTGGGGATCCCTCGACACGGCGTTCGGCGTGTGACGGTGCCCGCAGCTCCGAGCGTCGCGGGCATCCCTGTTGACGCGTTCGTGATCAACACCTCGGCGTCGAACACGTCGTTCGCCTTTCACCTCGGCGCGGTCACCCAGGTCACGCCGCTCGGCTGGCAACCACAGGCAGACGGGTCGATCCTCGGCACCCCCGATCAGTCCGCGGTGGGGCGCGCCGGAGCTGCGGGTCTGCCCATCTGGCCGTCGCTGGCAAATGACTCCACGAATCCGACGGCCACCGATCAGCTGCTCAACAACCCGCATGCGACCAGCGTCCTGATCAATGAGATGGTCGCCGCCATCCGATTCGACGGCTACAAGGGCATCAACGTCGACTTCGAGGGAATGCTCACCGCCGACAAGGCGCCCTTCACCGCGTTCGTCCAGCAGCTCGCGACCGCGGTCCACGCCCACGGCGCCAAGCTGATCGTCGACGTGGTCCCGCACGATTTCGCCGGGGTGAACCCGTACTCCGCCGCCTATGACATCGCGGCGATTGGGAAGGCGGCCGACTACGTGGATCTGATGGCCTATGACCAGCACGGTGATGGGGGAACGCCCGGCCCCGTCGCCGGACTGGACTGGGACCGCGCGATCCTCGAGGCGACGCTGCCGGATCTCAACCCGGCCCACGTGCTCCTCGGGGTTCCGCTCTATGGGCGTGCCTGGGGGAGCTTCGGGGGCGCATCCGCGTACTCGAACATCCTGTACAACGCGCTGTCCATGCCGGGAGCGAGGGTCGACTATGACTTCAGCGCGCAGACACCCTTCATCGTCCAGCCGAACAATTCCCTCATCAGCTACTTCGACGACGCCGACAGCCTGGCTCGCAAGGTTGCGCTCGTCCACACGTACGGCCTCGCCGGTATCGCCGCCTGGCGCCTCGGTTTTGAGGACCCCGGGTTCTGGTCGCTCTTCAGGGCCTGAGCAGAGTCAGCTCTCCGAGGCCCCGGTACCGAGGTCCGGCAGGTTGAGCGTGTTCACCCAGTCGCGAATCTTGGCGAGCCGCTCCTCGCTTTCGGGATCCGCCTCGGTGAGATCGCCGTCCTTGTCCGCCTCCGGGAGGACGCCGGCCTTGTCCAGCACCTCGTCGGCGACGAAGATGCCCGCTCCGACTCGCACCGCGACGGCGATCGCGTCCGAGGGTCGCGAGTTGATCTCCAGGCGCCGGCCGTCGACCTGAGCGAGGATCCGCGCGTAGAACACCTCGTTGCTCAGGGACGTGACCACGATCCGCTCGACGGTGACGTCGACGGCGCTGAGGAGATTGGCGAGCAGGTCGTGGGTGATCGGCCGCTCCGGGGTGATCCCGGTGATCTTCAGCGCGATGGCGTTGGCCTCGTTGATGCCGATCCAGATCGGAAGGTAGCGGTCAGCCGTCTTCTCCTTGAGGATGACGACGTGCTGGCCGGTCGGCATGTGCACCCTGATGCTGTCGACGGTCATTTCCACCAGGTCGGCCATGCCTCGATCATAACCCCGGAGGTGCGTTGCCGAGGACATACCGGCCTCGCCGCTACCATGGACCGCTGTGGCTCGCGAGACCCTGTTGCTGGTGGATGGACACAATCTCGTGTACCGCGCGTTCCACGCGATGCCCGCACTGAGCAACAGCCGGGGCGAGATGACCAACGCCGCGTACGGCTTCACGTCGATGCTCTTCAAGGCGCTGAACGACACCATGCCGACGTATGCCATCGCGGCGTTCGATCCTCCAGGACCGACCTTTCGGCACGAGAAGTTCGCGGAGTACAAGGCGCAACGCCAGCGCGCCCCGGACGAGCTACGTGCCCAGTTTCCGTGGGCGCGTGAGGTGGTGGAGGCGCTCGGCATCCCCATCGTCGAGATCCCGACCTTCGAGGCCGATGACGTCATCGGCACGCTGGCGCAAAAGGCTGAAGCCGCGGGACTCGACGTCATCATCCTGACGGGCGACCTCGATGTGCTCCAGCTCGTCACCGAGCACATCCGCGTCTTCGCAAGCCGGCGCGGTCTCAGCGACACGATCATCTACGACCTCGACAAGGTGCGCGAACGATACGGCTTCGAACCGCCGCTGGTCGTCGATTTCAAGGCGCTGCAAGGGGATCCGAGCGACAACATCCCCGGTGTCCCGGGGATCGGTGAGAAGACCGCCATGTCGTTGGTGCAGCAGTACGGACCGCTCGAGAACGTGCTCGCAGCGGTGCCGACAATGCCGCCGGGCCGCGTGCAGCGCGCGCTGGAAAGCCACATGGAGCAAGCGCGGTTGAGCAAATGGACCGCGACCATCAAGGTTGACGTGGACGTCGACCTCCCCCTCGAGGGTGCGCGCCTCTTCAACTACGACGAATCCGCAGTGCGCGAATTGTTCGACCGTCTCGAGTTTCGCAGCCTCCTGCCGCGCCTCCCCGGACGCGTTGTTGAGGACGGCGCGGCGCCGGCACGCCCACCATCCGCGAACGATGCGCCAGCCCTGCCTGGAGATCTCCAGTCGCCGGCGACCGACGTCGAACTCGTCGTCGATGCGCATCAAGCCGCTGACGCCCTGCAGCGCATACGCGCGGCCGGTGCCATGAACCTGCGCACGGTGATCGACGGCAATCCGCGAACCGGCGACATGATCGGCGTCGCGTTCGCCCCGAAGGGTGAGGACATCGCCTATTACATGCCGGTGTGGCATGCGGGGCTGGAGCGCAATGCTGATCCGGCGGCGATCACCGCCCTGGAAGAGGTGCTCGTCGACAGCACTATTGCCAAACGCGGCTACGACCTCAAGCGCGAACTCCTCGGATGGCGGCGGCGTGGCATCGCCATTCAGGGACTGCGGTTCGATGCGCTGCTCGCCGCGTACCTCACCAATTCGCGGCTCAAGGTTCCGACACTGCCGGTTCTGGCGCACGACCTTGCCCTGTTGAGCGTCGAGGCGGAGGAGACGCTGCTCGGGAGCGGCAGGGGCAAACGCGGCATCGCAGACGTTCCGGTGGAGGAGGCCGCAGCGTACTACGGCGTGTGGGTCGGCCTGATCGACCCGGTTGGCGAGAAGTTGATCAGCGCCATGGAGCGAGCGAACGCCACGCAGCTCCATGACACCATGGAGCTGCCCCTGATCCCCATCCTCGCCGCGATGGAGGTGGAGGGAGTTGCCGTCGATTGCGACCTGCTCGGATCGATCAGCGCCGAGATGCACACGCGCATCACCGAGATCGAGAACGAGGTGCAGGAGGTCGCCGGGTACACGTTCAACCCCGGAAGCACGCAGCAGCTCGGGCGCTTTCTCTACGACGACCTCGGTCTCGCCAGCGGGCGAAAGACCAAGACCGGACGGAGCACCGACGCCGACACCCTCGAAGCCCTGCGCGGCGAGCATCCCATCGTCGATCTGGTCCTCGAATGGCGGCAGCTCACCAAGCTGAAGAGCACGTATGTCGATGCGCTGCCGCTCCTGTGCACCGCCGACTCACGTGTGCACACGTCGTTCAATCAGGCGGTCGCGACCACCGGGCGTTTGTCGTCCTCGGATCCGAACCTGCAGAACATCCCCGTGCGCACGCAGTGGGGACAGCGGATCCGGCGTGCGTTCCATGCGGACCGCGGCCAGCGCCTGGTCAGCGCCGACTACTCCCAGGTCGAGCTCCGCGTGCTCGCGCACGTCACCGGCGAAACGGAGTTGATCGAAGCGTTCCAGCGCGGCGAGGACATCCACCGGCGCACCGCTGCCGAGGTCTACGGGGTCGAACCCGAGGCGGTGACCCCCGACATGCGCCGCATCGCCAAGGTGGTCAATTTCGGCGTGGTCTATGGGCTGAGCGACTTCGGTCTCGCGCGCGACACGGGCATGAGCCGCGAGGACGCGCATGCGTTCATCGATGCGTATTTCCGCAATTTTCCCGCGGTCACCGTCTACCTCGAGGGGGTGCGCAATCATGCGCGGGAGTACGGCTGGGTGGAGACGTTCATCGGGCGGCGTCGCTACATCGCCGACATCCGCGCCGCCAACCGCCAGCTCCGTTTCGCCGCCGAGCGCATGGCGGTGAACATGCCGATTCAGGGTGGCGCCGCCGACATCATGAAGCAGGCAATGATCCTGGTCGACCACGCGCTGAGCGAGGCGGGCCTGCGCAGCCGGATCCTCCTCCAGGTCCACGACGAGCTGCTGCTCGAGGCCCCGGCGGAGGAGGTCGACGACGTGGTCGCGCTGCTCCGGGATCGCATGGGCGCCGCCGAGGCGCTCAAGGTCCCCCTCGATGTTGACGTCAAGGTCGGCGACAACTGGGGGGACATGACGCCCATCGCGAGGAACTGAAGTGCCCGAGCTCCCGGAGGTGGAGACGGTCGCAGGTGACCTTCGCGGTGTGCTCAGGGGCCGGCGCATCGAGCAGGTGACCGTCGACCGCCCCGACATCGTCCGTTACCCCGATGGACGGATGCTCCCGGCGCTGCTCGCGGGGCAGCATTTCGAGAACGTGGATCGCCGCGGCAAGTACCTGCTGCTGGAACTGGATTCCGGCGACGAGCTGATGGTGCATCTCGGCATGACAGGGCACCTGCTGGTCTGCGACGCGGATGCCCCGGTAGCCAAGCACACGCATATCCGCGCCGAGTTGGACGACGGCAACGAGCTCCGTTTCGACGACGCGCGACGCTTCGGCCGCGTGGCCTACGGTTCGCGCGAAGCCTTGACGACAGCCGGGGTCCTGCCTCGACTGGGTGTGGAACCCCTTTCGGACACGTTTTCGCAGGCGCAACTTGACGCTGTACTTCGCAACACCACCCGGACGGTCAAGGCCGCGCTGCTCGATCAGAAAGGCGTGGCGGGCCTCGGCAACATCTACATCGACGAAGCGTGTTTCCTCGCGGGCGTCCGTCCAACCCGGCGGTGTCATCGCCTCACACGGCGTGAACGAGCAGCCCTGCTCGACGCAATCCCGCGCGTGCTCACTGCAGCTGTGGCCAACCGCGGCAGCAGCGTCGACGACTACCGCGACGTGTGGAATGCGCGCGGGAGCAATCAGGAGCGCCTCCAGGTGTATGGACGCGGTGGCCTGCCCTGTTTCGTGTGCGGTACGACCCTGCGCCGCACCGTCACCGCCGGTCGCACCACGGTGTACTGCCCGAGCTGCCAGCGATGACCCGAGTGACGATTGCAAGCTACGACGACGATCCACCGCTCGGTGGCCAGGGCGTCGTGGTCCACGGGATGCGGGCGGCGCTGGAGCGGCGCGGTCTGCGCGTGCACACCGTCTCGGGCCGCGGCGAACACGCGATCGCGTTCGCGCGCCGCACCGGACGGGCGCCGCTCGATTTCTCGCTGCAGCTCAATCGATATCCCCAGGTCCTGCTGCGCGCGTCACCCGACGTGATCCACGCGCAAGGCGGCCCCGGCGGCGTCCTGCTCTGGAAACGGCTCGGCGCCCCGCTCGTCTACACGGCGCATCACACCTACCGGCAGGCACACGGACGCGGGTCGGTGAAGCGGCTCCTCAACAGCGTCGAGGCGCGCTCGTACCGAGGCGCGGCGATGGTGCTCCCGGTCTCGCGTTCCACCGCGAATGCGCTGCTGGAGATGGGCATCCCCGCCTCGCGCATCGAGGTGCTGTCGAACGGTGTCGACCGCGTGGACCTGCCGGGTGTCGCGCACGAGGACGGGCGCGTTCTCTTCGTCAGTCGCATGGAGCGCGAGAAGGGTGCGCTCGACGCGATCTCCGTCCTGGAGATGCTCACCCGGGAGGATCCGCGGGTGCAGGGTGTCCTCGTTGGCGGAGGCAGTCTCGAGACCGAGGTGCGGCGGGCGGCGCAGTCGAGCGGCGGGCGCATCGAATACCTGGGCGCGCTCGACCGCGAATCGCTGAACCGTGAATACGCACGGGCGGCGATCGTGCTGATGCCCTCGCGGTTCGAGGGGCTGGGCATGGTGGCGCTCGAGGCGCAGGCAGCCGGGACCCCCGTGGTGGGGTTTGACGTCGATGGGTTGCGCGACGCGGTCGGCGTCGGCGGGGCGCTTGTGCCAGCCGGCGACCTGGCCGCCCTGCGCGCCGCGGCAGTGGCGTGGCTCGGCGACCCCGCACGGCGTGCGGAAGCGGGGGCTCGGGGGCGCGAGGTGGTGCTCGCCGAGCACTCCTGGGACGCGATCGGCAAGCGCCTCGAGGAAATCTACGCGGCGGTGATGTGAGGCAAATTCGGCGGGACTTGCACAGCGACTAGACTCGAAGGGTGCCCGCTCTCGAGTTGCTTGCGCCCTTTCAACCTGCCGGTGACCAGCCGGCGGCGATCAAGGCGCTCAGTCGCGGGCTGAACGAGGGTCAGCGTGAGCAGATCCTCCTTGGGGTGACCGGGTCCGGCAAGACGTTCACCATCGCCAACGTCATTGCCGAGCAGCAGCGTCCGACGCTGGTGCTCTCACCGAACAAGACGCTCGCCGCGCAGCTCTGGGCTGAATTCCGCGAGTTCTTCCCGAAGAATGCCGTCGAGTACTTCGTGTCGTATTACGACTTCTACCAGCCCGAGGCGTACATCCCGCGCACCGATACGTACATCGAGAAGGACTCGTCGCGCAATGACGAGATCGACCGGTTGCGCAACAGCGCGACCCGCGCCCTGCTGACCCGCCGCGATGTCGTGGTGGTTGCGTCCATCTCCTGCATCTACGGCATTGGGTCGCCGGAGAACTACCTCGGCGAGTTGATCACGGTCAAGCGCGGCGATTCGTGGCGCCGTGACATCCTGCTGCGCAAGCTGTCGGATTTGCAGTACGCGCGCAATGACCTGGACTTCGGGCGCACGCGTTTTCGGGTGCGCGGCGACGTCGTCGACGTCCAGCCCGCGTATGAGGAGATCGCCACCCGGATTGAATTCATGGGTGACACCATCGAGTTGATCAAGGACTTCGACGCGCTCACGGGAGAGATCCTCACGATGCGTGACGAGCTCACTGTCTTTCCTGCGACGCACTACGTGACTCCGCAGGAGCAGATGAATCGCGCACTCGTCTCCATCGAAGCGGAGCTCGAGGACCGGGTGAAGCTGCTCGAAACCCGTGGACGCCTTCTCGAGGCCCAGCGGCTCCGCCAGCGCACCAACTTCGACATGGAGATGATGCGAGAGACCGGGACGTGCGCTGGTATCGAGAACTACTCGCGCCATCTGAGCAATCGCTCCGAAGGCCAGCGCCCGCACTGCCTGCTCGATTTCCTGCCGGACGATGCGCTCCTGATCGTCGACGAGTTGCATGTCGCGGTGCCCCAGATCGACGGCATGAACAAGGGGGACCGCGCCCGCAAGATTCCATTGGTGGAATATGGTTTTCGGCTGCCTTCGGCACTCGACAACCGACCTCTGACGTTTTCAGAATGGGACTCGATGATCGGTCAGATCATCTATGTCAGTGCGACACCCGGCCCCTACGAGGAGACCAAGGCCACCCAGGTGGTGGAGCAGATCATCCGCCCGACCGGCCTGGTCGATCCCACCATCGAGGTGAAGGAGTTGCACGGGCAGATCGACGATCTCATCGCCCAGATGCGACGTCGCATCGAGCGTCACGAGCGCTGCCTGATCACGACGCTGACCAAGAAGATGGCCGAGGACCTCACCGACTATCTGCGCGAGGCCGGCATCAAAGTGCGATACCTGCACAGCGATATCGACACCCTGGAGCGCGTCGAGATCATTCGAGATCTGCGCCTCGGCGTCTTCGACGTGCTGGTGGGGATCAACCTGCTACGCGAAGGCCTCGACCTGCCCGAGGTCTCGTTCATCGGGATCCTCGACGCCGACAAGGAGGGGTATCTGCGCGGATATCGGTCGCTGATCCAGACCACCGGGCGAGCGGCACGCAACGTGTTCGGGCACGTGGTGATGTATGCCGATCGAATGTCCGATGCGATGGAGAAGGCGATTGCGGAGACTGACCGGCGCCGCGCGATCCAGGTCGCATACAACGTCGAGCACGACATCACCCCGCTGTCGATCGTCAAGGCCGTGTATCAGATGGAGTCCCACCGCGACCAGCAGTCGCTCCGCGCCGCGGCATTCCAGGAGGCGGCCGGGTTGCCTCCCGACGAGGTGCTGCGGCTGGCGAAGGACGTGGAGAAGGAGATGCTGCGTGCTGCGCGCGACCTCGAGTTCGAGCGCGCCGCGGAGCTGCGCGATCGGCTCGTGGAGCTCCGGCGTCGTATGGAGGGCAAGGAGGAACCGGAGCCCGCGCAGACCCACCGAGGCAGGGGGCGGTCGGTCCACTCGAGGTAAGTGGCGGTCCGACCTCGCTCTACATCGCCGGGCCTGCAACCCCATGCATCGCCCCCCTTGACCGATCGTACATCTGTTCGCTAGGATTCGTCGCCCATGGTCACCGAGTTGCAGCGCGCCATCCCTCGCATTCACTACATCTGCGCTGAGTGCGGCACGGAGGCGCCGAAGTGGCAAGGCCGCTGCCCCGCGTGTGAAGCCTGGAACAGCCTGATCGAGGACATGGCTCGCCCCGGCGCCCGCAGGCCGGCAGCCACCAGTACCGCCGCCACCACAACATCAATGGACACCGTCATGGCCGCGCCAGCCCGCGTTCAGCCCACCGGCTCGTTGGAAGTCGACCGCGTCCTGGGAGGGGGGATCGTTCCCGGCAGCGTCGTGCTGCTCGGTGGTGACCCTGGCATCGGGAAGTCCACCATCGCGCTGCAGCTGTCGCACGGCTGCGGCGACGTGGTGTCACCGGCGCTCTACTGCACCGGTGAGGAGTTGCTTGAGCAGCTTGCCCTGCGAGCTCGGCGGCTTAGCTGCACCGGTGCCGGGGTTCGCCTGCTCGTCGAGTCCGACGTCGACACAGTGGTCGCCACGATCGAGGCGGAACGCCCATCGCTCGCGGTGGTCGACTCCGTGCAGACACTGCGAGATGCCGGGGCTCCCGGACCACCAGGAAGCGTCTCGCAGGTTCGTGCCGCGGTGCTTCGTATGAGCGAGGTGGCCAAGGCAACCGGCGTCCCGGTGCTCCTTGTCGGGCACGTCACCAAGGAGGGCGCGATCGCCGGACCACGCACGCTCGAGCACATGGTCGACGTCGTGCTGTATCTCGAGGGGGAGCGGCTCGGTGAGCACCGGATGCTCCGAGGCATCAAGAACCGCTTCGGCGCGACCGGCGAGGTGGGTCTTCTCACGATGGAGCACGACGGCATGCGCGATGTCGCGGCACCCAGCCGGGGCATGCTCGACGCTGCGTCGCTCGGCGCGTCTGGCAGCGTGCTCACGATCACGTGTGACGGGCTCAGGCCGATGGCCGTGGAGGTGCAGGCACTGGCTGTGGCCTCGCCATTCGAGTTCCCCAGGCGGACAGCGTCCGGATTCGATCTCAACCGCCTCCATCTCATGCTCGCCATCCTCGGGAAGCGCGCCGGGATCGCAGTTCGGAAGCTCGACGTCTTCGTCAACGTCGCCGGCGGCATCCGGCTCGCGGACCCTGGGACCGACCTCGCCGTGGCCCTGGCGATCGCCGGGTCGACGCGCAACAAGGCCGTCTCCCGCCACTGCGCGGTCATCGGTGAGCTTGGTCTCGGCGGCGAGGTCCGGCGCGTGTCCCGGACCGAGGTCCGCCTTGCCGAGGCGGTCGCTGTCGGGATGGAGGCGGTGATCGTTCCGGAAAGCTACCGCGGAGCGGTTCCCGGGACCCTCCGCTGCCACCGGGTCGCCACCTTGACCGAGGCGGTTGCACTACTCGGGTGACCGTCGTGTCGCGCCGCCATTCGGCGTGAAGATCGTGTGGTTCAATCGCTGAGATGCACCAGCATGCCGATCGGACGATCCGTCGGGCCCGAAATCTCTCGCGCATCATCGGCGCCGGAGTGGGGTTCGTCTTCGGCGTGCTCTACGGCGTGTTCATCCTCTCCGGGAATCCGGGCGTGCTCAACGAGAACACCACGATCGCCGGGGCGGCGCTCCTCGCGGCGGGGGCCGCCGGGGCTGCATCCATGGCGCTCGCCGGGCCGCTCATCACAGTCGAGCCCTATCTCTGGCTGGAGCGCACCCTGGATGAGGCACCAGCCAGCCAGATCGTCGGCGCCCTCATCGGCCTCATCGCCGCGTTGCTGATCGCGACCATGGTCGCTGTCCTGCTCAACCCCCTTCCGTACGGCCTCGGTGTGATCGTGTCGATTGGCCTGGCGACGGTGCTCGTCTACGTCGGAGTGCGCACCGGCAGCCGTCGTCGCGACGCGCTCGGGCTCGTCTTCGGTCGCGGCGCCCCTGTTGACATCGACGAGGGCGGTCCCGGCCCGCTCGACGGTCAGCCGGTCATCGTCGACACCAGCGTGCTCATCGACGGTCGTATCGTCGACGTCGCCGCCGCCGGCTTTGTCCCCGGCCGCCTGCTCATCCCTGGATTCGTGCTCGAGGAGCTGCAGCGTGTCGCGGATTCGGCCGACCCGTTCCGCCGCCAGAAGGGCCGCCGCGGGCTCGGGGTCGTCGACGCGCTGCAGAAGGCGGAGGACGTGGTGTGCGAGCTCGTCGATCTTGACTTTCCCGGCACGCCCGACGTGGATGCCCGCCTCGTCAAGCTGGCCCGTGCCAGGGGCGCCGCGCTGATGACCCAGGACTACAACCTGAACCGGCTCGCCCAGATCGAGGGCGTCCGGGTGCTCAACCTCAACGACCTCGCCAACGCGGTCAAGCCGATCGTGGGCGCCGGCGAGAGCATAGCGATCACGGTCGTCAAAGAGGGTAAGGAGCCCCATCAGGGCGTGGGGTACTTCGAGGACGGCACCATGGTGGTCGTGGAGAACGGCAGCAGCCATGTGGACGAGACCGTCACCGTCACCGTCACCACGGTGCTCCAGACCACCGCGGGCCGCATGATCTTCGCGACGCTCGCCGCCGATGAATCGACCAAGCCACGCGTGCTCCGGCCGGTTCGCGCCAAGGTTGCGCAGCGCTGAGCAGCGCGCTCATCGTCCCCGCCTTCGGACGGGGAGTGCGCACTGGGGAGGACAAGCTCTGGGCACTCGTGAGCGGCCGCCCGGTGATCGCAGTCACGCTCGAGTCCATCGCAGCAGCGGGTTGCTTCGACCTCGTCGTCATCGCTGCACCCGGCGATCGGTGGGACGCGATCCGGAGCATCGCCGTCAAGCACGAGCTGCCTGGCGTCGTGCTCCTCGAAGGAGGTGAGCGCCGCCAGGACACGGTCGCCGCGGCGATCGATCGCTGCGGTGACCATGCATGGATCTCGGTCCACGACGCGGCCCGCCCGCTCACTCCGCCCGGACTCTTCCGCTCGGTCCTCGATGCAGCCCGCTCGGATGGTGCGGCGACCGCAGGGGTACCCTGCGTGGACACTGTGAAGCAGGTCCAGGACAGTCGCGTCACGGCAACCCTCGATCGATCGTCGATCATCGCGACGCAAACACCCCAGTCATTCGGCGCGGATATCCTCCACCGTGCCCATCGCAATGCGGCCGCGATGGGCATCAGCGCCGGCGATGATGCCGAGCTGGTGGAGGCCATCGGCGAGCCGGTGACGGTGGTGCCCGGCGACCCGCGCAACTTCAAGATCACGTTTCCGCAGGACCTCGTCCTGCTCCGCGCATTGCTCGAGGAGGTCCGATGACTCCACGAATCGGTCATGGCATCGACGCGCACCGGTTCATCCCCGGTCGGCCGCTGATGCTCGGCGGCGTCCTCGTGCCGTACAGTCGCGGCCTGCTCGGCCACTCGGATGGGGACGCGGTGGTGCATGCGCTCGTCGATGCCATTCTCGGCGCGTCCGGGCTCGGCGACATGGGACGGCACTTCCCCTCGGGCGATCCGCGATGGAAGGACACCTCAGGGTGCGAGTTCCTGAAGATCGTCGCGGACAAGCTGCGCGAGGCAGGGTGGTCGATCGCAAGCGCCCACGTGATCGCGATCGCCGAAGAGCCGCGGCTCGCGGCACATCTCGGCCCGATGTCCGACGCGATGTCGAAGGCACTCGGCCTCGAGCCGGGAACGATCGCAGTCGGCGCCACGACCACCGACGGCATGGGCTTCTCCGGCCGGAGCGAAGGGATCGCCGCATCGGCGACGGTGCTGCTGGAACGGCAGTGACGCTGCAGCTGCACGACACGATGAGTCGTGAGCTCATCCCGGTGGAGCCCATCGAGCCGGGTCGCGTGCGCATGTACACCTGCGGCCCCACGGTGTGGAACCGAGTCCACATCGGCAATTTCCGGACCTTCATCTTCGAGGACGTCCTGCGTCGCTGGCTTGATCGGAGGTTCGCGAACAAGGTCACCCACGTCATGAACCTCACCGATGTCGACGACCGGATCATCAAGAACGCGGTTGCGAACGGCCACGCACTCGCGGAGGAGACCGCACCGTGGATCACGGCGTTCGAGGAGGATCGCGACACGCTCGGCATCCGGCCGGCGCATCACTATCCGCGCGCCACCGAGTACATCGACCAGATGGTCGACCTGATCGAGCGTCTCGAGAACGCCGGAGCCGCCTATCGGGCTGACGGCAGCTACTACTTCCGCATCGCCGCATTTCCCGCCTACGGCAAGCTGAGTGGCCTCAACGCCGAAGGCCTTGTCGCCGGCGCCAGCGGTCGGATCGACGCCGACGATTACACCAAGGACGACGTGCGTGACTTCGCGCTCTGGAAGGCGGTCGGTCCCGATGAGATCGGCTGGGACACACGCATCGGACGCGGTCACCCCGGCTGGCACATCGAGTGCTCGGCAATGAGCATGACACTGCTGGGGGAGAGCTTCGATATCCACTGTGGCGGCGTCGACAATATCTTTCCCCACCACGAGAACGAGATCGCTCAGTCGGAGGCCGCGACGGGCAAACGCTTCGTGCGAATCTGGTGCCACAGCCAGCACCTCAACGTCGGCGGTCAGAAGATGGCAAAGCGCCTCGGCAACTTCGCAACGGTGCGCGAGGTGCTCGATGAAGGTGCAAGTCCCGCCGCACTGCGCTACCTGCTCGCGGCACGCACGCACTACCGCAAGCAGCTCGACTACTCGGACGAGCTGCTCGCCGACAGCAGCATGGCGGTGCAGCGACTTGTCGACTTCCAGACCCGCGTCGCGGGATTGCGAACCGTCGAGGAGGACGGCAACGCACGCGACGAGGCGGTGCTGGCCTCGGTGCGCGGGATGCGCATCGGTTTCGACGAGGCCATGGACGACGACCTCAATCTGCCTGAAGGCATGGGCATCGTCTTCTCCGGGCTGCGCGACGTCAATCGCGTGCTCGACGCCGGAGCGGTCAGCGCGGAGACCAAGCGCACCCTGGAGCATTTGCTCGGCGACGTCGACAGCGTCCTCGGTGTCCTGGCGCTCGTCGCGCGCGATCGCCAGGCCGCGCCCGATGCCGAGGAACAGCGATGGCTCGACGAACGCGCCGCCGCTCGGGCCGCGCGCGACTACGCCCAGTCCGACCATCTTCGCGGCCAGCTCGCAGCTCGCGGGATCGAGGTGGAGGACACGCCCCAGGGCCAGCGCTGGAAGCGGACGTCGCCCCGCCGCGGCTGACCCGGTGGACATCCTCTACGGGCGCAACCCCGTGCTCGAGGCGCTTCGCGCGGGTCGCACGGCACGCAAGATCGTGGTCGCCTCCGCGGTGCGGCCCGAGGCGCGGTTGACGGAGATTCTCGAACGCGCTGAGGAACGGGACATCCACGTCGAAGAGGTGTCGCGGCAGCGGCTCGATGACATCGCCCATACCGAGCATCACCAGGGCGTCGCCGGCTACTTCCATG
The DNA here is from genome assembly GCA_963718525.1 of Candidatus Dormiibacterota bacterium. GTDB lineage: Bacteria > Chloroflexota > Dormibacteria > Aeolococcales > Aeolococcaceae > Palsa-851. The sequence continues at coordinate 3,271,796 of OY970355.1, read as the reverse complement.
CGAGGGCGGCGCTGAGCCTGCACGAGGTGCTCGACGAGGCGCGCCCTCCGGCACTCCTGGTGGTGCTGGACGGCATCCAGGATCCCCAGAACGTCGGCGCGATCGCACGCAGCGCGGAGGCGTGTGGTGCGGACGCGATCGTGATCCCGCGTCACCATGCGGCACCGCTGACCGCGGCGGCAGTCAAGGCCTCTGCAGGCGCATCGGAGCATCTGCCGATGGTGACCGTGCCCAACCTCGCGCAGGCGCTGGACGTCATCGGCGCAGCGGGAATCTGGCGGGTGGGTCTCGACGCAGACGCGCGAGATCGGTACGACTCCGTCGATCTTGCGGGACCGACCGCGATCGTCGTGGGCGCCGAAGGCGCGGGGATGCGACGGCTGACACGCGAGCATTGCGATGTCCTCGTCGCGATTCCGATGATGGGACACGTCGCGTCACTCAATGCGGGTGCGGCGGCGGCGGTGCTGCTCTTCGAGGTGCAGCGCCAGCGCGAATTCGCGCCGCGCTGACCCGCCGAGATCGAAACGCATGCAGGCGCTGATCGTGGACGGGTACAACATCATCCATGCATGGCCCGCGCTCCACGCGACGCTTCGCGAGCGCGGTCTCGAGGACGCCCGGCGCCAGTTGGTGAGCGCGCTCGCGGAGTACGCGGCGCAGACCGGGGTTGCCGTCACCGTGGTCTTCGATGCACATGCGCGGCCGGGGGCCATCCCGTCGAACGAGAAGTTCGACGGCGTCACCGTGCTCTTCGGATCGAAGCGCGCGACGGCAGACCACGTGATCGAGCGGGCCGCATACCGGGCATCGCAGCGAGGCGACGGCGCGGACGTCGTGGTGGCCACAGATGATCGCCTCGAGCGCGATGTCGTGGGAGGCATGGGGGTCGCGACCATGGGAGCTCGCGCCCTCGAGGCGGAGGTCGCCAGGGTCGCGGGTGGGGTGGACGTCGAGACCAAACGTATGCGCGCCGAGAGCCGGCGCAGCACCCGTCTCGAGGACGGGCTCGACGCGGAAACGCGGCGCCGCCTCGAACGCATCCGGCGCGGTCAGGACGGGTAGGTGCCGGGCGGGACCGGTGTTTCAGCCGATGATGGCATCGAGGATGAGATCCTGATCGGCGTCATGGCTGAATCTGGAGAGCGGCGCGTCGTCGTCACCGGCATGGGGGCGGTCTCGCCGGTCGGCAACAGTGTGGCGGAGAGCTGGGAGTCGCTCAAGGCCGGGCGGAGTGGGACCGCCCCCATCACCCACTTCGATGCATCCCCCCTTCCCGTCCGGATCGCGGGTGAGGTCAAGGGGTTCGACGCCGGAGCGATCTTCGGCACCAAGGAGGCCCGTCGTGGTACCCCGCACGTGCATTTCGCGATGGCCGCAGCGCGCGAAGCCGCTCGTGAACTCGGGCCTCGATATCGCGGCGGAGTCAACCGACGTCGGCGTGCTGATCGCGTCCGGTATCGGTGGCCTCGAGGTGATCGAGAAGACCACCCGCATCCTCGACAACGAGGGCGCCCGCCGGGTGTCGCCGTTCGCGGCAGCGATGGCACTCGTCGACATGGCACCGGGGATGGTTTCCATTGATCTCGGAGCCCGCGGGCCTAACATGGCGGTCGTCAGTGCGTGCGCCTCGGGAGCCGACGCGATCGGCCAGGCGGCGAACTGGGTGCGGAATGGAGATGCGGTGGCGGTCCTTGCAGGCGGCACCGAGGCGGGCATCACGTCGACGGGCATCGCGATGTTCGCCGCCGCTCGCGCGCTGTCCGCGCGAAACGATGATGCCGAGCATGCGTCGAGGCCATTCGACCGGGACCGCGATGGGTTCGTGGCTGCAGAGGGGTCCGCCGTGCTCGTGCTCGAGGAGCGCGGGCACGCGCTCGCGCGCGGCGCCACCATTCACGCGGAGCTGATCGGCTATGCGGCCTCGGCGGACGCGTATCACATCACCGCGCCCGAGCCGAGTGGCGACGGCGCAATCCGCTGCGTGCGCCGTGCCCTTGAGCGCGCAGCGGTGCGACCCGAGGACATCGACTACATCAACGCGCACGGCACCGGGACGCCGCTCAACGACCTCGCTGAGACCCGTGCGATCAAGGCAGTCTTCGGTGACGCGGCATACGAGGTCGCCATCTCATCGACGAAGTCGATGACGGGGCATATGCTCGGAGCCGCGGGCGCCTTCGAGGCGATGGTGACGATCCTCGCGATGCGCGACGGGTTTGTGCCGCCCACCGTGAACCTCGAGCACCCGGACCCGGAGTGCGACCTCGACTACGTGCCCAACGTCGGTCGCGCGGTGAATGCACGGCTCGTGATGACCACCTCGTTTGGATTCGGCGGACACAACGCATGCCTGGTGTTCAGGGGAGGAGCCGAGCCGGCGTGAGGGCGCTGCATGCCGTCGGGCGTCAGTCTGGGCTCACCACCCGATCAAGCGCGGCCTTGATGATTCCGTAGCACTCGCAGGACACGGACTCGAGGCCCTCCCGGTCGACGATGGTGACCCGGCCCCGGTGATAACGGATCAACCCGGCCGACTGCAGCAAACCGGCAGACAGCGTGACGGTCGCGCGTCGCGAGCCCAGCATCTGACCGAGAAACTCGTGGGTGATCGGGAACGTGTCCGTGCCGACGCGATCATGGCTCATCAGCAGCCAGCGACTCAGACGCTCTTCATTGGAGTGCAGCCGGTTGCAGGCGGCCGCCTGGGAGATCTGTCCAAAGAGTGCCTGAACGTACTTCTGGACCAGGGCGCGGAAACCGGGCAGCTGATCGAGCGACTTGATGAACTCACCCGCTTCCATCCGGAGGGTTCGACCGCCGACTTGCGAGATCGCCCGAACCGCGAGCGAACCACCGGGAACGAGCGGCACGCCGACGAGGCCCTCGTTCCCGATGGTGGCCACTTCGACGATGTTGCCGTCGGCGAGCGGCGTGACCAGCGAGATCACGCCGTCGACGGGGAAGTGGACGTACGGGATGGGTTGCCCCGGATCGAACAGGACGGTCTTCACCGTCAGGTGGGCAGGCCGAAGGTGCGTCATCAGCACTTCCCGCTCGGTGGCTGGCAACGCTTCGAGCAGGTGGTTGCCTGCCGACGGTGCGAGCATGGTTCCCTTTGGCATTGGACCCTTGCCGAGATTACCGCAGGTGCCCCATTCGGGGCAAGCCGTACGGGCGGGGTCTTGGCTCCTGAGCGCCATGGGAGAATCGGGTGGCCGAGCCGATGTAGCTCAGGGGTAGAGCAACCGCCTTGTAAGCGGTTGGTCGGGAGTTCGAATCTCCCCATCGGCTGCGTCGCTCAGTAGCCGACGATCGGACAAGCCTCGGCAGCGTCAACGACGATTTCGTGCCGGCTCTTCGCAATAGCTAACCGGTGGGAGCATCACCACAAGTCACTGTGCCTAATTGGATTGGCTGACCGAGTAAGAGCTCCAATCTTCCTCTGCGGGTTCGTTCTGTTCCACACGCAGCGTCAACGATTGCTCGCCCGGGCCAAACGCGGCGAGTACGAGGAGCAATCCGCGCCAACGTCCATCGCCCGGCAGCTGCCAGGAACTCCAGCCGACGGTGTCGTCCACGCTGCCGCCAACTCGGATCCAACCTGCCCGGGCAAGCTGTTCGGCGAAGTGAGTCTCCGTCGCGCCAACCGACCAATCGGTCTCGATGGTCGATTCGGAAGTCCAGTGCCCGCTTCCCCCTCCACCGTGTTGCCTCCGCAGACGAGCGCCGTTCGGTGCGCTCAGCGACGGGAGTCGCTCCGCTCCGTCAGGGCGCACATGCGGGGGTCTCGACACATACGCGGCGGCATCCCAATCCAACCGCATTCGCACATCGGTCATCATGCCTTCGCGACTGACCCCGTGGATCGATAGAACGGGACCGTGCCCTTCTCGGCGAAATGCTCGGCCCTCTCCCATGTCGGCGGAGACGAAGCCTCCATGCATTGGAAAGGCGGGCTCGACGATTGTCCATCCGGTTTCGCGCAGAGCACTCTGGAAAGGCGCCACCAACTCGGCAAACGAACTCGGTGTGTCGATGACGGCCTCCATCAGAGTTGGTCGGCCACTTCGCGAATAGAGCGCGCTCCCCAGGACCCGCCAATCGGGTGATATCGGAATGTCAGCCGCAATCGATGCAGGAAGTTGGTGGACGAATAGCTCAACGCTGGTCGGACCATCCGGATGCGGGTGGCGCAGCAGGCGCGCGCACAACTCTTCCAGGGTGCGGCGCTCCGAGTCATTTGCGCTATCCATATGTCACTCCCTATCGCGGAACTCGAGCGCTGGAAGTCGCGTCATTCCCCGGAGATCGCGCCTTCATTCCGCTCCTTACCTGGCATGGAGTATAGGGTCGCGACCCTGCACCAGCGACCTGCTCGCAGGCGCCAGACCCCGCGCCATGTAGGTCGCTCCCGACCCCAGCTCGATTCCGCGCGCTCCGCCTACGTCACCGCGACGTGAACGTCGGCGTCACCAGAGTCCACGTCGATCCTGCGTCGGTGGTCTGCCACAGCGTCGGCGGTGGCGTCGGATAGGGCGTCTGACCGTTTGTCAGGAGCCCTTGGTTCCCGAACCAGACGGAAACCGCCCAGCCGACCCGGGGAGTGATGAAATCGAGCTGCGCGGTCTCCGCGGGTCCAGCACCGTGAATGGCGCCGTTAGTCGCTTGACCCCATGTGGCTCCGCCGTCAGCCGTCAGCCAGAGAACCGTCGACGGATTGTCATTGCCCGTGAGGCCCAGAGTGAATCCGTGACTGGCGTCGGCGAAATCGGGTGTGTTGCCGGTCGGTTCAGTGCGACGCGTCCAGGTCCGACCACCGTCACTGGTGACAAAGAGGATGCCGACACCGTTCTCGCCGAACATCTGACCGTCGCGCGACGAGGTGAACTGCGGACGGTAGAACAAGCATTGGATGCAGTCGATCGCCTGCGGCGCCCACGTGACACCACCATCGTGCGTGACGTCGAACAGCGTGGCCAGGCCGCTGCACTGCCCTGCGACCCATCCCGTGCTGATGTTCAGGAACGTACTCCCATAGACGCTGCAGCCAACCCGGAGAGCACCTCGAGGCGCAGTTCCCGTTGCGGATGTCATCTCCACCTGCGACCACCGGACCCCCCCGTCGACCGTGCGGAAGATCCACATTGGCGCGCCAACAGCACCATCCTGAGCATCGAAGAACCATCCGTGCAGCGGATCCACGAAGTCGAGATTCGACTGCGTCATCGGATCCTGGCCGGTTTCGAGGAGCACGGTGAAGGGCTGTCCCGACGTCCACGTCGCACCGCCGTCGTCGGTCATCCAAGGTGTCAACGAGGAGTTCTGCTCGACGTAGTTGAGCGCGCCGGTCGATGTCGCGAGTAGCCGCGCGGACTCGGCATTGACCCATGCGACTTCGACGATGGCCTTGGGGCCGATCGGCGGCGGCACGACCGTCCAGTGCTCCACACCGGAGGCTGTGTGCAGGATGTCCTTCCCGCCGGACCACGCCCAGCCGTCGGTCGCGCTGAACATCTTCAGGTCGAGGGCGGACATCGTCGGTTCGGAAGAGCCGCCGATGACGCCGGCGCGAAGCAGCAGGCCGGCGCTGATGGGAACCGCGACAACGATCGCCGCCGCGGCGGCGATCAGAGTGGTGGTCAGGCGCCGGCGCGGCCGCCGGGGGTGCTGCTCGAGTGCGCCGCGCACCAGCGTCGGATCCAAGCGGTCCGCCGTGTAGGTCGCATGGAGCAGGCCCCGGATTTCTTCGTCTTCCACCTACTCCGCGGCCTCCGATTGAGCCATCAGCGCTCGAAACCTGTTCACTGCGCGTGCGGTTCGCGCCAGCACCGCTGACCCCGATCCTCGCGATCGACGTCTGGCTGGGCGGGGCGGTACCCATAGTCAGGCATGACGCCTGCTATTGAGGCAGTTCGCATGCTGATGAGACGCGCCGCGTCCTGAACTTGACACAGTTGTTGCTTTCCGCCCTCCTGGTCAAGCAGCGGTCTTACGAGCCCCAGAAGACGCCTGTGACCGTTAATCCGGCGATCAGGAGGCCAATCGCACCCAGCGCAGCCACGAACTGAGGCAGCCGAGGGGCCGTCGGGGCGACCCCGAACGCGGCCATCCCAAACAGGCCGGCTGTGATCACGAGGGCTAGACCGATGCTGAAGATAGCGAGGAACCCGAGGGCGGCACTGCCCGCGGCCGCAGCCACCAGAAGCGTCTTCGCAGTCCCCCGGTGGTCTTGCAGGATCAACACGACACTGGCTGCGCCGGCCACGGCTACCGCAGCGATATACACCATCAGGAAGGGCACGACCGTGGGATGAGGGGGGGTTGCATCCTGCGATCGGATCACGGCGAGGTAAACGCCGTCGGTGGCGGCCGCGGCAACCGATGCCACGAGAGCCGCAACTGCGTTCCTTCGCCAAATCATTGTCGCCTCCGCCACTCACGGTACGCCTGCCGGAGATGCCATGACTAAACTGCGCTGCGTTTGAGCCACCAGAGCGCGGCGCCCGTCAACGCCAGAGCCGCCGCAAGGAAAATCCCCGCCTCGATGAGTTGAAAGCTCCAAAAGGAATCGGCGGGGAAGTACGGCACGAGGAGGTCCACGCCGTGCTGGTGCATATACGTGAAGACGTCAGCCCCACTACCGTTTGATGGCCCGTGATACCCACTCATGACCGCGTTCACCTGCGCCAGATTGAGGACATGGCCGTGGGCGTCCGCCCAGTACGTGCTACCCGGAACCCACGATCCGCGCGGCAGCCCCCTCGGTGATCCGATCACCAAGCGCTGAAAGCGCGTTCGATTCGAACTCGACGATCACCCGCGCCCCCGTGAATATCGCGAGCGTCAGCGCCATCGCCGGAACGGTACGCCGCAGTACCAGGCCGGAAGCGATGCCGACCGCGAAAGCAAAGACTGTATATGCAACGGGGACGATGCCCTCGATGTCGAATCCGGGCCAGAGCCCACTGGAGAGAGGATCGATCGGCGCGCGCCACCATGCCACCAACGCAGAGAGCGCGGCGCTGGCAACGACAACTGCCGCTAGGCAAAGGGCAAGTTTCATGGTCGCCCATCGCAGTCTCGAAACGCTTTGAGTCCAGGCCAGCAGGATGGTGCCACGTTCGAATTCCCCACTGATCAGCGGGGCCGCGATGAACATGCCGAGCAAGGCTGGCAACGCCGTCAGAAGTGCCGAGATCGCCTCAATCTCACGATGGGCATCCTGGACTCCAATCCAGCGGGCATCGATGAGGATGGCGGCTGCCGTCCCGGTAAGAACAACGGCGACGGCCAACGCCTCGCGTCGATGCTGTACCCAGGTAACCCAGATCAATGGTGAGTCCGCGCAGATCCGAGGGGATCGGCGATCATCCCGACGGAGGGCGACCCAGGTACGCGAGCGCAAGCTCCTCGAGGCTTACCTCGTGTTGCTCCCATTGCGGATCTGGGCTACTTCCGTTGGTGCGAACCAGCAACGTGGTTTGTTGGGGTGCGTGGCTCGCCTGTACGACCGTGGGGTCACGCGCCACGTCGTCGGCTGAGGCTCTCGGACCCACAAGAATGCGGTGGCCGGCGAGCAGTGAATCGATGTCACCCGCAACCTGCACGCGTCCCTGGCAGAGGATGACGAGGTAATCGCAGGTACGCTCGAGCTCGCCGAGGATGTGCGACGAGAGCACGACGCTGGTTCCTTCCTCCGTGACCGCCTCCATCAACACCTGCAGGAACTCGCGCCGTGCGAGCGGATCCAAACTCGACAACGGCTCATCGAGCAGCAGCAAATCGGGCCGCTTGGAGAGCGTCAGCGCCAGCGCCACCTCAGCCTGCTGGCCGCCAGAGAGCTTGCCGATCCGTTGGTTCGGGTCGACGTCGAACCGAGCGATCCGCGATTGCGCTCGGGCGCCGTCCCATCGCGGATTGAGACGCCGGCCGAACTCCAGGAGCTCGCGTGCGCGCAGTCGTCGATAGAGTGGCCGCTCCTGAGCGATGAACCCGACGCGGGGGAGTAACAACATTGGTTGATGCTGGGGCGACCACCCGAACACGCTGATGCTCCCGCTTGTCGGTGGCAGAAGACCCATCGCCAAATGGAGGAGGGTGGTTTTCCCGGCACCGTTCGGCCCAACCAGCGCAACGACTCTTCCGGCTGGAATCTTCAGCGAGCAATCACGCAGGGCCCATGCCGAGCGATACCGCTTGCTGACACACGTCGCTTCGATGGCGACGTTCATGCAGCCCCAACGTTACGTTCGTCCTCGTTGAGCGTCACCTCAATGATCGCCTTGATGCTTTCGACGTCGAGCCCAGCTGCGTGAGCGGAACGGAGCCAGCGAAGGAAACTTCGCTCGAGATTGGCCTGCGTTACCTTGGGAATCGCAGCGGCCGACGAGCGAATGAACGTGCCCTGGCCTTGCCGGCTGTCGACGAGTCCGAGAACCTCCAGCTCTCGATATGCCTTCAAGACGGTATTCGGATTGATGGCCAGCTTGGCGACGACGTCCTTGATGGTCGGCAGTTGATCCCCGGGAAGCAGGCGGCCGAGCCGCACGGCCTGCCGGACCTGTTGAACGATCTGCCCGTATGTGGTGAGGCCGGACGCACCATCGATCCGAAAGTCAATCATATATCTAGTACTCTAGAGAACTGAGTGATCGGAGTCAATCGAGCTGGGAATGTTCTTGTTGGAGGATCCGGGGAATGCGGCTCAGTGGTCGGCCAGGCTCCGCGCTGCCACCGACTGCTCGTAGAAGTCTGCCTTGCGCTACGTTACGTTCGTTGATCCGACCCTTTCGCAGCTCTGATACGGACCAGGTTCGAGCCCTTCACGCGCTCGCTCTCCGCAGGGTGGGTGCTCTGATCGATGGGCCTGATGGTGAAGCGCTCGACCGAGACCTTGATGACGTCGCCGCGGCCTACATCGAGCCCGGCGGCGATTTTCTCGTCGACGACGTCGACGGACGGATAGTGGCGATGGGAGGATTGCGACCCCAAGGGACCAGGAGCGCCGAACTGAAACGCATGCGTGTTCATCCCGATTGGCAGCGCCACGGACGCGGCCGAGCCATGCTCGACGCCTTGGAGCAGCGCGCACGCGATCTCGGCTTCCAGACGCTGCTGCTCGACACGACGGAGCAGCAGGTCGGGGCCCGTTCGCTGTACACGAGCCGCGGTTATGTTTCGACCGGCGGCGGCGAGTTCTATGGGCAGACGGTCATCTTCATGGAGAAGACCTTGTAGCGGCGTTTCCTGTGCAAGTCGCGTGAACTACGTCTCGTGAGATCGCAGCCTGAACGCGCATCACACGCGAGAGGGTCGGCGCAGTGCGTCCGTCACGAGCAACTCCATGCCCCAATGACCTTGATCGTTGGACCCGGCACGACGGTGGTGCCATTGGAGGTCTGGAGGATGGCATTCACGGTTCCCGCCCGCCCGTCGCCGCGTGTAACGGTTACGACGCCCGAGACCGACTGCCAAAACACGCCGATCGCAAACATGGCTACCTTTGGCACATCGGGCGTCGCACCCAGCGGACGGGGCCACGGTGGCAAGTCATACTTTCCGGGACCAGCGTAGGTGCCGTCAATTTGGATTTCGAGCGCGAATGCCTGGTTGTCGCCGGCAAACCGGAGCACCTCGTCGAGCATTTGGCCGTACACGTCGCATCTTGAAGGCTTACCGGAAGTCGGCGTGGCACATTCGTTGTAGATTCCATCCACCTCCAACTGGTTGGACGTGCAATCCCACGGTGTTGGTGGGGCTCCCAATGGGGCGGTTGGGGGGTGGGTGGGCGGTACGCCGTGGAAGCCGACGTCCATGGTGATAAGCCAAGACACAGTGCCGAACACGACGACAAAGGCTGCCAGCCACGCCATGAGCTTGGATCGACTCGGCTGGTCCGATTTGCCCATGTGCAGCTTCCTTGGCGCGACTTGCCTGTAAACCGATTGGCTTCTGCCGGTGTTTAACGTACTGGTGGATGTGACCGGCACGCCAAGGGCACCCATCGAGGCAGAGATGGAGGATCTCGTCCGCGTTGAGTTGCGGCGACTGTACTCGATCGCCTTCTCCATCCTGCAAGACGCGAGCGAAGCGGAGGACGCGGTGCAAGAGACCCTGATCAGCGCGTGGCGCAGTTGGCCCTGGGCCGCCGGCACGAGCCCGACGCCGAGTTGGCTCACGCGCGTCTGCGTCAACCAATGCCTCAATCGCCGCCGAACGAGGCTGCGCCAGATGCGCTTGGCGGAAAGCGCAGCGAATCGCGAGCCGTGGCAGGACGTCCGTCCAGCAACAGACCTCGACCTTGCTCGCGCCTACGCTCGGCTGAGCAGGCAACAGCGCGCGGCCGTCGCACTCCACTACTTCTACGGATACACCCTGGACGAGTGCGCCGAGCTACTGGGCAATCGCCCGGGGACGGTGCGCAGTCACATTGCTCGGGCTCTGGTGACGCTGCGCCGCGCGGTGTCACCATGATCGACTCGGACAACGAGCTCATCGAGTTGCTTCGCAAGCTGGTTGCCCAGCAACCCATCCCGCCCGATGGATGGGAGGACGGCCTCATCCGCGGGATAACCGAGACTTCGGTCAGTTCGTCGATTCCGCTGGTGAGGTCGAGGCGCGGCCGGCCGACTCATCAGCGGTGGCGGCCGCTGTGGGCAGAAATCGGAGCAGCGCTCGCCATCGCTGCCGTCGTTGTTCTGAGCATTCAAGCGATCTTCCACCCAGGACCCAGATCCATCACCGGACCAGTCGCCCTGACGTCGCCGGCCACGTCGCCGACGACGAGGGGGCCGACTTCCTCGCCGACAGCCGTTGGTTTGAGCGGTTTTCAACCCCAAGCCTTTACCGCGGTCAGTGAAAGCACCTTCTGGGTGCTCGGTACCAACGCATGCGCGGCATCGGGTTGCGTTTCCGAGATCATGCACACCGTCGACGGAGGGGGATCCTTCCACCGGATTCCGGCGCCGCCCACCGATTTTCTCGCAGGGAACGTATCGACTCCTGGCCCACCGTTGGTGAGCGATATCCGCTTCGCGGACCTCTCCAACGGCTGGGTGTTCGGCAACACACTGTGGGCGACCCATTCGGGCGGCGCCGCATGGCATCAGATCACCCTCGGCGGCAGCCTCCTCGGTGTCGACCAGCTTGAGCCGGGGGCGAATGGGTACGTATACGGGGTCTTCGAAATCTGTACCGATCCCTCCACGGCCACAGGTTGCGTTCATCGCCTCATGCGGTCGCGCGCCACAAGTGATACCTGGTCGGTGATTACACCCCCCGGTAATCCCGTTGGGTGGCCGAGGATCGGGGTCCACGGCGACACGATATGGGCGATGTACTTCATGCGCAGCACCGGGCTCGAACTGATCTCTCACGACGACGGCGCGGTGTGGGTTCGCGGGGCCTCAGCGTGCGAGCCGGATCTTGCCGGCAGCCTCGATCCGGTCACCACCACCGTCATTTGGGCCTTCTGCGCCACCGGAAACTCTGGCGGGCCGATGGTGTCGAGCAACGGTGGGTTGGCCTGGGCGTCAGGTGGGGGGATCGGAGGCTTGTTCAGCAACGGCGCCACGGTAGCGGCGCTGTCGACACAACACGCCTTTCTCGCAGATCCTGGATCGGGGCTCTCCGTGACCGCCAACGGTGGCCGGACGTATCAATCGATCGCGGAGTTGAACGCGGCGGTGTGGGTTGGCTTCACCGACTTCGAAGTCGGCTACGTGATCACCCACAACCAGGTCACGCAAGCCTCAGCCCTCTGGCGCACCACCGACGCCGGTGCGCGTTGGTCGCCGGTTGCATTTGCCTAGCACTCGACCTGCAGCGCCCGCCATGAAGCCATCGCCACCGTTGACAGGACACCGGGTGAGACGGATCTCCCGAGTCATGGGTCTCGGTGCGGTGGTGCTGATGAGCGTTTTCACCGCTGTCGTGGTCCTCGCCTTTCACAATGACGCGCGCCTCATTCCGCTCAATGGGGTCAACCAGGCGCAGGTGCACATCACTCGCTCTCCGGGACTCTTGGTGTTGCCCGCACTCGAGAGCACCATCACCGACCCGGCACTCGCCGCGCGCCTCGCAACCAACATCCGCAGCCTGCCGGTTGCCCCGAGCGTGTGCGCCGGGGGAGTGAGCTACGGCACGTCGTACACCCTCACGTTCGTGTCGCCGGGGTCTCCGACCTGGACCGCAGTGATTCAGGTGTTCGGATGCGATGAGGTGCACCTCAGCAATGGTCCGACGCGCCAAGCTCGATCGCCGGCACTGTGGTCCGATCTCGCCCAAGCATTGGATCTCACCTCGGATGAGCTCCGGCCGCTCCCTTGCGGAGGCCCAGGGCTGACGAGGACCAGCTTGTGTTATCCCGAGCGTGTCCAATCGCCCGCCACGGTGCCGTGGGCGCCCCTGCCGTACCAAGCGTATCTGGCGACCCCTCTTCCGATCCCAACCGCTACCCCAGTGCCTCGATGCACCTTCAACGACCTCAAGGCGCAACCCATCACCACTGGAGGCGCCACAGGGAACGAGGCGGTGATGTTCGCCTTCACCAATCGCACATCACATGCCTGCCTGACGGGAGGCTACCCCCGAGTGGTGCTCAGTCAACCAGGAGAGCGCACGCTCGCGGCGACCGCGGGCGGCTTTTGGGATGAACGTAGCCCCGCAGCGGACCTCGATCCTAGTGCAACTGCTCACTTTTTCGTCGGCTTCAGCGATGCATGCGACACGGGTCCGCCGCCTCCCCCATATCAGCACCTGGCAGTGACGCTACCCGGCGGTGGCTCGTTCACCACGACCTTGACCGGGACAAAACCTCCCGATAGCCAGATCCCCCTGGGCGTCTCTGCGCAATGCGGCGTTACGGTGACGGAGCTCGCTACCGCGGCCACCCAGCCGGTGTACCCTCGCGACCCCCTGTTGCAACTCGCCGCAACCATCAGCGCGCCCAACTCAGTGATGTCGGGCTCGGTCTTCACATACGTCATCACGCTTTCCAACGCCACGTCAGAGCCGATCACACTGGATCCATGTCGAGGCTACTACCAACAAGTCGAACTCGACGAAGAGCCAGTACTTCTCGTTTGAACTTAACTGTGGGGCCGCTCGTCCAATACCAGCTCGAGGAAGCGAGAGCTTCGCAATGGAGATGACGGCCGAAGGTCTCACGGCAGGGGGACACAGCCTCAATTGGCATCTCGATACGGATGGCACACCAGGCCCGCAAGCGTCGGCGACGTTGAGCGTGGTCTCATGATCGACGCACCTCGGTCCATCCGCGCGAAGACGACAGCTCGAGCGACGTTGGTGATGCCGATCAGATTCGGCCTTATCGCGACGTGTGCCGCTCTGGAGCTCGCCGCGTGCACGCCAACCGCCGCACATCCTAACCACACACCCCTTACGTCGCCGATCACGACCGCACCCGCCACCCCGACGCCTGCCAACTCGAGCACTCCGGTGCCCTACGTGTACCCGACCTCGCCCCGGCCCCCGGCAAATTCCATCGACGGCCTGACGATGTTCACAGCAGACACGGGATGGGCGCAGCGGAGTCTGGACGGCGCCGTTCTCCACACGACCCGCGGAGTGCACCATTGGTTGGTTGCCACCCCGCAACTCCCTGTCGGACAGCAGATCGTGGCCGTCGCATTCGTCAACGCTGATAGCGCCCGAGTCCTCACTGCCGGTGGCCTCTCGTCCAATGCAGACGCACCAGCGGTGACCATGACATTCATCTCGTGGGCGACCGACGACCGAGGGTCGCGCTGGTCGCGGGGTGGCAGCTTCAGCGTCGTGCAGGACCCAGGCTCGTCGTGGCAGGGCGCCCTCGATTTCGTCAACCGCGACGACGGCTGGCTTTCCGCGAACGAGGACGATACGGCTGCGAGCCTGGGAACGACCCTCTTCCGCACGTTCGACGGAGGGACTCACTGGATGGAGGTGGCTCATCTCGGGCCGGCGTCGTCAACGTGCTTCGCACAGCCCACCGCGACCTTCATCAGCCCCACCACCGGGTGGCTCACCGGCGGAGGCTGTGCCGCCGCCCAGTTCGAGGTCACACACGACGGCGGCGCCACGTGGGCTCCGCAGCGGATCCCGCTCCTCAGCACCCCATACCTGGGGTTGGAGAGCCCCACCTTCATCACCAGCCTGGACGGAGTGATGGTGGGGACCGTGCCGTCTCCGGAGTCGGTCATTGTCTACGTGACCGACGACGGCGGGAAGAACTGGATTCCGCACGCTGCGCCCGGGGACTGGCCTCACGCGGTCGACTTCATCGGCAGCAAAGACGGATGGCTTCTCAGTTCGGACACCATGAACGCCGGCTATGCGGCCGGCCTTTATGTCACTCATGACGGCGGGCACACGTGGGCGACTCTTCGCGCCCTGGACGGTGGCGCCATCCCCGCTGGAGGCACTCAGCTCAACGGATCGATCCTGGAGTTCGTCAGCCCGACGCTGGGGTGGACAGACACAGATACCTTCGCAGGCAACGGCGACGTCCTGCTGCAGACGACCGACGGGGGCCGGACCTGGGTTCCCGTGAGCGTGCAGGTGAGTCCGGCCGGCACGTGATACGCATGGCGCGCACCCGCGACAGGCGGCGTGCTGCTCGCAAGGTGTTGCCGGCGGCTCGCGTTGATTGGCGGCGTACGGCGGTGCGACACTTGCGGAATGCGCCGTCGGCCACCGCTCGTGGGGCTTGGAGTAGCGCTCCTCCTGGCGGGATGCGCACCGACCGCGACACCCTCGGTAACGAACGCACCCACCATCCGCTCTGCTGCCACGCCAGCGCCACAGCCCCTCGGAAGCAGCGTCGCCTCCACGGGATGCGGCAATACCGTCGTCTATCGCGGCAGTGTGCCGGCGTGGCTGGTGACTGCGGGCGGTGGATCCCGTGGTGCACCGACGTACCTCCCCTATGTGATCGCGCGCCCGCCGATCGCAGGCGGTTATCTCTTCGTGTTTCCGCTCCAGAGCGGCGCCCATGGCTCAAACAAGATCCTTTGGGCCATGGGGCTTCCGCGGGACGGCTCTGACCTCGTGATCAGCGCACATCCGCTGACTGCGTCCAAACCCGTCATCACTGAGACGTTGCTCGACGACTCATACCCAGGTGAGATCTATCCCGACGGGCTCGCAGTTCCGACTGCAGGATGTTGGCAGCTGACGCTGTCCTGGTCGGGGCACCACGCCCTGATAGAGCTCGCGTACACATAGCGATCTCGGATGGCTCGCGGCAACGCTCGTGCGCGGATGGGTTCCGGATCGCGTCGCTCGCTCGCGATCACACTGCTGCCCACTCACACTAAGGACGGAACGCGAAGATTCGGTCGGATGTAAGAAAAAGCAGGTCTCGCAGGCTCTCTTACTTGTGGGGCTCACCATGCGCGACGCGACGACCCCAGCCAATCCAGGAAGGGAGGCTCGGACCCAGACTGCCTTCGAGGAGTTCATCCTCCCGGAGGCAGCGCGCCTCCACCGGCTTGCCCTGGCCATCGTCGACGATCCTGGTGAGGCCGAGGACGCGGTCCAGGAAACGATGCTCATCGGGTGGCGGAGATGGTCGTCGATCGA
This sequence comes from Candidatus Dormiibacterota bacterium, assembly GCA_963718525.1. Classification (GTDB taxonomy): domain Bacteria; phylum Chloroflexota; class Dormibacteria; order Aeolococcales; family Aeolococcaceae; genus Palsa-851. Next base: position 3,256,214 of record OY970355.1, on the reverse strand, counting down.
GGACTACGACAATCCTTCAGCCTGGCTGACACGGGTCTGCGTCAACCAGTGCATCCGTCGTCGCCAACTCCTCAGGCGCTGGCTGCTGGTTTCGCACGATCAATGGGCGGCGACATCCCCCCAACTCCCCGACCTCGAGGGACGTCTCCTCGATGTGCATCGTGGGTACCAGCGACTCTCGCCCTCCCAGCGGGCGATGGTGACGCTGCACCTGCGAGACGGGCTCACCGTCAACGAATGCGCTGAGATGCTCGGTTGCCGTCCCGGGACTGCCCGGAGCCACCTGGGTCGCGCGCTGACCAAGCTGAGAGCGGAGGTTTCTCGTGCCTGATCTGGATAACGACGAACTGGAAGGTCTGACCCGAGCGTATTTGAACCGGCGCACCGCCCAACTGCCTCCTCACGACCTGGAGGATGGGGTGGTGCGGTTCGTGTTCTCGCGTCGGCGGATGACGCGGGTCGCTGCCGTTACCGGAATCGCCGCAGTGGTCGTGGTCAGCGCTGCGGCGGCAGCCGTGGTGCTCGCCTTCCACAATCCGGCGCTGACTGGTGTGGCGGCTCTGGGCACGCCGGAGAAAGTTCAGATCGTCAGGACTCCCGGAGGCTTGGCGCTCCCGCCGCTCGATAAGACAGTCTCTTCGTCTCAAGTGGTCGCACGGCTTGCAGCGGATGTCGAGGGCCTCCCCCTTCAGCCAGAAGGCTGGCACTGCCCCGCAGATCTCGGAACGCTATACCGACTCCAGTTCGTTGCTCCCGGGGGGAGTTGGACGGCTGTCTACGACGTGCAGGGGTGCGAGTCCGTGCAGATCGGGAGTGAACGCTTGCGGACCGCAGCAACCTCGCCGCGCTTCTGGAGTGATCTTGGAAGCGCGGTTGGGCTCACCGCGCTCGAGGTTCGGCCCACGCTGTGTACTGGAACCGGCGTTGTGGGCACGGTCATCGAGGGTCGCCTGTGCGCGGCACAAGGATGAGGATCGTGCACTGACGCTTCTCGACGTTGACTCCGATGCACGAGGTGCAGAACGGTAGGAGAATCTGGAGGTGTGTCGCGTACCACCGCGGTTCTCCTGCTGATTATCATCGGGTCGCTCGGGCTGGTCGGCGCGATCTAAAGCCGACCAGGTCGGACCAGCTAAGATCCCAACGAGCCAGTCTGATGGACTCTCCGCCTCGTAGGCGGTTGGTCGGGAGTTCGAACCTCACCATCGGCTCCGTCACTCGCATTCCCCTTATGGGATAAGGGATTTCGAACTCGTCATCGCACTTGCGGCCGGGAGGTTCATGGACGCCGATTTCGTCACCCAGGTGGTCGATGTCGCTCAGCGTGTGGTCGCCAGCGGGGCGATCTCCGCGAATGGTCATGGCAACGTCAGCCTTCGGGTTCCGGGCGCCGACGAGATGTACTTCACGGCAGGTCCGTCGCTCCGGAACCATCCTGCGTCGGCGGTGGTGCAACTCGGGCTCGACGGCACCTTGCGGGAGGGGGAGCTGCCGCCGATTCAGGGTGCCGTCGTCGCGATGCATACGGCGATGTATGCGGACAACCCGGATGTCGGCTGCGTGCTCCACACGCACTCCCCCTATGCCACCGCCTTTGCGGCCGCGCATCGCCCGATCGGATGTTGGGTGGAAGCGCTGGCCATGTTCGGGCTGCCGGACGGCGTGCCGATCGCCGCATACGGCCCGCGCGGGTCCGACCAGGCTGTCGCCAACATCAGGGCGGCTGTCAGTCCGGGCGTGCCGGCCGTGTTGCTCGCCAATCACGGCGTGCTGGTGTTCCATCGCACTCCCGATCTCGCGATCATGGTCGGGGGCATCGTCGAGGAGGCTGCTCAGGCTGGGATCAGAGCTGCCGGTATCGGCGGCCCTGTCGAGGTCCCCGAAGAACTTCGCGCTGCGGCTCTGCAGCGCGCGATGACCTTCGAAGCGAAAGGCACCGTTCGCGCGTAAGCCGAAGCGTGCGGTCGTTCAGTGGGCGCCCAGGGCTTCGAGCCGTGCTGCGTCCTTGGCAAACGCGTCGTCGTGCCAGTACGGCTTCTCGAGCGATTCCGGGAGTTGTTTGCGGAAACGCAAACGCCGCGCATCGAGCTGATTGATGTGGTCCTCGAACCAGAGGCCCACGCCGCCGGAGCTCATGCGAATGATGCTAGCCCCTTCGCGCTCCCGGAGCTTGGGGCGTTCTAGGCCAATGCGTTACCGAGTGACCGCCGGCGCCATCTCACCGTCTTCGATGGTCCACCCGGCAGCGGCCAGGGCGGCGATCTTGCGCGCGAAGCCATCGTCGTCGACGTTCGGTAACACCTCTGTTGCCGTGCGCATCACCGAGGCATCGCTGTCGCCGACCGCATAGCTTCGGGCGGTCACCCGGAACATCGGCATGTCGTTCGGCATGTCCCCAAAACTGATGGCCTGCGCCGGGGCAAGGCCCAGTCCGAGGAGGGCGCGCGCGGTACCGGTGCCCTTGTCGACCCCGGGCGCCGTCACGTCCAGGACCGTCGAGCGCCCGACGTGGCTCAGTGCGGCAGAGTCAGCCTCGTCGGCGACCAGTGCCGCGATGCGCCCGAGGTCGCCATTGGCGTGGCGCAAAGCCATGGTGCAGCAGGGCGTCCCCGCGATCGCCTCCGTGTGGACGACGGCGCGCGTCGGCCCATGAGGCTGCACGGGACTGAGGCGGAGATACTCCTCGCTCATCCGCCACAGCGTCCCGTCGAAACTCGCCACCCCGGCGCCCTCCGCAATCGCGATGTCGACGACGCGTCGAATCACGGCAGGCCCCATCACGTCCATCCAGGTTCGCGTCTTGTCGCGCGAGGACCACCCGATCGCACCGGAGCAGCAGACGCCCATGTCGGTTCGCTCCGCGAGCACCTGAAAGTGCTCCAGACCCTGGGGTGTTCTCGCTGTCGCCACGACGAATGCGATGCTGGACGACCTGAGCAGGTCAACCGCCTCGAGCGTCGCCGGCGAGATGGAGAAGTCCGAGCGAACGACGGTTCCGTCGAGATCGGTCACGACGGCCTCGATCCTCACACCGTCCAGCATGATCGCTCAGGATCGCGGCCCCACGGGGTCGCGACGGGTCCGCCCGCCACGACCCGCCGCTGTCAGGAGAGGTCGAACGCCGCAGACGTGACGCGGAGGCGTGCTGCTGCACGGGCCCGGGCGTCGATGACATGGGCCGAACGGCCGAAGAGGAACACCACATCGGAGGCGTCGAGGTTCTCGAACTCGCGAGGCACCTGGCGGCGGCTGCGGGCGGTGTCGATCAGATCGCGGCTTCGCTCGCGGGCGAGATCGTGAAGCGCATTCGGATTCATCATGCGTCGGATGCTACAGCGCAATAAGGACAGTATCCGTCCTATATGATGCCCCAATGGATCTGTCAGTCGGCCGGCTTCTCACCCTCATCGAGCTGCTCCAGGTGTACCGGCAGCTCAACGCCGAGGAGATCGCGGACCGGCTCGAGGTGAGCCCACGGACGGTTCGTCGCTACATCACCGGGCTGCAGGACATGGGCATCCCGGTCGAGACCGAGCGCGGCCCGGCGGGCGGCTACCGCCTCCGGCGTGGATTCAAGCTGCCCCCGCTGATGCTCACCAACGACGAAGCGCTGGTCACGATCATCGGGCTGCTCGCGGCCCAGCGCCTCGGACTCTCGGCATCGGGCGCGGCCGTCCAGGGAGCACTGGCCAAGCTCGATCGGGTGCTCCCGGAGGCACAGCGCGCCCAGGTCCAGGCGATGCAGGACTTCGTGAGCCTCGGCCTCTCGCCGGTGGCGAGAGACCATGCCGACGCGGCGACCATCCTGCGTCTGAGCACAGCCGCCCGGGACCGGACAGCGATTCGCATGACGTATCGGTCCGCTGCCGGCGACGTGACCGAGCGCCTCGTGGATCCCTACGGGGTGGCGTTCCAGAGCGGCCACTGGTACCTCGTCAGCTGGGATCGGTTTCGGAGCGCGATGCGTACGTTCCGGCTCGACCGAATGCTCTCGACCGAGGTCACGACCGAGACCTTCCAGCGGCCGGAGGACTTTGACGTGATCGCCTACCTTCGTCAGGTGCTCGCCGAGACCATGTACGGAACGCGTTGCGAGGTCCTGCTCGCGATCAGCCTTGAGGAGGCGCGCAGGCGGGTTTCACCCACCGACGGCACGCTTCTGGCAGCCGGCGAAGGCACGCTGCTGACCTTCGGCGCCGACGACATGGATTGGGCCGCCTCCTACCTGGCCAGCCTGGAGTGCGACCTGATGGTGATCCGTCCTCGCGAGCTCCGTGCGTCGCTGCGATCGATCGCACAACGATTGCAGGCGGCTGCGCGCGGTGCGAAGCGCACTCGAGCCGGCGCGCCGGCACCTCACGCCGTGAAGTAGCCGCTACAGGGCCGTGACACCGGCGCTGGGTGTCCTGCAATGTCAACTGCCCAGACTCGACGCATGACCTTCCGCGCAGTTGCCGCGCACACTGCCCTCGACATCACACCGGCCCGCCCGTGAGGGTGGTCAAGGACCTCCGGGAGGAGTTGTCGGAGGCAGATCTGGCGGTGTTCGGCGTGGAGGATCGCGGGGACATCGTTGTGCAACCCAGCCCCATCTCGACGGGGTACGACCTCGACGGCCTGCCTGACCGCGATGCATTCCTCGATGAAGCGGCACGTCACGTCGCGCATGCTCGTCGCAGCAAGCACCCACTCTGCTTTGCGCTCGTGGCGTTCGATCACGGCACCGACGACGCTGGCGCCAAAGGCCGCGCCGCGGAGGAGGAGTTCCTCCGCGAGGCCACAGCGCGCTGGCGGGACGTGCTGCGCGCCGAAGATCTGATGGGACGTTGGGGTGAGGATGAGTTCGCGATCGTCCTGGTGAACTGCACGACCGTCAGTGCCGTGCAGCTGTGCTGGCGGCTGCGTGAGGAGACGCCGGTTGGGCACTCGTTTTCGGCTGGGCTCGTGTCATTCGAGGGAACAGAGGTGATCGAGGATCTCGTCGACCGCGCTGACAAGTGTCTCGCTCAAGCCAGAGCGAAGGGCCGGGACCGGACCGTCGCGGAGGGTCTCGTCGACGTCGACTGACCTACCTGACGGGTCAACGAAGTTCTTCTGACCTCGGCGGGGGAGCGCTGAGGTCGAGCCGTAACCGCTCCCGGACTGCATAGGTCAGATGAGTCACCCGCAGCGTCGGCTCCGAGCGCAGCGGCTCCAGGGCCACGCGGCCAGCGTCCACTCCCTCGAACAGGCGGATTCCCGAGCCGAACAGCACGGGTGAGAGCGCGATCGTGAACTCGTCGATCAGGCCGGCGTTCACGTACTCCAGGATCGTTGCGCCGCCGCCCGCAATGCGTACGTCGCGGTCGCCGGCGGCCTCGCGGGCCTGGTCGAGCGCGGGCCTGATGCCGTCGTTGACGAAGTGGAAGGTGGTCCCGCCCGGGCGCTCCCAGGGGTCACGTTTCTCGTGCGTCACGACGAAGACCGGCGTGTGGAACGGCGCCTGCTCCGGCCACATCCGCTCGCCGGCGTCGAACATCCGCTTGCCCATCACGCTCGCGCCGGTGCGCTCGAACGTCTCCCGCGCGATGTCGTTGTCGCGCCCTTCCTCGCCGCCCTCGCCGAGCTTCAGGTTCTCCCGGAAGAACCGCTGCGGGAATATCCACTGCTGCAGTTCCATCCACTGCTGCCCCATCAACTCCCCGAGGGACCCGGGCGCGATGAACCCGTCCAGCGACATCGACACGCTGAAGAACACCTTTTCGGCCATCAGTCCTCAACCCCCTTTCGAACGATCTCCGTGACGTAGGCAGCCAGGTTGCTCAGGGTCTGCCGGCCGCCCTCGATCGCGTGGTACTTCTCGACCGCCTCGTCGCGCAGCTCCTTCGTGGGGAACACCGTGTGCATCTCGATCCGGGTCGCCGCGCCGTCGGGCGCGAACGTCACGACCAACTCGAAGGCGTTCGGGTCGCCGCGGGACTCACCGTGGAGCAGCGCGATCCGCTCCGGCGGGGCGATCTCCGTCCAGGAGATCCACTCCTGGTACTCCGTCCCGTCCGGTCCGCGCATCACGAAGTCCCACTCTCCGCCGACGAGGAACTCGAACGCCCGTGTGGTGGTGGTGAACCCGTCGGGTCCCCACCACCGTGATAAGTGGCGCACCTCGGTGAACGCCTCGAACACCAGCTCCCGTGGGGCACTGATGACCCGGGAGATCACGATCTCGCGGTCGGCCGTCGCGGCCTGCGCCGGCGCTCCTCGTCCCGTCGCGCTCATGAGCTACTCCTCCTGCCTCGCCTGCTTGAGCTCCTGCACGTATTGGTCCAGCCGTTCGAAGCTCTCATTCCAGAACCGCTCGAACCCGCCCGTCCACTCGTGAACCGGTCGAAGCCCGCGGGCGTCAAGGCCATACAGGCGTTGCTTGCCTGCCGCGCGGTTCCGCACCAGTCCGACCTCGCGGAGCACCCGCAGGTGTTTGGACGTCCCCGGCTGGGTCATCCCCAGCTCCTGGGCCAACTCGCCCACCGGCTCCTCACCCGCCCGCAGCAGCACCAGGATCTCCCGGCGCTGCTGCTCGGCGATCGCGTTGAAGACGTCCGACGTCGTCGCTGCTCGTGCCATGCCGCAATCATATACCGATATCGGCAAACGTCAAGCGGGGAGGAATCATCGCCCATACTGCGAATCCGGCCGCGACGCGACAGCTGCATCTCAGATGGAGTGAGCACATGACCGACACGCCACCGCCCGAGGATCCTCCCGAGCACGAAGAAAGCCGGCTGCATCGCTTCGAGCACGCCGTCCACGATCGCCTGCTGGCGGCGGAAGTCGCGGCTGAAGAGGCCGCGGGGTATGGATCGCTCACAGCGGCGCGTGAGGCCGCCGAAACCGCCGCGAACCCTGACCATGAGCTCGGCAGCGGCGATGAGTCGAGCGAAGCTCCCCCCTCCGAAGCGCCCAAGCCGTAGGGCGGCCCGCCCGGTGTGGTGGGACGAGCGGCGGCCGGGAGGGAGGATTCGATCGCTCATCTTCATGAGCCATCCGGGGCCGTCGCTGCTGGTGACCTGCGTCCTGGTTGCGATTGCGGGGCTGGCCGCTCGGCACGTCCCGGACGCACCTCGGGTTCTGCAGTTGGTGGGGGCGATGCTGCCGGTCCAACTGTGCATCGGCGTCGTCAATGACGTCGTCGACCTTCGGGCAGATGCCGTCACCAAGCCCCACAAGCCCCTGGTGCGCGGGGTCATCTCACTCCCGACCGCAACGGGTGTCGGCGTGGTGCTCGGGGCGATCGGCCTCGGCGCCGCCGCGACGATCAACCCGGCCACGCTCGGATTCGATGCACTTGCGCTGTGCGCGGGTCTCGCCTACGACCTCGGATTGCGCCGGACACCATTTTCCTGGGTTCCCTGGTGGGGCGGGATGGCCGTGCTTCCTTTTGAGGGGTACGCCTCGGTCGGGTCGATCCCGTCTCGACTGCTTGTCTTGATCCCGCTGTCCGGCCTGATCGCAGTCGGGCTCCACGTGGCCAATGCGCTGCCGGACATCGAGGGCGACCGCGCCGCCGGCCGCCGCAGCCTTCCAGTGCTCCTCGGTCCGGGATGGTCCACGTGGGTCGGGCCGGGCGCTCTTGCGGTTGCAGGGGTGCTCGCAGCTCTGCTGGCGGGGCCGCTCGGTCAGGCCGGGCCGAGTTTCTTTGCAGGCCTTGCGGTGCTCGGGGCTGGTGTCGCCGTCGTGGCCGTCACGCGCAGCCGAAGGCCGTTTCCCATCCTGGCGCTGACCACCGCGGTGTTTGCGATTGCATGGCTGGCCTCACTGCGGCGCACCTGATCCGGGTAGGACGCCTTGGTACCATCGCCCGGCGTGCCCAAGTAGCTCAGTGGTAGAGCAACGCCTTGGTAAGGCGTAGGCCGTGAGTTCAATCCTCACCTTGGGCTCCGCCGGCATCGAGGCTGGTGCTCGCGGCGTCCTCCACGCTGACGCAGCCGACCATCACCAGGCGTCTCAAGGTGCTGGAGGCAAGGGTCGCCTCACTCCATGGGGATGTCTAGGTCAGGTGGACCGGAGTACTCGCGTAGTTGACCACGAGTGTGAATGTGTCGGTCGCCGTGCCGGGCGAGGAACGTACGCGTCCATGACACATCCCCAGTAGTTCGACCGCGACCAGACAACACGCACTCGGCGAGGGGCCCGCCCAAGGCACGTTCACAGCCTAGCCGTTTCGATCGCAACGGGCGCCAGAGGCGCACTGACCCGGCTCGGCGCCTCATGGTCGGCGCGCGAGGAGCTGTCTACGCCCGGGCGAGTGGCACGAAACTGGGTGATCAAAGTCGCGTGGCGTCACGACGGATCGCTGCAGTAGGCTCACGAGCGCGATGCAAGGTCAACGAGCACCGGATGCAGCCGCTCGCCGCCGGTCTGGCGGGCGGAAGATTTTGTGTAGCGGTGTGGTCATCGTGCTCGCGGGGGCGGCCGCATTAGGCGTACCCACGCCAGTGCCTGCTGCTGGCGCCGCCACGACGGATTCCGTTGGCAAGGTTGCGGACGTGAGCCGTGGTTGTACTGGCCAGAACGCGGAAGTGGAGCAGGCGACGGATCGCTCCGGCCGGTACGTTTATGAGCTTTGGATGGGCTGCAAGGGCATCGCGTTTGCTCGATCCGCCGACGGCGGCCATCACTTCAACTCCCCAATCAATCCTCCGGGGTCGGTCGCATCGAGCTGGGATCCAGCTCTCGCGGTCGCACCCAACGGCGCCGTCTACGCCTCATTCATGATCACCAGGAAGGGATACACGTATCCGGTGGTCGCAGCGTCCTTCGACCATGGAGTGACCTTTTCTCAGGTCACATCGCTCGTGCCACCAATTCGGCAGAACTGGGGAGATCGAGACTTCATCGCGGTCGCTCCCGATGGAGCCATCTACGTGACGTGGGACTACGGGCCAAGTGCAGCCGCAGTCACGTACATATGCAACCCCGCCGGTAGCTGCGCCTTCGCAACCGGCGACCTCAATGTCGTCATTCAGAAATCGACCGACGGCGGCAAAACCTGGGGACCGATCATCCCGGTGAGCCCCGGCTTTCCCGCAAGCGGGGGAGACAGCGCACCGCTCGTGATCGAACCGGACGGCCGGATCGACCTCGAGTACCAGGGGTATCACATCACCAACGACGTCACGTACACGATGACGCCTGCGCATAGTTACTTCACGTCATCGGACGATGGCGGGAGCACCTGGTCGGCTCCAGTGCAGATCGGGCCAGATCGCCTGACGATGTCCAAGGCAGAGTGGTGGATCGATGGTGCTATCGGAATGGACGTGGCGGGAAACCTCTATGTAACGTGGGACACCCAGCACAGCGGGCACGATGTCGGGTGGCTGGCGTATTCCACCGACCACGGCGCGACGTGGTCCTCGCTTGAGCGGGTCACGCCCGATAACGACAACGCCACGCATATCGTTGAGGTCGTGGGCGGCGCCGCGGGCATTGCGTATGTCGGCTGGCTTGCGGACAACTCCGTGGGCGGCTATGCCGAGTACGTGCGTGCTTTCTCGATCACCCACGGATGGCTATCGGCTCCGGTTCAGGTCTCAACCAGGTTCGGAGACCGCTCCGTGTGGCCAGGCGATACGTTCGGGATCTCCACGCTTCCGACGGCACGGGATATGGCCGGTGGGGGCGAGGACGCATCGCTCGTGATCAGCTGGGGCAGTGCGATCGGCGATCAACCACACCCGAAGTCAGCCATCTTCGCCGCGGTTGTATCCATCACGTAGGCACTGGATTCCGGAGCCGGATCTTGTCATCGACGTCGCCGAGCTTGTGTGGGAGGCGGTCGCACCGTAGAGACGCCGCAGTTCATGAGGAGTTGATGATGTCGGCAATGCACCCGATCGGGGACGGACCTGATCGGGTGCATTGATACGGTCAAACCGTGTGCTTGGGTGACTACTCGCGATCAGCCGGCACGAACAGCAGTCCTTTCGGGCTGACGAACGCGTTGGAAAGCGGCGTGATCATGCCGGTCCACAGGTCGAGCGTGCCGAGAATGGGATTGCTGTTGTCGCTCGGTTCAGCCACGAAGACGGTGCCCGCCGGCCAACCGTCGGTCGTGAGCGCTGTGATCGTGCCTGCCCCGGCATCCACGACATAGAGGATCCCGCGCTCGGCTGTGGCGACGGCGAGGCCGTCGATCGGCGGGATGTTGCCGGGGACATTGTCGGTGACCGGCAGGACCGTCAAGTCCAGCGAGTCACTCCTGCTGCGCGACGCGAAGATGATCTCGCCGTCCGCCTGGCTGATCGTTGCGAGCGTACCCGCGAAACGGGGCGCCGCCTCCGGCATCACAAAGTTTGTATCGGGATCAGTGAGCGCCAGCGTGACCCACGTGTGTGTGACTGCGTCGAACGCCCTGCTGTCGTTGGTGAACAGCGTCCGGAGGTGAGCGATTCCTGTCCACCAGTCGAGGGTTACCGCGTATGCGGTCGCGTCCTCAGTGTCATTGGGATTCGAATGAGCAAGGACGATCTGGCCGCCCCAGATCGCGATGCTGTCGGTACCGCCGTTGTCGGACTCGGACGGACTCGGGTCATAGTGGAACTTGGTCGCGTCACCGGTGGCCACATTGACCAGGTACAGCGCGGAGTTCTCGTCCTCGTTGACCGTGGCGACCAGACGGTCGATCCTGGGATCAGCGGTGAGCCCGTCGACCTTGCCGGTCACGCGCATGGTCCTGACCAGCCTGCCGTCGACCGGGTCGTACCCCGCGATCGTGCTCTTCGTCGGCCCTCCGGGGGTGCCGGGCGTGCCGTCCGGGTTGATCCCGTTTTGATAGGCCGTCCAGATGAGATTGCGTCCCCCATCCACTCCGTCGGTACCGAGCCGTGTGATGTCGTCGGGCCCGGATGCTCCGGGGGGCGGGGCGGCAACGAATGTCACGCCGGGAAGCAGTCCCGGGTCATGTGCGGCGCTGCGCCCAGCTGCCATCGCCTGGCCGGCCGCCAAGGGCACGATGGCCACCGCGATTCCCGCGGCGATCGCGCTGCCGGTCAGCAGCCGTCGAAGCGTCGGGCTCGATGGATTCATGTCATCTCCTTCACCGGTACTGACGCAGATGCTCAAGGCCACCTGCAGTGAAACCCTCGACGCAGTCTAGGAGCCCGCACCCGGAGAGATGGTTAGCCATTGGTTATGAAAACGCGAAGGCTGTCGGGTTGCGAGCTTCACGGACACCGAAGCCAGCGCATCGCCAATGCGCCGATCCAGCGTCAGCACGTCGGTCGCCGAATGCGGTGCGACCGTGCGCCGGCAGGCTCGTCAAGGTTACGTTCAGTCGCGACCTACGGCGTTGCGCCGATGCGCGCCTGCGCAGCTCGAGCGATGATGTCAATGCAGGCATCAACTGGCAATGCGGTGCTGTCGATCACCAAGTGGTACAGACTGGCATCGTCCTGACGCACTTTGTAGAAGAAGCTTGCGTACCGCTCGCGCGCACCGTCGACATCCTCTTGGTTCTCGCGGGCAGTTGCCTCGTCTACCCCGTCTGCGACCGCCTGCGCGATCCGTCTGGCGATCGGTCCATCAAGCCTGACACACAGGACATCGTCGCGACCGCCGAGGATGACCATGCCGGCACGACCGAGAATCACCGCCCCGGTGGTGTCGGCAACCTTTCGCATCACCGCTTCGGTGGCGGAGCGGAAGGTCTCGGGACTCTCGAGCGCAACGGGCGCTATCCCCACAGCCGTGGACACCGAATCGACGCTCGAGAACGCGCCGAAGAATTGGTCCCAACGGGTCGGCGCCCGTTCGTCGTGGGTCTCAACCGATTCTTGCGTCGCCCGCAATTGCCGGGCCACCGTGAGTGGGATGGCTCGGTCGAGAAAGGCAAGCCCGAGGCGCTCGGCGACGCCCTGGGCTACCGCCTCACCGCGGGCCCCGTACGACGCTGAAATTGTGACGCTTCCCATACCCAGGGCAGAGTATCGCGTCCCAGCAGGCACTGCTCGGTCCAGGAGTACCATCGGGTGCGTCGCGCATCGACGACCACGAGGAAGTTCGAATGCTTCGGACACACCTCGCGCCGCCGTTGCGATCACTGCGCTGATCGCTGTCGTGGCCTTCACGACGCCCGAAGCTTCACCGTGCCGGTCGAGTTCTCATCTCCGGGTGCGTGATCACGCTCACCGTCGTGCCCTTCGGGACAGCGATCAGCGTTTTGACACGGTAGTCGATGCAGGTTGCGTGTGACGACTGTCGCACGCCCAAGTGCTCGAGATCGAGCGAGTTGGGGAACCTATCAACGAGGCGTTACATGCGAGTGAGGGTCAGCTGCCCAAGCTCACCGCGCAAGCACCCTGACCCGCTGCTGCCGCGTTGCTCCAGAGCGGCTGAATCGCATAGAACTGTCCCCGAAGCGTGATGTTCTGGAGTCCCGTCCAGGCGCATTTGTCGCCGTCTTCATTGCTCTGTGCATCGTTCCATCCATCCTGGGTTCCGTTGTAGTTATCCGGATCGGTGACGGCCTCGGCGAACTCATGTCCCGCGACGATGCTGTAGCTGTCGTAGTAGCCGTGGCCAAATGCATCGTTCTGATTGACCGAATCGACGCCGCACCCTGAGCCCTGCTCGGGTACGTAGGGCATGAATGCGTAGCGGACACCGCGAGCGCCGAGTGCGTGGGCGGTCTCGCTGTGATACGCGCAATAGACCGTTCCGTACGCCGTCGCGACCGTGCCCGGTTGGGCCAGGATGAAATATGTCGCGTTGACGCTGTACCCAAAATGCTGCGAGGCCCGGAGGGCTTCAGTCGCCACCGGATCGTTCGTCGTGTTCTCGATAAGGGCGGTGGTCACGATTGGCGACGGCACCGTGCTCGGGTCGACCCAGACACCCTTCAACATGCTGGACGGGTTCTGGACAAACTGCGCGCCGAGCGCGCCGTTGCAATTCACCGCGCCGATCGCGGCGCCCTGGCAATACTGCGTCTGGACCCCTGCCCACGGGCTCCCGCCAACGCTGCCGAAGAAGTCGCGCAGGTAGGTCTCTGCGGTCTTGTTCGTATACGTGAACGCGCCTGCTGTGACCGAGAAGCCGTTGGCCCACTCCGGCCCCCAGAAGATCAGGTAGACCGCAGGCTTGGTCTCGACCGTGCCGCCGTGATACAGCAGCTGATTCGGATCGGTCTGCGCGTCCGACGTGTACTGGGCCTTCGTCCACAGGATATGTGCGGAGCCGACGTTGGGCGAGATGTCGGGGGTGACCGTCGCCGAGGCGATGAGCGGCGTCATCAGCGCCGTCGCCACCGCCACGATGCCCACACCCACCCGACTCGCCTTGCCATACGAGCGTTTCACGGATCCAAGTCCTCCTTCATCAGACCTGACCTATGGCGTCCGGCTCGAGCGGAGGTCTGTCCGCTGCCGTGACCTAGCGACTATATCCAAAGGTACCTACCATGTCCACACATTTTCCCATTGGTACCTTGATCCTATTCCTGCTAGCGACGATATAAGCTCCGAGGTTGTCACGGGCCGCGCGCCATCGCTCTGAACCATGGGCCCCGGAGCCCGTGAGCGCAGCCGTAGGGTGGCCGCCGACCATTCGTAGGGTTTCCCCGCTATGAACGGGGCCGGATACCACCTACGTTGTCCCGCGTGGAACAGGGGGGACCGGCGAACCGGATCCAGCGCCTTAAGCCAACCCTAAGGCGGCCCAAAGGGACCCGAATAGCCTCGGGCGATGACCAATGTGCTGCGGCGGTCGTGAACACCCAAGGAGGGGTCGTGTCATGAGGAAGGATCAGTGCCATCGAGGCAAGCGCAGGAGGCGCCGCGCGCTGGCGTGGCTGGGGTTGCCACTGCTGGCCGGAGTTGGCGCGCTCGTCCCGGCGGTGACCGGGCTCGCGACCGCCAACACCTGGACCTCCGTGGCGGCAATGGCGGGTGGCCCGCGGCTCGATCTTGCGGCTGCCACCGGACCGGATGGACGCATCTATGCCATCGGCGGAAACGACGGAACCAGTTGGCTCGACCGCGTGGAGGCGTACGACACCGGCACCAACACATGGACGACAGTTGCCCCGATGCCAGGGGGCGCACGCGGCGACCTCGCGGCCGTGACCGGACCGGATGGACGCATCTACGCGATCGGCGGCTTCGACAACACGCTGACCGCGCTCGATCGGGTGGAGGCGTATGACCCAACCACGAACACGTGGACCACTGAGGCTCCGATGCCGGGGGGCGGGCGGTTTGTGTTGGGGGCGGCTACCGGTCCAGACGGCCGGATCTACGCGATCGGAGGATCGGACGGCAGCGAGCCACTGGCGAGGGTCGAGGCGTACGACACCAGCACCAATACCTGGACCACCGAGGCACCGATGCCCGGTGGCGGTCGGGTCGCTCTTGCGGCAGCAACCGGCCCGGATGGACGCATCTACGCGATCGGCGGCTTCGACGGCACCAACTGGCTCGACCGCGTGGAGGCGTATGACACCGGCACCAACACGTGGACGACGGTTGCCGCTATGCCAGGGGGCGCCCGTGGTCGGCTTGCGGCCGTAACCGGGTCCGATGGACGCATCTACGCGATCGGCGGCTTCGACGGAACGAACTACTACGCTCGGGTCGAAGGTTTCAACGCCGCCAGCAATACCTGGACGAGCGCTCAGGCGATGGCGGCCGGCGCGCGTGCCTACCTGGCCGGGGCGGCGGGGCCGGACGGACGTATCTACGCCATCGGTGGGTATGACGGCACCAGCTATTTGGACCGGGTGGAGGCATACACCCCCATCGGTGGACGGTTGAGTGCATCCGGGGTCAACGTCAGCGCAGTCGAAGGGAGGCCGCTGAGCAACGTGGTGGTGGCCAATTTCGCCGACGCTGACGAGAACACGACAGCGAGCGCGTACTCGGCGAGCGTCATCTGGGGGGACGGCACCACCTCGGCCGGAACGGTGACCGCCGCTGGCGGCGGATTTGCGGTGGAGGGAAGCCACACGTACCTCGAGGAAGGTTCCTTCGCCGTCACGGTGCAGATCACCGATCTCGACGCGACGACTACCAGTGCGAGCAGCACTGCGACGGTGACCGATGCCGCGCTGACGGCGACCGGGCTGCATCTCAAGCAGGTCAACGACTCCGTCAGCGGCGTGGTGGCGCTCTTCGCCGACGCTGATCCCGGGGCCGTCGTCGGCGACTACATCGTGAGCATCAGCTGGGGTGATGGAACCAAGAGTGCCGGGACGATTTCCGCGAGCGGCGGTGGCTTCGCGGTGTCGGGGACCCATCACTTTGTACGCGACATTGAACGGGCGATCGTCAAGGTCAGGATCACCGACGTCGGTGGTAGCACTGCGACCGCGACGACGATCGCCAAGTAATGGGAAAGGAGGAAGGGGACACGCACACCAAGATTCAACTCAGCAGGGTTGTTCTGGCCGGCGCGGCCGCGGCGGGCGTGGCGATGTTGCTGTCAGGAGTGGCGGCATCTGCCACGAGCAACAGCTGGACCACGGTCGCCCCCATGCCCGGTGGGGCTCGCGACAGCGGCGCCACGGCAACCGGGCCAGACGGCCGTATCTATACCATCGGCGGCTTCGACGGCAGCACCCACCTGAATCGCGTCGAGGCGTATGACGTCACCTCGAATACCTGGTCCACCGAGGCAGCGCTGCCCGGCGCCGGGCGGGGGAATCTCCCCGTCGCGACCGGGCCCGACGGGCGCATCTACGCCATCGGGGGCCTTACCGATACCGGCCCAGTGAGCGAGGTCGACGCGTACGACACGACCACGAACACCTGGACGACGGTGGCATCCATGCCGGGGGGCGCGCGCCAGGATCTCGCCGCCGCGACCGGGCCTGACGGCCGCATCTACGCGATCGGCGGCACCGACGGCACCAATATCCTCAGCAGGGTCGAGGCATACGACACGACGACGAACACCTGGACCACCGAGGCGCCGATGCCCGGCGGACCGCGGGAGGATCTCTTTGCCGTTACGGGTCCCGACGGCCGGATCTACGCCATCGGTGGCGATGCCGGCAGTTGCGGCAACATCACGGGCAGGGTCGAGGCGTACGACACCGGCACCAACACGTGGGCGACCCTCGCCTCAATGCCCGGGGGCGGCCGCACGAACCTTGCGGGGGCGATGGGACCGGACGGTCGCATCTACGCCATCGGTGGCCTCAGCGTGAACTGCGCCGCCTACCTCAATCGCGTGGAAGGATTCAATGTCAGCAGCGACACCTGGACCACGGGTCAGGCGATGCCCACCGCGCGTCAATTCGAGGGCGTGGCCGCGGGGCCGGACGGACGGATTTACGCGGTCGGCGGGTACAACGGCGTGAGGCTCACGACCGTCGAGGCCTACACGGTGATCGGGGGCACCCTCACAGCACGCGGCGCAGCCATCAATGCGACCGAGGGCGCCGCGTCCGCGGCCACGGTGGCGACCTTCAACGATGCGGACCAGAACACCGCCCCGGGTACCTACGCGGCGACCATCAACTGGGGTGATACCAGCATGTCAGCGGGGATCGTGACCGGGAACCGTGCGACTGGATTCACGGTGACGGGCGGCCACACGTATGCAGAGGAGGGGTCGTACACGGTCACAGTGCAGATCAGCGACCTTGATGGCAGCAGCGTCACAGCGACCGGCAGCGCGACGATCGCTGACGCGGCACTGAGCGCCGCCGGGCTGAAGTTGCGGCAGAGCAATGACAGCGTCAATGGAGTCGTTGGCGATTTCACTGACGCCGACCCCGGTGGCGTGGCCACTGACTACACCGCCACCATCAGCTGGGGTGACGGGACGTCGAGCGCCGGCATCGTCGCGTCGGCCGGCGGTGGCTTCAGCGTTTCGGGAACTCACACCTATGTCAGGGACAGGGAAAGGGCAACGATCAAGGTGACCATTCGCGATGCAGGTGGCAGCGAGGCAATCGCGGTGACGACCGCCCGGGAATGAGCTAGCCTCACCCGCCCCTCGGGCAAGCCGCCGGCGACGCATCGCCGGCGGCAGCGCCTGAGCGGCCGTCGCAGACGATCACGGCTCGGTGCGGCGGCACTATCCTCCCGTGATGCCTCCCACCGATGCCGGCACAACCGCGCGAAGGCATGCGAGGCGTGACCGGAAGAGCCTGCCCCAGGGGCTGGGGCCACTCCTGTGCTGGGCCGTGGTCTTCGCCGACATCGGCACGTCCGTCTACTACACGCCGGGCATCCTGTTCAGCACCGCCGGGGTTCACGCGGCGCTCTTCGTTGCGCTCACCCTGATCGTTTTCGTTCTGTTGACGGTGAAGTACGCGGAGGTTGCCATCCGCTACCCGGAGGGTGGTGGCGTGGTGACCGTCGGAGCCCACGCCATCCATCCCGTGGCGGGATTGGTCGGTGGGCTGTTCATCCTGGTCGACTACTTCCTCACCTCCGCGCTGAGCGCGTTGTCAGGGCTGATCTATCTCAGCGTTTTCGCACCGGATCTGATCGGGATCGTCACCCTGCTCACAGTCGTTGCGTTGGTGCTGCTCGCCGGCCTCAACCTGATCGGCATCAATGCCGACGCCAAGGTGACCGCAGTCATCGCAGTCGTGGCTCTCGGCAGTCAGCTGGCCGTCGTGATCGCGGTGCTCATCCATGCGGGGTTCGGCACTGCGCTCGGGGCAATCCCGAAAACCCTGTCCGGGCCGAGGATCAGCCCCATCGGACTCCTCACGGGGTACGCCGGGGCATTCCTGGCGTTCTCGGGCCTCGAGAGCATCTCGCAGCTCGCCCCGGCGATGCGTCGACCACAGCGCCTGGTGGCGCCTCGCGCGATGGTCATTGTCGTGTTCACGATCATCATCACGAGTCCTCTGCTCACGCTGTGGTCGACGACTCTGCTCAATGCACACCACATCAACCCCAATCAGTTCGTCTCCGCGCTTGGCGGTTACGCCGCGGGCCCCCTGCTCCAGACTGAGGTCGCGGCGAGTGCTGGTCTCCTCCTGATCTTCGCGAGCAATACCGCGATCATCGGCTGCTATCACGTGTTTCTGGCGCTCTCGAAGCTGCGTTTTCTCCCGCAGGTCCTCCAGCATCGCAACCGCTGGCGGAACACACCGCACTGGTCGATCCTTGCTGCCATCGCCGTCCCGATTGCTGTGGTCGTCATCAGCCAGAGCAACGTCGGGTTGCTCGGGGACATGTATGCCTTTGGTCTCCTCGGAGCCTTCAGCGTCACCTCTGTCTGTCTCGACATCGTCCGATGGCGCGAGCGCCGTTCACTGCACGGCCGGCGCTACGTCCACGGCGCCGCGCCGCTGGGAACCTCGACATTCGCCTTCACACTCGGCGTGATCACGTCGGTGCTCGTTGTGACCGCGTGGGTGACCAACCTCTTCGCGAAGCCGCTCGCCACGCTGTTTGGCGGCTGCATCACGGTCCTCGGCCTCGCAATTGCCTGGATCACCTACCGGACCAGGCGTCGCGCCGGGCTACCGGGCATCCTTCCAATGGTGCAACGGTTGGGTCAGTTCCCGAGGGTTCCTCAGGCCGGCTGGCAGGCGCATCAACCCGTCATGGTCCTGCTCCACGGCGAGGGTCTTGACATCGAGGCGCTGGTCGATGCCGGGATCGCCGAGGCCGATGGCGGCCCGCTCGGATTCGCTTTCATCGGCACCGTGCCCGAGCACGGTCCGGCAACGCGGCTCCTCGAGATTCTCGATCCGTACGTCACCGATGAGCCCGCTCACGATGCCTTCCGCGAGGTCCAGCGACTGGCTCGCGCGCGCCACCAGCGGGTCCATCTCGTCTATGCGCCGATGCAGGACCGGGCCGAGTCCACAGCGAACCTCTGGACGGTCCTCGATCCGCGCGAGCTGATCGTTCTCCGCTGCGACGAAGCTGCGCTGGCCGCGATCGTTCCCGGCACCGGGCGACACACCCAGACCGATGGCGTCGAGCTGACCATCCATTCCGCATAGTCGGAATGGACGCGGCGCTTGTGTCATCGTGCGGTTGACCTTCTTCATCGAACTTAGAGGCGTTGCACGTGACCCCGCAAGGTGTGGACTTCCAGATGCGCAGGCGCACCGGCCACCCGGATTTTCTCGACCTGCCGTGGCATCTCCCCCTGGATGCATGGCGCGAAGAGCGCATGGTCGATGTCCCTCGGGGAATCTCGCGCCACATCGTCCGCTTCGTTCGCTACGGCGACGCGATTTACGCCTTCAAGGAATTGCCCGATCGCCTGGCCGAGCGCGAATACCGGCTGCTTGCCGAGCTGGACCGGCTGTTCATCCCCGTCGTCGAGGTTGCGGCGGTGGTCACCGGGCGTCAGCTCGGACCTCGAAGGGACCCGGAAAACGGCGAGCTCGAGGCCGTCCTGATCACGCGTCATCTCGACTTTTCCCTGCCGTACCGGCGCGTCCTGGGGGCGACCGGCGCGGACCAGGCCCTTGGCGATCGTCTCCTCGACGGGCTCGTGAACCTGCTGGTGCGGCTGCACGTCGCCGGCTTCTTCTGGGGCGACTGCTCGCTCTCCAACACGCTCTTCCGCCGCGACGCCGGGGCCTTGGGCGCCTATGTCGTCGACACCGAGACCGGTGAACTGCATCCCCAGCTCAGCGACGGCCAGCGGAGCCAGGACGTGATGGTGGCTGAGGAGAACATCGCGGGCGAGCTGCTCGATGTGACCGCCGAGGGGCTCGTCCATCACATGGACCCGGTCAAAGCCGCCGAGGAGCTGCGGCGACGCTACGAGGCGCTCTGGTCCGAGCTCGTACGTGAGGTGGCCTTCGCTCCTGACCAGCGATACCGGATCGAGGAGCGACTCCAGCGCCTCAACGGGCTCGGCTTTGACGTCGCGGAGGTCGAGGTCACCGCGCAGGGTGGGGAGTACCACCTTCGCCTCCAGCCGCGCGTGGTCGAGCCGGGCCATCACGTTCGCACGCTCCAGGCGCTCACCGGACTGGAGGTCCAGGAGAACCAGGCGCGGCGCCTGCTTGGTGACATAGCGCGATACCGCACGGAGCTCGAGACAACCTCGGGGGGTCCCGTGTCGGAGCGATACGCCGCGCGTCGCTGGCTGATCGACGTCTTCGAGCCAACCATCGCGGCAGTCCCGGAGGACCTCCGTGGTCGCCTGGAGCCGGCCGAACTGTTCCATCAGGTGCTCGACCATCGCTGGTATCTCTCTGAAGCCGCGGGGCACGACGTGGGCTTGAACGAGGCGGTGAAGTCATTCATCGGCACGGTGCTGCCGCGAGCCACCGCGCCCGTCCTCGCCGACATCACGGCGGACGAGCTGGCAGACCGATGATTCGCACCGCTCCTCGCCGTCTCCGCTGCATGCACCGATATACAAGGCGTGGCTCGACGTGGCTCCCGCAATTCATGGCGTGAGGTCTGCAACAGTTCGTGGCAACCCTGGGAACAATCCGGTTGCATCGGTTCGGGAGAGTGATTGAGGCACCGCACACTCTCCACCTGATGAGTGAAGGGATCTGGGGTCGTAGCTTCCGCGGATACGACGGACCGCGGCCGGCGATCACGTTCGGCATCAAGAGTGAGGCACAGCGATGAGCACCTTCGGGATGCCGGAACCCCCGCCGAACCCACCCCCTCCGCCACCGCCCTACGATTTGCCCCCGAGCTCTGCGGATGTCACCGCTGCGCCGGACGAGCAGCGACATTCGAGGGCGTTCCGGGCCGTCGCAGGTGCCGGAGTTGCGGTTCTTGTCGCCGGGGGAGTGGCTGCAGCGGTCCTTGCATTCGGCGTCCTTCGCGGCACCGCCAACTCGATGGTGACGTTCGCGCCCAGTGACACCGCTGTCTACGTGAACCTCGACCTCCAACCGTCGGTCGGACAGCAGCTCTCGCTCAACAGCATCCTGGGCAAGTTTCCAGGGCTCTCCGGCTCGTCGCGGGACGCCACGCTCAACCACTGGCTCGACAGCGGTTTGGAGTCCTCCGGTCTGTCGCACACCGATGTGCGCGCGTGGCTCGGCTCACAGGTTTCACTGATCGTGTTGCCGAGCTCGGACAGCCCCACCCCTGCTGTGGTGTCGCTGCTCGCGAGCACGAATGACGTGGCCGCGCAGGCGATGTTCGGCAAGTTCAAGTCGGGACCGTCGGGCCGCGTGCTTCGCTGGACGACGGCGACCTATGACGGGGTTTCCGTCAATGTGGGTGAGGACGCGTCGGGTGGAACCGAGGTGTGGGCCATCACCGCGCATACCATGATCCTGGGCACCTCCGAAGCCTCGGTCGACGAAGTCGTTGACACCTCGCAAGGCAAGCACGCCAACCTCACGTCCGAGACCGACTACACCACCGTGCAGGCGCGGGTGCCGGGCGACCGTATCGCCTTCTTCTATGTCGATATTCCTCGCGTGGCGGCACTCATCCCGGCCGCGACGGCGGCGACCACCACAGCCCTGCGCGGCTATGAAGGGGCGGGCGAAGTCGTGGTTGCGTCGTCGTCGGGCATCACCGTTTCGGGGACCGTCGATTTCGACCCGTCCAAGCTCAGCGCTGCTGCGCGGGCGACGCTCGGAGTTGCCGCCCATAAGAATGGCGCTCTCGCGTTCGTGCCGGAGGGTGCCTTCGGCTTCGCTGCCATCGTCGGCCTTCCACAGACGCTGAAGAGCCTGGTGTCGCTGGCGATTCCGGGAGTGGGCGCTTCCGGGAGCCAGGTGCTGAACCAGCTGGGAATCACCGGCTCCTCGGGAATCATCAATCACCTGACCGGCGACGCGGGCGTCGAGGTGGAGCAGCTGTCCGGCGCGACCGTACCGTCAGGGGCTCTCCTTATCGCCACGGATTCAGCAACGGCGGTACAGGGTTTTCTGGCACAGCTGGCGACCACCATCTGCTCCGGCGCCCAGGCATGTGGCTCGACGTCGCCGGCGCACGAGACGTACCAGGGCGTGAACATCTCCACCATCACGATCACCGGCGTCACCCCGTCCCAGCTCAGCCCGTCGTGGGCCGTTGACAACGGCTGGGCGATCATCGCGTCGACGCCCGCTGAGGTTCGCGCGGTCATTGATGCCAGACGGGGCAGCAACATCACCACGTCTCCGCAGTATCAGACCGTCGCGGGCCAGGTCGGCTCCAGCAACGACGGCATGTTCTACCTGAACGTGCAATCCCTCGTCGCTGCTGTGCGGGCGGTTCTGCCCGCCTCTGCTCGTGCGACCTTCGACCAGCAGATCGCTCCCTATGTGACTCCGGTGCAGGCGATCGGGATAGGGTCGCATTCGTTCAGCGACCACACCACGGCAACGGAGTTCGTGCTGATCCACTGACCGCACCTGCCGCCACGTGACTGGTGATGTGGATCACGGGTGGCTCGGAGGGTCAGGCCGCGTCAGGCGAATGTGCAATCACGGCCCGGACATGTGGCGACCCCGCCACTGACCTGTGACTTCCGGCCACAAGAGTCGGCCTATGGCACTGCGGCGCTTCCGGTCCGATCTGAGCGTGCACTGGTGGTCGGCGACCTGCGCGGTGGCGGCGGTCGCGCTCGCCTTCTTCATCGTCGGCCTGCTCGCCGGGGGGGCCGGCGCCTACACCTACCTGGACAACATCGTCGAGACCCTGGCGGCGTTCGCGGCAGTGGCGGCATGTGCCCTCGCTGCGATGCGTCACGCCGGTCGCATTCGCCTGGCGTGGGCGCTCATGGGGCTCTCGGCGCTCTCATGGGGATTGGGTCAGACCGTCTGGGACTGGTATCAGGTCGTGCGCAACGTTCAGGTTCCGTTCCCGTCGTTCGCCGACGCAGGGTATCTGCTTGCCGTGCCGCTCGCCATTTCTGGCGTTCTGTCGTTTCCCGTCGCCGCTGAGCGAGCTCGCACGTTCGTCCGCACGCTCCTCGACGGGTTGCTCATTGCTGCCGGACTCCTGGTGGTCAGCTGGTCCACCAGCCTCGGGGCGGTGTATCGGGCCGGTGCGAGCACACCGCTCGCGATGGTCCTCAGCCTGCTGTATCCGATCAGTGACGTCGCGATCGTCACCATGATCCTGGTGCGGGTCGGGCGGGTGCCTCGCACCGGGCGCACGCCGCTGCTCTTGATGGCAGCCGGCCTCGCTGCGGCGGCGATCGCGGACAGTAACTTCGCGTACCTGACAGCGAGCAACGCCTATGGGACAGGCAACGTCCTCGACGCCGGTTGGGTCGCGAGCTACCTGCTCATCGCACTGGGTGCGCTTCGCACGGTGCAGCGACCACTGCACGGACGCCCGCCCGCTGTGCTGCCGTCGCGGTTTGGTGCCTTGCTGCCCTACATCCCGGCCGCCGCGGCGGTTGCGGTGACGATCGCGCAGAAGACCACGACCGGCAACATCGACGAGTTCACGTTCTGGGCAGTGCTGGCACTGATCGGCCTCGTCCTGGTGCGCCAGTATTTGATGGGCATCGACAACGCGCGCCTGCTCGGCAACCTGTCTGCGCGTGAGCGCGAACTCGACCATCAGGCCAATCACGACGCGCTCACCGGGTTGCCGAATCGCAAGCATTTCCATGAATGTGTCACGCGTACGCTCGAGCGCCACAGACCGACGCGGACGCCCTGTGTCGTCCTGTTCATCGACCTGGATGATTTCAAGAGCGTCAATGACACGCTCGGTCATGCCGTCGGCGATCGCGTGCTCGTGGCGGTCGCGGAGCGCCTTCGGGCGTCGGTACGACCTGGCGACGTGGCGGCGCGACTCGGCGGCGACGAATTTGCGATTCTTCTCGAACGTGCTCCCGACGGAGCGCAGCTGCAGGCGATCAGCCGCCGCATCCTGCAATTTCTGCGTCAGCCGCTGTTCATCGGCGATGCGATCTGCTCGACCCGCGGCACCGTGGGCGCCGCGATGTCGGAACGAAGCACCGACACCTGCGATGAGCTGTTGCGGCGCGCCGATATCGCGATGTACGCCGCCAAACGCGAGGGCAAGGACCGGGTGGGGATGTACAGCGAGGTCGCAGCCTAGCGGGGACGTGCCGGGGCTCACGAAGGGTCGCTCAAGACGTCGATCGCTTCGTTATAGTGAGGGCGCTGTCATGAACGCCTTCGTCGTCGCAGCGATCGTGGTCGCGGCCGTCATCCTGCTCGGTTTGCTGGCCTCGATCCGCGTTGTACAGCAGTACGAGATGGGCGTGCACTTCCGCCTCGGCAGGGTGATCGGCCTCCGAAAGCCCGGGTTGCGGCCGATCGTGCCCGTGATCGACCTCCTGCGCCGGGTGTCCCTGCGCATCGTCACCATGCCGATCCAGTCGCAGGGCATCATCACGCGCGACAACGTCAGCATCGACGTCTCGGCAGTCGCCTATTTCAAGGTTGTCGATGCGGTGAAATCGGTGGTGGCGATTGAGAACGTCGCCGCGGCCATCAACCAGATCGCGCAGACAACACTTCGCAAGGTCGTCGGTCAGCACACGCTCGACGAGACGCTCGCCGAAACCGACCGAATCAACCTGAGCATCCGTGAGATCCTCGACGTCGCAACGTCCGATTGGGGCGTGCTCGTCACGCTGGTGGAGCTCAAGGACATTCAGCTCCCGGACAGCATGAAGCGGGCGATGGCCCGCCAGGCGGAGGCGGAGCGGGAGAAGCGGGCCAAGATCATTGCCGCCGAAGGCGAGGCGCTGGCCGCCGACCAGCTCGGGGTGGCAGCCGACATCATGATGGCGCATCCCGTGGCGCTCCAACTCCGCAACCTGCAGAGCCTCGTGGAGATCGGCGTTGACAAGAACACGACGGTCGTGTTTCCCGCCCCGATCATGAGCACCATCGAGGAGCTCGCCAGCTTCATGTCCCGTGAGCACGACGCGGGTAACGGCCTGAAACCCGACTCCGGGAAGGCCGCGACGTAGCCCCACCGGCACCTGCGGCGGGGCTGGGACGAAGCGTTACCGTTGTGCGCGCATGAATCCGGCACGGCGCTCGTGGCTGGTGGCGGCGATCGCGCTCGGCGCGTTCGTCGGCATGCTCGACGCCACCATTGTTGCGGTGGCCCTCGCACCAATCACGAGGCGCTTCGCGGTGCCGCTGGCGTCGGGGCAGGAGGTCATCGCGATCTACCTGGTCGTGGTCATGGCGACGCTGCCGACGATCGGTCGACTCTCCGATCGGTTCGGGCGGCGACGGGCCTACATCGGCGGTTTCGCATGCTTCGGAATCGGCTCGATCCTTGCTGCGATCGCGCCGACATTCCCCGTCCTGCTCGCCGGACGGATGGTGCAGGCGGTCGGCGGCGGCGTGCTGATGGCCGGCAGCCTCGCGCTGATCGCCGAGCATGTGCCTCGGCGTCGAACCGGCAGATCCGTCGCCGTGATGGTGACCACCCAGGCCGTTGCCGGGTTGATCGGCCCACCGTTGGGTGGGCTGCTCGTGGCGCTCGGCGGCTGGCAGGCGGTGTTCTGGGCAGGCCCGCCGCTCGCGGTGTTCGGCATCGTGCTGACATTGACCGCAGTCCCCGCGAGCGTCGGTCACCGGGACAGCGCCGTCGACATTCCGGGCGCCGTGCTGCTGTCGACGATCTTCCTCGGTGTCGGAGCCGGGATCTCGTCGCTGGCGGCGCCGGTGTTCGGCGGGATCCCGGCGATCGCGTGGTTCTCGGTCGCCTGGATTGCGCTCCTGCTCCTGCTGCCCGCCGAGCTCATCGCACGCAGGCCGCTGGTGGACCGCCGGCTGTTCCGCCAACCGCGGTTCATCGCCGCGACGTTTGCAACGATCCTGAGCACGGGAACGCTGATGTCGTGCTTTGCGATCCTTCCGTTCTGGCTGGAGGAAGCGCACGGCGTCGCACCTGTGGTCGCCGGACTCGCCTTTCTCCCGATTGGCGTCGGGGTTGGAGCGACGTCGCGCGCCGGCGGACGGATGAGTGACGCTCGGCGGACGCAGCTGGTGACGACGGCGGGGATGAGTTTGGCTGCGCTGGGCTTCGTGCTCGCCGCGCTCGCGACACACGGCGTCGTGTGGCCGCTGTTGCTGGCGGGACTCTTTCTGATCGGATGTGGCAACGGCTTCTTCTCGTCGCCCAACACGGCCGCGGCGATGAGGCTGGCGCCGCCTGACGCGTTCGGAGGCGCGGCGGCATTGCTCTCCGCCGCGCGCAACGCCGGAGTCATCACCGGCCTGGGCATCACGGGTGCCATCTACACGGCTGCGGGATCATCCCGGGCCGACGTCGCGACAGCGAGTATCTTCGCCGGGGCTGCGTTGATCTGCGTCGTGGTCGCCGCGATTGCGGGAGTGACCTATCGCGTCCGGGAAGAGGCGGTGGTGGATCGGCACCCAGTCACGGAGGTGGTGCTCGAGGGCCGGACCGCCAGCCGCGAGCGCCTCTGACCGGCCGAAACTGACGCCGCCTCGGCCGATTGACGGGAACCT
The DNA here is from genome assembly GCA_963718525.1 of Candidatus Dormiibacterota bacterium. GTDB lineage: Bacteria > Chloroflexota > Dormibacteria > Aeolococcales > Aeolococcaceae > Palsa-851. The sequence continues at coordinate 3,229,864 of OY970355.1, read as the reverse complement.
GAGACGCGGTGACTGCGTCCCTGCTCTGACAGCACGAACGCACGGAGATCATCGATGTTCAGTCCTCGTCTTGCAATCGGCCTGGTGTTCGCTTCGACCGCAGGGGTGCTTGCGGGTTGCGCGAGCACCGCCTCGACAACCGCATCGACCGCCGTCGCCGCACCGGCCGCTGCGGCGGCGGCCGGCACCACGCAGGGCACCGCGGGAGCAAGCCGCGGCATCACCATCGGGGTGCCGCAGTCGGCCGGGCTGCAGCGCTCGGTTCGTGCAGCCTACACAGTCCCGGCAGGCACGTTTCTCGCGTCGTTCGACAGTGTCATCGCCCGTGCGGTCGCGCTTGGCGGCTATGTCGCCAGCTCGACGACGTACCCCGAGTCCACCGGCCGCATCGTTGCCGGCTCTGTGAGCCTCGACATTCCTGCGACCAGCATCGCCGCTTTCCTCAACGCAATGCCCGCAACGTATGTCGCTTCGTCGATCGACTTTGCCAGTGTCGACCACTACGCCGCATTCGTCGATGTCAATGCAGAGCTGGTCTCCGCGCACGCGCATCTCCATGCGCTCGATTCGCTGCTCGCGAACGCGACCTCGCTGAACGCCATCACGACGCTCGAGCAGCAGATCGAAGCGGTGACCGTTGAGATCGACACCGATCAGGGCCAGCTCAACGCGCTGACCGCGTCGGTTGACATCGCGATGGCGACCATCGCCCTATCGGAACGCGGCGCGACGATCGCCGCATCGGCGCCGAGCCCGCTGAACGACGGATTGACCGGCGGTTGGCACAACGCCGTCCAGCTCACTGGCGACGTGCTCGACGTCGTGATCACCGCGCTTCCCGTGCTGGTCATCGCCGCTCTGGCATTGGCCGGATGGTTGCTGGCACCGCGGTGGTGGCGGCGTATGTCGAGGCCCGCGCCATAAGCGGTGTGGCCCCTGAGCGGGTTCGTTTCGCGGCAGGGGCCCTCGCGGTACAGATGTCCTCGTGGACGCCTCTGCGTATTTCAACGACGATCGAGAACGCGCTGAGGTTGCCGCGCCGAACCCGCCGGCGGAACGCGCGTGGCAGCCCTCGCTGTTCGGCCAGGGCGAACCGCTTCCCGATCCTCACTTCTCGGGCCTGATCCGGCACCAGCTGGACGCCACCGCGTGGGTCGATCACACAGCGGGATGGCTGAGTGGCGCCGACAGCCTGTTCGAGGAGTTGATGCGGTCAGCGCCGTGGGAGTCGACGACTCAGGAGCTCTACGGAAAGGTCGTGGTCACCCCTCGGTTGGTCGCCCGATGGCCGGCACCTGCAGACCTCGCGACCCTCCCTGCCTCCGTCGGGCGGATGCTCGAACTGCTGGTCCAAAGCTATGAGCGCCCGTTCGACTCGGTGAGCGCCAACCTGTATCGGGATGGCCGTGACTCGGTGGCCTGGCATGGGGATCACATCCCGCGCCGCATCGTCGATCCGGTGGTCGCCACCGTATCGCTGGGGCACCCCCGCCGGTTCGTCATGCGCCCACGAGAGGGGAAGACCGAGCTCTCGCTGGCGCTCGGAATGGGCGATCTCGTGGTCATGGGAGGGACCAGCCAGCGCACGTGGCTCCACGCTGTTCCCAAGGTCGCGACAGCCGGGCCGCGGATCAGCGTCGCCTTCCGGCACTCCACCTGACCATTTTTCGCCCCCGGATCGGCGAAAGCAGCGGCCCTTCCCAGCAGAGGGCAGTGACCCAAGTATTGCTCACGAAAATGCCTGCCGAGACGGGACTTCCGAGCTAGACTGAGAGCGTCTAGAAAGGAAACCCCGATGGCCTGGATTTGGTGGCAGCAGCGCCGTGCAGACCACGCTGAGAGCCGATTGATCAAGAGGTATCTGCAGCAGCGAGACACGTCTCGCGTGCTGACGGACTTGGTCGTGGAGGCGAGGCGGGAGGCCGACGCTCGACTGCGTCTCGAGGCAGCTCTACAAGCGCAACGCATCAGCGCCTGACGTTCGCTTGGACAGCGCGCCTGCGCACGGAACGCCGTCACACGGCCGGTGACGGTGGGTGATGGAGTCGCACCGTGTCGAACCGAGCCCTGGGTTGCTCGCACTGGTCGGCGGCGACGAGTTTCATCCAGGCAATGAGCCGCACGACGCTCTGCTCGCCGCAGCGGCGCGAGGGCCTGCCTACGTCATTGCAACTGCCGCGGCGAGGTCGCGTCCGGAACTGGCCGTACGGCACGCGCAGGAATGGTTTCGCCGATTCGGCCTGGACGTCGCCGAGCTCGCGGTGTACACAAGAAAGCAGGCACACGACCCGCGGCTCGTCGAGCAGTCGGCTCATGCCGGATTCTGCTACATCCCGGGCGGTGACCCGGAACTCGTGGTGTCGGTTCTCAGCCGCAGCCCGGTTGGCAACGCGATCATCGCGGCATGGCGGAATGGGGCAGCCCTCGCCGGTTCGTCGGCCGGTGCGATGGCGCTGTGCTCGGAGACCTTGGTTCGACAGTCCTTTCCCGGCCACACCCAGCGCCGCGCGGTGCCCGGGCTTGGCGTCATCACCAACGCGGCCGTGATTCCGCACCACGACACCTTCGGTCAGCGATGGTACCCCTCGGCCCGAGCAGCGTTGCCAGACGCCGTGCTGATCGGCATCGATGAGCGCACCTGCGCACTGTGGGAGTCAGGATCGTGGCGATGCCTGGGGGCGGGTGGCGTCACCGTGTATGTCCCGGGAAGCCCGGCCGCCCATGCCACATCGGGCGTGCTCGAAGGGATGCCCCAACCCTCGATTCTCAGCGACTGATCGCTGTCATCGCCTCGTCGAGAGCTAGCGCATACCGTCGCGATCGGTCCGAAACCGATCCACGGCCATGAAGATGCTCTCGTCGAGCCATTGGTAGAAGCGCTGCCGTTGGGCAACATCCGTTGCCACGTCGGTGTCCTCGGTTCTGCGCACGATCCAGGGCGGCACCGCATCCGCGATCACGCCGCTGCCGACATGCACGCGCACCAGTGTGTCGTTCTCTTCGAACACCTGAATCGTCACCTTGAGGATCAGTCCGGTGTGGTCCACGAGCCGCCAGCTCTGCTCCCACCGTGCCTTGCGGTTGAAATCCCGCGCGATGTGCACCGTCTCGTCGGTGATGACGCTCTCGCCACGGTTCGCGCAGCCGGAAAGCAACCGGCGGACATTGCCGTCAAGGTCACGCGCGATCCAGTTCACCAGGGACGGAGCGCGGTTGTCCACGTCCGGCATTCCACCGGCAGGCGTCTCCATGGCGCCGACGGCGCGGACGACACCGGCATGACGCCGGCAGTAGAACCTGCCGTTGGTGGACACCCCATGATCGGGGCAGTAGGCGGCTGCGCACGCGCGCCCTCGCCCGTCGCGATAGGCGCAGGGCTGCGCGGTGTCGTTCGCGCAGCCGGGGACTGTGCAGGTGACGCCGGTGGCCAGAATGGGCGGCGGGGTGGGTTCGAGCGCTGCCTCGGGCCGGTTTCGGTGGAAGAGGGCGCGACGGCGTGGTCCGCTTCCCGCAGCGATCGTTGGCCTTTCCGGCGACGCCATGCAGCGAACCTCCTCGTGGTCGGCGGCCGGCGCCGCCCAATGCCTCCTAATGAAGCGCACCTGCAGGTTCGAGAGCACTCCTATCCGACGCCTCGCTCACGCCGCGTTACACGCCGGTGACCGTCCGGCACGCCCCACCCGTCATGATGGCGTTCAATGTGGTAGTCTCGCTATCATATTTACTTAGCCAGCCACCGTAAGGAGCGCATATGCGCCTCGCGCGCCACGACTGCGGGCGGCTCCTGTCGAATCGGCATAGTGCAACAACGGCCAACCCGAGGATCCTGAATGGCGACACGAGGGCCAGTGCCGGCTGATTCTGAGGAGCGGGAGGATCCGATCCGCGCGGTTGCGTCACGAATCTCCGGCGTCGAAGCCGAGCCGCCGCCGGAGGTCGTGGCGAAAGAGCCTGGTACCGGGGCGGCCACCGGGTCACCGAAGGCCGGACGGAGCAGCGTCGATGAGGTCTTACAGCGCGGACCGGCCGGCATCGTCCACCTGCTCGGCCCCGGTCTGATCACCGGTGCCTCCGACGACGACCCGTCCGGAATCGGGACCTACTCGCAGGCGGGGAGCCAATTCGGGCTCGGCGCGCTCTGGCTTGCGATCTTCACCTTCCCTTTGATGATTGCCGTCCAGGAAGCCTGTGCCCGGGTCGCTTTGCAGACCGGGGTCGGTCTCGGTACCTCGCTGCGCCGCAAGTTTCCCACCGTCCTGGTGGGCTTGTGCATCGTTCTCGTCTTCTGCGCCAACACGATCAATGTCGGCGCCGACCTCGGAGCTGTGGCCGCCGGAGGGTCGCTGCTGACCGGGAGCCACATCCCGCCCGCGTGGTTCCTCCTGCCGGTGGCTCTGCTCATCGGCTTCATGCAGCTTCGACTGTCGTACTCGGTGATCTTCCGCTGCTTCAAGTACCTCACGCTGGCGCTCTTCGCCTACGTCGTCACCGTCGTCATCGTGCACCCGCCGCTGATGGCAACACTCGAGGCGACCTTCATCCCGCACTTCGAGCTGAACAAAGGTTTCATCGGCATCGTCGTCGCGATTCTCGGCACGACCATCAGCCCCTACCTGTTCTTCTGGCAGGCGTCGAGCGAGGTTGACGAGATGAAGGCTGCAGGTGCGACCACCGAGCGCGAGCGCCAGGGCACCAGTCGGAAGGAGCTGCGCGCAGCGCGACTCGATGTTGCCATCGGAATGCTGTTCTCCCAGCTGGTGATGTACTGCATCATCCTCGCGTCCGGAACGGTGCTCCATGGATCCGGACACGCGGGCATCCAGACCGCGCAACAGGCCGCGGAGGCACTCAAGCCGCTTGCCGGACCGTTCGCATTCGTGCTGTTCGCGCTCGGGATGATCGGCACGGGCCTGCTTGCCATTCCGGTGCTCACCGCCAGTGCAGCGTATGCCGTCAAGGAGTTCTTCGGATTCCGCGGCGGCCTCAGCGAGACGCCGAGGTCGCGTCCGACGTTTTACGGGCTCATTGCCGTTGCACTGATCGGCGGGCTGCTGATGAGTGTCCTCAACATCGATCCGATCCAGGCGCTGGTGGTCACCGCGATCATCAACGGCCTGGTGGCACCCCCGATCCTCGTCTTGATCGCGCTGCTTGCTCGCGATCGCACGGTGATGGGGGAGCACCGCAGTGGGTTGTTGAGCAACTCGCTCGTGTGGATTGCCACAGCCCTGATGACCGCAGCCGCGGTGCTGCTCATCGCGACGAACCTCTGACCCGAGTGTCGGTATCGTCGCTATGCGACTCCGCACGCTGGAAGGGAGTAGAGCGCCGCGGTCGTGGAATCAACGATCTCCAGGGTCCCACCGGCGGTGACCGCCAGCCCTTGAGGCGCCGGAAGGTCGGTCGCAAGGACGACGGACGCACCCGATGTTGGATCGACGGCGACCACGTCATGGCGGTTCAACTCGGTGACGTACAGCAGGCCGCGATATCCGACGACCTCGTCGAGATCGGTGAAGCCGCCGATCTTCCGCACATTCCCCTCCGGGGTGATCACGACGAGTCCGGGGGACGATTCGCTCGCGACGAAGATCTCCCCGCCCGATCCCGCAGCCGCCGACACCGGTCGGCCGAGATGAGTGGCGATCACCCGCGTCGTCGGAGGCGAGCCGAGCGCGAGCTCGAGGAGCATGCCGTTGGGACTGTCAGGGACGAGCAGCGTCTGACCGGTCGCGCCGGCAGCGATGCCGTCGATCCCCGCGTTGGCTGTGTGGTTCGGAAAGGTCGTCACAGTGCTGCGCTGCGGCGTGACCTGCGCGATGGCATTGACGTTCTGCTGCGCGACGTAGACCCGCGAGCCTGCTATGGCGACGCCCTCGGGTCCGCCGGTCACCGTCATCGTGGCGACGCCGGTACCATCGGGATTCATGCTGATCAGCTGATTCGCCTCGCGTGCGCTGACCCAGAGGCGGCCGGCAGCATCGACGGCGATGTCGTCCGGCGAGACGCTGAAGTGATGCACCATGTGGAGCGCCGCTCGTGTCACCGCCGGGGTGCAGCTGGCGAGCGTCGTGCTGACGGCCGGTGTGGACATCGGTGTCACAGCTGCAGTCGGTGGCGGCGGACTCGGGGTGGGCGCCGGCGACGTGTGCGTGGTGACCGCGCTCGTGCAGCCGGTGAGGGCGAATGTGATCACCGCGGCGCAGGCCAAGCTGAAGTGCCGCGACTGTGATCCCCCTCTGCGACCTGTCAGCGTCGCCCGACACCCGCTGTGCCAGGATGCCGCCACGGCACCGTCACTGGGGAGGTTCGTAGTCGATGCCGTCGGGATAGAAGAGGCGAGACGAGCCGGTCCCCGTGAATGTCCAGATGACCTGATTGGTTGCGGGATCGACGATGGTGATCCGGCTGTGGAAGTCGTCACAGATCGCGATGCGATTGCTTGCGATCGGTATGGCGATTGACGTGTGGTTGAGCTCCGCGGCGCCGGTCGGTCGGTAGTACCAGAGGGTTCTGCCGGTGCTGCTGAGGCGTACGACGGCGCCCGGGAGCGAGTAATCGGTCAGGAGGATCGAACCGTCGGACATCTGCATCGCGTCGGACGGGTAGCGCACCGGTGCTCGAACCGACCAGGCAACCGCGCCCCCCGGTACCAGTGATGTGACCCAGCTGCCGCCGATCTCAGTGACGATGAGGGATCCACCCGCGGTCGCAAAGGCACCGTTTGGCTCGGCGAAACTCACCGGCGGCCGGTGCCGGCACGAACGGTTTCCCAGGGTTCCCAACCACGCGCCGGTGGCGCTGAGATGCACCAGGCGGCAGTTGCGGATGTCGGCCACCCAGATCGTCCCATCCGGCTGCGGCACGGCGTCGTCGGGCTCGTTGAAATAGCCGGCCGCGCTGCTGCGGACGTTGTAGTGACCAACCTGCCAGAGGATTGTTCCGGTCGCCCTGTCAATCGCCGTGACGGTCTGACGGCCCTCGGCGTTGGCGATGATCGTCGTGCCGTCAGCCGTGTAGAACGCGTCGTCGGGTGCTCCGAACGGCACCGGCAGCTTCTGTCCGGGCCGGGGAAACACCCAATCGACCTGGCCATTCGGGGTGATCTCGATGATCCGGCCATTGCCGCGATCCGCGATGAGCAGCTTGCCGGTGAAGGGCACACCCGCCGGGAGCGGGGGGAGCGCGAACGATGCTCCCGGCAATCTGCTCGGGGATGGCGGCGCCAGGGTCGGCGCCGCAGATGGTGTTGCGCTCGATGAAGGGCTGGCCGTTGCTCGCACCGTCGACGTGGCGACGGACGCGACCGGTGCTGAACAGGCCGTCAGGGTGGCGACGCACAGCGCCGCGACCAGGCGCGGGCGGGTGACCATCCTCGTCGAACCGCGGAGGCCCGGATTGCGGCGCGTGGACGCGGCTGTCGGCGCGCTCGAATCGGCGCGGTTTAGGCGGTGACGAAGGGGAACCACGCCAGCATTCTGCAAAATCCGTCCTTGCAGCCGCCCCCAAAGCGGCATGCCACCGGTGGGACGCTCCCTACCTCGGGAATCGCTCGCCGGCCGTAGCGGCATGCCGCTCGGAGCCCCGTCGCACGTCGACCACGCCGGATCCGAAGACGTGCCAGGCATCGCCGTCCGACGCGATCGCCGTGTGTTCGGCGATTCCGAAAAAGCTCACCTGGGATGGCAGACGCCGCGGTGCCAGGTCGCGCAGCCAGCGGATCCACCAACCCGACAGGGCGTCCCAATGGACGCCCACAGCGGTGCCCGGCAGCAGATCGAGCCCGCTCCCGAACGGAAACGGCATGCGCGAGATTCCGGCAACCATCGCGCCCGCGCTGCATCCACCAAAGACACCGCCGCGTTCGATGAGCCGCAGCACGGCATCCCACAACGGAGTTCCAGCGATCGTCTGAGCGAGGTATTTCGGGCTGCCGCCGCTGAAGAAGACCATGCTCACCTCGTCGAGCCGGCTCGACGTGCCCACAGCGAGTGCGTCGACGCGAGAGCGCACCCGGAGTGCGTGCGCCCGGATATCGAGCGACTCGTAATGGGCCAGCCCGAGACTCGTCCATCGCTCGAAGACGGCCTCGCCCTCGCGTCCACTCGCGGTTGCGAGGACGGCGACCGACCCGTCGCCCACGGCGCCGGCGAGCGCGAATCGCTCGGCGTCCGCCGCCCACGGCTCGAACTCCCCGGAGCCGAGGAGCAGAAAGCGACCGCGCTCGGGCGGCACCTACCGCGCCTCCTGGGCGGCCGGACGCGTTTGAGGACTGTGCACACGCTGAACCACATGATCCACGGCGTGCTCCGGAGAGCGGAGCAGATCGAAGGTCACGAGCGCCACCGCGATGGCCACCGTTGCCGACGAGGTGATCCCGGCAACGATGCCCCATGCGCTGAACGGCGATATCGACGCCGCCTTGACGATGAAGACATCGATCGTGAGCAACCCCGGAACCACCGCTCGCCACGTGCGGGCGCTGCCCGGGCGCGCCAGCCACCACAACGTGGCGAACACATACGGCTCGAGGAGGTAATACGGAAAAACCGTCTTGGCGAAGAGCGGGAAGCAGCACGACGCGACCGTGACCAGGCCGGCGAGCCCGGCATGGGTTGTCGCGAGGGCCGGCTTCCGCAGCAGTGTCAGTCCCGTCAGCGCGATCGCGACCGCCACGGCGAGGTACGCGTCACCTCCCTTGACGAGGCCCGCCCACGCGGCCTCGCGCGCAACGACCAGGAAGGACCCCCCGCCGATCGGAAGACTTCCCCGGTACGTGATCAGCGCATGCGTGACAGCGTTGGCGTCGGCGAGGAAGAACGGGAGGATGCCGGCACCTATGGTGGCGGCCGCGGCGAGGACGATCGTCGCCGCCGGTCGAATCCGCCGCGTCGCGAGCGCAGCGAAGATCAGAGGGATCAGGCAGAATCCCGCGATGGTGCGGGTGAGCACCGCGGCCCCAAGAGCGATCCCTGACGACACATTCCTGTCGCTGAGCAGGCTGCTCAGTGCGAAGAGGACCAGGCACAGCTCGATCGGCTGCTCCACATGGCCGTAGTCGAGGACCGCGATCCACAGTGCCGGCGCAAGGAGCACGGTGGACGCGATGCCGAGCGGGTGTCGAACTCCCCCTCGTGCACTCGCGGCGAAACCGACCACCTGGTATGCGAGCAGCAGGACGGCGAGTGACACGACCGCTCCGGCCATCGAGGCGCGACCGGCAAGGCTGCTCGCCCACCCGAGCGCATCGGCAAGGGCCACGACCGGGATGAGGGGAACCAGGCCAAGCGGGCCATTGGCATTGGGATACACGTCGTGGACGTGAGCCGCATAGATGAGCAGCGGATGGCCGTTGACCACGGTCTCGGCCGATGGCCAGAAATACAGATCGAGGTCCGACGGAGTCGTCTTCAGCACCAGCGGACTGACGATCGATGCGGCCACAAATGCCACGCCGACTCCCGCAGTCATGGCCCGGCTGGTCACGGGACCATTCTGACCTTCGCATGGAGCCGTGGATTCCTCACCATGGACGCCGATGCGTCGAGCCGTTCCGCCTGCTCCCGGCGGTGCTCACGGGGCGAGGCCGGTCGCGGTGTGCGCGCCGAATGCATTCAAGGGCACGATCGGTGCTGCCGCAGCAGCGATGGCGATCGCGCGGGGCGTCCGCGATGCGGGCTGGGATGCGATCGAGGTACCGATCGCCGACGGGGGTGACGGCACGCTGGACGTGCTGCTCGCGTGGCGCGGATCCGGCGCACGGGTCACGCAGCACCGGGTCACCGGTCCCATCGGGAGGCCGGTCAACGCACGGCTGGGATGGATCGGACCCCACCGGGTGGTCGTGGAGCTGGCGGAGGCGTCCGGACTGCGGCGTCTCGCTCCAGGTCAACACGACGCACTCCACGCAACGTCGCGCGGCACCGGCGAGCTGATCCGGATCGCGCTCGACGCCGGCGCGACGGAGATCATTGTCGGCGTGGGCGGCAGCGCCTGTACCGACGGGGGTGCCGGGCTGCTCCAGGCGCTGGGCGGCCGCCTTCTCGGCCCGCGGGGCCAGGAGATCGGTCCGGGAGGTGCGGGCCTCGACGACGTCGCCACCATCGACCTCTCGCCGCTGCTCAACGCGTTGTCTCGATGCTCGATCGCGGTCGCGTGCGACATCCGGAGCCCACTCCTGGGAGCGGCAGGCCCGGCACGAATGTTTGCGCCACAGAAGGGCGCGAGCCCTGACGACGTGCTGCGCCTCGAGCGAGCGCTGACGCACTTCGCACTCGTGGCCTCAGGGCTGAGCCGCGGCGACGTCTCACGGGTACCGGGGTCGGGCGCCGCGGGTGGATGCGGATTCGGCCTCGCGCTCGCTGGGGCCCGGCTGGAGGCGGGGGCCGGCCTCGTCTGCGAGATGGTCGGCCTCGATGCCACGCTGGGAACGGCGAGCGTCGCCATCACCGGCGAGGGCTGCCTGGACAGCCAGACGCTGACCGGCAAGGCGCCGGCCGAGGTCGCAGCAAGGTCGCACCGGCACGGGATCCCGTGCATCGCCATTGCGGGCAGCGTCGCTGATCCGCTGCCCCAGCTCTTCAGCGCCGCGATCTCTCTCGAAGGGTTCGATGGCGACCTCGACCCGATGCGCCACACCAGGGCGCTGCTGCGCCGTGCCGCACGCCGCGCCGTCGAACACGTCCCTCGGGATCGGCGCGCGCCCGCCCCCTAATCCCGGCGCAGGCCCAGGGTGTGCATCCACTCGAAGCTCGATGCGGTATCGACGAGCGGTCGATATTCGAGGCCCACGACGCCTCCATACCCGGAACGGTCGAGCTCACTGAGAAAATCGCCGATGGGCTGCGTCCCGGTACCGGGTTCGTGCCGTCCCGGCACGTCAGCGATCTGGACGTGAGCGATCAGGGGAAGGTACGTGTGCAGGCACTCGATGGGATCGTCGCCCGCCATCGCGGCGTGATACTGGTCGAGTTGCAGCCGGAGGCTCGGATGCTTGACGGTCTCCACCAGGCCTGCCGCCAGTGAAACGTTGCTCGCCCAGTAGCCGGGCATGTCGATGTTGTTGATCGCCTCGACGAGCAACGTGATGCCCGCCTCCTGCGCCATCGGCGCCACCCGCGTGAGGTTCGCAACCGCGGTATCACGAGCCTGATCGCTGCTCACGCCAGCCGGAGGCACCCCCACCAGCGCGTTGAGCCTCGAGGTCCCGAGCCGTTTCGCCAGACCGATCGCCTCACCCACCGTATGGAGGAACTCCTCCTCGCGTCCCGGGAGTGTCAGCAGCCCGCGCTCCCCGCCGGCCCAGTCCCCCGGTGCCGGATCGAACACGACCATGTGGAGGCCGAGGACGTCGAGGGTTGATTCGAGCCGATCCGCGTCGAGCTCATGCGGGAACAGCATCTCAACGCGGGTGAATCCGGCTGACGCGGCGGCCTCGAACCGTTGGAACGGGTCCAGCTCCTGCCACAGCATCGTCAGGTTGGCCGCGAAACGGAGCACGTCAGCCCGCCTGGGCGGTGCCGTCCGGCTCGGTCTCGCGATCCCAGAACTTCACGAGCGCCGCCATGTCCTCTCCTGCCCAACCGCGAGCCTTGGCTTCGAGGTACCACTGCTCGACGAGCCCACCCAGGAAGAGCGGAACCCCTGCGGCGACCGCCTCAGCGTGGATGATCGACAGGTCCTTCGCGATCAACGCCACCGGCGTTGCCGGACTGAAGTCGCGAGTGATGTAGCGCGGCAGGTTGCGCAGCAGCATCGTCGAGCTACCGAAGGACGTTCCAACGACATCCTGGACGGTGCTGAGATCGGCGCCGAGCTGCAGCGCAAATGCCGCGGCTTCCGAGGCCGCGAAGGTATGCACGCCCACCAGGTACTGGTTGACGAGCTTGATCGCCTGGCCGGAGCCAACCGGTCCGCAGCGACGGATCTTGCTCCCGAACGACTCGAGGACTGGAAGCGCGCGGTTGAAGGTCGACTGGTCACCGCCCACCATCACCGTCAGCGTGCCGGCTTCGGCTCCGGCCGGTCCTCCCGACACGGGTGCGTCGAGGAACGCGGCGTCGTGCGTCGACAGGTGCTCGGCGCATTGCCGGTTCAACGCCGGGCTCACCGTCGAGTGATCGACGTAGACCTGACCGGCGTGGGCGACCCCCGTCATCTCCGCGAAGACCTGCCGCACCGCGTCCTCCGTCGGCAGCGCGGTCAGGACGAAATCCGAGACGGCTGCCAGCTCAGCGGGGGTTGCGAACACCGTCGCGCCTTTGGCGCGCAGGGATTGCACGCCCTCGTTCGCCGAGCGGTTGCAGACGGCGACCTCGTGGCCGGCCATGAGCAGCCTGTCGGCCATCGGCCGGCCCATCTTCCCGATCCCGATGAACCCGACCTTCAAGGGAGCGCTGCCTGCGGGTCGTCTGCCACGTCCGGATTATCGGGGTACGTCGCGCTGCTCGGCGTTGGACGCCGGATTGCCGGCCGCTGGTGTCATCCGGTGTTCTGCAACCCGGCGGCGATCCCGTTGACGGTGAGCAGCAGGAGCTGCTCCAGGCGGCCTCGATTGGCATCGGTTGCGTCGCCACTGCGCAGGGCGCGCAGGGCGCGAAGCTGGAGATGGCAGAGCGCGTCGATGTATGGGTTGCGCAGCTCCACAGCCCAGGACAGGACGCGGCGCTTCTCGAGCAGACGGGCCTGATCGGTGACGGCGAGGATCTGCTCCCTCGTGCGGTCGTATTCCGCCAGGATCAGAGCCGCGATGTGCGGCTGGCTCCCGAGCCGAAGGTAGTCTGCGGCCATGAAGCGATCGGTCTTGGCGAGGCTCATCTCCGCGTTGTCGATGAGCGCGCTCAGCAGCGGCCACTCCTGATACGCGACCCGGAGCTCCTCGACATCTTGTCCGGCAAGCGCGCTTCCCAGCCCGTACCAGCCAGGAAGGTTGAGCCGGATCTGTGCCCACGCGAACACCCAGGGAATCGCGCGCAGCGATGCCAGCGTGCCGTCACCGCCGCGGCTCGCCGGACGTGATCCAAGGTGCAGTCGAGCGAGCTCGCGGACGGGTGTCACCTCGGCGAAGTACGCCGCAAACCCGTCGATGTCGATGAGCTTGCGATACGCGGAGCGCGCGGCGGCGTCGAGGTTTCGGGCGAGCGTCTCGTAGCGAACCGCGGCCCGCGCGGTCCGCCCCCGCGCCGCCGCCGTAGAGGTGAGGAGCACCGCCGACGTCACCTGCTCGAGATGGCGCTGGGCCAGGGTGGGGTTGCCATAGCGGGCGAAGATGACCTCTCCCTGTTCGGTGACCTTGAATCGTCCCGCCACCGATCCTGGCGCCTGCGCCATCACAGCACGGTTTGCGGGACCGCCTCCACGTCCAAGCGCACCGCCCCGGCCGTGGAAGAGCGTGAGCTTGACACCGCGTTCTGCTGCCCAGGCAGCGAGGTCTGCCTGCGCCGTGTAGAGCGCGAGCGTTGCGGCGACCGGCCCGCTCTCCTTCGCTGAATCGGAGTATCCGAGCATCACCTCGAGCGCGTGGCCGGTCGCGGCCATGCGCCGCCGCACCGGCTCGAGCTCGAGCATCCGGTCCAGGACCTCGCGCGCCTTGCGGAGGTCGGCAGTCGTTTCGAACAGCGGAACCACGTCGAGCTCGGGAGCAGGGTTGGGCGCGCCTGCGCGCTCCGCGAGCGCGTGCACCGCGGCGATGTCTTCGGCGCTCGTCGTGAAGCTCACGACGTACCGATGGCATGCCTGAGCGCCGAACCGCTGTTGCAGCAGCGCGATGGTGCGCAGGGTCGCAAGCACCTCGTCGGTCTCGGGCGAGCGCGGGCCGCCGGATCCGATCTCTGCGAGCGCGGTGCGATGCACCCCACTGTGCTGGCGGATCTCCAGATCTGCGAGGTGAAAGCCGAAGGTCTGCGCCTGCCAGATGAGACCGTGCAGCTCTCCATGCGCCTGACGCGGCGCGCCCCCCGCGACCAGGGCCTCCTGCAGGCAGCGAAGGTCATCGATCAGCTCATCCGCTCGCACGTATGCGACCGACAGGTCCGCGCGACGAGTGGCACGGATCCGCTCGGCGACGAGCAGGAGGAACTGACGGTACGGCTCTCCGGGGGACCGCTCCTCGATGCCCGCGGCACGAGCACCGACGGTGTCACGGAGCGAGCGCAGGCGGTTGAGAAAGCCGGCATCCGGCGGCGTCGTCGCCACGTCGGCGGTGAGACCGCCGCCGATACGCATCGTGGCCGTCTCCAGTCCGCGCAGGACGTGCTCGGACTGGATGAGCATCGTCTCCCGCGTGACCTGGGCGGTGACGTGCGGGTTGCCGTCGCGATCCCCGCCGACCCAGCTGCCGAATCGCAGAAATGCGGGCGACATCGGGAGCTGTGCACCACCACCGGCGGGGTCGAGACTCGCGCTGAACGCTCGGTAGACCGATGGCACGAGGCGAAAGAGTGTCTCGTCGAACACGCCCATGAGCGTGCGGACCTCGTCGAGTGGTCGCAATTCCTGGCTGCGCAACTGTGCAGTGCGCCAGAGGCCGTCGACCTCCTCGAGCAGTCGCCTCCATACCTCGGGTTGGGCTGACATTGCAGCGCGCGGATCGATCACTCGTTCGAGTTGCTCGCCGACCCGCCGCACCGCCGAGGTCACCGCGCGTCGACGTGCTTCGGTGGGATGGGCTGTGAAGACAGGGTGGACGCGCAGGGTCGTGAGGAGCTCGGCGAGTCCCTCGGCGCCCAGCTCCGTGCGCACCGCCGCCAGCGCTGCAACGAGCCCGCCCGCCCCTCCCCCGGCGCCGGCATCCGCCTCGCGAAGCGCCCCGGCGCGGTAGCGCTCCTCGGCGAGATTGACCAGGTGGAAGTAGCACGTGAACGCACGCGCAACCTCTTCGGCACGGTCAAGGGACCACGACGACACCAGCTCGTCGGCCGCGTTCGCATACCCACCGCGCATGTCTCCCTCGGCTCGTGCGCGGATCACGGTCCTGCGCAGTGTCTCGACGTCGGCGAGGAGCGCCGCGCCGCCATGCTCGGCAATCACGTGGCCCAGCGCATCACCCACGAGGCGAACCTCCTCGCGCAGCGCACGGGGCATCTCTCGGCGCGCCGTGTCTCGCGCGCTCTGCTCGCTGGTCTCGCCCTCTGCCGCCGTTGTCATGCAACCCAGACCATACCGACGCGCCCGTTTTCGGCGTCGAAGCGTCTCGAGGCTGGAGAGATCGAGAGCTCCGCGGTCCAGCCGTACACTAGCCGCGGTGATGACCAGATCCCTTCCGGCGACGGTGGGAGTGGTTGGCCTCGGCCGGTTTGGACGTCTCTGGGCGTCGATGCTCCAGGACGACTTCACGCTCAGGGGATACGACCCTGATCCGCTGCAGCGTGCCGAGGCGACGCGAGAGGGGCTGCCGGCATCCTCGCTGGAGGAGACTCTGGCGTCGGACGCCGTCTTCTACTGCGTCCCGATCTCCGCGCTGGAGGGCACGATCACAGAGCACCTTCCGTATTTCAACGAGCTCGGCGGAACACGCACCCTCATCGACGTCCTGTCGGTGAAGGTGCATCCGCGAGACGTCTTCGCACGCCATCTGCCCCCGAACTACGAGGCGCTGCTCACCCATCCACTATTCGGTCCGGACAGCGTTGCCGCAAGCGGCATCGTCGGTCAGACCATCGTCATCGACGGATTTCGATTGCCGGTGGCGGCCCTGGACGCGTGGCGGGACTACTTTGTATCCAAGGGGCTCGTGGTGGTGTCGATGTCGGCCGATGAACACGACCGGCTCGCAGCTGCGAGCCAGGGAGTGACGCACTTCGTCGGCCGAACGCTCGAACGCTTTGGGTTCACGCCGACGCCGATCGATACCCTTGGAACGAGACTTCTTCAGGACGTGACCTCACAGGTCAGCAACGATACGTGGCAGCTGTTCGTCGACCTGCAGACCCTCAATCCACATACCAAGGCGATGCGCCTGCGCCTCTCTGAAGCTCAGGACTCGGTGTTCGATCTGTTGCTCCCGAACCGCCTGGTCACGGACCGCATGGTCGTCGGGATCCAGGGCGGACGGGGCAGCTTCAACGAGGACGCCGCTCGGTATTACATGAGCCGCACACCGGAAATTCCCTGCGAGATCGTGTATCTGCACACCACGGAACGGGTGCTGCGCGCTCTTCACGAAGGGGAGGTCGATCGCGGAGTCTTCGCGATTCACAACTCGGTCGGCGGGATGGTCGGCGAATCGATCGCGGCGATGGCGCGATATCGCTTCGCCATTGTCGAAGAGTTCGCGATCAAGATCTCCCACGCGCTGATGATCGCTGCAGGTGCCGACTTCTCCAGCGTCGACACGGTGATGGCTCACCCTCAGGTATTGCGCCAGTGCCGCACCAATCTCGAGAAGAAGTACGCGAATCTCACCCAGACGAGCGGCACGGGCGACCTGATCGATCAGGCCAAGGTTGCCGAACTCCTTGGGAGGGGAGAGCTCCCCGCCTCGGTCGCGACCATGGGAAGCAGCACGCTCGCCGACCTCAACGGCCTTCGTGTCGTTGAAGACAACCTTCAGGACCTTGAGCAGAACTTCACGAGCTTCCTCTGGGTCGAGCGACCGGGTCAGGCGTAGGGCAAAGGCGCGACCGCCTGCAGGCTCCGCATCAGCGAGAGGAATTCGCCGAACGACAGGCTCTGCTCAGCGTCGGAGAGCGCCCTGTCAGGGTCCGGGTGCACCTCGATGAGCAGACCGTGCGCGCCGGCGGCGCGTGCTGCCTTCGCCATCGGCGCGACGTAGGCGCGGTGACCGGTGCCATGGCTCGGATCGACGATCACCGGGAGATGGGTCAGCTCGCGCAACACCGGTATGGCGCACAGGTCGAGCGTGTTGCGAGTGCTCGTCTCGAAGGTTCTGATGCCACGTTCACAGAGCATCACCTGCTGATTGCCGATCGCGAGGATGTATTCGGCAGCGCCGAGCCATTCGTCAATGGTGCTGGAGAGTCCGCGCTTGAGCAGGATTGGGCGATCGACCTTGCCGAGCTCGCGAAGGAGATCGAAGTTCTGCATGTTGCGAGTTCCGACCTGGAGGATGTCGACCAGCTCGGCCATGCGCCTGACCTGGTCGACCGCCATCACCTCGCTGATGATCGGCATGCCGGTCGCCCTCCCCGCCGCGGCGAGCAGCTCGAGCCCATCCCATCCCAGGCCCTGGAAGGCGTATGGCGAGGTGCGCGGCTTGAAGACCCCGCCTCGGAGGATCTGTGCGCCGGCCTCGCGCACCGCACGGGCAGTGGCATCGATCTGGTCCGCCGACTCGACGGAACAGGGACCCGCCATGACGAGAAATCCACCACCACCGATCAGCAGGTTGCCGACGGGAATCACCGTGTCGTCGGAGCGAGCCCCACGACCGGCGAGCCGGTAATTCTTCGACGACTTGACCGCCGGGCGTCGCGCCACTGCTGCCTCAGGGACGTCGGCTTCCACGGGCGGCGGGATGAGCGGCCTGGCATCGCCGGGCTGCGCATCCGTCGTGGTGGTGCTGGTGGCCGGGTAGCTGCCAAGCACTTTGAGATGCAGCGCGGTGGAGCGGAGGTCATCGAGCGCGTCAGCCGTGCGCGGGTCGGCGATATTGCCCTCGAAATCGATGAAGAACATGTACTCGAAGGGCCGTCCGGGCCTGGGACGGGATTCGAGCTTGGTCATGGAGTGATCGCTGGCCGCGAGGACGCCGAGGGATCGCATCAACGCGCCGTGCTCGTGCCGGGTGATCAGGATCAGGCTGGTCTTGCAGGGAGCACTGAGCTCGACGGCGACGGGATGGCGTGAGAGGACAACGAACCGCGTGTAGTTCTCCGCGTGGTTGGCGATACCGCGGCGTAAGACGACCAGGCCATGGACGGCAGCGGCTTCCGGCGCGCCGATCGCAACGTGTGTCGAGTTGCCGGTCGCACGCACGAGCCGCATCGCCGCACCGGTATCGAACTCCAGGATCTGCGCCGCATTCGGCAGGGTCTGGAGAAACCGCGAGCACTGCTCGAGACCGTCAACCGCGGCAAGCACCTGGCTGATCGCTCCGAGCGGAAGATCACTGACTCCGCACAGACAGTACTCGACGCTCGATGTCTCCTCGCCGACGATCGACACCTCGTTCTCACGCAGGAGGTCGTAGGTTTCATCGACACTGCCGGCCGCCGTGTTCTCGATCGGCAGGACCGCGAGGTCGACCTCTCCCGCCTTCAATGCGTCAACGGCGGCCTGGTAGGTGCGCGTCACCACCATCTCACCATCGACCTCACGCGCCGACAGGTACTTCTGTGCCGCGAGGTAGCCGAAGGAATGCTCACCACGCACCGCAACCCGCAGGGCCACCTCCGACCTGACGCCCGAACGACTCGACACCTGCCTGCTGACCGACTCCGCCAGGAGGTCGCGATAGATCCTGCGGACCAGGTTGACCGGGGCGCCTTCTATCCGCGCGATGTGCTCGACCGACGCGAGCACCTGACGTTCGCGCTCGGAGTCACGGATGGCGGCGTCGGAGGCGGCTTTCTCCCTCGCGACATCCTCGACGACGCGGAATCGCTCCGCGATCAATTCGACGATACGTTGGTCGAGATCGCCAAGACGCCCTCGGAGGGCGAGCAACTCTCCGTCGACTTCGGACACGCGGCGAGTGTACGGTCCGGTGGCCGGCGGGGGGGTCCAGCTTATGGGGACATCACCCGCCCGACGACGTCCCGGCACCGCTCGCGATGTCGAGCGCGGCCGACTCGAGCTGGCGGAGCGTACGCACCTCGTGGACGGAATCACACGCCCGCGCGTAGAGCGACATCACCGAGTCGCCGGTGTCCCAGTATTCCTGCCGCTCGGGGTTGAGCCAGTGGACGCCCCGCACGGTGCGCGCGATGCCGGCGAGCCCGGCGGCGTTCGCCGCCCGATAGTTGGTTCTCGCATCACCTGCGATCACGAGGCTGGCCCGCGGGGTCAGCGCCTGCGCGAAACGGGCGGCGAAGAGTCCCCACACGCGCCCGTAGTCACTGTGCCCGTCATCCCACACAACATCGGTTCGCGCCAGCACGTGCGAGGGCATGAGCGCTCCCTGCGCCTCCGCCACTACTCGGGTCACCTCATCGACACCGTCGACGAATGCGAAGCACCGGATCGCCGAGAATTCCGCGGTCATGGCGCTCATGAGCGCCAGGGTGAAGCGTGCGAACTCCGCCACCGAACCGCTCACATCGCAGAGCACGACCAATTCCGGCCGGGTCGTCCTGGGACGCCGCCAGGCCGGTTGCAGAGGGAGGCCACCGGTGGACAGCGATCTTCTGATGGTCCGGCGGACGTCGAGGCGCCCCCTGTGGGTGTGGCGTCTCCGGCGGGCGCCGCGGACGGCGAGCCGGCGCGCGAGCGGGCGGAGCGCTCGCTGCAGTGCTGCGAGCTCCGCCGGGGTTGCGCCGAGGATGGGCAGGTCCTCAAGGGTCCCCGTGGATCGCAGAATCGAGGTCCCTTCCCTGACGGACCTCGCGTCGAGGCGGCGCTGCACCTCGCGAGCGAGCAGGCGGCGGAACTCCTCGACGCGAGCCGCGATCTCTGCCGGGACACGCGCGCCGATGCCCCCCGTGTCCTCCGGATCGGCCTCGGATTGGCGCATCGCTCGCTGGAGGATCTGGGCCAGGTCCAGGCCACGCAGGACGCGATAGAGCGAGGCCCGCTCCGAGTCCCGGGAGGTCGATCCGATGCCTCCGAATTGCTCGACCGCCATGATCGCAAGCGCTCGCAGTGCTGCCTCGTCGTTGACGCGCAGTGCGGCGACCACGTCGTCCATGAGCGCGGGCGCGTCGGTGTTCGCGCCGGGGACGGGCGAGTGCATGGCCGCGCCGTTGCCGTCGAGGGGGACCGAGTTCCCCGGCAGCGGTCCATCACCGAGCGCGGCAGTCAACGCAGCGAAGATCCGCTCGAAGGTATCGATATCGCCCTGTCGTTTGATCAGTGTCGCGCGCAGCGCCGCACGGACCTGATCTCGCGCTCCCGTGTCGAGGACATCGAGTGCCCGCGCTGCGTCGATGAGCTCCCCGGTCGACACCGGAACCGCCGCATGCCGGAGGGCCGCGGCCATCCGCACCACCATGCCACCGACGACATCCGACTCACCCATCGCGCGATTGTGCGCCCGCCGGAAAAGGCGGGTGTCAAGATCGGGCGTGTGGAAACGGCGGCCGGAGGTCAGCTGCAGCTGGGTCTCCTGTTGCCCCGCCACGCAAACTCGCTCCCGCCCATCGCGATACTTGCGGCCAGGGCCGGTTGGCAGGCGATCTGGGTGGCCGCCGGCTTCGCGCGACCCAACGAGGCGCTGGTCGCGGGCATGCGTGTCGGATGGGTCGTCAGCGACACCGACGAGCAGGCCCTCGACCCCGTCGACGATATCTGGCTCCGGGGCGGCGCTGCCACCGCGGCGAGCATGGCCGCGTTCAGCAGCCGCCTCGCAGGCGGGCAGGAAGTCTCGGTCGACGCGCCGACCGCGGACGTCGAGGCGGCGATTCGGTCAGCGGGCGGGGTTCCGGTTTTCGGCCCGGCTCCGTTGCAAACGCTCGTGGAGCGGCTGCGTGGTGCATCTGGAAGGAGTGCGGTGTGTCTCCCGGCGTCTCCGGGGCGGACGGCCGCCGAGGCGCAGGCGCGGCTCTCCGGTGATCCGGGGCTGCGCGCCGAGGCGGAGATGGCCGCGGGCCTGGTCGGCACCCTGGAGGAGTGCCAGCAGACCGTCGCCACGCTGTACGCGGCGGGAATGCGCGAGCTTCGGCTGCGGCTGCCGGAGACCTCCGATATCCCCGACGTCATCGCCCAGATGTCGACCCTCCGCGGCGCGTTGCTTGCCGACCTCCTCGCGGGCTCGCCTCGTTCGCCGGCGCCGGCAGCGCCATCCACGTGGGGCGGCCGCCCATCGCCGCGTCTCGATTGACTTGTCCAGAATGACGGGCGTAGGCTTCAGATGTTCGAACAGCGCCGCCGTGTTCGCACGTCGCACACACTGCGAAGCGTCAATTACCGAGGACAAGCATCGTGCCGGCGTATGTCACCCGTTTCGGCTCGCTGGATCAGTATGAGAAAGGCGGCGTCGAGATCATCGACGACGACCCGAAACGCTATACCTTCTCGAATGTTTTCGATGTCGCCACGCATTCGCAGCCCTATGAGAAGGTGGCTGTCGGAAAGAATCGCCAGTACGTGCTCGAGGCAATCCGCGCCGAGGGTGATTCCGAGTGGCGCAGTACGGCTCACGACGAGTTCGCGCTCGTCATGGATGGCGAGGTCGAGGTGATCCTGCATCGGCTTGCGGTCGAAGAGGAACCACCCGAGGGCACCCGGGGTTCGGTCCGGCTCGGTCACGAACCCACCGGCCCACGGATGGGGCGCATCGTCGCGAGGCGCGGGCACATGACGATGGTGCCCGCGCACGCCGCCTATCGTTTTCACGCTGAGAAGCCCTCGGTCATCCTGCTGCAGACGATCGAAGGCGCGGACACCGTCTATCGATGGGGCGAGATCTGCCAGACCCACTGAGGCTGGTCGACACAATGATGGGAGTCGACGACAGATGACCCTGCTCATGGACACTGACGTCATCGCCAGCGAGCCGAATGCTCACGGGTACGCGGAATTCACACTCGGCGAGTTTCACTTCCGGCGTGACGAGTACTTCGTGTACGTCAAGTGGCCCACCGGCAGCCACGTCATGTCGGCGGACGCCTTCCTCCGAGCGATGCAACGCGATGTCGCCTGGAACTTCTTCTACGGCATCGTCAACTTCGACGGCGTGGTTGGCACGGTGAACCACTACGGCACCGTCGATCTCTTCGCTGGCCGGTACAACGACGCGTACCGCAAGGCGGAGATGGATCACGTCGAGAACTTCCACAGCGACAATATCAAGGCCACCTTCGAGCGGATGCTCGCCGACTGGACCAACGCCTCATTCGATCCCTTTGCCTCGCCGGAGGAGACGGGCAGCGCATTTGGTGACAAGAACGGCAGCAACATTGCTGCCGTGACGCGGCGGCGGGTCGCCTCCAAGCGCATGGTCTCCTGCGATGACGATGAGCAGCTTCGCACCGACGCCACGCACCCCATCAACCGGATGTTCGCCGACGTCCCCCAGGACGGCCCGGAGATCGAGGCGGAGCCGGGGTTCGAGTCCGAGGTGAAGGCCTACAACCTGTTCGCATATCTGTCGCGATCCGACGTCACCTGGAATCCCTCGGTGGTGAGCGTGTGCAAGGACAGCCTGTACTGCCCCACAACCGAGGAGTACATCCTCCCCATCATCCACGGCAACGACCGGGTCGAGTGGTTCGTCCAGTTGAGCGACGAGATCATCTGGGCCGTCGAGGATCGCGACACCGGTGCGGCGCGAACCCGGGTGGTGATGAAGCCCGGGGACGTGGCGTCGATGCCGGCGAACATCCGGCACCAGGGCTACGCTCCAAAGCGAGCGATGCTCCTGGTCTGGGAGAACGCCGACGGTGAGCTTCCGGAGCTGTACGCGACGGGCAAGCTGCCCAGCCACCCAGTGGACTTCTGACCGAGACCTGCGTGGGGCTCGACGTTCAGCTGCCGGCACGAGCGCGTCTCGACCCGGCAGAACTGCAGACCCGCCTGTTCATCGACGGGCGGTGGGTCGACGCTGCTGGAGGCGGCGAGCTTGATGTCCTCGATCCGCACGACGGGTCGGTGATCACTCGTGTCGCCGAAGCACGGGCCGCCGACGTCGACCGCGCGGTGGACGCAGCGGAGCGCGCGTTTCCTGCGTGGGCGGCGACAGCCGCCGCCGACCGCGGCCGGATGCTGCTGCGGCTGGCGGACCTCGTCGAGGCCAACGCCGCCGAGCTGGCGCGGCTGGAGACTGTCGATACCGGACATCCGATTCGCGACACGTCCCGGCTGGATGTTCCGCGGACGGCTGCGTGGTATCGATATTTCGGCGGAATGGCCGACAAGCACGAGGGCTCGGTGATCCCGGTGGAAGCGGGTTTCCTCAACTACCTTCTTCGCGAGCCCATCGGCGTTGTGGGACAGATCGTTCCGTGGAACTTCCCGCTGATGTTCACGAGCTGGAAGCTGGGGCCGGCGCTGGCCGCCGGCAACACGGTCGTGATGAAACCGAGCGAGCTCACCCCCCTGAGCACGCTCCGTCTCGCCGCCCTCATGCAGGAGGCCGGCCTCCCGGACGGAGTTGTCAATATCGTGCCCGGATATGGCGATTCGGCCGGCTGGGCGATCGCGACGCATCCGCGCATCGGGATGCTGTCGTTCACCGGATCAACGCCTGTGGGGCGACGGCTTGTCGAGGCAAGCGCCCAGACCCTTAAGCGTTTGCACCTCGAACTGGGGGGCAAGGGCGCGAACATCGTGTTCGAGGACGCTGATGTGCAGCAGGCGGTCAACGGGTCGGCTTTCGCGATCTTCCACAACCAGGGGCAGGCATGCATCGCGGGATCGCGGTTGTTGCTGCACGAGCGCATCGCCGACCGCTTTCTCGATGCGTTCGTCCAACTCGCGACGAGCATCCGGGTCGGGGATCCGCTTGATTCCGCGACCGAGATGGGCCCGCTGACATCGGCGCAGCACCGCGAGCGCGTGCTCAGATATGTCGGTGTGGCGCGTGCCGAGGGTGGAGAGGTTCTATGCGGTGGCGAGGCTCCAGGAGATCCCGGACTTGCCGCCGGATACTACGTGCAGCCCACATTGGTACGGGCAGATCCGGGCGCGACCGTCAGCCAGGAGGAGGTCTTCGGGCCCTTCGTTGTGGTCACGATATTCCGCGACGAGGACGAGGCCATCCGGATCGCGAACTCGACGCAGTACGGTCTCGGAAGCGGGCTCTGGACGAACGACCTAGCCCGCGCGCACCGGATGGCAGGCCAGCTGCGCTGCGGGATGGTCTGGGTGAACGCGTACAAACGAGTCTCGCCGGCCTCGCCGTTTGGAGGAGTGGGCGGATCGGGGTACGGTCGCGAGATGGGCTTCGAGGCGATGCACGAATACACCCAGCCGAAGTCGGTCTGGGTCAATGTCGACGCCAAGCTCCCGATCTGGTATCCGCGCCCGGAACCGGAGCAATGACACAAGCCTTCGTCTGGTCAGCGCACGCGCGAGGGCCGCTGCGTGGGTGAGCACTTCCGTGATCCGGCAGATGTCCTCGACCGGCTGCGCAATGCCGGGTATCTCGGCGACGAATCGATCGCGTCAGTGGTGTTTCTTGCGGATCGCCTCGACAAGCCAGTGCTCGTCGAGGGTCCTGCAGGTGTGGGGAAGACCGAGCTTGCGAAGACGCTGGCCACGATCACCGGCTCGCGCCTGCTCCGGCTGCAGTGCTACGAGGGTCTCGATGAAAGCCGCGCACTGTACGAATGGAACTATCGCAAGCAGCTGATGCGCATCCAGGCGGGCGGTGGCGTCCCGGAAGGGGCGTCCGGATGGAAGGACATCGAGGCAGATATCTTCAGCGAGCCGTATCTTCTCGAGCGTCCGCTGCTCGCGGCCGTGCGTGCGAATGACGACGTGGTGTTGCTCATCGACGAGGTCGACCGCGTCGAGGTCGAGACCGAGGCGCTGCTGCTGGAGGTGCTCGCCGAGTTCCAGGTCACCATCCCCGAGTTGGGGACGATCACCGGCACACGGCATCCTCTCGTGGTGCTCACGAGCAACAACACCCGCGAGCTCAGCGAGGCGCTGCGACGCCGCTGTCTCTACCTCGCGCTCGAGTATCCCACCGCGGAGCGCGAGCGAGAGATTCTGCTCGCTCGCATTCCCGGCATCGAGGATCGCCTGGCGCGCCAGGTCGCCGGTGTGGTTCGGGCCGCCCGACGGCTCGAGCTGCGCAAGACGCCGTCGATCGGGGAGTCAATCGACTGGGCGCGTGCATTGATGGCGCTGGGACACGTGGACATCACCCAACCCGCGCTGGCCGAAACGCTTCCCGTGTTGATCAAGTCGCGCCCCGACATGGTCACGGCTTCGCGCGAGCTCACGGTAGCGGCGCAGCCGCGTCAGGACGCGCCGGGCTGACGCGCACCGCGGCGTCACGGCTGCTGCGGAGACGCCGTGGCGAGCACGAGCTCGCTTCCGCCCGCGCACGCGAGCTGCAGTGACCCACTCGCCGACGCCGAAGGGCTGACCCGACTGTCGCCTCCGCCGGGGTGGTTTCGGTCTGGCGAAATGACGAGATCGCCACGAGCGGTCCGTTCAAACTCGGCAGCCGGACGAGGAGTCCGACCAGCAGGAGGGAGGCGACGACCACGCCCGCCCGGACGCCCGGGGCGCTCAGGAACCGCCGGCCGCCTCCCGTGACCCCTCGCATGGGCGGATTCTAGGTGGCCTGACGATCAGCCAGATCCATCCAGCACAAGAGCACATCGGCACCGTAGGATGGCGCCAATCCCCCTGTGGCGGCATCAGGTCCAGCCGCACCACCGACATAGGAGACAGCCAATGCTCGCCTTCAACGTATTCGGCACCAAGGAGATCATCGTCTACGTGATCGTCATCGTGATCCTCATCGCGGGCGGCTGGTACATGATGCGCGGGCGGTCCAGAACTTAAAGCACGAACGACGTCACCAGCGGACGGTGCAGGTGCCACTGTCCGTTCGGAGCAGCGGTCGCGGCTGCATGCTCCACTCATGAAGTGGTGTCCATGAAAGCCAGGCGGCTGGTTGTGGCGGGCGTGGCCGCTATCGCGGTAGCTTGTGGGTCAGCATCCTCGAGCGTCTCCGAGCCGGTGACGCCACCGGCGCCGTCAGTGAGCGCGACCTCGTCCGGCACAACTCCTGTGACGCGCGCGGTACCCCATGTGATGGTGATCGTGGAGGAGAACCGTGGATACGCCGCGACCCTGGGCTCGTGTTTCGCGGATCCGTATCTCTGTTCCCTCGCGTCGACCTACGCATCACTGACGTCGTGGTATGCGATCGCCCATCCCAGTGCGCCGAACTACCTGGCGCTCGAGAGCGGCGGCGTGCAAGGCATCAGCTCCGACTGCACACCCGACGGCGGGGGATGCGGACCGTTCCAGTCACTTGACCTGGGCGCTGAGCTGTCCGGCGCGGGCATCCCCTGGCTTGCGTACATGGAGAGCATGCCATTGCCGTGTGACCGGGTCGGCGGCTCGGGCGACTACGCCGAGAAGCACAACCCCTTCTTGTACTTCGGCGCCGAGCGAGGCAGCGGGTGTGCAGCGCACGTCGTGCCCTACCCGGGGGCGGGCTCCATGGCAGCCACCTTGGATTCCAGTGCTCCACCGGATTTCGTGTGGATCACGCCGAATCTCGCGAACGACATGCACGACGGGAGCGTGGCTCAAGGCGACGCGTGGCTCCATGCGAATCTCCCCGCGGTGCTGGCATCCGCCTGGTTCGCAGACCACGGCACCGTGATCATCACGATGGACGAGAACGATGCGTCCCCATCCGGGTCCTGCTGCGGGAACGCGGCCGGTGGCAGAGTGCCGATGATCGTGCTCTCCGCGAACGCGCATGGCCGCGGGGGGATTGATGCCCGTGGCGATCACTACACCACGCTGCGCACCATCGAAGCCGCGTTTGGGTTGCCACTGCTCGGCAATGCGGCGTCGGCGCCCGGAGACTTCAGCGCCCTCCTCGGGTGAGCTGCTCGTCTCGACAGCAGCGCACGCGTCAGCCGTCGACGAGCAATCCCTTCAACGGCCCGAGCAGTCGCGCCGAGCGCCGTGACACGGCGGGCAGCGGCCTGAGCGGAACATCGAATGGTGGTCGTTTGTTGAGCACCGTTCGCCATCGGTCTTCGATGACCTCCAGAGCATCGCGGCCGCGGACGTCGTGGTTGAGGTGCTCGCTCCACAGTCGTTCGCGCACGTCGCGAGCCAGTTGTGGGTCGTCGGTCACCACGTTGACCTCGGTGTCATTGAAGAGCGAATGCTCGTTGAGATTCGCCGAACCAACCGTCAGCCAGGCGTCGTCGACGATGCCGATCTTCGCGTGCACGTACACGGGGGGTTGCTGACGGTGCACAGGCCCCACAGTCCCCACCAGCAGACGGTGATCGTGGTCAGCGGCCTGAAGCATGCCGAGCTGGCCACGGGTGTCGTCGTTGCCGTTGTTGGGATGCCGCGGCAGGATGATGCAGAGCCGAAATGCATCGCTTGGCGGGTGGAGCAGCTTCTCACGGAGCACGGCAGCCACCTCGGGGCTCCAGAGGAACTGATTCTCGAGATAGACGAGGCGGCGCGCACCGCGCAGGGCGCCCATGTACGCCTCGAGGATGCTGAAGTCACCCCGGGGGAGAGCCCTGTACGTGTGGTCGGGGACGGTCCTGACCACCTGGATGCGGGTGGTACCGGCGGCGGGCGGCGTCTCCACATCGGGAAGTGCTTCCCCGGTCGTCGCCTGCCATCGAAGCGCGAAATGCGAGCAGACATCGGCCACCGCCGGGCCGGCAAGCTCGGCCGCGGCATCGTGCCACCCAAGGGTGCTGCGCGTGTGCGGCGCGCCGTCGAACCGATCGCCGGCGAGTGCCGTCAGGTCGATGCCCCCAACAAACGCCAGCGTGCCATCGACGATCACCAGCTTCTCGTGATGGCAGTGCATCGGGCGGTTGCGCGGGTCGAGCGCTCCGTGGATTCGGGTGCCACGGGTAAGTCGGTTCATGAGCTCACTCGCCTTTGCGCGCGACGGCTGCATGATCGGTACGGGTGCTCCGGCCCAGACGAGCACACGCACATCGACCCGATTCGCGGCTTCCGCAAGCACATCTCGCACGGTCACCACCGACGGAGTTCGTTCGAGGGCAAACCCGGGGTCAACCGTCCAGCCGGCGATGTACACGAACGAGCGAGCGCTGCGCACCGCCGCCGCGATCGCGGGCAGGGCGGAGGTACCGTCGACGTGCACGGACAGGCCGTTGCCGTCGCGCACCGGAGCACGCTTCGCCCAGCCTCCGCTCTCGGCGCGAAGCGCGCCATCCCACCCGGCACGTCGCAATCGCCGGAGGTGGTGACGGATGGTTGCACCCTCGATGAGATCGCCGACCCGAGCGTCGACTGCGCTCACGATGCCGGGCACGAGTGTCGTCACGCCGCCGGGAAGCTGCTTCATCCTTGACATGGTCGCGCATCGGTCCCGTTACAGTCCGGCCTCGGAACCGCCATACGTACGCTAGCGCACAGTGCCGAACAGGAAGGAGGCGCATGCTGGCCCACTCGTGAGCAACCAGCCCGGTGTCCTGAAGGCTTCGCGCCGCATTGTCGTGGTGGCGTGCTTCGGCGCCGCAGCGCTCGCAGTCCTCCCCAACTCGGCGTTGGCGGCCGTGGCGCGGCCTCGTCTGCTGTCAGCCGGCAACTTCACCGTGATGGCCGCCTCTGCGATCACCAACACCGGTTCCACGGCGATCACCGGCAATCTGGCGATCAGCCCGAACAAGGCCTCCTCGGTCAAAGGGTTTCCACCCGGCGTCGTCACCGGTGCCAAGAACGAAGACGATGCCGTGGCGATCAGAGCTCAGACGGATCTAGTCACCACGTACAACGATGCCGCTCACGCGACGCCCTTCAAGAACATGTCGGGGGTGAATCTCGGAGGGAAGACCCTCACACCGGGGGTGTACCACTTCAGTTCGTCAGCGCAACTCACCGGTACGCTGACGCTCAATGGCGAGAACCGCACCGGTTCGCTCTTCATCTTCCAGATCGGCTCGACGCTGACAACCGCGAGCCGCTCGCGCGTGGCCCTCATCGGCCGGGCAAACTCCTGCAACGTGTTCTGGCAGGTAACGAGCTCGGCGACTCTCGGAACCGGAACCTCGTTTCAAGGAAACCTGATCGCATTGACCAGCATCACCCTGACGACCGGAGCCACCATCGGCGTCGGCGGCGGACTCAACGGCGGGCGTGCCCTGGCGAGGAACGGCGCGCTCACGCTCGACAGCAACCTGATCAGACCGCCGACCGGCGTCTGCACGTCAGCGTCGACAACAACGACGACGACGTCGACGTCGACGTCGACTCCGTCAACCGGGTCGGCCCCGATTGCACTCGCGCCGTTGCTGCTCGGATCGGGTGCGGCACTCGTCATGGTGGCGGTCGTCCGCCGGCGCGTGTCGAGGTAGTTTCGAGAGGTCAGGGCGCCGGCGGTGCCGTGATCGACGGCACGAGCTGGTCATGGATCTCACCTGCGACGCGGTCCGCGTCCGGCGTTGTCACGACGACTCGCGAGTAGGTGGCATGCGCGAGCTCGACGACGTTCCATCGATCACCAGCGTCGCCACACCTTGGTGGTACGGCGAGGCGACTTGCGTTCAGCCCACGAGCTTGTCGTTCAGATCCTACGCGATCACCATGTGCTGCATGCTCAGTCGGGACGACGGATCGGTCCATCGGGGTGCTGCTCGTGACATCACCACGCTTGGGCGTGGTGGACCGCCGGTAAGCCGCGTCGGTCTCGGTCTCGCGGCTGTCGGCCGGCCCGCGTATATCACCACCAACCGTGCCGCCGACCTTGGTGGGGATCGATCCATGACCGCGCTCCGCGAGCGGACATCGCAGCTGCTCGACGCCGCATATGCCGCGGGAGTGCGCTACGTCGACGTGGCGCGCTCCTACGGGTCAGCCGAAGCATTTCTCAGCGAGTGGATCGCGCGCCACGCCCACGTGGACGACCTGGTGGTCGGTTCCAAGTGGGGATACACGTATGTCGGAGGCTGGGACATGGCAGCGCCCGTGCAGGAGGTCAAGGATCTCTCGGTGGCGAACTTCGAGCGTCAATACCGCGAGACAACCACGCTGCTCGGCGATCACCTTTGCCTCTACCAGGTGCACTCGCTGACGATCGAGTCCGGCGCGCTCGAGGACCGCGCGCTGCTCACGGCGCTCGCGCGCATCCGCCAGGACGGCCTGCTCGTCGGCATCACCACCACAGGTCCGAAGCAGGCGGAGACCATCCGGCGTGCGCTCGAGGTCCGGGTCGATGGCGCCCTGCTGTTCTCGTCGGTGCAGGCAACGTGGAACCTGCTCGAACCCTCGGCCGGTCCCGCGCTGGGGGAGGCGTCGGCGGCCGGCTGGGCGGTGATTGTCAAGGAAGCGCTGGCCAACGGCAGGCTGACCGTGGACGGAGGCGACGGAGGCACGGAATCTGCTCTCGGCAGCGCCGCGGCTGCGCTGGGCGTGACGCCCGACGCGCTTGCAATCGCAGCGGTGCTCGCGCAACCCTGGGTTTCGGTCGTGCTCAGCGGCGCCGCGAGCGTCGAGCAGCTGACCAGCAACCTGAGTGCCATGACCATCGCCGCTCCCAGCTTCCCGGATCTCGGTGAGCCTGCCGTGAAGTACTGGGCGGAGAGGTCTGCGCGACCCTGGACCTGACCCTGACTACTGCTGTTGCTGCTGCTGCTGCTGCCAGTGCACCGCGGCGTGGTGTTCCACGTGCTCGACCTGCTGGTTCGACATCCGAGCAATCCGCACCGTGACCTCCGGCGGTGCTCCGCTCGCCGCTCCGAAGAAGAGGCCGTGGTGTGGCGCCACGTCGCCGTAGTCGCGACCAACCGCAAGGCGGAGGTGATGCGCGCCGACGTGCTGTCCGAGCGTCGGGTCGAGCCCCAGCCAGCGCCCATCGGACCCGCACACCTCAACCCACGCGTGCGACTCGCCCTCGACGACCTGCTCCTCATCGACCGGTCCCAGGTACCCACTCACGTATCGCGCCGGCCACCCGGCCCCACGGACCATGGCCAGGAACAGGTGGGTGAAGTCCTGACACACTCCCGCACCTCCGGCGAGAAGATCGTCGATGCTCAACTCGACGGTCGTCGCGCCGCTCACATAGCGCAACTCGCGCGGAATCCGCTGCGCCGTTGCCAGGACGCTGTCGAAGCTGGTGTCCGCGCCATTCCACTCACGCCAGAGCGCCCGTGTGTTCTCGGCGAGGGGCACTCGCGGGCTCGGAAGCACGAACTCGAGACGCGGATCGCTTGCGAGCGCGTCCTGTTCCCATTCGGACAGCCGCCGCCGCCGCGGCTCGCTGTTCTCGACCACGGTCTCGACCGTGAATTCGAGCACGTCGTGCGGGAACGTCACGTCCAGTCGATGGACGAAATTGCCGTAGTAATCGAGCCGGCTCCGCGGTACCGCCCATGGCTTGCTCAGCAATGAGAATGCGAGCGTCCGCTGCGAGCCGCGGTCGCGCGGTCGCATGCGCACCTCGTTGTACGAGATGGTCACCGTCGAGGTGTAGCGCAGGACGGTGCGGTGCGACACCGAGTAGGTCAGCGTGTCAGCACCCATGTGTCCTTGCTCCCGCCTCCCTGTGACGAGTTCACCACGAGTTCATCGGGGTCACCGGCGACACGGGTCAGACCGCCGGGCACGATCCAGGGTCGCTCGTCGAGCAGCACGAACGGACGAAGGTCGACCACGCGGGGCTCGAAGCCCCCGCCCGCGCGCAGGCAGACGGCACGGCTGAGCGCGACCTCCTCCTGGGCGAGCCATTGCCGCGGAGTGGCCTTGACACGGTCAAGGAGCTCGGTGCGTTCTTCAGACCCCATGAGCCGTCCGAAATGGATCCCGTACCCACCGCTGGCATCCACCGGCTTCATCACCATCTTGTCGATGTTGGCGACAACGTATGCCCGCTGCTGGTCATCGGTGAGGTCAAACGTCGGAACGTTGTCCATGAGGGGTTCCTCGCCGAGGTAATAGCGAATCATCGCCGGCACGTACGGGTAGATCACCTTGTCGTCGGCAACGCCGGTTCCCGGCGCGTTGGCGATCGCGACGTTGCCGCGGCGCCACGCCTCGATGAGCCCCGGCGCTCCAAGCATCGAATCGCGGCGGAAGACCAGGGGATCGAGCCACTCGCTGTTGACGCGCGAATAGATGACGTCAACCCGCTGCGAGTTGCCGTCAGCATCGCGGCGGTACACCTCGTCCTCGACGACGATGAGCTCGTGTCCCTCGACCAGAGTTGCATGCATCTCATCGGCGAGCAGGCGGTGCTCGTAGTACGCGGCATTGAACGGCCCGGGTGTGAGCACGACGATGTCGGCATCCCATTGTCTCGGTGCGATCCGCTGCAGGATCCGACGGAGCCTGCCGGTGTAGCCATGGATCGGCCGGACCGGGGCCAGTTCAAACCAGTCGGGAGCAAGTGACTCCATGGCGCGCCGTGACTCGAGCGCATAGGCGATGCCGCTCGGGATGCGCACGTTGTCCTCGAGCACGTGGAACGTTCCCTGCACCCGGACCACGTCGATGCCGGAGACGTGACACCAGGTCGCGCGAGGCGGTCGGATGCCGACGATGTCGCGGAGATACCCGGTGCTGCTGTACACGAGGCGTCCTGGCACGACGCCGTGGCGGATCGCTCGCTGCGAGCCGTAACAGTCGGAGACGAAGAGATCGAGCGCCATCGCGCGCTGCGAGAGCGCACGGCTGAGCGACCTCCATTCGGCTGACGAGAGGACGCGCGGGACCGGATCAAACGGGAAGATGGGGGCGACACCCTCGGTGGGGACGCCGAAGGTGACGCCACGGTCGGCAAACCATTGCTGCGCATCGCGCCGGACCTGTGGGAGCGTGCCCGCCGCACGCTCGAGGGTTGCCAGCAACTCGGCGTATGGCGGGCGAACCACGCCGTCGAGGTCGACGCATTCGTCGGCGGCTCGCGGCATTCCGAAGGCGAGCCCCCTCGCGGTACCGGCCTCCGTCGTCATCCACGGACAGTACTCCCCGCATCCGGCACATCGTCATTGGTCGCCGTGCACAAGGGGTGGCGCCGGCGATTGTGCATTCAGAGCGGTTCACACGCCTCGATTCGGCGGTACAGTGAGGATCGTGATCGAGGCCCCCACGAGCCGTCGGAGGCTCCGCGTGGGTTGTGAATTTCTCCATGACCTCGAGTGGCCCGTCACCTTCGTCCTCCAGGTGGAGCCGCGCCCCGATGCGGTTCTCGCGATGAGCGCCACCGGAGTCGCAACCTGGCCCCCGACCGACCTGCACGGATACACCGACCTGTACGGGAACAAGTGCCAGCGCTTCGTGCTCGGGCCCGGGAGCACGCGGATCAGGTATGAGGCGGAGGTCGAGGTGAATAGCGGCGTGGACGAGGTCAATGAAAGGGCGGTCCAGGCCGCGGTGGCGGACCTCCCCGACTCGACCCTCCATTTCACCCTGGCGAGCCGCTACTGCGAGTCGGACACGCTTGGCAATACCGCATGGCGACTGTTCGGTGACATCGCGCCGGGTTGGGGGCGTGTCCAGGCGGTTGTCGACTGGGTGCACGAGAACATCACGTTCCGGCACGGAAGCAGCGGCACGTCGACAGGTGCGACCGACGTCTACCTGCAGCGAGCCGGCGTCTGCCGCGACTTCGCCCATCTCGCGGTCACCTTCCTGCGAGGACTGAACATCCCGGCGCGGTACTGCTTCGGATACCTGCCCGATATCGATGTTCCGCCGCTGGACGAGCCGATGGACTTCGCAGCCTGGCTCGAGGCGTATGTCGGCGACCGCTGGTACACGTTCGATCCACGCAACAACACGCCGCGTACCGGTCGGGTGCTCATCGGACGAGGCCGTGACGCCCTCGACATCGCGATGATGACCCACTACGGAGCCGCCCCACTTCGTTCCATGCGCGTCGTCGCGGAGCCGGTCGACGCGCCTCCCTGGTCGAGTGCGATTCCCCCAGTGGTGGGCGAATTCGCCGGCGAATTTTCCGGGGCGATCGGATGACGTTGAAGCCGCCGTCCGCACTCTCGGATTCGGGGCGGAGCTGGTCATCGGACCCGCTCCAGCTGGACTGGAATCGCGTGCAGAGGACCCGCTACAGGATTCAACAACGCATCACGTATCGCTATGAGGGTCCGGTCAGCTCGCTGCAGCAGCGGCTCGTGCTCCAACCGCGGACCGTGCATGGTGATCAGCGCCGGATCAGCCGCCGCCTCAGCGTCCTCGACGCGATTCCTCGTCGCATCGACGCCAGCGTGGACTCGTTCGGGAACACGGTGGTCACGCTGAACATCCCGCATGTCGAGAAGGAGGTCACCTTCGTCACCTCCTCCGTCGTCGAGCGCGACGCCCACCATGGCCCCCACCTCGTCCCAGGAGCGATGCTCGAGGATCGCAGCCTGCTCGACGCGACACGGCTCACCGATGCCGGCGGCTCAATCGACCGTCTCGTCGAGGAGTTGCGAGTGAGCGGCCTGACCGGGGGTGCGCTCGCAACTGCGGCGAACGAATGCGTACACAACTCGCTGACGTATGAGCACGGCGCCACGTCGGTCCACACCACCGCGGCCGAAGCCCTGGCCCGAGGCGCCGGAGTATGCCAGGACTATGCGCACGTCCTGCTCGCGCTGACCCATCGCCTCGGGCTTGCATCAAGGTACGTGTCAGGCCAGATGCTCGGGTTCGGAGGGTCTCACGCCTGGGTCGAGGTGCTGCTGCCCGACGGTGCGGGTCATGCTCGCGTGCTGTCTCTCGACCCCACGCACGGTCGCGCGACCGGATACGAATACATCACCGTCGCCGTGGGTCGCGATTACGCGGACGTCGCCCCACTTTCCGGGACGTATCGCGCCCCGTTCGCGGGTTCGCTCACCGCGACAAAACGAGTGGTGATGACCGCGCTCGGCCCAGACGGTTGCGCCGGCGCCGACGCACGCGCCATCGCCTGAGCCCCGCGCGCCCGACGCCTCGAGGCTTATTCGCTGACCAGCTCGTAGTACGGATTCAGGATTGCGAGTTGGCGGCGCCAGAAGTCCCACCATCCCTTCGACGAGGACTCTGGCGCCCAATTCGATCCCGGGGATGCGCCTCCGCCCGGGAAAGACCAGAAGAAGGCTGCCGGCCTCATCGCCGATCTCGCACCCCAGGCTCGACCCGGTCTCCGTCTCCTGGACCCGCAGAGCCTGGACGGTGCCGGTCGCGCGAATGCGCTTACGCCACCTGGCCTGATTGATCGGCGCCGTTACCGGCGCGGGGTCGTCCGGCTCGCCGCCGGAGTCGCGGATCGCGCTCGATGCCATGTCACTCGCTCCAAGGCCGATGCGACGGAAGGCGGTGTGCATGGGTGTCATCGTCAGTAACTGTGTCAGGAGTCATGTCGAGAAACTTCGTTCCCAGCGCACACATCTGGTTGGCGAGGACTGTGCGCATGGCATCAACTCGCGATCAGCTCGGCGACCGGCTCGGTATCCAGCCCCTCCTCTGGATGCTCGTTGGTGTCGTCGATTCGCGAGACGTCGCCACGGCGCACGGTGGCCGCCAGGATCACCGCGCCGGACAGCATGAGGAATGCGCCGACCAGGAACGCGACGTGGAACCCGGCGACAAGTGCGCTGACTCCGTCCGCCGCACTGGGCGCGTGACCCAGCGATGAGAGCGTGTTCGCGGTGGTGTTTGCTGCCAGCGTCGACAGCACCGCCAGCCCGATCGCACCACCGAGCTGCTGGGCGGTGTTGAGCAGTCCCGAGGCAAGTCCGGCGTCCTCAGCAGCCACGTTGGTGGTCGCGATCAGCGTGATGGGCACGAAGGTGAGGCCCATGCCGACGGCCATGATCATCAGGCCGGGAAGCAGATCTCCAAGGTAGGTGCCGTGCACCGGGATCCGGCTCAGGACGATGAGCCCGACGGCAGCGATCGACATGCCGGTGAGCCCGACCGCACGAACGCCCACACGCCGGATGAGCTGCTGTGAGATGCCCGCGCCCGCGATGATGCCGGCCGTCACAGGAAGGAAGGCGAGTCCTGCCCGGAGAGCGCTGTACCCGAGGACTTCCTGCACGTAGATCGATGCGAAGAAGAACAGCGCGAACATGCCACCCGCGACGAGGAGCATCGCTGCGTTAGCCCCGGTGATCGAGCGCATCCGGAAGATGCCAAGCCGGATCAGCGGATGGCGGAGCCGCGTCTCGAGCACCACGAACGCGGCGAGAAGCGCCACCGCGAGGGCTCCCAGGCCGAGGGTCTCTGCTGACAGCCAGCCGGCCGACTGAGCGTTGACGAGGGCATACACGAGCACCACGAGTCCTCCCGTGACCGACACCGCACCTGCGATGTCGACACCGCCACGTGCGTTCTCAACCCGGCTCTCGGGCACGAATCGGAGTGCGAGCACGAATGCGACCACGCCCACCGGAACGTTCACGAAGAAGATCCACTGCCACGAGAGAAGGCTGGTGAGCACGCCACCGAGCAGGAGGCCGATCGCTCCACCGCCCACGGCAATCGCGCTCCACACGCCAAGGGCGGTCGTCCGCTCCCGGCCCTCTGCAAAGGTCGTGGTCAGCACCGAAAGAGCCGCAGGCGTCACCAACGCCCCGCCCAGGCCCTGAATCGCACGGCCTGCGACGAGGATCCCGGCCGAACCCGCAAGCCCGTTCATGAGCGAGGCGGCGGAGAACAGCACGATTCCCAGAAGGAACAGACGACGACGTCCCAGAAGGTCGGCGGCGCGACCGCCGAGCATCAGGAAGCCGCCGAACGCCAGCGTGTACGCATTCACGATCCACTGCAGGCTGGGCGCCGAGAAGTGCAGACCGTGCTGAATCGAGGGAAGCGCGACGTTGACGATGGTCGCGTCGAGAATGACCATGAACTGCGCGATGCCCACGATCACGAGGACGACCCAGGGGTTGACGCGTCTTGGTTGCATAGCGTTCGTCCTCACTTTGGGGTAGAATCGGAGCGTGGGCTCCGCTTATGGAGTACTATACGGAACGATGGTTCCGTTTGTCAACCCAGGTAGGACGACCGATGATCACGGGGACAACCGAGGGAGAGCAGCTCGTCGAGGCCGCGCCGCAGATGTCTGAGCGGCACCTTCGAGCCGACGCACAGCGCAACCGGGAACGGATCCTCGAGGCGGCCACGAGCTTGATGGCCACTCACGGCATCGACGTCCCCGTCGATGAGATCGCGCAGCGGGCGCAGGTTGGTGTCGGCACCGTGTACCGGAATTTCCCGACCAAGGGTGCGCTGTTCGAGGCGCTGCTGATGGCTCGGATCACGCCGCTCGTTGCCGCGGCTCGGTCCGCAGCTGCTGCCGACGACCCGGGGGAGGCGTTCGTCAGCTTTGTTCGCCGTCTCTGTGATGAATTCGCGGATTTCAAGGCGCTCGCGGACGCCATGGCCGCATCGGGCGTCGACCTCAGCGCGACCAAGCAGGAGATCTCCGGCGATCTGATTGACGCTGTCACCGAGCTCCTCCAGAAGGCTCAGCAAGCCGGGCTGATCCGCCCCGACGTGACCATCACGGATGTGTCGGCGATGATGGCCGGCCTCAGCCATGCCGACCCGCTGTTCATGGACGCTCCGCAGCGGCAGCGCTGCGTGGCGCTGGTCTGCGACTCCCTGCTCGTTGGCGCGCGCAGCGTGCTCCCGCTGGGAGAGCTGGCTTCGTCCTCGCCGGCGCACGGCTAGACGACCCACACCGCTCAGGACGGGGTCTCGCTCCTTCTGAGCTCCCAGGCCAGGCGGTCGATGGCGCGGTGCTTGCCGATCGGGATCTGCAGTGAGCGGGACCCGCGGGAGGAGCGGACGTTGATGTCGATGAGCCATGTCCCGCGCTCGCCGCGCAGGAGCAGCACGTCGTCGACGCGCATCACCGCCTGACCGTTGGGAGATTCCTGGACCACGGGTCGTGGTCTGCGGCGCCTGGACATGCTCAGGCGTCCACGGTTGCGTGTTGTGCGCCCGCTCTGACCTCCCCAGGTTGGGGCATCCCGTCGAGCCTGTACGCCCGGTAGAGCAGCTCGATCGGGTGCACCGCAGTGACGCCTGCGCCGTGCGCGATCTGCCAGCGGCACGTCTCGCTGTCGCACGCCGCGAGGTCGGAGCCGGTTGCCGCGATGTCGCTGAAAAGGCGTTCGCCGACCGCCATCGAGATCCCGTACTTCTCCTTCTTGAGCCCGTACGTCCCCGCAATCCCGCAGCAGTCGACATCGAGCTCGATCATGTGCAGGTCGGGGACGAGCGCGAGCAGGTCGAGAGCCGGTTTGCCGATGCCGTGGCCGCGCTGCTGGCACGGAGCGTGGTACGGCACGGTCAGCGGCAGTGATCCGAAGTCGGTGCGCAGTTTTCCCTGCTCGTGCAGACGGAACAGGAACTCGCAGAGATCGAACATGGCGCCACTCACGACCGTGAGATCCGCGTCGTCGATGCCGAGGATCTCGTGCGCTTCGCGCTTGAGCATCAGCCCGCAACTGGTGGAGTTCGAAACGATTGGAAGCCCGGCGCGCGCGTGCGGCGCGAGGTTGCCGGCCAGCCGGCGTATGTAGGTCCGTGCCGCACGGAAATTCCCGTTGGACTGCAGCGGGAGGCCACAGCAATCCTGCGGTGGAATGATGACCCGAAACCCGTTGTGCTCGAGGACGGCCACCACCATCTCGCCGACGTGCGGCTCGTAATAGTTGGTCCCGCAGCCGTGGAAATAGACAACCGCAGGTGCATCGCTGGCGGGCCCGCGATTGCGGCGAGCGCGTGACTGGAATGTCCTCCCCGCAAAGCTCGGCATGGGCGCATCACGGTGGATGCCGATCACGCTCTGCACGAGACTGCGAACGACACGATTGTGGAGTGCCCAGTTCGCCAGGGGCGCCACCGGGGCTCCTAGGCGTCCAATCACCGTGGGTCGGGCGATCAGCTGGTTGCGGAGTGGGATGCCGCGCCGTTCCCACAGTTGCGCGCGTGCCCGCGAGTTGATCTCGGCGATCTTCACGTCCTGGGGGCAGACCTGCGTGCAGATTCCGCATCCCGAGCAGTAGTCGACCGACGAGTCCGGCGATGGTCCGGCGCCGCGGTATCGCTCCGCCTGCGGTCCCGCGTATTTGGGTCCGGGGAACAGCGGCGTGGCCTGGGATACAGGGCAAAACGTCTCGCAGATCGTGCACTTCACGCAGTGATCGAGCGAGTCGCGGATGGCATCGTTCATCGGACCGCCTCGGTGGCGGGCAGCGTCGTTGGTGCGAGGATCGCCTCGGCCGCGGCGTAGCCGGTGGCAATGCTGATCCCTGTGCCTGACTTCTCTTTCCACGGGACCGCGCCGCCGATGATCGCGCCTGCCGCATACAGGTTCGCGTACACCGGGCCTCCCGCGGCGTCGATGGGCCGCAGCAGACCATCGGTTGCCACCCCGGCGGCTGCGAGTGGTTGCGCGTCGAAGTATCGAGGAGCGAACCGAACCCGATCGGACGACGGGACGCCGGTCACAGGGAGGTCGAACACCGTCTCGCGCGTCGTGCCGAACGAATCGAGTTCGAGCCCACCGCTGGCGAAGCCGCCCGAGGCGAGCACCACGGATTGGACCGGGTACGAGACAGCGCCGGTCGCGTTGATGACATCGACACTCTCGATCCGGCGGTTGCTCCCGTGGGCGCCGGACACCCTCACCCCATGGACGATGCGCGCACCGCCGGCGCGCAGTGCGGCAGCCATTGCTTCGTAGAGACGTATACCGGGCATCGACGGCGGCAACGGGGCGACCTCGAAGACCTTCCGCCCCAACCTCGACTCGAGGTCGCGCCAGGTCTCGACGGCTTTGCGCAGCCCGAGGACCGCGGGCAGACCGATGCGTTCGTCGGCGTCGGTGCGATCCATCAGCGCGGCGGCGAGCCAGTCAGCGAGTTCACCGTGGTCGAACCTGCCGGCGAGCACCCGTCCGCTGAGGTCGCCGAGGCGGCTGGATGGCGGATCGAGCTCGATCGCCCGAGCGCTGATCGGGGCCTCAAGGCGGGCACGGCCTAGGTTGTCGGCGATCAGCGGCGCATGGAAATCCTTGAAACCCTTGAAGCCGACAAACGCGAACCGCCCGCCAGCCCGAAGGTCCCCGCCCGTCATGGTTTGCGGAGCCAGCGCCGACGGTTTCGGCACCCCCAGCACGGTCGGGAGGAGCATGTTCGCGTCGAGGTTGCCCGAATAACCCAGGGTGCCGGCGCGTGCGCCGAACCACGCGACAGCCGTGGCGAGCCGGTCAGCGGAAACATGGCGGTAGGGGTGGTCGGGCGCACTCGCAATCAGCGCCGCCAGTGACCGAGACGGGCTGTCGACACGCGCATCGCCGACATAGCCGAGGACATCGACCGTCGCAGGCGCGAGATGCGTCGCACCCACCCCTCGAGCGGCGACCAGCACGCGCTGGCCCTGCTCGGTGAGACGAAGCGCTGCCGTCAACCCCGCGAGTCCCGCGCCGACAACCAGGGTGTCGTAGCTCATGCGGGAAGGTGCTCAACGTCGAGGATGCCCTGAAAGATCCAGTCGTCGAGCCTCGCCTGGCGCAGCTGGTCGCCGTGCAGGATGGGGTGCAACCCCTTCCATCGCTCCTCGAGAAAGTCGAGCAGCGCGCGATTTGCACTCAGGTGGTCGACGCTCCCGCCGGCGTGCAGGATGCCGGTCACCCTGTACATGCAGAACCCACCCTGGCACGGCCCCATGCCCAGCCTGAGAAGACGCCGGATGTCGTCGAGGCTCGTCGTGTCGCGCTGTCGGATCGTGTCCTCGAGCCGCGTCCTGGTGATCAACTCGCATTCGCAGATGATCTCGTCGGCCTGCGGGACCGGTTCGCGTTCGGCCAGC
Organism: Candidatus Dormiibacterota bacterium; assembly: GCA_963718525.1. Taxonomy (GTDB): domain Bacteria; phylum Chloroflexota; class Dormibacteria; order Aeolococcales; family Aeolococcaceae; genus Palsa-851. Next base: position 3,189,298 of record OY970355.1, on the reverse strand, counting down.
CGGCTGCCGATCTGGTACGCGACGTGACTCTCGGAACCCACGAGGGGGACCTCGGCGGTCCGGCAGACGCGGGGTCCGCCAAGCTGCAGGCACGCGGCGTCGACAGCCGCCTCGGCCATCAACCGGAATGTCGTCGTCTTACCGCCGGTGATGGTCACGAATCCTGCGACGCCTTCGCGCGCCGAATGATCGAGCAGGGCGTGCGAGCGCGTGACATCCCGTGTCTCGGCAACCGTGTCGGTATCCTCGAAGAGCGGTCGCACGCCCGCCCACGCGTGCAGAGCCCGAGCCTGGCGAAAGCCAGGCACCAGCTTCTCTCCCTCGTCGAGGAGGAGGTCGATGTCCTCCTGGCGGATCTCGGTCTGGTCAGGATCCGGAACAAAGACATCGGTGGTTCCGATCACGCACGCGGTGCGAAGCGGCAGCAGGATGTCGCCGTCCGCCGGCCGCTTGCATCGGTTGACGCACATCTGCACGAGCCGGTGGTTCATCGCGATCATCAGACCCATCCCGGCGCGGACATTGACCTTGCAATGTGCCAGTTCCGCGATCTGTCCGGCCCAGGCACCCGCGGCGTTGATGACAACAGTGGCGTGAATGCGGAATTCCTCGCCGCCGTGCTCGTTGCGAACCCGTGCGCCCACGACCCGGTCACCGTCGACCTCGAGATCGAGAACGCGGTGGTACGGAAGGATCCGCGCCCCGTGCTCCTCAGCTGACCGAGCGCATCCCCAGACCAGCTTCCACGGGTCCAGTGACGCGTCGGGGACGAGGAAGGCGCGCCGGATGTCGGGATTCACACGCGGCTCGCGACGGAGCGCCTCACCGACCGGGATCTCCTCAGCGGGAACGCCGGTCGCCCTGCACCCCTCGAGGAACTGGTCGCCGTACTCCGGGTCGTCCCACGGCGTCGACACGAAGAGTCCCCCGGTATCCTCGATGCAATCGGCTGCAGTCACGCGCAGGACCCGGTTCTCCGCGATGCACTCGCGGGCGGCGGACGGATCCTTGACCGCGTAACGGCCGCCCGAGTGGAGGAGGCCGTGAAATCGACCGGTGGTCCCGTCCGCCAGATCGCGGCGCTCCACCAGGATGGTGGAGAAGCCTCGGAGCGCAGCATCCCAGGCCACGCCGGCGCCCGTCGAGCCGCCTCCGATGACCAGGACGTCAGCCTCGAGCGAGCTCATCGACGGGTTATGGGTTGCCATTGAACTGAGCGTATCGAGTCGGTCCGCGCCGGTCGCTCGATCACCCGGGAAGTCCTCGATCTAGCCCGGATGCGTGTGCTCCTCCTCCTGGCCCTCGGCGAAGTCGCCCTTGTGGAGCTCGGGATGATGCTCGGTTGTCTCCTGGCCTTCCGCGAAGCTGCCCTCATGGGTATCTCTGGCGAGTTCTTCGCCGGTCGCGAAGTCGCCTTCCTCCTCCTCACGCTCGGGATGATGCTCGGTCACCTCTTGCCCCGTGGCAAAAGAGCCCTGATGCCCATGCTCGTCCTCCTCGGGGACGCCTTCGGGTTTCTGATCGTCACCCATGATGGATCTCCTTTTGAGCCTGCCTCTGGTCGCGTTCGAACCCGGCGGAGACCCGGTCGACGCCGCGGTGACGGCGCCGCCGGGCTCCCTCGGAGAACAGATTCCAGTCTGCTACATCGGCCTTGGAGTGGCCCTCACTCCGCCCAGTCGAAGGTCCGAGTGACGGCCTTCTTCCAGAGCGCGTACTCCTTGGCGACGGCGGCCTTGTCCATACGCGGGGTCCATTCCTTGTCCTTGCCCCAGTTCTCGCGAAGGTCTTCAACCTGGGCCCAGAATCCGACGGCGAGGCCGGCGGCATAGGCGGCACCAAGCGAGGTCGTCTCCGCAACGGTCGGGCGCACCACGGGGACGCCGAGCACGTCGGACTGAAACTGCATCAGCGTGTCGTTGAAGACCATGCCGCCGTCGACCTTGAGGGAGGTCAGCGCGACCCCCGAGTTGGCGTTCATGGCATCAACGATCTCGCGGGTCTGCCATGCGGTCGCCTCGAGCGCCGCGCGGGCGATGTGGCCCTTGTTGACGTAGCGAGTCAAGCCGGCGATCACGCCGCGAGCACTCGACTTCCAGTAGGGGGCATAGAGGCCCGAGAACGCCGGTACGAAGTATGCGCCACCATTGTCATCAACCGTCTTGGCGAGCACCTCGATGTCCGAGGACTTCTCGATCATGCCCAGGTTGTCGCGCAGCCACTGCACGAGCGCGCCCGTGATCGCGATCGAACCTTCGAGGCAGTAGGTTGCGTCGGCGCTGCCCATCTTGTACGCAAGCGTGGTCAGCAGACCGTTCTTCGACTGCACTGGCTTCGTGCCCGTGTTGAGGAGCAGGAAGTTCCCGGTGCCATAGGTGTTCTTCGCCTCGCCGACCGCGAAACAGGTCTGCCCGAACAGGGCTGCCTGCTGATCGCCGAGGTCGCCTGCCACGGGGATGCCGGCAAGCACGCCCTTTGCAGTGCCGTAGGTCTCGCTCGACGCCCGGATCGCCGGGAGCATCGACCGGGGGATCGTCATGATGCTGAGAATCTCGTCGTCCCAATCAAGCGTCTCGAGATTCATGAGCATCGTCCGGCTCGCATTGGTCACGTCGGTGACGTGCACGCCGCCGTCCGTGCCACCTGTGAGCAGCCAGATCAACCACGCGTCGATGTTGCCGAAGGCGAGATCGCCGGCATCCGCCTTGGCTCGAGCTCCGTCAACGTTGTCGAGGATCCACTTGACCTTGGGACCTGAGAAATAGGTTGCGAGCGGCAGGCCGACCTTCGCGCGGAAGCGGTCCTGACCGCCGTCCGCCGACAGTTGATCGACGATCTTGTCGGTTCGCGTGTCCTGCCAGACGATCGCGTTGTAAACAGGCTTGCCGGTGCCACGATCCCAGACAACCGTGGTCTCGCGCTGATTGGTGATGCCGACCGCCGCGAGATCGGCGATCGCCACCTTGCCGAGTCCGGCGCGCACGACGTCCTGGGTGCGCTCCCAGATCTCGAGCGGGTCGTGCTCCACCCAGCCCGGCTTCGGGAAAATCTGCTCGTGCTCCTTCTGATCGACAGAGACAACCTTGCCGCTGTGATCGAACACCATGAAGCGCGTGCTGGTGGTTCCCTGATCAATCGCTGCTGCGTATTTGGCCATCAAAAACTCCTTTCGCCCATGCGTCGTTCACGTGTCGCCGTGCGGTCGGCGGCGATGCCTAGATGGGAAGCTGGTGGGCAACGATCGCGCCGAGAATGCCGCCGACGATCGGCCCGACAACCGGTATCAACGCGTATTCCCAATCGGACCCTCCCTTGCCTGGTATCGGGAGCAGGAAGTGCGCGATTCGGGGCATGAGATCGCGGGCGGGGTTGATCGCGTACCCGGTCGGACCGCCCAGGGAGAGGCCGATCGCGAAGACCAGCAGGCCGATGATCAGCGGGGCGAGCCCACCTACCAGGCCATTGCCCTTGGAGGTGATGGCGACGACCCCGAAGACGAGCACGAAGGTGCCGATGACCTCGCTGATGAAGTTGAAGGCCACGTTGCGGATCGCAGGGCCGGTGCAGAAGACCGCGAGCTTCAGACCTGGATCCTCGGTCTCCTTCCAGTGGTGGCTGTAGTGCACCCACACCAGGACCGCCCCGATGAAAGCTCCGACCAGTTCACCGCCGATGTACTGGGGAACGTTGGACCATTGGGTCACGCCGATCACGGCCAGCCCGAGGGTAACCGCGGGGTTGAGATGCGCGCCGTCGAACTGACCCACTGCGTACACCGCCATCGCCACTGCCATCGCCCACCCGAAGGTGATCACGATCCACCCGCTGTTCTCGGCCTTCGACTTGGACAGCAGCACGCCGGCGACGACGCCATCCCCGAGAAGGATCAGTAGGCCTGTTCCTATGACCTCCGAGAAAAAGATGTGGTTCGGCATAACGTGCCACCTCCTTGGCGATCTTCTACCCCTGATTGGGTGTGCGGACACTACCCTCGTCCGTAGGGCATTGTCAATCACCTGTGGAAATGGCCCTTTTGCCCTATTAAGGAATTGCTAGGCTTAGGTCCGATGCCCAAACCGATCCAATCCATCGAACGAGCCTCGGCGATCCTCCGCCTGCTGTCCGGGCGCACCCGCCGGTTGAGCCTTGCCGAGGTGGCGGGCGAGCTCGGGCTGCCCAAGGGGACGGTCTACGGCATCATGCGCACGCTCCTGTCCGTCGGATTCGTCGAGCAGGACCCGGAGTCGGGGAAGTACCGAATGGGTGCGGCGCTGCTCCACCTCGGCAGCAGCTACCTCGACGGCAATGAGCTGCGCACCCGTGCGCTCAACTGGGCGGACTGGCTGGCTGCACGCACCAACGAGAGCGTGCGCCTGGGGACGTTGCATGACCGCCAGGTGCTGCTGGTGCACCACGTGTTCCGTCCGGACAACAGCCCCCAGGTGCTCGAGGTGGGCGCGCTGCTCCCGATGCATGCAACCGCGATGGGCAAGGTCCTGCTCGCATATCACCCCTATCTGACAGCCGAGCTGGGCAACGGATCCCTGCCCCGCTTCACCAATTGCACGATCACCGACCCCAAACAGCTCGCGATCGAGATCGAGCGCGTGCAGGAGCAGGGATGGGCGTCGTCGGCTGAAGAGTTGATCGAAGGTGAGACGTCATTCGCAGCGCCGATACGCGACCGGCAGGGTGCCGCGGTCGGCGCCATCGCCATCTCCGGACCGACGGAACGACTCTGCGAGGGCGACCAACCGCGCAGCGAGCTGGTCGCGTTCGTCCGCGAGGGAGCGCGCACGATATCCCGCGACCTTGGTGCGGTTCCGTGGTGAACTCTCCATTGCATCAGCCGGCACGAGGGAAGTGCGCTTGAACAGCTACGTCGCTGCGATCGATCAGGGAACCTCTTCGTCGCGCTGCCTGGTGTTTGATCACCAGGGTCGCATCGTTTCACTCAGCCAGAAGGAACACGAACAGATATTTCCGCGTCCGGGTTGGGTTGAGCACGACCCTCGCGAGATCCTGCGCAATGTCATCGAGGTCGTCCACGGCGCCCTCGACAGCGGCGGTCTCGATGTGCGCGACCTGGTCTCGGTCGGCATCGCGAACCAACGCGAGACCACCGTCGTCTGGGACCCCCACACCGGGGAGCCAGTGCAGAACGCGATCGTGTGGCAGGACACGCGCACCGACGCCCTCTGCCGCAATCTCGCCGCTGAGCACGGCCAGGATCGTTTCCGCGAACGCTGTGGGCTCCCGCTCGCGACGTACTTCTCCGGCCCGAAGGTGAGCTGGCTCCTCGACAGCGCACCCGACCTGCGACGACGCGCCGAGGAGGGTGACCTGCTCTTCGGCACGATGGACAGCTGGCTCGTCTGGAATCTCACCGGCCGCCATGTCACGGACGTCACCAATGCCAGCCGCACGATGCTGATGAACCTGACGACGCTCGACTGGGACGACACCCTGCTCGATGCGATCGGGGTCCCTCGAGCCATGCTGCCGGAGATCCAATCCTCGTCGAAGATCTACGGTGAGGCCGGCGACACCCTGGGCGGTGTGCCCATCGCTGCGGCGCTCGGCGATCAGCAGGCGGCGCTGTTCGGTCAAACGTGCTTCTCGGCGGGGGAGGCCAAGTGCACGTATGGAACCGGGAGCTTCCTCCTGCTCAACACCGGTGAGCGGCCAGTGCTGTCCGGGCATGGATTGCTCACCACGGTGGGGTCGAAGATCGGCGATGAGCCCGCGAGCTACGCGCTCGAGGGATCGATCGCGGTCACCGGCGCGCTCGTCCAGTGGTTCCGCGACAAGGTCGGGCTCATCGGGAGCGCGCCCGAGGTGGAAACCCTGGCACGCACCGTCGACGACAACGGAGGCATCTATTTCGTTCCCGCGTTCTCCGGGTTGTTCGCTCCGCACTGGCGCGGCGACGCGCGGGGCGTCATCGCCGGCCTGACCGGCTATGTCACCAAGGGCCACCTGGCTCGCGCGGTGCTCGAAGCCACCGCATGGCAGACGCGCGAAGTCGTCGATGCGATGAATGCCGATTCCGGCATCGAGCTGACCACGCTCAAGGCCGACGGCGGTATGACGGCCAACAACCTGCTAATGCAGTTCCTGGCCGACGTGCTCGGGGTGCCGGTCGTGCGCCCGAACGTTGCGGAGACCGTGTCGCTCGGCGCCGCATATGCCGCCGGCCTCGCGGTCGGATTCTGGCCGGACGTCGAGAGCCTCCGGGCAAACTGGCACAAGGCGGCGGAGTGGGTCCCGAACATGGATCAGGACGCACGCGATCGGGGCTACCGCAAATGGAAGAAGGCGGTCCAGCGCACCCTCGACTGGGTCGACGACGACGACTGACCTCCGGCCCCCCTAGATCACGAAGCGCCGGTAGCGCCACAGGTAGTCGAGACCGCTGAGCACCGTGGCGATCACCGCGATCCAGATGAAGGCCACCGCCGCGGGTTTGAGCCAGGAATATGGCTGCGCCAGGATGATCAGCAGGATCATGCAGTTCTGCGTGAGCGTCTTGGACTTGCCCCATGGCGTTGAGCTGACCACGACCCCCTGAGCGGCGGCCACCGATCGCAGCCCGGTGATCAGGAACTCGCGTGCGGCGACGATCAGGACGACCCACGCCGGAAGCAGCGACTGGGTGGCCAGGATCACCAGCACGGTGATCACCAGCAGCTTGTCGGCCAGCGGGTCGAGAAACTTGCCGAGCTCGGTGACGAGATTGCGGCTTCGGGCGATCCGCCCGTCCAGGGTGTCGGTCGCCGCGGCGGTCACATAGGCCACCGCGCTGATCTGGAAATGGTCGGTGAAATCGATCGCGAGGACGGCTCCGATGACGGGCACGAGGAGGATGCGCAGGATGGTCAGCTGATTGGGGATCGTGAGGTGCCGCGTCACCGCGTCAGTGTGCATCCCACCACCTCCAGGCGGTCAGCGGCAGGGCCCGGGAATTGCCTCTAGAATCGATGGGTGAGCCTCCTGACCATTGTGCTTTTGGGGGTGGCCGGATACGCACTCGGGAGTCTCCCATGGGGATACTGGCTCTCGAGGTTCTTCACCGGGAAGGACATACGCGAGGTCGGGAGCAGAGGCACAGGAGCGGCGAATGTCTGGCGTCACGCCGGCTTCAAGATGTTCTTCGCCGTCGCCGTTCTCGACATCGGCAAGGGTTCGGCCGCCGCGGCGCTCGGACTCGCCGCCGGCGGGCGCACCGGTGCGGTGGTCGCCGGAGCCGGCGCCCTGATCGGGCACTGGCGGCCACTGTTCCTCGGCTTCAAGCGCGGCGGCAAGATCGTCGCGACGACAGTCGGCGTCGTGCTCGTCATGGCTCCGCTCGCATCGGTGGTCATGGCAGTGCTCTGGTGGATGGTGCTGCTCGCCACCCGATACACCTCGGTGGCATCGATCACGGCGTCGCTCGCGCTGCCGCCTTTGGTGCTGGTGTTCGGCGGCTCATGGGCGGAGGTGCTGTTCACCGTCGGCGCAGCGATCGCCATCATCGTGCTGCATCGCGCCAATATCGAGCGGCTGATGCAGGGGACGGAGAACCGTTTCACGCTGCGCCTCCCGGGACTGCGTCGTCGCCCTGCGGCACCTGTCGCTGCGGCGGCCGCGGTTGATCAGACGCCGCCGGTGCGCTGAGGTTCTGCGGCCGGCGGGGTGAAGCCCGGCAGCGGCCGCAGGATCAGGCCCTGATCGATGTACCAGCTGATCGTGCGGCGCATGGTGGTTTCGATCGGCGTGTAGTCCAGCCCCAGGTCTCGCGCTGCGGCCGATCCGTCGTATGAGGCCCCTTCGATCAGGGTCCGAACCATCTCGCGACAGAACCGCGTGTGCTTCCCGCGTGCACGGGCGACGGCCTCGATGCACGCGGCCGCGGCAAGTGCAACCCGAGGCGGAAGGAATCGAGGGCGGTCCTCGAGTCCGGTGAGCCGGGACAGCAGCGCGAGTCCGGAGCGCAGCGTCATGGATGCTCCGCACAGGAGATATCGTTCCCCCGCCACCCCGCGCGCCTCGGCGAGCACGTGGCCGCGCGTGCAATCGGCGATATCGATGACGTTGAGCGGCCCGTCGACTGCCGCGGGAAGCTTGCCGTTGAGGTAGCCGATCAGCAGCCTCGCGGTTCCGCTCGTCCGCCCCGGCCCCTGTACCGAGGCCGGATTGACGCAGACGACGTCGAGGCCGCTGCTCGCGGAGGCTTCCAGGACTGCCTGCTCGGCCAGGTACTTGGACCGCGCGTACTTCGAGAGGAACCGACCAGCGCCGCGATGGCCTCCGCCGCCCTTGGAGGCCACGTCCAGGGTGGCTGCCGACGAGGTGTACACGAGCCGGGCGACTCCCGCAGTCGCAGCGGCGCGCACCACGGCTCTCGATCCGGCGACGTTGACCTCGAACATCTGCCGGGGATCGGGCAGGCAGAAGGCGTTGACCCCCGCCGCATGAAAGACCACCTCGCATCCCCCGAATGCGGCCTCGAGCGACCCCGGGTCGCGGAGGTCTCCGCGGACCGCTTCCACCCCGAGCGCAGCAAGCCGCTCAGCTGCCGCGCCGGACCGGGCGAGGGCGCGCACCGGCCGACCGGCGGCAAGCAGCTCCTCGGCGATCGCCCGTCCAAGGAAGCCGGTCGCGCCGGTGACGAAAGCTCTGCCAGCCATGCAGAAGCGAGCCTACCCCGCCAAGCCCCGCGGCCATCGCGCCGGCCCGAGAGCATTGTCAGACGCCCCACACGGACCGCCTCAACAAACCCATTGACAGCAGCCTCGCGAAAAGAGTAATTTCCGACCAACGTTCGATAATGTCGAATAACAGGAGTGTCGAGCCATGGCCACAGCCACCAGGCGCATGCGGAAAATCATCAACGAGCCGGACCAGGTGGTCAAAGAGTTGCTTGCCGGGCTCGCCGCCTCAGTGCCGGACATCCTCCGGTACGACGTCGCCAACCAGATCCTGGTTCGCAAGGACGCGCCGGTGAAAGGCAAGGTCGCCCTGATCTCGGGCGGCGGCTCCGGGCACGAGCCGCTGCATGGCGGTTTCGTCGGCAAGGGCATGCTCGACGCAGCCTGCCCCGGCGAAGTGTTCACTTCGCCGGTTCCCGATCAGATGCTCGCCGCAACCAAGGCTGTCGATGGTGGAGCAGGGGTCATCCACATCGTCAAGAACTACACCGGTGACGTTCTCAACTTCAAGATGGCCGCCGACGAGGCCGCCGACGACGGCGTCAAGGTCGAGGCGATCGTGATCGACGACGACGTCGCCGTCCAGGACTCCCTGTATACCGCCGGACGCCGAGGCGTCGGCGCGACCGTGATCGCCGAGAAGATCGGCGGTGCTGCCGCCGAGCGGGGGACTCGCTCGAAGCCGTCGTCAGCGTCATCAAGCAGGTCAATGCTCGCGGTCGTTCCTTCGGCATCGCATTGTCGTCGTGCATCCCGCCGGCGTCAGGTACTCCGATCTTCGATCTGCCCGAGGGCGAGATGGAAGTGGGCATCGGCATCCACGGCGAGCCGGGCCGCCGTCGCGCCCCACTCGGCAGCGCCGCGGAGATCGCCGACATCATGGTCGAGGCCGTTACCTCGGACCTTGCTGCCAAGTCTGGCGCAAACGTGCTCGCCTTCGTCAACGGCATGGGCGGCACGCCGCTGCTCGAGCTGTACCTCCTGTACGGCGAGGTGGACAAGCGGCTGCGCGCCGCCGGGCTCAACCCGATTCGAAACCTGGTCGGCAGCTACATCACCTCGCTCGAGATGGCGGGCGCGTCGTTGACGGTTGTGGAGCTCGACGACAACCTGACAGCGCTGTGGGACGCGCCCGTGCACACGGCAGCCCTGCGCTGGGGAGGCTGATGCTATCGTGGCGGTCGCTATAGCAATGGACGCGCAGACCGTCACCGCGTGGATGAATGAGATCGCCGCGTCGGTCCGCGCCGAGCGGGACTACCTGGTCCAGCTCGACGCGGCGATCGGCGATGGCGACCACGGCATCAACCTGAATCGAGGGTTCGATGCCGTGACGCTCGCCCTGAGCACGGAGCCGGACGGGACTCCCGGCAAGTTGCTGATCCTCTCCGGCAAGACCCTCGTGTCCACGGTCGGGGGTGCCAGCGGCCCACTCTGGGGCTCGGCGCTGCGCAAGGCAGGGCGCGCCCTCGGCGATGGACCGACGTTCGACCTCGCCCAGCTGGTGGATGCGATGGCCGCCGCGCTCGCATCGATCCAGGATCTCGGTGCCGCCGTGCCCGGTGACAAGACCATGGTCGATGCGCTGGAGCCGGCCGTGACCGCGATGCGAGAGGGGCTGGCGCGGGGGGCGTCGCGCGGAGAGATGCTTCGCTCCGCATCGGAGGCGGCGGAGGCGGGGATGCGGGCAACGATCCCGATGCAGGCTCGCAAGGGACGTGCGTCGTACCTGGGAGAACGCTCAATCGGTCATCAGGATCCGGGAGCGACCTCGACGGCGATGATCATCCGCGCCCTCGAACGGACGGTGGCGGGCACTCCTTAATAAGATGACGGAGCGCGTGCTCGCGGGCGTTCCGGCATCACCGGGGATCGCGTTCGGTGCGGTGAGGTGTCTCGACGCCTCCGGCGAGGTCGACGGCACCGTCCTCGACGAGGGTGCGCGACCCGCCGCCGCGACACGGGCTCTTGACGCACTTGCGCGGTCGGCGCAGGAGCTCGAGGCGCTCGCGGTGAAGCTCCGAGCTGACGGCCGCGTCGACGAGGCCGACATCCTCGACGCTGGGACGATGATGGCGGAGGACCCGGTGCTCATCACGGCGGTCGAGCGCGCGGTCGTGGATCGCGGACTCACTCCGGCGAGCGCGATTCTCACCGAGGTCGAGGGCCTCGCGGTGCAGCTGGACATGCTCGACGACCCCGAACTGGCCGCGCGAGCGGCTGACGTGCGCAGCCTCGCCCGGCGCGCCTCGCGGCTCGCCTCCGGCGAGGAGGGGCGCACCGATCGAAGCCGTGGTGGCGACTCCATTCTCGTGGCGTCGGATCTCGGCCCGGCTGACGTCATCGAGCTCGACGGCGACATCCGAGGGATCGCCCTCGCCGTTGGAGGCGTCACGGGGCATGCCGCGATCGTTGCTCGCGGGCTCGGGCTCCCGATGGTCGTCGGCCTGGGTGCGGACGTACTCGAGCTGGGGGCGGGGGAACCCTGCATCGTCGACGCCGACCGCAGCATCGTGATCGCGTCACCAGACAGCGATCGGGTGGCGGCGGCGCGGAGCGCGATCGCGGCGGCCGCTCTGGCGCGAACGCGCGCCATGAAGTCACGCGCCCTTCCGACCGTGACGCGCGACGGCCGGATGGTGCGCGTGCTCGCCAACGCCGCCACGGCCACCGAGGTGCGCGAGGCGCTTGAGGCAGGAGCCGACGGCGTCGGCCTGTTTCGCACTGAGCTCGCGTTCCTGGAGGCGAGGCACTGGCCGACAATCGCCGAACACCGCAGGATCCTGGACCCGGCGTTGCGTCAGCTCAGGTCCTTGACCGCGACCGTTCGCCTCCTGGATTTTGGCGGCGATAAAACGCCGCCCTTTCTTAAGGAGTCCATGGACGCGGCGTTGAGCTGCTGCTCGAGGATGCCGAGGCGCTCTCGGCCCAGTTGGAAGCCATCCTCCATGCCGGAGACGCCACCGAGCTCCGGGTGTTGATCCCGATGGTGACCGAGCCCGGCCAGGTGCGAGCGGTGCGGGCGGCCATCGAGCCGATCGCCGCTCGAAGCGGGAGTCGTGTTCCATTGGTTGCCGCCATGGTCGAGGTCCCGGCCGCTGCCGTGATGTCCGACCGCATCGCGCCCGAGGTGGGCATGTTCAGCATCGGCACCAACGATCTGACCAGCTTCCAGCTCGGTATCGACCGGACACGGCCCGGCGGCGCCCCCGCGCATCATCCCGCGGTCCTCCGGCTGATCTCGGACACGGTCGCTTCAGCTCGCGCCGCCGGAATTCCTGTCGAGGTGTGCGGCGAGGCGGCGTCGAACCCGGTGGTGATGCCCCTGCTGGTGGGGCTCGGAGTCGATGAGCTCAGCGTCGGAGCAGCTGCCGTCGCACGTGTTCGAGCGTGGGTGCGAGCGCTCGACTACGAGGAGGCCGCCGACATCGCGCGCCGTGCACTCGAGGCCGAGTCGGCTGCCGAGGTGGAGACGCTGGAACGCCCGCTCCGCTCGCTACTCGACGACGCCGGCTAGCGATTCGGCGAGCGCGTCGAGCGCCGCTGCGGCATCTTCGCCGTCCGCGCGTACGAGCAGCGTGGTGCCGGCGGTCGCCCCGAGACCGAGCACGCTGAGGATGCTCTTTGCGTCGGCTTCGCGTCCGTTGGCGGCCACGATGATCTTCGAGCGGAAGCGCATGGCGGTGCGCACGAACAGCGCGGCCGGACGTGCATGCAGCGCCACGCCTTCCGGCAGCGTCATCGTCGCCTCAGAGTTTGCGAGCATCGCGTGCCTCCTCTGCGGCTCTCGCAACCTCATCGAGCGCCGCGCCGGATGACGCGATGACCGCAGCCGCGACGGCGCCCTCCACGAAGGGAGCGTCGACGAGCCGGATGTGGCCGTTACCGTTGCCATCGAGCACCTCGCGCACGGTGAGAATGGCACTGCCGAGGTCGCACAGCAACAGCACGCCGTCACCCTGATCCGCACGCTCGATGGCGGCGCGCACCAGGGTGTCCGAAGTGCCGAGACCTCCATCCTGATCGCCGCCGGCGGGCTCGATATGCACGTCCGGCCCCGCCATCTGACCGGCGAGAAGCGTCAGCCCCGCAGCCAACTGGGGGCTATGTGAGACCAGTACAATCCCGACGGCCACGACTTCCCTCGCTGTCACGCGGTCGGCGCCGAACCAGCGACTAGTCTACATCCTCGACCATAATTCAGCAATGCCGAATAACCGGCGACCGACCACGATCCAGTCTGTCGATCGCGCTGCTGCAATTCTCAAGGCGCTCGCCGGTGGCCCTGGGAGGTTGGGTGTCAGCGAGTTAGCTGACAAGCTCGGGCTCGCGCGTCCGACGGTGCACGGGCTGCTGCAGACACTGCTTGCACAGGGTTTCGTGGAGCAGGATCGCGTGTCGGAGAAATACCAGCTGGGCGCGGGGCTTCTCCAGCTGGGCTACTCGTACCTCGACGTCAACGAGTTGCGTTCGCGGTCGATCACCTTCGCGGCGCAGCTTTCGGTGCGCACCAAATTCGCGGTGCGGGTCGGGGTCATGCACGGCGCGAACGCAGTGGTCGTGCATCATGTGTTTCGCCCTGATGCGACACTTCAGATCCTCGAGGTCGGGTCGCAGTTGCCGTTGCATGCCAGCGCCCTGGGCAAGGCGTTGCTTGCGTTTGCCCCCGGCGACATGATCGACAACATGCTGGCGGCGCCACTCGAGCGTCTGACCAAGCGCACGCCAGCCGCGGCAGCCCTCCGCATTCAGCTGTCCACCATACGGCTCCAGGCGATCGCCACCGAACGCGACGAGGCCGTGCTCGGTGAGTCGAGTATTGCGGCGCCGATCTTCGATCGCCTCGGCAACGCGGTGGGCGCCATCGCTGTTGTCGGAGACACGGATCGCGTGTATCCGCGCGGCCCGGCGCGCGGACTCTCGGCCGCGGTGGTCGAGGCCGCGCGCGGCGTCTCGCGCGAGCTCGGCGCCGCACGCTGGCCGTTCGCGGGATAGGTGGTCGCCTGGAGCACCCGCTATGCTCAGCGGCGACGGACTCGGAGGCGGAGGAAACCCATGGCGGCGATCAGAGTTGTCGGTTCGATCCGAGACTGGATCAACGTCCGCGACGTGCGTCGCATGGTTCGTCGACAGACATTCCCGGAGCCGCTCGAGCGCCATTACTTCGACCGCGCCGAGTATGCCAAGGATGAGGCTGCCCTCCTGGCAATCGGGTACATGGTCGTCGCCAGGGACGAGACGCCGACACACGTCGGGGTCACGATTCCGGCAGCGTCGAACGGCGTCACCGGCCACCTTGACCGGAGGGTTCAGCGACGAGTGGCGTCGATCCACGTCCTGTACCGACGCAGACCCGCGGCGCCGGCCTCGACCGGCCCGGCGGGAAGCACGCGTTGATCACCGTCGAAGGGAAGCAGGTTTTCACGGAGCTCAGCGAGCTCGTCGACCCCGAACACACGGCGCTGCTGCTCATCGACATGCAGCGCGACTTTGTCGGCGCTGACGGCGCGTTCGCGGCGCTGGGCGTCGACCTGTCGATGTACGCTCAATCGCTGCCGGCGCTCGCGCGACTGCTTGTCGATGCACGCCGTGCTTCAGTGCTGGTGGTCCATGTGCAGAACACGACCCTGCCCGATCGGATGAGCGACTCCCCGGCGCAGATTCGCTTCAACCTGCGCATGCACGCGACCAACCACCATGACGGGACGCCGCTGCGATATTCGGTCCTGGGAACACCGGGTCACGAATTCGTCAACGAGGTGGCGCCGCTCGCCGACGAGCTGGTGGTGCGCAAATACCGGTCCAGCGCGTTCTGGGGTACCAACCTCGAACTGTTGCTGCGCAGCAATGGGATCAAGACAGTGGTGATCGGTGGGTGCACCACCGAGGGATGCGTCGAGTCCACCGCGCGCGACGCGCTCTTCAACGACCTGTACGTCGTGATCGCCGTCGATTGCGTGGCGAGCGACGACAGGGCACAGCACGACGCATCGTTGCTGCTGATGCGCCACCGTTTCGACATGGCGAGCGCCGGAGAGATCGCCGAGGTGTGGGCGGAGGGTCGACCGGGCGATGCAGGAGGCTGAACCCCTGGCGGCGACGGCGCCGGATCGCTCCGGAGCGCCGATGGTCATCGCCGATGTGCTGTCGGTCCCGGTGCGGACCGGTTTCTTCTCCGATGATCAGGCCGCGATTCGCGACGGGGCCGCGCACGACGGCTTCACCTATATCGGGAGGCCGCTGACCACGGGCTTTGATGCCATCCGTCAACCGGGTGAAGCGGTGTCAGTCCTGCTGCTCATGGAGGACGGACGGGTTGCTCACGGCGACTGCGCGGCCGTGCAATATTCAGGTGTTGGCGGACGTGCGCCCATCTTCTCGGCGGGTCGCGCTGCGGATGCGATAGCGAATCACATCGCACCATTGCTGCGCGGCCGGAACATCAGGAATTTCCGCGATCCAGCGCAGGAGTTGGATGCGCTCGTCGTGGATGGGGAACCACTCCATGTCGCGATCAGGTACGGCGTCACCCAGGCGCTGCTCGATGCCGTCGCCCAGATGCGGGGGTTGACCATGGCCGAAGTCGTGCGCGACGAGTACGACACCGGGATTGCGATCCGGCCGGTCCCGATGTTCGTCCAGTCGGGAGATGACCGCTATACCAATGTGGACAAGATGGTGCTCAAAGAGGCCGACGTTCTCCCGCACGGGCTCATCAACGACGTCGAGACCAAACTCGGCGGCGAGGGTGAATTGCTGCTCGCGTACGTGGCATGGGTTCGGGATCGCATCATCGCGCTGCGGCGCCGCCCCGATTACACGCCACGTCTCCATTTCGACGTCTACGGAACCATCGGGCTTGTGTTTGAGGGCGATGTCGAGCGTGTCGCCGCCTACCTCGCGCGGCTCGGCACGGCCGCCGAGCCGTTCGCGCTCTGCGTCGAACACGTGATCGACGCAGGCAACCGTGCCGACCAGATTCGCGTCTCCGCGGCGCTGCGACGCGTGCTCCGGAACGGTGGCAGTGGCGTGCAGATTGCGGTGGACGAGTGGTGCAACACGCTCGAGGACATCGAGTTGTTCGTCAGCGCGGGAGCAGCTGACATGATCCATGTGAAGACGCCGGACCTCGGTGGTATCAACAACGCCATCCAGGCACTCCTGCTCGTTGCAGGCCACGGCCTGTCCGCCTATTGCGGCGGCACCTGCAACGAGACCGATCGCTCCGCGCAGGTCTCGGCGCATATCGCAATGGCGTGCGGCGCGGCGCAGGTCCTGGCCAAGCCGGGGATGGGTGTCGACGAGGGAATGATGATCGTGGGAAACGAGATGGCGCGTGTTGCTGCACTCGTGGCCGGCCGCGATGGCACGGCCCAAAAACCCGGAGTGGTTCGGATGTAGCATCTGTCGCCGTGAGCGGCGACGGCGGTCGGAACGAGGTAGTGTTCGTCGGGAGACGGAACGAGCTCGCCAGGCTGGTCGCCCAGGCCGCCGAGGTGCGCCTCGGGCACCCACGTGTCGCGCTCCTCACCGGCGAGCCCGGGATCGGCAAGACCGCGCTGGCACATCACTTCGTGAGCCATGCGCAGGGGTTCCAGCTCTGGGAAGCGAGCGGAGAGGAGGCAGAGCAGCTGCTCACCTTCGGCGTGATCGAACAGCTCGTGCGCGCCGCGCCTGCCACGGGTGTACCGGCGCTCTCCGATCTCGGCACCCGGGACGGCGAGGCTCGAGATCCGATCTGGGTCGGCGCCGCCCTGCTCGAGCTCATCGGAACGATGCAGACAACCGGTCCCGTGCTGCTGCTCATCGATGACGCTCAGTGGGCGGATCGCCCATCGCTCCAGGCGCTCGTGTTCGCCCTCCGGCGGCTGCAGGCGGACCGCGTGCTCACCCTGATGGTGTCGCGGAGCGGGTCACCGAGAGGCCATCTCGCCGGGTTCCACCGCCTTGTCGAGCATGGCCACGGAGCATGGGTCCGCGTACGCGGTCTTGATGTGTCTTCGATCCGAGACCTCGGCGTATCGATGGGAGTCGATCACCTCTCGACCCGGGCGGCGGATCGGATTCGATCCCACACCGGTGGCAGCCCGCTGCATGCGACCGCGATCTTTGACGAGATCATGCCCTCGATCCTGCGCGAGCCGTCGGACCTGCCGTTGCCATCGACAGCTGACTTCGAGGCACTCGTGCAGTCCCGCCTCGAGGGGTGCAGCCCGGAGGCGCGACGCCTGGTTGGCGCTGCTTCGGTGCTCGGCCTGTACTCCAGGCTTGCGATCGCGGGGCGGCTCGCCGAGCTCGGGGAGATGCTGGTTCCACTCGAGCGGGCCATGTCCGCCCATCTCCTCGAGGAGCGTGGGGCGCCGGCCGACCGCCTCATTGCGTTCCCCCACCCGCTCGTACAAGCAGCGGCGTACCACTCGCTCGGGCCGGCACACCGCGCGCAGCTCCACGAAAGGGCCGCGACGCTGGTGAACGACGAGGCCTCTGCGCTTCGCCATCGGGTGGCCGCCGCTCGCGGGGTGGACCCCCAGCTCGCCGCGGATCTGATCATCTTCGGAATTCAGGTCGCACGGCGCGGGGCCTGGGACGCGGCGGCCGATGCGCTCCTGTCGGCGAGCCGCCTCACGGCTGACGGCCCGGAGCGTGACCAGCGAACGCTCATGGCGGTGGAGTACATGCTCCTCGGCGGGGCTGTCGACGATGTGCTGGCGCTTGCCGGAGAGATCGAGGCGCAGCCACCGTCTGCGCGCAGGGGCTTCGTGCTCGGTAGCCTCGCGATGACCGGCGGCCGCTACGACAAGGCCCAGGAGTTGCTCGCCGGAGCGTACGCCGCATGCGATCGTGCACGCGATCACCCGCTGGCTGAAGAGATCGCCGCGCAGCTCGCCCGAGTGCACATGGGACGCGGGCAGGGCGCGGACGCGGCGCTGTGGGCGACCAGAGCGCTCGACGCCAACCGCGTCACGTCGCCGGTCGCCGACTCGCTGTCAGTGCTCGCGATCGGCCTGCTCTTTGCGGGGCGTGCCTCCGAGGCCGCTGCCGCGGTGGCCGAGCTCCCGGCCGCTCACCTCCTCGGCGACGACGCGTCGCTCGACGGCTTCATCGGCCGTGGGTACGTCCGCTGTGTCACCGACGACCCGGCCGCGGCTCGCGACGACCTCGCGCCGGTGGCCGAGCTGCTCAGGCGGCGCGGTCCGGCACACCAGGCGATCGAGGCGCTCACGATGCTTGCGACCGCGGAGTACCGCGTGGGCGCCTGGGACGACGCATCCGTCCACGGACAGCTTGCGGCGTCGCTCGCCGAGGATGCCGATCAGACCTGGTTGCTCGCCGGAGCTCACAGCGCCGCCTGCGCGCCGCTTGCCGCGCGCGGCGACTGGGAGGCGGCTCAGGCGCACGCGGATGCCGCCCGTCGAGCGGCCGACCTCGTCGGCGCCGAGTTCGCCGGGATTGCGCAGGCAGCAATGGCCGGGGCGCTCATCGCCCGAGCTCGCGGTGATCATGAGTTGGTCATCCACGCGCTGGAGCCGCTGCTGCCGCATGCGGACCTCGGCGGCATCGGAGAGCCTGGGATCCTGGACTGGCCCATCCTCTACGCTGAGGCGCTGGTCGGTCTCAACCGCCTCCGGGATGCCGAGACGGTCGTCTCACGATTTTCCCGGTTGGCTCGCGAGCGCAACCGCGCCCAGTCCACCGCCGGCGCTGAACGACTTCGAGCCATGCTCGACGCGGCGGTTGGACGCGCCGATGATGCCGAGGTCGCCTTCGTTTCCAGCCTCGCGATCCTTGACGCCATCCATCTGCCGTTCGAGCGGGCCCTGACCGAACTCGAATACGGCCGCTTCCTGATGCGCGAGGGATTCACCCGAGCGGCCGTGTGGCAGCTCGAGGCCGCACGCGAGCGCTTCGCCGATCTCGATGCGCGGCCGTTTCTCACGGAGTCCACCGCGGCGCTCGTCCGTTGCGGCATGGCTCCGATCACCGAAGGCGGACGCGCTCGCTGGCGCCTGACACCCCACGAGGTATCCGTGGCCCGCCTCGTGGCCACGGGTCGGACCAATCGCCAGGTGGCGGACGAGCTGGTGGTGAGCATCAAGACGGTCGAATATCACCTCGCCAACGTCTATGGAAAACTGAGGATCCGCTCCCGCCAGGAGCTTGTGCCGATCTTCGGACCGATCGATACGGGCCGGCAGCCACGGACGGTATCGAGCGCTGCCAAGGGTGCCCTTGCCGCAAAAGACTAGGGTCACACCCTGGGGAAAATCGGGTACGCGACTCGTAAAGTCGAAGCAGGTGGTCAGCTAGAGGTGTGGACGTGAGCGGGGACCCCCGGCCCGATCGCCCGGCCGCATTGACGGTCGGGTTGTTGCGTCCGTGCATCCTCGCCCACCTCGTTGGCGGTCAGACCGTCTACGGATACGAGCTGCACCATTGGCTCCTCGGGATCGGCGTGGAATGCGACCTGGGCACCGTGTACCGGTCACTCAACACGATGGAGGCGGATGGCCTGCTCCACTCCACCTGGGAACGCACCGCGGGCGGCAGGAGCCGCCGCCGATACGAGTTGAGCGAACCGGGCCTCGACATGATCGACGCATACGTCGCGCCGGTCGAGCGACTTCGAGCGGTCGCCCAGGAGTTCCTCGACATGCGCAAGGTCGGCGAGGTCCGGGATGTCGCCGACCATGAGCCACAGCACCGACCGAGCTTGCGTTCCTTGAACGCACCGAACAGCGCAAGCCACCTGTCAATACCCGCGCAACGCGGATAGGTGCGCAAGACACGGATTGACGGGCCGTGTTCAGGTGGCCACAGTCGATGACCGGCGGATGTCGCGCGATGCATCCCCCAGCATCAGTCGCTGCCAATCGCTCACTAAGGAGGAGGTTGGATGGCCACGGATACCGTTCCGTATGGGCGCAAGACCCAGAGGGACTCGCCGGTCTCTGATCTCCACATCGTGTGGATCACCGCGGGACTCGGGTGCGACGGTGACTCGGTATCGATCACTGCAGCGACCCAACCAAGCATCGAGGACGTGCTCCTCGGAGCCATTCCAGGCCTGCCCAAGGTCCACCTCTACAACCCCGTGCTCGCGTACGAAAACGGGGAGGAGTTCATCAAGTCGTGGCACGCCGCCGCCAACGGTGACCTTGACCCGTTCGTGCTGGTGATCGAGGGGTCGATTCCCAACGAGACCATCAAGAAAGAGGGGTACTGGGCCGCGGTCGGCACCGACGCGGCGACGGGTCAGCCGATCACGACCTGCGAGTGGATCGATCGCCTCGCCCCCAGAGCCCTCGCCGTTGTCGCCTGCGGAACCTGCGCCACGTACGGCGGGATTCACGCCATGCAGGGCAATCCCACCGGCGCCATGGGCCTGGCCGACTACCTCGGCTGGGACTGGAAGTCGAAGGCTGGTTTGCCCATCGTCAACGTCCCTGGGTGCCCGGTGCAACCGGACAACTTCATGGAGACGGTGCTCTACCTGCTGTACATGGTTGCCGGCCTCGCACCGATCATCCCGCTCGACGATCAACTGCGCCCCAAATGGCTCTTCGGGGACACCGTCCACGACGGCTGCGACCGTGCCGCGTCATACGAGCAGGGCGATTTCGCCGCCGACTACAACTCGCCGCGATGCCTGGTCAAGCTCGGCTGCTGGGGGCCTGTCGTCAACTGCAACGTCCCCAAACGCGGCTGGATGGCCGGCATCGGTGGTTGCCCGAACGTGGGCGGCATCTGCATCGGCTGCACCATGCCCGGTTTCCCGGACAAGTTCATGCCGTTCATGGACGAGCCGCCGGGGGCGCACCTCTCGACAGGTGTCATCGGTGTCTACGGCACCGCAATCCGCGCATTGCGCAAGGTCACCAACACGACTGTCAACAAAGAGCCCAGATGGCGGCACACGCGGCCCGAGCTCACCACCGGCTACAGGCCGACCACGTACTGAGGAGAACTGAGCAATGACAGTCGTTGAGAAGGACCCAACCCGGACCAAGGATCCGGTCCTTGTCGACGTGTCCTGGGACCCGATCACCAGGATCGTCGGCAGCCTCGGTATCTTCACGAAGATCGACTTTGCCAACCGCGTCGTCGCCGACTGCAGGAGCACGTCGTCGATCTTCCGCGGCTACAGCATCTTCATGAAGGGCAAGGATCCGCGCGACGCGCACTTCATCACGAGCCGGATCTGCGGGATCTGCGGCGACAACCACGCGACCTGCGCGACGTACGCGCAGAACATGGCATTCGGCATCCGGCCGCCGGCGATGGCGGAGTGGATCGTCAACCTCGGCGAGGCCGCGGAGTACATGTTCGACCACAACATCTTCCAGGACAACCTGCTGATGGTCGACTTCTGCGAGCAGATGGTGAAGGAGACCAACCCGTCAGTCCTCGCGCGTGCTGAGAACACCCCCGCACCACACGCGGCGGACCACGGGTACCGGACGATCGCCGAGATCATGCGCGCGCTGAATCCCTTCACCGGGGAGTTCTACCGGGAGACTCTGCATGTCAGCCGGTACACCCGCGAGATGTTCTGCTTGATGGAGGGACGTCACGTCCACCCATCGACGCTCTATCCCGGTGGTGTCGGCACGGTGCCCACGGTGCAGCTCTTCTCGGATTACCTCGTTCGCCTGATGCGCTACGTGGAGTTCATGAAGAAGGTTGTGCCGCTGCACGACGACATCTTCGATTTCTTCTATGAGGCGCTTCCCGGGTACGAGGAGGTCGGCCGGCGGCGCATGGACACCGTGTGCTGGGGCTCGTTCAACGATCCTGACGAGTGCGACTACACGTACCGGCACATGACCAACTGGGGCCGGGCGATGTTTGTGACCCCGGGGGTCGTCGTCGACGGCAAGCTGGTGACCACAGACCTGGTCGAGATCAACCGCAACATCCGCATCCTGCTCGGGCATTCGTTTTACGAGGACTGGGCGGACGACGGCGAGGTGTTCGTCGAGAAGGACCCATTGGGCGCCCCGATCGACAAGCGCCATCCGTGGAACCAGACGACCATCCCGAAGCCGGGCAAGCGCGACTTCGACAAGAACTACAGTTGGGTCATGTGCCCCAGATACCTGCATGAGGGCGAGCACCTCGCCATGGACACCGGCGGCGGCGCGTTCGCTCGTCTGCTGGCGACGTCGCTCGCGGGTATCGTCGATGTCGGGTACCTCAAGGCCACGGGCAACAGCACCAAGATCTACCTGCCGAAAACCGCTTCCAAGCCGGAAGTCGAGTTCGAGTGGAAGGTTCCCAAGTGGAGCAACGCCATTGAACGCGACCGTGCGCGCACGTACTTCCAGGCATACGCGGCAGCCGCGGCCCTTCATTTCCTGGACAAGGCGTTCGCCGAGCTGAATGCGGGGCGAACCGACACGTTCACCCCGTTCACCGTGCCCGACGAGGCGATCGGCTGCGGTTTCCATGAGGCCGTCCGCGGTGTGCTCTCGCACCACGTGGTCATCCGCGACGGCAAGATCGCGAACTACCATCCGTACCCGCCGACGCCGTGGAATGCGACACCCCGCGATATGTACGGCACCCCGGGACCGTACGAAGACTCGGTGCAGAACACGCCGATCTTCGAGGAGAACGGGCCGGACAATTTCAAGGGCATCGACATCATGCGAGCGGTGAGGAGCTTCGATCCCTGCCTGCCGTGCGGTGTGCACATGTACCTCGGCAACGGCAAGGTGCTGGAGACTCGGCACTCGCCGAACTTCGGCCCGCAACCATGAATGGCAGCGCCAGCTCGTATTGTTGAGGAGCGCGAGCTCCAGAAACGTCTCGCCCATGTCGACACGCTGGTCGGGGAGCTGCAGCAGCTCCCCGACCCTGCGTTGCGCGCGCTGGTCGAGGAGCTGCTCTCCACCGTGCTCGATCTTTACGGCGAGGCGCTGTCGCGGATGCTCGACGCCCTCGGCCCTCGGGGTGCGCCCGCGACCGATCGCTTGCTCGAGCGAATGGCGGCCGACGACATCATCCGCGGCGTCCTGCTGCTCCACGGTCTGCACCCGACGGATCTCCGAAGCCGCGTCGAGAGCGCGCTCGAGTCGGTGCGACCGTATATGCGTTCCCACGGAGGCGGTGTCGAACTGATCGGTGTCGCGGGCGACACCGTGCAGATTCGGCTGGAGGGCCACTGCCAGGGGTGCCCGTCGTCGATGGTCACGCTCAAGCTCGCCGTCGAGAAGGCGATCTACGAGGCGGCTCCCGATGTCGCCGCAATCGAGGTCGTCCAGCCCGACGAGACTCCGGCACCCGGACCCCCGCAGATCGCCGGTCTCGTGGCCCTCCCCGTCGTCGCGTCTGCGCCTCCCACCCCGGTCATGCGTCCGGCTGTCGCGCCCTCCGGTGAGTGGATCACGCTCGCGGCTCGTGGCACACATATCGACAACGGCAGCGTCTTGAAGACCAGGGCCGACGGCGATGCGGTTCTGATCGCGCGGACGGGCAACGTGTTCTACGCGTATGTGGCCAACTGCCCGGCGTGCGAAGGGGCGATGGAGCATGCCGTGCTCGACGGAGCCGCGCTCGTGTGCGACGGCTGTGGCTCGCGGTACGACATCCGGCGCGCCGGTGCCGGCATCGGTTCCGATTTCCGCATGGAGCCGCGTCCACTCCTCGAGGAGTCGGGCATCCTGCGCATCGCGATCCCAGCGCGACTCGCATGAGCACGGCCGCTCGGCTGCCCGGCCTGCGCAGCCTCATCCGCGAGCGCGTCCCCGCGGAACGCTGCGAGCTCTGCAGCGCCGAGCTCTCGCCCCACCCACATCACGAGCATCTCTTCGAGCCGTCGACGCGGCAGATCCACTGCAGCTGCACGCCCTGTGCGATGCTGTTCCCGTCCGACGCGGAGAAGCGCTACCGTCGCGTCTCGAGGCGGCTGCTGTACCTGACCGACTTCGCGATGAATGACATGCAGTGGGAGTCGCTGTCGATTCCGGTGAACATGGCATTCCTGCACACCAGCACGAGTATCGAGGGGGTCCGTGCTTTCTATCCGAGCCCCGCGGGGGCCACGGAGTCGATGCTCAGCCTCGAGGGGTGGGACGAGCTGGTCGCTGACAACCCGGTGCTGAGCAGCCTCGAACCCGACGTCGAGGCGCTCCTGATCAACCGCGTCAGCGGGGCTCGCGACCACTACATCGCGCCGATCGATCGATGCTTCGAGCTGGTGGGACTCATCCGCATCAGCTGGCGAGGTTTGAGCGGTGGCCAGGAAGTCTGGGACCGCATCAACACCTTCTTCAGCGAACTGCGCAGCGGAGCCAGGGAAATGGCCCGCACCCATGCCTGATCTGGACCTCGAGGTCGTCTCGGCGGGGGCCGAGCCGGACACGCTGATTCCCATACTGAACTTCCGGGTGCGGATCCACGAGCGCAGCGGTCACCGCATCGATTCGATATCCCTTCGCTGCCAGATCATGGTCCAGGCGACGCGACGGACGTACGCGCCCGGCGAGCAGGAGGCGTTGCTCGATCTCTTTGGGCAGCCTTCGCGCTGGGGCACGACGCTGAAGACGATGCTCTGGACACACGCGAGCACTGATGTCGTCGGCTTTGTGGGGTCGACGGAAACCATCGTCCCGGTCCCGTGCACCCACGATCTCACCATCACCGCCGGCAAGTACTTCTTCGCGCTCGAAGAGGGCGATGTTCCCCTGATGTTCCAGTTCAGCGGGACGATCTTCTGGCGCGACGAGGATGGAAGCCTGCAGGTTGCGCCGATTCCGTGGTCGAAGGAGGCGGCGTTCCGGCTCCCCGTATCCACGTGGCGCGCACTAATGCAGGAGCACGACCCGGATAGTGCGTGGCTCTGCCTGCGCCGTGACACCGTCGATCGCCTCAACCGCTACAAGGCGCACTCGGGAGTGCCCGGTTGGGACGAGGCGCTGGCCCGCCTCCTTGCCGGCACCGACGGCTCTGCCCCGATGGGGAGCGCATAGGAGTGAGCCAGAGCACGCTCGACCGCCTCGTCGCGGCCACGCTCTATGAGGGGTACATCCTGTACCCGTACAGGCCATCGTCGGTGAAGAATCGGGTGCGCTGGACGTTCGGCGGGGTGCATCCGCGCGCCTGGAGCGAAGCATCGGGTGGCACCGATCCGTGGACTGCCCAGACGCAGTGTCTGTTGCGCGGCTCCGATGCCACACGGGTCACCGTGCGCGTCCGGTTTCTGCAGCTGGTGACCAGAACCGTCGCGAAGCTCGACCCTCCGGGCGACACGCTCGACGCGGAAGCAGTTGGGCGGCTCGAGGAAGTGGCCGAGCTGCGCGTCGCCGGCGTCAACCACCGTGGGTGGGAAGAGGCGACGGAGATTTCGATCGACTGCGGCACCCATGCCCTGCCGTCGCTCCTCGAGCGCGAGGTGGTCAGCGATCACATCTGGCCCGCGCACGAAGAGGTGGAACCGCTCCTCGATGCAGGCGGCCTCGTCGCGGGCGTCCTGCAGCGTGAGCGTCAGCCATTGGCGGCCGAGGTGACGGTGACTGCAGAACCGGCCGGAAACGATCTTGTCCGGGTGAGCGTCGTGGTGCGCAACGCGAGTGCGTTCAGGGTGGATGGCACTCATGACCGTGAACGCGCGCTGCGTTCCTCCCTGGTCTCGACGCATGCCATCCTCATCGCGGAGGAGGGTGAATGGCTCTCACTCGCCGACCCGCCGGCGGATGCTGTCGATGCCGCCGCGGCGTGCCGGAACCTCGGGCTCTGGCCGGTGCTGGTTGGGGACCCGGCGGACTCGGACACGATCCTCGCCTCACCGATCATCCTTGAAGACCATCCCCAGGTCGCACCGGAATCCTCGGGCGATCTCTTCGATGCCACCGAGATCGACGAGATCTTGAGCCTGCGAATCCTGGCCCTGACCGATGACGAGAAGGCAGAGATGCGCGCTGCCGACGGACGTGCGCGGGCCCTCCTGGATCGCACCGAAGCACTCACCGGCGACGACATGATGCGGTTGCACGGCACCATTCGCGAAATCAAGCCTGTCATAGGAGACCGCAGGTGAACGGCTTCGACTTCGGCGCATGGGACCCGGAAGCGGGCTCGGTCACCGAATCGGTCCGCTGGGGCGATGGGCGTCTGCATCGCGGCGACCGCGTGCGGATCAGCCCGCGCCGTCGCGCCGACATCATGGACATCGCGCTGCACGGGCGCACCGCCGTCGTCGAGTCGATCGAACGCGACTACGAGGATGTCATCCACGTTGCGTTGCTCGTCGACGACGACCCTGGCAAGGATCTCGGGGCGCTCCGACAGCCGGGACACCGCTTCTTCTTCGGGCTCGACGACCTCGAGCGGCTCCCACCCGCGGAGGAGGAGCGATGAGCGAGGGCACGATCCTGGTTGCGGGAATCGGCAACATCTTCCTTGGTGACGATGGCTTCGGTGTCGAGGTGGCGCAGCAGCTCGCGTCTCGGCAGCATGCGGAGAGCGTTCGCGTCGCCGATTACGGCATTCGCGGGTTCGACCTCGCATTTGCTCTGCTGGATGAGCCGGCCGCCACCATCCTTGTGGACGCCATGCCCCGTGGCGAACGCCCCGGCACCGTCTACGTCCTGCAGCCGGATCTCGACGGCGACGAGACGCCGTCGTCGCCGGATCACGCCGACGGGTCGTTCCAGGGGCACGCGATGACACCGGACTCGGTGTTCGCCCTGGTGCGCGCGCTTGGCGGACGTCCGCGCAACGTCACGGTCGTCGGTTGCGAACCGCTCACCTTTGGACCGGAGAACGAAGGGTGCATGGGACTCAGCGAGCCGGTCGCCGGCGCGGTGCCCGAGGCTGTCGCGATTGTCGAGCAGCTGCTTGCGCGCCTGGCTCCCGCCACGAGTGCATCCTGATGCACGAGCTCGGCCTCGCGGAAGGCATCATGACCGTCGCAATCGACATGGCGGGGGATCGACCGGTGACTCGCATCGTCGTGCGAATCGGCGACGAGCAGCGCATCGTCCCCGACAGTCTCGAGTTCGGCTTTCAGCTCCTCGCCGAAGGCACGGTCTGCGAAGGTGCGTCGCTGCGATGCGTCGCCGTCCCGGGGATCGAGGTCCTCGTCGATGAGGTCGAGCTCGACGGGGATCCGCCCACGATCCTTCGCCGCCCCGGGGCACCGGTGGTCGAGCCACCGCACGCTCATGAACACGCCGGCCACAACGGCGCCAGTACGGCGCCGGTCACATCAGCGCGCATACCTGGAGGAATCTAGATGGGGCTCATGCTCGGCGGTCAGAAGAGTGCGCTGCGCACGATTGCGCAGTGGTTGATCCTCGGTGCCTTCGTCGGTGCCGTGCTCAACTCGAAGGACATTCAACGGTATCTCAAGATCCGGTCGATGTAGAAAGCACGAGGTCGCGTTGTGGCTCGATTTGAAGTCGACACAGCTCAAACGACGGTCCAGGTCGGCCTCCGAGTCAACCTCCATCCGTCGCACATCACTGCGAACGCGCTCACCGGGTTCATCGAGTGCGAGCTTGACGAACAGGGAAAGCCGCGTCTCGATCAGCCGTACCGCGCGGAGTTGACGTTGCCGGTGGAGGCGATCAAGTCGGGAAACGGTCTCCAGGACCGGGAGATGCGGCGCCGCTTCGACACGTCGCGATACCCGTCGATCAGCGCGGTGGTCACCCACGGTGAGGCGCTCGACGGTGACGGCCGGTATCGTGTGACGGCGCGGCTCACCCTGCACGGCATTACCAAGGACATCACCGGGGACGTGACACTGACGGCAAGCGGAAACACCTTGACCATCGATGGGCAGCAGGTGATCAACGTCAAGGACTTTGGGATCGACCCGCCGCGTCTGATCATCCTGAAGGTGGAACCGGAGGTTGACCTGCAGGTCCACGTCGTGGCCGTAGGGAAGTCATAGCATTTAGGGCATTTTGGAGTGGAATGGCATGCTTGAGAAACTTGTGATCTTCGGGATCGGATACGTGCTCGGAACTCGCGCGGGCAAGGAGCGTTTCGATGAACTGGTCGAGGCGGCGAAGAAGTTCGCGGCACGTGACGAGGTGCAGATGGCGGTGAGCCTGGCGACCGGCTTCCTCGAGGAGCGCTTCAGCTCGACGGCGGATCATCTGCGCGCAGCGTGAGGCGATGAGCGTCGCGACCCAGCCCACCACGGCCCACGCAGCGGATGCGGGTGCATCCGCTGGTTGCGCGCGTGAGCGGCTGGGGTTCGCCGTGCATGGTGTGGTTCAAGGGGTGGGCTTCCGTCCGTTCGTCTGGAACCTCGCGACCCGTCTCGAGCTCAGCGGCTCGGTCTGCAACACGTCGGGCGCCGTGATCATCGAGGTCGAGGGTGATCGGCGCGCGCTCGAGTGCTTTGCCGTCGCGTTGCGCGAGGATGCGCCACGCCTCGCTCGGATCGATGCCGTCGAGGCGACCAAGCTCGAAGCGGTCGGAGATGAGGGGTTCCGCATCGTGGAGAGCCGTGCGATCGACGGCGACTATCAGCCGCTTGCACCCGATGCCGCGACATGCTCCGAGTGCCACGCCGACATCCTGGACGCCGGCAATCGACGCCATGGCTACCCGTTCACCAACTGCACCAATTGCGGTCCCCGCTTCACGATCATCGAGGACATCCCGTACGACCGTCCGCTGACGACCATGCGCCACTTCGCGATGTGCGACGCATGCAGGCGCGAATACGAGGACCCCGCGGATCGACGCTTTCATGCCCAGCCGAACGCATGCCCCGTCTGCGGCCCACGCCTCTGGTGCACGGACTCGTGCGGGACCGAGGTTACCGGGGACGCGATCGAGCTCGCGGGGGCGGCGATTGCCCGCGGCGAGATCATCGCGCTGAAGGGATTGGGCGGCTTCCAGCTTTGCTGCGACGCACGCGACGGTGCCACGGTCATGCGCCTGAGGGACCGCAAGCACCGGCCGGCGAAGCCGTTTGCCGTGATGTGCCCGGATATTGCGGCGGCCCGGAGCCTGTGCGTCGTCAGTGGCGTCGAGGGTGCTCTCCTCGAGGGGTCGGCGAGGCCGATCGTCCTGCTCCGGCGCCGGCGCGATCGTGACGCGGTCTCTGTCGCCGGCCCGGTGGCTCCGGGGCTGGATGAGCTTGGCGTCATGCTCCCGTACACGCCGCTGCATCACCTCCTGCTGCATGCCACCGGCGGGATGCTGGTCATGACCAGTGGCAACGTCAGCGAGGAGCCGATCGCCAAGGACAACGGCGAAGCATTGCGGCGGCTCGGTGGCATTGCCGACCACTTCCTCCTGCACGACCGGGACATCTACGCGCGCTATGACGACTCCGTCGTGCGCGTTGTCGACGGAACCACGCACATGATCCGGCGCGCTCGCGGCTACTGCCCGCTTCCAGTACCTCTCGAGTCGCCGGGCGGGCAGGTCCTCGCCTTGGGCGCGCACCTGAAGAACACCTTCTGCATTCTGCATGGCGGCAACGCGTTCACCGGCCCTCATATCGGTGATCTCGACAGCCCGCGGACGCTGGAGCACCAGGACGAGGCGCTGCGGACGTACCTTCGACTGTTCCGTGCACACCCCGCCACCGTCGCGGCCGACCTGCATCCCGACTACGCGTCCAGCCGCCTGGCTGAGCGGTGGTGGGACTCGGGTGCTCGCGCCATCCGCGTCCAGCATCACCACGCGCACATTGCCAGCGTGCTCGCCGAGCACGGCCTGCGCGGCTCGGTCCTTGGAGTTGCTTTCGACGGTGTCGGGTTCGGGCCCGATCAGTCCATCTGGGGCGGTGAGTTTCTCCTGTGCGACGAGCGCACGTACCGCCGTGTCGGGCATATCGCGGCGGTTCGCCAGCCAGGCGGTGACGCCTGTGCCCGCGAAGGCTGGCGCATGGCGATCGCGTACCTGGCGGCGGCCGGCGAGCTCGGAGACAGAGCGCCCGGCTGGTTCGGCGGCGCGTCGGGTGCGCCGGATGAGCGCCAGTGGCGGCTCGTGTCACGACTTGCCACCTCACAGACCGCCCCGATCACCACCAGCGCGGGCCGCCTGTTCGACGCCGTCGCCAGCCTGATCGGGGTTGCCCATCAGTCGACCTTCGAGGCCGAAGCTGCGATGCGCCTCGAGGCGCTGGCATCGTCGGCGGGTGACCCGTCGTCGTTCGACGTCGTCGACTTCGGACACGGCGGCGATCCGGTCGTGCTCGACACCGTCGCGCTGGTTCGGACCCTTTTCCGCGAGCGGCAGCGCGGCAGGGCGGTGGAGGAGCTCGCGGCGATGTTCCACGAAAGCCTGGCACGCGGCATCGCAGCCGTCTGCGTGCGACTCGCTGCGGCATGGGGCGTGAACCGCATCGCATTGAGTGGTGGCGTCTTTCAGAATGCCCTGCTCCTGTCTCGAGTGGAGCACCTGTTGCGCGAGCGGGATCGTTTCGTCTATACCAATCAACAGGTCCCGGCCAACGACGGTGGCATCAGCCTCGGCCAGGCGCTGGTCGCGGCATCACAGACCCGCGAGGTGAGGTGACATGACGGTGCAGGTACGACCCGACCGCGACGCGATGCTCGCCACCGGTCGTGCGTTTCTTGCAGAGCGCGTCGCGGCGTCGAATCGTTCGGGCGAAGAGTATTTCGACCGTTACGCGCAGGACATCGCGGGTTGTGCCGCGGCGATGGCAGACCGCTTCTTCGCCGGCGGAACCCTGCTGGTGTTCGGTTCGGGAGCGCACGCGACGGACGCGCAGCACAATTCGGTGGAGTTCGTCCATCCCGTGCTGCCGGGATGCCGTGCACTGCCCGCGCTGTCGCTGACCAACGACATGGCGACGGTCACCGGGATCCTGCAGGGGAACGCGGCTGTGGAAGTCTACGCGCACCAATTGCGCATTCTCGGCCGATCCGGCGATATCGCGCTGGCGTTCGCGCATGCGCCGGCGCACCCATCGATCACGAGGGGGCTCGAGGCGGGCACCGCGCAGGGCATGCTCACCGTCGCGCTCACATCGGCTGACAGCGGCGACGGTACGGCACAGGCCGATTACGTCTTCCACGTGCGCGGGAGCGACCGGAGCAGCGCGCACGAATTGCACCTGGCGACGTACCACATGCTCTGGGAGCTCGTGCATATCGTCCTCAACCACCGCGGCATCGGAGACGTCTCATGAGTGCCGAGTGCCACGACGAGGTCTGCATCACGTGTTCGGATCAGCTTCTGAGCGTGGTGGTTACGGAGGTCGATACGGCGGCGGGCATCGCGCGCTGCACGATCGACGATGCCGAGGTCGAGATCGGCATCGACCTGCTCGGCGGCGTGGCGGTCGGTGACGTGCTGCTCTGCCACGGCGGTGTGGCGCTCCAGCGCGCCGCGGCGGTGGAGGTCGGCTCGTGACCGAATCCGGGCGCGATCCGTTCTCGCAACTCCTGTATCCGATGTTGAGCCCGCAACCGGCGGCGGGTGCTGAACTCGTCCTGGAGCTTGCTCGCGCTCCGCTCGAGAAATCAGCCGAGAGCAACCGCCTCCGTCTGGAGTTGCTCGACGAGTTCGGTGACGAGATCCTTGTCGCTGCGCAGAGGATGGCCGCTGCATTCGAGCGAGGCGGACGGTTGCTGGGACTCGGCAACGGCGGCAGCGCCACGTCGGCCGCGGACATGGTGACCGAGATGCTCGTGCCGTCGGGCAATCACCGTCCGATTCCGGCGCTCTGCCTGACCAACGATGTCGCCGTGGTCACGGGGATCGGCAATGACGTCGGCTTCGGCGACGTCTTCGTGCGTCAGATCATCGCGCTGGGACGCACCGACGATGTGGTGGTCGCCGTGTCGACGAGCGGGAATTCCGAGAACCTCGTTCGCGGGCTGGGCGAAGCACGTCGTCGCGGCATGTACACAGTGGCGATCTGTGGCTACGACGGGGGACGGCTTGCTCGCGAACAGGTCAGTGATCACTGCTTCGTCGTTCGATCCAGCAGCATCCACCGGATTCAGGAGGTGCAGATGACCCTCTATCACCTCCTCACCGAGTTGGTGCAACGTGCACTTGAAGGAGAGCCGGCATGTGCCTAGCGATTCCCGCCCGTCTCGTCGAGTATGTCGACGCAGACCGTATGTATGGCAAGGTCGAGCTCGGCGGCGTGCACCGCCGTATCAACACGTCGCTGCTGGTCGGTGAGGACGCCACCGAGCCCGGCGAGTACGTGCTCGTGCACGTGGGCTTCGCGCTGAGCCGGGTGAGCGAGACCGAGGCCGCGGAGACGTTGCGCATCCTCGAGGAGATGGGCCCGGCGTACCACGACGAGGTCCAGCAGATCCGCGAGTGGCAGGCGATGGAGGAGGAGCTGGTCGGCGCCAACTATCGCGATGCCAACGGGACCGCCGGCGTATGAAATTCGCAGACGAATTCCGAGACGCGGATCTTGCCCGGGCGCTGGGGGCCCGCATTGCCGCCGAGGCCGGCGACAAGCACTGGAAGATCATGGAGGTGTGCGGCGGGCACACGCACACGATTTTCAAGTACGGCATCGAGGACCTGCTGCCGAGCAACGTCGAGCTGGTGCACGGCCCGGGCTGCCCTGTGTGCGTGATCCCGATGGGTCGCCTCGACGACGGCATCGCCGTTGCCCACGAGCCCGGAGTCATCTTCACGTGCTTTGGCGACCTGATGCGTGTCCCCGGCAGCGACGGCAGCCTGCTCGACGCCAAGGCTGCCGGCGCAGACGTGCGCATGGTGTACTCGCCGCTTGACGCGTTGAAGATCGCGCAGCAGAACCCCGACCGAAAGGTGGTGTTCTACGCGATCGGCTTCGAGACCACCGCGCCGTCGACGGCGCTGACCCTGATGCGCGCGAAGGCCGAGGGCATCCGCAACCTGTTCGTGTTCTGCAACCACGTGACGATCATCCCGCCGATGAAGGCCATCCTCGACTTACCGGATCTGCAGCTCGACGGATTCCTCGGCCCGGGACACGTCTCCACCGTGGTCGGGATCAGGCCCTTCGAGTTCGTGACCAACACCTATCACAAACCGGTGGTCGTGGTTGGATTCGAGCCGCTCGACATCCTCCAGGGCGTGCATATGATCATCCAGCAGATCCACGAGGGACGCTGCGAGGTGGAGAACCAGTACAAGCGCGTGGTCCACGACGACGGCAACCCCAAGGCGCTCGAGGTTCTCGCGCGCGTCTTCAAGCTGCGCTCTCATTTCGAGTGGCGCGGTCTCGGATTCATCAGCCAGAGTGCCCTCGAGCTCCAGGACGAGTTCGCCGACTACGACGCCGAGAAGGTGTTCTCCGTGCCCGGTGTTCGCGTTGCCGACCCCAAGGCATGCCAGTGCGGTGAGGTGCTCAAAGGCGTGCTCAAGCCTTGGGAGTGCAAGGTGTTCGGCACCGCGTGCACGCCCGAGACGCCGATCGGCACGTGCATGGTGTCGTCCGAAGGGGCATGCGCGGCGTACTACAACTTCGGCCGGTACTCTCGAGCCCGCGAGCGCGAACGCGTGCTTGCGTCGGGTGACCGGCCGAACGGCAATGGCAACGGCAACGGTCATAGCAACGGAGCCCTCGCCGAGCACGAGCTCCGAGCGATCCCGGTGCAGACACGATGACTGACACAGTCGTCCAACCCGGCAGCGGTGCTGCGATCAAGGCGGCAGCGGCGCGCATTGCCGATCCCGAACAGCGCGTGCTCGAGCGCATCGCCGAGATTCGCAAGCGCAAGCCGTCGCTGCGCGAGGACGCGATCACGATGAGCCATGGCGCGGGAGGCAAGGCCAGCCATACCCTGGTCACCGCGCTCTTCGGTGACATCCTCAGCAACCCGGTGCTGGACCAGATGGGAGACCAGGCGGTGCTCACGCTCCCCGGCGCCGACAACGCCGGCATCGCCGTGACCACGGACTCGTTCGTGGTGAGCCCGCTCTTCTTCCCGGGTGGCGACATCGGCGAGCTCGCGGTCAATGGAACGATCAACGACCTTGCCGTTGGTGGCGCAACTCCGCTCGGCATCGCTGCCGCGTTCATCCTCGAGGAGGGCCTTGACGTTGCGACGCTCCGTCGCGTCGTCGAGTTGATGCGTCGCGCCGCAGACCGCGCCGGCGTCAACGTTGTCACCGGCGATACCAAGGTGGTCCCCCGCGGCAAGGCCGATCAGCTGTTCATCACCACCACCGGCGTGGGTATCGTCGCGCTCCCACAACGTGTGGCCATATCCCGGATCGTGCCCGGTGACGTCGTGGTGTTGAGTGGTGCGATGGGTGACCACGGCAGCACGGTCATGCTCGCCCGCGGTGATGTCGACCTCGAGGCCGACAACCTGCGCAGCGATACCATGGCTCTGCACGGGTTGACCGCTGCGCTGCTCGACGACGGCGTCGATGTCCATTTCATGCGCGACGCGACGCGTGGCGGCGTGGCGACCGTCCTCAATGAGATCGCGCAATCCGCCGGTGTGGCCGTCGCGATCGACGAGGCGTCGCTGCCGGTGCACGACGAGGTCCGTGGGGTTGCCGAGATCCTCGGCATCGATCCGCTCTACATCGCGAACGAGGGCAAGCTCGTGGCGATCGTGTCCAAAGAGCACGCCTCGCGTGCGCTCGAGCTGATGCGCTCCAGGCCCGAGGGCACGGAGGCCGCGGTGATCGGCGAGGTCATCGCCGAGCCGGAGGGCATGGTCTTCATACACACGGGGTTTGGGGGTACCCGGGTCGTCGATATGCTGATCGGAGACCCGCTGCCCCGCATCTGCTGACGACAGTCCGCAAGCGAACTGACGTACGGGCTGAGGTGGCGTACGCTCTCGATGCGGACAACCCCACACGAGCCGTGATCGCACATGGACCCCGACGCCCGGAGAGAGCAGAACCACGAGGGCGCTGACCCGCAGGAAGCGGGCGTGCGCATCCAGTCTGTCGCGTGCGGTCGATGTGGCTGGCCCAACGCCTGCCGGATTCAGACGGGGATGCGAACCCTTCGATTCATGTGCCAGTGGTGCGAGCGGATGACCACAGGCATCGTCGACCCGTCGATCAAGCGCAACGTCATCTTCTAGGCCGGAACGGGGCTCGCGTCGGGCATCTCCGCCGAGGGCGCCTCGGTGAACCAGCGGCTCTTATAGATGTCCTCGGCCTCGATGCGCATCAGATCGTCGTGGGTCACGAGCTTCCCGTCCGAGACCAGCCGGTTGGCCTGCCTGAGCCGCGCTCGTTCCAGGGCATTGCGAACGCTTCGGGCATTTGCGAAGCGCGGCTGGGGCATGCGCCGTGCCATCAACTCGCGGAAGGCCGGCTTCGCGCCGCTCGAGAACGCGTAGCGCTGCTTCTCGAGCATGATCCCGGCAATTGCGACCAGCTCATCCAGGCTGTAGTCGGGGAAGTCGATATGGTGAGCGATGCGTGATCCCATCCCGGGATTGCTGCTGAAGAACTGATCCATGCGATCCTTGTAGCCGGCGAGGATCACCACGATGTCGTTGCGCTGGTTCTCCATGACCTGCAACAGGATCTCGATCGCCTCCTGGCCGTAATCGCGCTCGTTCTCCTGACGGTGCAGGTAGTACGCCTCATCGATGAAGAGCACGCCGCCCATCGCGCGCTTCAACACCTCGCGGGTCTTCGGTGCGGTGTGACCGATGTACTGACCGACGAGTTCGTCACGAGTCACTGCGACCAGGTGCCCCTTGGCGAGGTAGCCGAGCCGGTGGAGCACAGTCGCCATACGCATGGCCACCGTCGTCTTACCGGTGCCGGGGCTGCCGGTAAAGCACATGTGCAGGTTCGGGCGTTCCGCCTCGAGCCCGAAGCGGCGTCGTGCCTTGTCGACGACGAGGAGCGCGGCGACCTCGCGAATACGGGTCTTGACGGGATCGAGCCCGACAAGTTCGCGGTCGAGGCCTTCGATGACGTCGAACACGCCCGACGCGCGAGCCTCGGCCGCGACGTTGATGCTCTCTCCGGGGGCGAGCTGTTGTTCGACCGTCTCTGGTTCGAACGTTCCGTTCTTCGCAGCCGCCGCAGGCGCGAGCGCGACCTCGTGTCCGTGCGGACGCGGCATCCCGAAGGCGACGTGACTGTCCTGGCTCATCGCTCAGCGCTCGTAGCGCTCTCCCGGGGGCCGTTCCAGCGCATACGGGTGCAGCGTGTAGCGAACCTGGCGATCAGGTCCCTCCTGGCGTTCCAGGCGGAAGCCCTTCTCATCCTTGGGGCGCTGCACGATGAAGCTCAGTGCCGTCGTCTGACGGCCGAGCCTCCGGTCATACGCGTTGACTCGAATGTAGCGCGCTGGGTACGCGTCCCGACAGCGCTGCACCTCGAGCAGGATCGCGGCCGGGTCGCGAATGTCGAACATCGGCAGGCCCCACATCTCCCAGAGGAAGTTGCGGGGGTGGGGATCATCGGTGAACTCAACCGACATTGCCCAGCCGTTGTCCAGGGCGTACTGCACCTGGGCTCTCAGCTGCGAGTTGGTGAGCGGCGGCAGGTAGGAAAACGTCCCCTGCGTGATGTGCATGTATCTCTTCCTTCAGGCCGGCGTTGCCGTGGTGGCGACGTCGGGCGTGTCAGTCGATTCGTAGTTGAAGCTGATATCGCCCCAGACGTCGAGTGCGGCGCGCAACGGCGCGCACCAGCGCCCGGCCGCGCGCAGGATCTCCGGACCCTCCGTGAAGAAATCGCGGCCCTCGTTGCGCGCCTGGACGATCAGCTCGACAGCGGTGCGGTTCGCTGTTGCTCCGGCGGCCACTCCCATTGGATGGCCGATCGTGCCGCCACCGAACTGGAGAACAACGTCCTCGCCCAGGTAGTGGAGCAGTTGATGCGTCTGTCCCGCATGGATGCCGCCGGAGGCAACCGGCATCACGCCCGGCATGGAGCCCCAATCCTGGTCGAAGTAGATTCCGTGCATGGGGTCGCGAGGAATGAAGCCGTTGCGGAGCGTGTCGTAGTAGCCCTGCACCATGTTCGGATCACCCTCGAGCTTGCCGACCACGGTTCCCGCATGGATGTGGTCGACACCGAGCAACCTGCACCACTTTGCGATCACGCGGAAGCTCACACCGTGATTCTTCTGGCGTGTGTACGTACCGTGGCCCGCTCGATGGAGGTGGAGGAGCACGCCGTTTCTCCGTGCCCATTTCGCCATCGACGTCATCGCGGTGAAGCCGACGGTCAGGTCCATCATGATGATGACGCTGCCGATTTCCTTGGCGAATTCGGCACGCTCGTACATGCTCTCCATGTCGCCGGCGGTGACGTTGAGGTAATGCCCCTTGATCTCGCCGGTCTCCGCCTCCGCCTTGTGCACCGCCTCCATCGAGGAGAGATAGCGGTCGCGCCAGCGCATGAACGGCTGGCTGTTGATGTTCTCGTCGTCCTTGGTGAAGTCGAGACCACCGCGAAGGGCCTCGTACACGACCCGACCGTAGTTGCGGGCCGAGAGGCCGAGCTTCGGCTTGGTGGTCGCACCAAGCAGCGGCCGCCCGTATTTGTTCAGATATTCGCGCTCCATGACGATGCCGTGCGGGGGTCCCTGGAACGTGTTGACGTAGTGGAGCGGAATGCGCATGTCCTCGAGGCGCAGCGCTCGCAAAGCCTTGAAGCCGAAGACGTTGCCGATGATCGACGACGTGAGATTCGCGATCGACCCCTCCTCGAAGAGGTCAAGCGCGTACGCGATCAACGCGATGAACTGACCGGGGGTGCCGGGGACCGGATCGACCTTGTAGGCCTTGGCCTGGTAGTGCTCGTGCGCGGTGAGCCGGTCCGTCCACACGACCGTCCATGTCGCCGTCGACGACTCACCCGCAACGGCTGCGGCGGCCTCCTCCGGCGCAACACCCTCCTGGGGTGTGATGCGAAAGGCGCACAGGATGTCGGTGTCCTTGGGGGCGTAGTCGGGCTCCCAGTACCCCATCTGCGCATAGGGGATCACCCCCGACGACCACCGGTCGGTCGCCGTGTCTCTCGGCGGGGTCTCAATCGCTGTCATCCGTGCGTCTCCGTGGGGCTGACGTTCGGTGACGACAGCCGATGGCTGATCGCCGCATAGTCGTCAGCCTTGACGCGGACGAGCAACGACTTCTGGGCGCTGAGAATGCGATGGGCGAGGATGAGCTGGGTGAGCGCAAGGGGATCGCTGTGCCGGCGTCCCAGCGGCTCGTCATAGCTCCCAAGCTCCTTCTGGCGAAGACGGTGCAGATGGTGGTGCAGGGCGCTGGCGTGATCCCATACGACGCCCTCGATCCGAGCTGCATCCTCCGTTGAGATGCGGCCGTCGATCTCGATGACGTCGGATTGGCGACCATCCTCGTCCGAGATGTCGTTGCGCAACCGCACCGTGGTCCCGTTGTCGAGACCGTGCTCGAAGGCGAGTTGCGGCATCGAGTGGCGCTGGGTGAGGCGCACGTTCAAGTGGTCGCCGACCGCCGGCGAGCGATCCTCGGTCGGGAGCGAGAAGCGGACCACCAGGTCGGCCTGTGCACGCTGGGGTTGGATGTGCGCCTCGGCATCCTCGCGCCGCGCCTCGATCTCGGCCCGGACCTGGGACTCGTCGTAGCCGCGCTTGGCGATATCGCGCTGCAGCTTCCATGTGACGCGCAGGTTCGTCTCGGGGTCGAGCCAGACCTTCAGGTCGAACGCCTCACGGATGCCAGGGAGCAGGAACGGGTGCAGGCCCTGCACGATCACGACCTCGTTCGGCTCGACGCGTTCTGGCGCCTTGAATGTGCCATCGGCATGGTCATAGATCGGCTTGGAGATCGCCTCACCGCGCTTGAGCGCCCACAGCTGCTCCTCCATGAGCGCGAAGTTGTTGGCGCGCGGGTTGAGGGGGGTCACCCCGATGAGTGCGCGCTCACGCCGATCCAGCGAGTGGTAGTCGTCCAGGCACACGGTGGTGATGCGCTCCACGCCGAGCAGGTCGTAGAACGCGGACGCGAGGGTGGACTTGCCGCTGCCGCTGTCCCCGCCGATTCCCACGAAGATCGGCGCCAACGCCGCGGTCGCCTCGCTCATCGGCATGGCCCTGGCTGGTGGATTGACTGGATCGGACGAACCATGCACGTGACCATAGATCGTGCGTCTCCTGCAGTCCAATGCATGTTTGTTATTCCTTCAATAAGATTGGCTAATGGAAACCAGCCTCGAACGCGGCATCACGCTCCGCCAGCTCCGGATCTTCATCACCGTGATCGAGCACCGCAGTTTCACGCGTGCTGCCGAGGTACTGTCCCTGACTCAGCCGGCGGTGACCCATCAGATGCAGGCGCTCGCCCGGGCAGTGGGCCAGCCTCTGCTCGACCCCGGGAGTCGCGCACCCGTGCTCACCGCGGTCGGTCAGGCGCTTCATGAGCGCGCCGGCCGGATCCTGGCGATGGTCGGCGATGCGCAGGAGGCGATCGAGGACGTCGCCGGACTGCGCGCCGGCCGCGTCAGGGTTGCCGGCGACACCACCGTGGGCATCTACGTGCTCCCCGACGCGGTGGCTGCGTTTCATCGTGACCATCCCGGCGTCGCCCTCAGCCTCGACGTCGTCAATCGTGCTCAAGTACGCGAACGGCTCCTCGAGGGCATCGTCGACATCGGAGTCGTCGGCACGCTCTGGGAGGACGATGTGCTGGCGGCGGAGCCCTTCCTCGAGAACTCACTGATGTGCTTCTGTGCGCCCGGTCATCCACTCGCCGAGCGCGAAGCGCTCCAGCCGGGCGATCTCCTCGATGGTCCGCTGCTCCTCCGCGAACGCGGCTCCGGCACTCGTGATTCGGCGGAACGGATCCTGCGGGACGCGGGTGCTGAACCGATCGCCGCCATGGAGATGGCCAGCAACGGTGCGTTGAAACGCGCGGTCGCGGGGGGACTCGGCGTGACCGTCCTCTCCACCTACGCGGTCCGGCTCGAACTCCAACTCGGGTTGCTGCGGCCGCTACACGTGCAGGGTTTCCCGGTGGAACGGATGTGGCACGTGACGTGGGCTCACGACCGGCTTCTGAGCCCGGCCGCTACCGCATTCCGAGCGTTCCTGCACACCCCCGACTGGCGCGAGTTGCTGCTGACTCCACTCGGCAGCGAGTAGCCCGCGTGGCGTCGCTGGGGATCAGGAGGTCGCCGGCGTTCCCATCGCGCGGACATTCGCGCTGACGCGACCGAGCCCATCGGCTGTCAGGATCCCGGCGGGAATGCCGAATACCCCGGCCGTCACGAGGGCCGATGCCCACAATGGCATCACCCGGCTCATCCCGGCGACCATCGCGGTGGCGGTGGCGCCGACTGCGGCCAGTCCAAGAACACCCACGATGCCCATCTGGCCGATGCCGAGTTCCGCCGCCTTCGCCTTCCCGGCGACGCCGCGCCGGTCCAGCTCATCCTTGACACGTTCGGCGGCCTCGTCGCCCACTCGGCGTGCGAACGCGGCGAACCGGTCAGCGGCGCCTCCTGGGGAGCCTCCGGATCCGCCGAGCATATCGTCGATCGAAACGTAGTCGTCAGTTGCCGCAGTGGCAGCGGACGCGCGCCCGTACCTCGGGGGCTGCGGCTCTGTGGCGGTGTTGCCGTGCAACTCACGCAGCCGCTCGGTCGGGCCAGGGACCTTGTCAGGATCAGGAAAACCGGAAGCGACGCGCCGCTCGCGGCTGCCCTCGTCCGAATCTGCCATCGTACTGACCTCCGTATCAGGCTAGGCCTATATCTGATAGTAAGACTATCATGTGCGGAGTTTCCCACGGGCAGGGCCAGCCAGCCGAACCGCAGGATCAGGAAAGCGTGGGGCCGAGTGCCTCGACCGGGGACTGAACCGGCAGAACGAATATCTTTCCGGCTGAACAGAACGTCTGCCCATGGGGCCAGTTCCCACTGCGCAAATTCACGAATACGGGCGTCGACGACCCCGGAGTATTCACGCGGATTCCGTCGGCCGTCTCGCACGGGCTGAAGACGTCATCACCGTCGAAGCTGATGTATGCGGCGGGAGCCGCGTTCGTGCAATTGGGCTGCGTGCAGGTGACCAGGCTGACAGCGATCGGCAGGACGTCGGAACTTCCGGTGAAGATCGAAGTCGTTTCCACCCAGTGGGTGGGGACGAGTCCGCCTGCGCTGTTCAGGAATTGCAGTGTCGCCCAGCCTTTGAGCTTGCACGGGCGCTTGCCGTGATTCCAGATCGCGAGCGAAATCCCGATGGTGCCGGCGCCCCCGCCGCTGAGCCCCGGCCAATAAGCAATCTGCAGCTGGGCGCCCGCGCACGTCGGCTCGTTGGAGGTGACGACGGCCGCAACCGGTGGAGCGATGGATGTTGGGGTCGGCGCCGCGCTCGGCGTCGCAGTCGGAGCGATCGACGGGGGCGCGGCGGACGGTGTGTTGTGGGCTGAACTCGTCGGAGGTGGGGGCGCTGGTGCGCTGCTGCAGGACGCGAGCGCAACCGCCAGAGCGATCGCCGAACACCCGGCGCTGACTTTGCCATGCCTCACCACATGATCACCGCACGCATACCCATCCAATCCCGGCTGCCCGTGGCCCCGGGACGCCGGGCCGTCCTTCATTGAACGCACACGCGAGGTTGGAAGTTCTGTTCCCCCGCCTTCAGCCGGACTTGTCGATCACGTCAAAGACGTTGCCCTCGGGATCCAGCAGCGTCACGAAGTCCTCCCCCGGCTCCGGTGTTCTTGGATGGCGCGTCGCCCCCAGGCCGAGCAGGCGCCTCACCGCACCCACCGGATCGTCGGTGTACAGGTCGAGGTGGAGCCGGTTCTTGCCGACCCGCGGCTCCGGAACTCGCTGGAGTGAGACGTTGACGCGCCTTCCCCCCGGATCGCACAGCACCGCCCATCCGTCGTCGGGTGGATCGCGAGGGACGTAGCCCAGCGCTGCCGTCCAGAAGGCATACATGGAGGCGTAGTCGTTGCAATCGATCACCACTGATCCGACGTACATCTGGAATCCCTCTGCAGCAGGTTGCTCACGAAGTCGACAGGAAGTGACCGCCATGATGCGACCGTGATCCAACCGCGATAGGGGAATGAGCAATGCTCGCGATCGACGTCAGGGACAGTGACATCATGGAGACAACGCCGCACCGTCAGGGCGGCGTGCCCCGAATGCTGGCGGCGCTGCAGGATGCCGGCCTCCGTGTGATCAGGATCGAGCCGCGCACCAACGAGACCGGCATGTACCGATTGACCGTGACGGACAGCCCTGAGCTCGCACTCCGCATCCTCGCGGCCATCCGGCGTCGAGTCACCCCGTCGATGTCGGCGGCAGCTGGGTGACGAGCGGCAGCTGAGGCGACTTGCGCTACGCTGACCGCGTCCGTCCGTCTGGCTGAGGATCAACGAACGACCAACGAACGCGGTTGAGCGACGCTCCCGCCAAGCCCGGTTGGGTCCGGCGTCTCTGGGGCTACATGCTCCGGCACCGACGTGATGTCGTGCTGTCGGTGGGAGCCGCGGTGCTTGGCAGCGTCTGCCAGACGGCGGTGCCGCTGGTGGCCCGTCAGATCGTCGACGGCGTCATTCTCACCAGGACGTCGGCGCTGTGGCCCTGGCTTCTCCTGCTGGTCGCGCTCGCAGCCGCGAGCCTGGTCTTCGCCTACGTCCGCCGCTATCGTGGCGGCCGCGTGGCGCTCGAGGTCCAGTTCGACCTGCGCAACGACATGCACGACCACCTCCAGGCGCTGGACTTCGACAACCTTGGCCGGATGCCGACCGGCCAGCTGGTCGCGCGCGCGAACTCCGACTCCACGCTGGTGCAGGGCCTCCTGAGCTTCTTCCCGATCATGAGCAGCAACATCCTGCTGCTCCTGCTCTCGCTCGGAGTCATGCTCTACCTGTCGCCGCTGCTGGCGCTCGTGAGCTTCGTGGTGGCGCCGAGCCTGCTGATCGTCTCCTACCGGATGCGCTGGCGGATCTTCCCGGCGACGTGGGACGGGCAACAGCGCGAGGGCGACCTCGTCCAGATTGTCGATGAGGATCTGAACGGGGTGCGCGTCGTCAAGGCGTTCGGCCAGGAGCAGCGCGAGGTCGAACGCGTCGCTGCAGCGGCCAAGCGCGTCTACGGGTCGCAGATGCGCGCGGTGCGCCTTCAGTCGCGGTACCAGCCGCTGCTGGAGTTGATCCCGCTGCTCGCGCAGGTGGCCATCCTTGCGCTCGGCGGGTGGCTGGCCCTGCACCACCAGATCACCCTGGGGACGTTCCTGGCGTTCTCGACCTACCTGACCCAGCTCATGGCACCAGCGCGGCAGCTGGCGGGAGTCCTGACCATCGGCCAGCAGGCTCGGGCTGGGATCGAACGCATCTTCCAGCTCCTCGATCTGCCGCCAGCCATCGCCGACGCAGCCGATGCCGTCGACCTCCCCGAACTCCGCGGGGACATCCGGTTCTCAAATGTCCACTTCCGCTACGGTGACGGTGACCCGGTCCTCCGGGGGATCGATCTGCACATTGCGCCAGGTGAGCGCGTTGCCATCGTGGGTCCGAGCGGGAGTGGCAAGTCGACGCTGGCGATGCTCGTGCCGCGCTTCTACGACCCAACCGAGGGGACCGTGTTCGTTGACGGCCACGACGTGCGCCATGTGAAGCTGGGATCGCTGCGTCAGCAGCTCGGCGTCGTCTTCGAGGACAGCTTTCTCTTCTCGGACTTGGTTCGGGCGAACATCGCGTACGGCCGTCCGGACGCCACTGACGACGAGGTCGAGGCGGCGGCTCGTGTCGCCCAGGCACACGACTTCATCAACGAGCTCCCGCGCGGGTACGACACCGCCATCGGTGAGCGTGGGCTGACGCTCTCAGGAGGTCAGCGGCAGAGGATCGCGCTCGCGCGTGCGATCCTCTACAACCCGCGCATCCTCATTCTCGACGACGCCACGAGCGCGATCGACGCGCGCATCGAGGCAGCCGTACACCACGGTCTTCGCGACGTGCTGGCGGATCGCACCACGCTGCTGATCGCCCACCGCCAGTCAACCTTGCATCTCGCCGACAGGATCGTGGTGCTCGACGCCGGCCTGGTGGCGGACCAGGGCACCCATGACCAGCTCATGGCCCGCAGCGGGCTCTACCGGACCCTCGTGTCAGGAACTCGAGGAGCAGGATCGTGCGGCGATCGGCGACTTCATCGAAGCCCTCGCCACGCTGGCGTCGAGGGTGGGCGCCGACGGGACCACGGCGGCAGCGTGGGCCGGTGACGGGCAGCGTTCCGGCAGCCGTACTGCCAACCGCACAGTTGGCGCACCGAGCCTCGGTCCCGGCCTCGGCGGGGGAGGGTCGGGATGGCGGCTCAACCTGGCTCCGACCCCAGAGTTGCTCGAGCGGGTTGCGCGGCTGCCTCCGGTTCGCGACGTCGCCGTCGTCGACCTCGAGCGCGAATCGAGGCCGGACAAGCGCTTCAGCCTTCTCCGGCTCCTGCGCGAATTCCGCCGCCCGCTGCTGCTCGGACTCGTGCTGGTGATCATCGACGGGTTGATGACCCTTGCAGGCCCCATCCTGGTGAAGACGGGACTCGACAACGGTGTCTCGCGGGGGTCGGCCGTCGTCCTCTTCGCCGCTGCCGGCGTGTTCCTGCTGGTCACGCTCGTCGACCTCATCGACGAGATCGGCGAGACGTTCGTCACGGGGCGAACCGCGCAGCGAATCATGCTGTCCCTCCGGATCCGCATCTGGGCTCAGCTGCAACGCCTGTCGCTCGACTACTACGAGCGCGAGATGGCGGGCCGGATCATGACCCGGATGACGACCGACGTCGACCAGTTCGAATCGCTGATCGAGAACGGCCTGCTCTCCGCACTGGTCTCGATCGTCACCTTCGTCGGCGTCGGCGTGGCGCTGGTGCTCATCAATACCGAGCTCGGACTGTCGACGCTCTCGGTGGTGATCCCACTCGCGATTGCGACGGTCATCTTCCGGCAGAAAGCGGCCCGCCTGTACAGCATTTCTCGCGAGCGCATCGCAATCGTCAACGCCGATTTCCAGGAGAGCCTGTCGGGTGTTCGCGAGTTGCAGGCGTTCGTTCATGAAGGCGCCGCGATGCACCAATTTCATCGTCTCGGGCGCTCGTACCTCGAGACTCGTGTCGCGGCTCAGCGACTGGTGGCGACGTACTTCCCATTCGTCCAGTTCATGGCTGCTGTCGCGGACGCGATCGTGCTCGGCGTCGGCGCGCGCCTGATCCAGACGGGGAATCTCACCCCAGGCGCGCTGATCGCGTTCCTTCTGTACATCGATCTGTTCTTCTCGCCGATACAGCAGCTCTCACAGGTCTTCGATGCATGGCAGCAGACACGCGTCTCGGTGAGCCGCATCGCCGAGCTGATGCAGCTCGAGACGCTCACGCCCAGCCCGGCGCTCCCCGAGCACACGGGTCGCCTCCACGGC
The DNA here is from genome assembly GCA_963718525.1 of Candidatus Dormiibacterota bacterium. Classification (GTDB taxonomy): domain Bacteria; phylum Chloroflexota; class Dormibacteria; order Aeolococcales; family Aeolococcaceae; genus Palsa-851. The sequence goes on along the minus strand of OY970355.1, from coordinate 3,144,306 downwards.
GACCTCAACCTCAATCACGTTCGGTTCTCCTACCCCGTCCCGGTCATCCGGCCCGGGTTCGACGGAGCCCGCCCAGTCGACCGGCGGGGACCCCAGGATCCGCGGCTGCTGCAGTCGCGAGACGCCGCATGGCGCAAGCCGCCTGAGGCATTGCGTGGCATCGACCTGCGCATCGAGGCGGGGGAGACTGTCGCACTCGTCGGCGAGACGGGCGCAGGCAAATCAACTGTGATGAAGCTTCTCGCTCGCTTCTACGATCCCGATGAAGGGAGCGTCACCGTCGATGGTCACGACCTCCGCGCCCTCGACCTGCATGAGTTCCGTCTCCAACTCGGGTACGTGCCGCAGGAGGCGTTCCTGTTCTCGGGCACGATCCGGGACAACATCGCGTATGGGCGCCCGGAGGCGAGTGACGCGCATGTGGAGGCCGCGGCCCGAGCCGTCGGCGCGCATGAGTTCATCGCGCGGCTTGCGGGTGGGTATCACCACGAGCTGACCGAGCGGGGCCGCTCGCTCTCGTCGGGCCAGCGCCAGCTCATCGCTCTGGCCCGCGCCGAGCTGGTTGATCCGGTATTGCTGTTGCTCGACGAGGCGACGTCTAACCTCGACCTCGCGACCGAGGCGCGCGTCGCTGCAGCAATGCACGAGGTGTCGGAGGGTCGCACCACAGTCGTGATCGCTCACCGGCTGCAGACCGCGAAAGCTGCCGATCGCGTGGTGGTGCTGCACAGCGGGCAGGTGGTCGAGGTCGGAACCCATGACGACCTGCTCGCCAGGCGTGGGAGGTATGCGGCCATGTGGGCTGTGTTCGACGACGTCGTCAACGCTCCACCGGCCACACGAGTCCCATAGAGGAACTACGGCTGGGTGGCCGGCGGCGGAGTTGCTGCGGCCGACGGATTCCAGGTGGGCTCGAGACCGGTCGCGATCGCTCCGGCGACCAGCGCGGCAAGGAGTGCCCAGACGATCACCCGCTCGGGTCGGTTGATGGCAGTTGCCGTGAGGCTCTTCGCTGAGGCCCTCAGCGCCTTGCGCAGGTAGACCGCCAGGTGCACGAGAACAATGACCCCGAGCGCGATCACGGAGTTGGTGTGGACGCCCGCCCAGGCGCCGTGGTCGGTGCCCTGGCTCCACAGCACCACGCCACTCACGGTTGCCAGCACGGCGGCGACCGCGAGCGGCGCGGCGATGAGGCGGGGGAGCACCCAGGGTGGACCGGCGGCTCGATACGCACCGCGGCGGAGGTAGTAGCTGATGGCACGCCACGAGGTGCTCGCAAGCTTCACCGCGAGGATGGGGATCAACGCAAACCCGAGCGCGAAATGGACCGGGCGCAGCGGCGTGAACGCGAGTCCACTCAGGTAGAGGAGCACCAGCGCGAAGAGGATGATCAGCCCCGCGTGCGATGTGAGGATCAGGTTGCCCATGACCTGCGGGGTGCGCCGAGAGTTGGGTCCGTTCTCGAGGATGTCCACAGCCTGCTCGAGGCGACCGCGGGGTCGGGGGGCCACCTTGTCGTCCGGCCCTCCCGAGGTGGTCTCCACCACCAAACTCTACCGGTACCGCCGCGCCGGACCTTCGCGTCGTGCGGCTGGCAGACCCGTCAGGCGGCGGTGGCGAGCACCTCGTCGACCCACGCCAGCAGCCTGCCCTTGGACGTGAAGCCGATCATCTGGCGGATGGGTTTGCCCTCGACGAAGAGGAGCAGGGTCGGCAGCGACATCACCCCGTATTTCCCCTGGGTCACCGGGTTGGCATCCACGTCGACCGTGAGCACGCGCAAGCTGCCGGACCGCTCGGCAGCTAGTTCGTCAAGAACTGGAGCGAGCATCCGGCAGGGAGGGCACCATGTGGCGCCGAATTCGACGAGCACGGGCCCGCCGGACGTGAGGACCTCGGTCTCGAAGCTGGCGTCGTCGACGGTCTTGACCATGGGGATTCTCCTGATCACTGACGAGTGGTCACCGCTTTGTAGGCGGCGCAGTTCGAGAAGTTGTGGGTGGCACTTCTGGCTCGGCTGTGCCGGCCACGCGCAGGTGGAGGGGGGTTGCGGTCCTCGGCGGCATACCGGTCCCACACGGATTGCCGCGACATGCCGAGCCGGTCGGCGATGTCCTGCCAGCTCATGCCTTCGGCCCGGGCGTCCAGGACGGTGGATGCCCGACGCGACCCGAGCAGCACCGCAACCGAGCGCAGCGCCACCAGGCGATCCTCGGTGGGGAGGGCGTTGAGCACATCGAGGACAGTGAACACGGCGGCGTCCGCTGTCGGCGTCGATGCCGAGTAGGCCATATGTCAACTATACATGACATATGCTAAGGCCTGGGGCCGGATGGCGAGGCGGCCGCGAGGCAACCGAGCTCCCCTGGTCACCGCCACTCCCGCGAGACAGAGGATGCCGCCTCCGACCGCCAGCAGCGGCGGGACGTCGCCGAGCACGAGCCACCCCATGGCGATCGCGAGGGGCGGTACGAGGTAGCCCATCGACCCCATCCGCCCTCCGCTGGTGCGGGCCAGCGCGTACGCCCAGAAGCTGAACCCGATTGCGGTGGGGAAGAGACCCAGGTATACCGCCCACGCGATGGTCCCGACGTCTGATCTGCCGAGGTCGTGAACCAGCTGGGGAGCGAACGGCAGGCACACGATCGCGCCGATGGAGCGCGCGATCCAGGTCACGATGAGCGCGGAGTTGCGCCGCAGCAGCGGCTTCTCGGCGGTGACTCCACCGGCATAGGCAACTGCCGCCGCGATGCACAACGCCGCTCCGGATCCAGCCTGGAATCCGCGCGTTGATGTGGCGTATCCGATGACGACCGCTCCCGCGAAACCGATCAGGCAGCCGAGCACCACCCGCCGCGGGAATCCCTCCGCGAGGAACAGTCCACTGAGGATGGCGACGAAGACCGGACCGGTGTTCACGAGCATCGCTGCCGTGCCGGCGTCGACCGTCCGCTCGGCCTGGTTGAGGAGCAGGTTGTAGGCGCCGAACCAGAGCACACCGCACACCACAAGCCCGGGCAGATCTGCGCGCCGCGGTGGCGGCTGCCGGCGCACCACGACGAGGATCCCGAGGGCGACGCTGCCGACAACCAGCCGGACCAGGGCGAGGGAACCCGGCGAGAGCACACGGCCGGCTGCACGGATGCCCACAAACGCCGAGGCCCAGAGGACGACGGTCGTCATGGCCGCCGCGAGCGCGATGCGCCGCTCGCCGGTGGGAATCGCATGGTCGGCGACGGCGCGCGTCATGGGCGAAGCCTATCCCGTCAATAGTTCGGCGAAGAACCGAGCCATTGGCGCAGTACCGTTGGCTGTCATGGGAACGGACTTTGCGGCGGTTTCGGACACGACGCCGGCGGTCCGGCGTGTCGCTCGTGCGCTCATCGTCGACGCCGAGCAACGGGTCTTGCTCTCTCTTGGCGAACTACCCGACCGTCATCCCTGGTGGTTCGCGCCGGGTGGTGGACTCGAAGAGGGCGAGACGTATGAGGCAGCGCTCGTTCGCGAGGTGCTCGAGGAGACGGGACTTGTGGTCGACGCCGCCACAGTCGGAGGGCCGGTGTGGACCCGCGACTATTTGTTCCAATGGGAGGGTCGACTCGAGCGACATCTTGAACGGTTCTTTTTGCTCAGCATCGACAAGCACGAAGTCAGCACCCGTTTCGAGCCCGCCGAGTCGGCGGTCATCCGAACCTATCGTTGGTGGCGGTTCGACGAGATCATGATGAGCAATGAGCATTTCTCGCCGGTTCGTTTCGGCGAGCACCTGGCGCCATTGTTCAAGGGGCGGATGCCGGAAGAGCCGGTGGCGTTGGCAGAGTAGCGTCAGTTGATTCCCCGAAGTCCCTCGAGGCCGTCCAGGATGAGATCAAGTCCGAATTCGAACTCTTTCGCGTAGTCGTAGCCTGGCTTGAGCGCGTACTCGACGATCATCTCGGCGAGATGCGGGTACTGCTCCGCTGGGAGGTCACGCAGGATGCTCTCCGCGAGCGCCGCACTCTCTTCGGAGGTGTGAGACGGCAGATTCACCTGCTGCAGCGCGAAGCCGTAGATGTAACCATCCATGACAGAGAATCCATGGGCGGCCGCGTCGATCGTGAATCCTGCCCTCCTCAGGCTGCCGATCACCGAATCGTGATGGCGGAGCGTCGCGGGACCCGGTTGGGACCGAGACTGCATCAGGCTCGTGGCCCACGGGTGGCGTAGCAGGGCATCCCGTGCGGAGATCGCTCGCTGGCGCATCGCCGTCCTCCAGTCGGCCACGTCTTGGGGCAGAACGATCTCGCTGAAGACGAGATCGACGATTCCATCAAGGATGTCGTCCTTGCCGGCGATGTGGTTGTACAGCGACATCGCCTCGACCTGAAGCCGCTCACCGAGGCGCCGCATGGTGAGGGCCTCGATCCCGCTCTCGTCCGCGAGCTCCAGGGCGGCGCGCAGCACCCGCTGCCGGCTCAACCGGGCTCGGGGTTTGAGGCTGGGGTCAGTCACGGTCGACATGGGCACCCTCCGCAGATCACTTCAACGTACCAGGTAAGTTCGGCTCGATACCGCACTTGACAAACTTACGGCGTAAGTGTAGCTTACAGCCTAAGCTTACAGTGTATGTTCAAGGAGAGCCTCGATGACCCCACCAAAGCACGTCGCGAGAATCGCAGGTGGCCTGTACCTGCTCGTCGGCATCTTCGGCGGCTTCGCCGAAGGATTTGTGGAACCCAAGATGTACGCAGCCGGCAATGCGGCCGCAACCGCTGGGAATGTGGTCGCGAACTCCGGACTTGTCCGCTTGGGCGTCGTCGCAGACCTGCTCGACGCGACGTTCTTTGTACTCACGGCGCTCACCCTCTACATGCTCCTGAAGGACGTGCACAAGAGTGCGGCCAGGGCAATGCTCGTCTTCGTTGCACTCGCTGCTGCCATCACGTGCGTCAGTGCGGTGTTCGAGTTCGAGGGATTGAGGGTCGCAACCGGCGGTGTCAGCGCGGCCACTCTGGGCATCGGCGGTTCCAACGCCCTCGTCCTGCTCCTGCTCGACGCCCAGCACTACGGGCTCCTGACCGCGCAGATCTTCTTCGGCCTGTGGCTGGCGCCACTTGGCTATCTCGCCTACAGGTCCGGATGGTTTCCCAAGTCGCTGGGCATCGTGCTGATAGTGGCGAGCGCCTCCTACCTGGTGGACATGCTCGCGGCCTTTCTGCTCCCCGGCTTTGACAAGCAGATCCACGTCCTCACCACGATCGTGCCGACAATCGCGGAGCCCTGGATGGTCATTTATCTGCTCGTAATCGGTGTGCGGACGGTCAAGCCCGCGAGACGCATCCTTGCCAACGAGCTGGCGGCTTAGGCGCGAACGGTGGCCGGATAAGGTCACCGTGGGACCGCATCGGCCCGGTCGGGTTCGCCCCGGCCGGGCCGCTTTGTGTTGTCGAGAGTCAGGTTCTCGAGGAACCGGCCGCGTGGTCGCGAGCCGCGTCGACGGGGTGGTTGAGCACGACGAGCGAGTGTGCCTGGATCGGGACCTCGTCGCCTTCGTGATGCGTGGTGGAACCCCGGTGGCCTTCGGGATCGTCGGTGTCGAGGACGAGATGCCAGCCACCCTTCCAGCCGGCCGGCATCGTCCAGGTGATCGGCACATCACCGCTGTGGAGCAGGACCATCAGCGTGTCACCGACGATACGGTGTCCACGCGGATCCCGGTCGGGAATCTCCTCACCGTTCAGGATCATGCCGATGGAACGCTCCGCATCGTTGTCCCAGTCGGCGTCCGTGAATTCATCGCCATTCGGCAGCAGCCAGATGATGTCCTTCCGCCCCGAGCGCCGGGTGGCCTCACCGGAGAAGAAGCGCTTCCGCCGCAGCACCGGCTGCTCGCGTCGAAACGCGACAACGCGCTCCACGAAACGAAGCATCACCTCATCGACACGCGTCCAGTCGAGCCACGAAATCTCATTGTCCTGACAGTACGCATTGTTGTTGCCGCGCTGGGTGCGGCCGATCTCGTCGCCGCCACAGATCATCGGGCACCCCTGCGAGAGCAGCACGGTGGCGATGAGGTTGCGCCGCTGGCGGTCACGCAATGCGTTGATGTTCGGGTCGTCGGTTTCTCCCTCGACACCGCAGTTCCATGAGCGGTTGTCGTTGGCGCCGTCGTCGTTGCCCTCGCCGTTGGCATCGTTGTGTTTCTCGTTGTACGTGACCAGGTCGCGGAGCGTGAAGCCGTCGTGCGCGGTCACGAAGTTGATGCTCGCCCAGGGTTGGCGGCCGTCCCACTGGTAGAGGCTGCTCGACCCGGTGAGGCAATTGGCAATATCGCGAACACCGCCGGCCTTGCCTCGCCAGAAATCACGGACGGTGTCGCGGTACGCGCCATTCCACTCGGCCCAGCGCACCGGGAAATTGCCGACGTGGTAACCACCCTCCCCGACGTCCCACGGCTCCGCGACCAGCTTGACGCGGGAGAGCACCGGGTCCTGGTGGATGATGTCGAAGAATGCCGACAAGCGGTCGACGTCGTAGAACTGGCGTGCGAGCGCTGCTGCCAGGTCGAACCTGAAGCCGTCGACGTGCATCTCGGTCACCCAGTAGCGAAGGCTGTCGGTGATCAGCTGCAGGGTGATCGGACTGCTGACGTTGAGGCTGTTGCCGGTCCCGGTGACGTCGAAGTAGAAACGAGGCTCGTCCTCGACGAGCCGGTAGTACGAGGGATTGTCGATACCTCGAAAGCTCACGGTCGGGCCGAGGTGGTTTCCCTCGCCGGTGTGGTTGTAGACCACGTCGAGGATGACCTCGAGCCCCGCGCCGTGGAGGGCGCGCACCATCGCCTTGAACTCACGCACCTGGTCGCCGTTGCCGCCGCCCGCGGAGTAGCGGCTTTCGGGCGAGAAGTATCCGACCGAGTCGTAGCCCCAGTAGTTCACGAGGCCGCGGTCGACGAGATGGCCCGCATCGATGAAGTGGTGCACCGGCATGAGCTCCACCGCGGTGACCCCGAGTTGCTGCAGGTACTCGAGAGAACTCGGATGCGCCAGCCCTGCGTACGTTCCGCGCAGCTCCTCGGGAATGTCGGGATTGCGCTTGGTGAAACCCTTCACATGCAGCTCGTAGATGACGGTGTCGGCCCACGCTGTGTCAGGCCGCCGGTCGTCGCCCCATGGAAAGCTGTTGTCGACGACAACGCTCTTCGGCATCGCGTCAGCGGAGTTGAGCGTGCTTGGTTGGAGATCGTCGCCACCGAACGCGTAGCCGTACAACTCGGGGCCATGACGGAAGCGTCCCGCGAGTGCCAGCGCGTATGGATCGAGGAGCAGCTTCTTCGGATTGTGGCGCAGCCCGTGGAGCGGGTCGTATCGCCCATGGACGCGCAGCCCGTACCGCTGTCCCGGGCCCACCTGGTCGATGTACCCATGCCACACCAGATCGGTACGCTCGAGCAGCTCATGTGTGGCTGCCGCGGTGCCGTCGTCGTTGAACAGCACCACCTCCACCGCATCGGCCGACGCCGAATACACGGCGAAGTTGGTGCCTTCTCCGTCCCAGGTGGCGCCCAGCGGTGCCTCGTTGCCTGGCCACGCCTGGTGGCGTGCGAGAGATCGGACTCCGGTTCGTCGGGTCGTTGCGCTCATGGGAACGCAATCATGGAGCAACGCCCGAAATTGATAGAATCACTTGCATACATGCTGATAGCTGCATTGATACTACGGAAATTGATGTCTCCCGCGTCACGACTGTGAGGACGGATCCTCGAGCCACGTACCGAGTCCAGCTGCGCGAGGAGTTCGACTTCGATGCCGCCGCGGCCATCATCCCTTACCTTGCGGCACTGGGGATTTCGCACCTCTACTGCTCACCGTACATGGAGGCGGCTGCCCATAGTCCCCATGGGTATGACGTCGTCGATCCGACTCGGGTGAGCCAGGCGCGTGGTGGCGACGACGGCCTCCGCCGGCTCGATCGCGCGCTCCGCAATGCGCACATGGGGCAGCTTCTCGACATCGTGCCGAACCACATGTGCATCGCCGATCGCGCGAACAGATGGTGGTGGGATGTCCTCCGCAACGGCCGCGCCAGTGACCACGCGCAGTTCTTTGACATCGACTGGGATACGCCCGGCCTGCACGGGCGAATCCTGCTGCCGGTGCTGGGTGCGCCGCTCGACGAGCTGCTCGCTGCTGGGGAGCTGAGCGTCGTCCGAGGCGTCGATGGCGAGCTGGAGCTGCGCCTCGGGTCGAGTGCGTTTCCTCTTGCATCGGGGACGGCAGCTGCGACCGGTCCCGTTTCGCTCGAGACGCTCGAGGCGCAGCATTACCTGCTCGAGCATTTCAAAACGGGCGCGGCTCGTCTCAACTACCGCAGGTTCTTCGACGTGTCATCGCTCGCGGGCGTGCGTGTCGAGTCGGACATCGTGTTCGACGATGTGCTTTCGCGCTCGCTCGGGTTGGTGGCCGACGGCACGGTCGACGGGCTGCGCATCGACCACATCGACGGGCTCCGCGATCCGTCGGCATTCGCATCGAGACTCCGCGCTGCTGCGCCGGGTGCATGGCTCGTCGCCGAGAAGATCCTGGCGACCGGCGAGCGGCTGCCGGCCGAATGGCCCATCGAGGGGACAACGGGGTACGAGTTCGGCGCCATGATGACCGCATTGTTCGTGCATCCCCAGGGCCTCGCGGAACTCTCGGATCTCTACCGTCAGTTCACCGGCGACATCAGCGGATTCCAGGAACATTCGCATCAGGCCCGCCGGGAGGTGCTCGAGAGGCTGCTGAACCCCGAGCTCGATCGGCTCGCGCGCGTGGCCGCGGATGCGGGCATCCCGGGAGCGCGAACGGAATTGATCGAGCTCGTCGCCTCGATGCCGCGGTACCGAATCTATCCACGAGCCGAGCAAGCGCTGTCGCCCGATGACGAGCGCGCGCTCAGTGCCGCCGAAAACGCTGCGCTGCACTCCGGTCGCTGCGACGCGGCGCGTCTCGACGCGATCGTCAGTGTGCTGCGAGCCAATAACGATCCGTACCACGCGGGCGCCGATCTCCAGGCGCGATTTCAGCAGCTTGCGGGAGCCGTGATGGCCAAGGGGGTCGAGGACACGGCGTTCTACCGCTACGTCCGGCTGGCCGCCCTCAACGAGGTCGGCTCGGATCCGGATCGTACGATCGGTCTTGACGAGTTCCACGCGACGTGTGCCACGGTCGCGAACGAGCAGCCGTCGACGCTGCTCGCCACGACCACGCACGACACCAAGCGCGCTGAGGATGCGCGCTTGCGCGGAGCGCTCCTGGCCGAAATGCCAGTGCGTTGGCGTGAATGCGTGGGTCGCCTCGACGAGCTTGCCGCGCGGCATCGAGGAACGCCGCCGCCGTCACGACAAACCGAGTACCTGTTCTATCAGACGCTGGTGGCTGCACATCCCATCGATGCGGACCGCGCCTGGGCGTACATGCGCAAAGCCGCGCGCGAGGCGAAGCGCGAGACCAACTGGATCGATCCGGACCACGCGTACGAGGAAAATCTCGAACGCTACGTGCGCGCGATGATCTCCGATGCAGACGTTCAGGCCGAGATCGCCGCGGTGATCGATGCAATGAGTCCGGCGTGGCAGACGCTGTCGCTCTCGCAGACGCTCGTCAAGCTCACCGCACCCGGCGTTCCCGACCTCTACCAGGGTTCCGAGCTCTGGGATCTGCGCCTTGTCGATCCGGACAACCGCACCCCGGTCGACTACGATGTTCGCCGGCGGCTGCTGCGCGAGGTGATGGACCCGGCGCACGGGGACTTCATGGCTCGGCTTGACGAGGGCGCACCCAAATTGCGCCTCGTGGCCACCGCGCTTGCGGCACGTGCCCGACATCCCGAGGGCTTCGGCGAGGCGTCGGGATATGCACCGCTACGCGTGACGGGCTCGAGAGCGGATCACGTGATCGCCTTCGCCCGGACGGCACCGGACGGGCAGTCGGTAATGCTCACAGTTGCCATTCGATGGCCCCTGCTGCTGCGTGGCGATTGGCGCGACACGACGATGGATCTACCCGCCGGCGATTGGCGGGATCTCCTGACCCGGCGTGCCGTCGCAGGCGGTGAGCATCGTCTCCATGCGCTCCTCGATGCTGCTCCGATCTCTCTCCTGGAGCGCTGCGGGTGACTCGCAGGATCAGCGTCTGGGCGCAGGGTGCGCGGACCGTCGACCTCGTCGCGGGCGAGAGCATGCACCCCTTGGAGGAAACCGGTCTGGGCTGGTTCGCGGGCAATGCCGACCTCGAAGCCGGCGACGACTATGCGTTCAGCGTTGACCGTGGTGACCCGTTGCCCGACCCACGTTCGAAATGGCAACCGTCCGGGGTTCACGGACCTTCGCGGTTTGTCGACCCGCCGCGTAACCGCGATCGTGAGGACTGGCGCGGATTCCCGCTGCGCGATGCGATCATCTACGAGCTGCATGTCGGCACGTTCACACCGGAAGGGACGTTCGACAGCGCGATCACGAAGCTCGACCACCTGGTCGGCCTCGGGGTCAACGCGATCGAGCTGATGCCCGTCGCAGAATTTCCAGGTCGCCGGGGTTGGGGCTACGACGGCGTGGATCTCTTCGCTCCCCACAGCGGCTACGGCGGACCCGATGGTCTCCATCGCCTCATCGATGCCGCGCACGAGCGCGGCGTCGCGGTGATCCTCGATGTCGTCTACAACCATGTTGGTCCGGAAGGCGATTACCTGAGCGCGTTCGGGCCGTATTTCACGACCCGGTACGAGACTCCGTGGGGGAGCGCGTTCAACTACGACGGAGAGCACTCCGATGAGGTGCGAAGGTTCGTGCTCGACAACGTCGAGATGTGGCTGCGCGAGTACGCGTTCGACGGTCTGCGTCTCGACGCGGTGCACGCGATCATCGATACCTCACCGACGCACATCCTCGAAGCCATCGCAACCCGCGTCGATGAGCTGGCGGACGAGCTCGGCCGGGAACTCTGGACGATCGCCGAGAGCGACAGCAACGACCCGCGGCTCGTGCGCGATCGTGATCATGGCGGCTTCGGCATTCACGCGCAGTGGGGCGACGACTTTCACCACGCGCTCCATGCGCTGCTCACCGGGGAGCAGCACGGCTACTACGAGGATTTCGGCAGTCCCGACGACCTGCGCACCGCGTTGCTGCAGCCGTTCGTCTACGCCGGTCAGTATTCGCGTCACCGGAAACGCACCGTCGGCAGGTATGCCGGTGATCTGCCGCGTTCTCGTTTCATCGTGTACTCGCAGAACCACGATCAGGTCGGCAATCGCGCTGCCGGCGAGCGACTCTGTCATCTGGTGAGTGACGGGCGGGCGCGCATGGCCGCTGCCCTGACGCTGCTCTCGCCCATGATTCCCATGCTGTTCCAGGGGGAGGAATGGGCGGCGAGCACGCCGTTTCAATACTTCACGGACCTTGGTGATGGGCACCTGCGCAAAGCGGTGACGAACGGACGGCGTCGCGAATTCAAGGCGTTCGGCTGGCCGGCCGACGCGGTGCCCGACCCTCAGGCAGCGGCGACCTTCCGGCGGTCGATCCTCAGGTGGGACGAGGTCAGCGAGGATCCGCACGCGCACATGCTGGAGTGGTATCGACGGCTCATCGAGCTCCGTCGCGATCGGCGGGCCGCCGAAGGTGGCGATGTTGCGCCGACGACCGCTCGGTACGACAGCGCCCGCAACCTGCTGCTGTACTCTCAGAGCGATCTGCTGGTGTGCTGCAATCTGGGAAGCGAGCGTGTCAAGCTGCCGGAAGCGACGGGCGCGACGCTGTTGCTCGCATCTGACGACTCAGTCCGTGGCGAGGGTACACCGGCACTGGGCGCCGAATCCGTCGCGATCTGGAGCGCTGCATCAGATCGGGCGCGGAGATCCGGTGGGATTACCCGGAAGTTGCGCGCTCCGCGTGCCACGTCGGCAGCGTCAGCACAAACGACGCGCCGCCTCCTGGAGTCGAGTGCGCAGTGATGTCGCCGCCGTGGAGGCGGGCGAGTTCACGCGAAAGGTAGAGCCCCAGGCCGGTGCCCGAGATGTGACTGTTCTGCGGGGTCACCAGCCGGCTGAAGCGCGTGAACAGACGGTGCATCTGCTCAGGCGGGATGCCGAGGCCGTGATCGATGACCGTGATTCGCGCAACATCATCACTCGCGGTCACGTGGCAGCTGATCACGCCTCCCTCGGGTGAGAACTTGATCGCGTTGTCGAGAAGGTTTCTCATGATTGTCTCGATCCTTCCCGCGTCGACATCGACCAGCACCGCGCTGCCTGGCAGACGAACGTCGAGGTGATGTCGTGAGGACAGCTGTGATTGCAGAGTGGCCGTCGAGGCCGCCACGAGGGTGCGCAGGCTCTGCGGTTGGCGCTCGAGCCTCGTGATGCCATCGTCGAGCCGTGCTGTTTCGAGCATCTCATTGACCAGCGCGTTCATATCGTCGAGCTTGCGCTCGATGACGGGCATGGCACGCTCGAGCGCTTCTGCATCGAGCGACTTGTCGGCCATCATCGAGAAATAGCCGCGCACCACCGCAATCGGCCCGCGCAGCTCGTGCGATGCGAGTTTGAGGAAGTCGGAACGCATCTTTTCCATTGACCGCGTGCGCTCGATGTGTTCGTTCAGGCGGCGTGCCTCCGCATCGCCGAGAGCCCGGATGCGCTCCTCTGACGCCTTGATCTGCCAGACGAGACCCGCGGCGAACGCGGCGAGCTGCAGCGTCCATGCGTCCTCGTCGCTGAATCCCGAGAGCTTGATCGGCTCATGAGCGGCGAGCACGCCGAGGCGCAACGAGCCGGCGCGCCACGCAACTGCCATCGCTTCGGCCCGCGGATGCTCCTGTTCGCCGGTTGGTGCACCCAGTCCGAGGTCCGCGGCGCGCCCTCGGAACACCGCGTCACCGAAGACGACGCGATCACGTTCGGATGCCCCGTGCGGGTCACACGGGACCGATCGCAGCCGTTCGAACTCCCTCTTGGATACACCGTGCGCTCCCGCCGCGGGCCGCAATCGCGTGCCATCCGTGCTGAGTCTCCAGAGGCTCACGCGCCGAGCGCCGACCAGCTCCGCCACGGTTGCGGCGAAGCGCGCATAGAGGTCGACGTCGCTCGAGGTGGCGTCGAGATGGTCGGACACGCTCAACAGCGCATGCAGTGCTTTCTCCTGCGCTTCCTTTGTCTCGGCGAACAGGCTGGCATTCTGGAGTGCGAGAGCCGCTGAGAGCGAGATCTGCTCGAGATTCTCCAAATCGAGCTGCGCAAAGGGCTTGTCGGTCCGGCAACTCACTGCGAGGATGCCGAGAACGCGGCCACCGGCTCTGAGCGGCAGGATCACGCGCCTTCGCACATCCGAGAGCTGTTCGCGCATGTCGGATGGCATCCCCGCGACATCGGCAAGGCTTTCGAGCGCCGCCTCGCCGCTGTCGATCTCGGCGCGAAGTTCCGGCGTCGAACTCCACCTGGCGCCGATGCGCGCGGGCACGCAACTCCTGTCGTAGCCTGCGATCGCCTCGACCGAGTCCGGCCAGAACTTGGTCACCGTGATGCGATCGACGTCAACCAGCTCGGCGATGCGTTCGACGATCGCCTGCACGACCCGCGACGGATCCAGCGAGGACGAAAGTTCGCGTGTCGCCTCCCTGGTCAGTCGCAGCCGATCGACCAGGTGCCGTGTGGACTCACTCGCCTCGTCACCAAGCACCATGATGCTGATGAGCCCTGTGAAGCGATCCATGATTGCTCGCTCGGTATCGGTGAACGGCCTGGTCTCGGGGCGCCAGAAACCCACGACACCCATGCCGACGCGTCCGTCAGGGAGTGGGAGACCGGCCGTCATCGGCACCAGCCGTCCGATGCGGATATGCGAGCCGAAGACCTCGGGAGCAGCACTCTCGTTGGGTGCGTCGGTGGTCTCGACGGGAACGCGATTCAGTATGGCGCGCCCGTGCAGCATCCCGTCATGCAGCGGCCACTCCTCGCCGACGAGGCGTTCTGCCCACGGGCCGGAGGCGGCGACGACCTGAAAGACGTCCGGTCGCCAGGCCGGAACCACCGAGATGACGCACTCGGTGTGCGGCACGACGCGGGTGCCCTCGACGGCCATGGTCCGGAGCAGATCCCGAAGTGGCACGGTTTCGCGTGGATCAGGGGGAAGGTCATCCAGAAGTCGCGCGACAAGGCGACCGAGGGCCTCATTGACGCGGCTGCCGTCCTGCGGGTCGCTGGGCTCCGCTTCGATCGTAGCCGGCCGGTATGGAGATTGGACGGCCCTGGAGGACGAATCCTTCTGGATCCCTTCGGGCACAGCTACGCGAGTGAATGACCGGCCATTTTGATGATATCGACTATATCACCAAGATACACATTGCTGAATGTAGACCTGCTCCCACGTACGCAGTTGAGCGCAACAATCTACACTGACAATGTCAGCTTTACTGATAGTCTACAGCTTCAACCTTGAGCACGTCTCCGTCTAAGCGAACCGCATCCTCGTCACCTGCTCGGCGGCGCGCGGCCAAGGACGGCGCCACGCCGCGACGATCACAGGCGGCCTCGGCGAGCCGGTCGATGCGCTCCCAACTCTGGGAAAGCCGCTCCCTGAAAGCGTTGGTATGGCTGGGGATCATCCTGGCGCTCATCTGGATCTTCGAAGGTGCGGCATTCATCCTCGTCCACATCTTCAATGTTCTGCTGCTCTTCGTCTTCGCAGGAATCCTCGCACTCATCCTGACTCCGCTCGTGGACGCGATGGAGCGGATCCGACCGTTTCGCGGCCATCGTTCCTTCGCGGTGCTGCTGCTCTACGGGGTCGGGATCGCGATCATTGCCGGCGCAATCGTGCTGGTGCTTCCGACCGTGATCGCGCAGGCGAAGCAGCTGCCGATGCTCCTCTCGACGATCGAGAATCAATTGCGACAGCACGGGATTTCCTACTCATTCACATCGTTGATCAACACCCTGAACGGTCAGCAGATCGGCGTGGCACTCGGCGTTGTCGCAGCGTTCGTCTCGGGAGTGGTGAGTGTCGTACTGGTGGTGGTCATCTCGATCTACCTCCTCATCGAAGGACGAGCGGTGGTCGCAACTGCACGCAACCTCGCTCCCAATCATCAGCGCGAGTTCGACTTTGCGGCGCTCGCGATCGGATCGACGGTTGCCGCATACGTTCGCGGGCAGGTGGTGATGTCGTTCATCATCGGGACGTACACCGGGGTGGCGCTGACTCTCATCGGCGTCAGATACGCGATTCTCATCGGCATTGCCGCGTTCTTCCTGGAGTTCATTCCCATCGTCGGCGCGGTGGTGGCCATGGCGCTCGCCGTTCTGGTGGCCCTGGTGCAGAGTCCGGCACTCGCACTCTTCGCGGGCGGCATCGGCCTAGCCGGCCATGCCATCGACGCGTACCTGCTCGGGCCTCGGATCTACGGCCGGGTGACGCGCCTCCACGCCCTGGTGGCCATGGCGGCGCTGCTCGTCGGTGCCGAGCTGGCGGGAATCCTGGGTGCGCTCTTCGCTGTTCCCATCGCAGCCGTGGGCAACATTTTCCTGGGAGCCCTCTACCGCGCCAGGCGCGGTGAGGAGCCTATGACCACGACCCCCGGCGACTCGGTCAGCGTCGACAGCCTGCCCCGGCTCGGGGAAGAGGTCGGAGCGGTGGAGGAGGAGGGGGTGCACACCGAGCCGGTGCCCCACGGCGCCTAGCGCTTGTTGCGGCGAACAGTACAGCAGCACTATCATGAACTTGGATAGGAGCGATATCCGATCCCACCGTTTGAAGCACGGGGCGTGAAGTCCGGCGGCTGGCTCTCCGGGGCAGCCGCCGGCACAACACGGAGACCCTCAGCGGGGCGCGTCTCCCGAGGGGATCGCGTGCGGCTCGCGGGACTGCCCGACCTTTGTGGACAGCTGCGCTGGTGTCGTGTCCGCCTTGACCAGGAACTCCAGCGCTCCGAGCTTCAGGCCTCGCTCGCGCAACTCCGGCTCGCCGTAGTTGCTGAGGATGATGACCGGGATGTGTGTCGTGGCCGGATCCCCCCTGAGCCGCTCGAGGACCTCGAAGCCATCGAGCCCGGGCAGACGCAGGTCGAGATAGATGAAGTCGGGTGAGTTTTCCGAGGCCATCCGCAACCCTTCCTCGCCATCTCGCGCGATGACGATTGTGTAGCCGTCAGCGGCCAGCCGAAGCCGGTACATTTCGGCGGCAGCCGCGTCGTCCTCGATCAACAGGACCTTCACGTCGTCGTCCACAAAGCTATTATCAGCGAAACTGATAGGAAGGATGTGAATAGAGCGCGAGTATCAGCGTGGCAGCCTGATTGAAGAGGCCCCGGCGGACGGCACGGCCCGCCGGCACGTATGGATCTGATTGCATAGCACCATGAGTTCGAACAACCCCGGCCCCCACCCGGAAGACCTGCCATCGAACGACGTGCCGGACGACGACGCATTGATCCCTGGTGCCGTCGAACCGGACCCAGCCGAGGTGGTCGGCGATGAGACCGACGCCCGGGACCTCGCGGCGCGCCGCATCGTCGATCCTGACGTCCGCGAGACCCTCGACGAGCGGCTCGCCGAGGAGGAACCCGATTCAGCGGTCGAAACAAACCTTCCGGAGCGAGCCGAATTGATCGACGGTGAGACCGGAGAGGACGGTGTCGCCCTCGCCGAGCCCGACCCACTCGGTGTCGACGTCGACGACGAGCCTCCCGCGGAGGAGGCAGCTGTGCATCTCCGTGATGCCTAGCCTCGTGCGCGAACCTGGCGAGATCACTATCCGTATAGCCATGTTATAAGTTTGCTTGACAGCAGGTCTACCAGGCTGATAGAGTCACCTCTGGGTGGATTATTCCACCGGCATTCGAATTTCCCTCCCCAAAGCCCACCCTGCCGGGGGTCATCCCCGGCCGGGGTGGTAGCTCTTCTCGGCGGCTGGCCGCACGGTATACACTCACTATCATGATCGACCGCGTGCCGGCCTGAGCTGGCTCGATGGCCATTCTTTCCAAGCGCCAGATGGCACGCACATCGAAGGACCAGGAGCCACGAGATCGGTGCCGTTTCGGTCCTAGCTTCGACAGTTTGAGCCCCGACTGCCCCGCGTTTCAACGTGCGCAGTTCATCGCGGCCACCTCCTATGGAAAGCCGCTCGGAACGCATGTCGCGTGCGCACATCTCATGGTTGGCGAGCTCGCCACGAATCAGTTCTACCCGCGCTGCGCACTCGGTTCCGACCTCGAGAGGATGCGCTGGCTAGCGATGATGGGACCGGGACGGATCGAGGTGCTGCGGACGCTCAACGCCGAGTTCGAGCGGCTCTACCCGGATTCGCTCAGGCAATTGATCACTGCCAAGGCGGCCGCGCTCGCGGCCCCAGCGGATGATCGCGCAGCACGAGCCGCGCTCGCGGCGGTGGTCCGTGAGTTTGTGGCGGAGTTCAGCGCGTTCATCACAAAGTATGCGGATCGGATCGCCGACATCGGCTACTCACCGATCGATCTCACGGCGCGCGCCGCGCACGTGCTCGGCGAATGGCAGCACAGCTCGCGCCTCGACCTGCCGTCGGCGGACGAAGATTCGATCCTCCGACCCGAGGGTTTCGGGGGAGCGCATGAGGGTGATGTCGTGGCGACCGCAGGGTTGCTGATCTCGCACTCCCACGGCCCGAATCTGAGTCTGGTGGGAAGCATCGACGAGGCGAACATCGATGCGCTGGGCGAAGCGATCGAGAACGCCACGGGCAGCCACCCTGCGGTCACCATCGATCTCTCCGCGGTCACCTTCTGCTCGGTCGCCGGCCTGCGCATGCTCGTCGCGGCCGAGGCTGCGGGACACGTGACGCTGCGCGGCATCCAGCCGCGTCTTCAGCGAGCGATGAGCGCTGCCGGGCTCGTGCGAAACGCATCTGCAGCCCCAGCCGACACCGGAGCTGGGGGAGCGAGGTGAGCAGCAACACGAGCATCGCGGACTTCCGCCACGAGGCCGTTTTCTACAGAGATGAGAGCGAGTTCGTCGAAAACGTCGCGCAGTTCATCACCGATGGCATCGCCGCCGGGGACCCGACTCTGGTGATGGTCAGCGGTCCCAAGATCGACGCGCTCCGCGCGCGTGTCGGCGGCGTCGACGATGGGCTCGTCGAATATCGCGACATGCGGATCGTCGGGGCGAACCCCGCGCGGATCATTCCAGCGTGGGATGAATTCGCTGTCGCGGGCGCTCACTCCGGTGCCGTGCGGATGCGCGGAGTCGGCGAGCCGATCTGGCCTGGTCGCTCTGCTGTCCACCTCGAGGAATGCCAGTGGCACGAGGCCCTCATCAACCGGGCGTTTGCCGGCGTGCAAGGCTTCTGGCTGATCTGCCCATATGACGTCGCCGGTCTCGATCCAGAAGTCATCAAGGGTGCGCGGACGACGCACCCCGTGATCGGCAACAGCCGCGGGGCCGTCTCGGCGGAACGCGACGGTGGTCGCGAGGAGTTTCAGGCTCCAAGCGCTCCGCGTTCATCGCCGTTCGCGCCTCCCGCCACGGTCGTCGCCGAGATGTCCTTCACAGCGGCCACGCTCGGAGAACTGCGCGCGCTGGTCGCGACTCAGGGCGCCCGCGCCGGGCTTTCCGCCGCACGGCTTGACGACCTCATTCTCGCGGTCAGCGAAGTCGCAACCAACAGCGTCACCCACGGCGCCGGGAGCGGCGTCGCGCGGATCTGGTTCGACGATGGCGATGTTGTATGCGAGATCTCCGATCGTGGCGTGATCAGCGACCCGCTTGTCGACCGGCAGCAGCCGGGTGCGGATCCTACTCGGGCACGCGGCCTCTGGACCGCCAACCAGCTCTGTGATCTCGTGCAACTGCGCTCGTCGCGCGAGATGGGATCGGTGGTGCGCCTGCGCGTGCACGCCAGGCGTCGCGCAGCGTAGTTGCGGATTCGTCGTCACAGATGACACGCGCGGCAGCTCCGACCAGCGAGGTCAAGATGTTGAACCTCGACAAGCCCCTGTACACGATCGGCATCACGGCGGAAATCCTTGCCACGCATACGCGGACGCTCATGATGTACGAGCATCTCGGCCTGGTCGTCCCCAGCCGGACTGCCAGCAACCGTCGACTGTACTCGCAGCGCGACATCATCACCCTTGGCGCGATTCAGCGACTCACTCGCGGATACGGGCTCAATCTGATCAGCGCCCGTTACCTGATCCTCTGTCTCCAGCTGCTCGATGCGCATGGGGTCCCGCGTCCCGCCGAACTGACAGAGATCGACGTCGAGCACGTGAAGGTCTGAGCTAGACGAACCTCGCGCTTGCGGTGGGCTTGGGGTGGCGGAAGAATCGGACCCGGCACTGCGCACAGCGGAACAGCAGACGCAGGCCCATGCGCCCCAGCACCTCGGTCAGCCGGGAATCGCACTGGGGGCAGGTTGCCAACTCTTGCAGCCATGCCTCGGGGACCGGTTTTGCGTCGAGATGGACCGGCTTGTATCTACGTGGCAACGCGCTACCTCCGGACTGCACCGCTCCGGCGACCGTGCGCAAGAGTCGGCTACAAGCTATCAGAAAAGATGATAGTAATACTACCACACTACGCTCCAGCCATGGTGGGGCGTTCGCGTTCGAGGGGCGGTGACCCCCGCCGCCGCTCCTACTGGGCGATACGATCGGAGCGGTCGCGGAACCGGGCCACCGCCTCGGAGATCGTCTCCTCGAGGTACCGGTAGAAGAGCCGTCGCTGGGAGATATCGATGGCTGCCTCGACGTCCTGCCCGTCACGGCGCCGGGCGATCCATGGAGGTACGCCGTCCGCGACCGCCTCGGTTCCCACCCTGACGTGCACGAGCGAGTCGTCATCCTGCGCAACGTGCAGCGTCACGTTGAGGATCGGGCCGGTGCTCTCGATCAGTCGCCAGCTCCGCTCCCACCGGGCATTGCGGCGGAAGTCGTGGGCGAGCCGGGCAGCCTCATCGGCGATGACGCTTTCGCCCGGGCGCGCGGCGCGCGCCAGCAGAGTCCGGATGCCCCTGTCGATGTCGCGGCCGATCCAGTCCACGAGCGACGGAGCTCTGTCGTCGACGTCGGGGTGTGCACTCTGGTCCCGAGCCAGATCACCGATCGCCTGCACGGTGC
The DNA here is from genome assembly GCA_963718525.1 of Candidatus Dormiibacterota bacterium. Lineage (GTDB taxonomy): Bacteria > Chloroflexota > Dormibacteria > Aeolococcales > Aeolococcaceae > Palsa-851. The sequence continues at coordinate 3,124,198 of OY970355.1, read as the reverse complement.
CGGCGTGCCGGCGGCAATACGTTCGGCCGCCAAGCGAGATCGCGTGAGCACGGCAGATCGTGGCCGTGCAGGAGCGGTCGCGACGATCACGGTACGCACATAGCTGGGCAGTGTCGTTGCTGCAACCACGCATCGTGCAGGCGATGCCCGATGCTGGAGGAGGCGTCGGGGCGACCTGCTCACGGCGGCGGAACAGCGCTGTCGCGGGCAATGCACCGAGGCGCCGGAGCGCGCTCGTGTCCTTTCGCGGAGTCTCCACAGTCAGCACGGCACCAATCCTCCAAGTCCCACTCTCTGGACGCGGCCACCCTCGTTCGCCGGCGCCCGTGGCTAATCAGACGCTACCGGCGTCACGCCGGAGACGCCATGAGATGGTTTGCGATACGTGCGTTGACGCCCGGTGACGTGGCGCAACCGCCGCCCCTGGATTTATTGAGGATCGGTAACGGAGCCTGCCTTGAGCTCGCGAGCGCGCTCGCGCCAGAACTCCAGGCGACGCTCGAATCGAGCCGCCTCGGCCTTGAGCACCTTGAGGTCGGTCTCCCTGACCTCCGATTCGGCATCGTCATCCATCGATGGCAGCCGATGCTCGGCAACGGTCAGCAGGCTCGCCTTGAAGTCAAGGAGCTCGGCGTACACCTTCGTCCAGTGCACGGCATCATCGACATACATGGTGTCCTCGTCCTCGCCCTCAAGCAGGCGCACCGGCTCCACGGCATCGAGCGCTGCCTCTCGAGCCTCCTGGTGATCGGGTTCTGCCTCCGAATCCTCCGGAGACGTCGAATCAGTCACGAGACCCACCTTCGGGTGGCTTCCGCGAGGGCGGCGGGCGGCGTGTGGGCTTTGATCAGAAAATCGTGCGCTCCGAGCTGGCGGCCACGCTCCATCAGCTCGGGTTCGCTGTAGTTGGTGAGGATGACCACTGGGATATCGGCCGTCTGCGCATCCAAGCGCAACTCCTTGAGGACGTCGAGCCCGTGCATCTCCGGCAATCCGAGGTCGAGGTAGATCAGATCAGGAGCCTCGGTGCTGGCACGATCAATGGCCTCCTTGCCGGAATTAGCCCTGATGACGTCGAAGCCGTGAGCAGACAGCTGCAGCTCGTACATGCTGGCGACGTCGGCATCGTCGTCGACGAGCAACAGCCGTATCGCATGTGACCCATCAGGCATGGATTCTCCCCGCTGGCCCTTTGCGTCCGCGCGGCAGGCGCAGCGTGAATGTACTCCCTTCGCCCGGACGAGAGGTGACCTCGATGTCCCCGCCCAGGGTTTGGGCCAAGCCGCGAGATAGGTGCAGACCGAGACCCGTGCCCGGGATGCCGGCGGCGAGCGCCTTCGAGAGCCGGCCGAACGGCTGAAACAGCTTTGGCAGGTCTTCTTCGGGGATGCCCTCACCGTGGTCTGAGACCTCGACGGCCACCCATCTCGGCTCCTCGCGAATGGTGATTGTCACGTCGCTGCCGTCGGCGGAGTACTTGATCGCATTGGATACGAGATTGCCGAGGATCGTCTCGACCTGCTCCGGGTCCACACGCATTCGGACCCGTCCCTCCGACTTGACGCGGACTGCCCTGGGTGAGCTGCCGTCGGGCGAGTGCGCGGCCGAAGCCGCAACGGCCCGCGCGAGCGCGGCAACGCTGACGTCCTTGGCGTTCTGGCCGCGAGCACGATTCTCCATCCGGCTTGCCGTCAACATGCGGTCGACGAGTTGGCTCATATGCCGCATCCTCGCCGTCATCAGCGGCACAACCTTCGCGGCTGGCTCGGGCAGCTCGCCGAGCGATCCCTCCTCGAGCATCGACAGGTAGCCGCTCACAAGGGTGATCGGTGCACGGAGCTCGTGTGATGCCAGTTGCAGGAACTCTGATTTCTGGCGCTCGAGATCGGCCATGCGGTGTGCGTGTGCCTCGAGGCGGTCCAACTCGGTCGTCTGGAGCCCCTGGGCGCGCTGCTCCGCCGCATAGCCCTGCCAGACGAGCGCAGAGGCGCGGGCGGCGAGACGCATGACCCATTCGTCCTGATCGGTGAAACCCGACTGGGAGTTGCTGGCTGCCAGGATCCCCAGCGGAACCGCGGCTGTTCGCCACGGAACCGCGAGCACGTCTCGAGCCCCGAGCCGCGTGAGCAGCGAATCCGCACGCGCTGCGCCAGCGTCACCATCACTGTGTCGCAGGGCCTGACCCGAGAACAGGAGTTTCTCGAGGTCCTGGTCCCCTTCGGAATCGAGAACGCGGCGTTCCGGCGCGTCCAGCGAGTCGCCGGGGCTGGGTGGCGTCTGGTGCATCGGCACAAGTTGCGTCCCGGTCAGCTGCCAGAAGCCCGCGCGTTCCGCGCCGACGAGTCCAGCGATCGTGTCGCTCATCTTGTCGAAGAAGGTCGCCGGATCGACGCTGGAGGCAACGTGGCGCGACATCTGCGTCAGGGAGTCCAGGCCGCGACTCTGCGCACTCTGCACTTGCTCGACGAGGCGCGCGTTGCGGAGGGCCAGGATCGCGAGGAGCCCGACCTCCTGGAGACCCGCCAGCTCGTGGGGGACGAATGGGCGGTCGCTGCTCCGGCTGAGGATGAGCACCGCGCCGACCGTCTCGCCGATGGACAGCGGGACGATGGCCGTGTGGTGCATTGCAATCAATGCGGGGATGAGATCGGGATCGGCGTTGCCACCATGACCGAGGCTGCCACCGAGGACGATCGACCCGGTCTCCACCGCCTGCTGGAGCAATGGCTGCCTCGCCAGCCAGGTCAGCGGGTATTCGTGCCCGACGAAGTCCGGTGGGCCGCCGCGCTGGTAGCTGGCCTCGACCCGCAGGACGTCCTGGTCCAGGCTGGTGAGCGTGCAGCGGTCCACATCGATGTTCTCTGCCGCGAAACGAACCAGGCTCCCCATGATCTGGTGGGGATCGCCACGCGAGACCAGGTCCGCTTCGATCGACCCGGCGAACGTGGTCTCCGGCGGATGCGGCTGCAGATCAGAGCCGAACGTGCTCGATGTCAATCCCGGCGAGCTCCGGCGGCCGAGGGATGCCGTGCGCGTCGAGGAGTTGCAGGCATTTGATGACGTAGCGCGCGCCTGCGATGTTCAGCCCGGATTGCCTGGTGAGCCGCTGGATGGCGCTGAGCGTGAGGATGTCGCGCTGCGAGTACCGCCGCCGATTGGTCGCGGTGCGGTCCGGCACGCCGAGACCCATGGTCTCGTACATCATCAGCGTCCGCGGATGGCTTGCGAGGATCTCGGCAGCGACGCTGATGGTGTAGAGCGGCTTGTCGAGATCGAGCATGCGCTCCGACGTGGGAACCACCGTTTCAGCCGGCATTCGACCGACCGAATGTGATGCGTGGGAGCTGACGGCCACGGACGGCCAGTAGGGAAGCTCTGCGCGTTACCAGCATCCCAGCGATTCTATACGTCAATCGCCGCGGCACTCGGAGATTTACACCAGGCCTGCGCTGGTGATGGCACGCTGGCGGAAGAACTGCACCCGGCACCGATCACAGCGGAAGACGAGCCGCAGACCCATGCGGCCCAGCACCTCGGTGATGCGCGAGCTGCATTGCGGGCACGTGGCTGCCTCGTTCAGATAGGCGCCGGCCACCGGCTTCACATCGAGCTGTATCGGCTTGTACTTACGAGCCATACCGCGTACCTCCAATTGATTGTCGCGACTGTCCCTCGTCCTCCCCGCAGGAACATCCTATCACAAAACATGATAGCGGCGATATTGCTATCATTGCGCGGTGACCGAGATGCTTTCCCCAAGGCGGGACGAGGTGGTTGCCCCTCGAATCCGCCTGCGCGCATTGCGGCGTCGTCGGAGGCTGGACGTACGCAGCCTGGTGACCGGCATGGCACTCTTCCTTGCCGTGGCGTGGACCATCGTCTTCGGAGTGGGCATCGTCGTTCGCTGATCGCTGCGGTTGGCGTTCGGCGGGGTGGACGCCCCTCGGTGGCGTCCCAGGGCCTCGGGCCTACACCCGTGCGGTGAATACGGGCGCTTTGTGTCTGGTACCGTACCGAGAGGCGGAGGTAGCATTTGCCGAGGGAGCGACCAATTGCAACGGCCAAGGAGGAGCACGTGCTGGAGGATGACGTCAAGGTCCTGCTGATTGAGGACGACGTCGCCGCAGCGGAGATGTATCGGCTGCGACTTGTCGCCGACGGCTATTCGGTGGTGATTGGTCGCGATGGCAAGGAAGGCCTGCGCTTGGCCGCAGACGAAGCTCCGGACTTCATCTACCTCGATCTCCGTCTCCCGGGCCTCGATGGATTCGAAGTGCTGGAGAGCCTTCGCTCGGCCCCCGAGACCATGCACATCCCGGTGATCATCCTCACCAACTACGGCGAACCCGAGCTCCGAGAACGAGGCATGAAGCTAGGCGCGCTCGAGTTCCTGGTCAAGGCCGACACCACTCCGGCGCAGCTCGCCGAGAGCGTTGAACGAGCGATCGCGCCTCGCTCCCAACCGCAAGCTGAAGCAGGCGCTCGCCGCCGTGCAGGACCCGGCGCCCATTACGGATGACCCCGGCACCCAGGATGACGCGTCGCGCCGGCTCTTCCGCGAAGCGGTCAGGCTCGCCTCACGGCTGGCATCCGCCCCTGGAATTTCCCGCCAAGCCTGGCTACTCCTGCTCCGCGGCGATTTTCTGGCGTGCGTCGCGGCATCGGACCTCGTCGAGCCGAGTGCTCGCGGGCCCTATCGCGTCAGCGACCACCCTGCATTCGACCGAGCGATCTCGTCGGGCCTGACTGTCGACGACCCGCCCGCCGTCATCGTGCCGGTGCGGGGCGACGAGAGAGTCGCCGCGCTCCTCGTCGTCAGCGGCGAGGGCCGACTCAGCGCCGATGCTCGCGGCACGTTGCAGTCGCTTGCCGGCATCGTTGGTCACGGAGTCAGCCAGGCCGCGATGGCCGACGAGCTGCTCCAGGAGGCCGAACGCAGCCGGCGCCTCGAGCGGCTCAAGAGCGAGTTCCTGAACATCGCCGCGCATGAGCTTCGAAGCCCTCTCGGAATCATCAGGGGGTACTCATCGATGCTCGGCGAGGGGGTGTTGCCTCCTGCAGAGCGACGCGTGGCGCTCAGCCGCATCACCGAGAAGGCCGAAGAGATGGCGCGACTGATCTCAGACATGCTTGAAACCGCCCGGCTCGAGACCCTCGGACTCGAGCTCGAGCTCGAACCCCTGGACCTGCTCAGGGTCATTGAGGATGCCGTGCAGTCGATGCGTCCGCTGATGAGCGAAGAGCACCGGTTCGCTGTGACCACGCAGCGCGACTCGGTGGCCGTTGTCGCCGACCGCCGCCGCCTCACCACCATGTTGACCAACCTCATCGACAACGCGATCAAATACTCGCCTGCGGGTGGGACGATCGAGATCGGCTGCGAAGATGACGGCAGAGCCATGAGCATCGTCGTTCGCGACCACGGGATCGGCATCAACGCCGAGCAGGCGCATCTGCTTTTCAGCCGGTTCGGCCGCCTGGTGACGCCTGAAACCAGCCACATTCGCGGGACCGGCCTCGGCCTCTACCTGGCCCGTGAGACCGCTCGGCTCCACGGGGGCGACATCGCGGTCACCGCGACCCCGGGTGGCGGGAGCACGTTCACCGTCGTCCTCCCACTCGCCTGACCGCGAAACCGAAGAGTCCACCCGCGCCGTGGACCTTGATCCCGGCGGGGTGGACTCGTTGGGAGGGGGTGGGGACGACGACCTCTCGACCGTCGACCTCAGGAGCTTAGTGACCCGGCACCAGTCGTGTCAACTTAGCTGCCAGACAAGCTATACGGCTGTGTCGTCGTCGTACCGGATCAGCTCTCGTCGATGATCTCCTCGACGTACTCGTCCGGGTCCTTGTCAACTACCGCTATACCCCGAGCCCCTGCATGCTCTGCTTCAAACGCCGTGAATGCGGACGCGAGCTCAGCCTGCTCGGCGGTGGACGCAGCATCGTCGAACTCGAGCAGCGGACCTTGTTCTTCCTCGTCCATGTGCTCGTCGTTGGCCTTCTCGGTGTCGTTGACCGCGTGCCACCATCGATCGTCCCCGACGCTGTGCCCCTCGGCGTTGCGTATCGCGTCTCGGATCTCGTTGTGGTCTCTCACCGCATCCTTGGTGTCATCGACCGCATCGGGGTCGTCCTTGAGCAACCGCGGGTAGAAGAGCGTCTCCTCGGCCGCCGCATGCACCTCCAGGCGAGTTGACAGCGCGGCCCAGATCGAAGTCAGTCGCGCAACATCGCCGCGCGCGTCACCGAGCGCGGTGAACTGATTGCGGAACCACACGTGGTCCATTCGGATGACATCGGTGACGCGGGTGGTGCTCATTTGATAGCGACAATATCAGATAGACGCCCATCGTTAGGTACAGGTAGATACACTCCCAGTATGAATATTCCCATGACCCCGACCCCCAGTTCAACGCCCGAGCCGTTGCCCGAGCCGGAGATCGCGGATCCCGATCCTGAGCAGCCGGAGGTGCCGGATCCCGACCGCTCGGCCGAGACCGACGCTCCCGAAGGCCCTCCTCGCAAGCAATAGACAGGCGCCCTCACGCGTGACGAGCCACCAGGGCGGAGGGCCGGCTACGTGGACTGGCCCCGGCGGGGAGCGATGCCCGACGTTCCAGGATTGCGGGCAGTCGCCGCCTCGATGTGGGCAGACTGCCATGTCCCTGGCGCAAAGATCGCTATGGCTGTGCCGCCGATGCCATCCCTGATGATCAGATGACCGTCGGTGACCTCGATGTAGCGTCCGGTCTGATACGCATGCTCGTCACCGCCCGGGTCAACAACGATGACCATTGCCGCGTCGCCCGTTACACGCCGAGATGCTTGCGCAGAAAGGCGAGCATCCGGGGCGACGCATCGAGTTCGATTGGCGCGCTTCGCCAGACCGTGGCCCTCGTCGTCGTAAATCAACAGTTCGGTGGCGATGCCGCGCGACAGCAGCGACTCGTGGAGCTGACGCGCCTCACCGACGGGGACGCGCGGGTCATTGGCCCCGTGAATCAGCATCAGGGGAGCGCGGATTTCCTCGACGTGGGTCATCGGTGACGCCTCGATGAGAAAGTCGCGATCCGTCTCCAGAAAACCGTACTCAACCTCGCGCACCCGGCGTCGATACGGCGAGGTGTTCTCGAGGAAGGTCAGCAAGCTGCTGATACCGACGGTCGCGATCCCGGCCGCCCACAGGTCCGGGTAGAAGGCCAGCGCGGCGAGCGTCATGTAGCCTCCGTACGACGCTCCCATCACGGCGACCCGCCTGGCGTCAACGCCGCGCTCACCGAGCGATGCGTGCACCGCGGTCAGATCACGGACGGAGTCGAGCCGCAGGCGGCGGTCGTCAAGCGAAACGAAGCGGCGTCCCCAACCGGCTGAACCGCGGACATTCGGCGCCACAACCGCGATCCCCTCGGCGAGCAGACGGATGATGAAGGGGTCGTAGCGAGGCACGAAGCGCGCCTCCGGTCCTCCGTGCACCACCACGACAACCGGCGCATTGTCGACCGGCGGTTTGTACAGGAAGTAGGTGATCTGCTCACCATCAAAAGAAGCAATCTTCTGCAGCTCGGGCGTGACGAGATCCGGCGAGACGACCTGGTCGATCGGCAGCAGCGGCGTCGGCGGCCCCGCACCGGTGGTATCGACGCGGATGGGGGTCAACGGTGTCGCAGTGGCTGTGTAGGTCAGCAGTGCGGTCTCGCCGTCAGAGCTCAGATATGGCCGTGGAACCAGGGGCAAACCGAACCCGGTCCCGGCTTTGGGCAGGGAGAGATTTCGCAGGTGCGCGAGGCTCTCGCCGTCGTGGAGCTGGAGGCGCGTCACCGCATTCTCCGCGTGCACAATGAGCGCGGTCCGTCCATCCCGACTCAGCGTGGCCTCGCTATCCCAAGCGGTTTCGAGCACGTAGCGCCAGGCATCTGTCTCGATGTCGTACCGGGCGATTGACGAGACATCGCGGCCCGAGTCCGTGCTGAAGAGGAAGCCTGACGAGTTGGGATACCATGCTGGAGCGATGGCGGTGCCCGCACCGAGGCGTTCGACCACCGTCCGAACGTCGCCCGTTGTGAGGTCGATGAGCAGCAGGTCGTCGCTGAGCGCGAACGCGCCATCGAGGCGCACCACGGTGAGCCAATGTCCGTCAGGCGAGAAGCTCTCGACCCTGTTCCATCCGCCCTCGAGGAGGCTGCGAACCGTGCCGTCCGCGAGGTCGAGCAGGTACACGTCGATGTCCACGCCGTTTCGCTTCGTTGAGGAGAAGGCAATGAACCCTCCGTCGCGGCTGACATCCCCAAGATCGTGTTTGATGTGCTCCTCGACGAGGAGCGGGCGCGGTGCACCGCCATTGATGTCGACCAGCCACAGCTGATAGTTCTCGTTGCCGCCACGATCGACAGCAACCACCACGTCGTCGGTACCGGGAATGTAGCGAGCCGCCGAAACCGGCTCATCGAGGAAGGTCAGCTGCGTCAGGTCGCCGCCCTCTGCGGCGAGGCGGTAGACCTGCATGCTGCCGGTGGCATCGCAGCGCACGAGCAGCTCGGCGCCATCGGCTGCGACATCGGCGATGACCGAGCTGCGTGCTTCGAGGAGGCGCGTCAGAAGTGCGTCGGCCACCCCACAATCCTACGGGGCGCAGGTGCGATTCGAGCGCGCTTATCTCATCCGCCGAAACGGTCGAACTATTACTTCGAATCGTTCAAGGCAAATAAACCCCTTGCTCCGATCGCGCCTAACGCGTCACACTGCTGGCCTCGGAGTCTCCATCGGTATGGAGAGGGACCAGCGCCTCTTTTGTCTCCGTGCATGCCGCCTCTGGCAAGAAACACCGTGAAGCTCACGCGCTAGTGTTGCGCTCGTGAACATCGCACCCCGCCAGCTTGCCGATGCGGCGGAGGTCGCCCGGCGGTGGATTCGCTACCAGGCGATGCGCTGGGGCGTTCCTGGAATCTCGTTCGGGATCAGCCATGGCGCTCGCGCTGTCATGCTCGACGCGATGGGCACCGCCGACATTGCGTCGGGTCGCCCGACGACTCCCGATGCGACGAGCTACCGCTGCGCGTCGATCACCAAAACGATGACGGCAACTCTGGTGATGCAGCAGGTCGAGGCCGGACGGATGCGACTCGATGAGCCCATCGCGACCTACCTGAGCTGGATCAGGCGCTTGCCCCATGCGAGGGACATCACCATTCGGCACCTGCTGATTCACGGCGGCGGCGTGATTCGCGACGGGTCCAACACGTGGGGCGATGACGACTTCCCGGATCGAGACACGGTGCGCAAGGAGGTGCGTCAGCGGCTGACCTTCGCGGAGCCGGCGACGTCATTCCGCTACTCGAATATCGCCTACGTGTTGCTCGGTGAGGCGCTCGAGGCCGTCAGCGGCAGGCCGTTTGAGGCCCTCCTGCAACGAGACGTCCTGCGGGCGCTCGGCTTGAAAGGGAGCGCCCCGTCGTTGATTCCTCGCGCCCGGAGAACGCTCGCCACCGGCTACTCCCAAGGACGTCCCGGAGAGGATCCGCATCCCGCGCGCCATGCCGAAGCGCGCGCCTTCGCTCCTGCCGGCGGCCTGGTTTCGACGGTGCCTGACCTGCTCACGTATCAGCAGGCGCACTTCCCAGGGTCGGGTGAGCTCATCTCGGACCTGTCGCGACGCGAGATGCAACGGACGCAGTGGCAGCGTCACGAGGAGCCCCACCACGGACTGGGGTGGATGATCTGGCACGTCGACGGCATCCCCATCCGCGGTCACAGTGGCGGGTTTCCCGGATTCACCACCAAGATCGGATTCTCACCGGAGTGGGGCCACGCCGCGGCAGTCCTGAACAACACCAACGGTCCGGTGCCGGGCATGGCGCTCGACACCATCCCAACTTCCACAGCGCCGCGTGGGTGGTGCGTCGATGGGCCGATGCCGCCGAAACGGCGCACGGCCACTCCCGCGCGAGTGTTGGTCGGCTCGCCGGCCACTACCGCGGCGAGATTGGTGGTGACGACTACGGACACTTCGGTGAAGAGGTGAGTTTCGCGACTGACGGCACGGGCCGGTCGACGGCGATGAGATACGGTCCGCATCTCCTGCAGCGGGCGGACGTGTAGCGCAGACGCCTTTGCCGTGATGCGGCGCTACGACTCCCCGCGATCCGCCGCGGCGACCAGGTCGTGAAGTCGCCGGAGTCTGCTCTCGCGATCGCGCACGAACCGGCCGATACCCTCGAGGATGTGCGGTGTCGTCAGGTGCGCCTCGTCCATGACCTCGTCCACAGAGCCGCCGGTCCGCCACCGGTCATCCCAATCCGCCCCCATCGAATACTCCGCGCCCAGCGGCCCGTCGACCCAGTCGCGCATGAGCTTGACGGTGCGGTTGGTGATCGCCATGGCATCGAGGCGGTCTGCAGGGCCGATCACGCTCTCGCGGTACTCCGCGGGCTGCAGACGAAACAGCTGTGGGCTGATCGCAGCCACGATCTTCACGTTGAGGCCAAGCCTGTCAAGATCCGGCAAGGCCTTGACGAGATTCGCAGTTGTCGTCGTACCCTGCACAAACACGGTCCCCATCCCAGGCAGGTCGGCGCGGAAGGCACGAAGCACATACGCGCCGCGCGCCGCCTCGAAATGACTCGGCATGCCGAGCGCCACTCGATCGGGCAGCTCGATCGCCGGTCGCGTGAGATGGAGGGCGATGATCGGTACATCGGTTGCCAGCGCGGCCGCGAGCACCACCGGCACCTCGTTGTACTCCCACGGGTGCAGGTCGACGACCTTTCCCTCGGGGAAGAGCTGGGTCACACCAGGCTCGTAGATCCCGAAGTGCGTTCGCGAGTCCTCTGCGGTCTCCGGGCCCGAGTGGCCGGCCACCCAGAGCACCCTGCCAACCTTCAGCTCGCAGTCCTGGGCGAGCTGGCTGAACAGTCGCATCTCGCCGTATTTCAGGTAGCTGAACGAACCGTACGTGGAACACGCGCCCCAGAAACCGTTGAAGGAGTTGAACGGGTCCCCTGCCAGGTTCACGGTGGCAAGCCCCGCGATCATCCCGGCATTGGTGAACTCGGTGATCTCAGTCGGGAGCAGCGCCCCTGCCGGATTGGAGTCACGCTGGTACCAACCGGAACCGGGCAGGTCGCCGAAGTCCTTGCCGAAACCGGAGAGGTTCGTCGAATCGGCGAGGTCCGCCGAGGCGGCGATGAACAGCGGGCGATCGTAGTCGCGGAGCGCGGTCGCGTTCACCCACGAGCTCCAGGCGCCGAACGCGGTGCGGTTCGCCTGCTTCTCGCCGGGTTTCCGGTACATCGCGTCCGGGTAACTGTGGAAGTCGGTCAGCCGTGGATCGCTGAAGACGTCGGCACCATGACCGCCGACCTTCAGCCCCTCGATACGTTCCGGCACCAGCGAAGCCAGCTCGATGAGCCGATCGGAAATCGCATCGACCACAGCGGGATGAGCCGCCAGCACCCCGGCTGCCCGGCGCAGATTCTCAGCGGCCTGCTCGAGAATCGCGCCCGGGGCGGACGGCGCGGGCTCGTCCACGCCGGCGTAGCCCATGCCGTACTTCGCCATGAACGCGTGGCGGATTTCCCAGAAGGGCGCGCTGTTCATGGCGTGCGGCGAGCCATGACTCTTGCTGTCGTACTTCCCGTACCCCCGACCCTTGCGGGTGCGGAACCATGCCACCGACGGCACGCGCTCGGGGTTCTCGCCGCGCGCTGCCTCGAGCACAGCCCTGGTCACCGGCGACCACTCGGATCCCTCCATGGTGCCGGACACGCGCCAGCCGTATGACCCGAACCAGGTTTCGGGGGTTCCGGGGACCACCGACGACGCGGCGAAGTCGTCGATCCCGAAATCGTTCCAGTCGACAAGGAACACGAGGTTCGCGAGCCCCAGCCCCCACGCCGCATTGCGCGTCTCGTGGCTCGCCCCGGCGGTCAAACCGCCTTCGCCCTCCACGACGAAGACACGCACATCGCCGGCGCCGGCCAGCTTGAGCGCGAGGGCCTCGCCGGCGGCGGGTGGCATACCGTGGCCGGAGGGACCGGTGTTGAACTTGAGAAACAGGCTCCGCCCGGCCATCTCCGGATGTCCCGGTAGTCCGCCGCGATGCCGGAGGGTGGTGAGGTGCTCGGGGAGCAGAGCCCAGCGCCCGTCGTCAGGCAGGGTGAAGGCAGGATTGGGGTCGCGTGCTGCTCGGAGCCGAAGCGTCTCGTTGAGCGCTGCAAGGGCTGCGTAGACGACAGGAACCGTGTGTCCAGCCGAGAGGACGAACCGGTCACCAAACGGCAGCCACGGACGGCGGACGTCCCAGTGCATCGCGCCGGACAGCATGGTCGAGAGCAGGAGATGGACCTTCGAGCGCGATCCACCCGGGTGCCCGCTCTGGCGATAGTTGAGCGCGAGGTCGATGAACTCGTCGACAACGTCCTTGACCACGTCCCAGTCCGGGAATGACGCTTCGGCCTCCGTGTAGAGGCGTTCGATGGTCTCCACGCTTGTGCACAATAGCGGGCGAGGAGAAGCGCATGACGACAACAGTTCCCGTCGAATTCCTCGACGCGATCCATGACGCCACCGGCGCACACGCCGACGAGTTGATCACCACGTCGCGTGCGATACACGCGCTCGCAGAGATCGGCTACGAGGAATTCGAGTCATCGCGTCTGCTCAGTGGTGTGATCGAGCAGCACGGCTTCCGGGTGGAACGTGGTGTCTCGGGGATGCCGACCGCGTTCGTGGCGAGACGCGGGACGAGCGGACCGCACGTCGCATTCGTGTGCGAGTACGACGCGCTCCGAGGCCTTGGACACGCTTGCGGACACAACCTCATCGCGACCTCGTCTGCGGGAGCGGGTCTGGCTCTTGCGGACTCACTGAGCAACGCAGGGGTCGATGCTCGCGTGACGATCGTGGGCGCACCGGCGGAGGAGGGTGGTGGCGGCAAGATTCCGCTCTGCCACGACGGGATGTTCGACGATTGCGACGCAGTGCTCATCTTTCACCCCTCGGATCGCACCGCGTCGATGCAGTACGCGCTTGCGTGCACACACTGGGAGTGGACCTACCGCGGGAAGGCTGCGCACGCAGCGGGCAATCCCGACCACGGGATCAATGCCCTGGACGCGTTCGTCCATGCGTACAACGGTGTGTCGCTGTGGCGGCAGCAGCTACGTGACGACGCACGCGTGCACGGTTTCATCATCGAGGGGGGCACGGCTCCCAACATCATCCCGGAGCTCACGCGCGGTGAATACCTCACGCGTGCGCGTGACGGCGACTATCTTCGCATCATGAACGGTCGCTTTCGCGCGATCTTCGAGGCGGCCGCTCAGGCGACGGGCTGCACCCTGCAGCTTGATGAGAAGGAGACCTACCTCGACTTGCGTTCGAACTCCGTGCTCGGCGAGCGTGCCAGCGTGCACCTCGCCGCGGTCGGACTCAGAGAGGACCGCGTCATCCCCTGGGAACGCACTGGCTCAACCGATGTCGGCGATGTCTCGTATGCGGCACCGACTCTCCACCCCGAGTTTGCCATTGCGAACGAGGGCATCGGCCCGCACACCCACGCCTTTCGTGAGGCGGCTGTGTCGTCGCGTGGCGAGGAAGCGATGCTCAAAGCCGCTGAGGTGCTCGGCAGAATCGGCGCCGACGTCGTCTTCGACGATACCGTCCGGCGCGCGGTTCGCGACGCTTTTCTCGCCCAGCCGCAGCACCGCGAGGAGTGGACCGGGTCGGGCGCGTAGCAACCGGCCGGGGAGTCACGAGAGCGGCTCGGGTTTGCGCGCACGGCTCGGCGCGACGCGTGAGGGCTCGCCCGGCATCTTCGGATACTGCGGCGGCCACGGTGCGTCGAGGGCGCCCGACGCCGTGTCGCGGATGTGGAGCGCGAGCACAGGTTCGAGCGACTGCGGTGCGATCGACATCGGCAGCCACGGGTCGCCGAGTTGCGCTACGCGAGTTGGGACGGTCACGATGGTCAGGACGTCCGGTGTGATCGAGTTGATCTCGTCCCACGCGAACGGGGTCGAGACCTGAGCACCGGGGCGAGCCCGAACCGACCAGGCGCCGAAGATGGTCTTGTGCGGTGCGTTCTGGTTGAAGTCGACGAAGACGCGCCGGCCCCGTTCCTCCTTCCACCACGCACCCGTGATCAGCTCTGGCCTGCGGCGTTCGAGCTCTCGCGCGACTGCTACGGCCGCAGAGCGCACCTCATAAGAGCTCCACCGGGGTTCCAGCCGGACGTAGACGTGGATGCCGCGGTTGCCGGTGGTTTTGGGGAGGCACGCGACCCCCAGCTCGTCGAAGAGCGCGCGGACTTCGCGGGCCGCCTCCTGCACCATCGGGAACACCACGCCGGGGCTCGGGTCGAGATCGATGCGGAGCTCGTCGGCGTGCTCAGGGTCGGAGGCCTTCGATGGCCATACGTGGAAGCCGAGGCAGCCGAGGTTCACCGCCCACAGGACGTGCGCAAGGTCGGCGGAGACCAGGGCTCGCGACGTCGTCCCGTTCGGTGTGCTGACGATCGTGGTCTCGAGCCATTCGGGACGTGAGTCCGGGACCCGCTTCTGAAAGAACGACGGGCCGCTGGCCCCGTTGGGAAAGCGCTGAAGCAGCACAGGGCGCCCGCCCATGGCGCGAAGCAGCGGCTCCTCGACGGACTGGTAGTAGCGGACCAGGTCGAGCTTGGTCTCGCCCCGTTCGTTGAAATAGACCTTGCCCGGGTTCGTGATCGGGATCTCGCGACCGGCGGCTTCGACCATGACGACGTCATCAGCCATCGCCGGCGAGCATAGACGCGCCGGCGCTTCTGCGCCTGAAAGCGCGCCTGGACGACCATCGCGCCTCGATGGAGGAACAAGGGCCGAGCCCCTGCATGCTGGACTTCCGGGGCGTTCAGTCCTTCGCGCCCGCGCTGTCGCGACGTTTGACCGCAAGCGCCGATACGGCTTCGAGCAGGCATCGATTCGCGTTCTGCGAGGTCAGCTCGGCCCAATCGTAGGGTGGCGACACCTCGACGACGTCCATGGCCACGACATCAGTGCGCAGGACGATCTGGCGGATGGCATTGAGCAGGTCAACTGGCTGCATGCCGCCCGGTTCCGGCGTCCCCGTTCCCGGCGCGAAGCCCGGATCGAGCACGTCGATGTCCACCGAGAGATAGATGTGTTCCGGTCCGTCGAGAGCTTCTGCGATGGCGTCTTCAACAACGGTGACAACGCCGCGGTCGCGAAGCTCGCCCATCAGGTGCCAGCGCATCCCCTGCGTCCGCATCCAGTCGAACACGTCCTTCGGAGGCCAGTATCCTCGCAGCCCGACCTGCACGAAATTCCGCCCAGGGATCGCGCCGGACTCGATGAGACGGCGCATCGGCGAACCGTGCGAATAGAGGTTTCCCCAGGCGCTGTCACCGGTGTCGGCGTGCGCATCGAAATGCACGATCCCGACGCTTCCGGGTGGATGCGCTGCCGCCACGGCGGTCGCGGCCGGCCACGTGATCGAGTGGTCGCCCCCGATGATCATCGGGATCACGTGCCGTGCCGCGACCTCGGCCACACGCTCGCGGATCGCCGTGTGCGACGCCTCGGCCATGCCGGGCAGGCACCGGGCGTCCCCGTAGTCGACGACGCGGAGCACCTCGAGAGGCGCGACCTCGAGCTCGAGATGCCACTCGCCGTTCTGATACGACGCGGTCCGCACCGCGCGAGGGCCGAAGCGCGCCCCGGGCCGGTACGTGACTCCGTCGTCCCAGGGTGCCCCGATGATGGCGACATCGGGCCGCACCGCATCGAGGTCCTCGGCGTTCATGAGCAGCGGAACGCGGCAGAACGTCGTCGGACCGAGGTATGCAGGACCGTCGTCGTACCGCTTCACGCGGCGAACACTATCGCGCCGGTTGCGTCCTGCACCACATGTCAGACGGCTCGCTGGTAGGCGCGGAACGAGCTGACGGCGATCAATCCGAACACGAGCGCGAGCGCCGCAAGGCCGCCGAGCCTGGTGAGCACCATCGACCAATCGACGTTTGCGACGATGCTCTGGCGGCCCGCCTCAACCGCCCAGTCGACCGGGTTGAAGCGAGCAACGATCTGAATCCACTGAGGCATGAGCCCTTGCGGGAGGAAGACCGACGAGACGAAGCACAGGGGGAGCACGAGCATCACGTTGGCGGCAATCACCGTGTTCTGATCGCGGAGCCGAAGAGCCAGCGCGTTCGAGAAGCTCGCCATCACCAAGCCGAGCAGGACGGCCGCGGCGATCAGAGCCAGCACGCTCATGGGGCCGCCGGCGAACCGCGCGCCGCCGAGCATGGCCAGACCGACGAGGATCACCGATTGGATGACGGTGAGCGTCGCCCAGTAGCCTAGTTGCCCGACGAGGAACGAGCTGCGTCGCGCGGGGGTGGCGAGGAAGCGATCGAGCACGCCTCGTTCCATGTCGGTGAGGTAGAGCGTGCCGCTCCAGCCATTGGAGAGCAGGGAGCTCATCACCAGCACTCCCGGCGCGAGGTAGTCGATATAGGAGACGCCGCCGAACCCAGGCAGGGAGGCCACGTTTTTGAACAGCTGCCCGAACAGGAACAGCCAGATCACCGGCTGGACCAGCTGCATCACGACATAGATCGGCTGGCGCCAGAGCGCCCGCAGGTAGCGGACGGCCACATGCGTGGGTTGCATCACCAATGTGCTCATCGCGGCTCTCCGGCGTGGGCGGCGCTGAAACTGCGCCCGGTGTGGCTGAGGTACACGTCGTCAAGTGAGGGGCGGGACACGGTGACGGCGGTCACCATGACGCCGGCTGCATCGAGGGCGGCGAGCACCTCCGGCACCGAGCTGGCGCCGTCGTCAACACGGGCATGTACGGATCGCCCTTCGCCGGTCAGCTGGCGCAGGCGCCCGTTCCGCGTGCTCAGCGCGCGAATCGCAGCACCGACGGCTGCGTCGGCGTCGAGCTGAATGTTGATCGCATCGCCGCGCAGCTGACTCTTGAGCTCGTCCGGAGTCCCCTCGGTGACGACACGGCCCTGATCGATGATCGCCACACGCTGGGCGAGATGGTCGGCTTCATCCAGATAATGCGTGGTCAGCAGCACCGTGACTCCGTCGCGCGTCGCGAGCCTGTGGATCTCGCCCCAGAGGCCGCTCCGAGCCTCGGGATCCAGCCCCGTCGTCGGCTCATCGAAGAAGAGCACCTCCGGGCTGTGGACGAGGCCCATGGCGACACCGAGCTTGCGGCGCATGCCGCCCGAGTAGGTGCGCGACACGCGGTCGGCGGCCTCGGTGAGTTGGAACTGGTCGAGCAGCGCAGCAGTGCGGCGACGGAGGTCTCCGTGTGCCATGCCATACAGCTGTCCCTGCAGGCTGATGTTCTCGCGGCCCGTCGCCTCCAGGTCGACAGCGTCCTTTTGTGCGACGCACCCGATGAGTCGACGCACGCGCTGTGGGTTGGCGAGGACGTCGATGCCTGCCACGCGAGCGGTGCCGGCATCCGGCCGGGTCATCGTTGTCAGGATCTTCACGGCCGTGGACTTGCCGGCACCGTTGGGTCCGAGCAGCGCGAAGATGGTTCCGCGCTCCACGCGAAAGCTCAGATCGCTCAGCGCGCGAATGGTCTTCGCGTAGTGCTTTTCGAGGTGCGCGGCCTCGATGGCGAGGGATCCCGGGGTGGCGGCGGTCACGCGAAGAACACCAACAGGGAGCCGATGACGGCGAGGAACACGCCGCCTGTCGAGACCGCGCCGACCGCTCGCTGTCCGGCACCGGCTGCAGCGACCGTTCCGGCCACGCCCGCGAAGGCGATCCAGATCAGGGCGAGTACGAGCAGGTGGTGTGCCATCGGCGATCCTTCTGAGCTAACGTTGTTAGGTCGATGTGGCGGCAAATGTACCCCTAACGATGTTAGTGTGTCAAGTGATGGCGCCAGGTACGATCAGGGAGTCAGGTTTCGAATGAACAAGCCGATCCGGCGGGCATGAACCGCGCGACCCTCGCGGAGAGCGCGCTTGAACTGATCCAGGAGGACGGCCTGGACGGGCTCACGATGCGCACGCTCGCGGACCGGAGCGGGGTCAAGGCAGCGTCGCTGTACTGGCACGTTCGGGATCGCGGTGAACTCCTCGAGATCGTCGCCGATGCGCTCCTGGCGCGGGTCCCGCAGCCCGATCGAGGACGCGACTGGCGCCGTGCGGCGCTCACGTTGTGCGCGACCACCGCCGCACAGATCGCCGGTCAGCGCGACGGGGATCGGATCCTGCACGAGGTTCCCGGAGCCATCCGGCGAAGCGCCGTCCATGCCCGACTTGCGAAGGCCATCGTCGCGGGCGGCGTCGACCCGGCGACGGCTGCGGACGTGGCAGCGATGATGATCGGGTTCGTGGCGGCGCAACCGTCCACGAGCCCAGTCGATCGGGCGTCGGGACCCGGCACGACGATCACGCTCGCCATCGATTCGGGGTCGCGTGGCGTCGTCGTCCAGGCGAGCGGTTCAATGGAAGAACTCTTCCGGATCCCCCAGGGCACGGTGGCGCCACCCACCACCGTGGTGCGCGGGGAGCGCGTGATCGTCCGGAGGCTTCGCGGCGGGAAGCGCGGCGAGATCGAGATCAACCCGGCACATCCGTGGCGAATCCAGGTCCAGGGTCCGACATGGAACACGCACCTCGACCTGCGCGGCATCAACCTACGCGAGATCCAGATGGACAGCAGCGCCAGCAAGGTCGACTGCCTGCTGCCGCGTCCGCGAGGGGTCGTCCCGATCCACATCTCGAGCGGCGTGTTCCGCGTCTCACTGCAGCGGCTCGCGGGAACTGCGGTGTCGGCGGTGCTCAAGAGCGGCGCGGTTCAAGTGGATCTCGACGACTTCCACAATCGCGTCGCCATAGCGGACACTCGGTGGGAGACGCCCGGGGCCGCCACCACGCCGGATCGCTACGAGCTCGAGGTGAGCGGCGGCGCGGTGCGGGTGAGCCTCGACCAATCAGCAGCCGAGGGGGTGCCGCCACCGGTCGCCGAGCCCGCGACGCCGGCGGATGGCGGCCTCATGGCGGCGCTTGGCATCGTTCTGGACGGCGTTGCCGGACGCGGACACACCTGATGCGTCAGCTGGCGCGGGTGCTGCTCTGGATCGAGAGCGCGGCATGGGTTCTGCTGGGTGCGCTGCTGATCGCGGGTGGGCTCATCGTTCTCCGTGGCGGCACCGGGCTCCCTGGGGTCGTCAATGTCGACGAACCAGGGTTTGGGAGCGTGGTCGCCGGCTGGGCCGTCGGTGCGGGCGCGGCAATGGTCGGCGCCGGCTCTTGGGGGATCTGGACAGCTCGAGCAGTACATCGTGGCGCGGCTGCGGCGCGTACCAATGCGCTCGTGTTCTGCTGCCTGTGGATCGTCCTAGGATTGGTGTGGATTGTCGTTGCAACGACACCGATTCCAGGAGCTGTCACCATCGTCGTCAATGCGCTGATCCTGTCCGGATTCATATTGCGGTCGCCATCTGCCGCAACAGGGCGAGACGCCGGATGAACCTCACCGATTTCGACGTGCTGAGCTTCGACTGCTATGGAACCCTGATCGACTGGGAGGCGGGCATCGAGGCGGTGCTCACCCCGTGGGCGCGCGAGCACCACCTCAGCCTCGGTGTTGAGGAGCTGCTCGAGCGGTACGCGAGTGCGGAAGCGCGTCAGGAGGAGCGGTCTCCGGCGGCGCTCTATCCCGAAATCCTTGGTGCTGCAATGCGCAGCCTCGGTGCGTCACTGGGTGTCGAAGTCTCCGCGGGTGAGAGCGCGCGGCTTGCCACCTCGGTCGCGGACTGGCCGGCGTTCCCGGACTCCGCGGCCGCGCTTGCAGCGCTCTCGGCGCGATACAAGCTGGTCATCCTGTCAAACGTCGACCGAGGCTCGTTCGCAGGAAGCAACGCGCGACTCGGTGTCACCTTCGACGCTATCGTCACCGCCCAGGACGTGGGCACATACAAGCCGTCGCCACGCAACTTCGAGGTTCTCCTGGAAACGGTTCGTGGGCTCGGCGTCGAGGAGGGACGGCTGCTGCACGTGGCGCAGAGCCTGTTCCACGACCATGTGCCGGCGAGGAAGCTCGGCCTGCCGACCGTGTGGATCGACAGGCGCGGGGAGCAGTCAGGGTGGGGCGCAACGCCTCCGCCGGGCGTCACAGTGAGTCCCGGTTGGACCTTCCCGTCGATGGCCGCGTTCGCGGCTGCGTGCTCTCAGGACTGACTGACATCGATTGATTGCTGCGCCGCGTATCGTTGGCGGGGCGGCGCCCACGCACCGCGCAACACCGTGACCAGGAGGTCGAAGCATCGTGCTGTCGTATGCATCGGGGCCGAGTACGCTTCCCCTGCTCGGCGAGACGATCGGCGAAAACCTGAGGCGGACTGTCGAGAGGCACGGTGATTCGGAGGCGCTCGTCGTCCCGCACCAGAATTACAGGGCGACGTACCGGCAGCTCTGGGACCAGGTGTCGCTGGTCGCACGTGGCCTGCTGGGTCGAGGGGTCGGGCGCGGCGACCGCGTCGGCATCTGGTCGCCGAATCGATTCGAGTGGGTGGTCACCCAGTATGCGACTGCCCGAATCGGGGCGATCCTCGTCAACATCAACCCGGCGTACCGAACCACCGAGCTCGCGTATGCGCTGGCACAATCAGGCGTGTCATTCCTGGTGCTGGCCCGTGAATTCCGGCAGGCGGATTACGTGCACATGCTTGGCGACGTGAGGGGCACATGCCCCGAGCTTCGCGAGGCGCTGGTGCTCGAGGACGCGTGGAACTCGCTGCTGCGCGACGGTCGGGATGTGTCGGAGGATGCGCTTGCCGCCGTCGAGTCACGCCTGCAATTCGATGACCCGATCAACATTCAGTACACGTCGGGGACAACCGGCTTCCCCAAGGGCGCGACGCTGTCACACCACAACATCCTCAACAACGGCTTCTTCGTTGGTGAGACGGTCAACTACACACCCGAGGATCGGGTGTGCATTCCCGTGCCGTTCTATCATTGCTTCGGCATGGTCCTCGGGAATCTTGCCTGCACGACTCACGGTGCGTGCATCGTTGTCCCCGGGGAGGCGTTTGACGCCGACACCGTGCTCCGGGTTGCCGAGCAGGAACGCTGCACATCGCTCTACGGCGTGCCGACCATGTTCATCGCCGAGCTCGAGCATCCCGTGTTCGAACAGTACGACCTGAGCCGGCTGCGCACCGGCATCATGGCCGGATCGCCGTGCCCGGTGGAGGTGATGAAGAAGGTGCAGCTGCGCATGAACATGCGCGAGGTCACCATCTGTTACGGGATGACGGAGACATCACCGGTGTCGACACAGAGCGCACTCGACGACCCGCTCGACAAGCGTGTCGGAACGGTGGGACGGGTGCATCCGCACATCGAGGTCAAGGTCATCGATCCGGAGACAAGCGAGATCGTGCCGCGGGGAGCTTCCGGCGAGCTCTGCACCCGGGGATACAGCGTGATGCTCGGCTATTGGAACGATACCGCCGCCACCGCGGCCGCAATCGACGCAGCGGGCTGGATGCACACCGGCGACCTCGCCACCATCGACGATAGCGGGTACGTGAACATCGTCGGTCGGATCAAGGACATGATCATCCGAGGCGGCGAGAACATCTACCCTCGCGAGATCGAGGAATTTCTCTACGCGCATCCGGAAGTCAGCGACGTGCAGGTCATCGGGGTGCCGTCTGAGCGCTACGGTGAAGAGGTCATGGCCTGGGTGAAGCCGAGGGAGGGCGTGATCCTCACCGCCGAGTCGCTGGAGGCTTTCTGCCGCGGCCGCATCGCCTCCAACAAGGTACCGAGGTACTGGAAGTTCGTCGATTCCTTCCCGATGACGGTGACGGGCAAGGTGCAGAAGTACCTCATGCGCGAGGCGTCCGTCGAGGAGTTCGGGCTGCAGGCCGCCGCCTCGGTGACAACCGCCTGAGCATCGGACTGGCCCTCGCCGCGGCGGCGCTGTGGGGGAGCGGCGACTTTCTGGGGGGCCTGGCGAATCGCGCCGCGCCGCTGCTCTCGGTGCTGCTCATCTCCCAGGGTGTCGGTTTGCTGGGCATGATCGTCGCCGCCGTTGTGCTGGGGGGCAACCCGAGCGGAGCGGACCTCGCCGACGGTGGGCTGGCGGGCCTGGCCGGCGCTGCCGGCGTGGCGATGCTGTACCGCGGACTCGCATCGGGCGCAATGTCGCTGGTCGCTCCGATCACCGGTGTGGTCGCGGTCGTGGTGCCGATCGCGGTCGGCGTCGGTGGCGGAGAGCGCCCGGCCGCGCTCCAGTACGGCGGCATCGCTGCCGCGGTCGCCGCGGTGGTCCTGCTCAGCGGCGGCGGCAGCAGGACCGCGCGCCTCGGTCGCGGAACGCTCCTGCTGGCGCTTGGCGCGGGACTCGGTTTCGGCCTGTTCTATGTCGCCATCGCGAAGACGTCTATGACGGCCAATCTCTGGCCGCTGGTCGCGGCGCGAGGCGCCTCGGTGGCGGCGCTCGCCGTGGTCTCCGGCGCTGCTCGCCGGGCGCCGACGTTCGGCGCTGCGAACCCATTGGTGATCGTCGGCGCGGGCGTGCTCGACGTGACTGCGAATGCGCTGTACCTCCTCGCGGTGCACGGTGGGCTGCTGAGCATCGTTGCGGTGCTCGTATCCCTGTACCCGGTGTCGACAGTGCTGTGTTCGATGCTGGTGCTCGGTGAGCGCCTGCGTTCGCCCCAGGTCGCGGGTGTGGGCGTGGCGGTTGTCGCCGTGGTCCTGATCACCGCAGGCTGAGCGGCTATGCAGGCTCAGTCGAGCGCCTGCATGAGGTCGGCATGGAACTGCAGCCGGATGCCGGCCTGAGCGTGCATCGCGGGCGCGTAGAGCTTGTAGGTGCCTTTGCCTGCGGCCTTGGCCGCATACATCGCAACATCCGCGTCGCGCAGAAGGCCGTCCGCGTCACGGGTGGTGTCGTGGCTCAATGCGACACCAAAGCTCGCTCGAGGGTCGATCGTTCGTCCCTGAATCGTCACCGGCGCAACCAGCGACGCGATGATGCGCTCGCATGCACTGATGGCCCGTCGCTCGGTGCCGATGTCCTCGAGCAGGATGGCAAATTCGTCACCGCCGAAGCGAGCCGCGCTGTCGGAAGGGCGGAGCGATTCCCGGAGCCGCCGAGCGATAACGACGAGCAGTTCGTCGCCACCCGCATGACCGAGGCTGTCGTTGACCGCCTTGAAGTTGTCGAGGTCGGCGAACAGCACGGCTGTCATCCGGATCTTGCGACCGCCGCGAGCCAGCGTCTGTCCGAGGCGATCCACGAAGAGGGCGCGGTTGGGGAGACCGGTCAGTGCATCGTGAAAGGCGAGGTGTGCCATCGAGTTGGCGATGCGCGCATTGGTGAGCGCGACGCTCGCGTGCACCGCGAACGTGATCAGCATCTGCTGCTCGGTGAGACTGTAGGTGCGGCCGTGGCGGTGGGTGGCGACGGTGAGCGCACCGATCACGCGGCCGTTCTCCTCGACCGGTGCGGACATCGCCGCCTCGAGGCCCTCGCCGGCGAGCACTGGGAGCCGGTTCTCGTCGTTCTGATAGTCCTCGATGACCACGAGCCTGCCTTCGGTGAACGCCCGCCCGACCGCGCCCTCATCGGTTCGGATCCGCATCATCAACGGCTCCACCTCCGCGGAGTACCCGCACCCGGCGACCCTGAGGAGAAGAGCCGGATCGCCGGGATCGCGGAGGCGCAGGTTCACGGTCTCATCGCCGATGAGCTCGACCGCAGCCGCAACGATGGTGTCAAGGATGTGCTGGAGAGGCGCCCGCTGGGACAGCGCGCGCTGAATGGCGGAAAGCTGATCGAGCAATGCGTCGCGGTCGCGGAGCATCTTCCGCAACCGTCCGCTTTCCTCGTCATCGCGTTCGGCACGAGCCCATCCACCATCACGCATCAGCAGGCCGATGCCCGCCTCGGTATAGACGACCGCGGACGCGATCACCTCTGCGATCGCCCGGTCGTGGACGCTGAACGGCGATCCCGCGGCTCGCTCGAAGCGCAGCGTGCTCTCCCTGCGCGAGCGCAGACCGCCCGCCGGAAGCACGATGCACGGTCCGACCAATGGCGTGGATGCCGCGTCGCTCGTCTGCAGGTGCTGCTGATGCGCTGCCACGGTGGCGGACCGCGGTGAAGCATGCAGCGAGATGACCGCCTCGCCGTGACGCATGAGTGTGACGACCTCAAGGTTGAGCGCGTCGATCGCCAGCTGAAGGACGCTCGTGATCGCAGACGCGTTCTGGTACGCTCCGAGTGACTGGCGAAGGTCCCGCAGGCTGTACGTCGGCGGGCTGATCATGTGATCGAGCCTAGCCGCGGCGCGAACGTGCGCCCACCGCGTAGTTGTGACAGTGTGGAACAGCGCCCGGCTATGTACGCCATCGAACAGACCGTCGAGCTTCCAGAAGAGCAACTTTGCGTTGTCGGAAGTGGAATGAATACATGTGGCGGTGCTCGCGGTGAGGGATCGGCTGCACAACCTCATCGCGTTCACCTGCCGCACGCGGGTTGGTCGCCCCAGCTCGCGCTGATTGCTGCGACATCGCTCGTCAGGTGTGTGCATTCGGTTACAAGCCGTGCGGTCTCAGGCGACCCCCATATGCTCTGAGCTTGGGCGTGCGATGCCGTTGCGACGCGACCGTTCGGAGGTGCAACGATGCGAGGTGAGCCCCGCCGGCTCAAGACGCCGGGGCCTATCGCCGATCCGGCCCTTCCGGACACGAAATTCGCGCGGGCGGTGTTCGGCAACATGCATGACCTCGTCGCCGTCTGTGATCCCCGTGGCCGGGTCACCCTGGCCAACCGCGCGATGGAGACGTTCGCCGGCGTTGATGCGGATGCGAGCCTCCCCGAGCACTGGTCGGCCTACGGGTCGATGCTCGACATCGACGGCCGGCCGATTGGCGACGGTGCCGGGCCGGTGAGCAGGGCGCTGAGAGGGGAAATCGCGCGCGACACGGAGATGATCTTCGTCGCCCCGTCCGGAGAGCGGCGGACGATGATCGTCGACAGCGAACCGCTCTTCGACGCCGCGGGTGAGCTGCTCGGCGCGATCACCGTCTGGCACGACATCAGCGATCGCCGGCATCCGGAAGACCAACACGCCTTCCATGCGCAACGTGGTGCAGGACATCACCCGCTGTTCACCGGGACGATGCCGTCACTGCGGCTGGTCGGAATCGCGAATGAGGCATCGCTTCGTAGTGCGCTGATCAATGGGGAGTTCTACGTTGACTATCAGCCCAAGGTCTCGCTCGTCACCGACCGGACTGTCGGCGTCGAGGCGCTCCTGCGCTGGCTGCATCCAGAGCGTGGACTGATCGGACCACTCGATTTCATACCGCTCGCGGAGGAGTCGGGAATCATCGTCCAAATCGGCGCCTGGGTGCTCGAGCAGGTGTGCCGCGAAGCCATTCGCTGGCGCACCGCGCTTCCCGGCGGCCAGCCCCTGCAGGTCGCGGTGAACGTCTCGCCACGCCAGTTCGAATCAGGTCTCGCCGAGACGTTCGGCGGCATCATCGGGCGATCAGGGATCGACCCCGCAACGGTATGCCTCGAGGTCACCGAGAGCATGGTCATGCAGGACGCTGAGCTCGCGGTCGCCACGCTCCGCGAGCTCAAATCACTCGGGCTGAGCATCTCAGTCGACGACTTCGGCACCGGGTTCTCATCGCTCGCGTACCTCAAAAGGTTTCCCCTCGACGAGCTCAAGATCGACAAGTCGTTCGTCGACGGCCTCGGACGCGACTTCGAAGCCACGGCCATCGTCGCGGCCGTTATGGGCATGGCGCACGCCCTCGATCTCCGGGTGGTTGCCGAGGGTGTCGAGACCGCCGATCAGGTTGTCAGGCTCCGGACACTGGGGTGCGACGAGGCGCAGGGATTCTTCTTTGCACGACCCGCATCGGCGGCCGCCATCGATGAGCGGCTCAGCGCCGAGTTGCGGGCGTACGTCGGAGGAACCGCGCAGCAAGGACGAAAGCACTCGGAGAGTGCGCACATCGGAAAGGTCCTGGTCGTCGATGATGCCGATGACGTCCGCCAGCTGGCGCGGTCGAGTTCTGGCTGCAGTCGGATTCGAGGTCAGAGAGGCTGCAAGCGGCGAGGACGCGGTCACGATGGCGCGTCACTTCAAGCCGGACTGCGTTGTCCTCGACGTGAATCTGCCTGGGATCAGCGGCTTCGACGTGTGCAGGATCCTTCGGGATGACCCGGCCAACCAGCGGACCACGATCGTGATTCTCACCGGCGACGCAGGTCCCAGCGAAAAGGTCATGGCCTTTTCACTGGAAGCCGACGACTACATGGTCAAGCCCTTCAGCCCGCGTGACCTGGTGAGCCGGGTCACCGCCGCGATTCGGAGACGGGGTGAGTTGTTCGCCCTGTCAGCCCGTTGATTGCATCGCCAACAACATCCGTCGTGATCGTGGAGGTCTCACAGTGATTCTCGTCGCAGTTCTCGTCTCGGTCCTCGCCACGGTGGTGTGCGGGGTGCTGTTGGTCGGAGCCATCGGTCTGATCAGCCGCAGATTCCGGGTCGTTCGGACGTCGACGATGGTCGCGACCACGTCGGCCTCTGCTGGGATCACACTCCGAGACGAGGTCGACGAGCTCGCGCAGTTCCTTGCCGCATGGCAGCGCGTGACGGTCGACCGCCTGAGTGGGCGCGTCGAACAGTCCGAGGTCCTCGACAAGGGGCTTCTCGCGCATGTGGCAAAGTTGCTCGGCGCCGAACGGATCGTCATCAGCCTGCTCGACCCGAGCGGGTTGCGCATCGTGGATGGACACCCGGCCGTCGAGGAGTCCGTCGTCGCGGGAGACTCACCAAGCCGCCGGGCGGTGCATACCGGCCAGATCTTCATCGGTGACCTGCACTCGGAATCCTGGGGTAAGGATACGATCGCGTACCGCGATCTGACCGGGGCGGGACCGGTCATGGCAATCCCGATGGTGAGTGGCGGGGAGAGTATCGGCGCCGTCATGGTGCTGCGCAGCTCGGGAGAGACGCACTTCACTCGCGTCGAGTCCGACCGGGCGCGCATTCTCGTACCCCCGCTCGCCGGCGCGGTCGGGCTCAGCAGCCTCTCCGACCAGTTGCGGAGCGACAACCTCGCGGCCGACGTGGAGCGGACGCGCCTCTCCAACAGCCTCCGCATGCTGCTCGAGTTGGCGGGCGAGGGAATCTATGGGATCGATGCCGACGGTCGTTGTACCTTCATGAATACCGCCGCATCGGGAGCGCTCGGCGTTGACATCTCCAAAGTGATGGGAGAGCTCACGCATCCGCTCTTTCACCACAACCGAGCGGATGGGTCGGCGATCGCGTTCACCGACAGCCCCATCTACAAGGCGATGCATGGCGGCGGGAGCTGCCGCGTCGCAACGGAGGTCATGTGGCGGAGCGACGGAAATTCGTTCCCAGCCGAGTACTCCGCTTTCCCGATCGTCGACGAGGCCGCGGTAACGGGAGAGGCGACCGGCGCGGTGATCACGTTCAATGACATCACAGAGCGCAAGCGGACCGAGGATGATCTCGCGGTCGCTCACGCGCAGGCGATGGAGGCGTCGCGCCTGAAGTCCGAGTTTCTCGCGAACATGAGCCACGAGATCCGCACGCCGATGAACGGCGTGATCGGGATGACCGGCCTGCTGTTCACGACCACGATGAACGCCGAACAGCGTGAATATGCTGAGGCGATCAGCCAGTCGGCGGAGTCGCTGCTCACGGTCATCAACGACATCCTCGATTTCTCCAAGATCGAGGCGGGCAAGATCGACATCGAGGTGATCGACTTCGACCTCCGCATGGTTGTGGAAGAGGCAGCAAAGTTGATCGCCCCGAAAGCGGACGCGAAGGATCTCGAGCTCGCTGTGATGGTCGATCCGCAGATGTCCATGCGGGTTCGAGGCGATCCCGGCCGGATCCGGCAGATTCTCATCAATATGCTGGGCAACGCGGTGAAGTTCACCGACACGGGCGAGGTGATCCTCCGGGTGCGCAAGGAGGCGGAGCGCGGTAAGGCCATCGATCTGCGGTTCGAGGTGACCGACACCGGGATTGGCATCGATGCCGCCCAGCAGAGGCGTCTCTTCGAGAGCTTCATCCAGGCGGACGCGTCGACGACCCGGCGATTCGGTGGGACCGGTCTCGGGTTGGCAATCTGCAAGAAGCTTGTCGAACGGATGGGCGGTGAGGTCGGCGTCGTGAGTGAGGCAGGTAAAGGCAGCACCTTCTGGTTCACCCTCACGCTCGAAGCCGGAGCCCGGGCTCAGGAGCGGCCGGCGCCGTCCCGAGCGGCACTGCAGGACATCCGCGTCCTCGTCGTCGACGACAACAAGACGAATCGCGTGATTCTCGAACAGAACCTCAGGGTGTGGGGGGCGCGATCCGCGAGCTTCGAGAGCGGTGCGGATGCACTGGCGGGCCTCCGGCACGCCGTTGAGGCCGGCGATCCGTATCGCCTGGCGATCCTTGA
This sequence comes from Candidatus Dormiibacterota bacterium, assembly GCA_963718525.1. Classification (GTDB taxonomy): domain Bacteria; phylum Chloroflexota; class Dormibacteria; order Aeolococcales; family Aeolococcaceae; genus Palsa-851. The sequence continues at coordinate 3,095,700 of OY970355.1, read as the reverse complement.
TTACCAGATGCCGCAGATGGACGGGATCGAGCTTGCCATGCGTATCGGACGCGATCCGGCGATCAACGGCGTCGGCCTCATCCTGCTGACATCGTCCTCCGGTCCGGGGGACACGCAGGCGGCTGCGGACGCGGGAGTTCGTGCCTTCCTGACCAAGCCCGCACGGATCACGGATCTCTACGAGTGCCTGGCCACGCTGCTGGCGCCGCCGGATCCCGAGGCGGCCGGTCGAGTCATCACCGACAGCATTCGATACTCATTCACCGAGGTCAGCTCCGCATCGCGTGCGCGGCTCCTCGTCGTGGACGACAACCCCGTGAACCAGCGCGTCGCTGTTCGTATGCTCGAGAAGATGGGCCACGTCGTGGACATCGCCGACAACGGTATCGGCGCGCTCGCGGCGCTGGGTCGAGTCAAGTACGACGCGGTCCTGATGGACTGCCAGATGCCGGAGATGGACGGCTTCGAGGCGACGCGCGAGATACGCAGGCGCGAGGCCTCGGACCGCCACACCGTCATCATCGCGATGACCGCGGGTGCGATGGCAGGTGACCAGGACAAGTGCCTTGCCGCCGGAATGGATGCGTATCTGAGCAAGCCCGTCAAGGCCGACAAGCTCGCGGCCATGGTCACGCTGTGGACCGATCCTGACACCCATCGCGACCAGACCCCATTCACGAGTGATGCGTTACCGGGTTTGCTCGATCAGACCTACGTGACCGGCCTGCGCGAGCTCGGGACCGAAGAGTTCGACAAGCTGGTGCGCCTCTTCCTCAGGGACGGCCAGACGCGCGTCGACAACCTCCGCGTCGCGCAGGCGAACGGTGATACCACGGCAATGGTCAAGCTCGCCCACAGTCTCAAGGGAAGCGCAAGCAGCTTCGGCGCCGGCGCGCTCGCTGCTCGTTGCGGCGAGCTGCAGGCCCGCGCGAGGGCAGGCGATGCAGGCGAGGACGCCCGGATGATCGACAGCGTGGACGCCGAGTTCGTTCTGGCGAGTGCGGCGCTCCGCGACGAGCTTATGCCCGGTCCGGCCGGCGCTCTCAACAGCGGTGCGTCCAGGGATGCCGGCTGACGCAGGCCGGCGCCCTCAGTCGAGTGCGCTCGTGGCGGCCGTTCGGGGGCGCAGCGCACTCAGGGCCGCGCGTTCGGCCAGTGCCGCGGCGACATCCTCGATGTCCGAGGCCATCGTGGGCTTGCCCAGACCGAACCCCTGGCCGAGCCGGATGCCGCTCGCCTTCATCAGATCGGCGACGAACTCGTTCTCGACACCCTCGGCAATAACCACCGCACCGCTGACGCGGGCGAACGCCATGGTCGCGTCCATCGCCGCCCGCGAGCCCACCCGCGTGGAGGTCATGGTGAGGCTCCTTCCCAGCTTGAGGAATTCACTGGCGGATGCGGCGAGGAGCTCGAGCGTCGAGTGGCCCTCGCCGACATCGTCAAGAGCAAAGCGGATCCCCTCGGTCCGGTAGGCGTTCAGGACCTGGGCCAGGATGTCGTAGTCTCGGATCCGTTCGTGTTCAGTGATCTCGAGCACGACACTGTCCGGCCGCCGCCCGGCGCTGTTCAGCAGGAGCAGGAGCTGGTCGACGCGATGAACAGGATCAAGGAGGGCGGCGGCACTGATGTTGAGAAACAGCGTGCTGTCCCCTGGAAGCTGCCGTGCGTCGTCGACCGCTCTGCGACGGCACACCCAGTCGAGGTCGCGAATCTGGCCGCCGTGGCGAGCCGCCTCGAAGACCGCCTCCACGGAGTCCATCGCCGCAAAACCCTCGGGGCGCGCCAGTGCTTCGTAGCCCATCACAGCGCCGTCGTCGAGACTCACGATCGGTTGAAACATGGTCGAGAAGGGTCCGCCGTCGAGGATCTGTGCGACCACGTTGGAGTACGAACGCCCGGCGATGTCGGCGACCTCACCTCGCTCATACGACGAGCCGGCAACCGCATCGCCACCAGCGCGCTTGGCGTGGTAGAGGGACTCGTCGGCTCGCTGCCACACCGACAGCGGGTCGGCGCCAGCAGGCGCGGCACTCCAGCCGACCGTGATCCGCACTGGACCAGTGGCGAGCACGAGTGAATGCATCGCAACCCGCATGCGCTCGGCCACCAGCTGGGCACCGAAGACGCCGACCTCCGGAAGGAGTGCGGCGAACTCATCGCCCCCGATCCGCGCCATCACGTCCCACCCTCGCACCAGCAAGCCGAGGGTATGGCCGACCACGCGCAGCAAGGCGTCGCCGGCGGCATGACCCTCGGAATCATTGATGTGCTTGAGGCCGTCGACGTCAAGCGATAGCACGGCAAACGGCAGGCGCGGAATGGTGCGCAGGGCACGGTCGAATTCGCGGCGATTCTTGAGGCCGGTGAGCGCATCGGTTGAGGCAAGCGCAGCAAGTTCCATCGCGGCTTCATGGATCGCCCGCTCCGCGCGGACGCGTTCTATGAACCGTCCCAGGTGATGGCACAGCGCCGGCATCACTGCGAGTGCACCGCCGTGAAGACGAGCCGCTGACTCGCGGAAGATCGCGATGACTCCGATGAGGCTGTCCTTGCCTCGGATCGGGAAGGTCAAGGCGCTGTGGATATCGGCCGCGGCCGCCTCGGCGACACGACCATCACTTCCAGGCAAGATCAACAGAGTACTCGCGGACCCACGCCCGGTCTTGACGACTCGACTGATCAGCGCCGGCCCGGCTCCCAGTCCCATCGCCCTGCCCTGTGCTTCAAAGGCAACGACATCCTCCGCGCCATCTGATGCCGAGTACCGCAGTTCCACGTCTCGTGCGGCTCCGTCCCGCAACCAGATCTCCCCGATGCGCCCCTCGAGAGCGGTGGTGATCATGTTCAGCGTTTTCCGGAGCGTGGCGTCGAGGTCATCCGATTCGTTGAACAGCACCAACGCGGCGGTGAGCACATCGTCCGAAACGGTGCGAGGCTGCGTTCTGGGATGCTGCTCGCCTCGTCCCGTGACCTCGCGCTCGCGGCTGGACAGACCGCGAGCGGCGACGTGATGAGTTGCCTGCCTGCGCGGCGCGAGAGGAGGATGGACCGACACTGTGCGTCACCTTAAGAAGGGATGGGAGGGGCTCGCGATCTCACGTTGGTCGACGCCGAACAACTGGTCTGTACGCAGGCGCACTTACCCTTGCGACTGCGACATCGCCGCCCAGATCGGTAGCAGCACGGTCATCCGCCCGGCAAATCACATGACGACGTCGTGAAACGCCGGTGCACTGCTCCCGAGCCACATCAGCGCGAGGACCCGAAGCGAGCAACGTGGGTACCATCGCGAAATGGATCCGGGTCGTGCCACTTCCGCGCCGCGCTGCGATGAAGCCCTGACCTCGGTGTTCGCAGTGCTCGGAAAGCGCTGGACTGGGCTGGTGATCGGCGTGCTGCTCGAGCGCCCCTCCCGCTTCGCCGAGATCGTCCGGGCGATCCCCGGGATCACCGAGAGCATGCTGTCCGCCCGGCTCACCGAACTGAAGGAAGCGGGCCTCGTGACCCGCGAGGTGATCGAGGGCCCGCCGATCGCGTCGCTCTACCGGCTGACTCCGAGCGGCGAGGCGCTCCGGCCCGCGTTGATGGCGCTCGGTGAATGGGCGCTCGTACACCTTGGCGTTAAGGCGTGAGCAGCGAAGCCCCCCGTGTTGAGGGTCGCATCATCGCCGCCGGCCTGACCAAGGTCTTCGGCCAGATCAAGGCGGTTGACGATCTGTCGTTCAGCGTGGAGCCGGGGTCGGTGACGGGATTTCTCGGACCGAACGGTGCCGGCAAGACCACGACGCTTCGAATGATTCTCGGCCTCGCCGCCCCGACTTCCGGCACGGGGACGATCAGCGGCGTCACCTACGCGCACCTCTCGGCGCCGGGACGGATGGTCGGAGCCGTGCTGGAGGCGACGAGCTTTCATCCGGGCCGGTCAGCCCGCAATCACCTGCGCATCTTCTGTGCGGCCGCCGGGCTGCCCGACCGGCGCGCCGATGAAGTGCTCGAGCTGGTCGGGCTCACCCAGGCCGCCAGGTACGCCGTGCACGGCTTCTCGCTCGGTATGCGCCAGCGGCTTGGTCTGGCCACGGCGCTCCTGGGGAATCCCAGGGTGCTGCTTCTCGACGAACCCGCCAACGGTCTCGATCCCGAGGGGATCGCCTGGTTGCGGGGACTGCTCCGGCACTTTGCCGACGTCGATGGGCGGACGGTGCTGATCTCCAGCCACGTCCTCTCGGAGGTCGAGCAGACGGTTGACCGAGTTGTGATCATCGCGCGCGGCCGGCTCATCTATGAGGGGAGACTGGCCGACCTCGAAGGTGCGAGCGCAGGCGTCGTGGTGCGCACGCCGAATCCCGATCAACTCAAGGCGGCCGTGGCGCCCCTCAACGTCAAGATCACGCCGCGAGCAGATGGATCGCTTGCGGTCGTCGGTGCGACCCCGGAGGCTGTCGGCCGCGCGGCGTGGCAGGCACACGTCGAGCTGCACGAGCTTCGCGCCGGAAGCTCGAGCCTGGAGGAGACCTTCCTGCGCTTGACCGCCGAGCCGAACAACCCACCGGGACCGGGCGCGTGATCAATCTCCTTCGCGCCGAGTGGCGAAAGGTGACCACCATCAAGCTCGGGTGGGGAATGCTCCTCGGAGCCCTCGCGCTCGCCGCACTCGGCGTCGTGGCGCAGATCGCCAGCAACGGCGCTCGCGGCAACATCGCGCTGCCGCTCAGCGACCCGGCAACCCAACGATCGATCACCGCGTCCGCCGGCAGCGCCTATCTGTTCTCCGTTGTCGTCGGGATCATTCTGATCACCACCGAGTACCGCCATTACACGTCCCGGCCGACATTCCTCATCGAGCCGCGACGCGGCCGGGTCATCGTGGCGAAGCTGATCGTCGCCGCTGTCGTCGGCATCATCTACGGACTCGCGTGCGCGGCGCTGACCGCCGCGATCATGGCGCCCTGGTTCGCTGCGCTGCACGTCACGATCGGCTGGATCAACAACGGCGTCCTGCTCTCGATGGTCGGCGACCTCGTGGTGATCGCCATCTTCGCGGTTGTCGGCGTGGGCGTCGGAGTGCTCGTGCGCAATCAGATCGCGGCAGTCATCGGTGCGCTGGTCTACCTGTTCGTGCTGGAGCCGCTCGTCAGCATCATCCCGGTGATCCAGAACGCATACGCGTACCTCCCTGGAGCGGCTGGGGCGGCGATCACCGGCGCCAGCCGCGGGAATCTCACCCACCTCGACGCTGTTCAGGGCGGCCTGGTGCTGCTCGGCTGGGGACTGTTCTTCGCCGTGTGCGGGTGGGTGCTCACCACCCGCCGTGACGTTGCCTAAAGCTCGCTCAACCTCCTGAGACGAGGTGCGGGGCACTCGCACGCGGGGGGCGGCGACGGGGGAGGGTGATGATCTTGCCTGCGCCGGGGATCGACGTGGCCTGAACCGACCGATCCCGTCCCTCGTGCTTCGCGGAGTACATCGCGCGATCGGCCGAACTGAGCAGTTGATCGAGCGTGACGCCGTGATCTGGGTACGTGGAGATCCCGATCGACGCGGTGAGGCCTTCGAGGCTGCAACCGTCGGGCATCACCACGTCGCGCACCGCGGCGCGAACCGCTTCGGCCGCGATCCATGCGCCTTCCGAGGAGCATTCGTGCAGAAGTACGACGAATTCCTCTCCACCCAGACGCACGACGGCGTCGGCACCGCGCACGGTCGTGCGCAGATGCGCCGCCACGCGCTGCAGCACCACGTCGCCGATCGCATGCCCACTGCTGTCGTTCACCGCCTTGAAGTGGTCGAGGTCGACGAGCAGGAGCGACAGAGGCTTGCAGTCGCGCGCGGCGCGGGCGATGTCCCGGTCGCCCGCGTCGCGCAGCCAGCGGCTGTTGTACAGGCTGGTCAGCGGGTCCGTCATCGCCGCGTTGACGAGCTCCCCGTACAGCTGCGCATTGCGCCACGCGGACGCGGCGACATGTGCAAACAGCGACGCGGCTTCGAGCTCGCTGGCACTGAACTGGTCGATACCGAGACGCCAGCAGTTGATGATGCCGAGCTTGTGTTCAGTTGCGACGAGCGGGACCAGCAGCAATGATTCCTCGACGTACGACGTCCCCGGAATCTGTCGAGCGAGCGGATGCCTTGAAGTGTCGGGGATGTTCTGCGGCGTGCCTTTCGCGAACGCCCAGCCGGTGATCCCCGCGTCGAGCGCCATGCTGTCAGCCATGATCTCGTCGCGATCGGGCCCGGTGGCGAGCAGCGGGACGAGGCGAAAGGTCTCGTAGTCGGCAACGAAGATGGCCATCTCCGTGACCGGGACGACGCGGCTCATCTGCTCCGCCATGACTCCGAGAATGCGCAGGGGGTCGTGCTCGCTCTGCAACGCGAGGGCGGCATCGCTGAGGGCGCGTGCCAGGCCCCGCCGCGGCCGCGACGTCGAGGTTGCGGCGACCTCGCTTGCGGCTGACGGTTCCGCGCTTGACGTGACCACCCGCGTCGGCGAAACCAGTCGCTGGGCGAACCAGGTCGCATCGACCACCTCCATCGACGTATCACCCTTGAGTGGGTGCGGCAGGACCGGGCGACCCAGCAGCCATCCCTGCCCGAATTGCACACCGAGCGACTGCAGGGTCTCCTGCTCACGCTGCGTCTCAATGCCCTCAGCGATGACGCGCGCGCCGATGTGCCCACTGAACGAGAGCAGCGCCACCACCAGAGCGCGGCGTGCGCGGTCGGCGTCGATGGCGGTGATCAGCGAACGGTCGACCTTGATGAACTCGGGTCGCAGCTCGGCGATGACTTGCATGCTCGCGTGACCCGCCCCCGCATCGTCGACCGCGATGCGGAACCCCCGTGCGCGCAGCTCGGCCGCGATCCGTTGCAGCAGCACGAGGTCGGGGACCGGCTCGCGCTCGCTGAATTCGAGCACGACGCTGGCGGGATCCACGCGGGCTTCCTCCACCGCTTTGTCAAGCGCGGCCACGCCTCCCTGGTCGACCAGGGTTCCGATCAGGACGTTGACGAAGAGGTCGGCTTCACCGATGTCGGATGCGCTCTGCAGCGCAGCACGCACGCAGGCGCGGTCAACTGACGATTGCATGTTCAGCGCGGCCGCGGCCTCGAAGAGCTGGTCAGGACTGCGGATTCGGCCTCTGGGTTGGAAGCGGGCGAGCGCCTCGTATCCGATCACCGTGTCATTGGTCAGACGCACGATCGGCTGGAGAGCCGCGACGATCGTCCCGCTGGTCAGCAGCGTGCCGATGGTGGAGCGAAGCCGGGGGTCGCGACCGGGCGAGCCAGGAGCATCGAAACGCTCGACGGCCGGTCGAGCCTCTGCTGACCATGCGGCGGCGAGCATCGCAGCCACAACCTCGAGGATCGGGGTCAGCGCGGGGGTGCACCCAGGACCCCAGACCGACAGCACAGCGACCACCCGGTCCCGGCAGATCACCGGCAATGCCGTGACCTCGTGCTCGTCAGCCGCATTGGGCAGCGCCTTTGCAAGCGCCGAATCCGTGGTCAGCCGGCGAAGGGTCTCGGAAGCGTCGGCGGCCCCGTGATACGGACGGCGGAGCCGGACGGGTTTGCGCAACGACTCCACCCCGTCGAGCGGAATGCGCATGCCCACCATGGTGGAGGCGAGCCGCGACGACATCCGGACGGCGAGCGCGAGCGGGATGTTCACGGCGAGCACGACTGCCATGTCCGATTCAACACCGCTCACGGTGGCGGCCAGCTCCAGCGGCGCGAGCGCATTCACAACCACGGCCGCGGCCTCTTCGGGGCTTCGCGTGCCGGGAAGCGAGTGTCCGAGCCGGGTGAGCACCTCGAGACGCAGATCAGGAGACCGGGAAGGCACGTGGTGAGTGTGCTGGGTTCGGAGGGTTCAGCGGACAACGGAACGGTCGCTTTCCGTTGGCGAATCGCCATATTTCGGTTTCAGGCCCGTCTCCTGTCAGCCCGCATGCGTCGCGCTGCGGGCGCCCGTCCCATCCCGGCCGAGAGGAGCAGCGTACGCTTCGAATATGAGCCCTGCGTCCACACGCGGTCGCTGACGTGGACATGATGAGCGCGCAAGACGCGGCGTTCCTCCACATCGAGAACGGCAACAACCCGATGCACATCGGGTCGGTCGCCGTGCTCGAGGGGCCTGCGCCTGCGTATGGAGCCCTGATCCGTCTCATCGCCGGCAAGTTGTTGCTCGTACCGCGCTATCGGCAGAAGGTGCGTTTCGTGCCGGGTGGTGTGGGGCGACCCGTGTGGGTCGACGACCCACACTTCCAGATCCTGTATCACATACGCCACACGGCCGTACCGCCGCCGGGTGGCAAGGACGAGCTGCGCAACCTTGCCGGGCGCGTCTTCGCACAGGCCCTCGATCGCAGCAAGCCTCTATGGGAGGTGTGGATGGTCGAAGGACTGCAGAAGGGCCGCTGGGCATTGATCTCCAAGGTCCATCACTGCATGGTGGACGGGGTCTCGGCCACCGACCTGCTCACCGTGACGTTCGATGCTACCGACACGCCGGCGAAGCCGGTCCAGGCTGCGGCATGGACGCCGGACCCCGAGCCCGGCACGCTGTCGCTCGCCGCCAACGGCCTCCGTTGCACGATCGCCGAACCGATTGGGCGTCTGCGTGACATCAGGGGGCCGGGGCTTGTGGCAGGATCGCGAGCCGGCCTTGCGCAGGGCGCCGCCTTGTTCCGCTCCCTGACCGAGTGGAGCAAGCGATCCGCCACGTCACTCAACGGGCCGATTGGGCCGCATCGCCGCTGGAGCTGGGCGGAGGCCAGTCTCGACGAGGTGAAGACCGTGCGTCAAGGGCTGGGAGGAACCGTGAACGACGTCGTGCTCGCGGCGATCACCGCCGGCTTCAGGAGCCTGCTCCTGCATCGCGGCGAGGACGTGACCAATCGCGTGGTGCGGACCCTGGTCCCCGTGTCGGTACGTCCCGATTCGGAGCGAGGCGTCCTCAACAACCGCGTGTCGGGGATCTTCCCGGGGCTCCCGGTGTCGATCGCTGACCCAGGCGACCGCCTCAGAGCCATCGCGGCACAGCTGTCGATGCTCAAGGAGTTGAAGCAGGCGGTCGCCGGCGATGCCCTGGTCAAGCTCGCGGGGTTCGCGCCTCCGATGCTGCTGTCACTCGGCGCGCGGCTGGCAGCCCGCACCCCGCAGCACGCCCTCCAGACGGTGACCACCAATGTTCCCGGCCCCCAGTTTCCGTTGTACGTGGTGGGCCGCCGGATGGTGTACTCGTACCCCTACGTGCCAATCATGGGGAGCGTTCGGATCAGCATTGCGATCTTCTCGTACTGCGGCAGGCTCTTCTTCGGAATCACGGGCGACTACGACACCGTCGCAGATATCGATGTCCTTCGCGACGGCATCGAGGCGGGGATGCGCGACCTCGTCGTTGCTGCCGGCGGCACGCGGGATGCCGGCATGCGCCCGGGGAAGCATGCGCTCAGAGCGGGGCGCAGACAATCCGCAGTGTCGAACGGCCAGGCGGCGACCGGCCGGTCTGGAAAGAGGTGAAGACGGGGAACCCACCACCACTGTGGTCACGTCTGGGCGTCGAGTGGATGCGCATCGAAGAACTGCCACATGGTCGAATCCGCATTGATCGCGTCGGACTGCGGCCCGAGGACTCGCGTGTCCCTGGTCGGCAGACGCGGACCGCCGGGCCATTCGTGCCCTTCACCGGCGAGGGTGTACAGCGCCACGACGGCGCCGTCGGCGCAGTCGGTGTACTCGGTCAGGCTCACGCCGGGCGCCGGCTGCATGCTGCCGAGCGACGTGGCGCACTGGTCGTGTGCAGCCCAGCGCGAGGCCGCGACCGGGACGCTGTACGTCCAATACGCCTGTCCGTTACCGGCATAGGGGTCGATCGGGTCGCCGGTTCCATGAAATGAGATCACCGGCACGGCACGGGTCGCGTCGCACGGCGAGGGAAGCCGCAGACCGCTGACCGGGGCGATGGCCGCGATGGTGGTGGAGATGTCGCATCCGAGCTGTCCGGCCATCCGTGCTCCGCCCGAGAAGCCGGTCACGTCAATGCGGGTGCTGTCGACACAGAGCCTCGCCTCGAGCGTGTGGATCACCTGAGTCAGAAACGCGACGTCATCTGGCGCGCTCGCGGGAGCCGGTGCGGCACCGAACAACGGCTGCCCGGGAATGTTCCAGTCGTATCCCGATCCCGCCACGATCGCGGCCTGCGGGTAGGCCACGATGAAGCCGTCTGCGTCCGCGAGCGAATCCATACCGCTGAATCCCTCCTGCTCCGCGGCGGTCGACTCCGACCCGTGGAGGTTCAGCACCATCGGCACGTGGGTGCGGTTGGTGTACCCAGTTGGGAGGAGCCGTCGTCGTATCGTCAACCGTCGACCATGCGGACTCGATTGTCCGCAACCCCGACCTAGAGCGGCGCAATTCCCCAACTACTGCTGTGCTCCTCGCCGGGTTGCAGCACGATGAGCCCAGCCCCGGAGTTGAAGGCGTCGGGAGCACACGTCATCGGCTCGACCGCCAGCCCCCGGCGGCGTCGCGCCATGTTGCCGAGCGTGTCGCCGGTGTAGACCATCGCGTACCGGTGGGTTGCGTCCATCCACACGAGGACTCCGTCCTGTCCGCCGGGTGTCGTGAGCGCGATCCTGGTGGTGCCGTCATCGTCGCCGTGGAGGCGCGCGAATGCGGTGTCCAGCACCAGCGAACCGAGCCGCCGGGGGTTGCGAAAATCGAACGCGGTGCCTTCCACCGGAAGTTCAGCCCCGGTCGGGATGCCACGAGCGTCCGATTCCAGGAAGGCATCGGCTGGAATGTGCAACCACGCATCGTCGATGAGGCCGTCGCCGGCGAGGCGGATGTAGGGATGCGCTCCGGCCCCGTACGGGCATGGTTGGTCACCCTGGTTGGTGGCGGTCACGCATACGGTGAGACCGTCGCCGCCGAGCGAGTACGTCGCGCTCAGACCGAGTCGAAACGGGTAACCATCCTGAGGTGGCAGGTCGAGCGCCAGCGTGACCTGCTGCGACCAGGCGTCGATGCGACGCCACGGCATGGCTCGGGTCAGCCCGTGGATGGCGCATCCGGTCCGGGGTTCGGTCACGGGTAGTCGTAATTCCTCGCCCTCGAAGCGATAGGTGGCGTCCGCGATGCGGTTTGGCCACGGGAGGAGCAGCTCACCGCGGCTGCCGTCGCATTCCTCGTCAGCGCCATATCCGTCAACGATGTCCCCGATCCCGGTGTGGTACTCGCGGAGTCCGGCGCCGACCTCGACGACCACCGCTTGCTGGTCGTCATGCACCAGCTCGTATTGCTGCCCGGCCAGAGACGCGGTCACGACGCCGGGTGGGCGTCAGCGCGGCCAGTGAGCCCCGGTTTCGGTTCGGGCGCGAGCACCCGCTCCAGCTCGGTCTTGATAACCCAGTAGCACTCGCATGAGACCGCCTCGAGGCCGGCGCGGTCGACGATCGTGACGTGGCCGCGGACATAGCGAATGAGCCCCGCTCGCTGCAGGATGCCGGCCGAGACGGAGACCGTCGATCGGCGAGCGCCCAGCATCTGGCCGAGAAATTCCTGGGTGATCATGAATTGGTCGGAACCGACGCGATCATGGCTCATTAGCAGCCAGCGGCTGAGACGCTCCTCGCTGGAATGGAGCCGGTTGCACGCGGCCGCCTGGGAGATCTGACCAAAGAGCGCCTGCGTGTATTTCGCCACCAACGACTGGAACACGGTGCTCCGCTCGGACAGCGCGAGAAAGGCTGCCGCCTCCATACGAAGGCTGTGACCGGCGACCTGGGAGATGGCCCGCACCGCCAGGGCGCCGAGCGGCACCAGGGGCACGCCGACGATCCCCTCATTGCCGATGGTTGCCACCTCGACAATCGCGCCGTCGTGCAGCGGGGTGACAAGGGACACGACGCCGTCGGTGGGGAAGTACAGAGCCTCGATAGGTGCCCCAGGTTCAAACAGCACCGTTCTGACGGGGAGGCTGACGTTTCTCACAAGACCGAACAACTCCTGTCGCTCGGGTTCGGGGAGCGCGGTGAGAATCCTGTTCTCACTCGACGATGTGGCGTTGCCGGCCGCGTCGTGGCTCATGCCTCCACTCGTGGTGACATCGACCTATGTGCGCTGCGGGACAGACGTTCTGGTTGGCGTGTCTCAGATTATGCGGCACCAGAAGGGACGACAACGGGCGCGCAGTTCGCTGCGATCAAAGGAGAGGCTGGCGCGTGACTGCAGAACGCAGTGTCCCGGAACCGGGGGTACTCGACCCTGGCGATCAATTCTGGCTCGAGGCGATGGCCGATGCCGTCTTCATCGTCTCGCCGGTGCTCGGTCGTCGTGGCGCCGTCACGGACTTTCGGGTGGACTATGCAAACGCAGCGGCAACCGCTCTCGCTGATGATCGCGCTGACCCTCTTCGCCCGGGAGCGCTGATCGGATCCGAAGTCTTCCGGCTCGATGCCGCGACATCGACTGGGCTGGTCGCCGCACTTCGTGATGTGCTCGCGACTGACGATCCGCGCGCGATCGACGGTGTGCGATTTCACGTGAGCCGTGCCGGCGAATCGATCGAGCAAATACGCGACGTTCGCGTCAGCAGACACGGGGGCCGGCTCCTCGTCACACTCCGGGACGTCACCGAGCGAGACCAGTCAGAGCAGGGGCTCCGCCGCAGCGAGATGAGTCTGCGCGCACTGGTGGACGGCGTCTTTGACGAGGCGCTGATGACCGTGGATCCCGCGGGTCTCGTGCTCAGCTGGAACACGGGCGCAGAGCGGATCTTTGGGTACAAGGCCGGCAAGATGATCGGGCGGCATTATTCGCTCCTCTATCCGCCTGGATGGCCGGTCAGTGGTGCTGCTGGCAGCGGCGACGTAATCGAGACCGAGCGGCCCCACGAGACGTGGCAGGTACGCAAGGACGGAACACGATTCTGGGCGAGCGTCTCGATTACTGCCATGCATGGCGACAATGGCGAGCTCCGCGGATTCTTCTCCGTGACGCGCGACCTCACGGAGCAGGCGGGGCAGCGACGCCGGGATCTGCAATTCGCCCTCGTCCAGGCTCTCACCGATTGTTCGGACGTCGACACGGCGGCCGAGACGATCCTCGAGCTCACCGCACGCAGTCTCGGCGCTACGTTCAGCGAGATGTTCGTGCCGCACCAGGAGCAGGGTCGTTTCGACTCGACGTCACGCCACGCCTTTCCGCGGGCAACCGTCGATGCTCTCGATATCGCGTCGGACGGTGCGTCGGGTCCTCTCCAAGCGCTGATTGCACGGGTGCGTACCACTGGAAGGCTCGTGGTCGTGCCGGACCTCGACGAACTCGGGATGTCGCCGCAGGTCGCGGCTGCGTCTTCGCTCGGTGTGCGCTCGGCGATTGCATGCCCGATCGCCACGGGGTCCGCAACAGTCGGCGTGCTGGCCTACTTCTTCGAGACGCTGCCGAGTGTCGAAACGCTGACTGTGGAAACGATCAGCGAGATCGGCGTCGAAGCAGCACACGTCATCACTCGGATTCGGGCCCAGGGTGCGCTGCGCGCGGAGGCGCTCCGTATGGCGGAGCTTGCCAGCACGGATCGGCTCACGGGGTTGAAGAACCGTCGCGAATTCGACCGGATCCTTGGAACCATTCCCCGGCAGCCCTTCGCGGTCCTCGCCATCGACGTCGACCACCTCAAGAGGGTGAACGACGAGTTCGGTCACGAGGCTGGCGACACGGTGCTGCGCACGGTGGCCACGACGCTCGCACTGATGCTCCGCGGGTGGGACGTCATCGCGCGGGTGGGCGGTGACGAGTTTGCCGCCATCCTTCTCGACGTCGACCCCGCCGAGGCGGCGTCAGCGGCACAGCGGCTCCGAGCGGCGATGCATCTCGTGCCCACCCCCGGAGGCCGGTCGAACATCAGCCTCGGCTGGGCGTCGGCGCCGGCCGGAACCGACCCCATGTCGGCGTGGCGTCGGGCTGACGAGTGCCTCTACGAGGCCAAGCGGAGTGGTCGCGACCGCGTCGTCGGACGGCACGTCGACGGTGCGGAGCAGGTGACCCCGTCCGGTTCCTCGGTCACCGAGCTGATCGGTTCCCTGGTGAACGGGATGCCGATCCACGCGGTGTACCAGCCGATCGTGGATCTCAACGACGGGCACGTCGTGGGCTACGAGGCGCTGGCGCGCCCAGAGGGATTTGGCGCGTCAGACAGCGTCGAGACATTATTCGAGGTGGCCCATCGGTCCGGGCACATCCGCGATCTCGACTGGCTGTGCCGCCGTGCCGCGCTGAGCCAGGCCGCATCGCTCCCGGACGGAATCCTTCTGTTCATCAATGTGAGCCTCGCCGCCCTTCTTGACCCGCTCCACGACGTTGATCAACTCCTCCTCCTGCTGGAGTGGACGGGACGCTCTCCGCATCGCCTCATCCTCGAGATCGGGGAGCACGAGAGTGTCCGCGACCTCGATCGCCTCCGTCTGGTGCTCACCTCATATCGCCAGGCAGGCGTCCGTTTTGCGATCGACGACCTCGGCGAGGGTTTCGCCACAACCGAGCTTCTCGAGACCGCGGAGCCCGAGTTCGTCAAGCTGGCGCGCAGCCTGACGATGAACTCGGTGAGGCGAAGCGCTCGAAACGCGATCAAAGGCGCGCTGAGCTTCGCCCGTGTCCACGACTCGATTGTCATCGCCGAAGGCGTCGAGAACGAACTGGTGAGCGACCAGATCCGCTCGCTGGATATACCGCTCGGACAGGGTTTCGGCCTCGGCCGCCCAACCGTCGCGGCGGAGCTCGTCGATGCCGCCGCTGCCTGGACTGCGCGCGACACCCTGCGTCCGCTCCGCCCGCGCAACGGGCAGGCGCGCATCCGCTTGGCCGGGAGCGCGCGGGACCCCGAAACCCGCAACGCGCGTGAGATCACCGGGATCCCCGCGGAACGTTCGGAGCGCGCGGGCGATGGGAAGACCCCTCGAATGGTGAGGCCCTCCGACCAGGCGTCGACGGGGAGGGCGTCATGAGCGGTCGCTTGTCGAAGTCGCGTCAGCAACCACTCGGACCCGACGAGACCTTCAGTGCGCTGGTGACCCGCCTGATCATCACCAACCGGACCGAGCGTGCCACTCGCGAGAAGATCAGCCCGACGACGCTGTCAGTCCTGCCCGAGGCGAACGGCGATCGCCGCCGCGAGCCGCGAGGCGGCGCCGGAGCCAAGCCCTAGAAACAACGACGGCTCCGCGAGCTCGAGCTCGAGCACCAGCGGTGCGCCGTCGCTGCCGCGAACCAGGTCGACGCGGGCGTACAACAACTCCCTTCGTGGCCAGGGCAGCTCATCCAGGACGCGCTTCGCGAGGGCCAGCTCGTCCGCATCCGCGACGCGGGGCGTGATGTCCTCGAGAGCCCAGAGGTGATCGGTTGCGGCGCCTGGTGCATGGAGCAGCGGGCCTTTGCGAATTGCGTGCGAGAAGACGCCATCGATGTAGATGAGGCCAGTTTCGCCGTGGGAGTTGATCGAGGAAACGTATGGCTGGACCATCACTTCACGACCGCTCATCACCAGGCGATCGATGTGCATCCGAGCCGCCGCATGGTCGTCCGAAGGATAGCGAGAGGTGTGCTGCGCACCCGACGAGATCGCGGGCTTGATCACCAGCTGACCCTCGGGAAGACGAAAGCTCGCGGTGGCTGAATCGGCGCCGACCCAGGTGGTGGGAACCGTCGGGACCCCCGCGGTGGCGAGAGTGCGCAGGTACGATTTGTCCGTATTCCAGGTGATCACCGGGACGGAGTTGAGGACGCGCGGAAGACTGGAACACCACGCAAGAAAGGCGTCGCGTCGCGGGGCGTAATCCCACGCGGAGCGAATCACGATCAGCCGGAAATCGTCCCATCGGACCGACGGGTCGTCCCAGACGCGAGGCACGGCAGTGACGCCGTGTGCCTCCAGCGCGGGGATCAGCAGGCGCTCGTCAGCGTCGAGGTCGGGGAGCAGCGAGCAGGTTGCCAGAGCGACGTCGATCAGCTTCAGATCCTCCTCTGTACGCCACCGGACCGCCGCAACGACCCGAGGTATGGCTTTAATGACGCTATTGATGCAAGGCGCCCAGCTTGACGCGCACCTGGCCGCCGGGGTTTCGTCGGAACGCACCATCGATCCGCCGATGATGGAGGAGCGGTTCACGACGATCCGCGGCCAGCGGCTTCGCTACCTCGTCGGTGGACGGGGCAAACCGCTGGTGTTGTGCCACGGATTCCTCAGCTCGGCCGAAGAGTTCGGCGGAAGGTTCAGTGAGCTCGGCGCGCATCGAACCCTGATCATTCCCGATCTTCCCGGCAACGGCGACTCGCCGCCGCTCGCCGGACGTCACTCGTCGGGAGCGATGGCGGACCTGATCTTCGACCTCCTCACCGAGCTCGACATCGACCGGTTCGACGTGGGCGGTCTCTGCCTCGGAGCCACGGTTGCGTGCGCGCTTGCGAAGCGAGCTGGTCGCCGCGCCGAACGGCTGGTGCTGCACACGCCGCTGCTCTCGCCGGACCTCATGCGACGCCGCTATCGAGACCAGGTGCGGCTGCTGAGCCGGCGCCCGATGTGGGACGGCGTCGTCTGGTTGAGCCGTCAGCGCTGGATCAGCGACCTGTACAAGCGCTTCGTCATCGTGGAGGGCGATGTCGACGACCGTACCGCCGATATCAACTACGACAACCAGCGTCGAGCCGACCCACGCGCTGCCCGGGAGTGGCTCAACGACTGCCTTCGCCGGGACGACGTCGCGGTGGTGGCCGCTCGAGCTGATCGAACCCTCATCATCGTCGCCCGGCACGATCGATTGGTGGACGTCGACCGCCTCAAGGGCCTCATCGCAACGCTGCCCGATCTCCACGTGTTCACCGACAGCGACCAGGGGCATGGCTGGAACGAAGCTGCCGTGCATCGTCAGCTCGAGGTGCTCAAGGCGTTCTTCGGCAACTGTCACGGAACCGCCAACGGGTCCAACGGCAGCAATGGCAGCCACGAGCCGGCTCACGCCCTCATGAGGAACGGCACCAACGGGGCTGCACACGGGCGCGCTGTCCTCCGAGACGCGGTCACACTTCCCCTGTCCACTTCCTAACCGGCTGGCCACCGGTCGGAACTCGACCGGCGCAGGGCACCCTCGAGCTCCAGGAGGCTCCGCTTGCGATCGATTCCTCCTCCGTAGCCGGTCAGCCCGCCGTCTGCTCCGACGAGACGGTGGCAGGGGACGATGATGGAGATGGGGTTCCGGCCGTTGGCAGCACCCACCGCGCGCGCAGCTCGTGGACGTCCGATCTGCGTGGCAACGTCCGAGTAGGTCGATTTCGTTCCGTACGGGATGTCGAGCAGCGCTGACCACACCGCGAGCTGAAAGGGCGTGCCCTCCAACCGGAGCCGCAGGTCGAAACGGGTTCGGCGCCCTTGGAAGTATTCGTCGAGCTGTATTCGGACCATGTCGAGGGTCTCCCGGGGCGCCGTCCCGGCTTCGGGGGCGCTCGGGGAGCGCGCATGGCCGTCGAAGAAGAGCCCGAGCAGGTCATGGCCGGCCGTGACCAGAAGCACCCGCCCCAGGGGCGTTGACGCGTACCCGAAGGAGCGTCGCGCCGCGAGGTCGGACACCTCGCTAGCCTGAACTCGTGGCACCTGTGGACGTCGACGGAGGCCGAGCCTGAGATCGCGATCGTTGGGATTCTCGGTATTCCGGTCGCAGATGGGGTGAGTGCCCGATCATGTGCGCCGTGATTGCGATCCCTCATATCGCGGCGCACGCACCGGTCAGGGCGAGCAAGTGACGGTCACCGAGCCCGCCCGAGCCGGGGCACAGGAGGTGCTCGCCTGGACGTACCAGCGGTTCCGCCGCGTTGCGCTGGTCGCGAGCTTCCAGGCCGAGTCCATGGTGCTGATCGACATGGCGTGCGCGATCGTGCCGGAGCCGGAGGTGCTCACGCTGGACACCGGCAGGCTGCATGAGGAGACCCACGAGTTCATCGAACAGGTGAGGCGGCGATACCCGATTCGCCTCCGCATCCTTTCCCCGGACTCCGGCGAGCTCGATGCGATGATGGGGGAACACGGGTCGATGCAGTTCAGGCGTTCGGTGGCCCTGCGTAACGAATGCTGCGCCGTGCGCAAGGTCAACCCACTTGCTCGCGCCCTGGTGGACTACGACGCGTGGATCACAGGCCTTCGTCGCGAGCAAACCCCGACGCGGGCGGAAACACCGATCGTGGCGGCCGATTCCGGCCACGGTGGCATCGCCAAAGTGGTGCCGCTGGCGGGATGGTCGCGCGCCGAGGTCTGGGACTACCTCGCTGCGCAGGGGATCGACCACCATCCGCTGTACGACCGCGGCTACACGTCGATCGGGTGCGCGCCGTGCACGCGTCCCACTGGGGAGGGGGACAACGAGCGAGCCGGGCGCTGGTGGTGGGAAGGGGACTCGGACAAGGAGTGCATGCTGCACCCGCCGATCGGTGTCTCGGAGGCGGACCTGCGGGGGATCCCGATCAGTGCGCCGAGGGCAGCAGCAAGCTCAGCTTCGCAGCCATGAGGACCGAGATCGCGTCCTGAGCGTCGTTGGCCAGACGGGTTGCCTGTGCCTGCGTGATCACGCCCCTGACGACGCCCAGCGCGAGCCCCGCCTTCACCTCACCGAGGGCATCAGCCTCGACCTTGGAGGCGTGAGCCCCCGCGATCTGATCGAGCGTCTCCCCCTTGAGGAGGTCGGCCTCGATCTGGTTCCAGGTGAGGCTGGTGTCGGCAGTGAAGAAGCCGAAGATGTGCGCCGCCTCATTGCTGAATTGACCGGTGGGCGCGAACCCGCCCGAGGCGAGCAGCGACGACGCGGCAGTCTGGGCCGCCGACAGCGAGGCCGTTTGCGGCTGCGGGGTCGCGGCGGTGTGGTCAACGGCGACCACGGTGCCGAGACCGATGACGGCAGCGCCGAGCACGGCGATCACGACATTCGCGGGGCGGAGCAACGGGTGCATGATGATAGGTCCCCCGGGGTGGACGGTTGTATGTTCACAGCGTAGTCCGAATCGCCTGATCCGGAGTTGGCGACCCGGTGACGAAGCCGCCGTTCCGAACCCGAGGCCGTTGCTTCGTTGGCTCTCCTGATCTGTGGTAAACTGCATGCCGACCTAGCGCCGCTAGGTCTCTTTTGTGTTTGAGGCAATTGTCACGTGGCCACGACCAAGGGCGGTTCCGCGATCATCACGTTGCAGTGCAACGAGTGCAAGGAACGCAATTACACGACGGTCAAGAACAAGCGGAACGACCCGGATCGACTGGAGTTGCGGAAGTTCTGCAGGCGTTGCCGCATGCACAGGCAGCATCGCGAGACCAAGTGACCGAAGGGGCGTAGCTCAGCTGGTAGAGCATCGGTCTCCAAAACCGAGGGTCGCGCGTTCGAGTCGTGCCGCCCCTGCCACCACCCACCCAGCCGTGCCCGCCCCGGCACCACCATCAGGAGACATCACCGTCAATGGCCAAGGCTCGAAGCGCCCCGGGTGGTCCGCGGCCACCACGGCCTGCCCTCCCTGCCGCCACCGCCGGACGGGGAGGCCCGGTCGGCTACCTGCGTGGTGTCTGGGAGGAGCTGAAGAAGGTCGTCTGGCCGGCTCGGGACGAATTGCTGCGCATGACCGGGATCGTGATCGCGACGGTGATCATCTTTGCCGCGCTCGTGGGTGGCGCAGACTATCTGTTGAGCCTCGGCGTCAAGCAGGCGGTCACCCAGCAGGTGAGCGCCACGACACCGGCGCCGGCGGCGACAACCGCCCCCGTCGTAACAGCACCGGCCGCGACCGTGGCACCAACTGTGTCCCCGTAGCCGTCGTGGGAGAATGAACATCGCTGTGAGCAACGCCGCCGTTTCCGCCAAGGACGCCCGCTGGTACGTCGTGCATGCGTATTCCGGCCATGAGGAGAAGGTTCGCGCGAACCTCCTCAAGCGCGTCGAGTCCATGGACATGCACGACCAGATCTTCGACGTCCTGGTTCCGACCGAGGAGGTCATGGAGATCAAGGATGGCCAGCGCCGCAAGGTGAGCAAACGGATCTTCCCCGGCTACATCCTCGTCAACATGGTGATGTCGGACGAGTCGTGGTACGTCGTCCGTAACACGCCGGGCGTGACCTCCTTCGTGGGCTCGGGCAACAAGCCTGTTCCGTTGCAGGAGCACGAGATTCGCGGCATTCAGAAGCAGGTGAAGGCCGAGGCGCCCACCAAGGTCAACGTCGAGTACGAGGTCGGCGAGAACGTCCGGGTCATCGACGGGCCGTTCACGGACTTCCACGGCAAGGTGACCGAGATCAACGTCGAGAAGGGCAAGCTCAAGGTGCTCGTGAACATGTTCGGACGCGAGACGCCCGTCGAGCTCGACCTGCTCCAGGTCGAGCGCCTCCGCTAGGACGCTGCAAGGAAAGCATGAGCAAGAAGAAGATCAAGACCGTCATCAAGCTGCAGCTGCAGGCCGGCAAGGCAACCCCGGCTCCGCCGGTGGGCACCGCGCTGGGTCCCCACGGGCTCAACATCATGGAATTCTGCAAGGCGTACAACGAGCGCACCGCCAACATGACAGGAGTGATCCCCGCCCAGATCACCGTGTTCGAGGACCGGACCTTCAGCTTCATCACCAAAACGCCGCCCGCCTCCGAGCTGCTGAAAAAGGCTGCGGGCGTGGAGAAGGGATCGGGCAACCCCAACCGCGACAAGGTCGGCTCCCTTTCCAAGCAGCAGGTGCGCGAGATCGCCGAGGTCAAGCAGGCTGACCTCAATGCGCACGACCTCGAACACGCGACGCGGATCATCGAGGGCACCGCGCGATCGATGGGTCTCAACGTCAACTGAACCACTGAGTGGGAGGGCGCCGTTGATGTGCCCGCCAACACCACGGAGAAAGTGAAACCATGCCAGCACGACACGGCAAGAAATACCGCGAGGCCGCGAGCGCGATCGAGACCGGGAAGTTCTATCCACCGGCCGAGGCCGTGAGCCTCGCCCGCCAGACCGCAGTCACCGCATTTGATTCGTCGATCGAGGCGCACGTCCGCCTCGGCATCGATCCGCGCCATGCGGATCAGGTCGTCCGCAGCACGGTCACCCTGCCCCACGGCACCGGCAAGACCCGGCGCATCGCGGTCTTTGCCACTGGCGAGAAGCTTCGCGAGGCCATCGAGGCCGGGGCCGACGTGGTCGGCGGCGAGGACCTGGTGAAGAAGGTGCAGGGCGGCGAGATCGACTTCGACGTGGCGCTCGCCACTCCCGAGGTGATGGGCATGGTCGGGCGCCTGGGCAAGATTCTCGGGCCGCGCGGGCTGATGCCCAACCCCAAAGCCGGCACCGTGACGTTCGATATCGCCAAGGCGATCCAGGACGTCCAGGGTGGACGCGTCGAGTTTCGCAATGACAGGACTGGCATCATCCATACGGCAATCGGCAAAGCGTCGTTCGATGACGACAAATTGCGCGACAATTTCGCCGCCTTGATGGATGCGATCGTTCGAGCCAAGCCCTCCGGTGCAAAGGGCACCTACGTGAAGACGGTCACGCTTGCCGCGACCATGGGCCCGGGCGTCCCGGTGGACCCGGTGCAGGCAGCACGACTGTCGGTGGGCTGAGGTCGAGATCGGTGTGATCCGGCTTCTCATCGTCGACGACATCGCGAGCACCCGCGACAACCTGCGCAAATTGCTCGGGTTCGAGGAGGACATCGAGGTCATCGGGACCGCCGGCGACGGCAAGCAGGGGCTCGAGGAGGCGCACCGGCTGCTCCCGGACATCGTGCTCACCGACGTGAACATGCCGATCATGGACGGGATCCAGCTCACCGAGCGGTTGGCCCAGGAACTGCCAGCCTCGCCGGTGATCATCATGTCGGTGCAGGGCGAGCGCGACTACCTGCGCCGGGCGATGCAGGCCGGCGCTCGCGAATATCTGATCAAACCATTCAGCCATGACGAGCTGGTAGCGGCGATTCGCCGTGTCCATCAGCTCGAGGAGAAGAAGGGGACGTTCGCGCGCGCGGCCGTCCCGGACGGCACTGGCGCCCCCCGCCCTGCCGCGTTGGGCGAGGTGATCGTGCTCTTCTCCGGCAAGGGAGGCGTCGGCAAGACGCTGCTCGCGACCAACCTGTCCGTGGCACTTGCGGTCGAGACGGAATCGCGCGTCGCCCTTGTCGATCTCGACCTGCAGTTCGGGGATATCGGCGTGATGCTCAACCTCGATCACAGCCGGAGCATCACCGATGTGGTGGACTCGGAGACACTCGAGCCCGAGATGCTCAACGAGGTCATGGCGAGCGGGCCGAACGGGGTTCGTGTGCTCCTCGCCCCGATCAGCCCCGAGCTGGCCGACCTGATCACCAACGACCACGTCCGCATGGTCATGGCTGAGCTGCGAAAAACCTTCGACTACGTCGTGGTCGACACGTCGTGCCACCTGGCTGACTTCAACCTCGAGGTGATCGAGTCGGCGCAGCACATCCTCGTGGTCACCGCGCTCACGATCCCCGCGATCAAGGATGCCAAGCTGGCCCTCAAGGTGCTCGAATCGCTCACAGTCGACCCGAGCGCGGTGCTCCTGGTCGTCGATCGCAGTGACTCACATTCCGACTTCAACAAGGACTCGATCGAGCAGAACCTCCGTCAGAGCGTCGGTGCGCAGATTCCCTACGACCCGCGTGTCGTGGGCGATTCGATCAACCGCGGTATCCCCTTCGTCACCTCGAGCCCGGAATCCGACATCAGCCGCTCGATTCGTGAGCTGGCCGGCGCGATGGTTCCCGGCAACGGCCAACCGGTTGGCGCCGGTGCGGCCGCGGGCAAGGCGGACGACAAGCGCAAGCGCCGGATTTTCGGCCGCTAAGCGCCGCTTAGTCTCGAGCGAAGCCGAGTCGCCTGCGGCTGCGCTTCTTACCGACCGGCTCGGCGGCCGACTCGGGGGTGGCGTCGCCGAGTAACGTCGACGCGAGGCGCTCGAACGCTGCGGTGGCAGGGGAGGAGTGGCCGGCGATTACGACAGGGACCCCGGTGCTGACCGACCCACCGATCGCGGTCGCGTCGTACGGAATCTCCGCAGCGACCGGGTGGCGAAGGAAATCTTCGATCCGAGCGCGATCCATGCCCCCGGCGAGCGGGGCGTCGCGGTGGTTCGCCACCACCACGATGCGTTCGGGGTCGACCTGAAGCACACCGATCACCGACATGATCAGGCGGGTGTTCTTGACCGATGTCACGCTGAAGTCGGTGACCAGCACGATGTGGTCCGAGTTCTCGAGGGCTTCCAGGGTGATCTCGGAGAGCTGTGACGTGGTATCGGCGACGACGAGTTCGAACGTGGAGCGGAGCTCGGCCACCAGCGATCGCAGATGTGCGGTGGTGACGTAGTCGGCGAGCTCGGGGCTCGGGGGTGCCGCGATGACGGTCAGCCCCTGGGGACCGAGCGACAGTGCCTGCTGGATGACGTGGCGATCGGTCATCCCGGCATCGCTGGCCGCGAATTCCGCGATCGATCCGTCGGGCGTCATAGCGAGCAGAGCGGCGACGTCGCCGAATTGGAGTGAGAGGTCGACGAGCACCACGCTGCCGGGGTGCGGCCGGTTGAGCACCAGCGCAAGGTTGGTGGCGATGACGGATTTGCCGACGCCGCCCTTGCCCGAGACGATCGTGATCATCCGTCCATCGCGACGCCGCGCCCCGTCCGGTGCGGCCGGCCCACCATGCTCGGGCTGGCGGATCGACTGCGCAGTTCGCTTGCGAGCCTGAAACGCGTGCACCCTGTGGATCGCGGCCACCAGGTCGTCCCCGGCGAATGGCTTCTGAAGCACCTCGCGGGCGCCTGCGAGCATCGCCCTGCGGAAGAGCTCGCTCCCGCTTTCCATGGACATCAGAATCACCCCGGCCTGAGGGGCGTACTCGGCGAGCATCTCAGTGGTCTGCACACCGTCGAGGCCCGTCAGACCGGCGTCGAGCACGGCGATGTCGGGCACGAGATGGAGTGCCTCCTGCAGTGCCTCCTCGCCGTTCTCGGCGGTGCCGCACACCGTGATGTCCTCTTCCGCGGCGAGGCGGCGGAGGAGGTTGGCACGTATGCGCTCGCTGCCGTCGGCCACCAGGACGCGGATCACGGCGCCACCTTACCTCCGGCCCAGGCTGAATCGCCGCCGGTAAACGGGCGCCGCGGGCGCCGGTACCTCGACGGGATCACGGCCGGTGGTCGCTGTAGCCGGGGCAGGAAAGATCTGCGCCAGCGCGACGAGGCGGCGAGCCAGCTCGGCGTCCGGCTCTGCGAGGACGATCGGCGTTCCGGAATCCAGCGATGCATCCACGCGCTGGTCATAGGGAAGGTCGTCAATGACAGGCCGGCCAAGGATCACCTCGATATCCTCGCGGCGGTAGTTGGTGCGCGGCCGCGTGTGGTTGAGAACGACGTCGATGCGCTCCGGGTCGACGCCCAGGGCTTCGAGCAACAGCAGCGTCGTCTTGGTGCCTCGCACCGCGCTCAGGTTGTAGCTGGTCACCAGCAGCACTCGGTCGGCGAGCTCGAACACCTCTAGGACTTGCTCGTCGATGGCTGATGGCGTATCGATCACCACGAACTGGCGCGCCCGCGCTGTGGCTCGGATGATCGACCGGAGGTCCGCCGCGGCGATGGTCTCGGCGAGCTCGGGGGTGGCGGGAGCACGGAGGACCCTGACCTCCGCGGGTCCGGTCGCGAGCACGCGTTCGAGCAGATCGCTGTCGATGTCATCGCCTTGGTGCGCCAGGTCCGCCATCGACTGCTGATGGTTTTCGACACGGAGCATGCTCGCCGCGTCGCCGAACTGGAGATCGATGTCCACGAGGGCCGCGCGTCCACGGGCACCACCGGCGAGAGTCACGGCGAGGTTGGTCGCGACCATCGACGTCCCCGTTCCCCCCTTGCCGGAAAATGCGACGACGACCGTCGCCCGACGGTGAGGCGCCGGGGGGTCGCCCGAGGCCGTCTCGGACTGCGCGGGCGGAGCGGCGGAATCGCCGCCGGTGGGTGGGATGGTGCCGGCCGCGACGCGAATGGCCTCGAGGAACTCCAGGCCGGCAGCCGATTCCTGGACCGTCCCCGCCGACCATGGGACGGACCCTCCGGACGATTTCCGGGAGGTCATGAGCAGCACGCGGGTTGCCGGGGATACCGACTCAAGCTGCGCGGCGAAGTCCGTTCCGGGGAGGTCTGCCAAGTGCTCGTTGAGCACGAGGACGTCGGGCTGGCGGAGTCGCGCTTCCTCGATGACGGCTGACGCCTGGTGCGCGACACCGCACACGTCGATCTCGGCGGCGTGCGGCTCGAGCTTCTCGAGGTGGCCGACAACATTGGCGATCTCGTCCGCGATGAGGACGCGGATCACATCCACCCCCCGTGTGCCGGGTGCATCGAGCGCATGGTACGGCGAATGACACACACGCGGATGGCGCGTACCGGCGACGCGACACAACGTTCACAACGGACATAAAAAAGAGGAGCCAGCCCGATGGCCGGCTCCTCTTGACTGTCCTGGTCGCTTGTAGAAGCTACGAGGCCAGGCCGTTGCTGATGTTCGAGAACACGTTGTTGACCTGCTTGCCGACGACTTGCAGGATGACGATAACGACGATGGCGATAAGGACGAGGATGAGCGCATACTCAACCATGCCCTGGCCTTCCTCAGCCTCCTCACGCTTGCGAGCGATGAACTCTGTTGCGCGAAGGTACAGGGTGCTCAGCATATCCATAGTTTTCACCTCCTTTCGGGTTGTATTCTCGAGACCGAGACGATTGCTCGGACCCGACTGCTGCGAGTGTGAGCCCCTGCTGCTGCAACGGAATGGCCTGCGTGCTAAATATTGGTAACGAAGGATCGGACACACCCCGGCCGGTGCGCGCGCAACGAGAAACCGTGGTGATTCGATGACAACCGCGCTACGAGAGCGTCGCTCTGAATTGGCGTGACCTAGACTCCGGCCATGGCCGAGGCGGTCGCGATTCCAGCACGCCGTGGCGACCTGGAACGTCGCGTTGAAGAACTCCGATTCCTGATCTTTGGACGTTCACTGCCCGCCGTGCTCTTCGCGTTGCTGGGATGGCGAGTGCTGCTGAATGTGCTCTCTCAGGTGCGCGCCCTTCCGGTGCACGCCGGCGTGGGAGACGTGATCTCGGGGCCGCTGACCACGGGGGTGTACCTGCTCTTCTGTGTCATCCCGGTCGGCATCTATCTGGTACGGCCACGACCCCGCGCCCGTGACGGCCGGATGATCGCTCGCACGGCCGGTCTGGTGGGAACGACGATGCTCCTGGTGGTCGGCGCCTTTCCGAACCCCGTGCTGCTCACCCCGCCCGCGTTGATTCGTGACATCGCGGCCCCACTGGCGTTGGCTGCGTTCGCGCTCGGCGTCTATGGCCTGCTCTTCCTTCGCAGGAGCCTGAGCATCATTCCGGAGGCTCGCAGACTGGTCACGGGTGGTCCCTATCGGCTCATCCGGCACCCCCTCTACGCCGCCGAGATCCTCGCAGCCGTTGCGCTTGTCCTCGCGCGGCCGGGGTTGTGGGCCACGCTCACGCTGCTGCCGTTCATCGCTGTGCAGATGCTGAGAGCCCGCTTCGAGGAAGGGTTGCTGGCTCGCATCTTCCCCGAGTACAGGGGCTATGCAGCACGGACGCGGCGGCTCATCCCGCTGGTGTGGTGATGGCGAAGGTTCGCGCGACGTCGACCGATGCTAAGGTGGATCGGCT
Source organism: Candidatus Dormiibacterota bacterium (assembly GCA_963718525.1). GTDB lineage: Bacteria > Chloroflexota > Dormibacteria > Aeolococcales > Aeolococcaceae > Palsa-851. Next base: position 3,068,947 of record OY970355.1, on the reverse strand, counting down.
GATGCCAGCCGTGACGACGCACCCGTGCACTCAGGCGGGATGTACGTCCCTCGAGGGTGCCCCGTGCGAGTATATCGACCGCCGCGGACGCGAATGTCGCACCGCGTGGTGCGTCGAGCACCGCGTCACCATCGAGGACCGCGTCTACTGCCGCCGCCATGCCGGCGTGGTGAGCGCACTGCCGAGCCTCGACAGCTCGCTGGCAGTGTCGCTGCCGGACCTTGACAACCGCGCGCCTTCGCTGGTCGGCTGGGTATCCCGGCAGATCGACGGCGACGTCTGGCGGCTCCTGCTCAAGGAGCTCTCGTCCGGAAGCGGCGGTCAACTGGTGGCAGACCCCGTGACGCTCATCTTCGAGGGTATCGGCAGGCAGCGCGCCTGGGAGCGGGCCTGGCGGCTCGACAGCCACGTCGGCATCGCGCACCGCGTCAGCATCGTCGTCGAGGAGCTCGATGACACGATGATTACCGTCAAGGTCGGTGGGAACACCGTCGAGCAGCTCGTGCCGCCGTGGATTCAGCATCGGATCCGCGGTGAGGCTGTCGCGCCGGATGAGGACCGCAGGGAGCGCGAGGAGTTCTATCAGCGCGTCCTTGATTCGATCGAACGTGGCCTCGGCCACGAGCGCGATCTCTCGAAGTACATGGCAGAGGGCCGCCTCAGCGCGACCCAGGGTGGAGCGGGGGCCTAGACATGACCCGGGGCAGCATTCTCATCGTTGACGACGATCCCAGGCTCCTTCACATCGTGGCGATGTATCTCGGCATCGAGGGATACGACGTCTCCACAGCGGAGAACGGCGAAGACGGCCTTGCGCAGGTGGAGGCTCGGGCTCCGGACCTCGTGATCCTCGACATCATGATGCCGGGCATGGACGGGATCGAGACGTGCAAGCGCATCCGCGGAAACACCCCAACCGCCGAGGTGCCCATCGTGATGTTCAGCGCGCTGTCAAGTGACGACGACATCGAGCGCGCCCGGCTCGCCGGCGCGAATCATCTGATCACCAAGCCCTTCAACCTTGTCGGCCTCGGATCGGTCGTGAAGACCTTCTTCCCGGCGGACGTCGGCTCGCCTCGCTGAGCCGGCCGCCCGTGGGTCAGACGGGCGGAGTGATGACCACCGCGTTCTGAGCGAAGTGGTCGCCGAGGTTGGAGGGGAGGACCGGCCCGAACAGGGTACGAACCTGGGGCTCGAGGCGCACCACCTGTCCGCTCAGGGTGGCCGCGTGAATGTCCTGCGTCATGGTCGACTGGTTGGTCGTGCTCGCGGTGCCGACCGAGATTGCCACCAGGAAGAGGATCAGCACTTCGGCAACGCCCACCACGCCGCCTGCGATTGCCCCGCCGATCCGATCAAACGGGGCGACGACGATCTTCTGGAGGCGTTCGTTCAACAGGGTGCCGAGCACCTCCATGACGATGACCACGAAGAGAAACACCGCAGTGAAGGCCCAGGCATTTGCGTCGGCGCTGTGCGCGTGGATCAACGCCGCGATTGCGTTGCCCAGGTTCGAGGCGGCGAAGCACGCGAGAAAGACACCCACCGCCGTGAAGATGCGGCGGATCAGTCCGTGACTCCAACCCAGGTAGACGTTCACCGCGATGGCAACGACCAGCAGTGCGTCTGCGAAAACCTGACCCGGAGTGCTGTCGATAGATGCGGCTATCGCGCCCACCGGATGACCGTAACACGCGTTTGCCTCACTGGAACGGGGGATTTCGTTACAGAATTGCTCTGTGCAACCGCTCCTGCGTACGTCCCGAAGTGACGTCTCGGCTCGCAAGACCTACGATCTCCTCGACGAGCCCACCGGGCCCGACTATGCGGGCCTCCTCGAGTGCGCACTCGTGCAGTGCACCACGGCGGTCCTGACGGTCCCCTCCAGCGAGATGGATCCCGAGGGACAGGCGACCGTCGAGAGCCTGGCCCGATTCCAGCAGGCGAAGAGCATCACCGCGGCTGGGAGCCTGGTGAGATACGCGCTCAGCCGGGAGAGCGTGACAGTGCTCCAGGAGGCCACGGCGGGACTGTACGGGTGGCAGCATCCCGGCCTCCCCGACAACCTCTGCCTCTATCGAGGTGACGGCAGCCCGTGGCTGGTGTCGAGCGCAGGAGCCCACATCGGGTATCTCGAGGTCTCCCCATTCGAGAAGCTGCTGATCGGGCGGACTGCCCCGGGGCTCATCGCGGTGCTGGCCCATCAGAGCGCGCGAGACGCGATCCTCGCGTACATGGAGCGGCGCTTCGAATCCAACGTGACGACGCTGACCGAACAGCTCACCGACTACGCGCGCATCGTTGCCGGCGATGGACGCGAGGGCCTCGTCGACGCACTCGAGGACTGGATGCACTCGGGTGAGGAGGCACGGATCTCGGCGGCACTCGAAGTCGCCCGCGCGCTGCGCCTTGTCGAGCTTCGCGAAACCGTGGCGTCGATGCTGCGCGAGACGACGCGAGACGACGCATCCGCGCCGGACGTGTACCGGTCGGTGCCGGCGCTGCGCTCGCGATGGCGCATCGCCCGGCGGCGTCAGCTCGAGCGCGTCCTCCGCCAGCTGTCCTGAGGCGCTGCTTGAGCTCCCTGGCTCAGCCGCCCGCGCCGAACTGGTGGGCGACCTCGATGACCGCCGGCCCAAGCAGGACGATGAACAGGGTGGGGAAGATGCATCCGACCATCGGGAAGAGCATTTTGAGCGGGGCCTTCTGGCCCTGTTCCTCTGCACGCTGACGGCGTTTCCGGCGGATCTCTTCTGACTGGATCCGTAGGACGTTGGCGACTCCGACACCGAGCTGCTCTGACTGGATGATCGCCTGGATGAAGTTGCTGAGCTCCTCGACCTTGCAACGCTTGCCGACATCATCGAGGGCCTCGAGCCGCGGGCGACCGAGCCGGACCTCGTTGAGCATGATGGTCAGCTCCCGAGAGAATTCGTTGTTGTATTTGTCCACGACCCTGGTCAGGGCGGCGTCGAAGCTGAGCCCGGCTTCCACCGAGATGGTCAGCAGGTCGAGCGCGCTCGGGAGTGCGAGCAGGATCTCCTTCTGACGTTTCTTGATGCGACGGGCGACCACCATCTGGGGCGCCAGGTACCCGAGGATCAGTCCGCCGACGGGGACCACGGCGAAGAGCGGCATGGCGAGCGCGCCGAAGAGCGCGAGGGCGAACCCGACCGCCACGCACAGCAGCATCGACAGCAGCCGGAGCGCGAGGAAGCCGGAGGCGTTGAGTCCCCACGGACGGCCGGCGAGGTTCAACTTCTCCTGCAGCGCGTCGGTGCTGCCCTGACCCGCGTTGCGGTTCAGGCGATTGCCGATCTTGTCGAGGAAGGGGCGGACGACCCGGTCGAACAGCGGGAGCGACATCTCGACCTCGGCGAGTGTCGCGGGCGCGCGACCGGCTTCCGCGAACTGCGCGAGCCGCGCCTCGAGCAGGTCACCCTGTCGCGGCGAGACGGACATCGCGAGACCGAATGCGATGAGCAGGATGCCGCCGCCGAGCGCGGCGGCCAGACCGATGGCGAGAAGGCTCACGTCAGACCTCGATCTTCACGATCTTCTGGATCGCGACCGCACCCACTGCGATGGAGAAGATCGCCACGCCCAGCATGATGTGTCCGAGCGGGTCGGTGATCATCGGGTCGAAGTACGTGGGAGAGATCAGCGCGAGGAAGCCCGCGAGGGCGATCGGCAGGATCGTGATGATCCATCCGGAAGCGCGAGCCTGCGCTGTGAGGGTTCGGATCTCACCCTGGATGCGCACGCGCTCGCGAATCGTGAACGCGATGGTGTCGAGGATTTCCGCCAGGTTGCCGCCGACGACCCGCTGGATCTGCACGGCGGTGACCATGAGGTCGAAGTCCTCGGACTTGTTCCGCGTGACCATGTGGTTGAGCGCCTCGTCGACGTTGATGCCGAGCGCGATTTCACGGGTTGCGCGCGCGAACTCTTCCGAGATCGGCGGGTTCGCGTTCTTCGCGACCGAGGCCAGCGCCTGCGCGAACGAGTGGCCGGCCTTGAGCGCGTTGCTCAGGAGCATCAGCGTGTCACCGAGCTGGTTGTTGAACGCGCGGGTGCGCCGCTTCTGCCGGAATCTCAGGAAGAAGCCGCTCAGAAAGTAGACGATGATCGGGCAGGGGACGAAGGCGATGGGCGACCCGTACCGGAGGGCGACCAGGAGGCCGACCAGGATGCCCAGGCCGACGACGGCGAGGAGCCACTCCGACGACTTCAGCTTGAGGTCCGCCTTCTGCAGGTCGTCGGCGAGCTTGCCGGTGTGCGAGGTGCGCGACAGGAGCGGGTTGAGGCCGTTGGTGAGCCCGTCAAGCAGGTCGCGCAGCGCGTTGCCGGTCTTGACCCGGGGCGGGGCGGTCACGACCGCCGTATCGCCTCCGTACTGGTTGAGCCGTCTCGCCATCTCCCCAGCCTGGTTCTGCCCACGGCTGAGGAGGAAGGCGAAGATCGAGAGGACTGCCGACGCGGCCAGGGCCGCGGCGACGACTGCGGCTGGCGTCACTGCTGTCAGCCGCCGAAGAGGCTATCCAGGGTGCTTGGACCCACGATGGTCTGCTTCACCACTGGGATGCCGACGGGGCCGGCCGGTTCGTAGTTCGGGGTATAGCCGGTTGCCGAGAGCTTGCCCCACTCGGACTCGGGCCGAAGGACGTACTTCACGACGAACTCGTGCCCGTCGCCCTCGACGAGGCCGGCGAGCAGCGGTGCCTGGGCGCGCGGCACCTCAACGATGAGCACGTCCGGGGAAGCTGTCCCCGTGGTGCCTGAGCTGCCGACGCGGAGCACGACCAGGTCCTGGAAGGTGTAGCGCAGGCCGAGCGTTCCGGTGGTGGACTGCACCAGCATGTCGATGTGGTCGCCGGGCAGGATGTAATAACCGGCCGACACCAGCGGACCGGCGAAGTTGTTCTGCTGCAGGCTTGTCAGTCCCGGGGGAACCGACGCACTCGTCGGGATCGCGACCGCGACGTACCCCTTGGTGATCTGCGTCTCGATGTCGGTCACGGTCGTGCCGGAGCCACTCGAGGTGATCGACAACGCCGGCGCCGAGAAGAAGCCTGGTACCAGCGGGGTGTTGTTGGCCAGCGCGACCTGGGTCACCTTGCCGACAACAGCGACCGGATCGGTGTATGCGTCGCCTGGCTTCGCTGTCAGCGGGACCTGCGTCACGACAACCATGGCAGGCGTCAGCGTGGTGCCGGCTGGAATCGCGGTGTCGGACACGACAACGCTCACTTCATTCGCGGGTGCATTCGAACGCACGAGGAGCAGCACGGCAACCGCCGCCGCCGCAGCCAGCACCACTCCAAGAAGCAGGAAGATTCGGCTGTTCGGTTTATTCGCCTGGATGGCCACCTGTTCTCCTCGGTTGTCTCAATTCGGGTCGGTAACGTTGTGACGGCTTCGGTGCATCCACCACAGCGATGCTGGGCTGGATGACGGCCGCATCCGAGTGTGGATCGAATCACCCCTGCCGTTCATCGCCTTTCGGTAACAAACGCATCGCACAGCGGCCGAGCTTGCGCACGGTGCACCGAATCGGAGGTTGTCCATGAACCGTTATTCGTCGAAACGGCCGTTGGCCTGCGCGCGCATCAACATCGCGAGGATGTCGTCTCGATACGGCGCGATGGTCACGATCTTTCGGTACAGCTTCAGCGCGCCCTTATCGTCATTGCGCAGACGGCGAAGCCGCGTCACTCGCTCGAGGTATGACACTGCAAGATCGATATCGTGGTCATCGATGCAGATGTCGGCGAGTTGAAGCAGCGGAGTCTCGTGCACTGGATCTGCGCGCGATGCGGCGAGATAGCAGCTCAGCGCCGCATTGCCCTTGCCGAGCGCACGGCACCGATCCCCGGCATCGAGCGCCAGCTCCGCGAGCGCGCGGCCACCGACATCGTTGGCAAGTCGCTGGAGGAGTGCCGCTGCTTCGTCGCACCGGCGGCGACGGAGTTGATCGTTGATCTCGAGGCGGGCCTCGACGACCTCCGGGTCGGTCTCGAAACGATTGTCACCGGGATCATCCAAGCCGTGTTCCAGCGCCTGGTCCGTGTCGTCGCCGCGCAGGTGCCAGCCGCGGGCCGCGGCGCCGTTGGGCGCGTCAGGCACCGCCGGTGCAGCCTCGGACTCGAACTCTGACTCGAACTCGGTGAACAGCGACGATTCCGGCTCGCCGGCTGCGACCGGCTCAACTGCTTCGGCGTCGGGGGTCACGTCTCCAGCGGGCGTCGCGGTCGCGGCCGAACGCTGGACCGCGGCGAAATCCGCGAGGTCGCTGAGATGGAAGCCATCCTTTGGTTTCACAAAGGACTCGGGGTCCTCATCGCCCGCGTCGTCCTCGGCCGCGCCGGACCCGTTGGTCGCGGTCGCATCAGGTACGACGGCCGCGCTGCCGTTGTTGGACGGCGCGCCCTTGTCGGACTTTGCGACTGCGCCGGTTCGCCGGAAGAGGGTGAACGCGGGCCGAGCCGCCGGCTCGGGCGAGCCGTCCGGTACCGCCTCTGCGCCGGCCACCGTTTCTGTCTCGGGCTCGTCGGTTGCTTCGGGTGCGACGTCCGGCTCGTCCGGCGACAGCTGCGCGTCGAGCTCGGCGAGTCCTGCCTCGACGCGGTCCGCGGCAGTGGCGGCGGCGTCCGGGTCGGTCTGCGCCTCGAAGGTCGCGTCCGCCGTGGGTGCCGGTTCTGGATCGTGCTCGGGCGCAACGGTGGCGACGTGGGAGGGCTCGACGCTCTTGGCATGACCGCTGCGCCCGAGCGCCGCCACCTCCTCGGCACCGATCAGTGTCGCGTCCTGCGGGGCGTGGCCGTTGGAGACCTCGCGGCGATGGGGCGGCTCCGGAAGCGCGTCAAGCGAGAGCAGGTATTCGTATACGGCCCGCTGCAGACGCCGGGTCAGGAAGTACAACTCCTCGGCTGGAAGCGAGTGCGCTGCATCAGCGGTCACGTCGGTCACCACTCGGAGCAGTGACTGCTCGTCAAGGCGCTCGTCGATGACCGCGGCTTCCAGGCCGCGCTCCAGGAATTCAGGCAAAGCGTCGAGGCCAGGCGCCAGGGCGGAGGCGGCGTCGAGCCATCCCTGGCGCAGGATCTCCACGTTGGTTGTGGTCATGGTCATGCGCTGCGGCCAATTGTGGTCGGCGCCGACCCCGGTCTCTGGCACCATGGCGCAACGACTCTGTGACCGCTCGTCATACAGGGGAGAGCACTTTCCGTGACAGCTATAGCCGTTGACGGTTTGCGCAAGTCCTACGGAGCGCTTGAGGCGGTTCGCGGGGTCAGCTTCACGGTGGAGGAGGGTGAGGTCTTCGGACTCCTCGGTCCGAACGGCGCGGGCAAGACCACCACGATCGAAATCCTCGAGGGCTACCGGAAACGAGACGCAGGCTCGGTGACCGTGCTCGGGGTCGACCCACAGGCGGGCGGCCGCAAGCTCAGGGAGCGGGTGGGGCTGGTGCTTCAGGAGGCGGCGGTGCCGCCGATGCTCTCGGTCATCGAGCTCGTCGAGCTCTACCGAGGCTATTACCCGTCGCCGCGTCCTGCCGCGGAGATCATCGAACTGGTCGGCCTCACCGAGAAGGCCGGCGAACGAGTCCGCAAGCTCTCTGGGGGCCAGCAGCGCCGCCTCGACGTCGCGCTCGGCCTGGTGGGGGACCCGGAGCTCATCTTCCTCGACGAGCCGACGACCGGTTTCGACCCGTCGGCGCGTCGTGCCGCCTGGGAGGTCGTGCGCAACATGCGGACCCTCGGCAAAACGATCGTTCTGACGACGCACTACATGGACGAGGCCCAGTACCTTGCCGACCGCATCTGCGTGATCGCAGCGGGCAAGGTGGTCGCTCAGGGCACCCCGGAAACCCTGCGGGCGGGGACCGCGCAGTTGACGCACATCCGCTTCGAGCTCCCCGACGGCGTCGCCGCCGAGGCGCTGCCTCTCCCGGTGCGATGGGAGGACGGACTCGCCATCCTGGAGACCTCCCATCCGACCCGCACCCTGAATGACCTCACCACCTGGGCGGTGGCGAATGGAATCGAGCTGCCCAACCTCGAGGTCACGCGTCCATCCCTCGAAGACGTGTACCTGGAGCTGACCAAGCATGAGTAGCGCGGGCATCGCCGTACGTCAGGTCGGGTTCGAGCAGAAGTCCTTCTGGCGCAATCCCGCAAGCGCCTTCTTCGCTTTCCTCTTCCCGATCATCTTTCTGGTCGTGTTCGCGACGCTCTTCAAGGGGCAGACCGTACAGGTCGGGGGCGCGACGACCTCGTACGACGACTATTACATCCCAGCCCTGGTCGCCTTCGGGGTCATGGGCGCGTGCTTCACGAACATCGCGATCACACTCTCGCTGCGCCGGGACAACGGCATCCTCAAGCGGTTGCGGGGCACGCCGCTGCCGCCGTGGGCGTTCATCGCAGGCGTGGTGGGATCATCGATCATCGTCAGCATCGTGCTCGCGGTGCTCACCACGATCTTCGGGATCCTGGTCTACGGCGTTCACGTTCCTATGCACATCGGCGCCGCGGCGGCGACGATCGGCGTCGGAGCACTCGCGTTCTGCGCACTGGGTATGGCGATGACCATCGCGATCCCCAACGCGGAGGCGGCACCGGCGATCGTCAACGGTGTCTTCCTGCCGATCGTGTTCATCTCGGGAACGTTCTTTCCGGTGCCGTCGACGTCAATCCTTGCGCAGATCGCGGAGTGGTTCCCGGTGCGTCATTTCATCAACGCGATGTTCACCGCGTTCGACCCTGCGCACCAGTCCGCGAGCGGCTTCAACGGCACCGATCTGCTGATCATGGCCGCCTGGGGCGTGGGTGCCGTCGTGCTCTCCGTGTTTCGATTCCGCTGGGAAGCGCGCAAGAGCTGAGCTGGTTGTGGTGTCGCTACGCCGAGCCGATTGCTGATTCGTTCTGCGTCTGTACGCCGGCCAGAACGAGCGCGTCAGCGAGCCGCGTCCCACCATACCGGCCGCGCGCGATGATGATATTGACAAGGTTGGCCACACGCCAGACAACGGTGATCTCCACCGCCTGCAGGCCGTCCGGCGCGGTGCGAACGACGCTGATCGAATGGGCCTCGTCACCGAGCGGCCCCGTGGAGGTTGGTACGGCCCCCTGGACCGCGTCGAGCCGGCGCACGCTCGCGCTGTAGGCGGTTGACGCCCCGCCGGTACCTGCGAATCGCTCGACGGTCGCGACGACGTCGATCGGACCGTTGCTGGTGCCGAAGTCGACGGTGCGCTGAAATTCGACGCTCGCCGCGGATTGAAGGCCGCCTGCCGTCAGTGCGGATTCCACGGCCGCGTCGCCACCCGCAAGCGTCGCCGCGCCCAAGTGCATGGCCGGGCTCAGCACGGTGAAACCCGGTGCGACAAGCTGATCGAGGGTGATCAGCTCATGCAACGGGTCAGCCGTGGAAACGTCCGTCGACTCGCTGCCGCACGAGGCAACCACGATCAGCACCGCAACCGCCGCACCGCGCACCCCCCACCCCCTGACGGGGCGCATCCGGCTACTCGTGACGCAGCGCGCTGAGCACTGAGGTTCGCACGGCTCTGCGAGCCGGACCCATGGTCGCGACAATGGCCGCCAGCACGACGACGAGGATCAGCACGACAACGGTTTCGAATGGAAAGACGAACCCGGGCTCGAAGGTCGCGGTGCTGCTCGCCTGGAGCATCGGCACCGCGATGAGACACCCGGCCGCGACACCGATCAACGTCGCCGCACCGGCGAGCAGCCCCGCCTCGGTGAGCACCCGGCGCATCGCCTGGCGGCTGCCGAGTCCGACGGCGCGCAGCAGGGCGAGCTCGCGCGTCCCCTGACGGACGTTCACGAGCAGCGTGTTCACAACGGCCAGCATGGCGATGATCACCGAGATGAGCGCGACCGCGAGCACGAGTCCGACGGAATGCTGCAACGCGTCGCGGGCGTCGCCGGCGATCGTGCTCACCGGCACCGCGCGCATGCCGTAGCTGGCGGCTGTGGCGCTGACCGCGGCGGCCGATCCGTGCGTCGTGACCACCAGGTCGTCGAAGCCGTCCGCGGTCGCGCCGAAGTAGGTGCGCGCGAGGTCATCAGCCATGATGAGGCTCTCGCCTCCGTCACCCGACGGAAATGAGTGGCTGACCATGCCGACGACCGTGAAGTAGACGATCCCGTTCTGCGTCTGTACCGGCAGCTGCGAACCGATTGTCCAACCGGTCGCGGCGGCGAGCCCGGCCGGCTCGAGGAAGCTCGGGCCATTCTCGAGGGCATCGAGCGTCGCTGTCCGGTCGCCGGAGACGACATCCAGACCCCCGAGCGAGTTGTAGGCGGCGGGGTCAATCGCGGTGACGCCCTCAGAAGCACCGGCGACATTCTCCGAGAGAAAGCGAAGCGCTGTCGCCTGCGCGACCCCAGCGCTGCTGTTGATTGCGGCGGCAACCTGATCGTTCTGAGTCACGGGGCTGGTCACGAGGGTGTCACCGGCGAAGAGGTGAGAGACCCAACTGTCGCTCGCCGTGAGCGCTCCTGCGGTCAGGGCACTCGCACCGACTGCAGTTGCCACCGCGATCGCGAGACCGGCCGTTGTCATCGCGGTGCGATTCCTGGCGCGAATCAGGTGAGCAGCCCCTGGCCGCGCGCCACTGACGAACGGCGAGAAGGCGACGGCGAGCAGCCTGATGACCAGAGGAGCAAGCAGGGGAAGCGCAACAACCAGACCGAGCAGGAGGGTCACGATACCGAGGGCTACCACGCCGCTCGCGCTGCTCAGGAAGCAGATGGCCGCCACGACGAGGAGGGCCGGGCTGGCGACGCGCAGCAGCATGCTGGGGCGCTGATGCTCGCCGATCGGATGCGGACGGAGCGAGTCGAGGATCGGGAGGCGCGCCGCCGCGAAGAGCGGGAGCAGCCCACCCACAAGCGACGCCCCAAGTCCGGCTGCGATTGCGGCCACCACCTGTCCTCCCTGGGGCATCAGGGCCGGCGTGGCGAGGTCGGCGGGCGCGAGGCTGCTGTTGAAAAGGGCTCCGAGCACCAGTCCTCCCGCGACCCCCAGCGGGACTCCCGCGGCGGCGACGGTCGCGACCTCTGCGGCGAACAGCCGGAAGACCTGGCGTGACGAGGCACCGGCGGCACGAAGCAGGCCGATCTCACGCCTCCGCTCGAACGCAGCCAGCGCAGCGCTGTTGGCCGTCACGCCCGCACCAACAATCAGGCTGAGGACGGTCGCGAGCACCAGCAGGGGCTCAAGATCCTGCAGCGGCGCCGAGGCACTCGCTCGCGGGTCGTAGGTGGTCACCGCCGGGCCGAACGCCGCGTGGACCTCGCTGGATACGGCGCCGACTGTGGCACCGGGCCCGAAGCGCAGTGCCACCAGCGGCGTGTGCAGACCGAGGCCGAACTGGCCGAGCATCGCCGCGTCGTCGATGAAGACAGCGTTGTGGGTGAAGGACGGCCCGCCGCTCGTTCCCGATGTGAAACCGACCACAGTGAAGAGGTCGGGACCGGTCCCCGTGATCAGCTGGAGCCTCTGCCCGAGACGGATCGGGCTGCCGAACCCGCCGGTGAGCGACGTGCTCAACCCCTGGTCGATGGCCACCTCGGAGGTGCTCCCCGGGATCGGGAGCCGCCCGCTCACCACAGAGACGCTGCGCAGCGCCGCGGTGGAGTCCTGAAGGCCCACCAGGGTCACCGCGTTACCCACGAGGCTGCTTCCCGACGGGCCGGCAGTGACCTGCTTTTCATAGAGCGGCACAGCCTGAACGACGCCAGGAAGGTCCGAGAGAGTCGTGATCTGTGCAGGCTCGAGCCCGGAACCAACGTCGACGCGGACATCGAGCGAGGACGCGCCTGCTTGCTGCACCTGCGCCTCACCCGCCTGGACGGTGAGCCCCGCGATCGCGATCTGCACAGCGAGCACGACGGCGATGCCCAGCGCAACGGAGGCGGCGGTGAGCATGGCCCTGAGCGGACGCGCCCCGATGGCGCGAACCACGAGCAGCCAGAGGTCGCTCACAGGTCCAGCTTGGCGAGCCTGCCCACGAGGACCGACGGGTCCGGAATCGTGTCGGGCGCCTGGCCCGCGTGGCTCAGTGCGACGTCGTCGACCACCTCGCCGTCGCGCATGATCAGGACTCGATCGGCATAGGCGGCGACCCGGGCGTCGTGCGTGACCAGCACTGCTGTCTGGCGCTCCTGACGGCAGAGACGCGTCAGCAGCGCCATCACCTCATGACCGCTTGTCCAGTCGAGGTTTCCTGTCGGCTCGTCGGCGAGCAGGAGCGCCGGCGACGCCGCGAGCGCGCGGGCGAGTGCGACCCGCTGCTGCTCACCACCGGAGATCTCCTCAGGACCATGACCCTGGAGCCCGTGGAGGTTGAGCTGATCCATGAGGACGTCGACGCGGTCGCCGATCACCTGGCGGGACAGCTTCTGCCGCTGGCTTGGCGCCTCGTTGCGGAGCCGGAGCGGCAGTGCGACGTTCTCGGCCGCAGTCAGGGTCGGCAGGAGGTTGAAGAACTGGAAGACGACGCCGACGTGATCGCGCCGGAAGGCAGATCGCTCCTCGTCCTTGAGGCCGTACACGTCGACGCCCTGGATCACGACCGACCCCTGGTCGGGTGGTTCGAGGCCGCCAAGGATGTGGAGCAGCGTGCTCTTCCCAGAGCCGCTCGGACCCATGATGGCGACAAAGTCGCCTGATTCCACAGTGAGTGACACGCCGCGGATCGCCTCGCGTGGCGGGCGGCTCACCCGGTACATCTTGCGGAGACCGGTGGCGACGACGATGCTGTCGCCGAGGTCCTTCACAGGCGTTTCGACGGCGCTGAGCTGAGTCAGGGTGGTGGCCCTTTTAGAGATTGAGGAACGCTTCGAGGACGGATTCGATCGTGTTCGGGAACAGGCCTTCGTACTGGCCGACCGGCGGGGCCGAAATGCTCTCGGGAAGGCTCCCGGTCGGAATAGGCATCGGAGTGGCGGTGGGTGCCGGAGTTGCGGTTGGCGCAGCCGTGGTGGCGGCCGCAGCGACGCCGGGCGGAGGTGGCGCCGGCGAGTTCCGTTTCGCGGGCTTTGGCGCCGGCGATTTGTGCGGAGGAGGCGGTGACGAGGACCCCGCCTGAGCGAACTCCTCGCTGAACATCCAGACGTTCTGCTCGCTGCCCACACCCGTCCAGAACACCCCCGGTGCGCTCTCGTCTGACCCGACACCCATCTCGGTGTAGTTGCCGTCGAGGATGTTGGACCGATGGTCGGGGCTGGCCATGAACTGGCCGTTGATATAGCTTGCGGGGCTACCAGAGCCGGACTCCCACCCGATGTTCTCCCCGGCCGACCGGTAGTGGATGCCGAACGCCTGCATCATCGAGAACACGTATTCGCCGCAACCGAGGATCGGATGCGCGAAGTAGTTGCGCCGGATCATGTCAACCGAGCGCCCGTACACCTGGACCCCTCTGCAGTTGTAAGGAGCGCCCTCGCCGATGTTCTGAAGGGTGCCGCTGAAGGTGAGCGAACGCACGCCGTTGCTGGTGCGGTCCTGGTTGGTGAGCGAGAACAGCTGCGAGTCCAGGCTGCCGTTGGCGCTGGCCGTGCCCGAGGTTCCCGCGAGGTGGAGCACCGCGAGGCCGGCTGCCGTGAGGAGCCCGGCGGTCATCACGATCGGGCGAATCACCGTGCGGAGGCCGCCACGGGATCGGGCACTCGTTGGGGATGGCGTCGCGCGCACCGCGGAGGCGGTTCGCAGCATTTCCTCCCAGGCCGACGGCAGCGACCGACGTTCCATACGGCAATCCTTCAGGTGAATTTGCTCTCGCACTGACCGACCCGTTCCGGCCGGCCCCTATCAAACCCCCCGCAGGGCCCCTGGGACGCTGCTTCGACAGGATCGTTGCACCGTTCGGTGCGCATCCCGGGGATGCTTGATTCCTGCCTCCGGGCAGGTATTCGAACGCGATCACACGAGGTGGTTTGAGCTCATATGTCGTTGCTCGACCGAGTGCAGCGGAAGGCCGAGGGGACCCCTCCTGGCTCCGCACCAACCGCGCCATCGTCCCCGGCACCCACCGCCGCGCCCGAACGACCATCCAACGATGGAGCTGAGCGGTTTCCCCCTGCGGGCTGGCAAAACCGCCCGGGCGGTGTCTCCCCGGCCCCGTTGGGCCCGGTGCCTGCGCCCACGCCCGCGCCGGTGCCGGCACCGGCGCCGCGAGCCTTCGAGGTCGAGCGCGCGGCGCCCGCCCCTGAGCCTCAGCGTGCGCCAACCCTGCTGAACCGCACCGGTGCGATGTCGCGGCCCGGGTTGAGCAAGATGGGCGGCCACGTCAATACGCACGTCGCGCTGCGTGGCAAGGTGCACCAGCGTCTCGTCGAGGAACTGGCGCAGGGCACGGACTCTGTGCCGCCGGAGATGGTGCGTCAGCGAATCGCGGAGCTGCTCAACGACGTGATCACCGAGCAGAACATCACGATGAGCCGCCCGGACAGGCTTCGACTCGTCGAGATCCTGACCAACGATGTTCTCGGTCTCGGGCCGCTCGAGGAGCTGCTGGCGAGCGATGAGATCACCGAAATCATGATCAACAGCTACAAGCAGATCTACGTCGAACAGCACGGCAAGTTGACGCTGAGCCCGGTGACGTTCGAGAGCGACCAGCAGTTGATGCAGGTGATCGACAGGATCGTCAGCAGCATCGGCCGTCGTGTCGACGAGTTGTCGCCGATGGTCGACGCGCGCCTCAAGGATGGATCCCGCGTCAACGTCATCATCCCGCCGCTTGCGCTGCGCGGACCGACGATGACGATTCGGAAGTTCGCTAAGGAAGCTCTCACCATCGACGACCTCATCAAGTACGGCTCGATCACCGAGGACATGGTTCGCTTTCTCCGCGCATGCGTGCGAGGCAAGTTGAACGTGGTGGTGAGTGGAGGTACCGGCTCGGGAAAGACGACCACGCTCAACATCCTGAGCAGCTTCATCCCGGAGGATGAGCGCATTGTCACCATCGAGGACGCGGCCGAACTTCAGCTGCGTCAGGATCACGTCGTGACGCTTGAGACGCGCCCCGCCAACGTCGAAGGTCGTGGACGCGTCTCGATTCGCGATCTGGTCATCAACTCGTTGCGGATGCGGCCGGACCGCATCGTGGTCGGAGAATGCCGCGGCGGTGAAGCACTCGACATGCTCCAGGCGATGAACACCGGCCATGATGGTTCGTTGACCACGCTCCATGCGAACAACGCGCACGACTGCATCAGCCGTCTCGAAACGTTGGTGCTGATGGCCGGTGCGGAGTTGCCGTCCCGCGCGATCCGCGAGCAGATCGGCTCGGCCGTCAATCTCGTCGTGCAGCAGTCCCGTCTGCGCGACGGAACGCGCAAGATCGTGAGCATCACCGAGGTTCTCGGCTGCGATAACAACGAGGTGAAGCTGCAGGACATCTTCGTGTACAAGCAGGCCGGGGTCGACGAGGACGGGAAGGTCGTCGGTTCGTACATGCCGACCGGTGTTCTTCCGACATTCCTCGAGCACCTGACCACCTCGGGCGAGGAGCTCTCCGAGGACGTCTTCCAGCCGATCCACGTGATGGACGGGGTCGGTTCGGCCTGATATCTCGTTCGCTGCCCCCCGGCGACCATTTCCATAGGTTCGCGTGCGTACAGATGTTTCTTTTCAATGCGCGCAAGGTCGTGCCATGCACGCTGCGGAAGAACGTCTCGTTCGATGCCCGACCTGCAATGGGTCGGGGGACCAGAATCGCAAGGTGGAGTTTCGTCAGGGCACCGTCGGGGTGTGGGCGTCGAGAGCTCGAGCCGGCGA
This sequence comes from Candidatus Dormiibacterota bacterium, assembly GCA_963718525.1. Classification (GTDB taxonomy): domain Bacteria; phylum Chloroflexota; class Dormibacteria; order Aeolococcales; family Aeolococcaceae; genus Palsa-851. Next base: position 3,053,128 of record OY970355.1, on the reverse strand, counting down.
TGAGTGCGACCGCTGTTGTGGTGAGGGCCTGATCTACGAGCCGGTGAACCCTCCGCCACCTGCGGCCTGACGCTCGACGCTCTACACGGCGAGAACGCGATCGGGCGCGCGCGCCCGCGCCCGGCAGGTGTGGGAGGGCGGGATCGCCAGGATCCGGCCCTCCTCGGACCTGACCACCTGCCAGCCGCCCTCATGCGCCTTCCAGTGATGGCGGTGGCAGAGCTGGACGGTTTCGCTGCGGACTCCTGCCCTGCGGGTGCGTAAGCTGCTCGCTTATGGGCTCGGGACCTCCAGACGCTGTCAGCGACGCAACGCACGGCGGAGAGGTTTGAGGGCACCGACGAGATCGACGACGCGTTCAGGGCGAACTCAAGCGCGTGTTCAACACTCTCCAACGTGCCGAGGCGCTGGTAACGCCAGAAGCTCCGACCAGGCGGCGCTATAGGAGATGGACAGGCGTGCTCGCGTAGTTAACAACCACCGTGAAGGTGTCAGTCGCTGTGCCGTTGACAGTGTAGTGCAGATTCCACCACCCGCCATTGCCTGCCGCGTAGTTCGAGGGGATCTGCAGCTGGAACAGCACCCAACGTGAATTGAAGATGTTGGGTGAAGCGTGGCCCGCACAGGTATTTGTTTCGTCCGTGTTGATGAGCGCCTGGGTGGCGACCGGTTGAACCGGCGTGCTTGCGCAAGAGTCCACTGTATTGACCGCCAAGCCGGGCGTTGGAGCTGTGTTCCTATTGATCCCTAAGTCGAAGACAGGGACCCCCGACGACGCGGTGAGCAGGCACGGAGCTGGATTGGGGCTGCAGCTCTGCGTGTCGGGATTGAGGATGGAGATCTGGTTGCTGCCACCGACGTCGCCGACATCGAAGACGTAGAAGTTGATCGTCTGGCCGGCGTAGTCATTGGGAAGGTTGAAGAGGGGGACGGAAAAGCCCGATCCAGACGACGAAATCGGCGTGTAGACGGCGAGCTCATCGAGTGCCGATACCTGGCAGCCCGGGTCTGCACACTGCGCACCGCCGGTTACCGTCAGCTGGATCGCATACCCCTTGTGTGCTCGGGAGCACGGCGACGCACCCGCATCATCGCCGGGGCGCAGGCCCTGGTAATCGAGCATGTCAACTCGGAGCCGGTACGACCCAGGCGCCAGAGAGCCGCCAGCGAGCGTCTTGGTCGGATGGAGGATGTTATACGTTGTTCCTGCAACGGTCCACGCCGTCGAGGCCGTCGGCGGGCTCCCGACGTCCATCCACCCGTGGTAGATGTTATTGACGACGTAGGTATAAGCCGCTCCCGAGAGGGTCTTGCCGTTGCGGACATCGACAATGGAGGTGACCGCGACACCCGAGGTTGTGACGTTCAGCGGATCGACGATGACCTGGCTGATCGGCGTGTCCTTGGTGTGGTCAAAGATGTCGTTGACTTTGAACAGGGTGTATTCCATCGCAGAGTACTGGTCTGTATAGGAGTTCCCGGAGAAGCTTCCGTCCTGCTCGTGCATGTTGTAGCTGCCGCCCGACGGGTTGAATCCGTTGTCGGGAGCGAAGGCAGGGTTGTAGACCTGGACGTACGCTGCAGGGACCGTGCTCGGCACCGCGACCGAGAAGTTGTACCCACCGCGTTCGGGGAGGAGGTTCACCGCTGCGCTCGTCAGCGTGCCGTCAGAAACGTCGCTTCCCAGGTTTGCGCTCAACGCGTGGACGTCGGTCGACGTTCCGTATCCAGCGGTGGTCTCGCCGCCCACAGTGCACGTGAAGGTGGTGTTGACATTATTGGGGTCATATGCGTCCCCCTCTGAACGATCGTTGCCGTACCCTTCCGAACGAAGGAAATAGTAGTTACCACCGGTGCCGAGTGCGCTCTCTGTACTTCCGAGCTGCGCTCCAGGCTGGCCGAGAGCGATCGGAGGAAGATAGAACGCGGTGTCGGACGCCGTGACCGGGTGGGCCCCGAATCCGAGAACCCGCAGAAATGTGGGCTGAACAAATGCCGTGACAGTCACGGTGAGCTTGTTGGCCGAGCAGGCAGGCCCGGTGCAACCGACGGGATATCGCGAAACCGTCACGGTGACCGGGTTACCGTTGATGATGCTCCCGTTGGTGTACCCGTCGCGTGCGGTCGCCGCGCACGCCGCCGCGTCAGCCGCGCCGCTCGCGCAACCGGTCCCACCAAATCCACCGGGCATATACGGGACGCCCGCGAGAGCGCCTGCCGCGGCCGCCCGTTCAGCGCCGTTGTACGAAAGGTACGAGAGGCCGGCGTCCACGGCGAGGCCCGTGACCGCGAAGAGGAGGACCGCGATCAGCGCGAAGATAGCCATGACCTGGCCCTTGGCGGCACGGTGCCCTCTGCGTGCCACGCCGGCGTTCTGTACGCTCATCGCTACCCTCCTGACTCGTATGGCGCGAAGCACATCGTCGCGTACTGCGCAGCCTGAACACTGAAGAAGTTAATCGGCGCCGCAGCCTGGAAATGGAAGACCAGACGCACGCCGATTGCCAGTTCGTTTGGATGATTTTGAGTACGCTTGTCGAGCGTGTACCCCGCGGTCCCCTGGAGTGTCCACACACCCCCGACGAGCTTGTACACGTCGGCGGGATCAACGCCTGCCACAAATGCACCGCTGATGTTGGCCGGGTCGCTGCAGAGGCTCGTGGAGTTGGTGCAGACCCCACCGGAGGCGCACGGATCGTAGACGTCGATCTCATCAAACGACGTGACGTTGGTCATTCCTTTAGCGACCGTCGCCACGCTGGTGACGATGTCCTGGTCTACCGCGCAGGGGTTGGTCGTACTCACGCCCATGCAGGCCGCGGTCTGTGCTGCCGCGGTTCCGTATCCGTAATTGGCCACCTCGGCGCCGAGCCGAGCACCCGCTCTTGTCGCCTGACCGGCTGTGTCCATGTCTGAGATGAACGAGCCGGCGGTGTACACGCCCATGAACATCACCAGCAGAATCGGAAGGACGAAGCAGAACTCCACCAAGGACTGGCCGCGCTGACGCCGTTGTGTCGGATTCATCAGCTGGCGTTGGTCTCTGGTTCGAGCCGGAACGTCTTGAGCGCAGTCAAGTTGAAGTTGCCTCCCACGTCGGTGAAGAAGCGATACGAATAGGTAATCTTCAATGCAACGAATGAACTGAGCCCGTTCACAACGTTGCGAACCGACGGTGGCCACGGCGGACACTGGGACGGATCGCCCGTGGACGACGCGCAACTGCTCCATGCGTCCGTCGCGACGACGGCCGACCCGCTGAATGTGTATCGGTTAACGCATTCATTGGCTCCGTCGACGCCCGTTGGGCCGCCCGCGCACCCTGTCTGTATCTGCGGAGTGCCGTCGGCATGCACCGAGAACCCGTCCTTGGTGGCATTGGTCACCAACTCCTCGACGTCGATCTCGGTGACTTTGACGAGAGAGGTTGTCTGCAAGCCTGCGGCGGCCATCTTCTGGATCGACCCGATGTCAGCATTCGATGCCAGGCCGAGGCCCGCGATCGAGTTGCTGCCGACGGTCGCGGACTGGTCCACCGCGTTGATGCTGTAGAGCAACAAGCCTCCGTCGATCATCGCGAAGATGGCAAAGAAGAAGACCGGCGCGACGATCATGAACTCGACCAGTCCCTGGCCGTGTTTCCGTCGCCGACGCCTCGGCGACGCGTCGGAATAGCGGACGGGTGCGACCCTCATGCCGAGATCATCCCTGGGACTCGCGACGCCAGAGTGAAGGCCGGCGAATCGTCACAAAGAGCCTACGGCGTCGTGACCCTTGCGTCTGATGATGGAGCCTCACTTTCACGGCTCGGCCTACTGCCCACACCGGAGGGGCGTGGGCGTTGGGAAGGTGCCGATTGCTAGTCGCCGCATCGGCTGCGCGATGAGTTTCCTGGACGAGGTTCATTCACAGCCGAGAAGTTGCACACCCGACGACGCCCTCCCGAGTTTGAGCCGATACTCCTATTCGGGCGATAGCGACGCACCCGTCGGCCAACTAGATCGGTTGCTCTTGCCTGCTGCCTCGCACGCGGTCAGAGTGCTACGGATTCGTTCGCTCTGACCTCCAGGCTATCGGTGGACGCGAACACGCGACCGTCCCGACCAGGAAACGCTGCCTACGCGACCCCGCTGAGGTGGCCGTTCTTCTCGGCCGCGACGCCCACCTGGCGGCGGTCCGGGAAGATCTGCGCGAGGCGCGGAGGCAGTGGGATGCCCATGTCGAACAGCCTGTCAATGATCCGCGGCCGGATGCCCGTCGGCTCGAACTCGCCGATGATCTTTCCGGTCGACGGGTCGGCGCCGCGGGACTCGAACTTGAAGATCTCCTGCACGGTGATCATCTCGCCCTCCATCCCGATGATCTCCGTCACCGAGACGACCTTGCGCGAGCCATCCTTCAGGCGGCTCAGCTGGATGACCAGGTCGATCGCGCCGGCGATCTGCTGACGGATTGCCTTGAGCGGCAGGTCCAGACCGGCCATGAGCACCAGCGTCTCGAGCCTCGACAGCGTCTCGCGCGGGCTGTTGGCATGGATGGTGGTCAGCGATCCGTCGTGGCCCGTGTTCATCGCCTGGAGCATGTCCAGGGCTTCACCGCCACGGCACTCGCCGACGACAATGCGATCGGGCCGCATACGCAGCGAGTTGATGACCAGCTCGCGGATCGCGATGCGGCCCTCGCCGTTGACGTCAGCCGGACGTGCTTCGAGACGGCACACATGCTCCTGATGCAACTGGAGCTCGGCAGCATCCTCGATGGTGACGATGCGTTCGTCGATGGGGATGAAGCCCGAGCACACGTTGAGGAGCGTCGTCTTTCCTGTGCCTGTTCCACCGGACACGAGGATGTTGGCGCGGGCGAGCACGCACGCCTGGATGAAGGCGGCGGATTCCTGTGTCAACGTCCCGAATCCGATCAGGTCGGAAACCTGGTACGGATCCTTGCTGAACTTTCGAATCGTGAGAATCGGTCCGTCGAGCGCGACCGGAGGTATGGCCGCATTGACGCGCGAGCCGTCAAGCAGACGCGCATCCATCAATGGTGTTCGCGAGTTGATACGGCGGCCGACGGCGGCACCGATGGTGTCGATGACCCGCATCAGGTGCGCCTCGTCATCGAATCGGATGTCGGTGAGGAGGATTTTCCCCTTGCGTTCCACGTAGACCATCTCCGGTCCGTTGACCATGATCTCGGTCAGGCTGTCGTCATCGACAAGGGGACGCAGTGGACCCAGAGCCTCGAGATACCGGCTGTCGAGCTTCTGCGGGGCGGCTGCCATGCTCACGTGAGGATGCTCCTTGGATTTCGGACGAGTGGCGGTTCCGAGCCGATTGTGTGCGCCGCAGCACATTGTTCTGCCGGGAGCAACCGGTTCGATACACGTTCGATTCCCGCAGCGTTCCAGACATCCACGAGTTGTTAAGTCCTCCGGGTACGATCAACCCGTTGTGATGAGTACGGGGGCGATCGCGGTGGTGGGAGGAGCATCGGCCCAGGACGACGAGTGGTTCGGAGAGGGGAGCGCCTTCGACTCCGGCGAGGATCTCGCCGCCGCGCTCTTCGCGCTTGCGGGCACGAGCCGCGTCGACGTTCGGCGCCCCGCCGAGATCATCTGGCCCACGTCCGCTCCCGCCTCCGACCCTATGTTCGAGGAGATACAACGGCCCGAATCCCACGCAGGGGCGCGGCGTCCCGGATCGCCCTCTGGCGATGCGCGAGCAGCGAGCCCATCCCCGGCAAGCTGGTCGGTCCGCTCGCCGGGTGAGCAACTGCTTCCGCCGAAGGTATCCGGACGAACGGGGTGGACCATCCGCAACAGCGTGGCCGTGCTCCACCGCACCGAGGACGCGATCGCGCGGCTTCGTGAGGAGGCGGTGGCCATGGCGTTCCTCGCCGCGGCCGAGGCGTGTGGTCGAGGACGTCCGTCATCGCTCGAGCGGCGCAGCCACCCGAGGTAGCGACCCTCAGCGTTCGTAGCGGCGGAGACGCTCCTCGACCTGTGAGGTCGTGAGCGTGGTGGTCCCTGTGGGCGCACCGTTCCCCGGGACATGCGCTGCAGAGGACGCCTTGCCCGAGCGTCGTTCCTGCTCATCCGGCTGGTCGATTCCCTCGCGTTCGCGCCGGCGCATCATCGCGTACACGTTGTCGAGTGTCGGCGCGTGACCCTGGCGCAGAAGGGCGAGCACCGCCTCAGGGTCGATCGCACCGGGGGCGGCGAGCGCGGCCGCGCGCGCCGACTCGAGTGCAGCCGCTTGCGCGGCCTTCATCTCGTGCCTCGCGTGACGGCTCGTGCGCAGCAGGGCGAGGCAGATGATCCCTTCCACCACGGCGAGTGCGGCCAGGACCAGGACCGAGTGATCCTGGATCCAGCTCACCACCTGGTTGTTCACCGGATCACGCCCCGCACAACCGCTCCGCAGCCTGCTGATGCATCTCGCGAGCCATCGCCTGGATCGAAGCGGGGTCCTGGCCGTCGAGGTGGAGTCCGCGAATCGTGTCGATGGTCGCGACGAAGTCGTCGATGGTGGAGCGCGTGCTGCTCAGCAGGGCTGTGACCTGCACCGCATTGGTCTCGCCGAGCCAGACGATGCCGATCTGTACGAGCTCGTTGCGCACCTCGTCGAAGTCCACGTATTGCGAGCCGACCGGTTCGTCACGATGGAAGAAACCCGCCTCCGCATCCGGACCGGACGTCGCCGTGGTGTCTTCACGTCCGGGCGCCGCAACCGCAGCCGCATCCGGTTCGAGGTCTGACGCGGAGGAATGGGCGTCCTCATCCGGCTCGGCCAGCGGCCAGCTCCAGGGTCCCGGGGTCCGCATAACCGGCGCCTGCGTCAGCGCTTCGGCACCGTGGGCGGCATCATCAATAGGGTCGGCGTTCTCCGCGTCGGCCGACGATGCAGCGGCGAGTTCCGGCTCGCTCGCCGAGTCATGCGCCGGCTCGCTCGCGGAGCCTTGCTCCGGCTCGCCCTCGGCGTCATGTACCGGCTCGCTCGCGGGATCTTGCTCCTCGTCGTCGTCCTGGGCGGCATTCCCGTAGGGATCAAAGTCCTGCCCTGCGCTGAACTCCAGTTCGGCCTCCGGCGTCGCGTCATACTCAATTCCAGTCGCAGGCGCCGCGCCGTTCACGACGTCGTCAAGCCACGACGGCGACAGCCACGTGTCGGAGCCCTCCTCAGCCGTGTGGTCATCCGTGGGTTCAGACACTGGCTCGGCCACGGGGGCTGGCTCGTCAAACGCGGCGAATTCGAACGCGGGAGCTGCCTCGCGGGCTTCTGACGCCTCGGTTGCCTCCCCCGGGGGTGAGAGGTCCCGTGAGCTATCCTCCGTCCTCGCTACAGACCACGTCGGGGCAGGCGCCTCGTCTGAACCGCCGTCGATGGCATCGACCTCGGGGGCGAGTGGCACTCCGGCGTCGTGGGATCGCTGCCACACAGGCTGTGTCTCCGGACCCGGCTGGCGCACGCTCCAACCGGCAAAGGTGGCGGCGTCGCCGCCTTCGGTCGACGCGGTGGCTTCGGCTGCCGCCGCGGCCGCCTCGGCCGCATGCCGTTCGGAGCGGGACCTCCGAGACCTTCCGAATCCCCAGAGCGACCGCTTTGGCTTCTGCGTGGGCTCCTCCGCCTCGGCGGCCGGCGGGGGAGGAGGTGGCGCGTCAGCAAACTCGGCAGGGAGCTCATCCCCAGGCGGCGGAGGAGGTGGCTCTGACACATCGACCGCTCGCGCCGCGGGTTCGGTCACCGGCTCGGAACTACTGCCGTCGATCTCGCCGGCCTCGAACGTCGAGGGCGTGTCGGCAGCCTCGACTGGCTCGACATCGGGCGACGCCTCTGGGGCATCGGCGGGCGCGGACTCGGCAACCGCCGCCGTCAGCGCCTCCGGCTCGGGCTCAGCGACCTCGAAGAACTCAAAGGCACTCGGTTTCGGAGCGGTGTCCCCCGTTAGCGGACGAGGCTTACGCTCCATCACGGTGAGCCGTCCACGCGCCTGAGAGAGCAGGGAACGCAACCGCTCGGGCGATGCAACCGCAGACCGCTGGGTCTCGGAGTAGACGGCGACCAATCCGCCGCGACTGAACAGCGCGATGCCGCGAACCGGGGCGTCGATGACGAGCACACGATCCAGGCCGTCGGCTCGGAATGCCGCAAGCATCGAAGCCGGGTCGAGCCACGCGAGCTCGACGTCACTCACCGCCACGGGGAGTCGCCACAGCATGGTGAGGGCCTCCGCGACCCTGGGATCGTCCAGCGCATAGCCGGCCAGCGACCCCTTGGTTGCTCCAAGCAGCGCCAGGCCGGCCGTTTCGCCGCGTGCGTGATCGTCAGCGTCGAGCCAGACCGCGTCGATCAGATCGCCGCCGCTCACGACAGCTGCAGCGCGAAGCTTTGCTCCGGTGAGGATCACGATCGAGGGTGGGAGCTGAGCGAGACGATCGCTGAGATGCACCTCATCCGGCGATGCCTCGAGCCAGAGCGGACGTCCGCCGGGCAGCAATGGAAAGTCCGCCAGCCCGAAGGGCAGATCGGGCGAGTCGTCGATGGCGCTCCACCATTCGGGGCTCTCGTCGGTAACGGGATCGTCAGCGTACGAGCCGGCGAGGCGCACAAAGGGTCCCGCGAGCTCATCGATGGTGATCGACAGAAGTCTCGTGGGGTGACATCGCACGCCGCCAGTCAGAGACGGTGAACGCTCTCGGGAGTGCGGCGAGCAGCGCGTCGATCGCCGCTTCCCCTTCGATCTGTTCCTGCCCTTCCTCGAAGACGGCGTGGCTCGGCCGTCCGAAAACCAGGTAGAGCGTCGCCTTGGCGCCGTCCCAGGAAATGTCGAACGCGCCGCTTAGATAATCATCTTTGGCGCTGGCAAGCTGTCGCAGTAGCTTGACATGGGGCGCCGCGGTGGCCATGTGCGGATATTCTACGGTCGTGCCTGCAGAAGTCATCACGATTGCGTCGCTAAAAGGTGGTGTCGGAAAGACAACCAGCAGCTATGCGCTGTGTGCGGCCGCCGCCGCGGGTGGTCTCAAAGTCATCGCAATCGATCTCGATCCCACCGGCGGATTGAGCAATGCGCTGGAGCGGGCCAAACGCAGCGTTACCGTCATGGACGTCCTGCACGGGCGAGTCACATTGCGTGATGCGCTGATCGATCACCCGCTCGGCATCCGCACCGTCGCGTCGCATCGAAGCCTCAACGAGGAGTCGCCCTCGAAGGAACAGCTCGACGAGATGCTTGCCGACGTTCGTGACGAATGCGACATCATCCTGCTCGACACGCATCCTCACGAGCCCTCGCTGGTGGGACCGATGGGCGCTGCGGACCGAATCGTCATTCCCACAGCGCTCGACATCCTCTCGCTGCGCGCAGCGGCGTTGACCGTCGGACTTGCTCAGCAGATCGATGTGCTCGATCGAATTCGCGGCATCGTGGTCACGAACGCGAAACGGCCGCTCTCGAGGATCACCGACTCGCTGCTCAACGGACTGACCCTCAGCGGGCTCGCCTTCGAGACAGTGCTCTGGTACTCCCCGGGCTGGGTCGTGGCCACGTCAGGCCGAGGCGAGCTTCCGGATCAGGAATTGCTCTCCGAAAGCAAGATGCTGCTGCGTGAGGTGGCGACCCGTCCGTCGCCGACCGAGGCGCTGCGCCAGTTCGTCGGCATGGCGCAGGGGAGGCGGCCGAAACCGGCCGGAGCAGTTACTCCCTGATCCGCTGCCACCAGGTCTTGCGTCGGGGTTTCGGCGGCGTCGCCTGAGGCGGAGGGGTGCCGCCCCTGGCTGTCACGCCTCGGACGGCGGGCCGCGGGTAGGTGTAGGTGGCGGGAGGCGCGGCTGTCGCAGGCATCCGTGGCGGGGCGGGCGCTGCGGGGCCGGAGCTCGGCCTCGGGCGCGAGCGCTCCTCGGCGAGCGCGTGCTCGGCGGCCAGACGCGCCGCATCAGCCGTGGCCCGCGCCTGCTCCGCGGCCACACGAGCTTCCTCGGCGAGATCGATACGGCGGAGCAGCGTCACCCGCTCATCCTCAAGTGTGGTGACGCGCTCCGTGAGCGTCGAGATCTCCTCGAGGTAGTTCGCGTCGGGCGCGACCATCGGAACGATGCGATCGTCCTCCTCAGGGTCCTGAACGCCAGATTTCAAGCTTGCTGCTTGGCGGTCCACCAGCGCGTCGAGGAATGCCCACTGCTGGCGAAGCTCTTCCTCGGAGTGACGGGGGACAGAGCTCACCGCACCAGGGCGACCAGACTCACCCCATCGAGGGCGGTGAGCGCAGTGATCAGCGCCTCAGGCGCCATCTGCGGAAGGGCGTCGGCATGCGGCAGATCGAACGCGATGTCGGCGGCAAGGCGGCGCGGTCGCGACAGCGGGTCAGGCCGGAGCACGAATGCGGGAGCGTTGCCGTGTGCGGCCGGCGTCTGCGCGGCCAGCGACGCTGTGTCGGCGAGGAGGCGGGTCTCCTCCGGGGTGAAGCCTGCCGCGAGCAGGCGCTCGCCCAGCGCCGTGCGATCGCCAGTGTGCTGGCGGCGTTCCACTGTCGTCCAGGCGGCGACCAGAAGGGCTTCGCGTTCTGAGAGCTCCCGGACGATCGCCGGAATGTGGGATTGGCCGAGGTCGCGTGCCGCTCGGAGTTGCCGTGACCCACACACCACCTCGAACCGGTCCGAGCCCCGCCGGCGCAGGAGCAGGGGCTCGATGATGCCGCGGGAGGCAATGCTCGATCGGAGCGCGGCGAGAGTCACCGCGTCGACTTCGCTTCCAGGCCACCACGGCCGGTCGTGCACGGCGTCGATGGCGATCCGCTCGATACGCGACTCGGAAGTGGGTGCGAGCCAGCGAGCCATCGGGCCCGACAGCGGCGGTCCGTTGACGGGTGGAGCCGAGCGCTCGCCGATCTCAGACACCGGCTGCAACCTCCGCCTCATCGCCGTCGATCTCGCCGGCAAGCTCACGGTAGGCGGCGGCGGCCTTCGACGACGACGCGTAGGCGGTGATCGGAATGCCGGCGAGCGACGTCTCCTGGAGCTTGACCGTCGGGGTGATGACCGTGGCGAAGACGCGGATGTTGGCGAGCTCGCACAGACCGTCCAGGAGCTGGCGGCTGAAGCGCGTCCGCAGGTTGACGAACGTTGGAACGATCCCGAGGATCGCAAGGTCGGGATTGAGCCGTCCCCGGACCAGATGCACCGTGCGCAGCACCTCCTTGAGGCCGCGAATGGCGAATCCCGACATCTGCACGGGGATGAGCACCTCGCCTGCCGCGGCGAGGGCGCTGATGGTCTGGAATCCGAAGCTCGGTGGTGTATCGAAGAGCACGTAGTCGAAGCCGGCGCGGGCGCCGTCGCGGCGGAGCGCGTCGCGCAGCACCAGCTCCTTGTCTATTGAGGACTTGAGCTCGCCCTCCACGGCCGAAAGGTCGGGCGACGCCGGCAGCACCCACAGGTTCGCCCAACTGGTCTCGGTGATCGCTGCCGCCGCGTCGACGTGTCCCCCGATCACCGCGGCGACACCGGGGCGCTCGTCGTAGGGATCAAGACCGACCCCGCTGGTGAGGTTCGACTGCGGATCGCAATCAACGAGGAGCACGCGCTTACCACGCTCGGCGAGCGCGGCGCCGAGGTTGATGACGGTCGTGGTCTTGCCCACGCCGCCCTTGCCGGAAACGCATGCGATGGATACGGTCACCTGAAACCTGCACGATAGTTTGCACCGCCACTCGATAGCCATTGCGGATCTGGGCGAGCGAAGGGTCCGAAGACACGATGACGCTCTGTGACCTGGGCGTCACGCGGGGTCCGAGCGCATCGCACAGAACGCGTCAATACTTGCAAACGATGATGAATGCACAGAGTGCAGGGCATCACGGAGAGGTGGAACGTTTCCAGTTGCGGCGGGGGGAGATGTATCGAATCTCGTACACCGTGAGAACCCCGCAGCAGCGGCGGGTCACCCGGAGCCTCGCGATCTATACCGGCTCGTCGAAGCGGCGGCTGTGGGACGGCCGGGAGGCGGTGTGTTATGAGTTCCAGCGGCCGCACGGGCGCGCGCTCTCATTGCTGCGCGACCAGATCGTCGAGGCGCGGCCCGCGACGTTGAACGATCGGGGACAGCTCGTGCTCGTGGAGGAGTTGGGTGCGCCGCAACGGCGAACGCTGCCCCGGAGCCTGGCCACACGGAGCGCATGGTCACAACCGCCCTGGTCAGCCGGTTAGGCCGGTCTCGTCGCTCGCGGTGCCATTGCGCGACAGCCGCTCGTTGAGGCCGCGACGCTCGAATCGGTAGCCGATCCCCGGGACCGCATGGATATAGGTCGGTCGCGGACCGGTCGGCTCGATCTTCCGGCGCAGCCGGTACACATGGGCATCGACGCTGCGCAGGTCGAGGTCGGCGCCCTGGCCCCAGACCTTCTGGATCATCTCGGAGCGTGAGATGACCCGCCCCGGTGACGCTGAGAGCAGGGCGAGCAGGTCGAACTCAGTCGGGGTGAGATTGACCGACTCGCCGTCGCGAAGCACCTCGTGCCTGCCGATGTCGACGATCAGGCCGGGGAACTTGAGCCGCCCAGGGCGGACCTGCGACTGGGTGGTCCGCTGGCGGCGCAGCTTGGCGTTGACGCGTGCCGCGAGCTCGCGGATCTCGAACGGTTTGGCGATGTAGTCGTCGGCGCCGATCTCGAGCGCCACGACGATGTCGACGGTGTCCGTGCTGGCCGACAGGATGATGATCGGGACTTCCACACCGGCTCCTCGGAGCCGGCGGCAGACGTCGAGGCCGGGCATCCCGGGCAAGCTGAGGTCAAGGAGGATGAGGTCGACGTCGCTCTGCTCGGCGAGGCGCAGGCCTTCGGCGCCGTCCTCGGCGAACTGCAGGCCGAATCCGTGCTGCTGAGCGACGGTGGCAAGGATGTCGCGCATGGCCAGGTCATCGTCGATCACCAGCACCGTGGCCTCGGCCGGAGCCCGGACGACGCCATGACCCAGCGGCGCGAGGATCGATTCCGTAAACGTTGTCATCCGTTCCTCAGCTTTGGAGCAACCGCAGCAAACGTGCCCATTGGCGCAAGGTAGCACCGCTCCGCTGCGGGATTGCGCCGGTTACGAACGCGTTGCCCGTCTTTACGAACCTGCAACCGCGACCCCCGATCACCGCGCATCAGACGTGCACCGGCAGCGCCACGACAAAGGTGTTGCCACGCGCGCGTGAGTTGTCGATCCAGATCCTGCCGCCCATTCGCTCGACCAGCTGTCGCGCGAGATAGAGGCCGACGCCGAATCCTCCTCGCTGTCGGAGCAGTGGCGACTCGACCTGATAGAAGGACGCGAAGACACGGTCGACGTCGCTGTCCGGGATACGCCGCCCGTTGTCCCTGACCTCGACGTGCACCTTGTTCACCGCACGGTACGTGGTGACGCGCACCGGCTCGGAGTCGGGGGAGAACTTCAGCGCGTTGTCGATGAGGCACGCGACGACCAGTGCAAGACGCTCGTGATCCGCGAGCACGCGCTGCGCGTCGGCGGCGACGGTGATCGCGAAGCGATCGTGGTCGGCGGATTCGACGAAGCGCGCGATGACCTCGCGGAACACGTTCTCGAGGTCGACGGCCGCCGTCTTGAGGCGGATCTCACCAGATTCGAGCTGGGCGATGCACAGCAGGTTGTCGGTCAGACGCGCCAGGTGCTCGGCCTCGAGGCGCAGCTCGTGCAGGCCCTCGTCGCGCGCATCCTGAGGGAGCCGGTCGCCCGCGTCATGCATGAGTGTCAGCCACGCCTTGATCTTGGTCAATGGTGTCCGCAACTCGTGGGAGGCGAGCATCATGAATTCGCTCTTGATGCGGTCGACCTCGCGCAGCTCCGCGAACGCCGCGTGCTCGAGCTCGATGGACCTGCGCACCTGGGCGTCGCGCTCGCCGACCAGCTCCCGGGCGAGGAGGTTGCTGCTCAGCGCCACCACGAAGAGCAGGAACAGGCGTGACACCAGCGCATCGATGAGCGTCGTGTCGAGGTGATGATTGGCGACGTCGAATCCGACCACGAAATATGCGACGCCGGCAACGAACGCACACACCAGGCTCCCGACGAGTCCGAAGCGAAGGCTGCTGGCGATCACAACGATGAAGAACGTGACCGCGAGGTCGGAGTTGTAGCCACCGGTCAGGTAGACAAGTCCGCTGGCGACGGCGAGGTCGAGCACGATGGTCGCCACCTGAAGGCGGCGACCCGGGATGCGATGGGCGAGGAGCATGACCGTAGCGGCGAGGTTGAACACCCCCCATGCGCCGAGCACGAGGTTGACAGCCGCCGTCGACTGGCCGGTGGCCAGCCCTGGGAAGTTGTTGGCGACGGCCGCGAAGATCAGCACCATCCAGCGGCTGAGCTCGATGGTTCGCTCGATCCCGGCTCGGCGGTCTCGAGCCGGCATGGTGCTGGACTCGCTGCGGGGTCGCTTGGTCGGCAGGCGACCCGCCGGACGGTCGGGTGAGTTCGTCATCGGGCGTGCGTGGGCCGACTGCGTCAGCTCCCCGGTCACAGCTTCAGCCACGGTTGTCTGGCCCGCGTGTACGGCCGCGGATCGCCTCGCTCACTCTGGTGAGCCTAATGGCGGTTCGCGGTTGCCAGACGAAGGTCTCGTAACGATGCCGCACCACCCACTGTTACAGGCGAACGCATGCATGCCCCGGTCCTGGAAACTTCAGGTCAGCCGTGTCACCACCAGCAATCGCCGCTTTGCAGCCGGATCGTCCGGATGACCTCGCAGCCGGCGCGGCCGCCCTCAGGGACGGTCGCCTCGCGGATGCGATCGCCGCATATGACCGCGCTCTCGACCGGCTCTCGCCAGATGGAGCACCCGAGCAACGCGGCGGTGCGCTGCTCGCGCGCGGACTCGCGTATCAACTTACCGGCGATAGCTCTCGAGCCTCGGCAGACGTTCTCACCGCACTGAACGTATGGTCGCTCGCACGCCCGGAGTGGGCGTCGAGCGCGATGTCGGACCTCGCCGCCGCGCTGTCGAATGCAGGTGATGCGGCCGCGGACGCGTACTGGCAAGCTGCGCTTCGCCTCGCCGAGCGCAGCGGCAACGTGGTGCTCCAGGCTGCTGTGGCAGGCGAGTGGGGGCGTCACGCCGCGCACGCGGGTGATCTGGTCAGCGCTGTCGCATTGCTCGAAAAATCGGCCGAGCTCGGCCGCCGCGCAGGTGACGACGCGATCGTGGCCAAGGCTCTTGTCAACCTTGCGCGCGTCGAGCTGGACGCCGGCCGAGGCGGTCATGCGATGCGCAACATCGGCGAGGCGCTCGCACGCGACCAGCGTGGCGAGCTTCGGGCGGCCACCGCAGGCCTGCTCATCGACGTCGCTGCCGAGGCGTTCCACTCCGGGGACACAGCGCATGCGGAGCTCTGCCTCGAGCAGGCGCTCACCCTCAGCGGCGGCACCGAGCGGCAGATCCGCGAGCGGACGCTCGCGGCGCTCGGCGGCCTCGCCCGGGCTCGCAATGATTACGCGGCGGCCGCGGGCTACGGCGAGGAGCTCCTCGACAGCGCACGTCGAGGCGGCGACCTGACTCTGGCCGCGGAAGCACTCCACGACCTCGGCAGGATCGCACTGCTCGCAGGCGCGGTGGACGACGCCGCGCGGCGGCTCACCGAGAGTGTGGTGATCGCACGGAGCCTCGGGCTCGAACTCACTGGCCGCATCGGGTTCACGAGCGCTCGCCGAGGTGGCGATCAGGCGTGGCGCACTCCTGCGCGCGCTTGGCTACGCCGAGCAGGCGGTGATCCTCTCGATGGGGCAGGACGATCTCGAAGCGTGTGCCGCGACGCTGCTGCTCGTTGCTGCCGAGGCGAGGCGAGCCGGACTCGACGATGTCGGAAAGCCCGCGCAGGATGGCGCAGCCGAGATCTACCGGCTGCTCGAGCGTGAGGACCTGGTCCAGGTGCTGTCTGGTGGATCCCCCGTCCCGGGCGAAGCCTCGGAGGCGCGAACCGAGCGGCTGGAAGCCGGCCTCGAGGCCGCGCGGTCCGTCGTCGACCTCCCTGGATCAGGCGAACGAGCCTGACCTTTCAGCAGTCCGAGGCCCCAGGCGGGATGACAGGTCCGGGCGCGGGAGGCGCCCCTCCACCGTTTGGGGGTGACGACATCACGACGCTGCTGCTCGCCGGGTCGTAGCAGTTGACCGTCCATCCGAGGACATGCAGAGCTGCCGCCTCGCGCGCATCGGACGGAAGGATTGCATGGTGAATGCCTTCACCGGTCAGCACGTGGACCCAGTTCGGATCGAGTTGATCGATGGTGTCGTACAGCTGCAGCGCGGCGTTGCCGAAGACGGCAGGCTCGTCGTACAGGAACACCACGCGACCCGACGGGAAACGGTATGCAAGGTATCCGCCCCAGGCATCGATGGTGTAGACCCGCTGTCCCGGGAAGTTGGTCCCGGTATACGTGGCCGCCGCCTCGGGGTATTGGGTCGCCTGATATGAAGCGGCCGCCGATGTGCTGACCCGCGGCACCACTGCCACCGCCATCGCTGCCGTGAGCGCCAGCAGGACTGCGCCGATCGCGAGTGGGTGGAGGTGGCGGCCCACATACTGCGGACCTCGGGTGATGCGCGGAGCCACGTGCCGGTTCCAGGCGCGCGACCCGTGGATCGCGAGCTGTGGCGTCATGAACACAGCGAAGAGTCCCAGGTTCTCCTGTGCATAGAGTGTGGCCACGAGCAGTCCGAAACCGGTGACAGCGCTGAACCGGTCGGGCCCTCCCGAGATTGTCCAGAGCACGACGACGAGCAGCATCTCGGCTTCGAACAGCCGCGCCCACCAGTCGTGGAAGTTCGGCGATCCGAAGCTCGCCAGGCTCTGGGCGATTCCCGGGTTGAAGACCCCGGACAGCACCGACGCGTAGATCCCCGGCCCCAGCGGATTGGCCAGCACCGCAACGGCGCTGATCCCCAGCGCCATCGCGAGCTGGCGCCTGCTGCCTTGGTTCGATGTGGTTCTGGGAATCATCAGCAGCGCCGCGAGCACGATGAGGAGGCCCGCAGCAAAACCGGCGTCCATGTTTGCCCAGAGCAGAAAGAGCGCGGGCAATCCCCAGACGATCGAGGTCCGCCCGTCGCGCCAGCGACTGATGACGAAGAGAACGGTCGCGACCCCGAGAATGGAGATCACGGCGCTCGTGACGCCCACCACGGTGTTGAGGACGATCCCTGTGATCACCATCGATACGGCGATCCAGGGGCCGCTCACGCGCGCTGAGTGCGGCACGGCGAGCCCAGCAAGCACGACCGCGGCAACCGCAGCGAGGCCCATGACCAGGGAGGCGAGGCCCGCACCGCCCGCGCCCACGAGCCCTGCGAGGGTTACCTCGTAGAGCCACTGCTGCCCGATCCATGCATGCGCGGCGGGCAGGAAGCTGAAGGGTTCATGCGCCGGAATCCCGCTGGTCGTGATCAGGCGCCCGAGGGCGAGATGCCACCACACGTCGGTGTTGCTGAACGGCTGGACCGTCAGCACGAGCACCACGATCGCCGCAGCCGCGATCCATGCAGTGCGGCGTACCGTCGCGCGTCGCTCGTCGTCAGCGGCGCCGGCAATCACCAGCAGATCGTTGCGCTTCACTGCGCCGGCGCTCCCGCGTTTGCGCTCGCCTTCGCCTGCTGAGCGCAGACGCTGCCGGGTACCCAGTGAGGCACGGGTGGCAGCTGCAGCGTCGAGAGCCTCTCCGTCGGCACGAACGCGACGCTCAGACCATCCTGGTACACCTTGGTCCAGTCCGTGGCGTGGTCCATCACGTCGGCGAGTGGCGTGTTGATGTCGTAGAGCACGATGTCGGTGCCGTACTGTCGGATGATCGCGTCCCAGTTCGGCGTGACCGTCTCGACCGACGCGTAGGTCTCGAGCATCTGGTCACCCATGAGCGCGGCGTCACCGAAGATGAACACCTTGTCGCCACGCGAGGACAGCGCGTAGGTGAGGTAGCCGCCCTCGCCGTACTGGTTGAAGATCTTCAATGGTTCCGGCGCCTCGGCCAGCCACTGCGCCGCACACACCGGGAATTCCTGCGCGTACGCCAGGGAATACGGCTGCAGCTGCATCTTCGGCACCAGCCATGCGACGTAGATGCCGCCGAGTCCTGCCATCAGCATTGCGAACGCGGTGAGGCGGAAGAGCAGCGGCGGCCGCACCCGGGTTCGCGCAGGCGCTGCGGGCTGCGCGTGTCGCAAGCGCCGGAGGGCGGTCCGCATCCGCGGTGTCGCCATTTCGAGCTGGTCGATGAAGACCGGTGTCGATGCCGCGACAAACAGCTCGATGTGGCGTGCGGACTGCAGGGACAGCGCAGTCGTCACCACCACGAGCGCGACATCGCGCGCACGGATGCGCCGGTTGAAGACGATCAGCATTGCGAGGATGAGCATCATGGCGCCGTAGACGAGCACCTCCCAGTCGTGGAAGCTCGGCGAGAACCACTCCTCGATCAGTGACTGCTGCGGGCCCGATGCCTGCGTGCCGGCCGCGTAGAACAGGATGGTTGGACCGTTGAGGTTGATCATGCTCACCGCGGTACAGGCGATCAGCAGATACAGCACCGGCATGAGGCGTGCGCGCGGCGCCGGGTCGGGCAGGTGGAGGCGCTGACCGACGACCTCGGCGACCAGGATGAGCGCGATGAACGCGAGTCCGATGACGAATTCGCCATGCAAATTGCTCCACAACACGAACAACGGAACGAGCAACCACATCGCCCTGCCGCCACGCACCAGATGGCGTTCGACGAGCAACAGCGTCAATGCAGAGAAGGCGAACGTGATCATCTGCACGCGCGGTCCCCAGATCGGGAATCCGGCAATCACCCCAATGAGAATGCCGATGCCGAGGACACCGCGACCGGGATTCCGGAGGCGCGCCTTCTGCATGATCGCAAGAAGTCCGAGCCAGGTCACCGCGGAGAGCGTCAGAACGATGAGTTCGAGTCCGCCGACCGTGAACTCGATTGCGAACAGCACCTCGTTGAGCCACTCGTGCATGGTCCAGTGGTGGTTCGCGACCGTATAGGTGAACGGGTCGTTGCCGAGCAGACCACCGTGCTGGATGATCAGCTGACCGGCGCGAAGATGCCACCAGAAGTCAGGATCCTGGATGGTGCGCGTGACCGGCAGCGCCATGATGACCAGCACCGCCGCGATGAAGAGTCCGCTGGGCGCGGTCATTGAATCGAGGCGCGCGCGGAATCCACTTCGCTGCTCGTGCACCGCCTCAGCCGCCACGCTGCTCATTACGCCGCCAGCTACCCGGCCGTCAGCTCTGCGATGCTCCCGAGATCACATGGGCCGCAGACGGAGCGCCCGGTTGTTCGAGCCCGACCGCCGACCAGAGCATCTTCAGCAGATGCGCAAACTCGAACGGCTTGCCCATGTATGTGATCCCGCCGAGATCCATGACAGCCTGAATGTCTTCGTCGAAATTGCGCGCGGTGAGGAGGATGATCGGAACCGACGCGGTCTTGGCCTGAGCACGGAGCTCGCGACTCACCGACAGCCCGCTCAGGCGCGGCATCATCACGTCGCAGACGACCGCATCCGGGAGCCAGCCCTTGATGACGATCTCGAGCGCCTCCATGCCATCCTCGGCACAGCGCACGTCGAACCCGTCACTGGCGAGCCGCAACTCAAGAAGGCGGCGAAGCGAGTCATCGTCTTCCGCGACGAGAATGCGTGGTGGGTCGCCGTGCCTCATGAGCGTGGAGATTTCCCTGATCGGGTGGTTCAACTGCGATCTGGTTATACCCTCGGCGCTACTCGCGGCCCGTCGTGCAACAGGCCTGTCACAGCCATTTGTGAAGTACGGGCAGGGTGCGACTCTGCGGTGACATGATGACGATGGTGAGTGAAGTCGAAGCTGCCCCCACCATGAACCCTTCGGCGCTGTCAGGTGTCCGATTCCTGGTGACCAAGCGCATCGAGGATCTCGATGCGACGGCGGCATCGCTCGATGACGAGCTCGCGGCGGTGGCCCTTCGCCTGCAGGAGCTGCGGACCGCACAGCACGAGGCGGAGGGGCGGTGGGGCGCACTCCTGAGCGTGCTGCCCGCCGGCGATGTCGACGAGATCGACAGTGCGTTCCGCACCCTCGCCAAGATCAGGGCGGACCTTGCGGCGACGGAGGAGCGTCAGGTCGAGCTCGGCACCCGGCTCACCGGTATCCGGGCAGAGCAGGAGGTGCTCCGTGCTGTCTACCGCAGCCTCGACGATCTTCTCGCCGCCAACGCCGGACCGACCAATGGCACTGCCCGGCTTCGCGATGCCTCGCGGCAGACGTTCCAGATCATCGAGGAGGAGCGGATGCGCATCGCCCGGGACATGCATGACGGGCCTGCGCAGTCGATGGCAAACCTCGTGCTCCAGGCGGAGATCATCGAGCGGCTCATCGCCCGCGACCCGAAGATGGTGGTCACCGAGCTGGCGGACTTCAAGAACGGCGTCCGAAGCGTTCTCGATGACACGCGCCGGCTGATCTTCGACCTCCGCCCGATGACCCTGGACGACCTCGGCCTGGTGCCGACGCTCCGGAAATTCGTCGCCGAGTTCGGGGAGCGCAACTCCATCACCGCGCACCTGCGCGTGGTCGGCGAGGAGATCCGTATGGGCGGTGGTCTCGAGCAGACGCTCTTCCGGATCGTGCAGGAGGCCCTCAACAACGCGCGCAAGCATGCCAAGGCGTCGAACGTCGAGGTGGTGATCACGTTCCTGCCGAAGCAGGTGAACGCGGTGATCCGCGACGACGGCGTGGGCATGGACGTCGAGGCGACCGAGGCAACCGTGGATCGAACCCGACACTTCGGGCTGCTCACCATGCGCGAGCGCGCTGACGGCGACAAGGGCCACCTCGAGATCAGATCGCAGCTCGGCAGGGGAACGGAGGTCCGGGCGACATTCGATCTCTGAGTGCCCCGATTCACGAGGCGCGAAGCCTGGATCGGTACGTCCCCCCGACAATGGAGTGGATGCGGCATCGCGTACTGGCATGCGACTTTGACGGGACACTCGCCGTCGAGGGGGTGTGGGCGGACGAGACGATCAAGGCCCTGGAGCGCGTCGCAGCGGCCGGCATCCGGTTGATCCTCGTGACCGGGCGAACCCGGGAGGAGCTCGCCGACGTGTTCGATCCCGGCACCCTCTTCGATGAAATCGTGGTCGAGAACGGCGCTGTGGTGGTCGATGCGACCACCGGGGCAGAGCACCTCCTGGCACCTCGAATTCCGAGTGCGCTGGCGGCCGAATTCCAGCGAACCGGGGTCAGCCCGCTGATCGTCGGTCGCGTGCTCTGCTCGACCAACTGGTCGCAGGAAGCAAAGCTCTCGGCCGCGATCGCCAAGCTTGGTGTTGACCGTCAGGTCGTCCGCAACCGCGACTCGGCGATGGTGCTGCCCCCGGGCATCAGCAAGCGAACCGGGCTCGAGGCGGCACTCCGGAACATGGACGAGTCCCCGGCCGCGACCGTCGCCGTCGGCGACGGGGAGAACGACATCCCGCTCTTTGCCGTCGCGGGCGTGTCGGTTGCGGTCGCCAATGCGGTCGACGCCCTGAAGGCTCGGGCTGACGTGGTCCTCACGGAGCCGAACGGGAGGGGAGTTCAGACACTGGCGGCAGCTCTGCTCGCCGGGGACCTCGGAGCGCTCACGGCGCTGAGCCCGCTCAGGGGCTAGCGAGCTACCTGGGGAGGATCGGGGCCCGGAGGAGCGCGCCGTCTCCCTGCAACCAGGCGGCGATGGCGGCGTCATTCTGGCGGCGCCCGACCGCGGCTCGACGCTCCGGCTGAAAGTCCAGGGGTGGTACCGCGATCGCGGTGCCCTCGACGGGCATCACGGCGATCAGTGCCGCGACCATGTCGGGATCGAACTGGCGCCCGCTCTCACGCTGCAGCTCATCGAGGATCCATTCGTACGAGCGGGCGGGTTGATACGGCCGCCCCGTGCGCATGACATCGAAGGCGTCGACCACCGAGACGATGCGAGCACCGAGCGGGATCTGTTCGCCGCGGAGACCGTCCGGGTACCCCGCGCCGTTGAAGTGCTCGTGGTGGTGCCTGACGATCAGCCGGACGTCTTCCCAGGTGTCGATGTCCGCGAGAATCGCCGCCCCGACCTCCGGGTGGGTTTGCATCACCTTGCGCTCCTCGGCGGTCAGCGCCTCCGGCTTGCGCAGCAGTGCTTCGGGGACTGCGACCTTGCCGATGTCGTGGAGACAGGCGCCGAAGCGGATGATGCTGCGCATGCCGTCGCCGATGCCGATGTGGCGCGCGATCGCATCGGACATGCCGACGAGCCGCGTCGAGTGCTCCTGGGTCTCGTAGTCCTTGGACTCGAGGGCGTTGGCCAGGACCATCGTGAAGCGCTCGAGCATCGGCGCGAGAAAGCGCAGACGCAGCGCTTCGTCGGCCAGCTCGCGACGCTCGAGTGCGCGATCGAGCACGGTGAGCAGGTGTATCGATTTGAATGGCTTCGGGATGAACGCAACCGCGCCTGCCTGCATCGCCTGCATGGCGAGGTCCAGATCGCGAAACGCGGTCACGACGATGCACGAGATCATCGGATCCACCCGCTGTGCGTGGGTGATGAGGTCGACGCCGTTGGCATGCGGCATCGCGTAGTCGGTGATCACCGCGTCGAAACAGCCCGGGGCATCAACGGCGCCGATCGCCTCCGCGCCGTTGGAGGCACTGGTCACGTCATGACCGGCGAACTCGAGCGTCTCCTCGATGAAGCGTCGCGTGAGCGCATCGTCCTCAGCGACGAGTACCCGAGCCACCTGGTGATTACCTCCGCGTCGTGCCCTCTCCGAGCCCGTGATCGACTGCGACCAGACGGCCATGGTCCCTGATCAGATCGATCCGGAGGTCCTCGTCACACTCCTGTGCGAGAACGCTACAACTGAGGCCGCGCCTCTGATGCCGTCCCGAACGGCAGTCGCAGCGTGTGCCGCCAGTGGGCCCGAACAGCGCGCTGCACCTGGAGATCGGTCCACCAGATCGGCACCTCGGCGCTCTGGTCGTGGTCGACGCGAAGACGCTTGCAGAGCAGGCGGCGCTTGACCGGCATCCCGAAGTCCTTCCGACCGGTCATCACCACCTTGTAGATGAGGTAGACCACCACCCAGCAGACCAGGGCACCGGTGGCGGCGAGGTAGACGTCTCCCGGAATGGAGCTGGACTTTGAGGCGTGCGCGGCAGCTGCGAGGAGAAGGAGCATCGGAGAAAGCCTAGCCCGCCACCGCGACGCAACAGTTCACGATCCGGTAACAGCAGTGAAGCCGTCACCGGATCGTGTGTCTGTATGCGCTGCCGACGCCCGCTTACGCGACGGGGTTTGGCTGCGGTTCCGGTTCAAGTGTCAGCGCCACGTTGGCGTCGACACCCATGTCGAGTCCTGCGTACTCCGCGTCACCACCAGCTGCGGCAGCCGCCTCCTCTTCGTAGAGGCGCAGTGCCTCGTCGCGGAGCTTCTGGTAGTAGTCGAGGCCCGTCCCGGCGGGGATGAGCTTGCCGATGATGACGTTCTCCTTGAGGCCACGGAGCCGGTCGATCTTGCCTGAGATGGCCGCTTCAGTGAGCACGCGGGTCGTCTCCTGGAACGACGCTGCGGACAGCCACGACGCGGTGTTGAGGGCCGCCTTGATCAGACCGAGCAGCACGGTCTGCGCGATCGCGGGCTCGCCGCCCTCGCTCAACGCTTTTGCATTGGCCTCTTCCCACTCCAGCTGCGAGACGATCTCGCCGGGGAGCAGGTCGCTGTCACCGGCATTGTCGATGCGGACCTTGCGCATCATCTGCCGGACGATGACCTCGATGTGCTTGTCGTTGATATCGACGCCCTGGGTCCGATACACGCGCTGCACCTCGCGCACGAGGTAGTTCTGCACATCGTCGCGACCGCGGACGAGGAGCAGTTCCTGCGGGCTGATCGAACCCTCGCTGATCTTGTCGCCGGCACTGACGTGGTCGCCGTCGCGAACCTTGATCTGTGCCGAAACGGGGATCGGATACTCGCGCGAGTCATCGTCGGTGCTGCGCACGAGGATGTGCTTGGCGTCAACCTTCACCGAGCCGGCGTAGCGCGCGCGGATCGAGACCTCATTGCCGTGCTCATCGACGCCGCGGATGAGCTCGGTGCCTTCTGCGACATGGCTGCCGTCCTCGACGGCCACCGCGTGCTTCGAGGGGATGGGGTAGGTCGTATCGAAGATGTCGCGCGAGGTTACCTTGACCTTCTGGGACCGGTTCTCACCGCGGATGACCTCGACAACGCCGTCGATCTCGCTGATCAACGCCTTGCCTTTCGGCACCCGAGCTTCGAAGAGCTCCTCGACACGCGGGAGACCCTGCGTGATGTCGGAGCCCCCGGTTGCGACACCACCGGTATGGAACGTCCGCATGGTGAGCTGCGTTCCCGGCTCACCGATCGACTGCGCCGCGATCACGCCGACGGCCTCGCCGATCTCGACCAGGCGGCCAGTTGCGAGGTTGCGCCCGTAGCACATCCTGCAAACGCCCTCGCGGGCCTTGCAGGTCATGATGCTTCGCACCTTCACCCTGCCGACACGGTCCTTCTCAGCCAGGATCCGGCGAGCGGTCTCGTCATCGATCTCGTCGGCGGCACGCTTCACGGTCTCGTCGCCGATCACGATGTCCTGGGCGGCGATCCGTCCCTGGTAGCGATCGATGACCCGGTCCTTGAGCTCGTCGTCGGTGAGCTCGATCCAGATGCCCGCCGTGGTCTCGCAGTCCTCGATACGGACGATCACGTCCTGCGCGACGTCGACCAGACGGCGGGTGAGGTACCCGGAGTCTGCCGTGCGCAGCGCGGTGTCGGCGAGTCCCTTGCGGGCTCCGTGCGTGGAGATGAAGTACTCGAGAACGGTGAGGCCCTCGGAGAAGTTGGCCTTGATCGGCAGGTCGATGATCCGTCCGGTGGGGTCGGCCATGAGTCCGCGCATACCGGCGAGCTGCCGGATCTGCTGCTTGCTGCCTCGCGCTCCGGACTGCGACATCATCAGCACCGAGTGGAAGCGGTCAAATGAGCTCATCGTGACCTCGGTGACCTTGTCGGTCGCGTTGGTCCAGATGTCGACCGTCTTGAGATAGCGCTCATCGTCGGTGATAAGTCCTCGACGGAACTGCAGGTCGACCTGCTCGACCTCGTCCTCCGCTTTGGCGATGATCCCCGCCTTGGCCGGCGGGGTCTTGATGTCCATGGCAGCGACGGTCACACCGGCGACGGTCGCGTAATGGAATCCGAGTCGTTTGATGTTGTTGACGAGCTGCGCAGTGGTTTCCGCGCCGTGCAGGTCGTAGCACTCCTTCACGAGGTGCGACAGCTTGCCCAGGTCGAGGAACTCGTTGCGGAAGGTCATCGACGGTAGGTCGTTGTCGGCCCCCGCGTCACCGAGTGGGAGCACCTCGTTGAAGATCACCCGGCCGATGGTCGTGGTGACGATCTCGGTGCCGGTTGGATCCTCCTGGGAGGCGCGATGCGAGTGCACGTTGCGCTTGGGCATGCGCACCCGGACACGCTCGTGCAGGTTCACGACGTGGTGCTCGAATGCCAGCTGGGCTTCACCGGTGGACGAGAAGATGTGCAGGTCGGTCTCGGGCCGGTCATCGTCGGCGCCGCGCTGGGTGAGGTAGTACGCACCGAGGACGATGTCCTGGTGCGGTGCGACCACCGGGCTGCCGTTGGAGGCGCTGAGGATGTTGTTCGACGACATCATCAGGTTCTTGGCCTCGGCGACGGCGCCGCTGAAGAGCGGCACGTGCACCGCCATCTGGTCACCGTCGAAGTCGGCGTTGAACGCCTTGCAGACGAGCGGATGGATCTGGATCGCCTGACCCTCGACAAGCACGGGCATGAATGCCTGGATGCCGAGGCGGTGCAGGGTCGGGGCGCGGTTGAGGAGCACGGGATGCTCCTTGATCACGCCGTCCAGCACGTCCCAGACCTCGGGCCGGACGCGCTCGACCATGCGCTTGGCACTCTTGATGTTCTGGGTGCTGTTCTGCGAGACGAGCTCGCGCATCACGAACGGCTTGAAGAGCTCGAGCGCCATCTTCTTGGGCAAGCCGCACTCGTGCAGCTTCAGCTCGGGGCCGACCACGATGACCGACCGTCCGCTGTAGTCCACACGCTTGCCGAGCAGGTTCTGCCGGAAACGGCCCTGCTTGCCCTTGAGCATGTCGGAGAGCGACTTCAGCTTGCGGTTGCCCGTGCCGGTGATGGCACGGCCACGACGCCCGTTGTCGATGAGCGCATCGACGGCTTCCTGGAGCATCCGCTTCTCGTTGCGCACGATGATCTCGGGCGCGCCGAGCTCGAGGAGCCTCTTGAGGCGGTTGTTGCGGTTGATCACGCGCCGGTACAGGTCGTTCAGATCGCTGGTTGCGAACCGACCACCGTCGAGCTGGACCATCGGCCGGAGCTCCGGCGGGATCACCGGCAGAACGTCGAGGATCATCCACGCAGGTGACGTCGACGACTTGCGGAACGCCTCGACGACGCGAAGCCGCTTGATCGCCTTCTGCCGGCGCTGGCCGCTGGTGGACTTGGACTCCTCGCGAAGTCGCGTCGCCTCGTCGCCGAGGTTGATCTGCTGGAGCAGCTCGCGAATCGACGCTGCGCCGATGCCGGCCTTGAACACCTTGCCGAACTTCTCGACGTATTCGCGGTATTGGGTATCGGTGAGCAGGTCGCGAACGGTGAGGGACTCGAGCTCGTCACGCTGACGCTGCACGTCGGCGCGAAGCGCATCGAGCTCTTCATGTGCGCTGACCTCGCGCTCGGCGCGGTTGCCCTGCAGGTCGGCCCTGAGCCCCGCGATCTCGGCGCCGGCGGCGTCTTCGGCCTCCTGGATGCGCTGGGCCATGCTCGCACGGAGCTCCTCCTCGCGCTCGGCAGCACGACGCTGCACGTCGACCGCGAGATCCTCCTCGAGCATCACGCCCTTCTTGGCCACAACCTCGGCGATGACCGAGTCACTCAGCGTGAAGTTGGCGACTGCCTTGTGGCCCTTCGCCTCCTGGATCCGGGAGTCGAGGTCGGCCGCGGATTCGCGGAGTTTGCTGACCCGGTTCTCGAGCTCTTCCTGGAGGCGGGTCCGCTGTGCGGCAAGCTCCGCCTCGCGCTCGGCGATGCGTGCCTCGATCTCGGGGCGCTCGTCCGCGCCGCCCGAGCTCATCCGCTCCTTGAGCGCAACGACGCGCTCGTCGGTGTTCGGATCGAGCTTCGCGAGCAACTCGGTGCGCGCCTTCTCATCGATCGAGGTGACGATGTAGTTGGCGAAGTACAGCACCTTCTCGAGGTTGCGCGGGCTCATGTCGAGGAGCAGTCCCATGCGCGACGGGATGCCCTTGAAATACCAGACGTGCGACACCGGAGAGGCGAGCTTGATGTGACCCATCCGCTCGCGGCGAACCTTGGCGCGGGTCACCTCGACGCCGCACTTGTCGCAGATGATTCCCTTGTACCGATACCGCTTGTACTTGCCGCAGTGGCATTCCCAGTCCTTGGTCGGACCGAAAATCTTCTCGCAGAACAGACCGTCGCGTTCCGGCTTCAGAGTCCTGTAGTTGATGGTCTCCGGCTTGGTGACCTCACCGTGGGACCAGGACAGGATCATCTCCGGACTGGCGATCGACAGCTTCAGCGCATCGAAGTTTTCGAGTTTCAGCATGTGTGTCCTAACTACCGATTGCTGCTATCGAATGTCGTCCACGTCGTCGCGCTCGTCACGCTCGAGATGGATACCGAGATCGAGTGGGATGTCGGGGATGTCCTCCTCGCCGAGGAGGATCTGGTGCTCGTCGTCGGACTGGATCTCCACCCCGAGCGCGAGGCCTTCCAGCTCCTTGACCAGCACCCGGAACGATTCGGGGATGCCGGCTTCGAGCGTGTTCTCGCCTTTGACGATCGCCTCGTACGCCTTGACGCGTCCGACGATGTCGTCGCTCTTCACGGTGAGGATCTCCTGGAGGATGTGGCTCGCGCCATACGCTTCCAGCGCCCAGACCTCCATCTCGCCGAATCGCTGACCGCCGAACTGCGCCTTGCCGCCCAGCGGCTGCTGCGTGACCAGCGAGTAGGGACCTGTGCTGCGCGCATGGATCTTGTCCTCGACGAGGTGATGCAGCTTGAGCATGTAGATGTAGCCGACCGTGACCTCGCGATCGAAGAATTCGCCCGTGCGTCCGTCGCGCAGCTTCTCCTTGCCGCTGCTGGGAAGTCCGGCGCGTCCCAGCTCGCTCTCGATGAGCTCCTCCGACGCACCGTCGAACACCGGCGATGCGACCTTGAGTCCGAGGGCGTGCGCCGCATACCCGAGGTGGGTTTCCAGCACCTGGCCGAGGTTCATGCGGCTCGGCACACCGAGCGGGTTGAGGACGATCTCGACGGGGGTGCCGTCCGGCAGGTACGGCATGTCCTCGATGGGCATGATCCGGGCGACGACGCCCTTGTTGCCGTGGCGTCCCGCCATCTTGTCGCCCTGGGCGATCTTTCGCTTCTGCGCGACATAGACGCGCACCAGCTCGTTGACGCCGGGGGGCAGCTCGTGGTTGCTCTCGCGGCTGAACACCTTGACGTCGACGACGATGCCGCGCTCGCCGTGGGGGACGCGCAGCGATGAGTCACGCACTTCACGGGCCTTCTCGCCGAAGATGGCGCGCAGCAGGCGCTCCTCCGCGGACAGCTCGGATTCGCCCTTGGGCGTGATCTTGCCCACGAGGATGTCCCCGGGATGCACCTCGGCGCCCACGTAGATGATGCCGCGCTCGTTGAGGTT
This sequence comes from Candidatus Dormiibacterota bacterium, assembly GCA_963718525.1. Lineage (GTDB taxonomy): Bacteria > Chloroflexota > Dormibacteria > Aeolococcales > Aeolococcaceae > Palsa-851. The sequence continues at coordinate 3,024,319 of OY970355.1, read as the reverse complement.
CTTCAGCGACTCCTCGTTGATGTTGGGAAGATCGCGTGTGATCTCCTCGGCACCGAGTTTGGTGTCGCGCGCCTCGATCTCGAACTCCTCGATGTGGATCGAGGTGTACTTGTCCTCGCGGACCGCGGACTCGCTGATGAGGATGGCGTCCTCGAAGTTGTAGCCCTCCCAGGGCATGAACGCGACCAGCAGGTTCCGGCCGAGCGCGAGCTCACCGCCGTCGGTCGACGGACCGTCGGCGAGCACGTCACCGGCGGCAACGTGCGTGCCGCTGAAGACCGTGATGCGCTGCGACAGGCAGGTTCCCTGGTTGCTGCGTACGAATTTATGGACGCCGTACCACTGGTCCGGGCCACCGTCATCGGGGCGCACCAGGATGCCGATGCCGCTGTCCTGCCCGCTGAGAATCTTCTCGACCGAGCGGTCGTTGTTCGCCGGCTCGGGCCAGCCGACACCGACCACGGTTCCCGGTTTGCGGGCGAGCACCATCTCGCCCGAGTTCATGGCGGCGTGTCCCTCCATGCCCGTGCCGACGATCGGCGACTCGGCCACCAGCAACGGGACGGCCTGCTTCTGCATGTTCGAGCCCATCAGCGCGCGGTTGGCGTCGTCGTGCTCGAGGAACGGGATCAGGGAGGTCGCAACGCTCACGATCTGCTTCGGCGACACATCCATGAAGTCCACGTCGCCGATGGGCAGGTCCTTGAACGTGTGGCGCGTGCGGCAGGCGACGTGGGCCACCGCGAAATGACCCTTGTCGTCGACGGGCGCGTTCGCCTGCGCGACGGTGTACTTGTCCTCCTCATCGGCGGACAGGAAGACGATCTCGTCGCTGACCCAGGGCGTGCCCTTCTCGTCCTTGTGCACGCGCCGGAACGGCGTCTCGATGAAACCGAACTCGTTGACGCGCGCGAAGGTCGCGAGCGAGCCGATGAGCCCGATGTTCGGACCCTCCGGGGTCTCGATCGGGCAGATGCGGCCGTAATGGCTCTGGTGCACGTCGCGCACGTCGAACCCCGCGCGCTCGCGGGAGAGCCCGCCTGGGCCGAGCGCCGACAGGCGGCGCTTGTGGGTGAGCTCGGCGAGCGGGTTGGTCTGGTCCATGAACTGCGAGAGCTGGCTGGACCCGAAGAACTCCTTGATGGCGGCGACCACCGGCCGCGCGTTGATCAGGCTCGCGGACGTGATCGTCCCCGAGTCGCTGATGGTCATGCGCTCCTTGATGATCCGCTCCATTCGGATCAGGCCCATGCGGAACTGGTTCTGGAGCAGCTCGCCGACGGCACGCACACGGCGGTTGCCGAGGTGGTCGATGTCGTCCGCCTCACCGTGCCCGTTGTTCAGCTGGATGACCTTGCGGATGATCGACACGAAGTCCTGGTTGTCGAGGACGCGACGGTCCTTGTCCCACGCGCGCTCGCGTGCCTCTTCCTCGCTGATGCCGAGGTTCTTGTCGAGCTTGAACCGGCCCACTTTGGAGAGGTCGAAGCGGCGGGCGTTGAAGAACAGCGAGTTGAGCAGGTTGCGAGCGTTCTCCACAGTTGGAGGATCGCCCGGACGGATCTTGCGGTACAGCTCGACGAGCGCCTCCTCGACGCTCGTGCTGCCGTCCTTTTCGAGGGTCGCGGCGATGTACTGGTGCTCCGGGTCCTCGTCGACATCCGCGAAGAAGGCGCGGATGTCGTCGTTGCTCGCGTAGCCGATGGCGCGCACCAGCGTGGTCACGGGGACCTTGCGCTTGCGATCGATCTTGACGGTGAGCACGTCCTTGCTCGACGTCTCGACCTCGAGCCATGCGCCGCGGTTGGGGATCAACTTGGCGGCGTAGAGCAGGCGACCGGTGGTGCGGTCCTCGGCGGCGGTGAAGTACACGCCGGGCGAGCGCACCAGCTGCGAGACGACCACGCGCTCGGTCCCGTTCACGATGAACGTCCCCTCACCGGTCATCATCGCGAAGTCGCCCATGAAGACCTCGGCTTCCTTGATCTCGCCGGCGTTCTCGCCGGTCTTGATGTGCAGCCGGGTTTGGATCCGAAGTGGGGCGGAGAAGGTCATATCCCGCTGACGGCAGTCCTCTTCGTCGTATTTGGGTTCCCCAAATTCGTAGTCAAGGAAGCGCAGCTCGTAGTTCTTTCCGGTGTAGTCCGTGATCGGGTTGATCTCATTGAACAATTCCCGGAGACCTTCTCTCTTGAACCACTCGAATGAATCAAGCTGGGTCTGGATCAGGTTTCCGACCTCGAGCTTGTCTGCAATCTGGCCGTACGACTTGCGGGCGGCAGTAGTGGAAAGAGAAAGGACCATATGCTAAAGTTCCCCCGAGAAGGAATGCGCGCGGGCACGCGCGGCGACGGGCACAATCCCGTATCGTAGCAAAAACCGGCGTAAAACGGCCTTCACTGCCCGTTCGGAGCGTTTGGCGCGCCTTTCATCCGGGCTTGATCTCGGGAATAGAACTCTACCCGTGCGCGCCCGTTTTGAAGCGTCCGGCTCCGGAGAGCCGGATTCGCCTCGCTCGGTGCGGCTCGAACCGCGCTACTTGATCTCGACGGAGGCGCCCGCCTCTTCGAGCTTCGCCTTGGTGCTGTCGGCCTCGGCCCGGGGGACGCCTTCGCGTATGGCCTTCGGGGCCGCGTCCACGAGGTCCTTGGCTTCCTTGAGGCCGAGCCCGGTGATCTCACGGACGGCCTTGATGACATTGATCTTGGCGTCGCCGGGGTGGGTGAGGACGACCGTGAACTCGGTCTGCTCCTCGACGGGGGCATCGGCTGCCGCGGTCGGGGCGGCTGCGGCGGCGACTGGGGCTGCGGCCTTGATACCGAGCTTGTCCTCCATGAGTTTCACGGCGTTGACGACGTCCAGGACGGTCCAGGACTCGAGCGCGTCAACGAACTCCTCGGGGGTGAGTGTCTTGGTGGCCATTGCTTCTCCTTAAATAAGTTGTCTTGTGTGGGGGTGGCCGGGCTAGGCGGCGAGCTTGTCGCGGTACGCCTCGAGGGTGGCCGCGAGGGTGGACAGGGGCGAATCGAGGGCGCCCGCGAGGGTGGAGAGGGGTCCGAGCAGCGCTCCTGCGAGGCGGCTGAGCAGCACGTCCCTGGAAGGGAGCTCGGCGAGGGTGCGCACGTCGTCGCCGTTCAGCACCCGACCCTCGGCGAGGCCCGCCACGAGCGGCAGCGTGCGTGTGCTCCGGAAGTGCTCGAAGAGGATCCGCGCCGGCGCGGAGAGGTCCCCGTATCCGATAGCCAGTCCGACCGGGCCACCGAGGACGTCCGCGAAGGCGGGGGTGCCCGCTTCCACGGCCGCACGCCTGGCAAGGGTGTTCTTGACGACGATGTAGTCGATTCCCTCGACCCGGAGCCGGCCGCGCAGATCCTCGAGCTGGCGGACCGTCAGTCCCCGGTAGTCGGTCACGACGGCCGAGGTTGCCCTCGAGAGCCTTTCGGTGAGATTGGTCACGGCCGCGACCTTGCGCGAACCCGCCCTCACCTCCGGCTTGCCGGTGCTGGTTGTTGCCATTGCTGCCTCCGTCGGTGGCCGCGCCCGTGCCGACGGCGGGACGACGGCCCGGTCCGCACTCGCGGGTGCGCTCCGGCAGCGTTGCCCACCTGCGCAGGAGAATTGAGCGGGAGCGGCCCCGCGCCTGCGGTCTTCGGCGAACGGACGACGGCGAGTCGTCTTTCTGGAAGGGCGACAGCGTAACAGGCACAGGCCAATTGCCGCGAGCGCCGATGTCACGGGTGGTACTGAGGTTTGACGTGTGAACTCGACGTCTGGTAGGCTTTCGCTTCGCTCCACGAGCTTTCCTCGTATTCGCGCGCGCTGTTTCGTGGCAGAGCGCAATTCTCAATAAACGGACGGTCGTGCCTACCTTTCAGCAGCTGGTCCGCAAGGGCCGCACCCAGCCGACACACAAGACCAAGGCTCGGGCGCTTCGGGGATGCCCCCAGCGTCGCGGGGTCTGCGTCCGCGTGTACACGACCACGCCCAAGAAGCCCAACTCGGCGCTCCGCAAGGTGGCCCGTGTCCGTCTGACCACCAAGGTCGAAGTCACCGCGTACATCCCCGGCATCGGCCACAACCTGCAGGAGCACTCCGTCGTGCTCATCCGCGGCGGGCGCGTTCGTGACCTCCCCGGTGTCCGCTACCACGTCATCCGGGGCACGCTCGACGCGGCCGGAACCAAGAACCGCAAGCAGGGCCGCAGCAAGTACGGCGCCAAACGCGAGAAGAAGGCGAGCTAGGGATCCATGCCACGTCGCGCCCGCGTCCAGAAACGCGTCATCCTGCCCGACCCGATCTACGGGAGTGTGGGACTGGCGAAATTCGTGAACTGCATCATGCTCGCCGGGAAGAAGAGCATTGCCGAGAAGATCGTCTACGACTCGTTTGAGAAGATCCGCCGCTCCTCCCGCAAGGAGCCGCTCGATGTGTTCGACCAGGCGATCCGCAACGTGACCCCGATCCTCGAGGTCAAGCCGAAGCGGGTCGGCGGCGCCACCTATCAGGTGCCAGTGGAGATCCGCCATGACCGTCGCCAGGCGCTTGCCCGGCGCTGGATCATCCGCTACGCGCGGGGCCGCGGCGGCAAGAGCATGTCGGAGAAGCTCGCCGGCGAGCTGATGGACGCGGCCAATGGCGTCGGCGCTTCGATCAAGCGCAAGGAAGACACCCACAAGATGGCCGAGTCGAACAAAGCGTTCTCGCACTTCCGGTACTGACATGGTGGTTGCAGTGGCGGCGCGCGCCTTCCCCCTCGAGAAGACCCGGAACATCGGGATCATGGCCCACATCGACGCGGGCAAGACCACGACCACCGAGCGCGTCCTCTTCTATACCGGCCGTATCCACAAGATGGGCGAGGTCCATGAGGGCGCCGCGACCATGGACTGGATGGTCCAGGAGCAGGAGCGCGGCATCACGATCACATCGGCTGCAACGGCTGCCGAGTGGCGCGGCCACCGTATCAACATTATCGATACGCCCGGGCACGTGGACTTCACCGTCGAGGTGGAGCGCAGCCTTCGCGTGCTCGACGGAGCGGTCGCCGTGTTCGATGCCGTCGCCGGGGTCGAGCCCCAGTCCGAGACGGTGTGGCGCCAGGCCGATCGGTACGAGGTTCCGCGCATCTGCTTCATCAACAAGATGGACCGCATCGGCGCGAACTTCTACGCCGCGGTGACCTCCATCAAGGAGCGCCTCGGAGCCCATGCCGTGCCCATCCAGCTCCCGATCGGCGCCGAGTCGGAGTTCAGGGGGATGATCGACCTCATCACCGAGGAAGCCATCATCTACACCGACGACCTCGGCACGAGCCTGCGGCGCTCGGAGATCCCGGAGGACATGCGCGAACTGGTCGCCCAGTACCGCCACGATCTCCTCGAGGCGGTCGCCGAGGCCGATGACGAGCTGATGATCAAGTACCTCGACGGCGAGACCCTGACGACCGCCGACATCGTCCGCGGGCTTCGAACCGGCACGGTCGGCACCAAGCTCGTCCCGGTGCTCTGTGGTTCAGCGCTCAAGAACAAGGGCGTCCAGCCGATGCTCGACGCGGTCGTCGACTTCCTCCCGTCGCCGCTCGACCGTCCATCGGTCGAAGGCGCGACTGCTGAGGGAGAGAAGGCGGTGGTGCGCAACGCCAGCAACTCCGAGCCCTTCGCGGCGCTCGCCTTCAAGATCGCGACCGACCCGTTCGTCGGAAAGCTCACCTTCTTCCGCGTGTACAGCGGCGTGCTGCGCAGCGGCTCGTACGTCTACAACGCGACCAAGGGCGAGCGCGAGCGCGTCGGGCGGCTCCTCCAGATGCACGCGAACCATCGCGAGGAGATCGAGGAGGTTCGCGCCGGCGACATCGCGGCGGCGATCGGGCTGCGCAAGACCACCACCGGGGACACGCTCTGCGACGAGAAGTACCCGATCGTCCTCGAGCAGATCACCTTCCCGGAGCCGGTCATCTCAGTCGCGGTCGAACCGAAGACCAAGGCCGAGCAGGACAAGATGGGCATCGCGCTGCAGAAGCTCGCCGAGGAGGACCCCACGTTCCGGGTTCGCACCGACGAGGAGACCGGGCAGACGGTCATCTCAGGAATGGGCGAGCTCCACCTCGAGATCATCGTCGACCGCATGCTCCGTGAATTCAAGGTCGACGCAACGGTCGGCAAGCCCCAGGTCTCGTACCGGGAGACGGTCACCCAGAAAGCGCACGGCACCGGGCGTTTCGTGCGCCAGTCCGGCGGCCATGGCCAGTACGGCCACGTCGAGCTCGAGATCGAGCCCAACCCCGGCAAGGGCTTCGAGTTCGTCAGCAAGATCACCGGCGGCACCATCCCGAGGGAATACATCGCTCCGACGCAGCGAGGCATCCAGGATTCGCTCTCCAACGGTGTGCTGGCGGGCTACCCGGTCGTCGACGTCAAGGTGACCCTCGTCGACGGTTCCTACCATGACGTCAACTCGTCCGAACAGGCCTTTTCCATCGCCGGGTCGATGGGCTTCAAGGACGGGGTTCGCAAGGCGAAGCCGGTGCTCCTCGAGCCGATCATGCGCGTCGACGTGTTCATGCCGGAGGAGTTCATGGGCGACGTCATGGGCGATCTCTCCGGACGGCGTGGACAGATCCTTGGCATGGAGGGTCGCGCCGCATCGCACATCGTGCATGCCGAAGTGCCGCTGTCGGCGATGTTCGGCTATTCGACGGACCTGCGCAGCATGACCCAGGGCAGGGCCAACTACAGCATGGAATTCCATCACTATCAACAGCTTCCAGCGAGTCTCGCCGAAGAGCTCGTCGCCAAAGCCAGGGTGTAATTGAGACCATCGGAGAGCGCAGGAGTTAAGTAGAGGCACGAAATGGGCAAGAAGAAGTACCAGAGCACCAAGCCGCACGTGAACGTCGGAACCATCGGTCACATCGACCATGGCAAGACCACGCTCACGGCTGCGATCACCAAGGTCCTCTCCGAGAACGTCGGAGGCGATAACGCGTTCGTCTCGTTCGACAAGATCGACAACGCTCCTGAAGAGAAAGCCCGCGGTATCACCATCGCGACCGCGCACGTCGAGTACGAGACAGCGACGCGTCACTACGCGCACGTCGACTGCCCCGGGCACGCCGACTACATCAAGAACATGATCACCGGCGCCGCCCAGATGGACGGCGCGATCCTGGTGGTCGCCGCGACCGACGGTCCGATGCCCCAGACCCGGGAGCACATCGTGCTCGCACGCCAGGTCGGTGTCCCGTACATCGTCGTCGCGCTCAACAAGTGCGACGCCGTCGACGATGAGGAGCTGCTCGAGCTTGTCGAGCTCGAGGTCCGTGAGCTCCTCAGCCGTTACGACTTCCCCGGTGACGACATCCCCGTCGTCCGCGTGTCTGCGCTCAAGGCGCTCGAAGGCGACAAGGACGCCGTCGACGGCGTGCTCAAGCTCATGGAGGCCGTCGACACCTACATCCCGGTGCCGATGCGTCCTGTTGAGCGTCCGTTCATGATGCCGATCGAAGACGTGTTCTCGATCGAAGGTCGCGGGACCGTGGTCACCGGCCGCATCGATCGCGGCATTATCAAGGTCAACGAACCGGTGGAGATCGTGGGCATCAAGGACACCGTCAAGTCGGTGGTGACCGGTGTCGAGATGTTCCACAAGCTGCTGGATGCTGGTGAAGCGGGCATGAACGTCGGCTGCCTTCTCCGCGGCGTCAAGCGCGAGGATGTCGAGCGCGGACAGGTGCTCGCCAAGCCCGGAACGATCACGCCGCACACCAAGTTCAAGGCCCAGGTCTACGTGCTGAGCAAGGACGAAGGCGGACGTCACACCCCGTTCTTCACAGGCTACCGTCCCCAGTTCTACATCAGGACCACCGACGTGACAGGTACCATCGCGCTCCCGGAAGGCCAGGAGATGTGCATGCCCGGGGACAACGTCGAGATGGGCATCGAGCTGATCACCCCGATCGCGGTCGAGGACGGCATGCGCTTCGCGATTCGCGAGGGCGGCCGTACCGTGGGTGCCGGCGCCGTCACATCGATCGAAAAATAGACACTCGCTGAAAAGAGCAGAGGAACCCTAGGAACACCGTGCCCCAGAAAATTCGCATCCGCCTCAAGGCTTACGATCATCGCGTCCTCGACCAGGCCGCGTCGAAGATCGTGGAGACGGCTACGCGCACGGGGACACGTGTTGCTGGCCCGGTGCCCCTGCCCACCACCATCAACAAGTACACCGTGGTGCGCTCGCCGTTCATCGACAAGGACTCGCGGGAGCAGTTCGAGATGCGCACCCACAAGCGGATCCTCGACATCCTCGACGCCAATCCCAAGGTGGTCGACGCGCTGATGCGCCTCAACCTCCCGAGCGGCGTCAACATCGAGATCAAGCTGTGAGCAAAGGCATTCTCGCCCGCAAAGTGGGCATGACGCAGATCTTCACGCCGCAGGGGACGTCGGTCCCGGTGACGGTCCTGGAGGCGGACACCTGCCGTGTCGTGCAGCGCAAGACGGTCGGCTCCGATGGATACGACGCGCTCCAGCTCGGTTTTGGCGACAAGGCCGTGAAGCGGACCTCCAAGCCGATGCGCGGTCACTTCAAGCGCGCCGGGCTCCAGCCGCTGTCGCGGTTGAAGGAGTTGCGCGACGCCGGCGACGCCACGCCGGGCACGCTGCTGAGCGTCGACATGTTCACCGCCGGGCAGCGCATCGACGTCACCGGCGTGAGCCAGGGCAAGGGGTTTTCTGGGCAGCACAAGCGCCACAACTTCCACCGCGGTCCCGTGTCGCACGGATCGCACAACATCAAGCAGGCCGGCTCGATCGGTTCCACCGACGCGGCGCGCGTGTTCAAGGGCCTCAAGATGGCCGGTCAGCACGGAGCAACCCAGGTCACGGTGCGCAATCTCGAGGTCGTGCGCGTCGACACGGAGCGCCACCTGCTCCTCGTCCACGGGTCCGTTCCCGGTCACAAGAACCAGGTGGTCATGATCCGCGACAGCGACCGTTCAGCGGTCATCGGAGCGCAGGCATGAGCACTGCGCGCGTCGTCGATCAGACGGGCGTCGAGACCGGAACGGTCGAGCTCCCCGAGGCCATCTTCGGGATCGAGCCCAACGAGTCCGTGATGCACCAGGCCCTGATCCGTCAGCTCGCCAACGGTCGCCAGGGCACGTCGTCGACCAAGACCCGCAGCGATGTTCGAGGCGGAGGACGCAAGCCATATCGCCAGAAGGGGACCGGGCGTGCTCGCCAGGGTTCGACTCGCTCCCCGCAGTGGGAGGGTGGCGGCATCGTCTTCGGTCCGCATCCACGCTCCTACCGCATCGAGATGCCGCGCAAGCAGCGCCGCCTTGCGCTGCGCAGCGCGCTGTCGGCCAAGGCCCAGGACGGCGGTTTGCTCGTGCTCGAAAGCTTCGAGCTCGAGGCGCCGCGCACCCGGGCTGTCGCCGAGCTGATCCGCAGCGTCGACGGGCCTCGCCGGGTGCTCGTCGTCCTCGGGTCGCACAACGAGATGCTCGAGAAGAGCGCCCGCAACATCCCCGAGGTGCGTCTGACGCTTGCCGGCAACCTGTCGGTGCGCGACATCATCGGCGCCGATACGGTGATCGTCACGCGTGACGCCATCGAGCACATCGAGGAGGCGTTCGCATGACCTCCGCGCGCAGCTTCGAGCAGGTGTTGGTCCTGCCCGTGATCAGCGAGAAGTCGTACGCGTCGATGGCGTCGGGGCGCTACGTGTTCCGCTGCCATCCGTCGGCGACGAAGATCCAGATCCGGCGCGCTCTCGAAGAGGCGTTCGTGGATCAGAAGATCACCGTCATCGACGTCAACACGATCAACGTGCGTGGCAAGAAGCGCCGCCGTTCGCGGGGCCAGACGCGCGTGATCGGCCAGAGCCCAGACTGGAAGAAGGCGATCGTGACTCTCGGCGCAGGCCAGAAGATCGAAGGATTGTTTGAAGGCGTCTGATGCCCACTAAGAAATACAAGCCGACGAGCCCCGGCCGCCGATTCATGTCGGTGAGCAGCTTCGAGGGCGTGACCAAGAGCGCACCGCAGCGCCGGCTGGTCGAGCACCTCAAGAAGCACAGCGGACGCAACGCGTCCGGACGCATCACGGTGCGTCACCAGGGCGGCGGTCACAAGAAGACGTATCGCCTCATCGACTTCAAGCGCCAGAAGGACGGCGTGCCCGGCAAGGTGAAGACGATCGAGTACGACCCGAATCGCAGCGCGCGCATCGCCCTGGTGGTGTATGCCGACGGCGACAAGCGCTACATCCTCTCGCCGCACGGGCTCAACGTCGGCGACGTGGTCAGCTCCGGTGAGTCCGCCGAGATCCGTCCAGGTTGCGCGCTGCCGATCACGAACATCCCGCTCGGCACCACGATTCATAATCTCGAGGTCAAGCTCGGGCGTGGCGCTCAGCTGGTTCGCAGCGCCGGAACCGCGGCGCAGCTGCTTGCAAAGGAAGGCGCCTACGCGCAGGTCCGCATGCCCAGCGGCGAGGTCCGGCTCATCGACGTTCGCTGCCGTGCCACGATTGGACAGGTCGGCAACGTCGATCACGAGAACGAAGTCGTCGGCAAGGCCGGGAAGTCGAGATGGCGGGGGATTCGTCCGTCGGTTCGTGGCATGACCATGAACCCATTCGATCATCCTCACGGCGGCGGCGAAGGACGGAGCGGCGCGGGTGGCAACCCGCAGACCCCATGGGGCAAGCCCGCGCTCGGTTATCGCACCCGTCACAACAAGAGCACTGATCGGCTGATCGTGCGCCGGCGGGACAAGTAACCATGGGTCGCTCGCTCAAGAAAGGGCCGTTCTGCGATGACCACCTCCTCAAGAAGGTGCAGCAGCTCAACATGTCGCGTGAGAAGCGGATCATCAAGACCTGGTCGCGTCGCAGCGACATCTTTCCGGAGATGGTCGGCCACACCATCGCGGTGCACGACGGACGCAAGCACGTTCCAGTGCTCATCACCGAAACGATGGTCGGCCACAAGCTCGGTGAGTTCGCGCACACCCGTCGCTACCGCGGACACGGGCACCACACCGAACGCAGCACGGCGCTGAAGTAGAGAGAGATGGAAGTTGTCGCAACCGCGAAATGGGTTCGCACCACCGCTCGCAAGGCTCGGCTCGTGTCCGCCATGGTCACCGGCCTGCCGGTCGCCGAGGCGTTGGTGGTGCTCCAGTTTTCGCCGCGCTCAGCCGCTGTGGACATTGCCAAGGTGATCAAGTCGGCGGCCGCGAATGCCGAGCACAACTACAACCTCGATGCGTCCTCGCTGCGGGTCGCGCGCGTTGAGGTCGATGGCGCCATGATCATCAAGCGCTGGCGAGCCAAGCCGCGCGGCATGGCCGGTAGCATCTTCAAGAGGACGAGCCACCTGCGCGCCTTCGTCACCGACGATGAGGCGCCCACGAACGTGCGTCAACGCCGGGCCGTGAAGATGCCTCGGACCGTCCTGCCCGCTCCAGTCGTCACGCCGGCCGCGGCAACCACGCCGGCCGCGGGTGGCGCAGCCACGCCACGCCCGGTGCGCCGCCGTGCACCCAAGCCCACCACGGAAGAGGCTGAGTAGATGGGTCAGAAGGTCAATCCGATCGGTTTCCGGCTCGGCGTCTACCGGAACTGGGACGCTCGCTGGTACGCCGACAAGGAATACACGAAGCTCCTGCATGAGGACATCGCCATGCGGCGCCTCATCGGCAGCCGCCTGCGCAATGCGGGCCTGGCGCGCATCGAGACCGAGCGCAGCGCCAACCAGCTCACCGTGATCATCCAGACCGCGAAACCCGGCATTGTCATCGGCAAGCAGGGTGCATCGGTCGACGCGCTTCGCGACGAGCTCGAGCGGATTTCCGGCAAGAAGGTGCGGGTCACCATCCACGAGATCAAGACACCCGAGCTCGACGCCACGCTCGTTGCCGAGAACGTCGCCTCGCAGCTCGAGAAGCGCATCGCCTTCCGCCGGGCGCTCAAGCAGACGCTGATGCGGAGCATGCGGGCGGGCGCAAAGGGCGTGAAGATCCAGGTGAGCGGCCGGCTCGGTGGATCCGAGATGTCACGTCGCGAGTGGGATCGCGACGGTCGGGTACCGCTCCACACGCTGCGCGCGAACATCGACTATGGAAAAGCGGAGGCGCGCACCACATTTGGCCGCATCGGCGTCCAGTGCTGGCTGTACCTCGGCGATTTCGTGACCGCGACCGGCGAGCCGATCGCACCCGGCAAGGATCGCGCGGAAGACCGCGGGCTCGAGGATCGCGTCCCCGTGCCCGCCGCACGCGTCGCCGAGGCACCGGCAGAAGAGGTGGCGGCTGTCATCGAGACCGTCGACGTTCCCGACGCCGATACCGAGGAGGTCCCGACCGATGACGTGGTCGAGATCGATGAGGATGAGGCAGTGATCGCTGCCACCGGTGTCGATCCCGCCGCCGGTGGCGACAAGGTCGAGAAGCTCACACCCAAGCGAGCTCCCGCACGCCGGAAGCCGGTCGTCGCGAAGAAGCCGGCGTCGGTGTCGCGCGCACCCAAGAAGCTCGTCAAGAAAGCGGATGCGCCGGTCGACGGCCCCGAAGAAGAGGAGGAATAGCGATGCTGATGCCGAAGCGAACCAAGCATCGCAAGCTCCATCGCGGGCGCCGGACCGGTGCTGCGCAACGTGGCAACAAGCTCGACTTCGGGACCTACGGTCTCCAGGCGACCGAGCAGTGCTGGATGACCAACCGGCAGATCGAAGCAGCCCGGCGCGCCATGACCCGTCACGTCAAGCGTGGCGGCAAGATCTGGATTCGCATCTTTCCCGATCACGCCTTCACCAAGAAGCCGGCTGAGACACGCATGGGAAGCGGTAAGGGTCAGCCCGAGGGCTGGGTCGCCGTGGTGCTGCCCGGTCGTGTGCTCTTCGAGATGGCCGGCGTCACCCGCGAGACCGCGCAGGAGGCGATGCGCCTCGCCGCGTTCAAGCTGCCCATCAAGACGCGGTTTCTGATTCGCGAAGAGACGGGCTCTGACCTGGAGGCTGCAACGCTGTGACCAAGACGGCTGATGCACTCAACGAACTCCGCCGGATGACGGTTGCCGAGCTCGACGATCATCTGAGCAAGCAGCGCCGGCGACTGTTCGAGGTTCGCTTCCAGCAGGCGACCGGACAGGTGGAGAACCACCGCCAGGTCCGCGAGATCCGCCATGAGATCGCCCGGGCGATGACGGTGAAGATCGAGATCGAACGCGGCCTGCGCCCGGCGCTCATCGAGGCGGTCGCCGCTCGCCCGGTCCGGCCGAAACCCAAGCCCGCTCGTGCCCCGCGCGAGCCCAAGCCCGCGCGCCTCGAGGTGCCGGCAGTGGTTCCCGCTGCGATTCCCGTCGCCGAGTCCTCCGAAGCGGCCGAACCGGTCGCGGACACCGCAGACGCCCAGGAGAATGTCGATGAGTGACGTGACGGCAACTTCGCCAGCTCGCGGACGCCGCAAGGTGCGCGACGGTGTCGTCGTGAGCGACAAGATGGAGAAGACGGTGATCGTGCTGGTGCAGATCAGCAAACCGCATCCCCTCTACAAAAAGGTCGTGCGACACAGCACGCGCTTCAAGGTGCACGACGACGAGAGCTGCGGCATCGGTGACCGAGTGCGGATCGTCGAGACGCGTCCGATCTCGAAGGAGATCCGCTGGCGTGTTGCCGAAGTTCTGGAGAAGGCTCGCTGAGATGATCCAGCAGGAATCCGTGCTCAAGGTGGCGGACAACAGCGGCGCGCGCGAGCTGCTCTGTATCCGTGTCCTTGGCGGCAGCTATCGCAAGTACGCCTCGGTGGGTGACGTGATCATCGGCACCGTCAAGGTGGCGCAACCGAACGCCCAGGTGAAGAAGGGCGACGTGGTTCGCGCGGTCGTGGTGCGGACCACCAAGGAGTACAAGCGGCCCGACGGCAGCAACATCCGCTTCGATGAGAACGCCGCGGTGCTGATCACGCCTCAGAACAACCCGCGTGGGTCGCGCATCTTCGGCCCGGTGGCCCGCGAGCTGCGCGAGCGCAACTTCATGAAGATCGTCAGCCTCGCTCCCGAGGTGATCTGAGATGGCGACGAGGGTCGAACGCCGGCGCCGCTCCACGCTCATTCACGAGGGCTGGGCCAGCGGGCATCTGCGCCCGCTGGATATCCGCAAGGGCGACAACGTTGAAGTCATCAGCGGCAAGAACAAGGGCAAGCGCGGCGTTGTCGAGCGCATCCTGCCGGACCAGCAGCGCATCGCGGTGAGTGGTGTGAACATCCTGAAGCGGCACACCAAGTCTGGCGTCCAGGGCAACATTCAGGGTGGCATCGTCGACTTCGACGGTCCCGTCGCGTACAGCAACGTCATGCTCGTCTGCAACCGCTGCGACAAACGCACCAGGATCGCGCATACGGTGAATGAGCTCGGACGTCGCGTGATCGTGTGCAAGAAGTGCGGCGAGACCTACGAAAGGGCGCAAGTCTGATGGCTGTCCAGACCGTCGCCGAGCTGCCGCGCATGCAGCGCAGGTACATCGACGAGATCGTGCCTGCACTGGTTGCCGAGTTCCGGTATTTGAATGCGATGCAGGTGCCGTCCGTCGAGAAGGTGGTGATCAACATCGGCCTCGGCGAGGCGATCACCAATGCCCGCGCAATCGACGCGGCGATTGCCGACCTGAAGTTGATCACCGGCCAGGCGCCGATCGTCATCCGGGCACGCAAGTCCGTCGCCGCGTTCAAGTTGCGCGAGGGAATGCCCATCGGTGTCAAAGTCACCCTGCGGGGGCGGCGCATGTTCGACTTCCTCGACAAGTTGCTCAACGTTGCGCTCCCACGCATTCGAGACTTCCGCGGCGTCGATCCGAAGGCGTTCGATGGCCATGGCAACTACACCCTCGGGTTGCGCGAGCAACTCGTGTTTCCGGAGATCGACTACGACAAGATCGACAAGCTTCGCGGGCTCGAGGTCTGCATCGTGACCACCGCTCGTACAGACGCTGAGGGCCGCTCGCTCCTCACGGGGCTCGGCATGCCCTTCAGGAAGAACTGAACGATGGCAAAGAAGTCGCTGATCGCCAAGGCGAATCGCCCAGCTCGCTACTCGACGCAGGCGCACCACCGCTGCGGTGTGTGCGGTCGCCCGCGGGCCTACATGCGCAAGTTCGGCATGTGCCGGATCTGTTTCCGTCAACTCGCCAGCATCGGACAGATACCTGGCGTCCAGAAGAGTTCGTGGTGATCCATGACCAGTGACAGCATCGCGGATATGCTCACCCGCATCCGCAACGCCAACCAGGCCCATCACCGCACCGTGGAGATCCCGGTGTCGAAGATGAAGGTTGAGATCGCGCGCGTGCTCACCGAGGAAGGCTTCGTCGACGGGTACGAAGTCTCGGGTGAAGCGCCGATGCAGGTGCTCACGGTCACGCTCAAGCCGGGAAGCCCGCGCGGTCGCGCGCTCTCCGGGTTGCGCCGGATCAGCCGGCCGGGACTGCGCGTCTACGCGCGCAAGTCCGAGATCCCTCGGGTTCTCGGAGGCCTCGGAGTGGCGATCATCTCGACCTCGCGCGGATTGATGACCGGGCGCGCCGCGCAGCGGGCCGGCCTGGGCGGCGAAGTCGTCGCGTTCGTGTGGTGATTGTCTGATGTCGCGCATCGGCAAGCTTCCGATCCCCGTCCCCGATGGAGTTGAGGTTGCCCTCGAACTGGGCAACCGCCTCAGCGTCACCGGCTCGCGCGGAACGCTGCAGCGCACCTTTGCGCCGTCGATGCTCATCAACGTCGAGACTGGCGTGATCACGGTCAACCGCCCCTCCGATGCGCGCATCCATCGCTCGCTGCACGGGCTCACCCGCACGCTGGTGGCGAACATGGTGCAGGGCGTCAGCGGCGGCTTCACCCGCGACCTCGACCTGGTCGGCGTCGGCTTCCGGGCGGCCCGCCAGGGCGGAGACCTCATCCTGACCCTCGGCTACTCGCATCCGATCCGGTACACGCCGCCGGAGGGGATCACGATCGAGGTGCCGGTCCCCACGCAGATCAGCGTCAGTGGGTCTGACAAAGAGGTCGTCGGCCAGGTGGCCGCCAAGATTCGATCCTTCAGGAAGCCCGAGCCGTACAAGGGAAAAGGCATCCTCTACCGTGGCGAGAAGATCCGGCGCAAGGCGGGCAAGTCCGGGAAGGCCGGCAAGACCAAGTAAGTAACGAGATCGAAGTAAGAAAGTAGAAGGCTGACACCATGTTCACCAAGCACGATCGACGCGCCTCTCGCGCCCGACGCCACCGTCGCGTGCGCAAGCACGTGTCCGGCACGGCCGCGCGTCCGCGCCTCGCGGTGTTCCGCAGCCTCAGGCACATCGGCGCACAGCTCGTCGACGACGAGAACGGTCGCACCTTGGTTGCCGCTTCCACCACCGAGCCGGCACTCCGCTCGGTGCTCGGTGATGCGAATGCGTGCACCACCGCGGGAGCGGCCGCCATCGGCAAGACGATCTCGGAGCGCGCCAAGGCGGCCGGCGTGGACACCGTGGTGTTCGACCGCGCCGGCTATCTCTTCCACGGGCGGGTCAAGGCCCTCGCAGAGGCAGCCCGCGAGGGCGGGTTGAAGTTCTGATGGGCATGCGCATGGATCGTCGCGATGATCGCAGCAGCGAGTTTCAGGAGAAGATCGTCTCGCTCAACCGTGTCGCCAAAGTGGTCAAGGGCGGGCGCCGGTTCTCGTTCAGCGCGCTGGTCGTCGTCGGTGACGGCAAGGGGCGCGTCGGCGCGGGCCTGGGGAAGGCCGGCGAGGTGCCGGACGCCATCCGCAAGGGTGTGGACGATGCCAAGAAACACATGATCACCGTGCCGATGGTCGGGACCACGATCCCGCACGAGGTGCGCTACAAGCTCGGCGCTGCCAAGGTGATGCTCAAGCCGGGCGTTCCGGGCACCGGAGTCATCAGCGGCAGCTCGATGCGCGCAGTCGTCGAGGCCGCGGGGATCAAGGACATCCTCACCAAAAGCCTCGGGACCGACAATCCGATCAACGTCGTGCGGGCAACCGTGTCGGCGCTCGCCAGCCTCCGAACCCTCGCCTCCGTGGCCGAGCTTCGGGGCCGGACCCCGGAGCAGATCGTCGGCAGTCGGAAGATGGCCGACCGCATGCTCGGCAGGACGCCGGCCGTGCCCGAGACTCCGGCCGCCGAGATGGTGGCGCCGTGAGCACCGTTCGCGTGACCTATCGCAAGAGCGCCATCGGCTACGCCTGGGACCAGAAGGCAACGCTCGCGGCGCTCGGCCTGCGCAAGCTCAACCACACGGTCGAGCACGAGGCCACGCCCTCGATCCGCGGGATGGTCCACAAGGTTCGCCACCTGGTTGCCGTCAACGGCGAGCCCGCGGATTCCCCGGCCGGCGTCGCCCTCCTCCAGGAACTTGCATCGGCGCCGGAGGCTGCGGCGTGAAGCTCCACGAGCTGAGCCCGGCGAAGGGCAGCCGCAAGCCGCGCAAACGCGTGGGTCGAGGCCAGGGTGCCGGCCAGGGTAAGACCAGCGGCCGCGGCCAGAAGGGCCAGGGCTCCCGCTCGAGCGTGGGGCTTCCCACCGGTTTCGAAGGCGGGCAGATGCCGCTCAAGCAGCGTCTGCCAAAGCTCCGTGGCTTCCACAACCGCTGGCGGCACGAGTACGTCGTGGTCAACCTCGGCAAGCTGGTTCGATTCGAGAAGGACACGGTGGTGGATCCCGACGTGCTCACCGAAGCCGGGTTGATCCCACGGGCCTCGTCGCCGGTCAAGGTGCTCGCGGCCGGACGCCTGCGTCACGCGCTCACCCTCCGGGTCCACCGGATCTCCGCCGCCGCGCGTACCGCCGTCGAGTCCGCGGGCGGGTCGGTTGAGTTGCTCGGGCCGCAGCCCGCGGCGGAGGATGCGGAACCGGTGGGCAAGCGAGCCCAGCGCAGAGCTGACGCGGTCGTGGCCCGTGCCGAGTTGCTCAGCCGCCCAGCCACGCCCGCTGAGCCGGCGCCCAAAGGCGACGGCAAGAAGCGCGCCAAGGGAGCGAGCGGAGCGAGCGCCGAGTCAACCTCGGAATCCAAGCCCACCGCACAGGGTCGCGCCGAGCGTGGCACCAAGCGAAAAACCCGCGAGGACCGCGTCACCGAACCCGACGTCGAGCAGGAGCCAGCACAGGACAACGAGGCGGAGACCGAGGACGCGGAGTGAATCTCCTCGAGGCGCTCGGTCAGGCGATCCGGATCCCGGAGCTGCGACGCAAGCTGCTCTTCACCCTCGGGTTGCTGGCAGCGTTTCGCATCCTCGCGGCGATCGCGATCCCCGGGACCAATCCGCGGGCCCTCAACGATCTGTTCTCGGGCAACACCCTGCTCGGCCTGCTCAACCTCTTCAGCGGTGGTGGACTGCAGCGCTTCACGCTGGTCGCTCTGGGCCTGAATCCCTACATCAACGCCACGATCATCATGCAGCTCATGACGGTGGTCTCCGTCCGGCTCAAGGAGTTGAGCAAGGAAGGGGAGATCGGTCGCAAGAAGATCACGCGTTACACGCGCTGGCTCACCGTGCCGCTGGCGATGCTGCAGGCGTTCGGGTATCTCGCGCTGTTCACCAACCCGTCGGTGACCAAGGACGGGGCCATCCTCGCCAATCCGTCTGGCGCGACCGAGATCAGCATCATCCTCACGCTCACCGCAGGCACGATCATCGCGATGTGGCTCGGTGAGCTGATCACGGAGTACGGCGTCGGCAACGGCGTCTCGCTGATCATCTTCGTCGGGATCATCGGGCGGCTGCCGGCGGCGATCGTGAGCTACGGCGGCACGGGCGGCACGGGACACATCCTTCAGATCTTCGCCATGGCGGTCATCGCCATCGCGGTCACCGCCGGCGTGATCGAGGTGCAGCAGGCTCAGCGGAAGATACCGGTGCAATCGGCGCAACGAGTCCTCAACGTGCGAACCGGGCAGGCGTCCCAGGGACGCCGGAACTTCTTACCCCTCCGAGTCAACGCCGCGGGCGTCATCCCGATCATCTTCGCGATCTCGATCATGACGTTCCCGACCATCTTCGCCAACCTCTTCCAGAGCAGCGGCGGGTGGACCCAGAGCGTTGCCATGTGGATCACCAACAACTGGCAGGCAACTGGCGGCAACATCATTCTGAACGTGGTCTACAACGCCATCTACTTCGTGCTCGTGATGGGCTTCACGTATTTCTACACGGCGATCGTGTTCGATCCCGTCGATGTCGCCGACAACCTGAAGAAACAGTCGACGTTCATCCCCGGCATCCGTCCCGGCAGGAGCACCGCCGAGTATCTCGGCAAGGTCATGGGCAGGATCACGCTGGCCGGCGCGCTCTTCCTTGCGCTCATCACGGTGATTCTGCCCCTGCTCACCGCGGTCCTCACCGGCGTCCCATCGACCAGCCTCTACCTCGGCGGCACGGCGATCCTCATCGTCGTCGGCGTGGCCCTCGACACGATGAAACAGATCGAGACGCAGCTGTTGATGCGCCAGTACAAGGGATTCATCAAATGATCGCCTTGATGTTCGGCCCACCCGGCAGCGGCAAGGGCACCCAGGCATCGCGGGTCGCCGTGCGCCTCGGCATCCCGCACATCGCGGCGGGAGACATGCTGCGCGACGAGGTGGTGCAGGGCACCGAGCTCGGGCGCGAGGCGAAACCGATCATGGACTCCGGTGGGCTCGTCCCCGATGAACTGGTCATCCGCATGATCGAGAACCGCCTGAACCAGCCGGACGCGAAGAACGGAGCGCTCCTCGACGGCTTTCCCCGCACGGTGCCCCAGGCCGTCGCACTGGACGCCATGCTCGAGAAGCGCAACGATCGCGTGGCTGAGGTGATCTCGCTGGAAGTGCCCGAGGACGAGCTACGTCGGCGCATCCTCAAGCGCGCGAATACCGAGGGGCGCAGCGACGACACCATCGAAGGCCTCGCTCAGCGCCTGGTCGTGTATCGCCAGGACACCGCGCCGGTCCTCGAGCACTATCGCGTGGCCGGCACGTCGATCGTTGCGATCGACGGTGTCGGTGACATCGACGCGATTACCGAACGCATCATCGAAGCTCTCAAGCGCAACGGTGTCATGGTGGAGACGGCATGAACATGCAGACAGTCAGCTTCCGTTTGAAGCGTCCTGATGAGATCGAGAAGATGCGGGCGTCCGGAAAGATCCTCGGAGCCTGCCTCGCCCAGCTTGCCGGCTCGGTACGCGCCGGGATCACCACACTCGATCTCGACCGCGAGGCCGAGACATTCATCCGCGACCACAACTGCATCCCGGGCTTCCTCGGGTTCGAGGGATTCCCGAACTCGCTGTGCGTCTCGATCAACGAGCAGGTCGTTCACGGCATTCCGGGCCCCCAGGTCATCGAGGACGGTGACCTCGTCTCGCTCGACTGCGGACTGATACGTGACGGCTGGTGGGCCGACAGCGGCCTCTCGGTCGCGTGCGGCGAGGGCTCGCCCGAGGTGCGCCGCCTGATCGACACCACCCGCGAGGCGCTCAACCTGGGCATCGCAGCGGCCCGACCGGGCAATCACATCGGTGACATCGGCGCCGCCGTGCAGAAGTACGTCGAGTTCAAGGGGTACTCCGTCGTCCGCCAGTACGTCGGCCACGGGATCGGACGGGACATGCACGAGCTCCCCCAGATACCGAACTACGGCCGTTCGGGAACGGGCAATCTCATCAAGCCCGGCTATGTCATCGCCATCGAGCCGATGGTCAACGTCGGTCGCCCGGAGACCCGCGTCCTCGACGACGACTGGACCGTGGTGACGTCCGACGGCAAGCTCTCCTGCTACTTCGAGCACACGGTCGCGATCACCGAGTCCGGCCCCGAGGTGCTGACCCTGCGGCCCGACCCGGTCCTGGCGGAAGTCAAGGCGTGAGCCCCCCCGATTTGCCTGGCGGCTCGAACGCGGTTTATACTCATCACCTCGGGCTCTCGCATGAGCCTGGTTCGGCGCGCACGCAACGGGGTACCGCCGGCACCAGCGTCACGGATCGCCCCGGGACGCATCGAGCACATTGCCATCGGCTCCCTACGCCGCCAACCAAGAGGAATTCGCCACCAGGATGAAGGTCAGAGCATCGGTCAAGCGCCTGTGTGATCACTGCAAGATCATCAAGCGCCACGGGGCAGTCAGAGTGATCTGCGAGAACCCGAAACACAAGCAGCGTCAGGGGTAACGGCGAGCAATGGCACGTATCGCCGGCGTTGACGTCCCCAGGGACAAGCGGATCGAGATTGCCCTGACGTACATCTACGGGATTGGCGCGACGACTGCAAAGCGAATGCTGTCGCTCGCCGGCGTGCCCGCGGACACGCGCACCAAGGACTTGAGCGACGCGCAGGTCGGCAAATTGCGCGACGTCATCGCCAAGCAGCTCCAGGGCAGGGTCGAGGGCGACCTCCGCCGGACGATCGCCCTCAACATCAAGCGACTCACCGAGATCGGCACCTACCGCGGCCTGCGCCATCGGCGTGGTCTCCCGGTTCGCGGGCAGCGCACCCGCACCAATGCCCGCACGCGGCGCGGCCCCAAAAAGACCGTCGGCGTGCGCCGCAAGAAGGCGACGAAGTAGATCGTGGCAAAGAAGAAGAAAGTCGTCCGAACCCGTCGCCGCGAGCGGAAGAACATCGCGGTTGGGCAGGCCCACGTCCTGGCGACGTTCAACAACACGATCGTCAGCCTCACCGACCCGGAGGGTAACGTCATCGCCTGGGGGTCGGCGGGTGCACAGGGATTCAAGGGGTCGCGTAAGAGCACCCCGTTCGCCGCGCAGGTCACCGCAGAGGCGGCCGCTCGGCGTGCTATGGAGCACGGCCTGAAGTCCATCGAGATCTTCGTCAAGGGGCCTGGCGCCGGCCGCGAGGCCGCCATCCGCAGCCTCCAGGCGAGCGGGCTGGACGTGAGCGCCATCTCCGACGTCACCCCGATTCCTCACAACGGATGCCGCCCGCCAAAGCGGCGCCGGGTCTAGGCGGAGTTGATGGCCAATCAAGCCGGTCCCGTCTGCCGTCTCTGCCGCCGCGAGGGCGCCAAGCTCTATCTCAAGGGCGCCAAATGCGTGACCAACTGCACGTTCGACAAGCGCAGCGGCTTGCTGCCGGGTCAGCACGGCCTCGCGCGCCGGCGCAAGGCCAGCGATTATGGCCTGCAACTCCGCGCCAAGCAGAAGGCGCGGCGCATCTACGGCGTCCTGGAAACCCAGTTCCGTCACTACTTCGAGCGCGCCGAGGGTGCTGAGGGCGTCACCGGCACGGTCCTGCTCCAGCAGCTCGAGCGCCGGCTGGACAACGTCGTCTACCGGCTCGGGCTCGCCAGCTCGCGTCGCGAGGCGCGTCAGCTGGTCAGTCACCGCCACTTCAGGGTCAACGGCCGGGCGCTGAACATCGCGTCCGCGCAGCTCCGTCCCGGGGATGTGGTCGAGGTGCGCGAGCGGAGCCGGAAGATGCTCGTGCTCGAAAACGCGCAGTCGCTGGTGTCCGGCAGGTCGGTCCCCGACTGGCTGACCCTCGACGCCGCCGCGCTCAAGGGAACGGTCACACGTTTACCCGAGCGCCATGAGATGGAACAACAAATCGAAGAGCAGCTGATCGTGGAGTGGTACTCGAGATGACCATGCTCCGCGCCAGGGTCGGCGCTACATCCCCGTTCCCTGTTGAGGAGTCCTGAATGGCAATTGACATGATGACCACCCCCGCGGTCAAAGAGATCGAGAGCAGCGCCGATTACGGCAAGTTCGAAATCGAGCCGCTCGAGCCCGGATTCGGTGTCACGCTCGGCAACTCGCTTCGCCGCGTGCTCCTGTCCTCGCTCCCCGGCGCCGCGATCACCTCGGTATCGATCGAAGGCATCGCCCACGAGTTCAGCTCGATCGAGAACGTCAAGGAAGACGTGACCGAGATCCTGCTCAACATCAAAGAGATCAACGTCCTCTCGCACAGCGCCGACCCGGTGCGCATCAGCCTTGACGTCCACGGCCCCCGAGACGTCACCGCCGGCGATATCGAGACGACCAGCGACATTGAGATCCGCAACCCCGGCCAGCACATCGCCACCCTGGACTCGCCAAAGGCGCAGCTCCGCATGGACCTGATGGTCGAGCGTGGCAAGGGGTATGTCACCGCTGAGCGCAACAAGAAGGAAGGTCAGGCGATCGGTGTCATCCCGATCGACGCCATCTTCACCCCGGTGCGTAAGGCCAACTTCTTCGTCGAGAAGACCCGCGTCGGTCAGGAGACGGAATGGGACAAGCTGGTCGTCGAGGTGTGGACCGATGGGACGCTGGCGCCGGTCGAGGCCGTGAGCCGCGCCGCCGGGCTCTTCACTGAACACCTCGGCCTGTTCGTCCGGTTCGGCGACAACCTGGCGGCGCCGCAGCAGCGCCAGGCGCGCGGCAACGACCTCCCGAGCCGCCTCGCCGATGTCCCGATCGAGGACCTCGAGCTCAGCGTCCGGGCGCTCAACTGCCTCAAGGCGAATGACATCACCAAGGTGGGTCAGCTGGTCGCGATGAAGCAGGAGGAGCTGCTGACGTTGCGCAACTTCGGTCAGAAGTCGCTCGATGAGATTCGCGAGAAGCTCGTGCAGCGCGAGCTGGTCACGCCGGAAGAGCTGGACACGCTCTTCCAGCCGATGGCGAGGTAACCGGCACCACTCATGCGACATCGTATTGCCGGTCGGAAGTTCGGGCGCAGCGCCGCGCATCGCCAGTCGATGACGCGCAACCAGGTGACCTCCCTGCTGCGCTACGGCCGGATCACGACCACCGAGGCGAAAGCCAAGGAGCTGCGGCGCTGGGTCGAGCGTGTCATCACCGACGCCAAGCCGGACGACCTCAACGCACGCCGCAAGGTCGCGCTGTACGTCAACGACCGCGAGGTGTCGAACAAGCTCTTCTCCACGTATCTCGAGCGCTACAAGGAGCGGCCCGGCGGCTACACCCGCGTGGTCAAGCTGCCCCCACGGCACAGCGACGCCGCGCCGATGGCGATCATCGAGCTGGTCGAGTAGGCAGGCGAAGACTCATGCCCACCTACAGCTTCACCCTCGAGTACGACGGCACCGACTTCGCCGGCTGGCAGATCCAGCCGAGCGTGCGGACCGCGATGGGCGTGTTCAATGACGCGCTCCGCGCCGTCACCTCCGAGACGCCTGCCCTCACCGCGGCCGGACGCACCGACGCCGGCGCGCATGCGCACGGACAGGTGGTGGGGTGCACGCTCGATCGAGGCTGGCCACCGGAGGAGCTCCGAGGCGCGCTCAACGCGACGCTGCCCGCCGACCTCGCGGTGCGCGACGTCGCGATCCGGACCGACGGCTTCGATGCGCGCCGCGACGCGGTCGACCGCACCTATCGCTACCTCATCGTCTGCCGTGACGGCCGGTCTCCAGTGTTGCGCCGCACCGCGTGGACGGTGCGCGGTCCGCTCGACCTCGACGCGATGCGAGCTGCCGCCGCACACCTGGTCGGCAGGCACGATTTCGCCGCGTTCGGGAGCTCGCCGCGTCCGGGTGGCAGCACCGTTCGTCGTGTGACGACGGTCGGCGTCGAACGTGGCGCATTCGGAAGCGATGATGCAGCGCACCAGGGCCACCCGGTCCTCGAGACCATCGTCATCACCGTGCACGCCGACGCATTCCTGCGCGGCATGATGCGATCGTTCACCGGTGCGCTCGTGAAGGTCGGCCAGGGCCGGGCGGCTCCGGAGTGGCTTGCCTCGTTGGTGGACACCGCCACCACGCGTGACCCGTCGGTGTCCGTTGCACCGGCTCGCGGACTGCACCAGTGGTCGGTGCGCTACGAATCACCCTCGAACAACCAGGAGCTCGCGGCATGACCACCACGCTGACCTATCAGGCCAAGCCTGCTGAGCTCGAACAGCGCTGGTTCCTCGTCGACGCCCGGGGGCAGACGCTCGGCCGGCTCGCAGCGAACATCGCCCGCATCCTGCGCGGCAAGCATCGCGCGCAGTTCACGCAGCACATCAACACCGGTGAGCACGTCATCGTGATCAATGCCCGTGACATCGTGGTGACCGGACGCAAGCGCACCCTCAAGCAGTACGACCGCTACTCGGGATATCCGAGCGGACGCCGCGTGCGCACGTTCGACGAGGCGATGGCCGTGGACGCGACATTCCCCATCACGCATGCCGTTCGCGGAATGCTGCAGCACAACACCCTCGGTGCCGAGCAGCTCACCCATCTTCGCGTCTACGCGGGCTCGGAGCACAAACACGAGGCGCAGCGACCGCAGCCGATCACGTTCGGCGAACTAGGGGAGATCATCGTTGCCCGCACCAGTTGAGGCATACAAGCAGGCCACCGGCCGTCGCAAGACGGCCGTCGCGCGCGTGCGCATCGTCCCCGGCGACGGCGTCATCGTCGTCAACAACCGACCACCCAGCGAGTATTTCGGACGCCGTGACCTCGAGACCGTGGTCACGCAGCCCTTGCGCGTCACCGACACGACCGGACGCTTCGAGGTCTCGGTCAAGGTCTTCGGTGGGGGTATCGCAGGGCAGGCGGGTGCCGTGTGCCACGGGATCGCTCGCGCACTGATCGCCGCCGATCCAGAGCTGCGCGCGGTGCTCAAGACGGCGGGGCTGCTCACCCGCGATTCGCGTGAGAAAGAGCGCAAGAAGTACGGTCTGAAGCGAGCACGGAAGGCGCCGCAGTACACCAAGCGGTAGGGTGGACGTCCGGCGCGCCACGCGAACGACGGTGCGGGCTCGTGTGCTCGGGTGCCCGGTTGACATCGTCGACATGGCGACCGCCGTGCAAACACTCGTTGAGATCGTGGAGCGACGCCGGGCGGGCGAGACGGCGCATCCGGGTGTGGTGGTCACCCTCAACCCCGAGATGGTGATGATGGCGCGGCGCAGTCAGCCGTTCAGCTCAGCGCTCGAGTCCGCAGCCCTCGTGGTACCGGATGGCATCGGCCTGGTGCGCGCACTGCGCCGCCGCGGCCATCCGGAGGTGGAGCGCATCGGCGGCGCCGACCTCATCGGCGCGTACCTCCCGATGGCGGAACGCCACGCTCACCGCATCGCTCTGGTCGGGGGAGCGCCGGGCGTCGCTGGTGCCGCGCGCGATCGCATGGTGGCGATGCACCCGCGGTTGCAGGTCGTGGCGGTGAGTGACGGGCCACCGGGAAGGGCGACGGCGCATGAGGTCGAGCAATCGCGTCCCGAGATGGTGCTGGCAGCGTTCGGCGCCGGCCGGCAGGAACTCTTCCTGGATCGATACCTGGTCCCCATCGGGGCCGCGTCGGGGATCGGCGTCGGCGGCACTCTCGATTTCCTCGCAGGCAGGGTGCGCCGCGCGCCTTCGGCCGTCCGCCGCATCGGCCTCGAGTGGGCGTGGCGGCTCGCCATCCAGCCGTGGCGCTTGCGGCGGCAGTCGGTGCTCCCGGTCTTCTGGTGGCTCGAGCGCCGCGAGGCCGCAGCCCATCGAGCCGCTCGCTGATCGGCCGATGCTCAGCATCATCGTTCCTGCCTACAACGAGGAGCAGCGCCTGCCGGCAACGCTGGAGCGGATGCGCTCCTACCTGGACTCGCGAGACGAGCCCTACGAGGTGCTGATCGTGGACGACGGCAGCAGTGACAACACCCTCGCGATGTCGCGCGCCATCGCGGAAGGCTGGCCGCAGTTACAGGTCCACGCGCTCGAGCGCAACACCGGCAAGGGTGCGGCGGTACGTCTGGGCATGCTCCGTGCCATGGGAGAGCATCGTGTCTTCAGCGACGCCGATCTGAGCACGCCGATCGAGGAGGTTGAGCGCTTGCGCGCGCGACTGCAGGGGACTTGCGCAGTGGCCATCGCGTCGCGCGCCCTCCCGGGGTCGCAGATCGACGTCCATCAGCCGGGACGGCGGGAGGTGATGGGGCGCACGTACAACCGGTTGCTCCGTCTGGCCGCGCTTCGTGGACTGCATGACACCCAGTGTGGCTTCAAGGCATTCACCGCCGAGGCGGCGGTGGCGTGCTTCACCCCACTCCGAACGCTGCGCTTTGGGTTCGATGCCGAGGTGCTGCTCAGGGCTCGAAGGCTCGGCTGGACGGTGGCGGAGGTGCCGGTCCGATGGGAGCACAAGGAGGACTCCCGTGTGAGTGCGATGCGCGACTCCATTGGCACTCTCTACGACCTGGTGCGTCTTCGGTTCATCGTCCGGCGATAATCGCGGAGTGAGAACCGCGCCGCGAGCCACGACGTCGGGTCATATCGATGTCCGGGTCGCCGGCGCCCCACTCGTCGGACTGCGCTTTCACCTCGATGCGCGAGCCGCTGATCTCGACGAGCTCGCGGTGGACCTCGAGCGTCAGCTGATCGACGTCGGCGCCCGGCGCGCCAATCTGCTCATCAAGCTGCGCCGCTCGGAGGAGTCCCGGCAGAAGGCGCTCGAGGTGCTCCCGGGGCTGGCCTCACCGGCGATCGTGCCCGACATCGCCGCGACCTTTGCCGAAGGCCTCGAGATGAGCACCGAGCTCACCCGCCTTGAAACTCGATCTGACGGGATCCGCATCCAACTCGGTGACGTCATGGCGGAGCAGGCCGTGCTTCGCAAGATGAGCCGCCAGCTCGCCCAGGTTCCCGGCCAGTCGGTCGCCGATCCGAACCAGCGAGCGAGCCGCTACAGCCAGGCGGCGCGCCAGATCTACGAGATCGCGGATGTGGAGCATGCGGAGACCGCGCGAACTCATCCTCGAGGGACCCATGCAGCGCCTTGCCGATGCGGCCCTCGAGGCCGAGCTCATCGGCAGGAGCCTCGTCCGCGAACCGGCCACGGCGATCGGCGCGAGCTCGCGGTGCCGAACCGCCGCGTCTGAAGCGTCGGAACAGCTCGGCGAGGTGATCGCCGGATTGCTGCCGCTGAGCGAGGATCGAGGCCTCGTCGGAGCCATCCGGGATCTGCTCG
Source organism: Candidatus Dormiibacterota bacterium (assembly GCA_963718525.1). Classification (GTDB taxonomy): domain Bacteria; phylum Chloroflexota; class Dormibacteria; order Aeolococcales; family Aeolococcaceae; genus Palsa-851. The sequence goes on along the minus strand of OY970355.1, from coordinate 2,996,379 downwards.
CCGCCTGGGGTGAGCGAGGCACCGTGCTGCTCCACATCCTCGGCTCCGAACGCCGGATGCCAACGCTCGCCGAGATCACGATGTACCGGATCCTCGAGCAGGCTCTCGACAACGCCCTGGCGCACGGGCGGCCTCAGCGGGTGGACGCGATCCTCTCGTTCCTGCCGCGACTGGTGGTTGGTGTGGTCAAGGACGACGGCGACGGCTTCGACGTCGGTGCCACCGACGCACGCCTGGGACGCACCGCCGGACTGGGTCTGATCCAGATGCGCGAGCGGGCTGCACTCGTCGGCGGGCGTGTTCAGGTGCGCAGCGGTCTGGGGCTCGGCACCGAGGTCCGAGTCACCATCCCTGACGGCCGAGCGACGACCTAGCGACGATCGCAGCGCGCCGGCGATCGCCCGGTAGGATCCCGGTCATGTCCACGACGCAGCGAAGTTTCCGCCTGACGACATCGACCGGCACCACCGTGGCCCGTGCGGTGTCGATGGCAGACACTCCCTGGCAGCGATTCATGGGTCTGATGGGCCGCCGCGAGCTCGCTGCTGACGCGGGACTCTGCCTGCGTCCGTGCAGCTCCATCCACATGTTCTTCATGAGGATGTCGGTCGACGCGGTCTTCCTCGACAAGGACGGTGTGGTGGTCCGGATCTACCATTCGCTGCGCCCCTGGCGGGTCACGCGTGTGGTGAGAAAGGCCAAGTCCTGTATAGAGCTTCCGCCCGGCAGCCTGGCCGCGGCGGGGGTTCAGGTCGGCGACCGCCTGTCTCTGCCGAGCTAGCGCGTCGAGGCCTCCGGCGGGGGCGGGCTGGGTCAGCCCGGCGGGGGCCGCGGTCAAGGGCGGGCGCTGTTCGAGACGCCTGACGATGTCCTGATTCGATACGGTCGCCTCCGCCCATCGCTGACTGGAGGAACGCCGTGTACGAAGGAATGCTCGCCGAAACTGTGACGATCACGGGTAACGGCGACGACGAAATCGCCGCCTATCTTGCCCGGCCGCTGGGTCCGGGGCCGTACCCCGGAGTGCTGGTGATCCACCACGCGCCCGGGTGGGACGCCGCCACCAAGGAGATCACTCGGCGGTTCGCGCACCACGGGTACATCGCGCTCTGCCCGAATCTCTATCACCGCTTCGGGCCGGATCTCTCCGCGGATGACGCCGCCGCAGCGGCGCGGGCCGGTGGCTGGATCACCACGGACCAGTTTCTCGGCGACGCCGGGGGTGCGTTGCGCTTCATGCGGGCGCTCCCCGTGAGCAATGGCAAGATCGGCACGATCGGGTACTGCTCGGGGGGCCGTCAGTCGTTTCTCGCCGCGTGCGAGCTCCCGATCGATGCAGCGGTGGACTGCTATGGGGCCTTCGTGGTCAGCCCCTCACCGCCGGAGCTGCCGTACCGGATGGAACCAGTCATCGACCGCGCGCCAAAGATCTCGTGCCCGATCCTTGGGCTCTTCGGTGTTGAGGACAAGAACCCGTCGCCGGACCAGGTCGCGCAGATCGATGCCGAACTCACCCGGCTGGGCAAGGAGCACGATTTCCACACCTTCGACAACGCTGGGCACGGCTTCTTCGCCGCCGATCGTCCCAGCTACCGGGTTGAGGCTGCGGCCCAGGGCTGGCGGCTCGTGTTCGATTTCTTCGGCCGACTGCTGAGCTAGGAGACGATTCATGTGCTCGTACATCGTTGAGAAGGCGGCGCTCACAGGCAGCGCCAAGGCGGCCGGCGCCTGGACCCCAATCAGCACGGCTGTCGTCTCCGTGGACCATCCCTCCCACGCGACCCTGGACCACGCGCTGCTCGTCGATTTCGTCAATGCGGATCGTCCCGTGAGTGAGCGTGTCGCGTTGGAGCTGAGCATTGCCTCGGCGCGCGAGCTGATCTCCTGCATGCAGACGGCCCTCGACGCGTTCGGTGAGGACAGCTGACGACTGACGACGCTTTCAGGCGGCACTGTCCCGGCGGCGTCGCCCCCGACCCCGCATACCTGAACCCATGCTCGCCGCCCTCGCCAGGCTCCTGCTCGACGCGGTTGCCCCGCGGCGCTGCGCCGGGTGTGAGGCGGTCGCCGATCAACCGATCTGCCCCGGGTGCGCCGCCGCCCTGACCGCGATGCCGATCCCGGCGGCGCGCCGGATGGAGGCCGGTAGCGCCTTCGCGGGGTTCGAGTTCGTCGAACCGATCCGAGCCGCGCTCCATCGGGGCAAGTACGGCGGCGACCGCCAGGTGCTGCGGGAACTGGCCGCCATGACCTCGAGCCGTCTGGGCGGCCCGCGCCTCTTCACGCCAGACGCCGTGGTGGCCGTGCCGCTGGGCGCGCGCCGGCGTCGGCAGCGCGGCTACAACCAGTCCCTGGTGATCGCAGAGGTCATTGGCGAGGCCCGAGACGTCCTCGTGCTTGATGACCTCGTCAGGATCCGCGACACACCGCCGCAGAGCGCCCGAGACGAGGCGACCCGGCGCGGAAACGTGAACGGAGCGTTCGCCTGGTCCGGCGACGACCTCCAGGGCGGGTATCTCTGGCTCGTCGATGACGTCTTGACGACCGGGGCAACCGCCGCGGCCGCCGCCTCAGCACTGGTTCAGGCGGGCGCTTCGCTCGTCGACGTCGTGGTGGCGGCCGTGGTGCCGTAAGTGGCCAGGGCTGCCAGAATGGAATGGACCATGTCCCTATTCAGAAAGCCGATCAACAAGGTCCTCGGCGACCCCGTCAAGCGCGAGATCAAGCGCTACCAGGGGGTTGTGGACCTCATCAACGAGCTCGAACCCGAGATGTCGGCGCTGACCGACGAGGAGCTCCGCGACAAGACCAGGGAATTCCGGGAGCGCCTTGGCGTCCAGGGCGCCGACATCACCCACGGACAGTCCTTCGCGGCTGGCCTCGGCGAGGAGACCGAGGAGATGGCGATGCAGCGCGCCGAGGAGGAGGAGCGTGAGCGGGAGCGCCGCCAGGCCCTCGACGATCTGCTGCCGGAGGCGTTCGCGGTGGTCCGCGAGGCTTCGCAGCGGACCCTGGGCATGCGCCACTTCGACGTCCAGCTGATCGGAGGCATCGTGCTGCATCAGGGACGGATCGCCGAGATGAAGACCGGCGAAGGCAAGACACTCGTCGCGACCCTGGCGCTCTACCTCAACGCGCTCGAAGGGCGCGGCGCGCACCTGGTGACCGTCAACGACTACCTGGCCCGACGCGACGCGGGATGGAACGCAGCCCTCTATCACTTCCTCGGGCTGTCGGTCGGTGTCATCGCCGGGCAGGATCTCTCGTACGTCTACGACCCGAACTTCGTCGACGAGACGCATCCGGATCCGCGCCTGCAGCACCTGCGTCCTGCGACGCGCCGCGAGGCGTACGCCGCCGACATCACGTACTCGACCAACAACGAGCTGGGCTTCGACTATCTGCGCGACAACATGGCCCAGAAGCTCGACCGCTGCGTCCAGCGCCGGCTGCGCTACGCCATCGTCGACGAGGTGGACTCGATCCTCATCGATGAGGCGCGCACGCCGCTGATCATCAGCGGGCAGGCCAGCGAGGCGACCGACAAGTTCTACACGTATGCGCGCCTGATCCCGCGACTCGTGGCCGAAGACGATTACACGATCGACGAGAAGACGAAGTCGGCGACGCTCACCGAGGAGGGGGTCGACAAGATCGAGAAGTGGACGGGCATCTCCAACGTCTACGAGATGGAGCACGCGGCCGAGGCGCACCAGATCAACCAGGCGCTGCGTGCTCACGCGTTGTGGCTTCGCGACCGCGACTACATCGTGCGCGATGGCGAGGTGATCATCGTCGACGAGTTCACCGGACGCACGATGCCGGGACGTCGCTGGTCGGACGGCCTCCACCAGGCGATCGAGGCAAAGGAGGGCGTCGCGGTCCAGCAGGAGACCGTCACACTCGCGACGATCACCTTCCAGAATTTCTTCCGTCTGTACGACAAGCTCGCGGGCATGACCGGCACCGCGCTCACCGAAGCCGAGGAATTCCACAAGATCTACAAGCTCGAGGTGGTGCCGATTCCGACCCACCGGCCGATGGTGCGTCTCGACGAGCCGGACCTGATCTACAAGGGCGAGGAAGGCAAATATCGCGCGGTGGTCGACGAGATCGCCGAGCGTTACAAGAAGGGACAGCCGATCCTTGTGGGGACGACGAGCATCGAGAAGAGCGAAAGATTGAGCCGTCAACTCGACAAGCTTGGCGTCCAGCACTCGGTGCTCAACGCCAAGCTGCACGAGAAGGAGGCGGATGTCATCGCGAACGCCGGTCAGCGCGGGAGCGTGACCATCGCGACCAACATGGCGGGGCGCGGCACCGACATTGTGCTTGGTGAGGGTGTCGCCGATGTCGGCGGGCTGTACATCATCGGGACCGAGCGCCACGAATCGCGCCGCATCGACAACCAGTTGCGCGGCCGCGCCGGCCGTCAGGGCGATCCCGGTGAGTCACGCTTCTTCCTGTCGTTCGAGGACGACCTCATGCGCGTCTTTGGTGGCGAGCGCATGCAGGGCTTCATGGGCAAGCTCGGTGTCGACGAGGACACGCCGCTCGAGTTGAAGATGGTGTCGCGCCAGATCGAAGGGGCGCAGGCGCGCGTCGAAGGACAGAACTTCGACAGCCGGCGTCACGTCGTCGAGTACGACGACGTCATGAACAAGCAACGCGAGATCATCTACGGCGAGCGTCGCAAGATTCTCGAAGGGACCGACACGCGCACGAACTTCATCGAGATGGTGGAGCACGTGGTTGCGAGCGAGGTGCCGGCGTACTGCGAAGGGCGGCATCGGGAAGCGTGGGACTTCGAGGGACTCTGGACGCAGATGCGCCAGTTCGCGGCGGGGCTCCCTGAACTTTCGGAAGTGAGCACGGACAGCCTCGGGAATTCCATCGAGGAGGTCACGGAAACACTCAGTGGCGAGCTGATCGGCCTCTACGAGGAGAAGGAGCAGGAGTACGGCGCCGAGCTGCTCCGCGAGGTCGAGCAGAGCGTGATGCTCCAGGTGATCGACACGCGGTGGCTCGCGTACCTCACCCAGATGGATCACCTCCGCGAGGGCATGGGCTTCCAGGCGTACGGTCAGATGGACCCGCTCGTCGAATACAAGGCGGCCGCGTTCGGCGCGTTCCAAGACCTCACCGAGGACATCCAGCGGGAGATCGTGCGCGCGCTGCTCAACGTGCAGATCCGGCGCGTGGATCCCAATGAGGCTGCTCCCGCCGTGGACGCGGCTTCCGACGAGTTGGCTGCCGTTGCGACGCCGACAGCCGGCGCCGCCGAGGCCACCGCACCGGCGTCGCCGCGTGCAGACAGACCCGGTGGCGCAACCGACGGTGCGCAGGTCCCCCCGGCTCGGCCGGCGGCAGCGCTGGCGAGCGGAGCTTTGGCTCGTGCCACCTCGACCCGCGTCGCAGCACCGGTGGTGAGCAAGCCGATCGTACGGAACGTTGTCGAGTTGTCAGGTTCGGGCACGCAGCGCGCGAGCGGGAACGGCAACGGCGCAACCAATGGTACGAGCGGCGCGCCGAACGCCAAGGTCGGCCGCAATCAGCCCTGTCCCTGCGGGTCCGGGAAGAAGTACAAGTACTGCCACGGCAGGGCGTGACGTAGTCGCTCTTTGGGGCGCCGAATTCGTGGAGGTGTCATAGACGGCCAGAGAGAGGCACCCGAGGCTAGAGAATGAGGGTTCCTGTGAGGGTATAGCTGCGAGCGCCGAGGTCATGGCCAAGATTACCGGGACTGAGTCGTGCGGCTAGACATGGGCGAGCGAGGGGAGGCGCGACTGGCGGCGTACAGCATCCAGACGGTTAGATATCCTCGATACGATGCACGTCTATCGGATCTGTCAGAACAATCCGCCTATCGAAGAGGATATGAAGAGCCAGGAGGCGCTGGGTGCGAAGCCGCGTAGGCCCCTGACCGATGAAGACCGTGTCCACTGGGCGGAGGTCAGCACGTTCGACACGGCGCGGCGAGGCATGGAAATGGCGCAATTGCTACCTAGGCTAGGTGGGTTCATTGCGCGGATGGAGATCGCAGAGGATCTGATCAACAGTTACGATGAGGAAACCGGGCACGTTGGACTTCACGGGGTTGCCCCAGATCAGCTCCTGGGGGCCGTTCGCAGCGTTTGGGCCGTTCATGAGGTACCGTTAGACGATGAGATATGAAGTGTGGGGTCTGCTAAGCCGGAACCGGCTAGCCGTCTTTCCGATGGTCGATGACGCCATGGGATGGCTGCGGAGCTTGGCCTTGGACCAAGGAGCCGACGCAACCGATGACCTCTCCCTAGTTGACCGCGCGGGCAAATGGACCCTTTCGGGGCACGAACTATTAGCGCAATCGCTGTGGTTTGATCGTGGGGAGGTCAGGACGGGAGTGATCGCAACGCCACGGGTTCTCGATGAATACCTGTCGCCTGTGGCGATTGCGGCCTGAAGGCAGGCGTTTCCCTATCCAATCTGCGGGGGGACGGTCTGGATCGCAGTCTGTCGGATGACTCTCAATGGGACTCGGGTGACCGCATCGCCGCCAAGCTCTACGGTAAACCAGTGGAGTCCCTCCTCCTGCAAGGGGAACTGCATGGGGAGGATCACGTTAGCGCCCCGATCGGCTCCTTCGAAGAGGACCGACAATTGAACCTCGGGTAGCTTCAAGCCCGAGGGGGTGTCGATTCTTAGGCGAAGCGGGAGGGTCCCCTGGAAGTCTCCGGAGCGGAAGCCGAGAGCGAATGTCACGGAAGTCGAGGCAGGTGGCGGAGGAGGAGAGAACGCCGGGGCGCCGGGGCCAGCGTATTGGATCGTCAGCGCTGTGATTCGATCAATGACCCGGATTAGGCTCAACACGCCGTCTTGCTCTTGGAGCACTCGCTCGCACACCACAGCGTGGATGAGGTAGGGGCCTCTGGACCGGTCCATGCCAATCGATTCTATGCGCCCAGGGGAAGCGCTCGGCGGCGGAGACCAGGAGTGAGGCGCTATGAGTGCGGGTCGCGTCCCCGTGCATTGTCACGCTGAAATTAGGCACCGATCACAAAACGTGACTCACCTAAGCCCTCTGCTTTGGTAGGCTCATAAGCAGATGCCTAACAAGGATCAGCGCGAGAAGGACCCGGTGAAGGTAGCCGCGGGTAAGAAGGGCGGCCGGCCGGTTAGCGTTAATGGGCTGGAGCGCCTGACGATCCGGGTCTCGCCCGAGTTTCACGCGAAGCTTAAGAACGCAGCGGAGGGGGCGAAAGCCCAGGGGCGCGACGTGCCGATGGGCAAGATCGTGCGTCTAGCCATTGAGATGCTGCTCCTGGAGCTCGATGCGAAGGACATGCTGACAGTGTTTCTAGAGGATCCAGATCAGGTCGAGGTCGTCGTCCGGCCGCGGAAGCGGCGAGCGGTCGGCTCGGGTACGACGCGTCTGGCAGGACGCGTCGAGACCGGCCCCGACAGCGCGGCACGAGCGACCTACTGACGATCGCACGAAAGGTTTGATCCGCGAGGAGGAAAGGTCTCGCGAGCTGCCCGGACGAGGCCAGGCCAGGATGCTTTGGAGCGGACAAAAGCATCTCCTTGTGCTAGGCTTCGGCCTGTGCCTTTAGAGCCGACAAAAGCAGAACCCCCGATGGGTAACACGGGGGTGGAAATGACAACCGTAGGACTTGGATGGCTTCAGGCAACGATACGGAGCATGAGCTCTCCTGACGTTGCCGCCCTTGTGGGTGGTGCGTTCGGCTCCATGCCGGAAGACCGGGATGGTGGAAACCGCTGGTATCGATCGTCCGCCGAAGTGGGCCATTGGGCGTTCCTCGCGTGGTCGCCGCGGACACGGCCAGGTGCCAAAGAGACGTACCTGGAGATTCGGCAGTCGGGGTTCGACGTCCTGGGCGGAAAGGCTGGCATTGAGCTGGCTAGGCAGGTGGTCGGGCTGGAGGCGCACGTAACACGGGTGGACGGCTACTACGACGACCGGCTGCGGCGCGCAGAGCCTGGGACAGTGGCCGACGCCTTCCGTAAGCGACTCACACTTACGCATCTAACTCGTGTCCGCGAAGTACAGACGTTTGTGAGACGAGGTCCGGGAGCATTAGAAGCCGCTGGAGCAAGCACATATCTTGGTTCGGTCAAGTCGCTGGCCCTGATCCGCGTCTACGACAAAGCTGCCGAGTCGGGCGTCGCAGGGGCGGGCGTACGGTGGGAGGTACAGCTCCGGGATGAGCGTGCCGGTTCGTTTCTCCAGGGCGCCGTGGCAGCGGGCGAGAGGCTAGGGAATCACGTGCTCGGAACGATCCGGGGCCTCGTGGACTTCACGCAGCGGAAAGACGGGTCGCGGGGGGATCGCGCCGAGCTTCTCGATTGGTGGGCGTCGATCATTGGGGATGCCGAGCGCGCGATGCTGCGGTTGCCGTCGAAGGAGGACGGGCTGGAGCAAATAGCAATGTGGCTCTATAAGCAAGTTGCACCGTCGCTCGCGCTTGTCGAGCTCGGGTATGGGGTTGAGTTTGTGCGTGAGCTGCTCAACTCCGGAGCTCGTCGGCTTACGGTGGGGCAGTTGCGGCTGCTCGCGGGCCTTGCTCCCGACGGGGCCTCGGGCGAGCCGGCCGCCATCCTTAGCGATGGCGCTGGCGTGGGAGCATCGTGAATCTAGAAGGTGGCCCCGCGGTGCGCTCGGAACTCCTTAGGGTTGATGAGGCCGCCCTGTATTTGGCGTGTAGCACTAGTACGCTGAAGCGCCTGGTTCGATCGGGCTGCATCCCAAAGACTCAGATCAGCAGTCGGCTCGTCCGCTATCGTTTGGCCGACCTGAACGCCTATGTAGATCACGCGACCGATCCAGTCGAAGGGGTGCCGTGGCCGGCCAGGACGTGGGTGCGGGTGAGGCGCTAGGATCGGCGGCAATCATGCGGCAGCGTCGCGGGACAGGAACTATGCGGCGGCGAGGTAACCGCTGGGAGTGCCGCGTAAGGGTGGCCGGTCAGCAGATCAGCGTCTACGGGCGGACGCAGGCCGAGGCGCAGGCGAAGGCGGACCAGGCAAAGAGGGAGCGTCGGTTCGTCGCGTCCCAGTCACCAAGTGTCCGCGATTGGTTCGCGCGATGGCTTGATCTCATCCGAGGGACTGTGGCGGCTTCGACCTGGGCAACATATGAGCGGCACGGCCGAATACACATCGTTCCCGCAATAGGTGATGTGCGGCTTGACGTACTGAAGCCCGACCACATCGACAAGCTCCACGCAACCGCGGCACGCCGGGTGACGGGCAACACAGTGGGCCAGATTCAGCGGACGTTGGCGATCGCTCTTAACTCTGCGCGCAAGCGTGGATACCGGGTTAGCTCCGCACTTCAGGCCGTTGATAAACCGAGGAGCACTAAGCACGAGATTACGACGCTTAGCTGGGCTGAAGTTGAGCGGTTGCTTGACGCTGCTGAAGGTGATCCGTTCGAGGCCGCGTACGCGCTCGCGGCGCTGCATGGCCTTCGTGAGGGCGAGCTTCTTGGACTGCGGTGGGAGCATGTAGATCTGGCGCGGCGTACGCTCCGCGTGGCCGGCACGGCGACCGTGGATGAGGAGGGGCGTCGGGTGGTCACATCGCCCAAGACGGCGACGGGGCGGCGGACTCTTGAGCTGTCGGATCGATGCGTTAGCGCGCTTAGGCGGACGCCTCGCCGTGGGGCATTGATCTGGCCGGGGACAGACGCGGAACCGATGGCGCGGTCGACGTTCTACAAACGATGGCTCGTGATGTGCGAACGGGCAGGAATCCGACGTGTCCGTTTTCATGATCTTAGGCATTCGGCTGCTACCCTCGCGATCGGCGATGGGGTGCCGATTCAGTTAGTCTCGAAGATGCTAGGCCATGCGTCGCCGGGATTCACGTACAACACGTATGCGCATGCTGACGCGTCGGGGACGGCGGCAATGGTGGACCGTATCAACGCTCGCTTCGGCCCGGCCGTTCGTGTGGTGGTGGCAGCAGAGTGACGACATGCCCATTCGCTCAGAGCCGGCTTAGCGCGTGACGGCAGACAGCGCGATCGCCCGCCCCTCGGTGGCGTCGTTGTTAATCCGTGCGATAGCGGGTTCCAATGTACTTGGTAGCGCAACGGGCTTCGCAGTAGGCTGGAACGGTGTGAACTACCTGATAACGAACTGGCACGTTGTCAGTGGGAGGGATCCGCGAACCAATCAGCCGCTTCACTCGTCTGGGGCGGTGCCGAGCGAACTGAGGACGATGCACAATGTGAAGGATCGTCTCGGACAGTGGAGGGAGGTCGCCGACCCGCTATACAATGGCGCGGGTCAGCCTTTGTGGCGGGAGCACCCTGATTTTGGGCGCCGCGTGGACGTCGTCGCGTTGCCGCTCTCCTCGATGGACGATGTGGAGCTCTACCGACACGATCCCTGGACTGTCGAGCCGGAAATTGCTGCAGGTGTTGCGGAGGGGGTGTTCATCATTGGGTTCCCGTTTGGTCTGAGCGGTGGCGGGTCATTAGGAATTTGGTCGCGCGGGAGTATTGCTACTGAGCCTGCTGTCGAATTCGATGGGTTGCCGCTGTATCTGGTGGACAGCCGGACCCGGGCGGGACAGTCCGGGTCGCCGGTGATCTTCTACAGCGGAGGTGGCGCTGTTGCAATGCGCAGCGGCGGTGTCGCCGTGTTCGCCGGTTCTGTCGAGCGACTGCTTGGGGTTTACTCGGGGCGTGTGAATCAGGAGTCTGACTTGGGGTTTGTCTGGAAGGTGTCCGCCTTGCGCGAGATTGTGGAGCGCGGGGTGCGGCCGGTTTGAGGGTTTTGATGAGGGTAGAGGCGGAGAAAGTGCTGCTAGTCCTGTTGTTTTGGGCCGACTGACGGATGTACAAGTTCTGCCACGGTAAGTAGGCGGGTCGGGCGGCGAGGCACCTCTCGGGCGGATCCAGCCGACCCCGAATCCGATCGGCACACAGTACGCATCGGGGCTGAACGTCGTGTCCTGTGCGACCGGCCGCGCGTGGATTGCGGCCGGCAGCCAGGGGAATACCTCCGGCTATGAAGTGACCGTGGCGGAGACGTACTCCGCGTCAACCCGTGCCTCTTGGGCAGCGGCACTGACATCAAAGTCCTCGGCGGGCGCGGGTCGGCCGATGAGGTAGCCCTGCGCTGCGTCACAGCCCAAGCGGTCGACCAGCTCGAGTGCATCGAGCGTTTCGATGCCCTCGGCGACGATGCGCAATCCGAGTGCGTGAGCCAGGCCGACCGTGGAGCGAATCACCGCCACAGCCCGAGCATCCTGCGGTGCGCCGGTCAGGAAGGTTCGGTCGAGCTTCAGCTCACTGACCGGCAGCCGGCGGATGTACGTGAGCGACGAGAAGCCGGTACCGAAGTCGTCGATCGAGAGCTCGACGCCAAGAGCGCGCAACCGCTCCAGGACAAGCATCGCCTGCTCGGGGTCTGCGATGAAGCAGTCCTCGGTGATCTCGAGCGTGATGCGCGCGGGTCTCACGTGGCGCGCGGCGATTCGCGCGGCAATCTTGTCGGGGAGATCCTCGTCACGAAGACTGGCCGCGGAGATGTTGACCGAGACACCGAGGTCATATCCCCGCTCAGACCAGGTGGCCTGCTGGACCAATGCCTGATCGAGCACGTCCATGGTGAACGGACCCATGAGCCCTGCATCCGTGATCAATCCGAGGAACACGCCCGGTGGAAGGAGTCCGCGTGAGGGGTGCTGCCATCGCGCCAGCGCCTCTGCGCCCGTGACGGTGCCCGATGTCAGGTCGAGGATCGGTTGGTAGTGCAGCACGATCTCGTGACGACGCAACGCATCGCGCAAGTCTTCCATGAGCTCGAGCCGGTTCAGCGCATTCTGGTCATGCTCTGACGAGTAGATCTCCCACGGGACATGCGCGTGCTTTGCGGCGAACATGGCGACATCCGCCTTCTGCAGCACGCTCTCTGGAGTGGTGCCGTGGTCGGGCGCGAGAGCGATCCCGATGCTCGCATCGACTCGAAGGCTCATGCCCTCGAGTTGAAACGGCTGCCGCAGGGCCTCACGAACTCGTTCCGCGGCCCCGGTCGCCTCGGCGGTATTGACGAGTGGGGAGAGGATCAAGCCGAATTCATCCCCTCCCAGGCGTGCCACCGTCGCTGTGCTGCCCACCGCGGCGGTGAGACGCGGGCCGAGCTGGCGCAGCACGTCATCACCGACGTGGTGTCCGAGGCTGTCGTTGATCTCCTTGAAGCGATCAAGGTCGATCATGAGCACCGCGGTCGTTTCCAAGGCCCCAAGTTCGAGGCATGCGGCGAGACTCTCGAAGAACAGCCGGCGGTTGGGCAGGCCGGTCAGTTCGTCCGTTCGGGCCTCGCGCCGGCTGTCGGCGAGCGCGCGCAGCTGTCGAAACGCATATGCGGACCGGGCGATGGCGATCAGGAGCGTTGCGACGGCGAGGACCACGCCGAGGGAGATCGATCGTCCAGCCGCATACACCACGATTCCCAGCGAGCTGAGCAGGAACAGGACCGGAACGACGTTGGTTGGCCGAATGATCGTCGTGCTCCGTGCAGCCGACATCCCCATGCCCTGCCAGGCGGCGAAGGCCATGAGAAAGGCGCCGATGAGCCACAGGCTGTCCAGTGGGGTTCCCGTGACGTAGTTGTTCGAGGTCACGCGCAGCACAAAGATGCTGTCTGCGGCCGCGAACACAACGAGTCCGGCGCCGAGCGTCCACCAGAGGCGTCCCGGCCGCCAGCCTCGAACGGCAAAGACCGCGACCACCATGGTGACGAGGACCATGTCGCCGATCGGATACGCGATGTTCGTCGCGAGGGTTCCGAAGCCACCCGCAGTGCTCGCGTTGATGATCGGACCGATCACCAGGGTGGACTCGAGTGCGGCGACCCCGAGAGCGGCGATCAGACCGTCGACCCAGATGGTCTTCGAGGTGTGTGGGACGGTCTCGCGGACCAGGAGGCCGATGCCCGGGAACGCGAACACGAAGAACGAAAGGAAGCAGGCGTCGGAGATCGAGGGGTACGGGAGAGGGACGAAGTACTGCACCCAGGCGGTCCAGAGGACCGATCCCGCGGTGAAGAACCAGAGGCCGACCGCCAGAGCCCCCCAGCCCCAGCGCCCGCGACGTCGAGCGATCGCCCGCCAGGCGCACAGGGTCGCGCACCCCGCGTACCCGAGATTGGCGACCCAGACATCAAAGAAGTAATCGGACGTGCCGGGCCTGCGAAGGACCGTCGACCCGAGATACAGCAGGGTGAGAACGCCGGTGACCAGCCCGAGGACCATCACTCCCCGGGGCCAGCGGCGTCGATTGGCCGGGATCCGCGGGGCGAGTCGGCGCAAGGCTGAGCCCTCCGGCAGCACGAGCGCGCCGGGTGCACTGCCTGGTGTGATCCTCACGGTGGCCACAGGCCGCCGCATGGCCGTGAAATCAGCGTATTCGCCCCGGAGCGCTGAGATCCGCCCGTGAGGTTACGGAATCGAAAGGCTCGGTGTCGATCTGGACAGACGAAGAGCGCATCTGGAGCCGTCGAACCCACCACCAACCGCCGGACTACCATCAGATCCGCTATGTGACTCCGGTCAAACGAGCGTTGATCAACCCGAACCCGAGGAGGACAGGACGCATGTCGATCGACCCAGCCAAGACCGCCGTTGTGCTCATCGAATACCAGAACGACTTCACATCCGAGGGTGGCGTCCTGCACGGGGCCGTCCAACCCGTGATGGAGAAGACGGACATGCTGGGCAACACGGAACGCGTGGTCGAAGCGGCACGGTCAGCCGGCGCGACGATCATGCACGCGCCGATCATGTTCGCCAAGGGCTACAACGAGATCAGCGCGCACCCCTACGGCATTCTCAAAGGGGTCGTCGACGGCAACGCCTTCGTGAAGGGCACCTGGGGCGCAGCGATCACCGAGGAGCTTGACCCGCAGGAGGGGGACATCGTCATCGAGGGAAAGCGCGGGCTGGACACCTTCGCGAGCACGAATCTCGATTTCATCCTGCGCAGCAAGGGAATCTCGACCATCGTCCTGGGCGGGTTCCTCACCAACTGTTGCGTCGAATCCACCATGCGCAGTGGCTACGAGAACGGCTACGAGGTGATCACGCTCAGCGATTGCGTTGCTGCCACGTCAGAAGAGGAGCACGACAACGCCCTCAAGTACGACTACCCGATGTTCTCCAAACCGATGACGTCGGCCGAGCTCATCGCCGAACTCGGCTAGCGCAGGAGCGCCTATCGCATCCGGATGAAGCTGGCGTTGCTCCGGTACTCGGTCAGCGTGCGCGCGTCCATGTACGACATCGAGCTGCGAAGCCCTGCCACGTAACGCTGAATCACGTCCGCGACCCTGCCCTTGTACGGGACGATCGACTCAGCACCCTCGATGTATTCGGGATCCTCGCCGGCGAACTCCTGCTGCACCGAGAACGAAGCCGCCCCCCGCATGATCTTGAACTTCTTCCCGTCCACGACGATGACCCGTCCCGGAGCCTCGTACGTCCCGGCCAGCGCCGACCCGACCATCACGCAGTCGGCGCCGAACGCGAGCAGCTTGCACATGTCGGCCGGGCTGCGAACGCCGCCGTCGGCGACGATCAGCGCCCGCCGGCGCACCTGGACGCACTCGTAGACGCTGTACGGCGTCGGCGCGTGGACGCCGGTCTCCGTCCGTGTCTCGCACACCGAGCCGCCCGCGATCCCCACGCGAATCGCGTCGACTCCCTGGTCCTCGAGCCACCGGAAGGTCTCGGCCGTGGCGACATTGCCCGCAATGAGAAACACGCTCGCGTCCTGGTCGCGCACCCAGCGGACCGCGTGGGCCACCTGCTCGTGCGCGCCATTGGCGGTATCGAGACAGACGATCCGGCACCCCGATTCGATGATGCGGGTGAACCGTTCGCGATAGTCGCCGGTGACACCGAGCGCCGCAGCAACGGCGCCGCCCGCGGCGGCGACCTCGCGAAGCTCCTCCGCCTGCTCGCTGACGGGCTGGAAACGAGGCAGGATTCCGAGCGCGCCATGCTGCCCCAGCGCGATGCACATGTCGACGCCGCAAACGTCCGGCATCGGCGAGCCGAGCAGCGGAATCGTCAGGCGCGCAGGTCCGAACTCCAGCGCCGGCACGGCTTCGGTCCGGTGCGCAAGCGTCGATCGCACGCGGGGCACGAGCGACACATCGTCGAAGTCGAACGCGCGGGGCATGTCGGGGAACAGCTCCCCGATCGCCTCAGACGTGACCGTTGCAGCGGTTTGCATCACATCATTGTGGAATACTCGGCAGATGAGCGAGCTTGCAGACCGCGCCACCGACGTCGCCGCCCGCATTGCCGAGCTCCAGGGGCATCTTTGACCTCGACGGGAAACGCCGCCGCCTGATCGAGCTCGACCTGGAGATCGCAGCGCCGGACCTCTGGGACGACCCAAAGAATGCGGCGTCGCTCAACCAGGAAGCCTCGCGCATCCGCGACGACCTCAGCACGTGGGAATCGCTGTCGCAGCGCGCCCGTGACACGCGCGAGCTTGTCGCAATGGTCGAGGCCGAGCCGGACGATGCGATGACTCTCGACATCGAGAATGAGCTGACAGCCCTCGAGAGGGAGATCGGTCGCCGTCAGATCGATCTGCTGTTCAGCGATCCGTACACCGACCATGTGGCGCTGATCGGGATCCACGCGGGTGCGGGTGGCACCGATTCCCAGGATTGGGCGCAGATGCTCCTGCGCATGTACCTGCTCTGGGCGGAGGAGCACCGCATGCCGGTTGAGTTTCTCGAGGAGTCGGTGGGCGATGAGGCAGGCATCAAATCCGCGACCATTCGCGTGTCCGGCCCTCGTGCCTACGGCCTGCTCAAGGGGGAGCACGGCGTGCACCGCCTGGTCCGGATCAGCCCATTCGACGCTGCCCATCGGAGGCACACGTCGTTCGTGCTCGTCGAGGTCACGCCTGAGATCGAGGACACCGTGACCGTCGAGATCGATCCTGACGACGTGCGCACGGACGTGTTCCGATCAAGCGGTGCGGGCGGCCAGCACGTCAACAAGACCTCGTCGGCCGTTCGCTTGACCCACATCCCGACGGGCGTCGTGGTCACGTGTCAGAACGAGCGATCGCAGCAGCAGAACCGCGACGTGGCCTGGCGGGTGCTGCGCTCCCGCCTCCTCGCGTTGCAGCAGGCCGCCCACGCGCAGAAGGTCGCCGATCTCAAGGGGGAGCTGATCGCCGCCGAGTGGGGGAGCCAGATTCGCTCCTACGTGCTCCAGCCGTACACGATGGTGAAGGACCACCGGACCGGGGTCGAGGTCGGCAACGCCCAGGCCGTGCTGGACGGGGACATCGACCCGTTCATCGAGGGATACCTGCACTGGGCGGCGCGCGAGGGTCCAGAATCGAAGGCATCCTGATCGGCCAATCCCACTACGGAAGTGACCAATCTGTGAAATATCGCGGGAGTCCGCCGGGACCCCGGTCTATACTGGCCGCCGACTCAGTAGCGATCCCAGAAACCATCTTATGAAGACATCGCCCCAGGGGGCAGCCTGGTGAGCGTGGCGGTCGCCGAACGATCTGCGGCCCCCCCTCAGCACGCACTGCGCCCCGTCATCTCGTTTCACGGCGTGAGCAAGGTCTACCCGAACGGTACGGAGGCCCTGCGCGACGTTGATCTGGCGATCCATCAAGGCGACTTCTGCTTCCTGGTCGGCCCGAGCGGCGCCGGCAAGTCGACCCTGGTGCGTCTCCTGATTCGCGACGAGGCTCCCTCGACAGGGCGGATCTTCATCGACGGCCAGGAGGTGAGCCGGATGTCGCACCGCAAGCTCCCCAAGCTGCGGCGCAAGTTCGGCATCGTGTTCCAGGACTACAAGCTTCTGACCCGGCGAACCGTGGCGCAGAACGTCGCGTTCGCGCTTCAGGTGACCCGGCCCGGCCAGCGCCACCTGCGCGAGAAGGTGGAGGAGGTCCTCTGGATCGTCGGTCTCGAGGACAAGCTCGACAAGTTCCCGGACGAGCTGAGCGGTGGTGAGCAGCAGCGCGTGGCGATCGCCCGAGCCCTGGTGCACCGGCCACGCATCTTCCTCGCCGACGAGCCGACCGGCAACCTCGACCCCGACACGTCGTGGGGCATCGTGCAACTGCTGCTCCAGATCAATCACCGCGGCACAACCGTGCTGATGGCGACCCACAACCGCGAGGTCGTCGACCTCGTCCGCCGCCGTGTCATCGCGATCGACAACGGGCGCGTCGTCAGAGACGAGGCCGAGGGCAGCTACCTGCGCGAAGGAACCGCAACCCTGTGAGGCAGATCCTCGCCTCGCTGTGGTTCGCGCTTCACAGCGCCGGACAGAATTTTCGCCGCAACCTGGGTGTCTCGCTCGCGGGCGTGTTCACCATGGGTCTGATCATCTTTCTGGTCGGCGGATCGCTGCTCTTCACACACTCGGTCGACTCCGTGCTCCAGGGGCAGGAGCAGAACGCGAGCCACCTGAAGATCTACCTGTCGGACAACGCGTCCCTGGCGGCGATCACGAACTTCGAGAGCCGCCTCAAGCACGATCCCCGCGTCATCTCGGTGAGCTTCGAGACCAAGGATCAGGCAGCGCAGCAGGCTTCACAGAACCCGTCGATCGCCAGCGCGCTCACCGTCCTCGGCAGCAACCCCCTGCCGGCGTCACTGAACCTCAACGTCCGCAAGCTCACCGACCTCAGTCAGTTCAACGCCGAGGCCAAGGCCACGCCGATCGTCGACAGCACGACCCCGACGGACTACAACTCGGACGTCATCGGCAAGCTCAACACGGTGATCACGGTGATCGAGTGGGTCGGGGCGATCATCGCGATCATTCTCCTGACCATCAGCATCGTGATCATCATGAACACGATCCGAACTGCGGTGTACTCACGACGAACCGAGATCGAGATCATGAAGCTCGTCGGCGCAACCGACTGGTTCGTTCGCTGGCCGTTCATCCTCGAGGGGATGCTCGGGGGGCTGCTGGCCGCGATCTTCTCCGGAGCGGTGGTGTTCGGCGCCTACCGTCTCTTCGTCCAGGCAGCTCAGGGCAACCTCTTGAGCGTGCCCTTCGACACGCGGTACACGATCACCCTGCTCGTGGTGCTGCTGGTCGGCGGCGTCGCCGTCGGAGCGTTCGGCAGCTTCCTCGGGGTTCGCCGCTTCCTCTCCGCGTGACGCCGAGGGCGACGCCCGCCGGTCCCACGAATTCGATCACCGCGGATGGCGCGGTCGACCCCGCCGATATACTCAAGGCCCGTGGCCGAACGATTTGACATCGCCATTCTCGGGGGCGGGATGGGCGGCTACCCGGCAGCGATCCGCGCGGCCCAGCTCGGGCTGAGCGTGGTGCTGGTGGAGGAGGACAAGGTCGGCGGCACCTGCCTGCACCGCGGTTGCATCCCGGCCAAGGCGCTGCTGCAGAGCGCGGGATTGCTCGACGAGCTGCGGCACGCTGATGCCTTCGGAGTCACCACCGGCGACGTCCATTTCGACTACGCAGTCGCGGGGCGCCGGCGCGACCAGGTGGTGAGCCAGCTGCACAAGGGCGTGCAGTTCCTCCTGCGCAAGAACAAGGTGAGTGTCGTCAGCGGGCGAGGTCGCCTCGATGGCGCCGGCCGGCTCACGGTCGAGCCGCCGAGCGGCGACGCCGTCGAGCTCGAGGCCGGGTCGGTGATCCTCGCCACCGGGTCACGCCCCAAGCAGCTGCCAGGGGTTGCAGCCGACGGCAATGTCATCCTCACCAGCGACGAGGCGCTCTTCATGAACCGTGTGCCGGCGTCGGCGATCGTGCTCGGCGCTGGTGCCGTGGGCGTCGAGTTCGCCTCGCTCTATCGCTCCTGTGGCGCCGAGGTGACCATCGTCGAGATGCTGCCGAACCTGGTCCCGCTCGAGGATGCCGCCGTCGGCACCGAACTCCGGCGCCAGTTCGAGGCGCGGGGCATCACCTGCCTGACCGGGCATCGCCTCGACCTCGGCTCGGTCGAGCGCAACGAGGGCGGCGTCGGGGTGACCGTCGCGGGTGAGGACGGCAAGGAGCAGCGCCTCCAGGCGGAGGTCCTGCTCGTCGCCGTGGGCAGGGCGGCCAACGTCGAGAACATCGGCATCGAGGGCACCGGCGTCGTCGTCGATCGCGGGGTCATCGCGGTCGATCCGATGCTGCGCACCGGCGAGCCCGGGGTCAGCGCCGTCGGTGACGTTGTCGGCGGCTTCCAGCTTGCCCACAAGGCGCTCCACGAAGGCGTGCTCGCCGTCGAGGCGATTGCCGGACGAGATCCGCACCCACTCGATCCCCGCCTGGTGACCCGCACGACCTACTGCACGCCACAGATCGGATCGATGGGGTTCAGCGAAACCGAGGCGCAGGCCGCCGGGTACGAGGTGGCCACCGGCGTCGTGCCGTTCCGCGGCAACGGCAGGGCGCTGATCTGGGGCGAGACCGGGGGGTTCTGCAAGGTGGTTGCGGACAAGGCGGACGGGACGGTCCTCGGCGTGCACATCATCGGGCACGAGGTGACCGAGCTCATCTGGGGACCCGCGCTGGGGGACTCCTCGAGACGACCGCTTTCGAGATGGGCCACGCGGTGGCACCGCACCCTACACTCAGTGAGGTGCTCTCAGAAGCTGCGCTTGCCGTGAGTGGTGAGGCAATCCACATTTGAGCCGCTGTGGAACGTCGGAGTAGCCAGTGGCGCCAGCTCGGTTCGGAGGCATGATCGACACGTGGCAATGACGCGGACCGAGACGAACGCTCGCGCCGGGCTCGACGCGGAGACGCTCCGGCTCATGTACCGGCACATGCTCCGTTCCCGGTTGCTCGACGAGCGCCTGTGGGTGCTCAACCGCCAGGGTCGGGCGCCGTTCTGGATCTCGGCCGAAGGTCATGAGGCGGTTCAGGTCGCCTTTGGCATGAACCTGCGGCCGGCGTACGACTGGATTGCCCCGTACTACCGGGACCTGGCGTTGACGCTCGTGCTGGGCATGACCCCCAAGGACCACATCCTGTCGGTGCTGCAACGCGCCGCCGACCCGAACAGCGGTGGCCGGCAGATGCCCGCGCACTACGGATGCCGGCGCCTGAACATCATCACCACCGGGTCGCCGGTCGGGACGCAATTGCTCCACGCAGCGGGAATCGCGCTCGCCTCGCGCATGCGCGGCGAGGACGCGGTCACGCTGACCTCGATCGGCGAGGGCGGGACGAGCGAAGGCGACTTTCACGAGGCGCTCAACTTTGCGGCGATCCACAAGCTCGCGGTGATCTTCCTGGTGGAGAACAACGGCTTTGCGATCAGCGTCCCGTGGCAGAAGCAGATGCCGACGCAGGATGTCGCCGACCGCGCCAAGGGATACGGCATTCCTGGTGTGATCGTCGACGGGTGCGATGCGATCGCCTGCTACAGAACAGCTCGCGAGGCGGTCAAGCGCGCGCGCCGCGGCGACGGACCTACGCTCATCGAGGCGAAGGTGCTGCGTTTGACATCGCACAGCTCGGACGACGATCAGCGGCGCTACCGCAGCGCCGAGGAGCTCGAGGCCGAGCGCGAGCGGGACTCGCTGCAGCGCTTCAAGGCAACGCTCGAGGAGCTCGGTGTCATGCAGGCCGGCGAGGCCGACGAGATGCGAGCCGAGCTGGTGCTCGAGCTCGATCGCGCGACCGATGAGGCCGAGGCTTCGCCGCTCCCCTCGCCCGACACGGCGATGCTGCACGTGTACACCGAGACGGGAGACTGACGCGTGCCGCAGAAGTCGTACATCGAGGCCATCCGCGACGGCATCCGCGAGGAGATGGAGCGTGATCCGCGGGTCATGATCCTCGGCGAGGATGTCGGTGCGAAGGGGGGCGTGTTCGGTGTCACCGAGGGCCTGCAGAAGCAGTTCGGCGAGTGGCGGGTGCTCGACAGCCCGCTGGCCGAATCGCTGATCGTCGGTGTCGCCATCGGCGCGGCGATGAACGGACTCCGTCCGATCGCCGAGATCCAGTTTCAGGATTTCATCATGCCGGCGGTCGATCAGATCATCAGCGAGGCAGCCAAGATCAGCTACCGCAGCAATGGTGACTGGAACGTGCCGATGGTGCTTCGATCACCGTTTGGTGGTGGCGTGCACGGGGCGCTGTATCACTCGCAGTCCATCGAGGCGATCTTTGCTCACATCCCGGGATTGCGCGTGGTCGTGCCGTCGAATCCGTACGACGCGAAGGGCATGATCATCTCTGCGCTGCGCGACCCGGACCCTGTGCTCTACTTCGAGCACAAGCGCGCCTACCGAGCCATCAAGGGCGAGGTACCGGATGGCGAGTACACAGTGCCGCTCGATCGCGCCCGTGTCGTCCGTGAGGGCACCGACATTGCGTTGTTCAGCTACGGGATGATGGTGCACACCTCGCTCGAAGCGGTCGATCGCCTTGCTGCAGATGGGTTTTCCTGCGAGGTCGTCGACCTGCGCTCGCTGCGTCCGTTCGATCGCGCAGCGATCGTCGAGAGCGCGAGCAAGTGCGGCAAGGTCCTGATCGTCCAGGAGGCGAACCTGGCCGTGAGCGTTGCCTCCGAGGTTGCCGCCATCATCGCCGAGGACTGCTTCGAGAGCCTTGATGCTCCGGTGATGCGCATCGGCGGCCCCGAAATACCGGCGATGCCGTTCTCACCGCCGCTCGAACAGTTCTACCTCGTAACGCCAAACAAGGTCGAGGCCAAGCTCCGCGAGCTTGCCGCGTACTGAACTCGAACACAAGGAACCTCGCGAAATGGCCCTGACCGTCACGATGCCGCAGCTCGGTGAGAGCGTCACCGAAGGCACCATCGCACGCTGGCTCAAGCACCCCGGCGACGCGATCGCAAAATACGAATCGATCGCTGAGGTGATCACCGACAAGGTGAACGCGGAGATCCCCGCGCCGGCCGATGGTGTGATGTCCGAGCTGATCGCTCCCGAGGGCACGGTGGTGCCGGTGGGTCAGCCGATCTGTTCGATCGACACCGTCGATGGTGCAGCTGCAGCCGCAGCGGAGCCCGCGGCGCAGGAGAAGGAGACCGCTGCGGTTGCCGCGGCGCCTGCCGTGAGCTCGCAGGGGGCAGCAGCGGAGCCCACCGAGCCGCAACCGGCCGCCGTCGAGCCGCGTGCAGCGCCCGCGGAAGCAGAGGCCGGCGCGGAGACCGCTGTGGCTCCGATCCAGGATGCGTTCACGCAACAGGCGTCGGACGCGCCGGCGTCGGATGAAGCAGCCGGTGGGAACGGACAGGCAGGCGGATATCACGTGACGCCCGCGGTGCGGATGCTGGTCCGCGAGCACGGTGTCGACCTCTCGCAGATCGCGGGGAGCGGGATCGGCGGGCGGATCTCCAAGAAAGACGTTCTTGAGTACGTGCAGCGGAGAGACGCTGGGTCTGGTGGGTCTGGTCCCGCGCGCGCGCCGGCTGAGGTGCCCGCTCCGGCGCCTACACCGGCTATGTCGCCTACGCGGGCACCTCAGCCGGCTTCGACGGTGGCGCAGGCACCAGCCCCTGCTTCCGCTGCTCCGGCCTCCTTCACTGGCGCCGAGGGCGAGACGGTTGTGCCGCTGACGCAGGTTCGGAAGGCGATAGCGGAGCACATGGTTCGGAGCAAGCAGACGTCGCCGCATGCGTACGTGATGGTCGAGGTCGACATGTCGGCGGTATCGAAGATTCGCGATCGTGAGAAGACTGCGTTCGAGGAACGGCACGGGGTCAAGCTCACCTTCCTGCCGTTCGTCGCGCGAGCGGTGGTCGAGGCGCTGCAACGGCATCCGACGCTCAACGCGTCGTGGAGCGATGCGGGAATCGTGATGAAGCGGACGATCAACCTCGGCATTGCCGTGGCGCTCGAGGACAACCTCATCGTGCCGGTTGTGCGCGATGCGGACCGGCTGAGCATCGTCGGGCTCGCCACCACCATGGCGGATCTCGGCGCCCGGGCGCGCAGCAACCACCTCAAGCTTGACGAGATCCAGGGCGGGACCTTCACGCTCAACAACACCGGCGCCCTCGGCGCCGTGATGACCGAGGCGATCATCAACCAGCCACAGGCGGCGATCATGACCATGGATCTCGTGGTCAAGCGGCCGGTGGTCGTCGGTGACGCGATCGCGATCCGGCCGATCATGAACCTGGGCCTGTCGTTCGACCACCGCATCAACGACGGCCTTCAGGCGACGCGCTTCGTGACCTCAGTTCAGAAGCTCCTCGAAGGACTGGATCCGTCCGGTACGCTGGTTTAGCCCGTCCTGGCTATCATCAGGAGGAACGATGATCGAGCAAGGCGCTTTCGATGCATGGGGGCTCCGGACCCCGCCGGCATGGGCGCAGCGCGCGCTGGAGAAGGGCATCATCGACGAGAGCCGGTTCCACGCCCTGATCCGGGTTGCCTCCGAGTACCCGTCGACCCCACGGCGAACTCCTCGCCATCCGGGCAGCTGCTCCTGCAGGCGCCGGCCCACCCGGTCCTGCACCCGCTGGCGCGCATAGCGGCCGCTTCGGTCAGTCGGGGTCCTGGTGGGGGTATCGCCACTCGGTGGGCGGGATGAACGTCTCCTTGATCACCCGAGGTGACACCCACCGGAGCATGTTCAGCATGGACCCTGCCTTGTCGTTGGTCCCGCTCATCCTTGCGCCGCCGAACGGCTGCTGACCGACCACCGCGCCGGTCGGCTTGTCGTTCACGTAGAAGTTGCCGGCAGCGTAGCGAAGGCGTGCCGCCGCCTCGTCGATGGCCGCTCGGTCATCCGCGAATACGGCGCCGGTAAGCGCATAGGGTGACGTCGTGTCCACCAGGTCGAGGACCGAGCGCCATTCCGCATCGGGATACGAATAGACGGTGAGGATCGGGCCGAAGAGCTCACGCTGCATAAGTTCGTGGCGCGGATTCGTGGTCTCGAGGATGGTGGGATGGACGAACCATCCGACGTCCCCGTCACACTCGCCGCCGGCGACCAGGCTGAGCTCCGGATCGGTGCGCGCCGCGGCCAGGACGGCCTCGTGCTTTCGGTAGCTTGGCTCGTCGATGACCGCGCCCATGAAGGTGGAGAACTCGGCGGGGTCGCCTACGGGGATCGCCTCGGTGGCGGCGGCGAGCGGGTCGCGCAGGCGATCCCATACCGAACGGGGGATGTACGCGCGTGACGAGGCGGAGCATTTCTGACCCTGATACTCGAACGATCCGCGCAGCAGGCCGACGAGCAGCGCGTCCTGTGAGGCCGACGGGTGGGCGAGCACGAAGTCCTTGCCGCCGGTCTCGCCGACGAGCCGTGGGTACGTCTTGTACGTGCCGAGATTGGCGGCGACGGTGCTCCAGAGGTGCTGGAACGTGTCCGTCGATCCGGTGAAGTGAATGCCGGCGAGCGACGGGTGCTTGACCGCCGCCTCCGAAACAGCGGCTCCCGGCCCGGCGACCAGGTTGATAACCCCCGGGGGAAGGCCGGCCGCTTCGAGGATCTCCATGATCACCTGGGCCGCCAGGAGCGCTGTGGTGGCGGGCTTCCAGACGACGGTGTTGCCCACGATCGCGGGCGCGGCGGCCAGGTTGCCGCCGATCGACGTGAAGTTGAACGGGCTGATCGCCAGCACGAAGCCTTCGAGCGGGCGGTGCTCCATGCGGTTCCACGTCCCCCCCGACGACACCGGCTGGATGCTCTGCAGCTGCTCGCCGAAGTGCACGTTCCAGCGCCAGAAGTCGATCAGCTCGCAGGCGGCGTCGATCTCGGCCTGCTGAACGCTCTTGCTCTGTCCGAGGATGGTGGCCGCGTTGAGCCGGTCTCGATACGGGCCACTCAGCAGGTCGGCGGCGCGGAGGAAGACCGATGCCCGCGTCTCCCACGGCGCCGTCGACCAATCGTGGTGAGCGGCCAGTGCTGCGTCGACCGCGGCCCGGACGTCGTCGGCCGTGGCAGTCGAGGCCTCCACGAGCGCAAGGGTGTGGCGATGCGGCGCGGTGACCGAGATCCGATCGCCGTGGCCGTCATACGTCCGCCCGCCGATATGGAGGGGCACGTTGTGAGGGGCGGTTGCCTGCATCTCGTGGACGGCGGTGCGGAGTTCGA
Organism: Candidatus Dormiibacterota bacterium; assembly: GCA_963718525.1. GTDB lineage: Bacteria > Chloroflexota > Dormibacteria > Aeolococcales > Aeolococcaceae > Palsa-851. Next base: position 2,971,326 of record OY970355.1, on the reverse strand, counting down.
GCTCGCTCGGGCGAGCCGGGGGCGTAGAGGTGGACCGGCTCATTGACCGGGTGCGGAGAACTCATCCGGGCGATTGTGCCGCAGCGAGTGTGTAGAGTGAGAGCGCCCCATGGACCAGATCCGTCTGCGGCCCGTTCCCGTGGCCGATCCCCGTCCGCTGCATCAGCGGCTGCTTCCCGACGGCGTTGACCGGCGTCCTGAATGGCTCACCGTCAAGCTGCCGGCGGGCGACGGCTATTCGCAGATCAAGGGGATCATGCGCGGGCAGAATCTCAACACGGTCTGCGAAGAGGCCCGTTGCCCGAACATCGCGGAGTGCTGGGGACACGGGACCGCCACCTTCATGATCCTCGGCGACGTCTGCACTCGAGCGTGCGCCTTCTGCGCCGTGAAGAGCGGCAAACGCGGCGGCGACATCGACTGGGACGAGCCTCGCCGGGTCGGCGAGGCGGTCGCCAGCATGGGACTCCGCCACGCGGTGGTGACCTCCGTCGACCGTGACGATCTCGCCGACGGTGGCGCCGGGATCTTCGCAGCGACGATTCGATCGATTCGCGCCCTGTCGCCCGGCACCACTATCGAGGTGTTGACGCCGGACTTCCAGGGCGACCACGACGCGCTGCGGACCGTCATGGAGGAGGTCCCCGAGATCTTCAACCACAACGTGGAGACGGTGGGCCGCCTGTACCGCAGGGTCAGGCCGAAGTCGATGCTCGATCGCAGCCTCGAGCTGCTTCGCGCCGCCAAGCGAATGGAGCCGCAGAGCCGGACCAAGTCGGGGCTCATGGTGGGGCTCGGCGAGGAGATGCACGAGGTCAAGGAATTGCTCGACCAGATGCGCGCCCACGACATCGAGATCATCACGATCGGGCAGTATCTGCGGCCCTCGCTCAAGCACCATCCGCTCATCCGCTACTGGCATCCCGACGAGTTCGCCGAGCTCAAGGCCTACGGCAAATCGCTCGGATTCAAGCATGTCGAGTTCGGGGCCGCTCGTCCGGTCCAGCTACCACGCCCACGAGCAGGCGGTAGCCGCGCACGCGGGATGAGTGGCGTGACCGAGCGCCCGGTCCTTCGCTGGGCCTGGCTGGGGACGATCGGCTATCAGGATGCCTGGGTGCTGCAGCGTGAGATCGCGCTGGCGCGCCGAACCGGCTCGCTCGCTGACGACGCCGTGCTCCTGCTCGAACACCCTCCCGTCTACACGATGGGTCGCACCGGTGATGCCCGTCATCTCGGCGCCGGGCCCGAGGCGCTGGTCGCGGCCGGCGCGGAATTCGTCGAGGTCGATCGCGGTGGGTCGGTCACCTTTCACGGACCCGGCCAGCTCGTGGCCTATCCGATCGTGCGCTTGAACGGGATCTTCCCGATCCCGGGTCACCAGGCCCACGGCGACGTCGAACGCTATCTCCGTGCTCTCGAGGCCGCGCTCATCGCCGCGGCGGCGGAGTACCGGATCACCGTGACCCGCAGGCCGCCATACACGGGCGTGTGGACGGGGGAGGAGAAGCTCGCCGCCATCGGCGTGAAGCTCGCCGGAGGCGTCACCACGCATGGCGTCGCCCTGAACGTCGCCACCGACCTGAGCTGGTTCGACAGGGTCACACCGTGCGGCATTGAGGGAGCCGGCGTCGCCTCGTTCGAGACGCTCGGCGCACCCGGTCACACACCTGAAGAGGTCGCACCCGTGCTCGCGACGGCCCTCGCGTCGGCGTTCGGCTGCCGGCTGGCGGACGCGGGTCCCGTGAGCGCGCTTCTCGAAACGATCACCGCTCAGGCGACCGCGGCCTGAGCCGGTGCCGCCATGGCGCGAACATGTGTTCCGCTATGCAAATGGCCCACAAATCGGTAGGATCGCGACCACAGGACGTCCATCTGTTCGGTCCGACTCACCCTACGTCACATCAAACCCCCGAACCCGGTGGACGAGCCGAGGGAGCGTCATGGCCACCTTCGTCCGAAACCGCGTCCTCAATCAATTGGTGTGGTCAGCAGAAGACGAACGACAACGGGTGCAGCGACGCGAAACGCTGTGCGAGCTCGACGGCCTGCTCACCCAGCTCGAGGAGGTGAATCTTCGCGGCGGTCCAATTCCAACACGCGTTCTGGTTTCGCTCCGGCGCCGCGGGGTGACCTTCCGTCCCCGGACCTCTGCGGCGGAGCTCATCGAAGCCGTGTTCGTCGTCCAGGAGCGCTTCATGCGCCAGCCTGAAGGCGTGCATCGCGAGGCGGTCTCCACAACGTCCAGCGAACTGAGCAGACGCCTGGCCTCCTGACCGCTACGCTGCACGCGTGGACGTCGATGCCGCCCGTCGCGCGGCAGGGGAGGCCGCGGTGCCGCTGGTCGAGGACGGCATGCGTGTCGGCCTGGGAACCGGCACCACTGCGCGGTGGTTCATCCTCGGTCTTGCGAAACGGGTGCGCGAGGGCCTGTCGGTTCGCGCCGTCGCAACCTCGACGGCGAGTGCCGCGCTTGCGGCCGAGCACGGCATCGCGGTCCAGGAACTCGGCTCCGCCGGCCTCGACCTTGCCGTCGACGGCGCCGACAGCGTCGATCCTTGGTTGCGCCTGATCAAGGGCAGGGGCGGCGCCATGCTGCGCGAGAAGATCGTCGCGGCATCCGCAGCACGCTTCGTTGTTATTGTCGATGACAGCAAATACATGACCCAGCTCAGCGGACGCGTTCCTGTCGAGGTCATCAAGTTCGGCAGCGCGAGGACCCTGCGCGCGCTGTCCGAACGAACGTCGCTCGATTTCGCGTTTCGAACGACTGGAGATGGTGCGCTGTTCACCACGGACAACGGCAACCTCATCGCGGATAGCGAGTTCACCGACGTCGCCGACCCGGAGACGCTGGCCGCGGAGATCGCGTCGGTCCCCGGAGCCGCCGGCCACGGGCTGTTCCTGGGCATGGTGGACCTGGTGCTGGTGGGGCACAGCGATGCCACCGTCGAGCAATTGAGCGCCCCTGGAGATACAGTCGTCACGGGCGGATAGCTCAGCTGGTTAGAGCGCCTCGCTTACACCGAGGAGGTCGCGGGTTCGATCCCTGCTCCGCCCACGCCCGGGGGGATGCCATGTGGGCAACGGCCGCGTGGTGTCCGCATACTGTCACGCTCCTGAAAGGATGCCGGGCCCACGATCATGGCCGATGGTCGTTGCGGCAACCGGCTGTGGGAGTGATCGACTGTGAGACGTCGCTTGATGCGCAGGCCATTCGTCATCGGCATCGTCATCGTGGTCATTGCAGCAGGGACCGGGGCGTACATGCTGAACTCGTGGCGATGCGGCGAGCGTGTCGTATCGCACCGGTGTCGCGACGCTCGGGACGGTGACGCAGACGGTGTCGCTGTCGGGGAATCTCGCGCCAGACGGCGAGACAGACCTGGATTTTGCAGGCGCAGGAAAGGTGACGGCCGTGAACGTCCTGTCCGGACAGACGGTCACCATCGGCGAAGTGCTGGCAACCCAGGACCCCAGCACCGTGGACGCGAGCCTCACGCAGGCCGAGGCGACTCTGGCATCGGCGCAGGCGAATCTCGCCCAGGCCGAGGCGGGCACGTCGGCCACCAGCCTCGCGCAGGCCGAGGCGCAGGTCAACAGCTCGTATGTCTCCTACGCGAACGCCGTGACGAGTCTTGCGGACACGAAAGCTGTGAACGCCCAGATGGTGGCTCAGGCCTACAGCGCATACACCGCAGCACAGGCAACTGCCACCGCCGCCGGCTGCACATCGGGTGACACCACGCCGCCCTGTCCGCAGGACGAGGCCACGATCGCGCAGGACTATCAGGCGTGGCAGGCCGCCCAGGTCAAGAGCACGCAGGGCGATGACCAGGCCCAGGGTCAGGTCAATGCGGACAAGGTGCAATGGCAGAACGCGAAGCTCTCCCTCTCGGCGCTCCAGAGCGGATCGACCACCACGTCAGCCCAGATCGCAGTTGCCCAGAGCCAGGTCCAGATCGATCAGGTCAACCTGAGCAACGCCCAGGCCGCCGTCAACGCTGCGACGCTCAAGGCGCCGACCAGCGGCACCGTCGAAGCGGTCAACATCACCAACGGGCAGCAGATCTCGAGCGGTGGCACGGGCGGGGCAACCTCCGGCGCGAGTGGGACTGCGACACATGCAATCGTGATCATCGCTCCCGGTGTCTTCGAGGTCACCGGTTCCGTGAGCGATGCGCTCGTCAATGAGATCGCCGTAGGACAGAGTGCGGAGGTGGTCGCCGCAGGGTCGAGCGAGGCGGTGGCGGGCAGGGTGACCGCCGTTGCCGAGGCCGCAACGGTCACGTCAGGCGTGGCGACCTTTCCTGTCACCGTCGTCCTCAGCGGCAGCAACCCCTCGCTCCGGCCGGGGATGTCCGCCTCGGTGCGCGTGATCATCAACCAGGTTGTCGGCGTCACCACGGTGCCCACCAGCGCGGTGCACACGACCGGCGCCGGCAGCACGGTCACGCTGTTCGTCAACGGCAAGCCGGTGCCCACGGCGGTGACGGTCGGCGCTTCGGATGCCACGCTCACCCAGATCCTCTCAGGGATCAAGGTCGGTGACCAGGTCGTGATCGCGACCATCACAAGCACGATTCCATCGTCCACCACCGGGACCGGCCGCAGCCTGACCGGCGGCGGGTTCGGCGGTGGCGGTTTCGGCGGCGGTGGTGGTGGCGCGGCTCGCACGGGGGGCTGACGTGGCCGCCGAGATCATTCGCCTCGTCGACGTCAGCAAGATCTACGGCAGCGGCGACGCGACGGTCCACGCGGTGGACGACGTGTCACTCAAGGTCAACGAAGGCGATTTCCTTGCGGTGATGGGGCCCTCAGGGTCGGGTAAGTCGACGCTCATGCACATCCTCGGCTGCCTCGACGTGCCGACAACCGGCGACTATCTCTTCGCAGGCGAGGACGTCAGCCGGATGAACGAACGTGAGCTGGCGAGCATCCGCAACCGACGCATCGGTTTCGTCTTCCAGCAGTTTCACCTGTTGTCGTCGATGTCGGCGTGGCGCAATGTCGAGCTGCCCCTGCTCTATCGGACAGCCCGAGATCGCAAGCAGACGGCGCTCAATGCGCTCGCCCAGGTCGGCCTCAGTGAACGCGTACAGCACCGCCCCAACGAGCTCTCGGGAGGACAGCAGCAACGTGTTGCGATCGCTCGGGCATTGGTCACCGATCCCACCATGATCCTGGCGGACGAGCCCACCGGCAACCTCGACTCCAAGGCGAGCCGCGAGGTCCTCGGCATCCTGTCCGGCCTGCACAAATCAGGCCACACCATCGTGCTGATCACGCACGATCCCAACGTTGCCGGCGTTGCCGAACGCGTCGTTGAGATGGCGGACGGCCGGCTCACAGACCGGGTCGCAGCATGAACCTGCTGCGCACGTTCGACACGGGAATGCGGGGCCTGCTCGGCCACCGCCTGCGCTCGATCCTGACGACCCTGGGGATTCTCTTCGGCGTGGCCGCAGTGATCTGCACCGTCGGCATCGGCACCGCATCTGCCAACTCGGTGAACTCGCGGATCGCGGCGCTGGGCACCAACCTGCTCACCGTCTCGCCCGGGAGCACCACGAGCTTCGGTGTTCGTGGGGGATCAGGCTCCGCCAATACGCTGACCATGGAGGACGTCGCCGGGCTCGAGGACAAGCAGGACGCCCCAGATGTCGGGGCGGTTGCGGCCGTCGTCTCGGGGACCGCGACGCTCGTGAGCACGGCCTCCAACTGGTCGACGACCGTGCAGGGCAGCACCCCAGGATGGCTCACCACCAATGCCCGAACGCTGTCGTCGGGCGTCTTCTTCACGCAGCAGCAGGTTGACAAGCATGCTCAGGTGGTGGTGCTCGGGGTCACGACCGCGAGCCAGCTGGGTGTCACCGTCGGTTCGCAGGTCAGCATTTCCGGAGCACCGTACAACGTGATCGGGTTGCTGACCTCGACGGGCAGCACCGGTTTCACGAACAACGATGACCTCGCCGTCGTGCCGATCACCATCGCGCAGGATCAGATCACGGGAGGCAGTCCCGACTCGGTGCAGCGCATCCTGCTCAGCGCGACCAGCAGCGCGACCATCGGCTCCGCATACCTCGAAGCCGATCAACTCCTGCTCCAGACGCACCACATCACCAACACCGCGGCTGCCGACTTCAACATCACGTCGGCGTCGACGCTGGCCAGCACCGCGGCATCGGTGACCACGACGCTCACCATCCTGCTTGCCAGCGTCGCGGCGATCTCGCTGCTCGTCGGCGGCATCGGCGTCATGAACATCATGCTGGTGTCGGTCACCGAGCGGACCCAGGAGATCGGCCTGCGCAAGGCGCTCGGTGCGACCCCTCGCGACCTGCTTCGTCAGTTCCTCATCGAGGCGGCCACGCTCAGCTTCGTGGGGGGCATCCTCGGTGTCGGCGCCGGCCTGCTCGCGGGATTCCTGGTGCCGCGACTTGCCAACATCGCTGTGACCATCACGCCCACGCCGGTGATCATCGCCGTCGCGGTTGCTGCCGGAGTTGGCCTGATCTTTGGGGTCTACCCCGCAGCGCGCGCCGCTCGCCTCGCGCCCATCGCAGCACTTCGCGCCGAATGATTTCGAACACCGCCATCCTCCTGGGAGAACCAACCTCATGAACCGTGCCCTTCTCGGCGCCGGCAGCGTCGCCTGCCTCGCCATGGTCGCCTGCGGAGGTGCCGCGGCCAGTGGCGGCTCGACCCCCTCTGCATCGCCGTCAACCGGCGGTCGCGCCGGATTCGCTCGCAATGCAGCCTTCGGCCAGCTGGTCCAGATCAACGGGTCGACGCTCATCCTCAGCGGCACGACCGGGGACTCAACGGTGACCTATGCCACCACGACGACCATCACCCAGACCAGCACCGGGACCCTTGCAAACATCATGCCAGGCATCTGCATCACAGCGACCGGCACCAAGAATGCGGCCGGGATGCTGACCGCAACCACGGTCCTGCTGAGCGCGCCGGTCAATGGGTCGTGCGCAACGACCGGATTTGGCGGCGGCGGTGCCTTCAGCCCGCGCCCTGGTGCCACGCCGCGCCCGAGCTTCTCGCCCCCGGCCGGCGCCGCCGGGTTCACCGCGGCACGGGGCCTGGTCAAGTCGGTGACGGGCACATCGGTCACGCTCACCGCGACGACCGGGATCACGACGACCATCAACGTTCCGACCACCGTCAAGGTGACCACGTCAACGGTGATCCAGGCCACCGCGCTCCAGACCGGTGAGTGCGTCACCGCGCTTGGCCCGAAGAACAGCTCCGGCACCGTCGCGGCACGAACGCTCACGATCACGCCGGCAGGGGCGAACGGTTGCACTGCCGGGTTCGGTGGTGGAGGCTTTGGGGGTGGATTCGGTGGCGGCGGTGGAGGCGGCTTCGGCGGCGGAGTCTCCGGCGCGTAGCCTGATGTACTGATGCGGGTGTTGGTCGCGGAGGACGATCGCGGGCTTCGTGAGGTCCTGGTTCAGGGCCTCGAGGAGGCCGGCTACTTCGTCGACGCCGTCGCGGCGGGTGACGAGGCGATCGAGCAGCTGCGCTTCTACGAATACGACGTGGCGGTGATCGACTGGCGGATGCCCCGCGCGAGCGGGCTTGAGGTCGTCGCGTGGGCGCGCCGGAACAACCGCCCGACGGCGATGCTGATGCTGACCGCGCGGGACACGCCGTCAGATCGCATCGAGGGCCTCGACGCCGGTGCCGACGACTACCTGATCAAACCCTTCGACTTCGGCGAGCTCGTCGCCCGGATCCGAGCGCTGCAGCGCCGGCCCCGCAGCGTCGACGGCCCGGCGATCACCCGCGGCTCGCTCACGCTCGACCCCGCCCGTCGCGAGATCGAGGTCCACGGCACCGCGGTGAACCTCACGTCCACGGAGTTCAACATCCTGGAGCTGCTGCTCCGGCGGTCGCCGGCGGTGGTGGATCGCAAGGCCATCGCCGAGCATGCCTGGCGGGACGAGACCCAACCGCTCGGCTCCAACGCGATCGACGTTCAGATGAGCCGGCTCCGCGCCAAGCTGCCGAACACCGGGATCCAGATTGTGACGGTTCGCGGCTCGGGGTACCGATTGGAGGAGGCATGAACCGGCGGCTCGAGCGGGTCAATGTCGCCTCCCTGCGGGTTGCCCTGATCGGCATGGGGGTTGTGGCTGTCGTTTACGCGCTGGTCGCCGTGTTGGTGGTGATGTTCGTGACCAACGACCTCACCGCCCAGGTGGACACCCGATTGACCGCCCAGCTGGCGCACTACCAGCAGCAACCCCTGCTCCGGCTGCCCTTTGCCAGCGTCACCGACTCGGGCCAGGGCGACTTCGGTGCCCCCCTCCTCATCTGGGCAATCGACCCTTCCGGCATTCAGCCGACCCAGACCAACATCCAACCGCCGGTCGAGCTCCCGGCACAGGATGCCAACGTGACGACGCCGATCACGACGTCACTGCACGGCGCCGACCTTCGCATCGCCGGCGGCCCCGTAGGTTCGTACCACCTCGTCGTCGGTTACAACGTCGACTCGGTGACCCAGGCGCGGTCATCGTTGGTCGCCATTGAGACGGCCGTGGGCATCATCATCCTGCTGCTGGTGTTCTTCGGGACGCTGTTCGTCGGCCGACGGGTCGGCGCCCCGATCGAGCTCGCCCGGCAACGCCAGCTCGAGTTCACCGCCGACGCCTCCCATGAGCTCCGCACGCCGCTCGCCGTGATCGAGGCGCAGACCAGCCTCGCACTCAACCAGGATCGCGACCCCGCCTGGTATCGCAATGCGTTCCAGAGGGTCGGCTCCGAGAGCAAGCGGATCCGGCGCCTGGTCGACGACCTGCTCTGGCTGGCCCGCGTGGACACGCCCGAGGGCCGGCCGGCGTCCGAGCCGGTGGAGGTCGGGGTGGTTGTGAGCCAGGCGGGCGAGCGCTTCGCGGCGGTTGCCGAGAGCCGGGGGATCACCCTGCAGGTGTCTGTTGGGCTGGGACCGCTCGTCGTGATGGGCTCGTCCGAGTGGCTCGATCGCCTCCTCGGCGTCCTCCTCGACAACGCGTTCAAGTACGCGCCGGAGGGCGGGGTCGTCGCGGTCAACGTCGGCGCGGACGGAAACCGCGTGCGGCTCGTCGTGGAGGACTCGGGACCGGGGATCCCGGACGAAGAACGCCCCAAAATCTTCGATCGCTTCCATCGGGCCGAGGCGCAAGGCGGCTACGGGTCGGGCCTCGGGTTGGCGATCGCCGACGCCGTCGTCCGGCATACCCACGGCCGCTGGGAGGTGAGCACCTCGGAGCTTGGCGGCGCTAGGATGGCGGTCAGTTGGGCGCGCGTCCTGAGCAGTTCCAAGGACCAGGGCGAGGCCGATCCGGCGGTCAGCTGGACCGTCCCGGCACCGGCGCGTCCGAGCGTCAAGGCCTAGGGGAAGGACCCCTCCCCGAGATCGGGGAGGGCGAAAACGCAACTCCAGGTGGCACAATTTGGCCAGTTCGTGCCATCATCTTCCGAAACCACACCGAGTCTGGAGGAGGCCGGAGCATGACCAAGGGAGCTATGGCGGCGCTGAGCGCGGGGGTTGCGGTTTTCGGGTTCGATCCTGAGCCCGGGACCCCGGCGAGCCGGGCGTTGCACGTGCTCACCGTGAAACGAACCCTCCCAACGGCTGATCTCGGCCCCAAGGAGCGGTTCCCTGAGGCCGCGCTGCGAGCCGCCACAGAGGCCGGTATCGATCTCGGAGGCCGGCGAGGCAGCAGGGGAGGCCAGCGTCTCCATCTGGTCGGTGTCGACGACGATCCGGCGCGGGCCCGCAGTGTGACCGTCTGGTACTACGCTGCCGCCCCCTTCGGATCGGATCCCGGCCCCGGTGCATGGTCGGCAACGGGCCGAGGCTTGCGCCTCGACGCGCCGGGGGCCGCGGCGCTGCGTGCCGCCCTCGACCGGCTTCGTGCCGACACGCGCCAACTCGCCGGCGCTGCCGCTCTGATCGGCGACGTGTTCACCGGGGACGACCTGCTGCGGCTCCACGTTGCCCTCCACGGCGGCCCCGAGGGCAGCGAGCGGACCTTCAGGCGGCGAATCCAGGAGTTGCGCGATTCGGGCGTGCTGAAGCCCGTGAGGGACACCGAGGTGGCCGCGCTGCGGCTCCGCGTCCCCCGGTTCCGGTCACCTGCGGGGACCGGCGGCAGGCCGCCCGAGCTCCTCCGCTACTCGGGCGCGGGTGGCGAGGATGAGCAGCTGGCGGCGCTCAGGGCGCGGCGCGCGGGCTGAGCGCCGCTACCCGGCGTCGGCGGCCCAGTCCGGCTCGGCGCTGGTCAGGACGAGGGTCACCGGGCCGTCGTTGACGAGATCGACCGCCATGTGGGCGCCAAAGCTGCCCGTTTCGACGTGATGCCCGAGCAGACGTAGCGCAGCCACGAACGCCTCGTAGAGCTGGGCGGCGCGGTCCGGTGGGGCGGCTCGTATGAACGAGGGACGGTGGCCGCGCGAGGTGTCGGCGTGGAGGGTGAACTGGCTGACGACCAGGGCGGCACCGCCTGCGGCGCCAAGATCGAGATTCATCCGGCCGGCGGCATCCGGGAAGATCCGAAGGGCCGCGATGCGTCCCGCGAAGCGCTGTGCGACCGCCTCGTCGTCAGCCGGGCCGACCGAGAGAAGCACGCACAGTCCCGCGCCGATCGATCCCACCGTCTCCGAATCCACATCCACACTGGCGCGGCTGACGCGCTGGACGACAGCCCTCACTCCAGGAATCGCAGCCCACGCCACATCCGCATCGCCTCGGCCTCGGCCTCGAGGAAGCTGGGCCGCGAATCGCGCATGCCGTGGACGAGAAAGCTCCATGCGCGGCGTTCGCCGTCAGCTCCCTCGGTGGTGCCGAACGCGCTGCCGAGCGCCCGGGGCGGGTACATCTCGATCCGGTTGCCATCGCGCATCCGCTTGAAGATCGGCCGGCGCACGAGGATCGACTCGAGCGAGCGCTGGTCGGCCAGCCTGCCACTGACGAGGTCGACGATGCGGAGCTTGGCGATCGGGTTGTCCGGGTCGCGGATCCCGACCCGGCACGAGAAGCGCTCGGACAGGTCACGGAGGACAAAGATCAGGGCGAGCGCGTCGGTCTCGTCGCCTGCGATGCGAATGAACCCCGCGGCGGAGAGATCGGCTGTGTGCGGCTCGTCGCGGAGGTCTGCTGCGAGTGCCTGCTCGAAGAAGAGCTGCTCGAACAGGCCGGTGGAGCCGGCGTCCGCCAGCCAGGGGAGCTGGTCGCGCCATTCGCGGGTCGTGATGAGCTCGCTGAAACGGTCCTGTAATCGGTCCCGGTGGTCGGCGGCGACGCCGCGCACGCGAACGTGGATGACCCGGGCCATGGCTTAGATTGTACGGGCGCTTCCCTGGAGCAAACGCGCCATGGGGAGCGCCGGGCGTGCCGCTACACTGCGTCGCGGATCGCCGAGGTAGCTCAGTTGGTAGAGCACAGGTCTGAAAAACCTGGTGTCGACAGTTCGATCCTGTCCCTCGGCACCACCATTGCCCATTCCAAACCTGACCTCGCCCGGGGTGAAGCGACAGCCCGGCGCCCGACGGCCGTTGGGCTTGAGGTGCTGCCGACACGACGCACGCCCGCGGAGCCCCTCCTGAGGGAGCTCTACGCGAGCACCTTCCTCCACGAGCAACTGCTCCTGGCGGCGAAGCTCGCCGTCCTCCGTGGTGCCGATGGCCCTGGCAATCCGGCCGACCTCGGGCAGCGTCAGGCGGCGGTTGTGGACGGAGGATCGGGGTTCGAGTACCCTCGCATCATCGAGCACTAGGGAGGTCCAAGGACTGGGCGACGGCAGTGAAGGAGCGCACCCTCTGCCCGGTTGTGGTCGGTCGCGAGCTCGAACTGGCCGCTCTGGAAGACGCCCTGATCGACGCCGCCCGCGCTGACGGGCGCTTCGTGGTGATCTGCGGAGACGCGGGGTTGGGCAAGACGCGACTCACCAGTGAGGCGCAGGCATGTGCAGCAAGGCTCGGCTTCACGACGCTTCGCGGTGGCTGTGCGCCGACGGACGTCGCGATCCCGTATCTGCCCCTGCTCGAAGCGGCGGGCAACGGGCTCGCCCGCGCTGAGCTTTCCCGCGTACGCGCACTGGTGGGACCGGCGACGGCGGCGCTCGGCGGCCTGTTTCCCCAATTGGGGGGCGAGACACAACCGCGGAGCAGCCACCCTGGAGGCGACGCTTCGCTGCGCCTCTTCGAGTCGGTCCTCATCCTCCTCAATGCGCTCGGCGATGGCGGTCCGCTGTTACTCATCATCGAAGACCTGCAGTGGTCTGATCCCGCGACCCGCGACCTGATGGACTACCTGGCCCGCCGTGCGCCGAGCCTCCCGCTACTCGTGCTGGCCACGTATCGCAGCGACGAACTCCACCGCCGCCATCCGCTTCGCTCGACCGTGCACGGATGGCGCCGCGGCGGGCTCGCCGAATTCGTCGAGCTGGCGCCGTTGCGACGCGAGGACGCCGGCGCGATGTCCCAGGCCATCCTCGATGACACGGTGTCCGAAGAGTTCCGCGACTACATCCACGAACGCACTGAGGGAAGCCCGCTCGCGCTCGAGGAGATGCTCCGCGAGGCGATCGATCGCGGCGACATCGTTCGCGCCGAGCGTGGGTGGGATCGCAGGCCGCTGACCGAGCTCCGGATTCCACGCGCCTTCGCAGAGGTCGTGCTGCTCCGCCTCGACCGTCTCGACGAGCAGAAGACGTCCGTGCTGAACGCCGCGTCGGTGCTCGGCCGATCCTTCAGCTACAGCACGCTCGCGACCATCACCGCCCTCGACGGCTCGACCGTGCGTCGGGCGCTCGAGGAGTTGGTGAAGGAGCAGATGCTCGAACCTGACCCTGAGACGCGGGGACACTTCCGCTTCCGCCACGCGCTGATTCAGGAAGCCGTGTACGACCAGATCCTCTCGCCGCATCGCGACGAGTTGCACCTGCGCGTGGCTAAGGTACTGCGCAGCACAGGAGCTCCCGCGATGGAGGTCGGGAGCCACCTGCTCCGCGGAGGGCGGGTCGACGATGCGGTGCCGGTGCTGCTGGTGGCTGCGGACGAGGCGATGGCGCACTTCGCTGCGCGCACAGCGGTCGAGGTGTACACGCGCGTCCTGCCGCACATCGGCGAGCCGACGCTGCGAGGACGCGTGCTCTGCCGGCTCGGCGAATCGCTGTGGCGGAGCAGTCAGCCCACCGCCGCTGAACGATGTCTCCGCGAAGCAATCGCGATCGTTGAGCCGCGTGATGACCCAGAGCTGACGGCTCGTAGCCGGCATCTGCTCGGCGCCTGCCTGCACGACCAGGGACGCACGGACGAGGAAGAGGCGGAATACCAAGCCGCGATCGCGATCCTGTCGTCGCTCGATCCGAGCGAGGATCTTGCGACCGTGTATCTGCGCCTCTCGCGTTTGCGATGGATTCGCTGCGACGGCGCGGGTACCATCGCCATGGCCGGCGACGCGATCAAGGTTGCGCAGTCGGCACATGCCGATGCGGTGCGAATCTGGGCCGGGAGCTACCTGGGTGCGGCGATGGTCGACCAAGGGGACACCGATGCTGGGCTCGCCGTCCTCCAGCAGTGTTGCGACGAGGCGATCGCCGGGCAGATGTACTGGATCGCAGCGTCGGCACTGCAACTCGAGATGGACGTGCTCATCCGGGCGCTGCGCCATCGGGAGATTCCGGCATTGCTCAGCAGGCTTCGAGCCGTACCCGGCATGTCCCTCGCCGATGAGGCGGTCGCGGGCTGCATCGAGGCCACCGTCGCCTTCGATGCGGGCGATGTGGCCCGATGCGTCGCGCTCGTCGAGCATGCGCAGAAGCTGGCCCGTCGCGCCGGTCAGGAGCACGTCGCGGAGGGCGCCACCCTGCTCCGCGCAGCAGCGCATCTCGCCAGCGATGAGTTGATCGCGGCACGGTCGTTACTATCCCCGACCGAGTCCACGACCCCGGCGATGCTCGAGCTGCTCCTGCCGCTGGTGGTGGCGCTCGATGTCGTCGAGGACGATGCCGGAGCCGCGGTGATGAAAGTACGAACCGCACTCGCGCGTCTGACCGATACCGAAATCGGTGCGAACATCTCGGATGCGGCCGTACGCGCGTTGGTTGCAGACCATAGGATTGACGAAGCGCAGCGTCTGCTTGCCGACCCGCACAACTTTGCCGGGCCTGCACGAGCGCCCTATCTGGACCGTGCTGGCGGTGCGCTGGCCCTGGCCCAAGGACGCACTGCAGACGCGATCGCCATGCTGGAGGGCGCAACCAGGACGTTCGCGGATGCTCGAGCCCGCTGGGAGGAGCTTTGGACCCGGCTTCTGCTTGCACGCGCTCGCGCGGCTGCGGGCGAAACCAGCCTTGCGGCGGTGGACCTCGCGAATGCGGCGGCGCATGCGGAGCGCTCGGGCATTCACCTCATTGCGCGCATCGCGCGGGAGATGCACACGGAGTTGCGCCTGCCTGAAGTTGAGGTTTCGGCCCTTGTGCCTGCGCCGGTCGCGCCTGCGGCAGACGACGTCGATCCTCGGGGACCGCGTGGGACCGTGAGCGTTGTTGCCACCTCCGCCGGCACGCGGCTGCACGAGCCCTGGCGGTCCTGGGGAGTACGCGAGGCGCAGCGCCTGCACGGGGCTGTCGAGGCTGGGCCCGAGGCGCTCATCGCGACATTCGCCGAAACAGCGCCCTCGGATGCCTGGACGAACGCGCTCCGCTTCGCACTCGGGCTTCGCGACAAGGGCACTCTTCTCGGCCGCTCGGTCAGCGTCGGCGTGGCCGCGACAATCACCGACGCGACCCTGATGCTCGCGGCCGCCTCGAACGAGATTCTTACTGACGAGTCGATGTCGAGCCAGGCCCGGGCCTGGCTCGACGCCCGCCAGCTGGTCGACGAAAGCCCTGGACCGGCCGGGTCGATGCGTTTGCGCACGCGAGTCAGCACACCGCACGCAACAACGGTGGCCACGCCGAGGGCTCCAGACGCGCCGCCGCCCCGGGCGCAGAACCAGTTCGTCCTCGAGGGCGACTACTGGTCAGTGCACTACGCTGGGACCACGGTCCGGCTCAAGGACACCAAGGGACTTCATGACATCGCACGCCTGCTTGCGGCGGATGGAACCGAGGTGGCCGCCGTGGATCTCATCGGAGCCCGCACACCTGCCGGTGCACGCATCAGCAGCCTCTCAGACAAGGGGTTTGGCGTCGAGCGAGACGCTGGTGACCTGCTCGATCCTGAGGCTCGCGAGCAGTACCGCTCCCGCGTGCGCGAGCTGGAGCTCGAGCTCGAGGATGCCGCTGCGGCGCATGACCCGATACGTGAGGAGCGAGCCCGCGACGAGCGCGATTTCCTGCTCGCGGAGTTGCGCGCAGCGGTGGGACTCCACGGTCGCACTCGGCGCGCCATTGACCCCTCGGAGCGCGCGCGCAAGGCGGTCACCTGGCGGATTCGCGATGCGATCACTCGCACCGAAAGCGCGCATCCATCCCTTGGCCATCATCTCCGACGGTCGGTCCGCACCGGGACTCTCTGCGTCTACGATCCTCCCGAGCCGACCCGGTGGACGTTCGTTAGCCGGTCATACCCCAGTCCCTGACCCACAGGGAGCAGACCTCGCACAGGCAGCAGTTGTCGTTGTACTCGGGAGCCGACTGGTACTCCAGTGGATCTCTGTTCCCGCCGTGGGGATGGGGATGCCCGGCGTAGAAGACGCACCGCCCGTGGCAGTCCGGATTGGGGTTCTTGCTGCTCGGCTTGTTCTCCGCCTGCCAGTGATAGTGGGGACAGCGCTCGGCGTCTGGCGGACGGACTGCCGCCGCATGGGGGCCTTCGGACATGTCTCTTCCTCCGGCCCCGCATGATAGCGGCGTTCCCCCCGTCTCGTGTCAGACCGTGGATCCAGACGCCGAGGCGTTCGACACGTGCGAAACCTTCCTGACAGGCCGGAACCACGAGGTCACGGAGCGACGTGCGCCGGTGAGTTCCGCATCGGCCTTGCGCTCCTCGCGCGCGGTGGCCTTCGCCTGCTGCACCAGCCTGTGCCGCTCCGCCTCCCGAAGTCGATCCGCCATCCGCGCCTTTGCCATGTCGTAGCTCACCGGGATCATCGCCTTGCCTCCGTGGTACTCACCGGTTCATCCAGTGCTCACCCATCACGGCGCGAGGAACACCCTGGCGATGCGAGGAACCGCCGCGCGAGTGGACGTGGAAGGCGCTGGTGAACGGACGGACGACGCGGGCCATTGCATCGCGATGATGCGATGCTCCGGGGGAGCGCCGGCGCACCACCTCGGCGACGAGCGCCACCGCCCAGGCCCCATCGTTGCGGCGGCGAAGAGGACGAACGGGCTGACCACGGGAAGTTCAGCTAGTAGCGGTCAACCAAGCTGTCAAGGCCGTCCATCGGCAGCGAGCTGTGTGCCGGGTTCTGCCGATCGATCGCGGGATTCGACTCCATGTCTGAAATGAAGCGGGTAGCAGGCGGCCGCCCGAGCGATCACCGCTGACGCGCGGAGGTCAGCGGACTGGTCGCGAACACCCGTAGGCCACGGTCTTGCTCAGCCGCGTCGGCGAGCGTCGCGCGCTCCGAGGTGCGCTCAAGGCGCACGGCCTGCTCAGCCTAGTGATCTCCCCGGCCGCACCGCAGCCGCGAAGAAGGCGCGGCGCCAGGTACGGAGCGCGAGTGAGCGTTCATGCTCGGACACCCCAGCCGCGCTGAACTCCGCCCGGGCTATCACCGTTGCAAGCGCGGTGAGCGCCGGACCGGCTCGAGGCCGGGACCGGCCAACAACAGGGCCTAACGTCAGCTCTTCTCGGTGATTAAGTGCCCCTACTCAAGGCTGCGGTGCTGGTGACTTTCGCCTCTTGCCTCCCGATTAGCGCCCGGCACAGGATTGGCGCGGAGGTAAGAACCATGACCACACTCGTCGGATACGCAAGCCGATACGGCGCGAACTCAGGGAATCGCTGAGAGAATTGCCGACACGCTGGCGTCGGCTGGACACCGAGCGCAGGCGCGACCAGTACAGGCTGTCGGCGATCTTGCCAGATACGACGCCTATGTAATTGGCAGCGCTGCTTATATGGGATCCTGGCTCAGGGAGGCTAGGGACTTCGTGCGAATCAACCAGAAGTTGTTGACCGCGCGTCCCGTATGGCTATTCAGTAGTGGGCCGCTTGGCACTGCAACCACGGATGCGAAGGGGCGCGACGTGCTGTTAACGTCGGAGCCGAAGGAATTCGCCGAATTTCGCGAGGCGGTAAGCCCGCGCGCTACTCGGGTGTTTTTCGGAGCTCTGAACCCGGGCACGCTGGGCTTCTCACATCGAGCGGCCCAACTCATTCCGGCTGCGCGGGTGCTCATGCCGGCGGGCGATTTCCGGAATTGGGCGGACATCGATGCGTGGGCCGCTAGCATCGCCTCGGAGTTGGCTCGACTGTTGGAACCGGCGCTGTCTTAGCTGCGATTCCAGAACGTCACGCACAGCGATGTGCTCGCGACCAGGACCGAAGGCGGCCAGGTGGTACCGACACTCGGTCCCGAGCCTGATTCGAGGGCCAGATTCGCCAGAGGAGCCGTCACCCGGCCGGGGCGTCGGCTGAGAACGTCGCGACGAGGCCTGTGTGGAAGTCGGTGAACCACAGCGTCCGCCTCGGGCCGGCGACGATGTCCTCCGGCTCACTGCCCGATTGTGGAACCGTGAAGGCCGTCAGCGAACTGCCGTCGACGCGGTCGATGCGGCCCGCACCCTCCTCGGCGACCCACATGTGGCCGTCGGGACCCTCGACAATTCCGGTCGGTTGGTTCAGGAGTGCGGGCAGCATGGTGATCAGGCCCTTCAGCGAGATGTGACCGACGGCACCAGCGGTCTGTTCGGTGAACCAGAGGTCTCCACCGCTGCCGTTGACGATGCGCAGCGTGCCGGCCCCCGGCATCGCCAGCGGGTACGCCGTGATGGATCCCTGCGGGGTGACCCGGGCGATGGCGCCCGCCTCGGACACCCAAAGGTTGCCATCATGGCCTTGCACGATCGCAACGGGCGACGCGGTGGCGCCGAGCTGCGCGACCGGTGTCACCATTCCGTTCAGCGCGATACGGTCCAGTTCGCCCGTGCTGCTCTGCGTCACCCACAAGGACTGCAAGGGGCCAGCGCAGATGCCCAGCGGCGAACTGCCACGCGGGAGGTGGATCGCCCGGAACGAGCCGGAGAGCGTCAGGCGATCCACCTCGTCGGCGCCGCGATCGGTGAACCAGAGGGCGCCGTCCGGTCCGGACACAATGCTGAGACCCGGCGCACCGGGTCGAGGTAGTGCGAACTCGGAGGTCGTCCCCGCGGTGGTGACCCTTGCGATGCCGTCGCCGTTCTCCTCGGTGACCCACAGCGCCCCATCCGGGCCGACGACGAGCCCGGTAGGCGCCGAGCCCGCAGTCGGCAGCGCGAAGAACGACGCATGCAGGGTCAGCGCTCGTGCAGTGGCGGACGGAGTTCCGGCGCCGCCAGATTGGCCACCACACGCGGCCATCAGCAAGGCCGCCACGCACACTACCCGCCACCGTGGGCAGGCATGTCCATGGACATGCATCAATGCCGGCCGGGCGCGCTCAGGTGCGTGGTGATCGACGGTGTGCGGGCCGCGCGCCGGTTCGACGCCCGGCGCGGGCGCCGCACCAGCTCGCCACCGCAGTTGGGGCAGACGTGACGGTGGCGCGTTGCGCAGGCGTCGCAGAACGTGCACTCGAAGCTGCAGATGAAGGCGACGCCGCCCGGCCGCAGCGGTTTGGCGCAGCCTTCGCACTGGCGGCGCATCTCGAGGCCGAGGAACTCTTTGAGCATGCGGTTGAGGTCGGGGATCTCCGGCTCCAAGGCAAACCCTCCGTTCACCACCAGCCGCACCAGTCCTGCGGTGCGCAGGCTGAAGAGGTGCTCGTGCACGGTGGACTTGGCGAGGCCGAGCTCGTCACCGATCCGGCCGACCGTTGCCGGGCCGGCGGCGAGCCGACGGAGGATCCGCAGGCGGGTGCCGTCGCCGAGGGCCCTGTAGAGTGCGACGAGGCGCGGGTCGGGTGTTTCCGCGAGGTCGTGCGTTGCCGGCACAGTTTCGTTGTCGTATCGTACGGCGATGGCCGAACGTTCGGAGTTAACCGAACGTTCGGCGGAAGCCGTACGACCTTCCGGCTCCAGGAAGCCTATGCCACCCGTAACGGCGCATGCCATGGCCGCGACCAACTGAAACACAGCTGCTAGCAAGTTGGGTTTCGTTTGAGTGGACCCTGATGAGATTGATCGGGGTGGTGGCCAGGGACGCTTCCACACTCTGACCCACCAGGATTCCAACCGTGGCGGTAATGAACAGCGCGCCAACAACTCGTGCCAACCGCCGGTGCGTGGAGGATGATCGGGTCGCGACGATGTCTAGCGGCAGCGATTGACGAACTTTCGTGCGAACAACCATGTCGAACACCTCAAGTATGCGTCTGGCGTTTCTCCACCCAGTCTCGCCATAGCTTGCAGCCTTCGTCAGAGGCGAAGGTCACGAAATCACGCGAAGTCCGGCCACCGTGCGAGGCGGGCCTGTGACCGCCTCGGCTCACACGAAATCGGCATGGCTGCCAACTGAGTTTGAGCTACGCGACCCGAACCCCGCTGGGAGGTCCAATTCATAAATGAAGCTCACGAAAGGCGTGTCCGCCACTCGTGCAAGCCAGATCGACAACCTGGTCAATCGCTGATACAACCCTCCACGACTGTCCAGCGCGGCTTGAGGTCCTCGGCTCGCAGTTGACCCACACGAGCTGTGACAAACGAACCAGCAGAAGTCCGCCTTGGGATATGCGGGTATCCTGTACCCGGGCGACGGAGTGTCCCGAAAGAGCGCATGCTCAGCCGCAAATGAAGGCGGTTGTCTACACCAGATACGGACCACCCGAAGTCCTGCGGATTCGCGACGTGGCGAAGCCGGTACCTGCTGCTAATGAGGTTCTGATACAGGTCTATGCCACAACGGTCAACCGAACCGACTGTGGATATCGAAGCGCGAAGTACTTCGTATCCCGATTCTTCACGGGTCTGGTCAAGCCGAAGCGCACGGTTGCGGGAAGTGAATTTGCCGGCAAGGTGGTTGGAATTGGCGCTAACGTCACCGACTTCAAAGTCGGAGATCGGGTCTTTGGTTTTGACGACCTGCGGGGTGCAGCGCATGCCGAGTACATGACCGAGGCCGCCGATGGCCCGATCACGACCATGCCCGATAGTGTTAGTTATGAACAGGTCGCTCCTGCAGGAGAAGGGGCGACATATGCGATCAATGTGATTCGTGCGGTTCATATCCGAACGGGCCAACGTGCGCTTGTTTACGGGGCTTCAGGAGCGATCGGCTCAGCGGCTGTACAGATTCTGAAACACTTGGGCGTTAGCGTCACGGCGGTTTGCGGCACGAACAGCGTGCCGCTGGTGGAGAAGCTGGGCGCGGATCGCGTCATCAACTTTGAAACCGAAGACTTCAGTCAGATTCCAGAAAGATTCGACTTCATCTTCGACGCCGTGGGTAAGAGTTCATATGGCGCATGCAAGAAGTTGCTTGCTGCGGGAGGGACCTACTACTCCACCGAGTTGGGTCGCGGTTTCCAAAATCCGCTATTGGCGATCTGGTTTGCAATGACTAGATCCCGACAAGTCATCTTTCCGATCCCCAAGATCGACAAGGAGAAGATTGAGTACATCAAACAACTTCTCGAGTCCGGGGAGTACAAACCCCTGATCGACAGGACGTACACGCTTGATGAAATAGTTGAAGCGGTACGGTATGTGGAGACGGGGCAAAAGATCGGAAACGTGATCCTCAGGGTCGCTCCGAGCGACTAAGGCATTCACTCGGAATGAGCATGTACGAGTGATATCTTTGCGCCGTTCGACCGGTTTGGACCAGAGACGGAAGGAGTCGGCCTTCGGATGCCAGAATCGCAGCTATGTCCGAGCTCGAAGCTTTTCGACGACCCACCCGGCTCAAGGTCGGCGACGTGATGACCCGTGACGTGGTGACCATCACCGCCGACACGCCTTTCAAAAGCATCGAGCAACTGATGAACGATCACAACGTCAGCGCGCTTCCGGTCGTGGATCCAGAGGGTGGTGTCGTCGGCGTGGTCTCAGAAGCGGATCTTCTGCTGCGGACCGAAGCCGAGGTCTCTGAGCCCGGCGGCTGAACTCGTGGTGCGCGCGACCGGCGGACCAAGGGGCGCGCCCAGACGGCGGCGGGGTTGATGTCCACGCCCGCGGTCTGCGTGACCCCTGACATGCCGCTTGCCGCCGCCGCACGGCTGATGCGTCAGCGGAGCGTCAAACGTCTACCCGTCGTCGATCACGGAATGCTGGTCGGCATCGTCAGCCGCGCAGATGTGCTCACAAGCTACCTGCGGTCCGATGCCGACATTCGCTCGGACGTCGTCGAAGGCATTGTCCGCGGCAGTATGTGGCTGGATCCGTCGACCTTCGAGGTCGAGGTCAACGACGGCGCCGTGCGCATCCATGGAGAGGTGGACCGGCGCAGTGACGTGGAGATTCTGATCCACCTGATCCTTGGCGTCGACGGTGTCATCGACGTCGAACCAACGCTGACGTACCGGTTCGACGACCGCAACGTCAGGCCGCCCAAAGAGCTCGGCGGCATCTGACCGCCGCAACGGTCAATTCGCCTGGATCGAATGCTCCGGCACAACCAGCAGCGCTGTGTGCCCTGAATGCAGGAGCTTGGTCGAGACGCTGCCGAGCAAGAAGCGTCGCACGGCGCCGAGATCGCGACTGCCCACGACGACGAGCCTCGAGCCGGGTCGGCCGCTTCCGGTCGCATTGAGAGCGTCGGCCGGATCACTGACCACGACGAGGGTCTCCACGGTGCGGCCCGCGATCGTGCTCAGGCTCCTGGCGTACTCCTGTAGGTGCTGGGCCTCGACTCGTTCTTCCTCGTCGGGAACAAGAAAACGATCCGTGGCCACCGACAGCTCTGCGCCGGCTTCAACCAATGCGATGGGGAGATCCTGGTAGAGGTGTGTGATCGTGGCGGCGAACCGCGCCGCGCATTTGGCGCCACCCGTGTTATCAAAGCCGACGATCACCTGCGCCGGTGGCCAGGAACCTTCACCACCCCTCACGATCAGCACCGGGCGATGCACGGAGTGAACGACATGCTCCGAGACGCTTCCAACCAGCAGACGCTTCAGGCCGTTGAGCTCGCGGCTTCCGAGAACGACGAGATCCGCCTCGACCATCTCCGCCACCTCCATCACGGCGGTGAAGGCCGGTTCGCGCGCGACGTGAAGGCTCCCGACGGACGCGCCGAGCCCCACCACGCGATCCCGCTCGTCGTCGAGCAACCGTCGGGCGTCAGCTTCGCACGAATCCCATGCGCTGTTCGGACCGATATATGGCGCATACGCCAGCACGCTGGATGGAGCGAATTCGTACGCCGTGACCAGGTGAAGTGATGCCCCTGACCGTCTGGCCAGATCGGCGGCGGCACCGAGCGCCAGGTGAGCAGCCGGGGAACCGTCGGTGGCAAGCAGGATGTTCTGCAGGCTGACGCTACCTTGCCCCAATTTCTCGTCAAGGCTGATCACTTGCATGGCTCGAATCTCCGGTAAGCACTGACCCGTAGCTCAAGGAAACCAGGCTGGGCCATCGCGCGACCACAGTCCTTTGTCACGTCATGGACCGGCGATCGACCCTAAGTGGCAACTCGTGGACTGACGACTGAACCCTAAGAATTCTGCATGTGTAGACTTCAACAGTCAGTGAATTAGGAGGCGAGCCGTGTGGACGATGATCGTCAAGGAGTTCCGGCAGCTGAAACGAGACCGGCGGACCCTCGCGCTGCTGATCGTGCTGCCCATCCTGCTGCTCGTCGTCTTCGGGTATGCGGCCAGGTTCGACGTCGCCAAGGTCACGACCGTCGTGGTCGGTTCGCGGGCAGAGTTTGTCGCAAGCCACCTCGGCGCGCCGTTTGACGTCGTCGAGATCGATCCGAACGGCGACCGGTCACTGGCTGCGAGTCGCCTCCAGGATGGAATGGCGGTGGTCGGGGTGGTCACCGGACCGACCCAGATCGCGGCGCTGATGGATGGCACCCAACTCTTCGCCGTGGAAGCTGCGGAAGGCGCGCTCGCTCACATGGCCCAGGCGGCCAAGACGAATGGCGCGGCGGTTCCCGCCATCGCCGTCCAGATCCTCTACAACCCGAACCTCACAACCTCCTGGATCATGATCCCCGGCCTCACGGGTCTGATCCTGCTTTTCATCGGCACCTTGATCACGAGCCTCGGGATCGTTCGGGAACGGCAAACGGGGACCATCGAGCAGCTCGCGGTTATGCCATTCAGGCCGTGGGACGTCATCTTCGGAAAGATCGTCCCGTACCTGCTGCTGGCAGCGCTGGATCTCGTTGCGATTGTTGTGATCGGCATGGTGCTCTTCGGAGTGCCGTTCGTCGGCAACGTCGCCACCTTCGCGCTCGGCGCCCTCCTGTTTCTTCTCGTGACCCTGGGTATGGGCGTCCTGGTCTCAACCGTGTCGCAGAATCAGGGCCAGGCAATCCAGCTCGCCATCATGTTCGTCGTACCCCAGATCCTGTTGTCGGGCTTGATCTTCCCCGTCTCGTCGATGGCGAGCGGAGTCCAGTGGATCGCCTACGTTCTCCCGCTCAAGTACTTCATCGACATCAGCCGCGGGGTGATGCTGAAAGCCGCGCCATTGTCCGCCCTCTGGGGTCCCCTGCTCGTTCTTGCAGGAATGGCGGTCGTCGTCCTCGGTTTGGCCGTCCTTCGGTTCCGACGCGACCTTGCGCCGAGCGCCAGGCGAGACCGCACGGCGGAGGCGGAGTCGAAGGCGGTGGCGGCATGACCTGGGAACTCGAGGACGCGAGCGTTGTGTTCGCATCGCGAACGGTGCTCCACCACCTGACCCTGCCGGTCGACCCTTCGACGGTGAGCATCTGCGTCGGTGGAGATGGCGCGGGTAAGTCCACGCTCCTGCGAGCGCTGGTTGGACTTGTCCGTCTGAGCCACGGCGTAGCACGGCGACCTGCGAAGCAGGAGATCGGCTACATCCCCGCCACGGCCGGTCTGTATGTCGACCTCACGGTCGACGAGAACGTGGCGTTTTCCGGTGCCGCCTATGGCATGCGGGGAGTCGAGTTGGCCAGGCGATCGACCGAAATGCTCGAAAGGATCGGCCTGGCCGACGCGCGTGCTCGCCTCGGTGGGCAGCTCTCGGGTGGCATGCAGAGGAAGCTCGCGGTCGGGATGGCGCTACTGCATCGCCCGGCGATGCTGGTGCTTGATGAGCCGACGACGGGGGTCGATCCGCTGAGCCGCGCCGAGCTATGGCGACTCATCTCCCGAGCAGCGGCTGAGGGCGCAGCTGTCGTCGTCGCGACGACCTATGTCGAAGAGGCTCAACGCGCATCAACGGTTGTCCTCTTGGAACACGGCCGATCCATCGCGGTCGGATCACCGTCCGACATCATTGCCGCTGTCCCCGGCAAATTGGGGGTCGTTGAGTCGAGGGAAAGGCCGCAGGGGATCTCCTGGCGCTGGGGCAAAACCTGGCGAGTCTGGTCCCCGTCGCTGGATCTCCCACCGGGAGCGAAGTCCTTGCGGCCCGACTTCGAGGATGCCGTGATGATCGCGGCACTCTTGCACGAGCGGAAGACCTAGATCGATGCTTGCGCTCGCTGAAACCCATAACGTGACCATGCGCTTTGGTCCTGTCACCGCAGTGGACTCGGTGAATCTCAAGGTCGGCGGCGGCGAGGTCGTCGGGCTCCTCGGTGCCAACGGTGCCGGCAAGACCACGGTTATCCGTCTCCTGCTCGGACTGGTGCGCCCGTCGCGGGGGGAGGTCGCGCTGTTCGGTGCGCCGCCATCGATGAGGACGCGGCGCCGGATTGGCTACGTGCCGCAGGCTCTGGGCCTCTACGACGATCTGACGGTCGAGGAGAACTGGACGTTCACCGCGTCCGCCTTTCACGCAACTCGTCGCGCGCTCCCGCCGAGCATCAGTGATGCGAGAGACCAACTCGTCGGGACGCTCCCATTGGGTTTGCAGCGGCGAGTCGCCTTTGCTATGGCGTTCTCCCACCAGCCTGAACTGCTCGTGCTCGACGAGCCCACCTCCGGGGTTGGAGCGCTGAACCGGGCTCGGCTGTGGCAGGACATCCGGGACAGCGCCGAACACGATACCGGCGTCCTGGTGACGACCCACAACATGGAGGAGGCCGAGCAATGTGACCGGCTCGTCGTGATGGCGGGCGGACGTGTCGTCGCCGAGGGCACGGTAGCCGAGGTGATTGGTGACCGTCAGGTGGTTGAGGCACGGTGCGACAGCTGGCAGAAGGCGTTTTCAGTCCTCGATGCGGAGGGCCTCATCGTGCAGGTGCAAGGCGAAATCCTCCGAGTGCCCGCATCGCCGCAGCACGTCAAGGAGGTGCTGACGCGAAACCACCTCCGAGCCGACGTGGCGACCGTGCCGGCGAACCTCGAGGAGGCGTTCGTCAGCATCGTCTCAGGCGGAGCAGTGCGGTGACCCGCTCGGGCCGGCGGCCGGGGGCGCCGCGGACGCGAGACGACATCCTGCTTGCCGCGCGGCGGTCGTTCGGCGCTCGTGGGTACGACGCCACCTCTCTGCGAAGCATCGCCAAACAGGCTGATGTCGATCCCGCTCTCCTCGTCCATTACTTCGGTACGAAGGAGGCGCTGTTCATCGCTGCCCTCGAGGTCACCGTGAGTCCGTTCTCGGTGTTCGACGGCCTCACGACCGTGAGCACCTCGGAGGCTGCAACGCTGATCGTCCGTCGATATCTGCTCATGCTTGATCAGGAGCAGACCCGAGACGTGATGCTCGGGCTCGTTCGCTCGGCCGTATCCAGCGAGCGAGCGGCGACGATGCTGAGGGAGTTCCTGCATCACGCAATGCTTTCAGTCCTGAGCCCTCGCATCGATCATCCCGACAGGCAACTTCGCGCGTCGCTTGTCGCTGCGCAACTGATCGGCATCGCGATGCTCCGCCACGTGGTGAAGGCTGACGCGGTCGTATCGGCGAGCAATGAGGAGCTGGTGTCACGTGTGGCTCCGGTCATCGAGGCGTATCTGCGCTGAGATCGTGACGGTGCGGACCTGCGTTCCTGGGTCTTTGGAGCTCGCGTCGTTCTAGAGGTGGCGATCCTGCGAATGCCTGAGCGATGCGATGGGCGCCCACGCGACGGCCGACATAAAGAATGACCCACCGGCCTGGAGGCCGGTGGGTCATAAGAGGGACCGAAGCCCGGGAGTGTCCCTTACGCGTGCTGCCGGGTTGGCGTCGGCAGTGCTGCTGGGCGGACTGTCCGTCCCGCATTGGCGGTCTCGCGCCAGCGGACGATCTCGAAGAAGAAGGCACCGAGGACGACCACCGCTGCAATGGCAAGTCCGATGGCCGCGTAGCCGGCGAACATGCCGATCTCAGACCAACCGTAGGCATTCAGCAACATGCTGCGAAGCGTCGTGCCCTTGAAGATGGTCGCCACTTCGCCGGCGAGCTTGGTGTCGTTGGGGGCGGCCTGGGCCTCTGTGCTCAGCTGAGAATAGGTCTTGCCGTTGGCGATCTCGCCGAGATGGACGTTGATGAAGTTGTTGGCGTAGACCTGAGCCTGCTGTCCGGTGAGCAACTCCTGGCCCGCGTACTGAGTCATGGCGGTTGCGTCAACCTTGGGCAGGGACGTGATCGCCGTCGAGCTGGCAGCTGGGAAGTAGATCTGCTGGGCGGCCAGCTGGTCGTGCACGGTCGACGTCGCGAAGTTGCTCGCCCAGAAGGCGAACCCGCTCACGAACGCGAGGATGCCGATCAGTCCCACCTGAAGAACGAAGATCCGCCAACGAAGTCCGTTTGTCATGGCCGTGTCCCTTTGGTGTTTATTGTTTTTCGAGTCCATCTGACCCGGTATGCCCATGGTCGACCTCGGTCGCGCATTGACGACAGAGCCACATGCCATGAGATTCCGGGTTCGAGTCCCGTTCGGCGAGGGCCGTCGTGCCCTCGCCGCACAGTGCCATTCGACCCTTGCCTGAGATCAGCGCAGGCGCCGGACCTCCGTCTCGGCGTGGCGGCGCCATGGCATCAGGCGGATCCGCACGTCGACGGCCATGGCGCCGAGCGGGGAGGCGATCACGGGATTGAGATCCATCTCGGCGAGCTGCGGGACCAGCTCCGCAAGCCGCGCGACTCGCAACAGCACATCCTCGACCGCGCTGACATTGCACGGCGGAGCGCCCCGATGACCGAAGAGCAGTGGCGCGCCGCGAATCGACCGCACCATCTCGTGCGCGTCCTGATCCGTCATCGGCAGGATGCGGAGCACGCGGTCTCCAAAGAGCTCGACGGCGGTCCCGCCGCTACCGAACATCACGACCGGACCGAAGAGCGGATCGGTGATCACCCCGGCGATGAGCTCCACGCCGCGCAGCATCTGCTGCACGATCGCCCCTTCCATTGCTTCGCCGAGGTTGCGTGCCATCGCTTCGAACGCCATCGCGACATCCTCAGCCGTGCCGAGGTCGAGGTGCACGCCACCGACGTCCGATTTGTGCAGGATTGTTGATCCCATGGCCTTCAGGGCCACCGGAAAACCGAGGTGCGATGCTGCACCTGCCGCCTCGGCTGCGGAGGAGACCGCCGTCTCCCCGGGCGTCGCGATGCCGAAGGCTCCAAGGATCGCCACCGCCTCGTCCGGTGACAACCACCCACCGTCGCTATTCGCGGCGAGGTACGTCTTGACGATCGTCTGCGCCACCCCGATGTCGATGCCCTCCAACTGCGGGGCGTGACCGACCGGTCGAGTCTTCCAGCTCGAGTGTTCGGCGATGCGTCCCAACGCTCGAACCGCACGCTCCGGAAACGCGTAGGACGGTATCTTCCGATGTCCCTGACTGAGCGCCGCCGGCGATGCACTGTCGCCGAGGTGCACGAAGACGATCGGCCTCGTCCCGGCATCGATCCCGACGACTGCACCGGCGACCTGTTCTGGGTCGGCGGTTGCAACCGGGGCGACAATCACCACGGCGCCGTCGATCGAGGGCGATGCCAGGACGATGCGCAGCGCGTCCTCAAAGAGCTCCGGGGTCGCGCCCGCGCCGAGATCGACCGGGTTGCTCACACCCGCATTCGGTCCGGCGAGGGTGCGAAGCCCCGCCTGGGTCGCGGCATCGAACTCGGGAACGCTCAGACCCGCCGCGTCGCACGCGTCGGCCGCCAGCACCGCCGCACCGCCGGCGTTGCCGACGATGGCCAGGCGCTGACCCGCCAGCGCGGGCTGATTGGCCAGCAGTTGCCCGCAATCGAGCAACTCCTCGAGGGTGTCGACGCGGATCACACCGGCTTGACGGAACAGAGCGTCGACCACCGTGTCGGGACTGGCCAGCGCCGCGGTGTGAGATGCGGCCGCGCGAGTGCCCGCCGTGCTGCGACCCGACTTCACGACGACGATCGGTGTGGTGCGCGATACGACCGGGGCGACCCGCGCGAACGCCCGGGGATTTCCGAAGGATTCGAGGTACAGAAGGATCGCCCGGGTCTGTCCATCCTGCTGCCAGTACCTGAGCAGATCGTTGCTGCTGACATCGGACTTGTTGCCCATGCTCACGAAGCTCGAGAGCCCAAGTCCCGAGGTGAGCGACTGTTCCAGGACAGCGATGCCGAGCGCCCCGGACTGTGATGCGAAGGCGACCCCGCCGTGCGCCGGCGCGCGCGAGGCGAACGTGGCATTGAGGCGGACATCGGGCGCGGTGTTGATCACTCCGAAGCAGTTCGGGCCCACCACCCGCATCCCGCCGCGGTGGGCTCGCAGCAGCAGTTCGCGTTGCAAGTCGATGCCGTCGGCGCCGACCTCCGCAAATCCGGAGGTAATCACAACGAGCCCCTTGACACCCTTGCGCCCGCAGGCGTCGACTGCGTCGATGCACTGGGCCGCAGGTATAGCGAGGATAGCGAGGTCGATCGGTGCGTCGATCGCCTCGACGCTCGGCGAGCACGCGAGGCCGAGCAGCTCAGCGGACTTCGGGTTGACCGGGTACACCGGTCCCTTGAAGCCTCCGTCGATGAGGTTGCGGACGATCGCGTGTCCGATGCCCTGCGGGTTGCGCCCCGCGCCGACGACCGCGATCGACTGCGGCTCCAGGATCCTCGTGATGCTGGCAACTCCTGCTGTCCAGGCGCGACGCTCGCTCGCCGCCAGTGACTCGCCGGTCGGTTCGATGTCGAAGCCGAGATGAACGACCCCGTATTCGATGGAGTGGTGCTCGCGCCGGAAGCCGGCGGCGTGGAAGATTTCGAGCATCCGTCGGTTGTCGACGAGCGTGTCGGCACTGAAGCGGGTGATGCCCTGGGTCGCCGCGTACGTCGCGAGGTACTCGAGGAGCAGCGTGGCCAGCCCGCGGCCCTGGTGCTCGTCGGCGACCGCGAACGCGACTTCCGCCTCGTCGCCGTGAGCGAGTTGATCGTAGCGACCGACGGCGACCATCTCCTCGCGCAGGAAGGCGACGAACGCCATGCGGTCGTGGTAATCGACGGTCGTGAAATGCGTGACCTCGCGATCGGTCAGGTCCGAACGCGGACCGAAGAAACGGAAGTACACGCTCTGCTCGGACTGGCGCGCGAAGAATGCACGATGCGCGCTCGCGTCATCTGGCCTTATGGGTCGTATGTGCACGGTGCCACCATCCGCGAGGACCGCGTCGATCGCCCAGGCCGATGGGTATCCGTGTGGAGTCGAGTCGCTCACAGTGGGACTGTCACGGTGATCGTGGTGCCCGATCCGGGTTTCGACTCGATCTCCAATTGGCCGCCGATAGCCTCGGCTCGCTCCACAAGGTTCCCCAACCCCATACCCCGCGGCGCCGAGTTGGCGTCGAAACCCTGCCCGTCATCGTCGATCTGAATGACCGCAGCTGCGTCGTGACGGAGAATCGAGACCCGGCACGTCGTCGCGCCCGAATGACGTCCCATGTTCGACAGCGCCTCGCGAACGATATGCACGATCTGCGCGGACCCGTCGGCGAGCGCGCTCTCCAGTGAAGCGTCGATCTCAACGATCACGGTGACCCCGGTCCGCTCCTCAACCTCGTGGGCGAGCTGCTCCAGGGTGTTGCTGAGGTTGCCCGCCGTCAGCACGCTCGGTCGCAAACCGAAGATGTAACTGCGCACGTCGCCGATCACACGATCGATCTCGCTGACGAACTGCTGGATGCGATCGGCGAGACGCGAATCGCCGACGACCGCGGCGGTTCCTTGCAGTCCGATGCCAACTGCGAACAGCGACTGGATGACGCCGTCGTGCAGGTCGCGCGCGATTCGCTCCCGATCCTCGATCATTCCCAGGCGCGATATTTCTGAGACGGCGCGAGCGTATTCAAGGGCGACGCTCGCCTGTTCGGCGAAGCTCTCGAGCAGCGGAGCATCCGCCGATCCGAAAGGCTGGCGGCCCGCAACACGGCCGACAGCCAAGACGCCGGCGGTACTCGTCCGGAGGGCGAGCGGCACCAGAATCATCGGGCCAACGCCGGCGACGCTCACCATCGGTTGCGTCAATGTCGAGTGGCTCGCGTCGGTCACGATCATGGTGCGCTCGGTGCGGATCACCTCCGCCGAGAGGGAACCCGCAAGTGGCACTTCGACGTCAAGCAGATCGAGCGCGCCAGCGCCGTCGGCAACGATGATGCGCAGCCCCTGACCATCCGGAACGCTGATGGTGGCCATATCCGCGTCGCCGAGCTCGCGGGCGTGCTGAGCGATCAACTGCAGGGCTTTGAGCGCCGTGTCCCCGGACAGCAGGGTTGTCGTTACCTCCCGCACCGAGTCCAGCCAGCGTTCGCGTTGCTGCAGCTCCGCGTACAGCTGCGCGTTGGCGATCGCGACGCCGGCTTGCGTCGCAAGCACGAGGACTGCCGCCTCGTCGTCCTGCGTGAACTCGCGCGCCCCTCTCTTGTCCGTGAGATAGATGTTGCCGAAGACGCGACCGTGTGCTCGGATCGGCGCTCCAAGAAACGAGTGCATCGACGGATGGTTTGGTGGAAACCCTGTCGCACGCGAGTCGTCGGCGATCTCCCGGATGCGGAGCATCGCGGGTTCGCGGATGAGCACGCCGAGGATGCCCAGCCCGTGAGGCAATTCACCGATAGCGACACGCTGCTCCGCGCTCAGCCCACTCGTGATGAAGTCGCTGAGGGCTGACCCGTCTGGTGACAGCACCCCGAGCGCACCGTACCGAGCGTCAGTCAGGTCGACGGCGAGGTCGACAATCCTCTGGAGAAGCGTCGGGAGAGACAGCTCTGCAGCCAGCGCCAGCCCTGTGTCGAGCAAACGCGCCGCACGGCTGTCACTGAGCGCCATCCGATCAGGATCATAGCCCGACCGCTTGCATTGACGAGCCGGCGGCGCGTCGCGCAACGGCGTGACGGAAGAAGGTCGAGGGCAGTCGCGTTCAGCTCAGGGCAGCGGTTTCGGCGGCTTCCGTTGAGGTGAGCGTCGCCACCAGCCGGTCGAGGAATGAACGGACACTCGCCTCGGCGATGCGATGCAGAAGGAGCCGGTCGAGCCGGCGCCCCACGGCTCCGAGCGGAGGTTCGTAGCGTCCCCTGAGTGTGAGCTGGGTGAGCTCGGCATCAAGCGCCACAACCTCGAGATCGGCCCACATCACCGGAAAGAGCCCCGGTGTCGCCGTCGCCTTCCAGGTGAGCGGTACGACGGTCACCTCATCACGCTTGAGGGGCTCGCCGACCTCCAGGCTCACGGTCTTGGCGAGCAACGGCACCGCACCGAGCGGTCCGATCCTGAGCCGAAGCGCCTCTCCCTCTCTCAACGCAGCCGTGGCGAGGGGAGCGAGCCACTCCCCATCGTCGGCCATGAGTTCGATCGCATACCCGCTCAGCGGAGACGGGAACGTATGCGAAGTCGTGGAGAAGCATTGTGTTCATGGCGTGCCGTGCCCCCATCGTGGAGCGCGGAGCGACACCTGGCCAGGGGATAAGGTCATCACCTCGGCGGGCCGATCGACCGAATGGTGCCGCACCACGCGGTACAGTGCAGACGTGCCTGACGAGCCCGCAATCCGCATCATGCTCTGCGACGACCACGAACTCGTTCGCCGCGGTCTCAGCAGCATCCTCGAGGCTGTCGGTGGCATCACCGTGGTCGCCGAGGCCGCGGACGCCGATGCGGCGCTCAAGGCGGTCGAGGCCACCCATCCGGACGTGGTGGTCATGGACGTCCGCCTTCCCGGCCGATCGGGGATCGAGGCCTGCCGCGAGATCCGGTCGGCATTTCCCGAAACCAAGGTGCTGATGCTGACCGCCCACTCCGACGACGAGGCGCTGTTCAGCTCGATCATGGCCGGCGCTGCCGGCTTCGTCCTCAAACAGGTTCGCGGCAACGACCTTGTCGGGGCCATCCGCCAGGTTGCCCGAGGCGAATCGTTGCTCGACCCCACCGTGACGGCGAGGGTTCTCGCCCGGCTCCGCGGCGATGGGGCGCAGCCCGACGATGGCACCGCCGACCTGACCCCGCAGGAGCGGAAGATCCTCGACCTGGTCGCAGAGGGGATGACCAACCGTCAGATCGCCGAGAAGGTGTTCCTCGCCGAAAAGACGGTGAAGAACTACGTGTCCAATATCCTCATGAAGCTGGGGTTGTCACGCCGAGCGGAGGCGGCCGCGTTCATGGCGCGGCGCGGTGCGAGCAAACGACATCCCAACGATTGGTCGTGAGAGGAGAGCGAATGGAGAACAAGACCCAAACGAGAGTGCACGAACTCAGCAGGAACGAGTTCGATCGAACTCCTCCAGTTCCATGCATACGTGGGGAGGGTTGGCTTCGTCGTCGATGGGCGGCCGCTGATTCTCCCCGTCAACTACCTCGCCGACGAGGAGTCCATCGTCTTCTGCACCGAGCCGGGGACCAAGTTGAGCGCCATCGGTGCTGGCGCACCGGTCGTCTTCGAGGTCGACGACAGCCGTCCGCTGTACCACGCCGGTTGGAGTGTCCTTGTCAAGGGGACGGCGCGCGAGATCGCCGACGGAGACGAGCTGGAAGCGTTGCGGCGGGGGCCGCTGCATTCGTGGGCAACGCGGTCCACCCAACACTGGGTGCGGATCTCGATGGATGAGGTCACGGGCAGGCGCATCCCCGGAACCTGAGTTCCTGGGCTGCGGAATGGCTCGATGGTCTGCGCTGAAGTAACGGCCGTTTCGCAGCAACAAGGCCGGCCTTCCAGCCGGGTGCCCGTCCTCCCGCTGGGGGTCGGATCGCGTCGACGTTGAGGCCTGCGCGCGCGAGCAGCCACGACACTACCGAATTCGAGTTCCACATGTCACCCGCCCGCAGCTCGTCGCGGCCCCACACAAGTCTCGGCACCTTGGGCACGAGCTCAAGGAGGCGGAACGCGACTCTTGCGTCACTGCTGAGGTGCACCGGGCTGTCCACGGCCTCGTCGACGTCAGGGATGGCTCCGCCCTTCCAACGACGAAGTTCATAACGGAACAGCCGAAAGCGTGCGGCGAGCCGCGACCCGACAGCCCCTTCCGCCACCACGCCTCGTTCAGCGCCGTTGGCGTCGGGAATCGGTGTCATCTCGATTACGAATCGCCCTTCGGGGCGTGTGACCTCAAGTGCAGAGTGATAGAGATCCTGTGGCCTCCGCCGCTCCCAGAGCGCCGCCAGGGCTTCATACGCACGTCCGTTCCAGCGTACGAAGCGACCGCCGGCGCCAAGCGGGAGCCAATACAAGTCTATAGCGGAGTCGATCTGAGCGGTCACGTCGGTACGGGGTCTCACCGCCGATTCCATCCTGATGGCGTCAAATCCCGCGCGGCTGCGGATGGCCGCGCGGCGTCGAGGATGACGAGGGCGATCCCACCACCCCTGGAGCCTCGGGTGGGCTGACTCGTTGCGGCATACGGTTGAGCGCTCATTGCAGATCTCCCTGGCTCTCCGTGTTCTGCCCTGAGATTGCACGTCGGCCGAGACGCCTGCCAGGGTCGAGGGTCACCTGACTCGAGGCGATTCGGCCCTTGCCCACAGCCGGATCGGGCATGAAGCTTGGAGCATGCACGACCGCATCTCGGACGTCTGAACGACAGGGGAGGTTCACCATGAGTCGCAGCCCCGCCCGCTTGTTGCTGTTCGACTTGAATCTGTTTCTCGGTCTTACCGCCGTCGCGGGCGGCATCGCGCTCCTCGTGGGATGGATCAACGTGCCGCTGAGCTCCCTCGCAGGGAGTCCGTTCAGCGACTACACGGTGCCCGCGATAGTTCTGGCGGTTGCGGTGGGCGGCACCGCACTCCTCGCGGCCCGGTTGGTCCACCTGCGCATGAGTCTCGGCATTCCGGCGTCGGCGATTGCCGGAGGGGCGATCATCATCTTCGAGATCGTGGAGTGGAATGTCATCGGCTTCGCGTGGTTGCAAGCCGCCTACATCGCGATCGGAGCAGCGATTCTCGGTCTCGCCATCTGGCTCCGGATGGCCGACGTTCTGCTGCACGTGCCCGAGAACGTTCCTCCTCGGGCGGCACGGTGATCGCCGCCTTGGCCTTGCGTTGCCTTGATCAGGTCACGGCACCCGCGGACGCGCACTGTCGACCCATGCGAGTGGACAGGCGGGTGCCTGTCCGCCGAAAACCGTGAAAGGCAATCCGTCAACGGACGTGCCGTGCAGGGGAATGATCTGGAGCCCTTCACACGGGAGGGTGCCCACATGCGTCGTCAAGCACGAGCCGTCCTCTTCCGGCCCGCTGCACAGGCCCACCAGCCGGCGAGTTTTCGGGTCCACGATGCTGAAGAGACGATCAGCGTTGCGCACACCGCAATGTTGGTCGCGATCCGGATGTGCCGCACAGTGTCGAATGGCCCCTCTCTCGAGGGCCTTTGGTAACGGGATGAAGTGGGGAGTTGGGGACGCGCCGCCGGATCAGGGGCTGTGTGGACAGGGAACCCGCCAGAAGGCTATAAGCACACAAGACAGAAGATCACCAGGAGGCCGACCGACATGTTCGACAAAATCGTGGTTGCGATCGACGGTTCTGAGTTCTCTCGGGCCGCGCTGACTGCGGCCGCCGGCCTTGCCGTCAAGACGGGGTCAGCTGTCGAGGTGGTCCACGTCCACGAGCACGACCCCGTGCCTTCAAAAGCAGGCATGTCGCCGGATCTCGAAACGCCCGCCGAGGCCCAGGCAGTCGTCGCGGCAGCGATTCAGCAGTTGAAGGAGAGCGGAGTCGTCGCCCACGGTCACCTGCTACAAGCACACACCCGCGACGTCCCGCGCAAGATCATTGACTTTGCGGATGAGAGCGGTGCGGATCTCATCGTGGTGGGGCGCCGTGGCTTGTCGAGCCTGACCGGCATGCTCGTGGGCAGTGTCTCGAACAAGCTCGTTCACACCGCGAAAGTGCCCGTGATGGTTGCTCATTGACTTGAGCTGCTCTGCGACCCTCGCACCCTGATGGCACGGCCGGAATCGCAGCAGCCGCAGCGGCCATTTCGGGTCGCACCCGACGGCGCGTACGAGACCAGCCGGCGCGGCCGGGACATCCTTGAGGCACCGGTTCTCAACAAGGGGTCCGCGTTCACGCTCCAGGAGCGGACCGCTCTCGGGCTGCGGGGGCTGCTGCCAACTGCGGTCACCACAATCGATTTGCAGGCGGAGCGATCCTACGTGCAGTATCGCCGCCAGGGCGACGATCTCGCCAAGCACCTCTTTCTGGACTCGCTCCACGATCGCAACGAGGTGCTGTACTACCGGGTCCTCAGCGAGCATCTCGCCGAGATGCTCCCGATCGTCTACACGCCCACGGTCGGCGATGCGATTGAACGGTACAGCAAGGAATTCCAACGCCCGCGTGGCGTGTACCTCTGCGTTGACGACCCAGACGATATCGACGTGGCCTTCAAGAATTATGGTGCTGCTCCCGAAGACATCGACCTGATCGTCGCGACCGACGCCGAACAGATCCTCGGCATCGGCGACTGGGGGGTCGGAGGCATCGCGATCTCCGTCGGCAAGCTCGCGGTGTATACCGCCGCCGCGGGAATCGACCCCACCTGGGCGATTCCGGTGATGCTCGACGTCGGCACGGATCGCCAGGAGTTGCTCAAGTACCCGGCGTACATGGGCGCTCGGCACCCGCGTGTGCGCGGGAACCTCTACGACGCGTTCATCGATCGGTTTGTCCGCTCTGCGACGTCTCGCTACCCCAACGCGCTCCTCCACTGGGAAGACTTCGGCGCCGGCAACGCGCGCCGGATTCTCGATCGCTATCGCGCGACGACCTGCACGTTCAACGACGACATGCAGGGAACCGGGGCAGTCGTGCTCGGCGGGGTAATGGCGGCAGTGCGCGCCGCGGGGGCCACTCTCAGCGACCAGCGCGTCGTGGTGTTCGGTGCCGGGACCGCCGGAGTTGGCATCGCCGACTTCATCTGCAGCGCGATGGTGCGCGAGGGCATGCCAGTCGACGCGGCGAGACGCCGGGTCTGGTGTCTGGGCAGCCATGGTCTCCTCGTCGAGGGCATGGCCGCCGGGATGCGCGATTTCCAGCGCACGTACGCCCGCACTGGCACCGAGGTACGCACCTGGCAACGTGACGAAGGTGAGATCGGTCTGCTCGAAGTGGTGCGAACGGTGCAGCCCACGGTGTTGATTGGCTGCGCCGCCCAGCCCTCGTCGTTTACCGAGGAGGTGGTTCGCGAGATGGCTGCCCACGCCGACCGGCCGATCGTCTTCGCGCTGTCGAACCCGACCTCCCTCTCAGAGGCGATACCGTCGGACCTGATCTGGTGGAGCGATGGCCGCGCCCTGATCGCAACCGGCAGCCCGTTCCCTCCGGTCGAGCACGCGGGTTTGACGTACACGATCGGCCAGGCGAACAATGCACTGGTCTTTCCGGGCCTTGGGCTCGGCACCCTCGTGGCTAGAGCCCGCGCGGTCAGCGACGGCATGCTGCTGGCTGCTGCGGATGCGGTCGCGGAGTTCGTGGACGCCTCGCGTCCGGGGGCACCCGTCATGCCGCCGGTGGACCAAGTGAGAGACGTGTCGTTGCGAGTCGCGGCCGCCGTGGCGCGAGCAGCGAGCAGTGAGGGATTGGCTCGCGCGCAGGTGGCTGACGCCAGCACGCAGGTCCGGGCGGCCATATGGGAGCCCGTCTACAGACGTGTGCGTCCGCTTGCGCCTGCGCGAGGGGGCTACGCGCCCAGGTAGTCGAGGACGAGGCGCGTGGCGGTGTCGATGCTCGTCGCAACGGCGGGCGAGAGTCCCTGACCCCATCCAATGTCCGCAGGTTCGATGCCGATGAGGTGGAGGCGGTCCGGCATGCGACCGACGGCGTCGCCGAGCGCCATCGCCTCGAGCACCCCGAGGCTGTGCGAACCGTGTTCGCGATGGGGGGGCGCAGTTGGCCCAGTCCACTTCTCCAACTCGACAGCGGCGACCGCTCCTGGGAGTTCGCCACGGCGGACTGTCTCGATGACGACGGCGAGCTGAACATCCGTCCAGGAATCGATGAGCCTGGTTGGCTCACCGTCACTTTCCACAAGAAGCACGGACGTCGGAACGCGATCGATCAGCATCTCGATGACGCGCAGTGCTGCGCCGTCATCCCGACGGAAGCGGTTGCCGATCCCAATGACAACCGTCGGGCCGCTCACCCGCGATCCACGCTGAGATCGAGGAAGTGGGTAGCGCAGGAGATGCAGGGGTCGTAATTGCGAATCGCCTGCTCGCACTGCCGGGTCAGCTCGGCGTCATCGAGATCGAGACGATCCTGGACGAACTGTCGAAGACTGTGTTCGATCGATGGCTGATTCTGTGAGGTCGGCGGCACGATGACGGCATCACTGATGATGCCGTGGGCGTCGAAGGTGTAGCGATGGTAGAGGGATCCTCGCGGTGCCTCGGTGCATCCATGCCCGGTACCGCTGCGCGCGGGTATCTCGGTATATGGCGCAGCCGGAGGCTCGTACGCGGCGATGATTCGCAGGGCTTCGTCGCAGGCGAAGACCACCTCCAGGGCGCGGACGATGATGCTCTGAAACGGATTGCGACAGTTGCCGGTGACGCCGACGTCGGTTGCGACCTGCTTGACGAGCGGAGGCAGCACACCGAAGTTGAGGTTGTAGCGGGCGAGGGGTCCGAGCGTGTACATGTCGCCGGTTCGAGCATGTCCCTGGAGCGCTGTGGAATGCGCCACGTGTTCTTCGGTGAAATGGTCGGGAAAGTCCGAGACGGCGATGTCCAGGCCCGCGGTCGAGGCGATGCGGCCTTCGAGGATCGGATACTCGTGGTCGTTGCGCAACGCGACCAGATCCCCCTCCAGCGTGAGGTCAGGGAACTCGAACCCTGCAACCCAGCGCGCGGTGGTGATCGCGGCATCCCGCGCCCACTGGAGCCGCTCCGCGAGCGCCTCGAGATCGCCGACCAGCGGCGCCCTGTAGAAGCCGCCGACGCGGACGTTGACAGGATGGATCGCGCGTCCGCCGAGCACGTTGAGGATGTCGTTACCGATCTTCTTGAGCTTGAGGCCCCGCTCGACGATGTCGCGATGATCCCGAGCCAGGTCGACAGAGCTCTCATAGCCGAGGAAGTCGGGCGCATGGAGCAGATAGATGTGCAACGTGTGGCTCTCGATCCACTCGCCGCAATAGAGCAACCGGCGAAGTGCGCGGACCTGGTCGTCGATGATCACGTCGCAAGCGTCCTCGATCGCCTGGCATGCACTCATCTGATAGGCGACCGGGCAGATGCCGCAGATGCGCGCGGTAATATCGGGGAGCTCGGTGTATGAGCGTCCCCGGAGGAACGCTTCAAAGAATCGGGGTGGTTCGAAGATGCGCAGCTCGACGTCCCGAACAATCCCGTCGCGCACGACCACATGCATGCTCCCCTCGCCCTCGATGCGAGCGAGCGACGCGACCGAGAGCGTACGCGAGCCGCCGTTGGCATGGGTCATGGGTTGGTCACCGCGGCCTCCGCACTCATACTTGCCTCGCGAAACGCCGGCGCGTCGGCGTTGAAGGTTCGAAAGACCCGAAGCAGCTCGAAGCCTGACAATCCCGCACTGCCCAGGGCAGCCACGAACGCCGGAACATTGGTGGTATCCGCGGGGCCGAAGCAGCCGTAGCAACCGCGATCGTATGTGGGGCAGATCGCGCCGCAGCCGGCGTGGGTGACCGGTCCGAGACAGGGGACACCCTTCGAGACCATCACGCACACGGTGCCTCGCCGCTTGCATTCGACACAGACGGAATGCGATGCGATCTGCGGTCGCCGACCGCGGAGGAATGCGGTGATGACCTCGAGCAACTGGTGCTTGTCGATCGGACAGCCGTGGAGCTCGAAGTCGACATCGATATGGGCCGATGGTGGCGTCGAACGCTCGAGGGTACGGATGTACTCCGGATGCGCATACACGACAGAGGTGAACTGGCGCACGTCGGCGAAGTTCCGAAGTGCCTGAATTCCGCCGGCCGTGGCGCACGCTCCGATGGACACCACGTGACCGCTGAGGCGACGAACCTCGCGAATGCGCTCGATATCGTCGGCGGTGGTGATCGAACCCTCGACGATCGAAAGGTCGTACGGCCCGGAGAGCACGGCGCGCGAAGCCTCGAGGAAGTAGGCGATCTCGACCTGCCCGGCCACGGCCAGCAGCTCGTCCTCGCAGTCCAGGAGGGTGAGCTGGCACCCGTCGCACGATGAGAACTTCCAGACCGCCAACGTCGGTTTCTTGACGGCACTCATCGCTGACGCACCGCGAGCAAGGGTTCGACACGTTCCCACGTCAATACCGGACCGTCGGCGCAGACGAACACCGATCCCAACTGGCAGTGTCCGCATTGCGCGATGGCGCACTGCATGTTCCGCTCCATGGATACACGGATGCCCGAGGCGGGCATGCCCCGCTCCATGAGCGCGAGTGCGGTGAACCGCATCATCACCTCGGGACCGCAGATCATGGCGATGCCACCCGGATCACAGTGGACGCGCGGGAGCACGGTTGTCACCACGCCGACGGTGCCCCGCCAGCCAGGTGTCGCGCGGTCGACGGTGACGTGGACAGAGAGATCGTCCCGCGCTCTCCATGTGTCGACATCCTCCTTGAAAGGGAGGTCCTCGGGAGTGCGCGTGCCGATCACGACCTCCACCTGGCCGAAGCGCTCCCGCTGCGAGAGCACCTGGGTGATCACCGATCGAAGCGGTGCTAGGCCGATCCCACCCGCGACGATCACCAGGTCACGCCCGGCGGCAGTGTCCAGCCCCCAGTCGGACCCGAAGGGACCGCGCACGCCGAGGCTGTCGCCGGGCTGCAGCTCGCACAGTGCGCGCGAGACTGCGCCGACGTTGCGCACCGTGTGGGCGATCGGTTCGTCCGCGAGCGGGTTCGCGCTGATGGAGATCGCCACCTCGCCGACGGCGAAGGCGTAGAGCATGTTGAACTGACCCGCCGCATAACCCATTCGAGAGCCGTCGCCCGCCTCGAGCAGGAGGGTCACCGCGTCTGAGGTCTCCTGACGCCGTCCGACGATGCGATGGCTCACCGGCGTCATCGGCGCGAGCGTCCGGGTTTCAGCGTGGACTGGGAGCGCCATAGACATCCAGGAGGCGGAGTCGGGCGGCGTGCAACCGGTCGCCGAGGATCCCGGCGACGCGCTGCGCGAGATCGAAACCGAGCTTGGGATCGTCCTCACACTTCCCGCGGAGGCAGACGGCGTCGAAGACCACCGCGTGCACATCGTCGAGTGCGTCACCGTCGAAGTGCCACCGGTAGGGAGGGAACAGCCAGGCCCATCCGAGGACGTCGCCGGCGTGGAGCGTGTCGAGGGTCTCCATGCCTCTCCCCGGCGCCGTGACTCCGAGAGCAACCCTGCCGCCCCGCAGCGCCCAGAACGCGTCGGCGTGAGCGCCCTCTCGGATGATCGAGGTGCCCGCGGGGATGACGACGTTTCGACCGCATCCGGTCAGCACGTCGAGATGTTCCGGGTCCATCCCCGCGAAGAAGCGATGTGCCGTCAGTTCATCGGCGATGCTGTTCAACTCGCCGTCGCCGTTCGAGCGCCGTCGGTAGATCGGATCGCCGCCGCTTCTTCGGTGATGTCGATGCCGACCGGGCACCAGGCGATGCACCGACCGCAGCCGACGCAGCCCGAGGTCCCGAACTGATCCCACCACGTACCCAGCTTGTGGGTCATCCACTGGCGGTAGCGGCTTCGTACCGTCTGGCGCACCGGTCCACCGTGGATGTACGAGAAGTCGCGCGAGAAGCAGGACGCCCATTCCCTCACCCGCTCACTCGTGTCGCCGTCCGCCGACTGCGCCTCGATATCGTCACTGCAGAAGCACGTCGGGCAGGCCAGCGTGCAGTTGCCGCAGCTCAAGCAGCGTGCGGCGACGTCGTCCCAGCGCGGGTGCTCGAGATTGCGCTGCAGCAACTCGGGCAGCCCTTGCGTGTCCATGGTGCGCCCCATGCGCGCGGCGGACGCGTCGGTGACTGATTCGGCCGCCCGGAGGTCCGCAGCATTTGCGGGATGCGTGGGGAGCGCGTCCAGCAACTCCTGGCCCCCAGGACTTCCGGCTTCGATGAGGTATCGCGGTTCCACCGTGTCGAGCAACTCGGTGATGCCCAGGTCAAAACCGTCGCGCACCCGGGGCCCGGTCCCCATGGATGTACAGAAGCAGACCTCCGACGGCGAGCCACAGTGCACCGCGATGATGAACAGTTCACGTCGACGCGCGGCGTAGGTGGGATCCGGATGCGAGCTGGTCCCAAATACCCGGTCCTGGACGAGGATGGCGGCCAATTCGCAGCCACGCACACCGAGGAAGGCGTATCGAGCAGGCGCCGCTGCGCTCTCGTCGAAGACCAGCGCTCCGCGGTCGTCGTGTCGGGCTCGCCACAGCGTCGTGGTCGGAGGAAAGAGGTACCGCTTCCACGACAACGGCGCGGTGGCAAATCCAAACCGTGCGCCGTCGGCACGGTCGCGGAGACGATAGCGGCCCGGAGCCTGCTCGTCACCGACACCGCGGGGCAGCTCGGATGCACTGGTGACCGGTGCGTACTCGATCGCGCCGTCATGGACGGTCGGCGCGATGACCGTGTAGCCGCGTTCCCGCAGTCGGGCGATGAGGGCCTCCAGCCCCGAGCCATCCAGCACGCGTGCTGCGCCAGCGGACACCGCCATGGCGGCTATTCTGATGCCTCGTCGCTCCGAGCGACGAGAGCACACGGTCACCCCGGGCCGAGGTCATTTGGCACTGGCCCGCGGAGAGCCGGCTGGATAGGCTGGGCGCATGTTCTTTCAGGTGCGCATCCACGGCCGCGGCGGTCAGGGCGTGGTCACGGCAGCGGAGTTGCTCTCCGTAGCGGCCTTCCGCGAAGGCCGGCAGGCGCAGGCATTCCCGAGCTTCGGCTCGGAGCGAATGGGGGCGCCGGTGGTCGCGTTCTGTCGTATCGCGGACCACGAGATCCGGGCGCATGAGCCGATCGCGAACCCTGACGCGCTGATCATCCAGGACCCGACGCTGCTCCGCCAGGTGGACCTCTTCAGCGGGCTCTCGGAGGACGGCTATCTGCTCATCAACTCCAGTCGCGGCTTCTCCGAGCTGGGTCTCGGCGCTCTGGCGGCGAGGTTTCGCCCCTCGCGCGTGGTGGCGGTGCCGGCGACGGAGATCGCTCGAGCGACGGTGGGTCGACCAATCGCAAACGCCGTGCTCCTGGGCGCCTTTGCCGCTCTCACCGGGGTGATCTCGCTCGGGTCGGTGATTGCGGCCATACGTGACAGATTCTCGGAGCCGCTCGCTGAACGCAACGTGGCAGGTGCCGAACGTGCCGACGAATTCGTCCGCCGGCAGATCGCGGAGGTCGCCGGTGCTCAAGCAGGTTGAGGGTTCGCGCGCAGTCGCCGAGGCCGTCGCCCTGTCGAGGCCCGAGGTGATCTGCGCGTATCCCATCTCGCCGCAGACGCACATCGTGGAGGCGCTCTCGACACTCGTCAAAAGCGGACAGCTCACGCCGTGCGAGTTCATCAACGTCGAGTCGGAGTTTGCCGCGATGTCGGTCGCCATCGGCGCCTCGGCGACGGGGGCGCGCGCCTACACGGCCACCGCGAGCCAGGGCCTGCTCTTCATGGTCGAGGCGATCTACAACGCTTCCGGGCTGGGACTCCCCATCGTCATGACCGTCGCCAACCGCGCGATCGGCGCACCGATCAACATCTGGAACGACCACTCCGACTCGATGTCGCAACGTGACTCCGGGTGGATTCAGCTCTATGCCGAGAGCAACCAGGAGGCGGTCGACATGCACATCCTGGCGTTCCGGCTCGCAGAGGAGCTCTCGGTGCCGGTCATGGTCTGCATGGACGGATTCATCCTCACCCACGCGGTCGAGCAGGTGGATGTGCCATCCCAGGAGCAGGTCGACGCGTTCCTGCCATCGTTCGAGCCTCGCCAGGTCCTCGACCCTGACGACCCCGTGTCAATCGGCGCCATGGTCGGACCCGAGGCCTTCATGGAGGTGCGCTACCTCGCGCACGTGACCCAGATGCAGGCACTCGATCTCATTCCCGAGATCAGCCGGACGTTCGAGGATGCCTTTGGGCGTGCCTCCGGAGGGCTGGTCCGTCCCTATCGGACCGAGGATGCCGAGACCGTCGTCGTGGCGCTCGGCTCGGTGTTGGGCACCATCAAGGACACCGTCGACATGTTGCGTGCTGAGGGCAAACGCGTCGGTGCGCTCGGCATCACGACGTTCCGGCCGTGGCCGAGCGAGGAGGTGCGTCGATCCCTGCGCGGAGCCAAACGGATTGTCGTGATCGAGAAGGCGCTGGCCGTGGGCATCGGCGGCGTCGTCTCGCTCGACGTTCGGGTTGCGCTCTCAGGAATGGATCAGGCCGTGCACACGGTCATCGCCGGTCTCGGTGGACGGCCGATCACCACCACATCGCTGCACCGGCTGTTGCGGAGTGCCGTCCTCGGTGAGTTGCCCGAGGTCACGTTCCTCGACCTCGACCGCGGTCTGGTCGAACGCGAGCTTGCCCGCCGCGGCGCCAAGCGGAAGTCGGGTCCCCACGCGGAGAACCTCCTCCGTGACCTCGGCGTGGTCGCCGTCGGTCCGGTCTGAGGAGGCGGAAATGCCCGTGCAGCCGATCAAGTTCTACCAGGTGGGCAGCTTCGTCGCCGGCAACCGACTGCTCGACCCGGAGCAGCGCTCGGTGCAGTCCGATGCTGATCGTTCGAACACGCTGACCTCGGGGCACCGGGCCTGCCAGGGCTGTG
Organism: Candidatus Dormiibacterota bacterium; assembly: GCA_963718525.1. Classification (GTDB taxonomy): domain Bacteria; phylum Chloroflexota; class Dormibacteria; order Aeolococcales; family Aeolococcaceae; genus Palsa-851. The sequence continues at coordinate 2,926,991 of OY970355.1, read as the reverse complement.
GTGAAGCCCTGGGAGCGCGCTACGCGCTCGACGCTGCCATGCGCGCCACCAACAATCGCCTGATCGCCGCCAACGCCACGGGATGCCTCGAGGTGTTCTCCACGCCGTATCCCGAGTCCTCCTGGCAGCTGCCCTGGATGCATTCGCTCTTCGGCAACGCGCCGGCGGTGGCCACCGGAATCGCTGCGGCGCTTCGGGTCAAGGGACGCCACGACGTTCGCGTGGTCGGACAGGCCGGCGACGGCGGAACGGTCGACATCGGCCTCGGTTGCCTGTCCGGAATGTTCGAGCGCAACGATGATGTCCTCTTCATCTGCTACGACAACGAGGCATACATGAATACCGGCGTGCAGCGATCCGGTGCAACCCCGCCGGCCGCTCGCACCGCGACCACCGAGGCGGTCGGACCGGAACCCGGAAATCGCTTCGGCCAGGGCAAGAACGTGCCGATGATCGCCATGGCGCACGAGATCCCCTACGTCGCCACCGCCACCGTCGCGGACCTCCGCGACATCGAGTACAAGGTGGAGCGAGCCATGGCGCTGCACGGCGCCCGCTACCTGCACATCCTCGTCACGTGCCCGCTCGGGTGGGGGTGCGACTCCGCGGACACCATCCGCGTCGCGCGCCTGGCAACCCAGAGCGGACTGTTCCCCGTTTTCGAGGCTGAGCAGGGTGAGATCACGGCAGTCACGAAGATTCGCCGGCAGGTTCCCGTGGAGGAGTACTTGAAGCTCCAGAAGCGATACGCGCACCTCTTCGGGAAGTCGGCACGACCCGATGTCGTCGCTCGCCTGCAGGCGCAGGCCGATCGCAACATCGCGCGATACGGCCTCCTCGACGCCCAGCCTGTCGGAGCGCCCTGATGGACAAGCCGTTCGCGATCACGTTGAACGTCGGCTCCAGCCTTGCGAACAAGACCGGGTCGTGGCGCACCGAGCGGGCGGTGTATGTGCATCGGTTGCCTCCGTGCGCCAATGCATGCCCTGCCGGCGAGAACGTGCAGCAATGGCTGTATCAGGCCGAGGGCCCCGACTATGAGGCCGCTTGGCGGCAGATCATGGAGGACAACCCGTTTCCCGCGGTCATGGGTCGCGTCTGCTATCACCCCTGCGAGATAGCCTGCAATCGCGCTGAGCTGGACCAGACCGTTGGCATCAATTCCGTTGAGCGCTTCCTCGGCGATGAGGCGATCAAGCAGGGATGGACAGTCGAAGCGTCCGCTGCGCCGACCGGCAAGCGGGTGCTTGTGGTCGGGGCCGGCCCATCGGGGCTGTCCGCCGCGTACCACCTCACCCTCCTGGGCCACTCGGTGACCATCATCGACTCCGGGCCGGCTGCCGGGGGCATGATGCGCTTCGGCATCCCGAAATACCGGCTCCCGCGCGACGTGCTGGACGCCGAGGTGGGGCGCATCCTCGACATGGGTGTCGTTCTCGAGCTCAATCGCAAGGTCACCAATGTCCTCGCGACCATGCACGACGGAGGCTACGACGCCGTCTTCCTGGCGATCGGCGCCCACATCGGTAAGCGCGCTTATCTTCCAGCCGGCGACTCGACTCACATCCTCGAAGCGGTATCCCTGCTGCGCAGCATGGAGGGCGAGCAGCCTCCGAAGCTCGGCAGGCGCGTGGTCGTCTACGGCGGAGGCAACACCGCCATGGATGCGGCGCGCACCGCCAAGCGGCTCGGCGCGACGGATGCGGTCGTCGTCTACCGGCGAACGCGAGAGCGCATGCCGGCTCACGACTTCGAGGTCGAGGAAGCTCTCGACGAGGGCGTGACCATGAAGTGGCTCTCGACCATCACCCAGGCCGAGGGTGGCAGGCTGCGGCTCGAGAAGATGGAGCTGGACGCTTCCGGCTTCCCGCAGCCCACCGGTGAATTCGAGGACCTCGAAGCCGACTCCCTTGTCCTGGCGGTGGGTCAGGAGGCCGACCTGTCGCTGCTCGACGGCATCCCGGGCATCGAGATCGAGGATCACGTCGTCACGGTCGGCGCGAACATGATGACCGGCCATGTCGGGATCTTCGCAGGGGGCGACATGGTGCCTGCCGAACGCACCGTCACGGTGGGGATCGGGCACGGCAAAAGGGCTGCCCGTCACATCGATGCGTGGCTTCGCGAGGCGCAGTACGTGCCACTTCCGAAGCACGAGCTCGCCACGTTTGAGAAGCTCAATCCCTGGTATTACAGCGATGCGCCCGCAACCGTACGTCCGCAACTCGACGCGGCACGACGCCGATCGACCTTCGACGAGGTGATTGGCGGGCTCGATGAATCGAACGCTCTGTTCGAGGCGCGCCGGTGCCTCTCGTGCGGCAACTGCTTCGCGTGCGACAACTGCTACGGCGTCTGTCCGGACAATGCGGTGGTTAAGCTCGAACCAGGGGTGGCATATGGGTATGCGATCGATCTTGACTACTGCAAGGGTTGCGGCATGTGTGTCGTTGAGTGTCCGTGTGGTGCGTTGGAGATGATCCCCGAGGCGATCTGAGGCTCCTGGGACGTACAACCTGCGCCGGGGCGCGCGTCATCGAGGCGTGGCATCTGAAGCCGCGAACGCTCGGGCGACAACACATCGTGTGATGGACGCATGGTGCACCCAGGAGGTAACGGAAATGGACATTCTCCACGACTCGCATTCGTCAATCCTCCTGATCGCGTCGCGCCTGTAGAAGCCCGAGCAATCAGCATCTGACGATGGGCCTGCGGGACTGGTGACGTTCGGCTCTGTTGTCCTCCAGACCGGACCTCTACCGTGGGTCACAAACGACAACAACCGTCAACTGGAGGTGTGGCCATGACACTTACCATGGAGCCTGTCCTCGTTGAGCCCAAACCCATCGAGAACGGGGTGTACACGCAGCCGGGTCAGCCCGGCAGTCTCGTTCAGGTCAAGCCACGCTATGACAACTTCATCGGCGGGCGCTGGGTGCCGCCGTTTTTCGGCGGGTACATGCCGGATATCAGCCCTGTCAACGGCAAGGTGTTTTGCGAGGTCGCGAAATCAACAGCGGAAGATGTCGAGCTCGCGCTTGACGCGGCACACGCCGCCAAGGACGCATGGGGTGCGACTTCACTGACCGAGCGCGCTGCTGTTCTCAACCGGATCGCTGACGCAATCGAGGCCAACATCGAGATGCTGTCGGTGGCGGAGAGTTGGGAGAACGGAAAGCCAGTGCGCGAGACGCTCGCGGCGGACCTGCCCCTCGCCGTCGACCACTTCCGGTACTTCGCCGGCGCGACGCGCTCACTCGAGGGCCGCAGCACGGAGATTGACAAGGACACGGTCGCTTATCATTTCCATGAGCCACTCGGGGTGGTCGGGCAGATCATCCCATTCAACTTCCCACTCCTCATGGCCGCATGGAAGATCGCTCCGGCTCTGGCGGCGGGAAACTGCTCGGTGCTCAAGCCGGCATCCCCGACACCTTGGTCGATTCTCAAGCTGGCCGAGGTCATCGAGGACATCGTGCCTCCGGGCGTGATCAACATCGTGACCGGTCCCGGTGGCGAGATCGGCAAGGCGCTGGCATCCAGCCCGCGCATCGCAAAGATCGGCTTCACCGGAGAAACGGTTACGGGCCGGCTCATCATGCAGTACGCCGCTCAGAACCTCATCCCGTCGACTGTTGAACTGGGTGGCAAGTCGCCGAACATCTTCTTCGACGACGTGATGGCCGCCGATGACGACTTTCTTGACAAGGCAATCGAAGGCTTGGTCTTGTACGCCTTCAACAAGGGCGAGGTCTGCACCTGCCCGTCGCGCGCTCTGATCCAGGAGTCGATCTACGACCGGTTCATGGAGCGTTGCCTCGCGCGCATTCGCGCGATCAAGCAGGGCAATCCGCTCGACGTGAGCACCATGGTCGGCGCCCAGAACTCCGCGCAGCAGCTCGAGAAGATTGAGTCCTACGTGAAGATCGGACGCGAGGAGGGCGCGAAGTGCCTGATCGGCGGCGATCGCGCCACGGTCGGGGCCGACGTCGCGGACGGCTACTACTTTCAACCCACCGTTCTGGAAGGCAACAACAAGATGCGCGTGTTCCAGGAGGAGATCTTTGGGCCGGTCCTCGCCGTGACCACGTTCAAGGATGAGGCCGAGGCAGTCGCACTCGCCAACGACACGCTCTACGGTCTCGGCGCCGGCGTCTGAACTCGTGACGGAAGCCGGGCATATCGGATGGGTCGTGCGATCAAGGCGGGCAGGGTCTGGACCAACTGCTACCACCTGTACCCCGCCGGCGCGGCGTTCGGCGGATACAAGATCTCGGGCGTCGGCCGCGAGAATCACCAGATGATGCTGGAGCACTACTCGCAGACGAAGAACCTTCTGGTCAGTTACAGCGCGAAGCCGCTGGGCTTCTTCTAGGAGGCTCAGGGAAGGTGAGCGACCACACCGCCACGGCGGTCTCCACCGTGCGTGTGGTCGCCACCCCGCGCGCTCTCGAGGCGATCACAGAGCTGGTTGCCGAGCGGGGGAGGCTGATGTTCTTTCAGTCGGGAGGCTGCTGTGATGGCAGCCTCCCGATGTGTTTCCATCTCGGCGAGTTCGTGGTGAGCGACCACGACGTGCTCCTGGGCGAGGTTGGTGGTTGTCCTTTCTACATCGACCACCGCCAGTACGACGCCTGGAAGCACACGCAGCTCATCCTCGACGTGAGCGATGGCCTTCCCGAAGGCTTCTCACTCGCCGCCGGGGCGCACCAACACTTCGTGACGAACTCACGCCTCTACTGTCCTGCCGACCCGCCGTTGCTGAGCACGGCCGCGGTGTCGACCGAGCGGTCATAGGTCCCGGTGAATCGGCGACGTTCGGCACTGTTTGCCGACGTGACTCGGAGCCATGCTGCCGTTATGACTACTGATGGATCGTTCGTGATGCTGGACCCGGCGACCGACGAGGTGCTCGCCGAGTGCAGCGGCCCGACCGTCGACGGCCGCTGTCCGGTGAGCGACGCCCCGCCCTATACCTGTGCGGGGCTACACCTCGTCGGTGTGACAGGAACCGATGGCCACCACGTCTCGCTCACGGTGACGAGCATGCAGCCTGGACGATGCCCGCTCGCGGTCGCCGGTGGCCGGGCACTTGACCGCCCGTAAGGGGCACTCCCGCGACAGTTTTCAACACCTGGAGGCGCTGCAGTGGGCTGGCTGCCATGTCGTGACAGATCCCGAAAGGTAGTCGCCGGCCAGGTTCGTTGCCAAGGATGCGACGCCCGCACTGAGAGGCCCAGGACAACGTCGAAGATGATGAGCGCCCGACTTCTTACTGCCCTGACGCTGCTGGTCCTGGGCGTGGTCGCGTGCGGAGGCAGCGGCACCCCAGTTGCGTCCACGAGCTCATCCGCGATAGGCATCGCCGGCGGCGAGCTTGGCACGGCCGCGGTGATCATCTCGGCGACTGATCAAAACATCTTCGATCCGGCCATGCAAGATGCGACCGTCGGCGAGATCATCGAGTGGAAGAACGTCGGGTCGGTGACGCACAACCTCGTGTTCAGCAGCGATGCTTCGATCGGCGACCCGGTGCTCGCGAGTGGCGGCGTTTGGCAGGTGAAATTCACCCTCGCCGGCGTGTACCAGTACTCGTGCACGATTCACTACTCGATGGTCGGCACCATCGTCGTGCGCCCAGGATAGGCAGCGTCGCGCCTAGCGCATTACCGGAATGGGTGCCACGCGACCGCCACGAAACCCTGTAACTAGTGATCTTCGGCTCTTCCGCTGAGTTCAACCAGGGACTATCTTCGCCATATTCAGTAAGCGCTGAGGATCCAGTAGGCACCAACCGTATGGGTGATCAAAATGAAGGGACGATCGGGGCAGCGCATGCTTACCCACCCCACCGGAACGCGGTCATCCTGGGAATCGCGGCTGTGATTTGCGCCGTTGGCGCAATCCGCTTCAATCGCCGCGACCTTAGGTGAGAACAGTGGCCCGAAACCAGTGCCAGTGAATTGTGACATCGGTCCGCCCGGCGTTTGCGCCCTGCATGGGCGAATCCGAATTGGTCAATTGACAGCTCCCTCGCGTTCAACGAGAGTATTAAGCATTGCCAGAGCATCATAGAAGGGTGGATTACGTGGACAGAAACAGCTTCTTCTTGCCGGACTGGCGACGAAGGCTTTTGAAACATCATCTGCTGACGTCGCTAATCGCACTCGAGTTGGTGCTGAGTGTCATATTCCTTTTGGTGGGATATCTCTCTGGACACACATACTTCAGGGGTGTCGGAGTGGGACTGATAATCGCCTGGGTTACGAGTGCTGTGGCCTATCTATTCCAAAGGCAAGTGGTCAACGCTTGAACAACGCCATCGAACATAGCGGGTACGCCCTCCTTTCAAGAGCACCCGCACGGTGGCCAAGACCGACAGCAGCTGGAGCACGTCCACGTGATCGTCCCGGAGTCAACGGCGCTTGACGTGAATGCGGACAGGTTGTTGGAAGACGCCGAGCCCGAACCGTCGCTGTCCAGCATGACCTGCGAGCTGTACCCGGTGAAATCATCGGTGCCGATTGCAAGGTCTTTGAGCATGCTCGTTTCCAAGCATGACCTTTCCTACTGACTCGAGCTGACGGTGAACGCGTAGGAGCCAGTGGCTGTGGTGTCCGAGTAGATCCGCACCGTCCACGTGCCCGAAATAGCGAGCACCTGGCGTCCCATGTCCCCGCACGAGTTGGCGAAGTCTTGGCGGATACCGTCCGGGCGGTAGAGCTCCCAGTAGAGCAGCGCGACGCAGGTCCCCTGGGCCTTGAGGTAGACGACCTCCCCTACGCTTGCGGAGAAGGTGTAATCGTGCCAGGCGCCGATTTGATCAACCGTGCCAGTGACGGGCTGGTCGACGCTGATCGCTTGCGTGGTCAGCGCGGGGGCGGCGAGGACGGTGAAGGCATAGGCACCGGCGGCGGTGCCGTCCGAGTACACCCGCACGGTCCAGGTGCCTGACGTCGCGAGCATCTGTCGCCCGACATCCCTGCAGGTCAGATTGAAGTCCTGGCGCGTGCCGTCAGGACGGAACAGGCCCCAATAGAGGCCGTCCACGCATGTGCCGCGAGCCTTGAGGAAGACGACATCGCCCGCGCTCGCGGCGAACGTGTAGTCGTTGCGCTGGCTCGTCGACCGGAGTGTCCCGGATACGGGCTGACCAAGGACGAGTTCGCCCGCATTCGTGGTTGGTGCGGGCGATGTGCCGACGATGCCCGACGCGGCGACCGCGGCCGATGCCGCCGCCAACGCAGGGTCACCCGTCGCGCCGACATCGAGGATGCAATCGTCAAGCAGTGGCTCGGTCTCGACGCCGAGCGCACCGCAGACGGTCTTTGCGCTCGCCACCGCCGGTGCCGGCAGCGACGATACGGTCACATCGGCAGTTGGAATGTTGAGGTCGGTGAACGTGCGCGTGCTCTCGCCCAACTGGTAGTCGAACAGCGACTCCGACGGCGAGATCCGCCAGCTGTCACCGAACTGCGTGTAGAGCTTGGTCCTGTAGGCGGGATCCGAGAGTTGCAGGACGCTTCCGTCGCGGGCTTTGAGGGCGTTGGAGGCACCGGCGCTTCCGAGCAGGCCGGTGAGTTCGGAGCTCGCAGCCGCGGCGGGATGGAGGTGATAGCTGAGTGTGGCGGCGACGCTGGTGATGCTGAGCTGGCTGTTGTCGAGCCAGGTCAGGATGACGGTGCCGCCGTGGCGCTGCAGGCTGCCGCCGTGGGGGAGCTTCTCGGAAATGTCCGCCGCGTTGACCGGTGCGCCGTTGACGAGCAAGAACGACGGCTCCCTCGTGTAGACACCTATGCGATCACCGTCGACGTTGGCCGCAAGAGCGGTTGCGACCGTGATATTCGTCTCCCCTGGCCACGCTTGCTGCCGCACCTGTATATGGAGGTTGCCGTCGGCTGACTCGATGGCGTCGAACTCACCCGCGGCCTGGAAGTCCACGTGCACGCCGTCGGCGGTCAGGAAATGTGTGTCGCCCCAGGAGCAATAGCCCCTTTCGCACACCTCGCCGTTCGGGCCGAGGCAGCTATAGCCAACACACCAGAAGCCACCGCCCGGGGTTTGGGTACAAAAGGCCAATCTGCACGACGGCGGCCCTGGCGGCAGATCGAACGAAGTGCATCGCAGGGCGAAGCAAGTCTGCGGACCGGTAGGGCTTGACTCGTTCGAAGGGGGCGCCGGCGGCGGGCTCGGCGGCTCCCACGGGATTCCACCAGGAGGGAAGTACTTGCCGCACTGACCCGATTGTGTGCACGGATACGGAAGGCCACCGGGTGGGAAGAAGTCACCACATTGACCGGATCGCGTGCACAACAGCTCGGGCTGAACTAGGAGGCCGCTGGGATCGCTGTCATTGACCGGGTCTCCGGCGGCATAGCGATAGAGATTCGTATCGCCACCCGCGAATGCGATTGGATCCGGCGCAGTCCAGCGGCCCGTCATCGGATCGTAGTCACGGGCGCCCAGGTGCACGAGGCCGGTGTTTGGGTCGCTGAGGCCGCCGCCGAACGCGAAGGGAAACGTCCCTGGCGCCGACTCGCTCGTGATTCGACCCCACACGTCGTACGAGATGGCGTCGACAATCGCGCCCGTCTGCGAGTCAAGGACGAGGATCGGACTGCCTACCTGGTCGGTGATCACCCGGTAGGTGGAGCCGCCACGCTCGACCAGCGCGAGATGGCCGAGGTCGTCGTAGCCGAAGCGCTCCACGACCGCTCCGGTGGCATCGGTCTCGGCGACGACGTTGCCCGCAGTGTCGAACAGATAGCCGGCGACCAGCTTGCCATCGACTTCGCGGCCGACACGCCTGCCCTCCGCGTCAACCAGGTACGTGATCGCCTGCCCGTTCGGTGGCTTGACAGAGCGGAGGCGGCCGAGATCGTCGAACGTGAATGCGGTCGCTCCTGCGCTTCCGGCCACTCGCGTCAGGGTTCCATCCGGAGCCCAGGTGTACGTCGTCCCGCCCCAGCTCGTCAGCTCGTCGCGCGCGTCGTACGTTGCCCTGGTCGTCTCCGACGGAGCCGCAACGCCGGTGCGGTTGCCCGCAGCATCGTATGTGTCAATTTCGACGGTGCTCCCCCGGACCTGCACGGTGGACAGCCTCCCTGCAGGGTCGTATGTGTAGGCCGTCGTTGTTGTGGCTCCATCGGCACCGGTCTGGACCACGGCGGTGATCCGTCCGAGGGCGTCGCGTGTGTAGCGGATATCGAGCAGTACCTTGCCTGACGCGGCGGTGGTGGCACGGACGAGCTGGTCGTTGGAGTCGTACTGGTCATCGGTCGTCACCGAGCCGAGCCTTGCGCTGGTGACCAAACCGCTGCTCGGATCGCGAGTGAGCACGAGCTGCCCGATACCCGTCAGATCGCCGGACGCGTCGTAGGCCAGCGTCAGCGCGGCGGACCCGTCCGTGCTCTCCGAGACCGCGCGCCCGTTCGCGTCGAGTATGACCGAAACCGATCCGGTGAGCGGGCCTGACCAGCTGAGCGAGTTGAGCAAAGCGCCGCTGTACCCGTAGGCGGTGGTCACCCCGTCCGGATCGGAGGTCCGTGCGATCAACCCAGAGGTGGAGTTGAATGACGCGCTGGCCGTTCCCTGGTCGAACGTCAGACCGGTGACGCGACCTGCGGTGTCGTAAGCCACGCTGACCGGTTGCGGCCCTACTCCGGATACGGACACCACGTTGCCGTCGCTGTCGTAGCGGGCTGTTTCGATCGTTGCGTCCGAGCCGACCTGCGGCGGGAGGATCGCCGTGGGCCGCCCTGCTGGGCTGGAACCCAGCGTGTAGCTCAGGCCGCCCGGCGATTGCACCCCGGTCAATCTTCCCGCCGCGTCGTAGGATTCGACGACCGTCGAACCGTCCGCTGCAGTAATCGTCGCCGCGTTGCCGGCTGCGTCCACGGCCTCGTTGGTCACCTGACCGTTGGGCAGTGTCTGGCTGATGGTGCCGGTGGAGGTGTTGTACGTGAATCGTGTCGTCTGCGCGAGCGACCCGGCCCCGACGGTCTCGCTGACCTCGCGACCGTTCGCGTCATAGGTGTAGGTGACCGGCGCGCTCCCCGGTCCTCTGCTGGCGACCAGGCGACCGTCAGAGTCGTACGTGTTGATCGTTTGGCGACCGAGCGGATCGGTGACGGTCGTCGTGCGCGATACCGGGTCGAAGGTCTCGACCGTCGAAGCGCCGTTGATCCTCGCTGTGATGGATCCGGCGAGGGTGTATGGCGAGCCGCCGCGCTCATGCAGATCCTCGCTGAGTGTGATGCGTGAAGTGACCCCGCCGGGACGCGTCTCGACGTCGGGGGTCAGCAGTGGCGCCGAGAGGCCCCAAACCGCGCTCGGTTGGGCACCGATCTGGTGCCGCGTGCCATCGGGCAGTGACAGCGACCGTGATCCGTTGCCCGCGATCGTCTCGACCGTGGCAGCGCCTCCCGGCGCAATGTAGGAGATGCGAACTCCGCTGGCCGCGTGCACGGCGCGATAGATCGAGACCCGGCCGAGCGCCGTCGTGACCCGGACCTCATCCCCACCGGCGATCGTTGTGCGGTTGAGCTTTTCGATGACCCCGTCCGCGTCCGACGAGGACACGAGTTGCCCCGCCGAGTTGTAGACGAAGCGGCTGACTCCGCCCAGTGCGTCCGTTTCTGTCGTGACCAGGCCCCGGGGTCCCCACGTGAGTTGAATGGCGGCACCCGCCGGGTTCGTCACTCCGACCAGATGGCCACTCCTGTCCAGCGCCAGCGAGGTCACCGCGCCATCGATACCCTGCAGCGCCTCCGGGGTTCCGTCGGGCGCTCGCCGGACGGTGAGGTGCGCCGGTCCGCTGTTTGCCGTGCCGCCAACGGAGGTGAGCCGTCCCGATGAGTCGTAGGTGAAGGTGAGCAACACGATGCCCAGATGGCCGTCGACGGTGCGGACGAGCCGGCCGGCGGAGTCGAATACATACGCGACGGAACCGTCGAAGCTGGGCACGACGCGTCCGCCCGAGGCGGCTGATACGCCACTCGCAAACCGCCACGAGCCGTCTCCACCAATGAGGATGCCGTCAGCAATGTCGTAGCGCTGGACGACATCGAGCGACCAGCCCCCGAGGCCAAGCGAGCTAGCACTCCAGTTGGGGCGATCCGTGCGCGCCGGCGCCCACTGGCTCGAGTACGTGAGCGAGAGACCCGTGTCGGCTATGGGAATCGACAGGAAGGCGGCCTGCTGGTTGCACGCCACAAACGCCGCGGGATCGCACTCGTCGAGAGTCAGCGCGGCGAGGTCAGGCCCGGGGCTCGCGGAATTGCACGCACCAAGTAGGCTTGAGGTGACGAGCATTCCAGCGCCGCACACGAGAGCGGCCAGAGAGCGGTGCATCATCGTCTCGGATCCACGGTCCACGGCGAGTGGCCAGCCTCGAGGATCCGTTCAAAGGGGACGCCTGCCCCCTCGGCGACACGGCGTACTTCGGGCTCGGATCCCTCGAACCGGCAGAGCACGACTTCGTCTTCGCGCAAAAGCAACGAGCCGAGATAGCGCACCGTGTGGGCGTCCTGATCGAGGTCGACGGCGCTGCGCGCGACCCGCTCGTCAAGCGCGACCAGGTCCGCCTCTTGCACGCCGGGCCAGAAGCACTCGGCGATGTACTCGGCCACATGCGGATGCTTCATGCCGACACAAACCTAGGCCGAGGCTCGGCGCCGCGAAAGAGGGATATCCCTACCGGTCGACCGAATGCGACCCTAGGTCTGTGCCATCTCGGCGCTGGACCGCAGCGCGTGCGGTTGCCATCATCTGCGTGATGGGGGACGATTCCAGACCGGTCGTCGGGCGAGATGCGGAGCTGCGTGCGGTCGATGGGTTCCTCGACGCCGCACGCCACCGCTTTGAGGTGCTGACGGTCGAGGGTGAGGCCGGCATCGGCAAGACCACCATGTGGCTGGAGTGCGTGCGCCGAGCCAAGCTACGAGGTGCACACGTGCTGGCGACACGTCCGAGCGAGGCCGAAGCGACGCTTTCGTACGCAGGCCTGGCTGACCTGTTGGACCCCGTGGGCGAAGCGACCATCGGTCAGATGGCGCTCCCGCTCCAGGAGGCGGTCGCGGCCGCACTGTTTCGTGCCCCGGCGCCTCGCACCGGCATCGATGAGCGAGCGCTGTGCGCCGCGGTGCTGTCGCTGCTGCGTCTGCTGACGACTTCCGGGTCGGTGGTCGTGGCGATCGATGATGCGCAGTGGCTCGACTCGCCGTCGGCTCGCATCCTGAGCTTTGTGCTCCGCAAACTCGAAGCGGAAGCAGTCGGATTCGTGGTTACGGTCAGGACGCCCAGCGCGGCGATTCTTCGATTCGATCGCGCCGCAGACCCGAGCCGGCGTCAAACCATCGTTCTCGGCGCCATGACTGTCGCCGCGCTCCACGAGTTGATCAAGCAGCACAGCCACCGCTCGGTGACGCGACCGATCCTCGTGGAGATGGCTCGCATCTGTGGCGGTAACCCCTTTTACGCGCTGGAGATCGCCGCCGTGCTTCCGGAGCGGCACACCGAAGCCGGCCCGCTACAGGTTCCTCCCAGCCTCACCGAGCTGGTCGTTGCCAGGTTGGGGAAGCTCCCCGCGACCACCCGCCGCGCGCTGCTCATGGCTGCGGCGCTCTCGCAGCCGACCACCGACGTGATCGACGCCAGCGCCCTGGGCGCGGCGCGGCGGGCGGGCATCGTCTCCATCGAGCACGGCCGCATCCAGTTCGCGCACCCGCTGCTCGCGTCGGCCCTCTACGGGCGAGCCGGCCCCGAGGAGAGGCGCTCCCTGCACCGCCGGCTGGCGGCGGTGGTGACCGAGCCCGAGGAGCGCGCGCGGCATGCCGCGCTGGGCGCGGTCGAGCCCGATGCCGCCATCGCACACGAGCTCGAGGAGGCGGCGATGCTGGGGCGGTCGCGCGGCGCACCGATCGCGGCGGCCGACCTTCTGGAGCTGGCTGTGGAGCTGACGCCGGCGACCGACGGCGATGGGCGAGCGGCGCGGCTCGTCGCAGGAGCAGGGTTCCGCTTCGACGCGGGTGACCTTATTGGTGCGCAGTCCAACCTTGAGCAGGCGCTCTCAGGCCCTCTCGCGGCGGGAACGCGTATTCGCGCACTCCATCTTATGGGCCAGATCTACTCGCGTCGCAACTCCTTCACCGAGGCGGCCGCGGTCGCCGCGCAGGCGCTCGAGGCGGCTGCCGGCGACCCAGGGCTGATCGCGGAGATCGAGCTGGACCTGGCGTTCTACGTCATCAGTCTCGGCGATCTGGCTGGCGCCGCAGAGCACGCACGCGGGGCGGTCGCAGCTGCGGAACGGGCCGGCGATCCCAGCGCGCTGGGCGACGCGCTCGCAGTGGTGACCATCGCGGAGTTTATCGCCGGTCGAGGCTTCGACGAGGAGCGCATGCGGAAGGCCCTGGCGTTGGAGGACCCCACCCGCATCCGCGCGTGGCAGATGACGCCTGCCTTCATCCACGGGTCGATCCTGTTGTATATGGGCCGCCTGGAGCAGGCGTTTTCGGTGCTCAGCCGGCTGCACGCGGACACGGTCGAACGCGGCGAAGAGAGCCCGATCCCGTTCTCGTGCTTCTATCAGGCATGGCTGTGCGTCTGGCATGGGGATCTCGAGACGGCCCGCCGCCTTGCTGAAGAGGCTATGCAGACCGCCGCGCTGCTCGACGATCCCGCAGCGCACGGGATCGCCCTCGCTGCCAATGCGCTGGTGCATGCGCATGACGGCACGGCTGACCTGGCGCGCGAAGAGGCCGCTGAGTTGCTTCGCCGCTTCCAGGAACTGGGCTGGGCGGTGGGCACCATGTGGCCGCTGTGGGCGCTCGGGATGACCGAGTTGTCAACCGGCAATCTGGCGGCGGTCGATGAGGCGCTCGGGCACGCCGCGACGATGGTGACCTCGCAGGGTGGCGGCGATCCCTTTCTCGGGATGTTCCTGCCCGATGAGATCGAGGCGCTCGTCGAGCTGGGGCACCTCGAACGCGCGGAGCCCCTCCTGCTGTGGCTCGATGAGCGCAGTACAGCATTGGATCGCGCGTGGGGGCGTGCTGCCGCTGGTCGCTGCCGCGCGCTCGTCTCCGCGGCACGCGGCGACGTCGACGGTGCGCTGACTGCTCTGGAAGAAGCGCTTGCTCAACACGATCGCTGCACAATGCCGTTTGAGCGAGCGCGCACTTTACTGGTCCTCGGGCGTGTCCAGCGCCGCCGCGGCACGCGCGGTGAGGCGAGGGCGACGCTCGGCGAGGCCCTGATCGCCTTCGAGCAGTTCGGCGCGCCGCTCTGGGCAGAACGAGCACGTCTCGAAATCGAGCGCCTCGGTCGGCGCGCCGGTTCTCCCGACGCGCTGACCCCGGCCGAGATCCGCATCGCCGAGTTGGCAGCCTCGGGACTGGCCAACGCGGAGATCGCGAACCGGATGTTCCTTTCCACGAAAGCCGTGGAGGCGAATCTCACGCGCGTCTACCGCAAGCTTGGGATCCGCTCACGTGGGGGCTTGGCGCGTGCCCTTCAGACCGAGTCGGGGAAGTCGCTCGCAACCTGATCGAGATGTCGGCGGATTCTGACCACGATCACCAACTCCTGATGCGTCGCACGTCCGCAGTTCATCAGTGTGAGGAGATCTCCTATGGACGCGCTCCAAGAGCCCGAGGACGCCGCGCGTGCGACCCATGAACTTCAGAGGCGCGTCATCGCTACAAGCCATGCCCTTGCGTGATGCGCATCCTCGACCTTGGTGTCCAAGTGGGCTGCATCGATGCTGTCCACCTGCCAGCCGTCGGTGAATGTCTCACGCAACTCCCGCTGTGTCACACGCCGCGGGCCCCAGTCCCCGGGCTCGAGTTCGCTGAAGCACAAGATGAAGAGATGTCCTCCCGGGCGGAGCACTCGGCGAACGCTACGTTCATAGCGAGGACGGTCCTCGTCATCAAACACGTGAAACACCCCGGAGTCGGTGGCAGTGTCGAAGCTCGGGGGATGCTCGTCGAGATCGAGAACGTCCGCGACGTCGAATCGAACCGAGACGCCGCGCTTCTGCGCTTTTTCGCGCGCTTGACGTATCGCCTCCGAAGATCCATCGACGCCGGCAACCTCGAGTCCCGCCAGCGAAAAGGCGATGGCGTTCTCGCCGGTGCCGCAGCCGAGGTCGATCACTCGCCCGGCGATCCGGTTGATCTCCAGCAAGCGCAGCAGGTCCGGTTGAGCGCGGCCGATGTCCCATGGCGGCGATCCCTGGAGGTATGCCGTGTCGTAACGGTCAGCCATGTCGCGAGCATACGACTGAGCCAGTGGACCCTGGCACCACATGGACGCAGCCCATATTGGTTTTAATGCGTCGGCCTGGCGATGCTTTGCTTCACGCTGATGCGCAACCGGCGTGACCAGCGGCCGGGGATAGGAGGACCATGACGATGACGACGGCCAGAAAGCACAGCGACTGGACGGTCGTTGACGAAGGGTGGGGCCGCAAGGCGGTGGAATTCGCGACGCTGAGCGAACCGGGTAACTGCCGCGAATACGTGGCGATGCACCACCGCCTCGGCGTGAGCGACGGTGATCGGCTGCTTGATGTGGCCTGTGGCTCGGGCCTGGCCATGGAGCTGGCGCGTGCGCGGGGCGCCAGCTGCACGGGCATCGACGCGTCCTCCCGCCTGGTCGCCGTTGCTCGCGACAGGAATCCCCACGCCGACGTCCGTGTGGGAGACATGCATGCGATGCCGTGGGCAGATGAGAGTTTCGATGTTGCGACCAGCTTCGGGGGCATCTGGGGAACGACACCCGGTGCTCTCGGTGAGATTCATCGTGTTCTTGCACCCGGCGGCCGATTCGGGCTCACGGTGTGGGGGCACATCAAGGTGTCGCCAGGTGCCTGGGCGCTCGCACCCTTTCGGCTCGCGGCGTCCGCGAAGGTCGCGAATCAGGCGGCGATGGTGGCGCTCGGTCGGCCGGGCGTCGGCGAGGAGCTGCTGACACGGTTTGGCTTCATCGATGTCGAACGCGTGGATATCCCGTTCGCGTGGGAGTTCTCAGACCCGGAGATGTACGCTCGCGCCATCGCGTCGACCGGTCCGGCGTATGAGGCAATCCAGAACGTGGGTGAGGCGGCGTTGGTCGCGGCCGCGACCAACGAGGCTCGCGCGCAGGTCCGTGACGGCCTGCCATTGCGAGCGGAGATCAACGTCGTGGGTTACCTTGCCCGCAAGCCCGGGGCGATCACGAGGGAGACGGCATGAGCACGGTTGGTTTTCTCGCAGCACAGGCGCCCGATGCCGAGGCGCAGCGCATCTTCGACGACGACCTGGCCGAGCTTGGGTATGTCATGAACGTGTCCAAGCTCTGGGCGTATCAGCCCGCAACCCTGACCCACCTGTTCGACCTCAGGGGCGAGACCTACGCGACCGAACGCCTCAGCTTCCGCCAGCGCGGCATTCTGGTAACAGCCTCCGCGTCGACGTTGGGTGACGCCTACTGCTCACTTGCCTGGGGGACGAAACTTGCCGCCAAATCCGACGCGGAAACGGCCGCGGGCGTTCTCCGGGGCGTGGATGATCGTCTCAGCCCCGAAGAGCAGGCGATGGCGACGTGGGCCCGCAAGGTCGCGCGCGACCCGAATCACACGGAACCTGCGGACGTGCAGGCGCTGCGTGATGCCGGGTATAGCGACGCGCAGATCTTCGGAATGACGGCGTACGTGGCTCTGCGAATCGCGTTCTCGACGGTCAACGACGCGCTTGGTGCTCGGCCCGACTCCGCGCTGCGGTCGAAGGCACCTGAAGCAGTTCTGGATGCTGTTGACTACGGCCGCCCCATCGACGATTAGACGCGCGACGCAGGCGCCCCCAATGGGAACGGGTTGTCGTCGCTGAGCGTCGCAGTCTGCCCGACGGGGAAGTGCTGCGCCAGCAGCGCATTGAATGGTGCGAAGGCATCGCTGGCAGGCTTACCGGTCAGCTTCGCGTAGGTCGCGGCAAGTCCCGATCCGCCGGCTCGCACGACGTCGCTGATGCTGTAGCCGAGCTGGTGCGTCAAGTAGTTGAGGAACAGCGTCGCGCAGCCAATCGAGACGTAGTTCTGATCGGTTGGCTCGCTCGCGGTCACGTAGTCGACACGAGAAGAGTTGAGCCAGGAGGCTGCAGTCGCAAAGCCGTCGAGCTGCGCGGGATACGCGAGCGTGGCCAGCACACGCGAGAGCCCCTCGCCGGCGCTGTCGCCGCAGTTCCAGCCCACCGCCTGGTCGGCCATGAACACTTCGTCTGCCTCGGCGACCATCAGCATTCGCACCAGATCGCTGTTGCTGCCATCGAAGGCGGCAAGATGCAGCGCAGTATCAGCGCAGGAGTTGTGGTAGGCACCAAACGTGCCGGTGTCGACGTACAGCGAAAACGGCGTGCCAGTTGGAGTAATACCAAAGATGGCTTCCAGATTCTTGAGATCACCCTCCGACGTCAGCAGCAAGGCGGACGCCAACGCTGCGCCATCGGGCGCCGCTGGATTGTAGTACGTGACGAAGTTCGGCGTCGAGCCATCCTCCGTATATGCGACGCCCTTGGCCGCCGCGCGTACCGCGTCGAGATCGACATCCTGTTTGTTCATAGTGACAACACTTATCACACCGGACCTGATCTGAAGCTCGGTCTCGCCGCCTGACGCCGGCAGGTCCAGAGTCCACGGAAGAGTTCGGTTCGTGGCAGTATCGATCCTGTGACACTGAAGGACCTCGAATCCACTGTCGCTGGTCGCGTCGAGGGCTCGACGATTGAGGTGATCGCGCTGCGCGGCGATGCTGACGCAGGTCAGTTAGAGATTGCGGAGGGTCGCGACGGTAGCCTTGCACTCGGAGCGATTCCCGCCAACCCCGCGCGTCGCATGGTGCCCGCCGCACAGTTTCGGCCGTGGCCCCAGTCGAGTGTCTACATCGGTGGGCAGCCCTTCGTGTATCAATGGGTCGGTGGCGGAGCCAGATGCGCGCGGTGCGGCGCAGAGCTCGAGCATTTCGCATATGTGGGAAGGTCCGGCGGTGATGTGCGTGAACGGGAGCAAGGCGCGGTTCGGCTGATTTCGTACTGCGCAAGCTGCGCACGCAATCCGCTCTGAGGCGCTCGGCCGTGATGCCGGCACAGACCAATCTACCCTGGGGAGAAGCAAATCCAGGAGGCGTGCAATCGCAAACATTGGCGCCTGCTACGAATACAGTTGGCCGCATGACATTGACGTGGAAGCTGGTCATCGATAGCGCGAACGCTTCCCGCCTTGCGGACTTCTGGGCGGATGCCCTCGGGTATGAGGTGGAAGACCCGAGCGTGCTCATCAATCAGTTGCTGGCGGCCGGCCGTATCGGGGCGGAGGCGACCATTGAGCATCGCGGCCGCACCACCTTCCGCGGGTACGCCGCGATCCGTCACCCCGAGGACTCGTTCGACCCGATCAGCGGCGTTGGGCACGCCCGGCGGCTGCTCTTCCAGGACGTGCCCGAGGGCAAGTCCTGCAAGAACCGCCTGCATGTCGACGTCCACAGTGAGCCCGGCGGCCTGGACACCCTGGTCGTCCGGCTGGAGCAGCTCGGGGCAACCCGGGTCCGCGAGGTCGACAAGGGACCTGCCGGACACTGGTGGATCATGCAGGACCCCGAAGGCAATGAGTTCTGCGCGACGTAGGTGCGGCGCTCGTCGTGGAAACCCGCTCTCGTCGTCCGCTGATCAGAGGCGAGTCGACAGCTCAACTCGGAGCGTGCGGCGGATACGCCGCGCGGCGTATGCCGGCAGCCGCGCGCGAACGGATGACGGCGCTGTCAGCGGCGGTTAGGGTGTGGCCATGACCCGCAGTGCTGAGGCATGACCGACCTCCCGCGATCCCGAATCCCCTACACCGGGGAGCTCAGGTCGGGCGCGTCGCCACGCGCACTTTGGGCGGAAATGGCGCGACGTGCGCCGGTGGCGGCCGACCTGGTCCCTGCGCTTGTCCTGACCGGCTTCCTGGCGGCGGCGAGCACCGCGGAGCAGCACGCCACCGGCGGCGCGCACCACATTGGGGTCCGCGGCTACCTGCTGCTCGCGGGCGCCGCGATGGCGTTGGCGCTGCGGCGACGCTGGCCGCGGCTCGCGTATGCCGGCTCGCTCGCCTGCACCAGTGCATACCTTCTTGTGGGCAATCCACCAGGGCCAATTCTGCTGGCCCCATTTCTTGGTCTGGTCGTCGTCCTGGGGGCGACAAGATCGCTCCCGGTGTGGATGGCGTGGGCGCTCGGCGGCGCCGGCTTGCTCGGGGCAGTCCACGGCGCCGTGTACGGTTGGTCGTGGCCGGTGGCGCTCTTCGCGGGTGTCTGGGTGCTCATCGCCGCGGTCGCGGGGATCGCTGTCGAGGCTCGGCGGCGCTTTCTCAGGGAATCACGGGCGCGGGCTGAATGGACGCAACGCAGCCGCGATGAGGAAGCGCGCCGGCGCCTGGTCGAAGAGAGACTGCAGATCGCCCGCGAGATGCACGATGTCATCGGACACAGCCTGGCGGTCATCAGCCTGCAGGCGGGCGTGGCAGAGCATCTCCTGGCGAGCCGGCCCGAGGAGGCGCGCAAAGCGGTCACCGCCATCCGCGGCGTGAGCAAGCAGGCGCTGACCGAGCTTCGCAGTGAGCTCGCTGCGCTTCGGGGCGAGGGTCTCGCAGGTGCGGATCGCAGGCCGACACCGGGACTTTCGGCTCTACCGGCCCTGGCCGCGCAGATGCGGGATGCTGGACTTCGGATCGACCTCGACCTTCCGCAGCGAGGCGACGACGTCCCAGAGATCGTCTCGACAGCTGCCTACCGGATCGTGCAGGAATCGCTGACCAACGTGGCCCGGCACGCCGGCACCGGCACCAGGGTGAGCGTGCGCGCAGTGCTCGAGCGTGACCAACTGGAACTGGAGATCATCGACGACGGCATGGCAGTGAGCGAGCCGCCTCGCGAAGGCGGCGGCCTGCTGGGGATGCGCGAGCGCGCCGCGGCGTTGGCCGGCGCTTTCTCGGCGGGCAGACGCCCGGAGGGGGGATTCCGGGTGTGGGCATCGCTCCCGCTGGGGGGACGGTGAGCGTCCGCGTTGTGCTCGCCGACGATCAGGCCTTGATCCGGGTCGGTTTGCGCGCGCTCGTCGACTCGGAGCCCGACATCGAGGTGGTCGGAGAGGCCGCTGACGGCCAGGAAGCGCTCCGGGTCGTACGAGAGCTGCGACCCGATGTGGTGGTGATGGACATCCGTATGCCCGTCCTGGATGGATTGGAGGCGACGCGTCTGATCGCCGCCGACCCGGAGCTGAGCGGTGTCCGCGTGCTCGTGCTCACCACCTTCGAGATTGACGAGTACGTCTTCGAAGCCCTTCGCGCCGGCGCCGGGGGGTTTCTTCTCAAAGATGCGGAACCAACCGAGCTGCTCCGGGCGATTCGAGTTGTGGCCGCGGGTGAGTCGCTGCTCTCGCCGGCCGTGACGCGGCGCGTCATCGAGGCCTTCAGCGCACGCCCGGCACGGGTCGCACCGCGGACGAAGCTGCTGGCCAACCTCACCGAGCGTGAGCGTGAAGTCGTAGCACTCGCGGGCTGCGGGCTTTCGAATGACGAGATCGCCGAACGGCTCGTGATCAGCCCGGCGACAGCGCGCACCCACGTGTCTCGATCCATGCAGAAGCTCGGCGCTCGGGATCGTGCACAGCTCGTGGTCTTTGCGTACGAAAGCGGGCTCGTGTCGCCGGGCCAGGCGCTCGCGTAGACACGTCCTCGCTTGGCTACGCCGCCGGACGTAGCCGAAAGTGTCGCTTCCCGACGGACGACAGGACCACTGCGCGTCTCCGACGATGTTGCCGTTGGCATCCAGCGCACACATCGGAGGAACACGACATGAACGGATATTGGGCAGGCGGCGGCTTTGGCTTTTGGTGGATCTTTCCGTTGGTCTTCGGCGCCCTGTGGATCACTGTGATCGGCCTCTTCCTCTGGCGGGGACGCCTGTGGTGGAGCGCTGGCCACAGCCATGGCAGCACGCCGGACGCCGCCACGGTGCTACGCGAGCGGTTCGCGCGGGGCGAGATCGACACCGACGAATACCAGCGTCGCCTTCGGGTCCTCGAAGGGCGGTGAGCATCACGCTCATCGCCCTCGCGGATGAACGGCTGTCGATCGCCTCGGCGAAACCGTCCGAGCCGAGGCGGCGTACCGCGCAGCGCTCGCACGCCAACAACGCCGCTGAGATCGCGTTCATGAACGAGCAGGTGGCAGCTGCCAGGTCATGATCACCGCGACGGTTCTCTCGCGGACAGACGGAGATCCTCACGCGCTGAGAGCATTGCGCGCCATGCTGCTCTGTGTGCAGTGCGGGAGTGACCGCGTCATCCCACTGACCTTTCCATCGGTGCTCGTCGAGGCTCTGTTTGTCGAGGCGCCCGACCGTCCGGTCGCCAAGTGCGTGGATTGCGGCTCTCGGCTGACGGCGGTCGAGGTCGCGGCTCAAGAGGACGTCTCCAAGGACTGACTTGCATTCAGACACGCGAGGTGGCGTGGGGCTTTCCAAGCGCCAGTCCCCCGACATAGAGAAAAGCCCCACATCTTGCGACGCGGGGCCTTCAGTACGGGAGGCGGTGCCTTTCGGTGGCCCTCAGGCTCGACCCTCGTCCGGATTGATGGGCCACCATCTTTCCGGGCCGTCCACTCGCCATTTCTGACGGGTGGGCCCGCAACCGGTGACTTTACAGACTTGCCCAACCGTTCGCAACATCCGCGAGGCCCGGCCGTGTGTCCGTTGGCGTCCTACGATGGCAGAGGTCATGGACTTCTCGATCGAGCTCGGCACCGAAGTGCTTCGTCGAACTCCGGACGTGCTTCGGGCCATGCTCGCGGACCTCTCGGACGACTGGATCACCGGCGGTGAAGGACCCGACACGTGGTCTCCGTACCAGGTCGTTGGGCACCTCACGTTCGTGGAGGAGAGCGACTGGATTGACCGGACGCGATTGATTCTCAAACATGGAACCGAACGTGTCTTCGAGCCAGTGGACCGCGAGGCCGGCTTCGCCCGATTCGCGGACTGGAGCCTGAATGATCTGTTGGATCGATTCGCGGCGCTGAGGACCACGAATCTCAAGACACTGAACGAATTGATCGCGATCGAGGATCTCAGTCGGCGAGGTGTGCATCCCACCTTCGGCGAGGTGACGATCAGCCAGCTGCTCGCCGCCTGGGTTGTCCACGACCTGAATCACCTGGGTCAGATCGGCAAGACGATGGCAAAGCAGTACACACAGGCGATCGGCCCGTGGCGGGAGTTCCTTCCGATCATCGACGCGCCCTGATCAGCGGGGATCGGCCTCGCCAATCGAGGCAGAGACGGCCCGCACGCGTTTCGTCGCCGACAAGGAATTACAACGAGTTGTCGAGCGCGGCCATGAACCATTCGTACGGTCGCATCAGGGAGGGTTGCGCCGGCCATCCGTTGAGGAGTCCGATGAGTTGCCAGTAGCGCTCGACTCGGCGGTCGCTGAACGTCGCGAGTTGGTGGGCAAGCTCACTGCGGTACTCCGGGCTGTCCTTGCGGTCCGCCGCTGCAGCGAACAGCGGCACCACCTCGTTGACGATCGCCAGGGCTTCGGCAGAATCAGTGGCAACGCCGTCCGAGACCGCCGAGCTTGCGCGATCCACCAGAAGCTGCCCGGCACGCTGTGTCGCCTCGTCGGTTTCGGTGATGCCTGAGGCGGCACGCTGACGTTCGCCCTCGACGATCATCTCGCGGATGCGGGTACGAAACGCGGAGTCTTGAACCAGGCCGGCGAGCTCGACCCATGCATCAATCTGCTCGGCGGTGGGCTCCTCGGGCAGCACGGGCAGCGCAGAGCGCATGCGTTGAGCAAACGGATTGTCCTGATGGCCGGAGAAGATGGAATCGAGAAACTCCTCCATGATTCGGCGGGATTCCTCTGCTGACGCTTGGGCAAGAGCGGTCATGCGCCGTACCTCCTCGGGCCGGGTGACGCCGCGAGCGATGGCGCGCAGCACTGCCCGGCGTAACGTGAGCTGCTGGATGTGCAGATCGATGGCGTCGGCGTGAGCGCGGGACACTTCCTCGATCCCGGTCTCGCGATCGGTGACGCGCCGGATATTCGCAAGATCCATCCCGAGATCGCGCAGCGCATGAATAAGTTCGAGGCGAGCCAGCCCGGCCTCGTCGTAGCGGCGATACCCGGCATCGGTACGGCTGACCGCCGCGACGAGGCCGATGTCCGAGTAATGGCGGATGGTCTTGATCGGAAGGCCGGTCAGCCGAGCCACTTCGCCGATTGAGAAGTCCATGCCCGAAGCATGCGGTCTCCCCTTACTGGAAAGTCAAGGCCGAGGTCCGGAGCGCGGTTAGCCGTTGTGGGCGATGGCGAGTGTCCACTTGCAGTGTGAGTCAAGGGCACCTGTGCTCGCCAGCTGACCACCGCCCCAGAACCACCAGTTGCCTGCCGCCAGGTAAACAACGTTCGTGCCGGTGAGGTTCCCGCCGGCGTTCGGTGCCAGGTGCACGAACTCGTTCGTCGCGCTGGCCAATAGGGTAAAGGCGAGCGGCGAATCATTCGAGCACCCAGAAAGGGCATATCGAACGACGTACGGACCTGACGCCGCGACCACGACGGTGACGGCGGCTGGCTCGGGAATCCCCCCCGAACCGGACTTTTCGAAGATCGGAGCTCCAACTCGCGCCGCCTGAGCAGCCGCTTCAGCGGACAATTGCGCCGCCAATGAGGCGTTCTCCGACGTCAGCAAAGCCTCCTGCGCCCGCATTGAGGCTTGTGCCGAGACAAGAACCCCCAATTGCCCCTTCAGACTGCTTGCCGCCGCGGATACAGCAACGAGATCCCGGCGGGTCGAGGCGACGTTGGACTCAGCGCTCCCTAGCGCTCGATGAGTCCCCACGTCCTCGACCGCTCCAAAGATGACACCGGCAACGACTAGCACGGCGACGCCGCCGCCGATCACGGTTCGCGGTCGCAACCGCCACCGCTGCGGACTGTGTTGTCCTCCCATGTCCACTCAACTCGGCTGCCGCGTATCGAGTTACGCCAGCAGTGTCGGCTGGTCACGCGCTCGTTCAGCGACCCAGTTTCATGGGCACGACCGTAGCAGCAGCGATCGTGCCCTTGGGTCGCACTGACGGCCGCTTGTTTGGGCGGTGGGTACTGAGATGGTGCCGATCACCACCGGCGCGCTTCGCTTCATACATGGCCACATCCGCGGCCTTCACCAACTCTGGGAGGAGGCTCCCGTTGTGAGGAAGCAGGGCAATCCCAGCGGAAACCGTGAGATTGCGGCGAGGCAGACAGCTCCGGGGGAGAGGAACTGCCGCGAGCCGATCGCGAAACTCCAGCGCCACGCGTTCCGCGCCCGCCGTGTCGGTATCACGGAGAACAACGAGGAACTCTTCGCCGCCGAGTTGTACCGCTGCATCTCCGGAGCGAATCATGCTTGTGAGCACAGCGCCCACACGGCGCAACACGAGGTCGCCCGCACTGTGCCCCCCGGTGTCGTTGATCTGCTTGAACTTGTCGAGGTCGAGCAGCAGGATCGCAAGTGACCGACCGCTGCGCAGACTCTGCGACACCTCGCGGTCGCCGACCTCGCGAAGCCAGCGACTGTTGAGGAGACCGGTCAAAGGATCCAGGATCGCGCGCTCGGTGAGCTCCGCGTAGAGCTCGGCATTGCGCCATGCCGCAGCCGCGGTATGACCGAACAGCGCCGCGGCCTCGAGGTCGCGGCTCGTGAACCGATTGATGCCCACCCGGCTGCAGTCGAGCACACCCAGCCGCCGATCCCCGGCGATGAGCGGGATGATGAGATACGACTCGGGCTCGCCGACGGGCGTTCCAGGAATCGTTATGGTCGCTGGGTGCGCGCTGACATCCTTGACGTATTGCGGTACGCCGATCTTGAACGCCCATCCATTCACGCCGGAATCCATGGAGTAGCCGTATGCCATCCGCGCCTTGGCCTCGCTCCCCGTGGCGTAGACCGGGAGGAACCGGTTGTGACTCTCGTCAGCAGCATAGATATAGACAGCGTCAACCGGAACAACCGATGGCAGTTGATCAGCGATGACCCGAAGAATTCCGGCTGGGTCGTGCTCCGACTGGAGCGCAGCCGCGGCGTTGATGAGAGCGCGTGGCAGAGCAGCGCGTCTTCTCGTGGGTTCCGGCGCTTCAGCCTTGCTGCCGTCGAGATTGTTCGGCGACATCTCGAGGACGCTGGTTCGGAACGAGGCGGCGCGCTGCTCCTTGAACCAATCAGATGTGACGGCCACCACGCTGGTGGCATCCACCGGAGGCGCGACCATGACGGGGCGGCCGAGGAGCCACCCTTGACCGAATTGAACACCAAGGCTCAGCAGCGTCTGGAGCTCATCGTCGGTCTCGATACCTTCTGCGATGACACGAGCGTTGATGTGCGCCCCGAAAGAGAGCAGCGAGACGGCCAGCGCACGGCGTGCGGCGCTGACGTCAATACCGTGAATCAGCTGCCGGTCAATCTTGATGAACTCCGGTTGCACCTCGGCGATGACGAGCATGCTGGCGTGGCCCGCGCCGGCATCATCGATGGCGATGCGAAAGCCGCGTGCGCGCAACTCGGCGACAACTCGTCGCAGGCGCGTGAGATCGCCAATCGGAGTGCGCTCGCTCACTTCGAGGACGACGTTTTCCGGAGCAACTCCCGCAGTCTCGGCCATCCGCGAGAGACGGTCTCCAGCCGGGCTTCCCTCGACCAACGTCTCCACCGCGACGTTGACGAAGAGTGTCGCCGGAGGCGCTTGGGTACCGGCGGCGAACGCCGCAGTCAGGCACGCAGCGTCGACGTCGAGCTTCTGGCCGGTGATGACGACGGCCGCGAACAGATCGTCGGGGTTTCGTAAGCCGCCACGCGGCGTGAAGCGACAGAGCGCCTCGTAGCCGAGCACGATGCGATCCCGGAGACGGACAACGGGCTGGAGCGCTGCGCGAATGGTGCCGGGGGCGAGGAGCTCGGCAATGGCGTCCGCCAGCTCGCCGGTCGGGTTGACGCTCGTCTTGGCAGGAACGTGAATCGCTCCGGTAGGTTCTCGCACTCTGTGCCATGCCAGCCCCGCCACCGTGGCAAGACTCTCGACCACACGGCGCTTCGAGGCCACGCCGGGACCCCATGCAAGCAATAGGCCGAGGATCGTGTCGTCGTCGGTGATGGGCACGACCACCAACGGGCCAGGACCCAGATGCTTCCGGACCGCGGCCCGTTCGGCGTCGGTGAGATTCGGAAACATCGAGATCATCCGGGACGGGAACGCCGGCTCGATGGTTGAGGTGCGCCGGCGAACGGCCGTGGCGAACGATGCGTAGGCCGCCAGCTGGAAGCGCATCGATCCGAGCGGGACCCGGAGGATCTCCTCGATGCGCGCGGTGTCATCGTCAGGCACCGCGACGCCCGCCATCACGACCTCATCACCTCGGAGCGTGCCCCACGATCCCCGAAGACCATGGGATGTCAGCCCCTGAAGCACAGCGTCGACGAGTTCCTGGGCATCCCGCGCCCGACTGATCCCTTCGACAGCCTGGAACCCTCGCTCAGTTGTCAGATCCACTGCACGCACGCCTTCCGACTGAGCACACCCGCCCAGCATGGTGTGCCTACCGAAAGGGCTGGTCGCGCGGAGGTTACGCCGGGGCAGCCGAGTGGTACGGCGGTGCTACGGTGGAACGGCAAAGGAGGTAACCGCAATGGCGAGACGTTTCCTTGCTGGGCTGCTGCTTGTCGCAGGTGGGGCCCTCATCTCCGTCGGCGTTTCCCTGAGCTGGGTCACGCTCCCGGCTTCCGGGCAGAATCTGAACGGCTTCACGATGGGAGGCACTCCCGTCGATGCCTGGGTGAGCTTCGCCCTGGGAGGTCTGCTCATGCTCACCGGGCTGGTCGTTGTTCTCAGAGGCGGGATGATCTCTCGCGCCCTGGGTTTGCTCATCTCAATGCTGGCGATCATCTGGGCTCTGTTGATCGCGTTCCTGTTGAGCGGCTTCAAACACGACATCGATCAGCTGGCCCCGGCCGCGTCGCTGGCGCGGGATCTCCAGGTTGGCTACCTTTTGCTCGCCGGCGGCGCGGTAATTGCCTTCCTGGGCGGGCTCATCAGTGTCACCATCCCACGGAAGGTGAAGGTCGCGACAGAATCGCCCTCGGCGGTGGTGCCCATGTCGCGCCACGAGCCCGTCAGTGTGACCCCTGCAGTACCGCGTGTCTCCACTCCGGCGCGCGGATGGGGAAGCGCCCAGCCCGCCTTGACGGTGGAGGACCGCCAGAGGTAGCGTCGGCGCGACGTCAACCGTCGCCTCACGCAAGGAGGTGGACATGCTTCGGGTACGAGTGGCACAACGAACTCGGGCCGCGATTGCGAAACTCAGCGCCGTTGCGCTCGGCCTCGGGTTCGCGGTGGTCGGCTTCGGCCCGTCCCGGGCGCTGGCCAGCGGTCCGGAGACGCTGACCGGAACCCTTGCCGACGGAGCGACCTACCTCATTCAGGTGCCCGCCGACTGGAACGGCACGCTCGTCCTGTACAGCCACGGCTACGTCGTCCCGGGGAGCCCGAACCCCGCGACCGACGTCGGCGATCCGCTCACCGGCCAGTGGCTCCTCACCAATGGCTACGCGCTCGCCGGTTCCTCGTACGCGACCACAGGCTGGGCGATCCAGCAGGCGATCCCGGACCAGCTGGCGACCTTGAACACGTTCGATCATCTCGTCCGCAGGCCGGACCGCACCATCGCCTGGGGACACTCCCTCGGCGGCATGATCACCGCCGGCCTCATCCAGGTTGCGCCAGAGCGCTTCACAGCGGCTCTCCCGATGTGTGGCGTCGTCGCGGGCGGCGTGCAGACGTGGAACCTCGCGCTCAACTCAGCGCTTGCGGTGCAGCAACTCCTCGGCCCGACCTCGGGCCTCCAGATCGTGAACATCACGAACCCGACCGCCAACCTGGCGTTGAGCGAGGCACTTTTCGCAGGCGCACAGGCAACTCCGCAGGGGCAGGCACGCATCGCTCTGGCGAGCGCGCTCGGCGACATCCCCGGCTGGTTCGATCCGGCAAGCCCCGAACCGGCGCCGACCGACTACACGGCTCAGGAAGCGAACCAGTTCCTCTGGGAAACCCAGGTCGACGGACCTTTCGCGTTTGCGTTCCGTGCCGAACTCGAGGCGCGTGCCGGAGGCAACCCGTCCTGGACCGGTGGGGTCAACTTCTGGCGGCAGCTGCAGGAGTCGCCTGACTACAACGAGGTCAAGGCGCTCTACCATGCCGCTGGGCTCAGCCTCAGCGCCGACATCGCGACGCTGACCGCCGCTCCGCGGATCAGCTCCGTACCGAGCGCGGTCGCATATCTCAAGCACAACATCGTCTTCAACGGCGATCTCAGCCAGCCTGTGCTTACGCTGCACACCACTGCTGATGGGCTCGTCGTCAACGAGGCGGAGGCACAATACGAGAACACCGTGGACAAGGCCGGCAAGGGGTATCTCCTGCGACAGGACTTCGTCAGCCGCGCGGGACATTGCACGTTCACGCCTGCGGAGACCATCGCGGCCTTCAAGGCGCTGATCCACCGCGTCAACACCGGACATTGGGGAGGCACGAGCCCCGCCGCGCTCAACGCTGTCGCCACAGCGCTCGGACCCACGTACAACACCGTGCCGGCGGCCTACGTGCGCTTCACCCCGCTACGTTTCCAGCGCCCAGCCAGCTGACACCTCGCGGAGGTGTGACATCGGACACACAGTCCGGCACGGTCAGGAGGCGCGCTGCGCGGAGACCTAGGATGGGTGCCGAGATGCAGCCGGTGCCACAGACGGATCGACCCCCGCATCGGCCGAGCCACGCCGAAACCCCGAATCAGGTTTCCGACGCGGGCCGAGCGCTTGGTATCGCTCTCGGCCTCCGGGCAGAGGAGTGCTGCGATCTCTGCTATTCGCGCGCCACCGCTTATGGCTGGGCAGGCCGTCCCGCGGATCCGGACTACACCGAGCGATCGCGAGGTGTCAACTGGCTCGCCACCGTGATGGTCGCACGCTGGATGGCATACGGGGTTCCTGTTTCGGCTGAGGAGATGCAGTACATCGCTGAGCGAGGTGATCTCGCCGCGTCCCTGGAGCAGTCAACGGTGAACATCACACGCGCCTACTTGATCTGGCGGGACACGGTCGGTGAAATCCTCCGCGATGAGGCGACGCGCCTGCATACACCACGTGAGCCACTCAACGACGCGCTGCGGGTGGTGCGGATCAGCTGCGACGCGAGCCTGATCCAAGTCGCGCGAGCATTTGATCGCCGAATGACGGAACTCAACAGCGAGCTCGCAGCCGAGCGCGAAACGCTTTCACATCAGGCGCTTCACGACCCCCTGACCGGGCTGCCCAACCGAGTATTGCTGTACGACCGCATCTCGCAAGCTTTGCTGGCAGCG
The DNA here is from genome assembly GCA_963718525.1 of Candidatus Dormiibacterota bacterium. Taxonomy (GTDB): domain Bacteria; phylum Chloroflexota; class Dormibacteria; order Aeolococcales; family Aeolococcaceae; genus Palsa-851. Next base: position 2,897,529 of record OY970355.1, on the reverse strand, counting down.
AAACGAACCACACAACCGTTCGCGATCTTGGCGATCGACCTCGACGGGTTCAAGGCGGTCAACGACACGCTCGGCCACGACGGTGGCGACGTCGTGCTGCAGCTGGTCGCCGATCGTCTGGTCAAATCCGTCCGCGAGTCCGATACCGTCGCGCGTCAAGGCGGCGATGAATTCACGGTGCTCCTTTCCCGAATGGCTGCTGCCGAGACGGCCGTCGAGGTGGCTCGAAAGCTTGAGGTCAGGCTCCGCCAGGTCCTCGCCTATGACGGCAAAACCGTGTCGGTCGGCGCCACGATCGGCGTCGCGACATTTCCGCGCGACGGCGATGACATACACACACTGCTGCGCTCCGCCGACCAGGCGATGTACCGCCGAAAGCGCGAGCAGGATGGCCGCCAACCGCGATGAGCGCTCGCATGGCCGCCTCAGCGTCGTGGCGGTGAGTGTGCCTATCCTGCGCCACATGTGGACGCCAGAAGACCAGGCTGCCATCGAGCGTGCTATCCAGGCCGCGGTCCCGGATCTGCGGGCGTGTCCCTTCTGTGGAAAGCGAGCCGGGTATACGCTGGCAGATGGGTTCGTGTTCCTCTCCACGAAGCGACGGCCCGAGGCCGTCGGAGGAGGGCAGAGCCTGCCGTCGATCGCGCTGATCTGCCGTAAGTGCGGCAACACCATGCTGCTGAACGCGGTCGTCCTGGGCCTCCACCAACTTCTTCCCGGCTCCGAGACCGAGAACCCAGGGATCCCGTAGCCACTCTCGTTCACCGGGATCGTATTCGAAGGCCGCGATCAGCACGCGCGTGTATCAGCATTCGACAAGACGGCGCTACCGGTCCAGACGGGTCGCCGCGAGGGGACACTCTTCTACGAGCGACGTCGGCACGCACGTACACCGGTTCGCGCCGCACAGCGGCCGCCTGAGCCTGTGACTGGAGGCCTGAGATTTGATGCACTGGTGGCGCGATCCATTCACGGGACAACGGCTCAGAGCTCGCTTTCGCTGGGCCGGTCTTCTGACGCTGCTCCCCCTCGTGGGCCTTGCGGCGGTTTCAGGAGGTGGCCTGTTGGTGAGTTCACGCGCGTCGACAGCCCTCGATACCGCGCAACAGGTCAGTGCTGCGGTGTCCGGCGTCGACGAGGATATCCAGCACTTCGGCCTCGTGGCGCTGGATGTGTTGGTCGGCCGCGGCGTCGACGATCTGAAGGCCATGAGCGCATCGGAGCAACAGGTCGACTCCGACTTTGAAGCGCTGGAAACACGGCCGGGTATGACGGCCGCTCAGCTCCAGGCGCTTCCGTCGCTGACATCGCTGTGGGCAGCAACCGGCGCTCACCGAGCGGCGATTCGGGTGCTGGGTGCATCCGCCGTCGTCGACCCCACGACCGCGAGCACGCTGGAGGACACGCTCGACGCTGACGTGAAAGCGGTCACGACGCGCGCTCTTGCCCTCGAGGCAATCGGGGACGCTCACGTGGTTGGGTTGCGGCAGCAGCGCGACGCGGCAGTGGCCACATCGGCAATTGCGGTGGTGCTCGCTCTCGTGCTCGGGTTGGCGATCGCGCTCTGGCTGTCGAGCCGGCTCGCGCACTCGGTGCTGCGCCCGCTCAACGCACTGAAGCAAGCCACCGTGCGGCTCGCCTCGGGCGACCTGCGACACCGCGTCGCTGCGGGAAGTGGCGACGAGATCGCCGAGTTGGGACAGTCGTTTGACAACCTGGCAGATCAACTCGGTGAGGAACGTGACGCGGTGCAGTCGAGGGAGCGCCGCCTCGCAGCGCTCGTCGAGAACGTCGGTGATGGCATCCTCGTCGTTGACGCCAAGCGAGAGATTGTATTCGCGACACCTTCGTTCCGCGACTATCTCGACGTCGACGGTGTTGCCTCGACGCGCCTGACGAATATCGTGCACCCAGACGACTTGGCAACAGTTGGCGAGGCGTGGGACCAGAGCGTGTCCGGGGGCGATGGGTTTGTGCTCGACATCGAGGCTCGGCTCAAGCACAGAGACGGCAGCTGGCATCATGTCTGGGCAAGGGTCACCAATCGTTTCGACGATGCGGCTGTGGCCGGAATGGTGATCAACGTCAGCGATGTGAGCGAGCGCCACGACTACGAGGAGCGGCTCACGTTCCAGGCGCTGCATGATTCCCTCACAGGACTGCCGAATCGCGACCTGTTCACCCAGAAACTGCACGGATCGGCGGCCATGGCCGGCCATGAGCGCGTCAACAGCGTCCTCTACGTGGACATCGACGACTTCAAGAGAATCAACGACACACATGGGCATCAAGCCGGCGATGCCTTCCTGGTCGCAATCGCCGAACGTCTGGTCGCCGCGGTGCGTCCGACGGATACCGTGGCACGACTGGGCGGCGACGAGTACGCCATCCTGCTTGATGGGACGGACGCCGCGGAGGCCGTGGCCGCGACGGAACGCATTCTCGGATCAGTGCAACGACCGCTTGTGATCAGCGGGCGAGACATCGCTCCGCGCGTCAGCATCGGTGTCGCTTCGGCGGCCGGCCGGGCCGGCTTGCAGACGTTGGTCGCCGATGCCGACCTGGCAATGTACTTCGCCAAGCGCAGCGGGAAGGCGCGGTACCAGGTATTCGCCCCGGCGATGCGCAGCGATCTTCTCGACCGGTTGCTGCTGGGCGAGGATCTCCGCGCCGCGGTTGACTCGGGCGGCATCAGCGTCCAGTACCAGCCGGTGGTTGAGCTCAAAACCGGGCTGATCATTGGTGCTGAAGCTCTCGCTCGCTGGCGTCACCCCACGCGCGGATCGGTGGGTCCATTTGTCTTTATCGCGCTTGCTGAGGAACTCGGTCTCGTCGAGCGCATCGACGCCCTGGTGTTGCGCGAGGCGTGTACGCAGGGTCGCAAGTGGCAGGAGGCCGGCTTGCCGCTCATGCGCATTGCCGTGAACCTGTCGGGAAGCAATCTGACCAGGCCAGACCTGGTCGCAAGTGTGGCGGGAATCCTCGAGGAGACAGGCTACTCGGCCGCGAACCTCGAGCTTGAGCTCACCGAGGGTGTCGTGATCGCCGAGTCCGAGGCGGTGCTGGCGACGCTTGAGGGCCTCAAGGCGCTCGGACTTCACCTGGCCATCGATGACTTCGGCACTGGGTACTCGGCGCTCGCACGGCTGAGGGTGCTGCCGTTTGACACGCTCAAGGTCGACAAGATCTTCGTCGACGAGCTGGCGTCAGCTGACCCAGGATCAACCTTGGCCGAGAGCATCCTCGACATGGCACGCGTACTCCACCTCAAGGTTGTCGCCGAAGGCGTGGAGACATCGTTGCAGGCGGATTTCCTGCGTCGTCACGGCTGTGACTTTGCTCAGGGCTACCTTTTCAGTCCCGCCGTCGAACCGGTTGCGTTCGAAGGCTTACTCACTCGAGGGAGAATGCTGCCCGCCGTGGCTGTGGCGATCGCGTAGCGGCTACGTCGCCGCAGTGAGGAGAGCGCGTGAGCGTGTTGGCAGTGCAGCGATGTCGATCGGCTTGGTGACGTAGGCATCGAACCGGCGGCGAGCTCGCGCTCGGCATCCCTGGCCATCGCGTGCGCCGTGAGCGCCACCATGAGTGTTGTTCTGAAGCCCAGTCCAACCTGAGCCGGCTCCGCGCGCGGCGCCCCAGGACCTGTAACACGCGTGACTGGATGTGCCGCCCAGGATCGGGCCGCAGGCGGGGAGTGCGCCGCCCGGCGGGGTCACGCTGGGAAAGCCGCCGCGCGAGCACGAGCACTGCGCTCAACGTGGCGACCATGCCGAGCAAATCGATTGATGCCGCGGCGATGAACAGGATCAGTTGCGCCGAGCCGTGGGGAGGCTCGAGACCGCGTGCAGCGAGCCATCGGTCAACGATCTGCTGATTGACGCCGCTCAGCAACACCCCGCCCACGGCAAGCATCCAGGCCAGCGATCCGGCTCGGAGCAGCGGCGCCAGGAGGATGAGGACCAGGATCTCGACGATCAGGTGGTGATCCCAGGTGACCCCCTGGAAGATCGGCACCACGCTGAGCAGACCGGCCACGGTCAGAACACGACCCGGAGCCCCGGGTACCCGAGAGCACGCGACCCACACGCCGAGGAGGGCGACAAGCTCGAGTGCAAGGAACGTGGTACCAAGACCGCCTGCCGGATGCAGCCCTTGGCTGCCGAGCGTCCGAAGCACTACCCCGGGAAGCGAGCGGTCCCACTGAGTGACGAGTCCACCGGAGAAGCTCGGAAGCACGTGCGTGAAGTAGTAGACAGTCTCGCCGGAGATCGCCAGCATCGCGAGTCCGCCCGCAACCAGCCCGCTCACGAGTTCCCCGAGCGCCTGGAGTGCGCGCTCGCGCGGGAGCAGGAAGATGGCGGGTGCAATGAGGAGCGGCGAGATCTTGATGCACACCGCCAGTGCCAGCGCGACGCCGCCGACCGCCGGTGCGCGGTTGGCCACGACACTCCAGGCAAACACCGCTTCGAGAAGGAGCACGAACGGATCCACTTGGATGCCGTACATGGCAGCGCCAATCTGGGGACTGGCCAGCATCGCCAAAGCGAGCCACGCGATGATCTCCCGTGAGAGCCGCGGACGTGCGATTCTCACGCCAATCAGGAACATTCCAACGAGCGACACGTAATTCACGGCGAGCCAGATGCGGCCGGCATCATCAAAGGAGAGCCGCGTCAATGGGATGAGGACGAAGGCGAAAAGCGGTGGATACGTGTACCCGATCATGGCGCGCGGGTTGAAGCAGCACGCTGGTGGAGAGATATAGGGGGATCGCCCGTGCGCGAGTGCCTGGGCTGCGGAGAAATACACGTGGAAGTCAACACGCCCTGCGTGTGGTGTCATGAGCTGTGTCACAGCGACCGTGAGATCGTTCGCCACGAAGAAAGCGATCAGCAGCCCCACGAGCGCCCATCGAGCCTTGAGCAGTCGCCTCCCGTCCCGAGCGCTCACAGTCGCGATTCTGCCAGACCGATCGCGCGGCCGTCGCAGTCACCGGTGATCGGCGGGTGGGACAGGTCGTTGACTAGTCAGGATGGGAACGGGGCCGATCGATCGGGGTGACGTTCGATAGGTCCGCGAAGAGCCAGCGCTTGATCCTCCGCACCGCGTCGAGGTTGCCGCGCTGGAATCCCTCGTTTACGGCTGCGCCGATCAGCACGATGACCGCCGTTACGGCTGCGCCGAGGCAGGCACTCTGCCATACGGTGAAGCGCTGCTCGAGGGAGCCGAGACAAAGCTGATGCTGCCCGCAGGGCTGGTACACGATCGTCGACGTCCAGAGGCCGATCAATGTGCCGGCCGCAGCAGCGGCAAGATCAGCGACAGCAACCTTCGGTGAGCCGTGGCGCACAAGGATTGCCGCCAGCAGCACCACAACGGCGGCGGCTGCACCGCATGCAACGCTGAATCGCTGGTCGAAGATGGGCCGCGCCGCACAAAGGTCGAGCGTTCCCAAGCCTCTGGCGGGACAATACGGCAAAGACGTCAGGAGAGCTGTCCAGAGACCGACCCCGACCCCGATCGGCACTGAGGCAACGCCGAGGGCAATCGTGACGGTGCGCCTCATCTCGCACATCCTAGTGGCCCGACCTTGGCGTCGTCGCCAGTCCCGCCCCAGGAGTTGCCGTCACCAACCTGGTCGCACGTCGTCTTGTGATCCGAGCGACCTTGTCAGTTCGCGCCGACCACCTTGAACTGCTGGGTCACGAAGATATGGTGCGGCCAGTTGACGCCGATGAGGTGGACTTCGAACTCCCCATTGCTCAGCTGCACAACACGATCGACGATGCCACCGGGGTAAGCGGCCAGCGCAGCTTCGGTCGCGTCATAACGTGGTGCTTCCGCTGACGATTGTTCCTGATCCCTGACTGTAGTTGGCCGGGATCTGACCGACCTGCTTCGACGTTGTTGCGGCACCCTGCTGGAAGGGGATCACCCCTGCCCCAGCGGAGGTTGCAGGCGTGGCACCGGTGGATTGCACCACGACCTGCGCGGCCGCGATCGTCGTTCCGTTCGTCGTCCCAACGACGAGGACGCTCTCGCCGGTGGTGATTGCGCTCGACGAGGTCGAGCGCGAGCCGTTCTCGTAAGCCGTCGAGGACGCCTCGTCGACGGTCACCTTCCGCCCCGCGGACGTCGTGAGGGTGAAGCTCCCGGTGCCCACGCTGGCGACGGTGCCGGCCGATCCCCCCGCGGCTGGTCCGGACCGAGCGTTGGATCCACTCGCCCCACCTCCGCGGGCCGACGGAAACCAGCGCAGATAATTCTGTCTGTCTGCGCCCTAACGGAAACGCCGAGCGTCGGTGGCCGCGTAGCGGGTCACTGTCGCATCGACGCCCGCAGCTCGCTCCACGCGCGCGGTGACGTCTGCGGCCATCGCGCCCGGGATGGCACATGTCAGCGCGTGAGCACCCATTCCGGTTCGCGCGCGACTCAGAGCGCAACCGACGCTTGCAGCGACCCGGCCGTGCTCATGCGCCACCGCGATGATGTGACACTGCGGCTTGCCTTCGATCCGAAGCTCCGGGAGAGCATCGGTGACGATCATCATTCCCTGCGCGTTGAGGCGCAGCAGGATGACGCTCGGATTGGTGAGGGTTTCGGCGAGCGGACCGTAGGCGATGAACGCGGGTCGTGTGGTGACAGCCGGGATGCTCGCAAATACCTCCGGACTCACCCAGCCCGACTCGACGAGAGCGCCGATATCGGTGTTGGTGGCTGCTTCGTCGAGGCTGAGCAGCCCATGGGTATAACTGCCCACGCTGCAGTTGCCATGATCGAGCGGTGAAGTGGTGAAGGTTCGCTCCGCAGCGTGCATCCAGAACACGCATCCGGCCGAGACGCGGCCGGTGCGCCCGTCCGTCATCGGCTCCGGCATCGCGTCCCCGAACGCGGGGATATCCTCGCGCGGCGCGTCGTGGAACGTGATAGCGACCGGGGCCGCAAGCGGGTGGAGCGCATCGGTCAGCCTTTCAGCGATGTCGGACCACGAGGGCGCGGCCGACAAGGTACTTGTCACCGCGACATCATGCACGACACGTGCGGACGGACCGGCGCGGTAACACCACAGGCTGGCGGCGCGAGTGCAGAGGTCGCCCGTGGCGTCAGCGCCGGCAGGTACAGCCCAAGTGAGGCGCTAGAGTAGTTGCCGAGCGGCTGCTCGGAGCGAATTCGCCGCCTGGGGGTCGGGACGAGTACACCGCTCATCAGCGCAGCCCGCTAACTTCAGCCAGCGGTCAGCGCGTCCCAGGCTGGCTCTCTGTGGTCCTGCCGTGTACAGTCCTCGTAGAGGAGCGACTGACGCGTTCTCAGAGCGCTGCCCCGTCCAGATAGAGGAGAGAGGTCAATGACGAATCCGTACCGCCGAACGGGAGGCGCGGCCGCTGCCGCTGTGGCCGCAACGGCATCCGTGTTTCTCGGTGTCATGCCGGCGTCGCCTGTCGGCGCCGCACCCGTCGCCTCCGGAGCGCCAGCGTCCGCGTTGGGTCAAGCCCACGCGCACCTCGCCGCGAGCCAGGCACTGCTCAAGTACTACGGCGGCACCAAAGGTGTTGGCGTCGAGGTCAACCCCAAGGTCTACCTCGTGTTCTGGGGCTCGCAGTGGGGAACCGTCGGGCAATCGGGGCCCAATGTGACGTTGAGCAACGATCCCGTCGGTGCGGCGCCGTATCTGCAGAACTTCCTCCGCGGGCTGTTTGGCTCGCAGGACACATGGAGCACGTCCACCACGCAGTATTGCCAGGGCGTTGCCAAGAACTCCACGACGTGCCCCCCGACGGCCACATTCGTGCACCACCCCGCGACCACGGCGTTGGCCGGGGTGTGGGCGGACGTCTCGGCGCTGACGCCGGTCGAGGCGACCAACAAGCAACTGGGCCAGGAGGCTGACAGGGCGGCGGTTCACTTCGGCAACAAGACCCCGGCGTCGAACACGTCGGTGCAGTACGTCATCGTCAGCCCAACCGGGACGCATCCGGGCGGCTTCGGTCTTCCGACGTCCGGCTTCTGCGCGTGGCACGACTTCACGCGAGGCAAGGACATCGCCGTGACCACACCGCGCGGCAACCTCGCCTTCACCAACATGCCGTATGTGAGCGACCAACTGACCAACTGCGGCACGGGTTTCGTCAACACGCCGGGCGTGCTTGACGGCTTCAGCATCGTGGAGGGCCACGAGTACGCTGAGACGCTCACCGATCAGTGGCCGCAATCCCCGATCGGCGCGACCAACCTGACATCCGGCGGGTGGTTCGAGCCCGTTGGCGGCGAAAACGGTGACAAGTGTGCGTGGATCCAGCCCGGCACGCCCGGTGGCGCGGCCGACATCACGCTCTCCACCGGTACATTCGCAGTGCAGTCGCTCTGGAGCAACCTGTCCAACGCAGGCAAGGGCGCCTGCGTGATCTCCTACCCCTAGCCTCAGCTAGGACGGCACGGCGCTCTGGGTGTGGGCGGCAAGCCCCACTCAGGGTGCCGCGCTACCAGCCCATTCCCTGCACCGGCAGCGCTGCGAGCCGGTATCCTGCCGCTTCCAGCTCAGGTATGAGAATCGCGATCGCCGCCACGGTCTCGCTCCTGTTGCCCCCTGCGTCGTGAAACAGCACGACCGTGCCGTTGTGCACGGCCGACATCACCCGCAACACGATCACCTCGGTTCCAGGAAGCTGCCAGTCTCCTGTCGTGGTGCTCCACAACTGCATCTTCATCGCCAACCCCTTGGCAATTGACAGTACGGATGGATTGAACGCCTCATAGGGAGGCCGCCACAGCGTGGGTGCCGTGCCCGTGAGCAGCGTGATCAGGGTCTTGTCCCGGCTGAGTTGGGCGCTGACCGCACCCATCGACAAGGCGGCGAGATTCGGATGCGACCAGCTGTGGTCTCCAACGGTGTCGCCATCACGTGCCTCACGCTGAACCAGCCAGGGCCATGCGGCAGCATTAATGCCGACCACAAAGAAGCTTGCGTGCGCCTGGTTTGCTTCCAAAAGGGCCAAAATCTCCGCGGTCCACGTGGGATTTGGACCGTCGTCGAACGTGAGGTAGACGGTCTTTGTCAAGCCGGTTGGAGGTACTCGCGCGAGCACGCTGATGGGCGACGCGACGGCCGAAATGCTGGCGTGCGGCGGGGTGGTTGCAGCTGGGTTCGGGCGCGCGCTCGCCGGCGAACAGGCCGTGACAAATGCGACAGCGAGCACTGCCAGAGTGGTCACTCGGCACCGCGACATCACGACTCTTCCCATACGCGTGACTTTAGCTGCGTTTTCCGCACTGTGACGGAAAGGAGTACCGCCGAATCCACGTCCGTGCGCTCGTACGTTGCTGTCATGCGGTCGGCGGAGGTGCGACTGCAGCCAGGTACTGAGTACCTGCTTCGCCAACGGCGGCGACCAATGGGGTCCATGACGGTTGCACCGGAATCGCCGAGCATGCTCAGGACAGCTGATTCGAACCCAAGGTAGCATCGCGCTGCTGGGGGAGTGCTCCCAAAATCACTCGTCCCTTTGGCTACACTCTTTCCATGACCGAGACTGCGATCATCCAGGCGATCACGGTCGGAGTCGTGGGGCTCGCGGTCATCGCCACCGCCGTGGTGGTGGCCCGCCTGGGGCACCATATTCGGCTCCTGAGTGTCGAACTGAGGCGTCTTGTCGATCAGAACTCGACGCTGCTCGAGACCGCAGAACAGCATGCGGAAGGTGCACGCGACCTCGCCGGCGAGATGCGCCGCGAGGGCGCCATCGCTGCGAGGCCGCTCCTCGTCCTTCTCGACGAGCCGCCGCTCGGCATTCGCGAGCAGCCGTGGGCGGCTGTGCGAGTGCGCAATGTCGGCAATGGTTCTGCGCTCAACTTCATCGTCTGGATGCTTGCGGGCGGCCACCTGTACCGCTCCGCCGGATCGGAGGCCAAGGGCTTCTCGGGACCGATCCATCTGGCACCGGGTGACACGTTCGAGCCGAGTCCTTCGAACAACATGCTCCCTGTGGGCATGGCACATGGGTACCTGGATCCCGGCGCCGCCGTCGTTGCTGACGATCCTGGCGCCAACCTCATCGCTTACTGCGGCGACCTGTCGGGGAATCGATACCGCTTCAACCTGCGTACCGCCGACCCACCCGAAATCTGGGGGCGGGGCGAGGACGCACCGTCGTGGGCTGGAGCGTGGGATCCGCGGCTGTCGTCAGCGGAGCGGCCACAAGGTGACCAGCTATCTCATCCCGAGCGAGATCTCGGGCAGCTCGTCGAAGGTCTCCATGACCTTGTGGATGCCCTCCAGGATGCGATCGCCCCAGATACGCATTTGCGGGTGACGGGGCGAGCGAGCCAGCGCCCCCATGTGACTGAGCCCGGGCGCGATCCCGAAATGCGCTGACGCTTGACAGGCGTTCCCACCTCCGACAGCCTGAGGGCGGCGTCCGATACTGTCCGCACATGCGGTTGCGCCTCTGCGGCACGAGAGGGTCGACCCCGGCGCCCGGCGTCGAATACGCCCGCTATGGAGGGCAAACATCGTGCGTGGCGGTGATGTCGGACGACGGCGAGTACCGGCTCATCCTGGATGCGGGCACGGGATTACGCCGCCTGCCCGCAGTGCTGGAGGACCAACCGTTCGACGGCGCCATCCTGCTGACCCACCTCCACTGGGATCACACCCACGGCCTTCCGTTCTGTCGTTCGGTGGACAACCCTGACGCACGCACCGCCCTCTACATCCCGGAGCAACCCGGTGGGGACGCCGAGGAGATCCTCGCTCGCGCGATGTCGCCGCCACATTTCCCGATCCGGCCTCGCGAGATGCGAGGAGCCTGGGACTTTCGGCATCTCGCGCCAGGTCGCCATCGCGTCGAGGGGTTCGACGTCCACGCGCTGGAAATTCCCCATAAGGGCGGACGCACCTACGGATACCGGATCTCGGATGGACGGACGTCAATCGCCTACATGCCGGATCACGCACCGAACGTGCTGGGTCCTGGCCCAGAAGAGTTCGGTCCATACCATGAGGCGGCAGTCGAGCTGACTCATGGAGTGGACGTCCTCTTGCACGATTCGCAGTACACGAGCGAGGAATTCCCAGCGCGGGCGCACTTCGGCCACTCCAGCATGGACTACGCCGTCGGTCTTGCCGTGCATGCAAGCGTCGGCCGCCTCGTCCTGTTCCACCACGATCCATGGCGGTCGGACGATCAGCTCGACACCATCGTCGAACGGTGGTCGGGCGCCGCTGTGCCGGTGACTGCCGCGGTCGAGTGGGATCTGCTTGAGGTCGGCGCACCCTGACGCTTGGTCGCCCTGCTCGAGCCTCCAATCGTAGGGTCCGGCGGGTGGACGCGTAGGGTTTTCCCGGTTTCAGCCTGATCCGCTGACGCCTAACTTGGCGGTGTGCACGAGTCCGCCGTGACCTCGCCCGACCTTAAGTTGGCTTTAAGGCAACCCGAAGCGCGGTGGCTAGCCTCGTGGCCATGGACACAACCCCGGAGTGCGTCCGGGCTGCAACGTTTGTCGCCAATCGCAACTGAAACAGGAGGGAGCACTACTCCATGAAGCGAACGATCGTGTTGCTCACCGCAATCCCCGTGGTGTCGCTGCTGGCCGGCTGCAGCGCATCGACGACAACCGGTACGCCGACGCCGACGGTAGCGCCGGCAACGGCAGCAGGAACGCCGACGGCGACTGCGACGCCGATAGCCGCATCCACCCCGACCCCGACAGCGAGCGTGGCCACCGTCGTCCCCCTTGGTGGAACGTGGAATGGGACGTACAGCGGTAAGTACAGCGGCACATTCGTCCTCACATGGGTGCAGTCAGGGGCCGGCCTGGTCGGCACGATCGCACTCACGTCTCCTAACACGACGCTGCACATAACCGGGAACGCGACGGGCAGCTCCATCAACTTCGGGGCTGTCGGTTCGGTCGCCTATACGGGAACGATCTCCGGCAACACCATGTCGGGGACGTACGCGGAGGCCGACGGGAGTGGCAACGGCAGCTGGAGTGCTATGAAGGTGGGGTGAGACTCTCCAGTGGGCCTGGATACCGCGCCGACGATAGAGACACAAGCGTCCACAACTGAGAGGCCCGGGGAGCGCAAGCCGGCGGCGTCATGTCGCGAACCCGCGCATGACGCTGTCGACGACGCGCTCCGCGAACGCGAGGTCAAGGATGCCCCCGAACATGAGCCGAAAGTACACGGGTCCGACGAGCAGCTCCGTGGCGACCTCGGCGGCCGCATCCGCGCGCAGATCGCCGCGCGCGATCCCGCGCTCGATCACCCGAGCGATCTCCGCTCGACGAGCCCCCACGACCGTGGACTGAAACGGGTCGCCGATCGTGGGGTTGCTGGCGATCTCCGATAACAGGGACCGGATGACAGGCCCGAAGTCGGTCTCGGTCACCGCGCGCATCGGGTTGGTCACCGCGGCGAGCAATTCGTCGCGCGTGTTGCCCGTGTCGGCGATGCCGATGTGCGGCTCGGCGAGTTGGGCGAGCAGGTCCTGAGCCAGCGCCTCCTTCGATGGCCACCGCCGATATATCGTGGCCTTGCCCACCCCGGCTCGGGCGGCGACGTGCTCGAGACGGAGCGCCGCAAAGCCCTCCTCGATGAGCAGCTCGCGCGCCGCGGTGAGGATGGCCTGGTGGGCTCGGTCACTCCTTGGCCGGCCTCCGCGCCCCGGGGAAGGGGGTTCATCCGGCCTGTGAGCAGGGCGCTGGTTTTCCATGGGGTGCTATGATACGAAACGCATCGTATCGATGTTGGAGATCAAGAATGACCAAGACTGACAACACCCGCATTGTGGCGCTCATCGAGCGCGCCGAGCGCGAAACACCCTTCTGCGACTGTGGTGAACCCACCGCGGCGATCGCAGAGGATCGCCAGATCTGGCTCAATTGCACCGCACGCCAGCATCGCTCCGGTGGCCCGCTCCGCCACTTCATCGGTGCGCTCGCATCCACCGGACATACGCGCAAGCTCCTCGTCGACCCGATCTGACCCGCTGAGGCGGCCTGACCCGCAGAGCCTGCTACAGGCCGAATGTCCGCATCGGGTCCACAATGCTCGCTGGAAGAGGCGCGATTCTTTCGCGGTTGGAGACCAGGAGGCATGCGGGTGGACGCGCTGCTGCGAAACCGACAGGCCGCGACGCGAGCCGGCCAGGTCAGTCTTCTCGCGGTTGTCATGATGACGGCAGCCCTCCTCCCGACCTTTGTGAGCCAGGGGTGTTCGGGGTGCTCCGCATTCGCCGCCGCCGGTCTTCCTGCGAGCACGCTGAGGGTCAGCCCTGACGCATGGGCGGTCGTGTGGATCGTCGCGACCCTGTTCGCGACGGCCACCCTGTTCCTCGCCGGTGTCGCGACGCGCTTCGCTGCCACGTTGAATGGTGCGGCTTCAGCTGCCGCGCTCTCGCTGGCCGTCTTCGAGGGTGTGTCGGCATTCCCTCGCGTGCTCGGCGCAGCGGAACTCGTCCCAGGTGTGCCCGTCACATACGTCCTGGGCCCAGGGTTTTACCTACTGCTCATCGGAAGCATTCTCGCGGTGGGTGCGGCAATGGCCATGCTCATGGCGGGTGGCCGTGAAGTTGAGCGGAGCGCAACGGGCGCGTGGTCGCGCCCATGGGTGGCACCGTTTGCGGGCTGGGCGTGCCTTGCGGCGCTCATCCTTGCCGTCGTCGGAGCGTTTCTCCCCTATGCCAACCTCAACTGCGGCTTCGGATGCCCACCCGTCGGGGCGCCGCCCACACGCCCATTCACCGGCGCGATCGTCGCGGGTGCCGATGGATGGATCGTGGTCGCGCTGCTCGTTGCCTCGGCAATCGCGATCGTGGCACGCCTCGCTGGGCGCCGCGAGCCGCTGGCAACAGGCATCGCGCTGTTGCTCTCGCTGGCAGCCACTGCACTGGTGAGCTTCGACAGTCTCAACGCAGCGACCCGGGTGCTGGGCTGGACATACGCGATCCCCACCAGCCCGGAGCTCGGCTATTACCTCCTCCAGTCCGGGTCGGCGCTGGCCGCCGTCCTTTCCGTTGTGCTGGTGTCGACGGATCCTCAGAGCTGGTGGCGCCAGCGCTTGGTCGGATCGACATCTCGAGAGGCAACCCACCCCGCCTAGCGCCGGCTCCAATCCGCGGATAGTAAGCCTGTCAAGTAAAATGACAGGTATGTTTCCGTCGGCGGGGGATGGGGACGGGCACTCGGGGACTGGCGGCACGTCACCGGGTGGACCTCTTCGGGTCGCCTGGTTCGGCCACGGCGGAGGTCGGCGAGCGGACGGGCTGAGCTCATATAGCTCGACGACGGTCAGTGCCCTCCGGCGACACGGCATCGAGGTCGCCTTCTTCTTCCATCGTCGCGATGGTGAAGCAGTGCCGGGCGCGCAGTCCGTGTCCCTGTCATCAGCCCGCTTCAAGACCGTGATCATGCCCTCGCCGGGAACGGCAGGCCGCATCGCTCGCGAGCTCATGGCCTTCCGTCCTGACGTCGTTCACGTGTCGCTGAGCTTCTCGTTGCTCGACACGTGGATCCTGGCTCACTGCCGCCGAAGGGGTATCCCCACCGTTGCGACAGTGCACCTGCCGTACGCGCAGCTACGCGATGGCCGTGGACGCATCTTCCATGCCCTGTACCGGTTTCATGCGCACACACTGTCGCTGGCTGACCGATGCATCGCGCTGAGCCACGACCAGCGGGAACTGCTGGTCTCCGTGGGCTGCGCACGCGATCGCATCGATGTCCTGCCCAATGGTGTCGATACGACCGAGATCACTCCGGGGCCGTCCCAGATGCGCTCCGGCCTGGGAGCAGAGTTTGTGGTGGGCTATCTTGGCCGCCTCGATCCAGAGAAGCGAATCCTCGACCTCGTCCATGCATTCCAGCGACGACAGTGGTCGAGCGAGAGCCGCCTGGTGATCGCCGGCAGCGGCGCGCAACAGTTGCGGATCAGTCGCCTCGCGTACAAGGATCCCCGCATTGTCATGCTCGGTGCCATTCACGACCGTCAGCAATGCATCGACGTCCTGCGCGGCATCGATGTGTTTGTCCTGCCGTCCACCGCGGAAGGCTTGTCATTGTCTCTGCTCGAGGCCATGGCGGCCGGGTGTACCGTGGTGGCCACGGATGTCGGCGATGATGGCCGGCTCGTGTCGGGAGCCGGAATTGTGCTTCCCGCGCATCCGTTGGAGCCATCGCTCGGGAGCGCACTCGACACGTTGCGAGACGACGCCGGCTTGCGACGTCAGCTGGCGGCGTCGGCTCGGCAGCGCGTGAGCGAGTTGTACTCGATCGGAACAACGGTCGACGGTCTCATGAACACCTACGAGAGCATGGTCGTGCGTAAGCTGGCGGTCGCCTGAGACGGCCCGCGGTCGACATCAACGGTCGCTCGGCGATTGTCGTCAGCGTGCAGCGCGCGCTGCACGCCGCTCGCGGCGACGTACGTTCGACCAGGCCGCATCGACAGACTTGATCTCGCCACTCAGCGACGGCGCGGTGGCGACGTGGCCGGAGCGGACGTAGCGCTCGTGGTTCACCTCCAACCGATGCGGCTCGTAGACGTAATTGACCATCACCGCATGCGACTGGCGCCCGCGGTGTGACAGGTCGGCGTCGGGGTTGATGCGCTCGAGGCGGGCGCCGTTGGAGAGGTGGAAATGGCCAACGCTGTCGGCGATGCGGGCCCCGACCTTGACGTGCAGGAGATAGGCGAACGCAAGGCGCCCGGCGAGTTGCGCAACCATCGGCGGGTATGGCGCGGGGGCTTCGAGCAGCTGCGACAGCGCTTCGAGCTCGTCTCCCGTCGACGCGAGCCGGCGCAATTCGTCGTGGTGACCCGCGGTGAGCGCCAGCAGCCGTTCGTCGGTGAAGCCCTCGCGATCGGTGCGATCGGTCACCGCCCGCGCGAGGCCGGGGACCGGCGACAACGTCCCAAAGGTTCGCAGTCCCGGTAATTCGACGGAGAGCTCTCGGACGACCTGCTTGATGAGGAAGTTGCCGAACGATATCCCGCGCAGTCCAGGCTGACAGTCGCTGATCGAGTAGAAGACGGCGGTATGCGCCGAACGCGCTTCGGTGATTGGTCGCTCCGCAGCGAGCAGTGGAGCAATCGCCGCCGGGAGATCGCGGGTGAGCGCGATCTCCACGAAGATCAACGGCTCTCCAGGCAGCAACGGATGGAAGAACGCGAAACACCGCCGGTCAGCGGCCAGGCGCAGGCGCAGGTCGTCCCATCCATGGATCTCATGCACCGCCTCGTACGCGATCAGCCGTTCCAGCGTTGCCGCAGGCGTTCCCCAGCTGATCTGTTCCAGACGCAGGAAGCCCCCGTTGAACCACGACGACAGCAGATGCCGGAGGTCGGCGTCGACAGCGCGCAGGTGCGGGCGCGTCGGAAGGAGCGTAAGCAACTGCCCACGCAATTTCACCAGCGCAGCGGCGCCGCCACCGACCATGTTGAGCCGCCGGAACAGCTCCTGGCGAGGGGCCTCGGTTGCGGTCGCGAGCGCCATCACAGCGTCGTCGCTGGGATCCGACCGCCATCGGGCGACTGCGGAGGCAACGGCTTCGGGCGGGGGAGAGAACTCGCCGGCGAGCACCTCCAGGAATTCAGCGGTCTCGGACCCGCTCATGCGCTCGAGCGCACGCACGAGCTCGGTGGCGAGCGCGAGACCGGAGGCCTCACCCCGCCGTGCGATCAGGCGGTCGCAGAGTACGGCCAGACTGCCCGTGCTGTTGGTCGCGCCGGCGCCACGCCCGAGCATGGCGCGGCCACGCTCCGCAACCGCGGTCACGTGCTCCAGCCACGAAGGCGGTGTCATGGCAGGGGAGAGTCTTCGACCGGTGGCTCCCATCGAAGCAGCGCAACGTCGGCCACCTGGCGCAGATGCGCGCGCATCGCGTCCGCTGCGCGCGCCACGTCCTGGGCCTCGATCGCTTCCAGGATTCGCCGATGGGCCAGCAGCGAATTCCTCGGCCGGTCCGGCTCGGCGAGCGACTCCACGCGAGTTTCGTGAATCGCGAGGGCGAGCCCGTCGATGACATGCTCCAAGACCTTGTTGTTTCCGGCGCGGTGGATGGCATGGTGGAATGCCGCATCACCGTCGATGCCGAGGCCGGCAGACGCGATCTCTGCCTCCATGGCAACCAGCGCAGATCGCATCGCGACCAGGTCAACCTCCTCACGTCTGGTCGCGGCCAGCTCCGCCAGTCGCACCTCGAGGAGTTCGCGCGCCTCCAGCACCTCGGGCAACCGGCTTCGCCGCTCCACGAGCTTGTGGAGCACACCGCCGAATCCACGGCTGCGCCGGAGAAAGACGCCCCCGCCGTGCCGGACCTCGATGAATCCCTGGGCTTCGAGCACCGCCAGCGCCTGCCGCAACGACGCCCGGCTGACCTCGAGCCGGGATGCCAGCTCGCGCTCCGGCGGGAAACGTTCCCCGACCCGGAGGTTGGTTCGGACGACGAATTCCCCGAGTTGTTCGACGAGGTCCTCGTACAGTCGCGTCCGGCCCAGTGGACGCAGGGGCGATGTATCGAGGGTCACGGCGTGGATTATCGCGCAAAAATTGGACTACCCACCGACCCATTGACATAGTTATCCACCGCGGAGCAGACTGCGCCCCAGTATCGGGGACGGCCCTTACCTGGGCCGCTGATCGGAGGTTGGACAGTGTCGCCGACAGCCTTGGCTCGGGTCAGACAGACACGTGCACCCAAACGCCTGCTTACCGGTATCGCGGTGGCAATCGTTGTCGCTGCCTGCGGCAGCAGCACCAGCCCATCTGGAAGCTCCAGCGGCGGCACCATCAAGACCGACAGCGCGGGCCATGTCTCGTTCGGCGTTCTCTCGTGCTTCACAGGTCCGCTTGCGGTCCTCGGGCAGGCGATGCTGCAGGGGTCACAGGTGGCGCAGAAGGTCATCAACGACAACGGTGGCGTGCTCGGGAAGCAGCTTGACCTCAGCCACGCCGATACCCAGTGCGATGAAGCCGATGCGGTCCCGGCGGTGCGACAGCTCCTCTCGGCAGACAGCGTGAGCGGCATCATCGGGCCGGAGACGCAGGAGATCGCCGCGGTGGCGCCGATCGTGAGCGCAGCCAAGATCCCGACGGAGTTCCAGGGCGGGAGCACGGCCTTCGACAAGAACAGCAACCCCTACCTCTGGCGGGATAGCCCGTCCGACTCGCAGCTCGGTGTCGCGATGGCGCTGTACGCTCAGCAGAAGGGCTACAAGACCGCGGCGCTGCTGTTCTCGTCGGACATCGCGCAGCAGACCATCCCCAAGCCGATCACGGCGACATGGCAGAAGTTCGGCAACACGATCGTGTCCAACATCACGGTCGCGCCCGGCCAGACCTCCTATCTCACGCAGGTGCAGCAGATCATCGCCGCGCATCCCGACGTGATCTTCACCCAGCTCGATCCGCAGACCGCAGCGGTCATGTTCCAGAACTTCAAGGAGCTGGACAACCTCGCGATTCCGATCGTTGGGACCGACGTGACGAGCGGCAATGACTACCTCAAGGCGATCACGTACCCCGTCGCACATTCCCACCTCGTGTCGATCTACGGGACCAACGCAACCGGCGCCGCGGCGGACAACTTCGCCGCAGCCTTCGCCGCCCAGAACGGTGCCAATGCCCAGCCGATCGCCGGCGCGAACTACGCATACGACGCCGTCCTGAGCCTCGCGCTGGCCATGGACAAGGCGGGTACCACCGACGGCCCGGCCGTCATCGCCGACATGAAGGCGGTGACGAATCCGCCCGGCACCCCGTGCGACACATACCAGGCGTGTCTCGCGGGCATCAAGGCCGGAACCAAGATCAAGATGGACGGGGCCAGCGGCGACCTCATCTACAACGCCTTCAACAACGTCTTCGGCCCGTACGGGGCATTCCAGGCCGATGCCAGCACCGGGGCTGAGGTGCAGATCGCTCTCCTGACAGCGACGGCCCTTGCCGCAGCGACTCCCTGACGCTTCGGGGGCGGCGCGCCCACCCGCTGTGCGCTGCCCCCGTCCCGTCCCCGACCGTCTCGCGCCGCGCCGTCAAATCGTTGGAGAATCGCTCTAGTGCACGAGGCTCTGCTCACGCTCGGCTTTGGGCTGGTCGCCGCGGCGATTCTCTCGCTGTCGGCACTGGCCTTCACGCTCGAGTACTCAGTGACGAATGTCGCCAACCTCTCCCACGGTGAGATCCTCACCGTCGGGGCCTACTGCGCGTACCTGGTCCAGCAGCACGGCGGCGGCGTGATCCTTTCGGGACTCGCCGCGGCGGCGGGCGGCGGGGCACTCGCGCTCGCGGTTCACAACGGCGTCGTCGACAGGTTCGTGCGCAAGGGCATCGGCGGGCTGCCGACCTTCATCGCCACGCTCGGAGTCTCGCTGGTGATTCAGAACGTGCTGGTCATCATCTTCGGCGCGTCCAACCTCGGTTACTCGGTGCCGCAGGGAGCGCCCCGGACAGTCGGCCCCTTCCTGTGGACCGACACCGAGATCCAGATCATGGTCTCGACGGTGGTGATCACCGCGCTCCTCTACGTGATCATCCAGCACACGCGCTTCGGCAAGTCGTTGCGCGCGGTGTCGCAGAACCGCTCACTGGCGCGGGTTTCCGGGATCAATGCCAACCGGGTCGCCGCACTCACCTGGCTGCTTGCCGGGCTGATCGGAGGCTATGCCGGCTTCATCCTCGCTGAGAGCGTGGGCACCTTCAGCCCGTATTCCGGCTTCAGCTTCTTCCTGATCACGCTGACGGCAGCGGTGGCAGGCGGCCTCGGCAAGGCGGTGGGCACACTGGTCGGTGGGATCATCGTGGGCATCGCGCTCGAGTTCTTCGGGGGCTACGTGAGCGCCAGCTACAACCTGGCATTCGCATTCGCAATTCTGTCGCTCGTGATACTCGTGCGTCCTCGGGGCCTCTTCGTCGGCGGGAGGCGGAGCGTCTTCGAATGATCGACTACCTGGTCTCAGTCCTCACCGAGGGCACGATCTTCGCGATCATGGCGCTGGGGCTCAACATCATCTGGGGGTGGTCGGGCGATTTCGACTTGGCGTTTTACGGCTATGTCGCGCTCGGCGCCTACATGACCCTGGTGCTGACGATCGGACCCGCGAGCTCTCCGACGCAGTACATCCTCGGTCTCACACTCCCGTTTCCAATTGCCGTTGCCATCGCTGTCGTCAGCGCAATGCTGCTCGCGCTCGTCGTCGGGGCGATCGCGCTGCGCCATCTGCGTGGCATCTACTTTTCGATCGTCACGCTCGGCGCCGTGTATGTGCTGTACGTCTTTGCAGGGCAGTTCGTGCCCCTCTTCAACGGCTACAACGGACTCTCCGGTCTGTTCGACCCGATGGGTGATGTCCTCGGCCTCGATTTCACGGCGTATCCGTTCTTCTACCTCGGCCTGTGTGTCGTGGTGCTCGTGGTGGTGCTCGTCATGGTCACGCGGCTGAGCAGCAGCCGGTTCGGCCTTGCGCTGCGCAGCCTGCGGGAGGATGAGCGAGCCGCGGCTGCGTTCGGACGCAACATCTACGCGATGAAGCTCAAGGCGTACGTCATCGGCGCCGGTATCGGCGGGTTAGGCGGGGCGCTCTTCGCGGGCTACCTCAGCGCGTTCAATCCGTCGGCATGGTCGCCGGTGGAAACGATCGTCCTGTATGCCGCGATTCTCGTTGGCGGTCGCGGCAGCAACCGCGGCGTCATCCTCGGCGTCGCCGTCATGGTTATGGGCCTGCAGGAGGCGACGCGATACCTGCCGGAGATCTCGAGCCAACCAAGCTACGCTCCGGCGTTTCGGTTGATCCTCACCGGCATCGTGCTGGTGCTGTTCATCAGGTTCCGGCCCCAGGGCCTGCTTCCCGAACGACGCATGCGCGACAAGGATGCCGCCGGGAAAGGGGGGGCGGCCGTCGCCGTCGAGACCGCCATCACGGGACCATCGCTCGACACCGGCGCGGCATGACAGCGCTCCTCGAGGTACAGGGGCTGCACAAGCACTTCGGCGGTGTGCAGGCGGTGAACGCCTGCTCATTCACGGCGGAAGAAGGACAGATCACCGGGTTGATCGGCCCCAACGGCGCCGGCAAGAGCACCGCGATCGACCTCATCTCGGGCTTCAAAGTACCGGACACCGGCAGCGTCCGGTTTGAAGGCAAGGAGGTCCAGGGGAAGGCGCCCCACGTCATCTCGCGGATGGGCTTGATCAGGACCTTCCAAAGTCCACGGGAGTGGCCGGGGTTGACTGTTCTGGAGAATTTGATCCTCGCCTGTTTCGAGCCGCGGCGCGAGCGCTTCTGGCGGTCACTGCGCGGGCCGTCGCGAGCAGAGAAGGAGCGTGCCAACGATCAGTTGCTCCAGGCCCGCGCCATCCTTGACGAGTTCGGACTGTTGCACCTCCGCAACGAGCGCGCGGGCAACCTGAGCGGCGGCCAGAAGCGGCTTCTCGAGTTCGGGAGAATCCGAATGGCAGCGCCACGTTTGGTGATCCTCGACGAACCGATGGGCGGCGTCAACCCGGTTCTTGGCGAGCGCATGGCCACGGCTGTGCTCGCCTTTGTCACGGCGGGAACGTCCGTCGTTATCGTCGAGCACAACCTCCCGTTCATCGAGCGAGTCACTGACCAGGTCGTCGTGATGGCCGAGGGTCACGTGATCGCTGAAGGACCATTCGACCAATTGCGCGGTAACCCCGCTGTCGTCGACGCCTATCTCGGAGAGATGCCAACTTATGACGACGCTGACGCCTGATCCCGCACCGATGGCGACGGCCACCGTCGCGGCGCTCGACGTGGAAGGCCTCACGGCCGGGTACGGGGGACCGCCGATTGTCGAGAACGTCAGCATCGGCGCGCATCGTGGTGCCATCACCGCCATCGTCGGCCCCAACGGGGCCGGGAAGTCGACGCTGCTCAAAGCCATCGCTGGTGTGATCACCGCAAAGGCGGGCACCGTCGCCGTCGAGGGCCGCGACGCCACGGGATTGCCTTCAGAGAAGCTCGTGCGCCGAGGCATTGCCTATGTGCCGCAGGTGGCCAACGTCTTTCCGCAACTGAGCGTCCAGGAGAACCTGGAGATGGGCGGGTACAGCCGCAAGCATGGGTTACGAGAACGTGCTGAGGAGCTCTACCAGCTCTTCCCCGATTTGAAGATCGCGCACCGCCGCCACGCGGAGACCCTGAGCGGCGGCCAGCGCACCATGCTCGCGATGGCCCGCGGGCTCATGGTGGACCCGGCCGTGCTGCTGCTCGACGAGCCTTCCGCCGGTCTCTCCCCGAAGTTCCAGAGTGCCGTGTGGGAGCGCATCGAGCAGGTGCGTGCCACCAACGTCGCCGTCGTCGTGGTGGAGCAGAACACCCGCGAGACCCTGCGCCACGCGCAGTGGGCATACGTGCTCGTGCTCGGCAGGAACCGCCTCGAGGGCAGAGGCCAGGACCTCCTCCACAATGACGAGGTCGTCAAGCTCTACGTCGGCGTGCTGTCCTAGGGGCATTGCTCGATGGACTCTCACATCCCGCAGCCGTCGCCGTCATCCGGTCCGCTTGCAGGTGTCCGCATTCTCGACCTGTCACGGATTCTCTCCGGGCCGTTTGCGACGATGGTGTTTGCAGACCTCGGCGCCGATGTCATCAAGCTCGAGAATCCACGCACCGGTGACGACACGCGAGAGTGGGCGCCGCCGTACCAGGGCGATCAGTCCGCGTATTTCCTCTCAGTGAATCGCAACAAGCGCGGCATCGCCGTCGACCTCAAAAGCGCGCAGGGACGCGAGATCGCGCTGCGCATCGCCGACCGTGCCGACATCGTCGTCGAGAATTTCCGTCCCGGAACAGCCGGGCGGCTTGGGCTCGGCTACGACGACCTGAGCGCGCGCAACCCGGGATTGATCTATGCGTCCATCTCAGGGTTTGGGCAGACCGGTCCGTATGCTTCGGAGCCGGGCTACGACGCCATCGCGCAGGCACTGGGCGGCCTGATGAGCGTCACGGGCGAAGCCGACGGCGAACCGGTGCGTGTCGGCAACTCCGCGGCCGACCTCGGTGCATCGATGTGGGCTGCCATCGGCATGCTCGCGGCCCTGCATGCGCGCCACACCACAGGCCGCGGCGAATGGATCGACATCTCACTGCTCGATGGACAGATCGCATCGCTGACCTACCTCGCAGGGGGCTACTTCGCATCCGGTGAAATCCCGCGGCGCTACGGGTCGGCGCATCCGAGCATCGTCCCGTACCAAGCACTTCGCACCGCCGACGGTCACCTCATGGTCGCGGTGGGCAATGACACGCTCTGGCAGCGGTTCGCGCCGCTCATCGGCCTCCCTGAACTGGTCGATGATCCTCGCTTCGTCACCAATCCGCAGCGGGTTGCGAATCGCACCGCGCTGATACCGCTGATCGAGGATGCGCTCGCCGCCAGGGGTTCAGCCGCATGGGCCGAGGAGCTGGCCGGCGTCGGCATTCCCGCCGGCGCCATCAACGCTGTCGATGCCGCGCTCGCGCATCCCCAGGTGCAGGCGCGTGACATGGTGCTCACCGCCCGGCACCCCACTGCGGGGACTTTGCGCATGACGGGGTCTCCGATCAAGCTCTCTCAGTACACCGCAACCGTGCGCCGTCCACCGCCCGCGCTCGGCCAGCACACCGATGAAGTTCTTGGGGAGTTCGGGTACACGGCAGAGGACATCGCGGCACTGCGAGATGCAGGTGTCGTCCGGTGAGACGTCGTGAGTTGAGGCTGCCATCTCGATCGGAATCCACGCCGTCGATCGCTCCCCAGCAGGGCTGAACGACGCCGTGGACGCTGCGCCCCTCGGCGAGCTCGAGATGGAGCTTCGCTCCGCTATGGCCGGCGAGGTGCGAGCGGATGCGTACACGCGACACCTGTTCTCCAGCGACGCCAGCATGTACAGCATCGAGCCACTCGCGGTCGTCTTCCCGCGCGATGCGGCCGATGTCGCGGCTGCGGTTGACGTCTGCGCCCGCCTCCGAGTACCAATGCTGCCCCGAGGCGCGGGTACGAGCCTGGCGGGTCAGACCGTCGGTCGTGCGGTGATCATCGACACGTCACGCCACATGGACAAAATCATTGCGCTCGACGCGGAGAACCGCACCGCACGGGTTGGACCCGGCGTCGTGCAGAACGATCTCAACAGCGCGGCACGCCAGCGCGGCCTGCTCTTCGGCCCTGATACGTCCACGAGCGACCGGGCGACGATCGGCGGCATGATCGGCAACAACTCCGCAGGCAGCGGATCGGTGGTCCACGGCATGACCATCGATCACGTCGAGGAGCTCGACGTCGTGCTCAGCGATGCAAGCGTCGCGACACTGGGACAGCTCGACGTCGCGCGGTCACACGGCACAGTGGACAGCCTCGAGCGACGGATTCACGAGAAGCTGCCCGCGATGGTCGAGGAGCATCGCGGCGCGATCGCCAACGGCTATCCGCAGTACTGGCGCCGTGCCGGCGGCTACCGGCTCGACCGTCTTGCCGGAGAGCCCCCCTTCAACCTGGCACGATTCGTGGTCGGCTCCGAAGGGACCCTGGTCATCGTGACGGAGGCCACGGTGCGACTGGTTCCCCTGCCGAACGCCAAGGCGATCGCGGTGGGCCATTTCGCGTCGGTCACCGACGCTGTTGCCGCCACCGACGATGCGCTGAGCCTAAGCCCGAGTGCGGTGGAACTGATCGACCGCACCATCCTCGAACTCTCGCGTCGGAAGATCGAATACGCGGCCTTGGGTTCCATCCTCGAGGGCGATCCCGGCGCGCTCCTGTTCGTCACCTTCGACGGCGACAGCGCAGCCGAAGCCGCTGCAGGCGTGGATCGGCTCGCCGAACTCTGGGAGCGCCACGGTCATGGCTATCACACGCTCAGAGCGACGACGCCGCAGCAGCAATCCGCGTTGCTCAAGGTCCGGTCTGCGGGGTTGGGGCTGCTCATGGCTGCCAGTGAGGGCACGCGCCGGCCGATCGCATTCATCGAGGACACGGCAGTGGACCCCGCGCGTCTCCCGGAATACGTCCGGCGCTTCGCCGCCGTGCTCGAGCGACACGGCCTGTCGGCAGGGTTCTACGGTCACTGCTCGGTCGGATGCCTCCACATCCGCCCCTTCATGGATCTCACTCGGCCCGCCGAGCTCGCCACCATGCGTGTCGTCGCCGAGGAGATCCGTGACCTGGTCACCGAATTCGGCGGTGCCAATTCCAGCGAGCACGGCGATGGGCTCGCGCGGAGCGAGTTCAACCGCATCGTCTTCGGTGAGGAGCTCTACGGCGCGATGTGCGAGGTGAAGCAGCTCTTCGACCCCAACGCGCTGATGAATCCGGGGAAAATCGTCAACGCGCCGCCGATGACCGAGAACATCCGCGATGTTGCCCTGCCTCCCACGTTCGCCCTCTCGACACGTCTCTCATTCGCCGGCACGGGTGGAATGCGCGGCGCGGCAGATCGATGCATGAACATCGGCCTCTGTCGCAAGGGATCCACCGGTGTGATGTGCCCGTCGTACATGGCGACTCGCGAGGAGGAGCACAGCACCCGCGGCCGCGCCAATGCGCTGGTGTTCGCGCTGTCGCAACCGGATCCGCGGGGCGCACTCGGCGACGACCGTTTGCACGACATTCTCGACCTCTGCCTGGAGTGCAAAGCGTGCAAGAGCGAATGCCCGCTTGGTGTGGACATGGCTTCGATGAAGAGCGAGTTTCTCTTTCAGTACCAGGGAATTCACGGCGTCCCGCGGCGTGCGCGGTTCTTTGCAGCAGCGCGCCGGGTCAACCGGTTGGGGTCTGCGCTCGCGCCCCTCTCGAACCGGGCCACGTCGCTGCCCGGATCGCGTGCGCTTATGGAACGCGTGCTCGGGATCAGCCGGCGGCGGCCACTGCCGCGATTCCAACGGCGCACGCTGCTTCGCTGGCATGCGGGCCGCGAACCTCGACGTTCAGGATCGCTCGGACGCGTTGCGATGCTCGCCGACTCATTCACGACTTTCACGGAACCGGGTATCGGGATTGCAGCCGTGGAACTGCTCGAGCTTGCCGGATGGCAGGTCGAGCTGATCGGGAATCAGTGCTGCGGGCGAGCCGCGATCTCCAAGGGCCGCCTCGATGACGCGTCCCGCGCCGCGCAGGCGATGACGCGGTGCCTGGCCGCGATGGCGCGGGACGGCGCGCTGATCGTCGGCGTCGAACCATCGTGCATCCTCACGCTCGCTGAGGAGCACATCGCGCTGCAGCCGGGGAATCCCGACGCAGAGCTGGTCGCTCGTCAGGTACGGCTCGTGGACGAGCTGCTTCTCGACGCGATCGACGCGGGCCACCTCCGCATGGATCCGGCGTCGCCATTGGCGGGCCGGCGATTCCTCTTCCACGGCCATTGCCATCAGAAGGCGCTTACCGGGACGTCGCGCACGGTGCGACTGCTGTCCAGGATCCCTGGCGCGACTGTGGTCGAGCTCGATGCCGGCTGCTGCGGCATGGCTGGGTCGTTCGGCTTTGAGACCGAGCACTACGATCTGTCGATGCAGATCGGCGGGATGCGTCTCTTCCCGGCGGTCAACTCGGAGAACGCCGACACCGTGATTGCCGCTACCGGTGTGTCATGCCGCCAGCAGATCGAGCATGGCACCGGCCGCCGGGCGCAGCACCCGGTGGAGTTGATCCGTGCAGCAGTCGACACCGGGCAGTAGCGTCTGAGCTATCGCGCCGGCACGTAGGTCACGATGACGACGTCATCCGCCGGGCCGACCGGCCGTGAGTTGAGCAGGCGCAACTCGATGCGCGAGGTGCCTTCCTCGAAGAGACGCTTTCCGGTACCGAGGACGATTGGGAACACCATGAGGCGGTATTCATCGACGAGGTCGTCCCACCAGCGCCGTGGACTCAGCGCTCGACATGCAGCCAGCGTGTATCGGATCCTCCAAGCGCACGACTCGCAATTGCGGCGATTGCTGTCACGACCAGCGCGAGGATCAATGGGTAGACGATGCGCCCATTCACAACGAGTGCGGCACCGACGACGGCCCCGATCAGCATCGCGGCAACGGCCATGAGACGGCGGCCGGCCCTGGATCCCTGACCGCCCGCGATGGCGCTGTCCGCGGCGAGGCCGGTCATGGTCAGGGTGAGGACGGTGGTCGTCAGGTCGGGCACTGCGAGCCTGCGGGCAGTGGCGTTCTGGATGCCCATGGCGACGGCGAGGACGATGATCAGCGAGTATCTGTACGCATCAGGGACCGGATTGCCGCCTGCGGCGGCGAGCGCCACCGTACACGCGAGAAACATCGCCTGAATCGCCGCCGTTGTCCGGAAAAGACGGCCGCGATCCTGACCGAGGAGCGTTCCCACCTTACCGCCCACTACCGCCCCGAGCGAGAAGGCCGCCACGGCAAGCAAGGATGCGGCGATGGAGAAGCCCGGCGCGCCGACCAGCGCGAATCCGAGCAGCACGATGTTCCCCGTCATGTTGGCGACAAAGACGTGTCCGAGGAGCAGATAGCTGAACGCATCGACGAGGCCGGTGACCAGCGTCATCGCAAGCAGCAGCGGTGGCAATGGACCGTGGCGTGGATCGCTCCCCGGAACGATCATCTGCCGCACGTCAGCGATGAACGAATTCACGATGGTGTCTCGCCGTGTCGCTGGCTCGGCGTCAGCGCGCTGAGTTGGACCGCGAGGTGGTCATCAACTTTTGCAGGAAACCCACACCACCTGCCGCCAGCTCGAGCCTGCCGGCGAGGTGACTGGGACCCAGCCAAACTGGATCGAGACGTCGCGAGGCGAACCGTTCCATGCGAGACATGCCGGTTGACCATCTTGACGCCAGCTGTTGTCGGTCCCGAGCCATGCCACATCCATCGGGATTCCGTAGGCCCATCCACCGTCGAATGCAGTCGCGACGTTGTCGCCCACCCGCGCGTCAGCGGTGACAACCGTCACGACGGGGTTGTGGGAACCGAGTACGAACGCGCCTGCCGCGAGCGCAAATGCTGCCACGAGGAACAGGCCGAGCACCACCAACCAGGATTGCCTCCGCACCGGCGCATCATCCCATCGGCGCAGCCGGTTGGCAACGCTGCTGGATGGGTCACTGAGCACCGCCTGTGATCGCTACAGTTGACCCGTGGTCGGAGACATGATCGAGGTCATCGTTGACGCCGGGACCGGAAACGCCCGGACGTTCGAAATCTCGGCGACACGCGCCGGCCGTCGGGTGGAAGTGACCACAGCGCGTGGCGTTGTCGAAGTGGCGGAACTCACCCGCACAGGGAATCCCGTACGCGTCGGACGCTTCATGGCGACGCGGGTGATCGCCATTGTCGAGCACCCCGCTGCCGATATCGCGGTCGGGCGTGAATCGCGCCGGAGCAGGCGAGTCGAACAGGAGGAGACGTTGCTCTGATCGGCATTGCACGCTCCTCGTCACATCGTCATGACGGGATTGTGCGCCTGCTGCAAGGATCAACTCGGCAGGAAAGTACGGCGGCTACCATGCCCGGATGACCACAGCACAACAGTCGCGAGTGATGGCCGCTCCTGTCATGCGCGCTTGGTATGCAGCCCTTGCGGAATGGGACTCGACGAGCCCGCCCTCTGCCGACGAGAACATCGCGGTCATCGACCGCCATTACCACGTGGCCCCCGGGGTTTCCGACCTGCCGCCGACTCGGCTGCTTGCCGAGTGGCGCGAGGCGGGACACCCGGACCCGAATTCCTGGATCATGGACAAGCTCCAAGAGATCCTGGAGGCCGGAACCGCGTAACCTCGTGGGTCGGATGCTCGATCCAGGTGCCATAAGAGAGCGATTGACGGCGCTTGCCGGCTGGGCGTTCGAGGACGGCAAGCTCTTCAAGTCGTACACGTTTCCCAACTTCGTGTTGGCCGTGGACTTCGTAGACCGTCTCACCGTGGTCGCGGAAGCACAGAACCACCACCCCGACCTGTTCGTCACATGGGGCAAGGTGGTCGTGCAGCTCTGGAGCCACGACATCGGCGGCGTGAGCGAACGCGATTTCCGTCTTGCGACGGCCCTAGATCAGCTCTGAGCGCGGTCCGCGCCCAGCGAAGCGCGAAGGCTCGGCATCGAGCACGTGGTCATAGATCCTGGCAAACGCGGACGCCATCGGAACGCAGCGCTTGCGACGATCCACCCCGCTCGAGTGTCCTTCTCGCTACCGTGTAAGGGGTGACGCCATGGTGGGAGGTTGTGATCATCGCCGCGGCCGTGCTCGGTAGCGGGCTGATCGGTGCCGCGATCGCGATGCGGGCCGCCGGACGGAATGCCGATGACATGCCCGACCCACCGCCGCCGTCCTCGTACCTCGAACGCCGCGCTGCCGTGTACCTCGAGGTGTCGGCCGGATGGCACGCCTATCTCGACTCCGTACGGACGCTCGCCTTTCCGGCGGAGGGGCTCCCGACCGATCGACCACGGGACCTCGCCGCTGTCCTCCGCTCGCGGGCTCAGCTCGAGCAATTCGGGTCGCTCCCCACCCAGCGGCTGCACGACGAGGCTCTGGAGGCGGCCGTCGCGGTCATCAACGTGCTTCGAACGCTGCCCATCGCGACCCCATCCGGCCATCCCGATCTCAGCGCTGGACGCAGGACGGTGCGGCCCCCGCTGCGCGACCTTGCAATGAAGGTCGACCAGCTCGAACGTCAGATGATCGAAGAGCTCCGACCGGCCCCGCCCCCCGTGGACCCGCACGTCGAGATCTTCGGGAGAGCCAGTGCTCCCCAGCATCCGACCTCAGGGCAGGCCCAGGGAGTGACGCAGCCGAGGCGGTGAGGAAGCTCTTCCCAGGGCGGGTTGAGGATGGCTATTGACGTTAGCTCATAGGCTAATTAGAGTAGCTTTGATGCAGACAGACACCGCCGCCCGCAGCACCGACACCCGCTACATCACCCGCCCCGAAGGACGGGTCGCCTACGACGTGGACGGCGACGGACCTCTGGTCGTTCTCGTTCCGGGAATGGGCGATCTGCGCGCAACCTTCCGGTTCATCGCTCCGGTGCTGCGTACCGCAGGCCACCGAGTTGCCGTTGCCGATCTTCGCGGCCAGGGCGACAGCGACGCCACGTTCGCGACCTATGGCGATGTGGAAACCTCCGGCGACATCGTCGCCCTCATCGAGGAACTCGGCGGCCCCGCTGTCATCGTCGGGAATTCCATGGGCGCCGCGGTGGGCGTCATCGCCGCCGCCGAGCGACCCGACCTCGTCAGGGGCCTGGTGCTGATCGATCCCTTCGTCCGCAACGGAAAGGTGAGCACGATGATGCGACTGGTCCAGCGCGTTGCGATGGCGCCCCTCTGGGCACCGTTGGTCTGGAAGGCGTACCTGCCGAAGCTCTACGCCGGAAGGAGGCCCGACGACTTCGACGCCTATCGCAACCAGGTGGTGGCGAGCCTGCGGCGGCCGGGATACGCGCGGTCCTTCTCGCGCACAACGCACACGAGCCATGACCCAGCCGAGGCGCGTCTCGCTGAGGTCAACACGCCGACGCTTGTCGTGATGGGGGAGAAGGATCCGGACTTCCCCGATCCGAAGGCCGAGGCCGCATGGATCGCCGGCGTGCTGCGTGGCGACGTCGTGATGGTGCCCGACGCCGGCCACTATCCTCAGTCGCAGCAGCCGGAAGTCACCGGGGCCGCTGTCCTGCAGTTCCTGGATACGGTCGGCGAGCGTGCCTAGAGCGGGGCTTTCCGAGGCCCGGGTGGTCGAGGAGGGCGAGCGCTTTGCCGACGAAGCTGGGTTGTCGAGCCTGACTCTTGCTGCGCTGGCGGAGCGTCTCGGAGTTCGCCTGCCGTCGCTGTACAAGCACATCGCCGGGACCGAGGGACTGCAACGCAGCATCTCGATCCGCGCCAAGAACGAACTTGCCGGCGTGCTCGGGCGCGCGACTGTCGGCCGTTCGCGCGACGATGCTGTGGCGGCGATGGCGCGGGCGTACCGTGGTTGGGCAATCGAGCACCCGGGTCGCTATGCGACTGTGCAACGGGCCGCGGCGCAAGGAGATGTCGATGACGAGCTGGCGAGCGCCAATGCTGTCGGCGTCGCCTTTGATGTCATGGCGGGGTACGGGTTGCATGATGACGACGCTGTCGACGCCATCCGCGCGCTGCGGGCGGCACTCCACGGGTTCGTGACGCTGGAGGCGGGAGGGGCTTTCGGCTTACCCGTCGACACCGACCGCAGCTTTGAGCGCCTCGTCTCCGGACTGACGACCGCGTTCGCAACGTGGGGACGGCGCGGGGGCTGAACAGCCTCCCGGCTCAAGGGCCATGCGAACCGCCGATGGTCGCACTCCCGTACCGACGGCCTCGCTCACTTGACCACGGCAAGTCCAGCGGCGTTGACAACCTCCCAATGCGCGCCGAAAGCGTCGATCCCTTGGCCATTGGCGATTCCGGGGCCGGCGTCCGCGACGAAGTAGTACAGCGGATGTCCGTGGTAGGTGACCTGCAGTGTTCCATCACCTCGCCGGGTGGTACCGAGCAAGGTCTGTGAGATGCCGGCGAGTGCGCGCGGCGGTCCCGATGTTGTCAGTGGTGGCCAGTTCTGCGCGCACGAACCAGTGCACGTGGATGTCATTCCGGTATCAGCAAGAAAGATGTACAGCGTCTTGCCGCCAGGTCCGGCAAGGATGGGGCCAAGATCACCGACGGTGCGCAGCATCGCGGCGGTCCCGGTTGCGGGTGCAGGTGTTGCTCGCACCGGGGTCGGTGTCGGCGTCGCGACAGGCGTTGGAGTTGCCGCCGCTGTCGGTACCGCTGTCGGTGTCTGAGTTGATGGCGCGGTTGGCGTTGTCGTGCCCGCAGTTGCGGAGCCGCACGCGGCGAGCATCAGGAGGCTTGCGGTGCCACTCACGATGAGGAGTCGTTGTTTCATGAATCAGTTCTCCGCGGTTACCACCGCACCATGTGCCCGGCTGCTGCGCCGCGTTCGTACTATCGATACGCGCGCTCGTTACACGAACGACGTGCTCATCAGGCGCAGTCGGTGCAACGAAGCGCGATCGCCGTTGGATGGCGTTTCCTTGCGCGCCGCGTGTAACCGCGCAACGTATTTCGTGCGTGCCTGAACGGTGCGCGACGAGTTGTCAGGGCTTGACGTTCAGCCCGCCACTCGGTCCAGTTCCGCCTTGATCACGGCGTAGCACTCGCAGGACACCGCCTCGAGCGCCTTGCGGTCGAGGATCGTCACATGTCCCCGGGAGTATCTGATGAGGCCGGCGCGCTGCAGGATGCCTGCAGAAACGGAAACCGTCGAGCGCCGGGCGCCGAGCATCTGTCCGAGGAATTCCTGGGTGATCATGAACTGGCTCGACCCGACGCGATCCTGGCTCATCAAGAGCCAGCGGCTGAGGCGCTCCTCGCTCGAGTGCAGGCGGTTGCAGGCGGCAGCCTGCGCGATCTGGCCGAACAATGCTTGCGTATACCGATCGACCAGCGTCCGAAACGCGTTGCTGCGCTCGAACCATTCGAGGAAGACGGGCGTCTCCAATCGAAGACCGTGCCCTGCGACCTGGGTGATGGCGCGCACCGCGAGGCCGCCGACCGGCGCCAGGGGCACCCCCACGATTCCCTCGTTGCCGATGGTTGCCACCTCGACGATCGCGCCGCCATGCAGCGGCGTGACCAGGGAAATGACACCGTCTGTCGGGAAGTAGATGGCACCGATCGGATCTCCCGGCTCGAACAGGACCGCCTTCACCTGGAATGTGACGCTGGTCGCCGCCTCCAGCAGAGGCCCACGTTCGGCGAGGGGAAGCAAGGTGAGAATTCGGTTCTCACCTGTGGATCCGAGGACATTGCCGGTTGTGCTCAGATCGCCACCAGCAGAGCGGATGATTCGCGGGTCCCAACCGTCCGCGCTGTCGGTGATGGCCATGGGTACGTGAGGCCGCCGCCCGCCGTGGCGAGCCTTCCTGAACATGAGAAAGCCATTAAGGAACAGTGTGGAGGAGGATCTCCGCCGGTGAAATAGGCGGCCTATCACGCGGACTTAGATGGAGTGTCACGGCTCGTCCCGACCACCCCTGGCCACGCTCACGGGCGGCGTTTTCTGCCGAGACGATCGCGAATCGGCCAGAATCTCGGCCGTGAGCGACGACAGCGGCTACCGTCCGGCGCCTGACCGATACGCTGCGATGACCTACCGCCGCTGCGGGCGCAGCGGCCTCCTGCTCCCAGCGATATCGCTCGGCCTGTGGCAGAACTTCGGCGAGGTCCGGCCACTCGACACGCAGCGCGCAATCCTCCGCAGGGCGTTCGACCTCGGCATCACGCATTTCGACCTTGCGAACAATTACGGCCCGCCATATGGCAGTGCTGAATCCAACTTCGGCCGCATCTTGAGCACCGACTTTCGTGGCTACCGCGATGAGCTCGTGATCTCGACCAAGGCCGGATGGGATATGTGGCCGGGACCGTACGGCGACCTGGGTTCGCGCAAGTATCTGCTCGCGAGCCTGGATCAGAGCCTGCGACGCATGGGCGTCGACTACGTCGACATCTTCTATCACCACCGATTCGATCCCAACACCCCGCTCGAGGAGACCCTCGGCGCGCTGCACACCGCCGTCCAGCAGGGGAAGGCGCTGTACGCCGGCATCTCCTCGTACTCGGCCCAGCGGACGTCTGAGGCGATTGCCATCGGGCGCCGGCTCGGCACCCCGTTGCTCATCCATCAGCCGTCGTACTCGATGCTGAACCGGTGGATCGAAAAGGGGCTGCTCGACGTGCTCGGCGCTGAGGGGGTGGGCTGCATTGCCTTCTCACCCCTGGCCCAGGGGATGCTCACCGACCGGTATCTCAACGGCATACCCGAGGGCTCGCGCGCTCAGCAGAACGGCACACTCACCGAGGGCATGCTCAGCGAAGCCAACCTCAGCCATGTGCGCGCTCTGAACGCCGTCGCCGAACGGCGCGGCCAGAGCCTTGCCCAGATGGCGCTTGCCTGGGCACTCCGGGATTCGCGCGTCACCTCGGTGCTCATCGGCGCGAGCAGCGTCAGCCAGCTGGAGCAGAACGTCGCGGCGCTCGGCCACCTCGACTTCTCTCCTCACGAGCTCGCCGAAATCGATCAACACGCGGTCGAAAGCGGCATCGACCTGTGGCGGGCGCCGGCAAGTGCCTGACGAGACGTCGCCGCAGCTTCGTCACTGAAAGGACTTCAGGGCAGTCCAGAGCTTGTCGACTGTGACACGTGGCCGAGCGCAGACCACGATTGGCGCTCCGGACTCCTGGTTGTGCAACCCAAATTGGTTGGACACCATGCCGACCGTCGAACAACCGTCGAACAGAGTTGAGAGGAATGCTGCGCCGAGGCCCACGGCGATGACGGAGCCGCTGACGCGTGCGGGCCTCCAGTAGTAGTAGCTGAGCTCGCCTGATACGGCGATCGGAAGCCCGAGCGACGGTCCATAGGTGTTGACTGCACCGGCTTCGCCGTAGTTGCCCGTCAGGATCATCGGGGATCGAGCGAGCGCAGGCATCCGACGGTAGACGGCGTCGATCTCCGCAACCAGGTCCGGCCAGCCCACGGTGTCCGCAAAATCCGTGCGGATCGACGGCAGAACGGAGCGTGCCATCAGCGGTTCGGGGATCACCGGCATCGCAATCGGCAGGAGCACGGCCGCCTGAAGCAGAAGGGCGATGATCGCCGTCGATCGAAGCCAGGAAACGCGCCGTCGTGTCCAAGCCTCGATGCCGCACATCCCAGCGGCCATCAGGAGGGGATGCAGCGGGCCGATGTAATACCCCTTGCCGGCGAACAGAAAGACAGCGAAGACCACCAGCGCTGCGATGCCGAGTGCACGGCCCCTGCCAGACAGCAGCCAGTACCAGCCACCCAGCCAAACCGGGATCGCGAGAGGGCCGATCAGCGCGAGCTGACTGGTGAGAAATGTCAGCGGCCCGAAGTCACCGGCCTGGGCAGCGTGGTGGCTCACCGTGTAGTCAACCGACGGCCAGCCATGCGCCGCCTGCCAGATCACATTCGGACAGACAATCAACAAGGCCACGGCCAGACCGACCCAGGGCTGCGGACTGCGCAGATGCCGGCGCAGCGGGGTGAGTGCAATGGCGGCGATCAGGCCACCGACGAGAGCGAGGATCGTGTACTTCGTCTCGAGTCCAGCCCCAACGCACGCTCCGAGAGCCACCCAGAGGCGCCGATCCCCGGTCCTCACAATCCTCGCCGTGAGCCAGAAGCACACCAGCCACGCGAGCTGATCGAAGGTCACCGTCTCGAAGAGCCAGTTGGAGCCGAGCAACACTGGGCTGGCGGCAGCGCTGAACGCGGCGAGGAGGCGCGCGGTCCGGCCGCCGCCGAGTTCGCGGGCAATCTGCGCACTCAAGATGATCATCGCCGAGCCGGCGAGGCTCGGCCACAGACGAAGGCCCCAGACGCTGTTACCGAAAAGCACCTCGCTCAACCGAGCAATGGCCGGCGTGATCGGCGGATAGTCGACGAATCCCCACGTCAGGTGGCGCGCGCTGTCCAGGTAGTAGAGCTCGTCGCGATGGTAGCCATACAGCCCATTGGTGGCCAGGTGGAGGGCGAGGACGGACAGGGCCAGCAGAACGACGCTCGACCGCTCGGACGTGCATCGTGACCGAGTAGTCCCGGTTGGATCTGTGATTGCGCCGGCCGACCCGGACGCCGGCGCGCTGAGTGAAGCGGGGGCAATCACGATGCCGGTCGCAATCCGCTGCTCGCCCTCATCACGACGCTCCTTGATGCCGATTGCCGGCGACTCCGGTGCGCACATCGTCCGGCGGCGGCCGCTCATCGAGCGTCATTCGCGATGCTGATTGCAACTCGATCGCTCGGATGAGATCGAGTGTTTAGCTCAGCCCTGGCTCGATCAACCCCGATTCGTACGCAAGAACGACAGCTTGGACACGGTCGCGCAGATCAAGCTTGTCCAGCATGTGCGCCACGTGCGTCTTCACGGTCGTCTCACCAAGAAAGAGACGTCGTGCGATCTCGGTGTTGCTCATGCCACGAGCCACGAGCAGCAGCACTTCACGTTCTCGCTCGGTGAGCGACCGCAGCTGCCGGCCCTCCACCTTCGGCAGATGCCCGCTGAAGCGCTCGATCAATCGACGTGTCACCGACGGTGCGAGCAACGCGTCGCCCGATCGTGCGACGCGTATCGAGCGGACGATCTCCTCTGCAGTGGCGTCCTTGAGCATGAACCCGGACGCCCCGGCGCGCAGCGCGCTGAAGACGTACTCATCGAGATCAAAGGTCGTCAGAATCACGATTCGCGCGACGGACCCTTGCGCCGTGATGCGCTTGGTTGCCTCGATCCCATCAACGACGGGCATGCGAATATCCATCAGCACGACGTCCGGGGTCAGTGCACCGACGAGTGCGACCGCCTCGTCGCCATCGGCAGCTTCACCCACCACCTCGATATCTGATTCATCCTCAAGAAGCGTCCGCAGCCCCGCACGCACCAGGGGCTGGTCGTCGACCAGCAGCACACGGATCATGCCGGGAGCGGATCGAGCGGTAAGCGGGCCGAAACGCTGAACCCTTTGGCGGTCGGACCCGCACGAAAGTCGCCATGCAACAGCGCCACTCGCTCCCGCATGCCGACGAGGCCGCTGCCGCCGCCCGATGGAGCCGCGCCGTTGCGCCCGTCATCGGTCACTTCGACAATCAGATCGTCGAACCCATACGTGATCGCGACCACTGCGTCGCTCGCGCCCGAATGTCTCAGCACATTGGTCAGGGACTCCTGCACGATGCGATACGCGGAGAGCTCCACACCCGGGGCGAGCGGCCGCTTCGTCCCTTCGACGCTGAAGTGGACGGAGACACCTGCTTGGCGAACCTGGTCGATCAGAGCGTCCAGCTGGAGCAGGCTCGGCTGTGGTGCAAGCGACGCGGCTTCAAGGGAGTCGGTTTTGAGCACACTGATGGCGCGCCGGAGATCTCCGAGAGCATCACGCCCAGTCTGCTCGATGACGTCGAACGTGGCCGCGGCGCTGCCGGGATCGCGTCGGGCCAGCCGCCGGGCCGCCGTGGCCTGCAGCACCATCACGCTCAGACTGTGGGCGACCACGTCATGCAGCTCTCGAGCGATGGCGGTGCGTTCGGCCACCGCAGCTTCGCGCGCGAGGAGCGTCGCCCGTTCATGGAGTTGGGCAATGTATGCACGCCGCGTGCGGACGCCGAATCCGAGGATGACGGGGAGAGCAAAGATGATGGCGTTGTAGCCGATATCGGACACGTAGACCCGGTGCTGAATGCGCCAGCCCAGCGCGATGCCGGCGATCACCCCGAGTATCAACACGACGGTCATGACCCCGATCCGCCATCCTGCGGGTACCGACGCGTAGTACGTGTACAGCGCCAGCAGGATCGCGAAGTTCTCGATGAATGAATTGGTGTGACCGAGCAGCAAGTTCAATATCAGGGCGCCGCCGACCAGCACCACGACGGCAGTCGGGAACGATCGCCGAACCGCCACCGGCAGCGTGATGAGCGCGATCATCACCACCTGCGCGACGCTTAGCCTCCCGCTGTCCTGGTAGGCGGCGACGTCCGCGATCGCCATCAGCAGAATCGCGATGACCCCGTCTGGGACGGCTGGATGCAGCCCGTTGAAACGCTTGAACGACTCGGCAATCATGGAGGTGGCCCGAGCGTAGCCGAGCGCCACGGCGGCCGCGTCATCCTTGAGGAGGAGGGATCAGCTCGCCGCCACCTCGGTGAACCTGCAGGGGATGCCGGTTGAGATCCATCATCGGGCGCATGGGAGATGCGGTGGGCGGGGTGATCGGCCGGGACCAGGAACGGCTGGCGATTGCGAACTTCCTCAGCGCCTTGGGAGGGGAGTTCACCCAGCTCACCCTGGAGGGCGAGGCGGGCATCGGCAAGACCACGTTGTGGTGGGAGGCACTGCGTCAGGCCGGCGCCCGGGGAGCACGCGTGATCGTGACCCGGCCGAGCGAATCAGAGGCGACGCTGTCGTTCGCGGCCCTCGCTGATCTGTTCGACGGGGTCGACAACTCGATGATCGACCGGCTGCCGATTCCACAACGGGAGGCCATCGCCGCGGCCCTGCTTCGCGCCCCGGCTCCGCCTCGGGGCATCGACGAGCTCGCCCTGTGCGCCGCGGTGCTGTCGGTGCTCCGGTTGCTGGCTGCGGAACGTCCGCTGGTCGTCGCTGTGGACGATGCCCACTGGCTCGACCCGCCGTCGGCGCGCGCCTTGATATTCGCGGCGCGGCGACTGCACGGCGAGTCCGTTGCATTTGTGTTGACTGTCCGGACCGGCACGACGCGGCCGCTCCGCGTCGATCGCGCCGCCGACCCGGATCGCCGCCGCACGATCAAGGTCGGCCCGCTCACGCTCGCCGCGTTGCACCAGGTCATCAAGCAGCGGACCCACCAGTCGCTGCCGCGGCATGCGCTCGTGCAGATCGAGCGCGCCACCGGCGGCAATGCGCTCTACGCGCTGGAAATTGCAGCGGAGCTGATCGGCCGCCCCATCGATGACCGTACCCTGCCGGTGCCTTCAACCCTCACCGATCTTGTCGCGGCCAGGCTGGGGCGGCTGCCCCCTGCGAGCCGGCATGCGCTGCTCATCGCGGCGGCGCTGACACAGCCCTCCACCGACCTCGTCGACGCTGCTGCACTTGCCCCGGCTGAACGCGCGGGTCTGGTGTCGGTCGAGCAGAGCCGGGTTCGCTTCACCCACCCGCTCTTCGCATCAGTGGTGTATGAGCAGGCAGATGCGCCGCAGCGACGCCGGCTGCACCGCGAGCTGGCCGGAGTCGTCGCGCAGCCTGAGGAGCGCGCGCGCCATGCGGCCCTCGGCGCCGGCGAACCGGATGAGCTGATCGCCGCAGAGCTTGAGGCGGCGGCGAAGCTCGCCGGATCACGCGGCGCTCCTGACACGGCGGCGGAGCTGCTCGAGCTCGCAGTGCGCCTCACGCCGGCGACGCAGGCCGGCCACCGATACGCGCGGCGCGTCGCGGCCTCCAGGCGCTGGTTCGACGCAGGCGATCTCGTCCGCTCCGACGGGATCCTCCAGGAGACCCTGCAGGAACCTCTGGATGGGATCCTCCGTGCCGAGGCGCTGCAACTGCTGGGCCAGCTGCACGCGCGGCGCAGCTCGTTCACCCTGGCTCTCGAGGTTGCGCTGCAGGCGCTGGAGCTGTCAGCAGGTGATCAGGAGCTGGAGGCGGGGATCGAACTGGATCTCACCTACTACCTGGTGAGCCTGGGCGACTTCGCCGGCGCCGTGCGATACGCGAAGAGGGCGGTTGCCGGCACCGAGGGGGAGTCGGTCCCTGGAGCGCTTGCCGATGCGCTCGGCGTGCTCAGCATGACGGAGTTTCTGTGCGGCGAAGGTCTCAACGAGCCCCGCCTCCGGAGGGCTCGAGAGCTCGAGGACCCCTACCGCGTGAGGACGTGGCAGTGCCGCCCGACGTTCCTCCATGGGCTCCTGTCGTTGTGGACAGGCAGGCTCGATGAGGCACGAGCCGCTCTCAACCAGCTCCACACCGAGACCCTGGAGCGCGGCGAGGAGAGCCCGATAGCGTTCCTGTGCCTGTACTTGACGTGGACCTGCGTGTGGCAGGGCGATCTCGCCGCCGCTGCCCGATACGCGGCCGAGGGAACCCAGGCCGCCGCTCTGCTCGACGACCCGGCATCGTACGGGGCGGCGCTGTCGGCCGCCGCGCTTGTGCACGCTCATGACGGATCCACCGACCTCGCCCGTCAGGAGGCGATGGAGGCAGTGGGCCGCTTCCAGGCCATCGACTGGCCGTCGGGAACGATCTGGCCGCTGTGGGCCCTGGGAATCGTGGAGCTGTCCACCGGGAATCCTGCGGCTGTTGATGCTGCGCTGGGGCCGATGGCCGATCTGATCCCGAGCATGAACGCACTCGACCCGGTGCTGAGCGTCTTCGTGCCCGATCAGATCGAGGCGCTCATCGAGCTCGGGCTGCTCGACCGCGCCGAGACGTTGACCGCGTGGCTGCAGCGGAGGGGCATCGATCTGGACCGCTCGTGGGCTCTCGCCACGGCGGGACGCTGTCGCGGGCTGTTGCAGGCAGCGCGCGGCGACCGTGACGGCGCTCTGGCAACACTCCGCGGCGCACTGGAGGAGCACGGGCGACTGGGCATCCCCTCCGAACGGGGCCGCACGCTCCTCGCGCTGGGTCGCGTGCAACGCCGAAGCGGACAGCGTGCACGCGCCAAGGCAACGCTCCACGAAGCGCTCGCCGTGTTCGATCGGCTGGGCATGCCGGTCTGGGCGGCTCGGACGCGCGAGGACATCGAGCGTCTCGGCCACCGAGCGTCCTTGATCGACGCCCTGACGCCAACGGAGGCGCGCGTCGCTGAGCTGGCTGCGTCGGGACTCGCCAACCGCGAGATCGCCGAGCGGGCGTTCCTCACGACCAAGGCCGTGGAAGCCAACCTGACTCGCGTGTACCGCAAGCTCGGCATCCGCGCTCGAGGTGGCTTGGCGCGCGCGCTTGAGGCCGCCGACGCGCAGGAACAGGCGTAGGGTCGGAGCCGCCGGAACGTAGGGTTTTCCCACTTTCATCTGCCTCCGCTCATGGCCATGCTGTCCCCATGCAGCCGTCGTTTGCGACGCAGTTCGTGGCCGAGTGTTTCTGGCCCGGAGTTCGCGAGGCAGATCTGAGCGCGCTTGACCAGCGTGTGGCCGCACGCGCCGCCGAGCTGACTCGCAACGGCGAGAATGTTCGGTATCTCGGCTCTCTCCTCATGCCCCGCGACGAGGTCGTGCTCTGCCGATTCGAGGGCTCCGAGACATCGGTGCGGCGTGTTGCTGAAGAGGCCGCGATCCCATTCGAACGAATCCTCGAGGTCGCGAGCTCGCCGTGGCCCGGCGAGGCTTCGGCCTGACGTCATCAGACGGCGCGGAATCCTCGGCCACGACACCGGCGGCTAGGATCGGTCCGAAGCTGATCCAACGTGGAGGACGTGTGTGGCGCCGGGCCTGTTCCCATCGATCGAACCCAACGACGGCGGCATGTTGCGTGTCGGCGACGGACACACCATGTACTGGGAGACGTGTGGCAACCCCAAGGGCATACCTGCGGTGTTTCTGCACGGTGGACCGGGGTCGGGGTGCACGCCGAATCAGCGTCGTTTCTTCGATCCGGATGCGTACCACGCCGTGCTGTTCGACCAGCGCGGATCCGGCCGCAGCCGGCCTCTGGCCAGCGAGCCGGATGCAGACCTGAGCAGCAACACCACGGCGCATCTGATCGCCGATATGGAACGTCTTCGCGAGCGTCTCGGGATCGATCGGTGGGTGGTGCTGGGCATGTCCTGGGGAACAACCCTGGGCCTGGCCTATGCCGAGTCACATCCGGAGCGAGTCAGAGGCCTCGTCCTGGCGCTGGTCACGACAACGTCGCGCCGCGAGGTCGACTGGATCGCGCGTGACGTGGGGCGCATCTTTCCCGCGGAGTGGGAACAGTTTGCCTCCTCCGTGCCCGAGCGGTTGCGGGCGACGTCGTTGGTTGACACGTATGCAACCCTGCTGTTCGACGCGGATCCCGACGTTCGGGAGCGTGCCGCCCGAGCGTGGTGCGCGTGGGAGGACACCCACGTCTCGCTTGTCCCCGGACATCAGCACAACCCTCGATTTGACGACCCGGAGTTCCGTCTGAGGTTCGCTCGCCTGGTCACCCATTACTGGCGACATGCCGCCTTCCTTGAGGACAATCGACTCCTCCGCGATGCAGCGGTGCTTGCCGGGATCCCCGGAGTCCTGATCCATGGCCGGTACGACGTCAGCAGCCCGCTCGAGACGGCGTGGCTGCTGTCCCGGAACTGGACCACCAGCCGCCTCCAGATCATCGACGACACCGGTCACGGAGGGGGCGAGGCGTTCGTGTCCGCCGTCATCGAGGCGTTGAGTTGCGTCGCGACGTGATTCCCGAGGAGACATCAGTGCACGAACCGCAGCGTCAGCTGCCGAGATGGTCCGAGATCAAGCCACTGCTGCGCGTGCGACCTGTCGAACGCAACCCAACCAAGCGCCGGCTGGCTGCAGCCCTCACCATTGCTGACCTGCGCATGACGGCGCGCAGACGAGTTCCGCGAGCGGTGTTCGATTACACCGACGGGGCAGCCGAAGGGGAGGTCAGCCTGCAGCGAGCCCGCAGGATGTTCCAGCGACTCGAATTCCTGCCGGCGGTGCTTCACGACGTGTCTGCCGTCGATACATCGTGCGATGTGCTGGGGCGCATATCATCAGCGCCCTTTGCATTCGCACCGACCGGCTTCACCCGACTGATGCACCACGAGGGAGAGCGTGCGGTAGCTCACGTCGCGGAGCGGCACGGCATTCCATATGCCCTTTCCACCATGGGGACCACCTCAATCGAGGACATCGCCGTCGCGGCGCCGGCCGCGCGCAAGTGGTTTCAACTGTATGTCTGGAAGGACCGCAGCGCAGGCGAAGAGCTGATGACGCGGGCCGGCGCCGCCGGCTACGAAGCGCTGATCCTGACTGTCGACGTGCCCGTGGCGGGGAACCGCCTGCGCGACGCGCGCAATGGTTTCTCCATACCCCCGAAGCTCAGTCTCAACACGCTTGCCGACATCGCCACGCATCCGGCGTGGTGGGCGAACCTCCTGACCACGGCACCGCTGACCTTCGCTTCCATGGCCGGATGGAACCGCACGATTGCCGAGCTGATCGATGAGTTGTTCGATCCCACCATGACGATGTCGGATCTCGAATGGGTCCGATCGTTCTGGGCAGGCCCGCTCATCGTGAAGGGCATCCAGTCGGTGGATGATGCACGACGCATGGCGGCGGCTGGAGTTGAGGCCATCGTGCTTTCCAATCACGGGGGCCGCCAGCTCGATCGTGCACCGGTGCCGTTGAGCCTCGTCCCAGCGGTGGTCGATGCGGTGGGCGATCGAACCGAGGTCTGGGTTGACACGGGAGTGATGAGCGGCGCCGACATCGTGGCCGCCGCCGCGCTGGGCGCGCGCAACGTCCTGGTCGGCCGGGCGTACCTGTACGGACTGATGGCGGGGGGTGAGCGCGGGGTCGAGCGCGCTACCGCAATCCTGGAGCGTGAGATGCGGCGGACCATGCAGCTCCTCGGAGTTCGGGCCGTCTCCGAGCTCGATCCTCGACACGTGAGGATTCGCTAGGCGCCGCTGCTGCGACCGTTAGGGCGACGGTGCGGGAAGCTCCGGCGGGGCGTCGAGAAAGTCCTGCGACGGCACGAAGAACAGGGCGCCGGTGAGCGCTGTCGAGTAGTCGAGGATTCGATCGTAATTGCCGGGCGGGTCGCCGATGAACATGTTGTTGAGCAGCAACTCCGTCACCGCCGGCGTGCGCGCGTAGGCGATGTAGAAGGTCCCGAACTCATCGCGACCGACGTTCCCGAACGCCATGTTGTCCCGCAGGATCTTCAGTTCCTTGCCATCGGCATCGGTGATGACGTTGAGCGCGACGTGCGAGTTGCTCGGTTTCATATCGTCGGCGAGTTCGATGTCGGCCAGCTTGGTGCGTCCCACCACATGTTCCTGAGCCTCC
Source organism: Candidatus Dormiibacterota bacterium (assembly GCA_963718525.1). Taxonomy (GTDB): domain Bacteria; phylum Chloroflexota; class Dormibacteria; order Aeolococcales; family Aeolococcaceae; genus Palsa-851. The sequence goes on along the minus strand of OY970355.1, from coordinate 2,853,982 downwards.
ACCGAGAGCGCATTCCAGCTGTGAAGGTCGTGGACGTACTTCTGCACGATGACGTAGCTCCCGCCTGCGAACGCAGGGTCCTCGTCACCGATCATCACCGCGTCAAAGGCGACACGTCCGGTCGGATTCTCGGTCCCGTCCACGAAGCCGAGCAGGTCACGCTCGTCGAAGTACTTGAATCCGTGGATCTCATCGACGACCGTGGCCACGTCGCGGAGCCGGTCCATGATCTGGCCGGCGAGCTCGAAACAGAGATCCATCTCCGAAGCGCGAATGTGAAACAGCAGATCACCCGGAGTGGCCACGGCTCGGTGCTTGGCGCCGGCGATCTGGCGGAAGGGATGCAACTGCGCCGGTCGTGCGCCGGCGAACAAGCGGTCCCAGGCCTCCGATCCCACGCCGACCACGCAGGTGAGCCCGCCGTCGGGGATCCGGAATCCGACGGCTCGCTGCAGCCCGGCACAGTCGCCGAGCAGGTCGCGAGTCGCAGATTCGCCGCCGGCGTTGATGGCGACCACCAGAAAGATCGCCGCGCCGGTGAGCGGACTCAGCACCGGCTGCGTCAGGGGACCCGTGGCGGCGTCGAATGACGAACCAGGCAAGGCTGCGCGCTCCGCGACGTTCGGGCTGGTGAGGCCCCCAAGTGTACGTTCAAGGTGCTCACCGAGCAGATGGGCACATGGTGGCCGCCCGAGAACCACCTGCTCGAGGGCGAGTTGAGCGAGATCCCGGTTGGTGGGAGGAGCCGCGCGACGGCGGCTCCTCCCGGACCGATTACGTCAGCGAGGGCAGGGATTGCCCTCCAGGTTGTTCTGGTAGTCGTTGTACGAATACGAGGCAACGCCACCAGGCCCCGAGTAGGCGACCTTCAGCAGCTGCCCATACTGCCGGTGCGCACCGAAATCCCTGGTACTGAACCCGGGGTAGTTCTGACCGACAGTCCACGCGCACCCACCAAGTGCCGTGCCGGTCGTGTAGTACGGGTAGAACTGCGCCGGTGCCCCGTCGTCAGTCGGCGGGATGATCGTGCAGCCGGCACCCGTGGTGTTGTTGCACGTACCGAGGCTGCCCTCGATGGCAGGCAGGTCCGTGTTGAAGCCAACCGACGAGTAGTTGGCGTTGTACGCGCTCCCCGTCAGCGGGCTTGTGAAGATGAACGGCGTCGGGCGGGACGATGTGGCGTTCGGCCAGTCGGGGAGGTATGCCGTGCCGTCATAGCCGACGTTCGAACCCTCGCAGGCGCCGATCTTGATGAGACCGGATGACGAACCCGGCCAGCAGCCCACGTCGTCGTAGTCCCACACCTCGGTATTGCTCTTGATCCCCTCGTTGCCCGCGCAGGTACCGGTCGTGGCGTCGACGCTACTGCAGTAGTCGAAGTGTCCGATCTCCGTATCGAAGGCCACGTTGTACGTCGCCGCTGCCCACGGCACGGTCGTCTGCGACGTTGAGGTCGCATACATCGGATGGAAGTTGTAGGGGATGTTCTTGCAGGTGGTGGAGGGGTTGGGGGCGTACTTCACCTGGCCGAACCCATTGGCGGCGCTCGCGGTCATGGAGCCGGAGGTGTCGTGGTCGTGTCCTTCACCACTGCCTGTAGTCCGCTCGGTGTGTCGTGCAGGGTGACCGTGAAGGTGTCGCCCTGGTTCAGGAATTCGACCTTATGCGGGTCTGGTGTCCCGGACGCGAGCGCCTGGAACTGAACCGGGTTGGCGGCCCCTGTGGTATGCCGTTGTGCGTCAGGTACGCGAAGTTGACGTACTCCTCACCGACGAGGCTCTCGCAGGCGGAATTGTTTGCTGCCCGGTCAGCGGGTTCAGCGACAAGCTGTCAATGTTCAGGGCCACGCACCATTGGGTGGGGGAGCAGCTGAAGCCGTTCCATTGCTGGACATAGCCTGGTGGATAGAACTGCAGCTCCATGTACGCGGCGCCGGGGTGATACGGACTCTTCGTGGGATCGACGATGTTGACATTACTGTCTGGAACACACGAGTTGACGAGCTCCGGGTAGGACTGGGTGTCGCACATCGCCATGCCGAACCAGAACGCCGGCGTGTATTCAAACGTGTAGATATGCTTGCCGGGGACGTTGGTTGGAGTCGGCGCCTTGGGAAGCGAGCCGCTGTACTGCATCTCGTTCCCGGAGCCGTTCTTGTTCGAGTAGAAGAGCACCGAGGGCTCGTCGTGGCCGACGTAGTGCCCGAAGACGGCCTGCGAATCGTCCACTCCTATCGCTCCTGAGCGGACGCGGCTAGCAATGGTGTACCGCCCGACGCAAATGCTGCGGGAGCTCAGGCTTCGCGCCCTCGGATCTGGACCCGGCCCGCGACCTTCCGAGTCTCGAGCCGCGGCTGTGGAAACGTCGCAGGCCCGCCCAGGACGGCGCCGTCGCTGAGCCGGAATCGCGAGCCGTGCCACGGGCAGATGACAGTTCCGTCCTCGACGGTTCCTTCATTCAAGGGACCCCCGGCGTGGGTGCACGTGTTCTCGAGCGCGCAGACGGTGCCGCCCACGCGGGTCAGAACGACTTTGCGATCTTCGACTTCGACGGCGGTCAGAGCTCCCTCGGTGACGGCAGCGTCGTCTGCGACATCGGTCCACTCCGCGGGGCCGCCAAGCCCGGCCGTGTGATTGACCATCAAGGCCCGGTCCAGCACAAGATCGCCGCCGAGATACGCCGCAGCCGCCCCGACCGCGAGGCCGGTTGCGGAGAGCAAGCGTCCGCGCGCGGTGCGGCCGCGAATGCGCGCGGCCAGAGATCCCAGTTGGAGTCCGAGCACGGCAGTGTTGGCGAGTCCGTGCACCAGTGCGAGGCGGCGGTCGCGACCATACGTGACCGACCAGTCGGCCGTCCCCGTCGCCGCGGTTGCCGCGGACGCGAGGCAGCCCGCGGCTGTGAGCGTCGCGGCGCCGCGCTTGTCACCGATGAGGTCGAGCACGGGCACGCTCGCCCACAACCCGATCGGCAGATCACTCATCGCTGGATGCAGCGCGTGGCCCAGCCACCGACCGTGCAGCAGGTCCATGAGGTTCCGACGCCGTGTCACCGGCTCGAGCGCTTTGACGAGGACCTCACTCAGGCCTTCCAGGCCCGGGAGCTCCTCAAGTGCCCCAACGATCTGCGTGTACGGGGGCTGGGTGCGTTCCTCTTGCTTCATCACTCCGACAACACTCGAACTTCCTGGTTCTGAGCCCGGATGGCGTCGCACAAGCCTACCTTCCGTGTACCACGTGGGCGCCGGCCTCGCCGCCGTGCGAACAGCCTGTGAGCGCGCACTAAGGTGATAGGCTATCTGTCATAAAGCATGACTAGCCTGCCATCAAGGAGACCGGAAGATGCCCGTCAAGGCGTGGACGCCAAAACGAGAGCGACAGTACGAGCACATCAAAGAGGGCCTCGAGGCTCGCGGCCGCGATGAGGACACTGCCGAGGAGATCGCCGCCCGCACAGTGAACAAGGAGCGCGCACGAGCCGGCGAGTCCATGACTGCGAGCCGGACCTCGACCGAAGACATCTCATCCGGCCGGCGTGGCGGCCTGCGGTCACACTCCGGCTCCGGTGGGAGGACATACGATCAGCTTCGCAACGAGGCGAGTGAGCGCAATCTCAAGGGCCGTTCGCGAATGAACAAAGCACAGCTTGAGCAAGCGCTCGAGCGCTGAATCGGACGCGGTGTCTCACTGCGGGCGTTCGGGGCTGACGACGCCATGCGACACTCGGCCGAATGAACGCACGGGCCCGGCTGGCCATATGCCTTGTGCTCGGGATCATCGGCTTTGGGATCGCGCTCCCCTTGACCGAGTGGCAGGTGGCGATCCTCGTGGGGTGGGACGTGACCTCCGCGGCATTCATCGCGATCGTCTATGTCGGAATTCGCGGCAAGGACAGCGCGGCGACCAAGCGGGCGGCGATGACGGTGGACGATTCACGGACCGCGGCTGAAGCAATTCTCGTCGGCGCGAACATCGCGAGCCTGGTCAGTGTTGCCTTGGCGCTGATCGCGGCCGGCTCATCCCACGGCTTCGTCAAGTCCGCCATCACCACACTCGTCGTTGCGAGCGTGGTGCTTTCGTGGGCCGCCGTTCACGTCGTCTTCATGCTGCGCTACGCGCGGCTCTACTACAGCCAGGATGCAGGCATCGACTTCCACGCTGACCAACCGCCTGATTTCCGGGACTTTCTGTACGTCGCGCTGACCATCGGGATGACCTTCCAGGTCTCCGACACTGACCTCAACGCGAAATCGATTCGCATCACGGCGATTCGTCATGCGCTGCTCTCCTACCTGTTCGGGGTCGTGGTCGTGTCGACGACGATCAACGTCATCGCCACGCTGCTGACCAAATAGCGCGAGACGATCCTCTCGCTCGCGACGGCTGCCCAGCCGATCCTGGTGCCTACCTGCTCGGCTTGTACCGCATCGCCACAGCCCCCGAGCCGTACTCCAGCCGGCCCACGAGCTTCAAGTCGACATGCTTCGATAGCCCCGCGAACAACCTCGGCCCATGGCCCGCCAGCCTGGGATGCACCAAGAGCTCGTACTCATCGATCAATCCCAGCTCCGTCAACGCCAGTGGGAGCTTCACACCTCCCACGAGCAGTCCTTTGCCCGACTCCTGCTTGAGCTGCTGGACGGCCTTGCCCAGATCCCCGCGCACGAGTTCCGCGTTCCAATCGACCTGGTCCAGGGTGCTCGACACGACGTACTTCTTCGCCGAGTTGATCGTCTGGGCGAAGGGTTCCATCCAATCAGGTCGCTCTCCTGTCGGCGCCTGCGGCCGCCAGGATGATTCCATCATTTCGTACGTCACCCGGCCAAAGATCAGGGCATCGGCCTGGTTGAGGTTCTCGGCCGCATGACGATGCAACTCTTCATCCGCGGGGATTGCGCGATGGTCGCAGCACCCGTCCAGCGTGACGTTGATGGAGTACCGAAGGGGTCGCATTTCGCAAGGGTATCGCCCAGTCGCACCTGCACTTCACCCGGCCTCGGGGTCCGGCAGTATGATCGAACGAATGTTCGAGTGGCTCGACCACCTGACCGATGCCCAGCGGACGGCTGTCACACACGCTGGTGGCCCCCTCAGGATCCTTGCGGGCGCCGGCACCGGCAAGACAACAACGCTATCCGCCCGAGTCGCTTGGCTGCTTGCGACCGGGGCGCCACCAGAACGGCTCCTGCTGCTCACCTTCACTCGTCGCGCCGCGCGCCAGATGCTGGCTCGAACGTCGTCGCTGATGGCGACGGCCGGCCTCAGTCGGGGCTCGGGTTCACCCGCTGCACGGGTCACCGGTGGCACCTTTCACGCCATCGCGCACCGGACGCTCCGCCGTTACGCCGCGACGCTCGGGCTTCCGGAGGGGTTCTCGGTGCTGGACGCTGCTGACGCCGCGGATGTCATCGATATGGTCCGCGACGAGCAGGGTCACGCCGCATCGACACGCCGGCGATTCCCACGCAAGGCGCTGCTCGTTGATATCTACTCGTCGGCGGTCAACACTGGACGGCCCGTGTCATCTGTCGTCCCCGAGGTCGCGCCCTGGGCTGCGGATTGCATCGACGCAATTGCCGAGATCTGCCGAGGCTACGTGCATCGCAAGCGGTCCGCAGGAACTCGTCGACCTCGATGATCTTCTGCTGTTCTGGCGTGCGGCAGCGCAGGACGACCGTCTCGGTCCTCGTCTTGCCGGGTCGCTCGATCACGTGCTCGTCGACGAGTACCAGGACGTGAATGAGCTGCAGGTCGACATCCTGAAAGGACTGCGTCACGCGGATCCACGGATCACCGTGGTTGGTGACGACGCGCAGGCGCTCTATTCGTTCCGCGCTGCCGAACCGCGACATATCCTCGAGTTCGATCGCGTCTTTCCATCGTCAACCACCGTCGTCCTGGAAACGAACTACCGCTCGAGCCAGCTGATTCTCGACGTCGCAAATGCGGTCGGCGCCGATGCCACTGTCGGGTTCTCCGCGGTGCTGCACGCCGCCCGGACGGCTCCCGGCGTGGTTCCCCAGCTCGTCCGGTGCGCGGACGAGGACACACAGACCGAGGCGGTCTGCGACCGCATCCTGGAGCATCGCGAAGCCGGCGTGGCACTCCGCGAGCAGGCGGTGCTGGTGCGAGCCGCGCACCACTCGGCGCTCCTCGAGCTCGAGCTGGGAGCTCGGCGGATTCCCTACGTCAAGTACGGCGGATTGCGTTTCGTCGAAGCGGCGCACGTCAAGGACATGCTCGCGGCGTTCCGTCTCGCGGATAACCCGGGTGACGTGGTTGCCTGGTTCCGTCTGCTGCAGATGCTCGTTGGTGTGGGTCCTGCAACGGCGCATCGCGTTGTCGCGGCACTCGGGTTGCTCGGCTCCGACGACACGCCGACGGAGTTGGACGTGTTCGCGTCGTGGTCGCACGCGTCGGCGCAGCTTCCCGACGCCGCGATGCGGTCGGCCGACGTTCTCGTCGCTGCGCTGGTGCCGCTCTCTGGCGAAGCCATCGCCACCCACGCGGAGCGGATTCGCGTCGCGGTTGCGCCGCTCGTCGAGGCGGTGTATCCGGAGCCATCCTCGAGGCTCGCCGACCTGGACACCCTTGTCGCCGCCAGCACGAAGGTCGCGCGCCTCTCCGACGTTGCGGCGGAACACGTCCTCGAGCCACCGAGCTCGACGGGCAATCTTGCGGGACCGCCGGTCATCGATGAGGACTGGCTGGTCATCTCGACGGTGCACTCCGCCAAGGGACTCGAGTGGGACGTCGTCCACGTGCTCCATGTCACCGACGGGAACATCCCCTCGGACATGGCGCTGGGCGCACCTGACGGTCTCGAGGAGGAGCGGCGGGTGTTCTACGTCGCCCTGACCCGCGCTCGACATGGGCTGCATCTGTACGTGCCCGAGCGCTACCACCATCACCCGAACGCGCGCGATGACCGCCACGGCTGGGCCCAGCCGTCGCGATTCCTCTCAGAGCGGGTTCGTGCCCGCTGCGAGCAGGTGACCGAGCGCAGACGCGAGCAGGAGTTGGTCGACGCGATGCCCTCGGTGGATGCGTCCGAGCGGGTCGGCGTGGCCCTCGAAGGGTTGTGGTCCTAACCGAGCGGCACCCGCGCACGCGGATCCCGCGAGAAGCGGCCTATGCTGATCCGACGATGAGCAACCAGCAGCACGACGTGAAGCCCGAGGACGAGGCCACCAAGGAGCAGGATCAGGCGGACGACCGGCGGCGCAAGGATCAGACCGAGAAGGTCGAGCGTGACCGCGCCGATGAGGCAGGCCGTCGTTCCCGCGAGGGCACCTGAGCCCGCGCCGATCAGCTTCGCGCGCGGACGTACCGGATCCGAGGATCAACCATCGCGTACACGAGGTCGGTGATCAGGGAGCCGAGCGTGGTGAGAACACCCCCGATCAGGATCGCGCCCAGCATCGTGTAGAAGTCGTGATTCATCGCTGCACTCCAGAGTGTGGTTCCCAGCCCCGGATAGCCAAAGAGCACTTCCACGACGAGCTGGGCACCGAAGATCTGAGGGAGGCGCGTGCCCAGCAGGGTGATGAGCGGCAACGAAGCGTTGGGGAGCGCGTGGCGCAGGCTCACTCGCGTCCGCGACGCACCCTTGGCTCGCGCCGTCGTGATGTAGTCCTTGGTCAGCTCCTCGATGGTCGCCGCTCGGAGGTAGCGGCTGAACAGCGCGACCGTTCCCGTTGACAAGGTCAGCATGGGGAGAATCAGCCCCGCCGGGTCGGCGAGGACATCGCCGGTGTTCCAGTCCGGCGTGTTCAGATTGAGCCAGTTCAGGTCTGTTGCGAGCACCAGGATGAGCAGGGTGCCGAGCAGGAAGGGCGGGATCGAGTACAGCGTCATCGACAGGATGTTGGAGAGATGGGCGCCACGCCGGCGTCGCCGCGCCGCTTCGTAGAGGGCGACCGGCACAGTCACTGCAACGACGAGCAGGGTGGACAGGCCTGTCAGGATCAGCGAGTTGATCGTCGGCCCCTGAACCAGTGACTGGAGGTCGAGGTCGACCGCGACCCCCTCGATGGGGTCGATCTGGTCTGCGAACCCCGGCGGCGTGAACGCGATCCTCCCGTGGAGCAGGTTTGCGAGGAAGTCGACGTACTGGACCGGGATCGGCCGGTCGAACCCGTTCTGATGGTCGTAGATCGCCCATTGGGCCGGGCCGCTGCGCGGCCCGAGCATGATCCTTCCCGGGTCGCCGGGCATGAGACGCTCGAGGAAGAACACCACAGTCGCCACCCCGACAACGACGAGTGCCGCCTGGAGGACCCGGCTGACGAGATATCTGAGCACCGCGACTTACTCTTTCAGGTCGATGGTGCCGGGGTGCTTCCCGTCTGAGGAGCCCCGGACGGCGTCGGCGCCGGTCGGGCGAGCAGCAGGGATCCGACCGTCGCGGGGATGAGTGTCAGGCAGCCCGCGGCGACCAGCGCCGCGGCCTCGGCCGGTCCGAGGAGCCCCGTGCTCAGGCCGAGACTGGCGGCAGCTGCAGGCATGCCCAGCTGCGCCGACGCCGCAAGACCGGTTGCGACATACCGCTCATGACCGGCCACACGCGCCGCAATCACGTGCGTGATCACGGCGCCGACGGCGAGGCCGATTGCAAGAACGATGCGCGACGGGGAGGTGACCAGCGCGCGCAGGTTGAGCTCCGCGCCCAGCAGCAGGAAGAACAGCGGAACGAAGAACCCGTTGGCAACTCCCGAAAACTGCAGTGCAAGACGATCCGATTCTCGAAGCCGCACCAGGATCATCCCGGCGATGAAGCCCGCGACCAGCGTGCTCGCGCCAGTCTCCTGAGCGATCGCGGAGAGGCCGAACAGAAGCACGAGCGAGATGCGCACCTGCCACGACCACCCACGCCGGAGCGACTCCGCGTGCATCTGGTGAACGAAGGCGTAGTGGCGAGCCCGCTGCGCCGCAATCAGGACAAGTACGCCTGCGGCCAGGATCGCCGCGTCGCCGCCGATCGCCTCCAGGGGGTTGCCGCCCTTCGTAAGGGTGAGCGGCATGATCACCACGGTCAGCGAGTTGGCGAGGGCGACCCAGGCAACGAGAAATGCCACGTTCGGACCGGCGAGGCCGCGCTCCTCGAGGATCGGGAATGCGATCGCCGCCGAGCTGCCGGTGATGAGCACCGCAAGCAGCTCGGGATGGCCGATACCGAGCGCGTGATCGAGCAGGAGCCCGATCGGCACGGCGGTGATCGCCACGACGCCAAGCGCGAGCAGACCGCGGAAGAACCCCTGGCGGATGGCCGGCGAGCCGATGTCGACGTGTGTCCCCGCGCCGAACATCAGCATCGCGAAGCCGATGGCGCTGAACGCGGGAAACGGCTGAGCCACCGAGTTGATCACTCCGAACCCCGTGTGACCGAGCACCAAGCCCGCGAGGAGCTCGCCGATCACGACCGGGATCAGGGCGCGCCTGCCGAACGCAAGCAGCGGCCCCGCAAGGCCGGCAAGCACGAGAATGGTCAGCTGCGCGAACATCGCGAGATCATGGCCCCAAATTCGCGGCTCGTGCCCATCGTCGCGGCGACACGGAGCTACGAGGCGTGGGTGGGCCGGCAGCTGCAGGTGGTCAGGTCGGACCTCGCGTACAAGCACGAGCAGATGGCGCTGGCGCCGTTCCCGTTCCTCCGCGCCACCTTCTATCGATGGGTCCAGGTGTGGGCGGCGATATGTCCGGAGCTTGCGAGCGCACCGAAGGTCCTGGCCGTGGGCGACCTGCACACCGAGAACTTCGGAACCTGGCGCGACACCGAGGGCCGTCTGATCTGGGGCATCAACGATTTCGACGAGGCGTTTCCCATGGCCTACGCGAACGACCTGGTGCGCCTGGCGACCTCCGCGCGGCTCTCGATCGCCGCGGGAACCCTGATCCTGACCCCTCGCGCTGCCTGCAACGCGATCCTCGAGGGCTACCGCTCGTCGATGAAGAGTGGCGGCCGGCCGTTCGTCCTCGCCGAGCACCACCACGTGCTCCGCCGCGATGCCGAGTTGGAGTTGCGAGACCCCGTGCGCTTCTGGACGGCCATGATCGATCTTCCGCGCGCTCGCCGCCTGTCGCCCGCGGCCGTCTCACTTCTGCGTCGCCAGTTTCGCCGTGGGGAGGATCCTCGTTATGTCACCCGGCGCGCAGGACTCGGGAGCCTCGGGCACCCGCGCATCGTTGCGTTCGCCGAGCACTCCGGCGGTTGGATCGCGCGAGAGGTCAAGGAGGTCGTCGCGTCAGCCGTCGCCTGGAGCGCGGGGAGTTCCGGGGCGGTCGCGATCCACTACCCGACGATCGTCCGGCGCGCGGTTCGATGTGCCGACCCATTCCTGGAAGTACGCGGCCGCTGGGTGCTTCGCCGGCTCGCCCCCGACTGCAGCCGCATCGAATTCACGGTTGCCCGTCTTGCCGCTGATCAGACCGACCTGTTGCACGCGATGGGTGCCGAGACCGCCAACGTGCATATCGGCTCAGGATCGCGGCGGATCGGCGCGGTCAGTGCTGACCTCGCCAAACGGTCGCCCGACTGGCTCAAGGTCGCGTCGCGCGCGATGGAGCGCGCGACGCTGAAGGATCAGATCGAATGGACGCGCGCGCAGCGCGCCTGACCGTCAGACCCGCAGCAGCGCGACCAGCGAGCGTCCTGCCACGGTCATCTCCTCACCGGCATGATGGTGGCGCGTCGACGGTGTGATGTCGCGTTCGGCGGTGTCGGCAAAGACCGACCACAGGTCTCCCCACCCACTCGGGATGACCCACGGCACCGGTGCGTCGCCCGCGTGGAGCAACACCATGAGCGTGCCGCCACGAATGCGCCGGCCGCGAGGATCGCGGTCTGGAATCTCGTCGCCGTTGAGGATCATCCCGAGCGATCGCTGCCCATCATCGAACCACTCACTGTCGCCGACCTCGCGTCCGGACGGCAGGAACCACGCGATGTCCTTGCGACCGGATCCGTGCACGGCCTGACCGGAGAAGAAGTTTCGCCTGCGCAACACGGGATCGCTGCGACGCAGCGCGACGATCCTCGCGACAAACGCGAGCATGGGCTCGTCGATGTGCTCCCAGTCGATCCAGGACACGTCGTTGTCCTGGCAATAGGCGTTGTTGTTGCCGCGCTGGGTGCGCCCCATCTCGTCGCCGCCGAGAAGCATCGGGCATCCCTCGGACAGCAGGACCGTTGCGATGAGGTTGCGACGCTGGCGCGCTCGCAGCTCGAGAATCGCTGGGTCGTCGGAGTCACCCTCGACGCCGCAGTTCCAGGAGCGGTTGTCGTCATTGCCGTCCTGGTTGTTCTCGCCGTTCGCCAGATTGTGTTTGTGGTCGTATGAGACCAGGTCGGTGAGCGTGAAGCCGTCATGTGCGGTGACAAAGTTGACGCTGGCTGACGGTTGCCGGCCATCACCCTGGTACAGGTCGCTTGACCCCGTGAGGCGGTACGCCAGGTCACGGATTCCGGTGGCGCCGCGCCAGAAATCGCGCACGGTGTCGCGGAATGCGCCATTCCATTCCGCCCAGCGCACTGGAAAGTTGCCGACCTGGTAGCCACCGGCACCAACGTCCCACGGCTCGGCAACGAGCTTGACGCGCGACAGGACCGGATCCTGATGGATGATGTCGAAGAATGCCGAGAGACGGTCGACGTCGTAGAACTGGCGTGCCAGCGCGGAGGCGAGATCGAAGCGGAACCCATCCACGTGCATCTCGATGACCCAGTACCGAAGGCTGTCCATGATGAGCTGCAGGGTGTGGGGGTTGCGGACGTTGAGGCTGTTCCCGGTCCCGGTGACATCGAAATAAAAGCGAGGGTCGTCGTCGTTGAGCCGGTAGTACGACGCGTTGTCGATGCCGCGAAAGCTCAACGTCGGCCCCAGATGATTCCCCTCGCCGGTGTGGTTGTACACCACGTCGAGAATGACCTCGAGACCCGCGGCATGCAGGGCGCGCACCATCGCCTTGAATTCCCGAACCTGTTCCCCGTTGGTCCCCGACGACGAGTAGCGCCCCTCGGGCGCGAAGTAGCCGATCAAGTCGTAGCCCCAGTAGTTGACGAGGTCGCGTTCCACGAGCTGCGCCGAGTCAAAGATGTGATGCACTGGCATCAACTCAACCGCGGTGACACCGAGACCCGTGAGATGCTCGATCGCCGCGGGATGGGCGAGGCCCGCGTAGGTGCCGCGGAGGATTTCAGGGATGTCCGGGTGGCGTTTGGTGAATCCCTTGACGTGCAACTCGTAGATGATCGTGTCCGACCATGGCGTGTTCGGACGGCGGTCATCGCCCCACGGAAAGGACTGATCGACGATGACGCAACGTGGCATCGCCGGCGCGGAGTCGAGACCGCTGATGCGCAGGTCGTCACTGCCGAGCCGGTATCCGAAGAGCGAGCGTCCATGGCGGAATCGCCCCGCGATGGCGCGAGCGTATGGATCGAGCAGCAGCTTTGCCGGGTTGTGCCGGAGCCCTTCGTGCGGCGCGTAGCGACCGTGGACGCGATAGCCGTAGCGCTGGCCGGGGCCGATGTTGGCGATGTAACCGTGCCAGACAAGGTCGGTACGCTCGACGAGCGGGTGTGTCGCCAGCTCCGCCCCACGCTCGTCGAACAGCACCAGGTCGACAGCCTCGGCGCTCTCCGAGAAGATCGCGAAATTGGTGCCGGATCCGTCCCAGGTCGCGCCGAGTGGCGCGTCGGTACCCGGCCACGCGGCCCGGCTGTCGGGCGCGCGTCCGGCGGCGGAGGGCTCTGGAACAGTCATGGCTCCACTCAGGTCGCTGATCTCGGGTTCCCGACGTGACCGGCGCCATTCGGAGAGGGGGCCAGCCCGCGTGGGGAGTCCAGAGAGAGTACGTGGATGCGACAGGCGCCCGCCGCAGGGTCAGCGCCGAGCGGTTGCGGGCGGTGGAGGGCTGCATCCGTCCGGTCGAGGGTCTCGACACGGCCCCCGCGTTCGTTCGGCCGGGCGCGCCGCTGCCGAAGGGCGTGCGCACCGTCGAGCTTGAGGGCGGCGGTGAGCTGCCCGGCGGCGCTGTGCTCGCCCGCGAGGCCCCGTATGGATATCACCGTCTGGTCATGCGGGATGGGCGTCGCCTCGCGATGGTGACGAGTCCAGGACGGTGCGCACTTCCCGACGCGCTCCGGGGGTGGGGCTGGGCGGCGCAGCTGTACGCCGTGCGCTCCCGTCAGGGGTGGGGGGTCGGCGATCTCGGCGACCTTCGCGCGCTCGGGACGTGGTCTCGGAAGCTCGGGGCGGCGATGCTCCTGGTCAACCCGCTGCACGCCGTGCGGCCCGGGTTGCCCCAGGAATCGAGCCCGTACTTCCCGTCGAGCCGCCTCTACCGCAACCCGTTGTACCTTCGGATTCAGGACATCCCGGATTCGCGCGACGATCACGTGGTTCAGGAGGTGATGCGGGATACCGAGCACCTGCGGGACGCGCCGATCATCGATCGCAACGCGATCGTCCCGCTGAAGCTGCGGGCACTCGAATCGCTGTGGTCGCGCTTCCGGGGCGACGCCGGCTTCGATGCCTACGTTGCCCGCGAGGGATCGCTGCTCGAGCGCTACGCCTGCTTCTGCGTGCTCGCCGAGCGTCACGCCGGCTCGTGGACGACATGGCCCGCGCGGTATCGACGCCCTGACGGACGCGCTTTGGGCGAGCTCGTCACGCGTGAGCGCTCCCGGGTTGATTTTCACCGCTGGCTCCAGTGGCTGCTCGACGCGCAGCTCGCGCGGGCCGGCGCGGCACTGCCGCTGGTCCACGACCTGGCCGTCGGCTTCGCCCCGGATGGCGCCGATGCGTGGCTGTGGCAGGACGTCGTCGCTTCCGAGGCCCGGATCGGCGCGCCGCCCGACGACTTCAATCCCGCCGGGCAGGATTGGGGAGTTCCTCCGTTCGACCCGGGTCGCCTGCGAGCAGCCGGCTACGCGCCGCTGATCGCGACGATGCGGCGGATGATGGCGGCCGGCATCGCGCTGCGCATCGACCACGTGATGGGGTTGTTCCGCCTGTGGTGGGTGCCGCTCGGCGCAGGCAGCCCAGGAGCCGGGGCCTATGTGCGGTATCCGGCGGGCGAGTTGCTCGACATCCTCGCGCTGGAGAGCATCCGTGCTGGCTGCGGAGTTGTCGGCGAAGACCTCGGCACGGTTGAATCCGGCGTCCGCTCGGAGTTGCGACGCCGCGGCCTGCTCTCCTACCGGCTGGCGTGGTTCGAGGCGAGGCCGCCGGAGAAGTACCCGGAGCAGGCTCTGGCCGCCCTGACGACCCACGACCTGCCGACCGCGGCCGGTGTCTGGACCGGGGCGGATCTCGCCGAGATAGAAGCCACGGGCCGACCGGTGAGCCGTCGCGCCGAGCTCGGCGTGCGTCGCAAACTCAAGCGCCTCGCTGGCGTGAGCGACGACGCCCCTCCGTCAATGGTCGTGGAGCGCGCCTACGCCGCCCTCGGTCGCGCCCCGAGCCGACTGGTCGTCGCCACGCTCGAGGACGCCGGGCTGGCGGAACGCCGTCCCAATCTTCCGGGCGACCTGGCACGGCCCAACTGGTCGATCCCGCTGCCGCGAACCCTCGAGCAATTGCGACGCGATCCGCTTCCGCGGCGCATTGCCGCAGGTCTGAGCGGACCTGACCGTGTCCGGCGTCAGTCCTGAGAGCCGACCTTTCCCGGCGCGACGGACGTCGCGGAATCTCGCGCCGCGGTCACCGCGCTGGCCGGGTCGTCGCCGATCAATGCAACCCCGGCGGTGAGCGTCATGTCGAGGGCCAGGCGTCGCATCTGCGCCAGCACCCGTTCGGCGAGGGCCTTGCCTGAGGCGAGGCCACCCTCGAGAACAAGGACAAGCGCGGCGCCGTCGTCGAGCACGCACACCGGCTCATCGGCACGGGAATACGCCATCACAAGCGAGGCATAGCCGCCCCGCGCGGCCTGCGGAATCGATGGATCCACCACGAACGCGCAACATGCCGCGTCGGAGGCGCCCTGAGCAGCCTTCTCCTTGAATTCGTCGAGCGTCACCTGCCAGGGCAGGAGCGAGAGGGTGCGAGGCTCAGTCATCGTCGCGATGGTCGCACGCGCGCGACACCGGCGGTCACGCCCCGACCAGGAAGATGTGCTCGAGCAGCGCGAGTGCGGACCTGCGATCTGCGATCGGGCTGCCGCCCGCTGCCCGCCAGCGCAGCAGCACGTCGACGGCCTCGTTGAGGTCGCGCGCTCGGAGTGGCTTACTGAGGGCGCCGATGCCGGCAACGGGGGAACGGCCATCGCGGATGGCGCCGGTGACGAAGGTGATCGCGACGTCCTCGAGGGCCGCGTCGTCGAGGATGGCGCGCGCCAGGCGAATACCGTGCATGTCGGGGAGAATCCCGTCGATGAGAATCACCCCGATCGGGGCTTCGCGGAGCGCCGCAATGGCCTCTTCGCCGGTACGCACGCCGAGTGCTGCGTGCCCACCGCTTTCCAGGGCGTAGGTCAGGAATCCCCTGACGGCGTCGTCGTCCTCAACGACGAGCACAGAAGGAACACCGTTTTCGACCATCGCGGCTGGATCATAACCGCCATCCTCGACGCGTATGGCGTGTCAGCGCACACCTTTCATCGACCCGTCACCGCCTGCGACCGCCGGTGCGCACAGTCATTGGTGTTGTGGTGACAGCCGCATGTGTCCATGGTCTCGAGCAGCAGCAGGTCTCCGGCCGGGTAGTGCAAGACCGCCACGCCATCGGGTGAGGTGCCGTTCGCAACCCGGGCGGACTTGACGTACACGGCCCGGCCGTCGCGCATCACCCACGGGAGCATGTTGGGTGCTCCGGCTCGGACCATTCGCTCAGCCTCCTCCGCGGACGCCGCCTCGTCGAGGGACCGGTGACCGATCGAGGTGCGGTACGACGACGCCGTCATGTCGACGTCGATCCCTGGCGCATCGGTGAGCAGGCGGTCGACCGCCTCAGGCAGCAGCGGCATCCCCGCTGCTGCCAGCCGCCGGGTGAGGGTCCCTGCCGTGTCGGTGGGGAGGATCGGAACCCTCGCCTGGGCAAGGATCGGCCCCGAATCGACCTTCGGCGCGGCCTTATGCATGGAGATACCCGTGACCGGCACCCCGTCGGCGATGGCCCAGTACACCGGCTCGGGACCGCGGTACGCGGGAAGCAGGCTCGGATGCACGTTGAGCCAGCCGTGCTTGGGGATTGCGAGCGCCCTCGGTCCCACGATCTGGTCGAAGCTCGCCATCACCACCGCATCGAGGCCGAGCTCTTCCAGCTCGAATCGCGAATGCTCGTCATTGATGCGCCACGCCCGGATCAGCGGGATGCCGAGATGATCGGCGATCCGGCTCAGCGCGTTGTCGCCGAGGATCGCCGGATGCGCCCCCGGCGAGGTGACGATGCCCACCGGCTGGTAGTCGAGCTCGAGCAGCCGGAGCAGGAACGCGAGGCTGTAGTCCGATGGGAACCCGGCGAATGCCACTCTCGGGCCGTCGCCCGGGGTGATCTTCTCGGGCGGAGGCGGCAGGTCTCGATCGGGGATGAACGTGAAGACCTCCCGCGCCCAGAGCTCGCGCCGGACCGTGTCGAGATACGCGGAGGAGGTGGCCACGTCACTTGATCCTAACGATGCTCGCGCCCGGACTTACCAATCCCTCGTGGACGAGGGTGCCGAGCACCACGGCGATGTCGCGGACCGAACGCCCGTCGGCCGCAGGTCCGGTCCGCGCATGCAGCTCCTCGAGCGTCGAGGGCGGGGCATCGGCGAGCATCGCGCGCAGGACCGCACCGCGGAGCTCTCGGGTGCTGCCGCGGTATCGCGGCGACCGGCGCTTCCGCTGGGGTGGCGAGCCGGCGAGGCTGCTCCGTGCGGCGCAGGTCGTGGCGAGCGGGCATCCGTGGCAGAGCGGCCGCGCCCGGCAGTGCAGCGCTCCCGCATCGAAGAGCGCATAGGTGAAATCACGCCGGCTCATACCCCGGGGCCATCCGGCGGCGAGACGCTCCTCGATGGATTGTTGGCGCGCCGCGTGGGGCTCGATGCCGAGTGCTGCCCGGGCAGTCACCCGGGCGATGTTCACGTCCTGAGGGGGGACGCTCGAGGCTCCGAAGGCGAGGACCCGGAGCGCCCGAGCGGTGTAGGGGCCGACGCCCGGAAGCGATCGGAGCCCTGTCTCGGTATCCGGCCACCCGGAGGTGGCGACGATGCCCGCGGTGTCATGGAGCGCTCGAGCCCGGCGCGGATACCCGAGCCCCTGCCATTCACGGAGGATGGCTGAGAGCGGGGCCGAGGCGCACGCGTCCGGCGTCGGCCAGCGGGCGAGGAACGCCTCCCATCGAGGCACGACCCGCGCGACCTGTGTCTGCTGGAGCATCACCTCGCTGACGAGGATTGCCCACGGTTCTCTGGTTCCGCGCCAAGGGAGGTGATGCCGCCCGTGCGCCTCGTACCAGCGCGCGAGACCGCGAGTCCACACGCCGCGCAGTGTGTCAGAGTGCGCCCGCGCATCGGCACAGGGCGCGCGACGGTGCGCGGTTGCTCGCGGCTGCCCGAGGTTCTGGGAACCGTGTGGAACGCGGTGCCAGATCTGACAAATCAGTGAAGGCGGGGCAAATCGCGGATTCGGGCTGATACTGCAAGGTGCCTTGAGCACTGCGACCCTAGCGCTGTCGTGGGCTTTGGGGGGCGCCTGCATCCTCCTGGGCGCAGTCACCGTCGAAGGGTGGTTGCGTCAGCGCGATCGAACGCGCGCACTTCTCGCACTCTCGATCGTGCTGTTGTGCGGGTGCGGGGTGGCGCTCGCTGCCACAATGCTGACCCGCGACCGCGAGATCTGGACCAGCGACCTGTCGCTCACGCTCTTTCTCGCCTCAGGCTGGGCGTTCTTTGGATTTCGTGCCGCGATGACGCGCTTGCCCGCGCTGGTGAGTGTCGGGCTCAGCGCTGTGGTGGTGGCGACGATGGTTGTGGTCTGCCTCACAGGGATTTCCCTCAACGGCGGCCAAACCACCACCCAGCATGTGATCGTCCTGGGTTTCGCGGTCGCCTGGCTCGGCTGCGTGGTGGAGCCTGCCTTCAGGCTGTGGGGGATCTCGGCGGCAATGCCCCGTGTTCAGCGCGCCCGGCTGCGCTCGATCACTCTCGCGTACGGGGGGGTCATCGTCGCCCTGGTGCTGTCAGCTGGCGCTGATCTCATATTCGGCCGCGATCGTCCCGAAATCACCATCGCGCTCCCGGGTCTCGCTGTCTTGCCGTTCTTCTATGTCGGCTTTGAGCCCCCGCGCTGGCTGCGCGGTTTCTGGCGCCAGCGGGAGGAGGGCCATTTCCGCGAGGCGTTCACCGATCTGGTCCTGTACTCTCCCGACCGCCAGCGGCTGGCGGAGCGGGCGGTCGAATGGGCTGCACGCCTCGTCGGAGCCGACGGCGCGGTGATCGCCACGGACGACGGTGAGGTGCTGGCGGTGCACGGGCTCGACCGAGCCGCCGGCTGGAAGCTCGTGTCCGAGATGACCACGACCAGTGGAACCCGACTCACCTCGCATCCGACCACCTCGCGCGGCGTTATTAGGGTCGTCCTGGAGGCTCAACTCAGCCGCGGCGTCATGGCGGTCACGTCTGGGCCGCTCACCCCGCTGTTCGGGGACGACGAGGCGGTGCGCCTGGCCCAGTACGGGACGGCGCTTGCTCCCGCGCTCGACCGCGTCCTGCTCGTCGAGCGGATGCGGCGCAGTTCGCAACTCCTCGACCTCGCCTACGACGCCGTCACCACCTGGAATGTGCGCACGCAGCTGATCACCTTCTGGAACAAGGGGGCCGAGGAGCTGTACGGGTGGAGCAGCAACGAAGCGATCGGTCGTGACGCCGGCGAGCTGCTGCATTCCGAGCTGCCCGAAAGCCGCGATGCGATCCTGGCAGTGCTCCGCGCCGTCGGCCGCTGGGAGGGCGAGGTCGTTCAGACCACCAGGTCGGGGGCCCGCATCAACGTCGCGGTCCGCTGGGCACTTCAGAAGGACAGCGCCGGCTGGCCGGAAGCGGTCATCGAGATCGGCCGTGACGTCACAGCCGACAAGGTTGCGGCGTCTGAGTTGCGCGAGGCACGCGACGTGGCGGAACAAGCGTCGCAGGCCAAGAGTGAGTACCTCTCGCGCATGAGCCACGAGCTGCGCACGCCGCTCACCGCGATCCTCGGCTACAGCGATCTGCTGGAGATGCGCGAACCACGCGAGGACCAGACCGAGGCGATCGCCGCGGTGCAGGAGGCCAGCGGCCACCTCCTCAGCCTGGTCAACGATGTGCTCGACATCGCACGGATCGAGTTCGGGTCGCGAGACCTTCTCGCTCGACCCGATCGCGCTCGAGGCAACGGTGGAGGAGTGCGTTCGGCTCGTCGCTCCGTCGGCGCTCAGCAGGCACATCAAGATCACGAGATCGCTGGGGGCGTGTGCGGCTGACTACGTGCTGGCAGACCGGCAACGGCTCGTGCAGGCGCTGCTGAACCTGCTGTCAAACGCTGTGAAGTACTCGGGGACCGACGCGCACATCCATGTCGAGGCGACGCGTGAGGGCGATCGAGGGTCGAACGGTGACTTCATCCGTCTCGCTGTGCGCGATACCGGTCCCGGCTTCACGGACGACGAGAAGGCGCGGCTGTTCCAGCCGTTCGAGCGACTTGGGGCTGAGCGAACCGCGGTCCCCGGCACCGGCCTGGGACTCGCGTTGACACGCAAGCTCGTTCAGGGCATGCACGGAACGATCGGCGTGGAGAGCGAGCACGGGGTGGGCAGCACGTTCTGGATCAGGCTCAACCGGTCACCGATCGCGGCGCCCAAGCCGCGGGTGCGGCGCAAGCCTCAGGTGGTGACCCCACTGCTCACCTCGCAGCGGACGGTCCTGTACGTCGAGGACAACCTTGCAACCATCGGATTGATGGAGGAGGTGTTCTCGATGCGTCCGAATATTCACCTGCTCACGGCGATGCAGGGCGGCCTCACCCTTGAGCTCGCGCGCGAGCATCATCCGGATCTGATCGTGCTCGACCTGCACCTTCCTGACATCCAGGGCGATGAGGTGCTCGCACAGCTGCGAGCCGATCCGCGCACCGCCGGAACACCGGTCGTGATGTGCAGCGCCGACGCCACCGAGCACCGCCGCAAGCAGCTGCTTGCGGCTGGTGCTCACGCATACTTGACCAAACCCGTGAAGGTGCAACGGTTCCTGCGCATGCTCGACGAGGTGCTCAGTAGCACCCCGGTCATCTCTGCCTGAGCGACTCACAGTGCCGCCGGTCTTCCAGGTCCTGAGCGGCGCCACGGATGTCGAGGCGCTCGGTGCCGAGGCGGGGTATGGTGGCCCGCTGCGATTTCCGGCGACGCCGCGGCCGTATGTCATTGCCAATTTTGTCGCGTCGGTCGACGGCGTCGCCTCGCTCGGACTGACCGACGGGACCAACTCGACGACGCTGAGCGGCAGCTCGCGTGCCGATCGCTACCTGATGGCGCTGCTGCGAGCGAGCGCCGATGCCGTCGTCATTGGCGCCGGCAATCTTCGTGCCACGCCCGGTCATCAGTGGACGCCGGCCGCCGTCGCCGGTGAGGACGCTCCGGTGGTCGCGCAGTTCCGTTTCGAGCGCACTGGGTCGAGGCAGCCGCCGATGCTGGTGGTTGTGTCGGGGAGTGGCGATCTTCCCGCGCACGTGGCGCTGGATCATCCCGCCTCTGGCGTCGCCGTGATCACGTCGTCTGCTGGAGCCGCGCGGGTTCGAGTCGCGCATCCGCGGGTCACCGTGATCGAGGTGGGCGAGGAGGGGATCAGTGGTGCCGGCGTGGTGTCTGCAGTGACGGCGGCGCTTGGGCCAGGGCTGCTGCTCTGCGAAGGCGGACCGTCATTGTTCGGCCGCCTGCTTGCGGATCACGCGGTGCACGAGCTGTTCTTGACCGTCTCACCGCGTGTCGCCGGACGCGATCACGACCAGCCGCGGCCGGGAATCGTCGACGGGTTCGCCGCCGCTTCGGATGCGCTGCTCCGGATCGCGATCGAGTTGGTGCGGCGGTCCGACGATCACCTCTTCCTGCGCTACCGCTTCGAATCCTGACCGGCGCATCCGGCGGATCGCATCGGCGATGAGGTCGTCGAACAGCTGACCGCTTTCAACCGCGCCGCGCCGGGCGACGTCGACCAACTCCGGGTTGCTGCGAAGGAAGCGGGTCGCGGCGTCGATGATCACGGCGTTCTGGGGCATGTGCCCATCATCGCCGGGCCTGGCGACAGATGCCTGTCGTCAGTCCTCGGTCTTTTCCGACGGCGACTCACTGCCGGCGAGCAGCAGGTACAGCTTGCGACGCGCCTCGTGCAGGATGGTGCGCGCCTGTGCGATGTGTGCGGCGTCACCGGTCCGGCTGACCTGCCAGGTGGCGGCAAGCAGCTGGAAGGCCTGATCACGAAGGTCGCGATGGTCGCCCCCGACGGAACCCGCCGCCTCTGCCCATGGCGCTGGACCGGCCGCGAGTTTGCTCGCCTCCTCGCGACCCAACTCGGTCAGCTCGAACACCCGGCGTCCGCCGTCTGCCTCGACGGCCCGAACCAGGCCCTCGTCTTCGAGCTGCTGCAGCGTTGGGTACACCGATCCAGGACTTGCCCGCCAGGCACCGTCGCTCCGGCGCTCGAGCTCTTGAATGATCTGATAGCCGTGCGACGGCTTCTCGGCCAGGAGGACGAGGATGGCGGCGCGCACGTCACCGCGGGCAGCACGCCTGCCCGGACCGAACCCCGGTCCGAAACCTCCGTGGCCACTGAAACCGGCCGCGAAGTCCGGGGCATCGAAGGGCGGCCATCCCCTGCGGTGGCGGTTCCTCACCCCATGCTCGAGGTGCTGGCGGACGTGGTGGAAGCGCGCGGCGGCGTCGTGGTGTGCCCAACCCCACTCATCGTGGGAAGTCGGATGGGATCGTTCTCTGGTCATGTCGGGTCGCTCCATGGCGGCTGATTCGATGTTCCAACGATATATCGAGACCGGTCGCTTGTCAAGAGGGGAGTTCATGCGCTCGCCGCCCAGTTGAGGTCCATCTGAGCGAGCATCTCCGCTGCAACGCGCGGTGCCGAGATCAGTTCGATGTCGAGCTCGTGGTTGCGCGCAAAACCGCCCCCGGACCAGTTGGCGCTGCCGAAGAGCACCGAGGTTGCATCGGCCACGATCGCCTTGGCGTGCAACAGCTCACCACGGCTCCGATACCAGCGGATCTGGATACCTGCACCGAGCAGCGCCGCATAGGACGGATCGCTCGAGGGTTGGGAGGGGTCGAGCAGGATGCGAACCGAGACACCACGAAGCGCGGCAGCCTCGAGGGCGTGGACGACGCCGGTGTCCGTCAGGACGAAGAGCTCGAGATCGAGCGTGTGTTGCGCGCCGTCGATCAGGCCGAGCGCCAGCGGTCGAATCTCGGTGCCGGGGAGGGTGGCGGCGATGTCGATCGAGGGGTCGGGCATGCGGTCCGGTACTGGGACGCCGCGCCCGCATGTGACCAGATCGCGATCGAAGACCCGATCCAGATTGTGGACGACGGGCCCGCGCAGCTCGGCATCGTAGTCATGGTTCGCCGGTGAGCTGACTCCCCAGTTGATGCCACCAACGACGGCAACAGCGGCGTCGACGACGAGCAGCTTGACGTGGTCGATCATCATCTTTCGCACGGGGTACTCGACAACGTCGATGCCTGCGGTGAGAAGTCGCGCCGCGGTCGCCGCGCTGGCAAGCTCGGACGGATCCTCGATGACTGTGACGGCGACGCCACGCGACTTCGCTGCAACCAGGGCCGAGGCAAGGCGGCGCTGACCAAATTCGTAGATCTCGACGTGGACGCTCAGCCGCGCAGCGTTGATCAATGACTCCAGTCGATCAAACGTCGCCGGTCCGCTGCGAAGCAGGGTCACCTGGTCAGCCCCGACGATGAGAGCCGGCGCGGGTCCGAGCAGAGGAGCGGGAGGTGGCGGGTGGACTGCGATCGCCTGGACCTGGGCACATCCGACGACCAACGCCGCCGCCACGACGGCGCCGACAATCCAGCGCCAGACCGGGACGGTGGCCCTACGCAGCAAGTACATTTCGTGGACACAGTATCACAAACAAGCGTAGGCCCAGAAGGGGCACAAGCCATTCACAGGAGGAAGGGATCCCTCCTGGCCGCCTATACTCGGGCCGATGCGTTGTCAAGGAGGCGTTGTTGCGTGAAGACCGCCCTGACCGTGGCCCAGGTGGTGATCGGGGTTCTCGCGATCCTTGGCATCCTCCTCCAGACCCCGAAGTCGACCGGACTCGGCGGCACGATCGGTGGTGGAGGAGATTCCGGGGGCGGGTACCGGCGCCGCCGCGGGCTGGAGGCGAGCCTGCTGCGCTTCTCGGCCGCGATGATCGCGCTGTTCGTCGTCGTCTCGGTGCTCGCAACCTACGTCACCAAGTAAGGTGGCTGCGTCGGCACAGGCCGATTGAGGTCGTTGCCGGGTTCGCACTCGGCCTGCTGGGGATCAGCGCCCTCGGGTACGCGCTCTCGCTGCATTTCGGACTGATCGGCGGCCCTCAGTTCACCGAGGGGCTCGTGGTCAGCGAGCGGCCCATGTCGCTGAACCCGCTGATCGACGCCTCCGATCCCGCGGTCGTCGACGTCGGCCATCTCCTCTACAGGTCGCTGCTGAAGCTCGACGGCACCGGATATCCGGTGCCTGATCTCGCATCGTCGTACGAGGTGAGCGCGAACGGTCTTGTGTACACCGTCGTGCCCCAGACGAACCTCCGGTGGTCGGACGGAGCGCCGATCACGGTTGCTGATGTTGTGGCCACCGAAGCGTTCGCGGTGTCCAGGGCTGCCAGCGACCCGAACCTGGCGACCGCACTCCGGGGTGTCCGGGTCGCCACCGCAGTGAACACGGTGACCTTCACGCTGCCGGCGCCGCGGGCGTCCTTCGCGGCGACGCTGACGCAGATGCCGATCCTTCCGTTGGGCTCATTGGATGCCCATGAGCTGGTCGCCGCCGCGACGCACCCGACGTCGCCGCTGCCGACCTCCGGTCCGTACGAGGTGCAGTCGACGGCGGCGCTGGCACTCGACCTCCAAGCCAATCCCTACGCGGCGGTGCGTCCGTTCATCAAGAGCTACGAGCTCCGCCTGTTCCTCACGTTTGCGGACGCGGCATCTGCGTTCTCGAACGGCAGCGTCGGCGCGCTCCTCGCATCAACACCGGAAGAGCTCACGACGCTCCTCAAGGTCAAAGGAGCGCAGGCGGAGACCATGACCACTCCTGAGTTTGTCGATCTCATGTTCAACGAGCGTGTGCCGACCCTCGCCAACTCGGTGGTCCGCCACGCCATCGGCGTCGCCATCAACAGGTCGGCCGTTGTGGCGGGAGCCCTGGACAATCGTGCGGGGGTGGTCGAGACCGGCCCGTTCTCCGCCGGCATCCCGTGGGTCGGACCTGCGGCTCTCGAGGCATCCTCTCCCACGGTGGCGGCGTCGGTCCTTGACGCCAACGGATGGGTCGCCGGTGCCGGCGGCGTCCGCCATCGCGGCGCACTCCAGCTGGCGTTCACGCTGGCAGTGCCGAATATCAATCCGCTTCCCACCGTGGCGCGTGAAGTGGCAAGTCAGCTCGCGGCGATCGGCGTTCGCGTGACGGTGAATGCGGTAGTGCCCCAGACGTTTCTCACTGGCACACTCGACAGCGGTCAGTTCCAGCTTGCGATCGACGCGTGGAACCCGGTCCCAGACCCGGACGTGAGCGCGTTCTGGCGCTCCAACGCCACGCCCCCCCATGGATACGACGTCTCCGGGGGCACCGCTGACCCCTTTCTCGACGCCGCGCTCGACATGCTGGCCGAGGTCCCGGGTCGTGCTGCCCGGCTCAGCGCAGCTGCCCAGGTGGCAGCTCTCGTGGCGGACGATGCACCGGCGATCTTTCTATACACGCCCCGCGTGACCGTTGTATTCAGATCGCCGGCGCCGACGGCCCCAATGCCGTCGGTCGGACCCGAGTTCAGCGAGATATGACGACATCGCCGCGTGGGAGTTGCACTGAGTGCGGTCCGGTGGGCACACCGCGGCGCCGCTGATACCATCCTCTGGCACCCGCCGAGGTGGTGGAACTGGTAGACACGCAGCGTTCAGGGCGCTGTGCTCGCAAGGGCGTAAGGGTTCGATTCCCTTTCTCGGCACTCTTTTCCCCTTGACGGGTAGCGAGGTTTCAGTTCAGTACCCTCATTCGTACCCTCATCACGTGGCGTTGTCTCGCCGCTGATGACCCGGAGATCGACACGGGGGTGGTGGCGGGAATTGATCGCCTCCGTCAGCGCGTCGAGACTGACATGGGTGACATGCGCATACACCCCAAGCGTGGTGGCGACGGAAGCGTGCCCGAGCATCGCGGCCACGACGTGCGGCGAGATGCCGTCCTCGAGGGCGAGCGTCGCAGCTGTGTGCCGCAAGGCGTGGAAATGGACCGGGCGGATGCCGGCGCGCCGCCGCATCGCCGCCCAGCGCGTGCAGAACGATGAGGCTGGCATGGGGTCGCCCTCGGATCCCGGCCAGACCAGCTCACCCCGGCGCTGCGTGCGCAGCAATGCATCGACGGCGACCTCGGGCAGCCTCAGGGAGCGGTGACCCGCGCGTGTCTTGGGCAGGCTGATCACCTGCTGGTTGTCGAGGGTGCGCGTCGCGCTGCTTCGCACCACCAGGCGGCGCTCTTGCAACTGGACGGCGCTCCACCGTAGTCCCCGTAGTTCGCCCTGGCGCATGCCCAAGGTGACCGCCAGCACATACGCCGCTTCCAAGGCGTCCCCATACGCCGTGTCGATGAGCCGAGTGACCTCGTCGCGGGTAAGGGTTTCGATCCGGGGTGAAGAGCGGCGCGGTGGGGGCACGTCGCGGATCGCGGAAGACACCCGGAGGCCACGCCGCGTAGCAGCGCGCAGCGCCGACGCCAGGACATCGTGTGCGTGACGCGTCGTGGTTGCGCTGACCGTGCGAAGCATGGTGGTGTGAAGCTGATCGATGTGCTCAGCAGTGAGCGCGTGGATGGGAACGTCACCGATGGTCGGGACAATGTGGTGCTGCGCATACATGTTGTATGAAAGCCATGTCTGCGGACGCCAAGCATCTCGCCGCAACGACAGCCACTGAGCGAGCCAATCGCCCACCGTGGGGGACAAGCGCTGCTGCGATTCCGCCCGGGTTGCCTGAGCTCTACTTCGAGCCTCGGCGAGCGTCCGGCCGTACACGCTGTGTTGTCTGCCGCCGAGGCGGAAGCGGAATTCCCAGCGGTCGCCGCGTTTGCGAGCGCTGCCGGCACCTCGTCGCCCTCGCTTCCTGGACGTTGTCATGTCACCTGCCTCCTCGATCGTCGTCGCCCGCTGCCCGGAGTCGTCGCTACTGCACGTGTTGCCACTCGACGGGTGAGAGTAGCTGTTGAAGCGCGAGCAATTTCACCGCGCTTGCGAGTTCGAAGGCTCGCTTCCCTGAACCACGGGGCCAAGAGATGCGTGACTGTGTGCGGCGCGTCTGAGCTTGCACGCGCTGCGCTCATCGTCCTAAGCCTTGGGGTCGGCTGGAGGGAGCCACTTCGCCGTTAAAGAAATCCCCCCGGTCGGGCAGGGATGGCTGAAGGCTGCACTTTTACGTGCCGGCTACGTACTCGCACGGATTCGCCCGTGGCTCGCCCTTCCTAGCCTACGAGTACGCCGCACACCAACGCCAATCCACCAAGGAGATCCGATGCAGCAAGCCATCTCGTCCAGCAGGCCAGACGTCGTCGAACCCGTCGTGGACAGGCGTCGCCGCCTCAGCGTAACGGGTTCTCGGATGACATATTCGAGACTGATCGGAGCCCTCTTCCTGTCGGGATTCCTCGTCTACGGAGTTGGCTCCGCGCTCGCAACATCCGCGGCCGGCGCGCCGCACTTTCTCGATTCGATCGCCGCACACCCGACTGTCCTCATCATCGGAGCTGTTCTGATGTTGCTTAACACGGTGGTCGACCTCGGCAAAGGGACCCTCTTCTTTCCGATCCTAGGAAAGCACAGCAGGAGAACTGCGATTGCCTATCTGGCAACAATGGTTGTCGAGGTAACGTTGCTGGACGTAGGGGCGGTCGCTTTGTTGATGATCGTGCCTTTGAGCGGCCAGCACGGACTTGACGCTGCGACGGCTGTAGCCCGCGGATCAGCCCTTGTTCACACGAACGCCATGTTCTACCAGTTTGGCGAGATGACACTTGCCCTGGGTTGCGTGGCCCTGTGTGCGCTGCTTTTCCGGACCCGCTTGATCCCCCGGTTCCTGTCGATTGCGGGCTTGATCGGCTATCCGATTCTTATGGTTGGAGCCATCGCCGAAGTCTTCGGGATCCACATCGGCCTCCTGCTCACGATCCCCGGCATGTTCTTTGAACTGGTGCTGCCGTTCTGGCTCTTCACCAAGGGTTTCCAGACCGACGCCTACTCGGGAGGAGCTGCGCGTCGGGTGGATCCGACACCAGCGGCGTAGGTCTTCTCATCCAGCCCGGCCGGGTGCGATCCCGGCCGGGCTCACTCTTGCTCCTCGGGCCGAACGGCGCCGGATCCCAGGCCCGCCTACACTGGCGATGTGCCCGTATCCAAGCGAGCGGTCGCGGGCAAGCTGCCCGCAGAGTCAACGAGCTTTGTGGGCCGGCGGCGCTTGCTGGCGGAGGTCAAGGCGGCATTCGCGAGCACTCGCTTGCTGACGCTAGTGGGACCTGGCGGCGTGGGCAAGACCCGCCTCGCCCTGCGTGCGGGCGCTGACCTCCAGCGAACCCTGCGTGACGGCGTCTGGTTCATCGACCTTGCCGGTCTGGAAGATCCACATCTGGTTGCCAAGGCCGTCATCAGCGGTCTGGGTGTGGCTGACCAGTCCGGACAGTGGCCGACCTCGCTCGTGGTCTCCCACCTCGCCTCACGCGAAGCGCTGCTGATCCTCGATAACTGCGAACACCTCCTCGACGCCGTCGCCGTTCTCGCCGATGTCGTCTTGAAGGAGGCCGCCGGAGTTCGCCTCCTTGCCACCAGCCGTCAACCGTTGGGGATCTCCGGTGAGCGCGTCGTTCAGGTGCCTCCTCTCACGCTGCAGGGAGAATCGAGCGCCGAACCCGGGCAGGGCGCTCCACCCTCCGAGGCGGTCGCTCTGCTCGTGGCTCGAGCCGCCGACGCCGGCGTCCAACTCGAGGACACGGACGACACCCGTCAATTGCTGCTCGACCTCTGTCGTCGCCTGGACGGCATGCCATTAGCACTCGAGCTGGCGGCCGTCAGGTTGAGGACAATCGGTCTCGATCAGCTGCTCGAGCGCTTGAGCGATCGTTTCGCGGTCCTGACAGGTGGCAGCCGCGCGGCGCTACCACGACAGCAGACGCTCCTGGCCACCATCGACTGGAGCCACGATCTGTTGAGCGACCCGGAAGCGGCACTGTTGCGACAACTCGCGGTGTTCCCGTCCGACATGAGCCTCGATGCTGTTGAAGCCGTGGCAACCCAGACGGGCATCGATCGAAAGTCCGTGCTCGAGCTGCTGTCGAGCCTGATTGAGAAGTCGTTCGTGACTCGATTGGGTCCAGCCGCAAACGCACGCTACAAGCTCCACGAGACGATGCGCGAGTACGCGCTCATCAAACTGCGCGAGGCGGGGGAGGAGCCCGCAGCTGCCAAGGCCTTCGCCGCTTTCTACGCCAACATGTGCGAGGTAGCGGAGAAGGCCGCGCAGTCACCCCAGCTCGTCAAGTGGCTCAAGCGCATTGACGGGGAGGCAGACAACGTGCGCGCTGCGCTTGCTCACTGTCTCCGCGGTCCTGATCACGCGCTCGGCGTTTCCATGGTCGGCTCTCTTCTCTGGTACTGGACAGCGCGGGCGACCAGTGAGGGCGCGTACTGGTTGGACCTGTACCTCGATCCTCGAGACGGCGGGGGCGACGACGATCCGATTCTGGCACGTGCCCTCTTCGCGCGCGGTTATGTGTCGATGGTGCTCGGGGATGCGACGACCGCATCGCCAGTTCTGCAGGAGGCAGACGCAATAGCTCGCGCCGCGCATGACTCGCCGCTGCTCGCCAGGATCCTCTCGGTCTCCGCGGGTATCCGCGTCATGAGCGGTGACCTTGAGGGCGCTCGGTCGCAGCTGCGCGAAGCGAGGACCCTGGCTCAGGGGCTTGACGACCCGGGTGTCGACGCGATGTTGGCCCTCACAGAGGGGTTCATTGCGCTCGCCGAGGCGGACGTCGAAACCGTTGGCCGTGTCTATACCGAGTGGGCACCTCGGGCTCGCGATCGCGGTGACCTGCAGACTCTCAGTTACCTGCTTTCCTCCTACGGGTTCTCCCTTCTACAGAGGGACCAACCCGACCAGGCTGGCCCTCTATTGCAGGAAGCACTGGGAATCGAGCGGCGTCTCGAAAACCGCGACATGATCCTCTACGTTCTCGACGGGCTGGCGAGTCATGCGGCGATGGTGGGCAGGCTACAGAGGTCTGCACGGTTGCTTGGTGCCGCGGAGAACCTGCAGACCGAGACCGGCATTCGCCTGATGCCGCATATGGAACCTGTGCTGGCGCACGCGCGGGAGACAATTGCGATCTCGCTTGGAATCCCGGCGTTGGAGTCGGAGACCCAAGCGGGCAAGCGGATGTCGACGGATGAAGCAATCGCCTTCGCGCTCGACGAGAAGAAACCAGCCCCGCGCGACGCTCATGTTGATGCAAAGAACGTGACGCCGCTGAGCAAGCGCGAACTGGAGGTTGCCCGCCTTGTCGCAGACGGCATGAGCAATAAGGAGATCGCCTCGCGATGCTTTCTCTCAGAGCGGACCGTGGAGACGCACGTGTCGAACATCCTCAACAAGCTCGGTATCAACTCCCGGGCCGAGGTGGCGCGCTGGGTTGAGCGCGAGTTGGGTCCGGACTAGCAGCGCTTTCGTCGCGGCGTTCGCAGTGCGACCACACACGCTTCGACGACTCGGACCGGCGGAAGCAGTGCAACGCCAAACAAGCGATGAATATCCTCGACACACCCAGCCTCGATGATGCATGAGAGCCGGTCGTCGTCCGGGATGTACGCGGCGCTCAGCACCTTCAGCCGAAGATTGCTCCCTCGGAGACGCAGGCACGCTGCATGCAGGCTCTTGCTGATCCACGAAAGCTCGCTCGCTGCCACTCTCAACGTCACCTCGGCTAAGTAGCACCGTCGTGTGAGGCGAGCCGGCGTCAGAGCTGGGGGTTTCGTTCTCATGACCCCAGGTTGCGTTCTCTGCCGACGGAAGTCGTCGGTGACAGCACCCATCGACCACGTAGTGCGGCTATCGGCTGACGCCCTGGCCCAGCTGTGCCGCCTACGTGGTGGCTCAGTGGTGGCCCCGATGGCTGTCGCCGCCGCCGCCGGAGAGGATGCGAGGCATTGAGCAAGTGTTCTGGGAGAGACCATGGAGACAGCCACCATCGACACAGCGACCGAGCGGACAGAGGCTAACGTCGGTGTGACGACAATGAAAGCGATCATTCAAGACAAATACGGGTCATCCGACGTCCTGCAACTCAGGGACACGGCCAAACCGGCAATCGGCGAGCACGACGTGTTGATTCGGGTTCGGGCCGCCGCGGTCAACCCGGCGGACTGGGCGATGATGGGCGGCCTGCCGTACATCGCACGGCCGGCTCCCATATACGGTCTGCGCACACCGAAGAACGGTATTCGAGGCACGGATGTCGCAGGTCAGGTCGAAGCCGTCGGCATCTCCGTGACGCGATTCCGGCCGGGCGACGAGGTCTTCGGCTGGTGCCGCGGCGCGTTTGCCGAGTACGCGTCCGCTTCTGAAGATGGGCTGGCGCTCAAGCCGACCAATCTCACTTTCGAACAAGCTGCCACCGTCCCGATGGCCGGATCGGTTGCCCTCCAGGCGCTTCGCGATCACGGCGACGTCCACGTTGGGCAGAAGGTGCTGGTCAACGGCGCTTCAGGTGGAGTCGGCACCTTCGCCGTGCAGATCGCGAAGTCACTGGGAGCGGAAGTCACCGGCGTGTGCAGCACGTCAAACGTGGAGATGGTCCGATCGATCGGCGCGGACCACGTTATCGACTACACACGCGACGACTTCACCAAGAGTGGCGAGCATTACGACTTCATCCTCGACAACATCTCGAACCGATCGTTGTCCGAACTGCGGCGCACGCTCACCGCGAGGGGGATGCTCGTGCCAAACGGCGGGCAGTTCCAGAATCGTTGGTTCTCGAGCGCGGGCCGGCTGATCAAAGCGATGGTGTCGTTCCGTTTTGTGAGCCAGCGCCTCGGCCGATTTGTGGTGGCGCAGAAGCATGACGATCTCCTCGCGCTCAAGGAGCTGATCGAGGCCGGTAAGGTCATGCCGGTCATCGATCGAACGGACCCCCTGAGCGAGACTGCCGCTGCGATGGACTACATCGGAACGGGCCACGCGCGAGGAAAGGTCGTGATCAGTGTCTGATGCACTGCCGATGGCAGGCAAGGTCGTGCTGGTCACCGGTGCTACCTGCGGAATCGGCAAAGCCACCGCGATCGGGCTCGCGTTCGCCCGTTCCTGAAGACACCGACACAAGGCGCACGGACGCCGATCTATCTGGCCTCATCACCCGACGTGGAGGCGATCACTGGCCAGTTCTTTGCAAACCGCAAGCCCAAGATCGCCAACAAGGCCGCCGGCGACCTGGCCGTCACCGCGCGGCTCTGGCGGGTCAGCAGCGACCTGGTCGGGCTGACGGGGCCGCCACGTTGATTGCTGTCGCGGGAACACGCCGAGCAGCTTGACAGCTAGGTGGCCAGGCACCATACCGGAGGCGGTCTGCATATCCACGGGTATCGCCAAGGCTAGTCCCCGCATCCGCATGGGCTGCGATCGCTCGATGTTGTCGGCCATTCCCCGGACTGGTCCACCAAACCCAGGTTGGTCATCACTGCCTGAGCGACCAGATTGGGATCCTCGAGACCGGCAAGATCTGCACATCGCCGCAGTGTGCGGCTTTCACCCCCCATGACACCGAGGGGATGACCTCCGGTCGCTTCACCGGTGGTCGGGCCGCGACTGCCGCCTCTACGTGCTCTGCCAGTACTGCCCCTGATGTCATCGGATGTGGAGCTGCCCAGGATGGTGGAGGTAGACAGACGAGTTAATTAGGAGAGCAGACATGTTTGGCAGAAACCGCACGACTGATGACCCACGGGCCCAACGGTTGTCACGAAAGGAGCATCCCATCAGCGGTCGAACAAGCGAACGGAGGAGGGGCTTCACTGCTGCGCGCATCATCGCTCTCATCGTCATCGCACTGGGGGTGCTCGGTCTCGTGTACGTCCAATTGACGGGCGGCACCAGCGCGGTGTCTGTCCCCGCCGGTGCGCATGCCGGCCAATTGAAGCTCACGGCCTGCACCTATACGACGGAGAAGGGGAGCTCCAGAGCCGACTGCGGCACGCTGGTCGTGCCCGAGAATCGGACGAACCCGCACTCGCGACTGATCGCGTTGCCCGTCATTGTCATTCGAGCCACATCCGCCCATCCGTCCGAGCCGATTTTCCGTCTGAACGGCGGTCCCGGCGTCACGAACATGGTGTTCCCGGACGCCAGCCGCTTTACAGCTAACCATGACGTCGTCCTGGTCGGTTACCGGGGCGTCGACGGATCGTCCGTGCTCGATTGCCCCGAGGTTACCTCCGCACTGGAAAACTCGGCCGACATGCTCGGACAGGCGTCGTTCGAGGCCTACGCCAACGGCTTCCGCACCTGCGCGACCCGCCTGACGGCAGACGGCGTCGACCTCGCCGGCTACACCCTACCTGAGCAGGTCGATGACCTCGAGGCGGCGCGCAGCGCGCTGGGCTACAAGCAGATAGACCTCGTCAGCGAGAGCGCGGGGACCCGCCTTGCAATGATCTATGCCTGGCGCTACCCGACGAGCATCCTTCGCTCGGTGATGATCGGGGCGA
This sequence comes from Candidatus Dormiibacterota bacterium, assembly GCA_963718525.1. Lineage (GTDB taxonomy): Bacteria > Chloroflexota > Dormibacteria > Aeolococcales > Aeolococcaceae > Palsa-851. Next base: position 2,821,012 of record OY970355.1, on the reverse strand, counting down.
ACCCGCCCGGCGACTTCCTGTTCGATACGGCGACCATCGATCAGGAGTTCCAGTCCTACGCTCGCCTCTGCGCAGCGGACGTCGCCTGCGGCAAGCGCACCAACGATCTCATCGCCACCATCAAACACACCGCGGCCAACATGCCCGACCACTTCTTGTTCCTCCCTATCACCAAGGGCAACGTAATGGCCGCGACCTCATTTGGCATGCAGGAGTTGACGGACGACGCAGCGCCAGACTCCGCGCCGATGACGATCGACGCATGGTTATCGGCCGCCGCCGGCGACCCGAGCGGGCTCTGGTTCGAATCGTTTCTGGCAAGCATCGCTTTCCCACAGTCGTTTGTCTGGGGTGAATTCGCGTCCGTCGGGTCGATCGACTTCCCTGCTGTCAGGCAGTACTTCGCCCACCCCGACCCGTCGATCATCGGCAGCCCCGGCACGGCTTTCCTCTTCGCCGGCGGCGAGCTGGCGAATGCCTGGCCGGCTGTCACGGACTCGGGCCAGTACATGCACGACCAGACGTCGAATGTCCAGACCCTGGTGATCAGCGGGGCGCTCGATATGTCGACCCCACCGCAGAACGCGACGGATCAGCTGATGCCCTTCCTCCCGAATGGGCACCAGGTGGTGGTGCCCCAGCTCGGGCACGCAGGTTCCTTCTGGAGCTATGACCCTGCCGGCGGCACCGCCCTGATCGCCACCTACCTCGAGACCGGACGCGTCGACCAATCCCTGTACACGAGCCCGCACGTCTCCTTCACACCGGCCAGCACACAGACGACGATTGCCAAGGACATTGTCGCCACGATGACCGGCCTCGCCGTCCTCACGGTGGTGTCGCTGCTCCTGATGTGGTGGCGCATCCGCAGACGCGGTCGGTTCGGGCGCACGGCGAGTGCGGTGCTCCGCTCGATGTACCCGCTCATCCTCGGCCTCGGTGGCTGGTTCCTCGGTGTGCTCATCGTCCTCACGACGTCCTCGACGATTCCGATTGAAGACCAGCTCCTCGCCGTCGTCTCAATCGGTGTGCCGATTGGCCTGGGGATCTACCTCGCCTGGGTCAACCGCGACCGGCAATCCAACGCCCACACCATCGGATTCGCGGCAGCAGTGGGAGGTAGCCTCGTAGGTGCCTGGCTGGGGTTCAATGCGACCAGCGGACTTCTCTCCCTCGTCACTGCAATCGTCGGAGCCACCGTCGGCGCAAACCTGATCCTCCTCGCGCTCGACATCTTGTGGGATCGGCAGGCTCGCCGTCGTGTGGATGAAACCAACGCAGCCGAAGCCCTGGCCGGCGATCTTCGTCGCCGGCGCCGCCTGGCGATTCCGCGGCGACACGGCGAGAGTGTGATCTCGCCGCGTCCGTCGGGCATCTCGGATCCGTCCTTGCCAGCTCGCACGTCTCCATGAACGACTTACCGCTGTTCGGGCTCGGCGGCAACGTCTTACTTGTGGTCATCCTCAGCCTCCTCTTCGCAGAGGAGGTTGGGGTTCCACTGTTCTTCATCTCCGGCGACCTGCTGCTTGCTGTAGGCGGAATCGCTATTGCATCAGGACAGATCAGTCCGCTGGTGTTCATTCCTGCCGCTCTTCTCACCATGATCGCGGGTGCGCTCGTCGGCTGGGAACTTTTCGCGCGATTGGGGCGGGATCGTCTCTTCGGTATTGCTCGTAGGTTTCACGCTGGAGGGGTTCTGGATCGCGCAGCGAAGCTCCTGGGCCATGGCGATTGGCGAGCTGCGTTTGTGTCCCGACTGATTCCCGGCTTGAGGATCTACACCACCCAGGTGGCTGCGGTCAGTGGAATGCCGCGGCGCACATTTCTCATAGGGTTGCTTGCCGCGAATATGGCCTACATCGCAGCTTTCGTAGGTCTCGGAGACGCAGTGGGTCGTCCGGCCATCAAGCTCATCGACCAAGGCGAAGCCAACGCTGCGATCCCCATTCTCGTAGCCGCCGTGATCGTCGCGCTGATTGCGGTCTGGCGCGCACGCGCCCAGCCCATGGCACCCACCATGGCTCGATGACAGGAAGAGTGCGTTCGTTCTGCACTCCATTGGCGCCTGTGCGCCGAGTGTGACCGAGGTCGCCCGGGTCGCGACCACAGTGGCCGTGACCCGGACGGTCATGAGCTCTTAGGCTGCGGCGAAGACTGGCGTCGCGACCGGTTCGAGCGCAACGTTGAGGGCTTCCTCAACGCGGCTGGCCAGGTGGAACGTCATCACGTCGCGCACGCTCTCCGGGACGTCCTCGATGTCCTTCTCGTTGCGCCGGGGCAGGATCACCTCGCGCAGACCCATGCGATGGGCCGCGAGGACCTTCTGCTTGACGCCGCCGATCGGGAGCACGAGTTCCTGGAGGGTGACCTCACCGGTCATTGCAACGCTGCTGCGCATCGGCCGTCCGGTCAGGAGGCTCACCATCGCCGTCGTCATCGCGACGCCTGCAGATGGTCCGTCTTTCGGCACCGCGCCGGCCGGGACGTGGATGTGCATGCTCTGGCGGGCAGCTTCGGGATCGATGCCCAGCGCGGCCGCATGAGCCCTGACGTATGACAGTGCGATCTGCGCCGACTCCTTCATCACGTCACCCAACTGGCCTGTGAGCGTGAGCTTGCCGTCGCCAGGGGCGTTGGCTGCTTCGATGAAGAGCACGTCGCCTCCGGTGCCGGTCACTGCAAGCCCGGTGGCCACGCCCGCGACAGCCGTGCGTTCGGCGACCTCGTTGTCGAACTTGGCCTTGCCCAGCAGGTCACGCACCTCTGCGGGCGTGATCTCCAGCGGTGCGACCAGGTCGCCCCCGGCGATGCGCGTCGCAACCTTGCGGGTCATCTTGCCGAGCTCTCGCTCCAGGTTCCGGACGCCCGCCTCGCGGGTGTGGTCGGTGATCACAGCGAGGATCGCGGCATCGGTGATGCTGACCTCGTCAGTCCGCAGTCCTGCGTGCTCAATCTGCCGGCGGAGGAGATGATCGCGTGCGATCGCGACCTTCTCGTTCTCGGTGTATCCGTCGAGACGGATCAGCTCCATCCGGTCGAGCAGCGGCGCCGGGATCGTCTCCCACACGTTCGCTGTCGGGATGAAGAGCACCTCGGAGAGGTCGAGGTCGACCTCGAGGTAGTGGTCACGGAAGGTGTTGTTCTGCGCGGGATCGAGCACCTCGAGCAGCGCGGAGGAGGGGTCACCCCGCCAGTCGCTGCCGACCTTGTCGATCTCGTCGAGCATGATCACCGGGTTCTTGGTGCCGGCTTCCTTGAGGGCACGCACGATGCGCCCGGGAAGAGCGCCGACGTACGTGCGCCGGTGTCCGCGGATGTCGGCCTCGTCGTGGATGCCACCGAGCGAGATCCGGGCGAACTTGCGACCCAGCGCTCGGGCGACCGACTCGCCGAGCGACGTCTTGCCGACGCCAGGAGGTCCGACGAGCGTGATGATGGCTCCGGATCCGCTGCCGAGCACGCTGATGCCGCGCTCGCTGCGGAGCTTCCGGACAGCCAGGAATTCGATGATCCGCTGCTTGACGTCCTCGAGGCCGGTGTGGTCCTCGTCGAGGATCCGGCGCGCTTCGATGAGATCGAGGTTGTCCTCGGAGCGAACGTTCCAGGGGATCTCGAACATCCAGTCGAGGTAGGTCCTGATCCAGCCGTGCTCGGGGCTCTGCTCGCTGGTCCGCTCGAACCGGTCGAGCTCGCGCTCAACCTCGGTACGGACGTTCTCGGGCATGCCCGCGTTCTCGAGACGAGCCCGGTACCCGGCGGTCACGTCGTCGCCACCCTCGCCGAGTTGCTTCTTGATCGCTTCGAGCTGCTGGCGGAGGAGGAAGTCCCGTTGGGTCTTCTCCATGCCCTCGTTGACTTCGGTGCGCACCTTCTCGCGCACGGACGCGTCGGCGAGGACATCCTTGGTCCAGCCGATCAACCGGGAGAGCCGCTGTTCGAGGTCGAGCGTCTCGAGGACCTCGAGCTTCTGCTCGAGGCTGAAGTCGGGCGAGTAGCCGGCCAGGTCGGCCAGGTGGCCGGGATGGCGCACGGATCGGACCGCTTCGATGGCGCGCCCTGCGCCGCGCAGCTCGAGCAGGTTCTCAATGAGCGCGCGGTACTCGCGCGCGAGCTCGCGAGCGGCGTCGGTCGGGTCGCCGTCGGGCAGGGGCTCGACCTGGACCCAGAGCGCGCCGCCGATGTCGGACTGGCCACCACCGAGGCGAGCGCGATGCAGGCCCTTGAGGATGGAGACCTCCGCACCGGACGGCAGCTGACCGGACTCGACCACCTGCGCGACCGTGCCGATGGCCGAGAAGCGGCCGTCGATGCGGGTCACGAGCAGGATCAGACGGTTGCCCTTCTGCGCGGCTGTCAGGGCGGCCCGCTGCGGGTCACTCTCCACCGCGAGGGTGGCGGTCATGCCGGGCAGGACGACGACGTCGTCCAGCTGCAGGATGGGAAGGAGTTCGGATGTGAGTTCAGCCATGTTTTCAGTTCTCTTTGGCCGACCGCCGCGTGGTGGCCGGTTCGTTTGTTCTGGAATCTCTGTACCCGGACTCAGGATTTCCGAACCCGAGCGCGTCAGGCGTGATCCGGGCGGCAATGCGGTACAACCGATGCATGGAGATTGAGATCTGGTCCGACGTCGTCTGTCCCTGGTGCTACATCGGCAAGCGCCGTTTTGAGGGCGCCCTGGCTGCGTTCCATCACCGAGGCGAGGTGAACGTGACCTGGCGCAGCTTCCAGCTTGATCCGAGTGCCCCGGCCAGGACAGAGGGTGATCCGGTGGAGCGGCTGGCTGCCAAGTACGGCATGAGTCGCGCCGCTGCGGAGGCAGCTCAGGCGCGTGTGACCGCCAACGCCGCGACCGAAGGCCTTGACTTCCACCTCGACCGCGCGCGGTCGGGGAACACCTTTGATGCACACCGCCTGATCCACCTCGCGCATTCGGTGGGCAGGCAGGACGCACTCAAGGAGCGCCTGATGGCGGGCTACTTTGTCGAGGGAGCGGCGATTGGCGAGCACGACGTCCTCACGCGACTCGCGGTCGAGGCGGGTCTTGAGGAGGGTGCCGTCCGCGACGTGCTCGCCGGCGACGCCTATGCCGACGACGTTCGCCATGACGAGTTGGAGGCCCGCCAGTTGGGCATCACCGGCGTCCCGTTCTTCGTGCTCGATCGCGCCTATGGCGTCTCCGGAGCGCAGCCGTCGGAACTGATCCTCGGAGCCATGCAACAGGCGTGGACCGCTGCCCATCCTCTGCAGATGGTTGCGGCCGGCGACGTCGACAGCGTCTGCGCTGACGACAGCTGCGCGATCTAGGCGGATCCAGGCCACCCCGATGCTTGCGCTCCTCACCACCGGCGACGACGACCTGCTCCGCATCAGCGAGGTGCCGGAGCCGCGGCCAACTGCGAACGAGGCCCTGGTGCGCGTGCAGGCGACGAGCCTCAACCGCGGAGAGGTCTTGCGAGCCAAGAACGCGCCTGCAGGCCATCAGGTCGGGTGGGATGTCTTCGGGGTGGTCGAGCGCGCTGCCGAGAGCGGCGCCGGACCCTCGGCAGGCACGACCGTTCTCGGCCTCGTCGATAACGAAGCGTGGGCGGAGCTGGTGGCGGTCCCGGTGGATTACCTCGCGCCGGTGCCCGGCGGAGTGACGCCGGCTCAAGCCGCCTGCCTCCCGCTCGCCGGCATCACCGCATTTCGGGCGCTCGCGCTTGGTGGGTTTCCGGCAGGCAAGCGCGTGCTCATCACCGGTGCGTCCGGAGGCGTGGGGCACCTCGCGGTCCAGCTGGCGCGCGCGGTGCGAATGACCGTGACCGGTCTGATCCGCAACCCGGAGGCGAATGCGGTCGCAGCGGCCGCGTGCGACCACGTGCTTCGTGATATCAACGATGCGCACGATCAGTACGACCACATCCTCGACGGCGTCGGCGGTGAGGTGCTGACCCGGTGCCTCGACGTCGTGGCGCCGCACGGGATGGTGGTCTCATTCGCTTCGACACTCATGGAGCCGGCGCCGCTCGGCCCGCGCTGGTTCGGCGCACATCTCGGCGCCACGGTGCGCTCGATGTTGATCTTCGACGAGCTGCGGTACACGCAAAGCGCAGCCTCTGATCTCCGGACGCTGTGCGCGCTGGTTGTCGCGGGCCACCTTGTGCCGCACGTCGACGTGGAGGAGGATTGGACCCGCGGTGGCGATCTCGCCCGCGACCTCCTGGCGCGGAAGGTCACCGGCAAGGTCGTCCTCAGAATCGGTCGGCACTGACGCTCGCATCGCGGAGTGCAGGGAGGTAGGCGATGGCACAGCTCGTGACGGTCGGCACCCAGACGTACAAGAAACGCAATGTGATCGCGGTGTGGTTGGGGTTGCCGCTCATCACGCTCGGCATCTATCACTTCGTCTGGATCTACAAGGTCAACGACGAGGCGCGACGCTTTCTGGGGGACAACTCGATCCAGCCCGTGCTGTCCGTGCTCGCGTTCATCCCCGGGTCTCTGCTCATCATTCCGCCGTTGATCACCATCTATCGCACCGGCACACGGATCGCACGCATGGAGGCGCAGGCGGGGAGCCCAAATCGCGCGGAGCCGCTGGTCGGGCTCGTGCTGAGCTTCGTCTTCGGCCTGTATTCGCTGTATTACCAGGACCATCTGAACGGCCTCTGGGATCGATATCTGCAGCCCGGATATGCCACCCAACCGGCACTGCCACCCCCACTGCAGCCACCACTTCGGTAGGTGCGAGCACCGACCGAAGCCGGCACGCCGCGAGAACCCGGCCTACTCCCGGAGTTCCGAGGGGGTGGTCGGGAGGCGCATGTATCGATACGTGGTGACCGTCTCGAATCGGAATCGCTCATAGAGCCGCACCGCGGGTGTGTTGTCAGGGTCGACCTCCAGGCCGACCTCGTCGACGCCTTCACCACGCAGACGCTCGAAGACGGCGGCGAGCATTCGCGACCCGAGGCGCGTGCCCCGACGACCCTCATCGATGAGGAAGCCGTAGATCATCGTGCGCTGCGACGACTCGATCAGTCGGAGCGTCCCGACGATGCCCGCGCCGTCGAGGCCGATGAGTCGCTGGTCCTCCGGACGGTCGCTGAACTCCTCTCCCAGCAGGACCGCCACCCTGTGGTGATCGGCGTCCGATGCGGGGCGAATCTCGAGAGGGCCATCGACTGTGGACGGGGTGGCGGTCGCCATGAGCCGAACCACCATGCGACGCTCAGCCAACTCGAGGATGGCGCCGAGGCGGCGCATCCAGGCAATCGCCGGGGGTCCAGCGTCCTCGCAGATGACCAGCATGCTCGCGCGGCCGAGGTCGGAAGCCGCGGTGTGGATGTGGGCCAGCAACGCGCGGCCGACCCCGCGACCCCGCCACGATGGGTACACCATCCCGCAGACCTCGGCCTCGTCACCGGCGGTGATCCCGGCATAGCCGATCACCTCGTCGCCGGCCGTAGCCAGGAAGTGAATCGGGCGATCGAGATGATCGGCCTCGTCGAGCTCGACCTTCAGGTCCAGCGGTTCCGCCTCCTCGCATGCACGCCGAAGGCGATCGACGTTCGACCGATCCTCACCGCCGAGGCGGGCCCGGCCCACCACTGTCCACTCGACCACGGGGTGACAGCCTGACAGGGACGGCCAGCCCGGACGGCCTTCTCGGACGAGACCTGTCGATTTAAGGCTTCGCCGATCGTCGTCATCATTGGGACGACGTATCTGGATGCGAAGGAGCTGAACCCGTGAAGTACATGTTGCTGTTCATCAAGAACGAGGAGGGGGCCGTCGACGCCGCAGGGCTCGACGATGCGGCGCAACGCGCCCATTACGCGGCGGTCGACCAGTGGTTCGCCGAGATCGGGCGTGATGGCAAGCTCCGCGGCGGCGAGGAACTCCAGCCGTCGAACTCCACGACGACGGTCCGGTTCCAGGAGGGCCGGCCGCTCGTGACCGACGGTCCCTTCATGGAGAGCAAGGAGACCGTGGCCGGCTTCGTGACGATCGACGTCGCGGACCTGGACGACGCGATCGCGATCGCCAAGAGATGGCCGCGCCAAGATCAGGCTGTCGAGATCCGCCCGGTGGTGAACCACGACGACATGCCGAATCATCCGGTCGGCTGAGTCCGGGAGGGATTCGCGAAGCCATGGTGAACGACCCGACCGGCGAGGCGATGAACGCCGTCTTCCGGGCGGAGGTGGGCCTCATCTGCGGATCGCTGGTGCGCATCACCGGTGACTTCGACCTCGCCGAGGACCTGGTCCAGGATGCCGTGGTGGTCGCCCTGCAACGCTGGCCACTGGAGGGGGTGCCAGAGCGGCCCGCTGCATGGCTCCTCCAGACAGCACGGCGTCGCGCGATCGACCGGCTTCGTCGCGACTCGACGTACCGAGCCAAGCTCCAGTTGCTGACCGACGGATGGGCGCCGGACGTTCGCTCCGATCCCGACGACCGTCTTCGGCTCATCTTCACCTGCTGCCATCCCGCGCTGGCCCGCGATGCGCAGGTTGCGCTGACCCTGCGCGCGGTCATGGGCATGACCACGAGCCAGATTGCGCACGCGTTCCTGGTATCGGAGACGACCATGGCGCAGCGAATTGTTCGCGCGAAGCGAAAGATCGTCAACGCGCAGATCCCATACCGCATGCCGGGTGCCGACGAGCTGCCGAACCGTCTGGCCGAGGTGCTCGCCTCGCTCTATATCGTGTTCAACGAGGGATATCTCGGCAGCGGGCCGGAGATGTCAACGAGTTGCGACCTCTGCGCCGACGCGATCTGGCTCTGCGGACTGCTCTCCCGGATGCTCTCCAACGAGCCCGAGGTCCTCGCCCTGCTCGCGCTGATGCACCTGCATGAATCGCGCCGGACGACTCGTTTCGATGCGGGCGGGGCGCTCGTGCTGCTTCGTGACCAGGACCGATCGCGGTGGGACCATGCGGCAATCGCCGAGGCCGGCACACTGCTCGAGCAGGCGCGACGCCTGGGCCGCCCGGGGTCGTACTGGCTGCAGGCCGCGATCGCCGCCTGTCACGCCGAGGCCGCGACGTTCGACGACACTGACTGGCCGCAGATCCTCGCGCTCTACGGTGCCCTGGTGCGGCTCAACCCGGGCCCGGTGATCCGCCTCAATCGCGCCATCGCTCTGGAGCACGTCGCCGGCCCGGTACCTGCGATGGAGGAACTCGACGCGCTGCGCGCTGAGCTGGACGGCTATCACCTCTACTGGGCGACGAGGGCGGAATTGCTCCGTCGCTTCGGAAGGCTCGATGAGGCGGCGGCCGCGGATCGCCGCGCCATCGAGTTGACCGACAACCCATCCGAGCGCGCGCTCCTCGAGACGCGGCTTGAACCCACAGTGATCCGCGCCATCAGCGCGAACAGCAACTGACGACACAAGGAGGCACGACATGGCGAAATATCTGCTCGTCTACCACGGCGGGAGCATGCCCGAGGGCCAGGAGGCGCAGGACAAGGTGATGGCCGCATGGGGAACATGGTTCCAGAACCTCGGACCCGCGCTTGCTGACGGCGGCAACCCGGTTGGACAGACCAGGACCATCGCCAGCGATGGGTCAGTTTCGGACGGAGGTGGCGCGAACGCGGCCACCGGCTACAGCCTGCTCGAGGCCGATTCGCTCGACGCGGCTGTGGCGCTCGCCAAGGGCTGCCCGGTGCTCGGCGGCGGCTCGAGCATCGAGGTCGCGGAAACCTTCAACGTCATGTAGCCGGGCCGGACCGAGACGCTCGGTTCAGCAGGTCGCATGCTCGGGGACACCCGCGTTCCGCGCCCGTGGCGCCTGAACGCGGGAAGTCCTCGTCATGCACTCGACAGCGGGAAGTCGCGACAATAGGGTGACGATGAGCGAGGAGGAGGAGGTCCCCGTCGGAGTTCCGGCGTGGTCAGGGGGAGCGCGAACCGACGACCCGTGGGCGGGTTCGGGATGGTCCTCGCCGCCGCCGGTCCCTGGGTGGTGGCCGCAACAGTTCTACAACTACGAGCCGCCGCCGCCACCACGGCGGACATCACGGCTGTTGATGCTCGGCGCTGTGATCATCATCTTCATCTTCGCCGCGAGCGCTGCTGCGACCGCGGTGATCGCGACCCATGGCCTGGGTGGCTCGGGGAACACCTCCGGTGTCGAAGCGGCCATCGTCGATATCGACACGTCGCTCGGCGGCGGTGCCGCCGCGGCCGGGACCGGCATCGTGCTCACCTCGACGGGGCTCGTGCTGACCAACGATCATGTCGTCTCCGGTGGAGAGGCGATCAGCGTGCGGCTGACCGCGACGGGCGACACCTTTCCCGCGGTCCTCGTGGGCCAGGACCCCGCCCACGACATCGCAGTGCTCCAACTCCAGGGGGCGAGTGGACTGTCAAAAGCCCCGATCGGCGACTCGTCCACCGTGCACGTGGGAGACGGCGTGACCGCACTCGGCAATGCGCAGGGTCGCGGCGGCGCGCCGGCGGTGGCGACCGGCACAGTGACGGCTCTCGATCAGCAGATCACAGCCTCGGATTCGACCGGACAGAATCCCGAGAACCTGAGCGGCATGATTCAAACCAACGCTCCGATCCAGCCTGGCGACTCGGGTGGGCCGCTCATCAACAGCAATGGCCAGGTGATCGGGATCGACACGGCCGCGAGCGGAGGACGCACGGGACCGCAGCCCGGGGTGATCCAGGCATTCGCAATCCCCATCGACACCGCCTTGAACTACGCCCATCAGATCATCGCCAATCCCTCGACACCACCTGCAGGCGCGTTGCTCGGGGTGTGTGTCAGCGACAGCGCATCACCGCTTGGCGCCGTACTGATCTCGGGATCGACGTGTGGTCCCACCGGCGTCGAGAGCGGGACGCCGGCAGCCTCCACGGGGCTCGGTGCGGGCGATGTCATCACGTCAATCGGTGGCACCGCCGTCGTCTCCTCGTCGTCGCTCAAGGTGTCGCTCGATGGCGATCACGAGGGTCAATCCGTGGCGATCGGCTGGGTCGACCCATCCGGACAGCACCATCAGGCGACCGTGACACTCGCAGCCGCGACGTAGCCCGGCAATAGACTGCGCGTCGTGCGTGGTCGCGTTCAGTACCTGACCGTCTTCGGCCTGCTTCTCCTTGCCTGGGCGGCACTGAGCTTCTGGGCAGGGCTCGGATTCGCTCTGGTCGCCTCACTCCTCCTGCTCGCCGTCCTCGTTCCCGTGGCGTTGATCGCGGGGCACCGGTTCGTCAATCGCCCGTACGTGCTGGTGGAGATCGCCGCGCTGGTGATCGCCGTGGTGGTCTCGGCCGTCACCGGTTTCGTCATCGCGGGCATTGCCATCGGTGCGCTGCTCGGCGTTGACACGTTGATCTGCTCTGCCCTCGTGCTCATGCATGGGCGCGGTGGACTCCGAAACGTGACCCGGAACCTCCTGGTGATCCTCGCGACGCTGGGCGTGGCGACGGGCGCGTCCGCGCTCACAGCCGCGCTCGTCCCGGTACCGTCGTGTGGCACAGCGGCGGTCGGCATCGGAGGCGCGACCTCGGCAGCGTCCGCGGAGGCTGCGCAGTGTTTCGCCGCCTCGGCAGAGGCGTGCATTCCCAAGACGCTCACGGTTCGCGACACCGGTGTCGACGAGCTCGCCGTGCATCGATTTCGCATCGTCCCTGACATCGATGCGCGATGCCACTTCACCGACGCGGTGGCGTACGGCCCGCCTGCGGCCCCGAGCCTGCATACGTTGACGTATAGCTGTCCCACGTTGACCGACCTGGTTGGAGCGCCTGGAGAGCAGCAGATCGAGTTGGCGCAGTGTTCGAGCAGCGTCGCCTCCGGCCTGGCGGCGCCGATCATCCCGCTCAACGAGTATCAGCCCCTTCCGACGCCGACGCCGTCACCCGGGTAACGCGTCGCTGACAGACAATCCTCCGCGTGGACGAGTCCCTGGCCGACCTGCTCGTCGAGCACGAGCTCGCCGCCCGCGCGAAGCTGCCGCCGGCGGCGTTCGACTACATCGCAGCGGGGGCGGGGGATGAGCTGAGCCTCGAGGAGTTGCGAGCGGCGTGGCGTCGCTACCGGCTCCGGCCTCGCATCTTTCGCGGAGGCGCGCCGACCGATCTCACGACGGAGGTGTTGGGAACGTCCCTCGGGGTGCCGGTCGTGGTGGCGCCGACCGCGTATCACCAGGTGGCTCATCCTGAGGGCGAGGTCGAGACCGCACGCGGCGTCAGCGCTGCGGACGGCCTCATGGTGGTGACGACCCGTGCGACCCGGACGCTCGAGGAGATCGCCGCAGCGCTTGGCGGCGCGTGGTGGTACCAGGTCTACGTGGTCCGGGAACGCCGTGTGACCGAGGAGCTGGTGCGCCGCGCCGCCGGGTTGGGAGCGAGAGCACTGATGCTGACCGTGGACACGCCATACATCGGGTTCAAGCGGCGCGGCCATTTCGCTCCGCTGACCATGGAGCAGCACCTGGTCAACTTCGGTGCGCATCTGAGGCCGGGGACAGCGTTCGACGACGTCACGGCCAGCCTCGATCAGGACCCCACGATTGGCCTGGAGACGATCGCGTGGCTGCGCGACCTGGCGGGGCTCCCGGTGTTCGTCAAGGGAGTCCTCCGCGCTGACGACGCGGCAGCGTGTCTTGACGCGGGCGCGGCCGGCGTCGTGGTCTCCAACCACGGTGGACGCCAGCTCGACCGAGCCGTGGCCTCGGCCGTCGCCCTCCCAGAGATCGTGGCGGCGGTGGAAGGCCGGGCGCCGGTCCTCGTGGACGGCGGCATTGTGAGCGGCACGGACGTCTTCGTTGCGCTCTCTCTCGGCGCAACAGCGGCAATGATCGGCCGTCCGATCCTGTGGGGCCTCGCGGCCGGCGGGGCCGCGGGCGTCCAGCGAGTGCTCGACGCGTACCGCGACGAGCTCGCGCATGCCATGGGACTTGCGGGGGTGGCTGTGGTCGGTGAGTTCAGTCGCGACCTGGTGGTGTAACCGACCCCAGGCGTTTCGCAATTTGTAACTGCGACGCCTGACCCGTTGAGCGGACGGACCCGTACGATACCGGCGAGCACAGACCGCCGAGCCATAGCGAAGGAGCCGCAATGGACACGAGCGACACCGGAATTTCCACATCGGGCCGGGCCCGCGGGCGTCGTGGTGCGGCGAGCCCGGCGGCTTCGGAGCCGGGAGGCATCGTGGTCCTCGGACCGCGCGATTCGCTCGTCGGAACGCTGACCGTCGACGGCGACGTACGCATCGAAGGCACGCTGGACGGCGAGGTCACTGCGACAGGTGAGATCACCGTCCACTCGACGGGCACCGCGCGCGCGCAGATTTCGGCTCGCGACATCGTTGTCAGTGGAAAGGTAGAAGGAAACGCGGTGGCTCGCGAGCTGGTCGCGCTCAGCGAGACCGCGTCATTCGCGGGCGAGGTCCGAGCCGGGAGGCTCCGGGTCGATGAAGGTGCAACGTTGAACGCGACCATCACCATGAACCGGTCCGGTGACGCCCCGCCGGCGCGACGGATGGAACAGCATGACGATGAGACCGCCGTTGACGTGACTGGGTCACCCGTCAGTGGTGAGGGTGAAAGCGGAGCCTACGGCGAAGAAAACGCAGGTTCCGAGTCCGATGCGTACAGCGACGAGCGCACCGCGGAGACGTCGAGCGTTTCCTCGAGCGCGGACTCAGCAGAGGGCTGAGCCGGGGACTGGTCGCGGAGCCGCCCGGTGGCGAGGGTGAAAGCGCCGTGAAACGCGTAGTCACCTTCGCCCAGGCGGTGCATGGTTCGGTCAAGCTCTTCCTCGAACGTGGCGCGAGCGCCGGGGCTCAACAGACCGATCATCGCGTGCGGCCACGGTCCTGACCATTGCATCAGCTCCGTCCATTCGTGCACATCAGCGGCGCGAACACCGACCAGCAGCTGGGTGAACCTGACATCCGCGAAACCGGCCATCTCGAGCATGTTGGTGAGCACCCACGGCTCACCGAACAGCGCGTGATGCGATGGCGTACGCGCACGACGGATCGCGAGCCGCTCGAGGCGTTCGAAGAACACATCCTGTGCGGGTGTCGACAGGCTCCTGCACCTGCACGACACGGCGATGCGTCCGTTGGGTTTCAGGACACGCCGGACCTCGGCGAACGCCTGCCAGGGATCCTCGAGGTATGCCAACGATTGCCCGAGGATCGCGATGTCGAACTGCGCGTCATTGAAGACGAGGTGTTGCGCGTCCATGACCGCGTACTGGATGCCACATTCACCCGACGACCGCTCGCGGGCATACGCGATCATGTCCGGAGACAGATCGATGGCCAGGTGTTCGAGCGTCGAGTTGCCGAGCCCCAGCGACCGGCTGACCAGACCTGTGCCGCAGCCGATGTCGATCACGCGCTCGTGCGGCTGCACATCGATGAACGTCGCAAGCTGTTGCGCGGCACGAACGTTTGCGCCCCCCGCCCAGGAATCGTATCGATGCGCAGCGGCACGGTAGAAATCGAGTTGCAGCTGGCGGAACGTGTCGCGTACGCCCGCGAGCGTGACCGAGTCGTGCGCCCACTCCACCCGCGAAGCGACCGCAGGATCAGTACGATATGCGCCGAGCAACGGACGAGAAGGAGAGGACAATTCCATGGAGAACATCACTGAAGTCGAGGAGGCTGCGGCGTCCATTCCACGTGGAGGTCACCGAAACGGCGCGACAGGTGCCAGGGGCATCACCCTGGGCCCTCGCGACGTCCTTAACGGATCGCTCACGATCGAAGGCGACCTCCACATCGAAGGGACTGCCGAAGGGGAGATCAAAGCGTCGGGTGACGTCGACGTCGAGTCGTCTGCAAACGTGCGTGCGCAGGTCGACGGGCGCAACGTCACAGTCCGAGGAAATGTGACCGGCAACGTGATCGCACGCGGCAGGTTGACGGTGGCGGGCAGCGGCGTCGTGCTTGGTGACGTTCGCGCGGCGAGGCTTCGCGTCGATGACGGCGGCACGGTCAATGGCACCATCACCATGGGGGCGATCGACTCGGAATAGTGCATCCAGCCTGATCGCATCAGCAGATTATCCGCTGTTCGACGGCTAAACGCGTCAGATGCGTTGCTGAAGACCCTCGAGAAGGCGGGTGGTGGCAGCGGTCACCTCCTGCACGGCCGCGTCGAAGGCAGGCTGGTTCGCCCTGGACGGTGCCCGGTAGCCGCTGATCTTGCGCACGAACTGGAGCGCGGCCGCCCGAGCATCGTCATCGTCAGCAGGGGGTTCGGCGCCGCGGAGCGTCTTGATGCTTCGGCACATGCTTCGAGAATACCCGGGTGAGCATTGGCGACGTAACGCCGTGGCGTACTCATACCATCGCCAACTGCGGAGGTTCTCAACCATGCGACGCATCGTCCTGACCCTGGCCGGCGCAACGGTGCTCGCCGCCTGTGGCGCCGCGGGGTCCAGCACCACGCCGCCGGCCACCAGCGGCCCCGCTGCATCGGGCACGACCATCTCCACGACGAGTACATCCCTCGGTACCGTGCTGACCGATCCGAGGGGCTTCACGCTCTACTACTTCCTGCCGGAGAAGAACTCCACGCTCGGCGCATGCACCGGAGGCTGCCTGACGACATGGCCGCCCCTGGCGGTAACCGGAGCACCGTCCGCCGCGTCCGGCGTCACCGGGACGCTCGCCACGGCTTCGGTCATGTTCAACGGCGCGACCGTCACCGAGGTCACCTACAACGGCTGGCCGCTCCACACCTACGCCAACGACACCGGCCCCGGTCAGACCAATGGGAACGGCATCGGGGGCATGTGGTTCGCTGCCATGCCGGGCACGACTTCCTCGTCAACGGGCACATCCACCGGCTCCGGCTCGACACCCACAGCCACACCGACCCCTGGAGGTTATGGATACTGACGCCTCACAAGCGTGAGCGTCTTTCAGTACATCTCCGACAACTGGACGTCGATCGAGCCGCAGATCGTCACCCACCTCGAGATCGTCGGCGAGTGCATCGCGATCACGAGCGCGATCGGGCTGGGGCTTGGCATCGCGGCCGCGCGATCCGAGCCCTTGTCAACGGTGATCATGGCGGTCACCAGCACAATCCTCACGGTCCCCAGCTTCGCCCTCTTCGGCTTGCTCTCGATCTGGCTCGGGCTGGCCAATCCTCCGGTGATCGTCGGCCTGGTGCTGTACGGGCTGCTGCCCGTCACGCGGAACACCCGGGCTGGGATCAATGCCGTCGACCCGGCGGTGGTGGAGGCGGCACGCGGCATGGGGATGAGCCCGCAGCAGGTGCTCCTGAGGGTCGAATTGCCACTCGCGGTCCCGGTGATCCTCGGCGGCATCCGGCAGTCCACCGTGATGATCGTCGCGATCGCAACCGTCGGAGCGACGGTCGGGGTCAATGACCTCGGCCAGACCATCATCTCGGCCATCGGTCGCAGCACCGGCACCCTCGACGCCGTGCTCGCCGGGATCCTCCCCGTCGCCGCCATCGGCATCCTCGCCGACCTGATCCTGGCCGTCATTCAGCGTGCACTCTCCCGCGGGCGGGTCTCGGTGGCCGCCACATGATCAGGTTCGACCGTGTGGTGAAGCGCTACGCGAACTCGGTCGCCGTCGACCATCTCTCCCTCGAGATCAAGTCCGGCGAGACGGTGATCCTCGTGGGTCCCTCCGGATGCGGCAAGACGACCTCCTTGAAGATGATCAACCGGTTGATCGAACCAACCGAAGGCACGATCAGCATCGATGACCGCGACACGCGGACGTACGACGTCAACGACCTGCGCCGCTCGATCGGGTACGTCATCCAGCAGGTCGGTCTCTTCCCGCATCAGACGGTTGCCGAGAACGTCGCGACGGTTCCGCGTCTGCTGAATTGGCCGAAGCAGCGGATTCAGGCACGGGTCGAGGAGCTGCTCGACCTGATAGGGCTCCCTGCCGGCGACTACGCCCGCCGGCTGCCGGCCGAGCTCAGCGGCGGTGAACGCCAGCGCGTCGGCGTCGCCCGCGCCCTGGGGGCTGATCCGAACATCCTGCTCATGGATGAGCCCTTCGGGGCCATCGACCCGATCGCTCGGGAGCGCCTTCAGAATGAGCTGCTCCGCCTCCAGAGCGTGGTCCGCAAGACGATCGTCTTCGTCACCCACGACATCGATGAGGCGGTAAAGCTCGGCGACCGGGTGGCGCTCCTGTCCAAGGGCGGGAAGCTCGAGCAGTTCACGACCCCCGAGGAGTTGCTCGCCAACCCGCAGTCCCAATTCGTCACCGGGTTCCTCGGCGAGGGGCCGCTGGTCCGGCGTCTGGCACTGATCCCCATCCGTGACGTGGAACTGACGACCGTCAACGGTGCCGCTCCCTCCACGGTGGTGGCTGTCGAGGGGACGCTCCGCGATGCGCTCGATGCCGTGCTCCGGGCGCCGGACGGACGCGTTCTGGTGGTCGACGGCGACCGCACTCTCGGTCTGATCGACGCGGACGTGATCCGTCAGGCATCGATGAGGTCGCGGTGATGCCGCACCTGCCCGCGTGGGTCCATCGCCTTCGCCCGTTCGCCGTCCCCATATGGGTTGTGATCGGCATTCTCCTGTCGATCGGTGTCTACCAAACATTGACCGGCAAGCCCTTCGACTCCGAGGTCATCAATGCGCCGAACCTGATGATGGAGACGATTTCGCATATCTACATCTCGGGGATCTCGTTCGCGCTGGTCGCGGCGATCGGCGTGCCGGTCGGCGTCGTGATCGCTCAGGCGGGGCGGCTCGTTCGCGTGCCGGTGTTCCTCATCGCGAACCTGGGACAGGCCATTCCCGGCATCGGCCTGCTGGTGCTGCTGTTCGCATTCCTCGGCCTCGGGGTCACCCCGACTGTTGTCGCGCTGGTCGTGTATGGCCTGCTCCCTGTCCTGCGCAATACGGTCGCAGGTATCCAGGGGGTCGATCCGGCGGTGGTCGATGCGGCGCGAGGAATGGGCATGACGCGTTGGCAGGTTTTGGTGCGAGTCCAGACACCCCTGGCGTCACCACTGATATTTGCCGGGCTTCGCACCGCACTCGTCCTAATCATCGGAACCGCTACACTCGGAAACTTCATCGGAGGTGGCGGCCTCGGGGACGTGATCGCCGCTGGCATCAACAACAGTGACAGGGTGGTTTTCGTCGGAGCCGTGATGGTGGCGTCACTTGCTTTGTTAGCGGACTGGGGCCTCTCAATGATTGAGCGTGTCGCAGTCCCAAGAACGGTCAACGGTTGAACACGTGGAGGAACACATCCATGAGGCGCAAGCTACTCGCGGTCATCGCAATCGCGATACCCGGGACCCTTGCTGCGTGCGGGGGTGGAAACTCCGGCGGCGGCACTCCGTCAACCAGCGCGGGCACGACATCGACATGCCCGAGCGGAACTCAGACCAGCGGTAACGGCACAACGCTCTCGATCGGCGCCAAGGGATTTGCCGAAGAAGGGTTGATGGCGCAGATGACCGCGGACGTGCTCAATGCGCACGGCTTCAATGTCACGAATACATTCACCGCTGCAGACAAGGCGATCGGCACTGCACTGACCACCGGCACCATCGACATGTACTGGCAGTACACCGGGACCGAGCTGGGTGACTACCTCGGGCTCACCAACTTCCCGACTGCTCTGGCCGCGGCGTTCACGTACGTGCAGCAGAAGGACGAGGCCAATGGCCTCTGCTGGGTCGCCCCGACGCAATTCGATGACACCAACGGCATCGCCATCAAGTCGAGTCAGTCGGGAACGTTCGGAACTTCACTGGCGGCGTTCGGCACCTACCTGACGTCGCATCCGACCACCAAGGTCTGCGTGCAGTCGGAGTTCCTCACCCGGCCCGACGGTCTTCCTGGCCTCGTGACCACCTACGGCTGGCCGGCCGCCTCGGCCTTCCACTACATACAGATCGGCACGACCGCCGAGAAGGCGATCGCTAAGGGGCAGTGCGACGCCGGTGAGGTGTACACCACCAACTCCGCGATCCAGGTCAACAACGAGGTGACCTTGACCGACGACAAGAACCTCTTCCCACCTGACAACGCGGGACTGGTGGTGCGGTCGAGCGTGCTGCAGAAGAACCCGTCGATCGGCGCGTGGATGGCACCGGTGGCGGCGAAGTGGACCACGCCGGTGATGCTCTCGCTCAACGCGATGGTCGAGGTGCAGGGCCAGACGGTCACCAACGTGGCGCACACGTGGCTGCTTCAGAACGGGTTCATCTCGAGCTGAGTCGCTGAGTGGAGGGGCAGGGTGCAGCTGCCCCTCCGCGGCTCGGGAGCTGTCGCGGTACTAGCGCCTGAGCGCAGCACTCAGGCGGCGCACCCCTCGGTGGAAACCGCGGCGGTGCGATGCTCGCCGGCCTGAAGGTCTGGATACACCGTCGGGACGGTCAACGCGTAGCCGACGTTGGGCTGGACGGTGCTCGCCGCGAAGACGACGCCGATGACCTGGCCGTTGTCGTTCACGATCGGACCACCGGAGTTTCCCGGGATGACCCGGGCGGAGAGCACCTCGATCTCACGGGTGACGAGCGTGTCCCCATAGATGTTGTAGCCTCGCGCCGCCTCGACGCCGCTGACGGCCGCGGGGACCACCTGTTCAGCGCCGCCACCCGGATAGCCGATGACCGCGCCGTCCGTCCCCCGTGCGGGGTTGCTGTTCACGATCACCAGCGGGCTCAGCCGCACCCCCGGTGAGTACAGCACCGCCACGTCGGTGTTCGGATCGAAGAGCACGACGCGCGCCACGTGGCGGCCTCCGTCCGGCGTGTCGACCTCGACACTGCTCGAGCCGGCGACGACATGGGCGTTGGTGACGAAGTACCCGGCTGCCAGGGGCCACGACGATCCCGCCTCAGCTCCGCCGCCGCATCCCGTGGCGATCACTCTGGAGGTCACAGCGGTTGCCGCACGGATGCCCGCCGTGTTGATGAGCGGTGGGATGGCGACAGGGGTGGGAGGAATGTTCAGGATCGTGGAGAAGGGGTTCGGGAAGCCTCCCGGCCGGAAGAGGTTGCCGATGATGGCGAGGAAGCCAGGTGGCCGGGGCATGTACTGGTCGAGGGTGCGCTCGATGGCGGAGTTGCTGATCTGGTTGTCCAGGGTGACCCAGGGGCTCTGCGAGAAGATCAGGCCGACGTACCAGGCCGTCGCAAGCGCCGCCCCCAGGCCGAGGACTGCCCCCACCGCTGAATCGGCCTTGCCGAGCAGGGCGGTGCGCTCGGTTCGCTCCCGGATGCGGTAGCCGACGCCCGCGCCGATCCCTTCAACCACGAGCGCGACGCCCAGGAAGATGCCGATGGCGACGATCGGCCGGGTGGTCGGGTCCTTGGTGATCGCCGTGGCGACGGGAGGAGCAATCACAGCGCCGAGCAGGAGGCCGACCACGAGGCCCGCGAGCGCAAGAGCCACCCCGGTCAGTCCACGGCGCAAGCCGGACACGGTGAAGACGAGGATGAAGATGATGAGGATGACGTCGAGGAGGTCCACGCCTACGAGAGTTTGCTGCGCGCGAGGGCGCAGGCGTGACGGCCGAGGCTGGACGTCAGTGTCGAGCCATGGCGGCATCGGCCACGATGAGCGCTGAGGCGAACTCGACGCTCATCGACCAGGCAAGCGAGTCCTCGCGTACGCCTGCCGGGTGGTCGGGTCGCGTGCGTCTGAAGCGCTGAAAACCCGGCGCCACCACGGCGCCTCGACGTATTCGCGCACGGCGTCGAGCCGCGACTGGATCGGAGGCAGGAAGGGCCGATGACGCATCTCGTCAGTGACCGGGTCCCCCGGAGGGAAGTGGAAGAGCCAGCGCCACGGGGCCGCTTCGAACGCGTCCAGCATTTGCGCCGGGTCTCTGCGAAGCTCGCGGCACACTCGAATGAAGTCCTTGGGCTTCCCCATGGTGGCCGCATCGAACGCCGCTCGCTCGCGCGCAGTCGGAGGAATCGCGCGCTCAGTCATGTCCCGCCATGCCCCGAGCCTATCAGCGATGCACCGTATGGCAGCCCGGGCGGCGCTGACACGCAGCCCAAGACGAAATTGTGTGGGTGCCATGGCTTAATGGACATCAAGTGGCGAGCAAATCACTCACGACGAAGCAGATCGTGACCGGACTTGCCGACGCACCGCGTCGTATCACTGCGCTGACGGCCGACATCACACCGGCTCAGCTGCGCACCAGTCCCGCCGATGATGCGTGGTCCGCAAATGAAGTGCTTGCGCATCTTCGTGCGTGTGCAGACGTATGGGGCAACCACATCGCAGCGATTCTTGCGGAGGACATGCCGGAGCGCCGTGGTGTCAATCCCCGCACGTGGATCAAGAGCACCGACTACCTCGAACTCGGATTCCACGACTCGATGCGTTCCTATGTCGCACAGCGCTCGGAGCTGCTGGCAATCCTTGAACACCTGTCGCCGGAAGGTTGGTCGCGCAAGGCCCTGGTCGTCGCCTACGGGATGACCAACGAGCGGACTCTGCTGTCCTACGCCGAGCATCTCGCTCGCCATGAGCGACCGCACCTCAAACAGATTGAGGAAACCGTCGACAGAGTCCTTGGCCGGCGTGACGCGTCGTGAGTGAGATGTCGTGCTACCTTTTGCGCCAGATCCGGCCCATGCCTGGTGCGGCGAGATGGGTGCGTCACCGGTGAGCGCGGGGCAGGGGTGGGCGGCGTCTTGAAGATCCGGCGCGTCGGGGCGTGGCGCAGTGGTAGCGCACCTGCTTTGGGAGCAGGGGGTCGCTGGTTCGAGTCCAGTCGCCCCGACCACACCCTTACTGCACCGCAGCCGCTGCCTGCGCGAAGATCCGTCGATGCCAGACCGGGCGCTGACCTCAGCCGAGATCTCCTTGCCCGTGCGCCCCGACACTGCACGTGTCACAGAGCGGATCGCAGAGCTGGCGCAAGACGTCGAACTGGTCGTGCTCACCGACAATCACGCTGGCCAGCCCCGGATGTCGCCACTTGCGGCGGTGGCCCTGGCGAGAGAGCAGGGCGTCAGGACCGTGGTCCATATCTCGGCGCGGGATCGCAACCGGCTAGCGCTCCAGAGCGAGGTGGTTGGCGCTGCCGCCCTCGGCTGCGACGGAATCGTCTGCCTCCACGGCGACGACGTTCCCGGGATTGCGCGAGTCGGCGACATGACCGGGACGCAGCTGCTCGCTGCTGCCGGGGAATGGCTGGCCCCGCTGCCCATCGCACGGGGCTGCGTACTGAACCCGTTTGCCAGCGACCCCGGCAGAGAGCTGCGGCTGCTGGGGCGAAAGCTTGACTGCGGTGCAACCTTCGCTCATACCCAGATGTGTTTCAGCATCCCCACTCTCACCGGATTCTTGGACCGCGCTGGCGACGCGGGGCTGCTGCATCGACTGCGCGTTTATGTGACCGTGGGAGTGCTGCGGAGTCGCGCCATGGCTGATCGAGCCCGCTCCCTGCCAGGGTGCGACCTGCCTGACGCAGCCTATGCGCAGGTGTGCGCCGGGGGAGGGCGCGATTTGGCGCTTGAGATGGCACTGCGACTCGCAGATCTGCCGGTGGTGGACGCGCTTCACGTCATGCCGTTGGGCGACGAGCCCACCGCTGCCCAAGTGGCAGCCTCCTTCCGCCGTGCGCGGGATAACCTTACGTCATGGGACAGCGACGTCCAGGTCAAAGCCCGGGACGCCGTCGCGGACGCGAACGCGATCGGCTTGGTGCGAATGCGACGGCGTGCGACCTGACTGAACCGCCCGCATCGGCCCGAAACCCCTAACGAGTAACGCGATAGTCGACGAGCAGATAGCCAGTCGGTGAGATCTCGCTTCGGATCAACTCGAGCTGAATCGACGGCAACCCGTCGAGGAGTTGTCGTCCGCGGCCGGCGATCCGCGGCGCTATCACGAGCCTGAGTTCGTCGACAACGTCGGCCGCGAGCAGCGCCTTCGCGACCGAGATACTTGCGTGGACCCCGACATCGCCTCCGCGCTGCTGCTTGAGATCCCGAACGAATTCGACCAACCCGCCGTCGAGAACCGTCGCATTGGCCCAATCTCTGTCAAGGGGCCTGGACGTCGCGACATACTTCGTGACCCCGTTGATGAATGTTGCGAATGGCTGGATCTGGCTGCTCGGCCAGAACTGCGCCCACTCGGCATAGCTACGGCGGCCGAGAATGACCGTGTCCTGTTTCTCGATCACAGCCGCAAGGTTGGCGTCCATCGCCTCGTCCCATTCGGCGATGAAACTATCTGGGTCCTCGGCAACCCCGTCGAGGGACACCAACTCGTACACGACGATTTTGCGCACGCCCTTCACCTCTGATTGGTCTCGATGCTACCGGGTGAGTAATCAAGCCGCCTCGGCCACGAGCAACGCGTCGCGGTCCTCCTGGCGCCGGGCTCAAAGCTAGTTGAGGGACGGCTTCTCCTGACTGGTGATCTCCGTGGGCGTGAGCCGGTGCCCGCAGTCAGCGCATCGTGCGATTGGACGCGGCACAACCTGGCGAGGGATCGATTCCTCCTCAGGAAACGTGAGCAGGACCACTCGCTTCGATGCGCAGCGCGGACAAATGATCATGCCGCCCTGCGCATACCCCCACAATCCGCCTATCAGCGTCTCTCCTCGGTAGGCTCCATCAACCGGCGCTCACTTGCCAGGGTCTCTTCGTCGTAAGTCCTCTGGGCAGACCGGCTGGTGGGCGCTCTTGCTCGGACGAGCGCTCCCCAGGGGACGTTGCAATCGCCAGATGTCGCCCTAATGGCCAATCGCCGCCGGCGGCAGCGCTGCGAGCCGGTACCCTGCCGCCTCCAACTCGGGTATCAAGATGGCCACTGCGGCCACCGTCTCACTCCTGGTGTCGCCGCCCCCGTCGTGCAACAACACGACCATCCCGTTGTGGAGCGCGGCCATTACGCGCAACACGATGACCTCGGTCCCGGGAAGCTGCCAATCACCGGTATCCACGCTCCACAGCTGCATCTTCATCCCCAACACGGATGCAATACCGACCACTGTTGAGTTGAAAGCTTCATAGGGAGGTCGCCACAAGGTCGGCGTCTCTCCGGTCAGCGTCGTGACCAGGTTCCGGTCCCGGCCGAGCTCGACGTAGACTGCACTCGCTGACAGGGTGGTGAGAGCCGGGTGTGACCAAGTGTGGTCGCCGACGGTATCGCCGTCCCGAGCTTCTTGCTCCACCAACCCGGGCCACCTTTTGGCATTCTCGCCGACGACGAAGAAACTCGCATGCGCACCGTATTCCTGCAGGAGGGAGAGAATTTCTGGAGTCCAGGTCAGATTGGGGCCATCGTCGAAGGTGAGGTAGATCGTCTTGGTTAAGTCTTTGGAGGTGGCGCGTGCGAGCGCGGCGAGCGGCAAAGGGAGGGTTGACGGGGACGCGGTGCGAGTGAACCCGTCATCGAAGGTGCGGGAGATCGTTTTGGCGAATGGTTCGGACGCGGCTGATTCGCGCGTCGCGCGAGAGTGCACAGATGCTGCGCGCGTTGGCGACCTGTTCGACGAAGAGCCCGCAGGTGGTGTCACCGAGGCGCAGGCTGCGATGAAGACGGCTGTGATCGCCGCAACGGTCCTCAGTCTCCCAGCATTTGCCATGGGACAACCTTCGCCTCAGCTCGTCCGAAGTGCGCTCAGTCCGCGCTGGATGCAACATCCCAAGGCACCTTCAGAATACGCTGCTCAACGGTGTGAGGGATGCGCCAGTCCTGGGTCTTAACTAGGAGGACACCCGATGCTCGCGTTCGAGAGGCGTTGCTGACCTGCTGCGGTTGCCCTATTCGGTGACGAGCACCCTGGGAATCGGCGACGGGACCATGATTGCGGAGTGAATGCGACCGGTATCAGGCCAACGGGCGCGACCCGCACCCGCCGGAATGGCGTGATCACCGCCGGGCTCCTGCTCGGCGTCGCTGTCATGGCGATCGTCGCCTTGTGGCCGCGAGCGGGAACTCCCGGGTTCACAGGTCTGATAGTCACGGTTCCCGCGTGCCCGCCGGATGTCGACGGCTGCCGTGTCTTCGTGACCAATGAGGGCGACGGCAGCCTCGCCGCTCACAAAGACTGGACCGGCCGACCAGTGGCGGTGAGCATCGCTCTGTCACCGGGGCGCTATTCGATCTCTGCTGAAGGGTGCACCGGAGACAGGATCGGCGACAGCGTGGTGACCGTCGCGTCGGGATACCACGCCGCCCTCGAACTGGGCAGCTCCTGGCAGATGCCCGCCTTCGTGGGGCGCATCTGTCCCGGGTTCCTCGCAACCGCATCGCAGTGACCGAAGGTGCCGTCTGGCAGCTGAGCTAGTGCGCCTCGATCAGCCTGCGGACTTCCACAGCACCGCCCGCTGGCCACGTTCGCGCGAGATCCAACGCCTCGTCGATTGAGGAGACCTCGACAATGGCGAACCCGCCGATGTGCTCCTTCGTCTCCATGAAGGGACCGTCGATGACGAGGCGATCGTCTCGCTCGTGACGCACCGTCTTCGCGGTGTTCGGTGGCTCGAGTTGCTCGCCACTCACGAGGGCCCCAGTCGAAGAGTGGTGCGCCCACCAGTCACCGATCTTCGCGTACATGTCCTGTGCATCTGCGGGCGACATGGCATTGAACGCCGCCTGGTCTCCAGCGAACAGCAGCATGTATCTCATCGCGCAGTCCTCGGACTCACCGTGAGCGAATCGTACTGTCGCGCTATGGCCACGTGGGGCTGAGCAGGAGATTCTTCAGGCGCTCCACGCGGGCGCCGTCGAGGCCGATCCCGCGGAGTAACGATACGGCGCCGCCGTGCTCCGCATCGACGCACTCCATGGTCTGCACCATCGCCTCACGACGCACGGTGAAAAGCCGCTCGACGCGTACCGGGTCCATCCCGCGTTCCACGGCGCTCACGCGATCACGAGCGAGCATGTCGGCCAGCTGGACACCGCTCATGGCGTAGTCGTCTGCGATCAGGTCGATGCTGACCCCGGCGAGTTGCAGCACGAGTGCGACGATCACGCCGGTGCGGTCCTTGCCGGCGTGACAGTGCACAAGGATGGGAGCGGATGGCGCGTCGGCGAGCGCAGCCATCGCGGCTGCGACGCCGTCGCGACGCTCGCGGAACCACCAGCAGTAGACCTCGGCTGCGGTGGCGAGGTGATCGGGGTAGTCATCGTCGTCGGTGAAGATCGGAGTGTGCGAGGTCAGCACCCCAGCTTCGGCGAGCGGGCTCGGGCGCTTCTCGCGTTCCGATGTGGTACGCAGATCGACGACGGCGCCGATACCGAGATCGAGCAGCTCGCGCAAACCCGCGTCACTTAGGGTGTGCGGCGATTCACTCCGTAACAGGCGGCCGCGGAGCGTCCTGGCACCTGACGAGGTCGGCAAGCCACCAAGATCTCGGAGATTGATGAGACCGTCGATTGCGAGCGCGTCGGATTGGGCGGAGGGCACGTTCTCACCCTACCAGCGGAACCCCGCCGGACCGCCTGCCGCCGCGCCGATCAAGCGCGCGCGAGCGAACGCGTCGCCTACCCGACCAGCGAAACCGCCGCCCGCGCTGCGGCTGACATAGCGGGGTTGAGACGGTAGAACGCCCAGATCCCGCGCTTGAAGCTCGTCACGATGCCCGCTTCTCGGAGGGTGGCCAGGTGATGGCTGATGGTCGGCTGGCCGAGCTCGAAGGCGGCGGTGAAGTCACAGACGCAGACCGGCTCGCTGGCTTTCGCGAGAATGTTCAGGATCTGAATCCGGGTGGGGTCGCCGAGTGCCTTGCAGAGTGCGGCGAGCTCGTCGGCTCGAGCGTCAGGAAGCGGCGGCGCAACCGGCTGGCAGCATCCCTTCACACGCAGCGGCGCCAGTGCGGACTTGGTGGCAGCGCTCACGGCTTGCGACGCTCGATGAGCAGCACATCCCGCCATACACCATCGAGCTGTCCGATGCGTTCGCGAGTGCCGACCACGCGAAATCCGCAGCGCCGATGCAGCTCAACACTCGCGACATTCTCCGGGAAGATCCCGCTCTGCACCGTCCAGATGCCGGTTGCATCGGCACTCGCGAGCAGGGCCTCAAGCAATCGGCGGCCAACACCCTGCCCACGAACTCGCGCACCCACATAGACGCTGTGCTCGAGCACGCCCGCGTATGCGCAACGGTCGGAGACAGGACCGGCGGCCACCCAGCCGACGATCTCGCCGTCGCGAACCGCCACAAAACGGTGCTCGGGTGCATGCGCTGCCGACCATCGTTCAAATCCGGGGACCTCGGTCTCGAAGGTGGCGTTCCCGGTGGCGATCCCCTGTGCGTAGATGGCAGATACCGCCGGCCAGTCATCGTCGCGAAAGGGCCGAACTTCGACGTCGGTTGCGATGGCGTTGGCCCGCATCTCCATCCTCCCATTCTACCCATTGACAGTCTTCGATGGAACACGCTAGGATGCGATTCGTTCAATCGACGGTCATCGATAGGAGGTCTGGTCACCATGATTTGTGATTGCGGCTGCGACGGCACCGGCGACTGCGACTGCGACTGCGACTGCTGAGATGGGCCGGGTGCAGCTCGCGCTGAATGTGAGCCATCTCGATGAGGCTGTCAGCTTCTACTCGAAGCTCTTTGGGACCGAG
The DNA here is from genome assembly GCA_963718525.1 of Candidatus Dormiibacterota bacterium. Lineage (GTDB taxonomy): Bacteria > Chloroflexota > Dormibacteria > Aeolococcales > Aeolococcaceae > Palsa-851. The sequence continues at coordinate 2,793,462 of OY970355.1, read as the reverse complement.
CCGGCAAAGCGGCGCCCTGGATACGCCAACTTCGCGGTCGCGGACCCGCCCTTGAAGCTGGTGCTCTTCGAGAACCCGGCGCAGGCTGGGACCTTGAATCATCTCGGCGTGGAGGTGGGCACGGCTGATGAGGTTGTGAGCGCAACACGGCGCCTGGCGGCGGAAGGGCTTCGGACCGATGTCGAGGACGGCATCACGTGCTGTCATGCTCTACAGGACAAGGTCTGGGTGACCGGAGCAGATACCCGGTGGGAGGTGTACACGGTGCTTGCTGATGCTCCCGTAAGCGACGCGACAGGCACGGAAGGGTGTTGTGCAACCACGGCATCCGCTGAGCCAACCAGCGACTGCTGCGCTTCGTCAGCAACCGTTCCCGAAGGGAGTGCCGACGCCTTCGACGCATTGAGCGCCTGAGCCGCAATGCGTCTCGTCGCCATCGGCGGCAGCGATGCAGGCATCAGCGCGGCGCTGCGCGCCCGCGAGCTTGCCGCAGAAGCCGATGTGGATGTCATCGTCGCTGACGACTACCCGAACTTTTCCATTTGCGGTATTCCGTACCACGTGTCGGGCGAGGTGCCCGACTGGCGGAGCCTGGCGCACCGCAGCATCGCGGACCTGGAGGCGACCGGCATGCGTCTCCATCTGCGGACGACGGCGGAACGCATCGATCCGGGCGCACACGAGGTGCAGGTCCGAGACGCGGCCGGAACTTCGAGTGTCATCAAGTACGACGCCCTGGTGATCGGCACCGGCGCCCTTCCGGTACGGCCGCCGATCGACGGGCTCGATCATCTCGGCCCCGATGACGGCGTCCACGTCGTGCATTCGATGGGGGACACCTTCGGGGTCATGAGCACTCTGACTGCGGCTGCCCCAAGGACTGCCGTGATCATCGGCGCCGGCTACCTCGGCCTCGAGATGGCTGACGCCCTGACCGTTCGCGGCCTCGACGTGACCCAGGTCGAACAGCTTCCCCAGGTGCTGCCGACGGTCGACGCCGACCTGGGAGCCACCGTGGCGGCCGAGCTACGGGCACACGGGGTGGAGATCGTGACGGACACCGTCGTGCGTCGCATCACGCGCAATGAGCACGGAACACGACTGCGCGTCGACGGCATGTCGCGCGAGGGCGTGCCGTTGCAGCGAGACGCCGACATCGTTCTGGTGTTCGCGGGGGTGCGACCCGACGTTGCCCTGGCCGAACGTGCCGGTGCCCGGCTGGGAATCCGAGGGGCGATCGATGTCGACCGGACCATGCGCACCAACCTGCCGGATATCTTCGCGGCAGGCGACTGCGTGGTGACTCACCATCGTTTGCTCGGAGCGACATATGTTCCGCTTGGTACGACCGCCCACAAGCAAGGACGCCTCGCCGGTGAGAACGCACTCGGGGGCAGCCGAGAGTTCGCCGGCAGCCTCGGAACCCAGGTCGTGAAGATCTTCGACATGGCCGCTGCGCGGACGGGATTGCGCGATCACGAGGCCGCGAGCGCCGGCTTCGACCCGGTGACGGTCGCGTCCGAAGCCGACGACCACAAGGCGTACTACCCCGGCTCGCATCGGATCGCCATGCGGTGGACCGGCGACCGGCGGACCGGCAGGCTGCTTGGCGTGCAGCTCTTCGGCCACCAGCACGCCGAGGTGGCGAAGCGCATCGACATCGCCGCAACCGCGATCTACAACGAGATGTCGGTCGAGTCGCTCAACGACCTCGACCTCTCGTACACACCGCCGCTCGGCAGCCCTTGGGACGCGATGCAGATCGGTGCCCAGACCTGGGTTCGCTCGGTCGCCGGGTTGCGGCAATAGACCGCCCTGCGCCCGAACCCGGTTCCGAAGGCGCCCGGCAAGGGTCAGCGGTCGCGGCGCTCGTGCGGCGGTGGATTGTGCTTCGGGGGCGGTCCGTGCCCTCGAGGCCGACCGTGCTTCGGCGGGGGTATCGACTCGATGCCCGGAGTTCTCGTCCGGCCAGACCAGGAGCACAGCGCAGGGGGCATGGTCGACCACGAAGCGGGTTGCGTGACCGAGGCTCTTTGGTCCGAGCCGCGAGTGATCGCCGTCACGCGCAACCACGAGAACATCGACCGCTTCAGCGACGGCGTCTACCACCTCGCGTTCGATGCGACCGCGTCGACTGATCAACTCAACGTCGGGTTGCCCAACCCGCCGCGCGGCCGCGGCGAGCAACTCTGAGGCCTCGTCGTCGGCGATATCGTCGTAGCGTTGGCTTGGTTTCCGCCCTGCGAACGCGCGCCCGAAGAGGCCGGCGCTCGCCGCGCCCGCTGCCTCCGTAACGTCCGAAGGCGTCACGTGCAGGAGCGTGAAGTGTGCATCTGCCGGAAAGTGCGCGAGCGCCGCGTCGACGCAACCTTCCCAGGTTCCCTCGACGATCCAGATGACGATGTTCATGGGCGACATTAACCCACCAATCGCAGCGAAATCCACAGCGCGACGGTCGCGGCCACGAGCACTGGCGGCACCGTGAGGGCGCCGAGGCGGATGAATTCGGAGATCGGCAACTCCTCGCCGCGGCGGATGAGCACCCGCCGCCAGAGCAATGTGGCCAGCGAGCCCACATAGGTGAGGTTGGGTCCGGTGTTGACGCCGATGAGCACGGCGAGCACGGGGCCTGCGCCTGCCCCCGAGACTGCAGGGATGAGCAACAGCGCCGCCGGCAGATTGTTGATCACGTTCGCGAGCACGGCTGCGATGACAGCGATGAGCAGCAGCGAACCGAGGCCGGCACCTCCCGGAACGACGTGGGCCACGAGCGAGCCCAGGCCGTGCAGCGAGATTGCCTTCACGATCAGCCCGAGTGCCAGCACGAACGCGAGAAATGGGATGTCGATCGACATCGCAATGGCCCGGAGACTCGTCTTCCGGCTCGCAATTGCAGGTGCGGCAAGGACCAGTGCGCCGGCGAGCGCCGCGAATGCCGGGCTGACATTGAAGGCCGACGTGACGAAGAAGCCGACGAGCGTGAGCGCAACCACGACGGCCGCGAACGCTGGTACCGGAAGCGGCTTGATATCGCGGGCAGTACCGCGGCCAACCAGGTCGCCAGCAAAGAAACGGCGAAACACCAACCATTCGACGCCGATGGCGGCCAGCCACGGGAGTGCCATGGTTGCTCCGAATCGAGCGAACGATAGACCACTCGCGCCGAATGCCAGCAAGTTGGTGAGGTTCGAGACTGGCAGCAACAGCGACGCGGAGTTCGCGAGATGCGTGCACGCGTATACGTGCGGCTTTGCCCGGAGGCGGAGCCGCGCAACGGTCGCAAACACGACCGGTGTGAGCAACACGACAGTCGCGTCGAGGCTCAGCACCGCGGTGACGACGCTGGCCGCGGCAAAGACGAGGACGAGCAAGGAAACCGGTCTTCCGCCGGAGCCGGCGGCCATCCACGATCCCGCAGCCTCAAACAGTCCGTGGCGATCACAGAGATTGGCGAGGGCGAGCACGGCCGCGAGAAAGCCGATGGTCGGTCCAAGCCCGCCGGCTTCAGTACCAGCTTGCCCGAGCGGCAGGACACCGAGCACCAGCAGCAGACCGGCGGCAGGAACCGCAACAACCGCTTCCGGCAATCCGCGCGGGCGCCCGATGGCGCATGCCAACGTCCCGGCGAGGAGCAGCACTGCCAGGGTCTCGGCGATGGGACTCGGCACGTCGCCCGACAGCGTACGGCCTCAGCACTGAGCGGTGGCAGCGGGTCGCCAGATTCAGGTCGTATCGGCCTGCTTGAGCAGCTGCACGTGGAGGGATTGCACGAGGGGACTGGCCGTCGCGCCGAGAGCATGAGCCGGCGTGTACGACGGCTCGTTTTCAGAGTGGAGCGCGGATCCCCGGCGGCCCATCGCCTACGGGGCCGCAGGCTGACTGCACCGCGTCGTGCGGTGACAGAGAACCGCCGTCTCTCAACCGCAGGACGTGCGCGAGACCTCCGTCCCTCGCTCACACGTGATTCACATCTGGACGCGACAGTGATGCACGTACCGTTCAACCCTCCACAAGGAGAAACGACATGTATCGTGCAGGACGCACTGCCTGGGGACTCGTCGCCGTTGGGGCCGCAACCGCGGTGGGCATCACCACGCGCGATCCGGGGTTCATCGTGATCACCTTCCTCGGCGCTCTGGTGCTGCCACGGGTGCTCGGCCTGACTCCCCGGCGCCGCAACTGGCGTGGATTCGGTCCAGGATCCTTCGGGCCGCGTGGCAAGGGCTGGGGCGGTGGTGAGTGCACCGGCCGCAAGGCATCGGAGCCCGAAACGTCGGCGGCCACCCCGCAATCGGTCTGACGGCGCGTGGGGCGACGGCTGCTCGCCGCCCCACGTCGACCCTACGATGAGGTTCGCCATGACCAAGGTGCTCCTCGTCGACGACGAACCGGCGATCGTGCGCCTCGTTCGCGACTACCTCGAGCGCGCCGGCTTCGACGTGCTGACGGCGGGCAACGGCGATGACGCGCTGAAGGTGTTCGCCCGCAACCGTCCGGACCTCGTGATCCTTGATTTGACACTACCTCGCATGGATGGACTCGACGTCGCGCGCGCCATGCGGCGTGTGGGAGACGTGCCCATCATCATGCTCACGGCACGGACCGAGGAGGCCGACCGGGTCGCCGGCCTGGAGCTCGGCGCCGACGACTACGTCACCAAGCCCTTCAGCGCCCGAGAGATCGTTGCACGAGTGCGTGCGGTCCTTCGCAGAGCGCAGTCGGCAGCGATGCACGATGACGTCGTGCGCGTGGGCGACTCGATCGTTCTCGATGCGCCGCGAATGCAGGTGAAGGTCGACGGGCGTGACGCGCCGCTGACCGCGACCGAGTTCCAACTGCTCTTGCACATGGCCCGCCAGCCGGGGCGCGTGTTCACTCGGGCGCAGCTGCTCGACGCGGTCCATGGCGTCGCGGTCGAGTCGTTCGAGCGAGCCATCGATGCGCATGTCAAGAACATCCGCCGGAAGATCGAGCGCGATCCACGATCGCCGCAGCACCTCCAGACCGTCTTCGGGGTCGGCTATCGACTCGTGGAGGGCGACGCATGACCACGGGACCGCCGTGGCGAAAGGATGGAGGCGGTGGCCGCCCTCCGTGGTGGCCTGATGGCGAGCGAGGTCCGTGGGGCGCAGGCCCCAACTGGCAGCGTCACGGGCGGCGCATCGCCCGCCGTATCGGCTGCCTCGCCGGGATCGCATTCCTCGTGGTGCTCAGTGCGATATTCGGAGTCGTCTGGCTGCTGCTCAGCGCCTTTGGCGTGGTCAATTCGGCGCCATTCGACACCGCTGTGGCGGTCACCGCTCTGGCTCTCGGTGGGGTCGCGATCATCGTGGTGATCCTGCTGCTCCGCCGCCTCGCGGCGCCGGTCGGGGCGCTCATCGAGGGAGCGCACCGCATCGAGGGCGGCGATCTCTCGACACGAGTGCCGGTACGCGGGCCGTCCGACCTGCGCTCGCTCGCTCGCGCGATGAATGAGATGAGCGGCCGTCTGGAGGCCGAGGAGACGCGGCGCCGTTCGGTCCTTGCCGACATCGCCCACGAGTTGCGCACACCACTGTCGATCATCCGAGGGCAGGCGGAGGCGATCGCGGACGGGATCTACCCGGCCGATGCCGACCACATGGCGCCGATCGTGAGCGCGACCGAGTTGCTGGAGATGCTGGTCAACGATCTCAGCACCCTGACGCTGGCGGAGAGCGGCGCGCTGCGGCTCCACCGTGAGCCGGTCGATGTTGCGGTGCTGGTCAACGAGACACTGGACGCGTTCGGCGCGGAGGCACGGGCTGCGGGCGTGCAACTCACCGAGAAGGTCGATGCCGGCGTACCGGCCATCGATGCCGACCCGGGGAGGATGCGCGGGGTTCTGGGCAATCTCGTCAGCAACGCGCTGGCACATGCTCGCGTCGGCGGCACCATCGCCGTCAATGGAGTCGCTGCGGGCGGGTACGTGATGCTCACCGTGCACGACGACGGTGCGGGGATTCCTCCAGATCTGCTTCCCCGCGTGTTCGACCGCTTCGTGAAGGGCCAATCGTCCAGCGGGTCAGGGCTCGGTCTCGCCATTGTCCGCGACGTCGTGGAGGCGCATGGTGGCTCGGTGGCCGCGGCGAGCAGCGCCGAAGACGGCACGGCGATCACGCTGAAGCTGCCCGCGGCCGCCGAACGCTGATGTGGTACATACCCCGGTCATGAGCATCCAGGCCGTCACCATTGATCACACGAACTGGCTGGCGCGGTGGGACGCGCAGCAGCAGCGCCACATCCCCGACCGTGAGGAACGTTTCGCCGCCATCACCGATGCGGTGGCGGCGTTCGCGGGACCCGAGCCACGCGTGCTGGACCTCGGGTGCGGACCGGGATCGCTGAGCGCTCGCGTTGTTGATCGAATTCCCGGTGCCCAGATCGTCGCCATCGATGCCGACCCGGTGCTGCTCGCCATCGGTCGCGGCGCTCTCAAAGACAGGAATATTCAGTTCCTGGACGCCGACCTGCGGGCCGATTGGGTCAGTGCGCTGCCGTCGCCGGGCCCGTACGACGCTGCGGTGTCGACCACGGCGCTGCACTGGCTTGGCCTCGAACAGCTCGTTCGCCTGTACCGCACGCTTGCCGGCGTGCTCCGCCCAGGAGCCGTGTTCCTCGACGGCGACCGGCTCGACTTCGATCATGACCAGCAGGCGATCGCCGCGGCCGCGCGCCAGGTGCGTCCGGAATGGCCAGACGCGCCGCCCGGTGCCGAGGATTACGACGCCTGGTGGTCAGCCGTTGTCGCCGAACCGGGCCTCGCCGAAGCGGTGGCGGAGCGGGAGCAGCGCTGGCACGCTCACCCGCACGGGGACGAGGCGCACAGCTATGAATTCCATCGGTCTGCGCTCTTCTCGGCCGGTTTTGCCGAGGTGGGAACCCTGTGGCAGCATCTCGCCAATCGCGTGCTCGTGGCGATTCGCTGAGCACTTCACCGTCGCGACCGGCGACGACGCGAGATAAATCCCCCCTGTGAGGGAAGGCAAAGGCCCATCGATCGCTGTACCCTGCGGGCGCTCATGGGGATTGAACGGGTCGCCGTAGAGTGTCCGTGACGACATCGGGCGCATCGGCGGTCGTCCTCGAGGTCGCCGGCATCGACGTGCGCTTCGAAGGCGTCGTCGCTCTCGACGGCGTCTCGCTGACGGTGCGCGCCAATCAGATCGTCGGGGTGATCGGGCCGAATGGCGCTGGGAAAACCACGCTCTTCAACGCGGTCTCGAGATTCGTCACGCCCAGCAACGGGACGATCACCTTCCAGGGACAGCCGCTGCTCGGGGTGCCGGCGTGGCGGCTTGCGCACATGGGGATTGCACGAACGCTGCAGGGCCTCGGGCTGTGGCCGTCGCTCAGCGTGCTCGAAAATGTGGTCGCCGGTGCGCCGTCGCGCGCTCGTTTGGCAGCGGACATCGTGGCGTCACCGGGCGCAGACCGTCGCGTGGGGGCGCTTCGCGAAGAGGCGATGACATACCTCGCGGAGCTCGGCGTTGCAGAACGCGCCTCCGCATCGCCGGGAGCGCTGCCCCACGGCGTCCAGAAGCGGGTCATCATCGCCCGCGCGCTGATGGTGAGACCCGCGCTGCTGCTCCTCGATGAGCCGGCCAGCGGGCTCTCCGCTGCCGATGTGAACCAGCTCATCGAACTGCTCGGCGCACTGCGCACGCGGATGGCGATCGCACTTGTGGAGCACCACGTCGACATGGTCATGGCGGTGAGCGACACCATCACGGTGCTCAACCTCGGGCAGGTGATCGCCTCGGGCTCACCAGCGGAGATCCGCGCCAACGCCGCTGTCGCCACCGCGTATCTGGGTCAGACGGTCGCTCATGCTTGAGATCACCGACCTCACGGTCGCGTACGGAGGAGTCATCGCACTCGAGAAGGTGTCGCTGTCCGTCCCGGAAGGGAGCATCACGGCGGTGCTCGGTGCGAACGGCGCCGGCAAGACCACGCTTGTGCGGACCATCTCCGGCCTGGTCAGGCCTCGTCATGGTTCGGTGATGCTCGGCGATCATCAGCTGGTGGGGAGATCTCCCGAGGCGATCGCGCGGCTCGGGGTCGGTCATGTGCCGGAAGGTCACGGAATCGTGAGCGAACTGACCGTCGAGGAGAACCTTCGCCTCGGGGGCCTCTGGCGCCGCGACCGCGCCGACCAGCGCGTGGCGATCGAGGAGGCATACGAACTCTTCCCGCCACTCAGGGTACGCCGTGCGGTGCACGCGTCGAACCTCAGTGGCGGCGAACGACAGATGCTCTCGATCGGTCGCGCGATGGTTGCACGCCCGACGGCGCTCCTCCTCGATGAGCCCTCCCTCGGCCTCGCCACCGCACTGCTCGCCCAGATCATGCAGCGTCTCGTCTCACTGGTGCTCGAGCGCAAGCTGAGCGTATTGCTCATCGAGCAGAACGCGCGGTCCGCACTCTCCGTTGCCGACCAGGCAATCGTGCTGTCGCTGGGACGGGTCGAACTGCGCGACAGCGCCGACCGTCTTGCGGGCGACGACGCGCTCCGCCACGCGTACCTGGGCTTCTGACCGTGCATCTCTTTGTGATCTACACCGTCGCGGGCATCACCAACGGGATGGTCTACGCAGCGGTGGCGCTGGCGCTTGTGATGATCTGGCGCTCGACCAGGATCATCAACTACGCCCAGGGCGCGATGGCGATGTTCACGACATACGTCGCCCTGGAGGTGATCCGCCACGGCGCCCCGTACTGGCTCGGCTTCCTGGTGGCGCTTCTGACCGGGTTCGTGCTCGGCGCGATCATCGAACGCGTCCTGGTGCGCCCGGTGGAGTCCCGCCCGCCGCTCAACGCCGTGATTCTGAGCCTCGGCGTGCTCATCCTTCTCGAGGCGGTGGCGCCGATGCTGTTCGGTGGGCAGACGCAATCGTTTCCCGTGCCCGTTTCGAACACCAACCTCGTGGCCGGGTCGACCTCACTCGACATCTCACCATTCGATCTGTTCACGATCGGCGCGGTGCTGGTCGCGATGCTGCTGCTGTTCCTCGTCTTTCAACGCACCACCCTCGGACTGCGCATGCGCGCGGCGGCGTTCAATCCGGAGATCGCCCGCATTCTCGGGATTCGGGTCGGCAGGATGCTCACGCTCGGGTGGGGGCTGGCCGCATTGCTCGGCGCGCTCGCCGGGACGCTGGCAGCGCCGTCCGTCTACGTATACCCCAGCAACATGGACGAGGTGCTCGTGTTCGGCTTCACGGGCGCCATCATCGGCGGTCTCGAGAGCCCGGCCGGGGCGGTGATTGGGGCGGTGGCGGTTGGTCTCGCACTCAGCTACGTCAGCGGTTACATCGGTTCCGACCTCGCCCCACTCGGGGGGTTCGTGATTCTGATCGTGGTGCTGATGCTTCGCCCGCAAGGGCTGTTCAGCTTTGGGCGGCAGCGCCAGGTATGAGCACAACGCTGCGCAACTCGACGCTGGGGCGCCATGGGCTGTTCTTTCTTGCGCTCGCCATCGTGCTTCTGCTGCTCACGTCGTTCGTCTTCGATCCGTACACGAACTACAACGTGACCGGCGTGGCGATCTATGCCATCTCGGCGGCCGGGCTGACGGTGCTCACGGGCATCAACGGTCAGGTGTCACTCGGCCATGGCGCGATGATGATGATCGGCGCGTACACCACATCGGTGCTGCTCACATGGCATGCGGATCTCCCAATGATCCTCGTGCTGGTCGCTTCCATCGCACTCACCGGCGTTGCCGGCGCGATTGTCGGCATCGCCGGAGCCCGGTTGCGCGGACCGTACCTCGCCGGCGCCACGCTCGCTCTCGCGGTCGCCCTGCCCCAGGTGCCGTCGCACTTCGCGAGCATCTTCGGTGGCAACCAGGGTCTGAGCGTCCCGACACCTGCGCCACCCAGCTTCCTCGGTGCGGGTTTCTCATCGGTGCAGTGGCTCGTATGGATCGCGCTCGTGGCGGGTGTGGTCACCTTCTTCGTGCTCGCCAACCTGGTACGCGGCGCCACCGGGAGGCGGTTCCGGATGGTCCGAGACAACGAGATCGCCGCTCGTCTTGCCGGCGTCGACGTTGCCCGCACCCAGGTGCTCGCATTCGTGATCAGCGCCGCGTGTGCGGGCCTCGCGGGGTCACTGTTCGCCTACTGGGTGACGATCACCTCGCCGAGTGGCTTCACGCTCAACCTGTCCCTGTCGCTGCTCACCGTCATCGTCATCGGCGGACTGGGAAGTCTCAGCGGGGCGGTGCTCGGATCGTTCATCCTCGTCTACCTCCCGGTGTGGACGAGCGGTTTTGCCAGCAGCCTGAATCTGTCGAGCAATGTCGCCAACAACGTGCCGCTCGCCATCTACGGCATCGTGCTCATCGCCGCGATCCTCGTGTTTCCGCGTGGTGTCGCCGGAGCCGTGGCATCGATTGTCCGCGCACTGACGCGGATGATTCGCACCAGCCGCCGTGGCGCACTGCCCACCGCACCCGAGGTGCCTTCTCAATGACGTCGGCAACCGGTACCCGCACACACAAGGAGCACACGCATGCGACCAGAGATCAGTAGATCGAGGACCTGGGCGGTGATCGCTGCGGGAGGGGCGGCAGCGCTGCTGTCCGCGGCCTGCGGCAGCACCAGTTCGGGCACGACCAACGCGGCGTCAGCGCCTGGGATCACCGCAACGTCGGTGACCATCGGGAGCACCCAGCCGCTCACCGGGCCCGCGGCGCCAGGATACGATGAGATCGCTCCCGCAGCCAATGCGTATTTCAAGTACGTCAACGCCCATGGTGGCGTCAACGGCCGGAAGATCAACTACACGTACCTGGACGATCAGTACAACCCCACGAGCACGGCGACGCAGACGCGCACGCTCGTGCTCCAGGACAACGTGTTCGCGATGTTCCAGGCGCTCGGCACGCCAACTCACCTCTCCGTGGTGAGCTATCTGAACTCCAACCACGTGCCCGACCTGTTCGTCGCATCCGGATGCAACTGCTGGAACAACACCTCCCAGTACCCGGACACCTTCGGATGGCAGCCCAACTACACCCTCGAGGGCAAGATCCTCGGGCAGTACATCGCGCAGAACTTCGCGACCAAGAAGGTGGGCTTCTTCCTGCAGGGTCCCAATGACGAGTTCGGCACCGACGGATTCACCGGAGTCATGGACGCGCTCCAGGGCAAGGGGCTCAATGTCGACTCGACGCCCGCGTACTACACACCCACAGCCGCCGGGGCAATGGCCGTCGGGGCGGCGATCGCGTCGTTGCAAGCCCAGGGAGTCCAGGTGATCGTGAGCTTCTCGGTCCCGCTCTTCACAGCGATCGCGGAAGCGAGCGCCGCCGGGCTCCGATATGCCGCCAAGTTCGTGGTGAGCAACGTCGGATCGGATCCACCCACGCTCTCCGCCATCCTGACCGGCGGATCCCTCGGCAAGAAGCTGCCGGCGGGCCTGATCGCCGGGACGATCAGCGACACCTACTTGCCGGTCCTGACCGATGCCTCCAATCCATGGGTGACCTTCTTCCAGAGCGTGAAGGCGCAGTACGCACCGTCGCTCCCATGGGACGGCAACGTTGAGTACGGCATGTCGGAGGCATACACCTTCGTGCAGGCGCTCAAGGCTGCAGGGCAGAACCCGACCCGGGCGAGCATCGTCGCGGCCGTGGAGAACAGCCACTGGACCGACGGGCCGGGACTGACGCCCTACGCATATTCGTCAACAGACCACAACGGCTTCACGGGCGTGCAGATGGTGACCGTCGGTGCCGACGGCACGGTCACAACGCTCGGCCCGGTGGAGACGACCGATGACACCACGTCCGGCCCGATAACCACCTACTCGGGGGCGGCCTCGGCGCCGCCTGCCAGCGGCATCCCAAGCGACTGAGTGATCAGAGGGGTCGCGGGGCGAGACTCGCGGCTCCTCAGCACTCCGGGCGAGCCTGTCAGCAGCGGCAATCTCGGTCGCGGCGCGCCGTCAGTCCTTGGGTGGCTTGGTGCGCTTGAGCTTGCGGTGCACCGACGTGTAGGTCCGGCCACGGTAGCGGCTGTCCGGGCGCGGCCTGGTCGGCGGCAGGCGGATGCCCCAGAGGATCAGCGCGCCGGTGCCCGCGCCGAGCACCAACAACAGGATGATGCCGGCCACGCTCCGAGTGTAGTGCCGGGCGCGGATGACTACGTGAGGTGCCCTGAGCTCGACTCCCGATGGCGGACGCGGCCGAGCCCGTGAACGAACAGGCGCCACCCGAACGTGGTCAGGCCGATGAAGATATAGGTCACGATGACAAAGACGATCGGTGTGCCGCGGTGCGTCACCGCGGACCGGAGGACCAGGGCGATCGCGCATCCCACGATCCACGTGCAGGCGAGCATCGCCCAGCGATCCAGCGGTGTTCGGTACACGCCGAGCATCGTGGCCACCGCGAACCAGCCCACCAGGAACGGCCAGAGGACGGTGAGGTACCAGGCGATTCCCGAGGAGATGTCGTGACTCGCGCGTCCCAGCGCCACGAAGAGCGCGAGGCAGACCGCATCGACGCCGATGGCGAGGGCGCGAACGGTCCAAGGGCGCATGACGTCGCGAACATACCAGGCGGCGGCGCGTCGCCGGAGCATCAGGCGCGGGTGCGCGCCAGCTATGACGCCGTCACCGACGCGTATGTCGAGCGGGTGCACGACGAATTGCGTCACAAGCCGCTCGACCGGGCATTGCTGACCGCGTTCGCGGAACAGGTGCAGGAGGAGTTCGGTGCGGGCGCGTCAGTGTGCGACGCGGGATGCGGCCCAGGTCACGTTGCCGGGTTCCTTTCCGGGCTCGGGCTCGCAGTCACCGGCATCGACCTCTCCCCTGCGATGGTCGAGCGAGCGCGAGCCCTGCACCCCGGCATCAGCTTCGACGTGGGCACGATGACCGCGCTCGATGCGGCCGGCGGCTCGTGGCGGGGGCTGGTCGCCTTCTACTCGATCATTCACCTGACCAGCGAGCTCGAGATCCGCGCGGCGCTGAGCGAATTTCACCGGACCCTTGCTGAACGCGGTCTGCTCCTGATCGCCGTCCACCTGGGCGAGCACGGCGACGCGACGGTGCACGCCGACGAGATGCTCGGTGTCCGCGTGAACCTGGAGTTTCACTTCTTCGACCTGGAACAGCTCACCGCCGACGTCGCTGCCGCCGGGTTCAAGCTGGAGGCACGAGTGGTGCGGGAGCCATACCCCGACGTCGAGGTCCAGACCATGCGCGCGTACCTGCTGGCCAGGCGGGTGGGGGAGACGGCCGCCTCGTGACTCCGCAGGGAAGTCATGAAAACTTGACTTCCGCGCATGGGATTCCATACCATCCGGCTGACATGGACGAGACACCGCGGCTGACGCGCCGTCGCTGGCTCGACTGGGGACGCTGCCGGTCCGACAGGGCAAGCTGTCCAGCCTAGGCCTCGTGAGTCCGGGTACGCGACGGCGCAGGGCCCCGCGTCAGACATCTCGCAACCGTGCGGCAGATCACCGCGCAGGAACAGCCAAGAGCAACAGGAGCATTCCCTCATGACCGAATACGCCCATCCAGAGGTTCTGGTCACCACCCAGTGGCTGGCCGATCACCTCTCCGACCCGCAGGTGCGGATACTCGAAGTGGACTACGACCCGTCGGCCGCGTACGAGTTGGGGCACATCCCCGGCGCGACGCTGGTCGACTGGAAGCGGGACATCAACGACCCCGTACGACGGGACATCCTGTCGAAGCAGCAGTTCGAGCAGCTCCTGTCGAGGATCGGCGCGACCCCCGACACCACGCTCGTGCTGTACGGCGACTTCCGCAACTGGTTCGCCGCATTTGCGTTCTGGACCTTCCGGATCTACGGCCACGCCGACATTCGCCTGCTCAACGGCGGGCGTCGCAAGTGGATCGACGAGGGTCGCGAGGTCACCGAGGCGATGCCGTCGTTCGCCGCCAGCTCGTACAGAGCACCGGAGGCCGATACGTCCATCCGCAGCTTCCGCGGTGATGTCGAGAAGGCGCTCGGCGTCGAGGGCCGGGCGCTCGTCGACGTGCGCTCGCCCGCGGAGTTCAAGGGCGAGATCTCAGCTCCGCCGGAGTACTCCAATGAAGGCGCCCAGCGCAGCGGGCACATTCCCGGCGCTGCGAATATCCCATGGGCGCAGGCTATCCAGGACGACGACACGTTCAAGCCGGCCGATGCACTTCGCGAGCTCTACGCCGCGCAGGGCGTCACCGACGACAAGACGGTCATCACGTACTGCCGCATCGGTGAGCGCTCGTCGCACACATGGTTCGTGCTCACGTACCTGCTCGGCTTCCCGCGCGTCAGCAACTACGACGGGTCGTGGAGCGAGTGGGGAAACTCCGTGGGCCTGCCGATCGAGAAGGAAGCCCGCGAGGCGGTCGCGGTCTGACCTGAGACCGGCACCATTGGTGTCCCGGCGAGGTTGACCTCGTCGGGACGCCGTGGACCCCGCCGGTAGGTGAGGGCCGCGGGGACGAAGGCGACGACCGAGACCGTCGTGGCTCCCAGCACGAGCACCGTCCAGCCGATCGCCTCGACGAGGACTGCAGCGGCGACGGCTCCGACCAGCATGCCGAGGTAGAGCAGCATGCGAAGCAGGCCATTGACCCTCCCGAGCATCTCCGGGGGGACGCGCTGCTGGAGGGCGGTCTGGCCGCGTGTTTGATAGATCGCGGCGGCTGCGGTGCTGACGAAGAGCAGGCCGATCGCCGGGAGCATGCCGCTGATGAAAGCGAAGAGGCCGATGGGGATCACCTCGACGAGAAAGCCGAAGGCGACACCCCGAGCGCGGATGGTGCGCGGGCTCGACCGCAGGAGCACGAGACTGCCGATGACTTCACCGCCCCCGACAGCCGCGTAGAGCCAGCCGACGTCGGTGGCGCTCCCGAAGCGCTGGACGGCGGCGACGACCAGCACTGCCTGGAGCGTCGTGATCGCAGCGGCGCTGCAGAAGAACGAGGCGGCGAGCGCACGCAGCATCGGGTCTCGAGCCAGCACGGCTCGTGCACCTGAGCGATCGCCGGCGCGCGATGCAACGGTCTCCGCAGGACCGACCCGGAGCGAGAGCATGAGCACTCCTGCGATCAGGAAGGAGGCTGCGTCGGCACTGACGAGGATCTGCGGCTTGATGAGCGGCATCACGAGCGCACCGATCACCGGTGCAACGAGGACGCTCGATTCGAACAGACCGCTGTAGATCGCGTTGACGCGCAGGAGCCGGGCCGGCGGAGTGACTCGCGGAATGGATGCGCTGTACGCCGGCTGTGCGACGGATCCGAGGAACCCCGCGCAGGCCACCGTCACGAGAATCGCCCAGACGGTCCCGGTGTTCGCAAGGATGACGATGCCGGAGACCAGCACGCACTGCGCGAGTGCTGACCAGCCGGCGACCCGGCTCGGTCCAAAGCGATCGGCGAGCGCGCCGCCGAGGTTTGGACCGAGCACCTTTGGGGCGAATCGCGCCACGATGTAGAGCGCGGGGGCCTCTGCCTGATGGGTGATCCCGAACAGCAGGACGGTGAGCGCGACCACGGTCAACCAATCGCCGTACGTCGAGACTCCGGCCGCAAGCAGCAGCCGCGCTGATCGATCAGCTTTCGGCAGCGTGCCTGCGGCTCGAGGAAAGAATCGCGCCGCGTCGATCGGCATATCCACTCCGGGTGCAGGGGCCGAAACGAAGCGCGACGTCGTGAGCTGACTCACGACGTCGCACCAACGGATTCAAAAACCCCGAGCAAGCTCGGGGGTCAACGAAGTGGGGCTCAGCCCCAGGCCGCGCCGTCCGCCATAACCGCCTCCAATGGATACCGCCGACACCAGAATTCTCGACACATCAATGGCGAGGTGGCCACTTCAGGGTGGCTGGTTGACACTCGCCACGTTCGGCGGGCTTGGGGCGAGTTAACAACCGTTCACGCAACTTGTACAATTCTTTGCCAACCTACCCAGCACGTTGACTCGCACCTGATGAGCGCCCGGGACGGTCAGTCCGGACTGTCGCCCTCGCTCACGGCTGTGACGAACAGCAAGGTCGCGCCAAGCGCGCAGACAATGAGCACCGTCGATTGCCAGCCGAGCGGTTGAACCAGCGAGACCGCGGCAATTGCGCCAAGCAGCATCCCGAGCGATCCCGCGAAGCGCTCGACTGCGGTCGTCCGTCCCAACAGGTCGCGTGGCACGCGCTGCTGCAGGCCGACCGCGCCTCTCGTCTGGTACAGCGTAGCCCCGGTGGCGCTGATGAACAGGAGGACGATTGCGAGTGCGATGTTCGTCACGAAGACGAACGCGGCCAGTGGGACGAGTTCAAGAACGGTCGCCGCGATGATCGGGAGCTGCGTCACTCGTTCGGGCGTTCGACGGATCACCGGGAACGTTCCCAGCAGCGAACCGGCTCCAACCGCGGCGTAGAGCCAGCCCACCGCTGTGTCATGGCCGAAGCGTTGCGCCGCGGCAACGACCAGCACGGCCTGCAAGGCGGTCACCGCAGCGGCGTTGGAGATGTACGCGGCGCCGAGGAAACGAAGCATCGGATCGCGAAAGACGATCGGAATCCCCGCCGACATGCCCCGAGTGCTCCCAGCCTGCCCTGGCGTCGCCCGTCCGACGCCGGCGAGTGATCCAACCAGTGCGGCCGCGACGAAGAATGTGCCGGCGTCGATGGCGATCAGCACCTCCGGGGCCAGGAAGGGGAGCAGCAGCGCACCGATCACCGGCGAGATCATCAGGCTGGAGCTGTTCAGCGCCGCGAAGATGCCCTGGATCCTGCCCAGGCCCGACGCATCGGTGACCCGGGGGACCAGGGCCCCGTAGCACGGTTGCGCGGCAGAGCTCAGGAATTGGGCCAACGCCACCACCACAAAGATCGGCCAGATGAGCCCGGTATCGGCAAGCACCACGATTGATGCGGTCAGCAGCCCCTGCAGCACCGCGCAGACGGCCGCGATACGGGCGGGTCCGAACCGATCAGCGAGCGCGCCGCCCGGGAATGGTCCGATCAATCTGGGCGCCACCCGGGCGAGCATGTACACAGCGGGTCCGAGCGGGGACTGGGTCACGCGGTAGAGGAGCACGACCAGGGCCACCGTCGTGAGCCAGTCCCCGTAGAAGGACGTCCCAGCAGCGATGAGCAGTCGAACAGGGGGCCTCAGCACACCTCGATGCGTGCTCAAACGGTCGGTGGACGCATCCGCCGAGGACCTCAGCGTCGTTTCCTTTTTGGAGTGCTCAATCGCGACGCAAGCGTACGCGAGCGGACCCAACCCGGAGCCGAATGCGCCGCAGTTGCGCACCCGGCAGCCCGCCCGTGGGCCCCCTCCGTGATAATGACGCGATCGACCCGTTAAAGGCCTGTCACGCAATTACCCAATAGATCGTCACACCGGCGCTCTACAGTGAGTGCCGGGCAACCCTAGGGTCTACCAGTTGTCGACGTCGCCCCAAGTAGCCATGGGAACCTCCTAAGAAAATGCGCCGTCGGGTAGCGTGAGACCTGACCGTCGGCGCGTGGGTGTTGCGCGTACTGTAACCCTGCGGAGGTTCTTTGGGCTTAAGACCAGACGTCTGATCTCACGTTCACATTTCTTCGCTGAGTTTTCGCGTTGACATTACTGACGCGAGCGACGCGCTGCACGCGAAACAACGCGTCAAACGTGAGGATGGGACAGGGTTTTCTCCGTGACGCGCTGACAATGTTGTCACGCAACCCCTGTCGTCTTGCGCGAGCGGAATAGGATCGGTCGCATGGCGCAGGACATCATCGCGCCGCGGACGCATGGGGCTGAAAAGGGCGGTTGGTTTCGCAGCGCAGTGCTGGCCATTCGGCGCCTGGACCTTCTCCCCAAGTCGCCGGCGCTCGGACCAGTCGACTACAACCTTGGGCTGGTTGCGTATGTCGGCGCGACGGTCGTGGCGGCAATCGCCATAGCGGTGATCTCCGTGCTGAGGGTGCGGGTGACCGTCGACTACACCACCTTCGTGGTGGCGGGGATGACCATCTTCCTGATGGCCGTCTTCGCGATCAGGTCAGCTCCGCCGGCAAATGTCTCGTGGGTTCCGACGGCGTTCGTCCACCTCGGCCTTTCGGTGACGTTCGGTCCCGCAGGCGCGGCGGTCGGCGCACTCGCCGAGCCGATCGGCGTATCCGTTCGCAACCACAACGGTTGGTTTCGAACGAGCTTCAACATGGCGAACGAATTCATTGCCAACGTCGCGGCGTGGCTCGTCTTCGTGTGGGTCAACGGTCCCGGCAACGGACGCGGAACAGGTTCAGCCCTGCTGGCGGGGCTGGCCGCGGGATTCGTCCACTTCACGGTGAACTCCGGCTTCGTCGCAGTGGTCATTCACCTGTCGGACCCCCACGTCCCCATCACGCGCGTCCTGCGAGGACGTCTGTCGGTACTCCCATACAGCATCGGCTACGGTTTCGCTGCATTCGCCTTCGTGACCATGTACAACGACGCCAAAACCGTGGGATTCATGGCCCTACTGGCGCCGGTCATCCTGCTGCACGGCTTCCTCATCATCTTCGCTCGTCGCGTGAACGCCTACGAGGAGCAGCGCGCCGCGCATCAGAAGGAACGCGAGGAACTGCTCCAAAAAGCGGTCGAAGCCTCCGAGGCGGAGCGGCGACGCATCGCTCGCGACCTTCATGACGGAGTGGTCCAGAACCTGGCCGGGATGGCCTTCGCGCTGTCCGCTGAGGCGTCCCATCTGCGCCTGACGCCGGACGACAAGCATGGCGACAACAACCTGCTCGAGCTTCTGGAAATCTCAGCGACGGAGACCCGCGGCGCCATGAAGGATCTGCGCACGCTGATCATCGAACTGGCGCCGCCGACGCTTCGCCGGGAGGGCCTTCAGGCTGCGCTCCTCGAGGTGTTGCGCGAGATGAAGCGCAAGGGAACCAACACTGAGCTCGACCTGCCGCCGAATCTCAGGCTTCGTGAAGACCGCGGAGCGCTCATCTTCCGGGTGGCGCACGAGATCCTTCGCAACGTCGTGGCGCACGCGCACGCAAAGAACGTGAAAGTGCATCTCACCACGGAGGACGGCTCCGCCGTCCTCAGCATCGAGGACGACGGAAAAGGCTTCAGCGAGAAGGACGTCGAGCGCCGAAGAGCCGAAGGACACCTCGGCACCGCGGCAATCGTCGAGCTCGCCGAGGACGCCGGAGGCACGCTCACCATCGACTCCGAACCGGGTCGAGGAACGCTTGTCGTTTTGACGCTGCCCATCGAGTAGAGTGGGTGACGGATGGCCCCTCAAGCGACTCGCGTCATGATCGTGGACGACCACCCGGTCGTCCGCAAGGGGCTTGCCTCGTTTCTCGGTCACGAGCCTGACATCGAGGTGGTCGGCCTCGCCGATTCGGGCGAACAGGCCCTCGAGATGGCTCAGGAGCTCCACCCTGACGTGGTGTTGATGGATCTGTCCATGCCCGGCATGGGCGGCATCGAGGCGACCCGGCGGCTCGTCGAGAAGGCACCGGGTACCCGGGTGATGATGCTGACCTCATTTGGCGGCCACGAGCGCATGGTGGAAGCGTTGAAGAGCGGCGCCGTCGGCTATGTCGTGAAGGACACCGCGCCGGCGGACCTGCTCAATGCCCTGCGCAGCGTCGCGTCCGCCGGGAAACTGCCGCCTACTGCTTCTTGACCTCGGCGATCAGTGAAGCGACGGCGGTGCGTGCGTCGCCGAACAACATGAGGGTGTTCGGCTTATAGAACAGCGGGTTGTCAACGCCCGCGAATCCCGGCGCCATGCTGCGCTTGATCACCACGACGGTTTTCGCCTGGTCGACGTTGAGGATGGGCATCCCATAGATGGGACTGTTGGTCTGGGTGCGTGCCGCGGGGTTGACGACGTCATTGGCACCGATCACGACCGCCACGTCGGTTCGGGGGAAGTCACCGTTGACCTCATCCATCTCCTTGAGCTGTGGATAGGGCACGTTGGCCTCGGCCAGCAGGACGTTCATGTGACCGGGCATGCGTCCAGCGACAGGGTGAATCGCGTATTCGACAGTCACTCCGCGCTTCTCGAGCTCGTCGGCGAGCTCCTTGACCTCGTGCTGCGCACGCGCGACGGCCATGCCGTAGCCGGGGACGAACACCACGAGTTGCGCGAACGCGAGCAGCGGGGCAACGTCCTCGACGGTGGTTGGATGGATGCTGCCGCCATCAGTGCCGGCCGCGCTGCCGGCGGACTCGATCTTGGAACCGAAGCCGCTGAAGAGCACGTTGAACAGCGATCGGTTCATCGCCTTGCTCATCGCCAGGGTGAGGATGGTTCCCGACGCACCCACCAGCGCACCGCTGACGATGAGCACGTCATTGCTGAGCACGAACCCCGTGCTGGCGGCGGCGAGTTCCGTGAACGAGTTGAGCAGCGAGATGATCACGGGCATGTCGGCGCCGCCGATCGGCACTACGAACAGCACGCCGAGGATCAGTGCAAGGATGACGAACACGGTGAACAGCGTCAGGTTCTGGTTGGCGACGACGAGGTAGACGCCGAGCGCGAGAATGACCAGCAGCAGCAACCCGTTCACGGCGCTCTGCAACCGATAGGTCAGCGGCCGCCCGGGCATCAATTCCTGCAGCTTTGCGAAGGCAACCAGGCTGCCCGCAAAGCTGAGTGAGCCGATCACGCAGCTCACCATGATCGCCCACGCGATATCGGGTGTCGCGGTCCCGTGGGCCACGGCGGTGCGGAAGTCCTGCACGGCGATGAGCGCGGCCGAGCCGCCGCCCATGCCGTTGAACAGCGCCACCATCTGCGGCATGGCGGTCATCCGCACGAGCCGCGCCGACACCGCGCCGATGGCCGTACCGACGACGATCGGAGGAATGATCAGCGGCCAGTTGCTCGTGTTGTGAATGAGCGCTGCGGTGATGCCGAGCACGAGGAGCATGCCGATCGCCGCAATGCGATTTCCTGTCCTCGCCGTCGCCGGCGAGCGCAGCAATTGGATGCCGAACATGAAGCTGATCGCGGTCAGCATGTAGCCGATGGTGGTCAGCGCGGAGGGCTGCATCTCGGTCAGTGTCCCGGTTCCGCCGGGGGAGCTTCGGCCTTGTGCTGCTCACCCGATGCAGGACGTCGCCGGAACATCTGGAGCATGCGGTCGGTGACCACCCATCCGCCGACGACGTTGAGCGTGCCGAGCAGCACCGCGGCGATGCTGATGATGTAGCCGAGCGTGTCGTTCACTGTCGCGGCGACGGTGAGCGCCCCGACCAGCACGATCCCGTGAATGAAGTTGGTCCCGGACATGAGCGGCGTATGGAGCATTGTCGGAACCTTCGAGATGAGCAGGAACCCGACGAACACCGCGAGCGCGAAGATGAACGCGCCGAGGGCAAGCGTCTGGCCGGGGCTCACGCCGTGGTTCCCTGGAGCAGCGCCTCGATCTGTTCACCGATCGGCTTGCCGTCATGAGTGATGCATGTCTGGCTGATCACCACGTCGTCGAAATCGAGATGCACCTGCCCGTCTTTGATCAGCTGACTCAGAAATCGCGTTGCGTTGTGCGAGTACAGCTGGCTCGCCTGACCCGGGATCGCGGCGGGGAGGTTGGTTGGCCCGAGAATGAGCACACCACCGCTCTCGACCTCTTCGTCGGGGCGCGTGAGCTCGCAGTTGCCGCCGCCCGGGGCGGCGAGGTCGACGATGACCGAACCGGTCCGCATGGTTGCGACCATGGCGGCCGTGACCAGGACCGGGGCCTTGCGATTGGGGATCTGCGCCGTGCTGATGACCACGTCCGCCTCTTTGACGTGCTCGGCGAGCACCTGAGCCTGGCGTGCCTGCGCATCGGCCTCGAGCTCGCGGGCATAACCACCGGTGTCCTGCTGCGTGTCGGATTCGACTCCGGTCTCGACGAAGCGCGCACCCAGCGACTCGACCTGGTCCCGCACCGCCGGCCGGACGTCGAATGCCTCGACCACCGCCCCGAGCCGGCGGCAGGTCGCGATGGCCTGCAGCCCCGCAACGCCCGCGCCGAGGATCAGCGCGCGGGCCGGGGTGATGGTTCCGGCGGCGGTCATCATCAACGGGAAGATGCGTGGCAGGCGGTATGCGGCCATGACGGCGGCGTGGTACCCGGCAAGCGTGGCCATCGACGAGAGCACGTCCATGTCCTGTGCGCGGCTGATCCGCGGCATCGCCTCGAGGCGGAAGGCGGTGACGCCCCCGTCAACCAGGACGCGAACCAAGGCGCTGTCACCTGCCGGCTCCAACACCCCGACCAGGATCGAACCCCGTTTGAGATGGCCGGCCGTCTCCACGTCGGGACGGCGGACGACCACTGCGATGTCCGCGCCTTCCAGGAGCGCCGCCCGATCGGCGACAACCTCGGCGCCCACCTCGCGGTACGCGTCGTCGGCGATCCCCGCCGCCGTCCCGGCACCCGCCTGAATGGCTACCGTTGCACCCGTGGACACGAGCTGCGTCACCGAGCGCGGAACCAGTGCGACACGGGTCTCGCCGGGCGCGGTCTCTGTGGGAGCGATGATGCGCATGCTGAGGGACGACTTTACGGGTCGGCCGCACGGACGCGATGCTGATTGACGATCCGTCCGCCATCGAGACGCTGGTTCGCGACAGGCTTGCGGCGCTCGGTGTCGAGCACGAGACGATCGCGTGCGACCCGGAATTCGCCGACACGGCGGCGTTCTGCGCCAGATACGGCGTTTCCCCGGAGGAGTCCGCCAACACGATCGTGGTCGCAGCTCGCAAGGAGCCGGGGATCGCCTGTGCGTGTGTCGTGCTCGCGACCTGCCGGCTCGACGTGAACCACGCCGTCTGCGATCTGCTCGGGGTGCGCAAGGCGTCCTTCGCCACGGCGGACCAGACCCGCGAGATCACCGGCATGATGATCGGCGGGGTCACACCCTTCGGCCTGCCGGACGATATGCCCCTCTACATCGATTCTCGGGTCATGGTCCCGGACACCGTGGTGATCGGCGGGGGTAGCCGGTCCATGAAGATCAGGCTCGCGCCGGAGGGCTTGCTGCGACTCCCCGCTGCGCGGGTGGTTGAGGGGCTTGCCAACCTCGCGGAGGTGAGGCTCGCGTGACGAAGCTGAGCGCTGCGGCCGCGCACATCGTCAAGGCCGACCCCGCGTTCCGCCGTGTGGTGGAGAGCAACATCGCGTTGGACCTGCGTCCAGGCTCGGGCTCGGCGTTCGAATCCCTGCTCAGCGCAATCGTGGCGCAGCAGCTGGCCGGCGCTGCGGCGCGGGCGATTCACGGAAGGCTGATCGCCGCGCTGGGTGGGGCGCCGGTCTCGCCGGAGGCCGTTCTCGCCACCAACCCCGAAACCATGCGAGCGGCCGGACTCTCGGCCAACAAGCTCGCCGCGATCATCGATCTTGCCGCGAAGTTCGTCGACGGGACGGTGCCGACGCATGACCTCGCCAAGCTCAGCGACGCCGAGATCGTAGCGCGGCTCGTCACCGTGCGCGGTGTCGGACGCTGGACGGCCGAGATGTTCCTGCTCTTCCAGCTCCGCCGTCCCGACGTCTGGCCGGTCGATGACCTCGGTGTGCGCAACGGGTGGGCGCGGATTCACGAGATGACCGCCCCGCCAACCCCGAAGGCGCTCGAGCTGCTGGGTGACGCTTTCCGGCCGTATCGGAGCACAGCCGCGTGGTACTGCTGGCGCGCAGTCGCTCCGGCGCCGGTCGCCGTCGCGGCGAAGCCTGCAGTCAGAGCCGCGGGTCGACGATCACCTTCCCGCCCGAAGACGGCGTGATCAGCTCCTCGAACACCTGGGGGACCTGAGCCAGCGCGACGCGGCGAGTTGCGAGCCTCGCGATCGAGGGGTCCCCGGCGAGCATATCGATGGATGTGGTGAAGTCAGATGTGCTCGAGGCGATGCTCCCGATGATCTCGATCTCACGAGTCACCCACATCAGCGGGATCACCGTCGCCTCTCCGAACGGCACGCCGACGAGAACGAGGCGGCCACCGGGGGCGACGAGGTCCGCTGCCGAGTGGAGGAGGGGCGCATACCCCGAGCATTCGATGGCGGCCGGCACCGGCGCGACATGGCTTCGCACCTCGCGAATCTCGGAGACCGCGATCGTAGCGCCGAGATCGAGCGCGAGGAGGCGCCGATCCGAGACCGGATCGACCCCCACGATCGGGCCGATACCGCGCGCGTGGAGAGTAGCCACCGTGAGCAGCCCGATCGAACCGAGGCCGATGACCACGACCGGCTCGCCGGCACCGACGCGGGCTCGGTCCACGCCGTGGATGGCGACCGACAGCGGCTCCACCAGACACGCGTGTTCCAGCGCCAGAGCCGGCGGGATGCGGTGCAGCAGCGACGCGGGCACCGCGACCGACTCGGCGAATCCGCCATCCCGCGCGAACCCGATGCCGGCGGTGAGCGCCATGGCACAGCGGTACGAAGCTCCATTGCGGCAGTCGTCGCAGGCCCCGCACGGGATCTTGGGATCGACCACGGCAGTGTCGCCGGCCGCCCAACCGGTCACGCCGTCGCCCACGGCGTCGACGACGCCTGCAAGCTCGTGCCCGGGGACGGCGTCCGTGAACAAGCCCACCTTGTACGACGTCAGGTCCGACCCGCAGATTCCGCAGCCGTCGACACGGATCACCACCTCCCCGGGCGTCGCTACGGGGATCGGAATCTCGACGAGCTCGAGGCGGTGCGCTTCGACAAGCCGGACTGCGCGCATGGCTACATCAGCCCGAGCTGAGCAACCATGCGGAGCAGTTCGGAGACGACGGTCGGGTCGGTCGGCACGTCGATGACGCTGCACACCCCGCTTTCGATGCATCGCTCGAGTGCGGGGCGGAGGTCGGCAAGACGCTCCACGTGCTCCCCATGGCCGCCGAGGGCCGCCGCAAGAAGGTCGTAGCGTGCTGCCGGGAGGTTGCTGGCGATGTGCCGTCCAGCGCCGAAGAGCTCGTCCTGCTCGTATCGGACGTCGCCCCAGCCGGCATTGTTCGACACGATCGCGACAACCGGGAGCTTGTGGCGCACTGCGGTGTTGACCTCCATGGCGGTGAGACCAAACGAGCCGTCACCGGTGAACAGGAAGACGGGCTCGCCGGGTCGTGCCGCCTGCGCGGCCAGCGCAAAGGGCATGCCGACTCCGAGCGTCCCGAGCGCAGTCGTCGTGGTCAGGAGCCTGCCGGGGAACTCTGCTCCGAAATACGCGAGCGCCCAGGCGAGTGCATCCCCGCCGTCGGCAACGAGCGTGGCATTGCCGCCGAATCGCCCCTGGACGAACGATGCGAGCTCGCGGGCGACCGCTCCCGCGTGCAGGAGATCACCCGAGTGCTCGTCCACCTGGCGGTTCCAGAAGTCGAGCGACGCCGAGGCGAGCGAGCGCGCCCGGGCCAGCCACTCTTCTCTGCCCGGCGGCGCGGCGGTCCATGCTTCGCGGAGATCTCGCATCACCGATGCGATGTCGCCGACCACGATGACGTCCGCGGCTCGGTTGCCGCCGATGCGTTCAGGTGCGATATCGACCTGCAAGATCGTCTGCTCCGTACCGAAAAGCGGAGCGCCGCCGTACATGACATTGGCGTTGAATGCGGAGCCGAGCACGAGCACGCAATCGGCGGTCGGTATGGCAAGGCCTCCATGGACCAGCGAACCGAGGCTCCAGGCATGCGAATCCGGCACCACCCCACGCGCTGCACTCGCGGTGATCACCGGAATCCGAGCGCGCTCCGCGAACCCGCCGATCTCGGCGCCGGCATTCGACCAGAACGAGCCACTTCCGGCGATGATGATCGGCCGCTCCGCCGCCGCGAGTGCGGCAACCGCAGCTCCGACGTCTGCGGGAGCGCCCGCCTGGCGGAGAGGAGCCTCGGGAAAGCCGGTCGCAGTGACCTCGAGGGGAGCCGCCTTTCCGTACAGGGCATGAGAATCCACCTCGAGATACACGCCGCCGGGGCAGCCACTTCGCGCTCGATGCAGCGCCTCGGCGACGTACCGGGGTATCCGTCCGGTGTCGGTGCAGCTCGCCGCCCACTTTGCGATCGGTGCAGCGATGGAGCGCTGGTCCACGTCGGCGACCGCACCGCGGCCCTGCCGGTTGCGGCTGGTGCGACCGCCGAGCATCACCAGAGGAACGCTCCAGACCGCCGCATCAACAAGCCCGATCAGGCCGTTCGCGAACCCCGGTCCGGCGGTAACCGCGGCGACCCCGGTGTCCCCGGTCGCCAGCGCCCACCCCTCGGCGGCGAGGACCGCGGCGCCCTCATGGCGGGTATCGATAACCCTGATGTCCGCGTCGATGCAGGCGTCGAGAAAGGGCAGGATGTGTCCGCCGGGAAGGGCGAAAACGGTGGTCACGCCCCGTTCACGGAGGGTTCGCGCCATCAGCGCGCCGCCGTCGTTACGTGGCTCGGCGTCGCCGCGAGGTCGCTCGGCCGCGACGTCAGGCATGGGGTCGCAGTGTATCGGCCGCGATCAGCGGCGGGCACTGCGCTGAGGCGCGGATAGAATGAGCGCCTTGCAGGACGAAGCCCCGGCGCCCGGCGCGGCGACGCCGGACATGCCGGGCGGTCTCGGGATGAGGGCGCTGCGCAACACGATCCTCATCCTCGTGGTGCGTGTGATCTCGCGGATCATCGCGCTCATTGCCGTGATCATCATCGGCAACTACCTCGACCCGACCCGGTTCGGCGAGATGCAGACCGCGGTCACCTACGTCGGGTTGGCAGGCACCGTGACCGACCTCGGGTTCTCTGCCCTATACGTGCGCGAAGGCGCGCGCAACCCGGATCAGCTGGCTCGGTACTGGAACAACGTGGCTTCGCTCAAGCTGGTTGGAGCCGCAATTGGACTTCCTTTGCTCTTTGCGGCTCTGTATGTCGCGGGCGTCCGCTCGTTGCTGTGGCCGTCGTTTGCGATCCTTGTGCTGTCGGGCTATCAATTGCTGCTCCGCAACAGCCTCTACGCCTTGCAGCGCCTCACATTCGAGATCATTGAGATCGTCCCCGAGACGCTGATCGTCTTCGCCCTCGTGGTCATCGGTGTCCACATCAATGCCGACACAGGGTTCTTTCTCTGGGCGTATGCGATCAGCTACGCGTTCGCGTGTGTGTACTTCGGAGTCGTCCTCATGGTGATGGGAGTGCTCCGACCAGGGCTCCAACTCGAGCCCGGACTGCTCCTCTCGTGGGTACGGGTCGCGGTGCCGCTCGGCATCACATTCATCATTACAACCGTGTACTTCAAGGTCGATGTCCCGATCCTGCAGCGTTTCCGGCCGTACAGCGAGGTGGGGTACTACACGTTCGCGTACAAGCCGTTTGAATCGCTCCTGTTCATTCCATTCGCCCTGCGCAGCGTGGTCTTTCCGGTGCTCGCGGTGTACCACCGGCGATCACCCGAGCGGGTGCTCCCGCTCGCTGAGAAGTTCTTCAAGGCGCTCGTGATCCTCGGGTGGCCGATCACCGTCGGAGTCTTCCTGCTCGCCCCGCAGTTCAACAGCCTGCTCCACCTCTACGCGGGGTCTGAGCCCGCGTTGCAGATCCTCTCGCTCGCGATCGTATTCATGTTCGCCGACAATACGTTCGCTGCCACCCTGAACGCCATCGACAAACAGAACGTGTTCGCCTTCGTTGCCATGGTGGGGCTGGTGATCAACGTTGCTGTCAACCTCGTCGTGATCCCACGCTTCGGGTACCTCGGTGCCAGCTGGGCGGTGGTGGTCACCGAGG
This sequence comes from Candidatus Dormiibacterota bacterium, assembly GCA_963718525.1. Lineage (GTDB taxonomy): Bacteria > Chloroflexota > Dormibacteria > Aeolococcales > Aeolococcaceae > Palsa-851. The sequence continues at coordinate 2,765,742 of OY970355.1, read as the reverse complement.
CAGCGCTCGTGGTGGTCGGGTGGTTCGTGTTGCGGGCGCAGCTAGGGACCATCGACCTGCTGAGCACCTCCTGGAAGGCAGTGGTCGCTGGGGTGGTGATGGGCGCGTTCATCTACGTCGCCAACCCCCATCAGAGCCGCGTCCTGCTCTTCGTGATCGTGGTGGCGTCTGGGCTCATCTATGGCGGGGTGCTGCTCGCACTCCGCGTCGCCGATCGCGAGGAGATAAGCGTGATCCGCAACGCGCTGAGGCTGGGTCGTTAGCTTCGGTTGCCGGAGGTGTCGGCGAGGACTGCCATGGCGCAGTTGCGCCCGTTGATCGCGATGACGCTGCCTCCGGGGTGGGTGCTCGCCCCGCACATGTACAGGCCCGCAATCCCCGTGCGCGGGGAGAAGCGGCGATCCCACATCTGATCGGGGAGGCACTCGCCCTGGAAGATGTGGCCGCCGGAAAGCCCCACCGCCAGCTCGATGTCAGGGGGCGCGAGCACCTCGCGCGCGATGACGCAGTCAACGATGTCCGGCGCGAAGCGCGCGATCTCCGCAAATGCCTCGTCGGCCACCCCCTCGCGTCGTTCATCCCACGACCCGTCGGCAAGCGTGTACGGCGCGTATTCGGCGAACACGCTCATGATGTGCTTCCCCTCGGGCGCCACGGACGGATCGTACGCGGAGTGGAAGTACAACTCGGCCCAACGAGGTGCGGGCACGCCGGCGCGGCTTCGCTCGTATGCGGCCTGGGTCTCATCGAGGCTTCGCGCGATCGTGACCATCGCTCGATGCGGAGCGTCGTCGGGTCCTGCGGCGGTGAACGTGGGCAGCCGCGACAGCGCGCAGTTGATCTTGAGGACCGGCCCTTCCATGTGCCAGTCGCGCACCTTCTTGGCGAAGGCATGGGGAGCGTCGGCGAGCAGGCGGAGCGTGGTTCGCGGGTCCGCGTTGGAGACGATCGTCCGGGCATGGATCCGTGACCCGTCCTCGAGCACCACCGCTTCGCCCGGGACGATCTCGGCAACCCGCGCATCGCGCAGGATGACGGCGCCGGCCTCCTCCGCTGCGCGGGCCAGAGCGAACGAGACGTTACCCATCCCGCCCTGCACGTAACCCCAGGCGCCCTCCCGTCCCTCGATGGTGCCCATGGAGTGCATCGCGTGAATCGCAGCGGTCCCGGGATCGCGCGGCCCGGCCCAGGTCCCGATCAATCCCTGGCCGTGCAGGGCGGTGCGCAGGCGCTCATCCTGGACGTGGCGTTCGATGACGGATGCGATCGATTCCTCGAACATGACCTCGACAAGCTCCGGATCGTGGTGGAGCAGTTCCTCGAGTGCCGGTCGATCCGGCGCGTCGCCGATCCAGGTGTCGTGCGGCTCGGTGCGGAGCGCGCGTCGAATGCGTCCGAAGAGCTGTTCGTACCGGGTGTAACCGTCGGCGTCTCCCGGACTCATCGCAGCGACAACCTGGTGGTTGCGCGCCGAGTCATCCCAGAGCGTCAGTGCCGTCCCGTCGTCGAACGGGCACCACAGATGCGGGTCGACGAGGTGCACGCGATAGCCATGACGGCGCAGGTCGAGCTCGTCGATGACGCGGTGATGGAGGAGACCGACGAGATACGCGCAGGGGCTCACGATGAATCCCGCGTCCTCGAATGGATGATCGAGAGTACACGCGCCGCCGATACGGTCACGAGCCTCCAGCACGAGCACGGTGCGATCGGCCCGCGCGAGGTAGGCGGCGGCGGTCAGTCCGTTGTGGCCCGCGCCGACGACAACCACGTCCCACCTGATGTCGTGGGGGGCGGGGCTCATCGCCAGGCTCGGAGATATGTCATGGCGTGGCGGCGCTCCCCTCGGCCCTCACGCATCGCGTCGCCCAGCGCCGCGGTGAATCGCTCCGCCTCGCGCGCAGTGAAGGCTGCCGCCATGAGCGCGCGCGTGGTGGGCGCGAGCGGATTCGGGGCGGTATCGAGGAACACATCGAGGTCGTCTCGCGCCGGCGGTGGAGCGATCGCCAGCTCAGTGTTGGCCTCGACGCGACCGAATCCGGCGGTGCGCGCCATCGCGATCAGGTCGCGATCATCGAAGCCGCAGAGGAGCTGCCATTCCGTCGCATTGGCGGCGCGGTCCGCATCGTGCAGCTTGCGCTCGAGGTCGGTGACATCAGTGACGTCGTAGCCCCAGAGATACCCGGGCCGATCGGCGCTCATCCAGCTGTTGATCGGTTCCGCGATTGAGATGCGACCTCCTGAGCTCAGCACCCGGTGATACTCCGCAAAGGCACGTGCCCGATCCTCGACAAACAGGAGCACTGCGCGCTCGACGAGGACGTCGACCGAGGCGCTGGCGATCGGTGACAGGTCGGTGGCCGCCGCTCGCACGAAGGTTGCGCGTTCGGCGGCCCCAATCGAGCCGACGGCTCCACGCGAGTTGTCGAGGAGTGCGTCCGAGATGTCGGAGAAGATGACCCGGCCCTCTGCTCCGGTCCGTTCGAGCGCGCCGAGACCGAGCAGGCCCTGGCCGGTGCCGACGTCAAGCACCGTCTCGCCGGGCTGGATCTCGGCACGATCGAGGATGCGGTCACGCACAGACGCCAGGCGGCCGAGATTCTCCGCGCGCATTGCCGCACTGCCGCCGTCGCGGCCTGTACGCAACCACGTCGCCCAGAGGTCGGCCTCAGGCACGGGGCGACGCGTCGAGCACGATCTTGCCCACGAGCTCACCGGCTTCCATGAGCCGGTGCGCTTCACCCGCAGCTTCCAGCGGAAGCACGCGATCCACCACCGGCCGGAGACGGCCGTCGGCGAGTGCGGGCAGCACCTCGGCCGCGAACGCGGCGACGATCACCGCCTTCTGGTCGGCAGGACGGGCGCGCAAGCTGGTGGAGATCAGCGAGATCCGGCGGCGCATCATCAGCCCGAGGTCGATCTCGCCATGGTTGCCGCCCTGCATCCCGATCACCACGATGCGCGCATCAGTCGCCGCGACATCAAGGTTCTTGCCGAGATATGACGCTCCCATGATGTCAAGCACCAGATCAGCGCCGCGTCCATCGGTGAGGTCGCGCGTACGGGCAACAAAATCTTCCGTCCGGTAATTGATGCCGAAGTCGGCCCCGAGTGCAAGGCACCGCTGCAGCTTCTCGGCGGAGCCTGCCGTCACCAGAACACGGCAGCCATGCTGGCGCGCGAGTTGAATCGCCGCCGTGCCGACCCCGCCGCCACCGCCGTGTATGAGCACGGTCTCGCCATCTCGCAGGCGTCCGCGCGTGAACAGCGCGTCGTGCGCCGTGACGAACACCTCGGGAATGCCTCCTGCCTCGATCAGGTCGAGATTGGCGGGAACGCGAACAGCCTGGGCAGCACGGACCGCGACGAGCTCGGCGTACCCGCCGCCCTCGACGAGGAGCATGACCCGGTCTCCAGATGCGAGTGAGTCGACTCCAGGACCGACATCTGCCACGGTGCCCGCCGCCTCGAGCCCGAGGATCTCGCTGGCGCCCGGCGGGGGTGGGTAGAAGCCCTTGCGTTGCAGCAGATCGGCGCGGTTCACACCCGCACCGGCGACCCGGACGACGATTTCACCCTGGCGGGCTACCGGGTCGGGGATCTCCTCGACGTGCAGTTGCTCAGGACCGCCCGGCGCTGCAACGACGACGGCGCGCACCCTCAGCAGCCCTGGCCGGCCGGAGCGGTGGTCAGGAGACCTGGCCGGGCAGGGAGGCGACGCTGACGGGAGCAGTCCACACCGCACCAAGTCCAGCGGTGTTCGAGAAGGCTGCGAATGGCAGCTGCCAGTCGCCCTCGCCGTCGGAATAGCTCGCGTTGTATCCGGTGTTCTCGATCTGGACGACGTCGCCGGGGATGCTCCAGTTGTAGAACGTGGTGGCGCGAGCGTTGCTCAGGTTCACGCAACCGTGCGACACGTCAGCCCGACCCTGTGAGCCCACCGACCACGGCGCCGCGTGAATGAAATACCCGCTCGTCGAGATGGCCGTGTCTTCGTATACCGGATCGTCGTAATACTGAGCGCCACCGGGAATGCAGGCGGCCGGCGTATGGAACGTCGGACAGGACTTCATGACAACGACCGGCGTCTTGTAGAGGACGATCAAGGTCCCCTGGATGGTGGCGAAGCCGCCCTTGCCGAGGCTCACCGGATAGGTCGCGATCAGCTTGTCGTTGTTGAACACCTGCATGGTGTGCGTGAGGTTGTTGATGATCGACAGGTGCTTCGCGCCGACGCTGAAGCTCGATGTCCATCCGGCGAGGCCCCAGATCCCGTTCCCCGCGTTGAACCCTTTCAGGTTCGCAGTGACCGTGACCTTGGTGCCTGACGGCCAGAACGTGGCGGGGCGGAAGTGGACGACGTTCGCGGTGAGCCAGTGCCAGCCGCCCATAACTGCCGGCGTTGACGTGACCTGGATGCGCTCGAGCAGAGCGGCGCGCTCGCTCGCGGGGATGGAGGTGTTGAAGCGCAGATCGATGGTCTCACCGACGCCGACGACCGCCCCGTCGAGCGGGGTCATCCCGGTCAGCAGGCGGCCCTTTGCCGTGGTGGTGACGAACGTCGACGTCGACGTCGATGTGGAACCGGCGGTGCTCGTGGCGGTGGCGACAACTGTGTAATGCGCGCCCTGGTCGAGCGGCTGGGTCATTTCCCAGGACTGGCCGTCCGGCGCAAGGACACCCGGGAACGCTGTCGACGAGCCGGCCTCGCTCAATGCGACGGTGTCGAGGTGGCCGGTGCTGACGGTCACAACCACCGGAGCGTCAAGGCCCACGCCCTGTGCGGAGTTTGAAGGGGTCACGACGATGGTTGGAGGGGCGGCGACGGCGGGCGGTCCAGCCACGTGGATGGTTCCGATGCTGCCAGGTGACGTCGACGTACCCGGCAGCGCACACGACGTGAGGAGCAATCCGCCGAGGGCAACACCTCCAGCGAGCAATAGGCCTCCGCGGCTCCGCCAAGTCTGGTCAGCCATGCATCTCCACCGTACCATTGTTCGGTCTCATGACGCGATTGCACGCGGCAGTCGGACAGGTAACGCCATCGCCCTCTCTGAGGTTTCGTCCGCCCGCGTCACTGGGGGATCCTGTAGCAATGGTATCGCTCCTGATCGATTGTCACGAACTCGAAGCACGAATTGCGACCGACCACCCGCCCGTCGTGCTCGATGTGCGCTGGACACTGGGAGGGCCCTCAGGCGAGGGTGACTTCCGATCGGGCCACATCCCAGGCGCTCAGTTCGTCGATCTTGACCGTGAGCTCAGCGGGACGCCGGGTCCGGGACGCCATCCATTGCCGGACGCTGCCTCATTTGGCGCGGCGATGCGGCGCCACGGCGTGGATCGTTCGCGCCCGGTCGTCGTGTACGACGCCGCGACCAGCACCTCGGCGGCGCGAGCGTGGTGGCTGCTGCGGTACTTCGGCCACAGCAACGTCGCCCTGCTCGATGGCGGCTATGCGGCATGGACGGCGGCGGGGCTCCCGGTGGAGGAGGGCGTTGATTCGGGTCCCGTCGCCGGCGACTTCGTTGCGATTCCCGGCGGTATGCCGCTGCTCGACGCCGAGGGTGCGGCGACGATGGCGCGAACCGGGGTCCTGGTGGATGCGCGCGCCCCGGAGCGCTTCCGCGGTGAGATCGAGCTGGTCGACCCGATCGCGGGCCATATTCCAGGCGCTCGCAACCTTCCTGCTCAGCAGACTCAGCACTCTGACGGCACCTTCTTCTCCCCGGAAGCGTTGCGGGACCGCTACGCCGTGATCGGAGTTGCGCCGGGCGAACAGGTGGCCGTCTACTGCGGGTCCGGGGTCGTCGCGACTGAGGGCGTCTTCGCGATGGGCCTCGCCGGCATCGATGCGGCGCTCTACGCCGGATCCTGGAGCGAGTGGATCACCGACCCGGCCCGTCCGGTCGAGGTCGGCGGGTAGCGTTCCAATAAGAATGAGGCCGACGCTCCCCCGAACGTCGGCCCCCCAAGTAAGTGCTCCCATCCCCCCGGACTCGCGAACGCGTCGCACGACGCTGGCGGGTCAAACGGAGAGTACTGCGCAACACGGCACTCTGTAAAGCAGATGGGCACGTGACCTTTGGCGGAGGTACGCTAGCGCACATAGCGGAGGTTCTTGGGTGACTGCGGTACTCCCAGATCGGTGGCTCAATGAGTTGAGTTGCACATCACGCGACCTACGCCTCATTCGAGGTGACGGGGCATACGTGTGGGACGACGAGGATCGCCAATACCTTGATCTCACCTCGAGCGGTGGCACCACGCTCCTCGGGCACAACCACCCTCGAATCAACGAAGCGATCACCGCGCAGCTGACGGCATTCAGCGGCGTCCCACCGGGGTTCGACTACGACCTCCGCGAGGAGCTTCTCGAGGCGCTCAGCTTCATCATTCCGGTCCCGTTGACGCACGTGAGCTTCACAGCGTCCGGGTCGGCGGCTGTCGATCTGGCAATCACGTGGGTTGCGTCGGCGTCAAATCGATCACGCCTGATCGCCATGCAGCGCTCAGACCATGGGTCGGGCATCGGTGGACGAGGCGCCAGCAGCGGTCGGCGCCTCGGCGAGATCGCAGGCAGGACCCTCGAGGTCGTACGCGTGCCATTCGGCGATCTCGATGCGCTTCGTGCCCAGCTCGACGACCGCGTTGCCGCGGTGCTCATCGAGCCCGTGCAGGTTGAGGCCGGAATCCGGGTCCCGGACGAGGGCTATCTCGCCTCAGTCGGGGAGCTGTGCAGGGGCAGTGGTGCACTCCTCGTCGTCGATGAGGTCCGGACCGCGCTGCGCATGGGACCAACCCTGGCGTCCGGTGCGCGAGGTGTGGGCCCGGACATCGTGTGTCTTGGGTCATCTTTGGCCAATGGCATGCCCTTCGGTGTCATCGCAGTGGGTCCGTCGATCTCGCGTCGGGCGCGGGTGGCGCGACGCGATCATGAGGAGGCGTGCCCGCCACTGGTGTGCGCGGCAGCCAATGCGACCATCCGCACCGCGCTCAGCCCCACGCTCCGGACACTCGCCGATCTCTCGTCGGAGCGGCTGCAGAGCCGCCTGCGGGCGCTTCGCCTTGGCGAGATCCGCGAAGTCCGCGGTTGTGGTGCGATGGTGGCGGTTGAGACTAGCCTCAACGCCCCGCTCCTGCTGCGCCGTCTCGAGCAACGGGGCATCCTCACGCTGCCCGCCGGCACCGGGAGCGTTCGCATCCTGGCCCCGCTCATCCTGGATCGGCGAGAGGCTGACGGGCTCGTCGAGGCGCTGGCGGCGATCATCCTGGCAAGCCGTCCCCCACGCCGCCGGACTGTCAATCCAACCGCCCCGGCGGACGTGGAAGTGGTGATCCCGGGCAGGTCCGTACGACCCCGGACCGGAGTGGCGCTCTAACTCGTCGCCTCAGTTCAGGCGTTCGACGATCATCGCCATGCCCTGGCCACCGCCCACGCACATGGTCTCGAGGCCGATCGTGGCGTTCGCAGTCTGGAGATCGTTCAACAGGGTGCAGAGGATCCGGGCGCCGGTCATGCCGAAGGGATGACCGAGGGCGATCGCCCCGCCATGGGGGTTGAGGCGATCGTCGAACGGATCCAGCCCGATCCCGCGAGCGGACGGAATCACCTGGGCTGCAAAGGCTTCATTGATCTCGACGATATTGACGTCGTTGATGGTCATGCGCGCGCGCGCGAGCGCTTGCTGCGATGCTTCGATCGGCCCCAGCCCCATGAACTCAGGTTCGAGTGAGGTCAATCCCGTCGAGACGATCCGGGCAAGCGGCGTGATGCCGAGTTCGCGCGCCCGGGTGTCCGACATGATCACCACTGCGGCAGCGCCGTCATTCAGCGGACATGCATTTCCCGCGGTGACGGTGCCGTTCTCGCGGAATACCGGTTTCAGCTCCGCGAGCTTCTCGAGCGTTGTCTCGCGGCGTGGACCGTCATCCTTCGTCAGGGTCCCGGCGCCGTCGGGCAGTTCGATCGGCACGATTTCTCGAGCGAAGAAGCCGTCGTCCTGGGACGCGACCGCGCGCTGCTGGCTGCGCAGCGCGAACCGGTCCATCTCCTCGCGTGAGATCTCCTCGCGAGCCGCGACGTTCTCCGCCGTCTGGCCCATCGCGATGTAGATGTCCGGGTAGCCCTCGGTGTTGCCCGGTTCGAGACGTTCATTGCGGCACTGGGGCATGTCGCTGGAGCCGTTCACGAACCGCGACACGCACTCGACGCCGACGCTCAGAAAGACGTCGCCCTCACCGGCACGGATCGCGTGCGCAGCCATGCGTGTCGTCTGAAGCGACGACGCGCAGTAGCGGGTGATGGTGGTGCCGGGGGTGTTGATGCGCGTGAGGATGCTGATCACGCGACCGAGGTTGAAGCCCTGCTCGCCGCCGGGGAGCCCGCAGCCGCAGATGAGGTCGTCGATCGTCGAACGATCCAGTTGTGGAAGACGATCCAGCACCTGTGTGACCACGCTCGCGGCGAGGTCATCCGGGCGGACGTTGACCAGCGAACCCTTCATCGCGCGTCCGATGGGGGACCTGCCAAGGGCGACGATGACCGGCTCAGGCATGGCTCTGTCTCCGATTGTCCTAAAAAGCTATTGTCGGCCGCGTGACGTACTTCATCACGGGGGCGACCGGGTTCATCGGCCGGCACCTCGTGCCGCTGCTCCTCGCGAGAGGCGACAACGTCTTCGTGCTGGTGCGTCCCGGTTCACGCGCCCGATATGCCGCGCTCCGCGAGCGTCTCGATCCAGGCGGCAAACGGCTGCATGCGCTGATCGGTGATCTCGGCGAGCCCGGCCTTGCCCTGGCCGTCGATGATCGCGAGCAGCTCCGTGGCGGTCAGGTGTTCCATCTCGCGGCCATCTACGACCTGACGGCGCCGGCCGACGAGACGGAGCGCGCCAATGTCACCGGCACGCGCAACGTCGTCGGCCTCGCGAATGAGATCGGCGCCGGCTGCCTCCATTTGGTGAGCTCGATTGCCGTCGCCGGGCGGTACAAGGGGTCCTTCACCGAGGCGATGTTCGACGAGGGCCAGGAGCTCGACCACCCCTACTACAAGACAAAGCACGAGGCCGAGCACATCGTGCGCACCGAGGCCACGGTGCCCTGGCGCGTCTACCGCCCCGGTATGGTCATCGGCTCGTCGGAGACCGGCGAGGCGGATCGCGTCGACGGTCCGTATTACGCGTTCAAGCTCATCCAGCAGATGCGCGACGCCTTCCCGCAGTGGGCGCCGTTCATCGGCCCCGAGGGCGGCCCGTTCAACCTTGTCCCAGTCGACTTTGTCGCGAAAGCGATCGACCACATCGCGCACCTCGAGGGTCTCGACGGTCGCGCGTTTCACATCGTCGACCCTGCGCCGCTGTCGCTCGGCGACACGCTCAACACCTTCTGCAGAGCCGCGCACGCTCCGGAATTCGCGCTGCGCATCGACCGGCGCATGGCACGCATGCTTCCCGGCGGACTGTCGGCAATCGGGTCGTTGCCCGCCGTGCAGCGCATGCGCCAGCAGGCCCTGTCGCGTCTGGGCATCCCCGAGGCGGCGTTTACCTACATGGACTATCCGGCCACCTTCGACGCGAGCGAGGCGCAGGCCGCGCTCGCGGGCAGCGGGGTGACCTGCCCGCCGCTGCACGATTACGCGTGGAAGGTGTGGGACTACTGGGAGCGACATCTCGACCCGCAACTGCCGACTCCCGCGAACGTGCGTCGCGTCGTCAGTGGCAAGGTCGTGGTCATCACCGGCGCTTCGAGTGGCATCGGACGGGCCGTGTGCAAACACCTTGCGGCGTCGGGAGCGACGATCATCGGCGTTGCCCGGCGCGAGGAACAACTCGAGGAGGTGCGCGCCGAGGTCGAGCGCGGCGGGGGCAGGGCATATATGTATCCGACCGACCTCAGCGACCACGATGCGTGCACGCACCTCATCGAGCGTGTGATCGCCGATCACGGCCGCGTCGACGTGCTCATCAACAACGCCGGGCGGTCGATCAGGCGCTCCGTTCTCGACTCGCTCGATCGCTTCCACGATTTCGAGCGGACGATGAAGCTGAATTACTTCGGCGCGATCGCGTTGATCATGGCTGTGATCTCGGGAATGCGCGAGCGCCAGGACGGGCACATCGTCAATATCACGTCCATTGGGGGACAGGCGTATCCACCACGTTTTGCGGCGTATGTCGCGAGCAAGAACGCGCTGGATGCGTTCTCGCGGTGCTTCGCGCCGGAGGTTGCGGGGGAGGGCATCGCGGTCACGACGATTCACATGCCGTTGGTGCGCACGCCGATGATCGCGCCCACCGGGATGTACAAGAATTTCCCGACGATCAGCTCCGATGAGGCTGCGGATATGGTGATCGAGGCGCTCATCAAGCGACCCCACGAGGTGTCGACACGGGTTGGGAAATTCGGTGAACTCGTGCACGCCATTGCGCCCAACGTCCATCAACTGATCATGGCCGGCGCATTCCAGATGCTTCCAGACAATGCGTCACAGTCGCATGGGGACAATGACCCCGGCGAGCAGCCGGTTACGCCAGAGGCGTACGCCCTCGGGATGCTGATGCGAGGCATTCACCTTTAGAGGTGTTGTGCTAGGACACCTATGAGGTTGCCAGCCGGCGTGCGCGCGACGGCGCCGCAACGGCCGATCACCACATCACGCCGATGGCGGGTAGCCGGCCGCCTCGAGGACGAGGTCGTGAAGCACCCCATTCGACGAGATGCCGCTACCGCCGAGCACCGGGTCGTCACCGCTCCGGTCCGTAAACCGGCCGCCTGCTTCGGCCACGACGAGCTTGAGCGCAGCGTAGTCCCAGAGGTTCGCACGTGACGTCCAGCCGATATCGGCAGTTCCCCGAGCCACCGCGAGGTGCGACATCGAGTTGCCCAAGCCGCGCGCGTCCCAGCACCGACCGGCGAGTGCGACGAGCTTCTCCGCCTGCTTGGTGATCACGAACCCGCGGAGAGCGGTGTGCGTGATCAGGGCTTCGGAGATGTCCGAAATCCTCGACACGTGGATGCGGCGTCCATTGAGAAACGACCCGCCGCCGAGGGTTGCGTGGAACCGCAGCCGCATCGCGGGCGCCGACGCCACTCCCACGACGGATTCGCCATCGCGCTGGAGGGCGATCAGGGTCGCCCACGTCTCGTTGCCCCGGACGAAGCTCCGGGTCCCGTCGATCGGGTCGATCACCCACCGCCAGGTGGCGCCGCGATCACCCACCACGCCGAACTCCTCGCCGATGATCGCATGGTCCGGATGCGCGGCGCCAATCCGATCCCGGGCGTACGTTTCGATGGCCCGATCGGCCTCCGTCACCGGTGAGAGGTCTGGCTTGGCGTCGATCTTGAGATCGTGAGCTCGGAAGCGCTCCATCGAGATCTTGTCGGCGACATCAGCGAGTTCGAGGGCGAGCGCCAGGTCATCTGTCACCGAGAGCCAGCTTATCGGGCCTGGGATGTGCCACGACCCGTACCCGCGTGTAGCCTTAGCGACTGATTCGGCGTCCGCCGCACTGCGTCCAGACATTGAGAGGTAGTTCCATGGCTCACACCAAACTCGACGTGCTCGCCGAGAAGGGATTCGCCATCCTTGGCGACGGCCCGGCCATCCCCCCGGAGGAGTGGGAGCGCCTCGAGTATGTCGACTGGAAATCCGGCGGCGACACCAACTTCGCGCCGCTCGCATCGGCGAAGGGCGAGATGGAATGCGCCGGCTTCTGGGATCACGGCAAGCCGGATAAGGACGGTATCTGGACGGCCAACCGCGAGATCGCCCCGACACTATGCAGCTACGTCGAGGCCGTAGGAGCGAGGTACGGACGGGTCCGGGTGATCAAGCTCAATCCCTCGTCGGAGGCCGATGCATTGCGCCAGCTCCACCAGGACGACAACAACCGGCTCAACCCCGACGGCGAGGGCTGGGTGGTCCGGTCCTGGCTCGAGCTCAACGCTCCCGAGGGCTCAGAGTTCGTCCTGCGCGAGGTTCGCGACGATCCCTCGACGGAGAGCCGCATCCCGCTCCATCCGCGCCGTCAACTCGTGATCGACACTGAGCGGCTGTATCACGTCGTACACAACCCCGGCCCGGGTCCGCGATATGCGCTGATCACGTCGTTCGAGTCTGGACCAGTGCTCGATCGATGGATAGCGTCGCAGCGGCTCGAGGCGGCACACCCGGTCTGAATCGGTCAGGTGCCGGGCGGCGGCGCCGATATACTCTGCCCTTCGCGCGAAGCGAGCGGGAGTAGCTCAGTGGTAGAGCACTACCTTGCCAAGGTAGGGGTCGCGAGTTCGAGCCTCGTCTCCCGCTCCAGTCGCGTTAGAGGGACCGGATTGAATACATACGATCCGCGTACACCCGCTGAGCACCTTACTTTGCATTGCGTTGAGTGCGCCGAAAGTAGGGTGCAGCGAGTTGGCGAGCGGCATCAGGTGCAACGCGTATCGGTTCCGGCACACGTTCTGCACCTGGTGCGCCGATGCCGGCATGCTCATGCTCCATCTGCAGCAGCTGCTCGGCCACGCCAGCAGCGACATGGTCGCCTTCCACTACCGGGGCAAGACCAGCGAGGCCGTCCTCCAAGCCGCAGCGCGGGTGCGGTTCTGAGGTAGAGGCACCGCCCCATTGCAACGGAAGGTCAAGGGTTGAGCAGCTCAGCGTCCGTCGTCCGACTGCAAGCTCAGCAGCAGATGGCGATCAACATCGGCGGTGTTTTTCTCGAAGGCCTCGAAGATCCGATGGCCGTTGAGTTGCGAACCTGCCGGCCGTCGAGGGCGTGATAGATGGATGCTGGATTCGATACTTCGCACCGGGTCACCAGCGAAGCTATCTCGGGTTGCGGGGCCAGCGGCGAACTGCTAAAGTGACGCGATTGCCCCGTTCGCGCGGTGGTAGCGGGGAAGGAGCAGCGTTGGGGGAGGCACCGTGAGTCCGGTGTTCGGCAGCGGGGTCGCGTCGGTCCCGACGGGTGTGAGTTTGAGCTTCAGCAACGGCGACACCCTGCATCTACTCCTCACGCTCAGCGTTCTGCTGGTCGCAGTCCACTCCGTCGGCTTCCTCTTTGTAAAGCTGCGCCAGCCGCGGGTGGCGGGCGAGATCATCGCCGGGCTAGCGCTTGGCCCCACCTTGATCGGACTGCTGAGTCCCGATCTCTCGCATCAGCTCATCAGCGGGTCGGCGTCAACCACCACCGTACTTGGGGCAATCTACCAACTGGGTCAGTTGCTCCTGATGTATTGCGCCGGGGCAACCCTACGGTCCCATCGGCGGCGCGGAGAAGGGCGGACAACGTCGCTGATCGCGCTGATCGGCAACCTCATCCCGTTCGCCGCCGGCGCTGCCTTCTTGCTGGTGCTCAACCCGGGAGGCTTGATCGGTTCTGCAGCGAACCACACGTCGCTGCTCATCGTGTTCTCGTGCGGTATCGCCGTCGCCAGCATCCCGGTGATCTCACGGATTCTCGTCGATCTCGGTTTGATGCGGACTGTGTTTGCACGCATGGTCCTCACCGTCGCACTCATCGACGATGTGGTCCTCTACGTCCTGCTCAGCATCGCGGTCGGCCTCGTCGCGACCCCCTCTACGGATAGCTTCGCTCTCCCGAGCCTGCTCTCGATTCACCCTGGCTCGGCGCTCTCCGATGCCTACTATGTGATCGTATCGATTGCGATCTTCGGGCTCCCGCTCGCCTTTGGTCGCTCACTCGTCGAGAAGATGGGTGCGCTGCGCTTCAATTTCCTGGGACGCGGCAATGCTTTGGCCTTCCAGATCGTCTTCATGCTGGTGATGACGAGCATCGCGCTGTTCTTTGGTATCTCACCCATCTTCGGGGCGTTTGTCGCTGGGATTCTGGCCGGGACGCTCTCGACCAGCGCGGAAGAGCGTGGAAGGGTCTCGATCGATGCAGTCCGCGCTCAGGCAAGTATTCAGAGCTTCTCATTCGCTTTCTTCATCCCGATCTACTTCGCGATCGTGGGCCTAAAGCTCGACCTCATCCACCAGTTCGACATCCCGTTCTTTGCGGCATTCCTTGTCTATGCATGCGTCGTCAAGGGGTTCAGCGTATACGCCGGCGCGCGCGTGGCGGGCGAGGGTCGCGAGAGTGCGATCAATCTGGCGATGGCGCTGAATGCACGAGGCGGTCCAGCGATTGTCATGGCCTCGGTGGCCTTCGACGCACACATCATTTCCCAGAAGTTCTATGTCGACCTCGTACTTCTGGCGATCGTCACCTCGATGATAGCGGGAGCGTGGTTGGATCGAGTGCTCCGCAAGGGCACCTTCTTCGGGGACGTACACCATCCGAGCCGTGTGCTTACAGAAGGCGTGGCGTCGCGCGGCGACGTCGTCGCATAACGGTCTGCGGGCGCGCTTCACCAGAGGAGGTTCGTGCGCCCATTCGCCCGAGATGCGCGAGTTGGCAACAATCGAATAAGAAAACGGTCGGCCGACCCGAGGGTGCTCTCACTGGATCACCCACGGGTCGGCGTGGCTTGACGTCAACGGCCGTCGACTCCGCGTCGAATAGCGTCGATGCAGCTGGGAAGTAGGCGCCGCGAGACCGTTTTCTCGCCCTCTCGTATTCGGCATTCCCGCCGTACCTTGCCAAGGCAAGGGGTCTGGTATTCGATGGGATCAGAATAGCGCCGAGCCGTGAATCCCCTCTACAGCGTCGAGCGGAAGCTCGAATGGGTCGACAAGCACATCGTCGATCTCGGGCATGAACTCGCGGGGTTCCGAATAGCGAAGGCCAAAGCCGTCATCCGCGAGAACGATCCGAATCGCCCTGGCTTCAGCCGTTGGATTCTCACCGACGCGAGCATCCCCGACCCAATCACTCTGACCCTGGGTGACGCGATCCACAATCTCCGATCCGCGCTCGACGACTTCGCCAACGCCATCGTTCGGGACAACGGCAAGCAGCCTTCGTTCGAGACCGACTTCCCGATCTGGCGCAGTCCCAAGTTCGACCGGAAAGCGTACGAAGCCACGGTGGAGACCAAGGTAGGTAGAGCCGCGGAGCCGGTCGTGCAAGCGTTCAAGGGGCTGGAGCCGTACGAGGGAGGGAAGAACACTCTTCTCTGGGCCTTGGACAAGCTCGACGTCGTCGACGAACATCGTTTCCTGGTTGTCTTGGCGCTCCGGCCAAAACGCGTCGCGTTAAGCCCTTGGGCTGAGCTGAAAAAGATCGCCAGCCCCAAGCCGGCCGCGGTGCTTCCCAACCAGCTCGTCTACATCAGACCCGCCGACCGTGCGCCCCTCAAAGATGGCAGCCAACTCTATAGCGCTTCCGTTGGCTCGCATCTTGAACCGGACGACCAGCCGAGTTTCCTTTTTGACGTAGCGCTGGGCGAGCCGCGGGGTCTCAAGGGACAGACAGTTCGTGAAGCGTTCCCGCTCCTCCGAAACGCGGCGACGGAGATTATCGATCTCCTCTGGGCTGTAGCACGCCCGAGCACCTAGCCTTTCCAAGCGCGTTCAGTTAGACAGTCCGGGATCGTTACCTCTGCAAGCCCTGGATGCGGTCAGCTCAACCGAGGACGCGCCGCACGAGCACGCTGGCGACGGTGTGCAGTGCCAGGCACGCTCGACGTCCGGAAGTCCGCGCTGAGCGGTCTAGTTCACGACCAGGCACACCACCAAGTGACGTTTCACCTGCGCATGCCAGCATCCGGGAATGTACCCAGGCAGTCCTCAGGAGATCAGGCTGGTTTTGGGATCGCGACGCAAAGGAGGGCGAGGCTACTCCAGAACAGCAACTTGGGGACGCCAGCGGTTGACCACGTGCTTCGTCCACGAAGCGCCGAGCGGACGCCAGTCACGATCACGACAAGCGCAGGTGGCAGGATCGGAAGGAGTTTGAAGATCGCAACCCAAGCGGCTTGATCCGGCTGAGCCACCTCACCTATCCCGCCTGCGGTCGCCTCCGACACGATGGCGGCGAGTGAGCAGCAAACGATGCCTGCGGCCCACCACGCCGGCTTATGTGACGAGCGAGGAGGGATCGCGGGGTTCCAGCCAGGGATGGGCGCCTTGCCGTTTGACATGAGGACACATTAGGGGTGAGTCCCGGCGAACGCAGGAGCTCGCGGTGGGCTGATGCTCACGCGTAACGCACGACGCTCAGGCCAGTATCCGCAAATGTCCCTCGAGGGGCGGCGGCAGTAGCATCAAAGCGCTCAGCAAATGACCGGGCGTGATGACAGCCGAGGCCACGTCTGCCGATGTCACCAGGTGGTGACGTGCCGGGCCGCCGGGAAGGTCAAAAAGTAGCATCGGTTCATGAGGCGCATCGCCATGACGATCCTTCAATTGGGCTCGGCGCCCGTGGGGATCGGGATTGGTCTTTGGACCGCCGTCCTTTTGTCGCTGCCGGGCAGCGTGTGTCCGGACGGGGCATCGATGTGTAATAGCGGCATTGCCCCGGAGCCGACCTTCGCGACCTGGCAATGTGCCTTATTCGGTGCGGGCGCAGCGACGGTGGTGCTTCTCCTTTCTTTTGCGATCACACGGCTTCCATCGACACGAACGCACAGCGTCGGATGATGGCCGGCTCGAGCGGGAACCCTTGTGCTCCGCTGTTTGCTCTCCAGCCTCAAGCGTCACGATGGTTCAGCAGGCGAGCATCTGGGAATGTACCTCGACAGACTGCCGGGCGGGCTTCCAGCGCATCAATTCCTAATGGTGGCTTGGATGAATCGTGTCCCACAACATCCGGAGAGTCAGTCGCGGGGGCGCTTCTCCGCACCATCTGGTCCAGCACCCTTCTTGACGATGGTGAAAGGATCAGTGGTCACGGTCCCGAGGCGTGGCGGGGGGCTCGGCGGAGTCTCTTGCTTCGGTTCCATCGGGGCTGACGGTCGCGGTTGCTGCTCGGGGTGGTCAGTCACTGGCGCGTACCTCCCTTCCTCCCGCAACATCGCCCCTTTTTGCGATGGTGAAGGGGTCGATGGTCTCCGTCCCGAGCTGCAGCGGAGGGCTCGTCGGAGCCTCCTGTTGGGCATCGGCGGGCGCCGAAACCTGCTCTTGCTCATCAGCGTGATCGGTCACTCGGTCACTTTACCACTGCCCAGATAACGAGCCAACCTAGAGCCGTCGCGACCATTCCACAGGCTCCGACAATCCATCCCCCACCCTTAGATCTGACGCGTCCGTTGTTCCAGGTTATCGCGATGCTGAGATCAGTGAGGAGGGCGTACTTGGCGGCGAAGCTCGTCTGGAAAATGTGGTTCGCATAAAAGGTATCCGGGGCGGGACCGATTCTGAAGTCGCGGTTCCACAGCGTGAACGAGAAGGCTATTGCAGAGAACGCGGCTCCAACGACCGGAACCCACCAATAGCGGTCGAATATGCTGGGCGGAACGCTGGCAGTTTGGACGGCGTGAAGGCTGATGACCGCCAGTCCTGCCGCGATGTCCGCTCCGAGTAGCGCGAGCGCCTTGGTGTCGTGGCTGTCAGCATTTGACGACTGCAATGCAATCTGTGCTCGGGCCTCATCAATGAGGATCGATACGATCTCTTCGGCGTCCGTCATCGAGTCTCTCCGCTACCGCAAGGACCGTTCGCGGGCAGTGGCGTTTGATCGCAGGCCGGCTGCACATGAGGTCCTCAGCAGTCGGAGGTGCTGGGGCATTCTAGCGCTCTTGCGCCGCCTCCAGCACATATGTTCGGGGGGTTGGCGCCACCCGAGACGGCCGATCCCATTCAACGGCTAATAACCTCGACCGGGCCAGCATCCGCCAATATCTACTCGAGTTGACCCGCGTATACACCGAGCGGGGAGTTTTCTTCTAGTGGTAGGCAGCTCAGCCGCGCCTGACCTTTATCCCCAATTCGCGTAGCCAGCGAGCCATGGACTTAATTGCTTCTTTTCGGCGCACCGGGGCACCTGTCAAGTCTTGCCAAAGGCCCAGATGCGGCAACACCGCAGCTTGCTCGTCCACGACTTCAAGGAATGCCGCGAGTTCTGACTTGTACAGATAGCCGCGCATCTTCGCGGTGTATATGAGCTCCTCGAGAGGGCTGCGGTTGCGTCCGGGGTTGCCCGGCTGCCCCCCCTCGCCCGTACCGGGCGGTGCTGGCGGGTTTCGACCCGGAGGTTGCCTCTCTCCGAGCGGTAATGGCGCTAAAGGCACGTGGTTATCGGGGTCAATGTCCATCCGTCCGTCAACGCTCACGATCACCCCAGGGTAGAGCAGTCGCGCGCAGGCCAGCATCGGTGAATGTCGCCAGACGACGGGCTCCCGAGCTAGGCAATCACAATCTCGCCGCCAGCGGCGGTGGCGATGCGAGCCTCAATGAGACCGTCAGTGCCGTCGACGAAACGCAACGGCAGGTCGTGGGGGCCCAGCCACTCCCACATCTCACTCGCTGATCCGCTGATGGTGAGACCGGAGAACGCAATCGGAGCCGAGGTGTGCCCGACCCGCTGGTATTTCTGTTCCCAGCGGCGCAGGCGCCCCTCGCTATTCGGCCAATCGATGAAGAACGGCAGATGCCGTGGTCCGGTGACTGCCCTCCACCCGCGAAGCGTCCCACTGTCGTCGGTAATGGTGTAGTCGAAGATGTCGATCCCCAGCCGCCTGGATACGACCGTAACGTCCGCCACCAGGACCGCCCATGTCATCAAGCCTCCTCCGGCCGCCTCAAATGCCATGACCTCTTGTCCAGCCTTCGAACCTGCCGCGACCGTGCGATCCTCGATTGACAGGAGTTCGAGATATGTAGGCGGCGCCAGCGGCACGCTCCAATTTCGGGTTCCTGAGAACGTGTGGTAATCGCCACGCTCGGACCCCAAGCCATGCCGGTCGTACAAGTCCTGGGCAGCCTTGACCGGATCGCGGACAACGAAAATGACGTGATCGATGATCACGTCGAGCGAATCGCGTAGATGTCGTCTCGCATGGGAGTGTCAGTGAAATGATCGCCCAAGGCAGCGTGGATCTGACGATCGATCGCTGGCTCTCGAGACTGGGATATCAGCTCTCCTCGTGCCCGAGTGGGACCGTCCACCCTCGAGATGGTTCCCTGGTATCAATCGGGGCAGCGGACTTACGCATCGACGGGCCGGGTTGTGTAGAGGCCACCAGGTGAGGTTCCCCTCGACCACGCGAGTGTGCCCTCACTCGATCACTGTCAGGTCGTCGTCGCTTGACGTCAACCGCCGTAGCTCCGCGTCGAAAAGCATCGATCCAGCGGGAAGTAGGCGCCGCAAGGCCATTTTCTGGCCCTCGCGTATTCGGATTTGGATCCGGACCTTGCCAAGGTAGGGGTCGCGAGTTCGAGCCTCGTCTCCCGCTCCAGCCCGATCTTTCCAGTTCAGGTGAACTCCTTCCTGTCGAGCCGGCGTGATCCGGTCACGGGAGAGTTCGGGCCGCTGACGCACCTTCAGGCTCGCGATCTCCTGGTCGTGTGGCGAGCGCGCAGTGACTGATGTCGGGCCAGAGTCGTGGCTCGAGGATTGTCTGGAGGGTGCGCAGGACATGCTGACATGGACCAAGGAAAACAGCCCCACGCGTGAACACATCGATGAGGTGATGGCGGAGATTCAGTGTTGGAGTGCCGCCCTGCAATTCCTCGCGTCGGGCGTAGCGGCGGCCACTGACCGAATGACGCCGCCGGCGGTGTCACTCGAATCGGTGCGGAAGGCTGCCGACCACACGCTTGGCAGGTATCGAGAGTTGCTCGACAGCGATACTCCGGAGTGTGTCAAGGCAGACCTTCCTTCAGGCATAGCCGAATGGCAGCGGCTCCGTGACTTCGTCGACGCCTATTGATCCGACCGAACAGGAAATATTCAGCCGGCCGACGTATACAGGAAGGAGGTCGGCGGAACCCACGTCTTGATGCTCTTCACCTCGGTGAGCCAGTGTGTGCGCGCTATCGGATTGGTCACGGGCGGTTCGGGTGGGAGGCTATATAACGCCAGTTCGGCCGCGCTAGCGCTGAGCGGGTTGAATCCTGGTGGCGGAGCATTTCGGGTGATGGTGGTGTGGCCGGGTCCTTGGTATACGTAGCGCGTGCCACGATCGGGGAGCACTGTGGTCGCGGTCAGCGGATATACGGTCAGGCCGCACGCTCGTGCCTGGGCCACGGTCCCGTCATAGGGATTCCAATTGGCGTCGGTTGACCTGGGGCAGACGGGTCCGCTACCGGCTCCGAGCGCATGTGCGGCGAGGATTGCCGCGGCGGCGAGAGCGAGTCCTGTGACGCCGACCACGGTCGACCGCCGTCTCATCGGCATCTTCTTGTGAGCATTCCCGTTCAGGGTAATCCCGGGCAGCTGATGCCGGAACGTCAGACCGCAGTCCAACCGCCGTCAACGAGAAGCACATGCCCGGTCATGTAGCTCGACGCGTCGGAGGCAAGAAACAGTAGCGGGCCGTCGATCTCCTCCAGAGCCGGCGTTCGCCCAAGGAGGGTGCGATCGCGGATGGATTGCGCAAAGTCTTCATCGGCCAGGAAGCCAGTCATCTCCGAAGGGAAGTAGCCCGGCGCCAGGGCATTGACTCTCACTCCGCGACCGCCCCACTGAGCCGCCAGCGACCGCGTGAGGTTAACGACGGCACCCTTTGTGGCGTTGTAAGCCGCCATCGGCCCGCGAGATGCGACAACGCCGTACATGGATGCGATGTTCACCACGCTCGCCACCGGGGAGGCCAGCAGCAAGGGGGCCATCACCCGGCAGAGATCCATGACGCTGATGAGATTCACCTCGATGACCTGGCGCAGATCGTCGAGCGACTGTTCCTCGATGGGGCCGTCATCACAGATACCGGCGTTGTTGACCAAAACATCGAGCCGGCCATAAGACTGGAGACGCCCCGCGAGCGCCTCGCGGTGGCGAGCGTCGGTGATGTCTCCGGCCATCGTCTCGACACGCTCGCCGCACTCCGAGGCGAGCTCGTCGAGGCGCTCGCCCCGGCGGGCGGTCACGAGCACGGTCGCTCCAGCCGTGTGCAGCACGCGCACGAAGCGCGCTCCGAGGCCGGCCGAGGCGCCGGTCACCAGCGCGACCCGCCCGTCAAGGCGCCATCGCACGTCAATCGGGCGGCTGTCTGGTGTCGACGTGTCGTCATCCATGGACGCCGAGTGATCGTCCCGCCGGAGCCGATCGCCAAAGAGAGAGTTGGGTCGCTCAACGGGAGTGCAGAACCTCGCTGACCGATGGGTCTGCCGGATTCGCAGCGTCTACGCCTCCGAAGGCCACCGCCCAAGGAGGGAGCGGGAAGCGACTCGGCTCCGTAACGGGCCGGATTGCGACTCGACTCCCCTCTAGGGTGGGGCGAGTGTCGAGAGTTACCACGCCATCCTCGACACGCTGGGCTGCGACGCTGAGAGGGACGCGCAGCGCCACACGCCTGTCGTTCGGCTCCGGCGATGCCACCCTGCTGGGAACGGTCGCGATCGTCGTTGCGTTGATGATCAGCGCGGGGTCAGCAAATCCTGCGGCGCTGCTGCTGCTGGCGATCGCCGGCGCGCTGCTCCTCACCGCTCGATCGATGGTGGCCGCCGAGCCATCGAAACCCACCTGGGTCGCGGCAATCGCCTGCTGTGCCCTCGCATTCTTTTTCAACGCGGATCTCTTCGGCGGACCCCAGGTCATCTTCGCCGCCGCGGTCGTGATCGGCGTCGTGATTGCATTGCGATGGCGCTTTCGCACTGGCATCGCTCTGGCAGCCGCTGCGTCGGTGGCCGCATCGGTGGTGCCATGGCACTGGGGACACGGGCTCTTCGATGTCTTCTACATCGAGACAGCCGGCGCACTCAGTCTGCTGCACGGCGGCAATCCGTACAGCGCGACGATCTACGACCGCGTTCCCATCGCGCCCAGCGTCGTCGTGATCGGTCCCGAGCATCTGCCCTACGGACCGGTGGTGGCCGTCGCGTCACTTCCCGGAGCATTGGTGGGGGACATCCGAGTTGCGTCGGTGCTGTGGGGAATCGCCGCCGTCGTCGTCGTGTTCATCGTTGCGCGGCAGGGAAAGCTCTCGCCGCTCAGCAGGCGATTCCTGCTGGTGCTTGCTGTCGCGTTGCCGCTTGCGCCGTCGATGGTGGTCACCGCGTGGCCCGAGACATTGATGGTGGTGACGTTCGGCATCGGCCTCGCGCTCCACAAGCGCCATGCCGTCTGGACCGTGGTTGCCATCGCAGCGTGCCTGCTGGTCAAACCCACCGCGCTGGTGCTCTTCCTGCCGTTCTTCGTCTGGTCGCCCTCCTGGCGCGTGCGGATCGTCGCGGGCAGCGCCCTGGCTCTGACCATCATGCTGATCTGCAGCATCGGAGTCGGCATCCCGGCGGTTGCGTTCGCGACGTTGGTGCGTCACTTCTGGGAACCCGCCTACTACGACGGCCTCACTGTGGGGGCGATCGTTCACAACAGCGGCGGAGCGCCACTGCCGGGATGGATCTTTCCAGCCGCGGTCGGCGCAGCCAGCCTCGCAGTGCTGCTGCTGCGGCCTCGGGACGTCGCCGATCTCTGCGTTGCTTCGGCGTTCCTGTTCCTTGTGTCAACCGCGTTCGCCTCGTATGCGCGGTTCAACTTCTATTACGTCGTCGCATTCATGCTGCTGTTCGCCCTTGGCTCACGCGGCGTGTCTCCCGAACCGCCAATCCCTCAGGTCACCGTTGCTCATACAGGGTCACGACGGCTGAGATATCGAGATCCGGCGAGCGCTGCCTGGTTTCCGCGAACGCTTCGCGCGCCTGGTGTGCGAGCGGCATCGCGCCGCCGAAGGTTTCCAGTGCGAGATCCAGGTCCTTGACCAGGTCGCGCACCGCGAACATCGTGGGGGTGTGCTGGTCCTGGAGGAATCCGCGTTCGCGCGCCGAGAGCCCCGGCGCAAAGCGCGCGAGCACCGAAAAGACCTGGGCACGCTCGAGACCCGCGGCCGTTCCGGCGGCAAGCAACTCCGCGGCTGCGGCGCTGACGATGCCCAGCATGCTGTTGGCGATCAGCTTCAACCGCTGGCCATTGCCCCACGGCCCGGCGTAAACGATGTCACCGAGGTGCTCGAGCACCGGCCGAGCGTCTTCAACGTCCGCCGGATCGCCTGCCGCGAGAATCAGCAGCTTCCCGCTCTCCACCGCGGGAACGCTGCCGACCACCGGCGCTTCGAGGAAGCGCGCTCCGGCGGCCCGTGCATCGGGACCGAGCTCTTCGGCGATTCGGGGGCCCGCGGTGCTCGCCTCGATGAGGAGTTTTCCAGAGCCGTTCCGCAAGACGCCGTCGCCGCTGAGGTAGACCTCGCGGACAGCCAACTCGTTGGTCAGGCTGCTGATCACCACGTCGGCATCGCGGGCCGCGTCGGCCGGTGTGGCGACGACGCGACCGATGCCGAGCTCCTGTGCCCTTGCAGCCGTGCGATTCCACAGGATCATGTCAAACCCCGAGGACGCGAGCCGGCGCGCCATCGCGCCGCCCATCTTGCCCGTACCCAGGATCGCAACCGAGGTCGTCATTCATCCACCTCCGGAATGGTTTGCACCGTCATCGCCACCAACGAATCCGAGCAGCCGCAGCTGCCGCTTCAACAGGACCATGAAGATCCGCCTCCGTGCGCGCGAGATTCTCGACCCACTCCGACGCAATCACCACCGCCATCGCACCGCGCGTCGCCCGTTGATCGCTCCCCGAACGGCGCATGCAGTCCAGTGCTGCAGCACGCAAGAGCTCCGATGACGGATGTGGAATGCGGCGATCGTCGTCGTCGCGCTCACCAGCGAGCTGATTAGCGAGAAGGTTGACACTGGTCAGCAGCGAATGCACCTGCGCCTCGACCGTGGCGACACTCTCGGGACACGCATCCGCTCGATAGCCGAGGTCGGTTGCCACCACCACGAGCAGGTCGCCCGCCAGCAACGCCTGGCCTCCAGCAGACACGAGACGGGCGGCGGCGTCGGCATCGAGCGGCTTGGCGCCCCGTTCACTGAGAAACGCGTCGAAGGCTTCGCCTGCGCGATCACGAGCCCGAACTGCGGCGGCTCGAATCCCGGTGACGTCGTCCGACGCATCGCGCCCAAGCACGAGCTGAAACGCCTGGTCGAGGTAGACGCGGACAGCTCGATACTCCCCGGCGGTTGCGCGCGCAAGGTCGCGACGCGCTCCTCGCGGCCAGAGCAGCAGGCCGGCGACGAGGCTGATCCCCGTGCCGAGCGCCACATCCTCGATCCGAACAAGTCCCACCCGCCACCCGGCGGGGGAGATGAGGTTGAAGACGATGATCACCATGACGGTGAACCCCGCCTGGCCGGCCATGAATCCGATGGCACTCGCCGCGTACGAGGCAACGAAGATCGCGATCGGCATCGCGAGCCACATCAGGACCGGATTGTTTCCGGCGACGCTCGCGAACAGGCCGCCGACCACGAACCCGACGACACTGCCCATCAGGGCCTGTACGGTGGTCCGTCCGGTTGCGAGCGCATTCGAGCGGAGGACGGAGAGGGCGCCCAGCACCACCCAGAACGCATGCTCAACCCCGAGGACTCGCGCCAGGAGCACGGACACCGCCAGTCCGACGGCGACACGCGCGCTGCTGTGCAGGACGGTCGAGCTCGGCGCGAGGTGCGTGCGCAGCGTTCCCAGGGTGCGGACGGCGATGCCACGGGTTCCTTCGAGGCGCGGCGTTCCGGCCGGCAGCGTCAATCCTTCATCGGGCCGGCCACCCGCGGCGATCACGGCATTGGTGCTCAAGGCGATGGTGAGATACGCGATGACGCGAAGGGTGTGGTCAACGTCGATGCCCTCGAGCACCTCCTCCGGTGATCGCCCAGCGTTCAGCTCGGCGGCAGCCCAGCGGTCGAGCGCCAAACGATGCGCGCGGCGTGCGTCCTCGAGGTCGCGTACTGACGGGGGAGGGCCACCCGTGAGCACGGCAGCATCCGCCCGCAACGTAACGACCACCACCGATGCCAGACGGTCTCCCTCCTTGATGCAGGGGCGCTGCGACCGACGCTGCTGGTGAAGCGGCCGCTCCGTGAGCGTGACCACCTGGTCGAGCTGGGTGACGAGCTCGACGAAGGCACGGTCCCGGCGGGTCGGTCCGGCTGGCCGCATGCCGGTGTGCGCGTATGCCTGGCGGACTGCCGACACCTCGGCGCGCGCCCTCGCTTTGAATGCCTCAACCTGGAGGTCGGGAGCACTGTGTCGCACCGCCGCAACCAGGTCTGCCAGGGCAAGGCACGCGTCCGCGGCCCGCCTGCGCATCGCGGCGTGCTCAAACCAGGGCCAGAAGAACACGCCCGCGACGGTCGAGACCGCTGCGGCGAGCGCCCATCCCGCAAGACGGGTTGGAATCGTCGAGGCCGGTGCAGCAACGGACGCCGCGAGTACGAACGCAAGGAGCAGCGCTGTCTGCGCGGCCGCGACATATCCGCCGAAGACGCTGGCGAATGAGATAACGAAGCCGACAACGAGCATGACCGCGGCAGCCGCAGCGGGAATGAGCGAGACAGCCGTTCCGAGCGCTACGAGCACCGCACCTGCGAGCGCCGCTCCAGCGTACGCAGCGGCACGCGGGCGCCGCGGGCCGCCGAAATCCGCCATGACCAGTAATCCGAAGCAACCGAAGACGGCGAACGTCGCAATCTGCAGGTCGCGAAAGACGAGCAGGGTCACCGCGAATACCAACGGGTTGACCACCGCTGCGCGCACTGCGCGATGCAGGGCGACGCGGCGAACGTCCGATCGCGCGTCTGGTGATCCGCGCGGCGAAGACGGCGCGACCTCCCTCGCTGCCGGAACGGTCGCTTGCCCCGTCATCGTTCAGCCGGGTGGGATCAAGTGCCTTCCTGGACCTCGGTGAGGTCGTCGGCGACGAGCCCGTGAGCTTCGCGATGCACCGCCGTCGCCGCCTCTTTGCTGGGTGCGTTGACCAGGCAGAACACAGCGCCCGAGCCTTCGTCGAACCAGTACTTCAAGTATTCAACGCCATGTTTTCCCTGCACCTCCAGGTCCCGTTGATGAGCACCCGCCACCGCCTCGGCGGTGAGACCGTCGACCTTGTGGTGATGGTCCATGTACAGCGGCATCGTGCTTCCCTCCATGGTGATTGAGCCAGCGATCCTAGCTCAGCCTTGCAACGCTTGGGTGCAGAGCGACGCAGGGAGCTTCGGTTGCTCCATCATTGCTGCGACGGAGGCACACGTGAGCGTTCGGCCGTAGGAGATCAGCGACCACCTACCGCTCTGCGCGACAAAGAACGCCAGCCCGAGCGAATTGAGGCACGGGGCGCCGAGCGTGGTTGCGCAGATGCGGTGTCCCAGGTTCAGGACGAGGTAGTTGCCATCGCATGCGCTGCCGCCGATCTCGATCGATCCATCGATGTCGTTCGTCACGAGCGCGTGGAACGCGGATGCATCGCATGACGCTGGAGCGCCTTCGCGCTGTGGCGTCGAACAATCGACGTACCCGCAGGGGCCGGCTGTGGCCTGTGGACTCGCGCTGGCAACCGGGGGCACCGTTGTGGAGGTCGTTGGCCCCCAGGCCGTCCCATCCCACGACCACACCCGAATTGGGGTGGCGGCAGTCGCCTCGCTCAACTCCCCAACGAGCAGCAGGGCCGACGTCTCACCGCCGGTGACGTGGCCCTCGATGACGCTTGGGCTCGAGAGGGAGGGGAGCTGCACCCAATCGGTGCCATTCCATTCCCACCGCAGCAGCGGAACCAGGGTCGCCGGCCCTTCGCCGAAGAGCAGTAGTCTCGCGCTGATCGGATCCCATCCCAGTCCGAGAATCCCATACGCTGAGGGCACGACGCGTGTCGAGAGCTGGCTCCAGGAGGCACCGTTCCACGTCCACGTCTCAGTGGGTGCCCCGTACCCACCGCTGACGACTGATCCAAAGCCGACGCCCATCAGCACCTGCGTCGCCGGGTTGAAGGCAAGATCGAGCACTCCCGGCGGCAGGTAGGGGTCCGGCTGGCGGTGGTCGACCCAGTGGGTCCTCGACCACGTCCAGGTATCGGCCCCGGAGCTCGATGCCGGCATCAGCACCATCGTGTCCAGCGCCGGGTCCCATGCCATCGACGCCTGCCCGGGGGGCGGACCGATCGACCCTGAGTCCAGGAGGTGCCACGTGGAACCGTCCCAGCCCCAGGTGTCGCCCAGGAAGGTCTCCGGAGGCTGGATGCCGCCGAACAGCAGCACCATGTGGAGTTCGGGGTCGTACGCGGCCGCAGCCTCTTCGCGTCCTGATGGGCTCGTCCGCGGATGGGCAAGCTTCCAGCGGCTCCCGCTCCACAGCCACGTCTGCGCGAGGGTCAGGTCGCCGCCGAATACCACCACCTGTTTGCTGCCGGGATTCGCGGCCGCCGTGTAGCCGATTGTCGAGGCGAGCGTGTCCGCAGCCAGGGCCGGGCTGCCAATCGGTGTCGTTGCGCGCGGAGTTGCCTGGGGACGCGAGATGACGAACCCGGCAAGTCCCGCGCCGGCGACGGCGACGGTCAGGGCGACTATCATTTTTGGCATCCTGATTCGCCGGTCATAGCACGCTTGGAGGTATTCCGGTGAGCATCCGCAGTCGACTCAGTTCATGGCCGGTCGTGCGTCAACTCACCACTTCCGACCGGCTCGGCCGCGGAACCGCGGTTCGCTCAGCCCGCACTGACGAGCTCACGCCACGGACGAAAACTGCCGACCGCATGGTCAAGAGCGTCTGCCCGTACTGTGCTGTCGGCTGCGGGCAGCGCGTTTACGTCAAGGGCGACCGTGTGGTGCAGATCGAGGGGGATCCCGACT
The DNA here is from genome assembly GCA_963718525.1 of Candidatus Dormiibacterota bacterium. GTDB lineage: Bacteria > Chloroflexota > Dormibacteria > Aeolococcales > Aeolococcaceae > Palsa-851. Next base: position 2,738,003 of record OY970355.1, on the reverse strand, counting down.
CGCCGATCTCGCGCGGCCGCCTGTGCCCGAAGGGGTCGGCGAGCGAGCAGCTCGTCAACAATCCGGGCCGAGTGACAACTGTCAAGTATCGGCGCCCCTACGGCACCGACTGGGAAGAGCTGCCGCTGGAACGTGCGATGGAGATGATCGCCGACCGCGTCCTCGACACCCGTGCACGCACCTGGGAGGACGTCGACAGCGACGGGAACGCGTTGCACCGCACGCTGGGAATCGCCAGCCTCGGCGGCGCCACCCTGGACAACGAGGAGAACTACCTGATCAAGAAACTCTTCTCGTCGTTGGGGGTCGTGCAGGTCGAAAATCAGGCCCGTATTTGACACAGTTCCACAGTCCCCGGTCTGGGGACATCGTTCGGACGTGGCGGAGCCACGACCTTCCAGCAGGACCTGCAGAACGCTGACTGCATCGTCATCCAGGGCTCGAACATGGCCGAGTGTCACCCGGTCGGGTTCCAGTGGGTCATGGAAGCCAAGTCACGCGGCGCAACGATCATCCACATCGACCCCCGGTTCACCCGAACGTCGGCTGTGGCGGACCTGTTCGTACCCGTGCGCGCCGGCAGCGATATCGCCTTCCTTGGCGGAATCATCAACTACATCCTCAGCAACGAGCTGTACTTCCGCGAGTACGTGCTGAGCTACACCAATGCGGCCACCATCATCAGCGAGGATTTCCAGGACGCCGATGAGCTCGGCGGAGTCTTCTCCGGGTTCGACCCTGCAACGGGAACCTACGACACGACCAGCTGGGCCTATGAAGGCATGGAGACCGCTGCTGCGGCCGGCTCGCGCGCGGTGCCCGGGCGGCAACCACCGGCGCACGCGGGCGGCGGCGGCCAGGAGTTCGGCGGACGGGGCGCCGCGCTGCCCCATGGCGAGGTCCGGCGTGACGAGACGCTCCAGGACCCGTTCTGCGTGTTCCAGATCCTCAAGCGTCATTACGCGCGCTACACCCCCGAGATGGTCGAGCGGATCTGCGGGGTCCCCCCCGCTCTGTTCGCCAAGGTGTGCGAGGCGGTCACCGCGAACAGCGGTCGCGAGCGCACGACGTCGTGGGTGTACTCGGTCGGCTGGACCCAGCATTCAGTCGGGGTGCAGTACATCCGCGGTGCGGCGATCATCCAGCTGCTGCTCGGCAACATGGGCCGTCCGGGAGGCGGCATCCTGGCGCTGCGCGGTCACGCGAGCATCCAGGGATCGACCGACATTCCCACGCTCTTCGACCTGCTGCCCGGCTATCTGCCGATGCCTAAGGCGGCCGTGCATGGGGATCTGAAGGCGTACCTCGCGTCCATCAAGAGTGACGGCCAGAAGGGTTTCTGGACGGCGGCGGACACGTACACCGTCAGCCTGTTGAAAGCGTGGTGGGGTGATGCCGCCACGGCGGACAACGATTTCGGCTTCGGCTGGCTCCCCCGCATCAGCGACGATCACAGCAACTACCAGACCATCGTCGACATGCTCGAGGGCAAGGTTGAAGGCTATTTTCTGCTCGGGCAGAACCCCGCAGTCGGATCATCGAACGGCAAGATGCAGCGGCTTGCCATGTCACGCCTGAAATGGCTGGTCGTCAAGGACCTCACGCTCATCGAGTCGTCGACATTCTGGAGGGACGGTCCGGAGATCGCCACCGGCGAGATGCGCACCGAAGACATCGGCACGGAGGTCTTCTTCATGCCGGCCGCGGCGCACACGGAGAAGGATGGGACCTTCACGCAGACGCAGCGTCTGCTCCAGTGGCATCACAAGGCGGTCGAGCCGCCCGGCGCGTGCCGCAGCGACCTGCACTTCTTCTATCACCTCGGCAGGCTGCTCCGTGAACGCCTCGCGACGTCACGGCTCGAGCGCGACCTTCCGGTGCAGCGGCTTGCGTGGGATTACCCACTGGTGGAGGGCGATGAGCCCGACGCCGAGTCCGTGCTGCAGGAGATCAACGGTCGCCACCTCAGCGGCGACAGAGCCGGGCAGATGCTCAGCAGCTTCGTCGAGATGCAGGCGGACGGTTCCACGTCAGGGGGATGCTGGATTTACACCGGTGTGTACGCCGACGGAGTCAATCAGTCGGCGCGGCGTAAGCCCGGCTCGCAACAGTCGTGGGTCGCGCCCGAGTGGGCGTGGGCCTGGCCGGCGAACCGGCGCATCCTTTACAACCGCGCGTCGGCCGACCCCGAGGGCAATCCGTGGAGCGAGCGCAAGGCCTATGTGTGGTGGGATGCGACCGCGGGAAGGTGGACGGGCCACGACGTGCCCGATTTCCCCGTCAACAAAGCGCCGTCGTTCCGGCCGGAGCCGGGGGTCGGCGGCCCTGAGGGGCTCGCCGGCGATGATCCATTCATCATGCAGGCGGATGGGAAGGGCTGGCTGTATGCGCCGAGCGGACTCCTCGATGGGCCGCTCCCCGTGCACTACGAGCCGGTCGAATCGCCGGTTCGCAACCCCATGCACTCGCAGCAGGCGAACCCGACGCGTGAGATGTTCCCGCGCAACGAGAACCTCACGAGCCCGTCGCCACCCGAGCCGGGTTCCGGCGTCTATCCCTACGTGGTCACGACGTACAGGCTGACCGAACATCACACCGCGGGTGGGATGAGCCGCTGGTCCCCGTACCTCGCCGAATTGCAGCCTGAATTCTTCTGCGAGGTCTCGCCGGAACTCGCTGCTGAGCGCAGGCTCGAGCATCTGGGCTGGGCCACCATCGTCACAGCGCGGACCGCCATCGAGGCGAGGGTCCTGGTGACCGACCGTGTCACGCCCCTCGTCGTCGGTGGACGGACGATCCACCAGGTGGGGCTTCCATATCACTGGGGGGTTGGCGGTGGGGGAGCGATCGTCAGTGGCGACTCGGCGAACGACGTCATGGGAGTGGCGCTGGATCCGAATGTGCATATCCAGGAGTTGAAAGCCGCGTCGTGCGACATCCAACCGGGCCGGCGGCCGACCGGTCCAGCGCTGCCCCGCTACGTCGAGGAGTACCGGCGGCGCGCCGGGATCCGCGTCGAGACAGGCACCACGCGACTGACGCCACCTGAAGAGCCGGCATGATGCAGCGCTGGTCCACGGCGCTCGACCCCGCATCCGATACCGGCTGGACGCAACATCCTCCACGCAAGGGATTCTTCACCGACAGCTCGATATGCATCGGCTGCAAGGCGTGCGAGGTCGCATGCAAGGAATGGAACGGCGTCCCCGAGGATGGACTCGAGATGCTGGGGATGTCCTATGACAATACCGGGGGGCTCGGCGCCAGCACGTGGCGTCACGTCGCATTCATCGAGCAGCCACGACGATCCATCGCCACGACGGGGACGACGGGATTCGTGCCGCTCCCGATGGTTGCCCCCACATCTGGCCAGAACATGGCTGCCATGGCAGCGACTGGGATTCGCTGGCTGATGTCGTCGGACGTCTGCAAGCATTGCACCTACGCCGCCTGTCTCGATGTCTGCCCGACCGGTGCACTGACGCGAACGGAGTTCGGGGCCGTAGTGGTGCAGGACGATATCTGCAACGGCTGCGGATACTGTGTTCCCGCCTGTCCGTTCGGCGTCATCGACCGTCGCGAGGGGCCGGCAGGCACGCGGAACGTCGGCATCGCGCAGAAATGCACCCTCTGCTACGACCGCCTCGGCGAGGGCATGACCCCGGCGTGCGCACAGGCCTGCCCGACGCAGTCGATCCAGTACGGCGACCTCGATGAGCTGCGCGTTCGCGCGGGTCACCGTATCGAGGAGCTGCACGCCGCGGGTGTCACCGACGCGAGGCTGTACCTGGAGGACACCAGTGACGGTATCGGCGGAGCCGGGGCTTTCTTCCTGCTCCTCGACGAACCCGAGGTCTACGGCCTCCCTCCGGATCCGGTGGTGACAACCCGGGACCTTCCGGCGATGTGGCGAACGGCCGCGATGGCGGGCGCAACCCTGCTCGCCGGCGCAGTGGTGGCGTTTGTGCGGGCGCGCGCGTGACCGCTGCACCGTCCGGCACCGCAACTACTGCGGGCGCACCACGACGCAGGCGCCGCGGAGGTGGCGGACGCGACGGCGAACGCCCCATGGTTCCCGACGTCAGCTTCACCTCGTACTACGGGCGCCCGGTCGTCAAGCCGTCTCCATGGCAAAGCAACATTCCCGCATATCTCTTCCTGGGTGGGATGGCGGCCGGCTCCTCGCTCCTCGCTGCGGGCGCCGACCTCAAGGACCTGCCGGAGCTGCGACGGGTCGCGCGCTTCGGCGCACTGCTCAGCGTGACCGCCGGAGCCGCCGCGCTGGTCCACGATCTCGGTAAACCCGAGCGTTTCGTGAACATGCTGCGGGTCGCGAAACCCACGTCGCCGATGTCGGTGGGGACGTGGATCCTGACGGCGTACGGACCGATGGCGGCGCTCGCCGGCACCGCTGAACTCGCCGGCATGCTGCCACGCCCGCTCCCGGTGGTCGGGCGGCTGCTCGATCTCGCCGCCCGCCCCGCAGGGTTGCTCGCCGCTGCGCTGGCTCCGGCTCTCGCGTCGTACACGGGAGTCCTCCTGTCCGACACGGCGACCCCGGCATGGCATGAGGCCCGCCGCGAGCTTCCGTTCGTGTTCGTGGGCTCGGCCGCCGCAGCTGCCGGGGGGCTCGCGATGCTCGGCACCAGCGTCGCGCAGGCCGGGCCTGCACGCCGGATGGCCGTGGGGGGAGCGGCGTTCGCCCTTGGTACGGAGGTCCGCATGACGCAGAGCATGGGACTCAGCGCTGCAACGTTTCGCTTCGGAAGAGCGAAACAGCTCATGGACGCGAGCCGCGCCCTCACCGCGGCCGGCGCCGTGGGCACGCTCGCCCTCGGCCGCCACCGGGTAGTGGCGCCGCTTGCGGGTGCCGCGCTCGTCGCCGGATCCGTCTGCGCTCGTTTCGCGATCTTCGAGGCCGGGCAGGAATCCGCTCGCGATCCCCGATACACGGTGGTCCCGCAACGGCGGCGCATTGAGGCGAACTCCTCGCTCGGGGCCGGTCGGCCCTAAGCCCCAACCGCAGCGATGGCCCGCACCCTCCGTCGCTCCCCGTCCACCCGTTCAGTCGCCCCGATGCGGTCAAGGTGCTCGAGGAGTGGTACGGCGACGCGGCGGGTCGTCCCCAGCGCCTGGCGCGCCTCGGACAGTGTGAATGGCTGCGCCAGTCCGCGGAGGCGCGCGGCAGCGAGCATGGGCGCTGATGGCAGTAGGGCGATGTCCCCGGGGAGGAGGAGGATCGACCGCGCAGCGGCCGCCGCCCCGAGTTCCCGATGACCGAGCCCCAGGGCGACAAGCCCCGGCTGTTCGGGTGCAGCGAACGGCTCGGCGTTGAGTCCCGCGACGAGACGAGAGATCGCCTGCTCGATGTCCGGCCGCAATGATGGCGCGCTCCCCCGCTTGCGGACGCGGCCCCCGGCGTCCACCAGCTCCGGACACGCGCGCACCAGGGCTGACAACAGCGTCGGGTCGTCCAACCTGAGGGCTCGCACGAGATCGGCGTGGGTCGCACCCGCATCGAGGATGGCTGCCGGCTGACGCTCGATGACGGCGCGAAGGTTCCGCTGCCACTCCTCCCAGCGCGCCGTGGTGACGAGCCAGGACCCGGCCGCGACCACGCCGTGCGGAAGAGGATCGCCCACCGGAACCCCGATCTGCTGCAGGAGCGCTCGACTCGCCGCGCCGCGCCGCGCCAGCTCGACGGCGACCTCGGGCGTCCCGCGATCGCCGCGCAGCGCCGCGGCGCGAGCCCGAGCCGCACCTCGGCGGTGGAGCGGCGGCGGGAGCGGGTCGAGGATGGTTGCCCCGCCGACCACCTGGCGGCGGCCCGGATCCCGGAGCAGCACTCGGTCGCCAACCTGCAGCGGTAGCGAAGTGTCGAGGATGAGCCGTACCACGCAGGAGTTGGATGAGGGCGACGACGCATCCCACGACGTGCCCGGTGATCCGCCCGTGTCCAGCCGGCGGATCCTCGCAGGCACCGCCGCCGCACCGACGTGGAGGACGCCGTGCGCCGGCCAATCCCTGCCGTCGACACGGGCATCCACCACCGCAGTGCGCAACCATGCGCCGGGAGTCAGCAGCGCGTCGCCGCGTCGGACATCGCCGGCGGAGATGGCGCGGAGGTTGACGGCAACCCTGGCCGGGGCGATGACGACTTCGGCAGGCTGTCCCAGGCGCTGCAGAGCCCGGACCGTCACGGTCGAGTTGCCGAGCTCCAGGACGTCGCCCCGGCGGAGCGTTCCTGCCGAAAGCGTCCCGGTGACCACAGTGCCGCTGCCCCGGACCGTGAACGAGCGGTCCACCCAGAGACGGACTCGCGCTTCAGGATCCGCCGCCGGGAGCCCGCGCACCAGGTCGTCGAGCGCGATGCGAAGCCTGTCCAGCCCGGCGCCAGTCTGACCCGACACGCCGACCGCGGGTATGCCGGCGAGGGAGGTGCGTGCGAGGCCCTCTTGTGCCTGTGCGATCGCCGCTGAGGGATCGGCGAGGTCGATGCGAGTCACGGCCACGACGCCATGGCGAACTCCGAGGGCGTCGAGGGCTCTGACGTGCTCGCCGGTCTGCGCTGCCCAGCCCTCATCGGCCGCGATCACGAGGAGGACCGCAGGGACCGGACCGGCGCCCGCGAGCATGTTGGTCGTGAACCGCTCGTGCCCCGGCACATCGACGAATGCGATCTCTTCCCCGGAGGGCAGCGCCGTCCACGCGTATCCGAGATCGATCGTCATGCCCCTGCGCCGCTCCTCCGCCCACCGATCCGGCTCCATCCCCGTGAGCGCCCGCACGAGTGTCGACTTGCCGTGGTCGACGTGACCAGCCGTCGCGATCACCTGCACGCGAGCACCGCCTCCACCATCTGATCGTCGGAAGCAGCGGGGACGCATCTGACATCGAGCAGGCATCGACCGCCCTCGAGCCGGGCGATCACCGCGGGATCGCCGCGGCGCAGTTGCGAGGCGTAGCGCTCCGGCAGGCTCACCGCCCAGCCCGGCAGGGTCACCCCGGGCCCGCTGCCGCCACCGACGGCGCCGTCGCTCGGCACGACGCCGGCCTCGTCGCCGAGACGTCTCGCGATCGCCACGGCGCGGAGGCGCAGAGCTTCGGGGTCTGCATGGAGGGCCACGGATGTTGGGGACTCGGGGCCGGACAGGGTGGCCTCGAGGGCCGCGAGCGTGAGCTTGTCAACCCTGAGCGCTCGCGCCAGGGGATGACGTCGAAACCTGGCAATGAGGGCAGCCCTGCCGGCGATGATCCCGGCCTGCGGGCCGCCGAGCAGCTTGTCGGCGCTTGCGGTGACCACGTCGGCCCCGGACCGCAGCGCACCCGCGATGTCAGGCTCGTCAGGGAGGAGACGGTCGGGCGCCAGCAAGCCCGACCCGACGTCCACCACCAGCGGTGGACCCAGACCCACAAGTTCGCCAATCGCGACCGACGATGTGAACCCGGTCATGCGGAAGTTCGAGGTGTGGACCTTGAGCAGGCATCCGGTTCGGGCTCCGATTGCAGCGACGTAATCGGCCTTGGTCGTGCGGTTGGTGGTGCCCACCTCACGCACGGTTGCGCCGGTGGAGGTGGCGAGGTCGGGAAGGCGAAAACCATCGCCGATCTCGACCAGCTCGCCGCGGCTCCACACGACCTCGCGTCCGGACGCGAGCACCGTAATCGCGAGCAGCAGCGCCGCGGCGCCGTTGTTGACGACCATGACGTCGCCCGCGTCAGGCAGCGCCGCTCGGAGTGCCCTCAGGGTGCCCCTTCCTCGCGGAGCACGAACTCCCTCGAGGAGGTCGTACTCGACATCGACGTAGCCCGCAGCGCTATGCAACGCGCGTCGGGCAGCCTGCGAGAGAGGAGCCCGCCCGAGGTTGGTGTGCAGCACCGTCCCGGTCGCGTTGATGACAGGCCGGAGGCTCGTGGCGCCGGCAGGAAGGCCTCGGAGCACGTCATCGATGAGCTGCTCCGGCGGCAGCGAGCCGTCGCGAACCCGTTCCTGGGAGACGTGCACGGCGTCCCGAACGCGAGGCCGGCCCAGACGATGCTGCGCATCGACCAGTCGCGAGTCGGCGAGCAGCGAGTCCGTCTGCGGGATGCTCCGGCGCGGATCCATGTGCATGCGCGATGACCCCACGTGTACCGGCGGAGGCGGACGGGAATCGAACCCGCCTGACCGGGATACTCGGTCACACTGATTTTGAAGATCAGGAGGCCCACCAGGTGCCCAGACGCCTCCGAGGGCAAGCGTAGGCCACCGCTCACAGCAGCTGTGAGCGTCTGCGCCCAACCTGCCAACATCGCGGGATGCGACTCACCGGCTACGCGCACGGCGGTGGCTGCGCCTGCAAGATCCCGCCTGGGGAGTTGGAGGAGATGGTCGCGGGCTTGATCGGCGTGCCCAGCGAGACGCTGATCGTCGGGCTCGACCATGGTGATGACGCGGCCGCGGTCCGGATCGACAACAACGGCACCGCGCTGCTCAGCACGGTCGACTTCTTCACCCCGGTCGTCGACGACGCCTACGACTGGGGTCGGATCGCGGCGGCCAACGCGTTCTCCGACATCTACGCGATGGGAGGCCGCCCCATCCTCGCCGTGAACCTTTTGTGCTGGCCTCGCGAACTGCTGCCGATGACCCTCGCAGCCGAGGTCCTTCGCGGTGGCCTTGCGGTCGCCACCGAGGCCGGTTGTCCCGTCGCCGGTGGGCACAGCGTCGACGACCCCGAGCCCAAGTACGGGATGGCGGTCACGGGTGTTGCGCCCTCCGATCGGCTGCTGCGCACCGATGCCGGCGTGGCCGGTCAGCCGCTGTCACTGAGCAAGCCGCTGGGCATCGGCGTGCTCAACAGCCGTCACAAACAGACCGGCGACGTCTTCCCGCATGCGGTGGCGGCCATGGTCATGCTGAACAGGGCGGCGTCTGAAGCGGCGCTCGAGAGCGGCGCGCGCTGCGCCACCGATATCACCGGGTTCGGTCTCCTGGGTCACCTCTACAAGCTGGCTCGGGCGAGCAACGTCACCGCCGTCATCGATGCCGACGCGGTCCCGTATCTCGACGGTGCACGCGACGCTCTCGACGCGGGGTACGTCAGCGGTGGGACGCGCCGCAACCTCGAGTGGGTGGCGCCACACGTCGGCTGGGGTGGCCGCACGGCCGGCGACCAAGCCGAGCGCCTGCTGCTCGCCGACGCGCAGACCAGCGGCGGTCTGCTCGTGGCCGGGCAGGTGCCGGGGTCGCCGATCATCGGCGAGTTGGTGCCCAGAGGGCCGAATGTGATTGAGGTCCGCTGACGTTCAGGCCAGTTATGCCGGAAACTCGCGCTCCAGGAACGCGGCTGTCTGCCTCCATGCCGCGGCGGCGGCCTCGGGGTCGTGGAACATCGCGGCGTTGTGGTTGTCGAAGGCGTGGTTGGGGCCGTGATGGAGGTGGAATTCCGTGTGCGGGCGTCCCGCGAATGCCTGCTCGACTGCAGCACGCTGCTCTGCGGTGATGTACTCGTCAGCGTCGCCGAACTGAAAGAGCACGGGGCAGTGCACGTTGGGTGCCCGGTCGAGATTGCCGGGGATCGCCGAGCCGTAGTAGCAGATCGCCACGTCCGGTTCCGCATCCGCGGCCACGAAGAAGGCGATGCCCCCGCCGAGGCAGAAGCCGATGATGCCTGCGCGCCGACCGGGCACCTCGGGCAAAGTGCGCAGGTGCTCGAGTGCGTCAGCGGCATCGCGTGTCGCCTGGGGAAAATCCAGCTGCTGCATGGATCCGAAGGCACGAGGCAGCGCGTTCTCTGAACGCTCGTCGATCACCGAGTTGCCATCGATCCGGGAATACAGGTCCGGGGCGAGCGCAACGTAGCCAAGGTCGCTGAGTTGCGCGCAGACGTCCTTGATGTAGTCGGTCACGCCGAAGATCTCCTGCACCACCACCATGCCGGGGCCCGAGCCGGATGCAGGGAGGGTCAGGTAGCCGGTGAATTCATGGTTGTCAGCTGCGCGGACGTGTTCCTCACGGGCATTCGCCATCGCCGGAGCATACATCGACAAATGGGCCGTCTCCGCAGCGCCGTGGACCATGCCGCTCCCGTGGATAATCGGTTGCTCTTGGCCGTGGGCGCATCACACGAGGTGGGCAGCTGTGGAACGCATCATCGATACCGCTGATGGCCGGAGGCTGGCGGTCTCCGAAGGCGGCGTGCCCGATGGCATCCCGGTGCTCGTCCATTACGGCACGCCTAATTCCCGGCTGCAGTACGCCCCCGACGTCGCCAGCGCCGCGGAGCGGGGCATGCGCTTCATCACGTATGACCGCCCCGGGTATGGAGGATCCAGCCCGCGGCCAGGACGGTCTGTTGCTGACTGCGCCGACGATGTCCGTGCCATCTGCTCCTCCCTGCGTCTCGACCGAGTGCTGACATGGGGCATCTCCGGCGGCGGGCCGCACGTTCTCGCGTGTGCCGCGCTCCTGCCCGATCTCATCCCGGCTGCCGCTTCCCTCGCCTCACCGGCGCCGTGGGGAGCCGAAGGCCTCGAATGGTTCGCCGGTATGGGCGATTTGAATGTGGACGACTACAAACTCCTGCTACGCGACAGGGATGCGGCGAGGGTCAAGCTCGAGAACGATCGCCTGGAGATGCTCGGTGCTACCGCCGAGCAGGTTGGCGACTTGATCATGACGCTGGTCTCCGAGGCCGACGCAGCCGTCTTCACGCCCGAACTCGCGCAGTATTTCGTGGACAGCGCGGTTCAGGGGCTTGGTCCAGGTTGCGAGGGGTGGTGGGAGGACGGCGTAGCGGATATAGAGCCATGGGGCTTCGCGCTGGACGACATCGCCATTCCCACGCTGCTCCTCCACGGCCGGCAGGACCGTTTTGTGCCTTACGGTCATGGCGCCTGGCTGGCCACCCACATCCCGGGAGTTGAAGCTCGGCTCAGCGAGGACGACGGACATCTGACCCTGCCGGCGCGTCGTCTCGGCGAGGTGCATGACTGGCTCCTCGCGCACTGGTAGGCCGGCGGGGCCGCCTTCTCTTCCGCAGCCCCGCATGCGCCCAACATGCGATGGTGCATTGTGTGATACTGCGACTATCACATCAAAGCGACAGGCCGGTAGCCTACATGGCTCCGGTCTCGCAGTTGGAGGTCGGGCAAATGTCTGGAGAAGCTGATCAGGTCGTCGGCAAGGCGAAGGAAGTCCAGGGCAAGGTGACCGGGGATGCCGAACGCGAGTCAGAAGGCAAGACCCAGCAGGGAGTGGGGAAGGTCGAGCACGCCGTCGGCGATGCCGGCGACAAGTTGAAAGGCGCTGGGGAGGCCCTCAAAGACACCGCCGACGGTCGCTGACCGCTCAGCGTCAGCACCACCCAAGGAGGTCGAGCATGCGAGGCATGTCCCTGCTGCCAATCCTTTGGATCGTGATCGGCATCGTCGTGGCGGCGACCCACCATTTCTTTGACCATGTCGGCACCATCGGGGCGATCCTGTCAGCGATCCTTGCAGTGATCGTCTGGCCGTTGATACTTCTCGGCGTGAAGATCGCCATCGCCATCTGACGCAGCCTCCCTCGGAGTGCATTTCGGAGTCTTCCTCCCGCCGTTTGCGGAGTTCGCAGAACCGCGGCGTGTGATGGCGCTGTCGAAGCGGTCAGAGGATGCCGGCTGGGATGGGCTCTTCCTCTGGGATCACATGCTCGCCGCTCCCGGGATGGCGGTTGCGGATCCATGGATCACGATGGCCGCGGTGGCGGTTGCCACAACGCGACTGCGACTGGGAGCGCTGGTGACACCGCTGCCGCGACGGCGGCCATGGGTGCTCAGCCGGCAGATGGCGACGCTCGATCGTCTCTGCGACGGCCAACTCATCGGCGGTATCGGGCTCGGGGACGATGGATGGTCCGAGTTCAGCTCGTTTGGAGATGAGGCTGATGCCGTCGTTCGAGGACAGATGCTCGACGAGGCGCTGGAACTTGTTCAGCGTTTTCTCACCGGACAGCCCGTCACATTCCGTGGGCGGCACTACGTCGTGAATTCCCCTGCGCTCCTGCCTACGCCACGGCAGACGCCGTTGCCGATGTGGGGAGCAATCCGGTGGCCGAATCGCAAGCCGCTCAGGCGGATCGCCAAGCTGCAGGGCTGTTTTCCGATCTTTCCAACCGACAGCACGCAGCAGTCTCCCGATCCCACGGATGTGCAGGCGATCCGAGATGCGTTGACGGATCTCGGATCGCCGGACATCGACATCGCGGTGCGCTGCAAGCTCGCGCTCGAGGAGCCGGAGCGCGTGCCGAAAACGGTCGCGGCCCTCGACCAGGCCGGTGTGACCTGGATACTCGAGAGCTTTCCGCCCGGCGCATCGCCCGAATTGGTCGAGCGCGTTGTCAGCAGCGGTCCACCGATCGCCCGCTGATCCGTCACTCGCCGGTCAGTCCATCCAACAGCTCGCGCGTAGCGTCCGCATGGCCGGCGTGGCGTGCGGTCTCGTTGATGAGGTGGAGCAGCACCCAGCGCAGATCCGTCCCATCTCCCTTTCGCGTCGGGCGGTCGAGTGGCGTCGAACGAACGTAGTCCTCCGTCGCGGCAGCCCGGTCACGATACGCAGCAACCGCAGAGGCCACGCTCAGCTCAGCGCCGGGTCGGAACTCCGCCTCGAGGCGGCTTGTCGCGCCACCACGCATGGCTCCATCAATCCATCGCCACTCCACGTGCGTGAGATGGTTGACGATGCCCAGCAGCGAGATGAGCGCACCCTCCGGCGTCCAGCGGGCGTCTGCATCGTTGAGACCTTCGATCTTCCGGAGCACCGCAGCGCGCAGCCAGGCAAGCCAGCTGAGCAGCAGTTCGCGATCGTCGGCGTTGCCCGGTGGCAAGTCCACCTCCGGTGCTCCAGGCATTCCGCAACACTACGGTTTCGCCGGCCGTCGCCAACAGCGTCACACCGACGCGCGGTCCGGCTACGTCGAGTGCGAGTGTTCCGCCAGACGCTTCTCGAACCAGTGGTGCGCGTACTGCTCGTCGTTGAAGGCCGGAACCTCGATATAGCCGGCCGATCGGTACAGGCTGATCGCCTCTGTGAGCGTTCCGTTCGTCTCGAGTCGCACCGTCCGCGCACCGTGCTTCACGGCGAGCCGTTCCAGATCGGTGAGCAGGCGGCGACCGATGCCGAGTCCGCGCGCGGTGTCGGCGACCCACATTCGCTTGAGCTCCGCGGGCTGGTCCCCGTGAAATTTGAGCCCACCGCATCCGACCGGGCGTCCCTGCAGCCACACGACCACGAGCAGCCCGGCGGGTAATCGCAGCTCAACGTCGTCTGCGCTGATCGTCTTCGACGGGTCAAAGCCAGTGTCGAACCGCCGGTCGAGTTCGGCGAAATACGAGTTGATGCACTGGCGAGCCTCCGGGCGAGCTGGATCGATGATTGCGATCTCGACGCTCGCGACCGTGAGGAGTCGCTGGACGTCAGCCATGGCAGCACACAGACGATCTCGCTGCCCCGGCGCCAGCGGAGCGAGGAGTGACTCGGCGAGCGCATTGCTGCGCGCATCGAGCACCGACCACTCCCGCAAACCGGATGCCGTGAGCCGCGCCGTTCGAATCCGTCGATCCGATTCGTTCTGACCGATGCTCACGAGCCCGCCGACGACGAGACGACCAAGCAGCCGGCTGAGGTATCCGGAGTCCAGCCCCAGCCGCTGGCGCAGCGCACGCACGTCGCAGCCTTGCGCGCCGATCTCCCACATCACCCTGGCCTCCCCGAGGGAGTGAGCTCGGTCCAGGAATCGCTCGTTGAGGGCGCCGACGTGCTGGGTGACCACCCGGTTGAAGCGGCGGAGCTGCGCGATCAGCGCTTGGTCCATTCTCTGACTCTAGTCAGAGATTCATGCCTGGAGCAACCAGCTACCTGATTCATCGTCCCGGGCAGAGGCTTCCGCCGCTATGGGGGAAGCGGAGCCGGCGTCCATAATGGATAAGGAATCGCCCGTGCTGCGGAGGTCTGGACGAATTGGCGCTCGAAGCCGCCGCGAAGGTCGCCGCGACCGATGAACGTGCCCCGGCCGTCTCGTTCGCAACCGACCCCTCCCGCTACCGGCATTGGCACCTGAGCATCGACGGCGCTGTCGCGACGCTCGCCATGGATGTTGACGAGGAACGTGGGCTGCGTCCGGGATACGCCATGAAGTTGAACTCGTACGACCTCGGTGTGGACATCGAACTCCACGACGCAGTTCAGCGCCTTCGCTTCGAGCATCCAGAGGTCGGATGCGTCGTGATCACCTCCGCGAAGGACCGCTGCTTTTCCGCCGGCGCGAACATCGGGATGCTCGCTCAAGCAACACACCCCTGGAAGGTCAATTTCTGCAAGTTCACCAACGAGACGCGGCTCGAGATGGAGGACGCCAGCGCCAACTCGGGCCAAACCTATCTGGCGGCGGTCAATGGCGCCGCCGCCGGCGGCGGGTACGAACTGGCGCTTGCGTGCGATGAGATCCTGCTCATCGACGACGGGTCGTCGGCGGTATCGCTTCCCGAACTCCCGTTGCTCGCCGTGTTGCCGGCAACCGGTGGTCTCACGCGTCTTGGCGAGAAGCGGCACGTGCGCCGGGATCTGGCCGACGTCTTCGTGACCAAGAGCGAGGGAGTGAAAGCGCACACTGCCGTGACATGGGGTTTGGTCGATGCGGCTGTTCCTCGCGGTCAGTTCGACGAGTCGGTGCGCACCCGTGCGCTGGCAGTCGCGGCGGCACGCAGATCGCGCACGAAACCGGCACGCGGGATCTCGCTCGAACCACTTGACGCAGCGTGGGATGACACCAGCGGCGATTACCGGCACGTGAGCGTACACCTGGACCGGGCCGCTGGAATTGTCACGATCACCATCCGAGGGCCCGAACAGCCGGCTCCGGGTGATGCCGCCGGCGCCCGCGACCAAGGCAGCCGGTACTGGCCACTCGCATTGGCACGCGAGCTCGACGACGTGATCCTCCGCCTGCGCACCAACGAGGTCACCCTTGGGACGTGGATATTCAAGACGGTGGGTGACATGGACCGCGTCCTCGCGCACGACCGATTCCTGCTCGAGCGTTCCGGCGCAGATTGGTTCGTCAACGAGGTGGTGCTCCTCCTGAAACGCGTCTTCAAGCGTCTTGATGTGACCAGCCGCAGCCTGCTTGCGGCGATCGAGCCTGGCAGTTGTTTTGGCGGACTCCTGCTGGAGCTCGCGCTGGCCTGCGACGAGCAGTTCATGCTCGACGGTACGATCGAGGAGCAGGACGCACCGGCCGTCATCGTGGTGACCAACTCGAATCTGGGTATGTACCCGATGGGCAATGCGCTGACACGGCTCGAGTCGCGATTCTTCGGACGCACCTCCGAGCTCGACGCCGCCAGAGCGGCGATGGGCGCCCCCATCGATGCTGCCGCAGCATCGGAGCTGGGACTCGTGACCTTCGCCCCGGACGCCATCGACTGGGACGACGAGGTCCGCATCGCGCTGGAACAGCGCGCCGCATTCAGCCCCGATGCCCTCACCGCCATGGAGGCGAACATGCGATTCGTCGGACCGGAAACCATGGAAACCAAGATCTTCGGACGGCTCACCGCCTGGCAGAATTGGGTGTTCAGCCGCCCCAACGCGATCGGCCCGGCCGGCGCGCTCCGGCGATACGGGAGCGGTCAGCGCGCGTCGCTTGACAGGGAGCGGGTGTGACATGAGCCTCAGCGCCGATTACACAGACCGGATCCCCAACAACGTGGATCTCCGTGGCGACCGGCGCCTGCAACGCGCGCTCGAAGCGTGGCAACCGCGCTTCATGCAGTGGTGGCGCGACCTCGGCCCGGACCTCATCGCGCGCGACGTCTACCTGCGCACCGCGATCAGCGCGGACCGTGATGGATGGGCGCACTTCGGACACATTCCGCTCGAGGAGTACCGATGGGGGATCTTCCTCGCCGATCGCGAACCGGACCGCCGCATTGCTTTTGGTGAGCACATGGGCACGGCGGCATGGCAGCAGGTACCAGGCGAGTATCGCGCCGACCTGCAGCGTCTGCTCGTCGTTCAGGGAGACACGGAGCCGGCGTCAGTGGAGCAGCAGCGGCTGCTCGGATTCACGGCACCGAGCCTGTATGACCTTCGCAATCTTTTCCAGGTCAATGTCGAGGAAGGGCGCCACCTTTGGGCGATGGTCTACCTGCTCCACGCATTCTTCGGTCGCGAGGGACGTGAGCAGGCCGAGGAGCTGCTGATGCGCCACTCGGGCAGCGTGGATGCACCGCGCATCCTTGGCGCTTTCAACGAACCGACCCGAGACTGGCTCGCCTTCTTCATGTTCACCTACTTCACCGACCGCGACGGCAAATTCCAGCTGGGCACCCTCGCCGAGAGCGGTTTCGACCCGCTGTCGCGCACGTGCCGCTTCATGCTCCGCGAAGAGGCGCACCACATGATGGTCGGGACCACCGGCATCGACAGGGTGGTGCGGCGAACCGCCGAACTCATGCGCGACCACGACACCGATGACGTCAAGAAATACGGCGGCATCCCCCTTGACGTCCTGCAGCGATATTTGAATTTTCACTACAGCGTCTCCCTCGATCTCTTCGGCGGAGAGCGCTCCACCAACGTTGCCAACTACTTCACCGCCGGCCTGAAGGGACGCTGGCAGGAGGAGCGCAGAGCCGACGACCATCAGCTCACCGAGCTCATGGCCGCCGTCGATATCGTCATCGACGGGCGCGTTGAACAGGCCAGTATCCCGGCGCTCACCGCGCTGAACCAGGACCTGCGGTCGGAGTATTTCACCGACTGCAACAACGGTGTTCGACGCTGGAATCGAATTCTCCAACAGGCCGGCGTCGACAGGACACTGGCCTTGCCCCATCACGGGTTCAACCGTCGTGTCGGCGCGTTTGCGGCCTCTTGGGTGACGCCTGATGGATCGCTCGTCGACGCGGACGCCTGGGCGCGCGGTGAACCCGAATGGCTGCCGACCGCAGCTGATTTCGATTACGTCCAATCGCTCATGAAGCCGGTGTTCGAACCGGGCAAGATGGCGGCCTGGATCGCACCGCCTGCGACCGGGATCAACGGCCAGCCCATCGACTACGTGTACGTCCACCTGACGTAGGCGGGCTCACGCCGGCTCGCTGAGCATCGCTTCGGCTTCGCGGCGGAGGTCGGCCCGAATCACCTTGCCGGTCGCGGTCTTCGGGAGGGTGGCGACGACGATGAGGCGGCGCGGACGCTTGTAACCGGCAAGCTCGGCGCGGCATCGCGCGAGTACGTCCTCGGGGTCGAGGTGCGCGCCGGGTCGAGGCACCACGAAAGCAACGGCCCGCATCAATCGATCGCCCGATCGCGCACCGACCACCGCCGCCTCGGCGACACTCTCGTGGCCGAGGAGCACGTTCTCCACCTCAGCCGGCGACACCCATTCGCCGCCGACCTTGAGCATGTCGTCACGGCGTCCGAGATGGCGATACACACCGGCGGCGTCAACCGCATAGAGATCCCCGGTGGCCACCCAATCCCCGACAAACGTGCGCCGCGTCTCCTCACTCCGACACCAGTAGCCGGTCGCCGCGGCATCACCCGAGACCCACAGCTGGCCGGGGGCTTCGACTGCCACCGGGCCTCCCTCGTCGTCGAGCAGTCGGACCATATGGCCGCCCACCGGCGTGCCGGATGCCCCCGGCACCGCCTGCCCAGGGCGGTTCGAGATGAAGATGTGGGTCAGTTCAGTCGAGCCGATCCCGTCGAGTATCTCGACGCCGAAACGCTCGTGAAAGCGGTGAAAGAGCTCGGCTGGAAGCGCCTCACCCGCGGACACCGCATGGCGGAGTGATGTGAACGTCGTGTCCGGGATCGCTGCGGTCACGAGCGCCGCATAGAACGTCGGGACGGCAAAGAAGAGGGTCGGCCGGTGCCGCTCCATCAACGCCGCCACAAGTGCCGGCGTCGGCGGACGGGTCGGTTCGAGCACGGCTTCCGCGCCGGCCGCAAGGGGGAACGTCAGTGAGTTCCCGAACCCGTATGCGTGGAACATCGGGGCGACCGAGAGATGCCGATCACCCAGCTGCACCGCCAGCACCTCACGCGCATACCCTGCGCACGTCGTCCGGATGTCAGCGTGGCGGTGCATGGCCAGCTTTGGACGCCCGGTGGTGCCCGAGGTGCACAGCCAGAACGATGGGGATTCCGCAGACGTCCCGTCGCAGGCACCATCGCCACCACTCGCGAGAATGTCCGACCAAAGTGGTCCGGTTGCGTTGCCGTCGGCGTCGGGTCCCACTCGAACCAGGTCGGTGACGTCAGGTGCCTCATCGCTCAGCGCGATGATCAGGGCTTTCGCATCGCCGGCGACGACGACACAGCGCGCGCGAGCGTCACGCGCGATGGCGACCAGGTCGCGAGGTGGCAGGAGCGGATTGACGGGCAGCGCGACCGCTCCGATGCGCATCGTCGCGAGGATCGCGACCGCGAGCTCCGGCCCGTCCCGCAGGATCATCAGGACCCGCTCCTCGGGCCTGACGCCGAGGCGGCGGAGACCGCCCGCTGCCGCAGTGATCGAGTCGAGCAACTCCGCATAGCTGATCGTCGTGTCGCCCTCGAGCAGCGCGATTCGAGCGCCGTCTCCGGCCTCGACGTGGCGATCAACCAGCCATTCACAGGCGTTGAAGCGGTCAGGCACCGCCCGCCTCGGCGTCAACCCAGAACGACTGCAGCTCGGTGAGGAAACGTTGCGGCTGGACGCGGTGTGGGTCGTGGGTCGCCGTGTCAACCCAGCTGATCCGCGCCGCGGGCACGGCCTCGGCAATCGCATCGGCGTGCAGACGGGGCGAGAGCTCGTCGCGGAGACCGTGCATCACGTAGACCGGGCACCGGATGGCGGTGAGCTCGTCGACGATGCTCCAGCGCTCCCACTCCGGTGAGGTCCAGAGTGCGTGCCACCCGCCGGCGACCGCCGCCCAGTCCTCGCCGTGGGCGCGCCGAAGGCTGCGGCGCAACGGCTCAGGCCACTGGTCAGGCGGACCCATGCGCCGGAGTGTAGCCACGGTCAGGTCGTCACCGCGAACGTGAACCGCAACCACGGCGACGCTCCGAACCATGTCAGGAGCCCGGGCGGCGAGGAGCAGCGCAACCGTGCCTCCGTCGCTATGGCCAATCAGGTGGACGGGCGCGGTGACTCGCTCCTCGAGCATCGACCGGAGGTCGTCGGTGTCGTCGTCGAACAATGAGGTGGTGAACTGTCGCTCGTGATTTGAGCGCCCGAATCCACGACGGTCAAAGGCGATGGTCCTGCGATCCCCACCCGCATCCGGAAGCAACCTATCCCAGGCGCGCGTCGAGCCGACACCGTGGTGGAGCCACACAGTTGCGGGATCGCGGCCCGCATGATCATCGACGTACATGGACTGCGCCCCGGAGTCTACGGTCGCCAGAGATCACCAGACGGCGACGCCCATGCCCCCGAATGTCGCGATGGCCGACGAAAATTCGGCGGTGGAGATGGTCCTGCGCAGACCGACACCCACGTCGATCACCGTGACCGTGCCGGCACGGGAGTCGAATCCGATCACCGTCACGGCGTGCTCAGCTGTCGTGTAGTGCACGACGCGGCCATCCCAGGCGGTCCAGGTGTTGGTCCCTGAGTAGGCGAAATTGAAGTTCGTCCACACGACAACGGGGTGGCCGAGCTGTATCTGCAGCTCGATCGTGCTCGTGGTCCAGCCGGTACGAGCGTCCGTCGTGGCCCCGGCACGCGCAGCGGCCGCCGCGATCGGCGGGTAGTACACCCCATAGCCCGTGTAGTTGGTCTCCGATCCGTCGACATTGCCGACGAACGCCGCAAACGGATCTCCCCAGGTCACCGGACGCCCGCGGGAAACAACCGCGCGTTGCGGCTGCTTCGGAAGCTGAGCGAACACCCAGTTCTGGGTCAGAGCAAAGCCCCGAGTTTGCAACGCCACCGCAAGCGCTGCAGATTCGCAGTCGAGCGGCATCTCCTGGTGGAGGGTCGGAGCATTCAGGTATGCCGCGGTCGAGATGTGACACACGTGCGGTGAGCCGCCTCCGGCGGCTGGCGCCGATGAGCACGTGAGGGTTTGGAACGCTGCCTCGGCGACCACGGGGCCGGCGGCCAGCGCGACAAGGCTGATGCTCAGGCTCGCCAACCCGGTCGCAACCACAGCCTTCCGTCTGTCCACGCCTTGCCTCGTTCGACGCCGACTCCTCTGCGCTGACCCTACGAGCGGTGCGCGCGCGCCGCACGGAAGCAGGCGATCCGTGAGATGTCCGCCACCGAAGCGTCACCGTGTCCGGCGTTGCAGATGCCGGTGGGGCTACTGCGGCGTCGGAGGCGGGCCGCCTGGGGGCGCGTCGCCGACCAGGATGGTCTGGATCGCACGCTCGCTCTCGACCATGGCGAGGACGATGACCTCGTCCCCCGCGCAGAGGACCGTCTCCGGGTCGGGGATGATCATGTGCTCCCGGCGGACGATGGCGACGATCGCCGACTCCCGTGGCAGTCCGAGCTCGGCGATGGGCTGTCCGCAAGCCGGCGAGTCCTCGGCGAGGGTCACCTCGAGCAGGTGCGCGGATGCTCCTTCGAAGCTCATCAAATGCACGAGCGAACCGATCGACACCGCCTCCTCGACAAGCGCCGTGTACAGCTGCGGCGTCGAGACCGGGACGTCGACCCCCCAGCTTTCAGTGAAGAGCCACTGGTTGCTCGCGTTGTTCACCCGCGCGATCACGCGCGGCACGGCGAACTCCTGCTTGGAAAGCAGCGAGATGACCAGGTTGTCCTCATCGTCCCCGGTGGCCGCCACCATCACGTCGACCTCGGCCATGCCCGCGGCCTTCAACGACGACACCTCACAGGCGTCGGCGACCAACCACCGGACGTCGACGTGGGGCTGGAAGCGAGCGACCTGCTCCGGGTCTACTTCCAGGATGAACACGTCGTGGCCGTGCACCTTCAGGTCTGCGGCGACGGCCATGCCGACGCTGCCACCGCCCGCGACCGCGACTTTCATCAGCGCGCCTTGGTGGCGACGGCCACGGAGACGGGGGAGGGGATGGCGAGCAGTGCCTCCAGCGCCGGCAGGTCGTCCTTCATGACCACGAGGTGGAGCAGATCGCCGTCCTGGCCGACCAAGCCGCCGATATCCAGCCGAGGGACGCCGGCCCGGGTCACCGCCACGAGGCGGACCTTGCCGTCGGCTTCGAGGGACGAGAGCTTCTGGCCGGCGAGATGCTCGGGGAGCACCCGATCCATGAGCAGCAGGGTGCCCGTCGCGTCTCGCCAGTGCGGGGTGAACTCTTCGGGCAGGAGCCAGCTGCGCACCTGGTCGACGGTCCAGGTGACCGTGGCGACCGTTGGAATGCCCAGGCGCTGATACACCTGCGCGCGCTGCGGGTCGTAGATGCGCGCCACCACGCGGTCGACTCCGAAGGTCTCGCGGGCAATTCGCGCGCTGAGAATGTTGGAGTTGTCTCCGGACGTGACTGCGGCGACCGCATCAGCTTCCTCGATCTTCGCGTCGTGCAGCACATTGCGGTCGAAGCCGGATCCTTCAACCACAATTCCCTTGAAATCCGACGGCAAACGCCGAAATGCCTTGCGGTTTCGATCGATGATCGCGACCGAGTGACCCTCGGCTTCCAGGGAGCGAGCCAGGCCGGAGCCGACTCTTCCGCAGCCGACGATGACGATGTGCATCGCTCCATTCAAGCAGGTCGCTCCGGCCTCGGGCGATGTGGCTGCCGAGTTCGGCTTGGGGCATACTGCGGCCGTGGAAGAGCCCCAGACAGTTCCGGTTGCATCCTCACGCCCGCTAGCACCGGAAGCGCCGGGAGCGTCGGGCGCGGGGACCTACCCTGAGTCCTGGGCGTACCGGTTGAAGAACCGGATCCTCGGTCCGCCCATGGTCTCCGAGCAGCTCACACAGGAACGGCTCTCGACGCCGGTGGCGATCGGGGTGCTCGCCCCGGACATGATCTCGTCGTCCGCGTACGGCACCGAGGAGATGCTGGTCGTCATGGTGCCGATCATCGGACTCGCCGCATTCAACATGGTCATTCCGATCACGCTGGCGATCCTCGCCGTGATGGTCTTCGTGATGATCTCGTACATCCAGGTCATCGGTGTCTACACGAAGAGCGGTGGCTCATACGTGGTTGCACGCGACAATTTCGGTCCGAACATCGCGCAGGTTGCGGCTGTCGCATTGCTCATCGATTACACGGTGACCGTCGCTGTCCAGACGTCGGCGGGAACGGCAGCGCTCACATCCGCATTTCCAACACTGGTGCCCTACACGATCGCGATCACGGTCGGGGTCACGCTGATCATGCTGTTCGGCAACCTGCGTGGGATCCGCGAGGCCGGCTCCATCTTCGCGATCCCGACCTACTTCTACGTCGTGTCGCTGTCGCTCGTCGTGATCACCGGGCTGGTCAAGGCAGCGCTCGGCGGCCTCCATGCCCACGCACTCCCCAGCGCCGCGGCGCTCGGTTACCCGATCGGTCATCAGCGCGGTTTTCTCATGGGGCTGGGAATCTTCTACTGTCTGCGCGCATTCGCCAACGGCGGGTCCTCACTGACCGGGCTCGAGGCGGTGTCGAACGGCATCTCGAGCTTCCGCAAGCCCGAGGCGCGAAACGGCCGCATCGCGCTGCTGATCATGTGCGGCATCCTGGGATTCCTCGTCCTGGGAACATCGTTGCTGGCGCACTGGACCCACGCGGTGCCGTACGCGACGGGGAGCCCGACCGTCGTCTCCCAGGAGGTGAGCTACGTCCTGGGCAACAGTTGGGTCGGAACCGGTCTCTTCTACCTGGTGCAGGCAGCGACGGTGATGATCCTCTTCACCGGCGGCAACACCAGCTTCAACGGCTTCCCGTACCTTGCGAGCTTTGTCGCCGGTGATTCATTCCTCCCGCGACAACTGACCAAGCGGGGTCACCGGCTCGCCTTCTCGAACGGGATCTTTGTGCTTGCCGCCGTCGCGATCCTGCTCATCATCGTCTTCAAGGCGAACCTCAACTCGCTGGTCGGTCTCTACGCGATCGGCGTCTTCACCGGCTTCTCGTTCGCCGGGTTCGGAATGCTCAAACATCACCTCACGTTGCGCGGCAGACGATGGCAGCTCGGGGCGATGGTCAACGGCTTTGCGGGGACGCTCTCGGTCGCGGTGGTCGGCATCCTGCTGGTGACCAAGTTCTTCGAAGGAGCGTGGATCGTCGCTGTCGTCGGCCCGCCGATGTACTACGGGCTGATCCGGCTCCACCGGCAGTACGTCGCCGAGGAGAAACAGCTCGAGACCGGTGCCGTTGAAGCGGCGGAGGCGCCGGTGCTGCAGCGTCACGTCGTCCTGGTGTTCGTGGGACAGCTCGACATGGCGACGGCGCGCGCGCTGCAATACGCGAGGACGTTGCGGCCGGATGAGCTGCACGCAGTGCATTTCGACATCGACGCGGCGGCCACCGAGCAGCTCAAGGAGGAATGGAGCAGGCTGGGTCTGGCGCACCTGCCACTCGACATCCTGGAATGCCGTGATCGCCGCCTGGAACGCGCAGCACTCGAGTATGTGGCCGATATCGTCGCCGATGGCACCACCGAGTGCACGGTGCTGCTGCCGCGCCGAGCGTTTCACTCACGACTCGCGCGGGTGCTGCACGACCGCACGGCGGATCGGATCGCCGACGCGGTCGGGGGTGTCGCGCATGTCGCTGCGACGATCGTTCCCTTCAACCTCGAGGCCGCCCAGCGACGGAGATTCCGGTCCCACACGGTTCGCCCAGACGTCGTGCGTCGCAAGCCGATGCGCGAGGCCGGCGTCGATAGAGAGCTTGCTCGTCGCGCGACCGGAACGATCCCGATCAGCGAGGTCACGTGGCGCACGCGCGTACGCGTCGCCGGTCGGATCCGATCACTGCGAGTGCAGACGGCCAAGGGGACAGCGAATCTCGAGTGCGAGATCACCGACGACACCGGCATCCTGCTGCTGGTGTTCCAGGGGCGCCCGAAGATTCCCGGCATCGAGCCGGGCGCGCGCCTCATCGTTGAGGGGATGGTCGGCTCCTGGAAACGCCGGCTTGCGGTGCTCAACCCGGACTACGAGCTGGTCAGCGAGTAACCCCGGCGCGAGCTCGACGCTCTTAGCTCGGCGCTCCGCGCGGCACGGTGAGCAGCCACGGCAGCGCCTCTGCGGCTGGTCGCACGAGCAGCTCGGCCTGAGCACGGTCGAGGTGGTCCGCGGCGAGCAGCGCGAGCCCGGCACTCAGCGTGGCGGCCTCGGCGTGGTGGCCGGTCCGGCCGTGCTCGACCTTCCAGGACACCAGCGATGTGCGTCCTTCGGTCAGATCGAGAATCGTGCGCTGCCATTCCTCCCATTCCGTGGTGAGGTGAGCGCGTTCGATCGCGTCGAGGGCTGCCTTCTCCGCCGCGTGATGCCTGTCGAGGTGGGGAAGCGCGTGCTGCTCCCAACCTTGCGCCATGCGTTCGATCGCCAGCGGTGAAACGGTGCGCAGATCCTCGATGAGGCGTGCAATGCCCCGGTCGTCCGGTGAGTAGCCGTAGCCGTCGCTATCCATGTCCGTACTCTGACACGGGCGGATCCTACGCCGGTGGCATGGGGACGGCTGTGGCAATCTACTGAGCTGATGGCGACACCGGCTCGACCTCTCGAGGGCACGGTCGCGCTCGTCACCGGCGCTTCAAGCGGCATCGGTGAGGCGACTGCCGTTTCGCTCGCGGGGTTGGGCGCCGCCGTCGCGTTGGTTGCGCGTCGTACAGACCGGCTGAATGCGCTCGCGGATCGCCTCAGAGCGGACGGGGCAACCGCCGTGGCGATCACCGCCGATATCACCGATCAGGCGCAGGCCGGCAGCGCGGTGGAGCAGACCGCGAACGAGCTGGGCCGTCTCGACACGCTGGTGAACAACGCGGGCGTGATGCTGCTCGGGCCGGTGCTCGAAGCCCCGGTCGAGGAGTGGGACCGGATGGTGCGGATCAACCTGCTTGGACTGCTCTACTGCACCCACGCGGCGCTGCCGCACCTGCTCCGCGCCGCCGAGGACGGCCCACGCGGGGTGGCCGACCTCGTGAATATCAGCTCCGTCGCCGGGCGCGAGACCCGAAATGGGAGCGCGGTCTACAACCTCACCAAACACGGCGTCGGCGCCTTCAGCGAAGCGTTGCGCAAGGAGATCACGACCCGCCACGTTCGAGTCTCGGTCGTGGAACCCGGCGTCGTGGCCACCGAGCTCGGGTCGCACAACCGGCCGGTGATCCTGGCGGAGATGCAGCAGCGCTTCGCGCGAATCGAGCGGCTCGCGGCCGAGGACATCGCTGATGCGATCAGCTACATCGTCTCGCGGCCTCGCCACGTCGGGGTCAACGAGGTGCTCATCCGCCCGACCAACCAGGAGTAGGGGCGCGTGCGAGATGGCGCCGTAGCGCGGTTCGAAGCGCTGTCAGTGGGCGGCGAGCACGAAAAATCCCCCGATAGGGTGATTTTTCGTTCGAGGAGTTGACAAACCCTTGTCGCTTATCCAACCATCCGGACGCTGCCTCACAGAGGTTTGGTAGCGACGCGGTTCGCTGCCGGAGGCGAGTGCGTCGCAGACGGTGGGTCCGGTTGCTGGAGGGCAAAGGTCTGATGCATTTGCAAGATGGAATCAGGGGCCGGGGGTCCCAGCGTCTCTCGAAAATGAGCAAGCTCACCCTGGTCGGTGCGGGCGCGCTCATTGCCGCGGCCTGCGGCAGCACCACGACGGGGTCGTCGAGTCCAGCTGCCTCGAACCCTGGTGTCCCATCGGGCATCAGCGTGACCGCCTTCACGCCGGACATCAACTCGACCATGTCCCTGCTCAAGCCGCTGACGCAATATGCGACGCACGGCGCCAACACGCTGCTGATCGGGGTCATCCTCCCCGACACAACGTCGTCAACCCGCTGGGTGGACTTCGATCAGCCGTACCTGACCTCCGCGCTGGCGGACGCAGGCTTCAACCAGAATCAGTTCCGCATCGACAACGCTCAGGGCAGTGACTCAACCGAGCTGGACGATGCGACCGCTGATATCAACCTGGGCGCCAAGGTCCTGATCATGTGCCCGCTCGACGGGCCGACCGGCAAGGCCATCGCACAGCTGGCCGCGTCCAAGGGCGTCACCATGATCAGCTACGACCGGGCCACGTTCCAGGGCTCCAAGACGTACTACGTCAGCTTCAACAACGAGGCTGTCGGTGAGCTCATCGGCAACGGCTTCCTGACCTGCGTCAGCTCGTGGGGCGTTTCGAACCCGCAGGTCTTCGTGCTCAACGGTGGTGAGGACACTGACCCGAACGCCATCTCGTTCGCGACCGGGTACAACAAGATCGTCTGGAGCCAGGCTGCCAAGACGGTCGCCGCCGGGGCGACGAACAGTCAGGGGATGAAGCTGGTGGGGGAGAACTTCGCGCCGGGGTGGTCGAACACCCAAGGCGGGACGATCTTCTCGCAGGAGTTCACCGCCCACTCGAACATCAACGCGACGATCGAGGCCAATGACGGCCTCGCCAACGCGGTGATCACCGACCTCAAGGCCGGCGGCACGCCTGCCAAGAAGATCCCGACCACTGGGCAGGACGCAACCGCCCAGGGCATGGCGTGGGTCCTCGAGGGCTACCAGTGCGGCTCCGTGTACAAGCCGGTCTACAAGGAGGCCCAGGATGCGGTCGCCATGGCTGACATCCTCCTCTCCGGTAACACCGTGCCAACAGCGCTGCTGAACGGCACCACCACGGATCCGACCAACTCCAGCGTCACGGAGCCTGCGTCGCTCCTGACCGCGACGTGGGTCAACGCGGCCAACATGGAATCCACGGTGGTCAAGGATGGATTCGATCCTGCGTCGGCCATCTGCGCCATCGCTGGTGCATCGCTCTGCACCTCGGCCGGAATCTCGTAATCGTCTGAGGGAGCGTCTCGTACGGACGCCCCTCGGTGGAGCAGCCGGGTCGCCCTCCGGGGCGGCCCGGCTTGCCCGCATGTGAGCCATCGACGACTCTTTGATCTGAGGCGACAGAGATGAATCAGGATGCCACGGTGGTGGCGAGCGTCGGGGGGGCGGTGGCCGAGCCGATCTTGAAGCTGCGCGGGGTCGACAAGCACTTCGGGCCGGTGCAGGCGCTCTACCAGGTCAACCTCGATCTCCCCGCCGGGCAGGTGACCGGGCTCTGCGGCGACAACGGGGCGGGCAAGTCGGTGCTCACCCGATGCATCGCCGGGGTCCACCAGATCGACCATGGGCAGATCTTCTTCGAGGGCCGGCCGGTGCACATCCGCACCACCCGGGACGCCGCCGGTCTGGGGATCGAGACCGTGTACCAGGACCTGGCCCTCGCCGACAACCTGGACATCGTCCAGAACATGTTCCTGGGGCGCGAGCGGGTGCGCCGCGGCCTGCTCGACGAGGATTCCATGGAGCGGGCGGCGGCGGAGACGCTGAGCAGCCTGCGGGTGACCACGGTGCGGTCCATCCGCCAGCCGGTGGCCTCGCTCTCCGGCGGCCAGCGCCAGTCGGTGGCGGTCGCCAAGGCGGTGATGTGGAACTCCAAGGTCGTCCTCCTCGACGAGCCCACCGCGGCCCTGGGCGTGGTCCAGACCCGGATGGTCCTCGACCTGGTGCGCCGCCTCCGCGACCATGGCCTGGCCGTGATGGTGATCTCCCACAACCTCAACGACGTCTTCGAGGTCGCCGACCGGATCGCCGTGCTCCACCTCGGCAGGATGGTGGCCGAGGGGCCGGCGGCCGGCTTCGACCGCCAGAGCGTCATCGAGTACATGACCACCGGGGGCTCGAACGGCCGGCCCCAGGCGACGCTCGGAGCCGCCGTCGCCAGAGGGAGTGTCTGAAGCCATGGCTGGGAGAGAGAACGACCCGCCGATCGCCGCCGCCGAGCCGGCCCCCGCCGAGCCGATCGTCGACCTCACCGCGGCGGCCTCGGGTGCGGCCGTCGCCGAGGTGCCCCCGGAGATCCTCGCCCAGTCCCTCGGGCAATATCTGCGCGCCTGGTGGCAGCGCGTCCGCAGCGGCGACAGCGGCGTCCTTCCCGTCCTCCTCGGCATCATCGTCGTCGCCGTCGCCTTCGAGATCATCACCCCGGAGAATTCGTACCTCCGGCCCAGCAACCTCGTCTACATCTTCGGGTTGAGCACGGTCTATGTCGTGCTCGCCACGGCCGAGATCGTGGTGCTGCTCCTCGGCGAGATCGACCTCTCGATCGGCTCGGTGGCGCTGCTCGGCGGCACCATCACGTTCAAGCTGGTGCAGCAGAATCCGGGACCCAACTGGCCATGGTGGGCGGCGATCCTGACCACGCTGGTGTGCTGTGCGGTCATCGGCACGATCCAGGGGACCCTCGTGTCCCGCGTCAGAATCCCTTCCTTCATTGTCACGCTCGGGGGGTTCCTGTTCTTCCAGGGCGTCATCATCCTGATCCTGGGTGGTGCAGATGGCACCCTCACGGTCAATGGGCAGGTGCCGAATCAGAACGTGATCTTCAACCTGGTGCAGGGGGTGATCGATCCCCTGGCCGGCTGGATCGCTCTGGCGGTACTGGTGGTGATCGCAGGCTCGGCGATCTGGTTGCGCGCCGCATCGCGGCGGAAGAGCGGCCTGGTGGCGCCACCCGCCGTGCTCATCGCGATCCGCATCCTCTTCATGGCGGCCATGGGAGCGGCGGTTGTCGCCATCTGCGGGCTCAACCTGCCCTCGGGCGTCCCGGAGGTGATTCCGATCGTCCTTGCCATCGTCGGCATCTGGACGCTGCTCCTCCAGCGCACCCGGTACGGACGCTACGTCTACGCGATCGGCGGCAACCCGGAGGCCGCCCGTCGCGCCGGCGTCAACCTCCCGCTGATCCGGACCGCCGCCTTCGCGCTCTGCTCGGCGACCGCCGGGTTCGGCGGGATCCTCCTGGGCTCATTCTTCTTCGGGCAGTACAGCACCAATGAGGCCGATCCCGGTCAGCTCATCCTCTACTCGGTGGCGGCAGCCGTCATCGGTGGGACCAGCCTGTTCGGGGGCCGCGGCAAGCCAATCCACGGACTCCTGGGTGGGCTGCTGATAGGTGGCATCGCCTACGGCGTGTCGCTGCTGCCTCTGGGCGCGCTGTCCACGCCCTTGGAATACATCCTTCCCGGCGCCGTGCTGCTCATCGCGGTGATGGTCGATGTCCTCTCCCGTCGAGGAGCCAGGACCGGGAGCGTGGCCCGTGTCTGAAGGGTCTGAGGCGACAGAGATGAATCAGGATGCCACGGTGGTGGCGAGCGTCGGGGGGGCGGTGGCCGAGCCGATCTTGAAGCTGCGCGGGGTCGACAAGCACTTCGGGCCGGTGCAGGCGCTCTACCAGGTCAACCTCGATCTCCCCGCCGGGCAGGTGACCGGGCTCTGCGGCGACAACGGGGCGGGCAAGTCGGTGCTCACCCGATGCATCGCCGGGGTCCACCAGATCGACCATGGGCAGATCTTCTTCGAGGGCCGGCCGGTGCACATCCGCACCACCCGGGACGCCGCCGGTCTGGGGATCGAGACCGTGTACCAGGACCTGGCCCTCGCCGACAACCTGGACATCGTCCAGAACATGTTCCTGGGGCGCGAGCGGGTGCGCCGCGGCCTGCTCGACGAGGATTCCATGGAGCGGGCGGCGGCGGAGACGCTGAGCAGCCTGCGGGTGACCACGGTGCGGTCCATCCGCCAGCCGGTGGCCTCGCTCTCCGGCGGCCAGCGCCAGTCGGTGGCGGTCGCCAAGGCGGTGATGTGGAACTCCAAGGTCGTCCTCCTCGACGAGCCCACCGCGGCCCTGGGCGTGGTCCAGACCCGGATGGTCCTCGACCTGGTGCGCCGCCTCCGCGACCATGGCCTGGCCGTGATGGTGATCTCCCACAACCTCAACGACGTCTTCGAGGTCGCCGACCGGATCGCCGTGCTCCACCTCGGCAGGATGGTGGCCGAGGGGCCGGCGGCCGGCTTCGACCGCCAGAGCGTCATCGAGTACATGACCACCGGGGGCTCGAACGGCCGGCCCCAGGCGACGCTCGGAGCCGCCGTCGCCAGAGGGAGTGTCTGAAGCCATGGCTGGGAGAGAGAACGA
The DNA here is from genome assembly GCA_963718525.1 of Candidatus Dormiibacterota bacterium. Taxonomy (GTDB): domain Bacteria; phylum Chloroflexota; class Dormibacteria; order Aeolococcales; family Aeolococcaceae; genus Palsa-851. The sequence continues at coordinate 2,707,877 of OY970355.1, read as the reverse complement.
CCCGCCGATCGCCGCCGCCGAGCCGGCCCCCGCCGAGCCGATCGTCGACCTCACCGCGGCGGCCTCGGGTGCGGCCGTCGCCGAGGTGCCCCCGGAGATCCTCGCCCAGTCCCTCGGGCAATATCTGCGCGCCTGGTGGCAGCGCGTCCGCAGCGGCGACAGCGGCGTCCTTCCCGTCCTCCTCGGCATCATCGTCGTCGCCGTCGCCTTTCAGATTGCCAACGGCAAGTTCCTGTCGCCGCAGAACCTGGTCAACCTCTTCGAGCAAAGCACCATCTACATGCTGCTCGCCATGGCGGAGATCTTCGCGCTGCTCCTCGGCGAGATCGACCTCTCCGTGGGTCTGGTCATGGGACTGGGCGCGGTCCTCGTCGCCGAGGAGGTGCAGCCCGCCGGCCTGAACTGGCCATGGTGGCTCGCGATCATCGTCGCGTTGCTGATCTGCTCGGCCGTGGGTCTGATTCAGGGAACCCTGGTTGCCCGCGTCAAGATGCCGTCGTTCATCGTCACGTTGGGCGGTCTTCTCGTGCTCGAGGGGGTGGCGATCATCGTGCTCGGCGGTAGCCTCGTCGGCATCGGCAACTCCCGGTTCACCAACGAGGTGGTCATCTACGACATCTTCTACGGGAGGTTCGACCCCACGATCAGCTGGATCCTGCTGGCTGTCGCCGGCCTGCTCGGCGGCGGTGTCGTGTGGTTCGCTGATGCCCGCCGCCGCCGCTCGGGTCTCGTGGCGCCGCCCGCCAGCCTCACCGCCATGAAGATCCTGCTCGGCGCCGCCGCCGGGGTCGTGGTCGTCGCATTGTGCAACGTGAACCGCGCGCACTTCGGGACCATCGTGGGCCTGCCCTACATCATTCCGCTGGTGCTCGTCGTCCTGGTCGGATGGACGATCCTCCTCCAGCGCACTCGCTTCGGTCGCTATGTCTATGCGATCGGCGGCAACTCGGAGGCCGCCCGCCGAGCCGGTATCAACCTGCCCACCATCCGCACCTGGGGCTTCGTCCTCGCCTCGCTGACCGCCGGCATCGCGGGTGTGTTCTTCGCGTCCTGGCAGGTCTCGATCACGACCAACGTCATCAAGGATGCCAACAGCTACGTGCTCCTCGCGGTGGCCGCCGCGGTCATCGGCGGTACGAGCCTGTTCGGCGGCAAGGGCAAGACCCTGCACGGCGTGCTCGGCGGCCTGATCATCGGCGGCATCTACAACGGGCTGTACCTGCTCGGAGTCACCTCCGAGTGGATCGCCATCGTGGTCGCACTCGTGCTGCTGGCCGCCGGCCTGATCGATGTCCTCTCCCGCCGCGGCGCGCAGCTCCGGGGCTGACATCAGAAGGTGGGTGGGATGAGCGTCCGATGAGCCCGATGGCCTCTCCCGAGTCCGTCCGGCGCCACAACCTGAGCCTGCTGCTCCGTCATCTCCACCAGTCCGGTGCTCTCTCCCGGTCAGAGATCGGCGGCGCGCTCGGGATGACACGGAGCACGATCGGCGAGCTCGTCGCGGACCTTCGAGCCCGCGGCCTCGTCGAGGAAGGAGACCCCGCGCGCCTGGGGTCGCCCGGACGGCCATCCCTCGTGGCACGGCCCAATCCCCAAGGCGCAGCGGTCATCACCGCCGAGATCGCCGTCAACTCGCTCTCCGCGGCGGTCGTCGGCCTGGGCGGGCGGATTCTGCACCGCGCCCGAGCGCCCCATCAGCCACGCCGGCTGGCGGTCGACCAGACCATCGAGGACGTCGGCAAGCTCATTCAGACCGCCCTTGCCTCGATTCCCGCCGGCTGCTGGGTCGCAGGTCTCGGCATCGCCGTCGCGGGAGTGGTCAGCCGGGCGGACGGCCTGGTGCACTTCGCGCCGAACCTCGGATGGCGAGATGTCCCGCTCGGACGTCTGGTCTCTGACCGGCTGGGCTCCGGGCTGCCGGTCGTCATTGCCAACGAGGCGGATCTCGGGGCCCTGGCGGAGCACACCTGGGGCGCGGGGGTTGGCGTGCGCCACCTCATCTACGTCACCAGTGAGGTCGGGGTCGGCGGTGGCCTGGTCATCGACGGGCGGCCACTGGTCGGCGCGGCGGGCTGCGCCGGAGAGGTGGGGCACGTCCAGGTCAACCCGAACGGGGTCCACTGCCGGTGCGGCGCGATCGGCTGCTGGGAGACTGAGATCGGCGGTCCAGCCATGCTGCGCCGCATCGGGATTGCGGAGAGGAACTACAAGCCCGAGGCGGTCACCCGCCTGCTCCGTGACGCATCGTGGGGCGACCCGGTTGCCGTCGAAGCCGTCGAGGACGTCGGCCGCTGGCTCGGGACCGGACTGGCCGGCCTGGTCAACGTCTTCAACCCACAGCGTGTGGTGCTCGGCGGTTTCCTGGCGACGATGTGGCCGCTGGTCGAGGACATCGTCCACGCGGAGCTGCGCGCACGAGTCATGGCGCCGGTGCTCGGCGTCGACGACCTGATCAGGCCGACGCAGCTTGGCGAGGACGGTCCGTTGCTGGGTGCGGCGGAGCTGGCCCTGACGCGGGTTCTCGACGAGCCGACCCTGGTGCCGCCCCGGACCGCCGAGCGGCGATCAGCCTGACGAGCGGCCGGGCGACGTGACGGAGCGAAGCGCCGGATAGTAGTCGCGAAAGCGGCGGCGTGCCTCCTCGTAGGGCTCGATCCACTCGGCGACCGGATCGACGACCTCGATCACGCGAACGCACGCGGTGGCCGCCTCCTCGAGGTCGCGGTACACCCCCGCCGCAACGCCGCCGAGCAGTGCCGCGCCAAACGCCGATCCCTGATCCGTCGCCATGATGTCCAGCGGGATCCCGAGCGCACTGGCGACGATCCGCAGCCAGAGGCGGCTCCTCGAACCGCCACCGGAAACCCGGCCTCGCGTGGCGATCGCGCCGACGTCATGCACCACGTCGAGACAGTCGCGCAGGGCAAACGCCACACCCTCCAGCACGGCGCGAGTGAGCGTCCCACGCTCGTGCGTGATCGAAAGGCCGCAGAACGCGCCGCGCGCATCCGGGTCGGCGTAGGGCGTCCGTTCGCCCGCGAGATAGGGAAGAAAGACGAGCCCGTTCGAACCCGCCGGCGCATGCTCGGCCTCGCCGAGCATCGCGTCGTAGTCGACCCCGGGCAACATCGTGTCGTGGTACCAGGCGAGTGAGCCGGCGGCGGAGAGCATCACTCCCATAACCAGCCAGCGATCGGGGCTCGCATGGCAGAAGGCGTGGACCCGTCCCTCGATATCGGCAAGGAAGTGATCGGTCGCGGCCAGCACGACACCCGAGGTGCCGAGGACAACCGACAGCGGTCCGGGGCTCGTGATCCCGGCGCCGACAGCGGCCGCAGCCTGATCGCCCGCCCCGGCCGCGACCGGCACGCCGTCGAGCTCGCCGACCGCATCGGGACTCTCGGCCAGCTCGGGCAGCCACGACGCGGGAATGTCCAGATCGGTGAGCAACTCGGTGCTCCAGCGGCGCCTGCCGACCTCGAGCAGCAGCGTCCCCGAGGCATCCGCGACGTCCATACGGCGCCCGCCCACCAGTTGATCGCGCACGTAGTCCTTGGGCAGGCAGATGCTGCGAATCCGCGAGTACGCCTCGGGCTCGTTCTCGCGCATCCAGAGCAGCTTTGGGGCGGTGAACCCGGGCAGGGCACGGTTGCCGGTCAGCCGCAGCAGACGGGCGAGCCCTGCCCCGGCCTCCAGCGCAACGCACTGGGGCGCGGAGCGCTGGTCGTTCCAGAGGATCGCGGGGCGGATCACCGCATCGTCAGCGTCCAGGCAAACCAGTCCGTGCATCTGACCCGAGAAGCCGATGCCGAGAATCTCCGGCACAGCACTCCTCAGGCCGTCGAGGACGTTGTGCGTCGCCGTGAGCCACAACTCCGGCTGCTGCTCCATCCATCCCACGCGCGGTGAGCTGACCGGGTACTCATGCTCCGCCACGGCCAGCACGGTCCCGGACTCGGGGTCGACGGCGATGCCTTTGGCAGACGAGGTTCCGATGTCGATGCCGACCAGTGCGGACGCCGTCATCGAGATGCAGGCTCCGAGCGCGACGCACCGCCTTGGCGCCGCCGGGACTGCAGCGACACGACGCTAGGTACGGATGCCGTAGAGAAAGTCAAGCGCCAGCTGGTCCAGCCGTTCGAATGCCATGCCCCGTGCTGCGGCTGCGTCGATATCGAACGTCTCGGAGCGCATCGAGCTGAGCGTCTCTCCGGGAGCAAGTGTGGTCTGCGCCAGCTCGTCGAGCCGCGCGGCGACCAGCGCGGCGCGTACCTCGGGGTCGGATCGGAACGCGCGCGTCCGATCCCGGAGCACCAGGTAGTTGTGCATGCACGCCGCAGCGCTGTCCCACACCCCGTCCATGTCCTCGGTTCGCGGTGGCTTGAAGTCGAAATGGCGCGGTCCCTCGTAGCCTCCCGATTCGAGGATGTCCACGGTCCAGAAGGCGCCACGCGCATTGCCCGCGCCAAAGCGGAGATCCTGGTCGTAGCGGGGGCCGTTTTGACCGTTGAGATCGACGTGAAACAGCTTGCCGTGCCAGAGCGCCTGAGCAAGTCCGTGCGCGAAGTTGAGGCTGGCCATCTCCTCGTGGCCGACCTCCGGGTTGAGGCCGACCATGTCCGAATGTTCCAACTCATTGATGAAGGCGAGTGCGTGTCCGATGGTCGGCAGAAAGATGTCGCCGCGAGGCTCGTTCGGCTTGGGCTCGATGGCGAAACGCATCGTGTAGCAGTGTTCGATCACGTAGCCGGTGAGGATGTCAAAGGCTTCCTTGTAGCGATCGAGCGCGGCGCGAACATCCTTGGCAGCACCCAACTCCGCGCCCTCACGGCCGCCCCAGAACACCACGATGCCCGCACCCAACTCGGCGGCGAGATCGAGATTGTCGGCCACCTTTCGGAGTGCGAAGCGACGCACGTCCCGATCGTTGTTGGTAAACGCGCCATCGCGGAATACCGGATGTGAGAACAGATTGGTGGTCACCATCGGCACCACCAGGCCGGTGTGGTCAACGGCCTTGCGCAGCCGCGTGATTGCCAGACCCTTCTCCGCGACCGTCGCGCCGAAGGGAAAGACATCGTTGTCGTGAAAGCTCACCCCGTATGCACCCAGCTCCGCGAGTCGACCGACGGCCACCTCGGGATCCAGTGGAGGACGCACGGCCGTGCCGAAAACGTCGACGCCCTGCCAGCCTACCGTCCAGAGACCGAACGAAAAGCGGTCGGCGCGAGTTGCTTGCAGCACACTTTCTCCTCACTGGCCTGTCAGGATCCTCGCATCGCCACAGTGCAAGGGAGCGACCGCAATTGGCTCTGGCTCGGCCCGATTATACAGGCGGTGTGGGAGGGTCAGAGAAGCACGTTGACGGTTACCGTGGCGCTACCGGACATCCCTTCGCTGTCGGTCACGGTGACCGTGACGGTGTGGTTCCCGAGGAGCCCACCGTACCTGTGTGAGAGCGTGAACGTCTGATTGGTGATGGCGAGCGGCACTGTTGGGCCGCCAATGTCATAACTCACCGTCGCAGTGAAGGAGTCAGCGCCCGGGTCGGGGTCCGTGAAACTGCCTGAGCCGCTGAAGCCACCGAGCACGGCGAGCCCGCCGGCATTGATGGTCACCACGGGCGGTTGATCCGGTTGCGGCGTCGGGGTGGGGGCGGGCGTCGGCGTGGGACCGCCGGTCGGTGCCGGCGTCGGCGACGAGGGACTGCCGCTCGGCGTCGACCCCGGACTGCGCGACGGAGAGGGTTGCGTCCCAGGGGTGGGGACGGGGTTGGAGCTCGGTATGCTGCCGGTCGGCCCCGTCGAGCCGGTTGGCCCGGTGGATCCCGAGGGAGATCCGCTGGTCTTGGACGGTCCTGACGGCGCGGCGCCGATCGATGCCGCCGGCACGGCGGGATCTGATCCGATGTGACTGTGACCGGGGGGAGCGCCGGTCGAGACGGTCGAAATGCCCGACGTGGGCAGGGCAAACGGCGTCATCCTGGGGAGCGCCGCGGGCACGGTCAGGCCGATCGCCGTCGTCCCGGACATGACCGCTGCACCCCAGTTCCATCCAAGCCTGTCGATCCAGCCGATCACCGGCAGCTGGGCAATCCACGACCCGAGCCCGACAACACGCCAGAGCCGTCCCATGGAGATGTTGAGGAAGGCACGCACGACAAGCGGATCGAACTGCGCCCCCGAGCACTTGACGAGTTCCTGACGAGCAGCTGAAACGCCGATCGGCTTGCGGTACGGACGAACCGCGGTCATGACCTCATAGGAGTCAGCCACCGCGACGATGCGGCCGGCCAGCGAGATCTCATTCCCCGCGAGCCCGCGTGGATACCCCCGACCGTCGAAACGCTCGTGGTGATGCGGGACGGCGCCCGCCCACTCCCCGAGCCACGCAATCAGGGGAGGGCCGATGAGACGAGCGCCCTCATCGGGATGGCGTCGAATCGTGTCCATCTCGGACTCGTTCAGCTTTGCCGGCTTGGAAAGGATCTTCGCCGGCACCATGAGCTTGCCGATGTCGTGCAACAGCGACGCCCACCGCAGGCGCGCTCGATCAGCAGGCGCAAGCTTCATCTCGTCGGCGATCAGGTCCGCAAACACGCGGACTCGTTCCGAATGTCCGCGGGTCTGGCGATCGTGCACGCTGAGCGCCGCAACGAGTTCCAGCACGGTCTGCATGTGCGCGACCTCTCCGCCGGTGTTGCCCCTGGCGTGCGCTTCATGCAGCTGGCGCTGGAGATCGCGCGGCTTGCCGACCCGACGAGCCACCGCGAAGCGCTTCGGTGCGCGATCGGGGAAGAGCAGCGACAGGTTGAGCAACGCCGCAAGGGGCAGGAGACGCCGCCCCGCGCGCTCCATCGCGATGATCGTCACCAGCATCACGAGGCTCACGGTGGCGAACGACAGGGCTGCGGATCCAAAGCCGTCGGGCCGCGGCAGCACGCGTGTGATGAGGGTTCCAGCTGCGATCCCGCCAACGGCAGGAACGACAACAACCGCCGCGCGGACGAGCAGGCTCAGTACCGGTCGACGCTGCCACTGGTGGCCGGCCGGAGGTTCGTCCGGTGTGGGCGTCCGGGTTTCGCTGGCGATGTGACCGACCCCCCGCGGGATCCCCTCCCCGCAATGACATGACCACTGGCTCGGGGCGGAGCCTCGACGGTAGATTCGCTGCTTCCAGCGCAACCGGGCGTGAGATTCGGCGTTCTGTGCCGCGCGGGTGACATGCCCGTCGCAGCCATCGGGCCTTCGCCTCGAGGCGAGAGCTCGATAGTGCTTCGGGTAGGATCTGCCCGTCCATGCCGATCAGTCTGCTGCGCCGTGAACGCAGGTTCTACGAACTCTTCGATCGCCAGGCCGGCAACGTCGTGGCGGCAGCTCGACTGTTGACCGAGGCGTTTGCGGATCGGATCGAGGGAATGCCCGCACACCAGGCCGCGATCAAGGATCTGGAGCACGCCGGCGATGAGCTGACGCACGAGATCATCCAGACGCTACACCGGACCTTCATCACGCCGTTCGACCGTGAAGATATCTACGCGCTGAGCTCGGGTCTCGACGACGTGCTTGATTACATCGATGAGATCGCGGAGACGATCCTGCTCTACGGCATCACCGAGATCCCGCCGGCGGCACAATCCATGGCGGCACTGATCGTTGAAGCCGCGGTGCAGATCCAGGCCGCCGTCTCGAAGCTCGACTCGAAGGCCGGCATCAGCGAGCACGGCATCGAGGTCCATCGCATCGAGAACATCGGTGATTCCGAGTCGCGACGAGCGATTGGCGAACTGTTCGGCGGTGGCCACGATGCGGTGGCGATCATCAAGCTCAAGGACTTCTACGCACTTCTGGAGGACTCGCTCGATCGCTGCGAGGACGTGGCCAACGTAATCGAAGGCATCATCATCAAGAACGCGTGACGGGCATCGACGTACTCCTGATCGCGACCGTGGTCATCGCGCTCGGCTTCGATTTCACGAACGGGTTTCACGACACCGCGAATGCAGTGGCGACGTCGATCAGCACGCGTGCGCTCGGCCCGCGCGTGGCCGTCGCGATGTCGGCTGTCTTCAACCTTCTTGGTGCCCTGCTCGCCATCGAGATCTTGCACACGCATGTCGCCAACACAATCGGGAGTTCTGGTCGCTCCGAAACACGGCGTCGCACTCGGCATGATCATCGCCGCGCTGGTCGGCGCGATCGCCTGGAACCTCATCACGTGGCGGCTGGGGTTGCCGTCGAGCTCGTCGCACGCGCTGATCGGCGCCCTGATCGGGATGGGGGTGATCGCCTACGGGGTCGGATCGGTGAAGTGGGGATCGGTCATTCCGGTTGTCATCGCGCTGGTGGCATCGCCCGCCATCGGGCTTGTCCTGGCGTATCTGTTCACGGTGCTCACCCTCAACCTGTTCCGTCACGCGCACCCCAGTCCGATGAACCGCCGATTCCGTGTTGCGCAGATCCTTTCGGGTGCATTCGTGTCGTTCTCGCACGGGGCCAACGACGCCCAGAAGACGATGGGAGTGATCACCCTCGCGCTGGTCAGCGCGGGCGTGCTCTCCGCGGGAGGCAAATTGTTTCCGTCACCGCCACTCTGGGTGGTGCTCCTGGCCGCGTCGGCGATTGGCTTCGGGACGTACGCCGGCGGCTGGCGGATCATCAGGACGCTCGGCATGAAGGTTATCCGGCTCGAACCGGTCGATGGCTTCTGCGCCCAGACCATGGCCGCGGTGGTGATTCAAGGCGCCACCCAGCTGGCACTCCCAGTCAGCACGACACACGTCGTCTCGGGCGCCGTGATGGGAGCGGGGGCGACGCGCCGGCTCGGGGCGGTGCGGTGGGGCGTCGCGCGGAACATTCTTGTCGCCTGGGTGCTCACCATCCCTGCAACTGCAGCCATGGCCGCCCTGTGTGCGCTGGTCGTCGGGGCTCTGTAAGCGCGTCCCTGCGGATGCCTCAGGTGCGTGCTGCGCGAAACGACCAGCTCGGGGTCAGGCCTGGGCGGCGGTTTCCGCCGCTGCCCCGCGCGGCGCCGCGCCGGCCGACATCGACTCGATGATCGTCAGCAATTGTGCGAGCACGTGGCGGAGGTCCGGTCGGATCGCGTAGGTCATGTCGGGCTCCTGGCCGCTCACCACGAGCACGCCGGTTGACTGGAAACGATCCAGCTGGTGCCGGATCTCGAACGCCGAGAGCTTGGTTCTCGCCGCCAGCTCGTCGAGCGTTTGAGGACGATCCAGCAGCTGCGTCACGATCCGCAGCCGGTCGGGATCGCCGAGCGCGTGGAGGAGGTCACTGGTGGCGGTGAGCTCGTCGTTCGACCGGCTGACCAGCGAGCGCACGGCATCAAGAGCCGCACGTGGCTTGAGGGGCAGGCCGTGGCCGCTGACATAGCTGGTCTGGAGCAGGACCTCGCCGGCCGTCGCGCCCGCGCTGCGCCTGGCGACGATGACGTAGAAGGCGGCAACCACCAGCACGACGACCACCGCGTCCACCCATCCGCTTCCGAACCCGACGCCGGTGAGGCGGCCGAGCGCCAGAAGCCCGGTCACGATGCTCGCGACGACGCCGATGTCGACCAGAGCGGCGAGCACCACACGAACCCAGCGCGGCACCCGAACGAGCCCTGCGCCGGACGACGAGGGAGTCTTGCGGACGGCGAGGTAGCAGCCGACACCCATCACGATGAGGATCGCTCCCTGAACGGCGAGTTTCTGGATCTGGTCCAGGAAGTGCTCGACCGGCACGCCGATCAGGATGCCGAGTGCCACGTAGACGCCGACCCAGACCAGCGTGGATGTGACCATCGCGAGGATGAAGGAGCGCCGCGGAGCGCCGACAGCCCCCGACACCAGCGTGGTGTAGATGCGCAGCCCGGGGATCAACCGGCTGATGGCGATCCTCTGCCAGCTCGCGGTGCGGAGCCGTCCCTCGACGCGCTCGAGGTTGCGCTGCTGGCGGAGGCGCTTCGCGAGCCCCATGAGCGCGCGGCTGCCGACGGCGTGCGCCCAGCTGTACCCCACCAGTGATCCCGCGATACACGCAATCAGCGCGAGAGGAATGAATGCAAACGGATTGAGCCCTCCCGAGGCGATGAGCAGGCCTGATACGAGCAGGGTCAGCTCGCCAGGAGCGAAGGGCAGGGGAACTCCCGCCTCCTCGGCGAAGAGGAGCGCGGGCAGCAGCGCCAACGCGACAGCCCCGTGCAACCCCGACAGGAAGTTCACCGACCCATCATCCACCGCGGATCCTTGGCGTGGTCACCCCGCGCCGCCTCCGCGTCGAGCCTATCTGCGACAGTGCCGCCGTGATCGAGACCGAGGCCGTCGTCGTTGGAGCCGGCCCCAGCGGTGCAACGGCCGCGCTGCTCCTCGCGAGGCGCGGGCACGAGGTGGTGCTAGTGGATCGCGCCCGCTTCCCGCGCGACAAGGCGTGTGGTGAAGGCGTCATGCCGCCCGGCGTGGCGACGCTGCGCAGACTGGGCCTGTACGAGAGCGTGGTTGCCAGCGGCGCACGGCCCCTGCGCGGCGTGACGTACCAGCACCGGGGAGGGTACCCTCGGGTGCACGTGCCGTTTTCGGAGCCGCCGGACGGCGCTCCACCTGAAGGGCTCGGGGTTCGACGCACCAGCTTCGACGAGATCCTGGTCGACGCTGTGCGACAGGAACGCAGTGCCAGCGTGTACGAGGCCCAACGGGTCACGGGTCTGCTGCGCGATCGGTCGAATCGGGTCGTGGGCGTGACCACGACGACGGATCAGATAAAGGCTCGAGTCGTGATCGCCGCCGACGGGCTGCACTCGCAGATGCGCTCCTGGGTGGGGCTGAACATGCCGGCAACCACGCGCGTGCGCTACGGGCTCGCCGGGCACTGGAGAGTCGATACCCGGGACATCGACGCGGTCACGGTGACCCTCGCAGGCGGCCACGAGTGGTACGAAGCACCGGTGGGACCGGCGCTGCTCCTCGTGTCGATCCTCACGCATCGCAGACGACCGGCGATGACCCCCCGAACGTATGCGGCCGCAGCTCGGCGAAGCATCCCGGCTCTTCGGAGCGCCGAGTTGGTGTCAGGCCCACTCGGTGCTGCGCACTTCCACCAGCGTGTGCGATCAGTTGCGGACGGCCGCGTCTTCCTCATCGGCGACGCCTCGGGATACGACGATCCGACGACTGGCGACGGCATCGCGATCGGGATGCTCCTCGCCGAGCGCCTTGCCGAACACGCCGGCGAGCTCCTCACGGGTCGCAGCTCCCCCGAAGCCGCCGCAGCCCGTTATGCGGCCGACCACGCCGATCTGGTGCGTGAACGGCGCCGCCTGACACAACTCGCGCTCTTCCTGGCCCGATCGCCGGCGCTCAGCCGCCGCGCAATCGTTCGAGCGACCACCGACCCGCGGGCCCTGTCCAAGCTGGTCGCGATCAACTGCGGGTATCAGCGATTCAGGGACGTGACACCCCGAGACTGGCTGCTGCTGGCAGGGATCTGACGGCTCCGCCGGCTCCGGCGTGGCACGAACCGAGGCACGCCGTCAAAGGCCTCGGGATATCCGGGGAGCGCGTCGAGCAGGCGTTCCTCGGCGCGAATGCGAGGGATGAGAACAGCAGCGTTGGCGACGGAGAGCGCCACCGCCTCCGGGAAGGCGCCCACGGCCATGGGAAGGAACGCGAATTCCATCGCCACGGCGACGTAGTTGGGATGGCGCACGTAACGATACGGACCACCGGTCTGAATGTGCCCCCCAGGCGCGACGTGCGCCGTGACGTTCCAGCCGGACCCCAGCGAGCGGATGGCCCAGAGACGGAGAGCCGTTGATGCGGCGAGCCCGCCGAGAGCAACGACCTCAATCGATCGAGGGACTCTGCGCCCCGCCCGCGGCCATGCGCTGATGGCGAATAGGGCCACGTGTGCGGCCACCATGAGCGGGTACGTGGAAGGCGACGCCTGCTCCGCGCGCCCCTGACGAGCGCGATTGCGTGCCGAGATGCGCAACTCGACCAGCCGTTGCGCACCGGTGGCAAGCACCAGGGCGGTGCGCGCACGCCGGTTCAAGACGCCCAGAGCAACTCGAGGAGCTCGATCATGAGCCCCGGGCCGAACGCGGCGGCCAGACCGCGGCCGGAGGGGGAGGTCAGGTGCCTCCCGAGATCCTCGAGGACGAAGAGGATTGCCGCGGACGACGTGTTCCCGACTGCGCTCATGACTCGTCGCGAGGCGGCGACCTGCGCATCGCCCAGGCGAAGGCAGCGAGCCACGGAGTCGATGATCGCGTGGCCGCCGGGGTGAAGAGCGACCGCATCAAGATCGGCTGCCCGCCCGATGAAGCTCGAAACGATCGCTGGGAGGTGAGTCTCGAGCAGCCTCGGCAGGTGACGCGAGACGACAACACGGAATCCGTCGTCGGCCCGCTCGAAGCCGAGCGAATCGGTGCTCGCGGCCACCAGCTGATGGCCTGTCCTGCCGATCCCAATGCGTCCGGGGGCTGCTCCGGCATGGAGCACGGCGGCCCCCGCACCGTCACCGAAGACGAGCACGCTCAACAGGTTGTCGGCAGACGTGTCGGCCGGCCGGAACGTGAGCGACGGCACCTCCACCGCGACGACAAGTGCGGTCTCGTCGGGATGAGCCCGCGCCCAGTCGGACGCCCAGCTCAGCGCCGCCGCGCCGCCTGCGCACCCGAAATTCATGAACGGCATGCGCCGGATATCGCGCCGGAGGCCGAGCTGATTGATCAGCTGCACATCCACGCCGGGAAGCACGAACCCGGTACACGATGACACCACGATGAGCCCAATGTCGGCGATCTCGACCGCTGCGTCAGCGATGCCTCGGTGGGCAGCGGCGAGGGCCAGCGGGGTGGCTTCAGCGGCATATCGGACCGCCTGCTCGCCGGGACTCAGCTGGATGAGCGCCTCGTCGATCGGGCGCACGAGATAGCGCTGCGTCTGCGAAAGCTCGTTGGCGAAGAGGCTGACCCGACGCTCCATCCGCGGCCAGAGCTGGGGGATCAGACGGAGCAGCTCATCGCCGCCGACGCGATACGGCGGCACCGCGGTGCCGAGTCCCCTGACAGCGACCGGTGCCGGCACCGGCCATGGGGAGCGGCGATCGGGCAGCGACGCCGAGCGGATCGCCGCCTGAACAACCATGCGTGGGGATCATGACACCGGCAGTCTGATCGGCAGCGGCCGCTCCGGATGAGTACCTGATGCGGGAGAGTATGGCGATGGGTTACACGACGGCCCAGGCGCGCCTATTCCGGCGTCACATACGCGGCGGTGAGGCCTCCATCAACAAGGAACGTCGCTCCGTTGACATACGAGGATTCGTCGCTGGCGAGGAACAGCGCGGCATTGGCGATCTCTCGCGCCGTGGCGAGGCGACCCATCGGCAGGTGGATGCGCCGCCGCTCATATGCGTCGGGGTTGTCGGCGAAGAGGCGCATCAGCAGTGGCGTCTCCACGGGTCCCGGGCACAACGCGTTGACACGAACGCCCTGTCGCGCGAACTGAACCGCGAGCTCGCGGCTCATCGAAAGGACCGCACCTTTGGACGCCGTGTACGCGATCTGTGAGGTTGCCGCCCCGACCAGCGCCACGAACGAGGCGACGTTGATGACCGAACCGCCGCCGCGCTCAAGGAGATGCGGGATCCCGTGTTTGCAGCAGAGGTAGACGCCCTTCGCGTTGACGGCCTGAACCCGGTCCCACGCGTCGGGTTCGGTGACGAGGATCGAGTTGTCATCGGCGGGCATGATGCCGGCGTTGTTGTAGAGGATGTCCACACCGCCGTACGCCACGACGGCCGTCGCATACATTGCCGCGACACTCGCGGCATTGCTCACGTCGACCTCGACGAACATCGCGCGGGTGCACTCCGCAGCGGTCTGTGCCCCGTTGGACGTTCCGATGTCGGCGACCACCACGGCGGCTCCCTCGTCTGAGAATCGCAGGGCCGCCTCGCGGCCGATGCCACCTGCCGCGCCTGTGATCACCGCAACCTTGCCGTCGAGGCGTCCCATCAGCGTCAGCCCTCCGTTGACATGAACACGTTCTTCACCTCGGAATAGCCATCGAGCGCGTTCATGCCGAGCTCGCGCCCGAAACCCGACTGCTTGAAGCCTCCAAACGGAGTCGACACTCGCACCGAGGAATTGCTGTTGATCGAGATCACGCCGGTTTCGAGCGCCCTGGCAACACGCACGGCGCGGGCGCCGTTGGTTGTCCAGATCGAACCGGACAATCCATACGGCGTGTCGTTGGCGATCCGAACCGCGTCGTCCTCGTCCGTGAAGGGAATGATCGCGGCGACCGGTCCGAAGACCTCATCGCGCGCGACACGATCGTTGTTGGTTGCCTCAATGAGCGTGCACGGAAACCAGAACCCCGGACCTTCGGGTGTCGATCCCTTGAACAGCGGCTCGGACTCGACAAACGACGCGACCGTCGCGCGGTGACCCGCCGAGACGAGAGGGCCCATCTCGGTTGCCGCATCCTCGGGATCGCCGACCCGAAGCGCACCCGTGGCTGTGATGAGCAGGGACACAAAGCGGTCATACGCCTCGCGCTGAACGATGATGCGCGATCGCGCGCAGCAGTCCTGTCCCGCGTTGCCGAACACCGCATACGGCGCTGCGGCTGCGGCGCGGTCGAGGTCCGCATCGGCGAAGACGATATTCGCCGACTTGCCGCCAAGCTCCAGGGTGACGCGTTTGATGGTTTCCGCCGCGCCTCGCATCACGCCGATGCCAACCTGGGTGGAGCCGGTGAAGCCGATCTTGGCAACGTCGGGATGGTGAATCAACCGCTCGCCGACCACCCGACCGGGTCCGACCACGACCTCGAACACGCCCTCCGGGATGCCCGCTTCGAGGGCGAGTTCTGCCAGCCGGATCGCGGTCATCGGTGTGAGCTCGGCAGGCTTGAGCACAACCGTATTCCCGCACGCCAGGGCAGGCCCGACTTTCCAGCTTGCGATGTTGAGCGGGAAATTCCAGGGGACGATCAGCCCCACCACACCGAGCGGCTCGCGAAAGGTCACGTCGATGCCGCCCGCAACGGGGATGGTCTGGCCGAAGTGCTTGTCGACAGCGCCGGCATAGTAGTGGAACACCTCGGCGACCATGCCGACCTCGCCGCGCGAGTCGGAGATCGGCTTGCCGACGTTCCTGGTCTCGAGCAGCGCAAGTTCCTCGTGATGTTCCTCGACGAGCGCCGCGAGCCGGCGCAGCAGGCGCGCACGATCAGATGGCGCGACCGCTCGCCACGCAGGGAACGCCGCTTTCGCTGCAGCCACTGCCCGGTCTGTGTCGGGAACCCCCGCCTGCTCCAGCTCGGCCAGCTGCTCTTCGGTGGCCGGGTTGACGACCCGAAGTGTCATCCGCGCTCGAAGAACCGTTCGCGCTCGTAGCAGGTGACCACCTTGTCAAAGAGCTGCTGCTCGGTGCGTGCGTAGTTCAGGTAATGGTCGATGACGTCGTCACCGAACGCCGAGCGCGCGATCGTGCCGTGCTCGAGCGCGCCGATCGCCTCATTGAGGGTGTGCGGAAATCGCTTGACATCGGATTCATAGGCGTTGCCCGTGAACGCGGGCGCCAGCTCGAGCTGCTGCTCGATGCCGTGCAGTCCAGCAGCGAGCAACGCAGCAAAGGCGAGGTACGGATTGGCATCGGCGCCGGGAATGCGGCACTCGACGCGCAGTGACTTCCCGTGGCCGACGACCCGGAAACCGCATGTCCGGTTGTCGTACCCCCACGCCAGCGTGGTTGGCGCCCAGCTTCCGGCCGCATATCGCTTGTACGAGTTGACATTCGGAGCGAGAAAGACCGCGAACTCGCCCGCGCCGGCGACCATGCCCGCGAGGTACCGCTTGAACAGCGACGATTCCCCGGCGAACAGCGCGTTGTCGCCCTCCCAGAGACTCGAGTGGATGTGGCACGAGCTGCCGATCCACGTGTGGTCGGGCTTCGCCATGAAAGTGACGGACCGTCCGCTCTGCTGCGCCATCTCCTTGATGCCGTTCTTGTAGATGACGTGGTTGTCGGCCATGGTAACGGCGTCGCTGTACCGGAAATTCAGCTCCTGCTGGCCCGGCCACGCCTCGCCCTTGGACGTTTCGACGCGCATACCGGCCGCCTGCATGTTGTTGCGCACCGAGCGGATGAACGGCTCGTCGTAGCTGGTCGCAAGGATGTGGTAGTCGAGGATGTAGGGAACCGAGGGCGTGAGTCCGCGGTAATGCTGCTCATGCGCCTGCGCGTACGTCTCCTTGATGAGGAAGAACTCGAGCTCGGAGCCGAACATCGCCGTGTATCCGAGGGCACGCGCGCGCTCCACCTGCGCCTTGAGCACCTGGCGCGGTGAGGGTCGGACAGGCGCCCCATCGTTCCATGCGACGTCGCACAGGACCAGCGCAGTCCCCTCCAACCAGGGGATCCGTCGCATCGTCGAGAAGTCGGGGACCATCGAGAAATCCCCGTAGCCGCGCTCCCAACTCGCGATTTCATAGCCGGGAACCGGATCCATCTCCATCTCCAGGGCGAGCAGGTAGTTGCACCCCTCGATCGGGTTGTCGTGCTCCATCTCCTCGAGAAAGAAATGCGCCTCCATGCGCTTGCCCATCAGGCGACCCTGCATATCGGTGAAGGCGACGATCACCGTGTCGACATCGCCGGCGTCCACGGAGTTGGTGAGGTCCTCGAGCGAAAGCATCGGTTAGCTGCCCTCCTTGGAGATGTCGGTCGCAACCGTGCCGTTATGGTTGTGCCCCGCGACGCGGTCGACGAAGCTGCGGAAGAGCGACATCGCCCATCCCTGCTGGCCGAGCAACTCTTCTGGGTGACACTGCACGGCCACGATCATCCCGTCCGGTGACTCGATGCCCTCGACGACACCATCCGGGCTGTGCGCCGTCACGTGGAGCCCGGGCGCAACGTCCTTCACCGACTGGTGGTGGAGGCTGTTGACCATCAGTCGCTCGCCCGCGGTGACCTTCGACAGCTGAGAACCCGGCACGACGTCGATGGCATGCACGAGGAGGTCTCGGGGATGGCCATGGTGGTCGTGACCGTCGATATGCTGAAGGAGCGACCCGCCGAGCGCCACGTTGATCACCTGCTGGCCGCGGCAGATCCCGAAGACCGGGACCCGCTGATCGACGGCTGCACGCACCAGGGCGATCTCCGTGAGGTCCAGCGGCGTATCGACATTGGGGGTTTCCTCCTGCCGGTCCTCGCCATACGCGGGCGGATCGACATCCCAGCCACCGGGAACGAGGAGGCCGTCGATACCGTGGAGCATCGATGTCGCCTCACCCGAGGCAAGGCCGTTCGGTCTCGGGTCGAGCGTGACCGGCTCACCGCCGGCGGCCTCCACCGCGCGAAGGTAGGGCGCGTAGTAGGCGGGTCCGCGCAGTGGGCTGCACGTCACACCGATCCTGGGCTTGGGCATGTTGTGGATCCTTCGCGTGCTCGCGGCGCCGTGGCCGCGAGCACGCGTGATGAACTGAGTTGTGAGCCTATCAGCCTGCCGAAACCGCCGGCACCGGCGCAACAGCGGGGGTGAACCCTGCCTCGATCAATGCGAGTTCCTCGGCCGTGCCCATGATCTGCGGGCCCTTGAACCACTTCCTCGCGGAAAGCAGCCACCAGAGTGTTGTGCCGATCGCGACAACCCCGACGGCAACGATCGTGTAGTTGAAGTTGCCGAGTGTCACCGGGAAGGTGATCGGCAACACGAACAGGATGCTGATGATGACGATCCACACCACAGCCACGATGCCGATGACGCGGCTCCACTTGCCCAGGTTCCACGGGCCTGGCTGGAAGTTGCTGCCCGCGCGCAACCGGAGCAGGATCGGAATGCCGTACGCGATGTAGAGACCAATAACCGCAATGGAGATTACGGCGAAGTAGGCATTGGGGTTGTAGAGGTAAGGGAGCCACAGGATGAACGCCAGGACAGCAGCAAGCCAGATCGAGTTGGTTGGAGTACGCGTCCGCTTGTTGATCTTGCTCCAGAGTTGGTGGCCGGGCACGGCGCCATCACGCGAGAATGCGTAGATCATCCGAGAGTTGGCCGTCACGGATGACATGCCGCAGTAGAACTGGGCGCCGATGGCGATCAAGAGTAGGAGCTGCCCGAGGCCACCACCTGCGGCGTCGATGAATATCTTGGCCGCGGGCACGGCGTTCGACGACTCGACCGCGTAGTTCTGAATCGCCGATGTCACACCGATGAGCAATATCCAGCCGGCGAATAGCGAGACGACGATTGACAGGACGATGCCCCGTGGGCCAGCGATCGCCGCATTTTTTGTCTCTTCGGTCATGTGCGCTGAGGCGTCATAGCCCGTGAACGTGTATTGCGCCAGGAGGAGACCGATCAGGAACACATAGACGACCGAACCTGGGAACGATGCCCCGCTCCCATTCTGGAAGCTCGTGAAGATGAATGAGACGGACTGATGGTGCTTCGGCACGATGAGCAGCACGGCGACGATGAAGACGACTCCCACGATGTGCCACCAGACCGAGATGTCATTGAGCAGCGCGACCAGACGCACTCCGAACGTGTTGAGCAGCCCGTGGAGGAAGAGCGCGATTGCGTAGATCAGGAGGATATGGGGGGCGTCGAGTGGATATCCGAACCAGTTGTTCATGAAGGCTGAGGCGAAGAGCGCCAGGCCGCCGTCGATACCGGCAGTGATCGCCACCTGGCCGAGCAGGTTGAACCACCCGGTGAACCAGCTCCAGGCGGGTCCATTCTTGCCACCGAGCTTCGCGGACCAGTAGTAGAGACCGCCGGCCGTCGGGTAGCTGGAGCAGACCTCGGCCATCGCGAGACCGACGATGATCACCATGATGCCGACGAGCGGCCAGCCGATATTCATGTCGACCGGCCCGCCGTTGAACATCGCTGTGCCGTAGGCAGTGAGACAGCCGGACAGGATCGAGATGATCGTGAATGAGACGGCGAAATTGGAGAAGCCCCCCATCTTCCTGAGGAGTTCCTGAGCGTACCCGAGCCTGTGGAGCGTCTCGGTATCGCTGTCAATAACCTGGGTCATCGGCTCATCTCCCCATGCGGTCCGGTGTGGTGGCCGCACAGTAGCAGCGGGTCAGTGCCAGCGTCAACAGATTTATCGAACAAACGCCGGCCGGTCCAAACTGTAAGAATCTTTTCAATGCCGGAGTTCCTGGTCGGCGAGCTGGTCCGCCAACGGATGGGCGCGCTGAGTGCGTCGGAGCGTCGGCTCGGACAGGTCCTGCTTGCGTTCTACCCGGTTGCCGGGCTGGAGAGCCTGACCCGATTCGCCGAACGCGCCGGGGTGAGCCCGGCAACCGTGACGCGATTCATCACCAAGCTGGGGTTGCGTGGCTACCCGGAGTTCCAGGATTCCCTTCGCCAGGAATTGCAGGAGCGCTTGAGCTCGCCACTGACCCGCTACGAGCTGACCCGACCCGCGGATTCGACCGGATCGATGCTCCACGAAGCGTTCTCGACCTATGAGCACACCCTGCGGACGAGCGTGGACATGGTCTCGGAGCACGACTTCGACGCGGTCGTCGAGCTGCTGGCGGATCCGCGCCGGCGTGTCCTGGCGCTCGGCGGCCGGGTGAGCGCCTTCGTTGCCCGGTACCTTGCGAGTCAGCTGCACCTCATCCGGGCGGGCGTGGAGCTGATCGACCCGGAGCGGTCCAACCCCGCGGATCACCTGGTCGACCTCGGACGTCGAGACGTCCTGGTCGTGTTCGACTACCGCCGCTACCAGAGCGACACCATCAACAGCGCAAAGGTCGCGGCGGCGAAGGGAAGCACGGTGGTGCTCGTCACGGATCCCTGGTTGTCGCCGGCAGCTGCCTCCTCGCGGTTCGTGCTCGTCACCGGAGTCCAGACGACGGTGACGCCGTTCGATTCACTGGTCTCGGCGGTCGCGCTCACCGAGGCGTTGATCGCCGGCGTGCTCACCAAGCTTGGCGAAACCGCTCATGTGCGGATGCGCCGCATGGACGAGCTTCGCGGAGGAGTCGTCTACGGCGACGGCCCATGATCGCGAGGTACATTCGCCGCCTTGGCTGACGACCTCGCAGGTGGACAGACGTGATTGCCGAACGGCTCGAGCTGGCCGACTGGCGCCGGCAGATGAGCGAGCTCTACGCGGCGATCCGCGCCGACGTCGATCCCATCTCGGCCTGGATGCGCTGGCGCGAGGTCCGCGACCGGCTCTACCGATCGCATCCGCAAAGCCCGGTGCCGACGATCGAGCGCGGCGACGCCACGGCGCCCGCGTACTTCGACTACGACCCGGCACTGCGCACAGCCGCTGACGTCGATGCGGGCGACGGCGCCACCTTTGAACTCCCGGGATCGACGTCGGGGCATGTCACGGCAGAACGTGCAGGCACTGCGCGTTTCTCGCTGGGCGGGACGCCGATCAGCCTGTCGATGTTCTGGCTGCTCGACTACGCGGGCGGATTCTTCCTCTCGTTTCGCGACGCAACATCGGGAGACGAGACCTATGGAGCCGGCCGGTACGTCCTCGACACCGCGAAAGGAGCGGACCTGGGCACCGACGGCACCGGTCGTGTCGTCGTCGATTTCAACTTCTCGTATCAACCGTCGTGCAGCTATGACCCCCAGTGGAGCTGTCCTTTGCCGCCGCGTGAGAACTGGCTCACGGTGCCGATCCGAGCGGGCGAGCGACTGCCTCGCTGATCAGAACAGTGAGGGGATCACTGCCTCGATGAGGTGCGGACCGGGTTCGGCGAACGCGCGCTCAAGGTCCGCGGCGAATCCATCGGCAGTCTCCGGCCGGGTGGCAGGCACCCCAAAGCCGCGGGCCAGCGCGACGAAATCGATGTCCGGGGGCGCGATGTCGAGCATCTGGAGCGCGCGCGCACCGGATGCAGTGGCACCGACGCGAGCGAGCTCCATGCGCAGGATCGCGTACCGGCGGTTGGTGAAGATCACCGTGGTGACATCGAGCTCCTCTCGAGCCATCGACCAGAGTGCCTGCAGCGTATAGAGCGCCGAGCCGTCCGCCTCGAGGGCGAGCACGGGTCGATCGGGACACGCAACAGCGGCGCCGAGCGCAACCGGCAGACCCTGGCCGATCGATCCGCCCGTGAGGGTGAGCCAGTCATGACGACGAGCGCCCGCGGTGTAGCTGGGAAGGAAGGTGCCGCTGGTGTTGGCCTCGTCGGAGACGATCGCGGCCTCCGGAAGCAACGCGCCGATGGCTCGGGCGATCGAGTTGGCGCTCAGCTCGCCGGTGGGTTTCTCGGGTCGCGGCGCGTCGCGCACCGCGAGATCAGGCTCGGCGCGGAGCTCAGTCGCGAGCAACTCCAGCGCCCCCACGGCATCGTCGCCGCCTGCAGCGAGCACCAGGACGTTGCAGCCCTCCGGCACGAGGTCGCTCGGCTTTCCCGGGTACGCGAAGAACGACACCGGTGACTTGGTGTCCACGAGGATCAGGTGGCGAAACCCCTCGAGCTGCCCCGCGGCCATCTCGGCCAGGTACGCGAGGCGCGGGATGACCGGAACCCCGGCGCCGCGCTCGACACGTGCCGGGAATGTCTCCGCAAGCACGCTGGCCCCGGCGGCGTTCCCGATCCGCGTCGCGGCGCGGACCCCCGCGTCGCGAAGCGCGCTCCCGCCGAGCAGCAAGGCAACACCGTCGCCGGAGCGCAGCGCCGCGACAGCCTCCTCGAGGACCGACGCCCGCACCGGCGCGCGGGCAGCCCGCTCCAACGGCGCCGCCACCGATCCGCCGTCCGACCATGAGACGTCCGCCGGGAGGATCAGCGTCGTCACCTGCCCTGGCGGGCCGAACGCAGCGGCAACCGCGGCAGCCGCGTCGGCGCCGGCATCCTCCGGACGCGTGCTCCGCCGAATCCACGTCGACACGTTCCTCGCCACGGTGTCGATGTCGGACTCGAGCGGGGCGTCGTACGGCTTGTGGTACGTCGCATGATCACCGACGATCACCACGACAGGCGAGCGCGCGCGACGTGCGTTGTGAAGGTTGGCGAGGCCGTTACCAAGGCCGGGGCCGAGGTGCAGGAGGGCGGCAGCAGGCGTGTCGCGCATGCGTGCGTACCCGTCGGCGGCGCCGGTGGCGGCTCCCTCGAAGAGGGCGAGCACTCCATGCATCTCCGGCACCGCGTCGAGGCTCGCGACAAAGTGCATCTCCGACGTACCGGGGTTGGCGAACACAACGTCCACGCCCGACGCGACGAGCGTGCGGAGCACCGCCTCGCCGCCGATCATCGGGCGCTCGCCGTCAACGCCGATGGCGGCTCGAACATGGCTCCAGGATTGAGGATTCCATCGGGATCGAACGCCATTTTGATCCGCCGCATGAGCGCGAGCTTCGCCTGATCCTCGAGAGCCAGGAAGTGACTGCGTTTGTCGGTGCCGATGCCATGCTCGCCCGAGACGGCGCCGCCCAGTGCGGCGCCCGCGGCGAAGACGCTGCGCAGCATCTGCTCGAGGCGTTCGGGGTCGGACTGAAACACAGACAGGTGCACGTTGCCGTCGCCCGCATGTCCGCAACCAATCACCATCGACCCGCTCGCCTCCGCAACTATGGACACCTGTGCCAGAAACTCGGGGATCTGCGCACGGGGGACGACCGTGTCGATGATCTCGTTGGCACCGGCGGCCTTGGCGGCGAAGAACGCACGCTCGCGCGCCTCGATCAGGTCCGATGCCGCGCGCGGCGGGAGCACGAAGACGTCGAGCGCGCCGAGTGTCGTGATCAGATCGCCGAGCCGCTCGATATCCTCGTCGAGCCGACCCTGGTCGCGCGATTCCAGGACGACGACCAGGTACGCGAGCGCAGCGTCTTTGATGGCCGCTCCGATCCCCAGGTCCAGCCCACGTGCAGCGGTGATCGCCGCCATCGACATCGTGTCGATGTACTCGAGGATCATCGGCGCGAGGCCACTCTGGACGATGCGAGGGACCGCCTTCGCGATCTCCGCCACCGAGGTGAACGGCGCCAGAATCGTTGCCGCGTGCGGCTGACGCGGGTACAGACGCACGGTCGCCTCAGTGACCACCGCCAGCGTTCCCTCGGAACCGACGATCAGCTGAGTCAGGTCGTACCCGGACGTCGCCTTGACGAACTTGCCACCGGTGCGGATGACCTCGCCGGTCCCGAGCACCGCCTCGAGGCCAAGCACTTGGTGGCGCGTCACTCCATATTTGACCGCGCGCATCCCGCCCGCGTTGGTCGCGACGGTACCACCCAGGCTGGCACTGCTCTCACCGGGGTAGACCGGGTAGATCAGACCGTGCCGAGCCGCAACCTCGTCGAGTTCGCGAAGGCTCGCACCCGGCTGGACGACCGCAACCTGGTTGTCGACGTCGATCTCGACGATGGCGCTCATCTCACGAAATGCGATGAGGATCCCGCCCGCACGGGGGACGCAGGCACCGGCGAGCCCCGTGCCGGAGCCGCGAGCAGTGACCGGCATTGCGTACTCCCGCGCGATGATGATGACCTCGGCCACCTCAGCGGCGGAGTGGGGGAGGACCACAACGTCCGGGGCATGCCAATGGGCCACCAGTGACTCGTCATGCCAGTCGTCCTCACTGACGTCGGCGCCGGTCAGGACCCTCGCGGGCCCGAGCAGCGCCGTGAGCCTGTCGACGGCACCGAGCATGCGCAGGCTGCTACGAGCCGGTGAACGTGGCTGGACGCTTTTCGAGGAAGGCGCGGAGCCCTTCGGCGAAATCGCCGGTGGTCGTGGCCTCGATCTGGAGGCGCTCCTCGACGGCCAGCTGCGCCTCCAGATCGTTCTCATGCGACAGCTCGAGCGCGCGTTTGGTGAGCCCAATCGAGCGAGGTCCGTTCGCAAGCCGGCTGCCGAGCTCGGCGGCGACCGATGCAAGCTCTGAGTCGGGGACGACCCGGTTGACGATGCCCAGCTCCAGCGCTCGTGCGGCATCCACCGTTTCGCCGAGCATGGTGAGCTCGGCAGCGCGCGCCGGGCCGATGAGCCTCGGCAGAAAGTACGTGCTCGCGAGGTCGGGGATGAGCCCGATGCGCACGAATGCCTGAACGAACGTCGCCAACTCGGCGGCGACGCGCATGTCGCACGCGAGGGCGAGCGAGAAGCCTGCACCTGCCGCAACGCCGTTGACGGCGGCGATCACCGGCTGGTCCATCGCCCGAATTGCACGGATCGCCGGCGCATAGTGATCACGCAGCACCGCGCCCACGTCGAGGCCCTGGTCGCTCGCCGCCGCACGAAGGTCCTGACCACTGCAGAAGCCCCTCCCGGAACCGGTGATGATCACGGCCCCGACGCTTCGGCCCGCTGCCGCGTCGCGAAGAGCGACTGTGACCGCATCGAGCAGTGCCGGGGTGATCGCATTGAGCACCTCGGGCCGGTTGAGCGTGAGCGTGAGGACGCCGTCGATGACGGACTGGAGAAGTTGGGGAGCGGTCGCCGGGGTCGCCTCAGCGGTCATTCGCGCCGAACTCTACGCTGATGCGGCGCCGAGCTCGCGGAGCCGCTGGTACGTGTAGATCCCGGTGTTGTGGCCGTCGGCCCAGACCGTGTTCAGGCCGTACGCCCCAACCAACGAGATATCCGCGAGCTCGTCCTCACCGGGGCGGAGCAGCGGGTCCGAACTGAACCGGCCGCGATATCCAGGCTCGCCTTTGCACGCTGCGCACGGGCAGGCTCGGCGGAGCACATCGAAGGGGATGTGATGGGCGGCGCCGTCCGACCACTCGATGAGCAGCGCCCGATGCTGCTCGTCGTAGTCGAAGCGCACGGGCCGAAGATCGATGGACACCGGCGCTACCGGTGGCGCCTAGCGGAGCACCGATTGCAGCTTCATGGCGAGGCCCATGTCGCCCTTGATCTTGATCTTGCCGCTCATGAACGCCATCGTCCCGTCGAGCTTGCCGGTGGCGAGGTCGACGAAATCCTCTGACTTCATCGTGATCGTGATGTTGGGGTTCTCCGGCGAACCCTCACCGACGTCGGCGCTGCCGTCCTTGAGCGCGATGTGATACTGCCCGGGCGACTCGCCGTTCAGCTCGAAGGCGTAGACGGCGTTCATCCCAGCAGTTTTGGCGGGATCGGCGGCAATGCGGGAATTGATCTCGCTGAAGATTTCGGCCGGAGTGGACGGCATCGTGGGTGCTCCTTGAAAACTGACGTGCATGCAGCGGGCGACGTGCCAGCTCGATTCCAGTCTACCGAGTGTGGGGAGGCGCCGGACGACGCGCTCGCGTCAGCTATCCGGCGCTGAGAGTTGGCTGAGACATGCCTCGGAGGCACGTGAGCCCTGGGTAATTCTCAGATGGGCTGCCGAAACTGCCCGGCATGCGTGGTGCGAACCCCAAGCTCAGCCGGCGCCAGGTGCTCGGCATCGCCGCCGGAGGAATGGCCGGGGCGGTGGGCTTCCGCTACCTCACGATGCAGCTTCCGGGCGGGTCGCCAGCCGTCGCTTCCGAGGCGGGTGCGAGCGGTGCCTGGACGAGCCCCCTGGGAACGCCGGGGGGCCTCGCCGCGCACCTCCTCCGCAGGGCGACCTTCGGCTACACGGCAGCGGAGCTTGATGCCGCGGCCTCGATGTCCTACACGGACCTGGTCGACATGGTGGTGAATCAGGAGCCGCAGCCACTGCCCCAGGTCGCCGACCCGACGAGCTATCAGGCTGTTGTCCGCGCCTGGTACGAGCACATGGCGACCACGACGGGGCAGTTCCCCGAACGGATGACCCTCTTCTGGCACGGGCTGCTCACGAGCGACTATCGGAAGGCTGCGCGTCTTCCCTTGGTACTGCAGCAGAACGAGCTCTACCGGACCAGCGGACAGAGCGACTTCCGCACCCTCATCAACGCGGTCACGTTTGACCCGCTGATGATCCGCTACCTCGACCTCGAGGAGAGCACGGCCGCGGCCCCCAACGAGAACTACAGCCGTGAGCTCATGGAGCTCTTCACGCTCGGCGTCGGCAACTACACCGAGACCGATGTCCGCGAGGGGGCGCGCGCGTTCTCGGGGATCCGCACGGTCCTTATCGATGCGAGCGGCAGGCGGATCGAGGCGCCGCGAATCAAGGGTTCGACGCCGGCGGCGTACGCGCAGGCGCTGGACCAGCTCATCGCCCAGGGCGCGACGTTCAAGGGCATCCTGGCAGCCAATCAGCACGACGCGGGCGTGAAGACGTTTCTCGGCCACACCGGGAACCTGGATCCTGGGCAGGCGCTCGACATCATCCTGTCGCAACCTGCGTGCGCGCCCCACATCGCGCGCAGTGCGCTGGTGCAGTTCTGCACCCCCGATCCATCGGCCCAGCTCATCAACAGCGTCGCGACACAATTCAAGAGCAGCAACTACGACATCAAGACGTTGATGCGCGCCGTGTTCACCGATGAGGCGTTCACGACGCCGAGCGCGTTCCGCTCCCTCGTGCGCGGTCCGGCGGAGTTCATGGTCGCCACCATGCGGGCGCTCAACCGTCCCGCCCTTGCAGCCACGGGCGTTCAGTCGGGCGCGGGTATGGACCAGATCCTCTACGACATGCCAACGGTGGCCGGCTGGCCCTCCAACCAGGGATGGGTTTCGTCTGGAGCGTGGCTGGCTCGGCTCAACTTCGCGGCCGGCGCCGTGGCCGGCCAGAACAGCCTTCCTGATCCGATCGCCGCGGTCCACACCCAGCTCGATGGTGTCGTGGGCCCCGATACCGCCGCGGTCTTCAACGCGAGCATGAGCGATGCCGACAGGTGGTACGCGCTGCTCGCCAGCCCCGAATTTCAGCTCAAGTGAGGCCAACGAGATGATCACGCGACGCGATTTCATGGTGAGCGGCATCACGGCGACCGGCGTTGGCATCATCGTGCCGCCGGTCTTTGCGAAGTCGGTCTTCGCCGCGACCATGGAGGACGTGCACAACGACCACGTGCTCGTCATCCTCCAGCTCGGCGGCGGCAACGACGGGTTGAACACCGTCGTGCCCCTCGCGGATCCCGCCTATCTGCAGGCACGACCAACCATCGGCATCCCCGCGGACAAGCTGCTCCCTCTCAATGCGGCGGTCGGGCTGAACCCAGTGATGCCCGGCATCAAAAAGCTCTTCGACGCCGGCGAGGTCGCGCTCGTGCAGGGCGTGGGGTATCCGAATCCCGTGTACTCGCACTTCGAGGGCCTGTACATCTGGGAGCACGCGGATCCGACGATGCAGCAGACCGAGGGATGGCTCGGGAAGCTGCTCGCGAGCCAGCTCGACTCGCAGGGACATCCGCTCACCGGTTGCGCACTCGGTCAAGCAAGCGCGCCCGCTGAGCTGCTCGCGCAAAGCGCCACGGTGAGCGTCATCGACTCCGTTCCCGCCTACCAGGTGCAGGGCGGAGCCGGGCGCCGCGTGGCAGCTCCCGCGCTCTATACGAAGACGCCGGGCATCTACGGTGCGCTGTTCGACCAGGCCCTGTCGACCGCGGAGTATGGAATCGCCGCGCTCGCAGACTTGCAAACCCGGTACACGCCGTCGGTGACATACACACCTCAGAGCACCGTGTACGGGAGCAAGAATAGCCTGGCGACATCACTCCAGCTCACCGCGGAGATGATCGTGACTCAGCCGAGCGTCAAGATCTGTCACGTCGTCCTCGGTGGCTTTGACACGCACCAGGATGAGGACACGCGCCAGCACGCGCTGCTCGCTTACGTCGACAGTGCGGTGAGCGCGTTCATGCAGGACATCGCCAACCACGGCATGGCCGATCGGGTCGTGCTCATGACCTGGTCGGAGTTCGGCAGGCGGGTCGCCGA
Organism: Candidatus Dormiibacterota bacterium; assembly: GCA_963718525.1. Classification (GTDB taxonomy): domain Bacteria; phylum Chloroflexota; class Dormibacteria; order Aeolococcales; family Aeolococcaceae; genus Palsa-851. The sequence goes on along the minus strand of OY970355.1, from coordinate 2,680,082 downwards.
GAATGGCGGCAAGGGCACAGACCATGGCGCGGCCGCCCCGGTGTTCGTCGTCGGCAAGCCGGTCAAGGGTGGGGTCTTCGGTGAGCAACCGTCGCTGACCAGCACCGTGGACTCGGGGAACCTCAAGTACAACGTCGACTTTCGCAGCGTGTATCAGACGCTCATTCGCGACTGGTTGCAGGCGGATCCAACCTCGGTGCTCGGTGCTTCGTTTCCCGAGCTTCCGATCATCCAGACCGCCTGATCAATGACACTCGGTACGCGTGCGCTCAAGATCGTCAGCGGTGTGAGCGCAGTCGCCGTGTGTGGCGTGAGCGGAGTGCTGGTGGCGAGCGACCCGAAGCCGGCGGCGGCACCGTTGCGCCCCTCGTTGAGCGGCTCGTCGACCAAGGCCGCGGCGCTTGTCATCCCACCATCCTGCGGGGGAGCCGGCATCAACGCGGGAAGTTCGTCTGCTGCGCTCGATCCGTCGTTGCTCCCTGTCGTGCAGCAGTTGCGCCAGGCGAACACCGCGAGCGAACGACGAAGCATCCTGGCCCCGCTGACCGCGTCGCAGCGGCTCGCCGTTGAGGCGTATCTGCATGGGCTGCAGCGAATAACCAACGGCACCGCGGCGAGCTGCGCCGGCAGCGCGGCCACCGGTGCGGGCAGCGCGATCGTGCCATCGGTCGTCGCCGCGCCGCCGTCGGCCAACCCCCTCATCAGCACGTACGTGTCGTGATCGGCGTGCACCACCCGCCGATCCGCCACGTGTTCACCGCGTTCGGCGGGGCCCGATGCGAGGTGATCGTCTGCGAGTCAAACCAGGACGACGTGTCAGCGACCATCGCAGACACGCACGCATTCGAGCAGGCACTCACCAGGTTTGACTCGGACAGTGAGCTCTCGCGATTCAACACCGGAGCAGGCGCCCGAGTGGCGGTGTCACCACTCCTCGCCGAGCTGCTCCGGGTCTGTCTCGATGCGTACGAACTCAGCGATGGGCTGGTGAATGCCGCCTGCCTGCCGGCGCTCATGGACGCCGGGTACGACCGTTCCTTCACCGAGCTACGCGCCGCCACGATGGCGCGCAATCGCCCGTCACCATGTACGGCTGTCCCGGCTCTCCCAGACGTGCTCGAGGTGGGCGACGGCTGGGCTCGCCTCACTCACGAGTGCTCGATCGACCTCGGCGGCGTCGGTAAGGGATGGCTCGCCGACCGCCTGTGCGAGCGCTTCGACAACGCTGCGATCAATCTCGGCGGCGATATCCGGACCAGGGGCGCAGGACCACAGCGGCGCGGTTGGGACGTCGTGCTGTGCGACGGCCTCTCGGTGACCGTGTGCGACGCAGGGATCGCTACGTCCGGGATTTCACGCCGGCGCTGGCTGGGCGGGCACCACCTCATCGACCCACGCACGGGCGCACCGACAACCACCGGGGTCGGTGCGTTCTCGGTGATCGCGGCGAACGCGCTGCGCGCCGACGTGCTCGCCAAGGGCGGGTGCCTGATCGGGCCCTCGGCCGCGCGTGGGTGGGTCGAAGCTCGTGGAGCCGCCTGCCACGCGATCGTGCCGTCAGCCGTCGCCCTGGTAGCCTGACGTGAGCGCCGACCTGATCCTCTGGTACGCCGCGCGCGCCGCGGCACTTGCAGCATTCTTCATCCTTGCCGCGTCGGTTCTCACCGGCATGGCGATACGCACGGCATTGCTCGCGCCACTGGCACGAAACCGCGCCGTGCTTGCGGTGCATGGGTTTCTCACCTGGTTCTGGGTGCCACTGGTGATGGTGCACGTCACATCGCTCCTGCTCGACTCGACGTCGCGGATCACGCCGCTCGACCTGCTCGTGCCGTTTCGCGTCAACGAAGGAGCGGGCTCACAGCTCGCCATCGGGCTCGGCACGATCGGGCTGCTGCTGCTCGTCCTGATCGGCGTGAGCTCGGCGCTCCGGCGCGCGATGCAGCCGGTCCTGTGGCGCTGGATCCATCGCCTGAGCTACCCGATGTTCGGGATTTTCCTGATCCACGCACAGCTGGCAGGAACTGATTTCAGCCAGCTGGCGATCAGCCTGGCAGCGTGGGCGACGCTCGGCGGGCTGGTGGCGCTCGCGCTGCTCCGAGCCGCCGGGGCCAGGATGGCCGTCGATTCGATTGTGTAGCCGCTTCATAAGCCGGGTACACTCGCTGCATGTTGACCTGGATGTGGGTGGTCTGGCTGATCGCCGGCCTCGTCCTCGTGGGACTCGAAGTCCACAGCCAGGCGTTCTACGCGCTCTTCCTTGCGCTGGGTTCATTCGCAGCGACGGTCGTCGCGCTGTTCCCGACGCAGGTATGGGTGCAGGCGGTGGTCGGCGCAGCCGTGGCGATTGTCGGGACCATGGCGGTTCGACCGACCCTGGCTCGGATTTCCGCCCGCCATCTGGGCCCAAAGCTGACGATGCCGGGTGCGTCTGACAATCTTGTCGGGCAGCCGGCACTGACACTCGAGCCGGTCGGCGACGAGAACCACCCAGGGCATGCGCGGCTGTTCAACGAACGCTGGCTGGCGGTGACCACCAACCCCGGTGGCGTGCCCGCGCATCAGCAGGTCACCGTCGTCGAAGTGCGCGGCACCACCCTTGTGGTCGCGCCCCCCAAGGGAGGCTGACTCAGTGAACAACAGTGGTCTGGTCACGGCGATCATCGTCGTCGTCCTGCTCATCGTGGTCGCGATTCTTATCGGTGGCGCCGTGCGCGTCGTGCCGCAGGGATTCGCCGGCGTGGTCACTCGTTTTGGACGCTTTCGGCGGGAATCGCAAGCCGGCCTGACCATCATCACGCCGTTCATCGACAAGTTGCTCCGCGTCGACATGCGCGAGACGCCACGTACCGGAGATCGCCAGGACGTGATCACCCGTGACAACGTCGCCGTCGCGGTCAACGCGACCATTTTCAGCCAGGTCATCGAGCCGAGGGCGGCGCTGTTCAACGTGTCCGACTACCTCGTCGCGATCGATCAGCAGGCGCGCACCACGCTTCGTAACGCATTCGGCAACGTCAGCCTCGATGAGGCGCTCTCCTCGCGCGAGCAGATCAATGCGGCGATGCAGCAGCAGATGGAGCAGGTCACCGACAAGTGGGGGATCAGGATCAACCGGATCGAGATCGTCGATATCTCCCCACCGGTGCAGATCCTCCAGGCGATGGCCCTCCAGAAGCAGGCAGACCAGGAGAAGCGGGCCCGCATCCTGCAGTCGGAAGGTCAGCAGCAGTCGGCCGTCAACATTGCGGACGGTAACCGGCAGGCAGCCATCAAGCAGGCCGAAGGCGAGCGGCAGGCGGCCATCCTCCGCGCTGAGGGCAACCGGCAGGCGGCGATCCTCGAAGCGGAAGGACGCGCGCAGGCGATCTCGACCGTGTACGGCTCAATCAAGGCGGCGGCTCCGGATCCCACCTTGGTCGCGATCCTGCAGCTCGACACCCTGACGAAGTTCGCAGAGAGCCCCAACGCCAAGCTCGTCGTCCCCGCTGAGACCTCCGGATTGCTCGGCGCGGCGCAGGTGCTCCGAAGTGTGCTGGGTGATGCGCCCGGCCTCGAGCCTCCGACCGTCGTCACCGTGCCGCCGGCCTCCAGCTGAGCGAACCCTTGCCGGTGGCAGCGCAGCGTTCGCTCTTCGGTGCGGACCCTGGCAGCGCTGAGTCCCCGAACCCTGCCGCGAGCCACGCTCCGCTCGCGACGCGGATGCGGCCACGGACCTTTGACGAGTTCGTCGGACAGCATCGCGCGATCGGCGTCGGGACCGTGCTCCGCCGTGCGGTCGATGCCGGTGAAGTCCCGTCGCTCATACTCTGGGGTCCGCCCGGCAGCGGCAAGACCACGCTCGCGGCACTGATCGCGGGCGCGACCAACGCAACGTTCGAGGCCGTCAGCGCCACGAGCGCAGGGGTCGCCGACCTGCGCAAGGTGGTTGAACGAGCGCGCGAGCGCCTTCGCACCGGAGGGCGCACGGTGCTGTTCATCGATGAGATCCACCGGTTCAACAAGAGTCAGCAGGATGCCGTGCTGCCCCATGTCGAGAATGCGACGGTCACGCTGCTCGGGGCGACCACCGAGAACCCCTCATTCGAGGTCAACGCGGCATTGCTGTCCCGCAGCAGGGTGATCCGGCTCGAGGCGCTCGAGGCGGAGGATCTCCGCAGCTTGATCGAGCGGGCGCTCGCCGACCCCGAACGGGGGCTGGGCGGTCAGCACGTCGATGTCGACGCGGATGCGGTCGACCGGCTCGTGTCCCTCTGCGGTGGCGACGCGCGGATTGCGCTCAACTCGCTCGAGCTCGCGGTCCAGGCCGCGATCCCGGATCCGGCGGGGGTGGTGCGGGTCACGGCCGCGGATGTGGAAGGTGCGCTGCAGAACCCGGCGCTGCTCTACGATCGCGCCGGCGATCAGCACTACTGGCTGATCTCCGCGTTCATCAAATCCGTCCGCGGCAGCGACCCCGATGCCGCCGTGTACTGGCTCGCGAGGATGCTGGAGGCCGGAGAAGACCCGCTGTTCGTGGCCCGCCGCATGGTCATCCTGGCCGCGGAGGACATCGGACTGGCCGATCCACAGGCATTGAGCGTCGCGGTTGCAGCGCAGCAGGCGGCGCATTTCATCGGCATGCCGGAAGGTTTCCTGCCGCTCACCGAGGCGGCGCTCTACCTGGCTGCAGCCCCGAAGAGCAACAGCGTGCTTCGGGCCTATGTCGCCGCGGCGGCGGATGTGGCCGAAACGCTGCATCAGCCGGTGCCGCTGCATCTGCGCAATGCGGTGACCGGTCTCGGTCGCGCGATGGGATTCGGGACGGGGTACCGGTACGCGCACGACCACCAAGGCGGAGTGGTGGAGCAGCAGCACCTGCCCGATTCCCTCTCCGGGCGCCAGTACTACGACCCGTCGACCCATGGAGCGGAGCGCGCGGTCGCCGACCGGCTCGCCGCCAATCGCGAGGAGCTGTCTCGCCGCCACCCCGGGTCTTAAGACGATCGACCTAGCGGCGCCGGGACACCTGTTGGCAGACTATCGTCGCGACGGGAATTCACCTCTTTCAAAACGCAAGTCCCCCTGATAGGCGGGCGGGCGCCGACCCAGTTCAGTGGTTTACCCTCGCGGGCTCCCCCTCCCCGCGGCACCGGGTGTATCGCGGTTCTGCTGGGTCGGTGCCACCGCCGACTTCTTTCTCCAGAGTGAGAGATATCGGTTAGGCTGGGCTACAACTGTGGACGTTACGCACCCCACTCCCATTCGAGTGCTCATCGTCGATGATCACCCGTTGGTGAGACGAGGGCTGACTTCCCTGTTGAACGGCACTACCGATATCAAGGTGGTCGGTGCTGCGTCCGACGGAGAGGAAGCCGTCGCGTATGCGGTCGAAGAGCATCCCGACATCGTGCTCATGGATATCTCCATGCCGGGCATGAACGGCTTCGAGGCGCTCCGAAGGATGCTCAAGGCAGTCGCCGGAACCAAGGTCGTGATGCTCACGTCGTACTCCGAGCACGACATGGTGGTGGAGGCGATCGACAATGGCGCCGTCGGCTTCCTCCTCAAGGACACCGAGCCGCAGGAGCTGCTGAACGGGATCCGCTCCGCCGCCAAGGGTGATACGCCGCTCTCGCCAAAGGCTGCCAAGGAGTTGCTGCGGGATCGCATCAAGCGCCGGCCGCTCGACGATCTGACCCAGCGCGAGCTCGACGTGCTCACGCTGGTGGGGCGGGGAATGAGCAACAAGCAGATCGCATGGCGTCTCGGAATCAGCGAGAAGACGGTCAAGGCGCACCTCGGGTCGGTGTTCGATCGGCTGGGTGTCGAGGACCGCGTGCAGGCTGCGCTCTGGGCGCAGCGCCACGGGATCATCTAAGGGCGGGTGCCGGCCGCCAGAGCGCTACCCGGGCGTGGACGCGACGACGATCGCTCGAGCGAACGCTGCGATCGACTGTTCGAGGTCGACGAGCGTGTGTACTGAAGAGCAGAAGGCGCTCGTGTTGAGGACGTCCACACCCTCGGCCCGGATCGCATTCGCGATCCTCGCCTGTGCCTTGGGATCGTCAAGGGATATATGGAGGATGCTCGCGAGGCGGCGGATGGTTCCCGGGATGCCGGCGGCGGCGAGCACTGCGGACCACTCTCCGGCGAGCGTCACTGCATACGCCTCGGTAGTCCGCTGCGGGAAGCCGTCGGCGACCAACCGCAAGGTCGTGATGCCGGCCACGGCGCTGAGCGGGTTGGCGTTGAAGGTGCCTGGATGCGCGATCGTCGTCGCCAGCAACTCGAGCAGATCCGCCCGCCCTGCGACCGCGCCGCCCGGCAGCCCACCCGCCATCACCTTGCCGAGGATGCTCAGATCCGGCGTGATTCCGAGCGTCGATTGCATTCCGCCCGGGGCGATGCGAAAACCGGTGACCACCTCATCGAAGATGAGCACTGTGCCGCTCGCCGTGCACGCGGCGCGCGCCGCGGCGATGAACGCAAACTCAAGCGGCAGCTGACCGTAGTGCGCGCCAGATGGTTCCATGATCACAGCGGCGACGTCACCGCGAGCCACAGTCGCTTCGAGATCTGCTGGGTCGTTGGTGCGGACGACAGTCGTGAGGGTTCCGAGTGCAGCGGGCACGCCGACCGGCGTCCGGATGGTGCCGGCGCCGTCGAGGAAGGGGGTCACCGCATCCGACCAGCCGTGAAAGTGTTCCTGGAGCTTGACGATGCGGTCCCGGCCGGTGGCGGCCCGCGCGACCCGGAGAGAGAGCATCGCCGCCTCGGTCCCCGACGCGGTGAACCGCACCTTCTCTGCCGACGGGACGAGCGAGACGATCTGTTCGGCCCACTCGACCTCGAGCGGATGGGCGGCCCCGTAGTGCGTGCCCTGTGCCACCTGGTCGCGCAAGGCCTGCACCACCACGGGATGCGCGTGTCCGAGCAGCAGGGCTCCGTGGCCCATTGTGTAGTCGATCAGCTCGGTACCGTCGATGAGCCACTTCCTCGAGCCGCTCGATCGAGCCACGTAGATGCGCGGATCGTACGTGCGCGATGCATGGGTGGCGCCACCCGGGAGCACCCGGCGTGCCCGTTCCGCCAGGTCGATGTGGGCGCGCGTGTGCACCGACTCGGTCACAGACACGCCGTGAGGATACCCGGCATGGAGGCGACGGTGGGAATCGAACCCACGATCAGGGTTTTGCAGACCCGTGCCTTACCACTTGGCTACGTCGCCTTGGAGCGCTCTTCCCCCAGCCGGATGCGCCAAGAGTGCCATGACGGAGGAAGTCCTTGTCGGTCGTGCTCGTCTCCCGCGCTGCCGGCGCCATCTTGGCGCTTGCACCTTTTGCCGCGATCGACAATACTGAGAGAACGTGGCGCTGGGCGCCGGAAGGGGATTGGTTCGGGTGGGGGTTGACGATGTCGGTCGATATTCGCCGTCGGCGGCAGCGGTTACAAGCGCTGGCGACGTATGGGTTCATCGTGGTCGCGATCGCCGTGGCCGTCATCATCGTGCAGGTTGGCGGTCATGCAGTCGCACACCTTTTCAACGGCGTGAGCCAGGGGTTGGTAGCGCCGTAATCGCGGTTGTCGGACGCGGAGGCGATGTCCGGTCAGGCCGCTGACGTCTGCGTGCTGCCTGTTGCGCCAGGTTCCGGGGGCATGACGAAGGACACCTCCAGCGCATTGGCGAGCGCTCGCAAGCGCGCGTAGAACCCCGCCGTATGCGGTGAGCGGGGGAGATGGAGCCCGGCGAAGTCGTGGTGGTGCTCCCACTCATGCAGCAGCGTGTTGAGGAAGACCTTTGTCGTGATCACCTGCTGACGTACAGCGGTCCTGTGATAGATGCGGATGCGAGCCGTCTTCACCTCGCCCTCGCTGAACGTGCAGCGGTAGTAACCGTATGTCTTGCTCTGCAACCGCTGGCCGTTGTGCGAATGCACCTGCGCTCGGTCTGCGACGACCAGATCGCAGTGAGGGAGTCGCGCGAGAGCATCGAGCTCATCGAGCAGAAGCTGACCGAACCGCTTGCGCTCAACGGGGTCCTCGGTGGCGTCGAGGATACGGAGCGCGAGCCCTCTGGCGACCGGGCTGGGCTGCACTGGCAGCCCTGTCGCACTCTGACTCCGACGGTAGGTGGCATCGGGTCGTCGACCGAACATCTGCTCCGGAGTATACGGCCGGCCCCGAGCCAGCGCCCGGACGGTGCTGCGCCGGGTATGCGGGCACGCCGACCCATAGAATCCGCGTGCCGGGCTGGCGAAATGGCAGACGCGGCGGTCTTAAAAACCGCTGGGGGGAAACCCTCGTCCGGGTTCAATTCCCGGGCCCGGTACTCGATTTCTCAGCGGCGCCGCGAGGGGGCGTCCCGCGCGGTACTGCGACGCGCGCGCTGCGCGTCGCATGGATCGAGCCTGGGAGGTGAGCCCTCAGGGCTCGAGTCGCGAGCCGGTGAAGGTGCCGTGGTCGATGCCGTGCTGCGTGGGCCCGGACGGCGGCCGGAAATCGACGGTGAAGGTGCCGTGCGTACGGTCGCCGTCGACTGTGCCTTTCGGGCGAATGATTGCCGTGCCAACGAATGTCCCACTAGGGTCGAAGGCGAAGCTTTGGAAGACTGCCCGGAACCCCTCGCGGTCCCGCTCCCAAACTCCGACAGACACGTCGCCCTGTGCCTGACTGTCGGTCGTGACGAGCGTGCCCCCGGGGGCGAAAACCACGAGCGACGTGAACTGACCGCTGACGGCAGCTGTGACCATGAGATCCCAGGTCCCGGCAACTGGATCGCCTACCGCGCCCGACGCGGCTTGCACACCGCGCACCCCGCTCAGCGCGGCGGTTGCACCCAGCGCACCCGCGGCCGCTCCCGCGATGCCAAAGGCCTTACGGCGGGTGATCATTTGCTGCTCCATAGCCTCCGCCTCCTTGAAATCCCTGCCCAGAGACGGGCGAGTATAGCGAAGCCGCCGAAGCAATATCTGGTCGGCGACATGCGTCCGCCGCGCGTGGAGACCACCTCGGTGAGCGGGGGGACGCTCAGTCGAACTCGATGTCGATCGGCAGCCGCGACCGGGCAACGATGCGCGCAAAGATCCGCTGTCCGCATGCAGCGCACCTGGCGACAGGTCGGGTCAGTCGTACCTCGGGATGCATTGGGTCGCCGGCCTCACGCCGATAAATAGGGAAGCTGAGCGGCTTGAGCCTGTCGGCTCCGCAACCGGGGCAGACCATCGCGCTCGCAATACTGGCAGATCGATCAGTCCGGACGTGGTCGAAAAGAGAGAGGGTCGGCGTGCTTTGGTGGAGCAAAGCGCAGGACGCCGACCCTGTCCTTTAGCGTGAGGGCAGAAGCGGTTGCGCGTCTGCCCTGCAGCGTACGAAATCTGGGGCTTGGCGGACAGCAGCGTTGCGCGCTGGGCTCGCGGATGCGACGGCACCTTCGACGGAGCACCACGACAAGGTCCGCTTGCGAACACACCGTCCCTAGACAGCGTGGAACAATCCCGCGGCGTTGATCCTTTGCGGTAGATGCGGTACGGATCGTCTGATCCCGCTGACATTCACTCCCGCTCGTCGCGATGACCGGCTTCGCGGCGGCTGGCCGCACCCTTCCGACGCCCCCATCTTCAAGTGCCTCCAGTGCCGGCACCATCTCGTCCGAGCCGATCTTTCGCCGCGCCACACCACAAAGGCAGAGCCGCAGCGGTATGCTCGGGCCTCGCGCTCCGGATCCGGTGGTCCGTGAGGTGGGTCCGTCGGGCTAATGGACCCCGCGGTGCTTGATCAAATCGCACCGCCGCGTCACGCAGGTCAAGCCTGAGAACGCAGAGGCCGACCCCGGCCGGGCCGCGATTCTTTCGGGTCACCGAGCACACGGGGAGGCGCTCCTCAGCCGATGCCCGACAACTTTGTGCATCATGCGTTGGCTCATGGACACGAAGACGAAGCTGGTGATCGCCGCCCTGCTGCTGATCGCGCTCGGCTTCCTGGTCATCGGCGGCATCATCGCGATCGCGAGTCCGCCGGACGCCTGCTGCTGACCCCCTGGGCGTCATCGAGAACCGACATTTCAAGCTTCCCTGACCGAGGGATCGGGCACGACCCGGGGGCGCTCAGCACACTGCTGGCTCGCGAGGGCTTCATCGCGGCCGAAGAGGAGTCGCGCGAGCTGCTCGACTATGCCGGCGGTGATCTCGAACTCCTCGATGCGGCAGTTCGACGCCGGCTCACCGGCGAGCCCTTGGCATGGATTGTCGGCAAGGTCACGTTCTGTGGGGTGGGCGTTCGAGTTGATCCGAACGTGTACGTCCCCCGATGGCTCAGCGAGCCGCTGGCACGACGGGCCGTCGAACGGCTGCCGTATGACGGGGTGGCCATCGACCTCTGCACAGGATCCGGTGCAATCGCGACGGTCCTCAGCGCGCACCGCCCCGGCGCCCGTGTCGCTGCGTCCGAAATCGACGAGCGTGCCGTCGCATGTGCGCGTGCGAACGGCGTCGATGTGTATCAGGGCGATCTTTTCGCGCCGCTGCCTGCGGAGCTCGTAGGCCGCACCGACCTGGTCGTGGGGGTTGTTCCGTATGTGCCCACCCCCGAGCTGCCTCTCCTTCAGCGAGACACGTTCACGTTCGAGACGCCAATGTCGTACGACGGCGGTCCGGACGGCACCGACATCCTCCGGCGCGTGCTCCACGAGGCCCGGCCGTTTCTTCGCCGCGGCGGAGTGGTCCTGCTCGAGCTCGGAGGTGACCAGGCCGAGCTCCTGGCGGACGACCTGGCTCGCCTCGGCTACGCCGTCCGCGACATCCTCACCGACGACGACGGCGACGTTCGGGCTATCGAGGCGTCGCTCGACCGACCTCCTGGACCATCCATTGGTTGCCATCCGGATCGCTGAATGCCAGAAAGGAGTTGTAGTCGGAGCGGTTGGGATCGGTGCCCGGGAGCTGTGCACCGGTATGGAAGTCGAAATGGAAGGGTTCCGTGGTGTCGAGCCCTCGCGCCTTGAGTTCCGCGCGCGCCGCGTCGAGGTCGGAGACGATCAGGTGCAGTCCTTGTAGGCTCCCCGCCGCTCCCGTGTTTTTCATGAGTGCAATCGAGCACGCAGAGCCCGGCGGCGTCAACTGGACGACTCGAAAATCTTCACCGGCGCTGTGATCCACGACCAACCCGAAGCCCGCCTGGTCCATGTAGAACGCTTTCGCGCGGTCCACATCCGACACGGGGACGACGATGAGTTCGAGCTTCCAGTCCACATCGCTACCTCCCGATACCTTCACCCTGCATGACGCCTGCCAGGGCGCCGAAGCTCACCCGACAGGTTGCGCCGCCAGGCTCGTGACGGCTTCCTCGATCACGCCGATCGCCCGGTCGAGCTCCTCTTCCGCAATCACGAGCGGCGGCTGAATCCGCACGACGTTGCCGTGCGACCCCCCGACTCCGATGAGGACGCCGCGTTCTCGACAATGCCGTTTGACCGCCGCGGCCTCGGTCACGGCCGGCTCTTTGGTCACGCGGTCGCGAACCAGTTCGACGCCGATCATCAACCCGCTGCCGCGCACATCGCCGACCAGTTCCAACTCCACGGCAAATGCATCGAGGCGGGCCATCACCATGCTGCCGACCCGCGCCGCGCGCTCGGGGAGGCGATCCTCGATGAGCATGTCGATGGTGGCGAGGCCGGCGGCGCACGACACTGGATTGCCCCCGAACGTGCTCATATGATCACCGGGCTCGAACGCATCGGCAATCTCCTCGCGGGCGATGAACGCCCCGAGCGGGAAGCCGCTGGCGATGCCCTTGGCCATCGTCATGATGTCGGGCTCGACGTCGTATCCCTCGACCGCGAACATCCTGCCGCTTCGCCCGAACCCGCTCTGCACCTCATCGACGATGAGCAGGATCCCGCGCGCATCGAGGATGTCCTTGACGCGGCGGAGATATCCGCCGGGCAGCGGGACGATGCCGCCCTCGCCGATGATCGGCTCGATGATGAACGCGGCCACATCGTCGCTGGTGTCGTAGCGAATGACGTCGTCCACCGCATCGGCGCAGGCGAGCGAGCATGAACCCGAGCACATGCGGCAGCGATATGGATTCGGGGTCGGCGCGAAGGCGATCCCCGCGATCTGAGCGCCGCCCCGGCGCTTGCGCAGCGCGTTGCCGGTGACGGCAAGAGCACCCGCGGTTCTCCCGTGGAACGAGCTCCGCAACGCGATGATCTCGCGGTGGCCGGTGAAAGCTCGAGCGAGGCGGAGCGCGCCTTCGACTGCCTCGGCGCCACTGTTGCCGAAGAACGTCTTCTGGAGACGGCCCGGGGTCACTTCCGCGAGGCGCTCGGCGAGGTCCGCGACGACCGGAACGTGATAGACATACGAGCAGGAGTGCACGACCTTGTCGATCTGCCGCTTGGCGGCTTCCGCGACCTTCGGCGGCACGTGACCCGCGTTGACCACACCGATGCCGGAGTAGAGGTCGGTGTATTCGGTGCCGTCGGCGGCGGTCACGGTCGCCCCGCGAGCGCGCTCGACGGTGATCGGCTCCATTCCGGCGAACGCGCTGGTGTTGATGTAGCGGCGGTACTTCTCGACCGTGTCCATGGGGGCGCGCTCCTCTCAGAAGGTTGGCGGTGTGTTGACCCAGAACAGCCGGGTCGTCGTGCTGGATTGATTCATCCAGCGATGCTGCTGCGGGCTGCGGAAATACAACGTGTCGCCTGCCTCGACGTGATAGTGCTCGGCTTCGTCGAGCCAGACGTCGAGCTCGCCGCTGAGCACGTAGATCGCCTCCTCGCCGTCGTGGGAATACGCGCCGCCACTGCCACCTCCGGGCGCAACACTGAAGATGTCTATCTCCAGCACGGCATTGGGAAACGTGACGAGGTCCTCGATCTCCACGCGGTCGAAACCGCGCAGCCTGCGCCGCTCGGTGCTGCGCACCAGCTTCGGTCCCGCAGCTCCAGCCGAGGCCGCGCCGAAGAATTCGAGCAGCGTGCCGCCGTACGCCGACGCAACTCGCTGGAGGAGGGATACCGACGGTTCGGCGAGCCCGCGCTCCACGAGACTCAGATACGACGCAGAGATGCCGGCTCGTTCCGACGCGCTCCGCAGCGAGAGGCTGCGTTTGGTGCGTGCTGCGCGCAGCCGCTTGCCCACGGCGGGATCCTCGGGCACGGTTTCGCCGGCGATCAGCGACTGCAGTGCCGGCGGCGCGAACCCGCGCGTGAGCAGGGCGTGAACATCACGGAGCCGGGTGATGTCCTCGGACGAGTACCGGCGGTGACGCCCACCCGCGCGCATCGGTCGGATCAGCCCTTTGCGCTCCCACGCCCGCAGCGTCGACGGGCTCACGCCAACTCGCCGGGCCACCTCGCCGATGCGGATGTCGTCCACGTGGACACTCCTCGACACGACACGAGGCGGGCAGCAGGTACGCTGTCCGACCCAGTCGAACTTGTCACTGTTGAGTAGATTATGAGCCTCTGGTCGCCCCCCGGTCCGCCTGGCAAGCGGACCGCGCCGCTCGCCGAGAACTATCGCGAGACCCCGCTCTGGTGGGACGACACCGCGTTTCCCACACTCGGCGAATCGCCGCTTCCCGCAACCGCCGATGTCGTCGTCGTCGGTGCTGGTTTCACCGGGCTTGCCGCGGCTGCACGGCTCGCTTCGCATGGCAAGCACGTTGTGGTGGTCGACTCCGGCGCACTCGGGGAGGGAGCGAGCGGACGCAACGCGGGGATGGTCCACGCCGGAGTGCGGCGTGACCTCGACTTTCTCGAGCGCAAGTACGGGGATGCCGGTCGCGCCCTTCATGACGCCAGCGTGGACGCCTATGCATTTGTCGCCAAAACCGCCGCCGCGGCCGCGCCGGATGCCATGTTCACGCAGTCCGGGTGGCTGCACCTCGCGCACCGGAAGTCGAGGATGCAGGCGTTGCGGAAGGACGAAGCCGAGCGCCGGCAGCGGCTCGGCGAATCGACCGTGATGCTCGAGGAAGCCGCTCTCGAAAGTGAGGCACCCTGCCGCGGCTTCTCCGGCGGGATGCTCACCGACGATGGGGCGAGCATTCATCCCGCCCGGTACCTGGCGGGCCTCGCACGCCTCGCGCTTGCCAATGGCGCGTCCGTGCATCAGCACACCCGGGTGATCTCGACCGAATCGACGGGCAGCGGATCGCGAGTCCTCACCACGCGCGGCGATATCACGGCCGGGGACGTCCTCGTCGCGACCAATGGCTACACGGATGACGCGGCGCCGTGGGCGCGGCGCCGGATCATCCCGATTGGCAGCTATATCATCGCCACCGAGCCGCTCGGTGACGCGCGCGCCGCCGACGTGAGTCCGCAACGCCGGATGATGAGCGATACCCGAAACTTCCTGCACTACTGGCGGCTGTCGCACGATGGTCGGCTTTTGTTCGGTGGCCGCACCAGCTTTGTCCCGGTCACCGTGCAGACCGCCCGCGACCGCCTCTATGCGGCGATGATCGACATCTACCCGCAGCTCGCAGGGGTTCCCGTCACCCACGCCTGGACCGGAAATGTCGGATTCACGTTCGACCAGCTGCCCCACCTCACCCGCTCGAACGGCATCACCTATGCGATGGGCTACTGCGGGAGCGGGGTCGCGCTGGGCAGCTGGATGGGGACGCTCGCAGCCGAGTGGATCGCCAGAGGTGCCCAGCCGGCCTTCTCGGATCTCCGCTTTCCGCGGATCCCGTTGTACCGGGGGCGCCCCTGGTTTCTGCCACTCGTCGGCGTGTACTACGGGTTGCTCGATCGGCTCTGATCAGCGGGGTCGACCGCCGGGCCAACGCCGACGGCGGCAACCGCCAGCTCCACGGGCCGCGCGCCGCCAATCGACGCCATGAGCTGATCCTTGATCAATACGTACGACACGGTCTTCTCGCGGAAGAAACCGGTGCTATTCGAAGCCATGGCGAGGACGAGCAGCGGCACGCCGACGCCGACCGTGATCAGGATCGGCAGGCTGGTTGCCCAGTCCGGCGACTGGCCAAATGGGAGCGTATTCGGAGCAACCACAGCGTAGGCGATGAACAACAGGAAGAGGCCGCCGAGGAATGGCAGTATCCCGGCGAACACGAAGCGGGTGATGCTCGTCAGGAGCACTTTGCGGAACGCCCACGTGCAGGCGATACCCGTGATTCCGTAATACAGCGCGACCAGAACGCCGATGTCGAGGATCAGGCTCGAGAAGATCCCACCCACGACGGTCGTCGAGAGGACGACATCCAGGATGATGACGACAAAGGCGAGCACGGACGAGATGATCGTGCCGACCCAGGGAGTCCGCCACGCGGGATGAACGGTGCTGAACCAGTGTGGGAAGACGCCATCGCGAGCCATTGAATACGTCAGCCTGCTCGACGGGAGCAGCGTCGTCTGCGTGGTTGCAACGGTGGAGGAGAGGACCGCAAGCACCATGAGATATGCGAGCGGCGTCCCGGCGATCTGTTGGGCAAAGAAGTAGAGCACGTCGTTCTGATTGGCCGAATTCGTCAGCGCGTCCGACCCGAGGTATGCCTGCATCGCGATGGCGGCCAGCAGAAAGATGAACAGCAGGATGAACATGCTGTAGATGCCGGCGAGGCCCGGGGAGGTGTCGGCGTCCTTGGACTCCTCGTTGACGTTGGCCGCCGTGTCCCAGCCCCAGAAGAAGAACACCGCGAGCGCCGAGCCGGTGGCGATACCGCTGAGCCCTCCCAGCGCGGTCGGGCTGAACCACCAGCCCGCAAGTGGTGTCACGGCGTGCTGACCGCCGATGATCTTCCCGAGAGCCCAGAGCGCAAAGGCGAGCACGATCACGTACTCGATGAATACGAGGATCCACTGAAAGTTCGCGGTGATACGAATGCCTCGGACGACCATGAACGTGACGAGGGCCAGCCACAGGACGGCAACGAACGCGATCCAACGATTGTCGCCGGCGATGTTCGCGGTGATCCAGCTGGGGAACAGACTGTTGAGGAGCTGCAGCGTGTACACGCCGGCAACCAGCGGAGCAGCCGCGCAGAAGAGCACGTTCGCCGCGAGCTGAATCCAGCCCGAGAGCCAGCCGATGTGTGGGCTGAGCGTCCGGCTGACCCACGAGTACGAAGCGCCGCAGTTCGGGTCCTGACGATTGAGGTAGTAGTACGCGATGGCGATGCAGAGAACCGGAACGAAACCCACGAGGATGGCTGCCGGCGACGCGAGCCCCACCGCCGCGACCAGGAACCCCATCGTGGCAGCCAGCGTGTATGCCGGCGCCACGCTGGATGTCGCGATCACCGTGGTGTCGAACAGCGTGAGTGTGTTGGTTTTGAGCTCCGATTCGACCGGCTTCCCGTGAACGATCGGCTCCGCTAACGTCGCCATGTGATCCTCCTCACCGTATCCTCCTGACCGCGCCTGAGAGATCAGGCGTCGTTGTTGCTCATGACATGCTTGATGCGCGTGTAGTCCTCGAACCCGTACATGGACAGATCCTTGCCGTACCCCGAATGCTTGAACCCGCCGTGTGGCATCTCCGACACCAGTGGGATGTGCGTGTTGATCCAGACGCAACCGAAGTCCAGTGCGCGCGCCATGCGCATCGCGCGGCCGTGATCATGCGTCCAGACACTGGCTGAGAGTCCGTACTCCACGCCGTTGGCCCACTCGAGAGCGGTTTCCTCGTCGCTGAAGCGCTGCACGGTGATGACCGGGCCGAAGATCTCCCGTTGGATGAGGTCGTCGTCCTGTCGCAGCCCGGCGATGACCGTCGCCTCGTGGAAGTAGCCGCGGTCCCCGACCCGGTGCCCGCCCGCCACAACGTCGGAATGGGATGGTGCGCCTCCGACGAGGTCGCGGACGCGATCGA
Source organism: Candidatus Dormiibacterota bacterium (assembly GCA_963718525.1). Classification (GTDB taxonomy): domain Bacteria; phylum Chloroflexota; class Dormibacteria; order Aeolococcales; family Aeolococcaceae; genus Palsa-851. Next base: position 2,663,250 of record OY970355.1, on the reverse strand, counting down.
GTTGCCTGGCATTGTTGAGCGGCCCGAACGCGATGTCGTCATCGTCCGGGGCACCGGTTTTGTTCACCGCCGCCTGCTCGGCGAGCGCGGCCACCAGTTCGTCGTGTATCGACGATGCAGCCAGCACCCGGGTCGCGGCGGTGCAGTCCTGCCCTGCGTTGAAGTACCCGGCCATGGCGACCATCTCGGCGGTCGAGGCGATATCCGCATCATCAAACACGATGACCGGCGCCTTGCCACCGAGCTCGAGGTGGACCCGCTTCAGGTCGCCTGCTGCCAGGCGCGCGACCTCCATGCCGGCGCGCACGCTGCCGGTGATGGACGCCATGGCTGGAATCCGATGCGAGACCAGCGCCGCTCCGGTGCTCGGATCTCCGCAGATGACGTTGAAGACACCCTTGGGGAGAAACTCGGCCATGATCTCGGCCATCAACAACGTGGTCACCGGCGTCGTGTCCGACGGCTTCAACACCACGGTGTTTCCCGCGGCGATGGCCGGCGCCCACTTCCATACCGCCATGAGCATCGGGTAGTTCCAGGGTGTGACCTGCGCGCAGACACCCACCGGCTCGCGGCGGATCATCGACGTGTGGCCGGCCATGTACTCGCCTGCGCTCGCACCCTCGAGGATCCTCGCGCAGCCAGCAAAGAACCGCACCGGGTCGATCAGCTGCGGGATCTCCTCGCTCCTGGTCATCGAGATCGGCTTGCCGGTGTTCTCGCATTCGAGAGCGACGAACTCCTCCGCACGCCGCTCGAAAGCGTCAGCAATCTTGAGGAGCGCGAGGCTGCGGTCCTTCGGTGTCGTGTCGCGCCAACCGCGGAAGGCCCGCTGCGCCGCCTGGAGCGCGGCGTCGACGTCGGCGGGGCTCGAGAGCGGCGCCCGGGCGAACTCCTCGCCCGTCGCCGGGTTGATCAGCGGCGTCGTGAGGTCAGAGCTCGCATCGCGATAGTCACCGTCGACGAAGTTGCGCAGGACTCGGGTCGCGACCGTGCTCATGCTGTGAGATCCCGCGCAAACTCACGAAAGTTGGCGACGTAGCGCCTGATGTCGTCGGACGAATGCTGCACTGACAAGGTCCAGTTCTCCTCGGCGCCAGGCGCCATCAGCACACCCCGATTGGTCTGGAAGAGCCAGGACACGTAGGCGAGCGACTTGTCCATGGCCGCGTAGTCCCGGTAATTTCGCACGGGGTCCTTGCGATAGGTCACGCAGCCGCGTGCTCCCATCGACACCACATGGAACGGCAGATGGTATTCACCCATCACGTCGCGCAGGCCGCCGCTCATCTCCTCGGTGAGCGCATCGAGATGCGAGTAGGCCTGGCCGGTGAGCACTTCGAGCAGCGTCGCCCGGGAGGCCGCGGTGGTCAGCGGATTGCCGTTGAAGGTGCCCAGCTGCGCGACCTTGCCATCGGTGATCGTCGCCATGATGTCGGCGCGACCACCCACGGCGCCACAGGGCAGCCCGCCGCCGATCGCCTTGGCGAGGCAGACGATGTCAGGCACCACGCCGAAGCGCTCGGTGGCACCGCCGGGCGCAATGGTCACGCCGGTCTTCACCTCATCGAAGATCGCCACGGCGCCGTGCCGGTGGGCGATCTCGACCATCCCCGCGAGGTACCCGTCTTCGGGGAGCACGAAGCCGATGTTCATCATCGCCGGCTCGACGATGACTGCGGCGACCTCTCCGGGATACGCCGCGAACGCGCGCTCCAGCGAGGCGAGGTCGTTGAAGCCCACGACGGTGGTGAGGTCGACTGTGGATTGGGGGATCCCGCCGCTCATGGGCACCGAATTCGGGAAGTCGGCGTCGCCCATCGCGTCCACCGGGGGTTCGACCGACACCAGCAACGCATCGTGATGCCCGTGGTAGGACGCTTCGATCTTGATGATCCGCTCGCGATCCGTGAAGCCACGTGCCAGGCGGATCGCATCCAGGGTGGACTCGGTGCCGCTGTTGGTGAAGCGCCATTGGGGCTGATGGAAACGGCGCGCAAGCTCGCGCGCGACCACGATGTTCTCGGCAACCGGCTGCGCGAAATGGGTCCCTCGATGCAGTTGCGATTCCACGGCCGCGACGATCGCCGGGTGCGCGTGGCCGACAACCATCACGCCAAACCCGTTGTGGAAGTCGGCGTACTCGTTGCCGTCCACGTCCCACACCCGGCTGCCCTTGCCGTGGTCGATGAAGACCGGCTGCGGGGGCGTGTCCTGGAAGGAGCTCGGCACCCCACGAGGGATGTACTCCGTGGCCTCCTTCCAGAGCTCCTTCGACCGAGTACGCCGCGCCCGGAACTCGGCCTCCTCGCGAGCGGTCAGCGTTGCGACCCGATCCGAGTCGACGTTTTCCAAAGACAACCCCATCGACCAGGTCCCTCCGGCAGCCCGTGCGGATGCAAAGAATTCTACTGAACGCCTGTAGAATCCGGCTACGTTAGACGCAAACCCAGGGGACCGTCAAGGTGCCCTCAGCGCCAGTCCATCTCGGTGACCTGACCGTCCACGATCTCGACGCTCAGGGTGGTGCACGGACCCGATCCCCACAGCCTCCAGGTGCCGGCACCGAGCGATGGGAAAAGGGCGACCGGAACCGGTTCGCCGTTCATCGGCCGTTCATGCACCCCGGTGTGCGTGCGGGCCTCGGGCCGCTGGTCGGGGCTGACCTCGATCTCGGTGTTGAGGAGCGCTGCCGGCACGATCACCAGCAGCGCCCCGGTCCCCCCACCGATGTCGAGGACCGCCGGCCCGCTCGGAGCGGGACCGGCGGGCTCGATCTCGGTCAACTCGGGGTGTCGAATCCGTTGTGCGGCGTGCCCAGGTACGGGAAGTGATCGATGTACCGGCCATTGCCGGGCACCGCGCCACCGCTGAACTGGGCGGCCGAGAAGTCACTGACCAGGCTGGCGGCGCCGTCCGCCGTATAGCTGGAGTCGACCAGCGGAATGGTTGCGCCGGCGACCGCGCGGATCTCGATCGTCGCGACGTCGTCGAAGACCCGGCGCCCGTTCGGGAATCCGGCGAGATCTCCGCCCAAGATGCCGTTGACGCTCGGAGAGGTTGCCGGGGGGATCGCCATGTTGAGGCGGAGCAGATCCGCCGGGGTCGATCCGGTTGAGTTCTGGAAGCCGGAGACGATGCCGGACGGGATGCCGGTGAGCAGGATTGCCTCGAGGTCGGCACGCGCGGGGGTGTACGCCGCGAGGTGCGGGAACACGCCCGGGTACAGGACCGGAAGCAGGCCGGCGAGCTCAGGATGCGCGTAGCTGGCCACGAACTGGGCATCGAGGCTTGGCTTGGTGGAGTTCCAGAAGTCCTTCTTCCCGATCGGGATGATGACCTCGTTGACCAGGGGCATGCCAAGGCGCGATACCTGCACCCAGGGCCCGACGTCCATGGCCCGGCCGCCGTGCTCGAGCACGGTGGACTTGCGCCGGCTGGCGGTGGTGTACACACCGATCACTGACTCGGCGCTGGCCGGATCGGTGGGCATCTGACCGTTCTTGGTGAGATGGGTCTTGTGGACCTGGATGGCGATGGTGTGCACATTGAGCGGCTTGGTCGAATCGACGCCGCCCACCGCGGGCAGCGGGATCAGGTGCAGGTTCTGGAACGGGCGCAGCGCACCGAGATCGAAGATCGAGCCGAGGTCGACGTAGAAGCCCTCACGTCGCTGGCCCGCGAAGACCCAGCCGCCGTCGAGGGGATGCACCGCGGCGCGCGCGAGCTTGGCGTAGTCGGGGGTGGAGCGGACACCGACGTTCACAGGCGGGCACGCGAGCTTGCCGGCGAGCACTTCGGCGTGGCCGTGCACGATCCGCGTCACCGAATAGAACTGACGGACGTTCCAGGACGAGCTGGTCAGGCTGGTGATCGGCCCGGTGTTGTAGAGGAACGTGTTCGGATTGGTGTACTCGGTGGTGAACTTGAACTGGTAGGTGATGGCGTCGGCCACGCTGCCACCGTTGGTGACAACGATCTCGTAGAGGACGTCGTCGCCGAAGTTGTAGAAGTTCGGGCCGCCGTCGGGTCCCTCGAGCGGGATGTAGTTGGCGATCAGCGTCACGGTGTCGGGATGATCGGGACTGGTGAACGCGTAAAGGTCAGTGCTGTCTGCAACCGGGTCCTTCGAGATGCCCGGCGCTTCACGGTGCGAAGACATGTGTACCCCTCGTGAGGTTGTGAATGCTGTTGTAAGCGCCGCGTCAGCGCGCTGCGCGCTGCAGACGGCGGATGAGCTGCGGGTCCTTGCTCACGACCTCGCGATGACCGACCATCACCGAGATCTCGCCGGTCGTCGCGTCCCGCACATATGCGGTCATCGGCTCGCTGGATACCGGACCGTCACTTGCGCGGGCCACGTTCTGGGCCGCCTCCGCGAGAGTGCTCGGTCCCGCGATCAGCCCCATCGCGGCCACTCCGCCCGCCGCCCCTACCGTCGTGGAGAGGAACGTTCGCCGTGTCACCTTGGCCATGTGTTCACCTCGCTGGGGCGGTCGTTGGCGATCCGAGTGGCCGTCTTGACTCCGCCCTGTCACCGCTTGGTACGGAGGGCTCAGGGCGGCGGATCACTGGCTAAGTCGCGCCGTCGCGCCGGCACGAACATGCGTCAGACCCAGTCGGGGACGAGCACCTCGACGCTTCCCGCGTTCACACGTGTGTGGATCGCGGGGAGCGGGTTCAGCCGGTACTCACCCGGGTTGGCCGCGCCGGTGAGGTTGAAGCTCATGGGATGGCAGGGGCAGACCAGCTTGTTCGGCATCTCCGGTACCAGCGTGCATCCCTGGTGCGTGCACACCGAGCTCAGAGCACGGATCTCGCCCTCGAGCGTGAACACGACACCTTGCAGGCCACCTGCGGCGAACTGCTTGATCTTTCCGGGCGTGACCTCAGCGAGGGTCGCAACCGCCACCCATTTGCTGACGTAGGGCTGGATCGCGCCCGAACCGTCGGCCGGCTCGGTCATCACCTCTCGGATCCGCTCGACCCCCACCCCGGCAGCGACGGACGCCGCAACCGTGGCAAGGCCTCCGATCAGGAAGCGGCGGCGTTGGATCCCCGCCTCGGTCCAGCCGGGTTCGTGATCCGACGCCTCACGCAGCCGGCGGCCGAGCCTGTCGACGAATGCCGGGGATGGGGTCGAACCGCCTGGATGCGCGGCTCGAAGACGCGTGGCCATCTGCATGGCTGCTGAGTTGTCACCCGCAGGCGACCGCGGCGGCCTCCGGTTGGCGATGAGCGCCTTGACGAAACGCGCCAGGCGGCGATCAGCCTTCGACATCACGAACCCCCGTGGTCGCGGCGCAACGGAGCGCGCGCAGTTGCAGCACCTTGGCGTTAGCGACGCTCACGCCCATGGCCGCCGCGGTCTCGCGGATCGAGTACCCGCGCAGGAACCTGAACTCAAGCACGCTCCGGTAGTTGGCAGGCAGCCGTTCGAGAATGGGGCTCACGTCGACGTCGTCCTCCTGCTCGACGGGCGGAGTGGCGTCCCGTTGATCATCGAACTCCACGAGGATCGTGCCGTGGTGCTGACGCCAGACGTCGGCGAGCACAGTGCGAGCGGTGGCGCGCAGGTATGCCCGGATCTCCGCGGCCGAGACATCGGACCGCAGCCGGGGCATCGCTCTGAGAAAGGTGGTCGATGTGACGTCCTCAGCATCCGGGGTGTTGCCGGTTCTCGAGTAGACGTATCGATAGAGGGGAGCAACATGCTCCTGGTAGACGCGCTCCCAGTCGTTGGATTGTTCTGGGGCGGCAACCACGCGCAGCGGGGGCGGCGACTCGGGCACGGCCACGTTCGATCAGGTTCTACGCAAGGAAGTTACGCAATCGGTGTTTCGGGTCATGATTAGCCCTGAGGGTATTGCCATGGCTTCCGAGACTCCGCACGACCGGCTCATCGGGACGGTTTCGCTGATCCTGGATCGGATGGTCCATGTCCGCCTGACAGCGGTCGGACTCTCGCGACCTGATGTGATCGACCGGACCCCCGCCGATCCTGTCGAGTTCTGGGAGCAGAGCCGCGTTCACGATCCTCGCCCCATCCGGGTGAATCGCGAGTGGGAATCCTTTGGGGGCCCGCGATGGCGCGAGCTCGAGCTCGAGGGCGACAGCGCGGGTCCAGGTGGGCACTGGGGCAGCCGCCGCCTGGTTGCGACCGCCCACGTGCGCCGGGATCCCGGACCTGCTCCATTCGTGCTGATGCTGCATGGGTATGCGGTCCCGCAGACGACCTATGACCGGTGGCTCGCCAAGCAGATGCGCCTGCGCGGGGCACATACCGCGCGCCTCGACCTGCCGTATCACCTCCGGCGCACGCTGCACGGTCAGCGAAGCGGCGATGGGTACTTCAGTCTCGATCCGGCTCACATCAGGGCCGTGGTTCGCCAATCGGTCGAGGACGCTGCGGCGGTGATCGCCTGGGCTCGCGCCGAGGTGAGTCCGCACGTGTCGGTGGTGGGTGTCAGCCTCGGCGGCTTGATCGCCACTCTCCTGGCCGCAGAGCTTGAGCTCGACCGGGTCATCGCTGTGGCACCGTTCTGTGATCCGGCGACGACCCTCTCGCAGCGTCCCCCGACGCCTTCGCTGCGCCACCTGGGCATGATCGGCGAGTTCAGCGGCTCCTGGGGTCCGGACCGCGCGAGCGCCGGCCGGTTCCTCCAGTCGACGCTCGCCCCGCTGGTGGCTCGCAACCACACGCCGCGGACGCCCGGCGACCGGATCACCCTGGTGCGTGCGATGCAGGACCTGGTGGTCGGTCCGGATCCGGTGACCGAGCTCGCCAACGCCTGGCAGACGGATCTCTGGACCTATCCACACGGTCACATGACCGTGATGAGCGCGAGCGGGATCGCGCGTCGCATCGCGGACAGCGCAACCACGATGCACGAGGAGTCAGGTCTCTCCGTCGCCGTATGAGCGGTCCGCGGCCGTCACTTCGACGCGAAGGGGTGACGCCTGGCGGACGTCCGTACTCGATCCGCCCGTCGCACGATGGCGACGCACCGGATCTCGCGGCCCTGATCGAGGCGGTGGCGGGGGAGGGCGAGCTCATTGCCGCGGTGCCAGGCGAGCCCGACACCATCGAGCAGAGCTCCCGGCTCGTCTCGATCGCGCTCGAAGGTGGGCTCAGCCTGACACTCGAAGTGGACGGCGTTCCCGCCGGCCACCTGATGGTCCAGCGGCGAGCCGGGAAACACTACGCACACGTCGGTGAAATAGCCATCATTGTCAGTAACGCGCAGCGCGGCATAGGGCTCGGACGATCCCTCATGGAGATGGCGATCGACTGGGGACGCGCGGTCGGGCTCGCCAAGCTCAGCCTGCGGGTGTTTCCGGACAACGGGCGCGCCATCGCCCTCTACCGATCCCTCGGGTTCGAGGACGAGGGCCTGCTCCGGGGAGAGGTGCGCATGCCGAGCGGGGACAGGGACATGCTGCTCATGGGCCTCTTCCTGTCGGGACCTGGCGTGACAGCCCCCCCTGCTATCCTGCGGATCGAATGAGCGACTCGCGCCCGATCGGCGTGTTCGACTCCGGTGTCGGCGGCCTGACCGTGCTCCGCGAGATCCGCCATCAGATGCCTGCGGAAGGTCTCGTCTACGTCGCCGACCTGGAGCATTTTCCATATGGGCCGCGCTCACAGCGTGAGGTGCGCGGCCTCGCCCTGGACATCATCGCCATGCTGGTGGGCATGGACACCAAGCTCGTCGTGATCGCGTGCAACACCGCGACCGCAGCGGCGCTGCACGTCGCGCGCGAGCGTTTTGACATCCCGGTGGTCGGCGTGATCGCTCCCGGAGCCCAGGCGGCCGCCGCGGCGACGCGCAATGGGCGGGTCGCCGTCCTCAGCACCGAGGGCACGCGTGCGAGCGGCGAGTACGTACATGCCATCAAGGAGGCCAACCCGGGGATTCACGTGCTCAGCGAGGTGGCACCCGAGCTAGTCGAGATCGTTGAGGACGGCGATGCCGATACACCCCGAGCAGACGCGGCGCTCCTTCCCGTGCTCGAGCGCGTCTTCGCGTGGCGCGCCGACACGCTGGTTCTCGGCTGCACCCACTATCCATTGCTGCGGCCCGCGCTGCGACGCTTGATCGGATCGCGCCGCCTCCGAGTTGTCGACAGTGCCGATACCACAGCGTCGCGAGTGAGCCGGATCGTGGACGTCAACAGGATCGGTGCCGGCGTGCCGGCCGGATCGGACCCTGCGTCCACGGCTGCCCGCACCGAACTGCTCGTCACGGCAGCTCCGGCGCGGTTCACGGCGAGCGCCGCGCGCCTCTTCACCGAGCCACTCCCGAATCCGAGCCTGGTCCGACCGGTGCCGCAGGCGTTCCGGCTTGCGGCGGGATCATGAGCATCGTGGCCGAGGAGCTCCTGGAGCCGATCTCGGCAGAACTGATCGAGTTCGAGCGGCGCCTCGATGCGGAGATCGCCTCGGACCTCGGCCCGATGGCGAGCGCGATGTCGCACATCGTCAAAGCCGGCGGGAAGCGTCTGCGCCCGGCGCTGGTCATCCTGGCCGCGCGCCTCGGGGAGGCCGAGTCCAACAGCGTCTTCAACCTTGCGATGGGCATCGAGTTCATCCACACGGCGACGCTGGTTCACGATGACCTGATCGACAAGGCGCCCACCCGGCGCGGCATCACAACGATCCACGAAGCGCTCGGCCCCGATCCCGCGGTGATCATTGGCGACTACTACTTCGCCAAAGGCGCGTACCTGCTTGCTGAGATCGGGATGCCGGCCATCGACTCGGCAATCAGCCACGCCGTCATGACGATCTGCATGGGCGAATTGCTCCAGATGACGAGCCGCAACGAGTACGACCAGTCACTGGCCGACTACCACCGCAAGATCGGGCGCAAGACGGCGACCCTGGTCAGCACCAGTTGCTATGGAGGAGGCCTGATCGCCGGGCTGGATGCCGAATCGGTCGAGAGGCTTCGCCGGTACGGCCACAGCCTCGGGATGGCGTTTCAGATCGCTGACGACGTGCTCGATTACGTCGCGACCAGCGCTGAAGTTGGCAAGCCGGTGGGCGCCGATCTACGTCAGGGAACGGTGACATTGCCCCTGATGCTCGCTCTCGCCGACGGCGATGTCGGGCCTCGCCTCCGCCATATTCTGGACAAGACTGACCTCAACGAGGATGACTTCGATACGGTTGTCGGCCTGGTCCGCGGGTCGGACGCGATCGCCCAGGCAGAGCGAAGCGCCCAGGAGTTCGCCCACGAAGCCGCTGCGGAGCTGAGCGGTTTCCCTCCGTCGGCTGCGCGTGACACCCTGGAGCGCGTCTGCGACTACGTCGTCGAGCGCAGGATCTGAGCTGCCCGACTCCGCACGATCACAAGGCGCCGAGGCGCCGCACCTCGCCGCCGAAAGCATGAGCCCACGCCGCGAGCACCACAGCGGCCGCAACATAGCCCGACGCCTCGATCACTGTCGCCGGCATGGTTGTCGCGATCCGCTGATCGCCGGCCTGAGCCGCCATCAGGCTCGCCACCGCGCGCGCAACATCGACGGCGGCCAGCAGGCACACGATGACCAGCGCAATTCGAACGACGCGATACTCGCGGCGCAGCCCGCCGCGCAGCTGGCCGAGTGTCTGGTGCTCGATGTCGCCCCGGCCCGGGGGTGGCTCGGTGGCGCCGCGACGGAGCCGGACCACCGCGGCAGCGAAGCACACGGCCGCAACCCAACCGGGCCACAGCGTGCGTGGGCTTGAGCCGTCCGCGATGAGCGTCTGCAAAGGGTTCAGCATCACGTGCGCCGCCAGTTGCGCCGCGAGCGACTGGTGCACGCGTACGAGGAAGGTACCGGCGACGCCGCACGCGGCCGCTGCGACCGCCACCGCGACACAGCGCAGCGCGAGCGGACCGCGGTCGAGGAAGACGAGCTCGGTGAGATGTGCGTCGCGCTGTGGCTGCACCGTGGCATTGTAAGTTCGGTCGATGTCGCGCACCAGAAAAACCGTGCCGCGCAGCATGCGCGTCGCCACGTACAACATCCTCCTCGGTGGTGAGCGTCGCCACGATCTGGTCTGCAACGTCCTCCGGCGCGTCGACGCGGACGTCGTAGCGCTCCAGGAGGTTCGCGAGGTGGACACCGTTCGCGATCTCGCGGGTGAGCTCGGGATGGAGATGTTCGTCGGCGAGCCGAGCGATCCCGCCTCGCCGATGCACACCGCGATCCTCACGCGCCTGCCGGTACGTGCCTGGCGCAACCGCCGCCACCACGGGCGAATGCTGCGCTCCCATCTCCACTGCGATATCGAGACCGGCGGCGCCGAGCTTCCCGTGGTGGGTGTTCACTGCCTGCACCTCGCCGCACGATTTGGCGACCGCAACAAGGGGGAGGCGCGGCGCATTCGCGAGATCGGTGCTGTGCTCACCGATATCGCCGACGAGCCGCCTCTGCCGCACATGCTCATCGGCGACTTCAATGCGCTGTCGCCAGGCGACGACATCCTGGCGACCTCGTTCTTCCGTCGAATGAACGACCTGCGCCGAGCCGGCCTGCTCGTGGCCGGACCCAATGGCATCCTGACTCCGCTTGCTCCCAACGACGGCGCCGGCGGTGACGAGCTTGCGAACCGCTGGCGCCGAGCGGGTGTCGACCCGAGGCTGCTCGGCGGCATCCCGGTGCTGCCCCGGGTTGTGTCGCCGCTCACCGTCGGGCTGCCGGTGTCGCGGGCGATGGACCGATTTCTCGGACGCCTCATCGAACGATGGACGATGGAGCGTCTGCACAAGGAGGGCTATGTCGACTGTTACCGGCACGTCCATCCGCGAGCTCGCGGACTCACGTGCGCGACGTGGCAGCTGTCAGCGCGCGTCGACTACGTTCTCGCAACGCCGGATCTGGCGGCACACACCCTGGGTGCGGACGTGGTCGGCGGCAGGACGTGGCCCGATGCCGACGCCGCCGTCGCGTCGGACCACTACCCGGTGGTGGCCGACTTCAGCGTCTGACCCTTCGGGCTAACCGCCGGCGACGTTGATCGTGGTCACCAGTGCGTAGATCAGCAGCAGGACAATCGCCGCGATCGCGAAGCCCGCGATGCCGCACACCAACCCCACGATCGCCAGTGCCTTGCCTCTGCCGGGATCCGCATTTGCGCGGTGGATGCCGATGCCCGCGAGGACGATCGCCAGGGCACCGAGCACAAGGCTCGTGTAGTCGACAAATGGGATCCACGAGACCGCCAGCGCGACGATCCCGCAAACTCCTGCCGCGACGCCGGCGCCATTTCCGGCACGCGGGTAGACAAGCGCGTCTGACTCGTCGTCCGGGGCACTCAATGCATCGAGCTTGCCGACGATCGGGCGGCCCGCGATCTCGACCGTGCCATCGGACCGTTGCCCGCCTGCAACCTCCGATGGCACGTCAAGCGCCCCTCGCGGCGAGGTGCGTTCGCGAACGCCTGCCAGATGTCAGACGCTGGGCGGGGGAGGTGGCGGGCTTCCGTAGCCGCCAGGGGGATTGCCGTATCCGCCGGTCGTTCCGGTTGGAACCAGGGGCGCATCACCGGGCCAGCGGCTGATCACCACGAGGTAGTAGACGACCACCGCGATGATCAGGCTGAAGATGAAGCTGCCGATTCCCCCGTAGCCGATGATCGCGAAGATTCCGCCGACCAGGTTGACCACCAGGCCGTAGATCACAAGGTCCTTGCCCGAGCGGTTGAGCTGGTACATACGGAAGCCACCGAACGCATAGAGGATCGAGCCCACGAGGCCGATCAGCACTCCGATCAGTGCCAGTCCGAAGATGCCCGTTGTCCCGCAGTTCAGCCCATTGACTTCGCTGCAGAGCGTGTTGACGGTGTTGTTCAGAGCAAAGACCACCGGCAGCGCGATCAGGTCGATGATGATGCCGATGATCGCCAGAATCCCGATGACCAATCCGAGCGTCTTTGCTGGGACGTTCAACTTGATCGGTGGATCTGCTGCAAAGGGCGGGTCGGTCAGAATGTTGGCCATTGCTTCGGGTGTTCCTCCCAGCGTAGATGAGCAGCTGTGGCAGCGAACGCGGCTCGGGGCGCCACGTCCCCCAAGCGCGGGTCGGGTGGATTATGGGGTAATCAGACCCTCATGGGAAAGGGGTTCGCGGACAATTCGACGGCGGTCCGGATGCAGCCGTCGGAGGACTGCCGCGGTGCACAGTCCCGCGGCCGCAACCAGCGCTAAAAAGAGACCGATGCCGAAGGAGCGTCCGCTTGCTCTGGTGAGGATCATTTGAACGAGGACACTCCCCATCGCCAGCGCCGCCGCGATGGCATGTGCCGTGGTCTCGGGAATGTATGGCGTGACCACGTCATCGACAAATCCTTTGCCGATCAGCAGCAGCAGGACCACGGCGGCAACGGCGACAAAGAACACATCGCCAAGCGCTGACGCGCGAAATGCGTTGACGGTCACATGGGAATTGGCGGCGGCGTAGCCATACCACGGAAGGAACGCTGAGAGAATGCCGAGAGCGGCTGATCCGGCACCGATCGCCTCGGCCCTGTCAATGCGGCTGGGCATCGCTGAGTCCTCGAGATGAACCGGGATGAAGTTCCGGACGCGCGACGAGAGCCCGGATGAGTGTGGTTGGTTCGAGTGGATGGTATGCAGCGCTGGGCGTACTGTCAACGCCGCCGTCGGGTTCGAGGGGTCGAATCGTTTCCTTTCGTCTGCGCGCCGGGGGGCGCGACCCCGACATCAGCAGCGAAGGCAGGTGGTTTTCCGGCGACAAGCAGGTCACCGAGCGTGCGCCAGTTGAAGCGCTCGCTCCCTCGTCGAACCAGCTCGACGAAGCAGGCGGCGGTCGCCTCCGCATCGGCAAGCGCGTGATGCGGCTTGCGGTGCACGACTCCCAATTCGCGGCACAGGCGCTCGAGACCGATGGTGTCCTTGAGATCGAACAGCTTCGCCGCGAGCCTCGTGGTGTCGACGTTGTCGGCGTCAAGGCTCGATCCGATGGCGCGGCCGATCAGCCGTGTGTCAAACGCGTCAGCGCTGTGCTCCACGAGGACCGCGCCTTTGGCGAAGCGCTGAAACCGCTCGACGACCAGCGATACCGGCGGTGCGCCGTTCAGGGTGGCGGCGTCGATGCCGTGAATCCGGCGGGCGTACGGGTTGATCCGATCATTGCTGTGCACCAGCGTCTCGAAGCTCATCAGGTGGTCGCGCAACGTGAACGCAACCGCTCCCAGCTCCACGAGGTGATGAGGCGACTGCCCAGTGGTCTCGCAATCGAGTGCGACGAACTGGAGCGCCTCTATTGGTGTGTCCGGGGATGGTCGTTCCGCCGTCCATGAGTTGATGGCATCGTCCAGCGTCGCGAAGGGCTCGGCTCCAGCCGGACCGAGCCGCGGCAGAAATTTGTCGCCCGTGGGGACCCTCCCTCGGCGGCGACCATATCGCCGGCGAGCTTCCATACACCCCCATCCTAGAACTCCGGCACGGGGGAACCGGTGGACGTGTGCCTCCAACCTATACTCGCTCGTGATGCGACTGGTAGCCGCCGGGCTGAGCTTTCGCACCGCTCCACTGGCTGTGCGGGAGGCAGCGGCCATCCCAGCGGCGCGTGCTGCAACCACGCTGAGATATCTGGTGGGGCACGCCGGACTGCACGGCGCAGCGCTGCTGTCCACTTGCAACCGCACCGATTTCTACGTGGTGTGCCCCGACAACCTCAGCGCTGAGGTGACTCCGCGCCTCGCCCGCTACCTCGACCCAGGAGGCACGCGAGACCTCGAGCGGCACATGATCACCCTCGAGGATCGCGAGGCGGCGATGCACATGTTCCGGGTGGCGAGTGGCCTCGAGAGCATGGTGATCGGCGAGGCGCAGGTGCTGGGGCAGTTCAAGGGCGCGCACCGGGCGGCGAAAGACGCGGGGACTGTCGACGCTCGGCTCGACTACGTGATGCGCCGAGCCATCTCGACCGCCAAGCGCGTGCGCACCGACACGTCCCTCGGCAGGGGCGCCGCGAGCCTCAGCGAGGTGGCGGTGGAGTGCGCTCGGGCATCGTGCGGGGACCTCGACGGCAGGGGCGTGCTGCTCGTCGGCGCCGGAAAGATGAGCCGGCTGGCCGCAAACCGGCTGCACGACCAGGGTGCCCGGATCATGACCACCTCGCGAGGTGAGTCGAGCCGTCTCCTCGCGAGGGCAGTCGGCGCCGAAACCGTGGCGCTCGCGGACGTCGCACAGGTGGCAGACCGAGTGGATGTGATCATCTCGTCCACCGACAGCCCGACGACCATCTTCGATGCGGCCGCCATCGCCGAGATGCAGCGCCGGCGCGAGCGCCGCCCGTTGTGCATCGTCGACATGGCGGTTCCCCGCGACATCGACGCTGCGGCGGAGAGGGTCCCCGGCGTCACGCTCATCGACATTGATGAGCTCGGGCGCCGGGCGGGCGCGCGCCTCGACCAGCGTCGCGAAATCGTTCCGGCTGCAGAGAAGATCATCGAAACGGAGCTCGAAAAGACCGTCACGGTGATCGGACAGCGCGACACGGCCGGCCCCACCATCGCCGCGCTCGTCGAATGGGCCGAGGCACTTCGTGCGCGGGAGGTGGCTCGAACCTTCAGCGGCGGGCGCGAGATCGATGACGAGACACGAGCTCGCATCGACACGCTCACTCGAAGCATGGTGCGCAAGCTGCTGCACGGCCCGGTGACGCGACTCCGCGAGGCGGAAGACCCGGCGACCGCACTGGCGATCCGCGAGGCCTTCCGGCTCGATCGTTGAGGCCGGCCGCGGATACCTCCACGCTTCGGCTGGCGACGCGGGGCAGCGCACTCGCGCTGTGTCAGACGGCGCTGGCGTCGGATGCCCTGCGCACAAACGGGCGTGATCACCTCGAGACGCTCGTGGTCCGGACCGAGGGAGATCGCCGGGGCAACGCCCCGATCGATCAGCTCGAGGGCCAGGGCTGGTTCACCGCCGATCTCGAACGAAGCCTGCTCGACGGCCGAGCCGACGTGGCAGTGCACAGCGCAAAGGACCTGCCGTCGGCGCTCGCACCCGGGCTGAGCGTCGCCGCCTATCTCGCGCGAGCGGACGCCCGCGACGGTGTGGTGTCGGCAAGCGGCGCTCCTCTTGATGCCCTTCCCCTCGGTGCGACGGTGGGAACCAGCAGCGCCCGTCGAGCCGGTCTGCTCGCAGCGCTGTATCCCGGCCTGCGACCAGTCGCAGTGCGTGGCAACGTCGACACACGGTTGCGCAAGCTCGACTCAGGAGACTTCGATGCGCTCCTGCTCGCATGCGCCGGCCTCGATCGCCTCTCGCTCGGCCATCGCGTGACGCAGCGACTGGATCCAGCCGAGTTCGTCCCATCCCCGGCTCAAGGCGCCATCGCCCTGGAGACGGTCACCAACTCCCCAGTTGCGAGCGCTTGCGAATCCGTCGACGACCGGGCCACGAGGGTTGCTGTGACCGCCGAGAGGGCAGTCCTCGCGGGCCTCGGGGGCGGATGCCTGCTGCCCCTGGGGGCGTGGGCGCGGATCGACGGCGACCGCATGATCCTGGTCGCAGCGCTGGTGGTTGACGGGGAGATCCGGCGAACGGAGGCCACCGGTAGTGTCGAGACCCCGGAGGCGCTCGGCGAGGCAGTCGCCGCGCGCCTGCGGTGACCGAGCTCTCAGCTCCCCTGGCCGGACGACGCGTGCTCGTGACCAGGACCCGCGAGCAGGCCACGGGCCTGGTGGACCGCCTCCATGCCGCCGGTGCGTCGGTGGCCATCGTCCCGCTGATCACGACGGTGCCGATCGCGGATCCCGACTCGATCGTTCGGACCGCAGGCGAAGCCCAGGCGGGAGCGTCGCCACGCTGGGTCGCGTTCACGAGCGCGACCGCCGTGCGTCTCGTTCTCGGTGCGGCAGGTCGAGGGGCCATCTCCGGCCTCCTGGTCGCCGCCGTCGGGCCGGCGACGGCCGCATCGCTCACAGCCGAAGGCGTTGATCCCGAACTGGTGGCGGGCGAGTCCGACGCCGACGGGCTTGCCCGTTCGATGCTGGAGCGCGGGGTCTCGGGGGGCAGCGTCTGGCTGCCGGTGGCCGAAGGCGCCCGCGCCGGATTGGCCGAGGCGCTCCGCACAGGCGGGGCGATGGTCACGGTGCAGCGGGTCTATAGGAGCGTCATGCCGGAGTCTGCGCCCGACAGGCTCCGCGCCGCCTTTGCCGGTGGGGTCGACGCGATCACGCTCACCAGCGGCAGCACCGCACGGCACCTCGTCGAGGCACTTGGCGGGGAGGCACCTCCGCCAGAGGCGGTGATCGTGTGCATCGGCGACCACACGGCAGCGGCGGCGCGCACCGCCGGCCTCGCCGTCCGCGCCGTGGCCGGCGTGGCCACGGTCGAGGGCCTCGTGCGTGCGCTGATCGAGTGCCTGACCCCCCAGCCGCTACGCTGAGGGTCGAACCATGGGATTCCCTCTCGAACGACCACGCCGTCTGCGCCGTACCCCGGCGCTCCGCCGCCTGGCCCGTGAGTCACGGCTCAGCGCAGGCCAGCTGATCCACCCCGCCTTCGTTCGCGAGGGCCTCGAATCTCCGCAACCGATCGCCTCGATGCCGGGACAGCGTCACGAGACCATCGATTCGCTGTGCACAACGGTGGAGGAGACAATCGGGCTCGGACTCGGCGGTGTGCTCCTGTTCGGGCTCCCCGCCGCCAAGGATGCGCAGGGGTCGGGCGCGTTCGCCGAGGACGGCATCGTCCAGCAGGCAACTCGCGCGCTGCGCGCGCGCTTTGGGGACGCGTGCGTGGTGATTGCCGATTGCTGCCTCTGCGAGTACACCGATCATGGCCACTGCGGCTTCCTGCTCGAGAACGGCGACGTCGACAACGACGCGACGTTGGAGCTGTATGCGCGGACCGCTGTCAGCCAGGCGGCTGCCGGAGCGGACGTCATCGCGCCGAGCGGAATGATGGACGGGCAGGTGGCCGCGATCCGCGACGCGCTGGACACATCGGGGTTCACCGACACGGCGATTCTCGCCTACAGCGCGAAGTTCGCCACCGTGCTCTACGGGCCATTCCGCGACGCCGCCGACTGCGCTCCGCAAACCGGAGATCGGCGCTCCTACCAGATGGACCCGGCCAATCAGCGCGAGGCCGTTCGCGAAGCCCTCCTCGACGTCGAGGAAGGCGCGGATATGGTGATGGTGAAGCCGGCGCTGACGTATCTCGACGTTGTCGCGCGTGTGCGCGACGCAACCGACCTCCCCGTTGCCGCGTACTGCGTCAGCGGCGAGTTTGCGATGCTCCATCATGCAGCGGCTGCCGGCGCGTTCGACGAGCGCGCTGCCGTCCTCGAAGCGCTCGGCGGCATCCGCCGCGCCGGCGCCGACATGATCATCACGTACGACGCGCGCGCCGCCGCAGGCTGGCTCGCGGAAACCCAGGAGTGAATCGATGAATGCATCGCCTGGCGGCAGGGGCCGCCTTCCGTTGGTGCTCGGATCGGGCGCCGTGGTGGTGGTGGCGATCATCGCGATCGCCGTCGGCGTCAACGGCGCGAGCTCGCCGCTCCCAGCGATCGTCCGACCGACACCGACTGCCGCAGTGCCAACTCCGACACCGAGCCCGACCGTCACGGCAGCTCCGACCATCCCGTTCGCCAGCTGCGCCACGAAGACGTTCGGCCCGGTGCTCAAGCCGATCAACCCGCCTGCCAGCGTGCACACCTACAGCGCACAGCCGGCGATGACCATCAACACCGCCAAGCTCTACCAGGCAACGATCGTGACCTCGAAAGGCACCATCGTCCTGTGCCTGCAACCCGATCTCGCGCCGAACACCGTCAACGTATTCGTGACACTGGCACGAAATCACTTCTTCGACGGGATCCCGTTCCATCGGGTTGTGGCCAAGTTCGTCATCCAGGGCGGCGACCCGCAGTGCATCGGTAACGTGCCCGCGTTACCTGCGACGCCGTCGGCGACGTGCGGCAGCGGGGGGCCGGGGTTTCAGTTCAATGACGAGCCCGTGCATCAGCAGTACATCGAGGGCGCCGTCGCCATGGCCAACAGCGGCGCCAACACCAACGGCTCGCAATTCTTCATCTGCACCGCGAACGACACCACGCTCCCGGTGTCCTACAACCTCTTCGGCCAGGTGGAGTCGGGAATGTCCATCGCACTCGCAATCGTGCAAGGCGACGTCATGAAGTCGATCACCGTGCGCGAGCAGACCTAGTGCCGTGAAGGACGGCAAGGCCCGGGCGCTGCGCGCTCGGGCGGAACGGGTGCTTCCGGGGGGCGTCGACAGCCCGGTTCGTGCCTATCGCGCCGTTCCCGGGGTCCCGCCCCATATCGTTCGCGGCGATGGAGCCCACGTCGTCGACGCGGACGGCAACGACTTCATCGACTTCGTGCTGGCCTACGGTCCGCACATCCTCGGCCATCAGCCACCCCAGATCCTCGCGGCGGTTCGCGCCCAGCTGGAACGGGGGATGGCCTTCGGTCATACGGTTGAGCTCGAGGTCGAGCTCGCGGAGCGGATCGTCGACGCGGTGGACTTGGTCGAGATGGTGCGCCTCGTCTCATCGGGCACCGAGGCGGCGATGTCGGCCATCCGGCTCGCTCGTGCCGCGACTGGCCGCGATCGCATCGTCAAATTCGCCGGGGGGTATCACGGCCACGCCGACGCCCTGCTCGCCGAGGCAGGTTCCGGGATCGCGACCCTGGCAATCCCCGGCTCTCCCGGAGTTCCGGCCGCTGCCGTCGCAGACACCATCGTCGCGCCGTACAACAACCACGAAGCGGTTGCCGCGCTCTTCGAGCGCGATGGCGACCGTATCGCCGCCGTGATCGTGGAGCCGATCGCCGGAAACATGGGATGCGTGCCTCCGGAACCCGGCTTCCTGGACGAACTTCGCGATATCACATCCAAATGGGGTGCTCTGCTCGTATTCGATGAAGTGATGACCGGTTTCCGCGTGGCCTTCGGTGGTGCTCAGGCGCTCTACGGCGTCCGCCCCGATCTCACCCTCTTCGGCAAGGTGATCGGCGGCGGACTCCCGGTCGGCGCGTACGGTGGCCGCCGCCACCTCATGGAACAGGTCGCGCCATCAGGCCCGGTCTACCAGGCTGGCACGCTCTCCGGCAGCCCCCCGGCAATGGCGGCGGGGATTGCGGCGCTTGACGTGCTCCACGGTGATCCCGGGCTATACCAGAGCTTGGAGCGTCTCGGCGAGCGCCTTGAGACCGGCTTCGCCGAAGCGGCCGCAGCAGCCGGAGTGGTGTGCACGGTCGGACGGGTCGGCAGCATGGTGACGCCGTTCATCGGGATCGAGTCCGCCCGCTCCTTCAAGGACGTGCAGCAGGCCGACCGGGAGCGCTTCGGGCGGCTCCACGAGGCCTGGCTGGATGCCGGGATCCTCTGGCCACCGTCGCAATTCGAGACCGCATTTCTTTCGACCGCGCATACAGCCGAGGACGTGGACAGGACTGTCGAGTTGTTCGCTCGAACCCTGGCTTCGGTCTCAGTCTGATCTCAGGGGTGATGAAAAAATGGTGCTAGACTGGAGGCTGACATGGGATTCGTAGGCGGACATCTGCCGGAAATCATCATCGTCCTGGTGGTGATCCTGATCATCTGGGGGCCGGGAAAGCTGCCCGACGTGGGCGCAGGCATCGGCAAGGGAATTCGCGAGTTTCGGAAGGCTTCGTCCGAGACTCACGACGCGGTCATGGGAACCACCACGACCACGGCGCAGCCGGCTCCAGTCGCTCAGGCCGTCGTCGCACCCGCTCCGGCACCTGCGCCGGCGCAGCCGGCTGAGCCGGTGACGGTCCCCGCTGACGCGACGACACACCAGCCCTCCGTTTCTGGCTGACGCGCCGCTCACGCGCGCGCTGACCGGAGGCACGTAAGGTGCAGGGAGTGGCTGGCGACGACGAACGGCGGATGACGATCGTCCAGCACCTGGAGGAATTGCGACGCGTCCTCATCTGGGTGATGGCGGCCTGGATCGTCGGGACGATCGTCGCATTCGTCTTCAACGGGTTCTTCATCGGTGTGCTGCTGCACCCGTTGTCCACCGTCCTGAAGAACTCGCACAGCATCATTCCCAACAACGAGGCGATCTATACGAGCCCCACCGAGGGCCTCACCGTCCCCTTGAAGGTCGCCGCGGTCGTTGGGCTGATCATCGCCCTGCCGGTGGTGCTCTGGCAGGTCTGGACCTTCGTGTCGCCGGGTTTGCGTCCGAAGGAGCGGAAGTTCGTCGGGCCGTTCATCGCCAGCGCACTCCTGCTGTTCGCGGGCGGAGCGGCGTTCGCATACTTCGTGATGCCCATCGGGCTCAGCTTCCTGACCAATTTCCTCAACGGGCACGCGGTCTATTTCCCCGACATCAACTCGTACATCGGCTTCTTTCTGATCATCGTGTTCATCTTCGGAGCCACGTTCGAGATGCCCGTCGTGATCGTGCTGCTCGGCCTGCTCGGGTTCGTGTCCTCGAAAAAGCTCAAGGGCTGGCGGAAGATCGCATACGTGGGGATCATCATCGTGTCGCTGGTGATCACGCCTGGTGCGGATCCGTTCACACCGACTCTGCTGGCGATCCCGCTGCTGCTGCTCTACGAGGCCTCGATCATCGTCCTGCAGCGGATCTTCCGGCGCTGACGGTCGGGCCGACCGATACACTCGGCCCAATGCGCCCAGATCAACGTGCCACCGATGAACTCCGACCGACCTCGATCGAATTGCACACGCTCCCATACGCGGAGGGCAGCGCGCTGATCACGATGGGGGACACGCGCGTTCTCTGCGCGGCGACGGTGGAGGAGCGAGTCCCGCCTTTTCGCAAGGGCAGCGGTCGTGGGTGGGTGACCGCCGAGTACGCAATGCTGCCGCGGAGCACGCAGACCCGCTCGGAGCGCGACGGCCGCAAGGGGCGCGTGGATGGTCGGGTCCAGGAGATTCAGCGGCTCATCGGCCGGAGCCTGCGGGCAGCCGTCGACTTCGAGGCGCTCGGCGAGCGCAGCATCCTGATCGACTGCGACGTCATCGTTGCCGACGGCGGAACCCGAACCGCGTCCATCACGGGCGGCTACGTGGCCCTCGCCCTGGCGGTCGAACGGCTTCGTGAGGCGCACGTGGTCCGCTCCGATCCGCTGCGCTGGCCGGTGGCCGCCGTCAGTGCGGGCATCGTGGCCGGCGAGGCGCGGCTCGACCTCAGCTACCTCGAGGACTCCGCGGCAGACACCGACATGAACTGCGTGGGATCACGCGACGGCCGGTTCATCGAGCTGCAGGGCTCGGCCGAGCAGGAGCCGTTCTCGCGCGGGGAGCTGGACGCGCTCCTCGGGCTCGCCGGCGCCGGTCTGGAGCGGCTCTTCGCGCTGCAGGAAGAGGTGCTGAGCGGAGCCAGATGAACGGAGACGCTGTCCTGCTCCTCGGCACCCGCAATCCTGGAAAGATCCGTGAACTGCGCCTTCTTCTCGCGTCGTGGCCGCTCCGCCTGCAGACCCTCGAGGAGGTCGGCTTTGACGGCGTCCTCGAGGAACCCGGTCCCGGGTACAGGGAATCGGCGCTCGCCAAGGCCATGACCGTGACCAGTGCGACCGGTCTCCCGACGCTCGCGGACGACAGCGGCATCGAGGTGGACGCGTTGCGAGGATGGCCGGGTCCGCTGTCGGCCCGCTGGATGGGCGAGAACGCGACCGACGCGGACCGGCTTCGAGGCCTCCTCGCTGAGGTGGAACGCCGTTCGCCTGGCGACCGGCGCGTGCGCTATGTCTGCGTCGCGGCGCTCGCCAGACCGGGCGGGGAGCCGGTGACTGCCCATGGCGAGTGCCTCGGAACCCTGGTCGAGCCCCGAGGGACCAACGGTTTCGGGTACGACCCTGCGTTCCTTTCCGTCGATCTCGGGATCACGTTCGGCGAAGCCACCGACGAGGAGAAGGCCCGGGTCTCGCATCGCGCGCGTGCCCTCGCCCGCCTGGGCGAGTCTGAAGTGCTGGAGCCGCACGCGATCAACTGAGGTCAGCCGGCCGGGATCGCGGCCCCGGTCACGGCTGCGGCGGCGTCCGAGAGCAGCCATTCGATGACCTCGGCAACGGAATCCGTGCTGATCCACGAGGAGCGGTCCGCTTTCGGCATCGACTCGCGGTTGGCAGCTGTATCCATCGTGCCGGGCAGAACTGCATTGACGGTGATGGCGTGCCGCTGCAGCTCGGCCGCCATGACCTGGGCGAGCCGCAGCACCGCCGCCTTGCTCACCTGGTAGGCCGCCTGGCCACGCGCAACGTCGACCGCGGCTCGCGAGGCCACCACCACGATCCGCCCGCCTGCGGCGCCGGCGACCATCGAAGCCGCCGCGGCACGGACGAGCCGCCAGGGACCCAGCAGATTGGCCGAAAGCTGC
This sequence comes from Candidatus Dormiibacterota bacterium, assembly GCA_963718525.1. Lineage (GTDB taxonomy): Bacteria > Chloroflexota > Dormibacteria > Aeolococcales > Aeolococcaceae > Palsa-851. Next base: position 2,640,873 of record OY970355.1, on the reverse strand, counting down.
GCCTGGACGGCGGCGTCGTCGACCTCATGGGCGCGCCCCCCGGCGTATCCGCCCGACGCGCTGACCACGCCGGCCCAGGGCCCCATCGCTTCCACCGCGGCTCGTAGGCGATCGACCGAGCCGGCATCGTCGAGGTCGCATTCGATCTCGGTGACCCCAGGCCGCGCAGCTCCACCCGGGTGCCGCGTGGGAATCACCACACGGTGCCCCGCCGCCGCGAGACGGCTCACAACCGCGGCACCGAGCGCTCCGCGGCCGCCACCGACGACGGTGATGCTTCGCTGTCGAACAACCACAATGCTTCCTCGTGGATCGAGGGACTGAGCCGACGTTCCGACCGCGTGCCGTGGCGCGCGCCCTTGCAGCCATCATCGCTCTCCTGGTCGCCGGCCTGGCGGGCTTCCTGGTGGCAGACAACTTCGCGCAGGTGAACCCGGCCGCCATCGTGGCCGCCCACGTTCCCCCGGCAAGCGGCCCGTCTCCGTCGCCACCGCTGCTCGCGGACCTCGGCCGCGACGATCTCGCGAGCGTCGTCACGATCGAGGCCGAACTCGAAAATGGTGCCGCGGAGTCGCTGGGCACCGGCTGGATCTTTGACGGCATGGGCGACGTGGTCACCAATGCTCACGTCATCAATGGCGATACCACGCTGCGGGTCACCGACCGGGCCAACCACACCCACGTCGCCCGCGTCGTGCAGAGCAGCGCGCAGCTAGATCTGGCGCTGCTCCGGGTCACCGGCGCGCTCCCGGGAACACCGCTGCCCGTCGACGCGAGAGCGCTGACGACAGTCCCGATCCCGGTCATCACCCTGGCGTCGAGCCGGGCCACCGCTCACGCGGATATGACCGTGGAGAGCCTCGTCGGCCTTGATGCCAACGTCCCGCTCTCGGGGACGGGGATCGAGGCGGGGCAATCCTCACCCCAGGAGTACGACGACATGCTGCACCTCACCGGGGCGCCGATCTTCGAAGGCAACAGCGGTGGACCCGTGCTCGATTCGCAGGGGCAGGTCATCGGGATCGTGACCCTTGCGAGTTCGAGTGCGGCCGAGGCGTATGCGATTCCGATCAGCCGGGTCCTCGTGGATCTGCGCCAATGGCTGACAGCGGGATGATTCGGGCGCGCATTGGGTATCGTCTCAAGTGCGGGGAACGTACAGACGTACCCCGAGGAGTGCAACCACCGTGCCCACAGACGACTTCGACATCGCGATCATCGGCGGCGGTCCCGCCGGGCTGACGGCTGCGCTCTACGCAGGCCGGAACCGCGAGCGGGCGGTGCTCCTGGAGGGTAAGGCTCCAGGCGGTCAGCTGCTCAATACCGAGCTTATCGAGGATTACCCGGGCTTTCTCTCCATCCTCGGCGGGGAGCTCGCCACCGTGATGGAGGAGCAGGCCGCGCACTTCGGCACCAAGCTGCTGCGCACCGAGGTCAAGGCGATCAAGGTCCAGCCAGACGGTCAGAAGCTCGTCGAGACGTATGACGGAGACTTCCTCGTGCCCGCGGTGATCATCACCGCGGGTGGCAATCCTCGCAAGCTCGGCGTCGCCGGGGAGGAGACATATGCCGGGCGTGGCGTGTCGTACTGCGCCGTGTGCGACGGTGCGTTCTTCAAGGACGTCGACCTCGCCGTGGCGGGCGGTGGTGACGCGGCGGTGGAGGAGGCCCTGTTCCTGACCCGCTACGCGAGCAAGGTCACGATCATCCACCGGCGCAAGGAGTTCCGCGCTCAGCCCATCCTCCTCGATGAGGCGCGCAAGCATCCCAAGATCGAGTTCGTGGTCGACACCATCATCGAGAGCATCGAGGGTGACGAGAAGGTCGGCCGCCTGATGCTGCGCAACCTCGACACCGAGCGTCGATCTGAGATCGAGGTCGGGGGCATCTTCATCTTCATCGGTTTCATCCCCAACACCCAGTTGGTGGATCGCCACATTGATCATGACAAAGCTGGCTATTACGTCACGGATCCGATGACGATGATGACCAATATCCCGGGCATCTTCGCCGCCGGCGACGTGCGCAGCCAGCTCACCCGCCAGATCACCACTGCAGTCGGTGACGCGACCACCGCGACCATCGCGGCGAGCAAGTGGATCGAGGAGTGGCGCCGCGGGCGCAACGACACCCCGCCAGAGCTCGTCGAAGCGACGCTGCACGGCGCCATCTGACACCAACCTTGTGAGCATCACCACGGGGAACGGCGACACGGGAGAGACCGGGCTGCTCTACGGCGGTCGGGTCGCAAAGGACGACGCTCATACCGAGGCGTACGGGTCACTCGACGAGGCGATCTCCGCGCTGGGACTGGCCCGGTCGCTGACCGACTCAGCCGACCGCGCGTCGCGGATCCTCGAGCTCCAGCGCGAATTGTTCGTCGTCGGCGCCGAGCTCGCCACCGGCCCGGGCCACCGCGCCGACCTCGAGCGCCACTTCAACGTCGTCACCGCGGCGATGGTCGACGCGCTCGAGGACGAGATCCACGACCTCGAGGCGCGGGTGCCCTTGCCGGGCGGGTTCGTCATCCCCGGCGGCACGCCCGCCGGGGCGGCGATCGACCTGGCGCGGACTCTGGTGCGCCGCGCCGAGCGCCGGACCGTGTCGCTTCTCCGCGAGGGCGGGGTCGAGAATCCTGAGGTGCTCCGCTATCTCAATCGCTGCTCGGACCTGCTCTTCATGCTCGCGCGTGAGGCGGAGCAGGGCGCCACGGTCGCCTCGGGCGGACAGCGCCGCCACGAGGCCGGCGCCAAGCAGCGCAGCGGCGAAGACTAGGCCGGAACCAGGCCACGGCGGCGGAGCAGGCCTCGCTCCAGGGGTGCGAACAACAGGTCGTTGACCGCGATCCCCACCACCAGGATCGTGAGCACCGCGGCGAACATCTCGGGAAGGTCGCCGAGGCTGCGCCCGTTGTCGAGGATCTGCCCGAGTCCGCTGTTGGCGGTCGATCCGATGATCAACTCGGCAGCCATCAACGATCGCCATGAGAACGCCCACGCCTGTTTCATCCCGGCCACATACCCCGGCAGCGCAGCCGAAAAGATGAAATGCCGGTAGTACCGCGGGCCGCTGGCTCCCATCGACCGCGCGAGGCTGAAGGTGAGTGGAGGGATGTTGTCGTAGGCGGACATCAATCCCATCGCGATCGATGGGAACGCACCCATGATGACCACGAAGTACACGGCGTTCTCGATCTGCCCGCCGATGGCGAGAAACAGGGTCGCGATCGGCACCCAGACGACTGACGGCAGGCTCTGGAGCCCGGCGAGCAACGATCCGACGCCCGCTCGAAGCACCGGCACGCGGACGACCGCGAGCCCGATCAGCGTACCGAGCACCAGTGCAAGGATGTAACCGACCGCTGCGCGTTCGAGCGTCTGAACGAGTGCCGGCACGAGCACGTCGGTGTGCACCAGGTAGCCGATCTCGCCGATCGCGTCGCCCGGGCCAGGTAGCGGCTCACCCCCTGGGGACTGCACGCCAACGACGACGAGGAGCTGCCAGATCCCCAGCAGAATGCCGATCGCAACGATCCGCGGCCAGGCGGCTCGCAGGATGCGCTGCAGCCTATTGCGCTCCATCGCCGACCGCCCCCGCACGCAGCCGCGCCGTGATCTCGTGAGCGAGTCCGGACACTTCGAAGGAATCGAGCTCACGAGGTCGCGTGATCTCGACGTCCCACATCTGGGCCACCCGACCGGGGCGAGGGGTCATCAATACGACGCGGTCCCCCAGCCGCACCGCCTCGCGAACGTTATGGGTGACAAAGAGGATGGTCTTGCCGGTTTCCTGCCAGATGCGGTTCAGGTCGTCGTGCAGCGAGTCCCGCGTCAATGCGTCGAGTGCGGCGAAGGGCTCGTCCATGAGCAGCAACTCCGAGTCCTGGGCCAGCGCACGCGCGAGCGCGCAGCGCTGACGCATCCCTCCGGAGAGCTGATGCGGCCGGTGATCTGCGAAGTCGATCAACCCGACCATTGCGAGCAGCCGGTTGACTGTCTGATTTCGCTGATCCTCGTCGACGTTGTGCAGCCGCATCGGCAGTTCGACGTTGCGTCGAACCGTGAGCCAGGGGAGCAGAGCCGGCTCCTGGAACATGACTGCCGGGCGGCCATCAGCGATGTCGATGCTTCCGCCAGTGACCTTGTCAAGACCGGCGATCAGCGACAGGAGGGTTGATTTCCCACATCCCGATGCGCCCAGGACGCACACGAACTCGCCCCTGGCGACCTCGAGCGACACGTTCTCAAGCGCCGTCATCGCTCGCTTGCCGTGGCCGAACACCTTCGTGACCCCTTGCAGGGTCACGAAGGCATCGTCTGCGTCGAGCGTGAGAACAGCGGGCCGTGGAGCGAATGCGATGTTCATCAGCCGAGCGCACCGGCACTGACGGGCGCCTGCCCCGACGCGCTCATGAGTGCATTGAGTGGACCGAGGTCGAGGATGCCCTTGATGTTCGCCGTCTTGTTGAAGCCGAGCTGTTGAGCATTGTTGGCATCCGTCTGCAGGTCGGAGGCGAATGGGTCCAGCACGAAGCTCAGGTGAGTCCAGGCCAGGGCCAGGACGGAGCTCTTCAGCAGCTTGCCTCCAGTGGTGGACGCAAGGGCCGCATTGACTGCGGCCGGTGCCGCGGACTCGTTCGCGTTGATCCAGTTCACCGACTGCACAAGGCCCTTGAGGAGGTCCCGAACGATGTCGGGATGGTTCTGGAGCAGGTTCTGCGTGACCACGAGCACCGTGGTCGGGAACTGTCCGTTCGGCCACAGCGAGGCTTCGTCAACCGCGAGCGTGCCCTTGCCCTGCAGGATGAACTCCGACTCATAGGGCTCGGGGACCCAGCCGCCGGCGATCTTGCCGGCCTCGAAGTTCTGCAGGCTGGCCGAGTTGCCGGAGCTCGAGTCAATGGTCACCTTGCCGCCGCCATTGAGGCTGGTGGCGAGTTCCTTCGTGCCCAGCCACGTGCGCAGCGCAATGTCCTGGGTGTTGCCGAGCTGTGGCGACGAAAGCGTTTTCCCCGCGAGGTCAGCCGGAAAGTTCCCGTTGGCGACCGACTTGCTGACGACGAGCCCCGCACCACCCGAGGCAGTGCCGGCGACGATGAGCACCTTGCCCTTGGTCTTGATGAAGGCGTTGATCGCCGGGCCCGGTCCGACGAATGCCGCATCGAGCGTGCCGCCGAGCAGCGCCTCGCTCTCGGCAGGGCCGGCACTGAACGTGGTCGTCTTCACCGTGGTGCCCTTGGGCATCGACCCCTGAAAAAAGCCCTGCGCGACGCCGATGAGCGCTGGCGCGTGGGTCAGGTTGACGAGATAGCCCAGATTGACGGTAGACGGATCCGGCTGAGCACTGGCGCCGGTACCCGTACCTTTCGCGGTAGCGGAGCCGCAGGCTCCCACCACCACGGCGGTGGCGAGCAGCGCGACCGCCGTTGCCGCGCGTCGGGTGCCCCGGCCGCCCGGCGCCGAGGATCGCAGAAGTAGTTCTCCAAACATGGTCATGTTCCCCCTGTACCGATTTCTCTTCCTGAGGCCCCCTCTCGATCGGCCTCTCTCTGTCGAATGGTTACCTGCGCAAATGCTTTTCCCACCGTGGCGTGGGCTGACTATCCGTTCTCGCGGCCCATTAAGCAATGAGCTTGATTGAAACGGAATGATCGCCTTATCCGAACATTACGCCAACGGGCCACAGGGCTTCGGAGCCCATCTCTTTCCACCCGGCGAGCCAGTCACGTCGACCGGCTCGTTCAGCCACCTCCCCTGCTCGTTCTGATGCGGTTGGTTCATTTTGGAGAGGTCGCGATTCTCCCGTCAATAAGGATCGTTCAATAGGAACGATCTCTTTCTACGATGGATGTCCTGAGCGACTGAGACGGCGGCGTTGTCGCCGCCAGGTGTGAGAGTCCCACCGGCTGGTCGGCCTACGTTCTGATCGGCGGCAGCTGTCCGTCGAGGAGCCGGGCGCAACGCAAAGCCAGCCAGAGCTGGTGACGCTGCTCCGGGTCGTCGGCGTCGATGCCCAGCTGGCGGAGCCGGCCGACGCGGTACACAACGGTGTGACGGTGCACGCCGAGGCGCTCTGATGCCTCACCGATGCTCCGGCTGTCCAGCAGCGCCTCGAGCGTTGCGACCAGCTCGAGCCTGCGATTCGGCGTCCCCAGCGCCAGCGGGCCGAGCACCCTGTCGATGAAGCTGCGCATCGCTTCGCGGTCGTCGGCGAGCGCGGCGAAGACACCGACCTCCGCATCCGTGTGCACCGATCGCTCGGGAGAAAGGCGCCGACCGACCTCGAGCGCGCGGCGGGCGTGCTGCGCCGACGGGGCGACAGCGTCGAGGGTGGAGGCCACCGGACCGACTCCGAACGTCACGGGTCCAGCCGCCGCGCACATCCGGGCGAGGTCCCGCCCTTCGGGGACCAGTGCGACCCAGAGGCCGGGCTCATCGCCGATGAGATGCGCCCCCTCGGCTCGCCAGGTTTCCTCGAGCTGCCGTTCCGCCTCCATCGTCGGGGCGGAGCAGGCCACCACGGTGTACGGGGGAACCAGGGTCAGCTCGGCGGAGACCGCGATGCGCCGGAGCTCGGCTGACGCGTCCCCGGCAAGCAGCCGCTGGAGAATGCGGTCGCGATCCCTGTCACGCTGGCGAAGCAGCCGTTCCCGGGTCTCGAGGTACGCGCCTCCGACCGCAGCGCTGATCTCATCGAAGTATTCGAGCACCGTGCTGGTCAGGCCGATGACGGTGCTCGGGGGCACGTCGTCGAGGATGGCCGGCTGGCCGATCACCTCGTCCCAGAGCACCCTCGCGGCGAGCCGGTACGCCCCGAACACCAATTCGAGCGGGACATCGAGCTCTGCCTGCTGGGCGCCCATCGACCCAAGCCGCTCCAGGTCGCCCGCGCGGAGGCCGCGGCCGTCGCGAAGCAGACGGACGAAGGTGCGCAGCGCGTCACGGCACGCCGCGGTGACCGTGCGGAAGTATCCGAGCGTGCGAAAGCGGCTGTCCGGAAGCGAGATGCCCGAGACGATGTGCCGGGTCATCCGGCGCGCGATCACGTCGACTTCCGACAGCAGCCGGATGGTCACTTCGGGCGGTAGGGTGGCCGCTACGGACAACCTGAGGTCGGGTGACTTGGTCAATTGGGCCATATTGTCCCTCATGTACAAATCTTGGCCTGTACGCCGGATGACATTGCCCACCCTTTGTGCGGGGCGAAGAAAGTATGCTGCTTCCAATGCTCTACGACGATATGTTCATCCGGCTCGAACGCGCCCGGTGGACGCTCAATGCCGACATCCCTTTCGACGACATCGATCCGAGCCTGGTGAGCCCCCAGTGGATCAGCGATCTCCGGAACATCTGCCTCACGGAGCTCTCCGCGCTTTATGCGACTGAGATGTTCCTGCGTGACTTCTATACGGACATCGACTTCTGCAGCTTCGTCTCCATCTGGTTCTACGAGGAGATGAAGCATCACCTCACGTTGCGCAAGTACCTGGAGCGGTGCGGCGAGACGTTTGACGAGGCCAAGCTCCCCGAGTTGCGGCTGACCTTCGCGCCAGGACCGGCGATCGAGACGCTCACCATGCACTTCTGCGGCGAGCAGCGCCTCGCTCACTGGTACACCGCGTTCAGCGAGCAGGGTCCCGAACCCGTGATCCGCAAGATCTTCAAGATCCTCGCAGCGGATGAGTTGCGCCACGCCGCCTGCTATGCGAAGTACATGCGCCGTGCCGTCGCGAACAAGCCCGAGGTGCTTCCGGACATCCTCAAGATGTCGCTCTGGATGATGCGCAGCACCAACGATGCGCCCAAGCATCCGACCACGATCACCGAGCCGTCGGTGGTCAGCCAGCTCGAGGATCCTGAGTACGTCTCGCGAATGTTGAACTGGTATCTGCCCGGACGCGACCATGAGGCTCCGGTGCAGCGTCGCATCCTGGCGCTGCTGTCGGAGCTGAGCGGCGTGGAGATCAAGAACCTTCGCGAGATCCCGCCGCTGGTGCGCAAGTTGACGGCGGCGACCGCCCAGGGCTCCACAGCGGCTGCCTGAGCCGGAGAACTCACCCCACCTATAATCGGGCGGCGATGGGTGAAGCGGTTGTCCGTGTCCGTGCCGTCGTGCACGGCAGGGTGCAGATGGTGGGCTTTCGCGCCTTCGTGATCCATCACGCGGGTGACGCCGGCCTGTCGGGCACGGTGCGAAACCAGCCGGACGGAACCGTCGAGGTGGTGCTCGAAGGCCCAGCGCAGGAGGTCGGGCGGATGCTGGAACTCCTCCGTCAAGGGCCGTCGCACGCGCGCGTCGAACGCGTGGACGTCGAGCATTCCGCGGCGACTGGCAACCTTCCAGGCATGATGGTGGCGTCATGACCATTCGGTTTGCCGACCGACTCTCGCGCCTGGGCACCGAAAGTGCCTTCGAGGTGCTCGCCCACGCACGGCTCCTCGAAGCCGAGGGCCGGAACATCGTCCATCTCGAGATCGGCGAGCCTGATTTTGCCACCCCTGACAACATCATCGACGCCGCGGTGCGTGCGATGCGCGAGGGTGCGACGCACTACACGGCGGCAAGCGGCATCCGCGAGGTGCGCGAGAAGACCGCCGCATACGTCACGCGCCACACCGGCGTGCCAACGCGGTTCGAGAACATCGTGCTCACCCCGGGCTCGAAGAACCTGCTCCTGTTCGCCCTGCTCGCCCTGGTGGAGGAGGGGGACGAGGTCATCGTCCCGGATCCGGGATATCCCATCTACCGGTCGCTGGTCGAGTTCATCGGCGCCAAGGCAGTCTCGCTGCCGCTGCGCCAGGAGCACGATTTCCGTGCCGACGTCGATGAGCTCGCCAGGCTGATCACGCCGCGGACACGCATGCTCGTCGTCAACTCCCCGCAGAATCCCACCGGAGGGATCCTCACCCGCGGTGACTGCGAGGCGATCGCGCGTCTCGCCATCGAGCACGACCTGATCGTCCTCAGCGATGAGATCTACAACCGTCTGAGCTACGACGGCGCCCACGTGTCCCTGTACGGCATCGACGGGATGGCCGAGCGGACGATCTATATGGACGGACTCTCCAAGGCGTGGGCGATGTGCGGGTGGCGCCTGGGGTTTGGCGCGATGCCGGTCGAGATCGCCCGAAAGATGGACACGCTGATGATCAACAGCTCGTCATGCGCTGCGGCGTTCACGCAGTGGGCGGCCGTCGAGGCCTTCAACTCACCGGAGTCCGACGCCGCCGTCGACCGCATGGTGGCGGAGTTCGGTCACCGTCGCGACCGCATCGTCGATCTGTTGAACGACATCCCGGGCTTCAAGTGTCACAAGCCGGCGGGCGCGTTCTACGTCTTCCCGGACATCACCGCCACCGGCTTCGGCGACCGCGAGCTCGCCAACGCGCTGCTCGACGAGGTGGGGGTCGCCGTCCTGCCCGGCCGGTCGTTCGGGCCGGAGGGTGCGGGGCACATTCGCCTCAGCTACGCCGCCTCCATCACCAACCTGGAGGAGGCGGCGCGCAGGATCGCGCAGTACGTCGGCGCCGCGGTGCCCGGATGACACCCCCATGGCGCCCCACCGATGAACCAGCCACTTCCCGGCCTCGAGGAGGCGCGGCGCCGGCTCACTGACCACGACGTCGTCGCGGTCGTCCTGGAGCTTCCAGTCGGCGAAGCGACCCCGGTCGCCGCGATGCGGGCGCTCGGAACCACGGCGAGCTGCTTCCTGCTCGAGTCAGTCGAAGGCAGCGGCGCGGTGGCGCGCTGGTCCATGCTCGGTCACCGCCCGTCGCGAGTGATCAGTGACACCGGCGCGGGGGGTGATCCGCTCGCGGTGCTCGACCGGGAGATCGCGTCGATCGGCGCCGCATGCGCGCCCGGTCTTGCGGCGCCCCTGCTCGGCGGTGCTGTGGGCTTCCTCACCTATGAGGCGGCGAACCGCTACGAGCATCTCCCCGCAGCGGCGCGCGACCCGCTCGGACTTCCGCGGCAGTGGTTCGGGATCTTTGACACGGTGGCAGTGTTCGATCATGCCCATCACCGGTTGCTGCTCTCGAGCTGCGTTCAGCGCAACGACACGTCCGGCTTCGACGCAGCGTACGAACGGGCACTCGCTCGAATCTGCGAGCTGCGCGAAGCGATCTGCGCCGCGGCGCCTGAGCCGGCGGCTCGACTCGCAGGGATCCCGGTGAACGTCGGCGCCCACGAGCACCAGGCCAACCTCTCGAGGGCGCAGTTCCAGGACCGGGTGCGTCGCGCGCTCGACTACATCGTCGCCGGCGACATCTTCCAGGTCCAGGTCTCCCGCCGCTTCGCGCTCCCGCTGCAGGCGGATCCCTTCGATGTGTACGTGGCGCTTCGGGCCATCAATCCGAGCCCGTACATGATCTACATCGCCACCCCGGAGTGCACCCTGGTCGGCGCCTCCCCGGAGATGCTCGTCCAGGTCACGGGCCCGAGTGTGCGGTACCACCCGATCGCGGGAACGCGCCGGCGCGGACGCACGCCGGAGGACGACGAGCGGATGGAGCGCGAGCTGCGAGCGAGCGACAAGGAGGCGGCCGAGCATCTCATGCTGATCGACCTCGGACGCAACGACCTCGGGCGGGTCTGCGCGACCGGCAGCATCCGGGTCATCCAGCACATGGAGGTCGAGCGCTACTCGCACGTGATGCACCTGGTGAGCAGTATCGAAGGGACCCTCGATGACGGCCGCAACTCGCTCGATGCGCTCCGCGCATGCTTCCCCGCCGGGACAGTCACCGGGGCGCCGAAAATCCGTGCCATGGAAATCATTGCGGAGCTCGAGCCGGAGGAGCGCGGAGCCTACGCCGGAGCGATCGGCTACGTCGGCTACGGCGGAGATCTCGACACCGCCATCGCGCTTCGCACCATCGTGGTCCGCCAGGGCATCGCATATGTCCAGGCGGCAGCCGGGATCGTCGCCGACTCCCTGGTCAACGAGGAGACGGTGGAGATCGACAACAAGGTCGCCGCGCAGATTCTCGCGGTGGAGGAGGCGAACGCATGGGTTCGCTGAGCGGTCAGGTCCTGGTTATCGACAACTACGACTCGTTCACCTTCAATCTCGTGCAATACCTTCGGGAATTGGGAGCACGTGTCGCCGTCGAGCGAAATGACGCACTCTCAGTCACCGCCATCGTCGAGTCAGCTCCGGCCGCCATCGTCATGTCGCCGGGCCCTCGCGTTCCCGAGGAGGCAGGCGTCTGCGTCGACCTCATCCGCGAGCTGGACGGCACCGTGCCGATGCTCGGCGTCTGCCTCGGCCACCAGGCGATCGGTGTCGCCTATGGCGCCCAGGTGGTGCGCGCCCCCGCGGTGGTTCACGGCAAGGTGGGCCCGGTGCACCATGGAGGCACGGGTGTCCTCCGCGGCATCGAGAATCCATTCATGGCGACGCGGTATCACTCACTCGTCGTCTCGACCTCGGACCTTCCTGACGTCCTCGAGGCGACCGCGTGGAGCGACGACGGTCTGATCATGGCCATGCGCCATCGACATTTTCCCGTCGAGGGCGTGCAGTTCCACCCGGAGTCGGTCGGAACCCCCGCAGGGCGCGCGCTGCTCCGCAATTTCCTTGACACCGCATCCCTTCCGGCGGGAGTGCGCGCGTGAGCGCCGCCGGCAGCGCGCTCGACGCCATCGCTGTGCGCAAGCGCGCGGAGGTCGACCAGCTCCGCTGCGCGGAAGCCGCACTCTGGGCAAAAGCCGAGCTGCTGCCGCCAGCGCGAGGGCTGGTGGAGGCACTGCGCGGCGGAACTGTCATCGCGGAGATGAAGCGGCGCTCCCCCAGCGGCGGCCCGCTGCGTACGGACATGGATGCGCTGTCCGTCGCTCAGGACTACGCTGCCTGCGGGGTCGCAGCCATCTCGGTGCTCACCGACGGCCCCGATTTCGGCGGATCACTCGACGATCTGGCCCAGGTCCGGGCAGGCCTCGATATTCCCTTGCTGCGCAAGGACTTCACGCTGGATCCCGTGCAGGTCGCGGAGGCTCGTGTTGCCGGAGCCGACTGGGTCCTCCTGATCGTCGCGTTGCTCGACGGAGACTCGCTTGACCTGTGCCTCGAGGGTGTCGCCCGGAGCCGCGCCCACGCGATCGTCGAGGTCCACGACGTCGATGAGGCACGAAGGGCCGTTGCCGCTGGTTCGGAGTGCATCGGGATCAACAACCGCAACCTTCACACCCTCACCACCGACCTCGACACCTTCGCTCCCGTGCGCGGCACCATCCCAGATGGCGTCGTGTGTGTGGCGGAGTCAGGGGTGCGAAATCCGGATGACGTGAACCGCCTCATCAACGAGGGCGCCGACGCCGTGCTCATCGGCGAGGCGCTGATGCGGGCGTCATCGCCGGCGGCCGCATGCGCGGCGATGGTCACAGCGGCACGCGAGGCGCAGCGGTCGTGATCGTCAAGGTGTGCGGCGTTCGCACCCCGGGGGTCGCCGACGCCGCCATCGACGCCGGCGCCGATTGGATCGGCCTGATGCTCGTGGCAGCGAGCTCGCGCTGGGTGGATGACGAAGCGGCCCTCGCGGTCGTTCGCGCTGTCGGGGATCGCGCCGACCTGATCGGCGTCTTCGTCGAACCGAGCGCTGCCGACTGTGATGCCGCGGCGTCTCGATATCACCTCGCCGGAGTTCAGATTCACGGAAACTTCAACAGGGAACTGGTCACGGAGTGTTCCGTTCCGGTCATTCCTGTCTTCAACGTCGAGGACGGCGCGACGGCAAGCCGGATCGACTGGCCCCCAGACACGCTGGTGATGCTCGACGGGATGCCTGAGCAAGGGGGGCTCCCCGGGGGCACCGGCCGGCGCGTTCCTCTCGGATGGGCCGCGGACGTCGCTCGTCACCGCGCGGTGATGCTCGCCGGCGGCCTTGGGCCGGACAACGTCGGCGACGCCATCGCAACCGTGCGTCCCGCCGGTGTTGACGCGTCGAGCCGCCTGGAACGCCGCCCCGGGGAGAAGGATGCCGACCTGGTCACGAGTTTCGTGATCGCCGCACGTTCCGCGGCGCAGTTGCAGATGGAACCACGGTGAGCGCGCAACCCGTGCATGGCCGGTTCGACGGCTACGGCGGCGCCTACGTGCCGGAGACCCTTGTCCCTGCCCTCGAGGAGCTCGAGAGCGAGATGCGCAGCGCGTTCGCCGATGCGGCGTTCACCTCCGAGCTGGATCGGTGGCTCGCCGACTTCGCCGGGCGCCCGACGCCGGCGACCCATGCACGCCGCTTCAGCGATGCCCATGCGGGCGCGGAGATCTGGTTGAAGCGCGAGGACCTGCTGCACACCGGCGCCCACAAGCTCAACAACGCCCTCGGTCAGGTCCTGCTCGCTCAGCGCATGGGCAAGGCACGGATCATCGCCGAGACGGGAGCGGGCCAGCATGGCGTCGCAACCGCAACCGCATGCGCCGCGCTCGGTCTCGAGTGCGTTGTCTACATGGGTCGGGAGGACATGCGCCGGCAGGCGCTCAACGTGTACAGGATGGCGTTGCTCGGGGCCGAGGTGGTGCCCGTCGACAGCGGTTCGGCGACACTCAAGGACGCCACCAACGAGGCGATCCGGGACTGGGTGGCGCACGTGCGCGATACGCATTACGTGATCGGCAGCGCGGTCGGGCCGCACCCGTATCCGTCGCTGGTGCGACGTCTGCAGCGGGTCATCGGCGACGAGGCGCGTGAGCAGATGCTGACCCGCATGGATCGGTTGCCGTCAGTGGTGGTGGCCTGCGTGGGTGGCGGGAGCAACGCCATCGGCATGTTCGCGGCATTCCTTGGCGACGACGTGCGCCTCGTCGGTGTCGAGGCGGCCGGCCGCGGGCTGGACAGTGGCGAACACGCGGCCCCACTGTCGCGCGGACGGCCCGGGGTGCTGCACGGTTCCTTGAGCTACCTGATGCAGAGTCGCGACGGCCAGGTCCTCGCCACGCATTCGATCAGCGCCGGCCTCGACTACCCGGGAGTCGGACCGGAGCACAGCGCGCTCCGTGACAGCGGACGGGTCGAGTACGTCGCGGCGACGGACTCCGAGGCCCTCGCCGCGTTTCATCAACTGTGCCTGCTCGAAGGCATCATCCCCGCACTCGAGTTGTCGCACGCGATCCACGTCGCGGGCACGATTGCCCACGACCTCCCGGCCGGCGACGTGGTCCTCGTCTGCCTGAGCGGCCGCGGTGACAAGGACATCGATACCGTCCGCGAGTTCGACGGGTCATGAGCGACGCGATCCCGGATACCCGGTTCGACCTCGCATTCGCAGCACGACCCTCCGAAACGGCTCCGGGGCTGATCCCGTATTTCACGGCCGGGTATCCGTCGCTCGACAGCCTCGGTGACCTGCTCATCGCCGCGGAGCGCACCGGATGCATCGCGGCCGAGGTGGGCATCCCCTTCAGCGATCCGCTCGCGGACGGACCGACGATTCAGCGCACCGGGCAGGTGGCGCTGCGCAACGGTATGACCCTCGCCACGGCGCTCAGCCAGGTCGAGGACGCGAGGGCTCGTGGCGTGAGCATCCCCCTTGCGGTGATGACCTATGTCAACCCGGTGCTCAGTTTCGGCGTCGACGCATTCGCCGGCAACGCGTCTGCCGTGGGCGTCGACGGCGTCATCATTCCCGACCTTCCACTCGACGAGGCGGCCGGCGTACGCCAGGCGCTGCATGGTGCGGGCGTCGCCATGATCCCGCTCGTGGCGCCGACGACCACCCCGGATCGCCTGGCGCGCATCTGCTCGACCGGCGCAGGGTTCGTGTACTGCGTCGGGGTCACCGGTGTCACCGGTGCGCGGCGAACCATCGCCGCCGACGCGATCGCCTTGCTCGATTCGGTGCACGCGGTGACCCCACTGCCGCGGGCGCTGGGATTCGGTCTCTCCACCCACGAGCATCTTGAGGCGCTCCGAGGACACGCAGAGGCCGCCGTGGTCGGGTCTGCCCTGCTGGACGCGATCGCCATGAACGCGGAGGAGCCCGTCGCCGCTGCAGAGCGGTTCCTCGGCGCGATGATCGGTCACGAGGCAGCGCACGCGGGGTGAGCCAGGAGCGCGTGTCGCCCGTCACGCGGATCGACGGCGAAGTGACCGTCCCCGGTGACAAGTCGATCAGCCACCGAGCATTGATCCTCGGATCCCTCGCGAAAGGCCGGACGTACATCGGCAACGCCTCGCCGGCGGCCGACGTCCTCGCCACGGCCGCATGCCTCCGTGCGTGCGGCGTCTGGGTGCGCGACTTCCCGCCCGCGCGCTATGCGCTCGACGGGGCCGGTGTCGGCGTCAGCCTGCGCAGCCCGGAGGGAGTGCTCGACTGTGCGAATTCCGGGACGACCATGCGCCTGCTCGCGGGCGTGATTGCCGGGAGCGACTGCGAGGCAACGCTCGAAGGTGACGAATCCCTACGGCGGCGGCCGATGATGCGCGTGGTCGAGCCGCTTCGCGCCATGGGGGCTGAGCTCGAGCCATCTCCTCAGGGAACCGCTCCCCTCCGGGTGCGCGGCAGTCGGAGTCTCTCGCCGTTGACCTGGCGCCCGGCGATCGCGAGTGCTCAGGTGAAATCGGCGATCCTCCTCGCCGGTCTCTCAGCGGACGGGCCGACCACCGTCGTCGAGCCGGTTCCGACACGCGATCACACCGAGCGGATGCTCCGGATGTGCGGGCTCGATGTGGTCGTGAGCGGGCTGGAGGTCACGCTGCACCCTGCGCCCCTCGAGCCCTTCGGGCTACGGGTGCCGGGCGATATCAGCTCAGCGGCGTTCTTTCTTGCGCTCGCGGCGTCGCGGCCGGGTTGGCGAGTGCGGTGTCCGGGAGTCGGCCTGAATCCAGGGCGCACCGGCATGCTCACGGTGCTCGAGGCGATGGGCGCCGACGTCCGAGTGGAACCGGGCGACCTGGCCGGCGGGGTCGAGCCGGCCGGCGATATCGAGGTGCGTGGTGCGCGGCTCCACGCGATGACGATCGCCGGGGCGCTGACCGTGCGCACCATCGATGAGCTCCCGATCATCGCCGTGCTTGCGAGCCAGGCTGACGGCGTCACCGAGATACGCGATGCCGGCGAGCTGCGCAACAAGGAGACCGACAGGATCGCCGTGCTCGAGACCGGCCTCCGGTCGTTGGGCGTCCACTGCGAGAGCGGCGCCGACTGGCTCACCGTCCACGGCCCTTCGCACCTCCGTTCGGCCCATCTGAACGCCGCGGGAGACCACCGTTTCGCCATGGCCTGGGCGGTCGCGGCGGCGCTGGTCCCGGCAGGGGGTGGCGAATCGGTGATCGATGGGGCCGAAGCCGCGTCGGTGTCCTACCCGGGCTTCTTCGCAGATCTCAGGAGGCTGCTCGCCTCCTGACGTCAAGGGTCGAAGCGGAGGAGCAGGTGCGGGCCGTCACGCGCCTCCACGACCTTCAGCCAGCGCACGGCGATGGTCACCGGAAGCACCTCCGGTCCCTCCACGTACGCCCGCGCCCCTGCCGCATGATCGATGAGACGACGGGTGACATCGGTTTGCTGGCCCGAGTTGTCGACCACCGAGGCGACGCCTCCGCCCTGGATCCATCGCGACGCGTTGCCTGGAGAGCACATGAAGGCGACCCGTGGGTCGACAGCGAGTTCGCGATGGAGGCGTGTCCCAACCCTGGTGGCGATGAGCAGCCGAATTCCGCTCTCGAGTTGCTCCGGGGCGAAGAAGACGCCGGCGACATGCGGACCCGCCTGACCGGCGGTGGCGAGAGCCATCGTGTCGTAGGCGCGCAAGGCCCAGAGTGCGCGCTCGAGCTCGACGTCGCCGGCATCGGCCGTGAGTGTGCTCATCGAAGCAGGCGGCTCATTCGCCGGTCGGCAAAGACCCGCCCTCCGGTCTGGCACGCCGGGCAGTACTGAAACGATCGCGACGCCAGCGACACCTCACGGACGGTGTCGCCGCAGACGGGGCACGGCAGCCCCGTGCGGCCGTGGACGCGCATCGACTGCCGCTTTCCATCCTTGAGCAGGGTGGGATCCGTGTCCACCGAAGCCGCGACCGCCGCGTTGAGCACGTCTCCCATGGCACCCGCGAGGCGCTCCAGCTCCTGGCCACCAAGGGCATCGGCGTGGCGGAAGGGCGAGAGCTGTGCCGCGTGGAGAATCTCGTCGGAGTACGCGTTCCCGATCCCGGCGATCACCGCTTGGTCGGCGAGAACGCTCTTGAGAGTTCCGTGCTGGTGGTGGAGGATCTCACCGAGCGCCGTCGGGGTCAGCGCAGGGTCGAGCGCGTCGATCCCGAGTCGGGCGATCCCGGGCACATCTGTCGGATCGCGCACCACCGACACCGCCAGGCGCTTGTCAGTGCCGTGCTCGGTGATCTCGAGGCTGCCGCCGTCCGCAAGGGTGACGATCACTGCGAGCGGACCGCGAAGCGCGGGCCGGGCATTCGTGGGTGTGTCGCGAAGCCTGATCCAGCCACCGCGCGCGAGATGCACCACGAGGTGGAGTGGGGGAACGACCAGATCGATGAACTTCCCTCGGCGGACGCAGCCGTCGAACGCCAGCCCATCGAGCGCGGACGCCGGCGGGTCGAACGTCTTGAGCACCGCCACGGATCGCACGCTCATCCGCTCGACGATCCGGCCGCGGAGCCGGGCGTCGAAAGACCTGCAGAGGGATTCGACCTCGGGCAACTCAGGCATCGCGGGTGAAAGAATGCGCTCGGTGCCGAGAACCGTGGCTGGAACGCGTGCCGTCGGGTCGCGGCGGAGCCGTGCGCACGAGGCGGAGGATGTCCTCTGCGTGCCGCGCTCGACCATCTTTCCGGACGGCGCCTGGCACGGGCTGATCGCGCGTGGGCTGGAGCGTGTCCTGCGAACCGTCCATGCAACCTCCGAATACAGACCTCGGGCCGAGATCGAGGATGATCCCGCCCTCCAGCAGATCATTCCCTATTGCGTCGTCCATCACCCGCAGGCCGACACGTATCTGCTGACCCGCCGTTTGCGCCGATCGAGTGAGAAGCGTCTCCATCACCTGTACTCCCTCGGGATCGGCGGTCACGTCAATCCCGGAGACGGGGAACGTGAGGATCCTGTCGTCGGCGGACTCCGCCGCGAGTGGGCCGAGGAGATCCGCTGTGCGACGCCGGCGCGCGCCAGCCTCGTGGCGATGCTCAACGATGACTCGAGCCCCGTGTCGCGGGTGCACCTCGGGCTCGTGTTCCTCGTGGAACCGGCCGACGGCATCGTCGAAGTGCGCGAGCTCGAGAAGCTCGAGGGGGAGTCGCTCTCCCTGGAAGCAATGCGGCGCCACTACCTGAGCATGGAGTCGTGGTCGCAACTCGTCTTCGACGACCTCGTCGCCGGAGCCCGGACCCGCGTTGACAAGAGCCCGCTCGTCGTCGATCTCGAACCCGAGCCGTGACCCCAACCGTCCCTTCGCGTCCGGAGTTCTTTCTGGCGCCGGAGGATCTCTCGGCGTGGTTCGAGACGAACCCGACAGCGTCCGAACTGTGGGTGGGATTCTGGAAGAAGGGATTCGAACGACCGGGGATCTCGTATTCGGATGCGGTCGACGAGGCGCTGTGCAACGGCTGGATCGACAGCGTCATCCGGCGGGTCGACGAGGCGACCTACATGCTCCGCTTCACCCCCCGGCGCTCGAAGAGCAACTGGACGGATGCCAACCTCCGTCGCATTGACGAGCTTCGCGCCGCGGGACGCCTTCGGCCTGCGGGTGAGCGTTCGATTTCCACGGCACGTGACACGGCAAAGCGGCCAAGGCGCTGACCCTCCGTATACTCGGCCCTCAATGGCAACCACGGTTCGCGTTCCTGGACCCCTTCGCAGGCTCACCGGCGGCAGCGCCGAGGTCAGTGTGGAGGGTGACACCGTCGGCGCGGTGCTCACCAACCTCGATGCGACCTATCCTGGCTTCCACGACCGTCTGTATGACGACTCCGGGAGCCTGCGGCAGTTCATCAACATCTATGTCAATGACTCCGATATCCGCTTCGCCCAGGGCCTCGACACCGCCATCGCCGAGCGCGACGAGGTATCGATCGTCCCCGCCGTTGCCGGAGGTGGCGGTCGCCGCTGACCGTCCGCTGGATCTCCTGCCGCGATCGTCGGTGATCGCCGTGGCGATGTCGGGAGGAGTGGACTCGAGCGTTGCTGCTGCCCGCGTCGCGGCAACCGGTCTGCACGCGTTCGGCATCACCCTTGCGATGTGGCCGGGAAGCCGCGAAAGCGTCCGCGACCGTGGGTGCTGCTCGATCGATGCGGTGGATGACGCCCGCCGCGTGGCGGCAGCGCTGTCGCTCCCGCACTACGTATGGAATCTCGAGCGGGACTTCGAGAGAGAGGTCGTGGCTGACTTCGAGGACGGCTATGCGCAGGGCCTCACCCCCAACCCCTGCGTGAGATGCAATCAGCGCATCAAGTTCGGCGTGCTGCTCGAGCGGGCTCGGGCCGCAGGGGCGACCCATCTCGCCACCGGCCACTACGCACGCACCGGCCGGAGGGGATCGCTGACGACACTGCACCGGGCACGCGACCTCCGCCGCGACCAGGCGTACGTGCTCCACCGGCTCGACCAACACCAGTTGCATGGCGCTGTGTTCGCGCTCGGGGGTGACGAATCCAAGGCGAGCGTCCGGGCGGAAGCGGCCGCTCTCGGGCTGGTCACGGCAGCCAAGCCCGAGTTGCAGGATCTGTGCTTCGTCGAGACTGACATGAGGTCCGAGCTGCGCCAACGGCTCGCCGGACGTTTCTCAGCCGGCGCCATCACCGACCTCGACGGCATGGTGCTCGGGCAGCACGAGGGCCTTCCGTTCTTCACCGTGGGGCAGCGTGCCGGCCTGGGGATTGCGCCGTCGCGGCCCGACGCGGCACCGCGTTTTGTCATCGAACTCCGCCCGGCCGCGAACACCCTGGTCGTCGGACCACGCGAAGCGCTGCGCTCCAGCCTTGTCGAGGCGTCCTCGTTCCACTGGGTCTCGGGTCGCGGCCCAGCACAGGGGACCCGATGCAATGCACAGCTTCGGGCCCACGGCGAGCCGCACGCAGCGACGATCGAGGCGACCGACGCCACCGGCGTGCGCGTCAGGTTCGATGCCCCGGTCGACCAGGCTGCGCCGGGACAATCGATGGTGCTCTATCGCGGCGACGAGGTCCTCGGAGGCGGGTTGGTCCGCCGGGCCGCCTGAGGCGCGCCGGCGTTGCCCCCGACCCCCGAGCAGGTCGTGATCGGCATCGTCGCGGTGCTCGCCGGCTGCCTGGCGGTGACCACGTCCACGGTGGCAGCGCGTCACAGCGGCAACTGGCTCTATTTCATCTGCACCCTTGGCAGCCTGGCATTCGTCGCGGGCGTCGTCGGGCAGCGAGTGTTTCCGAGCCCCTCCGCGGTGGCGCGCTATGGAGCCGCGGCTTCGACGTCGACACCCGGACCGTGGGACGCCGGGGTGTCCCTGCCGCTGATTGGCATCCGGGTAACGCCGGTCGCGATCGTCGGGCTGCTGATCGCGGCTGTCGGTCTCAGCCTGGTGCTCATCTTCGAGCGCATCCCTGGCACGGTCCGTATTGCGGCGCCGACGCGGGCGTCGCGGCTTGAAGACGACGATTCGGTCTGAGCCCGCGCTGACTACAATGCCGCCCGCGACCCTATGACCCCCAACGCAATCGCGTTCTATGCCGTCGCCGTGCTCATCGTGCTTGCCGCCGGGGCCGCAGTTGGGCTTCCTTCGCTGCGCCATGCCGGGTACGCGGGCGGGGCGGTGATCGTCCTCATGGGTGTCCTCGAGCTCATCTCAGGGGCCTATGCGCTCGCGGTCGTGCAACTCGTCGTGCCGGCTGTCGCCGCCGTGGTCGTGACAATGGTGCTCCGGCGCGACGCTTATCGTGGGCTGCTCGCAGTGCCGGCTGGACCTGAACGCTTCTGGATCGCCGCACCAATCGCCGTGGGTATCGCCGCGGTGCTGATCGCGACGCTGGCCGCCGTCGGATCGGGTTGGTACCCGGGCTTCTCGGGTTACTCTCCGCTCCTCACCCAGAGCGCGGCGCTGATCACGGTGCTCCATTACCGCGCACCCTACGCACTGGCAATCAGTGCGGTTGTCGTGATCATCACCGCGGCTATGGGGTTGGTCATCGGACGCCGGAGCACCGACGAGCAGACGCTTGACCAGTACCTCCAGCTGCGCCGGCAGCGCGAAGAGCTTGCGCGCAGGCGCCGTGAGGACCGCGAGCAGGGCAGGCGACGCCCGTCAAGGAGCGACTCATGAGCGCTGGTCCGGAGGGCTTCGCGCTGTTGAGCGCTGTCGTCTTCGCCATCGGCGTGTATGGGGTGCTCGCTCGCCGCCATCCGCTTGGAGTCGTGATGGGAATCGGACTCCTCTTTGCCGCACCCGTGATCGCCATCGTCGGCTTCACCCATGCAATCCAGGCGCCCCCGGTCGCCTTTGGCGACGCGCTCGCCGCGATCGCCATCGTCGTGGCGACCTGTGTCTGCAGCCTCGGGTTCGCTCTGATCGTGCTGCTCTGGCGCCGGACCGGGCGAGCCGATATCGACGCCCTCGGCGACGTCGAGGCATAGCGCGGGTGGGCATCTACAACGCGGCGTGGGCGATTCCCTTTCTCCCGCTGCTCGGTGCGCTCGCCTCCCTCGGTGTGGAGACGCAGCGGCGCGCCGCGCAGCTCTGCGTCGTGTTCAGCGGCGCGTCGTTCGTCGTGGCCGCCATCGTGCTCGGCGTCCGCCTGACCCACGCGACTGCAGCACCGTTCGACTCGCTGCTGACCTTCTTCACGATGACCCCGCCGGAGGGCGCGACGTTTGCGACGCAGTTCCAGGCACAGGTCGGCGTGCACGTCGACTCTCTCTCGGCAAGCTTCGCCGCGGCGATCGTGTTCGCGACCCTCGTGATCCAGATCTACTCGGTCACCGCGATGCGCGGCGAGCAGGGGTACCGGCGCTTCTTCTGCGGGTCGTCTGTGCTCGCCTTCTGCACGACCGGTTTCGTGCTCAGCCCGAACCTCTTCGACTCGCTGATCATGTGGGTTGGAGCCACAGCGGTCCTCTACGTGCTGCTCACGCTGGCATGGCAGCGCGCCGATATCGCGCGCCGCGCACTGCGCGCCGCCATCATCCTGACCGCGAGTGACATCGCGCTGACCCTGGGAGTCCTGTTCACCTGGATCAAGTTCGGGGTCTTCTCGTCGTTGCTGGCCGCACCGGCCGGACAGTCGATCGCGGATCCATTTTCCTTCAGCGTGATCTCACAGGGAGTCATCGCCGCGCTGCACCACGGCGTGGCCAGCACTGGACCGCGCGCCCTGCTCGTGATGGGCATCGTGTTCCTCGTCGCCGCCACGGTGCGCAGCGCTCAATTTCCCTTCACCGTCTGGCTGCGCGACGCCGCATCGTCGGCGATTCCGGTTCTGGCCCTCGCCGGCGCCACGGTCGCGCCACTTGGTCTCTACCTGGTTGCACGCATCTACCCCGTCGTCGCCCACACCCCTCGGGCCCTTCCCGTCTTCGCCCTGGTGGGCGGCCTCAGCGCTGTTGTTACTGCAGCGACTGGGATCGCGCAGCGCAGCATCACGCGCATCGCCGTGTGCGCCGTCGCCTCGGAACTCAGCCTGGCAGTGGTTACGCTGGGCGTGGGAGGCTACAGCCCGGGCGTGTTCATCGCATTCACCTCGATATTCACGTCGACACTGCTGTTCCTCGCTGTCGCCAACCTCGTCCGCGTCTATCGCACCGACGACATCGGAGAGATGGGCGGCGCGTGGGTGAAATTGCGCACGACCAGCGTCGCCCTTGGCGCGTGGGCGCTGCTTGCCGGCGGCGTCGGCCTGAGCTGCTACTACGCCCTGTCGTCCGGGCTGAACGGCGTTGACCCGGCCGGTGGGGTCTTCAGCGTCCTCGAGCGCGTGGTCATCGTCATCGTCACCGCGGTCGCGGGCGTGCTCGTCGCGGTGCTCGCGGCACGGCTCCTCCTGACCGTGACCACCGGCGAGGTGAGTCGCCGCCGGGGATTCCAGCATGATCGGGTTGCGGAGGTTGAAGGCGCACTCCGGCGGCCGCTGCGGCTCGTCCTGATCGCTGCCGTTGTCGCGGTGCTCGTCGGCCTGCCCGGCCTGCAACCGTTCACGATCGGCAGTGCCCGCATCGCCGGCCTCACGTACATGCGCTTCGTCTTCTATGCGAGCCACCATCAGTCGATCGGCCTGGATGGAATCGCGGCACTCCTCGCCCTGCTTGTCGCTGCAGGCGGTTTCGGCGTGGCATACCTCCTGTTCGGCCCGGCCCGCCGGGATGTGCCGTTGCCGGTTCGCGCGGCATGGCCGATACGCATTGCGGCGCAGGGCTTCTACGTCGAGCGACTGACGGAGATCGCGGCGCCGCCCCTGCTCGCCGTGGCCGGCCGCGTGTCCGACTTCGACGAGCAGGTCATCGCGCCCGTCGAAGCATCGGTGGGCGAGAGCGTCGACTACGCCGCGTTGGGACTCGGGGCTATTCGGAGCATCCGGTTCTCGCGGTACCTCGCCGGCGCTGTTGTTGTCGTCGGGATTCTCGCGCTGCTTTCGGTGCTTGCCGCGACAGGCCACCTCTGGGTGCGCCTGGTATGAGCGTGATCCTGTCGACCATCGTCTGGTCGCCACTGCTCTTCGCGGTGATCGCACTCTTCCTCCCGGAGCGCAATGACGAGGAACGCGCACGGGTGAGGACGGTCGCCCTGGCCGGTGCGGGCGTCAGCTTCTTCGTGACGACGTTCTTCGCGATACTGGGGCAGATCGGGCTCGGCCAGGGTGGTGGCCTGGCATCCGCATACCAGGAGAATCACACCTGGTTCTGGAACTTCCTGTTCCAAGCCCACTATGACCTTGTCGCCGACGGCATCAGCCTCCCGCTGCTCGTGGTGGTGACGACGATCTTCGGGTGCGCGATGTTCCATTCCTGGAAGATTCACGAGCGGGTGCGTCTGTACGTCATCCTCGTGCTGCTCGTCGAGACCGCGGTCAACGGCGTCCTGTGCTCCTCGGACTTCGTTCTGTTCGTCGCCTTCTGGGCCATGTTGCTGGTCCCGATGTACCTGCTCATCCGGATCTGGGGCGGCGAGGGTGCTCGTCGCGCCGCGGCATGGTTCGCGGGCTTCCAGGCGGTGTCGCTCGCGCTGATCATCGCAACCGTCGTGATCATCGTCGTGGAAGCCGGTGCTCAGTCTTCGGACATGACCGCCGACCTGACCACGTTCTCCGTCACGGCGGAAACGGTCGGGTTCTGGCTGAGCTTCACCGCGTTCGCGATCGCGATGGCCATCTTTCCAGTGCATACATGGATGCTCGAGGCGCAGACCAAGGCGAGCGCCGGCGTCGCGACCATCCTTTCCGGGACGATGCTGCTGCTCGGCGCCTACGGGATGATGCGAATCAGCCTCGTCGTCTTCCCAGCGGCGGCGCACTACTACGGGTTCGCGATCACGGGCCTTGCGGTGGTGGGCGCGTTCTGGGGCAGCGTCGGCGCGCTGCGGCAGGACGAGTTGCGCCGGTTCATCGGATACATGAATGTCGCCCAGATGTCGCTCGTGCTCCTGGCAATCGGCGCGCAGACGTCGGTGGCGCTGGTCGGGGCCGTCCTGCTCCTCTGCGGCCAGGGTCTCGGGTCGGCGATGCTCACGCTGGTGAGCGGCGCGATCGAGGAGCGAACCCGGACGACGAGCATTCGAGCCATGGGTGGGTTGGTCACGCAGGCGCCGCGCCTTGCGGGGTTCTGGCTGGTTGCTGCAGCGAGCGTCATCGGCATTCCATTCCTTGCGGGATTCACCGGCGATTTCATGGTCTTCGCCGGCTCGTTCCCGGAGCACCGGATCGCAACTGTGCTGGTGATGGCCAGCGTGATCGTCATCACCGGCGGTCTGCTCTGGGTCGCGAATCGCGTCTTCTTCGGGCCCGTGCGCGACCAGTTCGCCCGCGTGCGTGATGTCACTCTCCTCGATCTGACCGTCCTCATCCCGCTGGTCGCGGCTGTGCTGCTCTTCGGACTCCGCGCGGGGGCGGTGATCCCGGTGATCGCCAACGGCGTGCTCGAGATCACCACCCGGATCACCGGGGCTTAGCGCATGCCCGCTGATTTCGCGCACGCGCTGACGCTCGCGCTCCTTCCCGAGGCGATGCTGGTTGGGACAGCTGCGATCTCTGCGCTCGTCGCGGTGCTCCGGCCAGGGTTGCGTCCGGACATCCACCGCTGGATCGCATGCATCGGACTGGTGGGGTCGCTCGCAGCATGCGCCCTGGTCCTGCTCGGACTTCGCCACGTGCGTTCGGGGGTTGCGATCACGGTGTGGAACGGCGGGTTCGTGGTCGACAGCTTTGCTCTGTACATCGCGATCCTGGCCTGCGTCGCAGCGCTCACCACGTGTTTGATCAGTGACTCGGCCGTGCGCACCATCCCTGCGCGGACGGGCGCGTTCTATGGCCTCCTGCTGATTGCGACCGCCGCGGTTGAGGCGATCGGCGCCGAACGCGAGATGACCACGCTGTTCGTTGCACTCGCGCTGCTGCTGATCTGTCTCGTATCGCTCGGAGCGCTCGTGAAGACCAACCCGCGCGGCGCGGTGTCGTCCTTCGAGCACCTCATCGAAGGCAGTGTCGGGCTCGCCGCCGTGGTGTACGGACTCGCGATCCTCTACGGCACCACGCGAAGTACGAATCTCGCCGCTGTCGCCGCCGCCGCGCACGCAGCTCCTGGGGCAGTGGCGCTCGGTGTCGCGCTCGTCGTTCTGGGACTCTGCGGCACCTTCGGCGTCTTCCCGCTGCGGCAATGGGTGGGGCGTGTTGCCACCAATGTGCCCGCGGCAGCGGCGGGATTCGTCATCGCGATGAGCCTGATCGGCGGCGGGGCGGCGCTGGCGCGCGTGACCATCTCGGGCTTCGGACCCGGGGTCGGTGTCTGGCGATGGCTCGTACCCATTGTCGCGGCGGTCGCGCTCGGGTATTCCTCGCTGAGCTCGCTGCGTGAGACCTCGGTCGCCCGCCTTGTCGGTCAGCTGATCAGCACGCAGACGGCGATGCTCCTGCTTGGACTGCTGGCGTTCTCGACCGGGTCACGTGGGCTGCCGGCGTATGGGGTGACCGCTTTCCTCAGCGGGTTGGGCATCACGGTGATCGCGATGCTGGCGGCGTTCGGCGTGCTTGCGATGCTGCAGGTCGCGGGAATCGGTGATGGGCTCGACGATCTGCGCGGCCTGGCGCATCGATCGGCCCCCGCGGCGCTCCTGCTCACCGTCGCGGTGGGGACACTCGCCGGCGTGCCCCCGCTCGCGGGATTTCTGTCGCGAATCCTGCTCATCTCGAGCGCAGCGGACACGCACTATGGGTGGCTGGCAGTGGTCGCGATCGCCGCCGGCCTGTTGACGTTGATCGCGGCGGTGCGGTTCATCGCGTCGCTGTACGCGGATGCCGGGGATGCGGTCCCCTTCACGCTCGGGGCGACACCCGTCTTGTCTCGCATCGTTGCCGGTACGGCCTGCCTTGCGGGCGTGGTGCTGGTGGTGCTGATCCAGCCGCTGCTCGCGGTGGCGACAGCGGGAGCCGGAACACTGCGCTGACAGCGCCGGAAGCACGACCGGCAGGAGCCGGCAGGGACATCCCCGCCGTCGCGCTCAGCGCCCTCACCAGAGCGGTCCGCGCGCTCGGGCCGATGCGCGGGCCGGCGGCCGCCGTCGTCGGAGCGGCCTGGTATGCGCGTCTGAGCAGTGAGGATCGCGTGCGCGCGGCCGCGAACCATCACCGCCTGCAGCCTCACCTCGACCATGCCGCGGCTGTGGCGCTTGCGCGACGTTCCTACCAGGAGTACGTGCGCATGGTCGTGGACTCGGTGTGGGCCGACCCGCTCGAACTCGTGGCAGGTGCTCGAGCTGTTTCGAGTGCATGGCGCAGAGCACCTGGACGTCGGCGGCCGCGGCTCGATGGTGGTGCTTCCCCACTTCGGCAATTGGGACATGGCCGCGAGCGCCTCGCTTGGCCTCGGCCTCCACCTCAGCACCGTGATGGCTCCGGTCGTGTCGCCGGGGATCACAGAGATGGTGGCACTCTCGCGGCAGCGCAAGGGCCTCGAGATTTTCACGGTGCGGCAGTCCGCGCGAGGGCTATTTCGCGCGCTGCGAAAGGGGAGGACCGTCGCCCTGATGCTCGACGTGCCCGAAGCCGGACCGACCGTCGTCGTGCCGTTCTGCGGCGGCCCCGTGCGCTGCAGCGCGGTTCCCGCGCGCCTGGCGGCGTCAACCGGCGCACCGATCCTCCCGGTGACGTGCCGGCGAGACGGGCGGGGATGGGTGCTGGAGATCCATCCCCCCGTCGACGCCTCGGGCGACGATGCTGCGGTGATCGCCCGCATCGCCACCAGTGTCGAGCCGGCGATCCGTGCTCATCCCGAGCAGTGGTATCCGTTCCATCACGTGTATGACGATCGGTGACTCGAGCAGGCTGACTTCGGCAGCGGCGCTCGCGGCACTGCATGAGGCCGGCGGCCGCGGGCCGGTCGCAGCGACCGCCTGGGCACCCGGTCGTTGCACGCTGGTTGGGGAGCACGTCGACTACGCCGGGGGGTTCGTGCTCTGCATCGGTGTGGATCTGGGGATTGCTGTCGCTGTGCGTCGGAGCGACGCCGCACGGTACCTGGTCGCGAGCCGCGGCAGCGTGGTGATCCGTACGAGCGCGGAACCGTTGGGCGATATGGCCGATCGGGTGCTCGCCCCGGTCGTTGCCCTGCGGTCTCGCGGGATCGATGTACCTCCAGTCGAGGTCGGCGTCGCGGCGACGCTTCCGGCCGGGGCAGGGCTCGCGTCGTCGGCGGCGCTCATGGTGGCGATGACGACGGCGATCCTCCGGCTGACGGGTTCCGCGATGACACCTCGCGAGCTTGCCGCTGTCGCGCTCTCCGCCGAGCGTGATGTGCTCGGCATCCCCTGCGGGCCACTCGATCAGCGAGCAATCGTGGACGCCCCCGATGGGGGTGCGCTGCTGCTCGACTGCCGCACCGGCGCCGAATCCGAGGTTCCATGGCCGTGGCCGGACGCCGTGATCGTGGGCTGCGACACGGGGACCCACCACGACGTCGGTGCCGCCGAATACCGGCGCCGGCGCGACGAGACAGAGCAGGGCCTTGCCGCGCTGCATGTCGACTCGTGCCAGGAGCTGACCGAGGCTGCAATTGATGGGGCCGAACTCCCGCCCAACGTCACGCGGCGGCTCCGACACGTGCTGGGAGAGAGTGTCCGCGCCGTTGAGGCGGCTGGAACGCTGCGAGGGGCGGACCTCAGCGCGCTCGGCAGCCTGATGTCGGCGAGCCACCGATCGCTCCGCGAGCTGCACGAGGTGAGCACTCCCACCCTGGACGCGGTGGCGGGCGCTGCACGGACTGTCCCTGGGTGTGCCGGAGCCCGTCTCGTGGGCGCGGGATTCGGCGGGACCGTTGTCGCGCTCGTCGACCGGAGCGCCACCGATGCCTGCCGGCAGGCGATGGCGGGGGCATGCGGGGGAGGCGAGACGTTCGAGATCCGGCCGTCTGCCGGGGTCGCGCTGCTGGCCCCTGACGTGGTGCGGGGTTAAACTCGACGCCCAATGGCTGGCAAAGCGGCTGCCACGGCGAGCTGCGCCGCCGGGTACCTGATCGGATCGGTGCCGTTTGGACTGATCGTCGGCAGAGCCGTCGGCGGACTGGACGTTCGCGACTTCGGCAGCGGCAACATGGGCACTGCCAACGTGCTCCGGACGCTCGGCGCCAGGGCGGGCGCGATCACGTTCGCCCTGGATGTGGCCAAAGGCGCAGCGGCCGTCGGCCTTGCGCGCGGTCTCGGCGCCGACCCGGAGGCGCAGGCCGCGGCCGGGCTCGCCGCGTGCGTCGGACATTCGTGGCCGATCTTCGCCCGCTTCCGCGGCGGCAAGGCAGTCGCAACTGCCTTCGGTGGCCTGCTGATGGTGTCGCGTGAGGCCGCTGCCTGGGCGACGGTTGGCGGTATCGGCGCGCTCACCGTGAGCCGAACCATGTCTGTCGGTTCACTCACGGCAGCCGGAACTGCCACGCTTGGGGCAGGTCTCGAGAGCAGCCGCCGCCGCGACGCCGTGCCGTTCGTGTTCACGGCACTTGCATCCGCGCTCGTGATCGTGCGTCACGCTCCGAACATCCGCCGTATCGCTCGGGGCGAGGAGCCCAAGCTGTCGGCCCGTCTGTGGGGTGGTCGTCACTGAACCGTCGTCGGGAGACCGAGGACGCCATCCGTATGATCGAGGGGTGAAGGACGCCGCTGGTCCAGACGCGCACATTCCGGTTGACGGGGCCGTGGATCGGGTGGGCGCAGTTGCCCGCGCCCTGACCAGCACCACCGGCGGCGTGCCGGAACTGCGGCGCGAGGTCGTCTGCACGGCGGCATCGATCGCCGGAGAGGGCGCCACAGCGGCGATGGCGTTGCGCGCCGGCGATCACCTCGACGTGACCGTCGTCGACCCTCATCTTCAGGTACCCGACGCGTTCGCTGGGTGGGAGACACTTCCCGAGGTGATCGCCGGCCAGCGCGTCAGGCGGGTGATCGAGGGCCAGGGGACGCTCCTGGTGCTGCCGATGTCCTACGAGCACGAGGTGGTCGGTGCGCTGGCGGTGATGTCGCCGGCTGGCGCGTCGGACGCGGATACCGGCGTCGAAGGCGTTCTAGCCATTCTTGCCAACAACGCGGTGGTCGCCATGGAGAACGCGCGGCTCTACGACCTGGAGAAGGAATCGGTGCGCCGCCTGCGCGACCTCGACACCATGAAGACCGATTTCCTCTCGACCGTGCAGCACGAGCTGCGCACGCCGCTGACCGCGATTCTCGGGCTCAGCGACCTGATGGAGATGTGCTGGGCAACCTGGGAGGACGCACCGAAGCTCGACGCGCTGCGTGATATCCAGGTCGCCGCCAAGAACCTCGACGGCATCGTCGAGACCATCATCGATTTCTCTGTCGGTGACGGCGAGGCGCTGGTGCTTGCACTGGCGGATGTGCCCCTGGAGGACGCGGTCCGCGCCGCGATCGGCGTCGTTGGCGAACGTCACAAGGGCGGGCTGCCGGTGCCGGCCGGCATCGAGGTTGATCCCGGGTTGACGCTGTATGCCGACCCCGATCGCCTCGGCCAGGTGCTGCGCGCGCTCATCGACAACGCCGTGAAGTTCAGCGATGGACGAGGGCAGGTCGCGGTGCGCGGTGCGCTCGCGGATTCGGACACCGTGCTGATCGAGGTCGTCGACAAGGGCATCGGTATCCCCGCCGCCGATGTCTCCCGCATCTTCGAGCGCTTCTACCAGGTCGACAACACCGCCACCCGCCGCTTCGGGGGCACCGGCATGGGTCTCGCGCTGGTCAAGCGAGTGGTCCAGGCGCACGGCGCCACCGTCCACGTCGAAACCGGGGTGGACGCAGGAACGCGCATCTCGCTGCGCTGGCCGAAGCGCGGTCCAGCGTCCGCCGAGGTGTCTGCAGCCGACCCGGCAGCCTCCCCGGTGCCGGTACAATGACCGTGGTCGCGCTAGGCGGGGCGTTAGCGGTGCCCTGTACCCGCAATCCGCTATAGCGGGGCTGAATTCCCCATCGAGGGGGCGCGTCATTGGGTCTGCTCCGGACGCGCCGGCGTTGACGACTGGGTCCCGCGCAGCTCGGGCCCGTGAACCCCGTCAGGTCCGGAAGGAAGCAGCGGTAAGCGGTTCCCCGGGGGTGCCGTGGGGACACCTGGTCTGAGCCGGTCGTACGGGTGAGCGCTGGTGGCGTGCCAACGACATGGGGTGCGCGACTGCCCGACATTCCAGCGGCCCGCCGTCACGGGCGCCGCCGTCATTGCGACAATGCCGCCCGCTTCGGGTGACCATCGTGAAGGAGTCGCGCGTCTTGAACCGCCGCCGGATCGCCGTTCGGTCGGGTGCCTCGCCGTGAGCCTCGCCCTCTATCGCCGCTATCGCCCGCAACGCTTCGCCGACCTCGTGGGGCAGGAGGTCGTCGCGCGGACCCTCCTCAACGAGGTGCGATCCGGCGAGCTCGCCCACGGTTACCTGTTCACGGGGGTCCGTGGTACCGGCAAGACGTCCACCGCGCGCATCCTTGCCCGCGCCGTCAACTGCGATGCCCCCGTCGATGGCGAGCCCGACAACGTGTGCCCACCCTGCGTCGAGATCCTCAGCGGCGCCGCGGTGGACGTGCTCGAGATCGACGCAGCGAGCAACCGGAGCATCGACGATATGCGCGAGCTTCGTGAGCGCGTGGGCTATCTGCCGGCTGTGCTGCGTCGCAAGGTCTACATCATCGACGAGGCGCACATGCTCACCACCGACGCGTGGAACGCCTTCCTCAAGACGCTGGAAGAGCCACCCCCGCACGTCCTCTTCGTGCTGGCGACCACGGAGCCGCACAAGGTGCCGGAGACGATCCGGTCGCGAGTGCAGCGCTTCGACTTCCGGCGGGTCCCAGTGCCGGCCATCGAGCAGCTGCTTGCCGACGTTGCGGGAAAAGAGGGTGAGAGTGTCGATGCTGATGCCCTGGCGCTGCTGGCGACCGCCGCGCAGGGCAGCCTGAGAGACGCCCTGGTGCTCCTCGAGCAGGCGCTCGGCGCCGGCGAACGGCCGGTCACCGTCACGGTGGCGCGGCGCTCACTCGGCCTCACCGACCCGTCGACCCTCCATGCGCTGGTCACGTCGCTCGCGGGCGCGGACCCGGCGGGCACCCTGCGCGCGGCGGCGGCCGCATTCGACGCCGGTGCCGATCCCCGTCAGCTCTTTCGCGACGTGGCGCGCCTCGCGCGTGCCGCAGAGCTGGTCGCTCTCGGCTACCCTGAGGGCGCGCCAGTCGGTCCTGACGAAGTTTCGTTGGTCGCCGATCTCGCGGCAATCGCGCCCGCGGGACTCTGGCTGCGTCTCCTCGAACTCGTCGCCGAGGCCGAGATGAATCTGCGCCAGTCGGTCGACGCCCGGCTGCTCGTCGAGGTGTGCCTGCTTCGCGCACTGCGCCCGCCGGCTGCCGACGGCGAGGATGCGGGGATCACAGCCCTGGCGCTGCGCGTCGCGGCCCTCGAGCGCGGTGCGACCGCGGCCGTACCTCCTGCCGGGGGGACGCCGCCGCCACAAGGTGTCACGGAGCAACCTCCACCCCGGACGGCAGCGGCATCGGACCGTCCTCATGCCGCCGCCGAAGTCACGCCGGAGGCGATGCCCGACGGGACGCCGACCGTCATCCCCAGCTCCGTCGGACCGGAGGATGTTGTCGAGGCGATCGGGCGCCGCGACCTCACCACCGTCGACGGCTGGCTCGCGGAATGGCCGGTTGCCATCGAGGCCGTGGCGCGCGCCAACAAGGGGCTCGCCGGGGTGCTCCGGGACTGCAAGCCTGTCGCCGCAGACGCGACCCGCGTGACCATCGGGACCAACGGCCGCTTCCACCACGAGCAGATCAGCGATGCCGACAAGCGCCGGGTGATCGCCGATGCGCTGTCCTCGATCGCCGGCCGGCCGATCGAGGTGCTGACCGAGTTCACCGGCGACGAGCGGCCGCGCGGTGCGTCCGGCGCGGTCAGTGACATCACCCAGGCAGTGCTCGATACCTTTGCCGGCAGCCGGATCACGGCGACGCGCCTCCACGACGATACGAGGCTCGGGACGCCGCGATCGGTCAACGGTGCGTAGACTGCCCCAACGAGGTCCGAGATGAAGAACCAGCAGCAGATGATGAAGCAGCTCCAGCAGGTCCAGGCCCGTATGGCCAAGATGCAGGAGGAGCTCAACGACGTGACCGTCACCGGTACCGCCGGCGGCGGTGTCGTGTCGATCACCGCCGACGGGCACCAGAAGGTGCTGTCGGTCGCGATCGAGCCCGAGGCGCTCGAAGAGGGTGCCGAGCTGCTTGCCGATCTGATCCTCGCCGCAATCAACGACGCGCTCGACAAGTCACGCGAGGCCGCGGCCGCGAACATGTCGCAGTTGACCGCGGGGTTGGGTCTCCCTCCCGGCCTCCTCTGACCAGGACCTGGCGCGGCATGACGGAGGAGGGACGTGCCACTCGTTCCTGAGGCTGTGGAGCGGCTCGCCGCCGAGTTCGGACGGCTTCCCGGTATCGGCCCGAAAACCGCCCAGCGGCTGACCTTCTACTGCCTCAGGGCGTCGGCGGACATGTCGCAGCGGCTGGCAGGCGCGCTCACCGACCTGCACACCCGCGTCCGCCCGTGTTCGCGGTGCTTCTTCATCGCCGACGGCCCGCTCTGCGCCATTTGCACCGATGCGAAGCGCGATGGATCGTTGTTATGTGTTGTTGAGGAGGCCCTCGATGTGCTCGCTGTCGAGCGCAGCGGCGAGTTTCACGGGCTCTATCACGTCCTCGGCGGCGCGCTGTCGCCGATGGACGGGGTCGGGCCCGACGAGCTCCGGATTCGCGAGCTGGAAGCCCGCGTCGCCGAGGGCGAGATTCGCGAGGTGGTGATCGCCACCGATCCCGACGTCGAGGGCGAGGCCACCGCGTATTACGTCGCCGAGCGGCTCGCGACGCTCGGTGTCACCGTGTCTCGGCCGGCGCATGGGCTGCCTGCGGGATCCGATCTCGAATACGCGGATGAGCTGACCATGGCCCGCGCCTTCGCGGGACGCCGCGCTCTTTGAGGCAGCGGCTCAGGTCGGGCGGGCGGATTTGCGGATGCGCCGGCGGGTGATGACCTTTGCGAAGATCCGCTGACCGCAGTCCGAGCACTTGGCCAACGGTCGCCGGAGCTGCACCTTCGATCCCGCCTCGCGCTGGTATAGCGGAAAGGTCATCGGGATCAAGCGATCGGCACCGCAATTGGGACACACGAGCACAGTGCAGGTGACAGTCCCACGCCGGGGAGCCTCCCGTCTGTCCGCAAGCACGCGTTGAGGTGGCGCTTGCGTATGCCGAGGGCAGGGCGTATACGTTTGTAGAGCAAGGTCATGAAAACTGAAGCCGCGACGTGGCTGGATCGGCTGGCGGGGTCGAAACCGTTCTTCTCTGTCCACGATGAGCGTGCGAGCCGGCCGGGGTGGTCACTGGGCGGTCTTGCGGCCGGGGCTGTTCCGGATGCGGTCCGCTCAAGCCACGGGTATGAGGCTCAGTTCCCCTCGGATGCGCGTGAGGAGCCAAGAGCCGCCCGCCCTGGAGACTTCTTTCGAAACTAGCGGTGAGCTCACCCGCAGCCGCTGCCGGGATCGGTGGATCGGGGAGCGGGCTCATGTTGGGCCGCACCAAGTAGCCGCCCGATCCATGCGAGAATCGGGCGTGCCCTGGGTAATCAAGCGCCGATGGTGGATGCTCGCGGCCGGCGTGGTGCTCTTGCTTCTCGGGTTTGTGCCATCTGATCCCTGGTCCGCCGTTCGCGATGTCTTCCTGGCGGTGGGGTCCCTTGTGATCTTCTGGACACTGCTGGCAATTCTTTTTGCGGTTCCCATGGCTTTAAGAGCCCGCCGTGAGGCGCCTCGACCTCCCGATTGACTGACCCGCCTGGCGGGCGGATTCAAGCTGAGGCACTACCGCGGCTCGGCTCGACTTGACCTGAGCCCTCGAGATCGGTAAACTCTGCGGGTTGCCCGTACGGGGGTTGCTCCCGACGGCCGCGTTGCCAGGGATTCCATGTTGGACTTGGCGCGCCATGAACCTTGACACTTGAAGAGTGGAGACGACTTTCCGCGACGGCCTTGGGTCTCGTGCGATAGCGCACGGACCGGCGTAGGCCTCGTCAAAGCATGTCTACGACCCGGGTTATCCGGGACACAGACGTATTCATGGAGAGTTTGATCCTGGCTCAGGATTAACGCTGGCGGCGTGCATGAAACATGCAAGTCGAGCGCGGTGTGATGCGGGGTAACCCAAGTCACATCTAGCGGCGAACGGGTGAGTAACACGTGAGCAACCTACCTTCGAGTTGGGGATAGCCCTGGGAAACCAGGATTAATACCCGATGTGGTCACAACAGGACATCCTGATGTGAGTAAAGGCGCAAGCCGCTCGATGACGGGCTCGCGGCCTATTAGCTTGTTGGTGGGGTAACGGCCTACCAAGGCGATGATGGGTAGCTGGTCTGAGAGGACGATCAGCCACACTGGGACTGAGACACGGCCCAGACTCCTACGGGAGGCAGCAGTTAGGAATTTTCCGCAATGGGCGAAAGCCTGACGGAGCAACGCCGCGTGAGTGATGAAGACCTTCGGGTTGTAAAGCTCTGTCGGAGGGGAAGAACACAATGACGGTACCCTCCAAGAAAGCCCCGGCTAACTACGTGCCAGCAGCCGCGGTAATACGTAGGGGGCGAGCGTTATCCGGATTTACTGGGCGTAAAGCGCGTTAAGGCGGCCGACAAAGTTGGTGGTGAAATTTCAGGGCTCAACTCTGAAACTGCCTCCAATACTGGTCGGCTTGAGTGCGAGAGAGGAAGGTGGAATTCCCGGTGTAGTAGTGAAATGCGTAGATATCGGGAGGAACACCAGTGGCGAAGGCGGCCTTCTGGCTCGCAACTGACGCTGTAGCGCGAAAGCGTGGGGAGCGAACGGGATTAGATACCCCGGTAGTCCACGCCCTAAACGATGTGCACTAGGTGTTGGGCGTATTGACGCGCTCAGTGCCGCAGCTAACGCATTAAGTGCACCGCCTGGGGAGTACGGTCGCAAGATTAAAACTCAAAGGAATTGACGGGGGCCCGCACAAGCAGCGGAGCATGTGGTTTAATTCGAGGCAACGCGAAGAACCTTACCCAGGTTTGACATGCATTCGAAAACCGTGGAAACACGGTCCCCGAAAGGTGGATGCACAGGTGGTGCATGGCTGTCGTCAGCTCGTGCCGTGAGGTGTTGGGTTAAGTCCCGCAACGAGCGCAACCCCTGTGGTTAGTTGTATTTTCTAGCCAGACTGCTGGGAGAAACCCAGAGGAAGGTGGGGATGACGTCAAGTCATCATGCCCTTTATACCTGGGGCTACACACATGCTACAATGCCCAGTACAACGGGCTGCGACACCGCGAGGTGAAGCCAATCCCTTAAAGCTGGGCCCAGTTCGGATTGCAGGCTGCAACTCGCCTGCATGAAGTCGGAGTTGCTAGTAACCGTGGGTCAGCACACCGCGGTGAATATGTTCCCGGGCCTTGTACACACCGCCCGTCACACCACCCGAGTTTGGTGCACCCGAAGTCGCTGGCCGAACCCGCAAGGGACGGAGGTGCCGAAGGTGTGCCCGGTGAGGGGGGTGAAGTCGTAACAAGGTAGCCGTACCGGAAGGTGCGGCTGGATCACCTCCTTTTAGGGAGTGGCCCGAGTGCGTACGCGCAGCAATGCGCATCACGGCACGGACCAGTCAACTCAAGCCGTGCAGCAACGCGTCATGAAGAACCGCGAAGAGTAGCGAGCAATCGCGAAGAATACCGGGATGTAATGTGGCGCGATCCACCACGCGCAAGCGTGGCGGGGAGGCCGGCCAGCAGGCAGTGGGAATCTGCAGAAATAAATGCGCGTCAGGAGCGCGGTGCTCCAGGCGCCCGAGGCAACCACGTCGCCTCGCGGATGTCGCTCCACGCTTCAGCGGTCAAGGGGACCGGCTGCGCCGGGCCCACACGGGCCTTTAGCTCAGTTGGTGAGAGCGCACGGCTGATAACCGTGAGGTCTGTGGTTCGAATCCACAAAGGCCCACGCTCGTATCCGTCCGGGGATGTAGCTCAGCTGGAAGAGCACCTGCTTTGCAAGCAGGGGGTCGCCGGTTCGAGCCCGGCCATCTCCACGGGCAACGACCCCTCCGCTCGACAGCCGGCCTCAAGGTCGGTCGTTTGCACGTTGACACGAGAATAGCGAGTCTGCGAGAACACTGGACGGTTTCCGTCGTCCAGCGTTCAAGTGAGAATCCTCAATAACAAACAACAAGCCAGGCGAAACACGTGTCGTGGTGACGCAGCGTCGTCACCAGGCCTCCTGCAGTCATTGAACAGTGACGATAGGAAAGGTCAAGCTACCAAGGGCACACGGTGGATGCCTTGGCACCAAGAGCCGATGAAGGACGTAGCGTTGTTGCGATAAGCCTCGGGTAGCTGCTAGCAAGCACTCGATCCGGGGATTTCCGAATGGGGCAACCCACCTGGAGGAATGTCCAGGTACTCCCGGTTGAATATATAGACCGGGTAGAGGGCACGCGGAGAACTGAAACATCTAAGTATCCGCAGGAAAAGATGTCATCCCCTGAGTAGTGGCGAGCGAAAAGGGGTGAGGCTAAACCGAGACGGCGTGATAGCCGGCAGGCGTTTCCGTCTCGGGGTCGCGGGACCTCAGCGTTCCTTCTGCCGAGGGGACAAGGAGTTACAAAGTCGTTGTCTAGCCGAACGGCATTGGAAAAGCCGGCCGCAGAGGGTGACAGCCCCGTACGCGAAAGGCACACGACCTCCTTTGAGAGCTCCCAAGTACCACGGAACACGTGGAATTCTGTGGGAATCTGGGCGGACCATCGTCCAAGCCTGAATACTCTTGGTGACCGATAGTGAACAAGTACCGTGAGGGAAAGGTGAAAAGCACCCCAGACGGGGAGTTAAAAGTACCTGAAACCGTGTGCTTACAAGCCGTGAGAGGGCTATGCCCCTAGTGGGAATGCCTGATTGCGTGCCTTTTGTAGAATGAGCCGGCGAGTTACTTCCATGTGGCGAGGTTAAGGGGTTGACACCCGGAGCCGTAGCGAAAGCGAGTTTGAATAGGGCGTGACCACTGTAATGGTGGTGGTAGTCGCATGGAGTAGACCCGAAACCGAGTGACCTATCCATGGTCAGGGTGAAGCGCGGGTAAGACCGCGTGGAAGCCCGAACCGACCCCAGTTGAAAATGCGGCGGATGAACTGTGGATAGCGGTGAAATGCCAATCGAACTCGGATATAGCTGGTTCTCCTCGAAATGCATTTAGGTGCAGCGTCGTCGATGGGTTTGTGGCCGGTAGAGCACTGAATGGGCTAGGGGCGATCACCTCGTTACCAAACCCAACCAAACTCCGAATGGCAACAAACTTTCCGGCGGCAGTGAGACGGTGGGGGCTAAGCTTCATCGTCGAAAGGGAAACAGCCCAGACCACCGGCTAAGGTCCCAAATCGCAAGCTAAGTGGAAAAGGATGTCACGGTGTCCAGACAACCAGGATGTGGGCTTAGAGGCAGCCACCATTTAAAGAGTGCGTAACAGCTCACTGGTCGAATGTCGTGGCGCCGACAATGATCGGGGCTCAAGCTTGCAACCGAAGCCGTGGATGGCCTTCCTTCACAGGAAGGTCGTGGTAGAGGAGCGTTCTGTTTGCTGCGAAGCCTGACCGTAAGGACGGGTGGAGCGGACAGAAGTGAGAATGCCGGCACAAGTAGCGAGAAACGCGTGAGAAACGTGTTCGCCGTAAACCTAAGGTTTCCTGGGCTACGTTAATCGACCCAGGGTCAGTCGGGACCTAAGCCGAGGCCGAAAGGCGTAGGCGATGGACAGTTGGTCAACATTCCAACACCGCCGCTGGTTCGTTATCAGCAATGGGGGAACGGGGAAGGATAGGCCTGACGGGGCGACGGTTGTCCCCGACGGAGCCTTGTAGGAGGTCAAGTAGGCAAATCCGCTTGACATTAACTCCGAGAAGGATCCCAAGACACTTCGTGTCGATGGGGCCGGTTCCATGCCTCCAAGAAAAGCCTCTAGCGAGAACCACGGCGCCCGTACCGCAGACCGACACAGGTAGGTGGGAAGAGGATTCCAAGGCGATCGAGGGAAACGTGGCTAAGGAACTCGGCAAAATGTCCCCGTAACTTCGGGAGAAGGGGAGCCCTTGGCGGTGATCCGATTTACTCGGTGAGCTGACGAGGGCCGCAGAGAAAAGGCCCATCCGACTGTTTACTAAAAACACAGGTCTCTGCTAAAGCGTAAGCTGACGTATAGGGGCTGACGCCTGCCCGGTGCCGGAAGGTTAAGTGGAGGGGTGCAAGCTCTGAAATGAAGCCCCGGTAAACGGCGGCCGTAACTATAACGGTCCTAAGGTAGCGAAATTCCTTGTCGGGTAAGTGAATAAACGAGCCCGTACCGGCTAATATCGGTGAAGCCCGAACGACAGCGTGCGGCTGTGCGAGGGTGATACCGAGGGAAGTCGTCCAACGTAGGTTGGATTGACCCTGTATCGACTGAGGCGATGCGCCGAGGGTTACTGCCGTGACTGAACGTCAGTTACAATTCTTGTGGTAGCCAATACGCCGGTGAGGTCCATGGATCTTCCTTCGTACATCTCTGGGTACGTAGACGGTGAGGGTTGTTTCAATGTGTCCTTCTGCAGGCGCGCAGCGATGCGCACTGGGTGGGACATACGACCTAGCTTCTCGGTAAGCCAAAACGACGACCGCCAGGAGGTGCTCGAGCTGATGTTTGAGTACTTCGGCTGCGGAACGTTGAGGCCCGACCGGAGCGACAACACCATTAAGTTTGAGGTGCGTGCGATTGCCAACCTCGTTGGCAGGGTCATACCGCACTTCGACGCGTATCCACTGGTATCAGCGAAGCGAAGAGACTTCGACGGTTTCGCAGCAGTGTGCCGGTTGATCGCAGCCGGCCGTCACCTGTCGCCATCTGGTCTACGAGAAATCGTTGAGCGAGCGACGATGATGAACGCGTCCGGTCGACGCAAGTTCACTGCTGAGCAAATCCTAGAAGGTGGGGATCTCAAAGTTATAGTCAGTGCCTCCAGTAATGGAGGGAAGACATGAAGTTCCGACCCGCACGAATGGCGTAACGAGATGGGCGCTGTCTCGGCCACGTACTCGGCGAAACTGAAGTACCTGTGAAGATACAGGTTACCCGCAGCAGGACGGAAAGACCCCGTGGAGCTTTACTATAACTTGCCACTGAAATGGGGTCCAGCATGTAGAGGATAGCTGGGAGACTGTGAAGTCGGGCCGCTAGGTTCGGTGGAGTCAACCTTGGAATACCAGCCTTGCTGGATTTTATTTCTAACCGGCGCCGTTATCCGGTGTCGGGACCGTGGCAGGCGGGTAGTTTGACTGGGGCGGTCGCCTCCCAAACGGTAACGGAGGCGCCCAAAGGTTCCCTCAGCCTGGATGGAAATCAGGCCTTGGCGTGTAATGGCGTAAGGGAGCTTGACTGTGAGGCCGACAAGCCGAGCAGGGACGAAAGTCGGGCATAGTGATCCGACGGCTCTGAATGGAAAGGCCGTCGCTCAACGGATAAAAGCTACCCCGGGGATAACAGGCTGATCTTGCCCAAGAGTTCACATCGACGGCAAGGTTTGGCACCTCGATGTCGGCTCGTCGCATCCTGGGGCTGGAGTAGGTCCCAAGGGTTGGGCTGTTCGCCCATTAAAGCGGTACGCGAGCTGGGTTTAGAACGTCGTGAGACAGTTCGGATCGTATCCGCTGTGGGCGCAGGAGATTTGAGGAGAGCTGACCTTAGTACGAGAGGACCGGGTTGGACGGACCGCTAGTGCACCAGTTGTTCTGCCAAGAGCATCGCTGGGTAGCCATGTCCGGATGGGATAAGCGCTGAAAGCATCTAAGTGCGAAGCCCACTCCAAGATAAGATCTCCCACCGGATAACCGGGTAAGACCCCAGAGAGACCATCTGGTTGATAGGCCGCGGGTGTAAGAGAGGTGACTCTTTGAGCTGAGCGGTACTAATCGGTCGAGGGCTTGACCTCCTATCCCACTTTTCAGCGACTAGTGGGATGGCGCCAAGGGTGGCGCCGCAGGAAAGTGCAACGCCTGGCAAGAGCGCTCGAAGTAGCGCACTAGGATTCTCCGACGGACGGCGCGACGCCGCTTCCGTGGACCAGACTCGCGTTCTCACTCGTCATGAGAGAGATATCCGGTGATCATAGCGGTGGGGAAACACCTGTTCCCATCCCGAACACAGCAGTTAAGCCCACCAGCGCCGATGGTACTGCCCTGGCAACGGGGTGGGAGAGTAGGTCGTTGCCGGGTATCTCTCTTTTGTATCTCGCCTCAACGTGAGGCCTTTGGGTCTGCCCCTCTCGCAACGGTTGAAGACCGCATATCTGGACTTCGAGTGGCGAGCCGCCCCCCACCGCCGGCGCATGGGCGCCCTGTGTGGGGACGGTGCTCCGCTGCCCTCGGTGCTGTACGTCCCCTGCGCGAGCGAGGGACCGCTGAGCGCCCAGGTGGAACGGTTGCAACGCATCATCCACGAGCACGAGATCCGGTATATCTTCCTCGACTCCGTCGCGCTCGCCTGTGCCGGTCCTCCCGAAGGCGCCGGCGTCTGCCTCGACTTCTTCCAAGCTCTGTCCCGCCTCGAGGTGGGGAGTTGTCTGCTCGCCCACATCAACAGAGGTGGCGACGAGGACCGACCATTCGGCTCGACCTTCTGGCACAACTCGGCCCGGTTGACCTGGTTCGTCAAGGCGTCCCAGGAGCCGGGATCACCGCGGCTCGACCTTGCGCTCACCAGCAAGAAGAGCAACGACGGCACCAAGGCCCAGCCGTTCGCGTTGCACTTCGAGTTCGAGCCCAAGACGACGATCACGCGAGCCGACATCGCCAGCATTCCCGACCTGGCCGGCGCCATGCCGCTCAAAGCCCGCATTCGCGCACTCCTGAAGACGTCGCCCCGCACCGTCGCAGACATCGCCGATCACCTCGACGCGAACACCGAAACCGTCCGGACAACCCTCAAAAGGATGTCTGGCCGGCTGTTCGTCCCCGTACCCGGCACCGAGCCCACCAAATGGGCGCTCGCGGCCTTCGACGACGCTAACCAGACACGTACCAGACAAATAGGGCTCGGGGGTGTCGCGTGAATACGAAAACGGCACCAGACATGTCTGGCAGACAGACACGACACGACCTGGCGCGGAGCCTCAGAGAGCGGGGGGCAGTAGCCCCCTCTGGGGCGCAGTTGACCAACCAGACAGACAAGTGGTCACTTAAGGGTGTCTGGTTGTCTGGTCCGACCCTTGCTGGAACCGTCGATGGGCGCCAGTCCCTATGGACGCTGACCCCTGGCGGCGGACCCGATGGACGGCAGAACCGCATGAGCCGCGCCGCGGAGCTTCTGGCAATGGTGCTACACATCTGTTGTAGTGTCGCGACATAGTTTGGTCGCCCAACCAAGGCTCCCGTTGGCGTGGCTCATCCCGCCCGATAGCGCTCACTTATCGCTCAGGTAGGGAGCAATAGCG
Source organism: Candidatus Dormiibacterota bacterium (assembly GCA_963718525.1). Classification (GTDB taxonomy): domain Bacteria; phylum Chloroflexota; class Dormibacteria; order Aeolococcales; family Aeolococcaceae; genus Palsa-851. Next base: position 2,598,713 of record OY970355.1, on the reverse strand, counting down.
TGGTCCCTGGCGATGGCCCCGAGCACCATCGATGTCTCGTCTGCGGCTCCTCGAGCAAATCCGGGCTCGCGTCGAAACTCAGAAGATTTCGGTGAAAGGGGCGGCTTAGGATCGGGTCAGTGGCCCAGGTACGGGACGCCATTAACTGTCGAAAGTTGCCCCGTCCTGGATATTCGCCTGTGGCACCATCGCCGCTACGCCGAACGGGAGGGCGCGGTGGAGATCTCGTACACGCCGTGCCCCTTCGGGGGCGAGCGTGCCTGGTGGCTCTGCCCGGGGTGCGGCTGCCGTGCGATCCGTCTGTACCAGCTCGCGGGAACTCTCCGCTGCCGCAACTGCCACCGTCTCGTCTATGCATCTCAGCGGGCTACGGCTGGGGATCGAGCCATCACACGTGCTCAGGCCATTCGGCTGCGGATGGGAGGATCCGCCAGTCTCCTCGTGCCCTTCCCGGGGAAACCGCCCCATATGCGTTGGCGAGCCTACTTCGTCCTCAGAGCGAGGGCCGAGGAGGCCGACGATCGCGCATTTGCGGAGGTGTCCGCTGGGACGACGAAATTCAGGGCTACTACTGCCCGCCGTTGGCCGTTGTGAAGAGTCACGCCGCCCAATCCGCGGCAGCCGCCCGGGGAACTGTCCATCACCAAAGACCCGTTGAACGGCATCGCTAACTGAGGCGCACCGAGCTACCTGGGTTGGGGTAATGATCAAGAAAGGTCTGCTCGTGGTGGCGCTCATGCGGTCGGGATGCGCCAACCGCTAACGCGATCCCGCATAATCGGCGCAGTCGGGAGGGATTCTGGTTGCTCGCAACGGTCACCCAGTCTCTTCAGAGCAAGTCGGTGCGAGTACGACCAGCTTAGGAGGCACATGAAACGGATCATCCCCGGAACGCTCGGCTTGGCCGTGGCTCTCGCCAGCCTTACACTCGCCGCCGCACCATCAGTTCCAACTGCCCGGAGTGGTGCGAACATCCCCGGAAGCGAGGGTGGGCCGGGAGGGGTGACCAGCTACAACTGGTCGGGTTTTGCCGCCGCCTCCGCCTCGGCAAAGCGATTCACGTTCGTCACGGCGAAGTGGAAGGTGCCCAAGGCGACGTGCCTCGGGACCGTCAACGAGTCCCATGCATTCTGGGTTGGCCTGGATGGCTTCAGCGATAATACAGTCGAGCAGGGCGGTACTTATGCGTACTGCTCGGGCACGAGTCCCTCTTACTACGCTTGGTGGGAGATGTATCCGACCAACGACATTCAGATCGCCTATGGCGTGTTCCCCGGCGACTCCATCACGGCAAGCGTCACCTACGCAAGTGGAAAGTTCAAAATTGTCGTCAACGACACGACTACGGCGCACAGGCATTCGTTTTCTACTACTCAGACTTGTGCCTCAGGGCTGACCTGCACACGAAGTTCTGCCGAGTGGATCGGTGAAGCGCCCACGTATGGCGGCTCGATCGGCAATCTGGCTGAGTGGTCTAACACGACGGCCCAGGAGCAGATTGGATTCTCCTCCGCGTACGCGACGGCGGGCGGCAAGAAGTTGGGGATCGGTTTCTTCTCGTACACCGGCATCAACATGATCAATCAGTCGGGGACGTACAATCTTGCTGCTCCGGGTCCAGTCGGTGAGGGAGGCCCATCGAACACGGATTTTCTAGACTATTGGTTCGCCGAGAGCTAATTGCCGGGATCCGAAAAGCGACGTGGAGCGCTCTCCAACCAGGGTCAGTTCGGCGCCGGCACCGGGGCTCGTTCGGTTGGCTGAGACTTCAAGGAAGGTAGCCAAGCCATGAAGCAGCGCAGCGGTGTCGGGATGACAGCGGTCGGCATCGGGTGGTTTCTCGCGGCGGCGATCGCTCCCTAGGGGACGGAGGGCGCAGGCGAGTGACCCAGGGTGTGTCACATCAAGATCGCGGGCAATGATTAGACCTGGCCGGTTCGTAGGATGCCGAACAGACACATGAAGGCAATCCAGGCGCTTCTCGATCGGCGGGGCGATCCTCAAGAACGACGGTCGTCGTCGCCGTCTCGACGGGAATTCGGTCGATAGGGGATTGGAGGTAACGACGATGGCGACGACTGTGAAACGCTGGGTCATCGTGGGGTTCGTCGCGTCGGCCGCAACCGTGGTTATCGTCGCGTGCGGCGGATCGCCGCCCTCGGCCATCTCGTCGGCAAGCTCCGCGGGCGGAGCTGCCGCGAACAGCTCGGCGTCAGCGGCCGCCGCTGAGCTAGTGGCTGCGAGCGCGTATTCAACTGCCTTCAACGCAATGGTCACGGCTGTCAACGCACAGATCGCGGAGCAGAACAAGGCCTCTACGGATCCGACTGGAGCCGCTGCGGCCATCAATGCCCAGATCAGCGCGCGCCAAACATTTGATACCGCTGTTCAAGCAATAACGTTCCCGCCAGCTGACGCTGCAGATGTTCAGGCCGTTCTCAGCGCGGACGCGGCGCTTGAAAACGTGATGGGCACGCTTGCGGCGAACACAGACAACATCAGCAACTACAACGCAATTTTCAACACGGTGACTCCCGCGCAGAGCGCCTTGACGGCGGCCGATGCATCCCTCAGCGGCGAGCTGGGTCTCTCGGGCTGATCGCCCGCGCTAGGGCTCGTCAATACGACCTATGTTGGTAGCTCGGGGCCGGGCGAAAGGCAAGAACATCCCTGTTAGCCCTGGCGTTGAACGACCCGCCAGTCGCCCGCAGGGCTATGGCCCATGCACTGAATCCCGCAATTCATCCCTTCCTAAGAGGCCCTTGGTAGCGCGTCAAGGGCCTCTCTTGTGACGGGTGGTCTGCCACGAGCCAGGCGAGTGCCAACCGCGTTGACGCTCGACGTGGCAGTGCGTATCGTGCGGTCCCGATGGGACGTTGATCCCAGGGAGGTGAAGTCAAAATGGGTCGACTGGTTCCCCACTGGCGCAAGGCTACCTGGGCGCTCGCCATATTCAACGTCCTTATCGTCATCTGGCTGATCGCCGGAATCGCCAGCACCAGCGACAACTGCGCGGGGCTGACTGACGGGGCACTGTCTGGTTGTCAAGCCGGGACGGCGGTTGGCGCCGGGATTGGCGTCACGCTGATCGTTCTCATCTGGTTCATCGGTTTCGTGGTTCTGGGCTTGATATGGCTGATGAGCAGGCCGCGGCACCGTCAGTGCCCGCGTTGTGGCAATGACGTGAAGAAGGGGCTCACCGTTTGCCGTTCCTGCGGGTACGACTTTGCTCAGGCCACAGCGCAGATCCCCGCCCCACCTCCGCTGCCCTAGCATGATGTTGGCTTCGCACGACGTGGGACTGCGGTGTAGAAGCACCCGCCTCATGGGCCCTCCGAAAGCCTACAGCCCCAGTCCGAGCGCTGAGGCGACGCGGAAGATCTGCCCGTCCCGCACGTAACGCCGAGCCATCTGTACGGACTGCCATCCGCCCTGCGCCGTGATGGCGGCCTCGCTCGCACCGGCTCCAGCGGCAGATGTCGCCATGCCGGCCCGGAGAGAGTGACCGCTGTACCGCTCGATAGGCCCCGCGTCAGTTGCCGAGGCGGCGAGCCAGACCCGCAGGGCGGCAACCGGGTCCGTCTCGTGGTGGCGCCCGTGGCAGACGCCGATACGGCGTCCCTGTCCCTCCTGGTCGGTCTTGCTGCGGCGAATGTTGAGGATCAGACCCTCGGCCGTCTCCTCGACGTCCTCGACGTCCAGCCCGACCAGCTCGGAGCGGCGCAGCCCGGAGGCGAAGCCCACCAGGAGCAGCGCGCGGTCGCGGAGGACCCGCAGCTCACCATTGCGCCGACTGACGTGGCGGAGCATCCGTCGCAGGGTGACCGGGGTGATCGGCGCGGCCTGGCGGCCCACGGTGCCGAGGGTACGGCGGATGCCACGTAGGCAAGCCCGCACCTCGAGCGCAGCGGTCGGGGTCGCGTGTCCCGCCGCCTGGTGCGCTTGGCTGATCGCAGCCGCCCAGCGGGTGATGGTCGCCGCCCGGTAGCCGTTCTCGGCCGCGTCGGCGAGATAGTGACTCACGGTCTCCGGAGTAGCAGGGAGCGGCGACAGGCCCCTGTCGTCGCACCAGGCGGTGAAGCGCCGCCAGTCGGAGGCATAAGCCCGCGTGGTGGCCGGAGCCTTGCTCGCGGCCTGGTACTCGCGCACCACGTCGAGAGAGACGGCGAGCCGGCGCTCAGATTGCCGGGAAACGGCCGGGGCTGCTGGCGTTGCCATGACGGTCCTCGGTGACGGATTGAAACAGAGCAGATAACTGCGCCCTCCGCGCTCGCCGCGTCTGAGATTGTCTCGTCGCACAAGCACAGCGCATAGGCGTGGATGCTTGCCGGGTATCTCTCTCTTGTTTTCCAAGCTGGGCGTTTGTGCAAAAACAGTCGGGGCAGGATTGCGCAAAAAGCGTCATTAAGTGATACGAAACGCCAGTTGCCGGGCCACATCGTTGCCGATCCCGGCGTTGGCGCTGGTGATGAGTACCGTCTTTCCTGGAAGTGCGCTCATTGGGATGTGCTGTCCTCTTCTGTGCGCGTAGGGAGGCCGTCGAGCAAGCTGAAACGGGCATCCATCGCGACACCTCGGACATCGATCAGCTGCTGATATTCAGGCGAGTTGTACCAACTGACGGCCGCCTTATGGTCCGGAAACCGCATGAGTGCCCCTGAGGTGAGCGAGCCATCGCCATGCAGGATCTCCCAGTTACTGTTGGCGAGAGCCTCGCCTCCGTGCTCTTTGGCCGTCTGTCCAGCGTTGCGGCTGTATTTCTCACGATAAACATCCGGGTCCTTGACCGTGAATTCGACAATTACGTATGCGCTCATGTGGATACTCCTCAGTTGTTGGTTGCGATCTGTTCTATGTCTTCGCACTTGAACGTCGCGCCGACAAGCGTTACGTCGCTACTCGGCCTCCATCGACTGCAAGAGTGACGCCGTGGACGAAGCTGGCATCATCACTGGCGAGGAAGACGATCGCCGCAGCAAGTTCCTCGGGCTGAGCTACGCGACCTGCTGGTGCTTGTGCTGCGAGCTGATTCACCATCTCTTCAGGGACTGCTTCCATCGTGCGGGTCCGTGTCGGGCCGGGGGCAACGGCGTTGACCCGAACACCACCCGGGCCGTATTCGGCAGCCCAGGCCTTCGTCAACAGTTCGAGAGCCGCTCGGCTGGCGCCATACAGAGCCATGCCTGCCTGTCCGAAGCTGGCGACCATCGTGGAGACGTTGACGATCGAACCCCATCCGCGTTCGGCCATGGCTGGCGCCAGTGACGCGACGAGGAAGAACGGAACCTTGACGTTGACTGCAAAGCTCTCGTCGAAGTCTGCTTCGGTGGCTGCGTTGCTTGGTCCGAGCAAGGCGACGCCAGCGTTGTTGATGAGGATGTCGACATGACCGTCGCCTGCCTCAATGGCCCATTCGGCCAGCTCGTGGGCTGATTTCAGATCGCTCAACGTGGTGAGCCGGAACGTTGCGCTGCCTCCGCTGCCTTCGATCTCGGCCACCACGTCTTTGGCTCGTTGTTCGTTGCGCCCGACCACCAGTACGTGAGCGCCGCGGGCGGCCAAGGCGATGGCCGTCGCCTTGCCGATACCGCTCGTCGAGCCCGTAACCAGAGCGGTCTTGCCCTTGAGGTCGGTCATGCGATGTGCCTCCTGTCGCTAAAAAATGGGTTGTGCGACCCACTCTGACAGGTCCGGACTGGGTTGTCAAACTCAAAATCCTGCTAACATTGGTGCATGGTCAACGAGATGAGTGACCGGCCGAGGCTCACCCCCAAGGGAGCACGCACCCGGGCACGAATAGTGGAGGAGGCCGCCGCCCTGATCCATGAGCGCGGGGTGGCGAGCACCACCTTGGAAGACGTCAAGGTGGCGGCGGAAGTCAGCGGCTCTCAGATGTACCACTACTTTCCCGACAAGAACGAACTCGTGCAGGCGGTCATCGATTACCAGGCCGACGCCATCGTCAATAACCAGGGGCGGTTGCTCCGCAGCGCGAACGGAGTCGAAGCCTGGCGGAAGATGGTGATCACCGAAGCGAAGCGCACCAAAGCAAAGGGGGGCTGCCCCCTAGGCTCGCTCGGTGGTCAACTGGCAGAGTGTGACCCCGAGGCCCGAGTGCTCATAGCGGCAGGGTTCGATCAGTGGGCAGCCGCCATCGGCGATGGACTCAGATCCCTTCATGCCGACGGGAAGCTCCCGTCGGGGATCGACCCGGACGACCTCGCGACTACGCTCCTCGCCACGCTCCAAGGCGGACTTCTACTCGCCCAGGTGCAACGGAGTACCCGCCCGTTCGAGACTGCGGTCAATACCCTTCTCGCCCTTGCTATCGGCAGATGAGCCCAAGCCGGGTTCATTCACAGTGCGTCTCGTAGTCCTCGCTTAGCATTACCACGGCGTACGCGTCCGGGTCGTTGCCGGGTATCTCTTTCTTGTTTTTCGCTTCTCGGATCCGCCTCCGTGTTCGAAACTGAGTGGATACGCGTTCCGGGCCTGCTAGCACAGCGCTCGGAGCGTCGATAATGTGCCTACGCGGCTGATGAGGTCGATCAACGCGTAGCAGGCGACGCGCTCAACCCTAGGTCGGGCTGCTCAGACTTCGATAGCCGCAGGCAGGGCCGCGACCTAGCCGGTTTTCAAGTTGTCAGATGCAGTCGCTGTAACGCCTACCCCGGGCAAGCCGGGATGGTGAACGCGCCGTGCGCGACGAACTCGACCTTCGAATCATCCCAAACACTCCACGACCAACGTCCAACGGTCACTGGCCCATATGTAACGGTGGGGAACTTCATGATTTCGGGATCAGAACCCCAGCCCATCCACTCTCCGGGCTTCACTCCATGAAACGTGACGCTTCCACCCTGAGCCGTGCCAGCCACACCACACGTAGTCGTCACGTAGACGCTTAGCTGAGGCTTAGGTGTAGGTGTCGGGACGGGCGATGGCGCCGGAGTAGGTGTAGCAGTCGGGGCGGTCGTCGGCGCTACTGTCGGGGTGACGGTTGGCCGCGCAGTCGGCGTGGCTGTCGACCCACAGGCGGCGAGGCCAGCGGCGGCGATCGCAGCGCTGATGATGGTTGTGAGTTTCATGTCGACCTTCACCCATTCAACGGGAACACGTCATGAACGGTTACATCCGACCAAATGCGTCGCACGTGCTCATACCGGTGATCGACGAGCTCAGCCGGCGTGACGACGCGCGTATCGCCACATCGCTGGAGACGTTCGGTGCTCGAGCTCCGCTCTCGCGCTGCCTTCCCGGCGTTACTGAGCCGGCCCGACTCTCAGGTCGCGTGTTTCCGCCGCTGTGAAGTTGAAGAGTTTGTAGGCGCCGTCCTCCTGAGTTTGCCTAACCTCAACCGTATCCTTATCGATCATCTCGGAGACGATGCGCAGCCAGGTTGGGCGGCCGTCCAGGCTTCCTCCGTGTTTCTCGATGAGCTGCCAGAGGCGTTGACGGTTTTCCCAGTGCGGTTCGCGCGGGTGGTCCTTGCGAAAGATCGCTATGAGGTCACGGAAGAAGGCGGCTCGGCCGCCGATGTCATTGGCGTCATACCATCGCTCGGACACGTTCCCTGGTTCAGTCAAGGCTCGCCTCCTGAGCTCCAAACTGAGCAGATAGTTCGGACTCGCTCGCTCATGGCGCGTGAGATCCGAGGACACGCTAGCATGGCGCTAAGTCCCGGATGCTTGCCGGGTATCTCCCTTTTTGTTTCCCCTCCGATTTCGCGCTGTTTGTGTTCGGAACTGAGGATCGGGCCGCGGAGCGTGATGACGCTGCCGCATGGGACGCATGTTTCCTTGCGGCGACCGCTTTCGATGACGTCCTGCGCGAGACGGGCTCACCGACGGCGGAGTTGGTCAAGCTCATGGCCCAGCTCGCCCCCGCAGAGCGCGGCAGTCCTCCTATCGCACGGCTCCGTGAGACCCCTTGGTGGTCATAGCGCTCCCGGGATCGCCCCTAAGAACTGCCACCGGACACTGTAGGGATTGGGACTTGTCGCAAGCGAAACGGGAATCCGCTTGCCGGTCACGATGTTTTCCACCGCCAGCCCGCCAAATTCGCCACCCAGGGCAATGCTGCCACCCGTGGTGACCACGACGTCATTCCCGTCGATCCAACCGATGAGTTGGAAGTCGAGAGGATTGGGGATCCTCTGCACCACCCCGCTGGCGCGGAAGGCTTGGGCCCGAATGGTGTGCTGCCCGGTTGCGTCCTCGACAAGGTCTGAAGGACAAGCGATGACGGCTCCGTGTGGCGATAACAGGCAACTTCCCGGAATGTTGGTACCGAAGGAGGTGATCACCCCCGACCAGGAAACTGATTCCAGTTTCTTGGCGGGGTCGCCGGCTGTGCCGATAGGCATGCAGGCTATCCCGGCTGCGGTCGGACTTCCGATGGTTATCACTCCGGCTTCCTCGGCGCAGAGGGGAGGCCCTAAGGTTCTGGTGGCTGGGTTGAAAACCCGCAACTGGGAGCTGCAATCCGTTCCCATGGCGCAGGGACCGGTCCCGGGGTAATAGCCGGTGAAGTCGCCCGGAAGGGTCTGGGCCACCACCAGGTTGTCTCCATCCCAACCTACCGGCCAGGTCAAGGGAGCGGTGCTACTCGAGCCCGTCCCGTCAAACAGAGTCTGCTGAATTCCACCACCCATAGCCATTAGATACATGTGCGAGCTGTAAGGCGGTTCACCTCCGTTGCCGGTTGCGTCCTCCCAATTGGTCAGCACTGCCACTGCGACCCGGGTGTCGTCAGGGCTGACCGCAAACGCCACTTCTGCGCCGGTCGGTCTGCTGATAGTGAAAGCGACCCCGTGCTGGCCCGTCGCGGTCAGGTAGTCAATGTTGGTGTTCCCGTCTTCGTAGTACAGGCGGCTGTCCGAGGTACTGGTAATGCCAGGATCACCACCTACCGAGTGGTAATCGGAAGGGGTGTTGGCAGTCACGGTGGCCACCACTTCCCCCTTGGCGTTCACCAATCCGAGCGTGTAAGGCCCGATACCGGCGTTTTCGGATCCGACCACGGCGAGTGGACTTGCAACGACAGATGCCGACGGGGTGGGACTGGGCGTCGGAGTGGTCGCAGGCACGCTGGGCGCCGGGGCCGGAGTGGGTGTCGGGGTGGAGCGGGAAGGGGAGCTCGGCGATGCGCCGGCCCCACAGGCGGCTAGAAGTAAGGCCAGGGGCAAAGTGGCGATCAACCCATGACGGTGGCTTCGGTTTCTGGGTTGCATCTCACCTGTACCTCCAGATCGCAGCCTACGTCTTGTCCGTAACTGCGTAACAGGGCCAGTGGCCACCTCTCCTACTGTCAAAGGTCCCGCCATCTGGGGGGAAAGAGAGACGGGGCGACCGGCTGATGGCGAAGATGCAATCATCGGATCGTCTTGCTGTCGGACGATGGTTGTGAGTTTCATGTCTGCCTTCGTCCCTTCAACGGCAACCGTGCTCAATGGTTACATCTGCGCAAAGGCGTCGAACGTCTCCTTCGACGTCAGCTCATGCGGAGCGTCGAGACGCGTGTCGACCTAGGTCCGGAGCGTTGGACCGCAGATCGCACCTCTGTCCCCGGCGACCCGACGCACCCTCACCGACCGCCCGCCAGCGGAAGGGCCCACCGGCCAACAAAATGCGCACCGCTCCCAGCGACCCCAGCACCGACCGATAGTGAGGTGGTCACCGGACCCTTGGTCGGCCCCGATTTGGCGGTCCAGAAACAGAGTAGATAACTCACCCTATTACGCTCGCGACGCTCGAGAACGCGAAGGTGACATAGCACGGCGCCAGGTCCGGGATGCTTGCCGGGTATCTCTCTCTTGTTTCCCCGCTAAAGGCGTGGTTTGTAGTCGAATCTGAGCAGGTATGTGTCCAGGATCGGTAGCACAGTGCACGGGTTGCCCGGTCAGGTTGGAGCCAGCCCTTGGACAGTCGAGAAGCGGCGCAGATAGAGCACGATCGCGATCGACGTCAGCGCCGCCCATGCGCACCACAGAGACGTGAACCCGGTGAACGTGATCCATCCAAGCGCAATCACGGCGCTGAGGTTTGCGAGCCCGAGAACGACGAGCCAGCGATTGCTCGCCGCGAGGCAGGAGCCGCACGTGGCGATAACGTAGAGCACAACGAGAATGTCCGCGTAACTGATGTCTGCCGAATAGGCGACATGTGACCCGTCGATACTTGCGCCAACCGGACCCCGGACCACCGCAACGAGCAGCGTCACCGATGTGATCGTGCCCACAACGAGAAACGCTTGCATCAGGCGGCGGCGATGGATCCTTGTCTCCACGCCGAGCATCGCGAACGGCACCCAGAAAGGCAGCAGGAACGCTACGGCCAGAAAGACGTAGATGGCCGCATGCTCGACCTGGTAGGACACCTGACCGTGGAGTCCCCACCACACGAACAACTCGTCGACCTCGTGGACCGCAAGGAGGAGCGGCGTGGCTGCGAGCGCCAGTTGGTGGCGTTTGCGGACGTGACGAAGGGCATCGACACCGATAGCACCCACCACGACCCCCGTGACCAGATCGGCCTCGGCGGAGAAGCACACTACGTCATCCCAGGGTCAGTATGAAGTCCTCGGGCGGTTGGTACTCCAGGCTCGTCGCAACCTGGTCGGCGGCGAGAACTTCCGGGTGCGTGCGACGCGCATCCATGAGCACGTCGTCGGACAGAGATCGCGCGTCGTACGTGCAGACGATCGTGGCCGGCGCTGAGGCCAACGAGATGTTGATCATCGACTCATAGCGAAACCACTCGGCCGCCGGGGCTTCGGCTCGCCCGAGCCACGTCGCCTCTCCGAGAATTCGGATCCACGAAGCCCCATTGACGAATCGATCGCGGACGAAATCCAGGTAACCGCGCGAGGCTCCGCGAAGCGACTCATACCACTCCGCCGATTCCAGGAACTCGACGTGGTGCGCGGCGTCCCCCAACGCGTCACGAAGCAAGTCGAGCTGCCATGCAGCTGGGACGGCCAGCACGGCCTCGGAGCGCTCGATGCCCTCGGCGAGAAACGGTACCGCCGAAGCGAGGAACTCGTCGTCCGAGCTGTAGATGAACGCCTTGTGGCCGAGGAGCCTAGGCGACACGGTGGCCGCACCGCCGACGAGATAGTCGACGCTCACTCCCAGGGCACTGGCCAGCGCCACCAGGCTGCTGACGCGAATCTCCTGTCGCCGGCCGGATTCGATCTGGGCAATTGCCGACCAGCTGAGCCCGGAGTGGTACGCGAGCGCCTCGCGGCTCCAGCCCATGCGCTCTCGCGCCGACTTCAAATTCTCTGCAATCCGCGACGAGGCCATGTATCCCATTCTCCGCTCAAGGTGCCTTTCACCGACCGCGCCGATCCTGTTATTCTGTCATAGGACGCTGTCAATTGACACAGCGTGTGTGACCGAAGTTACCAGGTAGGACGACCAACAGCAATGGAGCGGATCTCCCGGACCTGGGAGGGGGGCGATCGCCAGAGTCGCTGGATTGCGATGTGGCGGGAGGCGGTGCGTACCAGCCCGCTGGCGGTTGGGTTGGTCGAGCTGGCGACCCATCGCCTGGTTGAGACGTCACAGCGCGCCGAAGAACTGTTGTGTGCCACGCCTGAGCACGGTCCCGATCCGAGCTACCTCTCGGTCACGGAGCGCCCGCGCGAGGCGACCGAGGCGTTCCGCCTGGTCCGCGAACGGGTGCTCGATGGGATCGATGGCCGGCGCCGTTTCCACGGGCCGGACGGATCGATGGTCGAGTTGCTGGTAAGCGGCTGGGCGATCCGCTCGAGCTCGGGGCCAGACCTCGGACTGTGGATCGCGTTTGAGCCCGCACCCGGCAAATCACCGTCGATCGGAGAGGACGTCATGACGTCGCCGCCCAGAAACCACAGGGCTGCCTACGCTGAAGCCGCGCAGGTCACGCTCGACGACCGATGGCGGGTCGCCAATATCAGCACGAACGCGGGTGCGGTCCTCGGCCGACCCCCAGCCGAATTCCTCGGGTGTTCCATCCTCGAGCTCGTCCATCGTGATGACCTCGCCGCGCTGCTTCTGGCATTCGCTCGAGCCACCACCGAGCCCGCTAGCGATGTTCGTGTCCGCCTGCGCCAGGAACGCGGATGGCGAGCCGTCCGTGCAGTCATCACCGTGCTTGAAGGCGACGGGGCGCTGCCGTTCTCCTTCATCGCCGCGGCCGCCACAGACCCCCGAGTCCCGGACTCCACTGCTGCGAGCCAGCTCGCCGGCCACCTCCGTCGTCTCGCGTCGCAGATCGAGGCAACAGGCGTCATGGCGCCGTTGGTCGAGAGGGCCGGCGTGTTCGGGGTCCCGCCCAGCGCGGAACTCTCGCCGCGGCAGTGGGAGATCGCGTCTCGCCTTGCTCAGGGCGAGCGGGTCGCCATCATCGCCGCCGAGATGTACCTCAGCCAGAGCACGGTGCGGAACCACCTGAGCGCGATCTTCCAGAAGTTCGGTGTCCACTCCCAGCAGGATCTCCTCGCGGCCTGGCGCGCCGGCTCCCGGCGGAAACGACCACAGCCTGACGCCATGTGACGTCACTGCGAACGTTCTGTCGATATTCGGACGTCTGACCTCGCGACAAGGGATCATGCCGGGCCATGGAGCTCTTGCGCACTCAGCGTTCCGGGTCCCCGGCCACGGGATGGCTTGCATTGCTCGTCCTCGCCGGCGCGGCGCTGACGCTGACCGCATGCGGTGGCGCTGGGCCAGCCTCGAGCGCTGCGCCCCCTACGCCCACCCCGACGCCGACACCGCAGCCACCAGCCGGTGGGCACTTCACGGACTCCGGGGCAGTCCAGCTCGTGGCCACCGTTGCCCCGACAGCGGTGACCTGCTCCTTTCCGTCGCTCAACGGTCCGGAGATCACGCTGCAGGTCGCCACGGCCGATGGGTCGATGGGGGGTTACATCACGCTCACGTCGAGCGAGGTGTTCGTCCGTATCGGCGCAGGGTCGGGAGCCACGTATACCCAGCGGAATTTCGCCGGGCCCGGGGTGACCAACTTCGACGCGAAGAAGGGCGCACAGTTCAACGCCCAGCTCGCCGACACCACCCCCGCCGGCCAGAAGAAGGGCACGATCGGCTCGATCACTGCGATCTCCGGATCCGTGTCCTGCGGTGACAAAACACCCGGCGCCGGGACCATCACGATCAACGGGTCCAGCACCGCCGGTGCAATCAACGGTCCCCTGACCTCAATGCTCGTCAGCTGTCCCGCGGGCGCCACGTTTGCGCTCATCAACGGGCTGACGAACGTCGGCGCATCGCCGGCGTCGGTCGAGATCGGAGGCGGCAATGGTGAGGTGTATTTCGGTTCCATCTCGACCGCGTCGACCGGCTTCTTCTTCACGTCGTCGGCAGCCGGTCTGTACACGCTCGGCAACGGCCACGTCCACTGGAACACCGCAACGCTGACCCAGACCGGCGCGGGAGGCGCAGGACACACCATCACGATCAATGGCGACGCCACCTGCGGTACCTGACCGCCGACGCGAATCGCGATCGGCCTTGGACCCGAGTTTGACGCTCATCGCCGAGTTGCGCGGCCGGCTCCAGTCCGTGAACGCCGCCCACCCGTATCCCGGAGGCCACGGCATCCGACTTGATATTCGATGAAACCCACAGGGGCGGCGCGAACCTGGCAGACACCGACCGCCTTGCCCAGGCGGTAGCGGCCGCGCAGCGTGGCGAGGCACACGGCTGGAGCGCTCTCTTCGAGCGTTTCTACGCCGATGTGCATGCGTACGCGCTCGCTCGCCTTGGTGATCTGACAGCTGCCGAGGATGTGACACAGGAAGTGTTTGTGGCGGCCGTGACGTCGATCAAAACCCTCCGGGATCCGCGGGAGCCCGCGGTGCAGGCCTGGTTCCTGCACATCTGCAGAAACAAGGCCGTCGATCACATCCGCAGGGGAATCCGCGCGCGTGGCGTGGCGTTTGAGCCACGTCCGGTGGATCTCGATCCGGGCGCAATCGCCGAGATGAACATCGAAGCCCGTCGGGTTCGCAATGCCATGGTGCATCTCACCGAGGACCAGCGCGACGTCCTCATTCGCCGATTCGTTCTCGATCAGTCGCTCGAGGAGGTGGCCGCCACCACCACGCGGAGCGTCGGTGCGGTGAAGTCCTTGCAACACCGGGCACTCGACGCCGTGAGACGTGCGTTGACCCCGACGAGAGCGGCATGAACGAGTGGATCGACCCACAGCTCTCTTTTTCCCTCGATGCGTGGCGCCAGAGCAGCCGGCGAGCCCCACGCAGGCACGCGCGGGAGCGAGCGCACGACGCGATGCTCGATGCCATCATCATTGCCTCGCGACGTCCGCTCACCGGAGGGTTCCTCAGCTTTCGCCGGCGATTCAGCCACGCTGGGCTGATCGCTTCGGCCGCCACTGTCATGGCTGCGGCAGGCGTCGCAGCCGCCGGGTGGAACGCACCCCCAGGGTCAGCGCTGTTCCTGGTTCGCGCTGCCCGTCAGAGCGTGATGCTCAAGCTTCCGGGTGCCGATGACACGGCGCTGCACCTCGAGTTTGCGGAGCAGAGCATGGCCGAAGCGAGAGATCGGATCAATCCAGCCCAGAGCATTGCGGACGCCGCGAATGAGCTCGGTGTCGCCTTCGCCGAGCTATCCGGCAACCCGTCGTCGCCGCTCTGGCCACGGTACCGCCTCGATGCGGCGGCCCTGCTCACCGAGGAGTCCGGGCTCCAGCCGGCGAGCCCGCCGTCCCCACCGGCGGCCGCGCCACCAGAGCCGACGGACGACCACACGCACACCCCCGAAGCATCTGATCCCGCAGAGCGCACGACGCGTCCAGGCTCCTCCACGAAGAGTCCGGACCCGTCGCCGTCCGACGGCGGTGGAGGGGGCGATGATGGCGGTGGTGGCGGGGGAGACGATGGCGGCAGCAGTCCATCGTCGAGCCCCGGCCCGAGCCCGCCACCCGATAACTGAGGTCAGCCCTAGCGTTCGCGGAGCCTGCCGAGCTGGAGCGCCACCCGAGGATATTCGCTCACCGCGCGTTCCGCCAACCGCAATAGCCGTGGATCTGCGCTGCGACCGTGTGTCGCGCTGTGGCACCGAGCGCGGAAAACGGCCCGATACGTCCTGCTGCGGCGGGGCCGCTGTGGCGCGGAATCTCTGCGACTAAGTCGCGCGGGACCTGAAGTGGGATACGGCTCGTCTGGTCAGGACATAGGAGGACGATTCGCCGGTGCGCCTCGATGACCTCGGCTCACTGCTCGGGGCTGCCATGGAAGGTGCCCACCCGGAGGCGGCTGTCGCCAGCCTCGCTCAGCGCTACTCGTACGTCGTTCCCGACAATCGCTCGCTGGGGATCCTTGCCGGCGTCGCTCCGCTGGTCGAAATCGGAGCGGGCACCGGGTACTGGGCGTCTCGACTCCGAGCTCTTGGCGTCGACGTCATCGCCATCGACCAGGCGCCGCCCGGCGGTGCCCGCGTCAACCGCTATCACGCGACAGCTCAGACGTGGACCGACGTCATCGCCGGGGATCAGACGCTCCTGACCGAGTTTGCCGACCGATCGCTCTTTCTCTGCTGGCCTCCGCTGTTCTCGAGCCTGGGGGACTGTCTGAGCTATTACGGCGGAGATATCGTTGCGTTGATTGGAGATGGCGGCCATCGCACGACGCGGCTGCACGAATTGAATGAAACGTTCAGCAGGGTCGCTACGGTGCCGGTTCGTGCATTGGAGCCCTTCCCGGGCGCCACACCCGCCCTCACCGTCTGGCGACGACTCGGCACCGCATGACGCAGCGCCGCATCCGTGTGCCCGGGACTTAGGTGCCGGCGCTGCTTCGACGGACCGCCGACAACCCGGCGGTGAGCACGACGATCGCAGCCAGCGATCGGTGGCCAGTATCGCCCGATCGCCGCAGTACCTGTCGCAGTCGACCGGCGAAGCAGCACGAACGCGGCACCGTCACGCGCGGCGGCGTGGTTCAGCGTGGCGCGCCGGTCAACTCGCGACGGGTGTGCTCCTCGATGTTGCCGGCGTCTGGCGAGGGGAGGTTCGACTCCGCGAGCAGCCGCACCCAAACGGTCGGGTCGGTGGGCGGTGGCGTCGCCGGGGGTTCGGGGTCGGGACCGCGGTCGCCCCGATCGTCAGGGGGCGTGGCGGCCGGCATCATGCAGGCGACGAACAATCCAGCGATGACCAGCCCCTCGAAGATTGCGATGGGGAGAAACTCGGCCGCCGAGGCCCCGCTCAGCGTTCCAGCGACGACCAGGATCGTGAAGCAAAGCAGCAGCGCCGCTGCGGGAAGACCCCAGGTGTACGCGCGATTCCCCCCATGCGCGGTCCGTAGCTGCCGCTCGATTCCGAGCAGTCGACGCGACACCTGCCCCAGTATCGCGTGGAAGTCGTGTGGCATGGCCATCCTCACAGAGCTGCTTCGCTCAGCATGCCACACGAGGCGACTCGAATTCAGCCGGGTGGGGTGGCACGCCCGAACGCCTGTAGAATGGCTGGGCCGTCGGCGCCCCAGGGGCGTCCGGTCGCCCGTGCCGAGGTGGTGGAATTGGTAGACACGCTAGCTTGAGGGGCTAGTGAGGGCAACCTTGTAAGGGTTCGAGTCCCTTCCTCGGCACCATCAAACCGGGCCTTTTGAATACGAATCGGTGGTCAGGAGCGCCCTGGAATGACCCTGAAATGACCCCCTTGAAGGGGTCGATAAGGGGTCAACCGTAGACGAGTCGGTAGGCCACAATCGCCAGGACAAGGAAGGGCAGGGCGTAGATTGAAATGCGAAGGGTCCGGTCGCGCTTCCACGCTGCCGCAGCGGCTCGCCGGCTCGCCGGGCGGCCAGCGGCCAGCACAGCAATGGCGACCCCCCGACGCCCACCAGCACCCAATACCAGACGGTCGGGTGGAAACCCACAAGCGTCGGCCGGGAGTGTTCCGGAGGAGGGCGTCGAGCGTGGTCGCCGCCTCGCGATGCATGGCCGCGGTGGCATGGCTGTAGAGGTCGAGCGTGATCGCGACCGTCGCGTGGCCGAGCATCTCTGAAACGAGCTTCGGGTGGACGCCCTGGCCGAGCATCTCTGAAACGAGCTTCGGGTGGACGCCCTGGCCGAGCATTAGCGTTGCCGTGGTGTGACGCGCGTCATGGGGGCGGACGAGCGGGACGCCAGCGCGGCGCGAGGAGCCGATGCCAGCCGTTGTAGACCGCCTGGACCGCAAGGGTGCGTCCGTCCGGCCGCGCGAAGACCCGGCCGTCGAGGCTGACGACTGTGGTGTCTTCGCGATGGCGCTGCAGGGCCTCGACGGCGAGCGAAGGCATCTCGACCACGCGCCGGCTGCGCTGAGTCTTCGGCGCGCCGCGCATCGGCTCAGAGCTCTTTATGGCGAGCAGGTCCCGGGCGCGCTTCGTTACCCGCACCGAGTTGGCAGTGACCGCGAGACGGCCAGCGTCAAGGTCGATATCCCGCCACCGGAGTGCGAGCAGCTCACCCTGGCGCAACCCCGTGGTGAGCATGAGCACCCACAACTCGTCGCCTTCGACGGCTGCAGTCAGGCGACCAACAACGTCGCCCCATGCAGCGCGATCCACCGTTCGGGGTCTTCTAACGAGGAGTCAATCTAGCCCGTATGACATGATGACCTAAGCCAAACGGCTCTAGGAATGTGCTGACAGGACGCGTAGGCTGCATGCGAGGGCCCCCGCGGGAGGGCCCACCCTGGAGGTGGAACAGATGCGCAAGCCGCTCATACTTGGCGTGGCGGCGCTACTCGCCGTCGTGTCGGCAGTAGGGTTCGGGGGTACGAAGGTCGCACGCGCTTCGAACCCTTGCTACTACTCCGTCTTTCAAGATCCTTTGGGTAACGTTGTTTATCTCGCCAACGACCATGACTGGGTCAATGAGACACTCAGCATTTGGTCGATACGCGGAGCCGGCTCCGTGGGTTGCACGGCGTGGGCGAATCACCACTATGGCGATACGGAGGTGGAGATTTCCTGGTATACCGTCAATGGCACGCTGCTGAGGGACGGGCCAAATAACCCTGATGTCTCACTTAGCCTCCAGGCGTGGTTCACTGATACCACATATCAGGATCAGTACTTCACGTACCAATATGCTTGGATGTCTTATTTCGACCCGCCGACGGACCGCGGCGGCTGGAGCTACTTGAATACAGGCGGCGGCCCCCCAGGCACCGCAAGTTCGGGAAACTTTGTTAGCCCGATCATAGATCTCAACTTTCATTCCAATGACGTCTGCGGTTTAGTGCTCAGCGATGGCTGGGGACATCCTGGCGGGGGCGGCGCGGCACACACCCGGTATGTAGATTACGACGGTTACATCTATATAACCTCGGGCCACGTCTATACCCTCGAGGATTACCTTGGATGCTAATGTCGCAGACGTCTGCGGTTAACAGGTCATGACTGGAGCCCCTGGCCTCGCGCCGGGGGCTTCTTTCGTTGCCGCTCTCGGAGTTGCCGGAGATAGTCGGTGTTCGCGGCTCGACACCGGCGGCATCGGCACTGGCTCCGTTGATAGCACTCCACGTTGCCGTGCTGCTCCTGGAGAAGCGATCGGCGGCCGAGAGGGTCCTCGTAACGCTCGAGGCGTACCAGGTGACGGTGGCAGTAGATATTCGGTGTCCGCGGGGCCACCTCATATCGTGCTGCGCCGTCACTGCAACCACGACATCATCCGGCACAACCCGTAAACAGGTTTCGGCGCCTGAAGGGGTCAGATAAGGGGTCAAAACCGTCTGAATCCCGCTGTTTTGAATACGAAATCGGAGCGAATGGGAAGGGTTCGAGTCCCTTCCTCGGCACCACTCATCTGTATTCGATTTCGGCCCTTGCACCTCAGTTTTGACCACCGACCTGACCACTTCAAGGGCGCGGAGCATGGCGTCCAGGGCCCCTTCCAGCATCCGGCGCCAGCGGTTGTAAACGGTTGGCACGGCGAGGGTGCGCCCATCCGGGCGGGTGAAGACATTGCCGTCCAGGCTGATTACCTTGACGTCTTGGCAGTAAGCCGCCTTTGTGAAAATGTGCGTCCGCTCGAGGATGAGGGATGGCTCCAGCCGCGCACGTGGTGACGGAAGAACCGGCAGCGATGGCGCGGTCCGCTTCTTCAGTGGTGGCGCGAACGCCTGACTATTGCGCGATCGAGTGCTGCGCACCTGCCGAGATCATGCTCGCGCCCGTCATCACCAGCTCGGGCAAGGTCGCATTGATTGTGGTTCCATCCCCGAGCTGCCCGTATCTGTTCGATCCCCAGGTATAGACGTCACCCGCGGCGTCGAGCGCCATCGAGTGCTGCCCGCCGGCGCGCAAGTCGACGATATCTCCGGGGAGGCCGAGCACCTCGACCGGGACGTTCGAGTCGACCTTTGCCCCGTCGCCGAGCTGCCCCTGCTTGTTGTCCCCCCAGGCCCATATCTGGCCGTTCGTGTCCTCGGCCAAGAAGTGTCCGTTGCCGGAGAGGTCGCCGCCCTCGTCGATCCAGGTGAAGGCAACGCCTCCCTGGCTGACCGCGGTCGGGTACGGGATAACACTCGCGGTCGAGCCGCAGCCGCACTGCCCGTGATTGTCGCCGCCCCAGGCGTACGCACGGCCGTTGACGAGAAGGCCCCCGCCGCTCATCCCCGCGGTGATCTCGACGCCCGTCGCGGTCCCGCCGGTGAGCGCGCTGAGGTATGGGTTGAGGGTCGGATTGAGCTCCTTGGTGATCGTGGGCCCAAGCCCGAGCCCTCCGGTGTCGCTCCCGCCCCAAACGTAGACCTCACCATCCTCGGCGAGCGCTATTGAGTACGACGCCGCTTTCGCGAGTTGGACGACGTTGCGGCAGTTGAGCCCCAAGACCACGAATGGCGCTTTGCGCGGCGACCAATTGACCACCGTCGTCGACGCGGGGCAGGACGAATCGAGCCCTGGCGCCTCGATGACGGAGAAGCTGCCGTTGCCATCCACGGGCCGGCCGACTACATCCTCAACACCCGGCTCCTCTCTGAGCACCATCGACGTCCCACCCCAGGCCCAAACGTGGTCGCCGGTGTCGACGAGAACGTCACCCTTGTTGCCGGCGTCGATCTGGGGCGCGGCCGCCTGCACCGCGGTGGGCACGAGCCCCGGGCCACCCGGCGCGACCGGCTGCCCCCATTCATACACCGAGGTGCCGTCAGCGGCGATCGGGGTCCAGGGCAGCTTCCCTGCCGCGCCAGCCGGGATGGTCGCGAGCACGAGGAGGGTCGCAGCGCTCAGGCTGCCAAGGAACACACGGAAACCCTTGTCCATGGTGAACACTCCCTAAGGTCGCCATCCTGAATGTCTCGAGGAATGCCGACGAGAGTTCGGACGATTGCCTCGACCGACTAAACCGCTCGCAGGACCGGCCTCGAGGGTCGGGGTGCTCGCCCTTTCGCGCCGCCCCGTTGCAGACCACACTGTACGTTCGCGGGATCACGAGGTTCGGTCCGCTAGCGGACAGACTTCGGCCGGCTTCGCAGTGCGTCGTCCTGCCCTGGGGTGGCAGTCTGTGAGGACCGGCCGGGGACCTTCGGGCGCGACATGGTGGGCGTACAACCGGGGATGCCAATTCGCTCCGGCTCGCCGTGCTCGACGAGATCCGCCGCGCCGTCGGGTTCGACGCATATGCCTGGCTCCTCACGGAACCGGAAACAGAGGTCGGATCGGCTCCGCTCGCGGATGTGCCCTGCCTACCCGAGCTCCCGCGCCTTATCCGGCTCAAATATCTGACCCCGGTCAATCGCTGGACCGGCCTCGACCCGTCGGTCGGGACCGGTGGTGCTCGTGCTGTCGCCGGATCTCGAGGTTCGCGCGCAGACCGTCGAGACCGAGGAGTACCTGAAGCTGCTGGTACCACCCGACCCGGATCGCCGGCCGATCCCGGCGGGCGCCTACAACGTTGGCGCGCAGTTGCTAGCCGTCGAGGCCGGCGTCGACGACCACCAGCCGACGGCCCGCGTCCACCTCTCGGCCGGGATCTGGCTCACGCTCCGTGCAGCCCGCATCGTGACGCCGGCTCCGACGGCCGGGCAGGACATCGCCGTCACGATCGAGGCAGCGACGCCGACGGAGCGGATGAGCCTGTTTGGGCGGGCGTATGCCCTCAGCGCTCGCGAGATGGAGCTGTTCGCCCATCTCATCGCGGGCGCCGACACGCGACGTGTCGCTCAGGAGATGCACCTGTCCGAGAACACGGTGCAAGACCACCTCAAGTCGATCTTCATCAAGACCAGGACGAGCAATCGCCGCACACTGCTGGCGCAAACCGTCGGTCAGTAACGGGGTAACCGTATCGGCCTAACTCGGCGCCGAGTCAGCCCCCTTACCGACATTAAGGCAGGACTTTCGCGGCGTTCAGGCTCGGACCCATGCTGACGCATCAACGGACGACGCGGTTTTGCGGCGCAAGGATGCTGAGCTCAGCTGACCCCAACCGTGACCCCAACACCAGTGCACCCCTATGCACTCCGATGCAGTCAAATGCGTGCGAACGATTGCCGCGTCGTATTCACGAGCATGGCCGTGCACCCTCGTGCAGTCCGCATCGTCGAGTCCCTTCCTCGGCACCACCTGACCGGGCCTACTTGATACGTGGTGGTCAGGAGTGCCCTGGAATGACCCCGAAATGACTCCTTGAAGGGGCAGATAAGGGTCTAGTTTTGGGTCCCGGGCTCGGGGTCGGAAGTCACGCCAGGCGACCTGCAACGCCCAGACAGGTGGTGTAACCTCAGCGGTCGTGACGCGACGAGTCATCAGCCGGGTGTTCTTTTCATTCGTCATCGCCGTGACGATCCTGCTCATTGCCGCCGTCTCGATCGCAGTCCTCATCGGCCTGGCTCGCGGACCGCACGAGGCTGCACAGGACCTCGAAACGACGATTGGCGCGTACTGGCCGCTGATCATGGTTTCCATCGCCGTGCTCACCGCGGGCCTTGCAGCCATGCCACGCGACACCGTCGCCACCTGAACTCAGCCAAATCCGCGGTGTTGAACCACGGTGGCGCCTGTACTGAACCCGCAGACCCGTCGACGGCGAGAGACCGGAGACCTGGATCAATTGCAGAGCCGTGAGCGTCTGCACGCGGCGGTGAGGAGTGGGTTCGGTGAGTGGGAGTTCCGATCGACCTTCGTTATGATCCTCGCGGTGCCCGGTGACCTAGATCGGGTGCTTCGATGACGCGAGCGCTCCTGTCGAAACCCCCTTCCACATCGGTTCGGCCAGTCGCACCAAGGGTCGCAACGTGTTCAGACACCATCAAGAGAAGAAGGCGTACCAGGAGTATCAGACGAACCTGGCCGCATGGCAGACGCAGCGCGACGCGTACGCGACCCTCCTGAACCTGGCGAATACCTACGCCGGCGACACATCCACGGACATCTTGCTCAAACCCGGGGAGGCGGTGTTCGCCGCGGTCACCAATGTCGCACTCGTCGAGGATCGGCGCGGAGCCGGTGAATGGAAGGGCCGATCCCAGGGCTTTTCCATACCCGTCGCGAGCATCCATGGACGCTCCATCAGGTACCGGGTGGGCAGTTCACGAGGGCATTTCCAGCAGGGTGCGCCGACGCCGACCGCGATCGACGTGGGCACCGCGTTTATCACCAACAAGCGCATGGTGTTCCAGGGGGGCAAGCAGACCCGAGAGTGTCTGTACGACAAGCTCGTCGGCTTCCAGCACGACGACGCGGCTGGACAGACGGTCTTTTCAGTGTCGAACCGCCAGAAACCGACATGCATCCACTACGGAGCAGCGCTGTCGGACTGGTTCGATTTCCGCCTGGACCTGGCAATCGCGCACTACCGCGGCACCGTCGAGGCGATGACCGAGGGATTGAGGGCGGATCTCGCCGCGCTCGATTCGACGATGCCAGTCCCGCCGCCGCCACCGACGGCCTGACTGCCGCCGTCACGATAGGTCCCACACCGCCGGACGCGCAGGTCAAACTCCCCGCACATGGATTTCCAGACCACGCTCCAGAGCTGGCACGACTTCTATTCGATCACCGGAACGGCTGCGGCCAGCCTTGTCGGGCTCCTGTTCGTCGGTCTGTCCCTCCACCTCCGAATCGTGGTCACCCACGAGGATGTCAAAGCGCTCGCGCGGGTCACGCTCACCGGTCTGGGTGTCACGCTGGTGCTCAGCCTCTTCATGGTGATTCCCGAGGCGAACGATCCATCCTCGACAGGCTGGGATGTCACCGGCGTCGGCATCTTCGGATTCGTGCTCCTCGTTCGCCCGCTTCTGGCCGGCATCCGGAGCAGCCACCGCGCGCTCAGCTTCCCGCACCTCATGCTCCGATTCGGCGTGACCACGTTGAGCTTTGCTGCCGTCATTTCGGGGGGCGCAATCCTCGTGAGCGGCCAATATCGGGCCGGTTTCAGCTGGCTCGTCGGGATATCGGTGGTCCTCCTCGTCGGTGCGCTCCGCAATTCCTGGGACCTCCTGGTGACCGTCGGGGCCGCGACCATAGACGTCCCAGCAACTCCGCAAGCCCCTGCAGCACCGACCCCGAGTCCCCCGGCTGAGGCGTCATCCCAACCGCGAAAGTCATGATCCTCCGGTTGTGACCGCAAACTCTGCAAGCCCCGACCCGATCGCCCCACTGATGCGGTCGATCCTCGACGCGATCGGCGAGGATCCGACCCGCGCAGGTCTGGTGCAGACACCCTCGAGGGTCGCCCGCAGCCTCCGTTTTCTCCTGAGCGGCTATGCCCTCACCCTGGATGGTCTCGTCAACGGCGCGATCTTCGAGGAGCCGTACTCCGAGATGGTGGTGGTCAGAGATATCGAGGTCTACAGCCTCTGCGAGCATCACCTGCTGCCGTTCTTCGGCAAAGCGCACGTCGCGTACGTTCCCGATGGACGCATCCTCGGGCTCAGCAAGATCCCGCGAATCGTGGATATGTTCGCCCGCCGCCTGCAGGTGCAGGAACGCCTCACCACCGAGATCGCCGACGCGCTGCAGACGGTTGTCGAGCCGCAGGGGGTTGGCGTGGTGATCGAAGCGACGCACCTGTGCATGGCCATGCGCGGGGTGGAGAAGCAGAACAGCTCGGCAGTGACATCGTCGCTGACCGGCTGCTTCCGCGAGGACGATAAGTCGCGCAACGAGTTCCTCAGCCTGATCGGACACCGCTAGGAAAGCTCAGCCCGCACCGAACGTGAGCACCTCGACCCAGAGGAGGACGACACCCGCAGCGAACATGGCCGTCCCGAGCGCCACGTGTCCCCAGTGGATGGGACGCCTGCCTCGGCGGGTGCCGATTACACGAGCGTAGATCGCCAGCCCGATGATGCCGAGCCCACCGGCGACGAGCGCGGTCGCAGGCACACCGATGAAAGCGGCGAGCACCCCGTTCATGCGGGCAGCCTACGGGGTCGTCGGCCGCCGACGTGCTCGCCCGTACCATGGAACGATGCCCAATCGAGCCCTGAGCACCGCCGGCGAGTCTGCGGTGGTGGACGCGCTTGCCCACCTGGGAGAGCCCGCCTGGCGTGCCCGGCAGATTCAGGCCGCCATCTGGCAGCCGTACGTGGACGACTTCGAAGCGATGCGCCAGCTCCCGGCGACCCTGCGTCACGATCTGGCGTCCGAATTCGCTTTTTCGACAGTGGCGATCGACAGTGAGGTGGTCGCGGACGCCGGGAACACGATCAAGCTGCTCTGCCGCCTCGCGGACGGACAGACCATCGAGACGGTCGCCATGGAGACCCCAGCGCGATCGGATTCCCGCCGGCGCTCGACCGTCTGCGTCAGCAGTCAGGTGGGATGCGCAGTGGGCTGTCCGTTCTGCGCCACCGGGCACATGGGGCTTCGGCGCAACTGCACGCCGGCCGAGATCGTCGACCAGGTTCGGGCTGCCTCGAGCGCGTTGCACCGGCGCGGACTGGGTCCAGTCACCCACATCGTGTACATGGGGATGGGGGAGCCCCTCGCCAACGTTGCCGCCACGCTCGAGTCGCTGCGTGTGCTCACCGGCGACGCGGGGTTGAGCGCGCGACGGATCACCGTCTCAACGAGCGGGGTCGTCCCAGGGATCGTGCAGGTCGCCGCATCACGCATGCCGGTGACCCTCGCCGTGTCGCTGCACGCGGCGACGGACGCGCTTCGCGATCGACTGGTGCCCATCAACAGGACGTATCCACTCGGGATGGTGCTCGACGCGGCATCGCGATACGCGGAGCAGAGCGGGCGGCGCGTCAGCTTCGAGTGGTGCCTGATCGGCGGGGTCAATGATTCCATCGAGCAGGCCGAGGGTCTTCGTGACCTGGCGCGGCGTGCCCAGGCGCACATCAACGTCATCCCGATGAACCGGATCGATGGGAGCTCGTGGGGGCCGCCCGAGCCTGCCGTCGCGCGTCGTTTCCTCGGCGTGCTCCGGGGCGCTCGGGTCACCGTTCGGGACACTCGGGGCGGCGATGCGGACGCAGCCTGCGGTCAGCTCCGCGCGGACCTTGAAGCTCGCAGGCTCCTCCGTCCCGATGGCACACTCTCGCCGCCCCGGGTGCCGGCGCGAGCGTGACCGGCGCTTCCAGCGCCGACGAGGCGCTGATGGACGCTGCCCTTGCGGCAGCGAGATCCGCCGACTTCGCCACCAGCCCCAATCCCATGGTCGGGTGTGTCATTGCACGGGGCGAGGAGGTGCTCGCCACCGGGTTTCACAGAAAGGCGGGCGAGCCACACGCTGAGGTGGAGGCCCTCAGGATGGTCGGAGACGCAGCTTCGGGTGCCGACGTCTACGTCACACTCGAGCCCTGCGCACATCAGGGTCGAACGCCGCCATGTGTCGACGCGCTGATCGCGGCGCAACCCCGCCGCGTTGTTGTTGCCATGACCGACCCCAACCCGGTGGTTGCAGGTCGAGGCATCGCGGCATTGCGCGCGGCTGGAATCGGCGTCGACGTCGGCACCCGCGAGAGTGACGCAGAGCGGCTCAACGAGTTCTATGTCAAGCACGTGACCACCGGACTCCCCTTTGTCACCGCCAAATTCGCCGCCTCCCTCGACGGCAGGATCGCGACAGCCGGAGGCGAATCGCAATGGATCACATCGGCGGAGTCACGCGCGATGGCGCACCGGCTCCGCCACAGCCACGACGCGATCCTCGTGGGGATCAGCACCGTGCTGGCCGACGACCCGACGCTGACCACACGCTTCGAGGGCGGCCGGTCCCCGCTGCGTGTCGTCGTCGACAGCGCGCTCCGGATTCCTGTGGACGCGCGAGTACTGCAACCGCAGGAAGGAACCGCTCTGGTCGCGACCACCGCCCGAGCTAGACCAGAACGGGTCGCGCGGTTGCGCGCCTCGGGGGTTCACGTCGAGGTGATCGACGAGGGGCGGGGTGGTGTCGACCTCGGAGCGCTGATGGCGATGCTTGGATCCCGTGACGTGATCAGCGTGCTCATTGAGGGCGGCGCCGGCGTGCTCGGATCCGCCTTCGACGCAGCCATCGTGGACAAGGTCGTCGCCATGCTGGCGCCGCGGATCATCGGTGGCAGCGCGTCACCTGGCGCCGTGGGGGGAACCGGGGTTCCGAGCCTCGCGGCGGCACCGCTGCTCCGGGACGTGTCGGTAGCGAGACAAGGCCCGGATCTCGTGGTGACCGGATACTGTGTACGCTGAGATCGAGGAGTCACGCAGAGTGTTCAGTGGGATCGTCGAAACGCTCGGCACGCTACGGTCGCGGCAGCCCGGGCGGATCGAGATCACGCCGCGGACCCCGTTCGCCAATCTTCAGATCGGTGAAAGCATTGCCGTCAACGGAGCGTGCCTCACGGTTGCCTCGGTGTCCGCTGATGGTTTCGAGGCCGATGTCATGCCCGAGACCCGGCATCGCACCACGCTCGGGGACCTGAGCGGCGGCGCCACGGTCAACCTCGAACGGGCGCTCAGATTCGGCGACCGGGTCGGTGGCCACATGGTCTCGGGTCACGTCGACGCCACCGGGGCCATCACCGCCCTCCGAGAGGACGCCAATGCTCGCTGGGTCACCATCGCCACGCCCGATGACCTGATCGAGCTCATCGCTGAGAAAGGCTGCATCGGGGTCGATGGCATCAGCCTCACCGTGGTCGACGTCTTCACCTCGGCGTTCACGGTATCGCTCATTCCGGTCACCCTCGCTGCGACGGTCGCCGGCGCCTGGCGAGTAGCATCCCGGGTGAACATCGAGGTCGATCTGATCGCGCGTTATGTTGCACGCACGCTGTCGGCACGGGAGCGCGGCGTGGTCCTTGCGACCGCGGCGCACGAAGGATGACGGCGATGAGCGTCGAGGATGCGATCGCGGATATCCGCGCGGGGAAGTTCGTGATCATCGTCGACGACGAGGACCGCGAGAACGAAGGCGACCTCGCGATCGCGGCCGACCGCATCACTCCCGAGGCGGTCAACTTCATGGCGACGCATGGACGCGGGCTCATCTGCGTGCCGGTCGAGGGGTGGCGTCTCGACGAGCTCGGGGTCGCGGCGATGGTCGATGACAACACCTCGCGCTTCGGGACCGCATTCACCGTGACGATCGAGGCGATCGGGCACGGCGTTACCACCGGCATCAGCGCGTTCGATCGCGCCACCACGATCCGGCTGCTCTGCGACGAACACGCGAAGCCGGGCGACTTCGCCAAGCCGGGTCACACGTTTCCGCTCCGAGCGGCGGTCGGTGGCGTGCTCGAACGTGCGGGCCAGACCGAGGCAATTGTCGATCTCTGCAAGCTCGCGGGACGCTTTCCGGCGGGCGTCATCTGCGAGGTGATGCGCGCCGACGGCCGCATGGCCCGGCGTCCCGACCTCGATGTGTTCGCCGCGGAACACGACATCAAGATCGTGACCGTCGACGACATCATCGCGTACCGCCGCCGCGACGAGCGGCTCGTCGAACGAGGCGCGACGACAACGCTGCCGACCGAGTATGGGACCGTCGTTGCGCACGCGTACGAGGACGTGATCACCCACGTCACCCACGTCGCGCTGGTCTGGGGTGACGTGCGCGGCGATGACCCCGTCCTCGTGCGGGTGCACAGCGAGTGCCTCACCGGCGACGTCTTCGGCTCGCAGCGCTGTGACTGCCGGGCGCAGCTGCACAAGGCGATGGCGATGATCGCCGACGCGGGGCGCGGGGTCCTCGTGTACCTGCGCCAAGAGGGCCGCGGCATCGGCCTCATGGACAAGCTGCGCGCCTACGCGCTGCAGGATCGCGGCCTCGACACGGTGGAGGCGAACCTGAGCCTCGGACTGCCGATCGACAAGCGGGACTACGGCATCGGCACGCAGATCCTGTCCGACATCGGCGTCAAGCGCATGGTCGTGCTCACCAACAACCCGAGGAAGTATTACGGCCTGAGCGGCTACGGTCTCGAGGTCACCGACCAGATCCCGCTGGTGATCCCGGCGAACGCGCACAACGAGCGCTATCTTCGCGTCAAGCAGGAGAAGCTCGGCCACAGCCTGGATCTCGATGATGCCATCGACACGCTATGACGCCGAGGGCGGCGCGGCCGGCGAACCCACCCCGGGCGCGCGCGTCCACACCGGCAGTCTCGACGCCACCGGAATGCGCCTTGGCATCGTGGTATCGCGCTTCAACAACATCATCTCCATGCAACTCCTCGACGGCGCAGTCGAGGCGCTGCGGCATCACGGGGTCGGCGCAGGTGACATCGACGTCGTATGGGTTCCCGGCGCGTTCGAGATTCCGATTGCGGCACGCGAGCTTGCCCAGTCGGGCGCTGTCGACGCGGTGGTCTGCCTCGGCGCGGTGATTCGCGGCGACACCGCGCACTTCGAGTACGTCGCGGGTGAGGCCGCCCAGGGAATCGCGTCGGTGCACGCCACAACCGGCGTCCCCGCAACCTTCGGCGTGCTGACGGTCGACACCGTCGAACAGGCGACGGATCGAGCCGGCGGCAAGCATGGGAACAAGGGTGCGGAGGCAGCGGTCACTGCTGTCGAGATGGTGTCGCTGCTTCGCGAGCTGCGGCAGCCGCGGACGGCGGAGCACCGCGCGGCATCATGAGCGCGGCGTCGCGCGTCGCCTCACTACTTCCAAGCGCCACCGAGATCCTCTTCGCCATCGGGGCGGGTGACCGCGTCGTCGGCGTCACTCATGAGTGCGATCATCCCGGCGCCGCTCGCGATCTCCCGGCGGTCACGTCAAGCGTGCTCGTCACCGAGGGAACGGCGCCGAGCGACATCGATCGCCACATTCACGCTGCGCGTCACGCCGGATCGAGCATCTACCGGCTCGACGAGGCGGCGCTGGCACGGCTCGAACCCGACCTCATCGTCACTCAGGAGCTGTGCGATGTCTGTGCGGTCGCATATGGCGAGGTCAGGCGGGCGGTGCGCCGCCTGCCCGGCGATGCGTTGGTGCTCTCCCTCGAACCGCGCTCGATCGAGGAGATCTGTGCCTCGGTGGAGGAGGTCGGCGTGGCCACCGGGGACGTGGACGGTGCGGCGGGCGTCGCCGCGTCGATGCGCCGTCGGGTCGCGGAGGTCGGTGCCAATCACACCCCGGAGCCGCGTCCACGGGTCGTGTGCATCGAGTGGACGGACCCGCTCATGGTCGATGGCCACTGGGTGCCGGAGATGGTGCGGATCGCGGGCGGGCTCGACGTCCTCGGGGAGGAGGGCGCGCCGTCGCGCTACGTCTCCTGGGACGAGGTGGTCGACGCCCAACCGGAGGTCATGATTCTGATGCCCTGCGGGTACGATCTCGCGAGAACTCTCCAGCTGGCGCCCGAGGTCGGATCACGTCCGGGATTCGACGACCTTCCGGCCGCGCGCTCCGGCAGGGTTTTCGCAGTGGACGGCTCGGCGTACTTCAGCCGCCCCGGACCGCGGGTCCTCCACGGTCTGGATATCCTCGCCGCCGCGATCCGTGGCGAACCTGGCCACGCGCCGCCCGCCGGTTCTGCCTACTGGTACCAGCCGGAGACGTCGACGATGGCATTGATGGTCCCGAGGCCATTGTAGAGGTTGACGTCGCCCTGGGTGGCCCCGGCGGCCTGTGCGAGCCCCACCATCACCAGGTTGGCAATGACGTCGTGCGCGACCGGGTTGAGATCGGACGCAACGGGTTTATGCGCGTCGCTCGCGTAGAGCTCGAGATATGTCGACTGCGTCCCCGCGACGCCGGTGAGGTTCGCCACCATCGCGACCGGCTGAGCGCCCGCAAAGGCCGGTACCGGCGTCACACCGGCGACCTGGACGACCTCGGTGAAGCCCGAGCCGAGGGACTTGCCCGAGCACCGAGTTCCCGTGCCCGAACGTGTGTCGCAGATTCGCGTCGGCGGCACGGAGTAGAAGAGCGCCCCGGTCGACGACTCGCTGCCTGTGCCGAACCAGCCGTCCACGTCGATGATGATCTCGATGCTGCCCACGGCGTTGTAGACACAGACGTCGTTGGCCGGTCCGAGTGCTGAGACGACTCGAATGGGCAGCGTATCCCCAGCCTTGGGATTGAGATTCGACACGTGCGGTGCTCCAGTTGGGCACTGATCGCTACTGGTGGGTGGTGCGACGGCGAGATACGTTCCCAGAGTGCCCTGCGTAGCTGTGAGGTTGAAGACCGCCGCAGCCGCTCCCGTGGCCGGAAGCGAACCCGTGCCGCTGAGGGCTACCTTCCGCCACGTGTTCGCCAGAATCGGGTTGTTGGTCGCGCCCGCACACGCGGTGCCTTGCTTGGCGCGTGTGTCGCACATCCGAATCGGCGCAATGGTGTGATACTCGCCCGGAATCGGGCCCGAACCCGGCGGCGCCGCATAGAAGCCCTCAACGGCGACAATCACGTCGACGCTTCCGACCGCGTTGTATAGGGTGATCGCCCCGCCGGACGTCAGTTGAACGACCGCGAGGTTGGACTGCACCGCCGCCGCGTCGAGATTCACCGTCGACGCGATCGGCACTGAGCCGCCGGGAAATGCAGTGACGTAGGTGCTGGTGGTGCTGTGGTTGATGGCAGTCACGTTGACGACCACGGCCTGGGCTCCTGACTGCACCACTTGAAGGTTCGGCCCGGCAACGCCGGTGATCTGCGCGGTGAGCCTCCCGCCCTTGCCAAGCGTCTTGCCGGTGCACTCGTCAGGCGTTGTTGACGCCCGTGTATCGCAGATCACGAAGGGCGCCAAGGCGGTATACGCGCTGGGGGCGAGATACGTGTACTGGTCGGCCGTGCTGGCGCCGCTGGTGCCGACGGTGGTCGTCACAGTGATGTCGACCGTGCCCGCGACGCTCGCCACCGGGGTGTACACGCTGATCTGAGTCGGGCTCACGACGTTGAAGCACCCCGTCGTCGTGCCGACGCACGGAAATGCGTTGCTCGCGAGGACATCCGTTGTTCCGAAGAAGACATCGGAGACCGAGATCCCGCTCGTGCTGGAGAAGTTGGTGCCGGTGATCGCCAGCAGTGCGCCTCCCTTCTCAGCTCCGTATTTCTGTGAGACGAGCGTCACCGTGGGGAAGGTCGCACCGTAGAAGTACCTGTCGGCATTGGACGTTGGGCTTGTGCCGCCGAGGGTGGTCGCTGTGACGTCCACCGACCCCACTGCGTGTGCCGGGAAGTCCTCGATGAAGATCTGGGTCGAGGAGTTCACGTTGTAGCAGGGGCCGGTCGGTGCTCCCGGGCACGGGCTCGTGGTGATCACCGCGACCCCGACAATGCTGACCGCGGTGGTGGTGAAGTTGTGGTTCGTGCCCGACGGTTCGAACCCCGTTCCGGTCAGGGTCACCGACGCACCGCCGCTGACCGAGCCGTGATTTGGTGATACCTTCGTGATCGTCGGAATCGGAGCATAGGCATAGACATCGGCTGCGGAGGTGGGGCTCGTGCCCCCGGGCGCCGTCACGGTGATGTTGACCGTGGAGGCCGAACCGGCCGGGAAATC
Source organism: Candidatus Dormiibacterota bacterium (assembly GCA_963718525.1). GTDB lineage: Bacteria > Chloroflexota > Dormibacteria > Aeolococcales > Aeolococcaceae > Palsa-851. The sequence continues at coordinate 2,566,818 of OY970355.1, read as the reverse complement.
GCCGACCGTGATCTGCGTCGCGCTGTTCACCGTGAAGCACGGCGCCGTCGGTGGTACGGCGCAGGGCGCGGTGGTGATGCTCGTGCTCCCGACGGACACCTGGAACGCGTCCGAGAACAACGTCCCCGTGATGATGACCGAGTTACCTCCGGCGACGACACCGGCATTCGGAGAGATGCCGTTGACGGAGGGGATCAGCTCGTACGTGTACTGGTCCGCGGGCTGTGAAATCGGGCTCGCGCCTTCGGGAGTTGTCGCAACGATGTCGACACTGCCGGCGGCATGCGGAGGAATGTCCTGCACCGTGATCTGGGTGGAGCTGTTCACCGTGAAGCACGGCGCTGTCGGTGAGACCACGCACGGCGTCGTCGTGATGATGTGAGGACCAACCTGCACGCTGCTGGTGGTGAATTGCCCGGTTGACTCGAAGCCGGTGCCGGTGACCACCAGCGTGTTGCCGCCTCCGGTGGGACCGGTCAGCGGCGCGACGTTGGTCACCGCCGGGGGCGCCATGTACGTGAATTTGTCCGCGGGTGTGGCCGCGCTCGTGCCGCCGACGGTGGTCACAGTGACGTCGAAACTCCCGGCGGAGCCCGGCGGAAGATCCATGATGGTGACCTGTGTATCGCTGACCACCGTGAAGCACGGTGCCGTCGGCGATCCGCTGCACGGCGTCGCGGTGATCCCCAAAGTGCCAACAAATACTTCGGTTGCGGCCACACCTGCTGGGTCGAAGCCCGTCCCGATGACGTTGACCGTGTAGCCGCCCGCGAGCGGGCCGAACGATGGGGCGAGACCCGTGACCGTGGGTGTGAACGCGTACAAGTACTGGTCGGCTGTGGAGGTCGCGCTGGGCCCGACGGGCGTCTTCACTGTGATGTCATATATCCCGGCCACGTTACTGGGCATATCCTGGATCGTGACCTGGGCGTCGTTGTTCACCGTGAAGCACGCTGAGACCGGCGGACCGGGACACGGTGAGGCGTTGACGTCCTTGGAGCCGACGAATACATCGGTGGCGCCAGTGAACCCGCTGCCCGCGATAACCACGGTATTGCCACCCGCGGGCGGCCCGGCACCAGGGCTGACCTTCGTCACCGCCGGTAGCACTCCGTACGTGTACTGATCGCTGGCGCTCGTGGCGCTCGTGCCCTCCGGCGTGGTCACCGTGATGTCGACCGTGGCGACGGCGTTCGGGGGAATGTCCTCGATCGTGATCTGGGTGGGGCTGCCCACCGTGAAGCACGGTGCTGTCGGTGAGGTCCCGCAAGGCGCCGTCGTGATCACGTGAACTGCACCAACCTGCACGCTGTTGGTGGTGAATTGCCCGGTTGACTCGAAGCCGGTGCCGGTCACCACAACCGTCGTGCCTCCACCTATTGGGCCGGTCGTCGGCGCGATCTTGGCGACGGTCGGTGGAGACAGGTATGTGTACTTGTCGGCGCTGGACGTTGCACTCGTGCCACCGACTGTGGTCACTGTGATGTCAACGATCCCGGCCGACCCAGGCGGAAGATCCTGGATGGTGATCTGCGTGTCGCCGTTCACTGTGAAGCACGGCGAGGTCGGCGGTCCTGGGCATGGCGCTGTCGTGATGTTGGTGATGCCGACGACTACCGCACTGGCACCGACACCGGCTGGGTCGAATCCCGTGCCGGTCAGGGTGACCGTGTTCCCGCCCACAAGCGGACCGAACGATGGCGATACACCGGTGAGAGTGGGAGCGGCTGCGTACACGTACTGGTCTGCCGTGGAGATCGCGGTGGTCCCCCCGGGGGTCTGCACGGTGATGTCAACCGTCGCGGCTACATGCGAAGGAAGATCCTCAAGAGTGATCTGGGTCGAGCCGCTCACCGTGAAGCACGGTGACGTCGGCGTCCCTACGCACGGCGTGATGGAGACATGATTCCCGCCGACGAACACATCGGTCGCGCCCGACAACCCGGTGCCGGCAACGACCACGGTGTTGCCGCCAGCCGGCGGCCCGGCGCCTGGGCTGACATTCGTGACTGTGGGAAGAACCGCGTACGTGTACTGGTCGGCGGGTTGCGAAATCGGGCTGGTGCCTTCCGGTGTTATCACCCTGATGTCAACCGTGCCGGCCCCTTGCGCAGGAAGGTCCTTGATGCTGATCTGCATGGCGCTGTTCACCGTGAAGCACGGTGCTGTCGGTGATCCTCCGCACGGCATTGCGGTGATGGTCTGAGGACCAACCTGCACGCTGGTGGTGGTGAATTGACCACCGGACTGGAAGTCGGTGCCAGTCACCACAACCGTGTTGCCTCCCGCGATGGGACCGCTCGAGGGCGCGACGCTGGTGACCGTCGGTGGCGCGAAGTAGGTGTACTTGTCGGCGCCTGAGGTCGCGCTCGTCCCGCCAACCGTGGTCACGGTGATGTCAACGGGTCCGGCCGAGCCCGGCGGGAGATCCTGGATGTTGACCTGGGTGTTGCCGACCACCGTGAAGCACGGTGCTGTCGGTGAGTTCCCGCATGGCGTCACCGTTATGCCGGCACCGCCGACGGTGATATTCGATGCACCGACACCTCCCGGGTCGAATCCCGTCCCGGTGATGGTGACTGAGTTCCCGCCCGCAAGTAGCCCGAACGATGGAGCCACGGCGGTGACGGTGGGAGCGGATGCATACACGTACTGATCGGCTGCGGACTTCGCACTGGTCCCCACGGGGGTTTGCACGGTGACGTCAACAGTCATCGCTCCGTGCGCAGGGAGATCCTGGACGGCGATCTGCGCGTCGTTGTTCACGGTGAAGCAGGGTGATGCCAGCGGCGTCCCCACGCACGGCGTAGTGGAGACATCACTCCCGCCGACGAACACATGGGTCGCGCCCAACAACCCGGTGCCCGTGACGACCACGGTGTTGCCGCCCGCGGGCGGCCCGGCACCCGGGGTGACGCTCGTCACGGCGGGGACGAGCGCGTAAATGTACTGATCGCCACTGCCCGTTGCGCTCGTTCCCCCCGGCGTCGTCACGGTGATGTCAACGACACCGGCGGCGTGCGGAGGGAAGTCCTGGACGCTGATGTGAGTCCCGTCTGTCACCGTGAAGCACGGACTGCTTGGCGGCCCCGAGCACGTCGTGGTGATGCCGGTGGAGTCAACGGTGACCTTGGTGGTGGTGAAGTTCGCGCCAGTTGAGTTATTCGACATGAAGTCCGTGCCGGTGAGGGTGACGGTGTTGCCGCCCACGGTGGGTCCCGTTCCCGGTCCAACATTCGTCACTGTGGGAACCGGCGCATACACGTACGTGTCCGCGACGGACGTCGGGCTGGTCTGCGTCGAGGTCCCGTCCGTCGATTGCGTTGTGACCTTGATGTCCACCTGCCCGCTGCCGGCTGGTGGTGTCGCGGTCATCGACGTTGCGTTGATCGGAGTGAAGACCGCGGCAACTCCCCGGAATGACACGCCAGTTGTGTCGAAACCGGATCCGCTGAAGTCCGTGCCGAGGATCGTGACCGTCGGCGGCCCACCGGCCGTGGAACCGGTATTGGGAGATACAGATGTAACGGTTGGCGTGGGTTGTTGCACGAGTAGGACATCGTTGGTCGACGTTGCCGAGGTGCCTCCCGGAGTCTTGACCTCGGTGTCGTACTGGCCCGCTGGCATTGACGTGGGAAGGTTGATGGTCAGCTTGGTGTCGCCGACGAAGGTGAAGCAGCCTGGCGCGACGCTGCTCGAGCACTGCGTCGTCAGCTGCACCGTCGGGCCGGTGGAAGGCACAAGGTCCACCTCGCTGACCCCGTTCGTCAGGGGGCTAGAGCCGGGAGTGGAGAAGTTAGTGCCGGTGACGCTGATGCCGGTCGCCCCATCTGGTTGCGGAGTGGCGACCGTTGCGACGGTGGGAGTGTCGAAAAAGCTGAACTGATCGCCCGGAGGAGCCGGAGCGCTGGTCACTCCACCAGCGCTCACCGTGATATCGACGGTGCTTGCGCTCACCGCAGGTGACGTCGCGTCGATCGTCGTGTCGTTGACAACGGTGAAACATCCCCCGGCGGATGTGCAGGTGGCTGTGGACATCACGTCGGTTGCGCCGAAGAAGACGTCGGTGGCGCTGGTGAACCCCGTACCGGTGATCACGATCGGCGTCCCCCCCGCAGAAGAGCCGGCCGCCGGCGCCACACTGCTCACCACAGGGCCCGCGGCCGCCACCGGGAGAGGCGCCATGGCACCGCCGTAGCTGCCGGCCAGCATCGCCAAGCAAGCACCGCCGAGCACAACCCCTCTGGCCCTGAACACCCCTGCCTCCGAAACGCTCCTAACGGATCAATCGTACCTGACTGCGCACACCGAAAACGCTAGCTACGCGCCGCCTTGGCCTGAGTGCGCAGGCACCGGGTGCACACCTTCGCTCTCACTTCCTTGCCCTTGACGGCAAGGTGGGTGACATGGAGGTTGGGCAGGAATCGACGCTTGGTGTGCACCTTGGAGTGGCTCACGTTGTTCCCGGTCATTGGGCCCTTCCCGCAGATATCGCAGCGCTGGGACATCAGATCTCTCATGGGTCGGAACGCGCATCTGAGACGCGCCCGGTCTGGCGTACTAGAATTCGGCCGCAGCCACGGCGGCGCCCGTTGGCCTCCGGAAACGAGAAGGTGGCCGGTCGCCGAGGATACCACAGGCCCTCCATCGGGCTTACGGAGATACGTGAAAGGCAAGGTCCGCGCGTCCGACGCACTGTCGCGCACCGCTTCCCTGGGCAGGATTGAAGTCTCGCCCCGGGTGGTGGCGTCGATCGTCGGCCACGCGGCCAACGAGTGCTACGGCATCGTGGGGATGGCGGCGCGCGGTCTGCGCGACGGGATCGCGGAGCGGCTGAACCGGGAGAACGTCCACCGGGGCGTCGAGATCCAGGTCACGCCCGACGGGCTCGTGATCGAGCTCTACGTGATCGTCGAATATGGAACCCGGATCAGCGAGGTGGCCCACAACCTGATGAGCGCCGTCAGCTACTCGGTCGAGAAGACCCTGGGACTGCCGGTGGTGGCGGTCAACGTGAATGTCCAGGGCATCCATGCGGAGAACGACGGTGTCCGCCACTAAGCCCGCGCCGGAGCTCGCAGTGCTCCGCGAACCGCTCCGCGAGATCGGTGGTCAGCAGGTCCTCGCGGGCCTGACGGCCGCGCTCTCGTGGCTTGAGGCGAACCAGCAGGAGATCAACGACCTCAATGTCTTCCCGGTGCCGGACGGTGACACCGGGTCGAACATGTACCTGACACTCCGGTCAGCGGTGGAGGAGGCGCGTGACGCGCCGAGCCCAGAGGCTGCGGACTCGGTGCTCGCCGCCGCCGCGCACGGCTCGCTGATGGGCGCCCGCGGCAACAGCGGCGTCATCCTCTCGCAGATCCTCCGCGGCTTCGCCCAGGGATCCTCCCAACGCTCGCGTCTCGACGCTGGCGGTGTCGCTCAGGCGATGACCGAGGCGTCAGCCGTCGCGTACCGCGCGGTCATGAAGCCGACCGAGGGCACCATCCTCACCGTCGTCCGTGACGCGGCGGCAGCCGCGGCTGCTGCGTCGACGACCACCGACGACATCAGGGTGGTGCTCGATCACGTGGTCACCGAGGCGCACGCGGCCGTCGAGCGCACCACAGATCAACTGCAGGTGCTCCGCGAGGCGAACGTGGTCGATGCCGGCGGCTTCGGTCTCGCGGTGATCCTCGAAGGCTTCGCGCGTGCCGTCGGCGACACGCAGTCGGCCGCACAGGCTCCGGCGCTTGTCCGCCGATCAGGCGAGCCCGCGCTGCGTCTCCCCCCGAACCCTGGCGACCTCGAGGCGACGGGTTCGGTGGTGCCGCGCCGTGGCGCCGCGGCGGTTGCCCCGCGCGAACAGGGCTGGGGGTACTGCACCGAGTTTCTGATCACCGGTCCCGGGCTCGACGTCGACTCGATCCGTGCCGAGCTCTCAGCACTGGGGGAATCCGCCCTGGTGGTCGGCGACCCGGACCTCGTACGCGTCCATATCCACACCGGCGACCCGGCCGGGCTGATCGCCGCCGCGTCCTCCCGCGGGCCTATGAGCAAGCTCAAGGTCGACGACATGTCCACACAGCATCACGACGTGCTGGAGCGTGCGGATGCCAGAGAGGCAGAGGCTGACGCAGTTGGGACGCCCCCGGACGAGCATCCTCAGGCTCCTCCCAAGCCGATCGGGGTCGCCAGCGTCGCACCCGGTGACGGATTCCGCGACATCATGGGGAGCCTGGGCGCGGACAGCATCGTGAGCGGCGGCCAGACCATGAACCCGTCGATCGAGGACCTGCTCAACGGCGTGCTTGCTGTCAACGCCGAGCACGTGATTCTCCTTCCCAACAATGTCAACGTGATTCTCACCGCCGAGCAGGTCGATCCCCTCGCCGAAGGATGCGAGGTGCGCGTGGTCCCGACAAGGAATCTTCCCCAGGGAATCACCGCGCTGCTCGCCTTCGACCCATCCGCGAGCCTCGACGAGAATTGCGACCGGATGCTCACCGCGATCGCCACGGTGCGAGCCGTTGAGGTGACCCGCGCAGTCCGCGACACCAAGGTCAACGGACACGACATCAAGGTGGGGGACGTGATCACCGTCGTCGACGACGTCATCACGCAGGTGGGGAGCGAGTACCGCGCTGTCATTGAAGCGGTGCTCAACGCGGAGACGAAGAAGCCGGAGCTGGTCACGGTGTACCGCGGCCAGGAGGTCAGCGCCGACGAGGCCGATACGCTCGTGGCGAGCCTGCGCGAGACCCATCCGGGCACCGAGTTCGAGCTGCAGGCGGGAGGACAGGAGCACTACCCGTACGTGCTCTCGCTCGAGTGAGTTGATCCACCTGGTCACCGACAGCACGTCCGATATCGCTCCGTCGGATGCGCAGGCCCTGGGTGTTCATGTCGTGCCCCTCATCGTCCGTTTCGGCGAGGAGCAATACCGCGATGGTGTGGATATCGACGCGGATGAGTTCTACGCGAAACTCCAGCGCAGCGACGTGCATCCGACGACGTCGCAGCCGTCGCCCGACGCCTTCGCCTCGCTGTACAGGACGTTGCTGGCCGATCCGCAGGACGAGGTTGTCGGGCTGCATATTTCGACCAAGCTGAGTGGCACGCTGCAGTCGGCGGCACTCGCGGCCCAGGAGTTCGACCCGGCTCGGATCCACCTCGTGGACACCGAAAGCGTGAGCGGTGGGCTGCAACTCCTCGTGCGCGCGGCGATCGACGACATCAAGGCGGGCGACACAGCAACAGCCGTCGCGGACAAGGCGACGCGCCGGCGCAGCAAGGTGACCATCCTGGTCCTGCTCGACACGCTCACCTACCTGCACCGGGGCGGGCGCATCGGGCGCGCGCAGGCATTCGTCGGCGGCCTGCTCAACGTCAAACCGTTGATCGCAGTGCGCGACGGCGAGGTCGTCCCACTCGCCAGGCCGCGCAGCCTGTCGAAGGGCATCGACATGATTGTCGAGCAGGTTCGCGCCCGCGCACCGCTGCGCAGTCTGGCCGAGTTTCATGCGGCTGCCTCCGAATCGATGGGAGAGCTCGAGGCGCGGTTGGGGACGGCGGTCTCGAACGTCACGGCGGTGCTGGGCCGGATCGGTCCCGTCGTCGGCGCGTACAGCGGGCCTGGTGGTCTCGGAGTTGCCTGCCTCGGCGCGGACTGATCGGGCCGGCCTGAGACGATGGACCGGCTGTGAGTCTGCAACCGTTTTCGGTCGTGACGTCGGACCATGTGCCCATCGAGCTCGACCTCCCGGTATCTCGCATCACGGGCGTCGGACCGCGCCAGGCGCAGCGCCTCCAGAAGCTGGGGCTCACCACCATTCGTGACCTCCTGTTCCACCTTCCGCGGCGCTACGAGGACACGCGGGAAACGGTCCCGCTGCGGATGCTGGAGACCGGGACGGTGCAGACCGCGCACGTCACGATTCGCAACGTGAGCGCGCGAAAGAGCCCGTACAAGAAGGTGCCGCTGATCGAGGCGACGCTCGAGGACGAGAGCGGCGGCGTTGCGACGGCGGTGTGGTTCAACCAGCCGTTCCTCATGCGTCAGTTGAAACCGGGAATGGAGCTGATGCTCAGCGGCAAGGTCGAGATGTCGAGGACCGGGCTGAGCTTTCGCAGCCCCGTGTTCGAGCGCGCGGGGCGGGATCAGCGCCACGTTGGAGCACTCGCACCCGTCTACCCCGAGACCCAGGGCATCACGTCACGCTTCCTGCGCTCGCACATCGAGCCGCTGCTCGGCTTCGCGACCCAGCTGCCCGATCGCCTGCCCCCGTCAGTCCGTGAGTCCGAGGGGCTGATGTCGATCGCCGAGGCGATCTATCAAGTGCACGTGCCGGACAGTCTCGCGACCGCTGCGCAAGCCCGCGAGCGGATCGCCTTTGAGGAGCTGTTCCTGCTCCAGGTCGCCGCGGAGCGCGCGCGCCGGCGGCGGATGAGCGGACCGGGCGTGATCGTCGGCTACGACATCGAGGTGGCACGGAAGTTTGTCGCGACGCTGCCGTTCAAGCTCACCGACGGGCAGCGTGTCGCCGGGCACGAGATCCTCACCGACCTCGCCGCGCCCGGTCCGATGAACCGGCTGCTCCAGGGTGACGTCGGGAGCGGAAAGACGGTGGTGGCGGCGCTCGCCGCGCTCATGACCCACCACGCCGGTTTCCAGACCGCGGTGATGGCGCCGACGGAGATCCTCGCGCGGCAGCATCACGCCACCCTCGACAAGTTGCTGTCTCAGCATGGTCTCCCGCCCCGGCTGCTGGTGGGCAGCACATCCGCGGCGGCGCGCCGGGAGATTCTCGCCGGCCTGGCGGGCGGCCACGACTCGCTCATCGTCGGGACTCACGCACTCATCGAGGACGACGTCGCGATGGTGAACCTGGGCCTCGTCGTGGTCGACGAGCAGCATCGTTTCGGGGTGGCCCAGCGGCGACGTCTGCGCCAGACGTCGGGAGCCATGCCGAACTATCTTGCAATGACCGCGACCCCGATCCCGCGCTCACTGTCGAACACGCTCTACGGGGACGTCGACCTGAGCGAACTGCGTGAGATGCCCCCCGGCCGGCATCCGGTTGTGACCCGGGTCGTCCTACCAGAGGCACGCCAGCAGGCATACGACTTCGTCAGGAACGAGGTGCGCAAGGGGCGCCAGGCGTTCGTCATCTGTCCACTCATCGAGGAATCGGACAAGCTCGGCGCACGAAGCGCCACCGCCGAGTACGAGCGTCTCAGCACCACAGTCTTTCCCGATCTGCGCGTCGAACTGCTCCACGGCCGCATGCCCGCACGAGAGAAAACCGAGCGGATGGAACGCTTCGTGCGGGGTGACGCCGACGTGCTCGTCGCCACGAGCGTGGTCGAGGTCGGCGTCGACGTTCCCAACGCGACGATCATGGTCATCGAGGGTGCGGAGCGCTTCGGTTTGGCGCAGCTGCATCAATTTCGCGGTCGCGTGGGGCGGGACCAGCACCAGTCGTACTGCCTGCTTTTCGAAGGCGGTATCGACGAGGAGGGGTCGAAGCGCCTCGCGGCCGTCGCCTCGACCGATAGCGGCTTTGAGCTCGCCGAGCTGGATCTCCAGCTCCGCGGACCGGGGCAGTTGGTCGGTCTGCGCCAGCACGGCCTTCCCGAGATGCTCGCGGCCGACCTCCTCGACGTGGCGCTCGGACGGCGTGCCCGTCAGGCTGCGCTCGCGTGGTTGGACAACGACCCGGACCTCGCCGCGTGGCAACCGTTGTCAGAGGCGATGAACGGCTACCGTGCGGTCTTCGATATTGACTAGCGAGCGCCGGCTCGTGGCTCCATGCCTCCTCGCCTGAAGAGCGCAACACCGCGGGTGGCTCAGACCAGGATCACCGCAGGGGAGTGGCGGGGGCGCGTGGTCGCCACCCCCTCCGGACGCGAGGTACGGCCCACGCGGGCGATGGTCCGCCAATCGTTGTTCGACATTCTCGGGCCGACCGTCGTGGGCGCGCGCATGATCGACCTGTACGCCGGCGCCGGAACGCTGGGCTTCGAAGCGTTGTCACGCGGAGCGGCCTCCGTCACCTTCGTCGAACGTCATCGCGAGGCGCTGGCGTTGATCGCGAAGACCGCCGAACGCTTCGGCTGCCGCGACCGCTGCACGCTGGTGGGCGCGGAGGTCCGGCGCTGGCTCCGTGGGGCGGCGGAGCAAACCGCCCTGGCCGATCTCTGTTACGTGGACGCCCCATACCGGGACCCTGAGCTGGACAGCGTCCTCGAATTGCTCGGAACGGCTCCACCGCGTCTTGTCGTGTGCGAACATCACCGCGCCCGCGACATCCCCGAGCAGATCGGCAGGCTCACACGGTTTCGCGAGGCGCGTTACGGCCTGACCACCATCAGCTTCCTGCAGCGAACCGCTGCACCATCGGACGGAACAGCGTGAGCGAGCGCATCGCCGTTTACCCCGGCAGCTTCGATCCGGTGACCTTCGGACACCTCGACATCCTGGACCGCGCCGCCGCGATCTTCGACAAGGTGGTGGTCGGGGTGCTGGAGAACCCGGGCAAGACGCCGCTGTTCACCGCCGCCGAACGAGTCGACATGATCCATGCAACCCTTGAATCGCGGGCGCACATCGAGGTGACCACCTTCAACGGCCTCACCGTCGATTTCGCCGCGGCCACGGGCGCGATCGCGATCGTGCGCGGGCTCCGGGTCATCAGCGACTTCGAGTCGGAGTTCCAGATGGCGCTGATGAACCGTCGCCTCAACCCCGCCGTGAACACGGTCTTTCTCATGACGTCGTTCTCCAACGTGTTCATCTCCTCGTCGTTGATCAAGGAGGTGTGCCACCTCGGCGGCAACGTCAGCGAGATGGCACCGCCGGTGAGTGTCGAAGCCATGCAGCGACGCTTCGCGGAACACCGCCGACATGAGGCGCGATCCACGTGACCAATCCGCCCGAGAACGCCGAACCCACGGTGATCGACCTCGTCGATCAACTCGAGGAACTGGTGAGCACGGGACGGCGCGTGCCGTTCACCGCCGGTGTGGTCGTCAACGAGGACGAGGTGCTGGAACTCATCGATCGCACCAGGCTCGGCCTTCCCGACGAGTTGATGCAGGCTCGCCATCTGCTCGAGGACCAGCGCCGCGTCCTGATTGAAGCCGAGCAGGAGGCGGAGCGGATCCTTTCCCGCGCCGAGGCCGAGGCCGCTCGCATCGTCGATGAAGCCGGGGCCCGAGCAGCGGTCATGGTGGGGGATCACGAAATTGCCGAGCAGGCTCGAGCGCATGCCCGGACCGTGCTGGCCGATGCCGAGGAGCGCGCCGCCAAGACGTGCAGCGAGGCCGATGCATACGCCCGCGACGTCATGCTTCGCCTCGAGGACCAGTTGATGCGAGCGGCAACCACTGTTCGCAAGGGCATCGACGCCCTTCCCTCCGAGACTGGATCGCGGCGGAAACGCCGGGAGCGGGAATAGCGTCTCGGGTCGCCCGCATTGGACGCACCGCTATACTGACCGCACCCATTGGCCGCGCCGCCGTGCGTGTGCGCGGTCCCCGGAGAAACCGAGCATGCCGCTTCCCAAGCAAAAGATCTCAAAGCGCCGCCGCGACTTTCGGCGCTCCCACCACGCCCTGGAAATGCCGACGCTGTCGCCCTGCCCGCGCTGCCGCCAGCCGCGAATCCCTCACCGCGTCTGTCCGAACTGCGGCTACTATCACGGCCGCGAAGTGTCGGTCACTGAGTAACCATCGGTCCTGTTGGCCCGAGTCGCACTCTGCTTTCCCGGACAGGGCAGCCAAGCCGCCGGTATGGCGGATGGGCTGACGGATCTCCCAATCGCCGTCGAAATGCTCGCCGTTGCGGAGTTGTCCGGGCTGGATCTGAAAACGGCGCTTGCGGGCGATGCGACGCAACTCCGTCCTACCGAGATCGCCCAGCCGGCGCTGCTCGTCGTCGAGTGCGCGCTGCGCAGCACCCTGCCTGATGACCTCGATGTCGTCGCGGTGGCGGGACACAGCGTCGGCGAGTACGCCGCGGCGGTGGCCGCGAACGCGCTCCAGCCCGCCGACGCGATGCGACTTGTCATCGAGCGCGGGAGAGCCATGGCAGCAATGCGCGATGGCACCATGTGCGCGTTGATCGGTATCGATGTTGCGGGTGCGATCGCGGCATGCGACGAGGCACAGCGCGCAACCGGCGAGATCGTGGTGATCGCCAATCACAATGCGCCCGGGCAGCTGGTGATCAGCGGCTCGGCGGCGGGGGTCGACGCGGCGTCACAACGTGCCCTCGCGAATGGCGCGAGACGCGCAGTCCCGCTCAGTGTGAGCGGCGCATTTCACTCGCCGCTGATGACATTGGCGGCCGCGGCGTTTGAATCGGCGCTGGAGGGCGTGGTGATCACCGATCCGAGTCCCCCGGTCGTCTGCAATGTGGATGGCCGCGACGTCCATACCGCGGGCGAGCTGCGTGATCGACTGCGCGCGCAGCTCACGTCACCGGTGCGGTGGATCGACTGTGTGCACCGGCTCGTGGAGCTCGGCGCCGAGACGCTCGTCGAGGTCGGCCCCGGCAACGTGCTCAGCGGACTCGCCCGGCGAATCGTGCCCAGCGTGCGCGCGCTGTCGGTGAGCACGATCGACGCGGCGGCACGGCTCGACAGCGCGGCGGTCGCCGGGTGAGCGAGACCCGCGCGCTGGAAGGACGGCGTGCGCTGGTCACCGGTGCGTCGCGGGGCATCGGGAAGGCAACCGCGATTGCGCTGGCACGAGCCGGTGCGTCCGTGGCGATTGGCTATTCGGCTCATCCGGACAACGCTGAAGCAGTGGTCGCCGCACTCCAGGTCGAGCACAAGGTGAGCGCCGTCGCACTGGGCGCCGACCTCGCCGACCCCAAAGCAGCCGCCCGGCTCGTGGATCAGACGGTGCAGGCACTTGGCGGTCTCGACATCGTCGTCAACAACGCCGGCATCGCCCGGGACAACCTGGCCGTGCGCCTGACGGACGAAGACTGGGACGCGGTGATCGCCGTCGATCTCACCGCGGCATTTCACATCTGCCGCGCCGCCCTGCGGCCCATGCTGCGCCAGCGATTCGGGCGCATCGTCAACGTGTCCAGCGTCTCCGGGGTCATCGGCAACGCCGGGCAGTCCAACTATGCGGCGGCCAAGGCGGGCCTGATCGGGCTCACCAAGTCGCTGGCACGCGAGGTGGCGAGTAGGGACATCACCGTCAACGCGGTCGCTCCCGGTTTCATCGAGACCGAGATGACCACGTCGCTCGGCGAGGCCCTCCAGGCAGGAGCGATCGCGACCATCCCCAAGGGCCGCATGGGGACCGCAGACGAAGTCGCCGCAGCGATCGCATTCCTCGTCCTGCCAGAGTCGGCGTACATCACCGGCCACGTGCTGCACGTCGACGGCGGTCTCGCGGCGTGAGTGACGCCGGCCCCCCAACCAATACCGACGGCCCATCGGAACGCATCATCGACGGCGCTTCCGGGCCATTTGCGTGGCGCCCCCCCGCTTCTGACGCTATCGTTTCGCCCGAGACTGATGCGGCACCTGCCGCAGCCACACCATCACAAGGAACGCCTGATGCCAGATCTAACCTTCGACCGGTTCAAGGCGATCGTCGCCGATCAACTCGGCGTGGAGACCGAGCAGGTGACGCCGGAGGCGTCGTTCGTGGAGGACCTGAACGCGGACTCACTCGACCTGGTCGAGTTGATCATGGCGTTCGAGGAGGAGTACCAGATGGAGATCTCCGACGAGGACGCGGAGAAGATCGGGACAGTGGCTCAGGCCTGGGATTACATCCAGGAGAAGGTGGGGGCGACAACCTAGCCCCTCCGGCTCAGGCTCCAGCCATGGCGCCGGCCCCCAAACAGCTGCCGGCGCCGAAACAGACGCCGTCGCCGCTCGGCGATGCGGAGCTCGAGCGCCTGCGCGACCTCCAGAAGCGGATCGGTATCCAGTTCCGCAAGCAGGAGTTGCTTCGCGAGGCGATGACCCACGCTTCGTGGAACAACGAGCACGGCGAGCCGGCCGGTCCCGGGCACGATAACGAGCGACTCGAGTACCTCGGCGACGCCGTCCTCGAGCTGGTAGTCGGCGAGTACCTGTTCCGGCGGTTCCCCACCTACGACGAGGGCCAGTTGACCCAGCTCCGCGCGGCGCTCGTCAACACGACGTCGCTGGCCCGCCTCGGCGAGCGTCTGGAGCTCGGCGAGACACTGCTGATGGGGCGGGGAGCCGTCAAGACCGGGGCGCGCAAGCTGCCATCGCTGCTGGCCAACGCCTTCGAGGCGATGATCGGCGCGATCTTCCTCGACCAGGGCTACCGAGCGGCCACGAAGGTGTTTCTCCAGAACATCGGCGACCTCGCTGAGTGGAGCGACGAGAACTTCAAGGGCCAGCTCCAGCAGGCGTCGCAGGATCGCACCGGCGACACTCCCCATTATCGGGTCATCGCCACGGGCGGTCCCGGGCACAAGCGCGAGTACACCGCCGAGGTGCTGCTCGGCGAGCGTGTCGGCGGCACGGGGCGCGGTCCGACCAAGCAGGCCGCCGAGCAGGCGGCCGCGCACGACGCTCTCGACAAGCTCACGAAGACGAGCCGCGGAGGTGCGGCCGCCGCAGTCGGGGCAGCGCGCGATGCCGCCAAGACCGTGGCGTCGGAACCTGCACGGGTGCGCCGCCGCGTCGCCGAGGTCGCCGCCGATCGCGGGGCGACGCCACGGCGGCGACGAGGGCGGTCCGGGGCACGCCCAGTCGACGTGTCTGGAGCGACGCCTGAGGTCGCGACCCCGCGGCGGAGCAGAAGCCTCCTGTCGGCGCTGCGCCACGCCGCCGAGGCGCTCGTGGGACGGCAGCAGGCGCCCCCTCCACCCAAGGCCGAGGCCTCCGCACCGGCGCCGCGCCGGCGGCGCGGCCGTCGGGGCGGCCGGGGTCGCGGCGGTGGCAGCACCCCGCCCGCCGCGACATGAGCACCAGATCTTGTGGCCGGGAGATCAGCGTGGCGCAAGATGTTGACGTGCTGCGCTCCCCGCATGGACAATCGCCCGGATGAGGCTCCGGCGGATCACCCTGTCCGGGTTCAAGACCTTCGCGGCGCGCAGCGAGGTGATCTTCGACCCCGGCATCACCGCCATCGTCGGGCCTAACGGCAGCGGTAAGAGCAACCTGGTCGACGCCGTGCGCTGGGCGCTCGGCGAGACCAACGCCCGCGAGCTTCGTGGACAGCGCATGGACGAGGTCATCTACGCGGGTGGCGGCGGGCGTCAGCGCATGGGACTCGCCCAGGTCGAGCTGGTCATCGACAACGAGGAGGGCACGCTGCCCTCCGAGGACCCCGAGGTCTCGGTCAGCCGGCGGGTTGCCCGCGGCGATCGCGACACCGAGTTCCGCATCAACGGCGAGCACGCGCGACTGCGAGATCTCGAACGGTTGCTCGGGGGCACGGGACTCACCCAGAACGGCTATGCCGTCGTGGTGCAGAACGATATCGACGGCATCATCGAAGCGACCCCCGCACAGCGCCGGACCCTGGTCGAACAGGCGGCGGGCGTACGCGCGTTGCGAGCGGCCTGCGAAGAGGCGGCGCACCGGCTGGATGGGGTTGACGTCATCGTCCGGCGGCTCACCGATCTGCTCGAGGACGCGACTCCCCGGCTCGCCGAGTTGAGCGAGCAGTCGGTCGCGGCGATTGAGCTCGGGGCGATGAGTCTCCGTCTGACGGAGTTGCGCGGCAGCCTCGCCCATGAGGAATGGCGCGCGGCGAGGGCAAGTCTCAAGCTCGCGCGCCGGCGCCTGGAGCAGGCGCTGGGACGGTGCGAGGCCGCCGCAGAGGTAGACGCCGCGTTCGCCCATCGGTCGGATGCTGCTCGCCGCAGCCTCGAGGCTGTTCGGGAGGCTCGCGACGCGGCGGCTCGCCGCCTCGAGGACGCCCGGATTCAGGTCGAACGTGGGGAAGGGCTGCAACGTCGATTCGCCGACCGGCTCCGTTCTGCGGTCTCGCAACGCGGTGTCGCGGTTGCGGACGTCGACGCGACGCTTCCTGAGGTGCAGGCGGCTGCGGCTGCGCTTGCCGGTATCGAGGCCGGCGACGAGCAGCGCACCTGGGAGGTGCTTGAGCGCGAGGCGGCGCCGTTGCGCCTGGTGGCCACTGAGGCGGCAGCCGAGGCCGAGATCGAGGACCAGCGGTTCGCTGCTGCGGCCGCCGGTCTCGCGGCCGCCCAACACGACCGAGCCAGCTCGGGCGCGGACGCGCGGGCGGCGACCGCACGCGCAGAGCTGGCCGCAGCGGCAGTGCAAGCACTTGTCGTCGAATCCGAGACGGCTGCAGCGCACATCACTGAGCTCGGCGCGGCGCTGGCGGCGTACAACGTTGCAGCCCGTGACGCTGCCCAGCGAGCCGCCGAGACTGCCGCGAAGGTCGGAGACACGCGGGCTGCCGTCGATGCGGCATGGGAGGCGGTCAACGCAGCCGACCGTGCCGTCGCGGAGGCCGCCGGGGAGGCCCGCCTGGCTCTGGCAGCGCTTGCCGCAGCTCGTGGGCGGCTCAGCGGCAGCGCCGCAGATGGCGGCATCGCACGAGCCGTGGCCGCCGGCTCCCTCCAGGCTCGCCGTCTCGTCGACTGTCTCCAGATCACTGACGATGCGCTCGCAGGCGCCGTGGCGGCCGCCCTCGAGGAGAGCCTCGGCGCATGGCTGGTTGACGACGTGGTGGCCAGCGCAACCCACCTCGACCCCGAAGGTCCGCGCGAGCGCCTGATCCGCGCCAACCTCGATTCGGTCACCGAGCAGCCACCCCCGGCGCCGTATATCCTCCTGTCCCGCGCCGTCGCGGCGACGCCGGCAGCACGAGGCGCGGTGAGCCATCTTCTTCGCGGCGTGTGGGTCGCCCCAGACCTCGAGCTGGCGCTCGCCGCCTTCGGGCACGGGGCGTCGCTGGCCGTGCTCGCGGACGGAACGGTGATCTCGCCGTCGGGGCTGCGTGGTGGACGCGCGGTCGACACGCTCGACTTGGCCCGTGAGGAGCGCTCGGCGGCAGCCGCAGCCGAGCAGGCGGAGCGCGCCGAGGCGGCCGCGGTGGTGACCGCCGCCAACGCTCGCGACCGGCTCAACGATCTGGACCAGGCGCTGTCGGTCGCGGTGGAGGCCGATCGCTCGGCTCGTGCCGCGGAAGCGTCTGCGGCGGCGGTGGCGGGCGGCGCCCGGCAAGCGCTCGACGCCGCGGTGGCGCAGGCGGAACGCTCGGCGGCGACCGTGGTGACCCGACGAGCCGAAGCGGACGCGGCGACCGAGGCGCAGTCACGAGCGGAGCGCGAGTTTGCGGCGGCAGGCGAGCGCCTGGTCGGGCTCGAGGCGACGTTGGGCGCGACCGAGGCGCACTCCCGGCAGGTACGCGCCGCCGCCGATACCGCCAGGCTCGCCGCGGAAGCGGCTGAGCTCGTGCTCTCCAGGGCAAAGGCGGAGGGCGCTCATGTCGAGGAGCGGCGCGAGGCTGCACGGCGCGCGCTCGACGCCGCACGATCCCGTCTCGCCGCGGCGGAGACGCGACGGCTCATCGCGGAGGGCGACGCGCTCGCTGCAATCGTGCACGGACTCCAGGGGCGGGGCGAGGCTTCGCGAGCGGCGATCGAGCAAGCCGCCGCGCAGGACGAGCTCGACCTGGTCGCGCTGCCGATCCCTGAGCTCGAGCTCGCAGTTCGCGCGCTCGATGCTGAGCACGCGGAGGTGGCGGTCGCCGTCGCCCGGGCCACCGACGAGCTCCATGCCGCCGAGCAGGAGGTCAGCGTCTGCGAGATCGCCGTCGCCGAGCACGCCGACGCGGTTCGCGACTCGAGCGACGACGATTCCGTGGAGCTCGACCCTGCGGCCGCGGAGCGTGCCGAGCGCGAGATCGTGCGGCTCGAGCGCCGGATCGCCGGGCTCGGCGCTGTCAACGCGCTCGCGCCCGAGCAGCACGAGGTACTCAGCGCGCGCGTCGGCATGATCGCTGTGCAGCGGGATGACCTGGCCGGCGCGGCTGCCGCGCTGCGCGCTCTGGCCCGACACCTCGAACGCGAGATCGAGCAGCGCTTCGACACAGTTTTCGGAGCCGTATCGTTCCACTTCCAGGAGCTCTACGCGGAGCTGTTCCCGGGCGGCCGTGCGACTCTGCGGCTCGAGCAGCCGGAGCCGCCCGTGCTCGACGTCGACGGTGGCGCACCGTCGGTGGCTGAGCGCCGCCCAGGTGTCGAGATCCTTGCCCAACCCCCCGGAAAGCGCCAGACGCCACTTCGGCTGCTGAGCGGTGGCGAGCGAGCGTTGACCGCGCTCGCTGTCGTGCTCGCCCTCCAGCAGGTGAACCCGAGCCCCTTCTACGTCTTCGACGAGGTCGATGCAGCCCTGGACGACAGCAACGTGCTCCGCTTCACGAGGCTGTTGCGCCGCCTCGGCGCCAAGCAGCAATTCCTCGTGGTCACCCACAACCACATCACCATGGCCGCCGCTGACGCGCTCTGGGGCGTGACCATCGACGCCGACGGCACCAGCTCGGTGTTGGGAGTGCGCTTCGACGAGGCGTCGAACGTCGGCGCCCCGACCGCCGCGCTGCATCGAGTCGCCGGGTGACCGGCGCGATGGCTGACCCGCGCGATGCCTGACGACGTCGTCGCCCCGATCAGGCGCAGCGCCTGGTGGCGTCGCGTCTCCGGCCGAATGGACAAGGCGTCGAATGCCTTCAGCGCTGAGATGCACGGGCTCGCCGCCCCGGGCCGGAAGCTCGATGACGCCTTCTACGAGGAGCTCACCGAGGTGCTCATCGCCGCCGACTGCGGCGTCGAGCTCGCGGAGCGTCTGACCGCAGCATTGCGCCAGCGAGCGCGCCGCGAGAAGCTGGCCGACTCCACGGCCGCGATCGCCGCCCTCAAGGCGGAGATTCTCTCGGTGATGAACACCTACGACCGCTCGCTTCACCTCAGCAGCGTGCCGAGCGTCGTCCTCGTGGTCGGCGTCAACGGAAGCGGCAAGACGACCACGATCGGGAAGCTGGCGTACCGGTTGCGCGAGGAGGGCCGCACCTCGCTCATCGCCGCGGCTGACACGTATCGGGCTGCGGCGATTGACCAGATGCGCGTGTGGGCGGATCGTGCCGGGACGGACGTGGTCGCCCACCAGCCCGGCGCCGACCCCGGCGCGGTGGTCTTCGACGCCATACAGGCTGCCGAGGCGCGCCGGGTCGACGTGGTCCTTGTCGACACCGCGGGCCGCCTCCACACCAAGGTGAATCTCATGGCCGAGCTCGGCAAGATCCGCCGAGTGGTGGAGCGGCTGATCCCCGAGGCTCCACACGAGGTGCTCCTCGTCGTGGACGCGACCACTGGGATGAACGCGATGCGCCAGGCGCTCGCGTTCCACGAGACGACCAAGCTGACGGGGCTCGTGATCACGAAGCTGGACGGAACTGCCAGGGGCGGGACGCTCCTGGCCGTCGAAGAGCAGCTGAAGATCCCCGTCAAGCTCGTGGGGCTGGGGGAGGAGCTCGACGATCTCAACGTCTTCGACCCGGCCGCCTACCTGGACACGATCTTCGGCTCAACCCCTTGACATGGTGGTGAGTACTCACTACCATACTGAGGCGTGACCCCCACAGCCACCGTCGAACGCCTGACCGCCCCCGAGCGCCGTGAGCAGATTCTCGAAGCCGCGGTGATCGTCTTCGCCGAGCGCGGCTACGAGGGCGCATCCACCGATGTGATCGCCCGCATGGCCGGCATCTCGCAGCCGTACCTGTTCCGGTTGTTCGGCACCAAGCGCGACCTCATCATAGCCACGATCAAGCGCTGCTTTGCGGATACCGAGATGCTCTTCCAGCGCGCCGCGAGCGGACTCGAAGGCGATGCGTTGCTCACAGCGATGGGGGAGGCGTACCTCGACGAGATCCGTCGCAGCCCGCTCAAATTGCGCGCCCAGCTGCAGTCGTATGCGGCCTGCGACGACCCGGCAATTCGCGCAGTCGTCGCCGAGGGATTCGGCCATCTCGTGCGCGTGGCGGGAGAGCTGACCGGACTCAACTCGGCGCGCCTCAGCTTCTTCTTCGCTCAGGGAATGCTGCTCAACGTCCTCGCGATGATGGGGCAGATCGACGAGCCGGAAGCATGGGCGATGCGGCTCATCGAGGGCTGCGCCATGAACGCGAAGTTGGGCGTTTAAGTGGCCGCATTTTTTTTGTCTGTTGACGTTAGTGAGTAATCACTAGAAGCTCACAGGTCAGTCAAGGAGGAACGAATCATGGCTCGACGGTCCCAGGTCATCTGGACATTCGCGATCACCTCGGTCGCCCTGTTTATGGTCACCCTCGACAACCTGGTCGTGACCACGGCGTTGCCGGTGATCCGTCACGATCTCAACGCGAACCTGCAGCAGCTGGAGTGGACGATCAACGCGTACACGCTGACGTTTGCGGTGCTGTTGCTCACCGGCGCCGCGCTCGGTGATCGCTTCGGCAGGCGGCGCATCTTCTCGATCGGCCTTGCCGTGTTCACGCTCGGCTCCGCGGCGTCCGCGCTCGCGTCGAGCCCGACCATGCTGATCGTCGCCCGTGCCGTGCAGGGGGCGGGCGCCGCGATGGTGACACCATTGACGCTAACTATCCTGAGCGCTGGGGTACCCGCGAATCGCCGCGGCGTCGCGCTCGGCGCGTGGGGAGGCATCGGCGGTCTGGCCGTCGCGGTCGGACCGATCGTCGGAGGCGCGATCGTTCAGGGCATCTCGTGGCACTGGATCTTCTGGGTCAACGTGCCGATCGGCCTGCTGCTTGCCCCGCTCGCGAGGGTTCGCTTGAACGAGACACACGGCGCCGACAACCGTCTCGACCTCGGCGGTCTGGTGATCGCCAGCGGCGGTCTCTTCGCGATCGTCTGGGGATTGGTCCGCGCCAACCAGCAGGGTTGGACGAGCCCCGAGATCCTCGGGACACTTGCCCTCGGCATCGGACTCATGGTGATGTTCGTCATCTACGAGCTCCGCTCGAGTGCGCCGATGCTGCCCATCCGCTACTTCAACAACCGGACGTTCAGCGGCGCAAACGCCGCGTCGCTGTTCATGTTCTTCGGGATGTTCGGCAGCGTCTTCCTGCTCGCGCAGTTCTTCCAGACCGTGCAGGGCCTCTCCCCATTGGGCGCGGGTTTGCGCATCCTTCCGTGGACGGCGATGCCGATCATCGTCGCGCCCACCGCGGGTGCACTCTCCGACCGCATCAACGGCCGCACGCTGATGGCGATCGGGCTGGCGCTCCAGGCGACCGGGTTGATCTGGATCGGCCATGTGATCACCCCAACCGTTCCGTATTCGGCATTCATCGTGCCGTTCATCCTCAGCGGCATCGGCATGGGCATGTTCTTCGCACCGGTGGCGAATGTCGTGCTGAGCTCGGTGAGCGCTCGTGAGGAGGGCAAGGCCTCCGGGGCGAACAACGCCATCCGCGAGCTGGGCGGCGTCCTCGGCGTGACCGTGCTGGCTTCGATCTTCGCCCACTGGGGTGGGTACGCTTCGGGCGCGACGTTCGTCGCGGGGCTGACCCCCGCCGTCACCGTCGGCGGCGCGGTGGTTGCCGTCGGAGCGCTCGCGGCAGCGGTCATCCCAGCCCGCAAGCGGGTGGCTGCAACACAACCGGCGACCCGGGTGGAGGAGCGTGCCACTGCGTAGCAGCGTCGACAGTGTGAGCCTCCAGGAGGCCGATTCGCCCGGATCCTGTAGCATGTCAAGGTCTTGCCCTTGACACATCGATCCACCTCGCAGCCGCTCACGTCACGCGTGTGGCAGGAGCGGCTGCTTGACGTCTATGGCGCCGTGCTCACCGACCACCAGCGCGAGGCCTGCCGGCTGCACCTCCACGAGGATTGGTCGTTCACCGAGCTCGCCGAGCATTTCAGCTGCACGCGCAGCGGCGCCCACGATCTCGTCCGTCGCGCCCTCGCCCAGCTCGAGCACTTCGAGGATCGGCTCGGTCACGCGGCCGAGCTCGACCGGCGTGATCACATCGAGACCGACCTGCGTGCACGCCTGTCGACGTCAGCGGTGACCGCCTGACATGTTCGAAGCCCTGAGTGATCGACTCGCCGCGGCGCTCCGCCGATTCTCGGGCCGCGGCCGTCTGACCAAGGAGGACGTCGAGGTGGGGTTGCGCGAGGTTCGCGTGGCACTGCTCGAAGCCGACGTCAACTTCCGTATCGCTCGCTCATTCGTCGACCGGATTCGAGAGCGTGCCATCGGTAGCGACGTGCTTGAGTCGCTGACTCCCGGACAGCAGATCGTCAAGATCGTCAACGACGAGCTTGTCGCGTTGCTCGGCGGGGAGCAGCGCAAGATTCAATACCAGCCACACCCGCCGACGGTGATCATGCTGGTTGGCCTGCAGGGCTCGGGGAAGACGACCACCGCCGCCAAGCTCGCCCTGGCAATCCGGCGCGACGGGCACCGCCCGATGCTGGTCGCAGCCGATATCACTCGCCCGGCGGCAGTGCAACAGCTCCAGAAGCTGGGACTGGACAATCAGATCCCGGTCACGATCCCAGAGGGGAAGGCCAAGGTTGCGCAGCTTGCCGCGCGCGGCGTTGCGGAAGCCGCAAGGCTCAATTGCGACGTTGTCATCATCGACACCGCGGGCCGACTGCAGATCGACGAACCCTTGCTCGATGAGCTGCGCGACATCCGCAAGGCCACGACGGTTCACGAAGTGATCCTCGCCGTCGATGCGATGACCGGTCAGGAGGCGGTGAACGTCGCCAAAGGATTCGATGACGCAGTCCACGTCGACGGCGTGATCCTCACCAAGCTCGACGGCGACGCACGCGGCGGAGCCGCGTTGTCGATGCGCGAAACCATCGGCAAGCCGATCATGTACACCGGCACCGGCGAGAAGGTCTCGGACCTCGAGGCGTTCGCGCCCGACCGGATGGCGTCACGGATTCTCGGCATGGGCGATGTCCTGACCCTCGTCGAACGGGCCCAGGAGCAGTTCGACCAGAAGAACGCCGAGGAGATGGTCGAGCGCTCCTTCGCAGGGCGTCTGACCATGGACGACTGGCTCGCGCAACTGCGTCAGTTGCGTGGCATGGGCTCGCTGGAAGGCGTGCTCGGCATGCTGCCCGGTGGTCGCAAGCTCGTGCAGCAGGCGGGCGCGGCCATGCCCTCCGAGCAGGACCTCGGCCGCATGGAGGCGATCGTGCTCTCGATGACCGCCCAGGAGCGCCGTCACCCCGAGATCATCAAGGGCGCCCGTCGCAAGCGAATTGCCTCAGGCAGCGGAACGACGATCGCCGACGTCAATCGCCTGCTCAAGGGTTTTGAACAGATGCAGAGCATGTTCAAGAGCCTCGGCGGCAAGGGCACCAAGGGCGTGCGAGGCAAGGCTCGCATGCTCAGACAGCTGAAGAACATCGATCCAACCCAACTCGGACAAGCAGGTTTCTGAAAGGAGCACGACATTGGTCAAGATCAGGTTGAAGCGAATGGGCACCACCAAGCGCCCGGTGTACCGGCTGGTGGTTGCGGATTCGCGCAGCCCACGCGACGGCAGATTCATCGAGTCGATCGGCTTCTACGACCCGCTGCCCAATCCGGCTGTGGTGAGCATCGACGCGGACCGCGTGCAACTCTGGCTGCGCCGCGGCGCACGCCCGAGCGACAGCGCCCGCCAGCTGCTCGTCAAGGAAGGCATTCTCGCCGCACGCCCCTTCAAGATCACCCCCCGTCCCGAACCCGCCGAGCCCGAAGCTCCTGCAAAAGCTGCCGCAAACAACACCGCTGCCGCGGAGCCAACCCCAGAGGCAGCAGAGGACACAACACCCACCGCAGCCGCAAATGAGCGCGCCACTGCGGAGCCAGCGGTAGCTGAGCCTGTCGATGCGGCGCAATCGGGCGATGAGACGTCCGCAGTATCCGACGCCGCTGCACCGAACGAGGCGGGTGGCGTTGCGGGGGGCAGCCCCGACGCGCCAGAAGCGCGGCGGGGAGGGGTCCCCGCGACGACAGGACCCGCCGTCGCCGAGGAGCCAGCCGCAGGAGGGGTCCCCGCGGCGACAGGACCCGCCGTCGCAGAGGGCGCAGCGGAATGACCGACTACGCCGACCTCACACGATTCATCGCCGAGCGAATCGTCTCGAAGCCCGCTGCCGTCACCGTGGACTCGCGCCCACGCGGCCGGAGCACCATCGTCACCCTGAACGTCGCTGAAGAGGACATGGGCAAGCTCATCGGCAAGACGGGGCGGAACATCGAAGCTGTTCGTGCGGTGGTCCGCGCCGCCGGTCTGCGTCATCACCAGCGCGTGCAGGTGGAGTTGAAGGACATACGGTGAGCGGAGGCCGCCCACTCGCACCGGCCAGGCTGCGCGCTGCGCAGGTACTTCGCGCGCACGGCGTGCGCGGCGAGGTCCGGGCTGAGCCGATCGGCGGCGATCCAAGCCGTTTCACGCCTGGGACGAAGCTCGAGACCGAGGACGGTTCGAGATCCTTCACGGTGCGCGCGGCTCGGCCCGGTTCCGGCAACGCTGTGCTCCTCAGCTTCGAGGAGATCACGTCCGCGTCCGATGCCGCGCTGCTCCGCGGCGAGTACCTGTGTGTTGATGTCGACGCCGCGCGTCAGCTCTCGGACGGCGAGTGGTTCGTGTGGCAACTCATCGGCCTGCGTGTGCTCGACACCACCGGGGCCGATGTCGGCATCGTCGAGGATATCGAGGCCGGCGTGGGCAACGACGTGCTGGTCATCCGCGACGAAAGCGCCGTGCAGCGCCTGCCGATGGCGCGGGATTACGTGATGGCGATCGATGTCGACGCGGGCACCATCACGGTTGCGCCGTGGCTCGAGGAGACGGTGTGATCCGCTTCCATGTGCTGTCGATCTTTCCCGAGGTGTTCCCAGGACCGCTCGGCATCGGTGTGGTCGGCCGTGCGCTCGCGGCCGGCGATGTGGAGTTGGCTGTGCATGACCTCCGCACCCACAGCGAAGGCCGGCATCGCCAGGTCGACGACATCCCGTTCGGCGGAGGCGCGGGCATGGTGTTCAAGCCGGAACCGCTGATACGCGCGGTGCGCGAGTTGCGCGAAAAGGAGCCCGGGATCCGGTGCATCCTGCTGTCGCCACAGGGGCGTCAATTCGATCAACGAGTCGCCCGCGAGCTTGCGGCGGAGCGCGCGATTCTCCTTGTCTGCGGTCGCTATCAGGGCGTCGACCAGCGCGCGCGCGACGAGATCGGCGAGGAGCTGTCGGTCGGCGACTACGTGCTGAGCGGCGGTGAGGTCGCGGCGATGGCGGTCATCGAAGCCACCGCTCGGCTGGTGCCCGGCGTCGTCGGTTCGCCGGAATCGCTTGGCGATGAGACCTTTTCGGAAGGTGCCGAGGGCGGCTTCGAAGCACCGCTGTATACACGCCCCGCCGACTTCGAGGGACGCTCGGTCCCAGCGGTGCTGCGCGAAGGCAATCACGCCGCCATTGCCGCGTGGCGTCGCGATGAAAGTACAAGACGGACCGGGCTGCGTCGCCCCGATCTGCTACGGTCTGCCTCAAGGCCCGGAGGAACAACGTGAATGTCATCGATCTGCTCAAACGCGAGCAGGAAAAACAGCAAGTCCCCATCCTGCGTGCAGGCGATACGGTGCGCGTG
Organism: Candidatus Dormiibacterota bacterium; assembly: GCA_963718525.1. Lineage (GTDB taxonomy): Bacteria > Chloroflexota > Dormibacteria > Aeolococcales > Aeolococcaceae > Palsa-851. Next base: position 2,541,201 of record OY970355.1, on the reverse strand, counting down.
CACGTCAAGGTGGTGGAAGGGACCCGCGAGCGCATCCAGGTGTTTGAGGGCGTCGTGATTGCGCTCAAGGGCAAGGTCGGGCTCGCCACCAGCTTCACCGTGCGTCGCATCGCCCACGGCGTCGGCGTCGAGCGGACATTCCTCGTTCACGCTCCTCGAATCGACAAGATCGAGGTGCTGCGTCATGGCCAGGTGCGCAGGGCAAAGCTGTTCTACCTGCGCGAGAAAGTCGGCCGTCACGCCCGTATTCGCGAGCGGCGTCAGCCGATCGGCGGCTCCGAGATGACCCTGCTTCGTGCCGAGCCGGACGCGGTGACCGAGGCAGACGTCGAACCCGACGAGCGTGACGAGACCCCTGGCGACCTGACGGCCGACGATATCGAGACGGCCGAGGTGACCGCCGAGACAGACGAAGCCGAGGTTGCCGTCGCAGCCTCCGAGAGCGACGGCGGAGCGTAGCCGGGGGTCGAGAACCCCCGAGCAACTTCCTCCGGCCCGCCCCCTCAAGGACCGCGTGGGTCATGCGGGCGAGGTCGCCGCGCTGACGTACCTCAAGGAACAGGGCTTCCGCATCCTCGCTCGCGACTGGCGCAGCCGCCTCGGCCAGATCGACATCGTCGCCGAGGAAGGGGAGACCCTCGTGCTCATCGAGGTCAAGGCGCGCCGCGGCGTCGGATTCGGGACGCCGGAGGAAGCCGTCGACGAGCGCAAGCAGCGAAAGCTGCGCATGCTGCTGGAGCTCTATCGCGCCCAGACGCACCGCCAGAAGCAGCCCTGCCGCATCGACGTCATCGGCCTGATGATGGACGGGGCGATGACGGTGACCAGGACCGAGCACATCAGAGACGCCGTCCAGGACGGCTGACCTGTCACCGCAGGCGATCTGCTCAGCCGGCCCCAGGACACTGCTCAAGACCGGCCGGTCCCTCGACCCCGCGGGACACCATTGAGCTGACGCCGTGAGGCGGTCCTGCGCCGCGCGGCGCCAGCTGCGCGCCGTGGAGCCACGCCGGTCAGACGCGCGAAGAGATCGCGAATTTCCTCCGGGCTGAGTTCGAGCGTCGCATCGCCGACATGGAGTTCGAACTCCTGCAGCTTTGGACCCAGTGATGCCCACGGTCGGGCGAAGGTCATCACCTTATCGGTCAAGGCGATCTCGGCGACCCGTTCGCGAAGTGGCTCGAGCTCAACTGCAAAACGCAGGTGCATCATCGGGCTCTGCACGGGAGAGGGGAGGACCTCGACCCCGGGAAGGCCGCGAACCGCCTCCGCGATCGCGAGAGCGTGGCCGTAGTACGCCGTCATGCGTGGGAGGCGCAGGCGCAGCGCTGCGAGCGCCGACGCCGCATAGGGCCACAGCCCGAAGGCGCGGCCGCCGTGACGGGTTCGCCAGACCGACAGTTCGTCGATCACGTCGGCGTCGCCCGCGACACAGCAGCCGGCGATGCCGCCGAGTCCTTTGTAGAAGGAAACGTAGACGGTGTCGAACAATCCCGCGATGTCCGCGATCGACTTGCGGTGCCTGGCCCTGTAATACGGGCCGGCGTCCCAAAGCCGGGCTCCGTCCATGTGGACCGCGGCGCCCCGGTCACGTGCCCACCCGACCTGCGCGACGAGCTCGGTCCAGGACGGCAGCGTGCCGCCGAGCGCTCGTTGCGGCAGCTCGAGCAGCAGGGCCGCGATCGGCTCGTGCACCTGAGCGAGGCTTGCGGCCGAGAGCGGCTCGTCGCCTGGTCCGACGGGAACGCCGAACAGGCCGTGGAGCCGCTCGTAGCCGCGTTCCTCGTTGGTTTCCATATGGCACGCGGGATGAAACGCGATGCTCCGGGTCGAGCGTCGATCCGCATGAACGCGGAGGGTCACCTGCTGCGCCATAGTCCCCGTGGGGAAGAACAGTGCCGCCTGTTTGGCGAGCAGCGACGCGACCTCCTGCTCGAGCTCGGTGACAGCCCCGCCGATGCCGTAGTAGTCGATCTCGGTTCCGGGCGGGATGGTGGCGAGCAGCTCATCGGCGGAACGGCGTCCATGGCCGGAGACGAACCGCGTACACGATTCGGCAAGGACCTCGAATTTTGGATCGCGTGAGAAGGCGGGCGGCGTCCTTGTGGTCGCGATGGGTTGCGCGCTGGTCCTCGTCCTTCGCATGCACCGGACGATACGAGAGGGCACCAGCGCTGAGTCTCCTCAGTCTTGCCGAAGCTTCAACGGCCGGATGGCGCCTCGGACCCTTTGTCTTGTTATACTGCGTTGTGTGATTGCGTTCGCTATCAGTTGCGCAACCCGAGGTCTTGCGGGCGTGCCGGTGACCGTGGAGGCCGATATCGCCAACGGCCTGCCGGCATTCACGATCGTCGGTCTCACCGACCGCGCGATCCAGGAGGCTCGCGAACGGGTCAAACCGGCGATCCGCAACGCCGGGTTCAAGTTTCCACAGCACCGGGTCACCGTCAATCTCGCTCCCGCGGAGCTGCCCAAAGAGGGGACCGGGTTCGACCTGGCGATCGCCATCGCCGTGCTTCGTGCCGGGGACTCATCGATACGGCTGGATGGTCTCGCCTTTCTCGGAGAGCTCGCGCTGGACGGTTCGGTGCGCCCGATCACCGGCGTGCTCCCGATGGCCCGATGTCTCGCCGCCGCGGGAACCAGGCGTCTCATCGTCCCGGTGGAGAATGCCCCCGAAGCGGCGCTCGCCGACGGTGTCGAGGTCCTCGGCGCCGCGTCGCTGCAGGCGTGCGTCGAATATCTGCGTGGCGATGGTCCACTTGTCGCCGGGGTGCGCGATGCGTCGCCCCCGTTGCCGGCCTCTGAGCCGGACCTGGCCGCCGTTCGCGGTCAAGGCCATGCGAAACGAGCACTCGAGATCGCCGCTGCGGGCGGCCATAACCTGCTGATGACCGGCCCGCCCGGAGCCGGTAAAACGATGCTCGCCCGGACCTTCCCGTCGCTGCTTCCCGACCTCACGCCGGACGCGGCGCTCGAGGTTGCGGCCATCTACTCGCTGCGCGGCAGCTTGCGCGAACGCCCGCCAACCACGCTGCGACCGCCGTTTAGGGCACCGCATCACAGCATCTCCCGCGCCGGCCTGGTCGGCGGAGGCACCGGCCTCGCCCAGCCTGGCGAGATCAGCCTCGCCAACCACGGAGTCCTGTTTCTCGACGAGCTCTGTGAGTTCTCCCGGCAGCACCTCGAGGCACTCCGGCAGCCCCTCGAGGAGCACTCAGTCACGGTGGCACGTGCTCGTGCCGCGGTCACATATCCGGCCGACTTCATGCTCATCGGCGCGTCGAACCCGTGCCCGTGCGGGCATCTGGGCGACGCACAGGGATGCACCTGCGATCCTCGCCAGCTCACTGCCTACAACAACAAGATCAGCGGACCCATCAAGGACCGTATCGATCTGGTCGTCTCGGTTCCGCGCCAGGAATATCGCGACATCTTCGATGGCGTCGACGAGGAGCCGTCTGCGGCAGTGCGCGGCCGCGTCGACGACGCCCGCCATCGCCGGGGCGAGGGCGCCGGGCACGGCAATGCCGCGCTGAACGGGCGCGAGATCCTCGCCGCAGCGCGGGCTACACCGCCAGCGCGTCGCCTGCTCGCGCTGTCGGGCGAACGCCTCCATCTGAGCGCGCGGGGGTTCTTTCGGGTCCTGCGCGTCGCACGAACCATCTCCGATCTTGCGGGTGAGGAACGGGTGGGCGAGGATGCGCTCGCCGAAGCTCTGCACTACCGAATCGAGATGGCCGGATGATCGAGCCGCGCTGGGTCGATGCAGGTTCGCCAGAGTGGCCGGCGCGCCTCCGGCACCTCGAGTCACCACCGCGAGGGCTCTGGCAGCTTGGCAGCATCGGCGCGACGACACCCGCGGTTGCGATCGTCGGTTCGCGCCGCGCGACATTTGCCGGCGCCGAGATCGCGGCCTCGATCGCTCGCGAGCTGGGGTCTGCGGGTATCCAGGTGGTCAGCGGCATGGCATTGGGCATCGACGCCGCGGCACACACGGGCGCGCTCGATGCCGGCGGATCGACCGTCGCAGTGCTCGGTTGCGGTGTCGACGTCTGCTATCCGCCACGGCATGCGGGACTTCGCTTGCGAATCGTCGCCTCCGGGTGCCTGTTGACCGAGGAGCCGGCCGGAACGCCTCCTTTCAAATACAACTTCCCCAAACGCAACCGCATCATCGCGGCGCTCGCCGATGCCGTCGTCGTCGTCGAGGCGACCGAGCGCAGTGGCGCCTTGAGCACGGCGCGCTGGGCCGCAGATCTCGGCCGTGAGGTGCTTGCGGTCCCCGGATCGATCCGTTCGCGCCAGAGCACCGGCACCAACCTGCTGATCCGTGACGGGGCTCGGCCATTTCTGGCAATCGCCGATCTCTTCGAGGCCGTCCCCGAGCTTCGCTCGGCAGCGCCTACGACCGGTCTCGACGCTCTCTCCGCAAAAGCCGGCAGCGGCCTCGAGCGTTTCAGCCCACCGCTGCGGGAGATACTGGCACGCATGGGAACGCAACCGGTCCACCCGGATCAGGTCGGGCTCGCACTCGGGCTCTCCCCGGCTCTCGTCGCGAGCCGGCTGGGTGCGCTGGAGCTTGCCGGAGCCGTAATGTCCCTGCCCGGAGGCCTCGTGGCCCGTACCGTATAACCGGCGCCAGAGCCCCATAGGAAGTCCAGAAGTGTCACGTCTGATCATCGTCGAGTCGCCCAGCAAGGCGAGAACCCTCGCCCGTTTTCTCGGATCCGAGTACATCGTGCTCGCCTCGATGGGGCACGTCCGAGATCTCCCCAAGTCGAAGATGGGTGTCGACGTCGAGGACGGGTTCACCCCCCAGTACGAGCTCATCAAGGGCAAGGAGAAGCAGATTCGCGATCTCCGCGCCGCCGTCAAGAAGGCGTCGTCGACGCTTCTCGCGGCGGACCCTGATCGCGAAGGGGAGGCCATCGCCTGGCACCTCGCCGAGGCGCTCGGACTGAACGACCCCGACCGGATCGTCTTCCACGAGATCACCAAGCTGGCCGTCGATGCGGCGCTTGCGCATCCACGCAAGATCGACCGTTCGCTGGTCGCTGCGCAGGAGGCCCGCAGGGTCATCGACCGCCTGGTGGGATACCGGCTCTCACCGCTGCTCTGGCGCAAGGTTCGCGCCGGCCTCTCGGCCGGACGGGTGCAGTCGGTCGCGGTGCGCCTTGTCGTCGACCGCGAAACAGAGATCGACGCGTTCGTTCCCGTCGAATCGTGGACGATCGATGCTCTTCTTGCTAAAGATGGCAGCAACCCGTTCAGCGCGCGACTGGTCGGCAGGCGCGGCGACACCGACGCGGCAGAGCGCGAGAAGCTGGAGCTCGGGACCGGGGCCGAGGCCGCCGAGGTCATCGCCGCGCTCGGGCTCGACGCCAAGGGTGCAGTCACGGAGCGCACGCCGGTCTTCGTGGTGCGTTCGATCGACGTCAAGGAGACGACGCGCCGGCCGTTGCCGCCACACACGACCAGCACGCTGCAGCAGGACGCGAGCTCGCGGCTGCGGATGTCGCCCAAGCGGACGATGAGCATCGCCCAGGAGCTGTACGAGGGCATCGAGCTCGGCAGTGCCGGTTCCACTGGCCTGATCACGTACATGCGCACCGACTCGATCCGCATCAGCGACGCAGCTCGTGATGACGCGGCAAAGCACATCACGACGGCATTCGGCAAGGACTACGTCGGCACCGGAGCCGTGCGCCGGAAGGCGGCAGTGAATGTTCAGGACGCACACGAGGCGATCCGGCCGACCGACGTGAACCGCACCCCTGATTCCGTCAGCGCAAGCCTGTCGCCGGGACAGTTGAAGGTGTACGACCTCATCTGGCGACGCTTCGTCGCGAGTCAGATGAGCCCTGCCAGATACCTCAACACCACGGCGATGATCGACGCGGCGGACTACGTGTTCCGGGCATCGGGCTCACTGATCACGTTCGAGGGCTTCCAGAAGGTGTGGAAGCGCGACGAGGACAAGGACAAGGACATGACTCTCCCGGCGCTCGCCGAGCGCGAGGAGCTCAAGTGCCTCGAGATCGCTGCGGAGCAGCATTTCACCCAGCCGCCGCCTCGCTTCACGGAGGCAACCCTGATCAAGGAGCTCGAGGAGCGTGGCATCGGTCGCCCGTCGACATATGCCGCGACCCTCGAGGTCATCCAGGAGCGCCAGTACGTGCGTCAGCTGGAGCGGCGTCTGCATCCGACCGAGCTCGGCAAGACCGTCGATGCCGTCCTGCGCCAGAACTTCCCCGATATCGTCGATGTCGCGTTCACCGCCGACCTCGAGAAGCGGCTCGACTCCGTCGAGGAGGGCACGCGTGCCTACGAGCCGACCGTCCGCGAATGGTACGAGCCCTTCGCCGCAACCCTCGAGCGCGCCGAACGGTCAATGGAGCGCGTCCGCGTCCCGGCACGCGAAACCGGTGAGGAATGCCCGGAGTGCGAGATCGGGCGTCTCGTCGTCCGCGAGGGGAAGTTCGGAGAGTTCGTCGGATGTTCCCGGTTCCCGGACTGCAAGTACATCAAGGACCGCAAAACCAGTGAGGCAGTGGCGACCGGCGAGATGTGTCCGCGCTGTGAGAAGCCGCTGGTCACCCGCCAGGGCAGGCGCGGGCCGTTCGTCGGATGCTCGGGGTATCCCAGCTGCACGTACATCAAGGACGACCGAGCGGCCGCCAACGGCGAGGCTGACGCTGCGCAGACCGAGGAACTGGGCGTGTGTCCCCAATGCGGCAAACCGCTCCGGCGGCGGAGCGGCAGGCGGGGGACGTTCATCGGGTGCACCGGCTACCCCGATTGCAAGTACATACAACCCGGTGCGCCTGGGACCCGCGCGGCCGGTCCTGCACCCGAGCCCACCGGGGAGGACTGTCCCGAATGCGGCAAGCCCCTGGTCACGCGCAAGGGTCGATACGGCCCCTTCGTGAGCTGCTCCGGGTATCCAGCCTGCAAGTACCGGCCGCCCAAGGCCGCCCCCGTATGACCGGCGCGCACGCGACGACCGTCGTGGCGGTGCAGCGCGGTGGAACGGTGGCAGTGGCCGGCGATGGCCAGGTGACCGTGGGGGACATCGTGATGAAAGCGCGTGCCTCGAAGGTGCGGCGGCTGTTCCACGGCCAGATCGTGTGCGGATTCGCAGGGGCCGTTGCCGATGCGCTGACACTGTTCGACAAGTTCGAGCAGCACCTCGACAAGCACCAGGGCAACCTGGTGCGGGCGGCCATCGGTCTCAGCAAAGAGTGGCGCACCGACAAGTACCTGCGCCGTCTCGAAGCGATGCTCATCGTGGCTGACGCCAACCGGATCCTGCTCCTGAGCGGCGACGGCGAGGTCATCGAACCCGACGACGGCGACGGTGTGGTGGCGATCGGCAGCGGGGGACCGTACGCACACGCGGCCGCGGCCGCGCTGCTCGAAAGCACCGACCTCGGCGCTGAGGACATCGCGCGGCGAGCCCTGCTCATCGCAGCTCGCCTCTGCATCTACACGAACGACAACATCACCGTCGAAACCCTTGCGCTCGCGGCGCCCGGTGCCGCCGCACCCGTCCTGGCGTGACCAGCGCCGCAGCCGTGGAGCAGGGCCCGGACGAGATCGACGAACGACCCCACGACCTGATCGAGGCGGTCGCGGGCGAGACGCTTCGTCCCGTCGAGGTGGTGCGCCGTCTCGACGAGTACATCATCGGGCAGCACGAGGCGAAGCGATCGGTCGCGATCGCGCTGCGCAACCGGGTACGACGCCGCATGCTCCCCGACGACATGCGCGACGAGGTTCTCCCCAAGAACATTCTGATGATCGGGCCGACCGGCGTTGGCAAGACCGAGATCGCAAGGCGGGTGGCTCGTCTGACCGAGTCGCCGTTCATCAAGGTGGAGGCGACCAAGTTCACCGAAGTTGGCTACGTCGGTCGCGACGTCGAGTTGATCCTTCGCGATCTCCTCGAGCAGACCATCACGGAGTTGCACGAGGACCGCGTCGCCGAGGTCGAACCCCGCGCGCGAGTCCTCGCCGATGCGCGCTTGGTCGAGACACTGCACGAGGGAAACGAGCGCCAGCGTGCATCGCCATCCCCGACGAACGATGCCGGCGGCGAAGCGAACACGACCGCTGCGACTTGCCGGGCTCGTGCCCGGCGCGGCCGGATCGCGCGCCGGCTCGCGGCGGGAGCGCTGGAGGACGCGACCGTCGAGATCGAGGTCGACGAGCCCTTTCAACCCGCCTTCGAGGGGTTCACCGGGACCGGGCTCGAGGAGGTCGGCGTCTCCCTGTCCGACTTCTTTTCACAGCTTGCACCGCCACGCAAGCGGAAGAAGCTCATGACCGTCGCGGATGCCCGCCAGGTCCTCATCGACGAGGAGACCGACCGCCTCATCGACATGGATCGTGTCTATGACGACGCGATCCACGTGGTCGAGGAGTTGGGGATCGTGTTCATCGACGAGGTCGACAAGATCTGCGGCCCGGCATCCGACCGCGGACCAGACGTGAGCGGTGAGGGTGTGCAGCGTGACCTGCTTCCGATCCTCGAGGGATCGACCGTGCACACCAGATACGGCCCGGTCCGAACCGACCACGTCCTGTTCATCGCCGCGGGAGCCTTCACGGCGGCGCGGCCCAGTGACCTGATCCCGGAATTCCAGGGGCGCTTTCCGATCCGCGTCGAGCTGAAACCGCTCAGCGAGGACGACCTCGTCCGGATCCTCACCGAGCCCGGCAATGCGCTGACGCGGCAGTACGCGGCGCTGCTTGGGACCGAACGCGTCTCGCTGGACTTCACCCCCGAGGGCATTCGCGAGCTCGCGGCTCAGGCTCATCGCTTCAACGAGGAGGACGAGAACCTCGGAGCGCGCCGCCTGTTCACCATCATGGAGAAGGTCCTCGAGGAGATCTCATTCGGGGCCGAGGAGCTCGCGGGGACAACCGTGGTCATCGACGCCGCATACGTCGGCGAGCGCCTCGGCGACCTGGTCCGAAACCAGGACCTTCGCCGCTACGTGCTCTGACGCCGTGCCCCAGGTGTGGGGAGCCGGCGGGGCTGGTACACTCGGGTCATCTCACACGTCCGGTTTCACGCGGCCGGCGGGTGCCCGGTGCCCCCGGGTCGCCGCCGCGGTTCACCCCGGACGGAGGCACCACACCACCCCAACAGGAGCGACCGCCCATGCCGGCAGTAACACTGCGTCAGCTGCTCGAGGCCGGAGTCCATTTCGGCCATCAGACCAGCCGCTGGAACCCCCGGATGCGCCCGTACATCTTCACGGCGCGAAACGGGATCCACATCATCGACCTCGAGCAAACCCAGAAGCAGCTCGATGTCGCCTGCGAGTACCTGCGAGATATCGTCGGGAGCGGCCAGAAGGTCCTCTTCGTCGGTACCAAGAAGCAGGCGCAGGACGTCATCGAGGAGGTCTGCCACAACACCGGGCAGGCCTACGTCACCCACCGCTGGATGGGCGGGATGCTCACCAACTTCCAGGTCATCCAACGCCGGTTGCGCCGCCTGGCAGAGCTTCGCGTCATGCAGCAGCGCGGTGACTTCGAGCGGATGAGCGGCAAGGAGGCCAACGACGCAAAGGACGACCTCGAGCGCCTCGAGAACAACTTCGCGGGGATGGCGGACATGAAGCGCCTCCCTGGAGCGGTCTTCGTCATCGACTGCAAGAAGGAACACATTGCGGTCACCGAGGCCAACAAGCTGAACATCCCGATCGTGGCCATCGTCGACACGAACTGCGACCCTGATCCCATCCAGGTGGTGATTCCCGGCAATGACGATGCCATGCGCAGCTGCCGGCTGATTGTGAGCGAAGTCGGCAAGGCGATCGCCGAGGGTCTGCAGCAGTTCAGCGAGCGCGAGTTGCAGGAACGGCAGGAGGCCGAGAAGCGCGATCGCGAAGCCGCAGCTGCGGCTGAAGCAGCCGCGGTCGTCGCCGCCGAGCAGGCGGCAGCGGCCGCTGCACATGCGGACGCCATCGCGGCTGAGCAGGCTGCCTCGGCTGCTACGGCTGCCGCCGAGGATCCGGCGGCGACCGGTGCACCGGTTGCCGCAGGGGAGGCGACGAGCTGATGGCAGAGGTCACAGCAGCGATGGTCAAGGCCCTGCGCGAGCGCACCGGCGCGGGCATGATGGACTGCAAGCGAGCTCTGGTTGAGTGCGACGGCGACATGGACAGGGCCGAGGACTGGCTGCGCGCCAAGGGATTCTCCCGAGCGGCCGCGAAAGCAGGACGCAGCACCAACGAGGGCATCGTCGATTCGTACATCCACCATTCCGGCGGCATCGCCAAGCAGGGCGCGCTCATCGAGCTCAACTGCGAGTTGGACTTCGTCGCCAAGACGGACGACTTCAAGGACCTCGCCCACACCCTCGCGCTCCAGGTCGTCGGCATGGCGCCGCAATACGTGCGGCGCGAGGATGTCCCCGCGGAGATCGTCGAACGCGAGCGCGCCGTCTATCGCGAGCAGGTGCAGGGCAAGCCTGAGAACATTGTCGAGAAGATCCTCACCGGCAAGCTCGACTCCTTCTATTCGCAGATCTGCCTGCTCGAGCAGCCCTGGATCAAGGACGACAAGAAGAAGGTCGGCGACCTGGTGACGGAGGCAATCGCCAAGCTCGGCGAGAACATCACTGTTGCGAGATTCGCCCGCTTTGCCGTGGGCAGCGAGAGCACCGAGAGCGACGGCGCCACCGCGCCGCCGTCCGAGTGAGCCTCGGAACCGGCAAGGTGGAGCTCGCCGCGGTGGAGGCACGTGCCGCCGACGGGCGCCGGCCGGTGTTCGCACGCGTCATCCTCAAGCTCGGCGGCGAGGCAATGCTCGGCACCGCCGGGTACGGCATCGACTACGGCGCCGCGCGGCATATCGCCGAGCAGCTGACCCACATCGTCGAGCGCGGCGTGCAGGTCGCCATCGTCGTCGGCGGCGGCAACATCGTGCGCGGCACCGAGGCCGCCCAGCACGGCATCGACCGGGTGACAGCCGATTACATGGGGATGCTGGCGACGGTGATCAATGCGCTCGCGCTCCGCGACGCCATCGAGCAATTCGGCATCGACTGCCGGCTGCAGAGCGCGATCGCCATGTCACAGGTCGCGGAGCCGTTCATCCCGAGGCGCGCCATCAGGCACCTCGAGAAAGGACGCCTCGTCATCCTCGCGGCGGGGACCGGGAACCCGTTCTTCACGACCGACACGACCGCGGCGCTTCGCGCCGTCGAGATCGGCGCCGACGTGCTGCTGAAAGCCACCAAGGTCGACGGCATCTACAGCGCCGATCCCAACAAGGTCACCACCGCCACGCGGCTGCCGAAGCTGACGTACCTGGAGGTGCTCAATCGCGGGCTCGCCATCATGGACAGCACCGCGGTGACGCTCTGCATGGACAATCGGATGCCGATCATCGTCTTCGACCTGTTCACCCAGGGCAATATCGAGCGGGTGATCCTCGGCGAGCAGATCGGGACCCGAGTGGACGGGGAGGGCGACGCCGAGTGACCGACCGCGACAAACAGGACGACCCCGAGCAACAGATCGCACTGCGCCTCGCCGACGCCAACCTGCGCATGGAGAAGAGCGTCGACGCCCTGCATCGAGAGCTGATGACGGTGCGCACCGGTCGCGCGTCGCCGGCGTTGCTGGAACGGCTTCACGTCGACTACTACGGATCAGCCACGCCACTCCAGACAATTGCAGGCATCAGCGTTCCCGAGGCCAGCATGCTCGTGATCCAACCGTACGACCGCAGCTCGCTGGGCGCGATCGAGAAGGCAATCCAGAAGAGCGACCTCGGGCTCAACCCGAGCAACGACGGCCAGGTGATTCGGGTCGCGATCCCCCAGCTGACGGAGGAGCGGCGCAAGGATCTCGTCAAGGTGATCCATCGCAAAGCGGAGGAGGCGCGCGTGGCCGTGCGTAACATCCGCCGGGATGAGGTGGACCATCTCCGCCGCGTCGAGAAGGATGGCCATATCAGCAAGGACGAGGTGGCTTCCAAACTGGTCGACGTGCAGAAGATCACTGACCAGTTCATCGCCAGGATCGACGACGCCACCCAGCGGAAGGAGGCTGAGATCCTCGAGGTCTGACGGAGACCGGCGCCGAAACGGCTGATGCCTTCGTGGCGTTCTGACCCCGAGCCCCACAATGCAGCGCCCACCCGATCCCGCCGCGATCCCGCTCCCCGCAAGGGCCGACCTTCCGCGGCATGTCGGCATCATCATGGACGGCAATGGACGCTGGGCCAGGCAGCGCCACCTCCCCCGCGTGGCCGGCCATCGAGCGGGGGTGCGAGCGATCCGTCCGGTGATGGAGGCCTGTCACCAGGCCGGGGTGCACATCCTCACCCTCTATGCGTTCAGCACCGAGAACTGGCAGCGGCCACGCGGTGAGGTGACGGCCCTGATGCGACTCTTCGGAGAGACCATCGACCGCGAGGTCGGCGAGCTCCATGAGAACGGAGTGCAGATCCGCGTCATCGGCGACCGCGCCCGGCTCAGCGAATCGCTGCAGGCGAAGGTCGCCCAGGCCGAGGCGATCACCGCGGGCGATACCGCGGCCATTCTCAACGTCGCCATCAACTACGGGGGGAGGCGCGAGATCGTGGACGCGATCCGTGAGCTCGCCTCTACCGGCATCGACCTCGCCGCGATCGACGAGCCGGCCATCAGTGACGCGCTCTACACACGAGGTCTTCCGGACCCGGACCTCATCGTGCGGACCGCTGGGGAGCTCCGAATCAGCAACTTCCTCCTCTGGCAGGCGGCCTACGCCGAGCTGTATGTCACCGACACGCTGTGGCCGGATTTCGGCGAGACGGCGATTCACGAGGCGCTCTCCGACTTTTCGAGTCGCGAGCGCAAGTTCGGCGCCATCCCCGAAGGCGTCGAGCGCGTCCCCGCGCACGCCGGCTCCGTCCAGAACGCCAGCCGGGCGGAATGAACCTCGCCCTGAGGGTGGCGTCGGGGGTGGTGCTCGTCGCGATCATCGCCGCCGCACTCTGGATCGGCACGCCGGGGGTCGCCACCATCGTCGGCGCCGGAGCGGTGATCGGGGCGTGGGAGCTCCGCGGGCTCCTCGGCCGGATGGGTCCGACGCCACCCGCCTGGCTGATCCTCCCACTGAGCCTCTGGCTGGGCATTCGTTTCGTTGTGCCCGCGTCGGACATGGCGACGGACTGGGCCTTCGCCGCAGCGGTCGTGATCGGGTTGCTCGCCGGGCTCGGGAGCCGGCAGCTCTTCGCGGGATGGGCGCTCGCTGTTGGCGGGGCGACGTACGTCGGCCTCTGCCTCGGGTTCTGGGTCGCGATCTATCGTTGGCACGTGCCGGACCAGAACCATCTGGGGTTTCGTCTGGTCGCGGTCGCCCTCGCGGGCGCGGTGATCGGGGACACGGCAGCCTACTTCGTGGGCAGCGCGATCGGCCGGCATCCGTTCTTCCGCTCGATCTCTCCCCGGAAGTCGGTCGAGGGCGCGGTCGCCGGGGCGATCGCCTCGGTGCTCGTGGGTGCGATCGCCGGCCCGTGGTTGATCGGGATCAGCGTGCCGCTCGGCGCGGGGCTGGGAGCCCTGATGGCCGTCGCCGCGCAGGGCGGAGACCTCGTCGAATCGGCGATCAAACGCGAGGCCGGCGTCAAGGACTCAGGGACGCTGATCCCGGGGCACGGCGGCATTCTCGATCGTGCGGATAGCCTTGTTCTGCTCGCTCCAGTCGTATATTGCTACCTGAAGCTGATCGCATTCCCGTAACCCGGGTGAAAGCGGTGGCGTGTTCTGCTCTACTGCGTACCGAGGTATCTGCGCACCAGTGACCCACACCACGCCCCGCCGACGCGTCGTTCTGCTTGGCGCGACCGGGTCGATCGGGCGTCAGGCGTGTGACGTGATCGCCAGGTTCCCTGATCGTTTCGAGCTGGTTGGCGCCGTCGCCGGGAGTGATGGTGCAGCACTGGCTGCGGTCGCGAGCCGTTTCCGTGTGGCACGCACGGCGCTCGTGCATGGCGACCCCGGAGGCGAGCTCCCCGAAGGCTGCGCCATTGGCATGGATGCGGCGTGCGAGATTGCGGCAATGCCCGCCGATGTGGTCTGCGTCGCGATCACGGGCGCCGCGGCACTCCGGCCGACGCTCGCGGCGATCGACGCCGGCGCGAACGTGGCGACGGCGACCAAGGAAGTCCTGGTCATGGCGGGCGAGCTGGTGCAAGCTCGAGCGGCGGCCAGGGGAGCGCGCATCGTGCCCATCGACAGCGAGCATTCCGCGCTGTGGCAATGCCTCCGCGGTGAGGATCCCGCGTCGGTGTCGCGGCTGGTGCTCACCGCAAGCGGCGGCCCATTCCTCCGGCGTTCGCTCGATACGTTCGCGACGATCACACCAGACGAGGCGCTCGCCCACCCGACGTGGAACATGGGACCGAAGGTCACCATCGACTCGGCCACGATGATGAACAAGGGGCTCGAGATCATCGAGGCGCACTTCCTCTTCGACACCCCGTACGCGGCAATCGATGTCGCGATCCACCCGACGAGCATCGTGCACAGCTGGGTCGAATTCCAGGACGGCGCACTGATTGCGCAGATGGGCGTCCCGGACATGCGCGTGCCCATCGCCCTCGCCCTGGCTGACGGTGAGCGTCTCCCCGGCGTAGGTCCGCACCTCGACCTCCGTGAAGTGTCACCACTGGAATTCCTTCCTGTGGACGACGCGCGCTTTCCAGCCGTCGCGCTCGCCCGTGCGAGCGGGGAGCGTGGAGGCCTCGCCCCGTGCATCTTCAACGCGGCGAACGAGGAGGCCGTGCTGGCGTTCACCGCCGGCCAGTGCCGCTTCGACGAGATCGTACCCCTGGTGAGCGGCGCCCTCGCCGGCTTCGCCGGAGGCGACGCCTCCACGCTCGACGGCGTGCTCGCCGCGGACGCGTGGGCACGCGGGTTCGTGCGTGCCAGCACCGCGGGAGCGATGGCGGCGCGATGATCCAGTTCCTCATCTACGCGGGCGCATTCATCCTCGTGCTCGTCTCCGTGATCACCGTGCACGAGTTCGGACATTTCGCAGTCGGCAAGCTGTCCGGCATCAAGGTGGAGGAGTTCGCGATCGGCTTCGGCCCGAAGCTCTACTCACGGACCGTCGGAGAGACCCTCTACGCGATCCGCGCGATCCCGGCCGGCGGCTTCGTGCGGATGGCTGGGATGCTCGGGCTCACCGGCGAAAGCGACGCCGGAGACCGCAACTTCTACCGAGCATCACGTCCGAAGCGGTTTGCGACGGTCTCGGCCGGCATCATCGTCAACTTCATCTTCGGCGGCCTGATCTTCGCGATCGTCGACATGCAACCCACGCCATACGCGTACGCCCAGCATGCGGCGGCAGGGGCGGCGGGGCTGACGTCCGGCGACACCATCCTCGCGATCGACGGTCACGTCATCCGCCAGGACAGCCTGGCTCACGTCACGACCGACCTCCACAACGCGACGACCGCCAGTCAGGGACATCCGCTGACGGTGGTCTTCCGTGCCTCGGACGGCAGCGTTCACACAACCACCCTGACGCCGACGCTGACGATCTCCAACATCCTCGACAACCAATCGACGATCGCGGGCGGCAAGCTCCCTGTCGGAGGCCTCGCGGTGACGTCCATCAACGGCGCAGCAGTCCAGCCGGGCGACCCGGCGCAGCTGCTTGGCGGCGGCGCGCCGGTCACCATCAGCGGCTACCTCGAGAACGAGGACGGCTCGGCGGCGAAGCACTTCACCAACGTCACGGTTTCCGGGATCACGGATGGCTACGCGACCAACAACGCGATCCGGGCCGGCTGGATCATGGGTGTCGTCCCGGGCTTCGACGGGGAGAGCCCGCCGGCCGCGATCGCGACCGGGTTCAGCGCGATCCCCGGGTTCGTCTGGGGGGAGGTCACGGGGATCTATGGCCTCATCGTGCATCCACCCCAGGGCGGGGTCAACGGACCGCAGGGCTTCACCGGCCCCGTAGGGATCGCGCAGGAGACCGCCGTCGCCACCAACAACGGATTCCTGGGACCGAACGGCCTGCTCTGGTGGATCGGGTTCATCAGCCTCAACCTCGGCTTCGTCAACATGCTGCCGATCCCGTTCCTGGACGGCGGCAAGCTGCTGTTCATCGCTATCGAATCGGTGCGCCGGCGGCGGCTTAATCCCAAGGTCGAGGCGGCGATCACCGCGGTCGGCCTGGCGGTCATCGTCGTCTTTGCCGTGTATGTCACCATCGGAGACGTGAGCAGGCTATGACCGAAGGGGGTTCGCCGGTCAAGGCGCGTCGTCCCACCGTCCCGGTTCGCGTCGGCACGGTGGTCATCGGCGGTGCTGCACCGATCGCGGTGCAGACGATGACCAAGACCCAGACCGAGGATGCGCGGGCAACCATCGCCCAGATCCAGCGCGCGGCGCAGGCGGGTGCCGACGTCATCCGCGTGACCTGCGACACGCGCGAGGCCGCGGCAGCACTGCACGAGATCGTGCGCGAGTCGCCGATCCCGGTTGTCGCCGACATTCACTACGACGCGCCGCTCGCGCTGCTCGCGCTCGAGGCCGGGGTGCACTGCCTCCGCCTCAACCCGGGCAACATCACCGACAGTGCCAAGGTCGCCGACATCGCCCGCGAGGCCAAGGCGCGCAACGTGCCGATCCGCATCGGGGTCAACGCCGGCAGCATCCCCCAGCGCAAGGAGCTGACCCGCGGCCGGGGCGGATCGATCGACGAGACCGCTCAGAACATGGTAGCGGCCGCCTTGAGCCACATCCGCGTGCTCGAGGAGCTCGACTTCCGTGACATCAAGGTTTCCCTCAAGGCAAGCGACGTGCTCACCAACCTCGCGGCGAATCGTGCCTTCGTCGCCCTCGGCAACCGCTACCCGCTGCATCTCGGGCTCACCGAGGCGGGCCCAGTGGACACTGGGAGCATCAAGAGCGCACTCGGCATCGGCCTGCTGCTCGCCGAGGGCATCGGTGACACCATCCGGGTCTCGCTGGTCGGTTCTCCCGAGGAGGAGGTGCGGGTCGCACGCCAGATCCTCGCCAATCTCCAGGAGCGCGGTGACGGACCCAACCTGGTTGCGTGCCCGACGTGCGGCCGGCTCGAGATCGACATGATGCCGATGGTCGCGCAGGTGTCCAAGGCGCTCGAGGGTGTGAAGCGCACCATCACGGTGTCGGTCATGGGGTGTGTCGTCAACGGCCCGGGCGAAGGCATGCACGCCGACATCGGCATCGCCGGCGGCCGCCAGAAGGGCATTCTGTACCGCAACGGCAAGGTGGTTTCGACGCTGCCCGAGGGCGAGCTCGTCAGCGCGCTGCTCGGCGAATTGCACGAAATCGCCGAGGAGGACGCCCGGTTGATCGCCGAAGGCAAGCCGCTGCCCGTCGGTTTGAGCGAGCGCGAGGGCGTCCTCACGTAGACTGCTCGGCCATGGCCGACGAGAAGCGCATCACTGCGCAGAGCGAGGATTTCGACCGCTGGTATACGGATGTGGTCCGTCGTGCCGAGCTTGCCGACTATTCTCCGGTGCGCGGTTGCATGGTGATCCGTCCGTACGGCTACGCCTTGTGGGAGAACATCCAGCGCGCGCTCGACGACATGATCAAGCGCACCGGTCACGAGAACATGTACTTCCCGCTCTTCATACCGGAGTCATATCTGCAGAAGGAGGCGGACCACGTGGAGGGCTTCGACCCTCAGGTTGCGTGGGTCACACGCGGAGGTGGCAAGGAGCTCGAGGAGCGGCTTGCCGTGCGTCCGACGAGCGAGACGATCATCTGCTCCATGTATGCGGGCTGGATTCATTCTTGGCGCGACCTGCCCGTGAAGATCAACCAGTGGTGCAACGTCGTGCGTTGGGAGCACCGCACGCGACTCTTCCTGCGCACCACCGAGTTCCTGTGGCAGGAGGGGCACACATTCCATCAGCTCGACAGTGAGGCGGCTGACGAGGTGGACACCATGCTCGACTGCTATCGGGAGCTCACCGAGGACTGGCTGGCAATCCCAGTGATCAAGGGGCGCAAGACGGAGTCGGAGAAGTTTCCCGGCGCCCGCTACACGGTCAGCATCGAGGCGATGATGGCCGACGGATGGGCGTTGCAATCAGGGACGTCGCACCACCTCGGTCAGAACTTCACTCGCGCGTATGACATTGCGTACAGCGATCGCGACAACCAGCGGCAGCATCCGTTTCAGACCTCGTGGGGGCTGTCGGCACGGACTGTCGGCGCCGTGATCATGGCCCACGGCGACGACATGGGCCTGATCCTTCCGCCCAAGGTGGCACCGGTGCAGGTTGTGGTCGTGCCGATCACCCGCAGCAACGACGAGGCGGCTGCCGTCGTGGTGGAGGAGGCCGCAGCACGTCTGGAACGCGAGTGCCCTGCAGGAATCCGACTGCGTGTCGATCGCCGCGATGGGGTGCGTCCTGGAGAGAAATACGCGCACTGGGAACTGCGCGGCGTACCGCTGCGGATCGTCGTGGGAGCCAAGGACCTCGCCGGCGGCAATGTCACCCTCGTGCATCGTGTCGACGGCTCCCAGGAGACCGTCCCGCTGTCTGGACTGGCGGCACAGCTCCCCAGCCTGCTCGAGGCGTCGCAGCGCGCCATCTTCGAACGCGCTCGCCAGCGCCGTGACGAGCGCAGTGTCGAGGTTGCCAGCCTCGAGGAATTGATCGCCGCATTCGCCGAGCGACCGGTGTTCGCGACGGCGCCGATGTGCAACACGGAAGCTTGCGAAATTGCGGTCAAGAACGCGGTGCATGCATTGACGGTCCGCGTCCTGCGTGCCGATCGCGCGGCGAACGGTGCCCCGTGCATCGCCTGTGGTGAGCCCACCGACTTCTACGCGCTGCTCGCCCGCTCCTATTGAGGCGGGCCGCTCAGGGTTTGACGGCGATCCGCTTGAGGTGCGCCCAGAACGCCTCGACGGCCGGCGTGTGCAGGTCGCGGCGTCGTGCGGCGGCAAACGACTGAGAGACGGTGCGCCCGGGGAGCGGGATGACCACGAGCCGGCCCTCCGCGATGTCCTGCTCCACAACAGAGCGTGGCATGGCGGCGAACCCGAGCCCGGCGAGGAGCGCCGCATGGAGCGCACCCTCCTCGAGCTCGAGCGTGTTCTCGGGGTCGACGTGGGTGCCGAGCGCGTGGGCGGCAAGTGCCTCCGTGGCGCTGCCACGCTCGTGAGCAAGATGACGATGGGTCACCAGGTCGCGAACGGCGGTCCGGCTCGACGCCAGCGGATGATGGGCGGCGACCAGGGTGACCAGCTCGGTGTGTTCAAGCACGACCGTCTCGATGCCAGGTTCGCGCACTGATGCCCCGGCGAGAATGATGTCGGCCCGGCCTTCGATGAGCATGGTGACCAGCGAGCGCATCGGCGCGAGCGCAAGCCGTACGTTGATCTCCGGATGCTCGGCAACAAAGGGTGCGAGCCAGCCCGACAGTCGATGCGCGCCCATGACGCGTCCTGCGGCGACGGTGAGCTCACCGCGCTCGAAGGCGAGATAGCCCGCACGCAACTCCTCGATCTGGCCGACGTCCTCGAGCACGCGGACGGCGAGCTGACGCAGCGCGCGGCCGACGTCGGTGAGCTGCACATTCCGACCGACCCGCTGGAGCAGGGGAAGGCCGAGGGTGGCTTCGAGACGGCGCACCACGCCGCTGACCGATCCCTGGGAAAGGCCGAGCGCTTCGGCTGCCGCGGTGACGTGCTCGCGCTCAGCGACAGCGAGAAAGGTGTGCAGCTGGTCGAGCGTGATCCGGGGCCGCGGATGCCGGGGACGCGACTGCGCCGTACGCATCGCGGCGTTAGCCGCGAGGCGCCGGGATTGGAAGGAGGCCGCTTGCTTCGACGGCGGCGATCACGGCAGCGACCGACTCGTCAACCGTCTGGGTGCCACTGTCAACGATCACATCCGGTGCGTCAGGTGCCTCGTATGGATCCGAGACGCCGGTGAAGTGCTCGATCTCTCCCGCGAGCGCCCGCTTGTACAGCCCCTTGATGTCGCGCTCGGAGAGCACGTCGATGGAACAGCGAACGTAGACCTCGACGAACCGGCCGATGCGCCGGCGCACCTCGGCACGCGTGTCCTTGTACGGTGAGATGGCGGCAGTGATGGCGACGACCCCGTTGCGAGTGAGCAGCTCGGCGACGAATCCAATGCGCCGGATGTTGATGTCGCGATCTTCTTTGCTGAATCCCAGTCCCGCGCTGAGGGTCTGACGCACTTCGTCGCCGTCGAGCACCTCAACTTGCAGACCGCGATCGCGGAGCTCGGTCGCAACTCGCTGTCCGATCGTGGATTTGCCGGCCCCGGACAGACCGGTGAACCAGATGGTGAGCCCGCTCATCCAGGGATCGCGGCCGCGACAGCGTAGGCGGCGCGGAGGATCTCCGCGACTTCGGGCCTGGTGAACTCGTGAGGGATCGGATCACCACGCGTGAGCATCTCGCGAACTCGAGTACCGCTCAGGATCACGCGGTCGTCCGCGCCGTGAGGGCAGGTCTTGGTGCTCGCCATGCTCTCGCACGCCCGGCAGTAGAAGGAGTGCTCGAACTTGTAGGCGGCGAAGCCGAGACGCTCCGCGCCGCCGAGCTCGTCGTAGAGCGTCTGGGCGTCATAGGTGCCGTAGTAGTTGCCGACGCCGGCCGCATCGCGTCCGATGATGAAATGCGAGCATCCATAGTTCCGGCGAACCTGACCGTGGTAGATGGCTTCTCGAGGTCCGGCATAGCGCATCGCACCGGGGAAGACTCCCAGCACCACGCGATTCGGCGGGTAATACCCGTTGAGCAACACCTGGTAGCACTGCATGCGGACGTCGAACGGCACGTCATCACCCTTGGTGACACCGGAGAGGGGCTGGAGCAGCAGCCCGTCGACCTGCTCGAGCGCGACCTTGGTGAGGTACTCGTGAGCGCGATGCACGGGGTTGCGAGTCTGGAATCCCACGACCGTCGACCAGCCCCGATCGGCGAGCGCAGCGCGCGTCTCCGCCGGCGTCGACGGAACATCACCCGGCGCCTGCGCCGCAACCCGCACCGGGCCGGCGACCACCGTCGGTCCCTGTGCGAACAGCGCGGCGACACCGGGATGCGCCTGATCGTTGGTCCGGTACACCTCGCGCGCCTCCGTCTCCAGGTCGCGATCGAAGATCTCGGTCACGGTGAGGGCGCCGAGGAGACGACCGTCCTCGTCGCGCAGGGCGACGACCGCGCCTTCCTGCAGGGTTCGCGCCTGATCACCGGCGGGCAGCGTGATCGGCAGCGTCCACGGCGTTCCGTCACTCAGCTGTGCATGCTCGACGACGCTCGCGTAGTCGCTGCTGCCCTGGAAGCCGCTGAGCGGCGAGTACGCGCCGCTGCCGAGCAACGCGAGATCGGCCGACGCCGTCTCCGAAACGCGCAGGGAGATGAGGTCCTCGGCGCGCGCGCTGAGGTCGGCAAGCTCGTCTGGCGTCATCAGCAGGTCAACAAGCGCCCCCCCGAGCGGCGTGACGAGGGCTGCCTCGTTCTCTGCCACTCGGGGCTCGCTTGATTCCAGGGTCATCGCGGTCAGTCTACCGGGTCAGTCCCTCCAAACAGCTTCGCGTCCCATTGCCGCTAGCAATCGGTCGCTTGAATTCACTCGTTGCACATACTCTCGTTACATCGTGTTTGATCGAACCGCTCTGGCTCTACACTCATAAAGGCTGTGCCCCTCACCGACCTCATGGCTCGCGTCGACTACCTCCCGGCGGAGGATCAACATGCCATCCGCCGCGCCTTCGACGTCGCTGACCGCGCACACACCGGCCAGGCGAGGCTGACAGGCGAGGCGTACATCGAGCATCCCCTGGCGGTGGCAGGCATCCTCGCCGACCTGCGACTCGACCCGGAAACGCTCATGGCCGCGCTGCTGCACGACACCGTCGAGGACACGGAGGTCACCCGCGAAGAGGTGCGAAGCCTGTTCGGCGACCAGGTTGCGAAGCTCGTCGACGGGGTGACCAAGCTCGGCAAGATCCACGTGCGCAGTGCCGAGGAGCACCAGGCCGAGAACATCCGAAAGATGCTCGTCGCGATGGCTGAGGACGTGCGCGTCGTGCTCATCAAGCTCGGCGATCAACTCCACAACATGCGCACGATCAACGGCCACACCGCCGAGCGCCGGCTCCGCATCAGCCGCGAGACCCTGGACATCTACGCGCCACTCGCGCATCGGCTCGGCATCTGGGAGATCAAGGGCGAACTCGAAGACCTCGCATTCGTGCAGCTTGACCCTGACAACTATCACCTGATCGAAAGCCGGCTCGCCAGCAGCCGGGAGCAGCGGGACGCGTTCGTGCGCGACGTCACCGAGATCCTGGGCCGCGAGTTCGCACCGCTGGGCATGCAGGCGGAGATCGCAGGCCGTACCAAGCACACGTACAGCATCCACGAGAAGATGATCCGCGGCCAGAAGGAATTCGGCGAGATCTACGACATCATCGCCATCCGCGTGCTCGTGGACTCGATCAAGGACTGCTACGGCGCGCTCGGTGTCGTGCATTCCCTCTGGAAGCCGCTGCCGGGCCGTTTCAAGGACTACATCGCGATGCCCAAAGGCAACGGCTATCAGTCGTTGCACACGACGGTGCTGTCCCATACCGGCGAGCCGATGGAAGTGCAGATCCGCACCCAGGAGATGCACGAGACCTCGGAGTACGGCGTCGCCGCGCACTGGCGCTACAAGGGCGGCCCGGACGGCGCGCGCATCGACGAGCGCTTCACATGGCTGCGCCTGTTGATGGACTGGCAGAAGGAGGTGCTCGACGCCGAGGCCTTCGTCAACACCGTCAAGGTCGACATCTTCCAGGATGAGGTCTTCGTGTTCACGCCACGCGGCGACGTGCGCTCGCTGCCGCAGGGGTCGACGCCGGTGGACTTCGCATATCGCATCCACACCGATGTCGGACACAGCTGCATCGGCGCAAAGGTCAACGGCCGGATGGTGCCGCTCGACCACCGCCTCGAGAACGGCGAGATCGTGGAGGTGCTCACCACCAAGGCACCGCACGGGCCGTCGCGCGACTGGCTGAACTTCGTCAAGACGTCGAGCGCGCGCGAGAAGATTCGTCAATGGTTCAAGCGCGAACGCCGCGACGAGAACATTCAGAAGGGCCGGGAGATGCTGGACAAGGAGTTCCGGCGCCTCCGCCAGATGTCCCTGAGTGGTGTCAAGGACGATCAGCTCCTCGACCTTGCCCAGGAATTCAAGGTGGCATCCGTCGACGACTTCGTCGCGGCGATCGGGTACGGCGACATCAGCGCGCGGAGCGCGGTGCTGAAGTTCGGCGCAGACGAGCAGCAGACCGACGACGATCGGATCCTCGGCATTCCGCTCACCAGCACGCCGGCGCCCACCGGCACGGTACGCGTGCACGGACACGTCGACATGCTGACCACGCTCGCGCACTGCTGCAAACCGGTCGCCGGTGATGCGATTCGCGGCTACGTGACGCGAGGCAAGGGCGTCACGGTGCATCGCGCCGACTGCGTGAACGTGCGCAACGCCGGCGACGTGGAGCGCATCGTCGACGTCGAGTGGGAGACCGGTGCTCGCCAGGTGTACCCGGTCAGCATCAAGATCGAGGCGTGGGACCGCACCGGGCTGCTCCGGGACATCGCCGCCGTGATCGCCGAATCGAAGATCAACCTGAGCGGTGCTGATGTGCAGGTCTACGACGACAAGACCGCCGTGATCAGCACGATCGTCGAGATCCAGAACCTGTCGCAGTTGAGCCGACTGCTCGAGCGACTCGAGTCGGTTCGCGACGTCCACACGGTGGCGCGCGACACGGTGTGAACGGCGCGACAACCACGTGTCGTGCGCGCTCGCAACACTTGTCCTGTGGACAGGCCGGCCCGGATCCGGATGCTCGAACTGGCGACGGCGGAGCTGCTCGAGTCGGAAACCAACGCATCGCTTCGCATCGGCGTGGCGGGGAGACGGCGTGATGCGCTCGTGATCACCGCGGCGGGCTGCGCCCTCGTGGTCGGCCTGGAGCACGGCCCCCAGGTGTTGGTCAACGCGCGTTCGCTCGACGGCTGCCAGGATTGCGGGCCGCGGGTTCTGGCGGCGCGCTGCGAGGCGACGCTTCGGCAGCTGCATGGCCTCGGGGACGACTTCGTCCCGACCGTCGCCTTCGACAATCCCCACAACGCCGCGCGATTTCGTGAACGCATCGGCTGAGCCGGGCACGAGGTTTCGTTGCAGCCGCTAGCCCGTACACTCGGACGCCAATGCCTGAGATCGCAGCACCAAAAGGAACCCGCGACATCCTTCCGGATGAGTTTGCGGCGCGACATTGGCTCCTGGATACGCACCGGACGGTCGCTGAATCCTTTGGCTACCGTCCAATCGAGACGCCCATCATCGAGGCGACCGAGTTGTTCAGCCGCGGCGTGGGCGAGGAGACTGACATCGTCGAGAAGCAGATGTTCACGTTCCAGGATCGAGGCGGACGGTCGCTGACACTGCGGCCCGAGGGAACCGCCGGAGCGCTCCGCGCCGTGCTGAGCGCCCACCTCGACCAGGAGGTCCGGCCCGTGCGGGTCCAGTACGCAGGCCCGTTCTTTCGCGCCGAGCGCCCCCAGGCGGGCCGTCAGCATCAGTTCACCCAGGTCGGCATCGAGTGCATCGGCGAAGGCACGCCGGCGCTGGACGCCGAGATCATCGAGGTGGCGTGGCGGTTCTTCCGGGCGCTCGGCATCACCGGCATCAACCTCCAGGTCAACTCACTGGGCAGCCCCGAGGAGCGCGCTCGATACCGGGAGGCACTGGTCGCCTACTACACGCCGCTGGAGGCGTCGCTCTGCGATGACTGCCGCCGCCGCCTGCACACCAATCCACTCCGGCTGCTCGACTGCAAGCGCGACGCCGGGCTGGTCGCCGGGGCGCCGATTCTCTGGGAGGTGCTCGGTCCCGAGAGCCGCGAGCATCTCACCGCGGTGCAGCGCGATCTCGAGGCCGCCGGCATCGATGCGGTCCGCAACGACCGGTTGGTGCGCGGGCTCGACTACTACAGCCACACGGTCTTCGAGTTCTGGCACGACGTGCTCCAGGGCGCACAGAGCTCACTCGGCGGAGGCGGTCGCTACGACGGCCTGGCCGGGTTGCTCGGCCTCCCGGCGACCCCGGCCACCGGCTACGCGCTCGGGGTGGAACGGATCCTGATGGTCGCCCGGAGCCTCGGCACCGTCCCGGCGCCGCCGTCTGCCGTGGACGTGCTCGTCTGCTCGGTCGAGCCAGGTCAGGAGGAGGCTGCCGCGGCCATGGCACGACTGCTGCGCGACGCGCGTGCCCGTACGGTCCTCGACGTTGCCGAGCGGCGGCTGGATCGCAAGCTGCGTGCCGCCGGCCGCATCGGCGCCCGAGTTGCCGTCATCGTTGGCGAGAACGAGGTGGCGACGGACAGCGCGGTGGTTCGTGACCTCGACGCGCGCAGCCAGCAGACGGTGCCCGTCAGCGAGCTTGCCGACGTCGTCATACGCATTCTCGGAGGAACTCGTGAGCACTGACCGCACCTATTGCGGCACGCCGCGCGCCGCCGACTCGGGGAAGGCTGCGACTGCGTTCGGCTGGGTCGACCGCCGGCGCGACCATGGCGGTCTCATCTTCATCGACCTGCGCGACCACACCGGCATCCTCCAGGTGGTCATCGACCCGAACGAAGCGCCCGAGGCACACCAGGCCGCTCGGGAGGCACGGCTCGAATGGGTGCTGCGCATCGACGGCGAGATCAGGATGCGATCCCCGGAGAACGTCAACCCCAAGCGCGAGACCGGCGAGGTCGAGTTGCGAGCGAGGGCATGCACAGTCCTCGCGGTCGCCAAGACACCGCCATTCCCCGTCAACGAGGACACCGAGGTCGAGGAGCAGCTCCGGCTCCGCCATCGCTATCTCGACCTTCGGCGCACCCACTTGCAACGCAACCTTCGCGCTCGCGCCAAGTTCTGCGCAGAACTGCGCCGCGCGATGGGGGAGATCGGCTTTCTGGAGATCGAGACTCCGATGATGATCCGGGCGACCCCGGAGGGGGCTCGCGATTACCTCGTGCCGAGCCGGCTCTACCACGGCAGCTTCTACGCACTGCCCCAGTCACCCCAGCTCTACAAGCAGCTCTCCATGGTGGCGGGGTTCGACAGGTACTTCCAGCTCGCGCGATGCATGCGCGACGAGGACCTGCGCGCCGACCGCCAGCCGGAGTTCACCCAGCTCGACATCGAGATGTCGTTCACCGACGAGGACGACGTGTATGCCGCGCTCGAGCACGCGATTCCGAGCGCATGGCATGCGTGCGACTTCCGGGGGGGCCGGCTCGGCGTGCCGTTCCCGCGGATGACCTGGCGGCGGGCGATGGACAGCTACGGTGTCGACAAGCCCGACACGCGATTCGAGCTGCTCCTGCACGACCTCACCGATTCCGTGAGGACATCGGGATTCCGCGTGTTCGCCGAGGCGGTGGCCGCCGGGGGCATCGTCAAGGGCATCTGCGTCAAGGGTGGTGAGGACCTGAGCCGCAGCGATATCGAAGGACAGCTGACCGAGGTCGCGCGGGCGGCGAAAGGCCGCGGGCTGGCGTATCTCTGGAAACGAGCCGATGGCTGGCAGGGGGGAATCGCAAAGTTCTTCACCGCCGAGGAGCTCGATGCCATCGGGGCCGCTACCGGCGCCGAGACCGGCGACTGCGTGCTCATGGTGGCCGACCGCCCCGGCGTGGTCAACGCCGCGCTCGGCGCTGTGCGCAACCATCTCGGCCGCACACGCGGTCTCTACGACGACGCTCGCGTCGACATGCTCTGGGTGACCGAGTTTCCGATGTTCGAACGCAACGACGAGACGGGCGAGATCACTGCCGCGCACCACCCGTTCACGATGATCCACAGGGACGATCTCGACCTGCTCGAGACGGATCCGCTCGCGGTGCGCTCTCGCGCGTACGACCTGGTCGTCAACGGGCGTGAGATCGGCAGCGGCAGCATCCGCATCACCGACCCTGCGATCCAGCAACGCGTTCTCGCCGCCCTGGGCATCGATGCCGACGAGGCGAGGCGCAAGTTCGGTTTCCTGCTCGAGGCGTTCGAATACGGTGTGCCGCCGCACGGCGGATGGGCGGGCGGCATCGATCGCATGGTGATGGAAGGCCTCGGCACCGACAACATCCGTGACGTGATCGCATTTCCCAAGAACCAGCAGGCTCAGGAGCCGATGACTGACGCGCCCGCTCCCGTCGACCCCGCCCAGGTTCGCGAACTGGGGATCGCGATCATCCCTGCCACTCGGACGCCGTGAGCCCGGGGCTCGGCCTCGCGATTCTCTTCGTCCTCATCGGTACCACCGTGTCGGCCCTGGTGGTGCCGCGCCGGGGCTCGCTGCTGCTCGCGCTGGTCCTCGCCGCAGCCGGCGTGGTCGCGGGCGAGCTGGTCGCCATCGCCACGCGGATCGGCGGACCGCCCCTGGGAGCGCTCCATCCGGTTGCCGACGCCATCGGTGTCGTGCTCTTCGAGGTGACCGGCGCCGTTCTCGCGCCGGCCCGGCGCCGAGGGCCATAATCACCGAGTCGGCAATTCGGGAGGCTCCTGTATGCGCGTTCCGTTCGGTAAGAAAGGGCTGATGGCCGCAGGCGCGGCCGTGACCGGTGCTGTGTTCTTCTGGCGCGTGCGTGCACGCCGCCGGGAGGAGGCCGAGGCACGGGAGTGGGAGGCCGAGATCGCCGGAGCCGTCGATGAGGGTCGCGCGGCGACCACCGGCGCGCCGTCGATGCCCTCATCCGAGCCATCCGGCGTCTGAGCCTGGCGCCCATCGCGGTTTGGGTGCTCCAGCGGTGGGGTATGTGAACACCGCGATGGGAACTGTTTCCGAGATCCGGCTGCCGGCTGATCGCGCCCACGTCCTCGTCGCCAAGCGCGCCGCCGGCGCGTTCGGTTCGCTTGCCGGCTTCGACATGGACGCCATCGACGACCTCACCATCGCCGTGGCGCAGGCCTGCGAGAACGCCATCCGATGCCTCGAGCACTCCGGGTCGATCGCCGGTCAGGTTCGCATCGTGTTCAAGATGAGTGACACCGGGCTCGAGGTGAACGTCCGAAGCACGGTGAACCGCGAGGCCGAGCTCAGAGCTCGCGCCGAGCAGGCCGGGCTCGGGCATGAAGAGGAGCTTGTAGCCGCGACCGACCTGGCGCTCCGGCTGATGGGGCTCTTTGTCGACGACAGCACGTATCGGGTCGACGAGCGAACTGGGAGCCTGCGCGTCCGGCTGACCAAATACAAGGCGTCGTGACCTCCTCGCCGGGTCG
Source organism: Candidatus Dormiibacterota bacterium (assembly GCA_963718525.1). Classification (GTDB taxonomy): domain Bacteria; phylum Chloroflexota; class Dormibacteria; order Aeolococcales; family Aeolococcaceae; genus Palsa-851. The sequence goes on along the minus strand of OY970355.1, from coordinate 2,512,870 downwards.
CGGCGACGGCGTGGCGACCCGCGAGCGAACCATTGCCAAGCCTGCCGAGACGGCTGAGCGCGCCGAGATGCGGCGGCTGCTGCGCGAGTTCAGCAAGAGCCGCGATCCTCGCATCCGCGAACGGCTCGTCGAGCTGAACAGCGACCTGGTCCACTACATCGCGCGCCGATTTGCCAATCGAGGTGAACCGCTTGAAGACATCGAACAGGTCGGATTCCTCGGCCTGATCCAGGCGATCGAACGCTTCGACCCGTCGCTCGAGAACGAGTTCAGCACGTTCGCGACGCCAACGATCGCCGGGGAGATCCGGCGTCACTTCCGCGACCGCTCCTGGGCGGTGCGAGTCCCTCGCCGGCTCCAGGAGAACCTGACCAAGGTGAACGCCGCCACGCAGCAGCTCCAGAACGAGCTGGGCAGGTCGCCCTCGGTCGCGGAGATCGGCGCGCGGGTCGGGCTCGAGCCGGACCAGGTGCTCGCCGCCATGGAGGTGGCGCCGGCGCAGCACACGATCTCCCTCGACGGCCCGGTCGGTGGCGGCGACGAGCCGCTCACGCTCGGCGATCGTCTCGGGCTCGCCGACGACAACCTCGAACGCGTCGAGATGCAGGATGTCCTGGAGCAGGTGATGGCGCACCTGACTCCGCGCGAACGCAAGATCCTCGCGTTGCGCTTCGTCGAACAGCTCCCGCAAACGGAGGTCGCAAAACGGCTCGGCATTTCACAAATGCACGTGTCGCGTTTGCAGCGCGCTGCCGTCGAACACCTTCGCAAGGAGTTCGGGGCGGAGGCCCCCGTGTAGAATTCGACAACTTGCTGTCGAATTCTTTTGCACGTGCTCAGCTCTGAGATCCGGGAGCGATTTCTTCGCTTCTTCGAGGAGCGCGGACACTACCGTCTCCCGAGCTTTCCGCTCGTCCCCCACGACGATCCGTCGCTTCTCTTCGTCGTGGCCGGAATGGTGCCGTTGAAACCGTGGATCACGGGGCAGCGAACGCCGCCGTCGCGCGACCTCGCCTCCTGTCAGAAATGCTTTCGTGGCGCAGGCCTGAAATACGACGACATGGCATCTGTCGGTGACCCGACGCATCACACGTTTTTCGAGATGCTTGGCAACTGGTCGATTGGCCACTACTTCAAAGAGGGAGCCATCGATTACGCGTGGGAGTTTTCAACCGAGGTCCTCGGGCTCGATCCTGACCGCCTCTGGCCGAGCATCTACCCCGATGACACCGAGTCCGAGCGGCTTTGGGTCGAGAAGATCGGCGTGCCGCGGGAGCGCATCTCGCGCCTCACCGAGAATTGGTGGGCCGCCGGGCCGACCGGACCGTCCGGGTACGACAGCGAGCTGTATTTCGACTGGGGCGGCGCATGCTCCTGCGGCCGGACCGACTGCACCCCGCAGGATGAATGCGGGGGCGACCGCTTCGAGGAGTTCTGGAACCTGGTGTTCATGGAGTTCGATCAGCAGCCGGATGGGTCGAGGCTGCCGCTGCCCAATCCGACGGTCGATACCGGCCTGGGATTCGACCGGATCGTGGCGATCGTCCAGGGCGACCGCACCGGGTATGGCACGGACCACTTCGCCCCGCTGGTCGACGGCTTTCGTGCGCGCGCGACCAAGCCGATCTCGGACCCGGAGCTCACACGATCGCTCTACGTCCTCGCCGACCACCTTCGGGGTGCGGGGTTCCTGGTCAGCGCCGGCGTGCTCCCCTCGAATGACGGTCGCGGTTACGTGCTCCGGAGGCTCATCCGGCGCGCGGCAGTCCACGGCCGGCGGGTGGCGCTCAGCGGTGGGCTCGCGGCCGGTACCGACGACCTCGTCGGGGTCATGGGTGCCGTCTATCCGGAGCTCGTCGAGTTCCGTGGACTGATCAGGGAAACCCTGGAGATCGAAGAGGAGGGCTTTGCCAGGACCCTCGATGCGGCCACCGAACGGCTCGCGGCGCTGCTCGCGAGAAATCCGGCGACGATCGATGGCGCTGATGCGTTCCGTCTCTATGACACCTTCGGGCTCCCAATCGAGTTAACGGTCGAGATGGCAGCCGAGCGCGGAGCCACGGTCGATCTCCGGGGATTCGAGACCGCGATGCAGCAACAGCGAGAGCGCGGACAGGCGTCAGCGCGCCGCGTGGGTTTTGCGGGTGCTGACGCCCTCCCGCCGACCCGCTTCGTCGGCTACGACGTTCTGGAGGCGGACGCCACCGTACTGCGCATCGGGCTCGACAACCAGATCGAGTTCCTCGGCAGAGGAGAAGCCGGCCCGGTGCTGCTCGATGTCTCGCCCTTCTACGCCGAGGCCGGAGGCCAGGTGGGGGACAGCGGGACGCTGTCGTGGCCCGGGGGGAGTGGCGTCGTCCGGGACACCCAGCCGGTCGCGGGCAGTGATGCCCGGGCGCACGACGTGCTCGTCGAGGCAGGCGAGCTGCGACCGGGTCAGGCGGTGCACGCTCATGTCGACGAGATCCGTCGAGGCAGGATCGCGCGCCACCACAGCGCCACGCATCTGCTGAATCGCGCCCTTCGCGAGGTTCTGGGCGAGGGCGTCGTGCAGCGCGGTTCGTTCGTCGGGCCGGACCACACGACGTTCGACTTCGCGTTCTCGAGGCCATTGATCTCCGAGGAGCTGAGCGAGATCGAACATCGGGTCAATGACGGCATCCGGCGCAACCTTGCACGAACCGTCGCGCTCATGCCGCTTGCGGACGCGCGCGCCAGCGGGGCCATCGCGCTGATCGATGAGGCGTACTCGCCCGACGTTCGCGTCGTCGACTTCGGGGGCTGGTCGCGAGAGCTGTGCGGCGGCACCCATGTGAGCCGGAGTGGTGACGTCGGCGCAGCGATCATCGTCTCGGAGAGCAGCATCGGTCAGGGCATCCGTCGCATCGAGCTCGTTGCGGGCGAAAGCGCCGAGGAGCGCTGGCGGCGTCTCGGGTCGGCGCTCCAGACCACGGCACGGGCGCTCAAGACCCGCCCGGAGGAGGTCCCCGAACGGGTCGCCGCTCTGCAGGACCAGGTACGGAAGCTGACCAAGGAGGTCGGCCAGGCGCGCCATGCCGCGCCACCGACGGCGCCCATCGACGCCGCGGTGGTGGAGGACGTCGCCGGTGTCCCCTTCGCCCACGTCCTCCTCGACGGCGACGTCGACGCCGAATCCGTCTCCCAGGCCGGCGACCGCCTGCTCGCCGACCGGCTCCACGGCGACGGGGTCGCGGCGGTGCTCGGTCCAGCCACGCTGGTGATCAAGGTCGGGGGTCGTGCCCTCGACGCCGGCATCCACGCCGGCACGCTGGTCACCGGTGCCGCGGCGATCACCGGCGGCAAGGGCGGGGGACGCCCCGACCTCGGCCGGGGCAAGGTTGGCGACCCAGCCAAACGGGAAGCCGCCGTGTCGGCGGTTCGTCAGACCATCACCGAGACGATGGGAAGCGCCGCCTGATGGGCAAGCGCAAGTTCGCGCTCCTGAAGCGGCGTGAGGAGTTCCAGAGCCATTACACGGTCCTCGACATCGGGACCGAGTTCGTCAAGGCGTTGATCGTCAAACGCGAGAACGACAAGGGCATCGTGCTCGGGGTCGGCAAGGTGCGTCAGGCACAGACGCACATGCAGGCCGGCGCCGTCGCGGATCTCCAGGCGGTCATCGACAACTGCGACCGCGCCCTCACCGAAGCCGAGGACATGTGCGAGACCATCCCCGGTCAGGCCGTCATCGGTATCGCGGGGGAGCAGGTCCGCGGCTTCAGCACCACCATGACCATGCCGAGGCCTCAGCCACAGGCCCGCATCACCCAGGCTGATCTCGCAACGGCGCTCCAGGCCGTGCAGCGACGAGCGCTGCGAGAAGCGGTGCGTCAGATGTCGCACGACCTGGGCGTGCAGGAGGTGAACGTCAAGCTGGTCCACAGCACGATCACCTCGGTGCGCATCGACGGCTACGCGGTCAGCAACCCGGTGGACTTCCAGGGCCACGTCGTCGAAATCACTGTGTTCAACACGTTCGCTCCGCTCACGCACATCGGCGCGCTGCAGGCCATCGCCCAGGAGCTCGACCTCGAGCTCGTGGCCACGGTTGCCGAGCCGTACGCGCTGGCCCGTGGCTGCGCGTCAGCCGAGTCCCACGAGTTGGGAGCCATCTTCGTCGACGTCGGCGGCGGGACCACCGACATCGCGGTGGTCCGGCGGGGCGGCATCGAGGCCACCAGGATGTTCGCCCTCGGCGGCCGCTCGTTCACCAAGCGTCTCGCGACCGATCTCTCGATGGATCTCGATGAGGCGGAGCGTTTCAAGGTTGCGCACAGTGAGGGCCACCTGGCGGCAGAGCAGAGCGCGATGGCCCGCCGAGCGCTGACGCCCACCGCGGAGGTGCTCGCCCAAGGCGTGGCGCTGACCCTCGAAGAGCTCGCGGGACCGGACCCCCTCCCGGGTTCGATCTGCCTCGCCGGCGGCGGCGCGGCGCTGCCCGAGGTGGCCGAGCAACTTCGAATCCTCGACTGGTCGGACACGGTTCCGTTCACCCGCCCTCCGACGGTCAAGGTCCTCGGTCCGGGCGACGTCACCGGCGTGTACGACACGACCGGTCTCCTGGTCGGGAGCCAGGACGTCACCCCGATGGGGCTTGCGCGTCACGCTGTGACGCTGGAAGATGACGCGGACGAGCCCCTCGGCGGGCTCATGCGCCGCGTTTTGAAGACGATGAAGGTATAGGCGCCGATGACGGCTGTTCTCATAGCCCGGGCCGACGACGAGATCGTTGATCTCATCGATCGGGTTCGCGCGTCGGCCGACCCCGACGTTGGACTGGTCGTGCCGGGCTCCAATCGCGCCCTGCAGACGCCCCTCAACGTCCGCCTGCTGGCTCAGTTCAGCAATCAGTCGGGCCGGCGGACGTCGATCGTCACCGAGGATCCGCGCCTCCAGCAGCTCGCTCGCGCCAATGGACTGCAGGTCTACGGATCCGTGCCGGCATTCGAGCGTGGCATCGAGCTGGCCGGCCCACGCACCGGTGGTGCCGGCCTGAGCAGAGGCGCCGGAGCCGGGGCTGCCGGCGCAGCCGCCGCAGCCGCGGTGCTGGAGCCGCCTCCGGCGCCCCCACCGGCGCCTCCGACGCTCACCCCGCCGACCCACGCGCCGGCAACTGCGCGGCTCGAGCCGCGCCGCGTCATCACCCAGATACCGCCCGCGCGGCCCTCGCGCGGCTGGGATCGCCGGCGCTTCCTCTACGTGGCCGGCGCCGCGGTCGCCGTCCTCGGCATCATCCTGTTCATGGCGCTGGGGCCAAACGCGAAGCTCACCATCACGATTGCAGCGACGCCGCTGTCGGTGAACTCGACGATCCAGGGCACCACCAATCCGACTGCGGCGACCCAGCAGGACCATGTCCTCACCGGTATCGTCGCGAGCCAGACCCAATCGCAGTTTCAGGCAACTCCGACTGGAACCACAACGGTCCCGGCGGTGGCGGCGCGGGCGACCGTGCTCTTCTCGACTGATGCCCCCTCCGACATCGGGTTTCAGCTGCCGACCAACAACACGAGCTCGTACGTGCAGACGTCCGACCAATCCATCACGTTCGCCCCCACCCGGAGCACCTTCATCTGTATTGGGCCGGCCAATCCACCGCCGACTGGAGCCTGCAGCGGGCATCCGTATAACGCCACGGCGCCCTATGCCGACCTGACGGCCGGGGCAAGTGGCAATGTTCCGAGCGGGAGCCTCACCTCATGGCAGGGCGATCCCTGCCCCGGCGTGCTCTGCCCGGGCATCCACATCGCGCTGACCAACCAGAGCGCGGCCACGGGCGGTGCCGATCCGAAACAGGTCACTGCGGCAAGTGCAACCGACGTCGCTAACTGGACGGCCCAGGTCACCCAGATCGAAACGCAGCTCACCTCCCAGCTCGGGACCGATCTCCAGGCGAGGGCGGCGGGCAAGACGGTCGCCAAGGATCCGACGGGCGGGGGGCAGGCGATCTCGTTCTCCGTGAAGCCGGCGCTCCCCGCTGTGAACGCGCAGTTCGCCGCGACCCAGATTCAGGTCGCCGGCGCGGAACAGGCCGCCATCTATGACGCGATCGCCGTGCGCAACGACGTCATCGCCGATCTCGACAGGCTCGTCAAACCCGGTGACGTGCTGGCCAAGGGCAGCTTGACAACGCCGCCCTGTGCCGTAACCCAGGCGAACGTGAACGGGACTGTGGTCCTCGCGTGCTCGGCGACTGCGTTCAGCCAGCCCACCGTCAACCTCAACGGCCTCAAAGCGCAGCTCACCGGCCGCAATCCAGGGAACGCCCAGAAGATCGTGGAGAGCAACGTCGCCAAGGTCCAGGGCGTGAAGGTCTCGGAATGGCCGTTCCAGCTCTTCTATCTTCCCCTGCGAGCATCCCAGATCGAGATCGTCGAGGACTTCGTCGCAATCTCCACCAAGCCGCCGTGATCCCGTCCGGGGACGGTACCAATCGTTCGCGCGTCCTCGGCATCGACGTCGGCTCGGTACGTGTCGGCCTAGCTGTCTCAGATGAGACGTGCACACTCTCCTCCCCGGTGGGGACCATTCCCAACGAGCCACGAACCCTGTGGACGCGAATCGCTCGCGAGATGGAGGATCGCCGGGTGGACCGAGTCGTCATCGGTTTACCCCGCCGCCTCGACGGTAGCGAGGGCGAAGCAGCCGCGGCGGCCCGGACCTTCGCTGGCGAGCTGGCGCGGCGCACCGCTGCGAAGATCGAGCTCTGGGACGAGCGATTCACGACGACCATCGCCGAGCGCGCACTGATCGAGAGCGGCGTCCGGCGCAAGCGCCGGCGCGAGGTGATCGATTCCGTCGCGGCGGCTGTGCTGCTCCAGAACTGGCTCGACGCCCGGCGTATCGCGGCGTCGCGCACATCCCCGTGAGCACCCGCCCACTCCGGCTGTGCCTTGTCGGCGCCGGCATCTCGCGGTCGCCAAGCCCGGTCATGCACCAGGCCGCGATGCAGGCAACCGGCGTCGAGGGCACCTATGAGCTGCGCGACCTGCGCCCGGAGGACATCGATGCGTTCGTCGCCGAGCTACGCGAGGGGCGCTACACGGGGTGCAACGTCACGACGCCATACAAAGCGGTGATGGCGGCGAAATGCGACCGCCTCGATGGTGACGCCGACTCGCTCGGGGTCGTCAACACGATCACGGTGCGCGGGCGGCGGCTCGTGGGGTACACCACCGACAGCGACGGTTTCGAGCTGGCACTGAGCCACGCGTCGATGTGGCCGCGCCAGGGTGCGACGGCTCTCCTCCTCGGTGCCGGCGGCGCCGCCGCAGCCGTGGCCCTGTCGCTCATCGGTGTTCCGCTCCTGAGGCTGCGCATCGCCGCGAGGCGGGACGGGGCCGCCGAAAGCGTCGTGGCCCGGCTGCGGCACTCTGGTGATATCGCTACCATCCCGTGGGCCGGGGACGCGATCGCTGCCACGAGCGCGCATTCGGCAATCGTCGTCAATGCGACTCCGGTTGGGCTTGATGACCTGCCCTTCGACCCGCGCGGAGTCCCTCGGGGCTGCACCGTCGTCGACCTGCGCTACGGCCCGCGCCCCGTCGACGTCGTGTCCGCAGCACTGGAAACCGGTCATCGCGCGAGCGACGGACTCGAGATGCTGCTGCAACAGGGCCTCCTGAGCTTCGAGATCTGGACCGGAAGGATGGCGCCACCCGGCGCGGTGCGGAACGCGTTGCTCCGGGCAGTCGAGGCGTGAATCCGCCGCTGGTCATCGCCGGCCTCACGGTCGCCGGCGGTGTTGTCGGCCTGGGATGCGGCTGGCTCGCAGTCGCGCTCGAGAAGTTCGAAAAGCTCCAGGATGAGGAGCACCAGGAGCGCCTGGAATATGAGCGCGACATGGCGGACGAGCTGAGCCGAGCTGCGGCTGCCGGCGAGGAGCCCACGCCGGCGCGCCCCTGGGCGGGCGAGCGTTATGGCTGGACGTGGCTGGAACGCTGGCTCTCACCCGCGCTCGGAGCAATCGGATTCGGCGCCTTCGCGGCGCACGAGCCCTTCGGTCCGGGCCTGCTCATCCACCTGCTCTGGATCGCGATCTTCGTGCACGTGGTGGACTTCGACCTCAAGCACCGCCTGATCCTCAACGTCGTCACGTATCCGAGCATCGTGGCCGCCGTGGTGCTGACAGCGTGGTCGCCACATCTGACGGTCACCAGCTCGATCATCGGCGCCGTGGGTGTGGGTGCCTTCTTCTTCGTACAGAACCTGGTGTCGAGGGGGAGCATCGGTCTGGGTGACGCGAAGCTCGGTGCGCTCGTGGGGGCTGTGACGGGCGCGGGGCCGACGGGCGCGAATCTCGGGGCCGTCTACGCCGTCATCGCCGGTGTGTTCATCGGTGGCGCGACGGCGCTGGTCCTGCTGGTGACACGCGTGCGCGGCCTCAAAGACCCGATACCCTATGGTCCGTTCCTCTGTGCGGGCGCAGCGCTCATCCTGTACCTCAGTCCGTGACCCGCATGAGTCCAGGGGTTCGATGAGGTGAGGCCATGCCGACGCAGCTGATGCCGGGGGAGCATCCGATCGCGCTCGTGCGCCAGCACTGGTCCGTGCTGGCCGGCCACGTCCTCGGAGCCGTCGTCGTCATCGTCGTCGCGATCGTGCTCAACGCCAAGCTTCCCGCGACGATCGGCTCGGTCACGATCACCACCGTGAAGACCGTCGTCGTGCTCGTGCTCATCGTCGGAGCGGCGCTCTGGGCAGGCATCCGCGTCCTGCGCTGGCGATTCGCCACGTATCTGCTCACCGACAGACGGATCGTCATGGAGGGTGGAGTCCTTTCGAGGACGGCGGAAACGATTCCACTCGACCGAATTCAGAACACGGTGATTCACCGTCCGCTCGGCGACCGTCTGATCGGCGCCGGCGACATCGAGATCGAGTCCGCCGGGCGAGATGGCGTTGAGGTGCTCCATCGCATCCCCAAGGCCGAGACCTTCTACAACGAGATGCTGGCCGCCATGAACGCACCCTCGGCGGGCGGCCCCATACGACCTGCAGGTCTCTGAGCCGGACTCCGGTCCGCGTTCAGGCGCGTCGCGCCAGGGCGGCAATCCGCAGCAAGGCCTCGGCGGCTGCCGTCTCCGGCCCCTCTCGCATGACCTCGCGGTATGCGCAGATGGCCGCAATCACGTCGCCATGGGCGTCGAGAAGCCGGGCGATGCGCAGATGCTCGAGGGAGGTTTGTCGGTCGCGCCGCGCGTCTCGCATCCCGTCCACTGTTGGCCGCCCGTCAGGACCCGACACGGACAAACGGCTGCGGACGCGCCATTGAGCAATCGGGGCGCGAGGCTTCCGTCAATACAATCGCTTGCAGATGCTTCGATTTCTGACCGCCGGCGAGTCGCACGGCCCCCAGCTCACGGTGATCGTCGAGGGGGTTCCCGCTGGCCTGCCCCTCGACGCGACCCGTGACATCGATCCCGATCTGCGTCGCCGTCAGGGTGGCCATGGGCGTGGCAAGCGTCAGCAGATCGAGCACGACGCAGCGCAGATCGTCAGCGGCGTGCGCGGTGGCAAGACGCTTGGATCTCCGATCACCCTCGTGATCCCCAACCGTGACTGGGAGAACTGGAAGGGGCCGATGCAGGTGGAGGCGCGCGGATTCAAATCGAAGCGGGTGACGCGCGTGCGCCCCGGCCATGCCGACCTTGCCGGCGTGTTGAAGTACGGGTTCACCGATGCCCGCGACGTTCTCGAGCGAGCCAGCGCGCGTGAGACGGCCGCCCGGGTGGCTGCCGGCGCGGTGGGCCGCGCGCTCGTGGCCGCGATCGGCATCGACGTCCACTCGTGCGTGATCCGGATCGGCGACGTCCACGTCGACGCGCCCGAGGGCGAGGTGGCGTGGGATGTGGTCGAACGCTCCCCGGTTCGCTGCGCTGACGAGGATGCGTCAAGCCGGATGGTGGCAGCAATCGACGCGGCGCGCGAGAACGGCAACACGTTGGGTGGTACCGCATACGTGTCGGCCGCGAACGTTCCAGTCGGACTTGGCAGTTACGTGCACTGGGACCGGCGGCTCGACGGGCTCATCGCCCAGGCGATGTGCAGCATCCCGTCCGTGAAAGGCGTGGAGCTGGGTGCCGCGACCCTCGCGGCGCGGTCGCCGGGCTCCGCCGTACACGACGTGCCGCGTTGGGACGCGGAGCATGGTTTCCATCATCTGACCAACCGGCAGGGAGGCCTGGCCGGTGGTGTGACCGACGGCGAGCCGGTCTGGGTGCTGGTCCATTTCAAGCCGATCTCCACGCTGCTGCACCCCTTGCGGAGCGTGGACATCGCCACCGGCGTGGAGATCAACGCCCACTACGAGCGCAGCGACATCTGCATCGTGCCGGCGGGCGCGGTCGTCGCCGAAGCGATGCTGGCATGGGTCCTCGCCGCCGCGACGATGGAGAAATTCGGTGGCGACAACCTCGCCGACACGATCCGCGCCGTGCGCGCTCATCGTCGCTCTGCCGGCCGGCTTCGGTGACCGCCGTTCGCCGCATCGCGCTCGTGGGTCTTTCCGGAACGGGCAAGACCACGATCGCGCCGCTGATCGCGGAACGGCTGGGATGGAGCAGCGTCGACCTCGATGAGGAGATCGCGTCCAGCACCGGGCACCCCCCGGGCAAGATCATCGCGAACGACGGCGAGCCGCGTTTTCGCGACCTCGAGCTCGCCGCGCTGGAGAGCGCGCTGCGCCGCCCGGGTCCGCTCGTCATCGCCTGCGGTGGCGGCTTGATCGCCCAGCCGGCTGCGAGGCGACTCCTGACCGAGCTCTGCACGGTGGTATGGCTGGATGCTCCCGACGCGGTGTTGTTCCAGCGTCTCGGTGATGGCGCGGATCGACCGATGCTCGGCGGCGACGCCGCGTCCGGGATTCCGATGCTGCGCAGCAGCCGGGCTCGAGCGCATCAGTCGGCTCACGTGCGCATCAACGCCGACGACACTCCCGCGGCCGTGGCGAGTCGTGTGTTGTCCGCGCTTGAAGGCACCGTCCGGGTCAACCTCGCAGAACGCGGCTACCACATCGAAGTTCGCCCCGGAGCCCTCGACGACGTCGTGCTCCACGTCCCGGGAGGTGCGACGCGGGTGGCTCTGATCGCGGATCAGGCCGTGTCATCTGTCGCCGAGAGGCTCGTCGCATCATTGCGAAGCGCCGGCGTCGCCACCACCGTGCTCGAGCTGACCGGCGGGGAGTCGCTCAAGACGTGGGCGGCCGCGGGCGAGATGCTCGAGCGGCTCGGAGCCGCTGGGCTGCAACGCAACGACTGTGTCGTGGCGCTCGGCGGCGGCACGGTGGGAGATCTCGCCGGATTCGTCGCCGCTGTCTACCTTCGCGGGATCGCGTGGGTGAACGTCCCCACAACGCTGCTGGCGATGGTCGACAGCGCCATCGGGGGCAAGACGGGCGTCAACCTCGCCCACGGAAAGAATCTCGCAGGGGCGATCTGGCAACCGCGCGCGGTGATCTGCGACCCGGACGTCCTCGCAACGCAGGACGACCGCTCGTTTCGTTCGGCATTTGCGGAGATCGTGAAGTACTCGATGATCACCGGGACGCCGCTCGCGCGCGATCTCGATTCCAGGCTCGAAACCCTCATGAAGCGTGACCGCGATGCCCTGACGGCAACCGTCCGCGAATGCTGCGGCATCAAGGCCGACATCGTTTCGGGCGACGAGCGCGAGGCCGGTGGTCGCGCGGTCCTGAACTACGGACACACGGCCGGCCACGCGTTCGAGGCGGCGGCCGGACTTGGGGAAACGCTGCTCCACGGCGAGGCTGTGGCCGTGGGAATGCGTGTCGCCGGGAGGCTGAGCATTCGCAAGCTGGGCTGCCCGGCCGGAGACATCGACTGGCAGGATGAGATGATCGTCCGGTGCGGGCTCCCCATGACGCTCGCGTTTGACACCCAGCGAGTGCTGAGCTTCATGCGCGCGGACAAGAAGACAACCGCCGATCGTCTTGGATGGGTGCTTATCGACGCCAAGGGTCACGCGCGCCCAGGTCAGGTCGTTCCCGATGCTGAGGTGCTCGAAGCGCTCGAAGCAGTGCGGGCTCGATGACCTCGATACTGCTCCTGAACGGACCTAATCTCGCCAGCCTGGGCGATCGAGAGCCGGACGTCTACGGCACCGTCACCCTGGCCGAGATCGAGGCGGCGGTCACCGTCCGAGCCGCCGCCCTCGGCCTCGCGGTTCGCTGCGAACAGTCCAACCACGAGGGTGCCATGGTGGACATCCTCGAGGCCGAGCGCGGGCACAGTGATGGTTGCATCATCAATCCGGGCGGATTGACTCACACGAGCGTGGTCCTGGCCGATGCCCTCCGCGGCTTTGCCGCTCCGGTCATCGAGGTCCACCTCTCGAACATCCTGGCTCGAAAGTCCTTTCGGCGCATCTCGCTCTCCGCCGAGGCAGCGGTGGCGGTCATCACCGGCCTCGGGTTACAGGGCTACGTCCTCGCAGTTGAGGGACTGGCTAAGCTGCTCGAGGACCGTTCCACACTTGGGAGCACTGCATGATCACCGCCTCAGACCTGCGCCCGGGCGCCACCGTCGAGCGCGACGGCGACCTCTTCGAGGTCATCGATTTTTCGCACATGAAGCAGGGTCGCGGCACGGCGGTCATCCGTGCCAAATTGCGCAACGTCACGACCGGCGCTGTCACCGACGAGACGTTCCGGCCCGAGGAGAAGTTCGGCCGGGTGCGCATCGAGCGCACCGAGGCTCAGCTGCTCTACAAGGACGGTGACAATTACGTCGTGATGGACAACACGACCTTCGACCAGATCACGCTCAGCCCGGAGCAACTGGGCAGCGCGACCGACTATCTCAAGGAGAACGACAACCTGTTCCTCTTGCGTTTCGACGATCGCGTCCTCGGGGTCGACCTGCCGACGTCGGTCGTGCTCGAGGTGACCGAGAGCGAGCCGGGTTTCAAGGGTGACACCGCCAACGCATCATTCAAGCCAGCGGTCGTGGAAACCGGTCTGGCAGTGGACGTGCCCCTGTTCGTCAACCAGGGCGATCAGATCCGGGTCGACACGCGCACCGGCCGCTACGTGGAGCGAGCGTGACCGAGGTCCACGAGCCCGATCGCCTCCAGCTGCGCCCGACGATGAGTGGCCGGCGCCAGCTCGGCACCACACGTGTCGCCAACGAGGTGGTGGCGTCCATCGCGGCGTTCGCGGCCCTCCAGGTCGCGGGGATCCACGCGATGTACCACCCTGGAGGCCAGCAGTTCGATCGCATCGTCCGCCGCTCGCACGCCCATCGAGGCGTGCGCGTGGAGATGCGCGACGAAGCCCTGCACCTGAGCCTCTACGTGGTGATGGAGTTGGGGGGCAACGTCCCTGTCGTGGGCGCCGAGGTGCAGCGGCGCGTTGCAGACGCCATCGAGCGCATGCTCGCGTTGCGAGTCGAGGAGGTCAACGTCTTCGTCAGCGAGGTCGCATTCGCGTGACCCCTGCCGTCTCCGGCACGGGGCGCCGGCGTCGTGGTCGTGAGCTGGCCCTCCGCGTCCTGTTCGAGATCGAGGGCACTGTGAAGGATCCCGACTTCGCCCTGCGGTATCAGGGCGAAGACCTGCGCGCCACAGCCGATGTCCGCGCGTTCGCGCGGACGATCGTCGTCGGTTGTGTCGACCATCTCGACGCGATCGATGCGGCGCTGTCGGACGCGATGGAGCACTGGTCACTCGTCGACCTCGGCAAGGTCGAGCGAGCGGTGCTGCGTCTCGGTGCCTTCGAGTTGCTGTACATGGAGCCGACGCCCGTCGCAGTGGTGATCGATGAATCCATTGAGCTGGCACGCGCATACGCCGGCGATGAGGCGGCACAATTCGTCAACGGCGTCCTCGGTCATGTCGCGCGAGAACGCCTGTGACCGCAACGGTTTGCACGGTCAGCGACCTGACGGTGCTGGTGCGCGACACGCTCGCGGCTCGCCCGGAGCTGGAGGACCTGCTCGTCGAGGGTGAGGTGAGCAACCTCAAGGCGCACGTGTCAGGACATCTCTACTTCACGCTCAAGGACGCTCGTGCGTCGGTATCGTGCGTGTGCTTTCGAGCCAACGCACTGCAGATCCCGTTCCGGCCCGAGGATGGCATGGCCATTGTCGCGCATGGTGCCGTGCAGGTCTACGAGCAGCAGGGGCGCTATCAGCTCTACGTCGACCGCCTCGAACCCAGCGGCGTCGGAGCGCTGGCGCTGGGCGTCGAGCAGCTCAAGCAACGCCTCAGCGCGGAAGGGCTTTTCGATGAGCGCCGCAAGCGACCGCTGCCGCTGCTACCTCGCCGGGTCGTTGTGGTCACGTCACGCAACGGCGCAGCCCTGCGCGATGTGGTCACGGTGATCGCACGCCGTGCGCCGTGCATCGGCGTCGTGCTGTCGCCGGCCACGGTGCAGGGCGAAGGAGCCGTGGAGACGCTGATCCGCGCACTCCAGCGCGCGGATCAGGTGCGCGACGCAGACGTGATCCTGCTCGTCCGCGGCGGGGGATCGCTCGAGGACCTGATCGCATTCAACAGTGAACCGCTCGCGCGCGCGATCCGGACGACCCGGCTTCCGGTGGTCAGCGGCGTGGGACACGAGACCGACACAACCGTTGCCGACCTCGCGGCCGACCGCCGCGCAGCGACGCCGTCAGCTGCCGCGGAGTTGGTCGCACCGAACGTCGCAGTGCTCCGCGACGACGTCGCCGCCCGCCATGCGCGTCTCGGGCTCGCCATCGTCGGACTGATGAGCGTGCGCCGTGATCGGGTGCGGATTTCGTCGCTCCGGCTGCGTCAGGCGTTGATGCAGGAGACGTCATTGAAGCGCCGAGAGCTCGATCAGCAGGTGTCTCGCTTCGCCGTCGCTCACCCGTCGCGCCGTGTCGAGATCGAGCGGCTCCGCCTCCATCGAGCAGCGGAGCGGCTCCGCGAGACAACGTCGCGTGTCACGGTGGCCCGCCGCGCCGCGCTGACCACCCGCTCCGCCCGGCTTCTGGCACTGTCTCCGAGGCGGACCCTCGAGCGCGGGTATTCGATCACCTCGGACGCCGACGGTCGCGTCCTGACCGACGCGGCGACGGTGCCGCTGGGAGCGCGCCTGCGGACCGTCCTGCAGCGCGGCACGCTGGAGAGCACCGTGGATCGGGTCGAGCCGGACTCGCCGCGCGCCGTCGAACAGATGTACGATTCCGCACCGGAGTCGAGCGACGAATGACAGTCAATTCGGCGGAGGACGGGATCACGGCATTGACCTACGAGGCGGCGCTGGCCGAGCTCGACACGGTGATCGCGAAGCTCGAGGGTGGAAGCATCCCGCTCGAGGAGGCGATCGGGGCGTACGAGCGCGGGGTGGTGCTCGCACGTCACTGTGCTCAACTCCTCGAACGCACCGAGCAGCGCGTGAATCAACTTGTGGTCAGCGCCAGTGGCGCACTCGGCGAACGGCCCCTCGAGGCCGCGGCTGCACCGGCGGCGGGAGGCGCAGCACCGGTTGCCGCCCCGCGAGTCCGCGCGACACTTCCCCGAATCGACCCGGATGACGTACCCTTCTGACGGCGCGAATACACAGAGATGTGGTATAGATGGGAGCCATGACGGCGGTGTCCCAGGTCCGGCGGGTTGACCTCGAGCTCGTGACGCGCGGACTCGCACCCAGTCGCGAGCGCGCCCAGGCCCTGATCGCCGCAGGTCTCGTCGAGGTCGATGGCCTTCGGGCGACGAGCGCCGATCAGCGCGTTAGCGCGTCCGCAGCGGTCCGGCTGCTTGGACGCGATCATCCCTGGGCCAGCAGGGGTGGACTCAAGCTGGATCCGGCACTCGACGCATTCGGCATCGAGTGCGCCGGCCGGGTGTGCCTGGACGCCGGCGCGTCGACGGGCGGCTTCACGGACGTGCTGCTCAGTCGCGGGGCCGCGTTGATCTATGCCGTCGACGTCGGCCGCGGCCAGCTCGATCCGCGTCTTGCGACCGATCCACGCGTGCGTGTGATGGATCGGACCAACCTGCGCTCGTTGACGGCAGTCCCGGGTGCGCCGCCCGACCTCATCACCCTCGACCTGTCGTTCATCTCGCTGCGCGTGGTGATGCCGGCCGTGACCCAACTCGTCGCCCCCGGCGGAGCGGAACTCATCGCCCTCTTCAAGCCGCAGTTCGAGATGGGCCGCGACGCGCTCGGCAAGGGTGGCATCGTGCGCGACGAAGTCGCCGCCGAGCGCGCCGCCGGCGACTTCGCCGCGTGGCTCGAGTCCAGTTACGGTGCGGTCGCCCAGGGCCTGATCCCGTCGCCGGTGCGCGGGGCAAAGGGCAACCGCGAATGGCTCGTCGGAGCTCGGCTCAACCGGAGGGATTCGCCGGCGGTGGCTGAGCCATGAGCGCCAAAACGAGCATCGGATTCCTGCTGCATCCAGGCGAACAGGTTGCGGTGCAGTCGGCGATCGCGCGTGCGCAGGCATGCGGGTACACCGCGTGGACGGCACTCGACGACCCCGAAGCTGCGATGGACGAGCACGGCTCGGGCACCGCGCTCCTGGTCACCCTCGGAGGCGACGGAACCTTCCTCTACGGCGCGCGGCTGGCCGCTCCCAGAGGTATCCCGGTCGTGGGCGTGAATCGCGGCCGGCTCGGATTCCTCAACGACGTCGAGATCGACGCGCTGCCCCGGGCGATCAGCCGCTTCGCCGCGGGCGAATACACCACGCAGCGCCGCGCGCTGCTCGAGATCTCGCTCGACGGCTCCGACTCGCCGGTGCTCGCCATCAACGAGATCGTGGTTCGGGCCCGGGACGTCAACGTCGTGCGCCTTCGCGTGGATGTCCTCGACGACCTGCTGGGAGCGTTCGATGCAGATGGCGTCGTTGTCTCCACGGCGACGGGCTCCACCGCGTACGCGCTCAGCGCCGGCGGCCCACCCGTCGATCCGCGTGTGCGAGCGGTCGTGGTCGTCCCACTTGCAGCTCATGCCGTCATCAGCAGGCCGGTGGTCATCCCGGAGCAGCTCGACGTCCGCGTGACCGTCGAGCGCGGCCGTGTCTTCGTCGCAGCCGATGGTCGGTCGGTGGCCTGGCTCGCCGACGGAGAGAGCGTCGTGATCCGTCCGGGGCCGGAGCTCGAGGTGGTGCGATTCGCCGACTCGCCGTCGTTCAATGCACGGCTTCGGCAGAAGTTCCGCTACGGCATCCCTCACAAGGACCTCCTCCTGGAGCCGATCGACGAAGACGTGCCTGGCCCGCAAGGAGGGATCAGTGGCCCTTCGTGAGCTCCGGGTCGGCAACGTGGCTGTCATCGAGGAGGCGCGCCTGCCCTTTGATGACAGGTTCACCGTCCTGACCGGCGAGACAGGCTCCGGGAAGTCGATGTGCGTGCACGCGTTGCGCGCGGCCCTGGGCGGCCGGCTCGAACCCGAGACCGTCAGGGCCGGCGCGACGGCTGCGCGAGTCGCCGCTGTCTTCGACAACCCGAGCCCGCGGGTGCGAGCGCGCCTCGCCGAGCTCGGGATTCCCGACGACGACCTCATCACGCTGTCTCGCGAGGTACCGGCATCGGGTCGAGCGACCTGCCGCATCGACGGCGCCCTGGTGTCGCAGACGGTCCTGCGCGAGCTCGGTGACCTGTGCGTCGACGTCACCGCACAAGGTACCAGCCACCGCATGTTGCGGCGGACCTGGCAGCGGGAGGTGCTTGACGCCTTCGCCGGCAAGGACTGCGACGCCGCTCGAAACGCCACCGCTGCCGCGGTGCAGGCGTGGCGCTCGGCCACCGACGCCGTTGCGGCGGCGCAGCGGGCCGCGACGACCGGCGCCGCAGAGCTGCAGCGGGCGCGCGATCTCGTCGACGACCTCGGGCCGATCGGGATACGTCCCGGCGAGGACGCGGAGCTCCAGGCGGAGCGCCTCCGGCTCAGGCACGCCGCTCGGATCGCCGGATGTGCGCTCTCCATCGCTGAGGCCAGCGGAGGTGACGAAGAGTCCCCGGCCGACCGGCTTGCGGCAGCGATCGGTGGCGGCGCCGACCTGGCGGCGGTCGATCCCGTGCTGGCGACACTGCTCGAGGACGCCGATGCGCTCATCGACAGGCTCCGCGAGCTGGCTCTGGATGCCAGACGCCACGCCGATGCGATCACCATCGACGAGGCTCGGCTGACGGTCGTCGAGGAGCGCCTCGACACCCTGACGCGGGTCAGCCGGCGCCACGGATCGCTCGAAGCGGCCCTTGCGGCGCTTGATCAGGCGTCTGCTCTGGTCGGCGGTGTCGACGGCGAGGCCGGCGCCATCGGGAGCCTCGAAGCGGCCGCAGACGCTCGCCGGAGGGAGGCGGGTACGGCCGCTGCAGCGTTGAGCGCGGTGAGGACGGCGGCGGCGCGGCGCCTCGAGCGCGCCGTCACCTCCGAACTGCGGTCGCTGGAGCTGCCGCACGCACGCTTCCGCGTCGTACTCAGTCGAAGCCTCGACGTCGCCGGTGTGGACCCTGGCGACGGGACCCCGGTGCGCTGCACCACCACGGGTATCGACGACGTCGACTTCCGCCTGGCTCCGAATCGCGACTCCGTCCCGATGCCGCTTGACGAGGGACCGTCCGGAGGCGAGCTCGGGCGGCTCGCCCTCGCCGTGAGCGCCGTGGTCAGCGAGGATGACGCGCCGGTGCTTGTCCTCGATGAGGTGGATACGGGGATCGGCGGCGAAACCGCGGCGCGGGTGGGTGACGTGCTCGCCCGCATCGGGCGGACCCGCCAGGTGATCGCGATCACACACCGTCCCGAGATCGCGGCGCGCGCTACCTCCCACCTCACGATCACCAAGCTCGAGCGTTCGGGCGGATCGGAGGCGACCGTCGCGCCGGTGGTCGGCGAGGACCGGGTGCGCGAGATCGCGCGACTGATGTCCGGCAGGACCACCGATGCCGCGCTGGCACGTGCTGCCGAGCTGCTCGAAGAGGGCGCGAGCGGTGATCGGTCAACCCCCGGCCTCCGTACCATGTAGCGATGCAGCGGGAGGAAGCGGGCGCCGCCTCGATCACCGTCGACGCCCCGGGATTTCACGGAAGTCTCGAGGAGCTCGTTGCCAGAGCCAACCGTGGCGACGTGGATCTCGACGCGCTGTCGGTGAGCACCGTGGTCGACGAGGCTCGTACTGCACTCGAGAGCCCCGAGCGGCAGGGTGACCTTCGAGCCGTCGCCGACGCCTTGACGTTGCTGGCCCGGCTCGTGGCACTCAAGGCGGCCGCCGTGCTCCCCGACCAGGACACCACCGCGATCGAGTCCGAGGACGACGAGTCCACCGACGCGGGACGACGGCTCGCCGAGTACCGCCTCTTCAAGGCGGCGGCCGAGGCGCTGCTCGCCGAGGCGGCCACCGAAGGGGCTCGGAGCTTCCTCGGGCTGGTGTCCACCGAGATCATCCCGGTCGAACGGCTTCGGATCGCTCCAGAACGTCTTGCGGCAGCCTTCCGGGCGGTGCTCGAGCGGCTCAGCGACACCGAGCCGCTGCCCGTGGCAATCACGTACTCGGTGGAGGACAAGGTCCGGCTGCTCAGAGATCGCCTCCTGCGAGGGCCATTGGAATTCGAGGAGGTGTTCGCGGGGGTGCAGAGCCGCCTCGAGGCCGTTGCCTGCTTTCTCGCGCTGCTCGAGATGCTGAAGCGCGGCGAGGCGACGGTGGAGCAGCGCGACGCCTTTGGTCCGATCACGGTGACCGGACGTGGATGACGTTCTTGTGCTCGATGTCTTCGGCCGCGCCGCCGTGCCCGAGGGTACGGCCGATGCCGAGCCTGAGGACCTTGCACCGGCTCTGGAGGCGCTCTGCTTCGCCCTGGGGCGTGAGGTGAGCATCGCCGAGGCAGCCGCGATTCTCGAACGGAGCCCATCGGCCGTGGCCCGGTCAGCAGCGGTCCTGGCCATGGATCTCCGCGGCCGGGGGCTCATGCTCCAGCGCTCGGATGAGGCGATCCAGCTGGTGACGCGCCCGGAGATGGCCTGGGCCGTGCAGCGAGCGCTGCACCCGGAACGTCCGTCGCGCCTCAGCCGGGCGGCCATGGAGACGCTCGCGATCGTCGCGTATCGCCAGCCGGTGACCAAGGCAATCATCGAGTCGATCCGTGGTGTCGACTGCGAGGCGGTCCTCGAACACCTGACCGAGCGCCGGCTGGTCGCCGAGGTCGCGCGCCAGGAAACCCCAGGGCACCCGCGCCTCTTCGGCACCACGTTGCGGTTTCTCCAGCTCGTCGGCCTCGAGCGCATCGACGACCTGCCGCCGGTGTCCGAGAGCGTGGTGCTCCCCAACTTCGAGTGAGCACGCATCCGCCGGAGCGGCTGAATCGATTTCTCGCGCGCCGCGGCGTCTCCTCCCGTCGTGGTGCGGATCAGCTCATCGCCGACGGCCGGGTCACGGTCAACGGCGAGGTGAGCCGCGTCGGCACCGTCGTCAACCCGTCAGTGGACCGCGTGAGCGTGGATGGGCATCGGATCCCCGGCCGGGCAGTTTCAGTCACTATCGTCCTCAACAAACCGGCCGGCGTCGTGACCACGCGAAACGATCCGTATCAGCGTCGCACGGTCATGGACCTGATCGAACCGGTTCCGGGCCTCGTGCCGGTCGGGCGGCTCGACGCCGACAGCCGCGGGCTGCTCGTGCTCACCACCGACGGCGACCTCGCCCATGCGGTGTCACATCCCCGCCACGGTGTGACCAAACGCTACGTCGCAACCGTTGATCGTGCGATCTCGGCCGAGCAGCTGGAGCAGCTCACGACCGGCGTCGAGCTCGAGGACGGGCCTGCGCGCGCGGTGACCGCAAGGCGTTCCGGCTCCGACGCCGTCGTGGAGGTGGTCATGGCCGAGGGACGAAAACGCGAGGTGCGCCGCCTCTTCGCGGCGGTCGGCCTCGAGGTTCGCGATCTCGTGCGCATCGCCGTCGGCCCCGTGGAGCTGGGGGCGCTTCCCGAAGGCGAAGCTCGCGCGCTGAGGCCGGGTGAGGTGTCGTCCCTCCGCGCCGCCGCGGGCATGCCCGCGGCCGCCCGAACCGCCTCACGCCCACCACGGTGACACCGCCGGTCATCACGATCGACGGTCCTGCGGGGAGCGGCAAGACCACCCTCGGCCGGCACCTCGCACGGACCCTCGGGCTTCCGCTGGTCGACACCGGACTGTTCTACCGGGGCGTCATGGTCGCAGCCGCCCGCGCCGGGATCGGCCCGGATGACCGCGCTGCACTGATCGACTGCGCGCGCCGTACCGTGGTGACCATCGATACCGACCCCACCCACGACGATGCGGGCAGTGCGGCGACGGTGGACGGCATCGAAGCAGGTCCCGCGCTGCGTGATCCGGCCAACGCGCCGCTGCTGGCGTCGATCAGCAGCATTCCCGGGGTGCGCACCGCCTTGCTGGATGCGCAGCGCCGGCTTGCCACGCTAGGCGCCGTCGCAGTGGGTCGTGACTGCGGCACCGTGGTGTTCCCGGACGCGCAACTCAAGCTGTACCTGGACGCGACGGAAGGGGTCCGCGCGCGACGTCGCGCGTCGCAACTGCAACACACCGCGGATCCGGACAGCGCGCTCATGCGCGGAGAGGTCGGTGAGCGCGATCGGCTCGACGCATCGCGGAGCGATGGACCGATGCAGCCTGCACCCGGCGCATACCACCTCGACACCGGCGTTCTCGGCATCGACGACGTGGTCCGCACCGCGCTCGACCTCTGGTCGGGCGTCGCGGCCGCACCAGGGTGATCGACGCCGAGCAGCGGCCGCGATCATGATGGAGCGCGTGACCACGGGCCCGCCGCACCCGGACCACGTGGTCGCCTTCGACCTCGAGACGACCGGGCTCTCGCCACGCAGCGACCGGATCCTCGAAATCGGTGCGGTGCGCTACGACGGCGCCCTGCGCCCGATCGACGAACTTCAGATCGTGGTCGACCCGCAGATCCCGATTCCGCTTGCCATTCAGCGTCTCGTCGGCCTGAGCGATGACGACGTGGTGGGCGCGCCGCCTCCAGCGGAGGCGGTGGCTCGACTCGCCGAATTCTGCGGGGACGCCGCGCTCATCGCCCATGGCGGGACGTTCGACCTGCTCTTCCTCCGCGGGCTGCTCCCGGAGGCGTTCGGTGCGCGCTTGATCTACGACACGCTCGACCTCGCCAGGGTGCTGCTGCCGACGTTCGAGACCCACAGCCTGCCGCTGCTCAGCCGCCGCCTCGGGATCATGCATGAGCGTCCCCATCGGGCGCTGAGCGACGCCATGGCAACCGGCGATCTCTTTCGGCTCCTCGTGGGCGCCGGCCGGAGGCTGCCGGCAACGGCAACGACGGAGATGCGCCGCGTGGCGTCCCAGGCCCCCGGGCCGTTCGATGCCTTCTTCGCCGACGTCATGACCCGCCCGGGCATCGACGCGGAGCCTCCCGCCGGCCAGGTCCTCATCGCCGCGACGCCTGCGCCGCGCACCAGTGCCGGCCGGCCGTCGCAGGCACTCGACGGCATGGGCGTCGGCGACGCAGCGGCCGCGCTGCTGGGTCCCGATGGACCCCTCGCCGGCCGCGAGGGCTACGAATATCGAGCGGCGCAGCTCCAGATGGCTACGGCAATCGGTCAGACACTCGAGCGCAAACGGCGCCTGATGGTGGAAGCCGGGACGGGGGTTGGGAAGTCGCTCGCCTACCTGACGCCGCTCGCACTCTGGACCGCGCGAACGGGAAGGCGCGCGGTGGTCGCAACCCACACCATCAATCTCCAGGAGCAGCTCGCAGACCATGACATCCCGGCGGTGGCCGGTCTGCTCGACACGCCCGTGCCCGTCGCCGTCCTCAAGGGGCGCAACCACTACCTGAGCCTGCGCAGGTGGCGGCGATTCCTGGTGGCGCCGGACGTCGTGGGCCACGAGCCCGACCTGGTGTCGATTCGCTTCAAGCTGAAGATGCTCGCGTGGCTTGCGACCACGAAGACCGGAGACCGTTCCGAGGTATATCTCGCCGGGGACGAGGAGCAACTCTGGCGACGCGTCGCGTCGGACGTGACCGACTGCCTCGGCCCCGCATGCGCCAACTGGCCGACCGCGACCTGCTACATGGTCGGGGCCCGACGCGCCGCGGCGGATGCGGCCATTGTTGTCACGAACCATGCGCTCCTCCTCGCCGGCAATGAGCGCCAGGGTCAGGTACTCGGACCGTATGAGGCATTGGTGGTCGACGAGGCGCACCACCTGGAGTCAGTCGCCACCGAGCAGCTCGGCGTGACCGAGCGGCTGGCGGACCTCACGCTTGTCCTCGACCGCATCCCGGCGATGGCGGGGACGCCACTCGCGGCGGCGCTGGAGCGGTGCCGCGAGGCGGGGCAGCGTCTCTTCGGCGACGCCAAGGGATTCATGTCCGCCAAGCTGGGCGGGGAGCACGCGGCCAATGGCCGTATCGGTCTGTCCGAGGCGATACGAAGCGATCCAGGATTCGGATTCGTCGAACGCTCGGCCGTGCATGCTGCCGGTGTGCTCCAGCGCACCGCAGGCGCGTTGCTGTCGGGTGCGCCGGCGGGCTTGCAGACGGAACTCCTGCCCCAACCGGATCGTGCGGATGACGAGCTCGAGCACGCTGCCGAATCGCTGGCGGGGATCGCCGCGGCGATCGACCACGTGATCGTCCGGCCACGAGAGGGCATGGTCACGTGGATCGAGATGCGTGGCGAGCAGGCGGAGTTGCACGAGGCGCCGGTCGACGTTTCGGTGCCCCTCGCCGAGGCGGTGTTCGACCCGGTCGAGTTGGTGGTGCTGACCTCAGCAACGCTGTCGGTCGGAGGTCGCTTCGATTTCATCCGGCGTCGCGTGGGGATCGGTGCCGGCGCCGACGAGTTGCTCCTGCAATCCCCATTCGACTATCTCCGCCAGGCGCTGTGCATCCTGCCGGAGGATGCGACCGCCTACGACGACCCGGGGCACGACCAGCAGATGGCCACGCTCATCGACGGCATCGCGGCGCGGCTCGAGGGGCACACCCTTGTGCTGTTCACGAGCTACGGGCCGCTGAAACGCGTATGGGCCCTCCTCCAGGAACGCCTCGACACGCGCGGCATCGCCAGCCTTGCGCAGGGCCTCGACGGCACCCGCAGGCAGATCCTGCAGAGCTTTCTCTCAGATCCGCGCACCGTCCTCCTGGCGACGAGCAGCTTCTGGGAGGGGGTCGACATCCCGGGCGACCGCCTGCGCTGCGTCGTGATCGACAAGCTACCGTTCCCGGTTCCGACCGATCCCCTGGTCAGGGCGCGATCCGAGCGGTTGCACGACCCGTTCGGCGAGTACATCCTTCCGGTCGCGACCATCCGGCTCCGCCAGGGGTTCGGACGCCTGATCCGGAGCGGCACCGATCGCGGGGCGGTCGTGCTTTGCGATCCTCGCCTGCGCACCCGTCAGTACGGGATGGGTTTCCTGCAATCCCTGCCTCCGGCCCCGAGGGCGGTGACGGCGCTGGATCGCGTTCCCGCGATGGTCGATGCGTTCGTCAACTCGGGGGCATTGCCGGAGACCGTGGGAGAATCAGCCCAATGGTCCTCGAACGATCTCGAACCAGCGTGACACCGGTGGTGGCGGCCCCAGCCGGGGCGGCGATTCACGAGCCACTGACGGCGCGCGAGGCGATCCCCGATCCCGCCGGCTCGGTGAGCATCGCGCTGGCGCAGTTCTATCCGCGGCTCGGGGATCTTGCGGCGAACCTGGCGGCGCATCTCACGATCATCTCGAGCGCCGCCGCGACCGGTGCCGCCCTGGTCGTCTTTCCCGAGCTCTCACTCACCGGGTACTTCCTCAAGGACCAGGTCCCGGAGATCGCGCTCGGCCTTCACGCACCCGAGATCGACACGCTTCGCGATGCGTCGCGCGAGGGCGGCATCGACATCGTGGCCGGCCTGATTTTCGAGAGCGCCGAGCATCGGTTCTACAACGCCTCGCTGTACATCAGCGGTGGCGAGATCGTGCACGTCCACCGCAAGGTCTACCTCCCGACCTACGGCCTCTTCGACGAGCAGCGGTACCTGGCTGCGGGGAATCGATTCCGCGCCTTCGACGCGCCACTCGGGGACCGCGCCAGGCATCGCTGGCGGGCGGGCATCCTCATCTGCGAGGACCTCTGGCACCCGTCAGCCGCCGTGCTGCTCGCCCGCCAAGGTGTGGATCTGATCATCTGCCCGTCAGCATCTCCAGGGCGCGGCCTGCACCAGGGGGAGGCCGTCGGCACCGCCGGCAGCTACGACGTCATGACCCGCACGTATGCGCAGCTGTTCACCACGTACGTCCTCTACTGCAACAGATCCGGATTCGAGGATGGCGTTGGCTTCTG
Organism: Candidatus Dormiibacterota bacterium; assembly: GCA_963718525.1. GTDB lineage: Bacteria > Chloroflexota > Dormibacteria > Aeolococcales > Aeolococcaceae > Palsa-851. The sequence goes on along the minus strand of OY970355.1, from coordinate 2,487,566 downwards.
GGGAGGGTCTCGCATCGTCGACCCGGTGGGTACGGTGGTCGCCGAGGTGGCCGGCGCCCAGGAATCAGTCCTCTACCACAGCCTCGAGCGGAGTGCGGTCCGCCGCGCCCGCGTCGCCTATCCACTGCTGCGCGACGAAAGAAACGATGTCAACGACGCCGAGACCGATCGACTCCGACGCCGGCACGCTCGCGGTTGACGCTCCCTTCGTCATCGGGCTGCTCCGGGGCTTCATCGCCGACGGGGTGCGCAAGGTGGGGTTCGAGCGCGGCATCGTCGGACTCTCGGGAGGAGTTGATTCGTCACTGGTCACCGCGCTCGCGGTGGCATCGCTCGGAGCCGGCAACGTCGTGGCCGTCTTCATGCCATACCGGAGCAGCGATCCGCAGTCGCAGATCGACGCCCAGGCGGTGTGCGACAGCCTTGGCATCACCCCGAGGGTCGTCGACATCACACCCCAGGTCGACGCGTACTTCGAGCAGTTTCCGGATGCGGATCGCACCCGCCGGGGCAACAAGATGGCCCGCGAGCGCATGTCCATCCTCTACGACCATTCGATGGCGGAACGAGCGCTCGTGCTCGGCACCTCCAACAAGACCGAGTTGCTCCTCGGATACGGAACGCTCTTCGGCGATATGGCGAGTGCGCTGAACCCGATCGGCGACCTCTACAAAACCCAGGTGTATGCCCTCGCCAGCGCGCTCGGCCTGCCGCACAGCGTGCTCACCAAGCCGCCCAGTGCCGACCTCTGGGCCGGCCAGTCCGATGAGGACGAGCTCGGCATGCGCTATGCCGTTGTCGACGAGGTGCTGCACCTCCTGGTCGACGAGCGGCGCAGCCGGGCCGAGGTCGTGGCCCTGGGCTTCGACCCCGGCGACGTGGACAACGTCGTCGCGCGCGTTCGCGGCAGCCAGTACAAGCGCCGCCCGCCGGTCATCGCGAAGTTGAGCAACCGGACCATCGACCGGGAGTTCCGCTACCCGCGGGACTGGGGTCGATGAGCGACCTGACAGGAACGCTCGCTGTTGTGGCGACGCCGATCGGCAACCTCGAGGACATCACCCTGCGCGGGTTGCGTGTGCTTCGCGAGTGCGATGCGGTGATCGCGGAGGATTCGCGGCGGACCAAGGTCTTGCTCAGCGCGCATGGCGTGCACAAGCCCGTGCTCTCACTCCCCGCGTTCGACGAACGACGGCGCGTCCCGCAGCTGATGGAGCGGCTCGAGCGCGGAGAGACGCTCGCGCTCTGCACCGACGCCGGGACTCCGGCGGTGAGCGATCCGGGCGCCTTCCTGGTCCGCGCCGCGCTCGACGGAGGCCACCGCGTGACCCCGATCCCAGGCCCGTCGGCCCTGACCGCCGCGCTCGCGTCGAGCGGCTTTCCGGCGACCGCCTTCTGCTTTCTCGGCTTCCTGCCGCGCACCGCGGGCAAGCTCCTCCGGGTCCTCGACGATGCGCTGCGCGAGGAGCGGACCATCGCCTTCTTCGAGTCGCCGATGCGGATCACCACGACACTGCGCCTCGCGATGCCGGTTCTCGGCGAGCGTCCGATCGTGGTTGCCCGGGAGCTCACCAAGCTGCATGAGACGCTGCACCGTGGGACCGCGGCGACACTCGTCGAGGAATTCACGGCGCGGCCGCCGCGGGGTGAATGCACGGTGGTGGTCGGAGCACACCCATGAGCGAGCCGCTGCCGCCTCTCGTCGACACCCACTGCCACCTGGTGCTGCTCGAGGAACGCGGGCTGCTGGATGCGGCCCTCGAGGGAGCGGCATCGGCAGGGGTCGACGAGATCATCTCCGTGGGGCTCAACCTCGAGGACTCGGAACGCAATCGCCGGATCGCCGAGGAGCACACCGGGGTGTACTTCACGTGTGGCTGGCATCCACATGAACCCGCGGCACCTGACGGCCGCCAGCTCGACGCGCTGGCAGCGTTGCTGCGCCATCCCAAGGCCGTCGCGGTCGGGGAGGTTGGTCTCGACCTGTTCTTTCGTCCCGGGTACCACGAGGTGCCGCTCGACATCCAGCAGCGCTCGTTTCAAGCGATGCTCGAGCTCGCGCGCGACGCCGGCAAGCCGGTGCTCATCCACGACCGCGATGCGCACGATGAGGTGCTCGCCGCCCTTGGGGACGTCCCGGGGAGTACCGGCATCATGCATTGCTTCAGCGGCGATGCGGCGTTCGCCCGCCGGTGCGCCGAGCGGGGCTTGATCGCGTCCTTCTCGGGCATCGTCACGTTCCCGCGTACCGAGAACATCCAGGACGCAGCCCGCTCGGTGGCGGACGACGGTTTCGTGGTCGAGACCGACTCGCCGTTTCTCAGCCCGGTTCCCGAGCGCGGCAAGCCGAACCTCCCGGAGCGAGTTGCGATCACGGCGGCCACGGTGGCGCGCCTGCGGGGCGCTTCGGTGGCGGATGTGCGCGCCGCGACAACACGCACCGCCCATCGCGTGCTGGGCATGGCGACAGCCGCCATGGACATGGCAGGTGGCTGAGCAGACCCGCGAGCGTGCCCGCCGGCCGCTCGACCTCACCGACCCGAGGACGCTCACGGCGGTGTCCCACCGCGTCGGTCTCCGTCGCGACACCAGCCTCGGCCAGCACTTCCTGATCGACCGCGACGTCCTCGATGCCATCGTCGACGCACTCGACCCCGGGCCGGAGAGCGAGGTGCTCGAGATCGGCTGCGGGCTCGGCACGCTCACCGGCGCGCTGGCAGCGCGGGCGCGTCGAGTCGTGGCGATCGACGTCGATCCCGCCTGCGTGGCTGGAACCGAGATCACCCAGCGTGCGAATCCCAACGTGACCGTGCTCGAAGCGGATGCCCGAACCGTCGATCCTGCCGCCCTCGGCTTCACCACCGGCTGGCTCGCGACCGGCAATCTTCCCTACCAGTTGACCGGGCTGGTACTGATGCGTCTCGTCGAAACCGCAGAGCCTCCCGCGAGGGCCGTCGTGCTGGTGCAGCGCGAGGTGGCGGCGAGACTCGCCGCCGCGCCGGGGGACTGGAGCCTCGCAACGGTTGCCATTCGATCGCTTGCCGGCGTCGAGCGCATCCTTGACGTGCCGCCGAGTGCCTTCGACCCACCACCGGCGGTGCATTCCTCGATCATCAGGATCGTGCCCACCCCCAACGCGGACCCGGCGATCCGGGCATCGATGCTCGCGCTTGCCAAGCCGCTGTTCCAGTCTCGCCGCAAGACGCTGCGGAACGGACTGTCGCGTGCCCTCGGCGGCGACGTTGCCGGCGCTGGGACTGCCCTGGCCGGCGCGGGTATCGATCCGGGGCGCCGGCCGGGTACGCTTCGGCTCGATGAGTGGCAGCTCCTCGCTCGCGCAGTCGCGGAGGTGAGGTCGGTCACGCGATGAGGCAGCCCGTCACCCGTGACGCAACCGAGCCCCGTGAGGACGGCCAGGTTGCGCCGCTCCACGCGGCACGCCCGGCGATTGCCGCTGCCGACGAGCAGCGCAAGGGATTCGCCGCAGTTCTTCGCCGTCGCGATTTCCGGTACCTGTGGTTGGCCCAGCTGCTCTCGCAGCTCGCCGACAAGTTCCTCATGTTCACGCTGCTCGTCTTCATGTACACGCTCACCAAGCGCGCATCGCTGCAGTCGGTGCTGATGATCGCGTACACGTTGCCGAGCGTTCTGCTGAGCGCTCCCGCCGGCGTCTACGCGGATCGACACGACAAACGCGCGCTGATGATCGGCACCAACGTGGCTCGCGCCGGTCTCATCCTCCTCATCCCGATTGCGCAGCTGTTCCCGCCGCTGCGCGGTCAGGCGTGGCCGCTCATCGTGATCACGCTGCTCTTCAGCTCAGCGGGACAGATCTTCGCTCCCGCCGAAGCCGCGAGCATCCCCACATTGGTCACGCGCCAGCAGATCACCGAGGCAACCTCGCTCTTCATGACCACGGTCATCATGACCCTCGTTCTCGGTGTGCCGGCGGCGACGATTGCGATCGGCTTCTTCGGCAACCAGGCACCGTTCTTCATCGCGACGGGTCTCTTCGGGCTTGCGGCGATATCGGTGTGGAGGGTGAGTGTCAGCCTTCGTGCTGAGCAGGAGGTCAGCGGCCCGTCGCCAAGCATCCTGCGCGAGTTGCGCGACGGCATCGAAATCCTCCGCAACAGCCCGCCGCTCCGTCTCGGGCTCTATCAGCTGACGCTTGCGATCGTTGTGGTCTTCACCATCTTCGCGCTCGGGCCGGTGTATCTCGTCGAGGTGCTCAACCGGTCTGACACCGAGACGTACATCGTCCTCGTGCCGGCGATGTTCGGGCTCATCGGCACGGCCGCGCTGCTGGGTCAGCGGACGAGTTTCCCGCGCGCCAAGACCCTGGTTGCCGCCATCAGTGGCGCGGGCCTGTCGCTGCTCATCATGGGCATCGTTCCCGACGTGCTTCGCACCCACGGCCTCCCTGGGTTGATGGTCCCGCTCGCAGTCGCCGTGGGCGTGCTGTTCGGGTGCGCGCTGGGCGCGATGCTCATCCCCGGGTTCACTGTTCTTCAGGAACGCACCGACACCGAGAGCCGTGGGCGCATCTTCGGCGGCATCTTCACCGTGATCAACGCGGCAGTGGCGATACCGTTGCTGCTTGCGGGCGTCGTCTCCGATCTGATCGGCGTGGCTCGTGTTGTCGCCGCGCTTGGCGCGATTCTCATCATCATCGCGGTGGCGGTCCGGTGGTTCGGCTGGCAGCGTCTGCAGGTCCTCGAACCGGACCTCGCACCGGCCGCTGCGGGCGCCGACCAGACCTGATCGCAAATCTGCAACGACGATGTCGCGGAGCCATGGATTGGGCAGCGTGCCGGGGCACTGGTGGGAAGCTCCGAGGCCTTGCGGACCGGACAGGCCGGCCCGGCGGAGGAGTGATGCGAGCTGTCGTCACGTGTGAATGCTGCGGGCACCGGCAGGCGATCGCCCGTCAGATCGTCCGGCCCGAGTCGTTCAACCTGGTGTGCCACAGCTGCGAGGGCGTGCTCCGCGTTGAGGTGACCATGGACGACCTGCAGGCCGCCCAACACGCAACCGGGAAGAAGTCCCAGCCGGTCGCCTGGGTCTGAATCCGGGCCAGTGGGGGACGGCCGGAAGCACTGGTATCATCGACGGCGCTCACGCCTGCCGGTTGCGGGCCAGGGGCGCATAGCTCAGTTGGTACGAGCGCTGCGTTGACATCGCAGAGGTCATAGGTTCGATCCCTATTGCGCCCACCATTGGTTTTTTGAATACAAACCAGCCGGGTTCCAGCGATCCGCGGGCTCACCGCTCCACGGCCTGTATCGGCCGCCGACGCGTGGACAGAAGCGTGAGAGCGAGTGCCGCGCAGAACGACACGGCGACCAGAGGTCGGCCAGATAGTGGGTCCAGCTGGACCGTGGACGACCAGCCCCACTCGCCGACTGAGACGACCGCTGCGACGACTAGCGCCAGCGTTGCAACGGCGACGAGCGCTCGACCGAACCACCCGCGCCAACGCAGGAAGGCGAGCGCTCCTCCGACTCCGCCGGCGATCGGCGCGGTCCAAAGCACCTGGTCAGGCCACTCCCAGCGCAGCAACAGGTGCAACCAAGAGGGGGCGCCGGACATGCCAGAAATTTGGATCGCGAGCTCGGTGAGCCTTGCGAACTGCACGATACCCAACAGCGCTGTGACGGCTGCGAGCGGCAGCACAAGCCATCGGAGGTCGTTATCCATCGTATCGGGCATAACTCGTCAACTCGCTATCGGAGTCGGACGAACCTCTCGCCGTCCGAAGCCGTGGCTTTCGTCGGTCACCGCAGCATGGTAACGGCCGCCCGACCGCGTTGTGGACGGCGTGCCCGAGGAGGATGCAAGGCTGGCCACACGCAAAGGTATTGGAGCGGACAGTGGGGACCGCGAGGGAGTCCTCTTGACTCACGGTTGTTTTCCGCGTCTTCCAGCGCCCGGGCAACGGCCGCCTTGACTCACGATCTCAGTCCGATCGCAAGGCCGGTGAGCCGCACCTTGACATCGCACAAGCCGGAGGTTCCATCCAATTGCGGCCACCATTCGCACGCAGTCGGTAGCCGGGACGCTCAGTCAGAGTACGTTTGACAGGTGTTCGATCTGGAGCGGCTTCGCCCCGACCACGAGGCAGCGATTCTCGATTTTGAGCTCGCGAACCGCGCGTACTTCGCCAACTCGATCAGCGATCGTGGCGATGATTTCTATGAACACTTCGCGGAGCGATACCGCGCGCTCCTCGCCGAACAAGAAGCGGGGCTCAGCATCGGACACGTCCTTGTCGATGAGCACGAGAAGGTCGTCGGCCGTTTCAATCTGTATGAACTCGTGGATGGGACCGCGGAGGTCGGGTATCGCATCGCGCAATGCGTCGCGGGACGTGGCGTTGCGACGGCTGGATTGCGACGCATGTGCCGGCTTGCCCGCGATGAGTACGGGCTTCGGACGTTGAGGGCGGCCACCAGCAACGAGAACGCCGCTTCACGGCGGGTGCTGACGAAGGCCGGGTTTGTTGGCGTTGGACCGGTTGAGGTTGGCGGCCGGCAAGGAGAGCGGTATGAGCTCGCGTTGGCCAGCTTCCGACCCACGACGGTCATCGATCGTGGGAATCCGTAGCGACGACGGCGCGCTATCGCCGGCGGGGGACACGTAGCCCTATCGGACGGGCGTGGTTGGTGGCGACGGCATGCGTGGTTGGTGGCGACGGCGTGCGCGCGCGAGCTTCGTCGAAGTGAATCTCGCACCAGGCAACGGTCGTGCTCGGTCCGAACGGCCATAGGGGCCGTGTTCGCAGTTGTGATTGCGGCCCTGGTCGCCCTCAGCCGCGTGCGATATTTCCGCTATCCGTGGCTGTAACTTGTGAGGGCACATTGTCCGTGTTGTGGCGAACAGGTGTTTGGTATAATATCCTGTATGGAAGCGTTCGCCATACCGGATGCGCGAGACCGTCTGCGTGAGGCGGTCGATACCCTCGTCGGAGAGTCCATCGACGGCTTCTCGACGCACGCCCTGGGTCAGGACATCGTCGACATCCGCCGGGCGATCGATCGGCTGGAGGCCGAGTCCATCCGCCGTCTGCACCGCTTTCATCGCGAGCGGGGCGCCCAGGCCGATGGCGGGGGGAGCACGGTGTCCTGGCTGCGACGTGCCTGCGGGATGACCGTGAAGGCGGCCGCCACCGCGTCCACCTGGCCCGGACCCTGGGAGAGCTGCCGGCCACGCTCGACAGCGATCGTACCGGGCGCGCCTCCTTCAGCAACGTGACCATGATCGCCCACCTCGCCGAGGATGTCGGCGTGGCGCAGCTGGCGCCCTTCGAGCACGTCCTGGTGGGCGCGGCGGAGACGTTTGAGCCCCGGGCCGTGCGCATGCTCACCCAGGCCACCCGGCTGCGCCTCGACCCCGATGGGGTGCTCGCCGATGACAACTGCGCCCACGAACGCCGCTGGTTCGAGTGCGAGCAGACCTATGGGGGCGTGTTCGTCCTCCGTGGTGAGCTCGACGCCGAGGGCGGCGCGCTGGTGAAGACGGCGATCGATGCGCTCAGTCACGGGATGAGTCGGGGCGAAGAGCGGTTGGCGTCCCAGCGCAGGGCCGACGCGCTGGTCGATCTTGCCGCCATTGGCCGGGAGCACACGTCCACTGCCGCTCTCGGTGGGACGGGCCACGCGGACGATCCCGGCGCACCTCCGCACCGCGCTGGTTCTTCGCGACCAGGGCTGCCGCTTCCCGGGATGCGACCGTCCGCCCCGCATGGACCGAAGGCCACCACGTGGTGCACTAGAGCCACGGCGGCAATACCGACCTCGAGAACCTCGTCCATCGTTAATACAACCCCGACCGAACGGGGGAAAGCAGTGTCGACGCTGTGAAGCGCCTCGTTACCGCATGAATCGCTGACGGACCTGAACCCCGGGCTGTCCAGCTCCGGGGCGACGCCCAAGCCCAAGCTGTGCCGGGCCGCACCTCACGTTGGAGGCGGCCCGCGACCGGCCGGCGGCTGAGGCACCACCCGGCCCCCGAGCGGGTGGACAACCCGGCGGATGGGGTGATCTAATCGCTCCATTCGATCAGTTAGGGAGGGCCACACTCATGAATCCAACCGCCTCCGCGGTTGTTGGAGTAGGGATCTTGGCAGCCGTTGCCAGCATTACGATTGCGGCGATCCTTCGGTACTCAGTTGATGATGCGGTCAAGATCTGGACGCTACTCTCTGGGCTCGTAGGGGTGGTGACGGGGTCGTTCATCACGTATTTCTTTACTCGACAGACAAACGAGCAAGCAACCCAACGAGCGAATGCGGCCGACAAGACAGCCGAAGCGGCTACTAAGGACAAGTCTCAAACCGCGGACGCGTTGCAAAGGAGCGAACTCAAGCTGGACACGGCCCAGAAGGCGTTGGATTCGTTCTCGGTCGCGCTCGAAAAGCCTGTGCTGAAGCAACTGATGACCGATCACCCTGCCATCAAGAAGCACTACGACCCTGAGGGCAAAGGCTAGGCGCCGATCTTGTGGGTTGGGAGGCGAGAATACCCCGCCGTCGATCCGCGGTTTCGAACCGGGCCCGATGTTGCCAACCCTCGGCCGTTCCGGGTAACTTGTTTTGAACCCCCCTCCGGTGCGTACAATTCCATCGACCCAACAATCCGCTGTAGCGAGATGGCCCCGATGAACGATCCGTACTTCCCTCCACCTTGACCCGGACGGCGGAAGCTGACGGCTGCCTTCGGCAGAGGTTGGAGGTCACGCCTGCTCAACGCCGCCGGACACTGACCGACCGCTGACAACGGTTTCGAGTTGCCATGCTGACTCTCGAAACGATCGCAACGGTAGCATCTGCTGTCCAAGCGGTTCTGCTTGTCGCCGCTGCCGTGATCGCTTGGCGAAGCCTCAGAGCGAGCCGTGCCGCCGCAAAGTTCGACACCGTGATTCGGTATTTCGAACGCTATTGGGCCCCTGAGTTCGTCCGCAACACTAGCTTCGTCCTGCGGACATTCGGTTTGCCGCCTGGGTCGAGCGCCCACGCGATCGCTGCACACACACAGATGTTCGGCCAAGCCCCCCACCCCCAGAGACTGCGTGTCTACCGGCTACTCAACTTCTGGGAGGAACTTGGGACCGTCTATTGCGGCGGCCTGCTCGACAACGAACTCATCCTCACAATGTTTGCTGGGCACAGCATACAAATGTGGGATGCGTTCAAGTGGCTCGTCGAATCGTCGAGAGCGGCAGGTGGAGGGCGCGTTTTCGATAAGTGGGAAGTCCTCCAAGATGCGGCCGTCGAGCGCGACGAACGTTTGAAGCTTCAGGGCAAGTAGGACCTAACCGACGGCATTGCCGCCCTCCGCCTGGGAGCGAATATCAGCTTCTAGCAGCCAGCCGAGCGCCTGGCTGTCCAGCGCCAGGAGGCGGACTGTCTCGACGAGGCGCAGCGGCGGGGCTGGAGCATCCGCCGCGGTCTGTGTCGACGACGACATCAGCGCCTTCAACCCCAACAAGCCTCGGCCCGAGTACCAGCGCCTCCGCAGCGACACGCAACTTGGGTCGCGTGACGGCGTGATGATCTGGGCGGCGCGACCGGCTGCATCGCCAACCGAGAGAGCTCGAGAACCTCGAGAACCTCGTCCATCGTCAATACAACCCCCTCAAGAGCCGCCGAGTGAGATCAACGTCGGCGGCGTGAGGACGTCACCTGGCGTCATGTCGTCGCCCTGGACTTCGGCCTCCCGGGGTTCACCGTGACCGGACCTATCCTCCTGGATTCGGCTTACGGGCGATTTATCTCTTCCGATTGGCACCGCCGCTGCGAAGCCCGGATCTCAGCCCCACAAGGTCCCATAACGCGGTGGGCCGGTCAGGACTGGATGAAGGCCAGCAGATCGGCGTTGATCGTCTCGGCTTGGGTGGTCGGCATGCCGTGTGGGAACCCGGGGTACGTCTTCAGCGTCCCGTTCTGGACGAGCTGCGCGGACAGCGGGCCGGAGTCGCCGTAGGGAACGATCTGATCGTCATCTCCGTGCATTACCAGCACGGGCACAGTTATTTTCTTGAGGTCCTCTGTGAAATCGGTCTGAGAGAAGGCAACTATGCCGTCGTAATGTGCCTTCGCTCCCCCCATCATCCCCTGCCGCCACCAGTTCTCGATGATCGCTTCCGAGGGTTCGACGCCGGGCCGGTTGAAGCCGTAGAAGGGTCCCGACGGCAGGGCTCGGTAAAACACGGACCGGTTGGCGGCTAGCTGGGACTGCAGGTCGTCGAACACGCTCTTCGGCAGGCCGCCGGGGTTGGCGTCGGTCTGCACCATGAGCGGCGGTACCGCACTGATGAGTACCGCTTTCGCGACGCGGGTCTCACCGTGCCGGGCGACGTAGCGTACGACCTCGCCGCCACCGGTCGAGTGGCCGACATGAACGGCGTCGTGGAGATCTAGATGTGCAGTCAGCGCCGCCAGGTCATCGGCGTAGTGGTCCATGTCGTGACCATCGCCGGTCTGCGACGAGCGGCCGTGCCCACGCCGGTCGTGGGCAATGACCCGGTAGCCATGGTGCAGGAAGAACAGCATCTGGCCGTCCCAGTCGTCAGCCGAAAGCGGCCAGCCGTGACTGAACACGATCGCTTGGCCCGCCCCCCAGTCCTTGTAGAAGATCTCCGTGCCATCGGCAGTGGTGATCGTGCCCATTCTTCAAGGTCCTCCTGTCTCGACCTGATTGCCAAACGGCAAATCCTCGGAGGCACAATCAGAATCTGCGGGACGGGATGTGATTCTCGGTGAACGCCCGGCGAGTTGTCAATGGCCACGACAACGGCGCGAACGTTACGTTCCGCCGAGGTCCCTCGATCGAAAGAGACGAGCGATCCAGCACGTCGCGGTACAAAGGTCGACGGCCTAATCCGAAAGTTCGTCGACCGCGCGGCCAATCTAACTGGCCAACCTCGTCAATCGCTAATACAACCCCCTTACTGCGCACCGCCGGAGACCCTGCTAGAGAGGCTCGCGTCGAAGTGTCAGGTCAGAGGCCGGCGTAGGATTCCAGCTCGTGAAGGTATTCCTTAGCTGGTCGGGAGAGAAGAGCCAAGCGGTCGCAACGGCACTCCGAGACTGGATGCCTCAGGTGATCAACAGCGTGGAGCCGTTCATGTCGGCCACGGATATCGCGGCGGGAGCGCGATGGGAAGCAGAGATTGCGGATCAGTTGCAGGAAACGAGTTTCGGAATCATCTGCGTCACCGTCGAGAATCAGCACGCCCCCTGGCTCAACTTCGAAGCCGGGGCATTGGCCAAAGGCGTTGGGTCCAACCGGGTAGTGCCCTTGGCTGTGGATCTTAAGCAGACGGACGTCACCCCACCGCTCGGTCAGTTCCAAGGGCGACCGGCCGACAAGATGGGCGTTGCGGCGATCATGCGGTCGATCAACGAGGCTTGCACGCCTCCCGACAGACCGTTAGCGCAGGCGGTGCTAGACAAGGCCGTGGAGAAATGGTGGCCCGACCTTGAAAGAATGTTTGCTGATATCGACCACTCGACGGCCGCAGCAGCGAAGAGTACTGATCGCAGTGATCGAGAGTTGCTAGAGGAGGTGTTGGCGACGGTGCGCAGCATCGTTCGTCATCCGACCAGTCCGCCCGCTGAGCCATCGATGACCGCGGGCCATCCCCTCTGGGGTGAAGTCGGAGCGATTCTAAGAGGGGTTGACCCGGCGGCTCGGGCGGGGCGTGATACCTCGGGGAAGGAACTCTGGATTGTTTCAGACATGCCCATGCCTGAGGATGTGATGGCGTCGGTACGTGAGATGGCGGCCTTTTACGGGATACGAGTCGGCGGGCAGATCCCTCACCGGCGGGAGACCGAGGAGGACGAAGTGAGCGAATCAGAGGGGTCAAACTCAAGCTCCGGGCCTGAGGCGGGCAGCGAGGATGCTGACGCAGGCGAGACGACAGATGGCCGATAGCGACTTCTTCCTGATCGCTGCGGACGGCATCAACGTCACCCAGCGGAGCCTTATCCAGGCACACTTCCAGCGAAACGGGTACAAGGCATGGCATGGGTTCAAGGACGTTTGGGTCGTACAAGGAGGAACAGCGCGACAATGGAGGGACGAGTTGGCAGCGTATGTTCCACACTCCCCAGCGGGGATCGGCGTTTTTCGGCTTCCCTCGGCCGCCAATAGGAGCTGGGCTGGTCGCGGCAAGAAGGACTGGGAAGCTTTGAAGTCGCTCTACACGATGTAACGGCGCATGACTGAGATCCTTGAGTTCTCATCGAAGCGAAAGGCACAACTACTGGGGAGGCGGTCAGGATGAGTATCGGGCAGCTAGGCGACTACGGTCGATTCGTGCCCGAAGCGAAGCGTGCGGTGCTGATGCTGTCGCGTCCCCGTGCCGACCTGGAGTCTCTCGGGATGTCGCAGGATTGTATTTGTGTGGCCTACAGGACACGGTTACGCTGCCACGGACGAGGATCTCGATCGCTCCCTTCAGATGATTGCGTCTTGAGCTGGGGGTGGGATCAGTGCGTGTCGCAGTTAGCACCGTGCGCAACGATCTCGCGGCGATCGTCGTCGTGCTAACTCGCTGCTGAGGCCTGGCCCCGAGATGGCGACGTTGCCCCCCGTCAAATTGGTATCCGTCGAGATCTTTCCAAAGGGTGGCTCGGGGTCGGAAACATTCTTCGAGCTCACGGATTGGGCATATCCCGTTACGTATTTCGTTGGGCAGAACGGAACCGGCAAGTCGCGTACTGCAAAGCTGATTGCTAGCCAACTCGGGGGACGGTTTCTCGCTACGGATCGCTTGGCAGGCCTTAGCACGTACACGAATTACGGATGGACCTCGGTTCCGAGTCAGGAGGGCCATCGGGGGTTTCCGCTCGGGGAGCAGGAGAGGAACCAGGCGCGGGGATTCTCGCAAACGAGCGGTAGCGGCATCGACGAGATGTACGCGCTGAAGGAGCAGCCCGAAGTGTGGCTGCGAGTGGCCGCGTTCCTGCAGAGATCTCTCAATCGTGTGATCGAGCTGCGCGAGACGTCCGGCTTTCTGGACCCCTACGTGCGCGTTGGCGCCGTGGAATACTCCTTGTTGAGGGATGAGGGCCATGGGCTGCGCGAGCTCTTCGTTCTACTAACGGCACTTTACCGGACGGACTGGCAGCTTCTGGTTGTTGACGAACCTGAGCTTCATCTCCACCCCGCGATGGTGCGACTTTGGCTTGGCGAGCTCGAGCGCGAGTGCAGTCGGCCAGACAGAAGAGCACTTGTCGTCTCCCACGAGCCGACGATTCTGCGTCCGAAACAAGCTTCGGATCTCAGCGCGATCTGGTATTTCTCCCAAGGACGCAAGCCTGACCGGATTATCGACAGCGTGCTAGCGTCGCAGATGGACCGGGTCACCGCCTCACTGCAACACAACGCCGATTTGATCGGGCAGATCGTGTTTTCGCCGCGACCGGTGCTAGTGGAGGGCGTAGATGACGTCTCTGCGCTAAGCACATCGCTCGCGCGAACGCAACCAGCAGAAGTAGTCGCACAGACAGACCTCGTCGAGTGTGGTGGGAGCGGCGGTGTTGCTCTGTGGTACGAGATTTGCAAGAAGATGGGTCTCAACGTGTGCGCGGTTGCGGATCTTGATGCGTGCTTTGCACAGGAGGTGCAACGCGCAATGGACGCAATGCCGGAGGTTACGGAACGCTACCGGCACGAGTATCACACCGAGCCCCCGCGGACCTCCGGCGTCTTGCAGCCTCTGACGGAGCAGATGAGAAGAGCGAATGTTCCACCCGATCCCAAAGCGCGTTCAAAGTGGCTCGCGAATGACGTACCTGCGGACACGGGTTGGGCGGCTCGCATCGACGGATTGCTGGCAATTTGGAGGGACGCGGGACTGTGGCTACACCCGCAGGGAACGCTCGAAGATGTCTTGGGGACCAAAACTAAAGGACGCGAGGCAGCGCGGCGAGCCGCACAGAGTCCAGGCTCAATAGATGCTGTCGCCGCCTGGTGCGGCTACAAGCTTGATCCGTCTGGCGCCGTGTTCACGCTGCTGCGAGCAGCTGTCGAGCGGATAGCGCACTCGGTCATGGAGGCGCTGCTGACTAACCCGGGCATGGAGTTCACAGCCCCGGTAGGCGGTGGCAGTGCTAGTGACGCGCGCCTTGTTGATGTGCAGCCGCGAGCGAACGGCGTTCACCGATTGACGGTGAAGCAGCCAGCGGAATTCGCTGGATGCTGGGTGGAGTTTTCGCGGGATACCCCTTCGACTAGTCTGGATCTTCGACCACTGGAGGGTCGTTCGGAAGTACCAATTAGCCCGGTGTAGGGCGGCAACATCGCGGGTGCGGCGCGAGTTCGCTCATTGATGTCGCTAAGGCGCAGGATAGTGTTCCGCTCGATTGGCTAGCCGGATGAATGAGACCGAACGAATGTGCTATCTTCGGCGGTGGAAACCCGGTATCCCTGCGGGGAAGTGACCCAATAAGGCCGAGGGCGACGCACCGGTACAAGGGGCTCAATTGAGACGAGCCCGCCGGACAGCCAACGGAGCGGGCACCAGTAGCCCGGCGTCGTGGAGAGTAGCTGAACCCCTCGTGGTGAGACGGATATACCGGACCGTCGAAGCCGTGAGGATTCGACGTGTTCAGCGATTCGGACGGCCCATCTCCCCAAGATGCGAGGGCAAGCATCTGCGCGTCCGTCGAGGACGGCGCAGCAACCCCCCGGACCACTAACAGGGGGGTTACCAGTACAGAAGGGGGCGAACGCACCAGCGAGGCCTTTGTTGATTGGCTCGAGTGGACCGAGCACGAGGCAAGCATCGACGACGTGTGCGCGCGCCAGTCGGACGAGTGGATCGAGGGCGATCGCGGTGCGATGGGCTACCGGCGCTCGAGGCTCTCCGAAGGCACTAACGTTTTCTATGACGGTCGAGCGGGCATGGGCGTGCACGTCCGGATGCCCGGCAAGGCTTGCCGTGCGCTAGAAGCCGCGGGTCGGGTCACCGAGTGGGAACCCTTCCTCGGGATGTTGCTGGAGCGCGGACGGTCGATCACGCGCCTCGACGTTGCGCTCGATGACCGAACCGGGTCACTGAGTGTGGATCGCTGCTATCGAGAGATGAAGGCTGGGCACCTAGTGCGCAATCTTCGGCTGGCGAGCGCCTCGGAGTACGTCAACGCTCTCGGTGAAACCGAAAGCCGAACTCTGTACTTCGGCTCGCCAAAGTCCGACCTTCGCGTCCGCATTTACGACAAGGCGCTCGAAGCGAAAGCGCCCGGGCCGTGGACTCGCGTGGAGATGCAAGCGCGCGACGAGCATGCCATTGCCTTGGCCGAGCTCGTCGCGGTGGCGCCCGGTAATGAGCGGTCGGCGGTGTTCGGGCAGCTGCTTCTCCACTACCTGGATTTCAAGGATCGGGGTCGCGACGGAAATCGGTCTCGTTGGGTTACCGCGCCATGGTGGTCGGAGTTCGCCCTGGGCTGCCTGAAGAGGAAGTTAGCCCTCGCGCCGGCACGAGTGCCCAGTGCTGACGAGGCGATCGGCAACGTTGCGCAGCAGGGTCAAGTCCCGGGTAGTGGTGTGAATTCGGTGGAGTTCTCACAACGTCGGTGAACTAAGCGACAAGGCCCTCCGTGAGCGGGTTGGTGAGCAACGGCGGACCGTCGGGGTGGAGCAGGCGAGCCATCGACTGCTGACTGAAATGTCGGCGACCGTCCTGCCACTCGTCGTGCTGGTCCTGGAGCACGGCGGTGAACAGCCGCAGCAGTGAGGCGCTGTTGGGGCGCCGCTATGTCAAGCGGCAGGCATGGCCGAACTCGCGCTGACCGCGGTCGCGTCGAGGAACATGGCGCGGTGGACGACACCCGCAAGGTGGCGCATGAGGCAGCGTCGCGCTTCGGCGGGTCGCTTGCCTTCGCCACGTTTTCGCTCCAGATAGGCGACCGCTCCAGGGTGCCAGCGTGCCTGCACCATGGCGATCGTGAAGAGGGCTCGGTTGAGTTGACGGTTGCCGCCTCGGTTGAGACGGTGTCGCCGCGTGACGCCGCTCGATGCCGGAAGCGGGGCGGCGCCAGCGTGGGCTGCGAACGACGCCGCCGTCGGGAAGCGTGTGATGTCGTGGGCCTCACCGAGGAGCTTGCCGGCCACCAGCGTGCTCACACCGCAAATGGCGAGCAGCTGCTTCGGGTGCCTTGCGCTCACGGCTTGTTTGATCTCGCCCTCCAGCCCGGCTGCTTCAGCATCGATGGCGTGGAGTTGGCGAATGGCTGCAAGGGCCAGGCGGCAGCGAACCGGATCTGCCGCTCGTGCTCGGAGCACCAAGCGACGAGCGACGATGAGTGCGCGCTTGCTCGACAGAGCGCCGGTGTGATCGCGGTAGCCGGGCGACACGGTGAGCAGCAGCGCATGCAGCCGGTTGCGTACACGAGTGCCTTCTGCAACAACCTGATCGCGTGCGTCCACCAGCAGTTTGAGATCCGAGTCAAGATGCGCCGGACGCAACCGCGGCAGGTCGTGTTCACGTAGTGCAACTCGCGCGATGACCACCGCATCGCTCTCATCGTCCTTTCCCGGACGGCGGCTCTGACGGCGCCCGTCAGCGGTCATGTGCGTTGGGACATCGACGACCTCCAAGCCAGCGGCGAGGAGGCATCGAGTGAGCGCGAGGCCAAAGCCTCGTGCGCCCTCGACGGCGATCAGGCCGGCTGCTTGTTGGCACGCCCACCTTGTGAGCGCTTCGAGCTCCTCAGCCTTGGCACCCGCTGTGAAGCGCGCACAGACCTGCCCCGATCCGTCAATGGCTGCAGCCACATGAACCCTTGTGTGGCAATCGATGCCGATGATGACCATGCCGACCCTCCGTGGTGTTGATGGGTGGATGGCCTCGGACATTCCTGCCGTTCAGTATTCACGCCGCTATGAGGTCACTCGGCCACCCGCGAAGACCGAGGGGACTGGCCCTAACCAGGTCAGAGCCCGAGGGCTCGACAGAAAAATGCCGGGTCACCCTCGGCCCCACGGGAGCCTCGCAGCAACAGCGGTGCTTCCGCCACTGCCACGGGAGAGCGTACAGACGCAGAAAGATGCCCACCACCTTGGCGCGGCGGTCGAGCTCGGCATTGACCCGCTCGATGGCGTTGGTCGAGGAGATCGAGCGCCAGTGGTCGACCGGGAAATCCAGGTAGGCGAGCACATCGGCCTCAGCCGCACGCAGCTTGGCTGCCACCGCGGGAAAGCGTGGCTCCAACACGGTGAGCGCATGCCCCACCGCGTCGCGGGCGGTCTCGCGCGTCGGCTGCAGGAAGATCGACTTGACCACCGCCAGCACCGCCGGCGCGTGGAGCTTGGGGACCGCGCTGGCCATGTTGCGCAGAAAGTGCACCTTGCAGCGCTGCCACGTCGCCCCAGTGAACACCTGCGACAGCGCACTGCGCAGCCCTTCGTGGGCGTCGGAGATGACCAGCTGCACGCCGCTCAGTCCGCGTCGCGACAGGCTGCGGCAGAACTCCAGCCAGAACGCCTCGCTCTCGCTGGTGCCGACCGCAAGCCCGAGCACGCTCTTCTCGCCGCTGTCGCGCACACCCACGGCCACCACCGCCGCTTGGCTCACGATGCGCGCACCCTGACGCACCTTTTCGTAGGTCGCGTCGAACCAGACGTACGGGTACGGCTCATCGAGGGGCCGCTCCCGGAACTCGGCGAGCTCCTCGTCGAGCAGCGCGCAGATCCGGCTCACCTCGCTGCGACTGATGCTGCAGCCACCCAAGGCGGCCATGAGGTCGTCGACCTTGCGCGTGCTGATGCCGAGCACGTAGGCCTCTTGGACGACCGCCAGCAGCGCGCGATCGATACGTCGCCGAGGCTCGAGCAGCGACGGGAAGAAGCTGCCAGAGCGCAGCTTGGGGATCTGCAGCTCGAGGCGTCCCGAGCCGGTGTCGAGAACCCGCTCTCGGTAGCCGTTGCGGTACGTGGTGCGTGTCGATGCTCGCTCGTGTGGGCCGGCGCCGATCTGCGTGGCCGCCTCGGCTTCGATGAGCCGCTGCATGGCGTGTTCGAGGACACGTCGCAACACGTCCGTGTCCGCGCCCTGAAGTTGATCGATCAGCGCCTGGTGCGTCATCCTGTTCTGGGCCATCGTGGGTCTCCTGGTTTGGGTTAGAGCTTCCAAGAGAACTCCGCGGTGGCCTACTTTGTCTACCTCGTCGGCAGCCCTGAGGTCACCCCGGATTTACACCACGATAAGGGACATCACTCGCAGCAGTACGGCCCAACGCTCGCGGCAGTCGTCGAATACACGGGCTATGAGCCGCTGTTTGAGGCTATTGAGGCAGCGCGTCCACGTTTGCGCGCCCGCCACCGTCGGATGCTCGCTGAGTGGCGGGGCGGCTCGTGAAGAGCTTCCTCTCACGGGCCAACGCGGAGGCGTGGGCACGACGCTCGTGCGCAGCGCAAGGTATCGAGGTCAAGGTGATCGACCGCCTCGTTATCGGACAGGTTGTCGCGCTGCTCGGAGACGCAGCGCGCTCGTCCGCATGTCAGGGCGGCCGAGCGCGCATGCCGGTCCGATCAGAGTCGCCAGACTGCCTCGACACGGTTCGGATCGAGCCGCTGAGCCCCTCTGATCCCCGGGCCAACGGTGGCGTGATCGACCAGGGCACGGACGATGGCAACCTTGCGGCTGAGAGGAAGGTCGCGCCACTGAGCGCGAAGCGCGTCGCCGCGGTGCAGCCCGATTAGTGCCTCGGTGTGGGTGGCGCGAGAGAGTTGAGCTTCCCCGGCATGGATGCGGTCCTCGATCCCACGCCTGGCTCGGAGCCATTCCGTGGCGGTAATCTGCTTTGACGCGTACAGGTCCGTCAGTTCTTCCAGCTGAGCGCGATCCGCGGCGAGAACATCGGCGACGAGCGCGGCTCGCTCGTCTGCAGCGGCGCGTCCGGCGAGGGCGTCGGCAAGCTCGGGCGTATCGAGGCGGTAGAGCACGGCATCAGCAATCAACTGCTCGACCGGCGCCGCAGTAACGGTAATCCGACCGCAGCCGCCATGGTCGGGTCCGGAGAGACAGACGTAACGTCGTCGAGTCCGAGTGCGTGGTGAAGCAAACAAGGTGCCGTTGCATCGACCGCAGCGCAGCATGCCGGAGAGGAGGTAGCGCTGCGGGGCCCGACGTTTCGAGAGTTTCATTTCCGCGAAACGAGCGAGAACACGGTCGCGGTCCGGGAGCGTGATGAGGCCGTGCCAAACGGCGGACGCGACGACCTGTCCACGATGGTCGCGGAGACCAGCGATACGCCCGGACGTCAGGATGGCTCGGAGCGTTGTGCTACGCCAGCGATTCCCGCTGACGGTGCGCACCCCCTGTTCGTCAAGCCACTGACAGAGGGACCGCAAGCTTTCGCCGGCGGTGAAGCGAGCAACGATCTGGCGGACGACCGCGGCTTCGCTTTCGCGGACCGTGATCTTGTCCGACTCGTAGCCGAATGGTCGTTGATACCCGCCGTGTGGTCTTCCGGCCGCCGCGACATCGTCGAGCTTCCGTCTGACGCGTCGGCTCTTCGCGGTGGACTCCTCGGCGGCGAAGGCGGCCAGCATCCGGGCCATGAGGTAGCCATCGCCCGTGGCGAGATCCATACCGCTCGCCACGAAGCGAACGTGCGATACCCGTGCGGCTGCAATGACGGCGAGGAAGTGTTCGAGGTCGATCGGACGTCGGGTGAGTTGGTCCAGGTGGTAGACGAGGACGGCGTCGCGGATGCCCTCGTGAAGATCCGCGAGCATCTGCACGTAGGCGGGTCGCTCCTTGCCCGTATAGGCAGAGAGATCGTTGTCGACGTATTCCTGGGCGACTGTCCACCCTAGGCTCTTCGCCAAGGCGCGACAGTCGGCGAGCTGGCGACCGACGCCAAGGCCTGAGCCCTCTACATCACTGCTGATGCGAGCGTAGATGGCTGCGGCGCGAGGCTCCACTGGGGGTCATATTAGCGACTAACGAACAATGTGGTGCTCCTGTGTCATCGCCACTACTGGTCGGTACATGAAGGCGGCTGGCAGCTGGTCAAAACCGAGCATCAGCGAGGGCTCGCGATTCCGCCGGCGTCGGGCTGGCCGTGGACTCGCGCACCGAACGGAGTCGCAACTGTTTAGGGTCGGAGCGAGCGACAACTTCACGGCGACCAGGTCAAACGTACCGGTTGTCGCCGCGTGGCGGGCGGGGCCGCGCCTAGTGAGCGCTGAACCGGAGTGAGTCCACGAGTCGCTCCAATTCCGCCCGCTGACCTTGGGAGGTGTCCGGTGAGTAGGTGGCGTCAACGACCAGCCGCTGCCCGTTGACGTCGAGGACCCACAACTGGTCGACCTGGCCCGGGACCTCCTCATAGCGGTCGCCCATGCCGTTGCCAAGCCAGCTGAGGAAGTCGCGATGGACGCCGTCGGAGTCGAGGTCGCAGGCGTCGAAGCTGGTCCACGAGCTCGACTTTAGGTCAGCAGGCACCGACCACTCGAAGTATTTGCCCGCGTACCCGGCGAGGGTCACGTCGGTCGGCGTGGTGGCGTTGCGCATCTTCTGGGCGACGAGCGCGGCAACGAGGTCCTCCACGCTCGGCCCCGGGTCGAACCCCTGGCCCTGCCAGTGGCACGGGTCGCGGAAGACCTGTCCCACGTCCCACACACTCAAGCCCAGCACCGGCTCGGTGGGTCCGGTGATGATGAAGCGGCCTTCGTACACGAACCAGCCTTTGGGCACGACCACGGTGTACTCGGGATAGCTGCCCGACCCATCACCAGCGTTGCGTGCGTCCCGGCCGTGAGTGCCGCGACGCCGGGACTGAACGTGGGAGCGGGCGTCGGTACGGCCGTAGTGACTGGCGACGACCTGGGTGTCGGGGCGGTGCCCGCCGTGCACCCGCTTGCCAGCACCGCGACGACCATCGCGACCACCAGGGTGTTCGCGCGCCGGTGACTACTCACCTCGTTGCACCTGTCACCGGTTGCCACGTCACCTCCGACCACGACCACTCCAGGTCGAGTCCCCCGCCCGGGTAGTTGAGCTGCCCACTCGTGTCCACGATCGGTGGTAACCCAGGCGCTACGGCGACCGAAACCACGCCATCGATCGAACTGAGGAGCAGGCGCCTGCCATCTGCTGATCCAATCACTCCCTTACTAACGCATCCGGAGGCGATTTGACTGACACGCTATATGGGCATGTTGGGCCGCAAGCGCGTGCGTCGCCGGGCACGCTGTCGCCACATCCTTGCCCTCTCTCGTTCGGCGCGATCCGGGCGGCGTCCTCGGTCTAACGGCCGACGCCCTCGCGGCCATCAACCGGGCTCTCTGGCCGATCGTGGTCAGCGTTGATCTCCCGCTCTACATAGTCCTGATTTCACGCCTCCCTCGTTATCACTTAGATTTTGTGGCTCGACGAGCACCACGTGATGCACCTGAGGACGCGGCGGGGCGACCACCCTCGACAACCTGGTTAGGTCCTGATGCAGCCCTTGGGAACATTCCGCGATCACCGATCCTCAGGGCTCAGGGACGTACCAGCTGACCGGCGTCGCGCCTGACCCAGCACGCCATTCGATCCGTTGCCAGCGGTCATCCCACGGACCCTTGAAACTGGCGCACCCGATGCTCGTCTGTCAGGCGGTGACGGTGTAGCCGCCCCGGAAGCTTGGGTAGCCGGCCATAACGCCGTTGGGGTTGGGGGCGATACCTTTTCATGTCGCCGGGGCCCGGGATAATGAAGCTTCAGCGTTCGGGACACCCGAGGAGGTGTCGGATAGTCCGACGATTTTGAACGTGGCGCCAACCCACCGATATGCGATGCCCGGGCTGATGTCGCTCGTCCGTTGAGGTCCGTACATCACGTCGATGAGGGATACGGTCATCACGTTACCCGTAGCGTCTTGGAACGTGAACGCCGTTCCGACCGGCCCCCAGAAGACGGGCTCCTGCAACGAGTTGGGCGTCGGTGTAGCGGACACCGACCTGGCGGACACGTGCAGCGCGGGTGCCTGGTCCGAGGCGCTGCATGCACCGAGAGTGAGCTCACCACCCAAAGCGACGAGCCAGAGCGGCCTTCGGGGATGACCGTGTTCAGGACTTTCGCCCAGACGACCGAGGGTCCCGTGGCTATGAGCACCGTACCCGGGTGAATCGTTGCCCAACGCCTGGGTTGTGCCGTCGGCTGCCGTGGTCGCTCTCCTATTCGTTCTCTTGGAACGGATGGGCTGTCGCGCTGCGGCGCGCCCGGCACATCGCACTACTTCGCTTCGCCGAGATCCGCGAAACGCCCTACGGCGTCGGGAGAACCTGCTGCAGGATCACCTCGTCGAGCGCCGCTCCACACCCGGCGCCGCCGGCGAAGCTGATTGTCGTGGTGGTCGTGGTCGCGACGAGCGATGTGTCGGCAACGGTGTACCACACGGCGCTCGGCGGAGATCCTGGCCCACCGAGCGGGCCCGTCGAAGACGCCGTGGGCTCGGGGCTGGACTTCGACGGCGGTACCGGTGTTGACGACAAGCCCAGTACCTTCATGCCGTTCCAGGAGACGTCGATCACGTAAGCGTCGCCGCCACACGCGTAGGGGATGGACCCTTCCAAGAAGGTCAGCCGGTACGTCTCCCCGGGCATAGTGTGCACGCGCTGGGAGACCTCTCCCCGCGCGCGCACGGTGCCGGTGAGCACGAGATACTGGCTTCCGTCCAGCGCAGGGTAGCCTGGATCAAAAGCGCTGCCGTAGATGTCGACGCCACCGACCATCGCCCAGCCGGGCAATGATGTAAACGTCGGCGGATTGCCGCTGCTCAATTGGGGGTTCACCACCGGCTGCTCGAAGCTTCCATTGGTGATCACGTTGGCACCGTAATGCGGGTCACTCTCCGCGACGAAGATTTCCCAGGTCGTCGATGAGTTGGTATAAATCTTGAGCGTCAAAGGCTTCCCGAGGTAGACCCCCGTCGACACGTCCGTCCAGTAGGCGGGCACCGTGGGACCGGCGGCGCGGGCCTCGGCGTAGGAGGATGAGCAG
This sequence comes from Candidatus Dormiibacterota bacterium, assembly GCA_963718525.1. Taxonomy (GTDB): domain Bacteria; phylum Chloroflexota; class Dormibacteria; order Aeolococcales; family Aeolococcaceae; genus Palsa-851. The sequence continues at coordinate 2,464,562 of OY970355.1, read as the reverse complement.
CTCGGGCGAAGCTCGGGGCCGAGGACGGACACGTTCGTCGGAAGGATGATGAAGGCGCTGTTTCCGACGCACGCGTACTGAATGTAGAGCTTCCCTTCGGGGATGATCGTTACCGTTGCCTCTCCCGTGCCCTGCGTCTCCGGTACCAGGACGCGCACGGATACGGGTAGCAGGGTGCGGTCGGGCAAGCTCGGCAGCGCGAGCCGGGGGCCTGGCGACGACAAGGGGCTCGGCGACCACACCGGGTACGTAGCCGGCGTCGTTGGCGTGGTGATGCGGTGTGCGTTCAACTCAGTCGCGAATAGCACTATGCCCGCAGCGATTGCGGCGATCCCGGCAACGCTGACGAGACGACTGACCACCTTACGGCGTGAGGGCAACGCCGGCGTCGCAATCACCTCGAGGCTTGCAGGCGGATACTGAGCCTCGATGTGGTCGTACAGAGCCCGCAGCTTTCGGTCCAATTCGGGCTCAATGTCAAGCATCGCCAAGCTCCTTTCGCAATGAGGCCAGCCCGCGCGCGACATGCGTACGCACCGTGCCGGGACTGCATCCCATCAAACCGGCGGACTCCTCGACCGAGTAGCCGTACCGGTAGTTGAGGGTGATGGCTGCCCGCTGCCTGATCGACAGGCGGCGGTATGCACGATCGACGTCGATGATCTCGGCGGGGTTGCCGGGGCCACCGGACGATCCGGCCGCGTCGAAGAGTGCGAGTGGTGGCCAGCCTCGAGCGTGGAGTTGCCGGCGCACGCTGGTGCAGTGGTTGACGCACACGCGGGTCAGCCATCGCGCGAGGTGATCGCTCTCTGAGATGGAGGGCCACGATCGCCATGCCTTGAGCAGCGTCTCTTGCACCGCGTCCTCGGCCTCGCCTTCGTCCCGGAGGATGGAGAGCGCGAGTGTGTACAGCCGCCTCGCGTCGGCGGCCACGACGGCCTCAAACTCCAGCTCGGGCAGGGATTCGTTCGTCGTCACCCGGCTCGCTGATCCAATCACATCCTTACTAACGCCTCCGGAGGCGATTTTGCTGACACGCGACGCACGCATACTGGGCTGCAGGCCCATTTGCCGCCGTGCACGTTCTCGCCACATCCTCGCCTTGCCCGGTTCGGCACGATCCGCAATGGGTTTCATCGGTCTAACAGCCGACGCCCTCGCGGCCGACGCCCTCGCGGCCGACGCCCAGGCTCCCAGGCCGATCGCGGTCAGGGTTGGCCCGGGCGATGGCGCCCACCCAACCCCCGCGCCGGCGTGCCATTCGATGGCGACGCGGGCCGACCGCCTGCTCAGGTGAGCCCCGGCACCGGATCGGTGACATCCACGCGGAGCACGGCAGCTCGGCCAGCACTACCGCTTCCTCCCAATGACGTTCAACAGGCCGCGCTGCGAGATGTCTTCGTCGCTCGCTTGTGCGGGGAGGGGACCTCCTGCCGTACGCGGCCCTGATCTCACGCGTCACTGGTTATCAACGTACATTTGTGGATTGACGGGCACCACATCATCCACTGGCCGGACGGTGGTCGCACCGAGTTGAGAATCTGGTCCCGCTGTGCCGGCCGCACCACCGTGCGGTGCACGAGGAAGGGTGGCGCATCCATATCACCGACGGGATTGCCGTGGTGGAGCCGCCGCCCTGACGAGGGCGCTAGAGGCGCCTACCGAAGTGGCTCGACCACCGAGATATCGTGCGCCAAGACGATGCGTCGCGGGTCGAATTGCAGCACTCGGTCCATCCACGCACTGTACGGCGGGACCAATGCGTCGGCGCTCGCTTGATGCACCACCGCAGCACGCAAATCAGCCGCAAATTCCGATGCCGTGTCATGCGCTTGACCTGCCAGCACGACGGTGCCGTCGTCGCAGCTGACAGCTACGGATTGGTGACCTGCGGTGTGCCCGGGAGTCGGGAGCACCCACACCCCGTGGAGCAGTTCGAGCTCGCCATCGATCACCTGGTAATTGGCACCACCGAAGTCCACCACCTCGGGCACGGTATATCCGGGCTCATGTGCGCTGGCCAGCTCCGCTGACTGCACCACGATAGGACAGCCAGCGAACGCCGGGTTGCCGCCGCAGTGGTCGAAATGCAGGTGGCAGTTGACGATCCAGCGCACGTCATTCACGGCAGTGCCGGCGCTGCGGAGCGCGACATCGAGAGGACGCCTGCGCGGGCGATAGTGCGCCTCGGTCTCGGCATCGGCAACACCGAGGCCGGTGTCGAACAACACTGAACCTTCAGGATGCGCAATCAGGTACCCGAGGAGCGACTCGACACGCGCTTCGCCGGTCCCGGTTTCCGACGCAGGCCGGATGAAATACCCGTAGTCGACCCGCCGAATATCGTCGATGATCATGACGTCACCGGCACACGTCGTCCTTCTTCAGCCTGAATCGTTGATGCGATGTTGATGATGCGGCGCCTACATTTGGCATACGGAACAACCCGCGCTACACGGTGAGGCTCGATGTTTACAACAATTCTGGTGGCTTCGGACGGATCTGATTCGGCCGATCGGGTGGTGGCCGTAGCCCGGTCTCTGGCGCGAGACGGGCGTACCAGAATTGTGGTCGCACACATCAACAAGATGATGGCCGTGCGCGGCGGCATTTTTCCAGTCGCCGCCGACGAGGACGTGCTGCAGACGAAGGTACGTCATCAGGTCGCCGATCTGAAGCTGGCGGGCGTGGACGCTGAGCTCAAGGTCCAGACCACATACGGTGAGACTGCGCCGGCACTTGCGGAGGTCGCGAGGGAATGCCGGGCAGACCTGATCGTGACCGGCGCCAGCCGGCACGGCCGCCTGGTCGGTCTCGTTACGGACAGCGTCGGGCAGAGGATGCCGCGGCTCGCACCGTGCCCAGTGCTCGTCCTGCCAGCGCGCAATTGATCTGACAGGGTGCATCGTGGGGCGCAACCCAGTGCGTCGCGTGCTCGGTGAGACTCGTCTTTGATCGTCGGCCATTCGTGAAGCTGAGTCACCGCAGCCGTTAGGAGCCATGTCGGAGTAGCTCAGACGGACTCTGATGGCGTCGATCGGGATGACAGTCTGCGGGGCCGCCACGTACGCTTGCGATGTGATCTGCCCAAGCTGCGGGGTCGAGAATCAGGCTAAGCGGTTCTGCATCAACTGCGGCAGCCCGCTCGCGAGAGCCTGCCCATCCTGCGGACGCTCGGTCGGTGCCGCCGACTCATTCTGCGGAGAGTGTGGCTCGGACCTGCGTGCGGGTAGCGGGGAACAGACCCGGTCCCAGACGACCCCGGCTCAGCAGATGCGGCCGGCCGACGCAGCGCTCCCTTCTTCGGAGCGCCGCCACGTCAGCGTCCTGTTCGCCGACCTCGTCGGATTCTCGGTCCTGTCGGGGCAGCGGGACGCCGAGGACGTGCGTGAGCTGCTGAGCCAGTACTTCGCCACCGCACGCACCGTCATCGGCCGCTATGGCGGCGCGATCGAGAAATTCATCGGGGATGCCGTGATGGCCGTCTGGGGAGTTCCCGTCTCCCAGGAGGACGACGCCGAGCGCGCGGTTCGCGCGGCGCTGGAGCTGGTCGATGCGGTGAGTGCATTCGGCGAGACTGTCGGCGTCCCGGGTCTGCAGGCCCGAGCGGGAGTGCTGACCGGCGAAGCAGCCGTGAATCTCGGCGTCACCGGCGAAGGGATGGTCGCCGGCGACATGGTCAATATGGCATCGCGAGTCCAGAGTGCCGCGCTGCCGGGCACCGTCCTCGTCGGCGAAGCCACCTGGCGAGCGACGACAGCAGCCATCGGCTACGAGGACGCGGGGCAGCACGAGCTCAAGGGCAAACCCGAGCCGGTACGGCTTTGGCGCGCCACGGGCGTGGTTGCCGCGAGAGGGGGCGCACTCCGGCCGACCGGGCTCGAGGCGCCATTCGTCGGACGCGACCGCGAACTCCGCGTGCTCAAGGAGCTCCTGCATGCGACCTCGGAGGAGGGCAAGGCCCGATTGCTGTCGATCGTCGGCGTCGGCGGGGTCGGCAAGTCACGGCTCGCATGGGAATTCGAGAAATACGTGGATGGGCTCAGCGAGGGCATCTGGTGGCATCGCGGCCGCTGCCTGAGCTACGGCGAAGGCGTCGCGTATTCGGCGCTGGCGGAGATGGTCCGAATGCGCGCCGGCATTGCCGAGAATGAACCAGCCGACAGCGCTCGCCAGAAGCTCCACACGTGCGTGCAGAGCTTCCTGCCTGACGCAACCGAGCGTCAGTGGGTGGTGCCCCGCCTGGCCCACCTCCTTGGGCTCGAGGAGCTTGCGTCGAGCGATCCCCGCGACCTGTACGCGGCCTGGCGCGTGTTCTTCGAACGTCTTGCCACCGAGGGGCTGACCGTCCTGCTCTTCGGAGACCTGCAGTGGGCGGACCCCGGTCTGTTCGACTTCATCGATTATCTGCTCGATTGGTCGCGATCGTCGCCGATCCTGGTCCTGACGCTCTCCCGGCCGGAGCTTGCCGAACGCCGTCCCGGATGGGGGACCGGTAAGCGAGCGTTCACGTCGCTCTACCTCGAACCTCTGTCGGATGACGCCATGACCGAGTTGCTCGAGGGGCTCGTCCCAGGTTTGCCGCGCGAGCTTGCGACCCGCGTGAAGGAACGCGCGGCCGGGATCCCGCTCTACGCCATGGAGACGGTGCGGATGCTGCTCGACCGCGGCCTGGTGGTTGAGCGGGATGGCGTCTACCGCGCCGTCGGACCGTTGCAGGAGCTCGAAGTGCCCGAGAGCCTGCATGCACTGATCGCGGCGCGGCTGGACAGCTTGAGCATTGGCGAACGTCAGCTCGTTCAGGACGCGGCGGTTCTCGGCAAATCCTTCACCCCTGCTGCGCTTGCGGCAATCATCGGGCTGCCCGCCGAAGAGGTTGAACCGCGACTTCGCGCGCTCGCAGGCAAGGACCTCTTGGCGATCCAGTCGGATCCGCGTTCGCCGGAACGAGGTCAATACATCTTCGTCCAGGACCTCGTCCGCACGGTCGCCTACGGGACCCTGGCGCGTCGCGAACGCAAGCTGCGGCACCTCGCCGTCGCCGACTACATGACCAGCTCCTGGGGTGACGAGGACGACATCGCGGAGGTCGTCGCCTCCCACTTGCTGGAAGCGTACGAGGCCGATCCGAACGCGCCCGATGCCACGGAGATCGGCGCCCGCGCGCGACAGGCGCTGGGCCGAGCTGCCGCGCACGCCAACTCGCTCGGCGCTCCCGAGTCCGCCTGCCGCTACTACGAGCGCGCGCTGGAACTGGCGGACGACGAGTCTCGCGCGGATCTCCACCTGCAGGCTGGGGTGGCGGCCAGGCTCCTCGGCCAGCGAGAACGGGCGCGAATCCACCTCGAGACTGCCCGTGATCTGTACCTTGCAGCCGGACAGACGCTGCGCCAAGCCGAGGCGCTGGGTGAGCTCGCTTCCGTCGAAGTCCGTTTAGGACAGCGCGACCTCTCTCGCCAACACTTCGACGAAGCCCTCACCCTGCTGGCCGGTGCTCCGGCCGACGAGGAGACCACTGCTCTGACGGCGCAATTCGAGATGCGTCTGGCGCGCAGCCTCCTCTTCGCTCTCGATCCCGAGGGCGCACTCGAGCACGTCGAACGCTGCCTCAGGCTGGCGGAGCGTGGGCAACTCTGGAGCGTGCTGGTGTCAGGGCTGGATACCAAAGGCGGAATCTTCGTCACGCTCGGGCGGCGCGTGGAGGGGGAAGCGCTGATCACCATGGCGCTCAAGGTCGCGGTCGACCACGACGTGATCGACCGGGCCGCGTATGGATACATGAGCCTCGCGACGGTCCTTGAGGAAGTCGACCTGGTGGAGCGCTCACTCACGGCCTACGAGCAATCGGAGGAGCTCCAGCAGCGGCTCGGCGACCGACTTGCGCTGGTGGGCTCGCGGTTGAATCGGATCGCGGGGCTCATCGAGCTCGGCCGCTGGGATGAGGCGGAGGCGATCCATCGTCAGTACATCGAGGTGGAGATGCCCGAACTGGGGGTCGACTGGGATCTGAGCGAGTTGGTCGTCGGATCCGTCTGGCTGTACGCGAGACGCGGTGACCCCGCCACCGCCCACCAGATCGTCTCGCAGTACGTTCGCAAGGAGCTTCGGCCGGACCTTCTCGACCTGCGGGATTGTGCCCAGGCGGCGGTGATGAACGCTGACGGCGATCACGCGGCCGCACTGGCGCTTGCCGAGCGGGTGCTCAAGAGCAGCCTCGTCCGCGATCTCGCGACGTTCCGCCTGGCCTTGATCGAAGCGGTCGACGCGGCGTTCGCTCTGGGCCATCTTGCCAAAGTGGAGGAGATCATTGAGTACTTCCGGGCCAATGTCGGTCCAGGACGGCAGCCGTCCATCGATGCGCACGTGGCGCGCTGGGAAGCACGTCTGGCCACGGAGCGCGACGACCACGACGCAGCGGATGCGCTGTTTCGGAGTGCGGGCGAAGCATTCGCCCTGCTGAGCCGGCCGTTCTGGATTGCGGTCACTCGTCTCGAGCACGCCGAGTCGCTGATTGAGCAAGGCCGCGAGGCTGAGGCGCGCGGACTTCTCGCTCCCGCGCTCGCAACATTCGAGCAGCTGCGCGCCGCTCCGTGGGTCGAGCGCGCCGCCGCAGCGGCCAGACGGGCAGCGACGCCCCAGGAGCGATCGATTCCCGCCTGAACAGGATCCTAGCGAGCGGAGATCTGTCCGCTGTCGACCAGAAATCGCTCGAGGTGCGTCACCACGAAACGGTGATCCTCGAGCTGCGGCAGTCCTGATACCGCGACCGTGCCGATGCAGCCGCTCGCCCCGAGGAGGATGGGAAAGGCTCCGCCGTGGGCGGCGAAATACGCATTGTCCAGCCGCGAATCGACGTCGAAGTCGCGGCCCTCGGCGCGGAATTTGCAGCCGACGAAGTACGACGAGTGGCCGTACCGCTCCACGACGGCGCCTTTGCGCAGCAGCCATCCGTCGTTGTCGGCCGAGGATCCGGGGAGTGCCGCATGGAACAGGCACTGACCGTTTCGCCGAATCGACATCGCGATCGGGAGTGCCGCCCGCAGCGCCTCGGCGCGGAGAAGGGACCCGAGCTGCCACGAGGTGTCCAGGTCGAAGGTGGAAAAGACGAGGCGCTGCTCTTCCGCGAGCAGCGCCGCAAGTTGCTGAGAGTCGACGTCGTTCACGGCTGGGGTACGGGCACCACGGCACCTGTGGACGCGCTGACCCGCGCGGCCTCGAGCGCGGTCGCGGTGGCGACGGCGTCGTGGGCATCTACAGGCGGGGCGTTCAGGCCCCGGACGGCTCTCGCGAAGGTCGGGTAGAACAGATCCCACCTGCCCCGCTCGGTTGCATAGCCAGTGGACGCCGTGCCCGTGTGGAGGGTGCCGTGGCTCTCGGGCGGCTCGACGCCCCATCGCTCACCCAGGGTCGCGGGCGTTTGGCCGGCGAGCAGGAGAAGTTCCTGGGTGTCGGCAGGGCCGAGCACGAAGGTCGCCGCCGTCCCGGTGACTCGATATCGAGGACCCGGCGCAGATTGGGTCCAGCTTCCCCAGAGCTGCGAGCGGGCACCGCTCGCATGCGTCACCGCAACGAAGACGTCGTCCTCGAGACCGGACTCGCGGATGCGCCATTCCGCGTACACCGAGGCCGCTGGACCGAGCAGGACCAGCGCCTGGTCCATGAGGTGACTTCCGAAGTCGAGCAGGGTGCCGCCGCCGGAGCGGCCTGGTCCCCGCTCCGGAGCCCAGCGTTCGAACCGCAACTCCAGCCGTGTCACCGTGCCGAGTGCCCCCTCCGCAACGAGCTTGCGAACGGTGCGGAAATCCGAATCCCAGCGTCGGTTCTGATATGGGCTCAACACCCGGCCGCGCTCGTCTGCCAGTGCGACGGTGTGCCGCGCGGCGTCCGGATTGAGCGCAAACGGTTTGTCGCACACGACGGCGAGACCGAGGTTGAGCGCCTCCTCGGTGACGCTGGAGTGGGTGTCGGCCGGCGTCGAGATGGCCACAGCCTCGACACCGGCATCGACGAGCTCGGCGAGCGATCCGTAGGTGCGTGCGCCCGGCACTTCACGAGCAACCAGCGCCTGGCGTTCCGGTGACGACGTCATAACTCCGATGAGATCGCACTCGGGGGCCGCGACGATCAGCGGGGTATGGAAGTACCGGCCGCCAAACCCGTAACCGACCATGCCGAACCGTACGGGGCGCATCGGACCGCTGTCGACGTGAACGGGCGGCGGGGTCGCGGACTCGACGATCATCGCTCGCCCGGATAGACGACGCCGACCGCGGCCCGGGCGCCATCGAGAATTTCGAGGATCGCGATGGTGTCGGCGTGCGGGATCAATGGGCTTTCCAGGACTCCCGCTCGCAGGCAGCGCTCAACCTCTTCGATCTCGGGTTGGTAGCCATGACCGTTGCCGGCGAGCGGGTCGGGCGTGTGGTCTTCGCCCGCCTCGTTGTGGAGGATGAGACCGGTGGGGCGGTACGCCTCGGGCAGGAATGACATCCAGCCCTTTGTGCCAAGAATGGCCGCTTCGTTGGGAGCGTGGATGAGCGCCGACGTCCAGAGCTGGGCACCGGGATGATCGCCATACATCCATTGCATGGCGACCGTCTCGTCGGATCCGGTGGGGGAGAGCGTGCCCACGGCGTGGACGGTGTCCGGCGGCCCGAGGAACAGGTAAGCGAACGTGGCCGGGTACACCCCGAGATCGAGAAGCGCCCCGCCGCCGTTGGCAAGCTCGTAGAGCCGGTCCATGGGGTCGAAGGCCCTTCCGAGACCGAACTCATTTCGAACCCCGCGCACCTCGCCGATGGCGCCGTCGGCGATCAGCTGCTGCGCCTTGCGGATCAGCGGGTTGGTCCGCGTCCACATGGCTTCCATCGAGAACACATCGGCCTGTATCGCCGCGGCGAAGACCTCGCGCGCATCGCGAGCGTTGAGACAGACGGGCTTCTCGATGAGCACCGCCTTGCCTGCCTTGATCGCCATCAGCGCGTGCGCACGGTGGTGCGGGTGCGTCGTGGTGACATACACCACATCGACCTCGTCATCGTTGACGAGCGAGTGGTAATCGCCGTAGCTCCGAGTCGCACCGTGCTTGGCTGCGAAGCGCGCGGCACGATCGGCATGACGGGCGCCAACAGCGGTGACGACGTTGCCTTCGGTCAGGTTGATGTCGCCGCTCACCGTGTCGGCGATGCCGCCGGCGCCGAGGATTCCCCAGCGAATCGGACGTCCATGGGCAATGGGTTCTGGCATTGCGTTCTTGTTCCTCTGATCAGTGGGATTCGCGTGAGACTCTGTCGCCGCTGGATCCGACCAGGAAGTCGAGGTCCGCTCCGGTGTTGGCCTGCTGAACGGTCTCAACATAGAGCCGCTCCCAGCCACGTGTTGGTTGCGCGTAGGCACTGACGGTCGCTGGATCCGGGGACCGTGAAGCCAGTTCCTCCGCCGGAATATCGATATCGAGTTGCCGGGCAGCGACATCGAGGATCACGAAGTCCCCGGTTCGCACCAGCGCGAGCGGACCGCCGGCAGCCGCCTCGGGTGCGACATGGAGCACCACGGTGCCATACGCGGTCCCACTCATTCGGCCGTCACAGACACGAACCATATCGCGCACGCCCTGGCGCAGGAGTTTGGCCGGCAGGGGCATGTTGGCCACCTCCGGCATTCCTGGATAGCCCCTGGGGCCGCAGCCACGCATGATCAGGACGCTATTCGCATCGACGTCCAGGTCAGGGTCGTCGATGCGTGCGTGCATGTCCTCGATCGAGGAGAACACCACGGCTCGCCCGCGATGGCGCAACAGACGTGGCGATGCCGCCGCGGGCTTGATCACCGCACCGTCGGGGGCGAGATTGCCATGCAAAACCGCGATGCCGGCGTGGGCTTCCAGCGGATCGTCTCGCCGATGGATGACCGCGGGATCCCAGATCTCGGCAGATCCAAGACCGTCGACGAGCGGTGTGCCCGTGACCGTCAGGGCCTGCGGATCGAGCAGATCCTCGACCTCGCGGAGCACGGCGCGGAGCCCACCGGCGCGGAAGAAGTCCTCCATCAGGAAGCGCCCCGAAGGCTGGAGGTCGACGAGCAGCGGGACGTCGGATCCGGCGGTATCGAAGTCGTCCTGGGTGAGGTCGATGCCGAGGCGCCCCGCGATGGCAAGCAGGTGGACCACGGCGTTGGTCGATCCGCCGATCGCCGCGAGCGCGACGATGGCATTGAGGAACGAACCGCGAGTGAGCAGGCTCGACGGGGTTCGTCGCGCAGCCACCATCTCGACGGCGAGGCGGCCGGTGTCATGGGAGTGTTCGAGCAGGCGGCTGTCTGCTGCGGGGATGCCCGCGAGGCCCGGCAACACCATCCCGAGCGTCTCAGCGAGCAGTCCCATGGTGGAAGCCGTGCCCATGGTGTTGCAGTGGCCGCGGCTGCGAATCATCGAGGACTCGGACTCGATGAACTCGGCTTCGGACAGCGTGCCCGCCCGGACCTCTTCCGACAGCCGCCAGACATCGGTGCCGCAGCCGAGTGGCCGGCCGCGGAACGTGCCGGTCAGCATCGGGCCGCCGGGGATGACCACCGCGGGCAGATCGACCGACGCCGCGGCCATCAGGAGCGCGGGGATGGTCTTGTCGCAGCCGCCGAGCAGGACCACGCCGTCGATCGGGTTGGCGCGAAGCATCTCCTCGATGGCCATCGCCGCCATGTTTCGCCAGAGCATCGCGGTGGGCCGGACCAGCGTCTCCCCGAGGGAGACCACCGGCAGGTTCAACGGGATGCCGCCTGCCTCGAAGACGCCGTGCTTGACGCTCTCGGCGACCTCGTTGAGGTGCGCGTTGCAGGGGGTCAGGTCGGACGCCGTGTTGGCGATCGCGATGTGCGGGCGGCCGTCGAAGGCGTGGGCAGGAAGACCGCGACGCATCCATGCCCGGTGGATGTACGCGTTGCGGTCGGTGCCCCCGTACCACTGCGCGCTCCGTTGCTCTGCCACAGCTGCCCACCTTTTCGACTTCGTCGAACCTTGGCCTCGAACGAGGCCCTATATTGTCGAGCGCTGATGGCATGGCGTCGCTCCGACCGGCGCACACGGGTCATCTCGTGAATCGATTTCGCGCGATCCCGGCCTCCGACGACCGCTACAGCCTTGGCGAGGGACCGCTCTGGGACGCCGAACGGGACAGGGTGCTCTGGGTCGATATCAACGCAGGCGAGGTGCACAGCGGCAGGCTCGCCGGGCCGAGGGTCGTCCACCAGTCGGTGCTGGCGTTCGCCGGCACGGTGGGCGCCGTGGTGAGCTCGGTGCATGGCGAGCTCCTCGTCGCCGGCGCGCGCGAGCTCCACACGGTCTCGCCGGAGGGCCTCGTGAGCAGCGGCGCGCAGATCCTCGCCGGCGACCGGGCCAGCCGCCTCAACGACGGAACATGCGATCCCGCCGGGCGTTTCCTGGTCGGCAGCCTTGCGCTTCACGATCGTCTCCGGCAGGAGGTCCTTGTTCGCGTCGAGGATGACGGCACGATCCTGGTGATCGACAACGACCTGGGGCTCTCCAACGGCCTCGCATTCACGCCGGCAGGTGATCAGCTCTACAGCGTCGACACCACGGCCGGGATTGTCTGGATTCGCGATTACGAGGCGCAGAACGGTGGGATCGGCCGCCGCCGCGAATTTCTCCGCCTCGACGGCACGCCGGACGGCCTGTGCGCAGATTCGGAGGGCAACCTGTGGATTGCCATGTGGGGGGCCGGCGAGGTTCGCTGCTACTCCGCGGCCGGGGAGCAGCGAGCGGTCGTCGACGTGACCGCGCCGAATACCACGAGCGTCGCGTTCGTTGGCGCGGGCCTCGACCTGCTCATGATCACCACGGCGTCGGACGAGCTGTCTGAGGCGCAGCTCACGCGCTTTCCCGACTCGGGCCGGCTCTTCATCGCGGACGTGGGCGTGCGTGGGCTCGCGGTTCATCCCTGGGCAGGCACCGTCGCCCCGGCGAGCAGGAAGCGCTCATGAAGGCCTTCGTGGTCAGCGCGCCGCACGTGGGCGCGGTTGAGGAGGTCGCGGATCCCGTCGCCGGACCCGGGCAGGTCATCGTCGACATCCACCGGGTTGGTGTCTGCGGCACCGATGTCGAGTTCTGGACCGGCGAGATGACCTACCTCCACGAGGGCCATGCGGCCTATCCGCTGCGACTCGGGCACGAGTGGTGCGGAGTGGTGTCGGCGCTCGGAACCGAAGTCGACGCAGCCTGGCTCGGACGGCGGGTCACCGGAGACACGATGCTCGGATGTGGACGGTGCGACCGCTGCCTGTCCGGGCGCCACAACGTCTGCGCGGACAGAGCCGAGATCGGGATCCGCGGCGGTTTCCCCGGTGCGCTGGCGGAGCAGCTTGCCGTACCCGTCTCCACGCTGCTGGAGCTCCCCGCCAACGTCGACGACAGCGCAGGAGCGATGGTCGAACCCGGTGGCAATGCACTCCGTTCGGTCCGGGCGGCGTCGCTGGCACCCGGTGACCGCGTGCTGGTGCTCGGCGCCGGGACCATGGGGCTGCTCGCTGCGCAGTTCGCCCGCGCCGCCGGCGTCGAGGTGCACCTCATGGGTCGATCCATCCCGAGCCTCGAGTTCGCCCGCGGGCTGGGTTTCGCCGGCGTCTGGCAGCGGGACGAGGTTCCCGCGCTGCGGTGGGACGCCGTGATCGACGCCTCGAATGCGGCCGAGCTCCCGGCACTCGCCCTCCACCTGGTCGAGCCCGGCAAACGGGTGGTCTACCTCGGGCTTGCGGGGACGCCCAGCCGCATCGACACCCGCGCGGTCGTGCTGAAGGATGTCACCGCGGTGGGAATTCTGGCCGCCTCGCAGGGCCTCGCCGGCACCATCGAGCATTACGCCCGCGGCTCGATCGACCCCCGAACGCTGGTCGCCGCCACGGTGGGACTCGACCGCGTCGGCGACGTCCTGTCGGGATGGCGACCCGCCGGTGCCTCCGAGGGACCGAAGCTGCACATCGACCCTCGTCGGTCCAACCGAACATCACCCGAGAGGTGAAGCGAGATGCATGATTTCGATGGCCTCGTCGCGGCGGTCACGGGGGGCGCCAGCGGCATCGGCGCCGCCACAGCAACGCTGCTCCGCGAACGGGGAGCGACAGTTGCGACCCTTGATCGCTCCTACTCGGCGGTCACCAATGCACAGGTGCTCGAGGTCCCGTGCGACGTCGCCGATTCGGGCTCAGCACGTGTGGCCATCGAGACCGTCGCAAGCTCGCTCGGGTCGATCGACATTCTTGTCAACAACGCCGGAATCGGCGCGAGTGGCGACGTGACCCAGAACGACGACGAGGAATGGCATCGCGTCCTGAGTGTCAACGTCATCGGCATCGCCCGGGTCACCCGCGCGGCGCTCCCGTACCTGCTCCGATCCAGCCACGCGGCCATCGTCAACACGTGCTCGGTGCTCGCCAACGTCGGAGTCCCGCAGCGCGCGCTCTACTCGGCGAGCAAGGGCGCAGTCCAGGCGTTGACCCTGGCGATGGCCGCCGACCATATCAAGCAGGGTATCCGGGTCAACGCCGTCACCCCCGGCACCGCGGACACGCCATGGGTGCAGCGACTGCTCGAGCAGGCGCCGGATGCGCAGGCGGCAGCAAACGCACTGCGGGCCCGCCAGCCAATGGGGCGGCTGGTGACCGCCGGGGAGGTAGCGTTCGCGATCGCCTACCTGGCGAGTCCTCTGTCCGCGTCAACGACGGGCGCCGTGCTCGAGGTCGACGGCGGCATGGCGGGGCTCCGTATCGGCTGACGCGAGAACCCGCGGCTTGGTCGCGCGACCTCCTTCAGACGCTAGCCCGGTGAGTCCAGGAGCCTGCGAGCATCGTCGCCGCGACCGGCATGCTTCGCAGCGCACCGGGTTCGGCAGTGAACGGATCGCGGTCGATGACGACGAGGTCCGCGACGTCGCCCACGCTGATGCTCACATCACGCCGCCCTGGAGACATCGAAGCGGCAAGCGCTTCGTCGACCGTGATCTCCTGTTCGGGATGCCACCGAGGGCGCTCATCGCGAGTGCGGTGCACAGCGGCGCCGATGGCCAGCCAGGGATCGAGCGGCGCCACCGGCGCGTCCGACCCGAAGGCGAGCACCGTCCCTGCGTCGAGCAGCGAGCGCAACGGGAATGCGCGCCGGGTACGGCCGGACCAGTAGCGGTCGGCGACATCACGGTCATCGAGGGCATGCTCGGGTTGCACGCTCGCGATCACAGCCAGCTCTGCAAAGCGGACGACATCAGCATCATCAAGCAGCTGCGCATGCTCGATGCTCCCGCGAGCCCCGGTCACGGCAAAGGCCTGCAATGCCAGGGCGTTTGCGCGGTCCCCGATCGCGTGAACGGCACAGGTGAAGCCGGCGTCCTTCGCGCGCCGCATGAGTCGCGAGAGCTCGACGACCGCGACGAGCAGGACGCCGCGGGCATCGACATCGTTCCCCGCGTAGGCCTCGGCACAGTAGGCGGTACGCGTGTTCAGGGAACCGTCGGTGACGACTTTCAAGGGTCCGACGCTGAGCAACCCGCCCGTGCCGTCGATGACCTGACCGGTGCGGAGGTGCTGCGCAACGGCCTCGTCAAATCGCTCCGGCCACACTGAGGTGACGACGCGGAGGGATCGGTTGCCGGCGCCGATCCGCCGCCGCCACGCTGCGAGCGACCACGGCTTCTCCATGTCAACGATGCCGACGACGCCGCGCGCAGCCGCGGCACGGGCCGCTGCGAGGCACGACACGTCGGCGACGTCATCAGCGACGCGCCCGAGCTCCTCGATCACGCGCATCGCGACCTCCTCGACCAACAACCCGGTCGCATGGCCGGCATGGCCGAAACGACCAAGCGCGACGGTGTTGAGCCAGACGCTGTGCAGGTCGGCGCTGATCAGCGCCACCGGGATGTCAGGGCACACCTCATCGAGGAGCTCGCGCTGGGGAGCATCCGCCCAGAGCGCACCGCGAAATCCATATCCGACCACTTGCGATCCGTCACCGCGTTCGTCACGGGCGACATGGTCCGCGAGCAGGTGCGCCGCACCTCGTGCGGAATCCGCGCCCGAGAGGTCAAGACGCGCGCGGACCTGCGCCCACTGCTCGAAGTGCACGTGGTGGTCCCACAAACCCGGAAGGAGAAACCGGCCATCGAGGTCCACGGCCTCATCAGCACCACATCCGTCTCCGACGGTGCCCACGGCGCTCACCCGATCCGCGACAACCAGAACATCCTGCGCAGGCGCGTCGCGAGCGAGCCGCGCATGCCGGAGGACGACACTCGTCACCCCAGCGCCTCCATGCGACACATCAACCGTGCTCCACTGTGCGCGGTGCAGAGTTTGCAGACTGGTGCGGTCATCGGGATTTCGCTCATCGCACTGATGGTGACGTTAGCGGCGAGCGAAGTCCTCGTGCGAGGAGTCGGGCGTCTGGCGGGGAACCTCGGGCTGCTCGGCGGCATCGTCGGCTTGGTCGTGGCGCTCTCCGCCGACTCGCCCGAAATCTCTTCATCCATCTCCGCCGTGGCCGGCGGCTCTGCCGCGACTGCCGCCGGCATCGTGTTCGGCTCCAACATCTTCAACATCGCCGTGCTGCTCGGCGGCGCAGCGCTCGCAGCAGGCGAGGTACGGATCCCACGCCCCGCCCTCATGGTCGACGGCGCGATCGCGATTCTCGTGACCCTGTCGATGGCGTTGGTGGTACTCGACGTTCTCCCCGTGCCCGTCGGTCTCGCCCTGACCGTTGCGGTCTTCGTTCCCTATGTCGCGTTCCTGATCCTGCGCCCCGTCACGATCGCCCGTCTTCCACTCCCGGAGCGTCTGAGCGCGCTGCTCGTGGATGCATCCCGTGAAGCGGGCATCGAGGGTATGGAGCTCGAGGCTGAGCTGGAGGACCTCGCTCCGGTCACGCGGTCGACCAACTGGTGGCCTGTGTTGCTCATGCTCCCGGCGTTGGTGGTGATCGTCGTCGGTGCAGACTTGATGGTGCAGGGTGCGCTGACCCTGGGAACGCGCTCGGGTGCCCCCAGTGTTCTCGTCGGTGTGGTGGCGCTGGCGGCGGCGACCAGTCTGCCGAACGCGTATGCCGCGATTCGCCTTGCGCTCGACGGGCACGGAGCCGCGGTTGTGAGCGCGACATTCAACAGCAACACCCTGAATCTCATCGCCGGCATCGCCTTCCCCATCGTGTTCTTCCCGGCCCTGCGCGGGTCGGTGCCACCAGGCTACGTCGTCTGGCTCCTGGGCATGAGCGGACTCGCGCTCATCCTGCTCGGCGTGCGGCTCACACGGCGCGGTGCGGTGCTGCTCCTGGTCGCCTACGCAGGATTCATCTGCTATGCGGTGCTCACTCGGTAGAGCGATATTTCCAGAATTGCGGAAGCACGGCGCTCAGCACTGCTGTTCCGACCACGCACAGAATGCCGCCACTGATCACCGATGCGCGCACCCCGGCAAGCGATCCCACCACGCCGGCCTCGAGGTTACCCAGCGCGGGTCCCGACGTGTAGCTGATCATCTCGATGCCGGCGAGCCGGCCGCGCATCGAGTTCAGGGATCGTCTGGTTCCACAGCGTGCTGCGGAACAATCCGCTGATCATGTCGGCCGCTCCCGCGGCCGCAAGCGCGAGCAGCGCCAGCCAGAGCGCCGGCGCGATCCCGAAGACGATGATCGCGGCCCCCCAACTCGCGGCGGCGAATGCGATCGCGCGTCCGTGGTGACGGACGGTCCGGGTCCAGCCACTCGTGAGCGTCGCGAGGAGCGAACCCGCCGACGGAGCCGTGTACATGAGCCCGAGCACCACGGGGCCGCCGAACCCCGTCGCGATCTGCGGGAATAGTGCCATAGGCATGCCGAAGAACATCGCGTTGATGTCGACGAGATACGTGCCGAGGAGGTCCTGGCGGCTTGCCGCGTAGCGCAGACCCGCCAGCGCCGCTCGAAGGCTCACTCCCTCGGCATCGGGCGCCGGCGGCACCGCCCGCATGAGCGTCAGCGCAACTGTGGCAACGAGAAACGTGCCCACGTCGACGCCATACGTCGCGGGAAGGCCGACCGTCGCGATGAGGATACCTGCCAGCGGCGGCCCGAGGACCTGGCCGAGATTGCCGCGTAGCGATTCGAGCGCGGCGGCGGCGCTCAGCTTGTCATGGCGCACGATGCGGGGGACGAGAGCGTCGAGTGAGGGTCGCTCAAGTGCGTCAACTCCCGCGGCGGCAACGACAGCGAAGAACAGCACCCAGAGCTGCGGGTGGGGCAGCGTAGCGTTGACTACGAGCACGCCGACCACCGCGCACGCGCTGATCTGCGTGATGCGCACCATGCGCCGCCGGTCGACGGCGTCGGCGAGGGCACCGCCGATGAACGACATCACGAGAATCGGCACCAGCTCGGCGAGACTGACGAGGCCGACAACCAGTGACGACCGCGTGAGCTCATATGTCTGGAACGGGATCGCGACGTACGTGATCATGCTCCCAGCGAACGAAACGCCCTGCCCGATGAAGAGCAGACGGAATTCTCTCGACTCGCGAAGCGGCGTGACATCGACCGCGAGCGACGTCAGCCGGCGCCGTACGGCGGACCCTCGTGGGACGGATTCCATCTGCGGATCCGGTGTGGCGCGAGTATGCGGCGGGAGCTCCTCGGACACCGTGCGACTCTGGGGCTTGCCGCCGTTCTCCGTCGAGTCGCGACCCGAGGCAGGAGCGGGCATAAACTTGACCGTACGAGTCGGGATTTGGTAGTGTCGGCCGACATGGGTGCCGGAACCGTGTGGTTGACGCGTTGCCTGTGGCTCGACCACGGCTGCTGCGGTTCCGCCATCTGTAGTCGCTGAGCAGGCGACTCCGCGCGCCACGCTCGCGTATGCGAGTGGGAACGGCGCGCCGCATACATTCGGATATCAGCTTTCTTCTTTCTTCATGAGGTCTGTCATGTCTGTCACCGACGAGCTGCTCAAGAACAACGAGCGTTACGCAGCAGGTTTCAACAAGGGTGCGACACCGCTGCCTCCCGCGCGTGGCGTCGCGGTGGTCGCGTGCATGGATGCGCGCCTGCACGTCAGCGCGATCCTCGGCCTGGAGGTCGGCGATGCACACATCATCCGCAACGCGGGTGGTGTGGTCACCGATGACGCTATTCGTTCGCTGGTGATCTCGCAGCGATTGCTCGGCACTACGGAGATCATCCTTATCCACCACAGCGACTGCGGCATGGCGACCTTCTCCGACGACGTGGTCAAGGCGCAGATCAAGGAGGACACGGGAATCCGTCCGCCCTTCGCGCTCGAAGCGTTTCCAGACGCCGACGATGATGTGCGCCAGTCCATCGCGCGCATCAAGGCGAGCCCCTTCATCCCGCACCGTGACAGCGTTCGCGGCTTCGTGTACGACGTCACCAGCGGCCGGCTGCGTGAAATCCAGCCCGATCGGGAACTCTCGGGCGCGCCGTCCGCGGTGGTCGAGGGCGCGGCTCGTTAGCGCGGTTCATCTCGCTTTTCAAGGAGTGACGCGACTGTTACACGGGGTTGAGCGCATCCTGTGATTCGACTCTCAATCTCAGGAGCCACATGGGTGCCGCGCGAACAAACCCGCGATGGGCGAAGTTGCGCACAGGCATGTGCCTTACTGCACAAACAACGTGCGCAGTTGTCCACATTGTGCACAGGCCAGCGCGTATCAAACGCGTCGCAGTGCGCGCGCAATCCGTTGGCGACATGACGGTTGACAGGGGGTCATGGCCGCGGCGTACACTCCGTCGGTGACATCGGAGGCGGGCGTGTCGAGGCATTCACAGCGAGCCAGCATGCCGCGCCGAATCTGTGCACGGGTTGGATGTGGCGAGCCAGTGCACAAGCCGACAGCGAAGTACTGCAGCATCAAATGCTGTTCGATAGATCCTGCGCGGCATGAACGTCTGCGCAGTCAAGCGCGCCGCGCGTCGTCACGTCCCATCCCCATGCTGCGTCAGCTGCGGTTCGAGTTCCAATCGCTCGGGTTCGATCCCGAGGCACAGTTGAACGAGCTGTGCCAGGCACGCGAGGACGTCCCCGCGGGCATGTCCCGCCTCACCGGCTGACTCGAGCTCCAGGCTCAGAGGGCGCAGTAGCGCGGACTGCGTAGAATCGGCGTCCATGCCAGACGAGATCGTCGACGACGCCGCTGAGGCAGGCGCCCCACTCCCAGCACCGGCCGAGCCGACTCTTCAGATGCTGCGCCACAGCGCCGCCCATCTCATGGCAGCCGCAGTGGTCGAGCTGTTCCCCGGCGCCCAGTACGACGTGGGCCCCGCGATCGAAGACGGCTTCTTCTACAACTTCCGTCTGCCTGATGGACAGCACTTCGTGGACGACGATCTGCCGCGGCTCGAGCTGCGAATGCGCGAGCTTGCAGAAAAGAAGATCCCGTTCGTACAGGAGGTGATCCCGCGCTCGCAGGCAATCGAAATGTTCACCACGCTGCATCAGGACTTCAAGGTGGACATCATCGACCGGCTGCCCGAGGACATCACCAAAGTCAGCATCTACCGCACCGGCGACTTCGTCGACCTGTGCCGCGGACCACACGTGCCTGATACCGGCTGGCTGAAGGCGGTGCGTGTGCTTCGCATCGCCGGCGTGTACTGGCGCGGCGACGCGCGCAACGAGCAGCTGCAGCGCGTGTACGGGACGGCGTGGTTCACCGAGGATGAGCTCAACGCGTACCTGCACCGCCTCGAGGAGGCGCGCAAACGCGATCACCGCCGGCTGGGCGCCGAGCTCGACCTGTTCTCGTTCCCGGATGAGATCGGCTCGGGGCTGCCTGTCTTCCACCCCAACGGCGGTCTGGTTCGCAAGCTCATGGAGGACTACTCGCGCCAGCGCCATGAGGAGGGCGGCTATTCGTTCGTGAACACGCCGCACATCACCAAGGAGGACCTGTTCAAGGTCTCCGGTCACCTCGAGTGGTTCGCCGACGGCATGTTCCCTCCCATGGAGCTCGACGAGGGCACGAAGTACTACCTCAAGCCCATGAACTGCCCGATGCACATCCTCATCTATCGCAGCAGGATGCGCTCGTACCGCGAGTTGCCCTTGCGCCTCTTCGAATTCGGCAGCGTCTACCGCTACGAGAAGTCAGGGGTGATCCACGGGCTCACCAGGGTTCGTGGCCTGACGATGGACGATGCGCATATCTTCTGCGCTCGCGAGCAGATGATGGACGAGCTCATCTCGCTGCTCGATTTCACCCTTGGCCTGCTTCGCGATTTCGGGCTCACCGACTTTTATCTGGAGCTCTCGACGCGGCCCGAGCACAAGGCTGTCGGCACCGTGGAGGAGTGGGAGGTCGCGACCAACGCGCTGCGCCTCGCCGCCGAAGGTCGCAATCTCGAGCTGGTCCTGGACGAGGGCGGCGGCGCGTTCTACGGCCCGAAGATCTCCGTCCAGGCACGGGACGCGATCGGACGCACGTGGCAGATGTCGACGATTCAAGTCGACTTCCAGTTTCCCCAGCGCTTCGACCTGCATTTCATCGACGACACCGGTGCCGAGCAGCAGCCGATCATGATCCACCGGGCGCTCTTCGGATCCATCGAGCGGTTCTTCGGGATCCTCCTCGAGCATTACGCGGGGCACTTCCCGCTCTGGCTCGCGCCGGTGCAGTGCGCGATCATCCCGGTCCAGGACGACAGCGAGGAGGTGATGGCGTCCATCCGGGGTCTCGCTGCGGAGATGCGCGCACGCGGGCTCCGAGCTTCCGTCGACGAGCGCCACGGCGAGCGCATGCAGGCGCGTGTCCGCGATGCGGAGCTCAAACGCATTCCCTACGTCGTGGTCATCGGCAAACGCGACGTCGAACGCGGCGATGGCGTGGTGCGCGTTCGCGATGTCCGCCGCAACCTGCAGGAGGACATCGCGGCCGGGGCACTCGTCGATCGTCTCGTCGCCGAGGTGACCGAGCGGCGTCCCGAGTAAGACGGGGCCGACCGCGACCCACGCCGAGCCCGCGTGCGGCCCATGCACCGCTGCGCGGCGAGGCGAAGTTGCGCGCCGCGCTATCAGGTTTCGGTGTCCTGATTGCGGGTCGAGCCTGCCTCGACCTCGGTGCGGCTGCCGGTGGCTTCACCCGAGTCCTCCTCGAGGCGGGCGCCTCGCGCGTGTATGCGGTGGACGCCGGGTTCGGGCAGCTCCTCGGCTCGCTCCGCCAGGATCCGCGCGTGGTGAACCTTGAAGCCACCAATGTCGCCGCACTCGACAGCCGCCTCATACCTGAGGCCATCGAGGTCCTGACCGTCGACGTCTCCTATCTCGCGCTGGCCGCCGCCGTCGCGCAGCTGGACCGCATCACCATCGCTGCGGACGCGGACCTGATCGGCCTGGTCAAGCCGATGTTCGAGCTCCGGCTCGCCACGGCGCCATCGGACCCCGGGATCGTCGGGGCTGCCATCGCGCGCGCGTCGACTGGCATCGTCGCGGCCGGCTGGCAGGTCGTGGGCACCATGCCATCGCCCGTCCTCGGCGGACGAGGGGCGGTCGAGGCGCTCGTCCACGCCCGGCGATCTCCTTGAGATCACCGTAGGTTTGGGCCTCCCGCGCGCGTGCTATATTCAGCGGCCGACGCCCATGGTGGGCGCCGCAAAGCAGGACCGCCAGGTGCGGCCCTCACCTTCCGGGCTTGCCTTGAAGGTCCAGCACCCGAACCCTGGATAGCGGAACCGCTGTCCAGTTTTTTATATCCACAAGGAGGCCGCGCCGATCGCATTCCGAGAGCTCAGGGTCAACGACCAGATCCGCATCCCAACCGTTCGTCTGTTTGACGACACCACCGGCGAGCAGTTGGGAATTGTCACCATCGAGCGAGCGCGAGAGCTCGCCGCCCAACGCGAGCTGGACCTGGTCGAGGTGGCTCCCCAGGCCCAACCACCTGTGTGCCGTCTCATGGACTACGGGCGCTTCAAGTTCGAAGCCCTGAAGAAGGAGAAGGAAAGTCGCAAAGAGCACAACACCATCAACGTCAAGGAGATGAAGCTGCGTCCGAAGATCTCGGAGCACGACTTCCAGACCAAGTTCGGGTCCGTTCGTCACTTCCTCCACGACGGCGACAAGGTGAAGCTCACCATCATGTTTCGCGGCCGCGAGATGGTGCACCAGGAGTACGGGCGCAAGCTGCTCGACCGGATGGCCGACGAACTGAAAGAGGTGGCGATCATCGAGCGGACCCCCCTCGTCGAGGGCCGCAACATGATCATGATCATGAGCCCGCTCAACAAGAAGCACGCGAAAGGCGACCAGCACACGAATGACCGGCATCCGACGCACGAGGTTGAGATGACCGTCTCCACTCCGGTCGAAGACGCCGGCGCCGAATCAGGGAGCAGCAACGACCATGCCGAAGATACGAACCCATAAGGGAACCGCGAAGCGGCTCCGCGTCACCTCGACGGGAAAGGTGATGCGGCGCAAGGCGTTTCGCTCGCACCTGCTCGAGCACAAGAGCGCCAAGCGCAAGCGCCAGTACCGGATGCAACACGAGGTGTCCTCGTCGGACCGCCGCAAGGTGATCCGGCTTGCACCCTACCTTTAGGAGAGCGACATGGCCAGAGTGAAGCGTGGGGTGACGGCCAAGGCTCGGCACCGGAAGATCCTCGAGATGGCCGAGGGGATGCAGGGGGCTCGTCATCGGCTCTACAAGAACGCCAACGAAGCGGTCATGCATTCGCTCGCGTACGCGTACCGCGACCGCAAGCAGCGCAAAGGTGACATGCGCGGTCTGTGGATCGCGCGCATCAACGCTGCGGCACGGCAGCACGGCCTTGCGTACAACCAGTTCATGCACGGCCTCAAAGAGGCCGGCGTCGAGGTGAATCGCAAGATGCTCGCCGACATCGCGGTCAAGGATTCGGGGTCGTTTCAGCAGCTCGTCGAAGTCGCCCGGGGCGCTCTCACCAAGGCGTGACCGCCGACCTCCACAGCGTGGCGGCGGAAGCTCTCGAGGCGGTCGCCGCCGCGCCGGACCTGGCCGCGCTCGACGCGGTGCGGTCCCGGTACCTCGGCCGCGGCGACGGTGAGCTGACCTCCTTCCGACGTGGGCTGGGCAAGATCCCGGACCCTGACGGGCGGCGTCAGATGGGCCAGATGGTCAACGTGCTCGTCGAGCGGGTGACCGATGCCATCGGCGAGCGCCAGCGCACCATCGAGCACGCAGCCAGGGCTCAGAGCATGGAAGTGGAGACGCTCGATCTCACGCGACCGGCTCCGTCGCTTCGCCGGGGCCGTCTGAGCCCGGTGACGCTTGCCGCCCGCGAGATGCGGCGAATCTTCGGACTGCTCGGCTTCGAGAGTGTCGAAGGCCCTGAAGTCGAGTACGACCGCTACAACTTCACGCTCGTCAACCAGCCGCCGGGCCACCCTGCGCGCGATTCGCAGGATACGTTCTACATCGATGATTCACGGCTGCTGAGGACACACACCTCGCCGGTGCAGATCCGCAGCATGCTCATCCGCGGCGCGCCGCAGCGGGTGATCGTTCCCGGCAAGGCATTTCGCCGCGACCACGACGCCACCCACAGCCCGATGTTTCACCAGGTCGAGGGGCTCTGCGTCGACGAGGGGATCGCGGTCAGTGACCTCAAGGGAACCCTCGAGTTCTTCGCCCGATCGTTCTTCGGGGCGGCCTCGAAGCTGCAATGGCGGCCGCACCATTTTCCCTTCACCGAGCCCTCGCTCGAGTTGGAGCTCGCCTGCGTCGTATGCGGGGGGTCGGGATGCAGCGTCTGCAAGCACAGCGGATGGCTCGAGCTCCTGGGCAGCGGGATGGTGCATCCCCAGGTGCTGCGCAACGGCGGGGTCGACCCCGAGCGTTATTCCGGCTTCGCCTTCGGCATGGGTATCGAGCGCGCCGCGATGCTGGCGTGGGGCATCCCCGACCTGCGCCTCATCTATGACAACGACGTCCGCTTCCTGGTTCCCGAGGTGGTGCCCGAGGCGCCGGCGGAGCGGCACGCACAGTGAAGTTCTCCCTTCGCTGGCTTCGCGACTACGCAACCCTCGACGCACCCGTTGCGACGATCGTGAAAACGCTCGTCGACACCGGCACCGAGGTCGGAGCCGTGGAACTCGGGGGCGAAGGCCTCCTCGTCGCGCGGATCACGTCGGTCGGGCCGGTTCCAGGTTCGTCCCACCTGCAATTTGCCGATCTCGATCTCGGCGGGCAGGTCCCAGCGCCACTCGAGAGCTTCAGCGTCGTGCCGGGGACGGTGAAAGTCCTCACCGGCGCCCCGAACGTCAAGGTGGGCGACCTGGTCCCCTACGCGCCGCCGGGATCGCGCCCTCCGGCGATCGACGAGCGCCTCGGAGTCAAGACGATCCGCGGCCACAAGTCGCCCGGGATGCTCTGCTCCGCTATCGAGCTCGGGGTGGGGGAGGACGCCGATGGCATCCTCATCCTCGATGAGGGAATCCCGGGACAGGGGCTCGGCGAAGTGCTGGCGCTCGATACCGTCCTCGACCTCGACGTCACGACCAACCGGCCCGACTGCCTGTGCCACGTCGGCATCGCCCGCGAGCTCGCGGCGGCGCTCGGCGAGGGGCTGAACGAACCGCCCTCCTCCGTACCTGAGGAGTTTCTTTCGGCGACATCCGCCGAGCTGCGCGCGCAGGTCCGGATCGAGGATCCAGACGGTTGCCCGCGATTCGCGGCTCGAGTGATCGAGGGCTTGGCTGTCGGCCCATCGCCTGGCTGGCTGCGCCAACGACTGCGTGCCGTCGGCCTGCGACCCATCAACAACGTGGTCGACATCACCAATTTCGTGCTCCACGAGCTCGGTCAACCCCTGCACGCATTCGATCTCGATCGATTCGCTGAGGCCGGGGCTACGAAGCCGGCCGACGTGATCGTTCGCCGCGCCGCAGCGGGTGAACACGTCGTCGATCTGCTCGGCATCGACCGCGAGCTCTCTCCTGACGACCTCGTGGTGTGCGCCGGCGCGACTCCCGCCAGCATCGCCGGGATCATCGGAGGCAGCGCGACAGCGGTCACCGACGCAACCAGGACCGTGCTCCTGGAGGCGGCGAATTGGGATGGGCCGACCATTCGCGCGACCTCCAAGCGGCTGGGGCTGCGCACCGATGCTTCGACAGTCTTCGAGAAGGGAGTGAGCGACCGACTCCCACCGATCGCGCTTGATCGCGCGGCGGCGCTGATCGCAGAGCTGTCAGGCGGACACGTGCTGAGCGGCACGATCGACCAATGGCCGCAGCCACTTCCGGAGCTCGGTCCGATCTCGCTGACCGCACGATTCACGGGCGATCTGCTGGGAATCCCGATCGACGCGACCGAGATCGCCACGACACTCGCGCGCCTCGGTTTCGCGGTGGAGCAGGACGGAGCCACCCTGACCGTCATGCCACCGTATTTCCGTCGCGACGTGTCGATTCCGGAGGACCTCGTCGAGGAGGTCGGACGGATGATCGGGTACTCGCGGGTGCCGAGCACGCTCCCGGGCCGGCGCGTCGAGGTGAGCCGAACGGCTTCGCCACCCCCGCTTGACGATGAGATCCGCGACGTCTGCGTCGGGGCCGGCTTCGACGAGGCAATCACGTTCTCGTTCGTCGGTCCGCTCGATGCGAAGCTCCTGCCCGGGCTCGGGCGCGATCGCACGCCACTCCCACTGCGCAATCCCCTCAGTGATGAGTGGAGCCTGCTGCGCACGTCGCAGCTCCCCCGGCTCTGCGCGGCGCTCGCGTCCAACGTGAACCGCGGCACCGACGACGTGATGCTCTTCGAGCTCGGCCGCGCGTTCTGGGAGGGCGAACGAGCCGGGCTTCCGCCGGGCTCGACGGCCGACGGTGCCGACCGCGAGCTCCCCCCGCTGCCGCTCGAGCCCCTGTTGCTCAGCCTCGCCGTGCATGTGTCGAGCGGGTCGGCTGAGGACGCCGCACGGGCGATTCGACACGTGCAGTCGGTGTTCGAGCGCATCAGCCGCGACCTCGCGAGCGCCCAGCTTCGCTCCGGGCCGTCAGCGGAATCGGGGCTGCACCCAGGACGCAGTGCGCTCCTCCGGCTCGGCGACGACACCGTCGGCGTTCTCGGCGAGCTGTCGTTCGAAACCGCCGCAGCATTCGAGATTCGGGGACGCGCCGCGGTCGGTGAGCTGCGCATCGATGCGATCGCGCCTGCGGCGCCACGACCGATCCGATACGTGCAACCCCCTCGATTTCCCGCGATCGTCCAGGATCTGGCGGTGACTGTTGCCACCGACCGCCAGGCCGGCGATGCCATCGCCGCAATTCGTGATGCACGGGAACCCCTGCTCGAAAGCGCCGAGCTGTACGACGAGTATCGGGGCGGCAGGCTCGAGGCGGGGAGGAAGGGTTGGACGTTCCGGCTCACGTTCCGGGCACCCGACCGCACCTTGACGGGCGAGGAGGCACAGCGCGCCCAGGACGTGATCGCCAGAGCGCTTGCCGAGCGATGCGACGCGGAGATTCGCCGGTAACCGAGCTGCCCCGCGAGTGGTTCGCGCGGCCAACGGAAGAGGTCGCCCGAGATCTGGTGGGCTGCATGATCGTCGTCGACGCGGAAACGTCGAACGTCGCCGTGGCCCGTATCGTGGAGACCGAGGCATACCTCGGAACCAGCGATCCCGCGTCCCATGCGTTCCGCGGTCCGACCCCGCGATCGCGGGTGATGTTCGGCCCGGCTGCGCACCTCTACGTGTACTTCACCTACGGCATGCATCACTGCGCCAACGTGGTCACCGAGGTGGACGGCACCGCTGGCGCGGTGCTGCTTCGTGCCGCCGCGCTGGAGGAGGGTGGGCCCGTGGTGGCGGCACGGCGTGGCGGGGCCGAAGACGCCGGGCTGCTTCGCGGACCGGGCAACCTCTGCCGGGGACTGGGGATCACCCGCGCGGACGACGGCATCGATCTGATCGATCCGGCCTCACGAGTGCACATCCGGCCGCGGACCTCGACGCCTCCCATCGCCGTCGGAACCCGTGTCGGACTGCGCAATGCCGCCGACCGGTTGCTGCGGTTCAGCTGGCGCGGTGATCCCGCCGTCTCGCGACCCGTGCCGCGCGAGGGTGACCCACCGCCGGGCGGCAAATGAAAGGGGCCGGACTAGCCGGCCCCTTGGTTTATGCACCGTTTGATACGGCAGCCCGGTAGAAATTCCCGGGCTCTTGATGGCACCGAAACCGGTGCCGGGTTCGGAGAAACGCCCGGTACGAGCCTCCCAGCCCGCACAACGCGCACTCGCCCATGTCCGGGCCAGCCCGGGGGACGCCGATTGCCCAGCGACCTCGACGGGGGCGCCATGGTCGTGCGGTCAGGGGCCCGTCAGCCGGGCCTCAACCCTCCGCTCGACCGTGCCGAAAACGGTGCCAGACGGCTCGCAACATTGGTATTCCTACCTCCGTCTGATTGCCGACGCTTCCCCCTAACCATAGACCTGTCCGCCGCTTACCACAAGGACCGGGAGTCCTAGACTGGGTTCTGGGCTGCGCTAGAATCGGAACGCCTGTTCGTCTCGGAGGATCCATGTCCGGTCACAGCAAGTGGGCTGGAATCAAGCACAAGAAAGCGATCGTCGACGCTCGTCGCGGCCAGGTGTTCACCAAGGTCACACGCGAGCTGACGGTCGCCGCCCGCGAGGGCGGCCCTGATGTCGAGGGCAACTTCCGTCTGCGCCTTGCCATCCAGAAGGCCCGAGAGGTGAACATGCCCGCAGACAACATCGACCGGGCCATCCAGCGGGGTGCCGGCGGGAAGGATGGCGTGCAGCTCGAAGAGGTGCGATACGAGGGCTACGGGCCGCACGGTGTCGCGGTGATGGTGGACACGCTGACCGATAACCGCAATCGCACGGTCGCGGGGATCCGCAACGCGTTCACGCGCTCTGGCGGCGCGCTCGGCGAGGCGAACAGCGTCGCCTGGATGTTCAATCAACAAGGGGTCATCACCATCGAAGCCGGCAAGCGTGACCCGGACGAACTCGCGCTCGAGCTGCTCGACGCCGTCGACGTCGGTGAGGACGGTGATGTGAGCGTGGATGGCGACGAGGTGGTCGTGACCGTGGCTCCATCCCGTTTCGAAGAGGTGCGGCGCACGCTCGAGGAACGCAACTACTCGGTGGGCTCCGCGGAGGTCACCATGAACCCGACGACCTCGGTGCCACTCGACGCGTCGCAGGCTCGTCAGGTCCTCCGCCTCCTCGACGGTCTCGAGGAGCACGACGACGTCCAGCAGGTCTACGCCAATGCCGAGATACCGGACGACGTCCTTGACGCTGTCAGCTGAGCGCTGCGCCCTCCGAGCCGGATGAGAGTCCTCGGGATCGACCCGGGGCTCGCACGCACCGGCGTGGCCATCGTCGAGGGGACACCGGGAAACCTCGTGTTGTTGCACGCGGCATGCATCGAGACGGTGCCGCAGACCAGCGAGGCTGCGCGACTGGCGATCCTCTTCGACCTCGTGGTCGGTGCGTGCACCTCGCTTCGACCCGAGGTCGCCGCTGTTGAGCAGCTGTTCTTCTCGACGAACCGGCGCACCGCGATGCGCGTCAGCGAAGCACGAGGTGTGGTGCTGTGCGCGCTCGCCCGCGAGGGTGTCGCGGTTGCGGAGTACACACCCACGCAGGTGAAGGAGGCGGTGTGCGGCTACGGCGCAGCCCGCAAACCGCAGGTCGCGCGCATGGTCGCCAACCTGCTCGGCGTGCGGGACATCCCGGGACACGACGATGTCGCCGACGCCTGCGCCGTCGCCGTGTGCCACCACCATCGCGCGCGCCTGGGCACGCTCACATCGCGAACGCGGGAACGCCGTGAGAGTGCACTCGACGTCGCGGTCAGCCGTGCGCGTGCATCGCTCGTGCGCAGCGTTCCATGATCGCGCTGATCCGTGGAGCGCTCGTGCAGGTCGGCGACGACCAGGTTGTCGTCGACACCGGCGGCGTCGGGTACGAGGTGTTCTGCCACCTGCGCACCATTGCCACGCTGCACACTTCGCGCGACACCGAGGTGACGCTGCACGTGCACACCAGCGTCAGCGCAGACGCCATCCGCCTCTACGGGTTCGTCACCGATGACGAGCTGCGCCTCTTCCGCCTGCTCATCGGTGTCGAACGCATCGGGCCAAAGGCGGCACTCGGGATACTCGGCCGAGCCGAGCTCCCCACCCTGGTGCGCGCCATCGCGGAGGGGGACATCGCGCTGGTCGCCACCGTCCCGGGCATCGGGCGCAAGACCGCTGAGCGTGTGATCCTCGAGTTGCGCGACAAGGTCGGTGCTCTCGAGCCTCCGGGCACCCAGCATCCGGCAGCCACCGGCGAAAACCAAGCCGTCGCGGCCGCGATCGCCGGCCTCGTCGGTCTCGGCTTCCGCGAGTCCGAAGCACGCAGCGCCGTCGCCGCGATCGCCGTCGACGGCAACGGGCGTGACGTCGCCGACCTTGTCGGTGCAGCCCTGCGCCGGCTCGACACCGCAGGCGCCTCGCGGTGAGCGACGAGCGCATCGTCAGCCCGGACGAGCTCGAAGCCGAGCGCGTCGCCGACACCGCTCTGCGACCACGCACCCTCGACGACTTCGTGGGGCAGGCCGCCATCAAGAATCAGGTGCGCATCCTGATTGAGGCTGCCCGCCAGCGGGGCGACGCACTCGACCACGTGCTGCTCTACGGCCCGCCGGGGCTCGGCAAGACGACGCTGGCGCAGATCATCGCCGTCGAGATGGGCGTCAACGTTCGACTGACGAGCGGCCCTGCGCTCGAGCACCAGGGGATGCTCGCGTCGATCCTCACGAGCCTGGAGGAGCGCGACGTCTTCTTCATCGACGAGGTGCACCGCCTCAACCGCGCGGTCGAGGAGGCGCTCTATCCCGCGATGGAGGACCTCGCCTTCGACTTCGTCGCCGGCAAGGGGGCCGGTGCGCAGACGCTCCGGCTCACGCTCAACCGCTTCACCGTGATCGGTGCCACGACCCGGGCAGGCGCCCTCGGCGCGCCGCTCCGGGATCGGTTCGGGGTCACCTTCCGGCTCGACTTCTACGACACCGACGACCTGGTGGCCATCGCCAACCGGTCGGCGCGTCTGCTCGGCATCGAGCTCGAGCCAGAGGGAGCAGCGATGATTGCGCGACGCTCCCGTGGCACCCCACGGATTGTCAACCGGCTGCTCCGGCGCGCCCGCGACTATGCCCAGGTGCGCGCAGAGGGCCGCATCGACGTCGGCGTGGCGGCCGCCGCGCTCGACGTGCTCGGCATCGACTCGATCGGGCTGGACGAGCTCGACCGGCGCGTGCTCAATGTGCTCTGCGGCACCCTGGGCGGCCACGCCGTCGGCGTCCAGACGATCGCGGTCAGCGTCCAGGAGGACCCGGACACCATCGAGGATGTCGTCGAGCCGTTCCTCATCCGCCGTGGGTTGCTCGCACGCACGCTGCGCGGGCGCCTTGCCACCGCCGCGGCCTACGAGCACCTCGGGCTCTCGGTACCGGCCGGCGCACCCGGCGCCTCAGAGGCGCAGACCGCGCTCTTCGAGCGTTGAGGTCCCGCGACTTCGACTACCCGCTCCCCGTGGAGCGGATCGCGCAGGAACCCCTGGCCGAGCGGGACGCGTCGCGCCTGCTGCACCTGACCCCTGACGGCGCCATCGAGGACCGGGCATTTCTCGACCTGCCGGGGCTGCTCAAACCCGGGGACCTGATGGTCGTCAACGACACCCGGGTGCGGCGCGCCCGCCTGCGCGCCGTCGACGCAGCCGGCAGGGATGTCGAACTCCTCGTCCTCGAGCGCGAGCCGAATGGCAGGTACCAGTGCCTCGCCCGCCCGGCACGGCTGGCCACACCCGGCGCCGTCCTCCATATCGGCACCGAACTTCAGGCCACCGTGGTCGGCGTTTCGGCGATGCATCGCGGCGGACGCACCGTCATCTTCGACGCGGACCACCCCGACGCTGCCATCGAAGACGAGGGTGTCGCACCGCTCCCGCCGTACATCCACACCGACCTTCGCGACCCCGAGCGGTACCAGACGACGTACGCCACCGGTGACCCGGACTCGGCGGCAGCACCCACGGCGGGGCTGCACTTCACCGCGCGGATGATCGACCGCCTTCGCGACGCGCATGTCGGCTGGGCGACCCTGCGCCTCGACGTCGGTCTCGCCACCTTCGCACCCATTCGCACCGAGCGAGTCGAGGATCACCCGATGCACGAGGAGCGTTACACGCTCCCAGCCTCCACCGTGGAGGCGATCGAGCACGCGCAGCGCAATGGCGGTCGTGTCGTCGCTGTCGGGACCACCGTGGTTCGCGTTCTCGAGACGTGCGCACAGGACGGAACGCTCCGGGCCGGGAGTGGGACCACCGGCCTGTTCATCCATCCCGGACATCGTTTCCACGCCGTCGACGGACTGCTGACGAACTTTCATCAACCCCGGTCGTCGCTCCTCGTGCTGCTCGCCGCATTCACCGGCGACGACCGCTGGCGGAGCGCATACGCGCACGCGCTCGACGCCGGATATCGGTTCCTCTCGTGGGGTGACTGCATGCTCTGCTGGCGAGCGCAGTGAGGGCCGCCTTCGCGACGGAGACGGTCGACGGTCACGCGCGTGCTGGAACATTGACCACCGCGCACGGCACCGTCCGCACGCCGGCATTCATGCCCGTCGGCACGCACGCCACGGTGAAGGCACTGCATCCGGAGGAGGTGCGCGCAGCCGGTATCGACATCCTCCTCTGCAACGCGTATCACCTTGCGTTGCGACCCGGGCTCGGCGTCATCGAGCGCGCCGGCGGCCTCCACAGGTTCATGAACTGGGAGCATCCGATCCTCACCGACAGCGGCGGCTTCCAGCTCGTGAGCCTGGCAGAGGTCGCCGGGGTCGACGACGAGGGCGCGACCTTCGTCTCACCGTACGACGGGTCGAAGCTGCGGGTGACCCCGGAGGATGCGGTGCGCAACCAGGCGCGCCTCGGCGCCGATGTCCTCATGTGCCTCGATCACCCCGTTGCGCACGGCACGGATCCCGGCGACACGCGCGAGGCCACCGAGCGCACGCATCGCTGGGCGGAGCGCTGCCGGGCCGCACACCCGGGTGGCGATCAGCTGCTGTTCGGCATCGCCCAGGGAGGCTTCGATGCTGCTGCCCGGCGCGAATCGGCGCAGTTCGTGTCCGGGCTGGACTTCGACGGGGTCGCGATCGGGGGCCTGGCGGTGGGGGAGCCCGTGGAGACGATGCTCGCCATGACCGAGGCGAGCGTGACCGAGCTTCCCGCCGGCCGCGCCCGGTATTTCATGGGGCTGGGAACCGACGCCGAGCTCCTCGCTGCGATCGCCCTTGGGGTGGACATGTTCGACTGCGTGGTGCCGACGCGCTTGGCGCGCAATGGGAGCGCGCTGACCCCGGACGGACGCCTCTCGTTGCGCAACACGGCGGCCCGCGACGAATACGGACCCATCGATCCCGAGTGCCCCTGCGCCGCATGCACCGGTTTCTCGCGCGCCTACCTCCGCCATCTGTTCCAGGCCGGCGAGATCCTCGCCCACCGCCTTGTCAGCCTGCACAACATCACCCACCTGGCACGGCTCATGGACGGCGCCAGGTCGGCTATCCGCGAGGGACGGTTCGCAGCCTTTCGGGCAGATCGCGATGGCCGGCTCCGCTCGGCGCCCCGGTAGACTGGGGCACAGGTGTTCAGGATCACGCGTTTTCGCCTGGCTGTCGTCCTGCTCGTGGTGGTGGGTGCCTTCTTCATCGACGGCTACAGCCTGATCTACCGCTACCTGGTCGTTCACCAGCCGCTCGGCACGACCCTGACCTCCGCGCCAACGTTCCTCGGCCGGCAGCTGTACATCCACAAGGGCCTCGATCTTCAGGGCGGCACCGAGCTGACCATCGAGATCTGCCACGGGCCCAACAACCCCAACGCCGACTGCCGGAGCGGCCCTCCGCCCGGAGCCACGCTCGCCCAGGCACAGCAGGCGACCATTCCGATCCTCGATCTGCGCGTGAACTCACTCGGCGTCTCCGAGGCGAGCGTTCAGGCGCAGGGAAATGACCAGATCCTGGTGCAGCTCCCCGGCGTGAGCCTCAAGCAGGCGATCGACACCATCGGGACGACGTCCAAGCTGTATTTCGCCACAGCGGTACCGGGCGCCGCGACGAATCCCCCGAGCTCAGCACTGATCGCAGATCAGCAGGGCCTGTACGACGTCAATCAGTTCCCGGACACGCTGTACTACCCGACCGGATACCACTGGAAGATCGACAACAATCTCGAGGCCAAGGACGTCAACTCCGCCTCCGTGGGCACCGATGCGACCAGCGGAGCAATCGCGGTCGACATCAACTTCAACGCTGCAGGCGCGAGCGAGTGGTCGAAGATCACGACCGCCGCGTTCAACGCGTACTCGAGCAACACCACCAATCCGCCTCCGACGGCGCAGATCGCGATCTTCCTGGACAATCAGGTCCTGACGGCGCCCGTGGTGACCGGCGGGGGGCAGAGCAACCAGACCGAGATCACCGGCAATTTCACATCGGACTCGGCCACCACCCTCGCCAACCTGATCAGCGCGGGTGCGCTGCCGGCGGAGATCACGACCGTGGCCAGCACCACCGTCAGCGCGTCGCTCGGCCAGCAGTCGGTGACCCTCTCGTTGATCGCCGGTGGGATCGGACTGCTGATCGTGGTCATCTTCATGATCGGCTACTACCGATTCCCGGGCGTCCTGGCCACGGTCGCGCTCATCGTGTATGCCGCGATCGTCCTGGCGCTGTTCAAGCTCATCCCGGTCACCCTGTCGCTCGCGGGACTGGCGGGCTTCGTCCTGAGCGTGGGCATGGCGGTCGACGCCAACGTGCTGATATTCGAACGCACCCGTGACGAGTTGCGTCACGGACGCAGCGTGCCCCTGGCCGTGGAGACCGGCTTTCGCCGCGCATTCCCTGCCATTCGTGACAGCAACATCTCCACCCTGATCACCTGCGCAATCCTTGCGTTCTTCGGCACCGACGTGATCAAAGGCTTCGCCATCACGCTGGCGATCGGCGTCATCGTCTCGTTCTTCACCGCGATCACGATCACGCGGTCACTGTTCGCGTGGGTGCTGACGTGGAGGATCGGGCGCGAGCCCCGTCTCTACACCGAGATCCACGAGGAATTCGCGGACCATCCGCCCCGGGGACGCTTCGACATCGTCAAGAACCGCAACTGGTTCTTCGCGGGATCGCTCGCGGTCATCATCCCCGGCATCCTGGCGATCCTCTTCTGGGGATTCAACCTGGGGATCGACTTCAAGGGTGGCAATGTCATCGACGTCGGATTTGCAAAATCGGTGACCCAGGCTCAGGTCACGGCGGTCATGGACAAGCAGTTCGCCAGCCTGCGCGCGCAGGTGCAGCAGGAGAGCAACACGGGCAACGAGAAGAGCCACTTCGCCATCAGCACCCTGCCTTCTGACAGTGAGCAGATTCTGCAGATTCAGAACACGCTGAACAGCAACTTCACCATCACCACCAAGAACGGGGCGCCGGACATCAGCGTGCAGCAGGTCGGGCCCACGATCGCCGCGAGCCTCGTGACCGGCGCGATCATCATGATCCTCGTCTCGGCGGGGGCGATCGCCGTCTACCTGGCCTTCGCGTTCCGCCGTCAACGAGCGATCTCGCCGTGGCGCTTCAGCGCCTGCGCATTCTTCAAACTGCTCCACGACGTGTTCGTGCTGGCCGGAATCTGGGCGATCCTCGGACATTTCTCGAACTTGGGTCAGGTCGACTCGCTCTTCGTCACCGCGATCCTGACGTCGGTGGCGTTCTCGATCCACGACACCATCGTGGTCTTCGACCGCGTGCGTGAGAACCTCCGCGTCGGACCGCGGCTGACCTTCGACCAGGTGATCAATCTCTCGACAGTGCAGACGATGACGCGCTCGCTCAATACGTCGCTCACCGTGGTCTTCGTGCTGCTGTCCCTGGTCATCTTCGGCGGCGACTCGATCCGCGGGTTCGTGCTCGCGCTGCTGATCGGCATCGTCACCGGTACGTACAGCTCGATCTTCAATGCCAGCACGCTCCTGGTGGCGTGGGAGAAGGCTCGTGGCACCGAGACGGTCACGCCACCTGCGGGCAGGAGACGGGTCGCTCCGCGGACGGCCTAGGCGTACCCGCCCCGAGGGCACCATCACACATGAACACCGACGACGTCTCCGGCATCGCCTCCCTGCTGCGTCCCTCGTTCGCCCATCTGGGCATCGAGCTCGTCGACGTGCAGTGGTCGGGCCGTGGACGCGGCGCTGTGCTTCGCCTGACCATCGACCGCGCCGGCGGCGGGGTCACGCTCGACGATTGCGAGCGCGCCTCGAACACCGCCTCAGCAGTGCTCGACGCGAGTGACCCGATCGACCACCCGTACCGGCTCGAGGTGAGCTCACCAGGTGCGGAGCGGCCGATCCGCCGAACCGAGGAGTGGACCGCCGCGGTTGGCCGGCGGGTCAACGTCCGGCTCCGCGCCGGCGATTCGGAGCTGGTGCTCGAAGGCAAGCTCGTCTCGACCACCGGAGAGGTGGCCGAGATCGAGGTCCGCGACCGTCGCACCACTCGAGCGGTCGAGTTCTCACTCGAGTCGGTGCTCGCGGCCCGGATCGTCGTCGACATCTGATGGCCGCGCCTGCAGTGACCATCGCGGCGCTGCGCGACCTCGCGGCCGCGACGCCCCTCAGCGAGGCCGACATCGCCAGTGCGGTGGAGCAGGGGGTTGCGACGGCGTACCGGCGCCTCGTCGCCGACGATCCCCAGGTCCGTGCCAGGGTGAACCTGGAATCGGGGACGTTCGTGGTGTTTCGGGTCGGGGACGACGGCAGCGAGCAATCGTTGAACGTGGATGTCCCGGACTTTCCGAGACAGGCCGCTGCCGCCGCTCGAACGGCGGTCGCCGAGCGGCTGGCCGGGGTCGAGCAGCGCCGGATCCTCGGCGAGGGCTCGAGCCAGCGCGGCGTGCTCCGCGACGCGATCGTGGAGCGGCGGATGGGGACCATCTGGTACGTCGACGCTGCCGGCGTGCCGGGGATGCTGCCTCCCGAGGAGCAGATTCCAGGCGAACGCCTCGCCGTCGGGGATCACATCAAGGTGGTCATCGTGGAAGGTCGTCGGAAGGGGCCGGACGCGGTGGTCGTGGTGTCGCGATCCCATCCGCAACTGGTGCAGCGCCTCATGGAGCAGGAGGTTCCCGAGTTGCAGACCGGGCAGGTCGTGATCCGCGCCATCGCTCGCGATCCGGGCAGGAGAACCAAGGTCGCCGTCGACGCTCCCGAAGGGGATGTGGACGCACAGGGAGCCTGCATCGGTAGAAACGGGGTGCGCCAGCGGGCGGTCACCTCCGAGCTCGGTGAGGAACAGGTGCAGATCGTGGCCTGGTCCGCCGACCCGTCCACATTCGTCATGAACTCCCTGATCCCCGCGGTGGCGCGCGCCGTCGAGCTCGACGGCGAATCCCGAACCGCGCACATCTCCGTGGCCTCAGACCAGCTCTCCCTTGCCATCGGCCGTGGTGGCGAGAACGCGCGTCTCGCCGCGCGCCTGACCGGATGGCGCATCGACATCCATGGGGACGACCTGGGAGACGACCATGGAGACGACCGGGGAGACGAGCCGAGCGACGAGCTGGGGCGCGAGCCGCGCGAAGAACCGTCTGGCCATGGTTGACCGCGACGTGAGCAATGCCGAGCCGCTCCGAACCTGCACCGGCTGCCGAACGGTCCGCCCCAAGGGCGAGCTCGTCCGCCTGGCGGTCACCGCATCCTCAGGGCGGGTTATTCTTGACCCGTCCGGCCGCTCTCCCGGCCGGGGCGCATACCTCTGCCGGGAAACGGGTATCACCTGTTTGCGCCAGTCACGGCGGCACCGGTCCCTGGCGCGCTCGCTTCGGGTCGGGGATGATGTAATCGACGAGCCCACCCTCGCCGCAGCGCTGCGGGAGCTCGTCATGGAGGAATCGACATAGCCACGGTCAAGAAAGTCACCCTGCCGGCAGGTCTCACGGTCGCTGAGCTCGCCGACCGCCTCGAGGTGTCGGGTCCCCAGCTGATCAAGTACCTGATGAGCAACGGCGTCATGGCCGCGCTCAACCAGACGGTGGACTTCGACACCGCGGCCCTGGCGGCCGATCATTTCGGCTTCGAAGCCGAATCCGAGGAATCGGTTGCGGAGCACGCCAACGGCACGTCGTCTGCGGGAGGCCGGCGCAAGCATCCCTTGATCGATCTCTCCAATGCCGCTCCGGGGGCGCTGGTCGCCCGGCCGCCGATCGTGGCGGTG
This sequence comes from Candidatus Dormiibacterota bacterium, assembly GCA_963718525.1. Classification (GTDB taxonomy): domain Bacteria; phylum Chloroflexota; class Dormibacteria; order Aeolococcales; family Aeolococcaceae; genus Palsa-851. The sequence goes on along the minus strand of OY970355.1, from coordinate 2,427,258 downwards.
CTCGGCCACGTCGACCATGGCAAGACATCGCTCCTCGACGCAGTTCGAAAGACCAAGGTTGCGGCCGGCGAGGCGGGCGGGATCACCCAGGTGATCAGTGCATACCAGGTCGAGCGCAACGGCCGCCTGATCACCTTCATCGACACCCCGGGCCATGCGGCGTTCACGGCGATGCGTGCCCGCGGAGCGGACGTGACGGACGTCGCGATTCTGGTGGTGGCCGCCGACGACGGGGTCATGCCGCAGACCGAGGAGGCCATCCAGCACATCCACGCCGCGGGTGTACCCATCGTCGTGGCGATGAACAAGATCGACAAGGACGGAGTGAACCCAGATCGCGCGCTCCAGCAGCTCGCCGACCGCGGCGTCGTTGCCGAGCAGCCCTACGGCGGCGATGTACCGGTCGTGAGGACCAGCGCCAGGACTGGGGAAGGCATCGACGATCTGCTCGAAAGTGTGCTGACCGTCTCCGACATCCTGGTCGAGCCGAAGGCAGATCCGAGCGGCCGTGCCGTGGGAACAGTCATCGACTCGCACCTGGAGCGGGGTCGCGGGGCGATTGCCACGCTGGTGGTCCAGAACGGCACGCTGCGCGTCGGCGACAACCTCGTCGCAGGCTCCGCGTTCGGCAAGGTGCGCGCCCTCATCGACGACACTGGAAAGCGCATCAAGGAAGCCGGGCCGAGCACGCCCGTCGTGGTCACCGGGCTCTCCGACGTGTTGATGGCCGGCGAGATATTCGAGGTCGTCGAGACCGAGCGCGGCGCGCGCGCCAAGGCGGAACAGCGCGGGTTTGCCGAGAAGCAGCGCCTGGCGCAGCCGGTCCGTCGCATCACGCTCGCGGACCTGGCCCAGAACATCTCGGAAGGCGAGATGAAGAGCCTCAACCTCGTGCTCAAGGCCGAGGCGAACGGCTCCCTTGAAGCGCTTCGCAGCCAGGTCACTCAGATCGAGGATCCCACTGTCAAGATCAAGGTCGTCGGCGAAGGGGTCGGGGCGGTGAGCGAATCCGACGTCAACCTCGCTGCGGTCACCGACGCGATCGTCATCGGCTTCAACGTCCGCCCCGACGACCATGCCAAGGCAGCGGCGGAAGAGCAGGGCGTCGACGTCCGCTTCTACGACGTGGTGTACCAGGTCACCGACGACATCGTGAAGGCGGTCAAGGGCCTGTATCAGCCGACCATGATCGAGGTGACCCAGGGCCGGGCCGAGGTCCGGCGCGTCTATCAGGTCGACGGCAGGCCGGCCATCGCCGGTTCCCACGTCCTCGACGGCAGGATCACGAGGAATGCGACCTGCCGCGTGCTTCGGGACTCCAAGGAGATCGCCCAGAGCCGTATCGATGCGCTCAAGCGGTTCAAGGACGACGTCCGCGAGGTGACCCACGGCTACGACTGCGGCATCACCCTTGCCGACTTCAGCGATTTCCATGAAGGCGACATCCTCGAAGCCTTCACCCTGGAGCAGCAGAACGCATGACGCTTCGCTCCGGAGCTCGCAGCCCGCGCCGTGATCGGGTGGGCGAGCAGCTTCGTGAGGAGATCTCGGCGATGATGCTCAGCGAGATCAAGGATCCGAGGGTGCGCCTGGCCTCGATCTCACGTGTCCGGGTGAGCCCGGATCTGCGCGAGGCATGGCTTGCCGTGAGTGCGCTCGGCGATGACCCCGACCGCCAGAAGGTCGTCGACGGCCTCGGGCACGCCGAGGGGTACCTTCGTGCTCAACTGGGCAGGCGGCTCGAGAATTTGCGGAGTATCCCCCGACTCCACTTCGAGCTGGACGAGTTGATCGCATACAGCGTGAGGGTGAGCACGCTCCTGAGAGACCTCGCCGGAGAGGGTCCCGCCGAGGTGGTCGTGGAGGTTCCACAGTGACTGTTGCAGCACCCGCCGTCTGGCCGCGACTTGAGGACGTCATCGACCCGATCCGCACGATCATCGAGGGCGCCGATCAGATCACCTGCCTGGCGCACAAGGACGCTGATGCCGACAGCCTCGGTTCCGCGCTCGGGTTCGCCACCTCCCTGCGGACGATGGGGCTCCGAATCCGCGTGGTCGTCCCCGAGCCCATGCCGCGGCTGCTCGACTACCTCCCCGGGTTCGAAACGGTGGAAACCGGCGGCGCCCCGCTCGGCGACACCGTGTTCACGTTCGACTGCGCCACGCTCGGCCGCTTCGGTGAGCGCCGCGGCGAGGTCGAGCGCGCTCGGACCGTCGTCAACATCGATCACCACACCAGCAACACGTGCTTCGGCACGATCAATCTCGTCGATCCCTCGGCGAGCGCGACGGGCCAGGTGATCCATCGCCTGCTCCAGGAGCTTCGCGCTCCGATCATCCCGGCGGTCGCGATCAATCTCTACGCCGCGCTGTTCACCGACACGGGTGGCTTCCGGCATGAGAACACCACCGAACCCGCGCTGCGCCTCGCCGCCTCGCTGGTTGCGGCTGGAGCGGACCCCGGGTGGGTGGCTCTGAAGAGCTACAAGTCGCGCTCCATCGCACAGGTACGGCTCGAGGGCCTCGCCATCGCGCAGATGCGCTCCGAGATGAACGGCCGTCTGCTCTGGTCCGAGGTGACGCTGCCGATGCTGCAGCAGACTGGAGCCGACATGCAGGACGCCGAAGGCATCATCGACGCGCTCCAGAGCATCGCCACGATGGAGATCGCGATTCTCTTCAAGGAAACCGCAGCCGACCGCGTCAAGATCAGCGTGCGCACGCGCGATCCATTCGACGCGACCGACGTCTGCACGCCGTTCGGAGGTGGAGGCCACCGACGGGCAGCCGGCGCCGAGCTCCACGACGGCCTTCCCGCCGCGGAGCGAAAGGTGCTCGACGTGGCTCGCCGGCTGATCGACTTAGCAGGGTGACCGGAGTCGCCGCGGCGGGCGCCGGCCCACGCTCGGGGTCGGCGGTCGCGCGCAGAGGAGGCGTGCTCCCGCTCGACAAGCCCGCAGGGATCACGTCGTTTGACGCAGTCCGTCAGGTTCGTCGCATCCTCGGCGAGCGGCGCGTCGGCCACGCCGGGACGCTCGACCCCACAGCCACCGGCCTGCTCCCGATCTGCGTCGGTCGCACCACCCGCTTCGTCGACTATTTCCACGCTCAGCCCAAGACCTATCACTGCGTCGTCCGCCTCGGCGAGCGCAGCGACACCTGTGACACCGAGGGGGTCATCGTCACGGGCGCCGACGCGAGCGGCCTCGCAACCGATCGGATTCGCGCTGAGCTGGCCCGTTTCACGGGCGACATCGATCAGATTCCCCCGATGCACTCCGCGGTCCGCCACGAGGGACGCCACCTCTACGAGCTGGCGCGTGCCGGGGAGGAAGTGGTCCGCCGGCCGCGCACGGTGACCATCCACTCGGCGGAGCTTGTCGACTACCGTCCCGGCCCTGTGGCCGAGGCCGAGATCGTGGTGGTCAGCGGCAAGGGCGCATACATGCGCGTCCTCGCCGCCGACCTCGGCGATGCTCTTGGCACCGGCGGACTCCTCGGCTGGCTCTCGCGGACGAGCTACGGCACGCTCACGCTCGGCTCATCGATCACGCTCGACCAGCTCGAGGCGATGGAGGATCCGTGGTCGGCGCTGCTGCCGCCTGATGTGGCGGTCGCCCATCTCCCGCTCGTGCAGCTCGGACCCGCCCAGGTCCAGCAGGTGCGTCGCGGCCAGTCTGTCTGGCTGCCCCGATCGATCCTTCCCGAGGTCGCCGGAGAGTGCCGCATGCATGATCCCAGTGGCGAGTTGATCGGAATCGGAGAACTGAACGGCGGCCTGCTCCGGCCGACCAAGGTGCTGGCCGGCTGAGATCGCGATGGAACTGCTCCATGAGTTCCCCGCAGGGGTGGCGGGCGGCCCAGGGTCGGTTGTGACGATCGGCAGCTTCGACGGCGTGCACATCGGGCATCAGCGGCTGCTCCGGCGCGTGCGGGACGCGGCCAGGCGCCGGGCGATGAGCGCGGTCGCGGTCACGTTCGATCCGCATCCTCGCTGTGTCGTCGACGCGCGGGGCTGCCCGCCCCTGCTCACGAGCCTCGACGCCCGCCTCGGACTGCTCGGCGAGTGCGGCGCCGACCGCATCCTCGTCATCCCGTTCACCCGCGAGCTGAGCACCTGGAGTGCAGATCGCTTCGCGACCACCCTCATCGAGAGCCTGGGGATGCGGGAGCTCATCGTCGGTCCCGGTTTCGCGCTGGGCCATGGACGCCAGGGCAATCTGGAGTTTCTCAGGCGGCTCGGAGCTCAGAGCGGTTTCGGGGTCACCACCGTGGCTCCATCGAAGCGCGGTGGGCGGGCAGTCTCCTCGGGGAGGATTCGCGATGCGATCACCGCAGGGAGCTTTTCGGAGGCGATCTCGATGCTCGGGCGACCCTATGTCCTCGATGGCGTGGTCGAACGCGGCGAAGGGCGCGGCGCCGGGCTCGGCGTGCCGACGGCAAACCTTCGCGTCGACCGGGAGCGCTGCGTTCCAGCGCCTGGGGTGTATGCAGGCTGGCTGAACTTCGGCGATGGGTGGCGTCCCGCCGCCACCGGGATCGGCACTCGCCCAACGTTCGGGGGCGGGGCGGTGACGGTCGAGGCCCACGTGCTCGATTTCAATGGCGACCTGTACGAGCGCCGGGTCCGGCTTGCGTTGACACGGCGGCTCCGCGCCGAACGTGCATTCAATTCGATTGCAGCGCTCAAATCTGCAATGAGTCGCGACATCGAGCGCACCCGCGGTATGGTGCGGCGGAAATCGCAGCCTGCGCAGTGAGGGCGGCGATGGACGGTCTCCTGTTAGACTTGCGGCGAACAATCGTGCCAATCGTTAGATCCAAATCCGAGATAATCGCGGAGCATCGGCGCCACGAAACGGACACCGGCTCCACGGAAGTCCAGGTGGCAGTGCTGTCTGAACGTATCAGCTCGCTTACCGAACACCTTCGCGATCACCCCAAGGACCACGCGTCGCGCCGCGGGTTGCTCAAGCTCGTCGGTCAGCGCCGCCGGCTGCTCGACTACCTGTCGGGCACCGATGTCGAGCGCTATCGCGCACTGATCGGGCGCCTCGGTTTGCGCCGATAGTGTCAGTCGCGGCCACTTATCAGACCCAAGAAACACACACCAATCAACCGACCCGGAGCCGGCACCTTTCCGGCGACGTCGCACTCACAGGTGAGACGTTGGGGTCCGTGTGTCAGGAAGCGGTGCCGCAGCTGCAGCGCGAGCCGCAGGCCCTGATGCCCAGTCCCCAACACCTCACCGCTGGAGAGCGCGGCGAAGCGGAGCCAGTCCGGCGCGGGTCACCACCAGGAGACACGCGTGGCCATCCCCGACAATCTCAAGAAAACATTTGAAACGGACTTCTGCGGCAAGCGACTGATCGTCGAAACCGGGTACGTCGCCGAGCAGGCGAATGGCGCGGTGATGCTGCGGCTGGGTGACACCGTGCTGCTCGTCACCGCGGTCGCATCCAAAGCACCGCGCGAGGGCATCGACTTCTTTCCGCTGACGTGCGACTACGAAGAGAAGCTCTACGCGGCAGGCCGGATCCCCGGATCGTTCCCTCGACGCGAGGGCAGGCCGAGTGAGGCAGCAACGATCACGAGCCGGATGATCGACCGCCCGATGCGGCCGCTGTTCCCCAAGGACTTCCGCAACGACGTGCAGATCGTGGCCACCGTCCTGAGCGCTGACCAGGAGCAGGACCCGGCGACCCTCGCGGTCACCGGCGCCTCGTGCGCGCTGCAGATCAGCGGCATTCCTCATGCGGGACCGGTCGCCTGCGTTCGCGTCGGCATGCTCGACGGCCAGCTGATGCTCAATCCGACCCTGACGCAGATCAACGAGTCCGCGCTCGACCTGGTCGTCGCGGGCACGTGGGACGCGATCGTCATGGTGGAGGCAGGAGCGCATCAGATCTCCGAACACACCATGCTCGACGCGCTGCGCATGGCGCACGGCGAGATCCGCAAGCTCGTGGAATTCCAGCGGGGGCTCCACGATTCGATCGGCAAGCCGACGATGAGCTACCCGTCGCAGAAGATCTCCCCTGAGATCACCGCGGCAGTGCACGACTCCGTTGCCGATCGGGTCGGCAGCGCCGCGCGCAACCCGGACAAGGCGTCACGCGAGGCCGCGCTCGATCAGCTCCAGCAGCAGACCGTGTCGGCACTCGAGGAGCGCTTCCCCGACGGCCGTTCCGACGTCGTCAAGGCCTACGAGTTCGAGGTCAAGAAGGCCGTGCGCGCCGCGATCCTCAACGAGGGCATCCGCCCCGACGGCCGGCGCACCGACGAGATCCGGCCCATCTGGTGCGAGGTCGGCGTGCTTCCCCGAACCCACGGGTCGGCGCTGTTCACGCGCGGACAGACGCAGGCACTCTCGGTCGTCACCATCGGTTCCGGCCAGGATCAGCAGAAAATCGACGGGCTCGGCCTGGAGAACTTCAAGCGCTTCTTCCACCACTACAACTTCCCGCCATTCTCGGTTGGGGAGGCTCGACCCTTGCGTTCTCCGGGCCGTCGCGAGATCGGCCACGGTGCTCTTGCGGAGCGTGCGGTGCACAACGTGATGCCGGAAGAGGAGAAGTTCCCCTACGTGGTGCGCATCGTCAGCGAGATCCTCTCGAGCAACGGCTCGACGTCGATGGCATCGGTGTGCGGCTCATGCCTCGCGCTCATGGACGCGGGCGTCCCGCTGGTGGCGCCGGTCGCGGGCATCGCGATGGGGCTGATCACCGATGAAGGCGCCGAGCACGCGGCCATCCTCAGTGATATCCAGGGGATGGAGGATGCGCTCGGCGACATGGACTTCAAGGTCGCGGGCTCCGCGACCGGTATCACCGCGATGCAGATGGACTGCAAGATCAGCGGCCTGACCTGGGACCTGATGGAGCGCGCGCTCGAGCAGGCACGCGTCGGCCGTCTGCACATCCTCGGCAAGATGACCGAGGTGCTTTCCGGGCCGCGGTCGGAGCTGAGTCCGTGGGCACCTCGCATCGAGGTGATCAACATCAACCCCGACAAGATTCGCGACGTCATCGGCCCGGGCGGCAAGATGATCCGCAAGATCGTCGAGGAGACCGGCGCGCAGATCGACGTGGAAGACGACGGTCGCGTGTTTATCGCGTCGGCCAACGCAGCTTCGCGCGAGCAGGCCGTTGCCATGATCCACGACCTCACCGATGACATCGAGATCGGCAAGATCTACAAGGGCAAGGTGTCACGCCTCATGGGCTTCGGCGCCTTCGTCGAGATCATGCCGAAGAAAGAGGGCCTGGTCCGGATCGGGCAGCTCGCCGAGCATCATGTCGACAAGGTCGAGGATGTCGTCAACATCGGCGACGAGATCATGGTCAAGGTCATCGAGGTCGACGACCGCGGCCGTGTCAACCTGTCGAGGCGTGAGGCGATCCGCGACCTCTCCAGGCAGCAGCAGGAAGCCGGCGGCAATGGTGCCGGCGGGCCCGCGTAACGAGCAACCCGGTGCGGTCTGAGGGACCGGCCGTCGCCGTCGTCGGTGCGACCGGCGCCGCCGGGGGCACGCTCGTGCGCATCCTCGGCGAGCGCTCCTTTCCGGCGGCCACGCTCGACCTGTTCGCGAGCGCGCGGAGCGCCGGCCGCACGCTGAGCACGCATCTCGGCGATGTCGACGTGCGCGAGCTGACGCCTGATGCATTGCGCGGCGCGGACATCGTGTTCTTCGCCGCAGGTGCTCTCACCTCGCGCCGTCACGCCCCGGCGGTCGCCGAGGCGGGCGGCATCGCCGTCGACAAGTCGAGCGCGTACCGCATGGATCCGGCCGTTCCGCTCGTCGTCCCGGAGGTCAACGCCGCCACGCTCGGACGGCACCACGGCATCGTCGCGAATCCCAACTGCGTCGCGATCCCGCTGAGCATCGTGCTCGCGCCGCTGCACGCCGCATTCGGGCTCCGCCACGTCACTGTCGCGACGTACCAGGCTGCGACCGGAGCCGGCATCGGCCTCGCCGACGAGCTGGAGACGCAGACGCGCGACGACGCCGCCGGCGTCACGCCGACGGCGCATCGATACCCGCACGTGATCCACGGCAACGTGGTCCCGGGCGGGTGGACCATGCAGGGGGCCGACACCGAGGAGGAGATCAAGGTCATCGCCGAGACCCGGAAGGTCCTTGATGCGCCAGAGCTTCGCATCAGCATCACCACGGTCCGCGTTCCCGTGGCGATCGGGCACAGCGCCGCGGTGTGGATCGAGCTCGACGCCGCGGCCGATGCCGACGAGGTGCGCGCGCTGCTGCGGGAATCGCCGGGGATCCTCATCGTCGACGACCCCGCGACCCAGCAGTATCCGATGCCCCGAGCGGTCGCCGGCAGCGACGACGTCCAGGTGGGACGCATACGCCGCGACACCGGCCGCGACAACGCCATTGCGCTGTTCTTCAGCGCGGACAACCTGCGCAAGGGTGCGGCGACCAACGCCGTGCAGGTGGCCGAGCTCCTGCTGGGCGCGCGATGAACACGCACGACATGACTCGCCCGGGCACGCCCGGCGTGGTGCTCTAAACTCCGCCAATGGTGGCGACGACCGAAGAGGTCCTCGAGCTCCACGGGCGGGTTCGCGAGTGCACGGCATGCCCGCTGCACCTCACACGCATCCAGGCGGTACCCGGATATGGCCCGGTGACGGCGCGCGTGATGGCGGTCGGCGAGGCCCCCGGTGAGAGCGAGGACCGCGAGGGCAAACCCTTTGTCGGCGCCGCAGGCCGCTTGCTCACGAGCCTGCTCGAGTTGGCCGGACTCGATCGTCGCGACATCTACATCACCAACATCGTGAAATGCCGCCCGCCGCGCAATCGCGACCCTGAGCCGGCGGAGGTCGAGGCGTGCAGCCATTTTCTCGATGAGCAGATCGAGCTCCTCCAGCCCGACGTGATCCTGCTGCTGGGCCGTCACGCGCTGACCCGGCTGCTCCCCGGCGTCGGTGGCATCTCACGCCTTCACGGCGAATGCGTGCGACGCGACAACAGGGTGTACGTACCGCTGTATCACCCGGCGGCAGCGCTCTACAACGGTGGCCTCAGGGAGACCCTCGAGGCCGACATGCGGCGTGTGCGCGGCTATCTCGCCGACGCTGAGGCAGCGCGTGCACGGCGCGCGGGCGGTGCGTCCGCATCGGAGATGCGCCAGGTCGCGGCTGCCGCCGGTGGTGACCAGATGGACCTCTTTTGAGCGACGCACCGAGCTCGGCACAGCTCACGCTGGTTCCGCTCGGGGGCCTCGGCGAGATCGGCCGGAACATGCTCGCGCTCAGCTGCGGCGACGACATCGTGGTCATCGATACCGGCTTGATGTTCCCGGAGCAGGAGATGCTCGGCGTCGACCTGGTGATCCCGGACATCGCCTGGCTGCAGGAGCGGGTTGCGAACATCCGGGGGATCGTCCTCACCCACGGGCACGAGGATCACATCGGCGCGCTGCCATACGTGCTCCCACGCCTGCCGGCGCCCGTCTACGGCACGGCGCTCACGCTTGGGTTCCTGCGCAACAAGCTGCGCGAGCACGGACTCATCGAGACCACGGAGTTGCACACCGTGCGGCCCGGGGATTCACGCTCGCTGGGGTGTTTCGATGTGGAATGGGTGCACGCGACCCATTCCATCCCGGACGCATGCGCACTGGTGGTTCGGACACCGGCGGGCACGATCGTGCACTCCGGCGACTTCAAGATCGACAGCACCCCGGTACAGGGAGAACCCCCCGACCTGGCTCGCCTGGCGCGCATCGGGGATGAGGGCGTGCTGCTGCTGCTGAGCGACAGCACCAACGCGGAACAGGAGGGAACGACGCCCAGCGAGCGCACCGTGGGGGAGGGACTCGCGCCCATCTTCGCCGCCGCCCAGGGCCGGATCCTGATGGCCACGTTCGCGTCCAACATCTCCCGACTGCAGCAGGCGATCAACGCGGCGCAGGCCTGCGGACGGCGCTGCTTCATCGTCGGACGCTCGATGCTCAAGAACATCAAGGTGGCCGAGGAACTCGGCTACCTGCACGTTCCACCGGGCATGTTCGTCACGCCGAAGGAGCACGAGCGTATCCCCGATGACGAGCTCGCGATCCTCTGCACCGGTGCGCAGGGCGAACCGCTGTCAGCGCTGGTGCGCATCGCCGCGGGCGAGCACCGGATGGTGAGCCTGCGTGAGGCCGACACGGTGGTGATCAGTGCAAATCCCATTCCGGGCAACGAGGAATCGGTGCATCGGACGATCAACAACCTCTACCGGCGCGGGGCTCGCGTCTTCAACTCCTCGCGCCACGGGGTCCACGCGTCGGGGCATGCGAGCCGCGAGGAGCTCAAGCTGCTGCTGACGCTCACGCGGCCTCGCTACTTCATCCCCGTGCATGGGGAGTACCGGCACCTCGCGCTCCACGCCGCCCTGGCCCGTTCCGTCGGCATCCCCGCCGAACGGGTCCTGGCGATCGACAATGGCACCGTCATCGCCGTCGATGAGAACGGCGTCCGCGCCACTGGCGAGCGCGTCCGGACCGGCTATGTCTACGTCGACGGGCTCAGCATCGAAGAGGCGGGTGATGTCGTCTTCCGCGATCGTCAACAGCTGGCCCAGGACGGCGTCATCCTGGTGGTGGTGACCGTCGAGCGAAGCAGCGGCGCTGTCGTCGCGGGGCCTGACCTCGTGTCCCGAGGGTTCGTCGCCGACGATGCCGACGCGCTCTTCGATGAGGCGCGCGAGCACGTTCTCACCCTCGTGGCGCGGCTCACGCCGGACGCGGGATATACCGCGTGGCAGGGCGCGATCCACGAAGGCCTCTCGCGATTCCTGTACAAGAAGACCAAGCGGCGCCCGCTGATCCTCCCACTGGTCACCGAGGTCTAAGGCTCAAAAGAGAGTCTCCGCGACAACACATTCGTGTAGTATGGGCACGGATGTTCGCCAAGCACCGCCGGTTCGGCCGGCCCGCCCCACAACCTGATCCCGCATTTGCGAGGGCCGATTTGCTGATAGCATCGGGCCCGATCCAGGGGCCTCGGTAGCCCGTCTTCCACACGTCCACATCGAGTTCACCACATGGCTCGCTCCGCCCCAACCCGTCCAGCGCGCAAGCGCACGCCATCGCGGCGTGCGGCATCGCGTCCCCGAACCCGTGTCTCGGCGTCGTCCCGCCCCCCACTGCTGCATCGAGACCTCCGTCGTGAGCTGACCGGGATCGGGGCGATCGGGGCGGGCGTCATCCTCGCGGCGGTGCTGATCCTTCCCGGCGGGGGAGCCATCGCCGGGCCGGTCCATGACGGTCTCTTCGGCGCCTTCGGGATCGGAGCGTGGATCGGCGTCGCCGGGTTGTTCCTGACCGGGGCGCGCCTGTGCATGACCCCGGAGTGGCGCGCCGGCACGCTGGCGGCGCTCGGCAGCGCGATCGCCATGGTTGCCCTCCTCGGACTGATCGGCATGGTCGGCGCCGACGCCGGCGCCGTGGGACGCGGCGTGGGCACGGGCGTCGGACGAGTGCTCGGCACGGCAGGGGCGGGCGCGGCACTGGTCGTCGTCACAGTTCTCGGTCTCATCCTCGCGACCGACCTGCGGACCGGGACGATCATCCGCGCGCTCGCTCGATGGTTCGCGGCCGAAGGGGAGGGTCGGCGCCGCGATCGATCGGGGACCAGTTCCGAAGCGGGCGTCCGCGCCTTCCCGGCGCCGGCTCCAGAGCCCTCGACCGAGCTCACCGGCGTCCCGATGGTGCTGCCGTTCGATCCGCCCAGGGCGGCTCCGCCACTCACGGCGTTTCTCGACCCTGAGGAACCACAGGCGACCGGCGAGGACCTGGGCGAACACGGATTCACGCGAGAATTCGAAGGCGTCCCGGCCACGCCGGGTGATGCGCCGGTGACGTTGATCGGGCCGGTGCCCGAGGTCGGCCTCGGACACGCCGTGATGGTGAACGACGAGCCGGACAAGATCTGGGTGCTCCCCACCCCCGAGCTGCTGGACACGATCACCGGCAAGCGAGAACGTCTCGCCGCCGAGGTTCGTGCCACAGGTGACAAGATCGTGAGCACCCTGCAGTCGTTCGGCATCGAGACGCGGATCGTCGGGGCCAACAGCGGGCCGACCGTGACGCAGTACGAGCTGCAGCCGGCTGTCGGCGTTCCGGTTCGGCGCATCCTCGGTTACCAGACCGACCTCGCCCTCGCGCTGGCAGCACCGATCCGGATCCAGCCGTTCATCCCGGGCAAGTCGGCCATCGGTGTCGAGGTGCCCAACAAGGCGGCGCAGCTGGTGAGCCTGAAGGAGACCATCGAGTCCCCCGCATTCACCGACCGGCGCCACAAGCTCAGCGTCGCGCTCGGCGCCGATGTCAGCGGCCACCCGGTGATCGGCGACTTGACGCGCATGCCCCATCTGCTGATTGCGGGCGCGACCGGCAGCGGCAAGTCGGTGTGCATCAATGCGGTGCTGGGTGGTTTCCTCCTGCAGGCCACGCCTGCGCAGCTCAAGATGATCCTCATCGATCCCAAACGGGTCGAGCTGTCCAACTTCGCCGACCTGCCCCATCTCCTCGTCCCGGTCGTGGTGGAACCCGAGGCGGCTGTGGCATCGCTGCGCTGGGCGGTGAAGGAAATGGAGGAGCGCTACAAGCTCTTCGCGTCGCACGCGGCGCGAAACATCGTCGCGTTCAACGAGAAGGCACCCGGCCTCGGTGTTGCGCCGCTGCCGTACATCGTCATCGTCATCGACGAGCTCGCCGACCTGATGATGGTCGCGGCGGGGGAGATCGAGGACCTGATCTGCAGGATCGCTCAGCTCGCGCGCGCCGTGGGCCTCCACCTGATCGTCGCCACGCAGCGTCCGTCCGCGGACATCATCACCGGGCTCATCAAGGCGAACATCCCGAGCCGCGTCGCGTTCGCCGTCTCGAGCGGTGTCGATTCGCGCGTCATCCTCGATGAGATGGGGGCGGAGAAGCTGCTCGGCCGCGGCGACATGCTCTATCTGCCCATCGACGAAGGCAAGCCCCGGCGCCTGCAGGGAGCGTTCGTGAGCGACCGTGAGCTCGACGCGCTGATCGGTCACTGGAAGCTGCAGGGCAAGCCCGACTATCAGGAAGAGATCTTCACCGTCGAGGCGACTGTGTCCTGGGCACGTGACGCTTCCAAGCGAGACCCGCTGTTCGCCAAGGCCGCGCATACCGTCGCGGCCGAGGGGCGCGCGGCCGCTTCGCTGCTCCAACGCAAGCTCAGCGTGGGGTACACGCGCGCCGCCCGCCTCATCGACCAGCTCGCCGAGCACGGCGTCGTCGGTCCGTTCGAGGGCAGCAAGTCTCGCGATGTGCTGATGGATGTGTTCCAGGTCGACGAGCTGCTCGCCGACCTGGGTGACGAATAACGCTGCCGCCTGGGCGTCGGCCGCCGCGACACCGTCTGCTCGGCCGCTGCGCCGCGACACGGATCGCTATCCTCATCAGTCATGCCTCAGGACCACAGCTTCGACGTCGTCAGTGAATTCGACCGTCAGGAGTTGGTCAACGCGGTGGACCAGACCCGACGGGAGATCACGACCAGGTACGACTTCAAAGGGATCACCGTCGAGATCACGCTCGAGGACGAGACGATCACGCTGCTCACCGGCACCGACTCCCAGCTCAAATCGATCATCGACGTCCTCCAGAGCAAGGCGCACCGCCGCGGCATCGACCTCAAGGTGCTGGATCCGCAGAAGCCCGAGGCGGCAGCCAAGGGCAACGTCCGCCAGGTCGTCAAGCTGCGCAAGGGCATCAGTGAGGAGCTCGCCCGGGACCTGACCAAGCGGATCCGCGCTGAGCACCCCAAGGCGCAGGTGCGCACTCAGGGTGACCAGCTGCGGGTGTCGAGCAAGGACAAGGACGAGCTTCAGGCGGTGATCCAGCAGCTGCGCGACAGCGATGTCGACGTCCCCCTGCAGTTCACCAACTACCGGTGACGGGGCGCCGCCTGGACTGCGTATCGCTCAGTGGCGGCATCTCCGGCTGACCGGATGACCGAGCCGCAGGCGCCGACGGCCTCCGCCGACGACAGGCTGCCCGTTCTCGAGACCGCATTTCCCGAGTCAGCCTGGTTGGGGCGAGCCCTGGCCAGAGCGGGACTGACCATCGCGGTCGCGGAATCCTGCACCGGCGGCCTGCTCGGCGCGGTGCTCACCGCCGCCGCCGGTTCGTCGGCCTACGTCCGAGGCGGGGTGATCGCATACGCGGATGACGTCAAGGCCGAGCACCTCGGCGTCGGCCGGCACCTGCTCGCGACCCACGGGGCGGTGAGCCCCGAGGTCGCCGCCGCCATGGCATCGGGGGTACGGGCCCGCTACGAGGCGACCCTGGGCGTCGGCATCACCGGCGTGGCCGGCCCGGACGCGAGCGAGCAGAAGCCGCCAGGGTTGGTATTCATCGCCGTCGCCGATCCCGTCGCGGTCCGGGTGATCCGGCTTGCCGACGACCATGGACGCGAGCTGAACCGGGCGCACGCGGTCCAGGCCGCGCTTCGCATCTGCGCCGAGGTGGTCGGCGCGAGCTATGACCCGGGTCCTGGTGGGGCGCCGTGACGAGCACCTCCGGGAGGCCGTTGGCCGGGTCCGGGTTTCGGGCTTGCCACGTCCCAGCGAAGGGAGTACAGTACAAATGTTCGCCCCACCGGGTGAGCCCGGACGCGCCGCCCGTCGCGACGCCCCTACGGCATCCCAGCCGCATCTCCAATCAATTCCACCAACCCTTGGAGTACAGCTTTGACGAACACACTGGCAAGTCGTACCATCGATGCTGTCGAGCCGGTCGTAGAAGTGAGCGGGCGGCGTGCTCGAGCGCCCCGTGACGAGAGGAGTGAGCCGGTGACGACTGAGCGGGATCGGGCATTGCAGACGGCCCTCGGGCAGATCGAACGAGCCCATGGAAAGGGAGCGATCATGCGTCTCGGCGACGTTCATGCTCAGCACATCGACATCATCCCGACGGGCGCACTGACGCTGGACATCGCGCTCGGGGTCGGCGGCATCCCGCGCGGCCGCATCGTCGAGGTCTACGGCCCCGAGTTCATCGGGAAAGACGACGCTGACGCTGCACATCATCGCCCAGGCCCAGCGCCGTGGCGGCGTGGCAGCGTTCATCGACGCCGAGCACGCGCTCGACCCGCAGTACGCCGCTCGCATCGGCGTGAACACCGAGGAACTGCTGATCTCGCAGCCGGATACGGGTGAACAGGCTCTCGAGATCGTCGAGGTGCTCGTGCGCAGCGGTGCTGTCGACGTGGTCGTGATCAACTCGGTTGCCGCACTGGTCCCGAAGGCCGAAATCGATGGTGAGATGGGGGACAGCCACGTCGGTCTGCAGGCCCGGCTGATGTCCCAGGCGATGCGCAAGCTCACCTCCGCCATCAGCCGCTCCAACACGTCGGTCATCTTCATCAACCAGCTGCGCGAGAAGATCGGCGTCATGTTCGGCAACCCCGAGGTGACCACCGGTGGTCGCGCGCTGAAGTTCTACGCCTCGGTGCGTCTGGACATCCGCAAGATCAACTCGATCAAGCAGGGGCTCGACGTCGTCGGCAGCCGGGTCAAAGTCAAGGTTGTCAAGAACAAGGTGGCGCCACCGTTCCGCTCCGCGGAATTCGACATCCTCTATAACGAAGGCATCTCATACGCCGGGAGCGTCCTCGACATGGGAATCGATGCACACATCATCGACAAGAGCGGTGCCTGGTTCTCCTATGGGGACATGCGCCTCGGCCAGGGTCGCGAGAACGTCCGCGACTTCCTGCGTCAGAATCCCGATCTCCTCGAGGAGGTGGCGGCGAAGGTGCGCATCGCGGCTCTGCCGGAACCGGTGCTGCACGACGCCATCGTCGAGCTGAACGGCGAAGCACCGCCGATCTCCGCACCGATCGTCTCGCCCGGCTGAGCCCGCCACCCGTGAGGGAGCCGACACCGCCCGCGGCGCCGGACAGTGCTGACGCCGCGGAGGATGCAGCCTTCCGCATCCTCCGCGGAGCTGGCCAGTCCGCGGCAGCGCTGCAGCGAAAGCTGGAGCGACGGGGCTACACCGCCGAGGCGGCCGCAGAGGCGGTGGGGCGGTGTGCAACGTCCGGCTACGTGGATGACGCCGCGATGGCGGCATCGGTCGCTGCACGGCATCGCCGCGCCGGTCACGGTCGGGCCCGCGTCGCCGCCGACCTCAAGGCGAAGGGCGTCTCCACCCAGCTCATCAGCGAGGCGCTCGACGGCCAGAGCGATACCGAAGAGGCCGCAGCGCTGGCGGTGGCACAGCAACTCTGGGAGCGCGCGGGCACATCGGGTGCGCACGATGAACGGGCGCGCATGCGCGTCGCAGGTGCGCTCCAGCGTCGGGGTTTCTCGTCATCGCTGGTCTTCCGGGTGATGCGTGGATTGACCTGACTGTCAAACTCGCCGGATGGAATACACACATCTCGGCCGTTCCGGCCTCTCTGTCAGCCGGCTGTGCCTCGGCACCATGAACTTCGGCCCGGAGACGGACGAAGCCACCTCGCACCAGATCATGGACGCCGCACTCGACGCGGAACTCAACTTCTTCGACACCGCCAACGTCTACGGCTGGAAGAAGGGCGAAGGGATCACCGAGCAGATCGTCGGCAGGTGGTTCGCGCAGGGTGGCGGACGTCGCGAGAAGGTCGTCATCGCCACCAAGCTCTACGGATCGATGAGCGACTGGCCCAACGACACGTTCCTGTCCGCCCGCAACATCCGGAACGCGTGCGAAGCATCGCTGCGCCGCCTGCAGACCGATCACATCGACCTGTACCAGATGCACCACGTCGACAGGAGCACGCCGTTCGACGAGATCTGGGAGGCGATGGAGGTGCTCGTCCGGCAGGGCAAGATCATCTATGTCGGCTCATCGAACTTCGCGGGCTGGACGATCGCGCAGGCTCAGGAGGTGGCTCGATCCCGTCACTTCCTCGGGCTCGTGAGCGAGCAGTGCCTGTACAACCTCGTCGAGCGCCACGCGGAGGAGGAGGTGGTGCCGGCCGCCCAGCACTATGGGGTCGGCATCATCGCCTGGAGCCCGTTGATGCGCGGTCTGCTCGGCGGCATCCTGGCCAAGCAGCGCGACACCGGACGCTCCGCGTCGGAGACCACGCAAAACCTGCTCACCAAGCACCGCGAGAAGATCGAGCGCTACGAGGCGCTCTGCGCGCAGATCGGCGAGCATCCTTCGGCGGTTGCGCTCGCATGGCTGCTCCGCCGGCCTGGCGTCACCGGACCGATCGTGGGGCCACGGACCGTCGAACAGTTCCAGAGCAACCTGCATGCGCTGGAGGTCGACCTCGATGATGCAACTCTCGAGCAGCTGGACACGATCTTCCCCGGTCCGGGGCCGGCTCCGGAGGTCTGGGCCTGGTAGCGGCCGGGATCAGGCGCCAGCCGCGCCGTTGGCGATACGCGCGAAGCGCACCACCGGGCCGAGCGTGAAGAACGTCGCGGTCGCAAGCAGGAGCCCCAGGATGACCAGACCGTCGACGTAGAGCAGGTGCGCGGCAAAACCACCGATCACTGCTCCGAGCGCACCGCCGCCCGCGAGCGCCACGGTATAGAAGGACATGAGCGCCGAGCGATCCGCGCTCAGACTCTCCGAGCAATCGGCGAGGTAGGTCACCGCGGCCGGACCGAAACCTGCGAGCCAGAGGATGCCGAGCACCAGGAACGGCACGACCAGCACGATGCCGACTGAGTGCAGATGGTTGATCGCAAGCAGCGCAACCATGGTGAGCCAGGCTCCCGGCACTGCTCGCCGCATCACGATTGCCGGACCGAGGCGGGCGACCGAGGGCGTCCACAGGATGATGCCGACCAGGAACACCGCGACCCAGCCGATCAGGAACAGGCCGATCACGCGCACATCGAAGTGATGCATCAATGACTGTGAGGCGACCGCCTGGTGGCGCAGCAGCGAGGGCAGGTTGGCAACGAACGCTCCGATGAGCGCGAACGACATGATCCACGCCGGGAGGAACGTCCGCATCGGCCCCGGCCCGACCGCGGCCCGGAGGACCACACGCAGGGAGTGCACCGGCAGCGGGGGGACGCGCGGCACGAAGAGCAGGCAGACGATTGCTGCGCAGGCATACAGGCCGGCGAGCAGGACGAAGGCCCAGCGATGCAACCCGAAGTACGCGACTGAGCCCAGCCCGAACCCGCCCGCGTAGCCGATCAGCGTCGAGGCTTCGAAGGCGCCGCTGGCTCCTGCGCGACGCTTGCGATCGGCCGAGGTGGCGGCGGCGATCGTGCCCAACGCGACCGGCACGAAGGCAGCGGCGCCGAGGCCCTCGAGAAGCCGTGCCCCGCCCAGCTCAGCCGGACGCACGCCGAGCGCGACCAGGAGCACGGCCACGACGCAAACAATCGGACCGGCCACCAGGAACCGCCGGCGGCCGAATCGATCCGCGTAGCGCGCCAGGATCGGCGCGAACACCATCTCGGTCGCTGCCTGAGCTGCACCAACCAAGCCGATATTGACCGCGCTCGGTCTCCCACCCGACAGGTCACTGAGCCGGAACTGGACCGCCACACCCACTCCCACCGATCCCACCCGGAGCAGGCCGGTGGCGATAAGCAACGCTCCAATCGCTCGCGGAGCGGTATTGCGCAGCTCATCATCGCCAGACGCCTCGACCAAGCTGGCGACCTCCGTATCAGCCATGTGTCTAGGGTAGCCCGCCACGTGTCATTGATCGAAGCATGCGAGTAAGCCGTTTTGGCTCGTACAATGGGAGTGTCTTCCGTCGTGAACGACCGGCCAGAAGCGGGCCGGCCCCGACCGGATTCTCGAGACGTTGTGGGTCTCGCCCCGGTCCCCTTCCCGACGTGAGGCATTTCAAGCAGGGCGCACCGCGCCCGACCTCCGAGGTTCCATCCCATCGGCATCGAGATCCTCGCCCTGGTAGGGCTGGTGATTGTTGCGGCCGCGTTTGCGGTTGCAGCACTCCTCTACGCACGCAAATCGGTGGCGCAGAGCCGCGTCACGCACGACGCTGATGCTGAGCGCCGTCTCGAACAGGTTCGAGCAACCGAGCAGGAAGCGAAGTCGGTGCTGCTGGCCGCGAAGGAGGAGGCGGCCCGCCGGCGCGACGAGGCCGAAGCAGAGGTTCGCGACCGCCGGGCGGAGATCGCGCGGCTCGAGCAACGCACCAACCAGCGCGAGGAGGGGCTCGAGCGCCGGCTCCGCGAGCTCGACTCCAACGAGCAGCGGCTGACCCGCCGCGAGGCGGAGCTCGAGGTGCTGCGTCAGACCGTCGAGGATGAGCGTGCGCTCATCACCAGGGAACTGGAGCGGGTCGCGGCACTCTCCGAGCAGGAGGCGCGGGTCGAGGTCGTGCGGAGTGTCGAGGGCGAGCTGGTTCCCGAGATCGCCGAGCGGATCCGGCACGCCGAGGTGCAGGTGCGCGAGGAGGCGGCGGAGCGCAGTCGCGAGATTCTCATCGCCGCCATGCAGCGCCAGGCTTCCGAGCAGAGCGGCGAGGCGTCGGTGACGGTGGTTCACCTGCCCTCGGATGAGCTCAAGGGGAGGATCATCGGCCGCGAGGGACGGAACATCCGCGCGCTCGAGGCGGCCACCGGGGTGGACGTGATCGTCGACGACACTCCCGAAGCGATCGTGCTCAGCTCCTTCGACCCGGTGCGACGCGAGGTCGCCCGGGCCACGCTCGAACGCCTCTTCAGCGACGGACGCATCCATCCCGCGCGCATCGAGGAGATGGTGGTCAAGGCTCGCAACGAGCTCGCGCAACAGATCAAGCAGGAGGGCGAGCAGGCGTGCCAGGACATCGGGCTCACCAACGTCCACCCCGAGCTCGCCAGGCTGCTGGGCACGCTGCGCTACCGGAACTCGTACGGCCACAACGTCCTCTCGCACAGCCAGGACACCGCCGCGCTCGCCGGGATGATCGCCGCGGAGATCGGCTTCGACGAGCAGATCGCCAAGGAGGCGGCGCTCTTCCACGACATCGGCAAGGCGGTCGAGCATGACGTCGATGGTCCTCACGCGATCGTCGGGGGCGAGATCCTCGCCCGGCTCGGGCGGCCGGCGGCAGTCGTTCAGGCGGTGCGCTCGCATCACTACGACGAGGAGCCGCGATCGCCTGCGGCGGCAATCCTCATGACGGCGGACGCGATCAGCGCTGCACGACCGGGTGCCCGCAGGGAGTCGCTCGCCTCGACGATCAAACGGCTCGAACGCATCGAGGCGATCTCCAACGAGTTCCGCGGGGTGGAGCGCAGCTTTGCCGTGCTGGCGGGCAAGGAGTTGCGCGTTCTCGTCAAGCCGGACGAGATCAGCGACGATGAGGCGCAGATCATGGCGCGCCAGATTGCAAAGCGTCTCCACGGCGAGGGGAGCTACAGCGGACGCGTCAAGGTGGTCGTCCTGCGCGAAACCCGCAGCGTCGAGTACGCCAAGTAACGATTGCATCGCGCCGCCCCGTGCGCTGCGCTGCGGGAGGCGACAATCGCGGCCGATAATGACCACGTCCTACTCACCGCCCTCACATGACGCCCCCGGGGTGACACCCCCATTGGAAATTCTCAAAGTCTCAGCAACGAGCAAGCCAGTCGCCGTCGCCGGTGCGATTGCCGGCGTCGTCCGCACGCAGAAGCGGGTCGAGGTCCAGGCCATCGGCGCCGGGGCCATCAACCAGGCGATCAAGGCGATCGCGATCTCGCGCGGTTACGTGGCGCCCGGCGGGCTTGACCTGGTCTGCATTCCGTCCTTCATCGACATCTCCATCGACGGTGAGGAACGCACCGGAATCCGTTTGGTCGTCGAAGTCCGCTAACGCATCAGGGGGCGCCGATTGGCTGCCCGGGCACACTGCTAGGCTTCGACGATGTCCGTGCCCGTCCCGGTCCTCAGCAGTTCGGCCCGAGGTTTCCGGGCGCTCCCGCTGATCACACGCGCACCACGCCGTGAGCCCCAGGTGCCGGTGCTCGGACGGGCGCCGCGCGTCCACCTCTGGCACATCGGCTGCCAGATGAACGATGCCGATCGCGAGGCGCTTGCAGCCCAGATCGCCGACATCGGCTGCGTCCCGGAAACCGCGCTGGACGACTCCGACATCGCCGTGCTGATCACCTGCACGGTGCGCGCGAACGCCGAGCAGAAGGTCTTCGGAAAGTTTCGCGAGCTGATTCCGTGGAAGCGCGCCCGCCCCGGCCGGGCGATCGCACTCACCGGATGCATGGCGGTGGAGCACGGCGAAGCGCTGCTCGAGCGCCTGCCCGAGCTCGACTACGTGTTCGACGTGCGCGAGCCGGATGGGTTCCTCGCCAAGCTCCAGGCCCTGCATGCGCCCAACCTCGACGGGCCGGTCGTCGTGCCCGCGTCGGACCGGCTCAGCGCCTACGTTGCAGTCATGGGTGGCTGCAACGAGATGTGCACGTACTGCATCGTTCCCTTCGTCCGCGGCCGGGAGATCAGCCGCCCACTCCCCGACGTGGTCGAGCACGTCGAGCGCCTGGTGGCGCAGGGCGTCCGGGAGGTGACGCTGCTCGGCCAGAACGTGAATTCGTATCTCGACATGCAGCATCGGGCGCGACTGCCCGAGCTGCTCGCCGCCGTCGATGCCATCCCCGGGCTGTGGCGGCTCCGGTTCCTGACGTCCCATCCGCGCAATGCGGTGCCCGAGCTGTTCGCAGCAATGCGCGACCTGCCCACCGTGTGCGAGCAACTCCACCTTCCCGTGCAGGCGGGTGACGACAACCTCCTCCGGCGCATGCGCCGTCTCTACAGCGTCGCGGAGTACCGGGCGAAGATCGACGCAGCGGTTGCGACCGTGGGGCCGCGCCTCGCGGTGAGCACCGACATCATCGTCGGCTTCTGCGGCGAGAGCGAGGCGGAGTTCGCCGGCACCGAGCGGTTGCTGCGCGAGGTACGTTTCGATACCGTTCATCTCGCCGCATATTCGGTGCGTCCGGGGACTGCCGCGGCTCGCAGGAAGGACGACGTCCCATTACCGGAAAAGAAGGCCCGGCTCAACCATCTGCTCGCCGTCCAGCGAGAGATCGCGGCTGCGCGCAACGCTCTGTACGTCGGCACGCCGGTGGAGCTCCTCGTCGACGGGATCGCCGAAGACGGGAGGCCGTACGGCAGGACCAGGGAGAACAAGGTCGCCTGGCTCCCGGCGGGCGCCGCGCAGCCCGGCGAGTTGCATACCGCCGAGGTCGTCGCGGCGAACGCATGGCAGTTGCAAGTGCAGCCGGTCGGCACGGCGGCGTGAGAACGAGCTCGAGAGTTCGGGCTCCGCACCTCGTCGCCGCGGTGCCTGAGGCGCCCCGCACCACGCTTGACCTCGAGTTTGCCGGTGACACGCCGATCCTCCGCGAATACCGCGCGGTGAAGGCCGATCACCCCGATGCGATCGTCCTCGCCCGGCTGGGCGATTTCTTCGAGATGTTCGGCGACGACGCGGCGATCGCGGCGCCGATTCTCGGCGTGCAATTGACGGGTCGCGGATTCGGTTCCGCGGGGCGCCTGCCGATGTGCGGCGTGCCCCATCAGGCCGTGGTTCAGCACATCCGCAAGCTGCTGGACGCCGGCCAGCGCGTCGCGGTCTGGGATCAGGTGGGAGAGGCCGCCTCGGGTCGCCTGGTTCGGCGCGAGGTGACGCGCGTCCTGAGTCCTGGCATGGTCGTCGAGGCAGAGCTGCTCGATCCTTCCGCAGTGTCTCGCTGCGTCGCGCTGCACGCTTCCCGCGGCCGGGTCGGGGTTGCGGCGTTCGATGCCAACACGCAGCACCTGGAGCTGTTCGATGTCGCGGGCGACCTGACCGCTCCCGAGGTTGCCGACGAGCTTGCGCGCCTTGATGCGAGCGAATTGCTCGTGGAGGACGGCATCCCGATTCCCGCGCCGCTCGCCGCACTTGCCAGGGTGACGCCGCTTGCGGCGGCCGTCTTCGACAGCACGCGTGCGGAGGAACGCCTCCGCCGCGCCACCGGGGCCGTCTCGCTCGAGGGCCTCGGCGTGAACGCGGTCCCCGCAGCCGTGCGAGCGGCCGGGGCGGTGCTCGCGTACTGCGAGCGGGCACGCATCGTGATCAATCAGGACCTGCTCCGCATCGCCGTCCGAACGCTGGACGGCGCGATGCGTCTCGATGCGCATACCCGCGCCAATCTCGAGCTCTTCACGCGCCTCGGCGAGCGGGGATCCTCTTTGCTGCAGCTGCTCGATGCCACCCGGACGCCGATGGGCGTCCGGCTGCTTCGCGCGCGACTCAGCGAACCGCTCACCGACGTTGACCAGATCAACCAGCGCCTCGACTCGATCGAGGTCCTGCGCAGCGACGGCGACGGCAGGCGCCGCCTCCGCGACGCCCTGGGCGGGATGCGCGACCTCGAGCGGCTGCTGGCTCGCTGCGTCCAGGGAATCGCGACACCCCGTGACCTCGGCGCCGTCCGCGACACGTGCGCGGCACTCCAGACCACCGCTGCCAACGCCCGGATGCTCGCCGGTTCACGCGAGATCTCCGAAGCGGCCGAGCACTGCGGCGCGCCGGTTGGATTGCGCGAGAGCCTTGATGCGCTGCTGTGCGACGAGCTGCCGGCGAGCGCTGCGGACGGTGGCGCAATCCGACCCGGTGCCGACGCGGATCTGGACGGTCTTCGGGCCGCCGGGAGCGGCGCTCGCTCGTATCTCGCCGCCCTTGAGGCACGTGAACGCGAGCGGACCGGCATCCGATCCCTGCGTGTGGGCTACAACCGCGTCTTCGGCTATTACATCGAGGTCCCAAACGCGCATCGCGAGCGAGTCCCGGATGACTATTCGCGTAAGCAGACCCTCGCGGGCGCTGAGCGCTTCGTCACCCCGGATCTCAAGGAGCACGAGGCGATCGTGCTGCATGCGCGAGAGCGGGCCATCGCGCGGGAGCAGGAGCTGCTCGCCGGAGCGGCAGCGCGGGTGGCGATCGATGCTCGCGACCTCGCCGCCGCCGCTACCGCCGTGGCGATACTCGACGTCGCGCAATCGCTCGCCACGGTTGCCGAGGAGGAGCGCTGGATGCGCCCGAACGTCGACAGGTCGTCGAGCCTCCGCATCAGGGGGGGGCGGCATCCACTGGTGGAGCGCACGCTCGGCCCAGGCCGGTTCGTTCCCAACGACCTGACGCTCGACGGCGAGGCGCGCATCGTCGTCCTGACAGGTCCGAACATGGCCGGCAAGTCGACATATCTGCGTCAGATCGCCAGCATCGTGCTGCTCGCCCAGATCGGATCGTACGTCCCCGCGGACGAGGCCACCATCGGCGTATGCGACCGCATCTTCACGCGCATCGGCGCGCACGACGACCTCAGCGGCGGCCTCTCCACGTTCATGGTGGAGATGGCAGAAACTGCCGCGATCCTCCGGCAGGCGACCGAGCACAGCCTGGTCATCCTCGATGAGATCGGCCGCGGCACGTCAACCTACGACGGCGTCAGCATCGCCCAGGCGGTGGTGGAGTACCTGCACGATGCTCCGCATCTCAACTGCCGGACGCTGTTCGCAACCCACTTTCACGAGCTCACGGTGCTCGCGACGCACCTCTCGAGAGTGCGCAACGCGCGCGTCGAGGTGGTCGAGGATGGCGCCGACATCACCTTCCTGCATCGCATCGTCCCGGGAGGCGCCGACCGGTCGTATGGGGTCCACGTCGCCAGGCTTGCCGGCATCCCAGGCGGCGTCCTCATCAGGGCCCGGCAGCTGCTCGCCCAGCAGGAACGCGACCGGCCACTCGGGGGCAACGGCGAGCGCGGCTCCGATCAGCTGACGCTCTCGATCAGCGAGCCCGGGCCGCACCCGGTGATGAGCGAGCTCGCCTCGCTCGACATCGACGGGATGACGCCGATCGCGGCTCTCAACAAGCTCGTTGAGCTTCGTGGCAGGGCCTCGACGTGATTGCCGTCGCACCCATCCGCCGCCTCCCTCAGGTTGTCGCAGACGCCATCGCCGCCGGTGAGGTCATCGAACGGCCGGCGTCGGTGCTCAAGGAGCTCGTGGAGAACGCGCTCGACGCCGGCGCGAGCCGGATCGACATCACCATCGAAGGCGGGGGACTGGTTCGCATCACCGTGACCGACGACGGCGCGGGAATTGCGAGCGACGACCTGGAGCTCGCCGTGGAGCGACACGCCACCTCGAAGATCGCTGTCGCCGACGACATCGCGTATGTGCGCACCCTCGGCTTTCGCGGCGAGGCATTGGCGAGCATCGCTGCCGTTGCGGAGTTGCGCCTCACCACGCGCACGCGAGACACCGTCGGTGGGGCCATGCTCCACCTCCGCAACGGTGACGTGCTCGCCCGCACCGCGGCGGCGAGCGCCCCCGGGACACGTGTGGAGGTCTGCGAGCTGTTCGCCACGTCACCGGCCCGCCTGCGGTTCCTGCGTTCGGTGGCAACCGAGGCGAGCGCTGCCGTGCGGGTCGCCGGCGACCTCGCGATCACGCACCCCGAGGTGGCGTTCACGTGCACCAACGACTCGCGTGTGGTGCTGCGCACCTCCGGTGGGACGTTGCGCGACGCGATGCGTGCGGTGATCGGCACCCGCGCCGCGCGCGACCTGCTCGACGTGGACGCGCCCGGGGACATCGCCGTCGGCGGAGCGATCTCGTCACCGCACGCACACCGCGCAACCCGGGGCGGCCTCGTGCTCATCGTGAACCGCCGCCTCGTACACAATCGGGCGCTGCTCGCCGCGATTGATGAGTTGTACCGAGGGCTCGTCCCCGGCGGCCGCCACGGCTATGGCGTGGTGGCCGTGGACGTGCCGGCAGGCGCCGTCGACGTGAACGTGCACCCGGCGAAGCGCGAGGTGCGATTCAGCGACGACCGTGCGGTGTTCAGCGCGGTGCAGCGCGCGTGCTGGGCCACATTGCGTGCGGCACCTGCGCTTGGCGGAGACCGCCTCCGGGGGGGATTCGGGAGCGGACCGCTCGAAATGGGTGACGGTGACATGGCGATCATCGGCCGGCCCATCGCGCCGCCGCAGGACCCCGCTGGCGGTTGGTCCCCAGGCAACGCCACACCGGCCGGCGCCGCTGGCGATGCGACGGCGCTCCTGCAGATGGATGCGCTCGGGCAGGCAGGCAGCGGCTTTCTCGTCGCGACAGCCGGCGACGCGGTGGTCCTCGTCGATCCTCACGCCGCGCACGAGAAGGTCCTGTACACGGAGCTGCTGGCGCGCTGGCGTCAGAGCACGCCGGAAGCTTCGGGTTCGCAACTGCTGCTGATGCCCGTGGTGCTGGAATGCGGACCGGCTCGAGCCGCTCAAGTTGCTGCCGAACATGACTTTTTCTCGCGGTGCGGGTTCAGCATCGAACCCTTCGGCCCGGGGGCGGTCCGCTGCACCGCCGTGCCGCTGGCGGCCGCGGGGGCAGACCCCGAGGCATTGGTCGCCGAGCTGATCGACCGCATCGACGAGCGCGACGCAGGCACCGAGGAGCGGCATCATCGCCTCGCGGCACTGGTCGCATGCCATGCAGCGGTTCGCTTCGGCGACCGGCTCGACATCGTCGCCCAGCAGCGCCTGCTCAACCAGCTGGTGGCGACCCCCGGCGGCACCACCTGCCCGCACGGGCGTCCGTCGGTCGTCGTGCTCGACGACGCGACGCTTCGCCGGGCCTTCCGGAGACCGTCGCGGTGAGCCACCCGCTCCTGGTTGTCGTCGGCCCAACCTGCTCCGGCAAGACGGCGCTCGCGGTGGCAGCCGCTCAACGGCTCGCTCCGGCGGAGATGCTCAACGCGGACTCGCGACAGGTGCGCCGGGGGCTTCGTGTCGGCACCTGTGCGCCCAGGCCGTCGGAGTTGCACGGCGTGCGCTGCCATCTGCTGGATCTCTGCGACCCCGGCGAGACGTTCACCGTCGCCGATTGGCTCATGGCCGCGCGGCGCAGCCTGGAGCGGCTCGATCGCGCCGGGACCCGGGCTGTCGTGGCCGGAGGGACCGGCCTCTACGTCACCGCCCTGATCGACGGCTTCGATCTCGCCCAGGTGCCACCGGACCCGGTGCGGCGCGCGGACCGTTCCGAGCTGGCTGCAACCCCCGAGGGCCTGGAGACGCTCGCCGCCGAGCTGCGCCGGCGGGACCCGGCCGGTGCCCCCCAGATCGATCAGCGCAATCCACGCCGGGTGATCCGAGCCCTCGAGATTCTCGACGCAAAGGGGGGGTCAGTCATCGCCGCGCGCAAGCGCGGTACTCCCCGGCCCGCGGTGATGATCGGACTCGACGTCGCCCGTCCTGTCCACGCCCGCTGGATCGAGCACCGAATCGCAGGGATGTTCGACAGCGGAGGGATCCAGGACGAGGTGCGATGGCTGCTCGGGCGGGGTCTGGATCGCGCAGTCATCGGCTCCTGCGGCATCGGATACAGCGAGGCGCTGGACCTCATCGAGGGCCATATCGACCTGGAGGCCGCGATGCAGGCGACGATGCGGCGGACGCTCCGATACGCGAGGGCGCAGCGCACCTGGTTCCGCCGCGACAGCCGGATCACGTGGTTCCGTCCCGACCTCATCGGCTTCGACCAGCTGGTCGGCGAGGTGCTCAACCTGGTCGGAGCTGCCGAAGCCGAGCCCCGTTCCGGCGAGGGTTCGAGGTGAGGCAGAACATCCGTTTGCATTTTTTCCAGGCGCGTGCTACATTCCGCACGCCCAAGCTTTGGCTGGAGGATGTTTCAAAGCGATGCCTGACACCCTGAACCCGCGGCAGCGTCAAATCCTCGACTTTCTTCGAGATCACAGCCGCGATCACTCCTACCCGCCCACGGTTCGCGAGATCGGTCGCGCGGTCGGCCTCAGTTCGTCCTCAACCGTGCAGAACCACTTGAACACGCTCGAAACCCGTGGATACATCACCCGCGACCCTGCAAAGTCGCGAACGGTTGAGATCGTGGACACTGAGTTCCCGCGCGGTCACAGCAACGTCGTCAACCTTCCCGTCGTCGGCCGCGTCGCGGCGGGCACGCCGATCCTGGCGCTGGAGAACGTTGAAGAGCACCTGAACGTCGGCACGGAGATTGCCGGTGGCGTCGACTCGTACGCACTCACGGTGCACGGCGAGAGCATGATCGACGCCGGGATCCACGACGGCGACATCGTCGTCGTCAGCCCGCGGCGCGACGCGCCCGCCAACGGAACCATCGTGGTCGCCAGGATCGAGAACGAGGAGTCGGGCGAGGGTGAGGTCACCGTCAAGCGCTTCTTCCGCGAGGCGGGACGCGTGCGGCTTCAACCCGAGAACGCAGCGATGGAGCCGATCTACCCGCGCGACTTGCAACTCGAGGGCGTCGTCGTCGCGGTTATCCGCCTGCTCAAGTAGGGGCTCGGGTCCGCGGCTCAGCCCTGCGGGCCGCCCCCGATGTTCTCCAGCGTGAGACGGGGAAGTGAGCCGAGGTATGCGTCAAGCGCTGCCGCGAGTTCCGAGCTTGCCTGCCCGTGCACGGTTACGCGCGTGCCGCCGAGGTCGTCGGCCACCGCACTGATCGCAAGGTCGGGACGATTGTCGATCAGCAGCGGGATTCCGGGGAGCACCGCGAGCGGGAGCAGCACGATCAACACCGGGGTCACCGCGGTGAGGATGAGCACAGCAAGCACGATGGCCAGGCCGAGCAGCACCGCAACATCGCCGCCGTAGCGCCGCCGTTGCTGCGGCCGCAGCACGAGGTAGTTGGGTCCGCGCTCCGCGACCGCGATGCCGGGCATCGGACGTTGCGCGAACTCACCGAGCACGTCGTCCGGGGGCTTGCCGGTCCTCAGTGAGAACTGGTAGGCGCGTGTTCGCAGTCGGGTGATCATGGGGCGCATGGCGGCGCTCCATTTGTACCGCGTCGCGACAGCACTGCGTGAGGTGCGATAGCGTTGAGCATCATGGCTCGCCCGCCGGCAACCGCCCTGAATGTCGATCCACTGTTGCTGGGTCTGATCCTCCTGGTCATCGCCATCCGCTTCTGGGTGATCCGCCGATCCGCCGAGCCGATCAGCCGCGGCAGGAGCCTTGCGCTCGTCGCCGCCGTGGTGTTGCTCATCGGGATCTGGATGTCCCCTCTGGCAACGCTCGCCCAGCACTACCTGCTTGCGGCCCACCTGATCCAGGTGCTCATCCTGATGGGCCCGGTGGCGGCGCTGCTCCTGCTGTCGCTCCCGCGACGCGCCGGGATCGCGCCTCGCTCGGTGCCCCTGCCGCTGCGGCTCGCGGTCCATCCCGTGGTTGCGATCGTCGCGGTGAACGCGGGCTTCATCGTCTGGCACCTGACGCCGGCGTATGACGCTGCGCTCGCCAACTGGTGGCTGTACGACCTGATGCAAACGACGCTGCTGCTGGTGTCGGTGCTGTTCTGGTGGCCGATCGTCACCCCGTGCTCACCGCCGGCTCGGGCGCTGACGGGTTTCGGCAAGCTCGGCTACATCGTGCTCGCGACGATCCCGCAGACTCTCGGCGGACTGCTCGTCGCTTTGGCGGGACACGTGCTGTACCCGGGGTACGGAGGTGGACCGCAGCTCGTCGGCCTTGACGCAATGACCGATCAACAGATCGCGGGCGCGAGCATCGCGCTGGTCAGCAAGGTCGCCCTGTTCGCCGCATTCTGGGTGGTGTTCATGAATCTGCTCAGCACCGGATCCGACGGCCGCGAGGATGACAGTGGCGGAGGCGGCGGTGGGGGTGGTTCGAGCCCCAGGCTCGATGCACCGCGCCCGCGACCATCGGGGCTGCCACGCTGGCTCGACGATGTCGGTGACGGCAGGACAACCGACGAGCCGGTGGTGCCGCGGCCGGTCAGGGTGCCGGCAGGGTCAGGGTCTCGCCTGGCCTGATCGCCGCGCCGCTCAGGTGATTGGCCGACTCGATCTCGAAGATCGACTGCTCGATGTCGGCTCCGGGATAGTGCGCGGCGGCGATTCCCCAAAGGGTATCGCCCGCATGGACAACGATTTTCGTCGTCGTCGACGACGATCCCGCGTACGCCACACCGCCGACGACGACGAGCCCGGTTGCCGCGGTGGCCACGATGAGGGCGAGCCGCGTCGGACGGCCGAGGCGATCAGGCCGGCGCGAGAAGCGGTTGGGGCCGAGGCTGTCCTGGATCACGTCCCTGCACCGAACGGATGTTCCATGGCATGACACTACCAGGGAACGGATGTTCGAGTCAAGTGTCGCGGCCGCCGCAGCCGGCGTGCGGGCCGGATAATCGGCACGGTGAGCGAGCGCGCCATTCGCCTCCGCGTCGGCGTCCTCGTCTGGCGTGAGGGTGAGGTGCTCCTCGTCCGGCACGAAAAGGCCGGCCGCTCCTACTGGCTCGTGCCGGGTGGTGGTGTCGACGCCGGTGAGACCATGGTCGCTGCCGCCACTCGAGAGCTCCTCGAAGAGACCGGTTACACCGTCGAGATAGGCCGTCTGCTGCTGGTGTGCGAAGCGATCGATCCGAAGCCCGGGGGCCGCCACATCGTCAACGCCGTGTACGCCGGGATCGTGCGCGCCGGCACCCTCGAGGTCGGCGCTGACGACAAGTCGCTCCGTGAGGCGAGATGGCACCCGCTCCGGGCGCTGGCCGAGCTCGAGATGTACCCACCGATCGGCGCCGAGCTGCTCGCGTGCTGTGAGGAGGACGGCGCCGGAGCGGTGCGCGTGCTCGGCAACACCTGGCGGCCATAGCCGGCGGACATCGCCACCCGGATCACCTGCTCGGCCTCAGTCGCGGCCCGCCACGTCGTGGAGGTAGTCACCAAGCCGGCGGTATGCCTCACGTTTGCGCCGATCGGTGATCTCGGTGTAGACCTTGAGCGTCTCGAGGGTTGCGTGCCCGAGCACCTCCTGGACCAGGCGGACGTCGCCGTCAGTCGCCTCCAGGAGCGTCGTGGCGGCAGTGTGCCGGGCCGCATGCGGGGAGCGGAGATCGCTGAACAGCTCGAACATCTCCGGATCGACACCCATGCGCTGCCGCAGCGCGCTCAGTGCCCGCCGCGCACCATCGGTGGTCAGGCGGTTGTGGGGAAGGGCATGTCCCTGGGGGACGTCGGCGCGGGCGACGCTGATGAACAGAGCAGGGGAGGGGTCGGGGCCGCGCATCTTGAGATAATCGTCAACGGCGGCGAACGCATCATCCGTGCAGTACACAGTTCTGTATTTGCCACCTTTGCCGAGAACTCGGAAGCCCTCGCGATGGATGTCGCCGCGGTCGAGGCCACAGGCTTCGGCGATCCGGCAGCCGGTGCTCAAGAGCAGGTGGATGAGCGCACGGTCACGGCGGTCGCGCAAGGTCTCCCTGGGGAGGGCGGCGAGCAGGCGTGGCACGTGGTCGGTGGGCACCGGATGCGGATCGCCCACCACGTAGCGTGGCACCGTCACCTGGCGGCTCAACTCCGCCGTGACCCAGCCTTCGTCATACGCATAGCCGAGAAAACGGCGCAACGCAACGAGCGCCCGCGCGCGGGACCGCGGGTTCGGCAGCACATCAGCCAGCTCGATCTGGTAGCGGCGCAGGAGCGGTCGATCCACCCCGGCCAGCAGGACGTCGCCCCGCGGACGCGTGCGCAGATATGCGACGAACTTGGCGAGATCCTGGCGATATGCCCGGACGGTGGTCGACGGCCGGTTGCCCTGCACGCGAAGCCAGTCAAGGAACTGTTCGACCTGGTCGGGCAGTGAGTTGCGCGGCCCGGGGACGTTCGACGCCCATGCCGGACCGCGGCGTGCATGGGGCGCGGTTGGACGCCGGGTGGGGCGGACGCGAGCAGCCATGCCCCCGTATTATCAGGAGCTTGGAGCCTCGTGACCGATACCGGCCTCATCGAGCGCGAAGCGGATGAAATCGAGAGTTGCGCGCCGCTCGTCCGGTTGCGCCCCGCCGGGGTAGGCGATCGCGGATTCGATCAGCGGGTGCCAGACGTCGAGATATGGGCCGCGCAGGGCCCAGGCGGCGGCCTCCGGCTTGGTCACCAGGTCACCGGTCGTCAGAAGGCAGAGCGCCCGGCACATCGTCAGCACGGCGTACGCCTGGTAGCCGCGATTGAGGAACTGCCCTGGAAATTCGAGTTGCGGCCTCCACCACTCGCGCAGGTTCCCAATGACAGCCTCGCGAAGCTCACCCGCGGTCACCGGGGCGACGATCCTGGCGATCTTCGGCCCGATGAGCGTGATGCCGTACTCGCGGAGCATCCGTTTCTGGATCAGGAAGTCCGCGCCAAGATGCTTGACGTTGAAGCCTTCGTCCGGGTGCAGCTCCAGAACCGCGAGCTCAGGGACACCGGGCGCTCGCAGTGCCCTCGCCGGTACGAAGCTCACCTCCAGCCGTTCGGCCCAGCGCCCACCGCCCCAGCCGAGCATCGCGAGGTGGAGCTCGGCGATGCGCTCGTTGGCGGCGGCGTCGGTCTGCGCGCGCGTCGTCACGAGCACGTCGATGTCGCTGGTCCGCAGGTTGAAGGCGCCGGTCGACAGCGACCCGGAGACGTAGACCCCGCTGAGGTTCCGACCCAGCGCGCTCCGCCACGCCGCCGATGCCGTCGCCAGGAAGGCGCTGACGGCCGGGCCTCCTGCCTTTGTCAGGCGCGCGTTGCTCTCCATCACGGCAAGCCTATCGAGCGAGCCCGTCTCAATCGAACCAGCCGCGGCACCCGACGCCTCAGGCGTGGACCGCCGGTTGCGCCATCGCCGGCGCGGGCTTCGCGCGGCTGCCGAGGCGTCGGATCGGCGCTTCGACAAACCAGTACGAGGCGAGCGCACAGGCGAGTGCAGCGCCCCCGAGCAGCACAACGCGTACCACGAGCGAAGCTCCACTGAGCCAGACGTCGCCCCAGACGATCACCGGTGTCTGCCAGAGATAGAGTGAGTACGAGACCCGTCCGAGCGCCCGCGCCGGGGCCAGCGTGAAGACCGCGCCACCCCCGGCCGTCACGATCCGGGCGATGAGCACCGCGCTGGCCGCGGTGACGACCACCGGGCTGATGAGCAGGAAATCAAGACCCGCGCCGTAGGCCGTGTCCACGCAGACACCGAGGAGCGCGACTCCGGCGAATGCCGACGCCAGCAGCGAAACCCGCGGCAGCTTGCCCTGACCGATCGCCAACGCGAGCGCGCACCCAACCATGAGCGGCAGCGCGTTGGTGTCGCTGGCGAAATAGATCCGGGCGATCGAGTCGTGCATGCCAAGCAGGACGAGGCGGTCGGCAAGGGCCGCGGCCGCGCCGATCGCGGCCACGCGCAGCGCGAGCTCCGGACCGCCGCGACGCAGGGCCAGGAGCAGCACGAACGGCCACAGCACGTAGAACTGTTCCTCGATGGACAGCGACCACGCCTGGCCGATGGGATCGCCGCCGACCGACGTGGTGACACAGACCCAGTTGTAGACATAGAAAAGCGCTGGGAGCACGCGTCCGGCGATATGACCGAGATCCCCGGTGACAAGGTCGACACAGGTGACGATTGCCAGCAGCGCAACCACTGCCGGGAAGAGCCGTCGGACCCGCCGGATATAGAAGGTCCTGAGGTAGCCGAGGCCGCTGCCCTGCAGCCCGCGGACCAGCAGGCTGGTGATCAGGAAGCCCGAGAGGACGAAGAAGATCGTCACACCGGCGGCTCCGGCGCCGTTGGTGAACGGCACCCCGAGGTGCAGGATCAGCACCAGCAGGATCGCCAGCCCGCGGAGACCATCCAGCGCCGGGATGCGCCCGAGGCTCCAGGAGCGGCCTGGCACGTAATCCATGGCGCGAGCCTAGCCGCGCCTCCCTGGACTCGACGGCGCCCGCACGTCAGCGCTACCGGGCCGTGTGCGAGTCATCACGGGTTTCAACGAATCACCGCACTGAGGAGAGAGGTCTCCACAGATCCTGAGGTGGGCTGCCAGCTCTAGATCGTGAGAATATGCATTATCAGGAGCTTTAAGAGGCGCCCAAGCGGATGCGGCTCCCTCCCTCTGGACGGACCGGATCCCGGCGTCAGCCCCCCGGGTTGAAGACGGGAATGGCCGGGGCCGCACACCCGGGGCACGCCGGGGCAACCCACAGGGTGTTGGTGGCGGATCGCCAGATGACATCGATGGCGCCGCCACCGGCGAACACGACTGATGACGGGTCGGAGGATGCTGTGGCCCCCAGCCCCTCCGGGCCCACGAGGCCGCTCGCCGACGTGTACAGCGACGAGGCCATGAGCCCCGAGGGCTCACGCGAGTTGACGATCACCGACCCCGGGGCGAGGTCGACCACCGACGGATTGCCGGCGACGGTCTCGGTGCCAAGTGCGGTGACCCCGCTCCACACAGCACCGTTGAGCGAGCCGTGCCACAGCGCACCCGCGCTGTTCCAGAAGACGTCGAT
This sequence comes from Candidatus Dormiibacterota bacterium, assembly GCA_963718525.1. Classification (GTDB taxonomy): domain Bacteria; phylum Chloroflexota; class Dormibacteria; order Aeolococcales; family Aeolococcaceae; genus Palsa-851. The sequence continues at coordinate 2,392,948 of OY970355.1, read as the reverse complement.
GGTCGTGCCCGATGCACTCACGGACGGATCAGCCGACAGCGGGCTGGACGTCAGGCGCTGGGCACCCCACCACCCCGACGCGGCGCCGGTGTCGGACCACAGGTCACCGAACGCGTCGCGCCAGAAGACCGTCTCCGATCCCTGGCCGGCGCTGGCGACCACCGGGTTCCCGCCGATGGCCCCCGTGTTCAGTGGCATGGCGCCGCTCCAGCCCACGTTGTAACGGTCGACCCAGAGGCCACCGTCGGAGCCCTTCCAGAAGACGTCGACGAAGCCGCGGGCGGGCGACACGGCCCGGGGTTGCGATCCGAGCGGTCCGACCCCGAGCGACACGGGTGCCGACCAGGTTCCGTCGCCAAACCACCCCCCGGCAAAGGCCGAGTACCAGAGGTTGTGGTCCTCCCCTTCCCAGAACGCGTCAATCTGTCCGGGACCGGAGGAGACGACCGATGGATCCGAGACGAGCGTCGCCGCCGTCCCACCAGCCGCGCTGATGTCGGTCGATCCCAACCCCCACGTCCCGTTGCGGAATGCGAGGCTCCAGACGTGGTTGTTGCTCCCCCGCCAGAGCACGTTGACGTCCCCCGGCTGATCCGACACGGCCTGGGGGTTGCCTGCAACATTTGCCGCCTGCGGCAGCGCAAGAGGATCCGGGAAGCCGTAATACGGCAGCGATCGGACACCGCCCTGGTCGAGGTCGACGCTGCCCGCAATCCCGGGGACGCTGCCCGCGTCGCTGTACTGCCACACCTGCCAGCCGGTGCCACCCCAGTTGTTCTCGGGCACCGACGGCTGGCTCACGAACCAGTTGGCCACCCAGAGCGGGTCAAGCGTGAAGGCCGCCGAGCTGATGTTCCCGCTCCACCACGCCGGCGAGCAGTAGATGGCGGGCAGCGATCCGATCGCGGCGCTGACCGTGTTGACAATGATGCGGAGGTTGGCGACCACCACCGCCTGGGGTTCGCCGTCAGTGGTCTCGACGTCGATCGTCGGGACAAGGTCTCCGTGGGTGAACCCCACCGCTCGCAGCTGGGAGATGAGGAGGTCGGCTTGAGCGACGGCGCTCTGATTCGGCTCGTAGAACAGATATGCCCCGGGGGTCACCCCCGCTGCGGACGCTCCTCGCCAGTTGATCGCGAACTGCCCGTCCGGGGAACCGGCGCCATCCGCCGCACGGATATACGCGAACGAGATCCCGGCGGCCGCCACCGAGTGCCAGGCGATCGACCCCTGGTATGCGCTGACGTCGATCCCCTCCCGGGTCGTCGCCGCCCTTGCGGCGCCGGTGTGCAGCAGGGCGAACGGCACGGCCGCGATGAGCGCCAGAGCTGTCGCGCTGACGCCGTTCCGAGACCTCACGCCACCGCCGAGGGAAGACCCACCATCGCGCTGAGGATAGTCAGGGATGTCGAGATCGCGGGATTCGTCACCGTATCTTCATGTGCATCGGGACCCGCGACGATCGCTCCTTCGCGATCCAGACATCCCGATGAAAGGTTCGTCCGGTACCCTGATGGACGTGGATCAGTCGACCCCGCGCAAGCCGGCAGGCAAGCGGCCGGTGACCGCGGCGAAGTACCCCGCCAAGCCGGCGACCAAGAAACAGCGCCGCAGCCAGGCGGCAGCGAGGTCTGTTTCCCTCGAACGGCGTCCGCCGTGGCAGTCGCCGACTGTCGTCACCATCTCGAGCGTCGCGGTAGTCGCAATCGTCCTCATCGTGCTCGTGGTCATCAACGCGACCGGAGGCAGCAACGCAACCCTGGCGACTCCCGTCCCGCAGGCGATCCTCACGGCCGTCGAGGCTCCGAGCGCCTCGGTGGTCAACACCGTCGGCTCCGGCTCGCAATCCGGCCAGCTGGTCCGGCTCCCGGCCTCCGCGAAGCTGGTGAACTCGGACGGAAAGCCGCTGGTGGTTTTCGTGGGAGCCGAGTACTGCCCGTTCTGCGCCGCGGAGCGCTGGGTGATGGTGATGTGGCTCTCACGCTTCGGCACCTTCAAGAACCTCTCGGAGATCCAGTCCTCATCGACCGACGTCGACCCGAACACCGACACCTTCACGTTCTACAAGTCGTCGTACTCCAGCCCCTACGTCGACTTCAGCTCGAACGAGTTGCAGGACCGCAACCAGGCCGCTCTGCAGACGATGACCACGCAGATCTCGAACATCTTCACCAAGTACGACCAACCCCCATACTCGACGCAGTCGGGCCAGTACCCGTTCATCGACATCGGCGGCTTGTTCAGCCTGCACACCACGAGCTACAACCCGGCGCTGCTGGCCAACCTTACCTGGAGTCAGATTGCGGCAAAGCTCTCCAATGCGAGTGACCCGGTCACCCAGGCGATCATCGGCAATGCGAACATCCTCACCGCAGCGACGTGCATCGCCACCGGCGATCAGCCGTCATCCGTATGCTCCTCCACCATGATCCAGAGCATCGAGCAGGGTCTCAAGACGATCAAGCCCGTCTCGGGCTAACCGGATCCGACCGTTGAGCTTGGCAGTGGTCACGTCCGCCGAGGTCGTCAACACCGGCTATTCGGTGCTCGCCCTGATTGCCGACGCTCTCGTCCTCGCGACGGCCATCGGCTTCGGCCTCTCGCGGACCTCGCCGTCGGGACGGGAGCGATGGGGGCGGTTGCGAGACGGCGTCAGCCCCGTTGCGCTGCATCTTGCATGGATCGTCGCGGTGCTCGCCACATTCGGGAGCCTCTTCCTCCAGTTCGGGGAGCAGCTCGACCCGTGTGAGTTCTGCTGGTTCCAACGAATCTGCATGTACCCGCTCTCGTTGCTGCTCGGCATCGCCGCGTTCCGTGGTGATACCCATGTTGCAAAGCGATACTTCATCGCGCTGGCGTCAGTCGGTGCGGCCCTCGCCATCTACCACTACCAGCTGGAGCACATCCCGCAGCCGACCGTGTGTGGGACCGCGGTGCCCTGCAACGTCGCTGTGATCAACATCTTTGGATTCATCACCGTCCCGTTCCTCTCGATGGCGGCATTTCTGCTCATCACGACGCTCCTGCTGGTGGCGCGTGGCCGTGACGACGAATATGCCGACGATGACGACGCCATGGTCGGCGACGTCGAGCCAGACGAACCTGTCCCCTCCCCTGCCTGAGTCAGTAGAGGTGCGCGACGGCGCCGGCATCAGCGCCGGCCTCGACTACACCAGCTCGCCGAGATATTTCGGCAGCATCTGACGCCATGTCGACCAGTCGTGGTCGTAGTCGGTACCCCACGGGTCAACGCGGTTCGGAATCCCCTTGCTGCCGAGCACGTGGGCGAGGCGCCACGACTCGCCGATGTTCTCCCATCGACCCTCACCCGACGCGAGGATCGCGTTGCGTGTGCGCAGCAGGGCGAGGTGCTCGCCGTTGAGGTCGGGGAGGAAATACGACGGCGTCGCGAAGTACAGGTCGTCGCCCGCGTTGTCGCCCACGAAGCGCGAGATGTCGTACGTGCCGCTCATGCCCACAGCCGCGGTCACGACGTCCGGGTAATGGCAGAGCAACGACACTGCGTTGAACGCGCCGATGGACGCCCCGGCGGTGATCACGGTGATGTCCGGGCTTTCGCAGTCCATGCGAATCATCGGGATCAACTCGTTGCGGACGAATTCGATGAAGCCACGCGTGACCGCGGCGCGGTAGCGCGGATCACCGTCCTCGCGGAGCATCGCTCTCCCGGAGACGCTGTCGCACGAGTAGATCTTCGCTCGTCCGGCTTCGAGGAACGCGCCCACCGAGTTGACGAGCCACATGCGCTCGATTTCCTCGGCGTCGCCGCCGGCGGTGGGAAATACGATCACGGGCCTGCCGAAATGACCCCACCGGGCAACCGTCACGTCGCTCTCCACCCGGTTCGAGTACCAGCGCTCTCGCCTCTTCATGGCCGCAGAGTTTCGCGCATCGACGATGACCAGCGCATCATGGCGGATAGATCAGGCGCGCTTCGCCGGGGAACAGCCACCCAAGGCCATCCAGCAGCCGGTCACGCCAGTTGATCCAGTTGTGGCCGTCGAGCCCTTCAACGACGCGCAATTCAGCGCACATCCGCCGGAGCACCTCCACCATCGCCCGGTCGGGAACCGCAAGTGGCTCGAAGGCACCGAATGTCAGGAACACGCGATCGGTCACCTGCTTCGGCCTCGCACGCACCGAGTTCACGAAGCGCACCACCGGCTCGAAGGTGTCGCCGAAGGTGCCCGGGGGGGCGGCTTCGGTGAAGCGCAGCGATGGAGATTCGAGGAGCAGCGCTCCGTAGAATCCCGGCGCGCGAACCGCCGCCGACAGCGCGGCAACCCCGCCGAAGCTCGCCCCCATGAGCGCGCGGCCCCGCGGATCGCCGCGAAGACGGAGTGATCCTTCGATATGCGGAACGAGCTCAGTCGTGAGAAACCGGCTGTGCGCAGGACTCGCGGCGTACTCGCGCAGCCGGTCCCCCGGATGCGTGAATGCGACCACGCAATCGGCCATGAGCCGCCGGTGCATCAGGTTATCCAGGACAGTCCCCATTGACGAGTAGTTGAGGAAGTCACCTCCGTCGTGCACAACGAGCAGCGGCATCTTTCGATCCCGGCGCATACGCGAGGGGATGTACAGGGTCACGTGCGCTTCACGCCGCAGCGCCCTGCTGGGAAGCCGCAGATCGACCAGCTCCCCGGCCACCGCGCTGGGATCCGGGTGGGTCCATTCAGGGGTGATGTACCCATCGGCCTCGAGAACGGACTGAGACCCGACGGCGTCGCCGACCACCCGAGGGTTGAGGGGGTCGTTCATGCTCTCGACGTTCTCGCCGCGACGCACGAGGATGCGGTACTGGATGCGAGCCCCTCGGGGCAGCTCGACGCTCGCGTACCAGAGGTCCGTGTCCTTCAGGCGGCGAAGCGCCAGCGGCATCGCCACTCCGGCCATCCGGTGCTCGACACCGACCCACTCGGCGTCCCCTCGCCACAGAAACGTACAGGTCGTCCCCTCGACCAGCGGAACCCGATGGTCGCGCAGCAGCTGATCGATCGCCTCGGGCGAGCTGCCTTCGCTGCGCAGCCGGGTGAGGGCCCGCTGATCGCGGGCGGGGCCGGGGCTCACGGTCAGGCGGCTTCCGCCCCCCGAACGACCTGGCCATCGCCCGAGATCACCCGTACCGAGCTGAGATCGGCGGCCACCCCCGAGTGCAGATCCATGCGGTCGCCGGAGTTGAGGATCACGCAGATGCCAGGCGCGCAGCGCCGGGCGAGCACCGCCAGGCGGTCAGGATCATGTGCGTGGAGGCGGTTAGCTGCCGGCAGCGCAACCATGCCCCGAGCGACACCGATTCCGATGTCATACACCTCGTCGGGCCGCCCGGCGGGGTCATCGTCGTCAATGACAAGGATCCGCTCAGAGATCGCCATGCAGCCCGAGGACCACGCGATCAAGGGGCGATCCTCGATAAGCATCGCAAGGTTGCAGAGATGCAGGCAGTCGTTGAGCACGCCCACGTGGCCTCCGGCGATGGCGATCGCGCCGCACTCGGCAACGATCGAGGCGACCTCCACCCGATGTCTGGAGATGCTCGCTCGCTCGTGCGGCGGATAGAGCGAGTAGAAGCGCTCGTACGCCGCTCCGATCGCTGCCACGTGCGATTCGTCCAGCGTTCTCACGGCCTCGATGGCGGCATCCAGCTCTGGGCCCGGGCGCCCCTGCGCCTCGGCGAACCGCCGACGGACGACGTCGACTCCTTCGAGCGCATGGCGCAGGCGCAGGAGGTAGAGCTCGCGCAGCTCGTCGAGCTGCGCCCGCATCAGTCGCTCGGCGTCGGCGTAGCCGGGGTCACTTTCGAGCACGTCGAGCCGGCGCCCGTAGAGGTTGAGATTGCGAGAGCCGCCGCCCAACCGCCTGTCGATCTCAGCGTCGTTGCGCTCGCCCTCCTCCCAGCCTGCGGTGATGAGCGCGACCGGCCCGCCGACGCCGAGCGCCGCCACCTCCACCGCCAGATCGACCCCATCGAGCGGTCCAAGCAGGGTCACCTGCCTCACGAGGCGCGCACGCGGACCGTCTCCCCTACGACGTCGAGCATGCGGTGCACGGTGTCGTAGTCGGGATGAGCCATGCGTATCCATGCGTTGGCCATGTACCCCGCCTCCACCGGTTGGGTCGGCGTCCCTGAGGGGGGCAGGTGCATGTCGAGGATCCACTCGCCGAACTGGCGCTGCACGTCCTCGATGCCGTCGTAGTGACTGATCGTGCCGTCCCGGTCAGGGCGCAGCGCGACGATACCGGCAGCGCGGCGCCGGGACAGCGGTCGCTCGACCGTGTGGTGCACGATCGTGTTCGCCCACTCCCTGTAGATGTCGATGTCGTTGCCGGCTGCGTACAGATCCCATGCGCGGACGCCGGGCGGGCGGCAGCCGATCTCACTGAAGCGAAGTCCCTTGGGGCCGAAGAACCACTCCATGTGGGTTGCGGATGTCCCGATCCCGAGCGCCTCGATGGCGCGCCGGCCGAGCTCGCGCACCTCCGCGTAATCCGCGGAGGAGTTGATCCGGTTGGTCGAGATGAACTGGGGGCTGATCCAGCGTTCGCGCATCGCCTCCAGGACGTTCGGGTAGTAGTGCGACATGAAGTCATAGGCCGGACGGCCGTCGATGCTGATCGTGTCGTAGAAGCCCTCGTGACCTTCGACGAACTCCTCGACGGCGATGTCAGCCGCGCCGGAAGCACCGAGCTCGGCCAGTGCGCGATCGAGCTCCGCGTCGGAGTCGACACGTGATGTTCCGGACGCCCCGGCCGCAGCGCGGGGCTTCAGGATGATCGGATAACCGACAGCCGCGACGAAGTCGCGCACCTCGGCCGCGCTGGTCGCCCCGGTCGACTGCGCTGTCTGGATCCCGACGGTGCGCAGTGCATCCTTCATCGCCGGCTTGTCCCGGCAGAGGTACGCGGTGCGCACCGAGGTCCCCGGGATGCCGCAGGCCTCACGCGCGTACGCCGCGGCCATCGTGTGCGACTCGATCGTCGACTCGAGCGCATCGACCCACACCTTGCCCTGCGCGAACCGCACGGCCTCGATGAGCGCGCCGACGTCCGTGACGTTCGGGATCTGCTCGTAATGCAGCATCCATCTGCGCAGGTCGTCATCGAGCCAGTCGGGTGGTCGCTCGCCGATCCCGATCACGTTGGCGCCGGCCTCCGCAAGACCGCGGACGAACTCGCGCTGATTCGCCGGGAAGGCGGGCTCCACGAAGATGACGTTCACGCACAGATCCTACCCGGTGGGTCGCGACCCGGCCCTCGCCCCGTGTTTAAACTCGCGAAAGCTGAATGGCGAATGCGGTCTTCGTTGCCCCTTTTCTGCTCCCGGCCACAGCACGGTTCATCGCTGCAGCCGCATCGCTGCCGAATGTCCGCCTCGGCCTGATCAGCCAGGATCCGGAGGAACGCCTCCCGGATGACATCCGCTCCGCGCTGGCCGGGCACTATCGCGTGGCGGACGGCACCGACCCGCAGCAGATTGCCGATGCAACCCGGGTGATGGCGCGGCACCTGGGCAGCGTCGATCGCCTGCTCGGCATGCTCGAGCAGCTGCAGGTGCCGCTCGGCGAGGTCCGCGACGCGCTGGGCATTCCAGGGCTGGGCGCCGCGGTTGCACGCAACTTTCGCGACAAGGCGCGCATGAAGACGGTGTTCGAGGCACACGGGGTGCCTTGCGCGCGACACCGGCTTGTCCATTCCGCCGGCGAAGCTCGGGCTGCGGCTGCGGAGCTGGGATATCCGCTCGTCGCCAAGCCGCCCGCCGGGGCCGGCGCACGTTCGACGTTCCGCCTCGACGGCGACTCGCAGCTCGAAGCCTGGCTGCACGTCGACCCGCCAGGCGATGCCCACCCGGTGCTCCTCGAGCAGATGGTAATCGGCGCCGAGCACAGCTTCGACAGCGTGCTCATCGACGGGGAGCTCGTCTGGCATTCGATCTCTCGCTATCTGCCGACCCCACTCGAGGTGCTCGAAAACCCCTGGATCCAATGGGCGGTCCTGCTGCCGCGCGACATCTCCGGCGCGGAGTACGACCCGATCCGCCTCGATGCCGTGCGCGGCCTCCGTGCGCTCGGGCTGCAGACCGGCCTCACCCACATGGAGTGGTTCAGACGCCCCGACGGCGCCGTCGCCATCAGCGAGGTGGCTGCGCGGCCGCCGGGCGCGCAATTCACGTCGTTGCTCTCGTATGCGCACGACACGGACATGTACGCGGCATGGGCGCGCCTGGAGATCTTCGGCGACTTCTCACCACCCGAGCGCCGCTACGCCGTCGGCGCGGCATACCTTCGCGGTCAGGGCACCGGGTCGGTGGTCGGCATCCACGGACTCGATGTCCTGCAACGCGAGCTCGGTGACCTCGTGGTCGAGGCCGCGCTGCCCGAGGCGGGGCAGTTATCATCGGGGACCTACGAAGGTGAGGGGCACGTGATCCTGCGGCACCCCGAGACGTCGGTGGTCGAAGCGGGGCTGCGCCGCGTCGTCGAGGTCGCGCGAGTCGAGCTGGGGGGAAGCTCATGAACGTGACGGTCCTGATGATCTCGCCGGGCTACCCCGCGGAGATGCCGTTCTTCACTCGTGGTCTTGCTCGCGCCGGTGCACAGGTCATCGGCGCCGGCGATCAATCCGTCTCCGCGCTCCCGAACATGGCCCGCGACCACTTGGCGGCGTACTGGCAGGTGCCGTCCTTCGCCGACGAGGACGCGATTGTCCTCGAGGTGGCGCGGCGGTCCTCCGGCCTTCACATCGACCACGTGGCGTCGTTGTGGGAGCCCACGATGGTGCTCGCCGCGCGGATCCGCGAAACCCTGGGTATCCCCGGGATGACCGTCGAGCAGACCATCCCGTTTCGCGACAAGGAGCGGATGAAGCAGGTGCTCGATGCGGCGGGAATCCGGACGCCGCACCACTACCGGTGCACGACAGCGGTGGCCGTCCGCGGCGCCGCGGAGCGCATCGGCTTTCCGATCATCGTCAAGCCGATCGCCGGCGCGGGATCCGCCGACACGTATCGTGTGGATAGCCCAACCGAGCTCGAGAGCGTGCTGCCCAAGCTCGTGTGGGTGGACGAGGTCAGCGTCGAGGAATTCGTCGAGGCGACCGAGTACACGTACGACACCATCTGCTCGCGCGGCGAGGTGCTGTTCGACAACGTCGCTTGGTACCGGCCGCGACCGCTGATCGCGCGCCAGCTCGAGTGGATCAGCCCGGTGACCATGGTCATGCGCGACATCGACGCACCCGAGCTCTCGAGTGGCCGAGCCATGGGCCGCGACGTGCTGCGCGCTCTCCAGTTCCGCGACGGGTTCACGCACATGGAGTGGTACCGGCGCGACAACGGCGAGGTGGTGTTCGGCGAGATCGGAGCGCGCCCACCCGGCGCTCGCACCGTCGATGTGATGAATTTCGCGAACGACATCGACCTGTTCCAGCAGTGGGCCGAAGCGCTCATCCACGGACGCCTCTCCGAGCCGATCGACCGCCGCTACAATGCCGCGTCCATCTTCAAACGTGCCCAGGGACAGGGACGGATCACGCACGTCGACGGGCTCTCGCGGCTGCTCTCCGATTACGATGAATGGGTCTGCGCCATCGACCTTGTGCCGATCGGAGCGCCGCGGCGCGACTGGTTGATGACGCTGATCTCGGACGGCATGGTCATCGTCCGTCATCCGATGCTCGAGTTCGTGCATCGAGATTGCCGATCGCTTCGCGACCGAGCTGCAGCTCTACGCGTACTGACGTCGCCCCGACACGACGCAGAGCGCCGGTGTGCCGTCAGTCGCCGGCGGCGACCGCCTGCTTGCCCACCGCTTCGAGCACCGCTGAACGTGGTGCCGGCATGTCGGCACGCAACTCCGCGATCAGGCTGTCCACCACGTCGGCAAGGGACCCTCCCGCGGCGACGACCTCACGCTGCCGGATGTAGCTCGACCCGCGGTCCATGATGTCGACGGCGCCGCGGAGCTCGCTCGTGCATCCCAGACGTGCCGCAACCGGGGTCAGGTCCTCGACGAGCTCGCGAATCGCCTGGCGCAACGGCACGGTTGTGCCGCCCTCATCAACGATGATCGACGCGTCGAGGCCGTGACGGGCAGCGCGCCACTTGTTCTCACGGACCAGCCACGCGCGGGGCGTCGGCAGCGTGTAGCCGCGGTCGATCATCACGTCGAACTGGTGCACCAGGCACTGACTCAACGCGGCAACGACGCCCACCTCGCGCAGCGTGGGGATGCCGTCGCAGACGCGGATCTCCACGGTACCGAAGGCCGGGTGGGGTCGGATGTCCCACCACACCTCGCGAATCGTCTTGATGGTGCGCGACGAGATCAGCGTGTCCATCAACTGCTCGAACTGCGGCCAGCCGCTCAGCAGCCACGGTGGGCCGGCGGTCGGAAGACTCTCGAACACCTTGGAGCGCCACGACGCCATGCCGGTCTCGTGCCCCATCCAGTACGGGCTCGACGCCGACAACGCGAGGAAATGCGGGATGTAGGCGGAGAGCGCATTCACCATCGCGATGGCCTTCTCCCCGCTGCGCACCCCGACGTGCACGTGGATGCCAAAGATCTGCATCTGCTTTGCGGGCCACTGCATGTCGTTGACCAGCCTGAGATAGCGCGGATCAGGACTGATCTCCTGGAGCGCGGGATCGCTGAACGGATGCGTTCCCGAGCACATGATCTCGAGGTTGCGCGGCTCGGTGTGCTCGCGCAGCTCCGCCATGGTCGCCGCGAGATCCGCCTTGATGTCGGCCACGGTCTCACAGATGCCGGTGATGATCTCGACTGTCGACTGGAGGAGTTCCTTCTTGGCCTTTGGATGCCCCGCTTCGCCGTGCGGAGCGCCCATCTCCCCGAGAATTTCATGTGCGCCGCTCACCAGCTCACGCGTGTCGCGGTTGATGAGCTCCAGCTCCATCTCCACGCCAACGGTGGGCCGCGGACTGGAAACGAATTCGATGTGGGTCATGAGGGATCGACTCTACGCCGCCTCCACGCGTTGATCATGAGCCCACGCAGCCAGCAGACCGCGGAAGTGCGCGATGAACTGCTCCTGCTCGTATGCCGGGAACGTGTTCCGGACCGTGTCGACGATGATCCGGTCGAAGTCGGGGCTTTCCACCCAGGCCACCGACACCTCGTCGACGTGGGCGAGGTGCCGGGCGCAGAACTCGCGATACCGCTCGACCTCGAGCTGAGTGTCGGCGAGCTTGCGGTATCCGGCGAGCTTCTCCTCATAGCTCAGATCCGCGCGGTCGGCGATCGCGAAGTATTTTTCGGTGTCGAGGTCAACCGACTGCAGACGACCCGTGACGCAGCAGAACACGACCCATTTCAACAGGCTTCGGATCGCCCACGGGAAGTAATAGTGCAGGCTGGTGAGGGCGAGGTCCGGGGTCGCGTTTGCGTAGTCGATGGGATACACGTCATCGCCCCGGACCAGGGTTTCGCAGCTGTTGAGCTCCCAGCGGAAAAACGCGTTGACGGTGCGCAGGATGGTCACCACCTCGTCGCCGGCGCGCGCGCTGAGGAAACCGTGATCCACGGAATATCGCTCGTGCATCGGCCGCTCCGGATGGAAGTGCAGCACAATCGACTCCGCGCCGATGCCGAGGCTCCGCGCGAATGCGTCGTATCCATCGACCGATGCCTGGAGATGCATCAGCCGCTGCTCGGACTCGTCGTAGGCGCGGTACAGCGTCTCGGCGTTCTCGATGCGGCTCACACCCACCCACGCACCACCGTCAAACGGCTTCATGTACAGCGGCATCCCGACTGCTCGGGCGACGGCCTCGAGGTCGAAGTAGCGCAGATACCGCTGCGCCGTGCCGGCAAACCGCGGATTGTCCGGCGGTGTCTTGTTGGGCAGCATCCATGTCTCGGGGACCTTGAGGCCGAGGCGGATCATCGCGCAGTAGGCCGCGTGCTTCTCCATGGCCTGGAACGTGAACGGGTTGTTGAGCAGATGAACGCGGTCCATGAGCACCACCTTCTTCAACCACTCGCGGGGCATCGGATACCACCAGCCGAGGCGGTCGATGACCAGTGAATGACGCGGCTTCATGCGCAGATCGAAGGGCTCGATGGTGACGCGCTCGGTGCTGAAGCGATGCGTCTCACCGCCCTCGCGCACCGAGAGATCGGCCCGCGCCAGCAGCGCCTCGAAGGCGGCCGGCCAGTCCTCCTCGACCCCGAGCAACATGCCGATGAGATGGGTTCTGGGCATCGTGGATGGGAGTATTGCAGGCCCCGTGACGGCAGGTCAGGACCTCGACGGTCGGATCGTGCGTTGCGGTGACGAGGTCGCCGGACCTGGTTCGCGCTGCTCCAGGGTCGCCTCGATCCGGAGGGTTCGCTCGAACGCAGCCCACACGGCGTCGCTGACCACGGTCCGAAGGCCGCCGCGCTCGAGCTGGTAGAGCGCCTCGGCCGATGTCCCTCCCGGCGAGGTCACCATGTCGCGAAGCTCGGCCACATGCTTGCCACTCCGAAGCGCGAACTCCGCGCTCCCCTGCATGGTGTCGAGCACGAGCTCCCGTGCCACGTGACGGGGAAACCCGAGATGCACGGCCGCATCGGTCAGCGCCTCGATGAACAGGAAGATGTAGGTGGGGCCGGTTCCGCTCACCGCCGTGGCCATCGCCACCTGGCGCTCGTCGTGCACCCCGAACTCCCGCCCGAGTGCGGCCAGCATGGCGCGGGTTCGAGCCTTGCCCACCTCGTCGACGCTGTCGGTTGCATACCAGACGGTGACCCCTCGACCGATCTGGGCGGGGGTGTTCGGCATGCAGCGCACCACTGCTTTGTGGTCCAACCCCTCGCTGAGCGCCGTGGTCGTCGCCCCGGCGATGATGCTGATCACCAGCTGCTCGGGACGCAGGGAGCCGCGGAGCTCCGCCATGACCCCGCCGAGCATCTGCGGCTTGACGCCGAGCAGGACGACGTCGGTGTCCACGGTCGCCTCGAGGTTCAGCGCTGTGACGTTCACGTGATAGGTCGCTGCGAGGGCCTCGCGGCGCGCCGCACGCGGATGCGTGCAGACGACACTGCGCGCCGGCACGAGCTCGTTCTCGAGTAGGCCGGCCAGCATCGCCTCGGCCATCACGCCGGTGCCGACGATGCCGATCCGTATGCCCGACAGGCTGTCACCACTCATGTGACGGCACACCTTACCGCCAACGATTCACCGGCGGGTTCGGCAGGGCGTGCCATGATCGATACAGATGAGTCAACTTCCCCCGCCGGACGACGAGCCCCCGATCTATCAGTGGCTCCCGGACAGCTCGGTGACAACCTCCGGCGACGGCGCCCCCTGGCTGCCGCCGCCGCCGCCGGCACACCAGGCGATCCAGCAGCACAGCCCGACAGCGCCGCGCCAGCAGCGCCGCCGCCGCGAGGGTGTCGCCGGCGGCATCGTCGCGGCCATCATCGCGTTCTTCAAATACGGACTATTTCTGGTCAAGTTCGGCACATTCGGTCCGACCCTGATCACCATGATCATCGCGATCTGGTTCTACACGCTGTTCTTCGGGCCGGCGTTCGCCATCGGCCTCGTGCTCCTGATCCTGGTCCACGAGCTCGGGCATTTCATCGTTGCGAGGTGGATGGGATTGCCTGCGCGGTTGCCCATCTTCCTGGGACCGCTCGGCGCGGTCACCAACCTGCGCCGAGCCCCGGCGGACGCCGGCAAGTCGGGCATCATCGCGATCGCCGGTCCCGCGCTGGGCACAGCGGCCGCGCTGCTCTGTTTCCTCCTTGCCGAAGCCGCGAGCCCGGGATACTTCCGATACCTGCTGCTCGCGCTCGCGTACTTCGGCTGTTTCCTCAACCTCATCAACCTGATTCCGGTGGGCTTTCTCGACGGAGCCAAGGTCGCCGACGCGATCCCCCGATGGATCAACGTGCTCGGCCTCCTGGTGGTCGCCGGTGTCGTGCTCCTGTTCGGCAACCCGATCGGCATCATCTTCCTCATCCTCGGCGTCTTCCACACCATCGGCAGGTTCCGGAGGAGCAACCCGGCGACGGATCCGACGCAAGCCGCTGCCTCGCGGCGTCTGGGTCTCGGCGCTGCCTACGTCGCGATCCTGCTGATCGCCGCCGCCGGCATGTCAATTGCCAACACGACGATCGTCAACAGCAATGCGGTGCCTGGCGTGAATCACAGCACCGGAAGCACGGTGCTTTAAGGCGACGCCGTCGGCGGTGCGGTCTTCTCGCACAGCGGGAACGGGAACGCGACCGAGTTGTACAGGTTGGAGAACACCTCGAGCTGGCTGCTGTTCTGGTAGTTGAACCCGATCAGCATGGCGTGCGTCGTATCGATCGTGAGGCGGACCTCCGCATAGAAAGGCTCATGTGGTACCGGCAACGGTGCGGGCGTCGGGCCCGAGTACGGCGTCTGCTTCACGTAGTAGCTGACAGTGCCCGTGTAGCCGCACACCAGCACGGGGGTCGAGCTCGACTGGGTGTACCCGGGTAACCCGGCAGCGCCGAATGACTTGAGGCTGGTCGCCATGTCGAGCACCGCGCTCTCGGTGCTCCCCTGCTGCGGGACGAACAGGGATCCGAAGGACTCCTGCTGGAACCCCCACGTCTGCGGGTAGAGCGCCGTGACGCCGTTCGCCTCCGAGTAGGGGTTGAAGGTTCCCGCGGCGGTGAGCGTCGGGTCTGCGACGACCCACCCGGTGAGGGTCCGTCCCTGGACCCGGAACCACCCTCCGCCGCCGCTCTGATACTCGAGGACGGTGAAGGTTCGTCCCTGCGAGAAGCCGCCGAGCACGTTCCTGGAGTCGAGCACCGGCGTGGAGTGGATGCGCAGCCCGAGAGGGCTCAGCACCGTGCGAGTGGTGCCGACGAGCTGCGCGGTCGGGCTCGGCGTTGGGATCAGGACGACGGTGGGCCTCGGCGTCGGCGTCCGCGACGCAGCGGACGGCACCCCGGCGCATGCGGCGAGCAGCGCCGCGACACCAGCCGCGACGGCAGCCGGGCGACAGGCTCGGGTCAGGCGGCGAGCACGTGCAGACATCCCGCCACCGAGGCGGCGATTGCTCGAAGGTCGTAGCCACCTTCGAGAAGCCACAAGGATCGTCCCTCGCAGTGGGCATCGGCGAGCGTGCGCACGCGATCAGCGATCGACGCGTACGTCTCATCCTCGAGACGCAGCTCTGCGAGCGGATCGTCTCGATGGGCGTCGAATCCCGCACTCACGACGAGGAGCTCCGGCTCGAAGGCGGCCACCTCGGGCATCACCACCGCGTCGAACAGTTGCAGCCAGCGCACGCCGTCGGTCCCCGACGGCACCGGGACGTTCAACGTCATCCCCGAGGCGCCGGGATCGCCGCGATCGGAGGGCTGGCCCGTTCCCGGATACCACGGGGACTGGTGCAGCGAGGCGTACAGCACCGAGGGATCGGCATAGAAGATGTCCTGGGTTCCGTTGCCGTGGTGCACGTCGATGTCGACGATCGCGACCCGCGCCGCGCCCGCCTTCTGGGCGGAGCGTACCGCGATTGCGGCGTTGTTGAAGAGGCAGAAGCCCATCGGCACGTACGGGGTTGCGTGGTGCCCAGGCGGTCTGATCACCGCGAACGAGGCCCGGGTTTCACCCTGCATCAGCGCCTCCGCCGCCCGTGCCGAGCAGGCTGCCGCGTCCAGGGCCACGGCATACGAGGACTCGGTGCAGTAGGTGTCGGGATCGAACCAGCCCCCGCCCTTGACCGCCAATCCCTCGAACTCGACGAACCTCGTCGTGCGAGTGGACCATGAGCGGGAGATCGCGGTCTCCGGCGGGTGGGACGAGCCATGGCAATGCCGCCAGCTCATCGTCTGCGGAGATGCCCTCGAGGATCGACAGCACCCGGTCAGGTCGTTCGGGATGCCCCGGGCTCTCGTGCTCCACCTGGTCGTCGTTGCGGATGAGGGCCAGCTGAACGGTCATGCACGTGCAACCGCGGCCCGGACCTGCTCGATACGCTCGCGGAACTCCCGCGCTGCGCTCGCAGCACCCTGGGGTGCGGCGGCAATCCCCCTGCTCACCGAGATGATCGCTCCGCGTCCACGCGCATCGAGTCCGGCGCCGACCGATTCCTCGAGCGCGCCACCCTGGGCCCCCACCCCCGGGAGCAGCAGCGGCGCGTCGGGGGCCGCCGTGCGGATGGCGGCGACAGCCTCCGGCCTGGTCGCTCCGACGACGAAGCCCACCGCTCCACCCGGGTCCCATCCGAGGCCCAGCTCCACAATTCGAGCGCTGACCGGCATGCCGGACTCGAGTCGCGCATCCAGGAGATCGACCGCTCCCGGGTTGCTGCTTCGCGCGACCAGCAGCGCGCCGCGGCCGGCCCGCTGCAGGAAGGGCAGCACTGAGTTGCTCCCGAGCAGCGGATTCACGGTGACGCAGTCGGCGCCGAGCACATCGAAGAGCGCTCGCGCGTATGCCTCGGCGGTGTTGCCCATATCGCCTCGCTTCGCGTCGAGGATCAGGATGCGATCTGCCGGTATCCGAGCTCGGAGCCGCTCGAGGATCGCGTACCCGGCGGATCCCAGTTGCTCGAAGAATGCGAGGTTCGGCTTGAAGGCGCAGACGTGCTCGATGGTCTCGTTGACGATGTCGAGGCAGCGACGCTCGGCCTCCGCGGCGCTCGCGAACCCGTCGGGATCGAGGCCACAGCAGAGCAGCGAACCAGAGGCTTCGACGCACGCGTCCAGGCGTGCGGCGAATGTCACGGGGCTACCAGACCTCCCTCGACGTGCTCGGCTGGATGGCGCCCTGGTCAACGCGCGGCGAATAGGGCATCTCGATGCGGCTCTTGTACTTCGAAGCGCAGGCCGGACAGACGCGCGCCATCCTGCCGTCGAGGATCACCGCGGCGAGCCGAAAGATCGGTGTTTCCTCTCCGTCGCAGTCGCACCGGGCTGTCACCGCCATGAGTACTGCGATCTTGCCACGGACGCCGGCTTATCCGGCGGCAGGGACGGGCGCGGAGGCTGCCGGCAGTGGCGGTGGCAACCTCCGGGACAGGCGAGCGCGCTCGCTGATATGACGCACCATCTCGACAGCATCCTGCTCGTCCCTGCAGCGCGCAGACGCTTGCCACCGGCGACCGGCAGTGTCGACGTCGACGGTCGCGACCTGGAACGCACGCTGCAGCGGCCCCGACTTGAGGCGAACGCTCTGCACCTTGACCAGGGGCACGATGATTGTCGAGCGTTGCACCCGGCCGGTTCGCGCGTAGACATATCGCTGGCCGAACCAGGCGGCGAGGAGGTGAAACGACAGCGGAGCCTTGAGGCGCGCCCGCGACGGCGGCCCCGCGTCGGGCGGAGGATTCGGGTGTGCGTCGGGCATGACCCTCGCGAGGAGCCACAACGCCTGGTCGCGCGACGCCACCGGAATCAGCGTCCGTGCCACCTGTTGCGCATCGCGGTCAGCTTCGCGAGACACGCTCTGCCTGGCGACGTCGACCTCGAGACGGGCCCACCCGAAGGCCCGCCAGAACAGCGGCTCGACGACACGGACGGCCTGGATGCGGCCGTAGGGGATGGTCTCGTGACGCCGCTGGAGCAGGCCGCGGTCGAGGCGAACGCCATCTCCGGCTTCGCTGATGGCGAAGTCAAAGTCCTCGTTGAAAGCCCGAGCAACGCCAAGCCCGCTGATGACCAGGACGGTGACCGCGCTGCCCAGCGCACCCGCGCCGACGACCGGGGCTGCTGCGATCGCCGCGATACCGGCGATTGCGATCAGCATCGGGGCCAGCACCTGCGCGCGCATGAGCAGAGCGGGAAGCAGAAGCCCGTTCTGCACGTGCAGGAGCGGCAGCGCTGCAGGCTCAGGGGTGCCGACCTCCAGCCCATGGGCGAGCGCGAGCAAGCGGGCCCGGACCACCGGCGCCTGGGCGGCCGTGAGATACGCGAGCCGGCCGTGCTCGGCACCTCGTCCAGCCGACACGACGCGCACTTCGGCCAGGCCAAGAAACCGAGCCGAGAGCGGAGCGATGACGTCCACCGCCTGGATGCGCGCGAGCGGGATGCGCAGCGACTGCCGCCGGATGAACCCCGTCTCGATCTGCAGGTTCCCGCCGGCGATTCTCCAGCGGGTGACCAGCCAGGAGATGACCCCGCCGATACCACCGAGGACGAGCAGCCCGACATAGACGAAGACCGAGATGGGCAGACCCCCGTCGTGGTGCAGACCCTGCTGCTCCGCGATCGACGGCACCGCGACGACGATGACGCCGATCAGCACCCTCCCGAAACGGACAATCGGGGAGAGCGGGTGAAGCCGGCGCCACGACTCGCCCACCTCGAGCGGCGCGGCCGTGGCCATCGCCGGCGGCATCGCGCTCATAGGCCTGTGGCCTTGGCCTCCCCCACCAGGGTGAGCCTGTCCCGGAGCGCGTCAGCGTCGACTCGATCGAGCCCCGGGATCCGGGCGTCGGTCGCCGCCGCCGCGGTGTGGAGCTGGACCGTTGCAAGGCTGAACGCTCGGTCGATGGGTCCGGCGGTGACGTCGATGAACTGCATTCGCCCGTACGGCACGACGGAGACACGGCGGAACATCAGTCCCCTGGTCACGATGAGGTCGTCCTCGCGCTCGGCGTAGCCCCAGGCCCTGTAGCGGCCTCGTTCGACCAACCAGGCAACGCAGGCGATCAGCGCAACCATGACCGGGAGCAGGTCGGCGCTTCCGACGTTGACGACCAGTGCGGCGACCAGCGCCGCGATGAACACGGGCCCCCAGAACAGCGCGAGCTGGGTCTGGCGCGCAAGCCAGAACCGCGGCGACAACCGCTTCAACTCGCCCGCGCCGATGATCTGTCCGGTCACCGCAACTGTCATGGCATTCCACGATAGACTGAAGTCAGGAGATCAGAGATGGCGACACGTAAAGAAGGGCTCGCAGGCTTCTTCCGAGGCATTGAGCGGCGGCTCGGAATCGATCGCGAAGGGCGCACTGTGTGGGTCTGGCTCCTGCCGCCAGCCGTCGGCATCGTGAGTGCTGTGCTGGTGGCATTCATGCCTGGGCTCCCGACAGATCTTGGGTGGGTCTACCGGCTGCCGTTCTCATTGTTCGCGCTGGTGACCATGACACTGATCGCCTCCATCTACCTGATCACGTTTGACAATGACCACAACCAGCAGGCCGCGGTCGACGACGACCCCGGGCGTGGTGACGACGGGCCGCAATCACCGCCGGCGCCTTCGGGATCACCACCGCCACACTGGATCAGCGCGCTCGACCCGGTCCGGAAGAAGGTGCCTGATGACGCCGACCGGGACACCGAGGGCGCACCTCGCGAGCGTGTCCCCGCCGGCTCCACGCGGAGCTAACCCAGGTCCCTGAT
The DNA here is from genome assembly GCA_963718525.1 of Candidatus Dormiibacterota bacterium. Classification (GTDB taxonomy): domain Bacteria; phylum Chloroflexota; class Dormibacteria; order Aeolococcales; family Aeolococcaceae; genus Palsa-851. Next base: position 2,373,591 of record OY970355.1, on the reverse strand, counting down.
CGGCAGCACGATCGCCGACGGATGATCAGCGTCGTGCCAGACCTCCTGCTCGGCAACGTGCATGGTCGCCGCCGCCGCAAGTGGTTCTCCTCCGCCGAGATTGCGGGCGAAGCGCGGGTGCGCCCCACTGGAGACCTGCACCCGCATGTGATGGCCTCGACGGAACACGTGAGCGGCCGGCCAGAGCGCGACCTGGACCGTCGCGACGCCGTCGACCCCTCGCCGCCACCCGGCCGGGGTGATGCGCACCAGACCGTCGCAGATGTTCCACGACCCTCCTGACGGCTCGACGTCGCAGAGCCTGACGAAGAAGTCGGTGTGCTCCAGGTTGGACCGAAGGTGCAGCTCGGCGGTGATCGGACCGACGACCTCGACGTCGCGCACCAGCTCCGGGGTCGTGTACACCAGCACATCGCTGCGCCGCTCTAGGGCACGGTTGTCGCGCGGTCCGCCGGAAGGCCCGAGCATCGTGCCGCCGACTGACGGCGTGGGGTTCGACGGGTCATAGCGGTACCGGTCGGGAGCCGACGCCTCGGGGAAGCGCATGTGGAGCAGCCCGCCCGGGTGCAGATACCAGCGCACCTGCCGCGCCTCAGGCGGCCAATCGTCGACCTCGACCCATCGCCGGACTCCTCCGATGAAGAAGCGGACACGCGAGCGCACACGGCTGTCGTGGCGGCCGAGAAGGTGCCGGCCGAACCACTCGAGCGCGTCACGCACGCTCTCGCCTGCGAGGCCGGGGTCGGTGTGCTTCCACTTGCCGACCGTCAGCCGGACCTCGCGTCCGGCAGCACGGAGCGCCTGGTAGTCCGCCAGCTGTGCCGGGAGAAACATGTCGTACCAGCCGGTCACCATGGACACAGGCACTGCCAGCGAGCCGAGCCGGCGGTCGAACTCGACCGGCGCCCAGAAGGCATCGTCATCGATGCGCGAGAGCCAGTCCTGGTAGAAGGGCACGCGCGCGCCGGTGACGACGATGTCGGCAACGCTCAAGGGGAGCGCAGCGAATCCGCGCTCAAGGCGTCCCCTGGCGCGGAACTGCTCGCGAAGGTGCCGTCGACCGCCGCTCCGAGGGCCCGCAAGCAGCGCGAGCCACGACAGGGTGCTCTGGAGGGAGAATGACCCACCCGGGTACGTGAAATCGCGCACCCGAGCCGAGGAGATCGGCGCCGCCATGGCGAGCACCGACTGCGGTGGGTCGGTCGCGATGGCCCATTGGACGATGCCGAGGTAGCTCGGCCCGAAGGTCGCGACCTTGCCCGAGCACCAGGGCTGCGTCTCGAGCCATACGAGCGTGGCAAGTCCGTCCTGCGCCTCATGCCGGTACGCGTTGAACTCGCCCCCGGACCCGCCGGTACCACGGCAGCTCTGCAGGACAACCTGGTAGCCACGCTCTGCGAAGAGCCGCGCGGCCAGGGACCAGACCCCGGAGCGCCCATACGGGCTCCGCATCAGGATCACCGGCTGCGTGCCCTCGCCACGGGCGCGGTAGCGGTCGAGCCTGAGGGTGACTCCGTCCGGCATGACCACCTCGATGTCACGGCGCACGGTGACCGCTCGCGTCCGCGCCGGAGGAATCCTGGCGACGAGCTCGACCGCTCGGGTGGCGAGGCTCATCGCGGCGGTCTATACGGCGCTGGTCAGTCGCACGAGGAGACGATGTCGAGCCCGGCATCGACGGCGTTGCTGAACTGATCGCTGACCACCATGACGTCGCGCGCCCCACGAGCCAGGAGCGAGCCGGCCACCGCCGCGCGATATCCCGCGGCGCAGTGCACCCAGACCCTGCCCGGGGGCACGTCCTCGAGGCGGTCGGGCAGCTCGTGGAGCGGGATGTGCCTCGCTGTTGCGAGATGGCCTTCGCGCCACTCACGCCCGAGGCGGACATCGACCACGATCTCCCCGGGCGCGCCGATGTACGGCTTGAGGTCCTCAAAACCGACGACCGGGTAGGAGGCGGTGGCGAGGCATGCCCAGGGGTCGTCCCCGCCGCCCTCGCATTCGCTGATCCCGCACGCCACGATCCTCTCGATGCCGATTCGCGCCAAGGCAACGCGAGCGGCCGCCAGGTCTTCGAGTGATCGTCCTATCAAGCTCAGGGGGCTGCCCCAGGGAAGGAGCCAGCCCAGGTAGGTGCTCAGCGGGTCGGAGAGCTCGAAGGCAAGCGTGGAGACGAGATGTCGAGCCGCAAACTCCCGGCGCTCGCGAAGGTCGACCACCCATTCTCCGGCGCGCGCCCGCTCCGCAAGTTCCTGCCCATCGCTCAGGTCAGGCAGCTCGCCATCGAAGGCGCCCGCCCCCTCTCGATTTCTCGGCGCGATGTAGGCGTAGTACCGCGGAAAGGCGTCCATGCCCGCGACGAGCCGGGCCACGAATGCGTCCTCGTCCATCAGCAGCGCCGGGTTCTCCGCGCGCTGGTGGCGGGCATCCCCCGTGTCCGGGGCGCCAACCGGGAACCCGGCAGAGCAGAGACTGCCGAACCCGTGCGTCGGCAGGATCGCCGCGTCATCGGGAAGCTCGTCCGACAGCCGCCTCGCGGAGCTGTGCTGGAGATGGCTCAGGCGATCGGTGACCCACGGTCCGATGAGGTCGGTTCGGCCCACCGAACCGAGCAGCATCGATCCACCGGTGAAGGCTGCAACCGGCAGCCCGCCATCCTCGAGCACGTAGGCCATATGTGTCGCGGTATGGCCGGGCGTGTGGCGGGCCACCAGCGTCAGGGCGCCGAGCGGAACCCGGCCCCCGTCGCCAATCGCCTGACGCGCGTAGCCGACCGACTCCCCGGTCGGGATGACTAAGGTGGCCCCGGTGATCCTGGAGAGCTCCGGGCCGCCGGAGACGTAGTCGTTGTGAATGTGCGTCTCGAGCACATGCGTGAGCCGAGCCCCACGGTCGGACAGCACCGCCAACACACGGCCGACGTCGCGCTGGGGGTCGACGACCGCTGCCTCGGTGCCGTCAAGAATGACGTAGCTCCGATCGCCCAGCTCTGGGGTCTCGATCGTCGCGATCTCCGGGAGCACCCCCGAACGATCCCACATGCGCGTGCGAATGGGATGAGTTGACCGTTCTCCGCACCTTCTGCCAATGTTGGCGGGCATCCATGCGCCAGCTCACCAGCCTCGATGCGCAGTTCCTCGCTCTCGAGACGCCCCGGATCTACGGTCATGTCACCGGCGTGCTGGTGCTTGACCCTTCCACGGCGCCTGGCGGCAACCTGACTGTCGCGGAGCTCCAGAAGCTGATCCTCGAACGCCTGCCGCTGATCCCGATCTTCAAGTGGCGCCTGGCGGAAGTCCCGTTCGGCATCGACTTCGCCTACTGGGTCGACGACCCGGACTTCGATATCGACTTCCACGTGCGCGAGCTCGCGCTGGTGCCGCCGGGTTCGATGGCGCAGCTCGAGGAGCAGGTGGCGCGCCTCTTCTCGCGGCCGCTGGACCGCAGCCGCCCGCTCTGGGAGATCTATCTCATCCACGGACTCGAGCACGGCCGCGTGGCGCTGATGACCAAGGTGCACCATGCCGTCATCGACGGCCTGTCGGGTGCCGAGATCCTCGGATCCCTGCTCGACCTGACCCCCGAGGGCCGGCCCGCACCCCCACGCGCTCCGGACGAGGACGGGCCACAGCGCATGCCTTCGCAGTTGGAGATGCTGGGCCGCGGCATCGCGGGCATCCCTCAGTACCCGCTGCGCCTGCTGCGCTCGTTTCCCGCTGCACTACCCCACTTCGAAGAGGTCGGGATTTTCAGCATTCTCCCCGGGGCCAGCATCGTCGGTGCCGCAGCCCGGCGGTTGCAGGCGGCGCTGAGCAGGAGCCCGATCGTCAGCGCGCGCAGGCTCTCCACTCCCCCACACACGTCGTTCAACGGCAGGATCTCGGCGCACCGGCGCATCGTCTTCGGCCGGCTTCCGCTTGATACTGTCAAAGCTGTCAAGAACAGGCACGGTGTCACCGTCAACGACGTCGTCGTGTCGATCTGCGCCGGTGTGGTGCGGCGCTGGTTGCAGCAGCATGAGGAACTCGGGAAGCAGCCATTGATCGCGCAGATACCGGTGTCGGTGCGCAGCCCGGAGCAGCAGGGAACGTTCGGCAACCGCATCCTGCTGATGGGCGTCGAGCTCCACACCGAGATCCCCGACCCCGTCGATCGCCTCCGCGCAACCCGCGAATCGCTTGCCGAGATGAAGGAACGCGATGCAGCACTGCCAGCGTCCCTGCTGCAGGATGCCAACAACTTCATCCCACCTGCTCTGTTCACGCGGGCCGCTCAGCTCACCTACGCGTGGACAAGCAACCGTCGCCTGCGGCCGACGTGGAACCTGGTGGTTTCCAACGTGCCCGGGCCGCAAATCCCGCTCTATTGCGCGGGCGCGCTCCTCGAGGCGATCTACCCCGTCTCGGTGATCATGGACGGCCTCGGCTTGAACATCACGGTGATGAGCTACAACGGCAGCCTCGACATCGGCATCGTCGCCGATCGCGACGTCATGCCGGACATCGGGATGATGATTCGCTGGCTCGCCGATGAGCTCGAGGCGCTCGACGTACCTGACTTTCCCGAGCGCCCCGCCCATGCACCGGTACGGCCGCGCCGGCGTCGCACCCGCGCGCCGGCTCTATGATGAGTCACATGGCTGAAGAACAGATCGCGTGGACCGCGGTGAAGACGGGTGAGGCGGTCGTGACCAGCGACGGATCCAATATCGGGAAGGTCGTGGAGGTCGCCGCCCTCGCCAACGAGGACATCTTCCACGGCATCGTCTTCGAGCACGCCCATCACCGCAAGCACTACCTGGCGCCCGCCGCCGACATCGAGCGCATCACCACCGAGGCGGTGCACCTCTCGATCGACGCGGCACGCGCCGACCAGTACGAGGAGTTCCAGCAACTCCACATCTCCCGGCTGGGCCTCGCCGGGATCTTCCGCTGGAAGCATTTCGGCTGGAAGGACTCGAACGAGTAGGACCTGTGTCGGAGGCGTGACAGGGGACTGACGCCAGGGCGGCTACGATGGCGCCGCCCTCGACGGAAAACCTGCGGCTGATATCGTGCTTGACGTCACGCGCTTCCGCGAGGCGACCGGATTCGCTCCGGATCGCGTTGTTCCAGACGGGTTGGAGGAGCAGATTGCCAGGGCAACGGCCGACGACGCTCGTCTTTGACCTCGATGGGACCTTGCTCGATGTGTCCGCACGGCACCACCACGTCTACAGCACGGTCTGCTCATCCCTTGGGGGCCAGCCGCTGGCTCGCTCCGCCTACTGGGACCTCAAGCGACAGCACACCGCATGTCCCGAGATCCTCGCGCAGAGTGGTCTCGAGGATGGGCAGCGCTCGAAGTTCGAGGAGCAGTTCGCTGAGCTCATCGAGATTCCCGACAGCCTCGGGTTCGACGCCCTGTTTCCCGAGACGATCCCGGTGCTCACCCGGCTCGCGGCCACGTACCGGTGTGCGCTGGTGTCACTGCGCTCCTCAGCCACGGCGTTGCGGGCGCAGCTCGCCGTCTTTGCACTGACACCCTTTTTCGAGGTCATCGAGACGGCGGCGGCGGGTGCTGATCCGGCATTTGCGAAGGCGCGCTTGATCCGCTTGACCGTCCCGCCTGACGACCCCGCCGTAGTCATCGGCGACACCGAGGCAGACATCGCTGCAGCGAGCGCGCTCGGCTATGTGTCGATCGCGGTGAGCTCTGGGATTCGCGATCGCGACACGCTCTCACGCGCCAATCCCGGCTACCTGGTCGATGGTATCGCTGACGTCGAGGATGCCCTTCATCGAGCGCGACTGCTCTGACGTGACGACGAGGGTCAACGGCGAAGCGCCGTTCGGAATACTCATGCACCGGCAGCTGAAGCTCATCCATCAGATGCTGCGCACCGACCTCGCGACGTGCAGAGCGCTCGCCGGCGAGGTCGCCGCGGGTGCCCCTGCGGCCGAAGTCGCCCGGCAGATCGCCGCGCTGCAGACGCGAAGTCCCATCTGGACGCTGCGGGTCAACTGCCTGTACCACTGCAGGGTGGTGCACGCGCACCACGGGCTCGAGGATGCGGACATGTTCCCCGCGCTGCGCAGATCGAACCCCGAACTATCCGCTGTCGTCGACAGGCTCGAGGCGGACAACCGAGCCATCTCCGACCTGCTCGATGAGGTCGAGGCCTCAGCCGCGCAGCTGGACGACACCGCGACCCCTCCCGCGCGCCGCCGCCTGGTAGCTGCGCTGGCCCGGCTCGAGCAGGATCTCCTCGCCCACCTCGCGTACGAAGAAGAGCCCATCGCAACCACCATGCGCGGCAGGGAGCGCTGGCCCTAGGCCTCGGCCCCATCCGACGCGCCAACGACAATCGGGCGTCGCGTCAATTCGCTTGGCGTATCACCGGTATTGACCGTTACTGCGGGCTCGATGAGCATCACCTCCGCCCCCTCCAGGGACACGGGCTGGTGGTAGACGCCGCGGGGAATCACGTAGAGGTCGCCTGAACGGAGATCGACATCGCCGGCGTCCATCCGGACGGTCAATGTGCCGGTCAGGACCAAGAACAGTTCGTCGGTCTCCGGATGACGGTGGCGCGTGAACTCGCCGCGGGTTCTGACGACGCGGACGTCGTAGTCGTTGAGCCGCGCGACAGTTCGCGGCGCCCAGGGTTCGGTGAAGGTCGCGAGCACGTCGGCGAGGTGGATACCGGACATGTGCCGAGCCTAACCCCCCCGGGGTGCGCCATGGAGGCACGAGGCTTTCGCAGCGCCAAGCGTGCTCATCACGGTCTCTTGTGTGGTCGTCTACACCCATCGAACGCGAGCGATCCTGACCGGAGCGCGGGGTCAAACCGCTAGCTGAGATCGGCGACACTGCGAACATCTACGGATCCGGCTACAGCGACGAGGTGGTCGGTCGAGCCATCGCGGGTCGGCGCGCCGACGTGGTCCTCGCAACCAAGTTCGGCGGCGGGGGAGGCGCCGGCCTGGGACGGTGCGACAAGGTCCGGCCGGCACTCGAGGAGAGCCTGGCATGTCTCGGGGTCAACGTCTGAGCGACCTCGGGAGTTGATCGGCATGGTGGACGCCGCGCAGCTCTGAACTCGACTGTCCGAGTTGCGGGCGGCCCCCGCGTCTACCATCTAGGGATGGTCTGCACCTCCCAAGCGCTCGGTGCGCTCCACCTCCGCTCGATTGAGGCCGTTCGCAGCGCGCTCACCGCCGATGAGGACGGTCAGGGCATGGTGGAGTACGCCCTCATCCTCGTGTTGATCGCGATCGTGGTCATCGTGATCCTGCAGGTGGTCGGAAAGCAGGTCAACAACGTGTTCTCCAACGTCAGCAACGGGCTCTCCCACTAGCTCGACCGCGCCGAGCCCCTCCCCGACCGCGCAGCGGCTCGGACAGTCTCGTTAGGCTGGTTCCCGTCGTTCAATTTCGTGAAAGGAGCCTCGCATGACGGTTGACAGCAGCGCCAGCGCGACGTGGGAAGGAAGTCTGGTCAGCGGGAAGGGCACGGTGCGGCCCGCGAGCGCGGCGTTCCCCGAGCTCCCGATCACGTGGAACGCACGCGCCGAGTCGCGCGCCAGCGGCACAAGCCCTGAGGAGCTCATCGCCGCCGCACACGCGAGCTGCCTCTCGATGGCGCTTGCCCATGGCCTCGCCGGCGCCGGTCATCCGCCCGAACGGCTCGACACCACCGCCAAGGTCACCTTCGGCGTGGCCGAGGGGATTTCTGCGATTCACCTGACCGTGAAGGGCAAGGTCCCGGGCCTCGACTCCGAAGTCTTCCGGGCGGCAGTCGAGGATGCGAAGGCGAACTGCCCGGTCTCGAAGGCTCTGGCCGCGGTGCCGATCACCGCCGAGGCGACGCTGGAGCTGTAGCGGAGCCCGACCGGTCGAGACCATTGCCCCTGCCGAACCCTGGCGGTGGGCGGCAGCATCGTGGACATCGCATCCACCAAGGCTCGGCCTCCTCCGGCGGGCTGATCCCCGATCGGCCTTCGCTACCGCGGCCAATCGAGGTCGACGACGAGAGGTGCGTGGTCTGAGGGCAATGTTCCCTTGCGTGCATCGCGGTCGATGTACGCGTCGATCACCGATGGCGTGACCACATGGTCGAGCAGGGCGAGGTCGATGCGCATCCCGAGACCCTTGTGGAAATTCCCGGCCCGGTAGTCCCAGTACGTGAAGGGGCGCCCCTTGATCGCCCGCGGGAACACGTCATCCAGGCCGATGCCGGTGATCGCCGCCAAGGCCTCGCGCTCCGGCGCGCTGACGTGCGTCGACCCGATGAAGGCAGCGGGGTCCCAGACATCATCGTCGGTCGGCGCGATGTTGAAGTCACCGCACACCACCAGCGGCGCTGACGTCCCCCGCGCGGCCAGCAGGGCGAGACGCAGCGCTGCGAGCCAGCTCAGCTTGTACGGATAGTGGTCGCTGTCCAGAGCGCGCCCGTTCGGCACGTAGATCGACCAAACTCGCAGACCGCCGCAGGTCGCGCTGATCGCGCGAGCCTCCGCTCCCGGAAAGCCAGGCTCGCCGTCAAAGCCGCGGACGACGTCCGCTAGGCCGACGCGCGAGAGGATCGCGACGCCGTTCCAGCGCCCCTCTCCGTGCAGCGCGACCTCGTAGCCGAGCGTCTCGACATCGGCCCGCGGGAACGCGTCATCTGCAACCTTGGTCTCCTGCAAGCACAGGATGTCGGGGCTGCTGGCAGCGAGCCATTCGACGAGTCGCGGCAGCCGCACGACAACAGAGTTCACATTCCATGTGGCCAGGCGCATCGGGCAAGGATAGGGTCGGCGGTGCAGGATGCGCCCGCTATGACTCCCCGCCATACGCGGCGTATCCTCCGTGCACGCGTCAGAGCGATTGGCAGAGGTGGCACGGATGACGACGAAGTTCTTGCTGGCGGAAGACGAGCTGCCGTCGCACTGGTACAACATCCTGGCCGACGTCCCTGAGCCGCTCGGTGCCTTCCTCAGCCCGAGGACGCTCGAGCCACTGACGCCTCCAGATCTGACACCCATCTTTCCGATGGCGATCATCGGCCAGGAAGTGTCCACCGAGCGCTGGATCGAGATCCCCGATCGAGTCCGGGACATCTACAAGTTGTGGCGCCCCACCCCTCTCTACCGCGCCAGCCGTCTGGAAAAGGCGCTCGACACCCCTGCGAGAATCTTCTACAAGTACGAAGGGACATCGCCCGCGGGCTCGCACAAGCCCAACACTGCTGTCGCGCAGGCGTACTACAACGCCGAGGAGGGCATCAAGCGCCTGACCACGGAAACGGGCGCCGGCCAGTGGGGATCCGCCCTCGCCTTCGCCGGAGGTCTCTTCGGGCTCGAGGTCATGGTCTACATGGTCAAGGTCTCGTATCAGCAGAAGCCGTACCGCCGCGCCCTGATGGAGACATGGGGCGCCAAGGTCCTCCCCTCCCCGACCGATCAGACCGTGTTCGGACGCAGCGTGCTCGCCAAGGAGCCTGAGTCACCGGGGAGTCTCGGGATCGCCATCTCCGAGGCGGTCGAGGACGCGGCGACGCGTGACGACAGCCACTACTCGCTCGGATCGGTCGTGAACCACGTACTGCTTCACCAGACCGTGATCGGTCAGGAAGCCCAGAAGCAGATGGAGATGGCGGACGCCTATCCGGACGTCGTGATCGGGTGCGTCGGCGGGGGTTCGAACTTCGCTGGGCTGGCCTATCCGTTCCTCGCCGACCGCATCTCCGGGAAGACCAAGACGCGTTTCATCGCCGCTGAGCCGGCGGCATGTCCCACCCTGACGCGCGGTCTCTATGCCTACGACTTCGGTGACACCGCCGGCATGGGGCCGGTCGTGCCCATGTACACGCTTGGGCACAACTTCATTCCCGACACGATCCATGCCGGCGGCCTGCGGTATCACGGTGACGCACCGTCGCTGTGCCTGCTCGTGAAGAACGGCTTCATCGAAGCGCGCGCGTACAAGCAGAATGAATGCTTCGCGGAGGCCGTGCGATTCGCGCGCAGTGAGGGAATCCTGCCCGCGCCGGAGCCGTCGCACGCACTTCGTGCGGTGGCCCAGGAGGCCGCTGCGGCGCGCGAGGCCGGCGATTCGCGCGTGATCCTGTTCAACCTCTCGGGCCACGGACATTTCGACCTGGGCGCCTACGACGCGTACTTCGCGGGCAAGCTGCAAGACGTCGAACTTCCGCAGGAGCGGCTCGACACTGCGCTTGCCGAGCTGCCCAAGGTTCCCGCGGGGGCAGCCTAAGGCCCGAGTCACAGCCGCGTGGCCGCGAGCAGGTTGTTGAAATCGTGAGCAACGCCGTACGCGGCGAAGGTCAGGGCGTGGGGTTTTCGGGAGTCCCCCGCGGTTCCTTCGCATCCCGCGGTTGGCTGCGGCTGACTCCGTCGCTCCTGTCGCGCTTTGCCCTCTCCATCCGGTTGGCGGAGATCATCCTCGTCATCAGCTCACCAAAGCCGACGTCCGGGGGCAGCGGATCCTGCCTTGGGGTCGATTGACGGCCGGTCATGACGTGATGTCGCCTGAAGGCATTGCCCCACCCTGGGCCAGAACGAGCTGTTGCGCCGCGTAAAAGCAGACGTCGGCACAGCCTCCGCTCAGAAGCGTTGCAATTCCGGCGCTCACGATGGTCGCCCCGGTCGCTTCCCCACGCTGAGCAGCGAGACGAAGTGCATGGAACGCTCGACCTCCGCGAGCATTAGCGCCGGCGTCGTGGGAGCCGCGCGTGCCTCATCGCGCAACCCCCACGACGGCGATCTCCTCTCGGGGCTCAATGACTACCGGGGATGCGTTGACAACGGTCTCCTTGATGCCAAGCATGCTCATCACGAAGCTGGCAAAGATGGTCTGGACACCTGCGGCGATGAGCAGCATTGCCACGATCAACGGACGCATCGACGCCTCGGTGTCGAGTGGGCCATAGCCGCTTCGACCCCAGCTCACGACGGCGGCAAGGACAAGCACTGATCCCGTCGTCGTGAGAATCGCCCCGGCGAGCAAGCCTTTCTCGAGGGTCGCCACCTTGAAGAACTGCTCCATCCGACGATCTGCGGGCAGGAATCCTGCCCGCATGCCGAAGACTTTGATGAACGCACCGAACAGCACCAGCTCGTACCCAAGCAGCGCGCTGACACCCGTGACCAGCATGGTGTGGATGTCAAGGCCGATCGAGCCGATATACCGGGTGCCGCCGAGGAGCCACAGCGTCATCGCCGACCCCGCGAGCATGAGTGCGAGACCCGGGATCAGAAACAGCCAGCGCGGGCAGAAGAGCAGCAGGAATCGGAGATGCCGCCACCCGTCGCGCCACGTCCGCAGATGCGGTGCTCGAGTCCTGCCGTCCTTGTGCAGCGAGATCGGAACCTCGCTGACCTTCATGCTCGCGAGCGATGCCTTCACGACGATCTCGCTCGCGAACTCCATGCCGGTGGTGTTCAACCGCATGCGCCGGAACGCGTCGACGCTGAACCCGCGCAAACCGCAGTGGAAATCGCGGACACTCGATGAGAAGAAGATCCTCCCGGTCATCGATAGCACCGGATTGCCGATCCAGCGATGCGACCATGGCATGGCGCCCTTCTCGATCCCGCCCGCGAAGCGGTTGCCCATGACCAGGTCATCACCGAACCGCAAACGCTCGAGGATTGGCGGAATCTCACCGAAGTCGTAGCTCTCGTCGGCGTCGCCCATGATGATGAACCGGCTCGACGATGCCGCGACACCACCGCGGATGGCGGCTCCGTAGCCGGGTTCATCGACGGTGATGACCTTGGCTCCGTGAGCAAGCGCAATCTGTTGCGAACCATCAGTGCTGCCGTTGTCCGCGACCAGGACCTCCGCCAGGAGATCCAGCATCGCGATCGAAGCCCGTGCACGGTCCACGCATCTGCCGATGGTCTCGGCTTCGTTCAGGCACGGCATCAGGATCGAGAGTTCGAGGAGACGCTTCACGGTTGTGCCCGTCTCCGCTGACCGAGGAGCCGCAACCACCAGCGCCGGCCCCTCGATCGCCAGAGCCACGGGCCAAACCCGAGGCCGGCCAGGGTGAGTCCGCCGATACCGAGCAGCAACGCGTAATGCGAGTACGCGACGTACTGGAAGACGACGACGTGCCGACCGGGTCCCACGGTGACGGCGACAAACCCGGGCACGACCATGTATGGCACCGCAGGCTTCCCGTCCACGATGACGTGCCAACGGGGATCGAATGTCGCCTTCAACACCACCGCCGCGGTCCGGTTCGCGGTCACGTCACCGGCGAAGTAACCGTTCTGGGTTTCGACGAACACGTCGGTGCTGGAACCCGCCGGTGTGGTTGGAGCTGCATCGATGGGGAGCGTCGGTGTCGCCGGCGCGCCTCCGTCGTATGCAACCGTCGCCAGCTCGCCGGATCGAAACGCTGCCGATCGCAGGAAGGGCTGCATCTGTGAGGCCATGTCAGTGCGGTCGGCTTCGACGACTCCCGCAGTGTCGACGACCTGGATGTATCCGGTTGTGGCAACCAGCCACAGCCGATGGCGTCCGCTGGACGCGATCAGCGTTGCCGGAACCGGGGGCGCCATCCCGCTCGGCGTAAGGATGTACCGGACGTTGTAGAGCTGATACTGCGCGGGGTCGTGTTCGTTGAAGTACGCCTCATTGTCGGCAACGATCGACGGCGTGCGCAGCACGTACCCGAACTCGTCGACGCTGTGGTCCGCAAGGTATTCGTACACCGGGACCTGACCGATCTCGTACTGCCGTCCCCAGTTCCCGGGCAGGCCTGCATACGCGCGTCCGCCGCCTCGGCTGTTGATGTCGTTGATGAGCACATCGAGCGCAGCCCCATCCGTCTGGTCATTTTCGACCTGCAGCGAGATGCTCGTGTTATCCGTCGCGGCGTAGGTGGCGCGGTCGAACCATGCAGGCAGCGTGAGCAGGACCGCCGCACCCATGAGTCCCGCGATGACCGGCACCACTCGGACGCGCGGCTTCCACCCGCGCACAAGGGAAAGAACGCGTTCACCTGCCCACGCGAGACCCACGCCGGCGAGGATCACGCCGGACAGTTGGACTCCCATGATGTAGCGGTGGAGATACAGGTCGCTGTTCCCCGGCAGCAGGTTCAGGATCAACCCGAATGTCGATCGCCCGGAGAACAACACCAGGCTGAGTGCCAGGAGTCCGAGCAGCGCTCGGGCTCGAACATCACTGCGAAAACGACACACGCAGACACCGGTGCCGAGAGCCACGAGCAGGCTCACGATCGGAAATCTGCCCGCGTCGAAAATCTGACCCGTGAACAGCCAGCCGAGCACCTGCGGCGCACCCCAGGAGTTCAACCAGAACGTGTTGGTGTTGAACTCACTGGCATTGAAGTACGCGGCGTCCGTGATCAACGGCACCACCACCCAGGATGCGACGAGGGCCGCGCCGCCGAAGACGAGTGCCGCACGTCCAAGGCGCGGTAGCAGCCCTCTCCAGACCACGATCGCGAAGACGCCGATCGACAGCAGCGCGAAATACCCGGTGAGGAAATGCATGGCGATCGTGAGTCCGACAGCCAGAGCCGCAAGCGCATACAGCCCTCGCCCCGTGCCGTTGATCGCTCGCCACGAGAAGCCCCATGCGAGCGGGAGCAGGAACATGCCCCACTCCTGCGACCAGAGCCCGTTCCCCAGCCAGGTGTAGCTGAACGACTCGTAGCCGTACCCTGTGACGCTGACCAGCAGCGGCGACACGAGTGCGGCGCCGCCGGCGGCCCATGACGACCACCCAAGCAGCCTGCTGCCGGCATACATGCTGATCGGGAAGAGCGCGAACACAAGATATCCCGCCCACCGCTCGGTGGTGCCGGTGCCGAAGATCAGCGAGAAGTACGCGGTGACCAGGTGCGGCAGGCTCTGGTAATGGGAGAACTGGGCCACCCCGAGGTTCAGATAGGGAAACCAGCCGTCGAGCGGGAGCGCATTGCCGTGCTGAATCTGTTGCACGGCCCACCGCACCATCTCGTAGTGAAACGTCTCGTCGTTGACCGGCTGGACGACCGCCAACTCACCCGCGAGCGTTACCAGACCGAATGCGCAGGCGCCCGCGACGAAGAGCCAAGGGGCGAGATGCCACCAGGAGTGTCTGCGCCTTGGTGTGACGGCAACTGCCGCGGGCGCAGTGCTCACGCTGCGCGGTTGTGGCCGTATCGACCCGATCAGTGCGCGCTCACCCCGTACGCGGGTCTTCGTCTGTCGATATCCGGCGTGTGGCAACGCGATCGTCCGTGCGGTGCGCGCCGGGCTACGGCTTGGGAGTAGCGGTCGGCGACGGAGACGGCGTCGGTGTCGCCTTGGGAAGGCGCGATGCCAGGGTGGGGTCGAGCGCGATTGCCTTTGCCCAGTCTGCCCGCGCCTGCGCTGGCTGACCCTGGCTCATCAGCGCGAAACCCAGGTTGAGCCATGCCGCCGCAAACGTCGGCTGCAGCGCAACCACCCTGCTGTACAGGACCGTGGCGCTCAGCGGATTGGTGCCGGCCGTGTCCACAGCAAGGTTGAAAAGTGCGTCGGGGAAGGCGGGGTTGATGACCAGCGCGGCCTGGTACTGCGTGACAGCTGCTGCAGTGCTGCGCTGCTGATCGAACACAGTGCCGAGGTCGTAGTGAGCGACCATGTTGCTGCCGTCGACGTGAATCGCCTGCTGGTAATCACTCGCCGCGGTCGCAAGATCGTCCGAGAGTTGCGCTTTGAGCCCCTGCGTCACGAGCGTTGCCGCAGCCTGTGCCGGCGTCGCCGGGGAGGACCCGCAAGCCGCGATGCCCGCGAGCACCGGCGCGAGCGCCAGTGCCGCCAGCGGGTGCTTCCGCAGCGCAATCACGCGCCGTGGGAACGCCGGCGCTGTGCCGCAGCTGTCATGCGTTGCAGTCAGTTCGGAGTCCATCAAATCGAAATATTCGAGCGCTGGCCCGGGCCGCCCCGCCACCTGTGCACGACGCCGTGCCAGGGGCGGGACGTACCCGAGCCGTTGCGATCAGTCCAGTGAAGTGACCGTGTGCATCGTGTTAGTTACCGATGCAGATGAATCGGATGGCGTCGCCAGGGCTTGAGCTATTCGGAGTGAATGCCGCGCCCGACGAGTAGGTGAAGACCACGCTAACCGGCGGGCTCGCGTTGTCCGACCCGTAGCAGGTGTAAGTGGTCGCGGACGTAAAGGGCGCCGCAAGGCCGGTGAGGGCGACGGCCGTACCGGAGTTACCCGTTCCTACCACCGCGTGGGTGTTAGTAAGCAGCGTCGAGGTGGCGCTGTAGATCGCGATAGCTCCCGTTGCGCCGGTCGCGCCGGTCGCTCCCGCAGCACCGGTCGATCCTGTGGCTCCGGCCGATCCGGTCGGTCCGGCAACACCGGTCGCTCCGCTAGCGCCGGCGGGTCCGGTTTCTCCAGTGGTCCCGGTCGCGCCCGCGGTTCCGGTTGCGCCCGCAGCTCCGGTCGTCCCGGTGGCTCCGGCCGCTCCTGTGGTTCCGATTGGTCCGGTCGGTCCGACGCTTCCGGTAGGTCCGGTCGGCCCACCAGCTCCGACGGCGCCCGTCGCTCCGGTGTTACCGGCAGGCCCGGTCGACCCGGTTGGTCCCGCGATGCCCGTCGCACCACTGGCTCCGGTCGGTCCGGCGATTCCGGCAGGTCCAACAGATCCGGTGGGTCCGACAGCTCCGGTGGCTCCGGTGTTCCCGGCAGGTCCAGCGGCACCCGTTGCTCCGCCGGCGCCTGTAGCTCCATCAGCTCCAGTGGCCCCGGTCGCTCCCGTTGCCCCAGCAGCACCCGTCGCGCCTGTAGGTCCGATCGGTCCACCCGATGGCCCGATTGGTCCCGTCGCTCCGGTAGCTCCTGACGCGCCGGTCGGTCCAGCGATGCCCTGTGCTCCCGTAGCTCCGTCACTACCTGTCGGCCCGGCGGATCCAGTCGGTCCGGCATCACCGGTCGGCCCGGCAACACCCTGCGCTCCTGTGTCTCCGGGAACGCCCTGCGCTCCTGTGTCTCCGGGAACGCCCTGCGCTCCTGTGTCTCCGGGAACGCCCTGCGCTCCTGTATCTCCGGGAACGCCCTGTGCTCCCGCGGCTCCGGCAACACCCTGTGCACCGGCTGGACCCTGCGGCCCGGCTGCGCCCTGCGGCCCAGCCGCGCCCGTCGCTCCGGTCGGACCAGTCGGTCCGGCGGTGGTGGTCACGGCGGCGTAGTAGCCGAAGTAGTCGAGGATGATGTCAGCGCTTCCGGCCTGGTTGAAGATGTCGATTGCCCCACCCGTGCTCAACTGCACGACGACGGTGCTGTTCACCGTCTTCCCGGGGGTGGTGTTGATGTTCGAGACCCCCGGAGGCGATCCCGCGGCAGCTGGATACGCCGCAAGGAACGACGGCGCGGTGACGTTGGTGACGGTGAGGTTCAGCACGATGGCTGTTGCTCCCGACGGGATGCCGTTTGCACCAGTCACCTGCCACGTGTCGGTCTCGTTCGACCCGCTCAGGTGATACGCAGCCTGTCCCGTTAGACGGCTGTCAAGAGCGCGCACCGGTGTCACCGGTGTGAACGCACTCTGTACTGGCGCGGTGGCGTGCGCAGGCAGAGTCTGCGACAACGCTAACGCCAGCGGTAATGATAATCCGGCGCCGACGAACCAACGTCGATGCCCTCCATTCTGGTCTTGGTTTCGAACGTGATCCACTACCGGCCTCCGTCGTAGCAACGAGACCCCTCGTGCTGGAGCTTGCGAGCTACGCCCAGTAAAGTCAAGTGCATCGCAGCTTCGGAACATTCTATGTTGCCTTGCGTACCAACGATTTCTCGCTATATGTCCGCTGCAGTACACAGCATGGTGCGAATCCATGAATACTGCATACACTGTGTCGCCAATGCCGCAACAGGGATCACTCACCACGCTAATTCCTAAGTCTCGATACCTGATTAAGTCTCGATACCTGATATCGATCGCGTGCGCGGGAGTCGTGATTACCGGTTGCAGCACTGCAGTCGCCCCCTCGAATCCGACGCATCTCGCTTCGATCCAGACGGCTGTGACATGTCCGGGACCGCCCGCGCACGCAGCCGTCATCAGTCCGTTACGCGACTACACTGCTGCACCGAGCGCGGTGATCAAGCGCAACACCGGCTATTGCGCGTACATCTCGACGAGCCGCGGCGTCATCTCCATGCGGTTGCGCCCGGAGTTCGCCCCGAAGGCCGTCAATGACTTCGTGTACCTCGCGCAGCGGGGTTTCTACGACGGTCTCTCGTTCTACCAGGTGTGCCCCGACGCCGCGGGCACACCGTGCCCCGGGCAGGCGTCGCTGGCGCTGACCGGCGATCCCACCAGCACGGGCACGGGCGGCCCGGGCTACTCCCTGAAATCGGATGCTGTCGTCGGTGAGTACCTCTTCGGTGCGGTTGCCATGTACAGCACCAGCCCGGGAACCATGGGCAGCCAGTTCTTCATGAGTACGGGCAACAGCAGCGGCGTCGGCCGCAACTACGACATCTTCGGGCAGGTGACCGACGGCATCCCGGCACTCGCGACGTTGCAGAAGGGCGACCGAATTCTCTGGGTCGCCGTCGTGGCGACTGCGCCGGAACCCTGAGCTCACGTCCGGAGCCGCAGCGAGATGACGCCGACCATGCCGAGGGACGCCACCGCGCACACGGCGACGCCAAGTGGCAGTTGCACGGCACCCGCCAGACCGATCAGTCCACCTAGCGCCGCCGGAACCAGCGCACTGCCGATGACAGCGCCGAGGATGGCGTAGGTCACCAGGGTCGTAGCGTTGGGGATCACCCGGGTCATCCACGACAGGACGACGGGAAAGACCGGCGCGGCGCAGAGCCCAACGAAGGCGAACATCACGGGTGGCGAGAGGTGCGCTCGGATGCCGAAGAGCAGCAACGTGCTGATCACGAACGAGGGCACGAGGATTCGCTGCGGCGGCCAGCGCACCGCCAGCGGCGCGGTGAGCACGCGTCCGAGGGTGAACGCTCCCCAGAACGCCGATGTTGCGGCAGCACCGAATTGTGCCGACGAGCCGAGGCTCACAAGGTCGGTCGCTTCCCAGCTTCCGATACCGGCTTCGAGCCCCTCATAGAGAAAGAGCAACACCGCGAAGGCGATGACGAGACCCAGCGTCCGCGCGTTCAGCACCGGCGGTGCGAGCTCCGAGGAGTCCGCTTCGTCCACAGCTCGTCGGAGGAACACCACGCAGGCGAGCACACCCACGCCGACAGCGGCATACACGCCCGCGTACCCACGTGTCACGGCGACGGCGGCGGGCCCGATGAATGTGCCCGTGCCATACGCCGTGTTGACCAGGCTCACCATCGCAGGGCTGCGGCGTCCGTATCTCGTTGCGTAGTACAGGTTGATGAGCACAACGAGACCCCCCGCGCCGACGCCGAGCGCGAAGACGGACAGGAGCAGCAACGCCCAACTGGGCGCCACCGCCGCGGCGAGCAGCCCGACGCCAAAGAGCAACGCGCTGACCGTGAGGCGCTGCCCGAGGCGCCATCGAGCATGGGTCAGCCCCAGCGCCATGAGCCCGACGACCTCGCCGAGAAAGTTCGCGGTGACGATCAGGCCCGCGACACTCACGCTCACATCGAACTGCCGGGTGATATGCGGAATTGACGGTCCGTAGGACGCGATCACGATCCCGAGCAGGAGGAAGACCGTGAAGCCTGCTGCGGTCACGGCCCTCGCCGGCGGATCGCCTCGAGTTCATCCGCCTGCACGATAGGGGCGGAGATCGCCTGGATGGCGCGGGCCCTCAGCCTCGACCGCGCAGCTCCAGGTAGGCGTCGAGCACGCGCCGGTTCGCCACTCGGACCGGAATGATCGATGGAAGCGCATCGATCGGATACGCGCGCACGGGACCCTCGGGCCCGGTCTCGAACAGCGACCCGCCGATGGCGCGGGCCACGTAGCCATGCGCCAGCATCGTGCCCGTCGGCGTGCCCGGCTGAATGAACGTGACGAATTCGCGGACCACTGCGACGTCGAGCCCGGTCATCTCCCTCGCCATACGAAGGGCGGCGGCCTCAGGCGGCTCTCCCGGCTCGCACGGATTGCTGGGGAGTGACGCGGAGGCGCCCGGATCGCCGCCGGACGGATGGATGAACACGATCTCACCGGCATCGGTCTCGATCACCACCAGCGCGCCGTGGTAATCAAACGACTCCAGTTCGAACGCCACGTGCGACTCCCTCCGTGGTGCGGTACGACACGCCGAGCGACGTGCCCCTGTAAACGTCGCGCCCCAGCTTACGAGGGACTCGGGGATGCGGCGCTGGTCGGGCGCGGCGGTTCAGGGTTCAACAGCGCCTGCTCGTCGGCCAGCGCGATGGCGATCTCCCCCGCCGCGTTGGGATGCAGCGGCGCGGGGTCGCTCAGACCCTGCACGAACGATTGCGCCGTGCAGAGTTCGTGGCCCGCGAAGCTCGGTGCGACGGCGTCGAACCCGAAGCTGGCGGCACCGTCGGCGAGCACGGTATTGAAGGTCGTCAACCTGCTCATCAGCACCGACGCTTTGGCAGCGGTGACTGCCGGCTGATCGGTGCAGGCCGGTTGTGCGGGGACCGGGTCGTAGTACTCGTTGACGATGACCCGGGGCAACCCTGGGAGCGCCGCCAGTCGCTGGAGCAGGTCGTAGTAATCGATGGTGAAGCTGTCGAGCGCCTGAAGAAACCACGCAGCCGACGCGGTGTCATCACATTGCGGCGCCACCAAGCACAACTCCATCAGCTGTGTCCAGTGCATCTCGTTGGCGCCGATGCTGACGATCACGGTCTTGACACCGTGCATCGCCTCCAATTTCCCAAGCTGGGACGGCACGACCACGCCGTTGATGAACTCGCTCCCGAACAGGCCATTCTCGATCGACGCATTGGTGCACGCGAGATTGACCACCGAGGTGTGGTTCACCCCCGCGATATCGACCGCGTAACTGTCGCTGCTGCGCCGGCATGCGATGTCCTCTGCAGTGGCATGTGGGACCGGCGGATTCCCCGCACCTGCCGCAGTCGAGTCACCGATGACGACGGTGCTCGCGGGTGGGTTCGACCCTCTGGGGTTGGCCGCATCGACGGCAAGCGGCGCACGACCCACGAGCTGGTCGAGCGTGCGCACCTGGGAGAGCTGTTGCAAGCCCTGTGCTGCGCTGCCGATCGCGCTCGCACCGACCACACCCGTGACCACACCGGCCACGACCATCGCCATCACGATAAGCTGCCAGCGCCGTCGCAGCAGCGCGAAGCCGAGTGCAGCAAGTACCACGGCGACGGCCACGGCGATGAGCAGCTCGCGCGTGAAGTACGCGCTCCAGCCGCCGCGAAGATCCTGGCCAAGGTGTTCCGGCTCGCGCAATGCCTGGAGCAATTGGTCGTAGTGGGTGACCTCGGCCCAGAGCAGGCGCGGCCGGATCGGTCCAGAGAACTGCTGGGTGGTGGGGATGGCCTGCCCGAAGAGTTCGAGGGTTCCCGGTCCGGACGTCGACACCGAGGGTCCGGCGCTCAGCGCCAGCGACTGCCCCCCGGCCTCGACGTTTTGCGCCGGCGAGATGAGCAGCGAGATCTCGATGCTCGCGATCGGAATCACCACGCCCAGCCACAGCACCACGGCCAGGACACCGAGGATCCGCGATATCGTCAGACGTTGCAGCACCAAGCCAGGCTACCCGGCGGTCCCAATATGCCGTCCTCCGATGGCGCATCGTGACCCTCGCTCGCCCGGCGAAGAGGACTAGTACGCCACCCCCACGGTGGTTTTGAACGACTCTGCGTCGCCGATCGCGCGCAGCATGGCATCAGCGAGATCGGCCCGCGATATCGTCAGACCGCGGCGCACGTTCTGTCCGTGTGCCGTCCGATAGGTGCCGGTACGAGGCTTGTTGGTCAGACGGGGCGGCCGCAACGCAGTCCACTCGAGATCACTCTCGCGAAGGATGTCTTCCATCTGCGCAAGGTCCATGTACACCTTGCCGAGCACCCGCTTGATGATCGGCATGGCCAGGTGTCGAGTGAAGAACCCGTCGCCGGGATCGTGGTTCGGCGGGTTCGGGCGACCGGGCGACGGCGTGGTCGCCACCGGTGCAGCGCTGATCACAACGATGCGCCGCGTGCCTGTGGCGAGCATCGCGTCCACGATCGACTGGGTGCCGCGCCATGTGATGCCGGCGTCGCCTGCATTCTGCGGGCCAAGCGCTGACACGACGGCATCTGCTCCCTCAATCGCGCTTCGCAACGCCGCTGTATCGGGATGCAAGAAGTCGACCTGCACCGCACGAGCGCGACGGTCGAGGCGCTCGGGATGACGCGCCACCGCGGTGACGTGATGACCGGATTCGACAGCCTGTTCAAGGATCAGATGGCCCACGCCACCGGTCGCTGCGATGATCGTCAATTCCATTGGTTGGTCATTCCTGTGGTTGCGGTGTTCTGGCGCCGGCGGTTGAGTGGAGTCGGACTCTGTTCACGCGGCAGCGTCCAGCAACGGCTCGGCGTCATCGTGGGTCGCAACGAAGTCGCGCTCCCGGACAAGCATCAACGAAGTCACGGTCGCGACGCCTGCAGCCAGCGCGCCCACCAGCAGGATGAGGTTGAGTCCGTCGACGAATGCCTGACGTGCCGCCGCGGCGAGCACGCCGCGAAGGGGTTGCGGCACCGTTGCGACGGCCTGCCCCACCCCACCGATGCTGATCGCGTGCGCGAGCGCCGGCGCACGCGACGCCAGCACTGTGCCGGCGAGATGAGCAGTCGCGCTCAGCCGGATCTGCGTGGCAAAGATGGTGCCGAGCGCGGCGACGCCGGCAGCTATGCCGACTTGCCGCAGCGTGTTGTTGATGCCTGACGCCATGCCGGCTCGCCTGGGATGGACGACGCCCACGGCGGTCGACACCAGCGGTACGTTGACAAGGCCGGCGCCGATCCCGGCAAGCACCATGCCCGGAATCAGGTGCGTCCAGTCCGTCGTGGTCGTGACTCCGTGCATCGCGACGAGCCCGGTGGCGATCAGGGCAAAGCCGGCGCCAATGAGCAACCGGCGCGGGACGTGACCACTCAACCTGCCGGCGATACCGGCGGTGAGGAAGATCGCGCCGGTCAGTGGCAGGAACCGCAGGCCGGCGTCGACGGCCGAGAAGCCGAGGATGTTCTGCATATAGATGACCAGGTACGTCAGGAGCGAGAACAACGACGCGGAGATTGCGAACGCTGCCAGCAATCCGCCGACAAAGGTCGGCACCTTGAGCAGCGAGAGGTCGAACATCGGCTGCGACGATCGGGATTCCATGACCACAAAGAGCGCGAGCAATGCGCCGCCGGCACAGAGCGATCCGATCACCTCCGCTGAGCCCCAGCCTGCGTCGTTGCTGCGGATCAGCCCGTACACGAGCGCGATCAGCGCCGTGCTGAAGCTGACGAAGCCGGCGATGTCGAGCGGTGCGGCGTGCGGACTCCTCGACTCCGGAACGCGGAACAGGGTCACCAGCAGGGCGACTGCGCCGACGGGCACGTTGACGAAGAAGATCCACCGCCACGACAGGCCGCTGGTGATCACCCCACCCAGGACGGGGCCGACAGCGACAGCCGCCCCCGTCACCGCACCGAAGACACCGAACGCAACCGCCCGATCCTTACCGCGGAACGCGTCAGCGAGCAGAGCCAGCGAGGTGGCGAACATGATCGCCCCCCCGACACCCTGAACCGCGCGTGCAACCACGAGGAACACGGGCCCGGTCGAGATGCCGCAGCACATGGATGCGGCGGTGAAGACGATCAGTCCGATGGCGAAGACCAGTCGCCGCCCGTATCGATCTGCGAGAGAACCGGCCGTCAGCAGGAACGCGGCCAGCGCGAGCGCGTACCCGCTGATCACCCACTGGAGGTCTGTGAGCGATGCCGAGAAGTCTCGCTCGATCGATGGAAGCGCGACATTCACAATCGTCACGTCGAGCAGCAGCATCATCACGCCCGTGCAGACCGCAGCCAACACCCACCACTTTCGAGCCATGCCACTCTCCTTTCGAGCTCATTCCTGTGCGTTCACTCAGCAATGTGAGGGCGTATTATCTGACCGTATGCTCGGAAAAGTCAAGTACGCCGTGAAGGGCCGTCCTCGTGGCTGAATCCGCCGGCGCCGCCAGGCGTCCGCGCGGCCGCCCGGCAACGGGTGTCCGTGAGGCGATCCTCTCGGCAGCGCTCGAGATCCTCTCGAAGGACGGCCTGGATCAGCTGACGACCCGTGCGGTCGCGAGAAGGGCGCACACGTCCGAGGCGAGCGTCTTCTACCACTTCGGCGACAAGGTCGGACTGCTCCAGGAGGCCGTCCTGGCCGGTCTCGGGCCGTTGAAGGCAGTTGATCCTGAAGCGCTGAGCGGTGCCATCGAACGGCGCCCGGCTGACACGCTGGGGGTGATCACCGCCGCTCTCCTCGGCTTCTTCGACCACGCCATGCCCGTCATGGCCGCCATACAGGCGGACGCCGGCCTGCGAATGGCCTTCGCTGAGCGGCTCGTCGCAGGTGACCTCGGCCCGCATCGGGGCGTGCGTCTGATCGCCGACTATCTGCGCGCGATGGCGGCACAGGGCGCGATCAGAGCCGATGTCGATTACGACGCGATCGCCATGATGGTCGTCAGCAGCTGCTTCCTCGCGGCCTGGCAGCGCGCGATGGCCGGTGAGAACAGCGCCGTGGCCCTCCCCGAGGTCAGCCGTGTCGTCGAGACGATCGCCCGCCTGCTGGCCCCCGAACGGGTCGCCTAGGTCTCCGGCGCCTGCAGCGAGGTCTCGACGACCACAGGTCGCGCCGCCTTGTCGACAAGCGCAGCCGCCGACGTCGTCAGTTCGGCCACCCGTGATGTCATTCCGGCTGCTCGCGGGGCTGCGGCCGATCCCGAGAGCTGACAGTCAGACGGCGAGTTGACGGCGCGTTGCCGCACGCACCGCCCTGCCACGTCGAACCGCGACCCAACCTCGGCCGACGCCGTAGCAGACAGCGCTGATCGCGCCCACGAAGAAGCCGATCGGCCAGTTGGAAAGGTACGAGATGGCGATCGCGCTCCACACCGTGATCAGCGCGATGCCGATCGACAGGAGGATCGCGAGAAGCGGGCGGTCGGTGAAGGAGCGAGCAGCAGCGGGAGGTCCGATCATCAGGCTGAAGATGAGCAGCGCCCCGACGACGGGAACGGTCATGGCCGTGGCAATCGCGACGACCACGAGAAATGCCATTTCGATGCGGTGGGCGCTCACGCCTTTGGCTTCGCCGATTTCCGGAAGAATGGAGGACAGCATCAGCGGACGGTAGAGAAATGCCACCGCCGCAATGCAGACGATGCCGAGGGCGACGACAGGGAGGATCTCGGTCGTGCTCACACCGAGGACCTCACCGAACAGCAACGAATAGATCTGGGGTTCGTACTCACTGCTGCGGCTCAGGAACACCGCACCGATTGCGAGCAGCAACACCAGGGCGAGCGCGGTGACCACATCCTGGCGCCCGCGCCTGCCGAGAATCCCGATCCCGAGGGCCGCGAGCACGGCGCACACCCCGAGGCCGAGCAGGGCGTTGAATCCGAAGACATTCGCGGCCGCGGCGCCGGCGAATGCCCCATTGGGAATTGCATGCGCGGGAAACGCCGAACCGCGCAGCACCACGAAGAAGCCCACGATCCCTGCGATCACCGCCACGACGGTCGCGATCGTCCAGGCATTGACCATGAAGTCCGAGAACACGGTTCAGACCTCCCGCCGGCGCTCGTTCACGCCTCGGCCCCTCGCAACACGGCCCTTTCTCGACGCGACGTCACGGCACGGATGCCTGAGAAGCCGGAGATGACGTACAGGACAAACACGAGCGCAACGATGAAGAAGCTGACGGGAAAGCCCTGGCGGCTCGATCCCCAGTAATAGCTGTCGTAGGCAAGCAGCACGCCGAGCCAGGTGACCCCGATGCCGATGACGCAGGCGACGATGAGCGCCACCCCCAATCTCGCAGTCATCCGCAACGCGGTGGCGGCGGGGCCGACGAGCAACGCTGTGGAAAGGATGGCGCCGATGGTGAGTGAGGACAGGCCGACCGATACCGCCAGCGCAAGCATGAACAGCAACCCGATCAGTCGCAGCGAAACCCCCTTGGCGGCGGCGATGTCATTGCTCACCGAGCTCAGCAGCAGGGGCCGGTAGACGGCGGCGATGATCACGAGTGCAATCACGCTGAAGCTGATGACGATCGGGATCGTCGAGGTCTCGATGGTGAAGATCGAGCCGAACAGGATCTGCTGAGTCGCGCCCGTCGTTGCGCCCGAGCTCGTGTCGAGATACAGCAGGAGCGCCGCCAGACCTATGGAGGCACCCAGGATGATCCCCGTCGCGAGGTCCCGCCCGCGAACTCGGCGGATGCCGATCAGCTCCATGACGCAGGCGCCGACCACACCGAGACCGACGAACCCGAAGAGCGGGCTGAGGCCGAGGAGAAAGGCACCCGACCCACCTGCCGTGGAAACGTCCGTCAGCGCGTGACCCGCAAAGGACTGGCCGCGCATGACCGTGAAGACTCCGACGATCGCGGAGACGATCGCGGTGGCGCTGCCGATGAGGATGGCCACGTGCACGGGCTGACTGTCAAAGAAGCCCGGCTCGAAGATCCAGCTGAGGAACTGGCCCATCGCCAGGTCAGCCCGCACCGACCACGACGTCGGCCTCGTGGGCCGCGAGGTCCGCGTTCTCCTCCCCCGCCACGACAAGGATCCGGCCGTGGACTCGGAGGACGTCGACGTGATGCCCATAGAGGCGGCTGAGCACGTCGCCTCGGATCACCTCGTCGGCGGTGCCGCTGACCGCCTTGCCGCCGGCGATATAGACCACTCGGTCCATGACGGGCAGGAGCGGATTCAACTCGTGCGCCGAGAGCAGCACCGCTACCCCCTGCTCTGCCGCGACGCGACCGAGGAGGGTCACGACCTCCTGGCTGCTGCCCAGGTCGAGGTTGGCGAGTGGCTCGTCGAGAAGGAGCAGCTGCGGGCGGCTGACCAGCGCGTGCGCGATGAGCACCCGTTGCTGCTCTCCGCCGGAGAGGTGCCCCACACGCACATTTGCGAATCGCTCGGCGTCCACCGCCTTGAGCATCTCGTCGACCGTTTGGCGGCGATGCTGCGATCGGATCGGCACCCCGAAGCGGTTCCCGTCCAGCCCCAGCGCAACCAGATCCCACGCGCGCATCGGCATCTCCGGATCGAGCAGGACCTTCTGCGGCACGTACCCGATCGAGCGTCCCCGCCGGGCGCGCGGCTGCGCCGGCATGGTGACGTTGCCCGAGCCAGCGCGTTGCAGGCCGAGGATCACGCGGAGCAACGTCGTCTTGCCGGCCCCATTGGAGCCGATCACCCCCGTGAACTCCCCCGCACGGACGCTGAAGCTCACGTCGTCGAGAACCTGCCGGCCCGAAAGCGCAACACTCACATGGTCGACGTGCAGCACCTCACCCCGCGGATGCGCCTGCGGCAGGTCCATCAGAGGTGCTCGGTCGACACGCCCTGGGTCACGGCTTTTTCAATGGCCCGGACCTCGGCGAGCATCCAGGTCTGGTAGTCGTAGCCAGGGGTGGGCATGGTCTCGTACACGCCGACGATGGGCACACCCGCATTCACCGCGTTGACACGGATCGAGACCGTCAGCGCGCTCGTCACCTGCTGGTTGTAGCAAAAGAGCTTCACCCGGTGGCCGGTGAAGAAGCCGTTCTCCAGCGAGATGTCTTCAGGTGCGGGGTCCACGCCGTTCATGATGTCGGCCTGGAACGGGAAGGGCGTGAGATTGTCTGCGCCCATTGCCTGGAGGAGATAGTCCGCGACCGGCTCGGTGGTCGCGACCGGCGTGCCGGCGTACGCGGTCTTGAACCCCGCGATTGCGGTCAACCACGGCGTCAGCGATGCATCGAACTTCTGCAGCTGCGCCTGGAAGTACGAAGCGTGCGACGGTTGGAGCGCCGCCAGCGCATTCGCCACCGCCTGCGCAACCTTCGGCATCGTCGTGGGTGCGTACCAGAGGTGTGGGTTGGGGGTGCTCGCCGGCAGGCCAAGCAGATCCTGGACAACGAGCACCTTCCGGCTCGAGTTCGGCGACCCCGATTCGATGGTGTTCATGAAGTTGTCGTAGCCGACTCCGTTCTGCACGATGAGCTGCGCCGCGCTCACCTCCTGCGCGACGCTCGGGCTGGCCTCGTAGGTGTGCGGGTCGGTGTTGGGGTTGTTGAGGATCGACGACACGTGCACGTAGGAGCCGCCGATCTGGCCCATCACGTTGGCGTACTCATTCTCGGTCCCGATCGCGTTGATCACCCCTGGCGAGGCGGCTGCTGGTGAACCGGCGCCGCAGGCGGTGACCACGAGCGCCGCACCGGCGACCGCGGCGATGACCCCGTAGCGATGCCGGGGGCCGGGAATCGTTGCTGACGGGAGACTTGTGTGGTGCATCGTAGTAGCTTATCCTAAGACTCAGTCTCAGTACAAGTCCCAGTCCGACGCACCCGTCCACTATGTGTTCATATACAAGGATGCCCGCGATCAGCGAAGCCTCGGCCACAAGCGATGCCCTGCATGCCGTGGTCGAGTACCGGCTCCGGCGCATCGACCAGCGCTACACCGGCGGCCGGCGCGCGATCGTCGAGCTGCTGCTGAACTCCGGTCATCCAGTCAGCATCGGCGACATTGCCGAGCTGCTGCCGACGATGCCGCGAAGCTCGGCCTACCGGCACCTCGTCGATCTCAAGAGTGCCGGGATCGTTCGGAGTGTTGCCGCCAACGACGAGTTCGCACGGTTCGAGCTCGCCGAGGATCTCACGGAGCATCACCACCATTTCCTGTGCACCAACTGCGGCAAGGTGAGCGATCTGACGCCGTCCGCCTCATTCGAAAAGACCATCGCGAAGCAGCTCGATCAGCTTGCGGACGCGCAGGGCTTCCGTCCCCACAGTCATCGCGTGGACGTGCTCGGGCTCTGCGCCACCTGCAGATAAACTCGCCCACCCGCGCGGGACGAAAGCGATGTACGGCAGGGCCGCCCTCGGGATCTAACGCGTCATGCGCGGGTTGTGATCAGCCGGGTGATGTCCGCAACCCTGGGTGACTCCCAGGCGTTCTCGAGCAACTCGAGCAGCTCATCGGCACGCGCTTCCCCCAGGCTGGGGCGTGCATTGGCGCGGAATTTGGCGCGGTGATCCGCGGGGTGCATGGGATTACCCGGACCGCCCCGCTGCGCCGGCACGTCCCTTTCGAATCGCCGTCCGTCGCGGGTCTCCAGCGTGACGCGCGCCGGGAATCTCGCCGGTGGCATATCGGGATCGCCGTGGCAGAAGATGCGCGCTGCCAGGTCTGCGATGTCCGGGTTGGCGTGGACTTCGTCCGTGTAGTCCTCGACGTCCGCATGACCAAGCACCGCGACGATTGCCACCGAATAGGGAAGGCTGAACTTCATGTGGTACGGCGTATGCGGATGGATCTTGGCGTCCCGTGGTTCGCACACGACCGTGATGCACTCGACGGGCACGGCCGCGTCGATGCGGGCGATGTCCGCGTGGTTGATGCCGTGCTCGTGCATCAGCGCGACCACCGCATCCATCGACGAGTGGTTCCATGCGCCGTTGCTGTACGGCTTGTACGTCGTGTCGGGCAGCAGCCAGCGCTCGCCCAACCCGGAGGTCAGCTCATCGATGTCGTACGGCTCCTCGTCTCCGTGCAGGAGGACGCCATAGAGGCCCCAGGGGCTCTCCAGCACTTCGTGCGGGCCAAGAAAGCCGCGCTGCGCCAGGAGCGCGCCGGTGATGCCCGCCTGCACGCTCCAACCGGGATGGAGGCGTTTCACCCAGCTTCCGTCATGCAATCCGACCAGCAGTCCGCTCGATTGACTCCCAACCAGACCGAGCGCGTTGATGGTGCGTGCTGCGTCGAGACGCAGCAGCCGGGACGCGGCCATCGCCGAGGTGAACGGACCCGCGACGCTGGTGGCGTGCAGGCCACGATGGTGAAAGCGATGCGGCGCAGCGGCACCGATGCGCAGTCCCACCTCTGCCCCGGCGACGAGTGCGGTGAGCATCTCCGCACCGCTTGCGTCCTGGCGTTCCGCCATGGCAAGACTCGAGGGAACCGCGGTACAACCGATGTGCACCATTGCAATGCTGTGCGTGTCGTCGTAGTCGGGGCCGTGCGCGTACGCGCCGTTCACGAAGCCCGCGTGCGCCGCGGGGAGCCGATTACCAACGGCGAACGCGGTCGCCTCCTCGCTTCCGCCCATGTCAGCAAACACGCCGCGAACCATCTCCGCGAAATCCATGCGCGAACCGGCGAGCGCCACCCCGACGGTGTCGACCAGTCGCCAGCGCGCGTCATCGCGAACATGCTCGGGGATATCCTCGGGCCGTAGCGCGCAGAAGAAATCCGCGAGCTGTCCGGTCGACGTTCGCTGCACGGCGGTTGCATTCATCCGACTGCTCCTGGTTCATTGCGCTGGCGCGCGGAAGGCACACCCATATCGCAGAGAGACTATACGAAGCGCGCGTGTGCGTGAGGCCGCCCCCTCCCCTGCTCGCTAGCTCGCCTCGACTCGCCGGCGCCCCCGCTCTATCTCGGCTTCGGCTTCCGCGCGGCCTTCCCAACCATGGACTGTTGTGGTTTTCCCCGGCTCGAGCTGCTTGTAGATGTCGAAGAAATGCGCGATCTCGCGGAGCAGCGCCGCGGGTACCTCCTCCAAGTCGCGCCACTCCACGCGGGTGTCCGCGCTCGGAAGCATGAGCAGCTTGGCATCGGGGCCATGCTCATCGGTCATCAGGAACACGCCGATGGGTCGGCACCTCACGTGGCATCCAGGAAACGCGGGCTCATCGAGCAGGACCAGCGCATCGAGCGGGTCGCCATCCTCTCCGAGGGTGGCGACGATGAAGCCGTAATCCGCCGGATACCGCGTCGCCGTGAAGAGCGTGCGGTCGAGACGCATCGCACCGATCTGCGGATCCCACTCGTATTTGTTCCGGCTGCCCTTGGGCACCTCGATGACGACGTCAACATCGGGGATGGGCGCCGAGTTGTCAAGTCGGCCTCCGTCGCCGGGCGGATTAGCGGACATCATCGCGGAGGCCGAAATGTGGACTGCAGCACTGTGGTCGCCTTTGCTTCAGCGGCGCATGTCGCGCGACACGAAGCGACTATTATCGGCAGCTTCGCCCCACGTTTGGGTACAGGCTTGAAGGGAAACACCAAACTTCGTGGCGCTGATGCAGGCGGACCCCTCCGCGTTCCCCGTCCTCGACCCCTCCGAGGTCGCGATCTTCGAGGCGGTGGGCACGCGTCGTCGCGTCACCCCGGGCGAGTACCTCTACCACGAGGGTGACCCCGGCTACGACTTCTGGATCGTCCTCTCAGGAGCCGTCGACATCATCGTTGACGATGCCGACGACCAGGTGATCGCCACGTACCGTGCCGGGCAATTCCTCGGTGAGTTGAATCTCCTCACCGGGTTGCGGGCGTTCGTCTCAGCTCGAGTTGCCGAAACCGGTGACATGCTCGCGGTTCCGGCAGATCTGCTGCGCCGGGTCATCGCCACGGAGCCGGAGCTCGGCGACAAGATCCTGGCGGCGTTCATGGCCCGGAGAGCAGCCCTCCTCGCGGGAGCCGCTGTGTTCATTCGGGTCGTGGGTTCCCGTTTCTCACCGGAGACCATGCACATCCGTGAGTTCCTCACTCGCACCCGCCTGCCGCACGAGTGGCTGGATCCCGATGCCGATGCACAGGTCGATGAGCTCGTGCGGGCTTTCGCGCTCGAGCCATCGGATCTCCCGGTCGTGATCGCCACCGGCGAGGTGCTGCGCAGGCCAACGCCCGGCGAGCTCGCGTCGTATCTCGGGCTGACACTCGACAACCTGCCCGACCGCTCCTTCGATCTCGTCATCGTGGGCGGCGGGCCAGCTGGTCTCGCGGCCGCGGTGTACGGCGCGTCAGAGGGCCTGCATACGCTCGGTGTCGACATGGTCGCTCCAGGCGGCCAGGCGGGCATGAGCTCGAGGATCGAGAACTATTTCGGGTTCGCAACCGGGATCACAGGCGCAGACCTGACCCAACGCGGGCTGGTGCAGGCGGTGAAGTTCGGGGCGAGACTCAGCGCGCCCTGCACGGCCCTCGCCTTGCGGGAGGAGTCCGGACACCTGAGGGTGGAGCTGTCGGACGGAACCGTCGTCGCCGCCCGCGCGGTGATCGCCGCGACGGGCGCGAGGTACCGCAGGTTACCGGTTGATCGCTTGCAGGAGTTCGAGACGAACAGCGTGTACTACGCCGCCACCGAGCTGGAGGCGCGGCAGTGTGCCGGCAGCCCGGTTATGGTCGTAGGCGGCGGTAACTCGGCTGGTCAGGCGGCTGTGTTTCTCGCAGACAAGGGCAGTGCCGTCACGCTGATCATCAGAGCGGCTGACCTCAATGCTGACATGTCGCGATACCTGGTCGATCGCATTCTGTCCCATCCACGTATCCGGGTGATGACCAGCACAAACGTCGCCGGCCTCGAGGGCGACAACGCGCTGGAGGCGGTTCGCGTCGACGGACCGGTTGGGCAGATTCGCGTCCCCGCGGCAGCGCTGTTCTCGTTCATCGGCGCCGATCCCGAGTTGTCGTGGCTGTGCGGATGTGCCGCGCTCGACGACCGCGGTTTCATCCTCACCGACCGCGCGCTGACGGTCGAGCAGCTGGGCGAGCGCTGGAGCGTCCTCGGCCGCCAGCCGCTGCCGTTCGAGACGAGTCACCCGGGGCTGTTCGCCGTCGGCGACGTGCGTTCAGGGTCGACCAAGCGCGTCGCGGCTGCGGTCGGCGAGGGATCGGCGGCCGTCAGCACCGTGCACCAGTTCCTCGCATTCGACCACCACTGATAGCGACGGCAGCCTTGATGACCTCCCCCATATCCTTCCGCTCGCCATCGAACCGCTCGACAGCGCGACGTCAGCGGGACGCCACCGCTGCGAAACACAGCCGAAGAGCGCAAGATGGCGCTGGCATTACTGCGGGAGGCGGCCTTGGTGGACGCAACGAAGCGGCTCGGGTCATGGACGTCTGTGGCGGCCGCGATCCTGGAGTCTTCGCCTGCCTACACGGCAACGCTGTCGGCGCTGGTCGCCGATGCAGGATGGGAAGCGCGCACCCACGTGGAGTTTCATCACCTCGTTCGCGCAATCGAGGCCGCAGGTGCTCAACTGGTGTTCATCAGCTCGCGCGATCTTCCGCCGGACGATACGGCGCTCTCGGTCGTACGCAGGACGTTCGCCGGCCCACTCGTGGTGCTTGTGGACGACGAGGACGAGATGAAGACCCGGCTGCGCCAGGGTGCAACCCTGGTAGTGCAGAAGCCGTTCGATCCCGAGTACCTGGAGCTCGCCGTGCGCGCCGTTCTCGCGCGCGCGGAGCCGTTGCGCCGCGCGCTTGGGCAGACAGCCGTCCTCGGTGATCTTCGCGTGCGACTGGCTGACCACACGCTCGAGCGGCGCGGCCGTCGCCAGGTGCTCGGTCCGGCGGAGTGGCAACTCTTCGCGTTCATGATGGCGCACCCGCATAGGGTCCTCAACCGCAGCGAGCTTGCTCGCGGGGCCTGGGGTGCGGAACTGCCGGGTCGCGAAGCCGAGGTCGAGCTCTACGTCTCGCGCCTGCGTCACAAGATCGAACTCAATCCGAGGCACCCTGACCTGATTCTCACGATCCGGGGTCGCGGCTACCAGTTGAACGCCGTTCCCGAACCCATGAGGTTTGCGTCGCCGACGACCGGCACAGAGTTCGGGCCACCACCCACCACGATGCAGGGGTACTGGCAGGGAGCGTACGAGGAGCTCGTCCGGGTGCAGACGCGAATCATCGATCGCACCTATGGTCTGCCCGAGGCGACTGAGGAGCAGGTCCAGAGGCAACTGCTCAGCAACGATCTTCCATCTCTGCAACTGGAGATGTCGCGTTGCCAAACGCGTCTGGCCTTCTGGACCGCGTGGCGATGAAACGTTTGATGATGTCGCGCGATTCGACCCGCTGATAGCCGACTGAGTGTCCGAAGCCACGGCTCAACTCGGCACGAGTCCGCGCTGGATTTCATTCCTTTCAGTCACGACAGTTACCTACGGCGCGCTTGACATGGAGGGTCCCGTTTGCGACTAGTGTCCTAGCCGTCTGTACGCTGGATGACGCAAGCATGAGGTGCAGCCATGACTCTCGTGACCTGGGATCCCGCCGATGACTTGATGGCGCTTCACAAGAACCTCGATCGGATGTTCGGTGGAGCCCTGGTGGATGGGCTTCCGATGCGATTGGGAGATTTGCAACCGGCGCTGGTGGCGCCTATTGATGTGCATCAGGACGAGAAGGGCCTGCAGGTTGAGATGTCGCTCGCAGGATTCGCGCCGGAGGACGTGACCGTCAGAGCTGAGCCGCGTCGCCTTGTCATCGAGGCTGCAACGCGCCAGCAGGCCCATCAACGAGACAAGAACTGCATCCGGCACGAGCGATTCGAAGGCCGGATCCGTCGGGAGATTGCCCTTCCGGACGGAGTTGTGCTCGACAAGACACACGCCGCGCTTGAGAACGGCGTGCTCAAGGTCTCAATTCCCATCGATCAATCGGCAGCGCAACCGAAGCAGATTCCGGTTTCGCGAAATCCGCAGTCAACCAATGGTCAGCAGGACTCGACAAAGGGCCAGCGGGAATCGACGCCGGCAGGCGAAGCCGAGATGGTGGGCCGGCAGTCGCAACCGCAGAGCGCACCCGCCGGTGGCCGATGAGCACGTCGGCACCCTGGGACAAGCGCCTGCGGACAACGACGCTGCGAGGCATCGCGCAGAACCAGTCGCTCGGAGCACGCTATTTCCGGCTCGATCACCTCAGCAGCTCGTACGGCTTTCCGGGCGACGACGCGCTCGGTGACGCCCGCGAGGTCCTCGAGGAGATCGCCAATCGCGGCCGCTGCATCGTGGTACTGCCCGATGAGTCGCGGCTTGGCCTCTACTTCGTCGAACCCGAGGCAGGTCAGTCCCGGCTCGTCTGGTATGAGCCTCGCCGGTTGTTGCCGCCGGCTGATGGCGATCACCGCTGGACCGTCACGCTCGAGGTCGACGCCACTCTGGCTGAGAACGCGTTCAACAGACCACCGCTCACGCAATAAGGAGACGCTCGATGACTAATGCTGCAACAACCAGTGCACCATCGCAGACAACCACACTGCCCGACGACAGCGTCGTCGCGGTATATGACACAGTCGATGCTGCCACTCGGGTGATCGAACAGCTCGTCAAGGCCGGTTTCCCACCGGATCGTGTTTCGGTCATCGGCCAGGGCCTGCAGAGCGAAGTGCAGCTCAACGGGTTCGTGACGACCGGTGACATCGCAAAGACGGGCGCGGCGGCCGGAGCGTGGGTTGGTGGGCTCTTCGGTTTGCTCAGTGGTGTGGCGGCACTGTTCATCCCAGGCGTCGGCCCGGTGCTCGCCATCGGACCACTGGCGTCGACGGTCGTTGGTGCAGCCGAGGGCGCCGTCGGTGCCGGCGTGCTGAGCGCCATCGTCGGATATTTCGTGTCGAAAAACCACATCCCCAAGTACACCGAGTACCTCAGGGCGGGCAAGTCCCTCGTGGTCGTGCACGGTTCACCTGACGACGTACAACGGGCCAAGCAGATCCTGAACCAGACCGGTGGCACCGATGCCATGGAGCACAACCGCGCACACTCCGACGGGCAAGAAGCGAACGCGTGATTGCTCGCGCCTCGCGTTTCACCCTAGGCCCGCGCGGGAGCCCGCGCGGGAGTTGCGGCTGTGACCGCAGTTTCGGCCGGGAGCTCACCCGAGCCCGGCATCGGGATCCAGAACTCGACGATCGTCCCGTGCCCGGGAACGCTGCGGACTCGAAGCCGGCCCCCTGACATCTCGGCGCGCGCGCCCATGCCGACCACCCCGAGGTGACCGGGTTCATGTGGGTTTGCAGGCGAGGATCCACACCCGTCGTCCTCGATACGGACGTCGACGCCGCCGTCGCCAGGTGCCACACGGAGTCGAACGCTCGACGCACCCGCGTGCTTGCGGACGTTGCCAAGCGCTTCCTGCACGATGCGATACACCACGAGCGCCGCAGCCGGGGCGGGCTCCTCGATCAATCGATAATCGAGTTCCCACATCACGCCGCTGTCCTCGTTCAGGGTCTCGAGCAGCAGCCGCACCGACGACGCAAGGCCATGCAGCTGCAGCTCGGGCGGAACGAGCTGGAACAGCAACCGCCGCAGCCGGCCGATGGTAAGCCGCACGGTCTCCTGGACCTGGCGGCCTTCTCGCTTGTACTCCTGCCCCTCGAGGTGCTCGATGAGCGGTGCTAGATGCAGGCTCACGGCCGTCATCACCTGCACCGCGTCGTCGTGGATCTCAACAGCGATCCGCTTGCGTTCCTCCTCCCGAGCTCGGACCAGGCGGCACATCAGCACCCGCCGGTCGTCGGATGCGACCTTGGTCGCCACCGCAACACTGAGGACGTTGGCCGCCAGTTGCAGGAACTCGGTTTCCTCGGTGGTCCAGCAGCGGGGCTGGCGAGCATACAGAGTCACGAATCCATACGGCGCTTCGGTGCCGCGAATCAGTGCGGTGAGACCGCTGCGCACGCCCGCCTCTTCGAGAACCGCACCTTCCGCAAATGCACCCGCGGCATAGTCCGACACCGCGAGCATCGGTGCACCGGATTCCAGGAGGCGTGCGCCGGCATGTCCCGCATCGAGGGTCGACCTCGGGATGACCATTGCCAGCCCGCGAGACGCGAGCACGCTCAGCACCCGACCCGCGGAGTCGACCTCCAGGACATGCCCCCCATCAGCTCGCAACACCCTGGTGCTCGCAGTGAGCACGCGTCGCGCGAGCTGACCGATCGCCATGCCTGACATGGCGTCGTCCGTCAATTGGACGAGCGCGGCGGTGTAACGGGGAATGGACATCGCCTGGGGCAGGGCGCCTCGCAGTCCATCGATGCGACGGGCGAGGCGCTCAACTCCACCGAGGTTGGTCAGTCCGCTCATGTTCGAAGGTTGCGAGGACACGTCGTTTCCCTTCCACCCGATGTCGTTTCGCGATGATGCTGGTACCGTTTACACACACGCCGGCGGGAAACATCAGTGCCCGCGATTGCCAGCTGTGTGACCGCGGTCACCCGTAGTCGTGCGCAAGGTGGAGTGGCCGGCGGCGAGGATCGCGAGCCGATCCTCGTCGATGACCCTGACTGCTCCCGCGGTTCTGTCAATCACCCCGTCTGATCGCAAGGCAGTCAGCTCTCGACTCACCACCTCACGGACGGTACCGACCGCATCAGCCAGACGCTGATGACTGATGTGCACGGCGATGCGACCGTCGGGTCCGCGCAGCGCCATCTCGCGAAGGTGGCGCGCGACTCGCACAGTGATCGGCTGTCCGCTCGCGTCGGCGATTGTGCGCAACGCCTCCTCGGTCACACCCGCGACGTGTCGCGCGATGCTCCAGGGCAACTCCGGATCACGTGCTCCGGCGCTGCGCACGTCGTCGAAGGTGAGCACCTTGACGCTCACGTCGGTGATCGCTTCAGCGTTCCACTGATCGGTGCCCGCCAGGTAGGGTGACAGCCCGATGAGATCACCAGCTCGCGCGTAGCGGATCGTCATCTGCCGGCCGAGTTGCGTCGAGATGAAAACTCGCACGATGCCGGCCACGACCAATGCAATTCTCGGGAGCTGACCCGCGCGGAGGATGAGTGCGCTCCTGGATACGTGTACCTCGTCGACCCCAGCGCCGAGCTGTTCCTGCCACATTCAAGTGTCCTAGTAGTGACTGCTTCGCACGCGGCGAACCGCATCGCGCAGCGCGATCGAGGCGGGCTGAGACACATGTGTGGACACGGACATCGATGTGAGTGTGAAGGTCGCCGCGGCCGTATCGGAATAGGCGTGATGTCACCCGGTCGTAGATTGGAGTGTCATCCGTCCTGCCAAATCGAAGCGAGAGAATGGATATGACCTTGCGCCGCTGCACTCAGCGCGACGTTCACCGAGACGCTGGTCCTCCACGGAAGGCATGGATCAGCTCCTGCTGCGTATG
Source organism: Candidatus Dormiibacterota bacterium (assembly GCA_963718525.1). Lineage (GTDB taxonomy): Bacteria > Chloroflexota > Dormibacteria > Aeolococcales > Aeolococcaceae > Palsa-851. The sequence continues at coordinate 2,336,498 of OY970355.1, read as the reverse complement.
GATGCCGAGCTTTTGATAAATCGAATGGAGGTGATTCCGCACGGTGCTCGGGCTCAGGAACAGCGCCTTCGCAATCGCCGGGACTCTGTCGCCGGAGACCAGCCGGCTGACGATCTCCAGCTCCCTGGTGGTCAGCTGGGAGAGGCCGATCAGCTCCCCCTCGCGCGGGGCTGTGGCGAGATGGCGCGAGAGGGATACCGCTCCAGAGTCGCTTGCAAACCGGGACATCCAGTTCTCCACATCGGCCGCGGTCCCGGACGCAGACTCCGCGTAGGCGCCGGGGAGCAACGCGAAGCCGCAGCGTGGCGGCGGGCGCATCGGCCAGAGCACCGCTTCGAGCAAGACTGGATCGCCCTGCTTGGAACAGGCGACGAGATTGAGGGTGACTCCCGCCCCGGTCGCCGCGGCGTGAGCGAGTGAGCCCAGCAGGTCGGCGACGCTGGTTTCTGTCACCAACGAGAGCATCGAGCGCCCCAGGACGTCGGACGCCCGATATCCGAGCAGCGCTTCGACGTCGCTGCTGATGCGGTCGATCAACAGGCTCTCGTCCGACGTTCCCACGACCGGGGTCAAATCGGAACGCGGAACCTCGGGCAGCAGCGCGCCGGTCCTGGTGAGGCGGGTCGTAAACACGGCGACCGCAAAGCGCGGCGGGCCGTCCATGCCCAGGCCGCGCACCCAGACCTGCACCGGCACAAACTCCTCTTGCCTGCGGCGCAGCGAACGAGTCGTGACGTAGCCCTGGAGTTGCCCGGCGCGCAGCAGGTCGAGCGCGCCCGAAGGCTCGTCGGCCATGAATTCCTCGACCGTCCTGCCCAAGACCGTGCCCCCACCCGGGGCAAACATTTTGCGCATCGGCGGGCTCGCCGCCATGATCCGCCCCGACGCGATCTCGATGATCGCGGCGGGAAGCGGTGCGTTGGCGACGGCCTCTTCCGCCTCGGCCGCGAGACCTTCGGAACGGAGTGGCTCGTGGTTCTTCGGCGTTTGTGTCCCCCTGAGCGCACGGTGGAGTTCATACCTCGCTCCCCAGCGAGGGTGCACCACGTCACACGGTGGACTTTCTGTTGCTGGATGGCAAGAACCCTGGTGTACAGCGTCGCGCGACCCGTCGCGCCACATCACGGGTGTGCGCGATTCGTTTTCCCTCAGTGTGCGTCAGGTCACGGGCTTTACTACTCCAGTCACAGACCGGTCGCGTTATCTACAGGTACCCTCATCGAGGATTGATCGAGAACGTCCAGGACAGTCGCCGCGCTATCTGGGAGGAAGTGCTCGAGGGTGTCGTCGAGCCCGCACACGTCCCCGCCGGCGATCTCATCTTTCGATCGGGCTCGCCACCAAGGATCGCGCTCATCCGCGCTGGCATCGTCCGCGTCTATCTCTCGGGGACAAAGGGGCATCAGTTGACCATCCGTTACGGGCGGCGGGGCGATTTGGTCGGATTGGCACCGTTGCTCGGTGGCAGCCGCACGTGGAGTGCCGAGGCTGTCGTTGACAGCACCGTCGAGCTGTTGACAATGGATCACATCCACGCGGCCGCCGGGCGCCGCCCGGAGCTTCCATGGTTGATCGCGGAGCACGTCGCGACCTGGTTATCCAGTGGTCTCCATGCTCTTCAGGAAAGTTGCTCGCTACCGACGGCGGCGCGTATCGCCCGCCACCTCGGAGAGATGGCCCTGCCCTCCCATGATGGACTCGCGGTTGCGCACATCACTCACCAGCGACTCGCCGACGCAGTCGGCACTGCGCGCGAGGTTGTCAGTCGCGAACTCAGTGCCCTCCGCGCCAATGGGATCATCGCTACCAAGCCCCAGCGGGTGGAGATACTTGACGCGCAGCGGCTGAAACAGATCGCGACGGGCAGGGTTCCGGGACGCGAGCGTGGTCCTCATCCGCCCCACACCGTGGCAACGGGCACGGAACCTCATGCCGATGCTACACGCCCGGATACGGATTAGACGCAGTCCGTCATGGTCGCGGTTGCGTAGACGCATCATTGAGCTGGGTGCCTCCACGTGACGACGACCAGGAGCATCACGGCCGGCCCTCGCGGTGAGAATCGGATTCTGGCCGCGCTGCCGCAGGCAGAGCGACTCAGCCTGTTCGACCTGCTACGCGACGTGAGCCTCCCGGTGAAGACCGTGCTGTTCGAACCCGGTGGGCCAATCGACGCCGTCTACTTCCCTACCGGCGGGGTCGTCTCACTGGTTACCGCCCTCAACGCAGGAGCTATCGTGGAGGTCGCCACTATCGGGAACGAAGGCATCGTGGGTGTCCCCCTCGTGCCGTTCGGTAGCCTCGCTGTACGCGCTCTTGCGCAGGTTGCTGGACACGCTCTTCGGATCGATGCAGCGGTGTTCCTCGAGTGGTACCAGAACAACCGACTGTTTCAGACGTTGGTCGATAGGTATACGCAGGCGCTCTTCGGCCAGATCTCGCAGGCGGCTGCCTGCAACCGGCTCCACTCGAGCGAGGAGCGACTCAGCCGCTGGCTGTTGATGAGCCAGGATCGCGTCGGATCGGATCGATTCATGATCACACAGGAATTTCTCGCGCAGATGCTGGGCGCCGGCGCTCGACGGTCTCCGTGTCTGCCGGCATCCTCCAGCGTGCCGGAATCATCCGATACACGAGAGGCCACCTCACCATCGTCGACCGTGAGCAGCTTGAGGCGGTGTCCTGCGAGTGCTATTCGGTGATCAAGTCGGAGTTGGATCGGGTCATCCGGTGGACCTGACACTCTTATCCTGAGTGCCATCAAGATCGGGCGATCACTCCACCTTAGAGGACATCCAGCCTGCGATCTGTGCTCGTGAGTTGAAGCCAAGCTTGTTGAGGATGTGACCAACGTGGGTGGCGACGGTGCGCTCGGAAATGAACAGGCGGGCTGCGATCTGCTTGTTGCTGAGACCTTCTGCGACCAATCCCGCGACCTCGACTTCCCGCTTCGCGAGGGGTCCGGCGTCCGCGCCAGGAAACCCCGCGGCCTCGCCTCGAACGTGTCGGCTGCAGCTTCCTAGCAGGCCTCGAGAACGGCACTTTACATGGCTTTCTGCGCTAGCGTCTGCGCCCGTGGACGCAACTCGTGCACAGGCGCTGTTGCTCTTCGCTGAGGAGAGCCCGGAGGCACTCGCCGGCCTGGACACCGTGACCTGGCAGCGCCGCCTCGAAGAGCAATCCGCCGAGCTGGGAGCCGCCTTCGACTGGTTCATGACCAACCAGCGCCCGACTGATGCGCTGCGCATCGCCATCGCCCTCGCCGACCACTGGGTGCACTCTGGCTAGCTGAACGCGGGGGAGCAGGTACCTGGAGCGCGGCCTGGCCGCGCCGGGCGTCGAGCTGAGCATTCGCGGCCCGGCTCACCATCAGGCGGGAATGCTCGCCTTCTGGCGGGGCCGCGACGAGCAAGCGCGAGCGGCGTTTCAGTTGGGTCGCGAGGTCGCGCGGGATTCCGAAGACCGGACCACCGAGGCGCTTGCGCTGGCGGGATTGGCGAGGATCGCACTGCGAGCAGGACAGACTGAGCGGGCGCGCTCACTCTGCGGAGAGGCGCTGCACATCGTCGAGGACAGCGACGATACCGCGGGTCGCTCGAGCGCCATCCATGTGCTCAGCGTTGCCGCCCAGATGTCGGGCGACCTGAACACGGCCCGTGACTTGATGCAGCAACGGACGGAGATGGCACGCAAGCGCGGGGCCTTGAGCGTGGTGTCCACCGAGGCCAGCAACCTCAGCGCGGTCGAGCGGCAGCTGGGCAACCGCGCGCGAGCGAAGGAGCTCGCGCTGGAAGCGCTCGACATCGAGGTCCAGCGTAGCGACGAATGGGCGATCCCGTACACCCTGAACCAGCTGGCTGCCGTCGCCGTTGAGACCGGTGACTTCGCGCGGGCCGCAACGCTGCTCGGTGCCGCCACGCGCATGGTCGAGGAGCAGGGCGCCGAGTGGCCACCGGATGAGTTACCAGTGCTCCAAACCAGCAGGGATGCGGCGGCGGCGAGCACTTGCTGCCGCCGACTTCGAGCGAGCGTGGTCCCGTGGCGCGGCCCTATCTGTTGATGAGTTGATCCGGCTCGCGTCCCATTGACCTGTGCCTTGAGGTTCAATCCTTCGCTAGGTGGCGGCGCTACTCCATTCGATGCCAACGAAAGGCTGATCCTGCGGTGGACAGATGGTGGCTCGCATCGACGCAGTGGTCTCCGCGTAGCAAATGTATCCGTCCAACCGGGGCACGCCGAGAGGTGACGCGACCGATCAGGAATCGAGAAGCACCGTGGAGCTGCCCAGACGTAGTGTGACCCCCATGAGCATCACCATTCACGCCAGCGCCCTCCCCCACGATGACCCCGACGCGTCTGTGGCGTTCTATCGGGATGTCCTCGGCTTCGAGGTCAGGACCGACGTGGGGCGGGGCAGGATGCGTTGGATCACCGTCGGACCAGCGGGCCAGCCGACCACGTCCATCCTCCTGGCCCCACCCGCCACTGACCCCGGCATCACCGATGCGGAGCGCCGCACCATCGCTGAGATGATGGCGAAGGGCACATATGGCTGGATCCTCCTGGCCACCGACGATCTCGACGCAACCTTCGGGCGCGTCGAGGCGAGCGGTGCCGATGTGGTGCAGGAGCCCACCCAGCAGCCGTACGGGGTGCGTGACTGTGCCGTCCGGGATCCCGCGGGTAACCTGGTCCGGATTCAAGAGCTGCGCTGAGCAAGGAGGTCAGCACACATGTTTACGAAGAAGGGCGACGCGGCGGTCCTCGCCAAACTCGATGAAGCCCCTGTACCCTACCGGGGAATTGGACAACGGCTGCACGAACTCGTACGGGAAAACGCGCCGTCGCTGGAGCCGAGCGTACGCTGGGGACTCCCGTTCTATGTGAAGAATGGCAGGGACATCTGCTACATCAAAACGGGCAAGGACTTCATTGCGTTCGGATTTAGCGAAGCCGTGAACCCCGCCCACGACGACAGTGCGCACATGCACCCAGTCGTGTGGAACATTACATCGCTGGACGCTGCGACGGAGGCCAAGATAAGCGGGCTCATCCGGAAAGCGGTTGCCTGACATGGCCGCACAGCGTGGGAAGGGGGTCGCAAAGGCGGCGCCACGCCGCCCCATCAACAAGGGGTCGGGGTTGCTGACCGCCGGCGAGAAAGCCGCGATGAGGGAAACCCTCAACGAGCGAAGGCGCGTTCGCTCGGGGAAGGAGGACGGAGAAGCCGACGTACTCGCAAAGATTGCGGAGATGCCGAAATCGGACCGGGTCATCGCGGAACGGATCCATGCCATCGTCAAAGCAACCGCGCCGACCCTAACTCCGAAAACTTGGTACGGGATGCCGGCCTATGCCAAGGACGGCAAGGTTATCTGCTTCTTCCAAAGCGGAGCAAAGTTCAAGTCGCGGTATGCAACGTTCGGTTTCCAACAAGACGCGAACCTCGACGACGGAGACTTCTGGCCCACCTCATATGCCGTCAACCGACTTACAGCGGCCATCGAGGAAGAGATCGCCAAGCTTGTCAAGAAAGCAGCGGGTTGACCGTGAAAGCGATCACCACAAACAGCAGAGCGCAAACGGGGTTGTAGTACCTACCACTCGGCCGGGTGAACGAAGTCGGCCGCCGACCGTCCCAGCCACTGCACGACGCGCATGGCCAGGCCCATCCCAATGGCGAAGCGGGCGGTGCGGATCCCGGTCAGTTGGCTGGGCGTGCAGCGCAGCTCGCGGGCGAGCTTTTCCACGGTCCGAGCTGCCATCTTTCGGTCTCCTCCTACAAGCCTGGAGAGACAACGTGCACCTAAACCTAGCTTTTTGATTGTTCCACCGTCAATGGCGCGCCTACCCGTTCGTCGTCCGGGACCTCGTTAGCCGGACAGGCGCCCCGCGCGCCGCGCGACCGCTCGCTGTGAACTCAGATCGCGCGTCCGTCGGGAGACAGGACTCGAACCTGCGACCCCTGGTCCCCCAGACCAGCACCTATTTGCAGGCGCGAAGCCGAGTTCAGAAAGAGTGCCTTCGTCAAGAAATGGTTGGTGTGACGACTAGAGCACGTGGGATGAAATCCATTGGAATTCCGTCAACATACCTGCGGTACTGGGCGGCCGCTCGCCCGGTCATCGTGCACCGAGCTCGCTCAAGACCTCACGCGCGTAGAAAGCCTCCCACCCGCCTTCGCGAGGTTGTGCCCTGAAATCCTTGTCGAGCCTGACGAGCAGGTAGACGAGTTCGCTGGGCACCGGCGCTCGACCGAGCAATGTGGGCAACTCGGATAGATTGATGAGCCAGTCCGCGTACCACGATGCCCAATCAGGATCAATGCCGTCGACTATGCGGTAGACGCGGTGGTGCGTCTCTGCAGCCTCACTCAGAAGCTCCCGAATCCGGGCCTCGGCATCGTCCATATGCTGAGAGCCAACCATAACCTCAAAGCTCGCCAGCACGAGCTCGCGAGCCCGATGCCGAGGTTCTTGATGGAATGGTCTGCTATGGACGCTGGCCTCCTTGGTGCGTGGCTCATTGAGGGCCATCTGTGGAAACCGGCACCAGGGTTAGACACGAATACTTCGCTGGCGTTTCGATCGACCGTGTTGCGACCGGCGATCAAAACAGCGTCACGGCGGACTCGAAGGAAGCGGGTGGCACGTCGCCACCCGCTCTTGGGAGGGAGGACAGTTCACCATAAAAACCAACGCGTCGGTTTTATGCATGGTAGCATATGAATAATGCCGCGTATCTCTGAAGGCGCGCGCCTTGAACGCCGCCAGCAGCTCGTCGACGCGGCCTGGCGATGTGCCGAGCGCATGGGGTACAGCGAACTGACCGTCGACGACATCTGCGCCGAGGCTGAGGTGAGCAAAGGAGCCTTCTACGGATATTTCTCTTCCAAGCAGGAGTTGCTGATCACGCTACTCGAGGAGGATGCGGTTGAAGTCGACGAACGCCTTGAGAGCCTCGCTCAGCGCAACATCTCCAATGTCGACCGGCTGAGGAGCTTCGCTCGCGAGATGTGTGAGCGCGGCACCAACCAAGCCCGAGTCCAAGTGCGTTCGGACCTGTGGGCTCTCATCCTCACCGAGCCAGCTATCCGTGAGCGGATGGTGTCAGCGGTCGGACGCCGCAGAGCGATGTTGAAGGGCTGGATCGAGGGGGCAGTCGCCGACGGCGAAATCGCCGACATTCCTGCCAACGCCTTCGCCTCGGTCCTGCTAGCACTCGGCGACGGACTCACCTTGCACGGTTCTCTCGACCCCTCTGGCTTCCGCTGGAACAACATCGCTCGTGTCCTAGCAGCCATCTTTGCTGGACTCAGCGACGACGAAGAGTGACCTCAACCGCTCGCCGGATCCACCTTCAGTCAGACCTTCATCGACGAGCCCTCGAGTGGGTACGCGGCACGCAGGGCGGGATCATCGCGATCGCGCTCGTGGTCGGGGCCGGCGGCGGACTTGGCGCGATCCTCTTTCGTGACCTCATCCGCTGGTTCACCCTCCTCTTCACCGGTCACAGCGACTACAGCGCCGCCGGACACGCGATCAATCCCAATCTTCCCTGGCTCGGCATCTACTTCGTCGTGCTCGCACCCGTTGTTGGAGGCCTCATCTACGGCCCCCTAATCCAGCTCTTTGCTCCCGAAGCTCGAGGCCATGGCGTCCCCGAGGTCATGCTCGCCGTAGCTGATCGGGGCGGGAGAATCCGTCCTCAGGTGGCTGTCGTCAAGTCGCTCGCCTCAGCGATCTGCATCGGCGCGGGCGGTTCGGTGGGACGCGAAGGACCCATCGTGCAGATTGGCTCGGCGCTGGGCTCCTCGATAGGGCAGGTGCTGCACGTCTCCGAGAACCGATTGCGTTTGCTCGTCGCCTGCGGTACGGCGGCCGGAATCTCGGCCACCTTCAACGCGCCTATCGCCGGTGTCTTCTTCGCGCTCGAGCTCATCCTCCAGGACTTCGCCGTGGATTCCTTCGGTGCTGTGGTGCTCGCCTCGGTGACCGCCGATGTCATCGGGCGCGCGGCGTTCGGCAACCAGGCGTTCCTCATGCTGCCCGCGTTCCATATCGTCTCGACCTGGGAGTTCGGTCTCTACGCAGTCCTCGGGGTGCTGGGTGGCCTTGCCGGGCTTGCATTCATCCGCATCCTGTACGGGACCGAGGATCTCCTGGATCGCATGTGGCATGGCCCCGAATGGCTGCGTCCGGTGGCTGGTGGCGTACTCCTCGGGCTCCTGCTGCTGGCGCTCCCCGAGCTGTATGGCGTCGGCTATCCGGTACTCCAAAACGCGGTCGCAGGACAGATCGTTCTCGGGCTGCTCCTGGTGTTGCTCGTGGGCAAGATACTCGCCACCAGCCTGACGATCGGCATCGGCGGATCCGGCGGTGTCTTTGCTCCATCACTGTTCATGGGCGCGATGCTGGGTACCGCGTTTGGTCTGGTCGCGAACATGCTGTTCCACGGTTCGGTTGCGCCCGCCGGTGCGTACGGGCTCGTCGGTATGGGGGCCGTGTTCGCCGGTGCGGCACGAGCGCCGATCACAGCGGTGATCATCATCTTCGAGCTCACCGGCGACTACACCATCATCCTGCCTTTGATGGTCGCGATTGTCGCGGCCACCGGGCTCAGCAATCTGTTGTCCAAAGACACCATCTACTCACTCAAGCTGCGACGACGCGGGATCGACATTCTCCGATCACGCAACGCCAACCTCATGGAGGAGATTCGAGTCCGCGATGCCATGCAGCCGGTGCCAGAGCCACTCCTGGTCACGACATCCATCGACGAAATGGTCGGCCGGTTTGCGCGACGCGACGTCGCCGCGCTTCCTGTGGTGGATGTCGATGGCGGGTACCGCGGCGTGGTGACCGCCGAAGCGCTCGAAACCGCGTTGGGTAACGACACGTTCGACATCACCGCGGGCGACCTCGCTCACCAGGCAAGCACCGTTGCACCAGACGCACCCCTCGACACCGCGCTCTCGCAGTTCGTCCATCATGGCACCGCCGCACTGCCGGTCATGGACCCAGGCGGTTCGACCATCCTTGGATGGCTGACCCATCGCGACATCCTGGTCGCATACCAGACGCGCGTCAAATCAGACCGAGTTGGCACCCGCAGCTCGCAGTCTTCGGCGGTGACACCAGGGGCGGTTGTCGACTAACTCCTTCTCAGCGCTGCACGGCTGTTCTATAATCTGCACATGCGTGCAGCACCGGGCGATCTGACCGCTGCAGCCAGGATCCGGGAGACAGCCATGCGGCTCTTCGCACAGCGGGGTGCCGCAGTGGTAACGCTCCGCGAGATAGCGGCCCAGGCAGGCGTCTCACCCTCGCTGGTCATTCACCACTACGGCTCGAAGGATGGACTGAGGGAAGCGGTCGACAATCGGGCAATCGCTCTCGTCGACGCCTTGGTCACCGAGCTCACGCGCGCCTCCGGGGAGGGGCCGAGCGCGTCGCTGGCGGCCGTGCTGTCCAGCGAACTCGAACGAGATCCGCTGCTCCCCGCGTACTTGCGGCGCCTCCTCATCGACGGCGGTAAGCCCGCCGAGACGCTCTTTCGGACCCTATTCGAAGCGGTCCTCTCAGGCTTCGCAACCCTGGAAGCGGCAGGGCTGGCGCTTCCTTCGTCCGACGCCGAAGTTAGAGCCGCCTTCCTGTTGGTCAATGACCTTGGCGTCGTGCTGCTCCGCGACCAGGTGCACCAGGTCCTCGGCATGGATCCTCTCGCACGCTCGGGGATGGAGCGATGGACCGCTCAGGTGCTTGACGTCTATTCGCGCGGGGTGCTGACGATCGGTGAGGTGCCGTCCTCTGAAACGGATCCGCCTCGGGGGGCCGTGTGATGACGGTGGTGGTGAGCGCGGATCAGCTGACCAAGACCTTTGGGTCACACCGCGGCATCGTCGGCGTCGACTTCAAAGTGACGGAGGGAGAGATCTTCGGGTTCCTTGGTCCGAACGGGGCCGGCAAGTCAACGACGATCCGTCTTCTCACCGGGCTCTCTCACCCGACATCGGGCGCCGCGAAGGTCTTCGGACTGGACCCCATACCCGACGCTGTCGAGATCCACCGACGGGTCGGATACCTCCCGGGGGAACTCTCGCTGCACCCTCGTTTGACCGGGCGGCAGCACGTCGACTTCGCTGCCAAGGTCCGTGGTCTGCAGGACAGAACCTTCCTCGATGAGCTTGCACAGCGGTTTCAGGTCGACCTCGAGCGGCCCGCTCGTACGTTGTCCAAGGGAAATCGGCAGAAGATCGGCATCCTGCTCGCCATCATGCATCGACCTGAACTGCTGATCCTCGACGAACCAACATCCGGGCTCGACCCTCTGATGCAGGACGAGTTCGAACGTCTGATACGTGAACTCGTGAGCGCTGGGGCGACCGTCTTCCTCTCGTCCCACGAACTCGACGAAGTGCAGCGGGTCGCGACCCGCGTCGCAATCATCAAGGCCGGACACCTCGTCGTCACCGATTCGGTAGAGGCGCTGCGCCGGCAGGCGCCGCGGACCATCGAGTTCGCCTTCCCGAGGACGGTCGATCCGAAGCTCTTCGCATCGATCGAGGGTCGAAACCAATCCGGGGAGGAGCCCGACGATGCGCGCTGACATCGCTGTCATCGACCTCCGGTTGCGCCGACGCGCGCTCTTTAGCTACGTGGTCGGAATGGTGCTCTACGCGTTGGTCATCGTGACGCTGTACCCACAGTTCAGAGACTCCACGAGCCTCGATCAACTTACGAAGAACGGGTCAACAATTGCGGCACTCTTCGGGGCGACGGGGTCACTGACGTCACCGAGCGGATGGCTCGACGCCAACATCTATGAGAACTTCCTCCCGCTCATCATGCTGCTCATCACCGTGGGCTATGGCGCGTCCTGCATCGCCGGACAGGACGAAGACGGCACGCTGGCGCTTGCCACGATCCTCCCGATATCGCGAAGCGCTCTGGTGCTGCAAAAGGTCGGTGCGCTGACCGTGCAGGCGCTCCTGCTGGCGGTCGCAACCATGGGATGCATCCTCATCGGCAGACAGTTCGATCTCTCCTTCCCTGTCACGCATCTCGCCGGATTGAGCCTTGGGGTCGCGCTCCTCGGTGTCGACTTCGGACTGTGCGCTGTCGCCGTCGGGTCGATCACCGGCAGCCGCGGGACCGCGCTCGGCGTCACAGCGGCGCTGGCCGCCGCGTCGTATCTGGTGAGCTCACTTGCGCCGGTGATCGGATGGATTCGCCCAGCTCGGTACATATCGCTCTTCTACTGGTCAGTCGGAAACCAGCAGCTTGCCAACGGTCTCAGCCTCGCCTCCGTTGGGGTGCTGATCTTCGTTGGGGTCCTCTTGACGCTGACCGCGGTTACCGGATTCCGCCGGCTCGACCTGCGCTGATTCGATCAAGACAGGCTGTATCGCGGGCAAGCGGCGCCGACGCACGCCGGCATCTCGGTCGCTGCGGCGACATGGGGCAGCGCTACGGAGCGACCGTCGATTGGCGGACCGCTGCGCCTGCCGAAGTGGATGCACAAGGACGGCGCCCCGTGCTCGCGATTCAGAGAGAGCGAGCTGTGGCGCCGCCACTGGAGGCAAACGAGCTGATGATTCCTAGGTGCTCAGTCCGTGGCTGATGTTGGAGAACACGTTGTTCACACGGTGGCCGACGGTCGTAAGGATGACAATCACCACGACGGCGATGAGGACGAGGATAAGGGCGTACTCCACCATCCCCTGTCCACGCTCGTCCGAACCATCGAGTATCTTTTCCAGTCGCGTCAACGCGAACTCGCGGCAGCGAATGACCTGGGCTTGCATGGCATCTCCTGAGCACTGATGATTTGAGATCAGGATGCAAAACCGACTTGAAGGTCGCTGAAACAGTGTGTGACGAGCGTTCCTACCTCCAAGCAACTTCGCGTGACGAAGGCGTCGCGAGCGTTGACTCGGGCGGTGGCGGCCCACTGATAGCGCGTCGCCATGAGGTTGACGCAGCGTTCGATGGAGACCTCCTGCTGGTCGGCGCCGGGCTGCGGGCGCCGCGCCGCCGCAGCGACTTGAGGTGTCTCTTGGATTTAGAGTGCTTTCGCCGGCAAATGGCTGGAATGACGACTACGCCAAGTGCGATGGAATCTGTTGGAATCGCGTCGACATCCGCAGACGTCCGAGCGTAAGCCATTCTGATCCGACTCCGTCATCAAGCCGGCGCGGCAGCGTCGCGATGCCGATCATGCTCGCGCTGAGCGCGATCGCCGCTGTCGGTTTCTCGAGATTCAGCAGGTGCTCCTCCTACTGTCGGAGGTCGCTCTGCTTATGGCGGGAGCTGGTGCTCGACGACCCGAGAGCGCTCGACGACCGCGAGCAGCGCTCAGCCTCCGACAGGGTCACGAAGTTTTCTGGTGAACCACTCGAGGATGATGTCAGCACGTTGCATCCGGTGGGCGGGACTGCCTGAACGCGACAGCTCGTGATTTTCGCCTGGGAAGCGAACCAACTCTGGGTTCCGCCCGAGCAGACGCAGCCCGACGAACAACTCCTCCGCCTGGCTGATCGGGCAGCGCAAGTCGTCCTCGGAGTGGATCAGCAGCATCGGCGTGTGCATGTCGGCGACGTACGACGAGGGCGAGTGGCGTATGTACGGCTCGGATCGATCCACATGGGTGAAGCCAACTTCAGTGCGGAAGCTACCAGCCGCGTCGGAGCTGCATTCGAGCTGGAGCAGATTGTTCGCCGCCCGCTCGGAACACGCCGCGACAAAGCGATCGGTGTGACCAACGATCCACGAGGTCATATAGCCGCCATACGAGCCGCCCTGGACTCCGAGCCGCGCATCGTCGATCCAGTCGAACCGCTTGCAAGCCTCATCCACGCATGCCATGACGTCGTCGTAGTCCACCCCACCCCACCCCGAACCCGGATCGCTCTCGGCTTCGGGCCAGCGGATGGCGCGCCCCCATGCCTCGCTGTAGCCGGAGCTGCCACGCGGATTGCAGTAGATAACCCCGAAGCCGGCGCTGACCTGGAGTTGGAACTCGTCGAAGAAGAACCATCCATAGGAGGTGAACGGGCCTCCGTGGATGTTGAGGATCGTGGGGGCACGCTCGCCCGCTGCGACACCGCGTGGAGCCATGGCCCAGCACTCCACCTCCACCCCATCGGCCGACACCGCGGTGAAGCGCTCGGGTGCGATCAGCTCCACTCGTTCTCGCAGCGACCGCGTCAGGTCGGTGAGCCGGCGAGGATCCTCGCCAGCCACAGAGGCGTAGACCTCGGTCAACTCGATGGGATCGGTGATCGCAGCGGCCAGCACGCGAGTGCCGCCTGAAACCTCAACCACATCGAACGCTCGCACCACCCGTCTGCCACCGAGCATGAGCGTGGGAATCCCCCCGCCCGCGTCCACGCGGTAGACGTGGATGGCTCCATCCTCCTCGACGCGGAACCAGACGTCGCGGCCAGTCCAGACGGGCGCAGCCTGGTTCGGATAGGGCGAGGCGTTGCGGTCGAGCACCGTGCTGAGCTCGCGCCGGTTACCCGTCTCAATGTCGAGCACCCCGACCCGGCCGTGTCGGGGCTCATCCCCGGGGGTCGGATCGTACGTGAACGCGAGCCGGTTCCCGTCGGGTGACCATGACAGCAACGCCCAGGACGCGGACGTGTCGGTCAGCGCCTCAGGTATGCCGCCCAGAGTGCTCACGACCCAGATATCGTTGCAGAGATCCAGGTCCCAGTCCTCGTGACGCGCCGATACGAACGCGAGCCGGGTGCCGTCTGGCGACCACGTCGGGCTACTCGCCGCCCAGGGTCCCTCAGTCAGGTCCCGTGGTGAGGCGGAGCCATCGACGGGCACCACGAGGATGTGGGTCGGTCGGTCGTAGATCCATCCATGAGCATTGAGAGTGCTGAACAGGTGGTTGATCCGCCGCGGTGGCAGCGCACCAACCGGTGGCCGCTTACCAGGAGTGCCGTAGCGAGCTGGATCAGGCACCCGAGCGACGACGGCAAGCTGGGTACCGTCAGGCGACCATGCGAGGTCGGTGATTTCGTCCGGCCGCGAGCACAGCCGGCTGATCTCTCCAGGTCCGTCAACCGGCACGATCCACAAGGCGGCCTCCTCGCCCTGCCCGGCACTCCGCGCGAACGCGAGCGAGCGGCCATCGGGAGACCAGCGCGGCAGCGTGTCCGCCCACGCGCCTGCTGTGAGCGGACGCGGCGGGGCTGACGCGCTGACGTCGGCCAGCCAGATCCGGGTGCGATATCTGTTGGCCCCGGTATCCACCGTGATGACGGTGTACGCAATCCGCCGGCCGTCCGGAGCCACGCGAACCTCGCCCGCCTGAGCGAGGATCGAGAGGTCGCGCGCTGTCATCCCGGTCATACCGACATCCTTTGGTACCTAGGAACCTATCCGACGTTCTGCGCAGCGGGCAGACCTCTGGACAGCGAGATCCTACGTTTTTGGCTAGGCGCGTCGGCTGGTGACCACTACCCTTCGCGTTCATCGCGCACCCGAGAGCGTCAGATGAATCCCGTGGCCGGCTACGGACGAGCGGACTAGAGGGGAGGTCGGCTGTGTCAGGCATCAAGGGGGGCGCCACACACCGTCAAACTCTCGTGGACCCGCGGTGTCAAATATCTGCCTTGGACTCACGGCGTCGTTGCAGCAAGCTGAGCGAGCCGCGCCAAGGGTGTCATCCATCCGAGCGTTTGTCGAGGCCGCTCGTTGAGCTCCCGTGCCACGGCGTCGAGTGCAGCTGGGCTGTGAGCTGAGAGGTCGGTGCCCTTCGGAAAGTATTGGCGCAAGAGACCGTTGGTGTTCTCGTTGGTCCCCCGTTGCCAGGGACTCTTCGGGTCGCAGAAATAGACGTGGACGCCAGTGTCGACCGTGAATTGCAGGTGCTGACACATCTCGGTCCCTCGATCCCAGGTCACGCTGCGCCGAAGCTCCGTCGGCAGCGACAGGATCTTGGCGCTCATGGCGGTCCGCACTTGCCCCGCAGTGTTCTTCTCGAGCTTGAGCAACATCACGTAGCGGCTCGTGCGTTCGACGAGCGTGCCGATGTACGTCTTTCGCGATCCCATGATCAAATCGCCGTCCCACTAAAGCGGACGGCACGATCCTCAACCTCTGCCGGACGTTCGCTGATCAACACCATGTTCGGAATCTTTCCCTGCCCGTTCGGCAATGATTACCACCGGCGCTTCATCAATGCGGGCCAGGTCACCGTCGACCCGGAGGCGACGAGTAAGCCGGTGATCCGAGCGCGGCCGTGCGCTCGATCGTCACGTCAACGACTTATCACCAGCACCGTCCTGAGCGTCGCGGGCCGCGACACTAGACCTACCAATGGGAAGGCGCCCCTTTCGCCTGCTCGTCGCGGCTGTGGTCGTCGTGGGAGCCATCAACTGCGTAATGCTCGTCGTCGCACCACAACTGCGACAGACGACCGTCGTCGACGACTACTCAGAGACCTTGTCGGCACTCCTGGCGGCGACGGCCTGCATCATCACAGCGCTTCGAGGCCGGGGTCGTATCAGACAAGCTTGGGGTCTGGTCGGCATCGCCGCAGGCCTGTGGGGTCTCGGCCAGGCGGCCTGGACCTATCAGGAAGTCTTTCTCCACCTGAACCCCGCGGACCTGTTTCCGTCGTTCCCAGATCTCGGCTACCTGCTTTCAGTACCGTTTGCGATTGCCGGCCTGCTCCGCCTTCCCGGAGGCGCCACCACCAACGACGCGAGGCTGCGAACGGCGCTCGACGGCATCATGATTGCCGGAGCCTTGCTCTTCATCAGCTGGGACGTGGTGCTCGGACCCGTGTACGCGTCGTCCTCAGTGAGCACCTTTGCGCAGATCGTCGGTCTCGCCTACCCGATCAGCGATATCGCCATGGTGACCATCGTGGTTCTCACGCTCTCGCGCCTGCACGTCGGACAGCGACTGCCGCTCGTGCTCCTTGCGTTCGGCGTCCTACTCAATGCCGTCGCCGACAGCTCGTTCGCCTTCCTCACGACCCTCCAGAGCTACACGTCGGTGAACTTCCCCGATCTCGGCTGGACCATGGGATACGCGCTCATCGGCCTCGCCGCACTGCGCGCGCTGAGCACGTCGGCGCACCCCGGGGACGAGGCGATCCGCCAACCACGTTGGACTCTGATGCTGCCATATCTCACCGTCGCTGCCGCGGGCGTCGCAGCTGTGGTGACTGAGTTCATCGGCGGATCGCTCGACCGTGTGCTGGAATGGGATCTCATCCTCACCATCACGGTCGTGCTGGCAAGGCAGTATCTGTTCGCCCGTGAGACCCACTCATTGAACGAACAGGTCGCGCGCAAGAACGAGGATCTTGATCTGAAGGTTGACGAGCGAACTCGGGCGCTCGTCGACAGCCTCGAAGACCTCCACCGCTCCAACGATGAACGCACCAAGCTCCTCCTCCGGCTTGTGACTATTCAGGAGCAGGAGCGGCAGCACGTGGCGGGCATCATCCACGACGACATGCTGCAGTCGATGATCGCTGCGAAGATGCGAATGTTCCTGTTACACAGGGACGGCGAGGCCGATGAAGCGACCGCGGCGTCGATCGAATCTTCGATCGAGGGAGCGATCGTGCGCATGCGGACGATGCTGAGCGATCTCCATCCGCACATCCTCGAACTCGGCCTGCGTGCCGCGGTCGAGCAGTCCATCTCTGAGTTCAACGACGGCGAAGATCTTGTGGTGACTCTCACGGATGAGGTCAGTGGGGAACCATCCCCGATCGTGGCCACAACGCTCTACCGCATCATCCGCGAGGCGCTCACGAACGCACGCAAGCACGCGCGCGGCGCGTCCGTCACGGTGTTCTTGAACGGTGATCAGGCGAGCGGGTTCGGTGCACGCATCAGCGACAACGGCCCTGGATTCGCGCCCCGAACCGACAAGAGATCCCCGCCGGGTCACCTGGGGCTGAGTTCCATGCGTGAGCGTGCGGAAGCGCTTGGCGGTTGGGTACACCTGGACAGCGCTGAAGGAGCGGGGACCGCCATTGAGGTATGGCTGCCTCAGAAGCAGGAGTCCGTCGCTGAGATGTCTGCGGCATGACGTTTCCGTGACGAGACGGCCCCTGGCGGTATACAGCAGCGCATGCGTCCAGAGTGAGCGGCAGTGAACGGTACGCGACTACGTGTGATCATCGTGGACGACAGCGCGGAAGTGCTCTCAGCTCTCGTACGGATCATCGACCAGCAGGTTGATCTCGAGGTGATCGGCGTTGCGTCCAGTGTCGATGATGGCGTGCTGCTGGTGCGTCAGCGCCAGCCGGACGTGGTCGTCCTCGACGTCAACATGCCCAACGGTGGCGGTCTCAGGGCCGCCAAGGAGATGGTTGTCGTGGCGCCTGGCGCCCGCCTGATCGCCTTCTCCGCGTTCGATAAGGCGCTAATTCGCAGGGCGATGACTGTCGCCGGCGTGTCCGCGTACATATCCAAGTCGGGTGACATCCGCGAGCTCCTCGACGCAATCCGGGTCGGGCGCGATGTCGACTCGTTCACACCCCGCTGAGGGCGCGCATCCAAGTCGTCTCGGTCGCGCAAGGGTATTTCTTCGCCGAGTCGATGCCGACCGAAAACTCGGCCCTTCTGCTTGGCAAGTGCAATTTGAGGGCGTAGGGCGGCTTCACGGACGATGCCGAACGCAATGCGACGTCGCCGCTCCTACGAGGTTAACAGCGCACGATGGACAGCTGATGTGACCAAGATGCGATGCAAACGCTCTTGGACCAAGACGTAGGCGGTACGCGGGAGCCTGGGGGAGTATCCGGAGAGACTCGCTTCGATCACTGGTCCTAGGGGGCTGTTCTGGCACGAGAAGCGAAGCACGCCGCCCGGATTGGCGACGAGCCATCCACCTTCGATCGTGCGCTGCCATGTCGCCGCGTCGTGCACCGGAGGCCCGAGCCGGAATAGTGTCCAGCCGGCCAGGCGGAGTTCGTCGCCGTGCCAGCGGAGCACACCTGGTGCGAGCCGAGATGTCAGCCGGCGGAGTTCCTCGTCGATACGGCCGAGGAGGTGCGAGTCACGGCGCGTCGCCTCGCTGAGTTGAAACCGCTGCGTGACATGGTAACGACGACCGTCCCAGAACGCTGTATGTGCACTGTGAACGATATGCGGACGATTCGCGAGTGCGCGTCTCACGGCTTCGTCGAAGCCGCACGCTACCAGACTGACCTCGGTGAAGAGATCGGAACCGTCCGCGAGCGCGTCATGACGAAGGCTCTCCACGAGTGCCCGGGCGACCGGAAGGGACACGGAGGTCACGAAGCGCAGCCAGTGTGCCGAGAGCCGGGGTGTCAGCACTGGGACGCCGATGATCAGGCGGCGGCGCACGCCCAACGCAAGAGCCATTCGCTGGAGCATCTCGCGGTATGTCAGCACGTCAGGACCAGCCAAATCGATTTCGCGATTGCCGGCTACATCCACCGCCCCTACCAGCGCGGCGATGGCGTCGCTGAGTTCGACCGCCTGGCAACGGTTGCCGACCCAGCGCGGCGTCACCATGACGGGGAGGCGCCGGACCAGATCACACATCATCTCGAACGACGCGCTCCCAGGGCCAATAATGATGCCCGCACGCACGTGCAGTGCACCGCACCCACGCCGGAGGATGTCTCCTACCTCGCGGCGGCTGGCCAGATGCTCGCTCAGTGCGGTCCCCTTAGGATACAGCCCGCCGAGATAGATCACGTGGCGGACACCAGCCGTTCGCGCCGCACCGACAAAACGCTCCGCGTACGCGCGGTCGCGAGCGGCGAACCCTCCGCCGCCGCCCATGGCATGGACCAGGTAGAAGATCGTGTCGACCCCGACGAGCGCTGCCGCGTCCGGTCGTTCGTCATCGAGGTCGAAGCGCCGATCTTCGACGCCCTCCAAACTATTGAACGTCTCGGGGTGACGGCCAAGGCGACGGACGATGTAGCCGGCTTCCATGAGGCGTGGGACAAGCTCACGTCCGACAAAGCCTGTGGCGCCGGTGACGCCGACGGTTCGGGCAGCATCGCTCTGAGAATCCGTCACCCGGGGGAACCCGCCCTGATCCGACGGGTCGGGTGCTCGGCTGCGATCAACAGATGGTAACGAGGCCCCCACGGGGCTCCTTCTTTATTCACGCGCTAGCGATAACCGCCTCAAGATGTCTATCCACCGCCAGCTTCAAACCCCGCCAAGTCGCCGTCGGCGATCCCATCCCGATCCAGGTTGCTCCGGGCTCAAGTCATCCAACGTCGACGGCGGGGTAATTCATGGCCAAATCCCCGATAGTGATGTGAATCGGGGTTGGGTCCTCGCAACGTTGGAGTCGGTCGACCGAGGCGCACCCACGAGACTGTCGATGTCGCGAGGCAGCCCCGGGAACGTGACTTGCGACCATCAACGAACCGAATCTGTTCGTATTCTCAGATCGTCGCGGCGGACGTGGATCACGCCAGTCACCGCGACCGCCGCGGTGACCGCACTCTCGGCTGCTCGGGCAGTGTCGACGGTGCCGGTCAGGGTGACCACTCCATCAATCACGCCAACCTCGATGACCCCGCGTACGCCACCCATGACTGAGCGAGCGATGCTCGCCTGGACGTCGCTCCTGATGTCCTCATCACGCCGCAGGAATACCTTCAAAAGGTCGCCGCGGCTGACGATGCCGACAACCCTCCCAGCGCCGTCAACGACGGGGAGGCTCTTCACGTTTCGAGCGAGCAGCGTGCGCGCTGCAGTCGGGACAATATCGTCCGCAGCTACTGTTGCGACGGGCGACGTCATGAGCTCTCCGACCACCTCGGCATCAACACGTTTGCTTATGAAGTCGCTCTCCGAAAGGATCCCGACTAGCGCACCGTCCAGGCCGATTACCGGGAGGGCGCTGATGCGATTGCTCTTCATAACCCGAACCGCTTCCTTGATCGGCGTTGAGGTCGAGACGGTCGTGACATCCCGGGTCATGACCTCGTCAACTCGGAAGCGACGTGTCGGGTCGAGGGAGGTGGTCATTGCGATTCCGTTTTGGGCGCGACGCGGTTGTCTCTGGCTGCCGGAACGACGAGCACAGGCGTATGCCCGGAATGGAGAATCTTCGTCGAGACGCTACCGAGGACGAGACGTCGCATGCCGTGACTAGTTGTGGTAGGGATCGTGGTGACGTTCACGGTTCGAACCTCCTCAACATTCGGCTGCTTCTCTCCAGCAGAACATATGGAGGCGACCCGGGCAAGGGCCGATGGTCATCAAGTACAGGGCAGTACGGTAGGAACGTGGGCCGATGGGATCGCGGCTGAGTTACTGCGTCTCCGGCAAGGGTCGCCGCTCGGGTGGCCGGCCCCGCCGTCGCCCCCAACTGGGAGCCGCCGGAAGACAGACGGACGCGCAGTCCTAGCGAGCTGAGTTCGCTGGACTAACGTCGTCGCCAAGCTACCGAATCAGCTCGGGAGCTACCGCTGCGACCTCGACGACACGGTCCCCGGTTCGATGCGACCCAGTCTGCCTCGGCACCGGGGCGGTTCGTCGATCTCGCCCAATGGCGTCGATGGCTCCATGGTGCATGGCGGAAGGAATCAACGCGAAGGGACGCCGAGCTTTGTGGCTCAACTCGTGGGCGACACTCCCGAGGAAGAGATCCTCCATCGTGCTGTGCAGCCCGTTGCCGACCACGATGAGGTCTGCGTCCTCGGTGTCGGCGACCTGCAAGATCCGTGATGCTGGATGCCCTTCAACGACGACTATCCGATGCGTGATATCCGTCCTGGTCAGAGGTCCAAACAACTCCTTCTTGACATTGGACCGGATATCGTCGCCCAGGTAGTCGAACTCGCGCAGACGAACGTCCCTCACAGTCGTGCCCCCGTAAGCGCCGAGCGGCTTGAGCACATGCACCGCGATGATCTCGGCGCCGCGGGGTGCTGCCTCCTTGATTGCCCATTCGAGTGCGGCGTCCGATGCCGCCGATCCATTCACTCCCACCACGATCGTCTGCGTGTTCATCAGGTTCGCCTTGGCCATCCGAGGATTGCTGTGTCGAGGCCCACTTAATAACCAGACCAGCGGCCTGTCTAGAGGCTTTGGTCCCTAGTGCCGTCCACAACGGTCAAGCTCCACCGCAAAGCCCGCGCCGCGCGTCGTCGCTAGTTGTAATGCCCAGACACGTTGTTGAGGCGTGAGATGGGTGGGAGCTGACCGAGACTGGTGTGGGCACGGTGATGGTTGTAGATGTGCAGCCAGGTCGTCAAGGCCTGGGCGCGTCGCTGATTTGAGGCATAGGGTCGAACGTATGCCCATTCTTCAAGCAAGGTCCGGTTGAAGCGCTCGACCTTGCCGTTGGTCTGAGGCCGGCGCGGCTGCGTGAAGCGCTGCACCGCGCCACTTTGGAGCACCGCGGCTCGGAAGATGACGGAGTTCCGGTAGGCGAAGGCGTTGTCGGTGAGCACACGTTGCACCGCGATGCCGTGGGCCGCGAAGAACCCCGTGGCACGAACCCAGAATGCAGCGGCAGTCGGACCTTTTTCGTCGCTGCAGATCTCCGAGTAGGCAAGCCGTGAGTGATCGTCCACCGCGGAGTGGATGTAGTCGTAGCCGACACCGGTGGAGGGATGTCCGAGGCGCCCGTGCACACGCCAGCCACCGCCGGGCGGGATCCGCCCCAGCTTCTTGACATCGACGTGGACCAGGTCGCCCGGGTGTTCGTGCTCGTAGCGACGAATCACGCGTCCCGTGGGTCGATCCATCCAACTCAGCCGATTCAACTGCCGGCGCACCAACACGCGATGGACGGTCGAGGCCGGCATCTGCAGGCGGACGGCGATCCGGACTGGACCGAGCTTGGTGCGGCGTCGCAAAGCCTCGATCCGGCGCTCCACCCGCGCCGATGTCCGCCGTGGGCTGCGCAGCGGCCGGGAGCTCCGATCGAGCAGACCCGCCTCGCCCTCTCGGACGTACCGATGCCACCACTTGTACGCCGTCGCCCGGGACACGCCCATCTCGCCGGCGACGTGCGCCGCGGGACGTCCTTGGGCAATTCGCTGAACCAGAATCAGCCTGCCTACTGGGGTGAGTACCGCCTTAGGATGGGACACCGGAGAGCCTCCGTCTGGGTGGATTTCAACAACCCAAACTCAGCCGCGGGGCTCTCTCTTTGTCAACAACCTCTATGGGCACTACAGCTAGTCGCAAGGCGCTGATGCGCGGTGAACCCCGTGCTCGGACTTTCGCCCTTCGAAATAATGGTCAAAGGGCTCTGGCTTCGCCACCCCGCGATCCCTACGGTTGACTGAGGAACCAACCCACGGGAGCTCAGCATGACCGTAAAGATCGGAATTAACGGGTTCGGACGCATCGGACGCGATATCGTGCGTGCGGCTCGCGAGCGCGGGACCGACTTCGACGTGATCGCGGTCAATGACATAACGACCCCGGAGACGCTTGCGCATCTGCTCACTCACGACAGCGTATTCGGCCGCTTCCCGGGTACCGTGACACCTGGAAGCGATTCGATCATCCTGGACGGGCGGACCGTCAAAGTCTTCGCCGAGCGCGAGCCGAAGAATCTCCCTTGGGGTGATCTTGGCGTCGATATCGTCGTCGAGTTGACCGGCCACTTCACCGATGCGGATAAGGCTCGAGCTCATATCGACGCCGGTGCGCGGAAGGTGGTCATCACCGCCCCGGCCAAGAATGAGGACATCACCATCTGCATGGGCGTGAACCACGACTCATATGACCCCTTGCGACATCACGTCGTCTCCAATGCCTCGTGTACCACGAACTGCCTCGCTCCGGTGGCCAAGGTGATGTCGGACACATTCGGCATCGAGGCCGGCTTCATGACCACCGTGCACGCCTACACGGGTGATCAGGTCATCCTCGACGCACCGCACAAGGACCTCCGCCGGGCGCGGGCGGCGGCGTTGTCGATCATCCCCACCACGACCGGTGCTGCCAAGGCGGTGGCGCTGGTCATGCCGGAACTCAAGGGCAAGTTCCACGGCTTGGCACTTCGCGTGCCAGTGCCGAATGTCAGCCTCGTTGATCTGACCTTGACTCTGTCAACTCCAGCCACGGTTGAGACGATCAACGCCTCGATGCGCGAAGCCGCAAACACCTGGCTCAAGGGAATTCTCGACGTCAGCGACGAGCCGCTCGTGTCCTCGGATTACCTGAAGAACAGCCACTCGTCGATCTTGGATGCGCTCAGCACGATGATGATCGGCGAGCACACCGCAAAGCTCTTGTCCTGGTACGACAACGAGTGGGGCTACTCATGCCGCGTCATCGACGTGGTCCAGCTGATTGCCGGGAAGCTCTGACATGGGCGCCGACCTTAGTAGCGGGATACTGCGCCAGCCGCGACATTGTTACGGCAATGCAGCGACATCATCAGCGAGACACCGCTTGAGCGCTGCGAACGAGCGTCGTTGTACTCATCCAAGCCTCCGAGGCCCATGCCGTAACGCGTTCCCGATCTGCCGCTTTCCAGCCATCCCGGCTAGATCGCGAAACAGGCCGATGAGGTAGCACCGCAGTAACCGAGTGCTATCTGCGGTATCCCGGCTGTGTGGGTCAGCAGATTTCCTTCCGTTGCGGGCCGGTGGCTTGCATTCGCCGGGATGAGCTTGTACTCGCGCAGATTACTGTGTTCGCATCTAGCGCTTGCATGCCTCCTCCTCCTCCTCCGCACGCTTACGCGGCCATCCGCGAGATGCTCGCACCGGCCTGTTGGGCCAGAAACTCGCCCCATGCTGTCGCCCGCTCGATCTCGCCATCCAACAGCGGCCCTTTGGCGCTCTTGACGACGAAGCTCGCTGACGGGTGCAGCAGGGTATAGCCGGCGCGGCGCAGCCGCCTGGCGATGGGTCGCGACGCAGCCCCGGTGAACGGACGCACTCCGTTCAGCCGGGTGTCGAACGCGGCCGCGTACTTCCCTTCAGCGCGTGCCAGCGTGCTGAGGAACTCGCGCGCACCGGGTGCGCTCGCTATCTCTGCGGCGACGCCCGCCATTTTGCGCGTGCCAGGACGCGCCATCCCGTGCGTATGTGTCGGTCCACCAACCACAAGAAGGTCCGCTGCGGCCAGGGACTCGCGAACGCAAGCGGCAACCGGCATGACGGTAACCTGGCAGTGCGGACGCATTCCGTCGGCGACCGCCTCCGCGATGCGCCTGGTATTCCCGAATAGGGTCTCATACGCAACGATCGCAATCATTGGCCGTACCTCCTCTTGTCACTCTCTGGTCCCCGGCCGGGGCCTGCTGCTGTTTGGGTTGATCGTTCCCCCCCACCCATCCAACCGCAAGGGCCATTGGTCATCAAGGCAGGAGGCGACACCCGATCCCAAGTTGAGTACTCGTCAACGTCATACGGCAGTCGTGAGCAGGCGACTATCGCGAAGGACTCGAGGCATAGAGCTGATCGATCTGATCGGCATAGCGCTCGGCGACGACCTTGCGGCGAATCTTGAATGTGGGAGTCAGCTCGACGCCGACGCTGAACTCGCGGGGGAGCAGCGCCCAGCGACGCACCTGCTCCACCTTGGCGAGGCGCCGATTGACCGCGTCCACCGAACTCTGCACCGCATCGTGCACGACGGGATGGTTCAGCAGATCTGGAGTCTCTGTGCCAAGGCCGTGCTCAGCAGCAAAACGCTCGAGCACTTTCAGGTCGAGCGCCAGCAGAGCAGTGAGATACGGCCGGCGGTCGCCGATCACCACGGGGTTCGCAATGAGGCTGCTCCGAAGTGCACTCTCAATGTTGTTCGGGGATATGTTCTTCCCGCCTGCGGTGATGATCAGATCCTTCTTGCGATCCGTGATGCGCAGATACCCATCGACATCCAGCTCTCCGATGTCTCCGGTGTGCAGCCAGCCTTCGATCACCGTCTCCGCCGTAGCCTGCGGATCCTTGAAATATCCGGCGAATACCACGTCGCCTCGCATCAGGATCTCCCCGTCTTCTGCGATGCGGACATCGATTCCGGGTACCGCTTTCCCCACCGTCCCAAGCCGCGTTGCGCCAGGTCGATTAACCGCGGTGACGGTCATGTTCTCACTCATCCCGTACCCTTCGCGGATCTCCAGGCCGAGGCTGTGAAAGAAGCGCAACACCTGTGTGGAGATCGGCGCAGCACCCGTGATCAGAGTGTGCGCTCGGTCGAGTCCCGTTTCCACGCGTATCCGGTGCAGCACAAGATGATCGGCAATCACGTGGCGAAAGCGCTCAGCGAGAGTCGATGACTCGCCGCGTTGACTCCGGTCGACACCGTCCTCGCCGACTCCGATCGCCCACCGAACCAAGCGACGGCGCAACGAGGGCATGGCATCGATCGTGGCGTTGATGGTCACAGCCATCTTCTCCCACACGCGCGGCACACCGACGAAGCATGTCGGTCGCAGCTCGTGGACCTCACCCGGCATGGCCGCGAGAGAGGATGCGAACCACAGCGGGCTCCCCACGTAGTAGAGGCGCACCTCACTGTTGAGCCGCTCAAGTATGTGAGCAAGGGGCAGGTAGCTCAGCACACGATCGCGTGGCGACAGCATGACAATCGGTCCGATCGCGTCTATGGCCGCGATCAAGTTACCGTGCGTCGCCATGACTGCCTTGGGAGGCCCGGTGGTGCCGCTCGTATATACAAGCGTGGCAACGTCGGAGGACCGAATCGCCTCGCGTCGTGCGTCGAGCTCATGGGCAACGTCCGACAGGACTTCCGCGCCGCGATGGAGTGCGTCGCTCCACGATATGACGAAGTCCGCATCGTCGGCGTTCACGGTCCCTTCGAGGAGGACGACTCCCTTTAGGGCGGGCAACCGGTTCCGCAGCTCGCGCAGCTTTGCGAGAAGGTCTTGGCTCTCCACGACGGCGATGGACGCCTCTGAGTGATTGAGTACGTAAGCGGCCTCATCGGCACTCAAGGTCTGATACAACGGCGCCGAGCTCGCGCCTGCGAGCATCGTGGCGGTGCTCGCGACAACAAACTCCGGTCGGTTGAAGGACCAGATGGCAAGATGGCCTCCCGCGCCAAGACCGGAACTCACCAGGTAGGCGGCGAACGCCCGTGCCTGCGCGGCGTACTCCGCCCACGTCATCGGAACCCACTGACCGTTGATGCGCCGGAACATCGCGGGTTCCTCGGCGCGGAACGCGACCTGGTGTTGAAACAGCTCGATCAATGTTCGGTCATGAACGGGGCCCATGATCGTCTGACGCTCCGTGACTGACGTCGACTGCCCGCCGTCATCTCCTGCGGACGCGATCCCTGATGTTCCCTCCGCCTTGCCTCCGTACACGACTTGGACTTTCATCGCACACCCAGCTTCATGAGACGGTTCATCGATTCAGGGTGGCCCGTCCGTGCCGGCGTCGCCAGAGCCGAATGACACCAGAAGTCGGGTGACGTTCGTCGAACACGAGGCCGACGGTCCGCGTTTCGAATCTCGCGTGCCCGTTGAGAGCGACAACAGGTGACGATGTCAACGGGCATCGGTGTCAAACGTCAACATCGAGGCCAGCGACGTATGCAACGTCTCAGCTGCGAGGAACGCGGTAGGTGAGCCGCACGATCCCTCCGGTATACGACTTGCATGCCTCGAGCTCCAGTTTCGCGGCTGAGGCGTCATCACCGAACAACCGCGAGCCCGAACCGGAGACGATCGGGTACATGAAGAGGTGCAGCTCGTCGATGAGCCTGTCCCTCAGCATGGCGCGCACGAGCGTGCCGCTGCCGCTGACGTAGATGCCACCGTCGACGTCCTCTTTCAACCGGCGAAGGCGCGCAGCGTCGTACCTCCCGAGCACCGTCGCGTTGCTCCACTCGACACTGGGCGGCGTGGCTGCGACGACGTACTTGGGAGAGCCGTTCATGAACGGCGCGCCCGGATCCTCTGCAGCTGATCGCTGCGACCACGCCGGCGCGAACATCTCGAAGGTGTGGCGGCCGAGCAGTATGGCTTTGCAGCCAGCCATGACGCTGCCGATCGCCTCTCCCATCCGGGGATCGAACGGGTAGTCGGCGGCCCAGGTCGGCGCGTCGATGACGCCGTCAAGGGTGATGAACTCATGGACGCGGATGGTTCCCATCGCTTTGGTCTCCTCTGGATACATGTGGGCACCTGACGAACCGAAGGTCAACCATCATCGCTTTCGTGGTGACCGCTGCTTCGGTTGAGCCGGTGGTGTGGCCGTATCCGTTCCGACTCTCGCGTGTCTGCGCACGGCTGATGAAACCCCGAAAGGCTCGGCGGGAAACAGGTACCACTGGCGGATAACGGGCGTTTTGGTGTCTACGACACGACAGCAAGATGCGTGGACTGAGCTGCTCTAGGAGCCACCGCCGCTCGAATCGAGATGGTAGGCGGTGAATGCAGCGTGTTGTGCACGGTGCAATGGCCAATCGCTCGACGGACTGCTTCGACGCGAGACACGCTCGTGCTCGAAGGAAGTTGTACCTCGATGGCGATACTGTCGACACGCCAGGGTGGCGTCTCGCTCATCGTCCACGTGCAACGCACCATCGGTCTCTCCCCGCCGGAGCCCATGCCGCGGCGGGCATAGTGGGCGACGCACGACGCCAGGGATGCGACGAAGAGATCGGTGGGTGTCGGGCCGGCATCCTCACCACCCGACTCCCGAGGCTGGTCGACGATCACTTCGTGACCGCGCACCGTGATCCGGTGGCGGTCACCGCCGAGGCTGACCACTGTCAGTTCCATGGCTGCTTCAAGTGAAGATGATCTGGCCGCCGGCGGCCTTCTCGTAGAACTCGCCCACGGTGATGATGTCCTCCACTTGGGGGATGAAATCCTCCTTGGTGAGACCGAACAAATCGACGGACGCCTTGCACGCATATAGGCCAGCGCCGGTGTCGGCGATCATCTCGACGAACTCTGGGATGGACGGAATATCGAGCTTCTCCATCTTGGAGGCCATGTAGTGGGTCATCACACTCGACATACCGGGAACACCACCAAGCCAGGTGGAGAGATGCAATCCGGGGTTCCCCACGGTCGCGATCTTAATGTGCTCATGACGCGCCTTGTGGATGGCATCGAGCCCGAAGAAGGTGAAGAACAGATTCGCCTCGATCCCCTCGGCGCGCGCACCGTTGGCCATGATCAAGCCCGGGTATACCCCGTCAAGGGATCCCTTGGAGATGATGATCGACACCTTCTCTATGGTCGCCGGCATGAATGTCTTTGGCGCCACAGTCGGTGCCGCGGTTGGCTCGACCGTCAGGGTGGTCATCTCAGATCCTCCTTGTCAGATGCAGCCGCGTGGCTTGGGGATACCGGCAATCCGTGCGGCCACCTTTGCCGGGCCCTTGGGGAACAGTTCGTACAACTCTTTGATGGAAACGCCAGATGCTTTGCCCAACACGCGCACGGTGGGTCCGGTCCCCTTCTCCAGGTACTCACTCCTCATGAAGCGGATGACCTGCCAATGACGGTCGGTGAGGTCGCTGATGCCTTCCTGTGCGGCGAGCGCGGGGACCATGGCATCGCTCCACTGCGATGGGTCAAGAAAGAAACCCTCATCGTTGCGAGCCACGTCGGCGAGCTCGACGGTTGCGACGTTCATGTGCTTCCTTTCAGTGCGTTCCCGCGGGAACCTTGTGTTTGCCGGCGGTCGGCATGTCCGATGCGATGCCGGGGATGGAATGACCCGGTAGCAGCGCGTGCCAGTAGAACCACTGGAACATCAGCTTGCCGAGATGGTTGAGGTGCGACTCCTTCAGGAGCGGCAGGCCGACGCGCCCAGGAAAATGACCGGGCAAGGGCTCTGTGTCGTAGTTGAAGTCGATGAGCACGGCCTTGCCAAAACCGGTCTCGATGAAGCAGTTGGCGTGGCCGTCGTAGCTCGCGTCAAGGGATTCCCCTTCGAGGAATCTTCGGATGTTCTCGGTGAGCACCTCACCTTCGAAGTGCGTGACGGACCCCGCCTTAGATACAGGCAGCCCCGCCGCATCACCGATTGCGAAGATATTCGGCGCAACCTTGGATTGCAGCGTGTGGGAGTCAGTGGGTATGAAGTTGAGGTCGTCGCCCAGGCCGGGGGAGCGACCGATGAACTCCGCACCGCCGTGGAGTGGCACCACCACGGCCAGGTCGAACGGCACCTCTCGCCCGTCGTATGCAACCAGCTTCCCCGCTGTGGCGTCGACACTCCCGGTGTTGAACTCGGTGACGACCTCGATGCCTTTCTGTGCCAGGAGTTCGCCGAGCCGCCGTGACGCCACTGGCTTGGTGAAGGCACCGTCGAGTGGCGTCACGTAGGTCAGCGCGATCTGGTCGCGGACGCCCTTCTCGCGAAAGAACCAGTCGGCGAGGAAGCAGAACTCCAACGGTGCCACCGGGCACTTGATGGGCATGTCGACGACGTTCACAATGATCCTGCCGGCCTTGAAGTTCGCGAGCGCGGGCCTGAGCGCACGCGCCCCCTCGAGTGAGTAGAACGTGAAGACACTTTCCCCCCATCCCGGACCAGCAAGCCCTTCAGTCTCACCGGGCATTAGCACCGCGCCCGTCGCGACGACTAGGACGTCGTAACTCGCACTTGTTCCGCCCTCGAACCGGACCACATTCGTGCCCAGGTCAACGCTCTCGATGGTGGCTTGGAGGTAACGAATGCCTGCATGCAACTGATCGCCCCGCGATCGCACCAGTTCATCCGCCTGAGCCAATCCAAAGGGGACAAAGAGCAAACCAGGCTGATATACGTGGGCGTCGTTCCCATCGACCACCGTGATGTCGGTTGATCGCGGCAGCGCCCTGCGCAAGCGGTTAGCGGTGATCGTCCCACCTGTCCCGCCACCGAGAATGAGAACGTGCTTTCGGTCATTCATCGCAACGCCAGGATGGCACCTAGTGCGATCGTCAGCCAGGGTCCAATCGCATCAGTGCCATGTGACCTTGGACCCTGCTCGCGTCCGAGCTTGATGTAGCACGAGAATCGCCCTGAGCTCGGCGAGGCTGAGATTGCCAATACCCAACACACCGAAGAAGGCCCGGGTCCCGTCGCACTCCGCTGGTCGTTACGTCAGTTCCCGTGTTCGATCGAGTCCCGTCTCGGCGCGATCCAGGTAGACGGTGGTACCGCGACTGACCCGTGGCGCATTCCGTCGCGAGGTTGCGGTTACCCGCTGTGAGATCTTGGCTCTCTTCACGCCGATCACGAGGAGGTAGCCGGCCATCCAAAGCTCCGCGATTATTGAGGGGATCGTGACGAAGCCATGGATCGCTGTGCCGAGATCGGGAAGTAAGAACGCGGCGAGGACGTCCACGAGGTAGCAGGCGGCTCCGGTCACGAGCGCGACGCCCAATGCCTTCGGGAACCAGCCCGATTTGTAGGCGAGATAGCCGAGCGGTGCGAGCCACAGGCCAAAGAAGATCTGCGCAACGAGCAACCCGTAGTGCTGGGCGTCGAGCAGGAGCAGCACCACCGCGTTCGACCCCGACACCCCGAGGCTGCTCAGGTCGACGGCACCGGTTGCCACCCGCAAGCCTTCAAATTCGCTCACCGCACCGAGGCACGTGATGCCGGTCGCGAGCGCGACGAGGACGAGCATCGCCCGCGCCATGCCCTTGTGCACCTCCTTCAGGAGGACGTAGAGAGTCAAGGCCAGAAAGAGGAAGAGTGGCCCATTGATCAGCTCCGCAACCACCCCCACTCGGACAAGTCCAACATGGGCGACGACGCTGCCCGCAGTGGCCGCCGCGTTGCCCGCGACGTACATCTGGGGTTCAGCGATGCCTTCCGCAAAGCCGCCGAATATAAACACGAGCAGGTAGAGAATGCCGGCGATCCTGGCGATCCGCTTCGGTGACTTCATGGTGATTCCTCCTGGGCGCGCTCCTGGCCCTCGTCGATACTTACAATGTAAGTTACGGTGGATATCGTACCCTTACACCGTAAGGAAGTCAAGGGCGTCTGGCGCCGAGCTGCCAGCTTCACGTCGAACTGCTCGCGTCTAACCCTCCAGAACACTCGAGACCGCGGATCGCGCCAAAGTTGACAAACGCCCCTTACGCCCCGTACGCTGACGAAACGAACGCAGGTAGCAAGGGAACCGCGTGGGGACGCGGGCTACACGTTCCGAGAGCTTGGGGGACTTCACATTGGGTGGGACATACGCACCTGCCTCTGCTCGGCACGCCTGCCGACTCGGGGATTGGCACGCTGGTTCCATTCGACTCAGCCCTCAGGTCGCAGAGAGCAAGTCGGGAGCAACCGCTCCGTTCAGGGGGATCTAGGTGGTGCGTCGAAATCTCAAGGTGTCCGCGCTCCTCATCGTCGCAGCGGGTGCCTGCGTCTTCCCGCTGCAGGCGAGTGCAAATTCCAAGACTGTCTCCGTTGATGCAAGTGGGAGGCTGACAACGCCAACCACCAGCGGCAAGATCACGTTCGAAAAACTGGCACCGGACACGACGTACTCCGCCGTTGACGCTATCGAAGCGCTCCCGGTTGGCACCGGGTTCGCCCACGGCCGCTACACCATCAGTTGGGGCGCTTGCGTCCACGGGTCCGCCGTCGGCGGCAGTTTCAGGATCCTGTCGGGTGGTTCCTATCCGAACACGCCGCCCAGGACAGCCCCGACTCCAACACCGATCAGGATCAAGACCAACGACGACGGGGGGTTCAACTGCACGTACACGCTGGCCTACCCCGCAGGCAACATTCCCGACAAGGCCGTCCGCGTGAAGAACGACTTCTGGGTCGTGAAGAAGGACGGCACGATCGCGGCCCACGTCGACTCGAAATCTGTCCTCCCGGGTGCAGGTCCTCCTGTCCCGGAGGTACCGCTGGCGATCCTCATCCCGATCGGCATGCTGCTCGCGATCGCCGGCTACGTCCTGTTCCTTCGCCGGCGTCAGACCATGGCAGCGCCCGCTCCTGCCTGATCAAGCTTAGGGAGCCAGTCGCATGATCGCGAGCCGCGCGTCGGCAGGGACACCCAGGCCCGCGCCAAGCGACGGTACGCCAACTTCGCGCTTCTCGATGCTGGAATCCGGCATGCGTCGGATCGACAACGCCCTGCATGCTGCAGCGTTCTGGCGCGCGGCTGCGGTGGTCCTGTCCGTGGCACTTGCCTACAACTATTCACTGCAGACGCTGGTCCAGGAGATGGACCAGCAGACGCCCCTCGCGTACCTCGGGCTGGTGCCACTCATCGCGCTGCTGCTCGGGGTCGTTCTGGCGCAGCGGCGCTCGGCTGCGCCGGATATTCACGACCGCTACCTCGACTATATCGTCGGCGTCCCCCTGCTCACGCTGGCAATGGCGCTGCTGATCGTCGCGCCGGAGGGGCTGCCAAGTGTGTACTGGCTGCACAGGCTCGACCTGCTCTCGCTGCCGCTCTTCGCCGCTGGTGCGATATCGCTCGCGTTTGGCGTGCGCGCTCTGGTGCGGGTACGTGCAGCGGTGCTCTTCCTGTTTCTGGCGTGGCCGTATCCGTACGTTGTGCTCCTCGACAAGGAGCTCACCTGGTTCACCGACACGACCGCGGCGGCTGTCAAGACGGTGCTGCAACTCATTCCGGTAGCGTCGGTGGCTCCCAATGGGGACTTCCTGGTCTCCCATGCCAGCGGCGCGAAGTCAGAGCTTCACGGTGTCGGTGAGCTCCGCCTGCTCAGGCATCAACAGCGGCCTCGGCTTCCTGATCGTCGGCGCCGCTGCCACCATCCTGATGCGCGGCCGTCTATGGC
This sequence comes from Candidatus Dormiibacterota bacterium, assembly GCA_963718525.1. GTDB lineage: Bacteria > Chloroflexota > Dormibacteria > Aeolococcales > Aeolococcaceae > Palsa-851. The sequence goes on along the minus strand of OY970355.1, from coordinate 2,303,802 downwards.
TGAAGCTGCTCTGGCTTGTGTCAGGAACGGCCTTCCTGTTCGTCGTGAACGTCGGACGCATCCTGCTGGTCCTGGCGGCGGGCGGGCTCTGGGGCGAGCACTTCGCTGTCGACATCCTGCATCCGCTCATCGGCTTGGCCATGATCGTCGGGGCGACCCTTGTCATGCTCCTCTGGCTCCCGCACTTTCATCTGAGCCTGGACGTCGGTACGGCACGCCGGCGACGTGGACCAAACCCCAAGCCGCGCTCACCGCAGACGCTCGCCGTGCGCAAGGCGCGGATTCCCCTGTCGGTGCTTGGCGTCGTGAGCGTTGTCGCCATGTTCGCGAACGCCGGGATGGCACGCTTCGAGTTGCTCGCCTTCGGCCTCGGTCCGTCTCGGCTGTCGCCGAGCAGTGTTGTCAGCTCGCCCGTCAGCGGCTGGACTCTCTCCGACGAGGCCACGTACAGCTGGGCGCCGCGCTATTTTGGCACCGGCGCCACCTGGACTCGCTACGCAGACATCGAGACCTTCACCCCTGCCAACGCGGCGCCGCCGGCCGCGATCACCGTCGACGTGATCGGCACGTCAGATCTCGGCACGTTCTCGACCTACGGGCTGGAGGCCTGTTACGACTTTCACAACTACTCGCTGACGAACACGAGCACGGTGGATCTGGGCGGAGGGCTCAACGGGAAAGTGATGCGCTACAGCATTCCCGGGACCGGCGGTTACTGGCTCGGGCTGTACTGGGAGTGGCCCGTGAGCGTGCCTGGCGGTGAGCACTACCAGCGGGTGGTGCTCAGCGTCGACTCCAGCCTCACGGCAAACGAGCCCAATGCGCAGCGCCTTCTCAGCCTGGCCCGAGAGCTCGTCAAGCAGGCGGCCCATCAAGCACCCGCCACCGGACCGGCGGACTACTGATGCCAGTCACCAAGCGCCCGCGCAAGGGTGCACGCCGCACGATGGACGCGCCTGTGGGGACGCTGAGTCCCGATGAGGCGACTGCAGTGGCTGTCGACGGACTCCGTCTTCGCCATCCCGAACTCTCTGCGAGCCGCGTCCTCAACCAGAGACAGGGTCTCGTCATCCTCGGCATCCTAGCTGCCTGCATCCTCGGCTTCTTGGTTGCGCCGATCGGCACCGGCATCGCCCTCTCCGGATGCATCGCGGCGGTGTACCTCCTGGTGTTCGCGAGCAACGTGGGCGTGTTTCGCCGGCTCATCCACGCGCCTCACGTCGTGTCGGTGACGGACGAGGAAGCGCGTGCGATACCGGACGATCAGCTGCCCGTGTACACGGTGATGATCGCCGCATATCACGAACCCGAGGTGATTGCCAGGACACTTCGCTCGCTCGCAGGGCTGGACTATCCGGCGCACCTGCTCGATATCAAGCTCCTGCTCGAGGCCGACGACGACGCCACACGCTCCGCAGTGCTCGCGGCGCATCCGGCCGTCAACGTCGAGGTCGTGCTCGTGCCCCCGAGTCAGCCGCGCACCAAGCCGAAGGCGCTCAACTTCGGCCTGCTCCGCGCTCGCGGCGAGCTGATCACCATCTACGACGCCGAGGATCGCCCCGAACCCCTGCAGCTGCGCCGGGCAGTGGTCGCGTTCTCGCGCGCGGCACCGCCGGTGGCATGCCTCCAGGCACGGCTCGAGTACCACAACCCCCATCAGAACCTACTCACCTCGTGGTTTGCAATTGAGTACCTGGCCTGGTTCGGATTCTCCCTGCCGGCGATCGCGGGTGGCGCCACGCCTGTACCGTTGGGCGGCACGTCCATGCACATGCGCCGCTCCGTGCTTGAGGAGATCGGCGGCTGGGATCCGTTCAACGTCACCGAGGACTGTGACCTCGGCGTCCGGTTGTACCGGATGGGATACCGGACCGAGTTTCTCGATTCGACAACATACGAGGAAGCCAACAGCGACGCCATCAACTGGATCAAGCAGCGCTCGCGCTGGTACAAGGGGTACGCGCAGACCTGGCTGGTGCATATGCGTGATCCACGCCGTCTCTGGCGCGAGCTTGGTGGCCGCGGCTTCTGCGGGTTCAACATGCTGGTTGGCGCAACGACGCTCACCGCTCTGCTCAACCCAGTGTTCTGGGCACTGACCCTCGCGTGGTTCTTCCTTCACCCGACCTTCATCCAGAGCATCTTTCCGTCCTGGGTGTACTTCCCCGGGCTGGCATCCATGATCGCGGGCAACTTCCTCGCGATGTATGTTGATTTCATCGTCATCCGCGCCGCCGGTCGGCCTGAGCTCATGAAGGCCGCGGTGCTCGCCCCGGTGTACTGGATACTCATATCGGTCGGTGCGTTGCGGGCGTTCCTGCAACTGCTGATCTCTCCGTTCTTCTGGGAGAAGACCGCGCACGGCCTCGACCGCGCGCGTGTCGTCGAGGCGGAGGCCTGACCATGCAGGCGATCGCGCTGCGACCTCGTTTCGTTGCGATCCCACGCCGGCTGATCCGGCTGCACCGGCCGTCGGATGCGCTGATCTGGTTCTGGTCGTGCCTGGCCGTCTACCTGGCTATCGCCTTCTACGTCACGTTGATCGTCCATAGTCAGGGTCTCGGTCAGGATGGGGTATCGCGCGTGGCCATCGCCAATCGCATCCTGTTCAGCGGCGATCCCCACCTTGCGGCGGTTGGATTCGTGTGGAGTCCGCTTCCGGAGCTCGTCCTGGTGCCGTTGGTGGCGCTCAAGTCCGTATGGCCTGCCCTGGTGCAGGATGCGTTCGCCGGCAACATCGTGTCCGCGCTCTTCATGGCCGGCGCCGCGTATCAGGTCTATCGCTTCCTGGAGGAGGTTGGGGTACGCCGCTGGGTGCGCTGGCTGCTGACTGCGACCTTCGCGTTGCATCCAATGATTGTTCTCTATGCCGTCAACTCGATGAGCGAGGCGATGTTCATCTTCTTCCTCCTGCTGGTGGCGCGCCATCTGCAGCGCTGGTTACGGACACAGGAGATCTCAGCGCTCGTCAGCACGGCGTTCTACCTGGCCATGCTCTATCTCTCGCGATATGAGGCAACGGCGGCTGCGGCGGCGGTTGTGGTCATTGTCGGTTTCGCCACGTTCATGCGCACCACGAGCGCGACGCGTCCGCGCGTGCGCGCCGCACTGCTTAACTCGTTCATCGTCGTTGCCCCGTTTGCGACTGCGTTCGTGCTCTGGGCTCTGACGAGCTGGCTGATCACCGGCACGGCGTTTCAGCAGTTGTCGTCCAGCTACGGCAACGCCGCGCAGTTGCAGTCGCGCGGGCTGTCGACGTCGCTCACGCTGGGACAGGAGGTTGCCGCCTCGAGTCAGGCGCTGCACTGGATGCTCGCCCTCGAACCGTTCCTGCCCATAGTCATCGTTGCGTGCGTCGCCGTGGTTGTGTGGCGGCGCGACTGGGTTGCCCTAGCGACACCGGCGGTGCTCGGCGCGGTCCTCGCGTTCATGTTCTGGGCACAGGTCAGCGGCAGCGTGCTCCAGCTGCTCCGATACTTCATCGTCGTGATTCCACTGGTGATTCTGATGGTCGGCATCACGCTCACCCGCAGGAGCACGGCCGGCTCGCCTCAGCTCGCCACGCACCGACCCGAGCCCGAACCGCGCAATCGGTGGTTGACCTGGCTATGGACCGGTGGCACAACCGTGGCCGCCGTGGCAGGGATTGTCCTGATGTCGCTCTCGGTCCAGGCCGGATACCGTGCTGTCATGGATCCGACGATCAATGTCGGGTACGCGGCGGAGCTCCACGCGCTGGTCCGGCGCGGACCGCTCACCCAGGCCGAACGCCTGGCGTCGTTGCGATTCGTCACCGATCACCAGGTGAGCCAGTACGTCGACTCGCTGCGCCTCGGCCGGGGAACGGTGCTCGTCGACGACTTCCTCGGATTCGACATCGTGATGTCATCGTCGAACACGCAGCAGTACGTGATCACTTCGGACCGCGACTTCCAGCAGGTGCTCGCCGATCCGGCCGGCAACGGCGTGCGCTACTTCCTGGTGCCGTCGGAACAGGCGCTCGGCAAGCTCGACGCCATCAACCGCGCGTACCCAGGCGCCTATGCCAACGGCGGCGACCTGGGAACGCTGGTCAAGCAGTTCAACAGCGTCAGCGACGACGCGACCAACTGGCGGTTGTACCGGGTGACCGGGACGGGCTGACGGCGCGACCGCCCGCTCGGCGCTACTCGATCGCGGCGAAGGTGAGCGGAAACTGCGGGCCGATGTCGCACGTTCCCGTGACCGCCGCGGTGTCGCCGATGTTCCAGAAATCGTCGCCCAAGGGCGCCGCTTCGGACACACCGTCCGCGACGTCGACCATCACCCTGGCGTGCGCGGCCATCGCAGCATCGGAAGACCAGTGATCGAGATCCCATGCGCCCCGAGACGCCCCGAAGCACGAGCTCCACGCTGCGAGGAACCACGGCTTCCCCAGCGATTGGCAGTATGAGGAGACGCTCGGGACGCTGACACTCAGATCGGCGGTTGAGTTGACCTCGACGTCGCAGGCGGCGTTGCCGGGATCGGCCATAATCGTCTTCCAGTCGATCCCGCTGTGTGGATCGTTGATGTACGAGAAGCCGCCGCTGCTGACGAGGATATTGGGCGCGTCCGCGTGCCATTCGGCGAGCGACCGGGTATAGAAGTCGGTGATCTGCTGGGTGGTCCCGACGGGATTCGGATAGTTCGGCGCAGGGATCTCTCCCCACAACTCCACCATGGCGATCGTCGGATCATCGGCGTACCTGATCCCGCTCACCGTGTTGACACGGTTAGCGATGAAGCTGAGATACGGACCCCAGTCGGTCGTGACCGGCGGATGACCGGCTGCCTGCAGTGACTGGCCGTACTCGCTCAGGTTGAGGATGACGTGCAACCCTCCGGCATGGGCGGCGGCGATGAAGGCGTCGACGCGGTCCCAGGTTGCGCTCGACTCCGTGTCCGAGAGCGTGTGGTACCGCGTGTCGAATTCGACGAGCTCGAGCGTGTTGAGATTCGCCCGCCGGGCGAGCGCGACCACGCCCGCCGGGTTGCTGTACTGCCCGTAGGCCGTCGCACCTCGTTCGTCGAACCGCACGCCACCCGCGCACAACGCCGTTCCGCACACCGTGACGAAGGACGAAGTCGGCGGCGAGGAGCTCGGGCTCGGAGGAGGTGTGGCGATGGGAGTAGGTGACGGCGTCGAAGTCGCGACAGGAGTTGGCGTAGGACCCGTCGTCGGCATGGGCTCAGGAGTGTGGATGCTCTTCGGGACCGGATGCTTGACGCGGTGCGTGCCTGACGACACGCGCGGTGGCGAGATCGTAGCCGGGCCTGGGCTCGTGCTCTGCGGGGAGCTGGTCAGCTGGCGGGAAGACTCAGTGGTGGCGCCCCACGCAGCAGTTGCGATCAGGACAACGGTGGTAGCGGACAGCGCTCTGATCATCTGGGCTCCGATTGCCGGGACCCACGATCCTTCGCTAACCCGGCTGTCTCACGTTGAGACCCGTGGCTTTGCGTCGCCTTCTCACGGAGGTTTTGCTCTTGTCGTGGCCTCGCGAAGCATAGGGTCGACGATGGCCGGAGCCCGCCTCTCAGGCCGCCGGTTGTAACGCCGTCGTAACGGCTCGCTGCAACTTCGTCGTCGAATGCTCGGATCCGGCACTCTCCCGTGGGCCAGGCGTCATCGGCTGAGACCCGCACATCCTATACAACCCGGGGTGAGGCTTTCGGGAACCCGAGACTGGCCGCGGAGAACGCCAGCGAGAGCCGTCGGAGGAGCGCCATCAATCCAGGTAGGAGCCGACGCCTCGCGGGGGCAGCAGCAGTGGTGCTCGTCGCCGCGCTGTCTGCTGTGCTCGTGCTGCGTGATCACGCAGCTGGGCCAAACCCGGACGGCACCGCGCATGTCACGGCACCGCCGACCGGGACGCCCACCACGACGCCCGCGAAGGAGCAGGCTCCCGCCGAGGTGACCGTGTGCGCCACGCACCTGTGCGAGAACGGGTCGCCCTGGTACATGAACGGGGCGAGCGTCTACAACCCGGGACTACGCCCGGAACAGTCCGGGTTCCTCAACCCGATGGGCACGGTGGCGCTCGCGCAACGGGCCGGGCTGGACACCATCCGCATCGTCAACTTCTTCTCAGACGACGGCATCCCGTCCTCGACGCCATACGCCGAAACGACGTGGGAGCAGGTCGACCAGATGATCGCTGACGCAGGAGCGGCTGGTCTGCACGTCGACCTGGACCTCAGTGACTATCGGAATATTCAGTGGAACAGTTGCATCAATCCTTACACCTCAGACTGGACAGCGTTCATCAGGTTCGTCGCCACGCGGCGCAACACCGTCACGGGCCGGCTCTACGCGGACGATCCGACGATTGCCACGCTCGGCATCAGCGGCGAACCGCTCCCGGTGGGGAGTCACACCTTCATGGCGCCCGCGACCGGGCAGGACTGCACGCTCTCCTACACGACGCAGGAGCTGACCGATTTCTACGCTCGCACCACGGGGTTGTGGAAGCGGCTCGGCGCGACCGTCGCGGTGAATCCGGGTGGCCTCGGATATCTCAACGAACCCACGTCCGGCATTGACTGGAAGGCGATCTTCGCGCTGCCGACGGTCGACCTCTGCGATATCAAGACGTACGGGGGCATGCTTGCGTATTCCGGAACGATTGCCGCGTACTGCGCGTCGATCGGCAAACCATGGATCGACGAGGAGTTCGGGTGGCAGCAGTCTGAAGGCGACACGGCACGGGCTACCGAGTTACGCGACATGTGCCAGACCATCTTCACTGAGGGGTCGAGTGGAGCGAACTTCTGGAACCTCGGATACCAGGTCGCACCGACGAGCTACGACATCGGCCCGGCGACGCCGGCGACATTCGCCGCAGCGCGAGTGTGCCGTCCGTAGAGAGTTCGGCCAGGGTCCTCAGATGTTGACTGCGTTGAAGATCGCGGTGGCAAGCAGGCTGGTGTCGTGCGACGTGACGGCCATTCCGGCGAGCAGCGTTCCCGAGAGACCGCTCAGCGGCACGGAGGAGCCGGCGACGGGTGTCCAGGTGACGCCGTCGGGCGACGTCGACGCGGAGAATGTCGTGCCAGTTCGCGTCACGCTGAGGTAGAGCGGCGCCGCCGGCCCACTGAGCAGGACCGGCTGGTTCGTGACGGCGCCGGCGGCATTGCGGTACTGCACCACCAGGCCATTGGCCGGCGTCAGCATCACTGCGTAGTACGCGGCTCCCGCAGTCGCATCGGAGCGCACCATAAGGCCCGCCTTGGTCCAGGCATTGGCATTGCTCAGCGACACCAGCCGTGCGCTGACGGTGCCATCTCCGGGCAGCGGCTGCTCGATGAACCGGAACTGGTCGCTCGTCCCGGCAATGTCACCGCCGCCGCCCTCGATGGTCCATCCTGTGGGCGTCTGTGTCTGATTCCCGGCGGGGGTGGCCGAACCGATGTCGGCGCAGGTGTATGCGGCGCCGCAGACACCTGGCGGTTCCGTCGACGTCGTGCCGATCTGCACCGCTTTGAGCCCAACGCTACTCAGCTGGCTGGTGTCGTGCGAGGTCACCGCGAGGCCATCGAGATAGTTCGTCTGCAGGGTCATGGCCACGGCGGAGCCCGGAACGGTCGTCCATGTGACGCCGTCCGGTGACGTGAGCGCGGAGTAGTACGTCACCGGCGTCGTGCCGCTGGTGTCGGTCCACCGCGACACCTCGACGTAGACCGGGACAGTGCCCGGGACTGCGAGCTGGCTGGTCGCACCGCCCTGCGTGGTGCGCCACTGCACGATGACTCCATTGGCGGGAGTGGCCAGGACGGCGTAGTACGGGGAAGCGGGATCCACGGTGCTGCGCATCATCACGCCCGCTTTCGCCCAGGGGTTCGTCGCCTGCTGGGTCATGACCTCGGCGCTGATGGTGCCGTCACCGCGTGCCGGTGCATCGATAAAGCGGAATTGGTCGCTGGCACCCCAGATGTCGCCGCCGCCGCCGGAGACGGTCCATGCGCCTCCAGAGAGGCTCTGACCTCCAGCAGGGGTCGCACCCCCGAGGTCCGCGCAGACCCAGCCGGATGGACACAGCCCGGGGGGCGCGGAGGCGCCCGCGCTAACGGCCAGGGTGTCGAAGACGATCTGGCTGCCCGTCGTCTGGCTCGTCGAGTCACCACCCCAGCCGGCGAGCAACGGGCCCGGCATCGCCAGCGCCACCGTGGACCCCGCAACCACTGTCCACGTGGTGCCGTCAGTAGAGGTGTACGCGGTGTACCACGCAGTGCCGGCACTGTCGGTGTAGCGACCCACCTCGAGGTATGCCGGCGTGGTGCCCGGGATCACGATCTGTGCGGTGATTGCGCCGGCCGTGGAGCGGTACTGGACGGCGATGCCGTTGCTCGGTGTGACGAAGACGGCGTAGTAGGGCGAGCCTGGGTCGGTGGTGGCCCGCATCATCACCCCTGCCTTGGCCCAGCCACCGGTGTTCTGCTGCGAGACGATTCGCGCGCTGACCACGCCGTCACCGGCAAGGTTCTGCCAGACGAGGTGCATCTGATCGGCCCCGAGCCAGATGTCACCGCCGCCGACGGTCATCGTGAGCGTGCCGTTGGCGAGCGTCTGCACGCCGGCCGGCGCCGCGCCGCCGATGTCCGCACACCCGGCGACGCTCGCCGGACAGGCGCCCGGAGGTACCGGCTCGGTATCACTGAAGATCGCGAAGGCGTTGAAGACAACCGGGAAGGTTGTCTTCTCGTTGTACGAATCCGCTGCCATGCCGGCCAGCACCGTTGCAGGCAGGCTCAGCGCCACTGTGGAGCCGGGGATCGCCGTGAAGTTGAGGTTGTCGGTCGACCAGTAGGCCGTGTAGTACGTCTGACCGCCCGGGTGCGGGTCCGTCCACCGACCGATCATCAGGTACACCGGGTACGCCGGTGACGGGCCGGGCGCAAGCACCTGACTGGTCAAGCCTGCCTGGGTCGTTCGCCACTGCACCGCCAACCCGTGCTGCGGCGTGACGAACACGCCGTAATAGGGTGACTGAGGGTCGCTGGATCCTCGCAGCATCACACCGGATTTCTGCCACTCGGCGTCGTAATTCACCGGACCCGCAGACGTGACCTGTGCACTCACTGTGCCGTCGCCGGTGAGCGTCTGGGAGACGAAGTGGAAGAAGTCGTACACGTCCCAGATGTCCGGGCCACCAGCGGAGAAGGTCCACGTGCCGCTACCGCTGAACTCCTGGCTTCCCGACTGGTAGCCGTCGCCGACGTCCTGACACGTGTAGCCCTGCGGGCACACGCCCGGCGGCTTCGTGCTGACGGTGGAGATGCTGACGTTGTCCCACGTCGACCTGTTGAGCGCACGCGGGGTGGCCTGCGAGCCGCCGATGCCGGCAAGTGGGTGCGCACCGAGATTGAGAGCGACGGTGGAACCGTTGACCTCGGCCCAGGTCGTCCCGTTGGTCGAGGTGAGCAGGCTGTAATACGTCACTGCGGGTGACTGGGTTGTGTCGGTGTAGCGGTTGATCTGGAACCACGCCGGTAGCGTCAGCGTGCCGACGGGAATCGTCACCCGCTGCTGGATGAGGTTGTTGGTCCGCCACTCGATGGTCGCCGCGAGGTTGGGCGTCACCACCACACCGTAGAAGGGCGAGCCGATGGATGTGTCGGCGCGCATCATCAGCGTTGCCTGCGCGGTCGCGCTGCCATTTGCGATCGACGTGAGCCGTGCGGTGACGGTTGCGTCGCCGGTCATCGGCTTGTACACATAGTGGAACTGGTCGGCGATCCGGTTATTACCGATGCCGTCCGCAGCGAGGTTGATTCCCTCGCCACCTCCGGAGATGGTCCAGACGCCATTCACCAAGGTCTCGTCGCCGATGGGCGAGCCGGCCCCGACGTCCGTGCAGGACCATCCCGGCGGGCACGCGTGAGCCTCATTTTGCTCGACGTAGGTCTGCGTTGGGGGCCCGATGACGAGCTTCTGGTACACGGCTGTGGTCGTCGCCGTGGGTGTCCCCGAAGCAACCCCGACGCCAGCCAAAACCGTCGTGGGCATCACCAGCGTGTGCACCGTTGCGCTGATGAGTGTGTAGTTCGTTCCGTTGGAGCTGAACAGCGTCTGGAAGCTGTCGCCGTGGCGCTGAACCATGAGGTACCGCGGGAAGGCGAGAGGGTAATTCTGCGTCAGCTCCACGACGGGACCGCCCCAGGTGTCGCGGTAGTACATGATCACGTTGGCGACGGTCTCGCCCTCGCCCGGGTACGTCGGATCCTGCAGCGCCGTGTAGAACGGGGCGCCGAGCGCTGCGCTCTGACGGATGACTATCCCCAGCTGCGGCTGACTGAACCCGGTGAGATTGCCGACCGTTTCCGACATGTCCTCAACGGAGATCTGGAAGTCACCACTCGCGGGCTCGGTGATGATGCGCATCTGATCGCCCTGGGTACGGCCGTTTCCCGACGCCGTGACCGTGACGCTCCCATCGCCGTTGAGTACCTCGCTGCCGGGAATCCGCGGACTGCCGATGTCCTGACACGTGAAGCCCGTTGGGCAGTTGGGATCGGGGGGCGGCGAGCCCGGGAGTGTCGCGGGCAGGCCGAATCCGAAGAAGTCACCGTTGACCACGCCCAGGTACAGCATGCCGTTGGCGTCGGCAGGCGCGCCGTACGTGCCCGCTCCGAGGTTGTACGTCCAGAGGGACGCCCCCGTGGCCGCGCTCAGCGCCTCGATGATGGAGCCCTGGCCGTCGAAGATCAGACCGTTGTCGTAGATGATGGAGCCGAGAACAGGAGAGTTCGTCTCGTGCTTCCAGAGCACCGCGCCGGTGCCTGCGTTGAAGGCGGTGACCGAGCCCCCATGACCGATGCCGTTGGCGTCGCTGTTGCTTCCGCCGGCGTAGTACAGGACGCCGTTGGCAAAAGCGCCCGAGGCGATCGAGCCGTCACCGCATGTCGGGCAATCACCCCCGTAGGCGATCTGGCTCTGCCACACGGGCCCTGCCGCCATGTTGTTGCGGTTGAGCGTGTAGAGAATGCCGTTCTTGTTCGCCAGACTCACGAGCTGGTCGCCATTCGCGTCCGTCGTGAGCGTCGGCGTCGTCCCCCAGTCCGAGTCGCTCACCGCCGCCTCGAACGGCAGCTGCCAGTGATCGACGACAGCCATCGTCGTGGCATTGATGGCCACAACCGCCTGGGACAGCGTTTGTGAGTAGAGGTTGAGCGTCCCTGTGGAGACGAAGATCCTGTTGGTCGTGGCGTCGTACGTGGGTGAGGTCCAGATGCCGCCGCCCACCTGCCCGGTCGGGACCATCGGTGTGATGGCGACCACCTGGTGCGTCGTCAGCGAGACCTTCAGCAGCTGGCCCGGAACGAGGGGCGCGTCGCAAACGCTGGCCGTGCCGATGTACGCGTACGCGAGCCCGTCCGCTGGATCGGTGATGATGAGCGGACTCGACCAGTTGTAGTACGCACCGGCCACTGGGCCGAGGCCGGTGGGGACGTTCCAGAGCATCGCGCCGGTCGCTGAGGACAATGCGTACCACTGCTCCTCGCCGTGCGCGTCGTTCCCGCCACCGACGTAGACGACGCCGTTGTAAACGGTCGCGGACGAGGTGATGCCCGCATTCGGAGGCGCGCAGGGGGGATCGGTGATCGTCCCGAGGAAGGTCTTCCAAATGACCGTGCCCGTGTTCGCATTGATCGCGTACTCGTAGCCGTCCCACGAGCCGACGTAGGCAATGCCATTGACGATCGCCGGTTCGGCGGCGATGACGCCGCCCGTGACCACGGTGAACTTCTTCTGCAGGAACTGAACGTTCGCCGAACTCATGGTCGCGTCGCCGCTGTCGCTCGTTCGCGCGACATCGTGCAGGTACGTCGGCCAGTCCTGCGTGGTGGCCGCGCCGGCCTTGATAGTCGTGGCCGCGTGGGTCGCGGTCGCAGCCTTGGACGCGGCAAGCGCGGCGGTGGCTCCGCTAGCGGACCACAGGCCCGCAAACGAGCCGAGTCCGGCCAGGACGACAGCGACCCGCCGGAATCCGGACGTGCGGCTTTTCGGATGGATGCCCCCAGACACGATTTTCCCTTGTCCCCTCAATTCTCTGCCAGGCTTCCACCGCGTCGCTCGCCGACGTGGGCTCGTCACAGTATAGAGAAACAGAGCAACTGCAGCGAGCGCTTCGATCGGTTCATGTCCTCCGAAGCTGGCCATGTGCGCTCGTGCGGAGGGTCCGGGGCCGTCGCACTCGGCCCCCGCAGGCTGTGTCTGCCCTCCGTGAACCCCGACTGCGCAGGTCGATGAGCGATTGCGCGCCGATTCAATTTGGACCCACCACGATCTCGTCTTCACCGAACGAGTTCGGCAGCTACCCGTCGCCCAACAAGCGCCTTCGCCTCCGCTGCGTTGGTTTCATCCACCCGATGGCGTGTCTGCCGATCCCACGAGATGTCGAGCGCGAGGAGGATCAGGTTTGCGCCGACGGTCGGACGAGCCGTCGACGCCCCGGTAACCGACCAGGACGACGTCATGGTTAGCTGTAAAGCGGCTGGCGTCCGGGAACACCATGTTCGTGACGCCGGGACCGCTGTTCAGACGGAAAATGGGCACGGACGGGTGGGCGGATGTGGCTCGAATGACAATGACGGGCAACGCGATCAGTCGCGAGTGCGGGTTCGTCCGATTCTCGGGCACGACCAGCGTGCCGCAGTCGGCGCCGGAGATCCCCTTCTCGGTCGTATAGGTGCAGGCCGTGAGCTTCAATTCGCCGGCATGCGCTCCGGCGGGGACAGACATCGCGCTGGAGCCGCCCGTCAATTGGACGTACACGAGACCGAGCACCCCCCAGATGCGATGACGACGAGAGCGATGATGCGCGCAGCAGTGAAGCCCCTCCGCCGTTCGCGTGTTCGACCGCTGATGGCATGCTCCTTTCGTGAACGTCGTTGGGCCTGTGGGTCATGAGGTATGCGAGTTCTGCCAAACATGTCTTCTTTCCTAATTAACTGGTGTTGTTCTGGTCAGGGTCGTGCGCGCGGGATGGACTGCATCGGCCCGGGCGTACGCGGTCTCGCCGGCTCCGAATGCAGAAGGACTGAATCCTTTGAAGGTGAGCCAGATGGCCAGGTAGGCCTCCCAGATGACCTCCGGGATTGTCGCGATGCCCTGCATCGGCGAGCCTGCCTTGAAGAGGCCGAACAGGACGGCGGCGCCTGACGCGGCGAGCATCGGCCCTCCGATGACGCCAAACAGCGCCACGCGGCGTGGTACCAGGCCGGACCGATACATCAGCCAGCCGAGCATCAGCCCAGTCCCGATGCCGTCGATGAAGCCAGGCCCGAGCAGGAACGACCAATTCTTGATGGCGATGAGCGACTTGCCGACCGTGACGAGCGAGCCTGCATCCGCGCCAGTCGCCCCCTGACGCAACGTGACGACCGCGAGAACGCTGAGGATGCCGATCAGGATGAAGGTGCATTCGACGATGCGAGCGGTGACGTATCCGAGTGCGACGGCTTCGTTCTGTCGCTTCAGCAGCGGGAAGAGCACCACTGCGCATCCGATGTTGCTGATGATGAGGAACAGCTCGAAGAACGCACCTACGAACACGCGGGGGTCAGCACCGGCACCGGTGATGTAGTGGGGATCGCTCAGGACAGGTCCGTACGCGAGCTCTCCGACGATCGAAGTGACAAAGGTGAGGATGAACAGCACGCCCACGACGAGCGCGGTCTTTCGCGAGGCGGTCATGTGGATGTCTCCCTTTGAGTCGGCTGATGTTTGAGACTTGGATGTCACTTGGCTGCGGCGGGCTCGAGCTGCGTCACACCGCTGGTGACGGACCGTGCGGCTGCTGCGTGCTGCACATGCCACAGGGAGTACCCGAGGCCGATCAGGGCGACGCCGGTGGGAAACGCGAACAGCCTCTCGTACTGCGGCATGACGCCGGTCAAGATCGTTGCCACGCTGCCGCAAGCAAGGAGCACCGAGGCCCACCGGGCGAGGACGCTGGCGCGGAAGAGTGCGATGCCGAAGAGGAAGCCGCCGGCGAGGTAGGTGATCCCGTTGACGAGGATGGCGACCTTGATCAGCCCGACGCTGCCGGTGACGGTACCGTTTGTGGCAGCGGCGATGGCGTTGCTGACGTAGGCGGGCGAACTGTGCGCGATCGAGGGAAGGACAAAGGCACCGACGAATTCAATGCCGAACATCGTCAGATACCCGGTGGCGAAGGCGAGGTACCCGACCAGGCCGAGCACGCCGATCTTCTTCACCTGGAGCAGGTACATACCGCTGATCCCGGCGAGGGCCAGAGCGGCCATCAGCACCTTCAGGCTTTCGCGGACGACCGCATTGGTCGTGGTGATGTTGGTGCCGTCGAAATGCGGACTGCCGATCTGTACGCCGATGAAGATCAGTCCTGCCACCGCGGCGGCAACGCCGGTTGCACGGAAGAGGGTGTTCGGTGTGACGGTCATGTCGTTCTCCTTTGATTGATGAATGAGCACCGATTGAGGTGCGATCTGGGTACGTCAAGCTGGTCGGGGTCGCGAGATGTGGTGCGCCTAGCGGCCATCAGCCACCCCCGTCCGAAGTCGGAATGGACGTGAGGCCGATGACCTCGTAGCCGCGCAACGCCTCAAGGAGGGGTTGAAAGCTGCCGTGCACCGTGCAGCGCAGCACGCAGCCGTCGACTTCCACGTCGGTCACACCCGACGCTCGGGCAATCTGCCGCACCGGAGGCCGGCCGACGAAGGTCGCTTCGACACGCTGGGTCGTGAGCTCATCAGTCATGCCCGTCAGGCTGGGCCACGAGCCGCACCGGCCGAATCGGCAGGATTACGGATTCGATACCTACTCCCGCGGGTCAGCACTGAGTTGTCGGAGTACCGTTGGCTCCGCCATGGCCAGGCCACGCACGACCTTGGGGAACCTGCCCGCCGAAACCACGAGCTTCGTCGGCCGCCGGCGCGAGCAGGCCGAGATCAGGCAGAAGCTCGCGACCGCTCGCCTGGTGAGCCTCGTCGGCCCGGGCGGTGTCGGGAAGACCAGGCTCGCGTTGAGAGCCGCGGCCGATCTGTCGCGAGGCTTCCACGATGGCGCCTGGCTCGTGGAACTGGCCGAGGTTCGCGATGAGTCGCTCGTGGCCAGCGCCGTGCTAGCCGGCCTCGACCTCCGCGACCAGGCCGGGATGACCCCCCTGCAGATCCTGGTCTCCTACTGGCACCAGAAGGAACTGCTGCTGGTGCTCGACAACTGCGAGCACGTTCTCGATGCGGCAGCTCAACTCGTGTCCGGCGTGCTTCGCTCCGCTCCGAACGTCCGCGTGATCGCCACCAGCCGCGAGCCGCTGCAGCTGGCCGGCGAGCACGTGGTCCCGGTCACGCCGCTGCAGGTGCCTGGCGAACATGAAACAGAACCGCTCGCCCAACTTCGCCAGAACGAAGCGGTCGCGCTGTTCACGGAGCGGGCAGCTGCGGCATCCGGAGCCTTCGTCCTCAGCGCGTCGAACCAGGCGGCGGTGGTGGGGTTGTGCCGGCGTCTCGACGGCCTTCCGCTGGCGATCGAGCTCGCGGCGGTCAGAACCCGCGTCCTCGATGTGGAGCAGGTGCTCGAGCGGCTACGTGACCGCTTCGGCCTCCTCACCGGTGGAAGCCGCGCCGCACTCCCCCGTCATCAAACATTGCGAATGACCATCGACTGGAGCCACGACCTGCTGCCCGGGCGCGAGCAGAGCCTGCTGCGTCGACTCTCTGTCTTCGCGTCGCGATTCACTCTTGAGGATGCCGAGTTGGTGTGCGCATCCGCGGACCTGTCGGCCGCAGACACCCTGGACCTTCTTTCATCGCTCGTCGACAAGTCGCTGCTCATGCGGGAGGACTACAGCGGACATTCCTGTTATCGAATGCACGAAACGATGCGCGAGTACGCTACGCTGAAGCTGCGTGAGCAGGATGAGGACGAACCTCTCTCAACGCGTTGCATCGACTATTACCGGACCCGTTGCCTGTCAATGGAGGCCGAGGGCCGGTACCAGCTCCCCGAGTGGCTGTCGTGGGTCGAGCTGGAGATTGACAACATCCGGGCGGTACTCCAGCGTTGCGTGGTACACGGGGACGCCGCGCGCGGCCTGGATATCGCCGCCTGCCTCCGTTACTACTGGATCACGCATGGGACCACCGAGAGCATGCGCTGGCTGGACCAACTCGTCGCTGCCGGCGAGGCGTCCCCGCGCACGCAGGTGCGCGCTCTCTGCCTTCGCGGATGGCTGAGCGTGTTGCAGGCGGACCCTGCGGCGGCGAGGCCGTGGCTCGCTCGAGCCATCGCAACGGCTCGGGAAACACAACAGCCATCGGAGCTGGCGCAGGCACTCTCGATCGCAGCCAACGCCGAGAACCAGATCGGCAATCCCACAGGTGCAAGCGGCTTTCTGGATGAGGCCGAAGCAATCACTGCGGCGCTCACCGACTATGCTGCGACCATCGAGCTCGTGCAGGCGCGCGCTGTCCATGCGTTCTTCGCAAACGACATCGACGCCGCCGCGGCGTCCACCTCTGAGGGCCTGCGTCTGAGTCGCGACGCCGGCGACCTCTTTTACCTCGCATCGATGCTTCGCAACGTCGCTGCAATCGCCATGACGAATGGCGATCTTGCAGACGCAAATGCGGGAGCCGGCGAGGCCTTGCGGGTGGCACGGCAGATCGACGACCGGATAGCCGAGTTTTACATTCTGGCGGCCATGAGTTCGCTCGCCGCGAGCGCCGGGCAGGCGCGCCTCGCGGCTCGGTTGCTTGGGGCAGCGCAAACCATCGGTGCTGGTGCCGGCGCAACGATCATTGGACCGCACGCGCCATTCCAGACCCATGCCAGAGAGTTGGCGACAAAATCCCTCGGGACAGCGCAGTTCGAGACCGAGTTTGAGGCGGGCAAACGCTTGAGTTGCGACGCAGCGGTGCGGCTGGCTCTCGGTGAATCTGATCCGAGCCCGGTCGCTGCTTCGTTTGGCGCCGACGCCAGCCCTCTCGCGAAGCGGGAGGCGGAGGTGGCGGCGTTGGTTGCGGACGGTTTGAGCAACAAGCAGATCGCCGCCCGACTGTTCATCTCCGAGCGGACTGTGGATTCGCATATTGGTCACATCCTGAACAAGCTCGGAGTCAACTCACGCTCCCAGATCGCGGTGTTGATGGTCTTGCCGCGCCCCTGACGGACGTCAGGATGCCTTCTGGCGATACGTAGTCCCTCCAAAAGGGCCACACTGCGGGCGCGATGGCCGACGTCACCTACGAACTGGCGGCCGAGGCTGCGCTGCGCCGGAAGGTGCCTACAGCAAGAGTTGGATGGGGGTTCATCTCCCTCTTCACCTTGGCGTACATGAGCGCCAACCTTGTCTTCCAGGCGCCAATACTGGTGACCCTTCCCCTGAAGATCAGCTCGCTGGTTGGCATCAAACAAGCGCCCGGCAGCCTGGCGCTGGTCGCCAGCGTCGGTGCTTTCGTGGCGATGTTCGGCAATCCGTTCTTCGGACGGATGAGCGACCGCACCTCCTCACGACTGGGCATGCGCCGGCCATGGATGGTGATCGGCGTGGTCGGCGGCACCCTCGGCGTCGCGATCGTTTCGTTCGCTCCCAGCATCCCGGTGGTGCTTCTCGGCTGGTGCGTCGCCCAGCTGTTCTTCAACGCCATGCTGGCTTCGCTCGCGGCGGTGCTTCCCGACCAGATCCCAGTCGCTCAACGCGGGACCGTATCCGGGGTGCTGGGCATCTGCCTGCCGATCGCTGCTGTCAGCGGCACGTATATCGTGAAACTCTTCGCGGGACAGCAGGTCGCCACATTCCTGGTCCCGTGCGCGACAGGAGGATTTTTCATCCTGCTCTTCGCGGTTGTACTGAAGGATCGGCACCTTGCCAAGGTGGACAGGCCGGCGTGGTCCATACGGGAGTTCGCCAGCACCTTCTATGTGAAACCGCGAACAAGCCCTGACTTTGCATGGGCTTTCGTCAGTCGCTTCATGTTTCTGATGGCCTACGCCGTGCTCGCCACCTATGAGGCGTACTACCTGATTCAGAAGATCGGCAGCTCCGTCGCTGACGTGCCGCAGCAGATTTTTCTTGGCACGCTCGTGCAGGGGATTGTCATCGTGGCGGCTTCCCTGATCGGTGGCCACCTCTCCGACCGGACAGGGCGGCGGAAGATCTTCGTGTGTACCGCTGCGGTCGTGTACGGCCTCGCAATGATCGCCGTCGCGATGGCCAGCAACTTCAACGGATTTCTGGTCGGCATGGCGATCAGCGGGCTGGGATTCGGAGTGTTCGCGGCGGTCGACCTCGCGCTCGTCGCTGACGTTCTCCCGAATCCTGGCCACAACGGCAAGGATCTCGGCGTCTTCAACATTGCGGGCGCCCTTCCCTTCTCCCTCGCTCCGGCATTGGCGCCTGCCATCCTGGCAATCGCTGGCGGCAGCTACGGTGTGCTCTACGCCGCCGCCGGGGTCTGCGCCATCGTCGGCGCGATCGCCATCCTGCGCGTGAAGGGTGTCCGCTGAGTTGAACCTGCCATCGACGGGCAACGGTCGCTGGCCCCGACAACCGCGCGACTTGTGATCTGGGTAGGTGCTTGCCATTCCGCTCGGCGAGGTCACTCCCAGAGCGACCCACATCCGCGTCCTGGGTCAGACAGCGCTGGCGCCATGACGGAACCCGTCAACCGGACCAAGATCTTCAGGAGTAGCATCCTGGCCAAGCTGGCGAAAGGAACCTGGAGATTTATCCGTGCCCACGAGAATCCGTTGGCTCATGCTTCCAGTTTTCGTCGCCGCCATGGCGGGGGCCAGTGCTCTTGGCGTCATTGCCAAGGCCAGCACCACCACCCAGGTGGTCTCGGGCACCAGTAACCTCTACCGGGTGGCCTGCTCCGGCGCCACCACCTGCGAGGCGGTGGGCGCCAACTCCTCGAACCAGGGCGTGGTGGTGACGATCACCAATGGCACCCCGGGCACCGCCCATGTGGTCTCGGGCGCCGAGATCCTCGAAGGCGTGGGCTGCTCCAGCGCCACCACCTGCGAGGCGGTGGGCACCAACTCCTCGAACCAGGGCGTGGTGGTGACGATCACCAATGGCACCCCGGGCACCGCCCAGGTGGTCTCGGGCACCATTGTCCTCTTTGGTGTGGCCTGCTCCAGCGCCACCACCTGCGAGGCCGCGGGCACCAACTCCGCGGTGTCACCCCAGGGTGTGGTGGTGACGATCACCAGCGGCACCCCGGGCACCGCCCAGGTGGTCTCGAGCACGGGTTGGCTCTCTGGTGTGACCTGTCTCAGCGCCACCACCTGCGAGACGGTGGGCGGCGGCCCGTCGGGGGGTGAAGTGGTGACGATCACCAGCGGCATCCCGGGCATCGCCCAGGAGGTGGGCTCGGGCACCGAACTCAACGATGTGGCCTGCACCAGCGCCACCAGCTGCGAGGCGGTAGGCACTACCGAGCCGCTCGCGACCGGACAGGGGCTGGTGGTGCCCATCACCGACGGCACCCCGGGGAGCGCCCAGGTGGTCTCGCACACCCGTTACGGCGGAGGCGTGGCCTGCCCCAGTGCCGCCACGTGCGAGGTGGTGGGCTGGAACTCCTCGAAACAGGGTGTGGTGGCGACCGTCACCGACGGCACCCTGGGTAGCGCCCAGGTGATCTCGGCCGGACAGCTCAGTGGTGTGGCCTGCCCCACCGCCACCACCTGCGAGGCGGTGGGCAAAAACTCCTCGAACCAGGGCGTGTTGGTGCCGATCACGAGCATCAGCGTCACCGCGCCCACCGTCGGCACCTCCTGGGCGCGAGGTAGCTCGCACTCAATCACTTGGTCATCCGTGGGCAGTTTCGGAGCCCACGTGAATATCCAACTCTTCAAGGCCGGAAAGCTTGTAAAAACGATCGCGAAAACAGTGCTGACTTCCGCCGGTACCTACACGTGGAATATTGGAGCCACGCTCGCCAGCGCGACCACCTGCCAGATCAAGATCCTGTCGACAACCAAGTCCTCCATCTTTGGCATCTCCGGCTATTTCTCGATCACGTGAGGACGTTCATACAACGAGTGATCCCCGCGGACTGGGGCTGGCTCGCTCGCCGTCGCAGCGTGCTCAACGGTCGTGAGGTGCGCTGGCCGCTGACAGCGCTGCCTAGCAAGATGGTGGCGCGTTCGGCACGATGGTAGCGATTCCGTAATACCCGGCCCGCATGGGAGCAGCAAGTTGTGCCAGCCCGCACCAATCTCAGCAACCTCGCACATCGTCAATACATCCCCTCGGAGCGCATCGAGTGCGATCAGCCACGACTGAGTGAAGCTCGACTCCCTCGAACGTCGA
The DNA here is from genome assembly GCA_963718525.1 of Candidatus Dormiibacterota bacterium. Classification (GTDB taxonomy): domain Bacteria; phylum Chloroflexota; class Dormibacteria; order Aeolococcales; family Aeolococcaceae; genus Palsa-851. The sequence continues at coordinate 2,283,484 of OY970355.1, read as the reverse complement.
AAGGGATGTCGCTCTATCGCATCCCTACGGACGCGCTGCCAGCCATTACCAGTAGCCACCCAGTAATGGACCTCTATGGGCATCGTGTGTCGCTCCTTCGGGCGAGGATCTGTCGCGACACCTTGAAGAACTGCGGCTCCCATCGCCGCGGCCGGCGTTCCTTCACGGCACTAGGTGTAGTGCCCATAGAGGTTGTTGACAAAGAGAGAGCCCCGCGGCTGAGTTTGGGTTGTTGAAATCCACCCAGACGGAGGCTCTCCGGTGTCCCATCCTAAGGCGGTACTCACCCCAGTAGGCAGGCTGATTCTGGTTCAGCGAATTGCCCAAGGACGTCCCGCGGCGCACGTCGCCGGCGAGATGGGCGTGTCCCGGGCGACGGCGTACAAGTGGTGGCATCGGTACGTCCGAGAGGGCGAGGCGGGTCTGCTCGATCGGAGCTCCCGGCCGCTGCGCAGCCCACGGCGGACATCGGCGCGGGTGGAGCGCCGGATCGAGGCTTTGCGACGCCGCACCAAGCTCGGTCCAGTCCGGATCGCCGTCCGCCTGCAGATGCCGGCCTCGACCGTCCATCGCGTGTTGGTGCGCCGGCAGTTGAATCGGCTGAGTTGGATGGATCGACCCACGGGACGCGTGATTCGTCGCTACGAGCACGAACACCCGGGCGACCTGGTCCACGTCGATGTCAAGAAGCTGGGGCGGATCCCGCCCGGCGGTGGCTGGCGTGTGCACGGGCGCCTCGGACATCCCTCCACCGGTGTCGGCTACGACTACATCCACTCCGCGGTGGACGATCACTCACGGCTTGCCTACTCGGAGATCTGCAGCGACGAAAAAGGTCCGACTGCCGCTGCATTCTGGGTTCGTGCCACGGGGTTCTTCGCGGCCCACGGCATCGCGGTGCAACGTGTGCTCACCGACAACGCCTTCGCCTACCGGAACTCCGTCATCTTCCGAGCCGCGGTGCTCCAAAGTGGCGCGGTGCAGCGCTTCACGCAGCCGCGCCGGCCTCAGACCAACGGCAAGGTCGAGCGCTTCAACCGGACCTTGCTTGAAGAATGGGCATACGTTCGACCCTATGCCTCAAATCAGCGACGCGCCCAGGCCTTGACGACCTGGCTGCACATCTACAACCATCACCGTGCCCACACCGGTCTCGGTCAGCTCCCACCCATCTCACGCCTCAACAACGTGTCTGGGCATTACAACTAGGTGACGGCAGCTATGCCGGCAGCGGCACGAAACCCCGACCCGCGGGGCGTGACGCGGGATGCCCATTCGCCGAGTGTTTCGGTTGCACCCCAGGTGAGACAGCAGCGTCTTCCTCGGCCGAGTCCGTCAGCCATTCAGTCGTGCCAGCGCTGGCTCACGCCAGCAGGCGTTCTGCGATGTAGACGACATCGCCAACGACAGCCGTGAGTTCCTGATCAGGTCCTGCCAGTGTGTCGAAGGTTTCGAAGCTCGTGATGGTATAGAGCATCTCAGCGGCTCGGTCCCTTTCTGGACGGGCGACAGCGTCGTTGGGCCGCTTGCCGAGAAGCACCACCAAGCCCGTACGCCGCCGCGCATCCCTCGCCGCGATGACTGCTTCTACCTCTGGGTCTAGCGCCGCGAGGGCTCGTAAGCGGCGCATGACCGGACGGTCGATGGCCCAGAAGCGACCAAATGAAGCGATGAAGAGGCGCAGGGCCTCGATCGGGTCGGGGGCTGCGAACGCCTCCGCCAGCCCGGACATCTGGGCCTCCTCAGCCAGGTCGTCACAGAGCGCTTCGAGCAGACCGGTTTTCGATTCGAACTGGTAGTAGACGGTTGCCCGGGCGACGTCGGCCCTTCGGGCCACAGAATCCATGGTGAAGTCGGTGTAGGTGGTCGCTTCGGCGAGTAGGGACCGCGCAGCGTCAACGATGCGCTGGCGGCTTTGGTCGATCTGGTCCTGGCGTTTGCCAAGTTGGTAAGGGCGTGGGCTCATCCGGGTTGACAAGTTCCTAGTCGTATTGCTTTAATCATACAGGCAGTCTGAGAGAATCCTAAAAAGGGACGCTAGTTGATCATGCCCCCGATCGAAGGTACTGCCGCGGGCACAGCAGACGGGAAGGTCGTCTCCCTTGACGGCGTGGACACCGATACGGCAGGACGACAGAACCTCGGGCCAATCGGACTGTCCTCCGGGGCGCCCGGAGAGGACCGCGTTCCAGAAGTCCCCGGAAGCCGCTTCGACCTCGCCAAGCCGACGTTCTCGCTTCATGCCGAGCCTACTGGCAAGTCGGCCGTGGTCACCGGCGCGACAGCAGGGATCGGATTCCAGACCGCGCGTCTCCTCGCTCTCCGCGGAGCGACAGTGTTGATCACCGGGCGCGATCCTGCGCGAGGAGCGGACGCCGTCCGCGCGATTCGCGAACTGGCAGGGCACGGTCAGGTGGAGTTTGTGCCCGTTGATCATTCGACGATTGCCGCAAACGAGAAGTCTCGCGCGGCTGATTGCATCTCGGTTCGATCACCTCGACGTGCTCGTTAACAACGTCGGCGGCATCTTTCCGAAGCGGCTGCTCACCGAAGACGGCTATGAGATGACGCTGGCGGTGAACTTCCTCGCGCCTTTTGTCTTGACGGAGGCTCTCATACCCCTGCTGGCCACTCGCTCTGGTCAGGTTCGCTGCGTGAACGTTGTGTCGAGCTCGTTCAAGATGACCAAGGGGGATCCGTTCGACGACGTTCAAGCAGAGAAGAACTACGTCGGCATCTATGTCCACGGACGGGCAAAGCTGTTTACGCTGCTATGGACCATGGGAGTCGCTCGTCGGGTGTCCCCAGGCGAACTAATCGCGACCACAGTGAACCCCGGCATGGCCTGGACTCCGATGACTCAGTCTCTTACCCCCGAAGCCGTACCTGCTTGGCGCTATATCTTCCCAATCGTCCGGTTCTTCCAACGTCGCGCAGACCCTGTGCGAGCCGCTCGGCACTGTGAGGCGCTTGTTTTCGCCGAGCCGGCCGATGTGGTAGGACGATATTTCGATGGGAACGAGCGACGAGAACTACCCCGGCGTTTCGCTGATTCAAGGTTTCCAGAGCGCGTCGAGTGCGTCGGGAACGAGCTGCGGGCTGCTGCCAAGTCTGCTCAGATAACTCGATGACCGGCTCCGCCGGCGTCAAGAGGATCACGGGCTTGCGTGCGAATTCATTCGCCGCCACCGTCATGCTGCTCATCGAGTTTGGTCTCGGCGTAGGTGTCAACCTCTACGCCGAGGTGCCTGCATCAGATCACGGCAAAGGGCTCGTCGCAGCGTTCGGCGCGTCCGTGACAGGTGGCCCCCTGGTGCTCATCCTGCACGCCCTCCTCGGCACACTGCTTATCGTCACCGGGGTCTCTGTGGTCGTCCGAGCATCGCTTGCCCGTCAGCTGACCTTAGTAGCGATCGCAACGATCGCCCTGAGCGCAATCCTCCTGGCATGGGTTTCCGGCGGTCGGTTTGTCGGCGACATGGGCAACGGAGCTTCTCTCGTCATGGCTCTTGCGACCGGAGTTGCCGTTCTCTGCTACGCGACCATCCTGTTCATTACGCCCATGCTCCATCCACATGAATGAAATCGCCCTCAGGTTGGGGTATATCTCGATCGCACTGCAAGAGCAGCCTTCACAGATAATCGGATACGGTCCACCCGCCCCATCGTCTTGGAACGCAAACGGGTGACTCCAAACGTTGTGCAAACAGTTCGAGCGCTCCCGCTGCGACCTCATCGATGTGATCGCCGATCCGATGCGAACCAGTCTGCCTCGGCATAGTCGCGGTACGTTGGTCCCGCCCCATGGCGTCGATGGCCCCGACGTGACTCGCCGAAGCAATCAACGCAAACGGACGCCGTGCCTTGTGGCTCGATCAAAGTCGCGATGCACTCCTGCCGCGCTGCAGCCGTGAGCGCCACAGTGGGTTACTGGCGCGCGAAGCCGTCGAGCCGTGGCAGCGCGGTACACGAGCGACTGAGACCGTGCCGTCGAGGGGCTGGCCGCCCTGGCCACTTGACCTGAACCGCGACCCCAGGGCCGCACTTTAGGAATCGGCGTCGACGCAGTCGATTGTGTGCGGCTCGCCCACTGTGAAGATTCCGGCTCCGAATCACACCCGCCCGCGGAACGTCAGAAAACCGACAGGGACGGTTCATACCCTGGGCGTATGTCCGAGCAGCACGCGCGCCGCGCACAGCGCGACCGCGGTCTGGCCCGAGCGAAAGAACTGCGCACGTGGTGTGCATTTGGCGCCGCCGTCGCCACAGCGGTGCTCGCTCTGTTCGCCGCCAGCAGCATCCCTGGTCGAGCGACTGGGTCGAGCGCCACCGGTCCGGGGTCTGGCGTCGGCGTGGCGTCACAGTCAGGCTTGCAGCCACTCCAGCCCCCTGATCAAGGCGGCCTCGGCGGCCAGAACGGTTCGGCGCCGATCGTCGTCTCCGGCGGCTCGTGATGCCGACCGTCTGATGGCTTCGAATCCAAGTGTGCTCTGGTACGTGACCCGGGGCTCCGGCATGGTGTCCCTGCTGCTCTTGACCGCCGTCGTGGTTCTCGGGGTCCTTCTCAGCGCGCGCTGGGCATCGCCGGACTGGCCGGTGTTCCTCTCCCAGGCCATGCACAGATTTCTGTCCCTGACCGCAGTGGTGTTCATCGTCCTCCACGTGGCGACTGCCGTTCTGGATCCCTTTGCCCATCTGGGCCTCAGCGATGCCCTCATCCCGTTCACCTCCGCGTACCGAACGTTGTGGCTTGGATTGGGCGTCGTGGCCTCGGAGTTGATCGCAGCTCTGGTGCTCACCAGCCTGTTGCGCGCGAAGCTCGGCTTCCGTACCTGGCGGGCCATTCATTGGCTCGCCTACGCCAGTTGGCCGATCGCGATTGTGCATGGACTCGGAACCGGGACTGACGCCCGAGTTTGGTGGGCACTCTTCTTCGACGCGGGCTGCCTTGGTGCCGTTGTCATCGCCATCGCGATGCGGCTGGCGGCTGGTCCGCTGCGGTGGGTCGCCGTCCGAGCGCTGGCCGGCATCCTGACCGCCGTGGGATCAACCGCGCTGGGAATCTGGACCGTCACGGGTCCGATGCAGTCGGGCTGGGCACGCGCAGCTGGCACGCCGACGGGCCTCCTGGCGGGCCAGGGCGCATCGTCCTCTGCGCCGCCGTCAACCGGCTCAGGATCGAGCTTGGCCTCGTTGCCCGTCGGACTAGCGATTCGCCTCCGAGGGACGGGTGTCCAGAACAGTGATGGGTCAGGCACGATCACATTGGTCGAAGAGGGCACCCAGAACCTGCAGATCACCCTCAACGTCTCCGCCGAGGTGGGCAGCCCGATCCAACTCAGAGTTATGCAGGGCACCTCCATCGTCTGTTCAACAGCCGCAACGTTCAATGGTCAGGCGGTGGCCGCCGTCTGTGGGGCGACCCAGGTAAATCTTGAGTTGGGTTCTTCTGACGATGGCGGCATTCGGGGCACACTGACCACCGCAGCCGTAACCTCGTGATCACCGCTGCGCCACCGATCGGTGCGCTGCTCGCTGGGCCGGTGACTGACGATACTGAGACCCTGCAGAGCCATCTCCGACGGTTTGGCCGCCCACCGGCTGATCGGTGGCGGACGATTAGCGCACTCGAACGAGCCGACTTGCGAGGGCGTGGCGGCGCCGGCTTCCCCACAGCGCGCAAGTGGAGGGCTGTCGCCGGTCACGCCGCGAAGGGCCTGCCAGCGGTGGTGATCGCCAACGGCTCGGAGGGCGAACCCTGCTCCAGCAAGGATCGCCTGCTGCTCCGGATACGACCACACCTCGTACTCGATGGGCTTCGACTCGCCGCCGAGGCGGTGGGCGCAACCGACACGTTTGTCTATGTTCCGCATGGCGATCGGGACACCCTTCGTGTGATCACCGACGCGCTCAACGAGCGGGTCCAGCAGCTCGAGGGCGAAATGAGACCAACGTTGGTGGCCGCCCCCCCGCGGTACGTAGCTGGTCAGGAGACAGCTGTGATCGCGCGCATTGAAGGCAAGCCGGCCCGCCCCACCTATGCGCCGCCGTTCCCCTTCGCCAGGGGCGCATGGGGCAGGCCGACCCTCGTCCACAACGTGGAAACGCTGGCCCGGATTGGGCTGATCGCCCGCGATCTCGACAGCGCCAGCCTGGCCCTAGTCACCATCAGCGGGGCCGTTGTCGTGGGCGGCGTCACCGAAGTCGTGATAGGTACTCCTTTGGGCGCGCTCGTCCAAGCAGCAGATGGGGTCACTGGTACACCGGTTGCCGTCCTGGCCGGGGGCTATTTCGGACGCTGGCTTCGAGCTGAGACATGCTGGAACTTGGGTTTCGGCACGGACGTACCCATGGGAGCAGGTGTCTTTGCCGTGGTCGACAGCGAGCACTGCCCGATTGCCGAAACCGCCCGCATCGTTACGTATCTGGCTGGTGAGAGCGCAAAACAATGTGGTCCCTGCGTCAATGCCCTTCCAGCGATTGCGGAAGCCCTCACCGCCCTGACATCGCGTCGCCGTGCGCGCCCTCGCATTGATCTGCTGCAACGCCGCAGCCGGGAGCTCATGGGTCGGGGCGCCTGCCGCCATCCCGACGGCGCTGCGCTGCTCGTCCAGAGTTTACTGACGGTGTTCGAACCTGAGGTTGGGGCGCACGTGCACAACGGCCCATGCAGGACCTGCCCAGCGCCAGCGCTGCTGCCCATCCCATCATCACGCGGAGGGTGGCGATGACCCGGCTGGCGATCAACCCCATCGCCTGTCGGGGCTTCGGCGTGTGCGCCGAGCTGTTGCCGGAGAACGTGCGCCTTGACGAGTGGGGGTATCCGATCATGGACCACCGACCGCTGGGCGTCGGACTTCTCGAACACGCTCGGCGCGCCGTTGCGGAGTGTCCAACCATGGCGTTGCGGCTGGTGGATGACACTGACGAGCGTTGAGCTGACGGTCCGCGCTTGCGACGGCTTCTGCTCGTTGCGAGGGGCAGGCCTTGTCTGGCGCCGTTGTCGGCAGTGAGCACCGTCCGCGCGCGAATAAGCTACCTGTCGGTCACCGTGGCGATGTTGGTCGCGGCATGCTCGTCGGCGCCGCTACTCGTGCCGGTGGCTACCGTGCCGGTGACTACCGCTCCGGCGGTGAAGACCGCGCCAATTCCGGCTCCTCTCGTATGCCTGCTCCCGGGGCAGGGCGCGGCCTTGCCCGCGTTGCCCCCGGACGTTCCCTTCACCGGCCACCTGCTCATTGCCGAGAGCAGCGGCAAGAGCCGGATCCTCGAGATCACCCCGAGTGGCACCGTCACCTGGACCCTATCGACAGGCTCACCGCCGCTGGCGCACCCACTCGGTGCGCCCGACGACGCGTTCTACACGACTGGATGCACGGCCATCGTCGCCAACTCCGAGTATGGCCAGGGTGCACTGGCGGTGGATCGGCTCACAAGCGCGGTCCTGTGGCAGATCGGGAGCTACCTGCGTCGCGGCGACAACCTCACGCACTTCAACAACCCCGATGATGCGGTGCCCGCGGCCGATGGAACCGTGTGGATGGCCGACATCAATAACTGCCGCCTTCTCCATCTCAACGGGGCGACCGGTGCGCTGATCGGAATGCTCGGCGGACATGGCTGCTCGCATAACCCCCCATGGCAGTTCTCAGAGCCGAATGGGGCGTTCCCTACGACCAATGGATCGCTGGTCGTCACCGAGATCAGCGGCAGTTGGGTCACCTGGCTCAACCCCAGCGGCAGCGTGCGCTGGAGCCACCGTGTGCCGGCAGCGTATCCGTCAGATGCCATGGCACTGCCGGACGGTTCGGTGCTGCTCACCGACTACTCGTCGTTCGGCGCCGTCCTGCGGGTCGCCGCCGACGGTACGGTGCTCTGGCGCTACGCCCCGAGCGGGGCCGGTCAGCTGAACCACCCCTCGATCGCCATCCCGCTGGCGAGCAACCGGATCGCGATCTGCGACGACTTCGGCAACCGCATCATCATTGTCGACCCCACTACCTCGCGCGTCGTCTGGGAATGGAGCGGCAACGCCGCCTACCACCTCGTCCGTCCCGACGGTCTCGACTACCGACCATCGTGAACGGGACGCTTGATGCGATGCGTCATGCATGGCTACCGAATCTCGTGTGGAAACCCTGAACGTTGCGAGGACATACTCGAGTGCGCGCCATCGCAACTGAGGTTCGAGTTGGAGCCACAAGCCTCGTCGTCAGGATTCCTTAATGCGGGTCTCGTAGGATCCAGCAACGATGCCAGGTCCCGCCAAGCGCCAGAGGCCTCGTCTCTCTGGGCGCCGGTCATCGTCACACGGCGCTCTCCCACCCCCCCGGTCGCTCACCGCCTCCCCTATTGTCGCCCGAGCCCTCCTACGAATCCGCATCTTGGTAGAGGCGGCGTTCGTCGCCCCCGGACTGGGGACGATGGCCGGCCCACTCGGCTCGACGGGAGCCAAACGTCCATGCGCGTATTGATCGCTGAGGACGATGCGCCGCTGCTGTCAGTGCTGACTCGTGGGCTCCGTCAAAACGGGTACGTTGTCGACACCGCCGCGCGCGGCGACGACGCGCTGCATCTGCTCATGGTCAACGAATATGCGGCTGCCGTGCTCGATTGGCGCATGCCGGGCCTCAATGGTATCGAGGTGATCGCAGCCGTCCGTCAGCGGCGGCCAACGCTACCCATTCTCTTGCTCACCGCCCATGACGCCCCAGCGGATCGCGTTCGCGGTCTGGATGCAGGTGCCGACGACTACGTCGTCAAGCCCTTCGACTTCAGCGAGCTGCTCGCTCGCCTGCGGGCGCTGCTTCGCCGTGGTAGCGAGGGCGGTTCGGCGGTGCTACGCCTCGGCAACCTGGCGCTGGACCCAGCGACTCGCAACGTGCGGATTGGCGATCGCGATCTGGGCCTGACGCCGCGGGAGTATGGGATTCTCGAACTGTTGCTGCGCAGGGCCGGCACCGTCGTCTCGCGGCAGGGAATCATTGACCAGGTGTGGCCTGAGGGCGACCCAACCTGGAACGCCATTGACGTCCACGTCGCTCGCCTCCGCGCCAAGATGGCGGGGGGATCGACGGTGCACATCCTGGCGGTACGTGGAGCCGGGTATCGGCTCGTTGAGTCATGAGCACCGCACCCCTGCGCAGTCGCGCCATCCGCACAGCTGCGATTGCCACATGTCTCATGGCCGCTATGCTTGCCGCCGTCCTGACCGCGACGGATCTCCTCGTGGAGCACAGCCTCATCGATGGTGTCGATCAGCGCCTCGAGGGACGCCTCGCCACCTTCGGTGGCAGTCTGGTAGCCCCCGCCCTAGCGACATCGACCGACCACGACTTCGATGAGCCAATCCTGGCGTGGGTGATTCGATCCAATGGCACCACGACCTCGACGGTCGGCACACCTGCTCTACCGACTAATCTGCGCACCACAAGGGCGTTCACCGAGGGCCGTGTCAATGGCACGAACTTCCGGCTGGAGGGAATGACGGTCCCTCACGGTGAACGCGTGGTGGTAGCGGCCAGCCTGTCCGAGACGTCGCGCGCAATGAGTAACCTCGTGGTCTCGGAACTGATCATCGGACCGCTGCTGCTCCTCCTTGTTTTCATTGGTGCCTTGCTGGTTGGTCGGCGCGTCGCCGGTCCCATTGAACGTATGCGACAGCGCCAACTGGCCTTCACCGCTGACGCCTCGCATGAATTGAGGACCCCGCTGAGCGTGATCCAAGCCGAGTCCAGCCTCGGTCTTTCAGGAGATGACAACGATCTGCGCTCGGCACTCGGTCGTGTCGCCACCGAGGGCGTGCGGATGCGGAGCATCATCGAGGACCTGCTGTGGTTGGCGCGCTCGGACGCGGAACCATCGCGTCCTGAGTCGGAAACACTCGACCTGGCGACGCTGGCCACCGTCGCTGCGGATCGCTTTACGGCGATCGCGAAGCAGCGCATGGTGCAGATCGACGTGGACGTACCTTCGACGCCTGTGCTCATAGCGGCGCCACCCGAGTGGGTGCATCGGTTGGCGGCTGTCCTCATCGATAACGCGTGCCGCCATGCTCGCGTCGGTGGGTGTGTGCACGTGCAGGTTCGCCAGACTGACCGCCAGGGAGTGCGACTCGCCGTGTCAAATGACGGCGAAGGGGTGCCCCCGGGCGAACTGACGACGATCTTTGAGCGCTTCCATCGGGCCACTTCCCGGGGTGAGGGAGCGGGGCTCGGCCTCGCCATCGCCGATTCGGTCGTTCGGGGCACCCACGGCGCCTGGCACGTTGAGAATCTTCCCGGGGGCGGCGCGCGCTTCGAGGTGGCGTGGGCGCACGCTGCGAAGACACAGTAGGTCACCGCGAAGTGGATTGGACACGTCAAGGCGCCGACGGGGCTCGGCAGCGAGCGGACCGTGCAAATCATGTCGCGACCGGACTCCCGCATCCGAGCTATAAAGGACGCGGCGACGTGGCGATCCTCTTGTGCCGATAGTCACAACCTCAGAAACTCACGCTCCTCCAGCTGATCCGCTGGCTTCCACTTCGGGGACTGATCGACAGGCTGCTGATGACGCCAGCGTCTCTCATGCGCCACAGCGCCGGAAAAGTCGACGCCGGTGGATCGCGGCCCGGATCGTGCTCCTGGTGTTGATCGCTGGTGCGACTGCCTTCGCCATCAACCTGGCTACGGGTCCAAGCGTGAGCAATGCGCCCGCTGTGGTGGAGGTGATCGACGGCGCCCACGGATCGCTCCCCGAAATGATCGCCCCGACCGAGCGAATCGCAATCGCCATGGTGGCAGCCGAGGACGGCACCTTTTACTCTAATGACGGCGTCGACGTGCCTGACCTCGTTCGTGGTTTCTTGGGGTATCTGACTGGCACCGACGCCGGTGGCAGCACGATCGAAATTCAGCTCGCTCACCTCTTGTACCCGTCGGAGACAGACGGGTTGTGGGGCCGCATGCACCGGGTGTCACTCGCCCTGCAGTTCGATACCCATTACACGAAAGCGGCGATTCTGTCGATGTACCTCGGGGCCGCATACTTCGGCCACGGCTTCTACGGGATTCGCGCCGCGAGCCTGGGTTACTTTGGTACTCCTCCCCTGCAGCTGAGCTGGACCCAGGCGGCGCTGCTGGCCGGATTGGTACAGGCGCCGAGCGCGCTTGATCCGTTTGGCCATCTCACTGCTGCCGTGCAGCGGATGGGCTACGTGTTGCAGCGTCTGGTGAGCGACGGTCGCCTGACGGCAGCGCAGGCGACTACCATCGCGCGGTCTCCCCTGGCACTCATCGTACCGAGAGCGCCGAACGGCTCGTGAGCCACGATTGGTGGCAACCAGCCACCCTGAGGGCTGCGATGAAGTCGCGCGGCCGTGGCACAGCGTGTCTCAGCAGCCCGTCGATTGCCCTTCACCATTTCGTAAGGGTGCCCAGCTACAAGTAGAACGGTCATGCCGGAGCCCATGCTCGACACCGATCTGCCGTCGCCGTTACAGATCTGGTGGGAGACGGGGCGGCGCAATGGCGCTGCCGCCATGCAAGTCTTCGGAAACCGCGCTCTGACGTCGTGGGCTGGGCTGCTGCTTCTCCCGGGGTTGGCGGTGGTTGCCCTCAGCGGCCTTGTCTTCGGCAACTACTGGCAGCTCCACTACATCGCCGGGCTGTCACTCATACCGCTCCTGCTTGTGAAGCTTGGCTCCACAACCTACCGCGCTCTTTCTTACTACGCGCGGCGTGCCGTGTATCGCGCAGCGGGTCCGCCGGAATGGGTCGGACGGCTCCTGGCTCCCGCCTTGATTGTGAGCACGATCATCGCTATGGCAACAGGCATATGGATGTGGTCGCAGCACAGTGAGGCGCAGCCCTGGGCGAAGCTGCACGTGCTTTCTGTGCTGGCAATGGGCGCCTGTGTTGGTCTCCACCTGCTGCTTCGCACACCGATCTCACTGCAAACAGTCGCCCGAGACGGAGTCGCAGCGCTGCGGCACAACGGCTCGCGCATCCGCATTGCCCTGGTCGGCATGGCACTCGCGATTGGGCTTATCGTTGGCGTTGCCGGCGGCGCCCGATCCCCCTTTCCAAGTCGCTCGACGCGCTCAGTGTCCGAACGCTCGACTGCAGCGCATCGCGCCTCTGACCTTGCGTCTGGATCCCTCCATCCCCCGGCAGAGTCGTGTTCGTGGGCTCGGTGCTTGAACACTTCGTTAAGCGCAGGTGCGATGCGGTCCAAACCGTGAAGCGGTCCAAACCGTGAAGCATCCCGGACCGCCTGAACCATGGCCCGACGGCATCGATGTCGTGGTGCCGCCTGGCCCACATACACTCGTCGAGGGGTGCTTCGCCCCGGGTGCGGTTGGACTAATGTCAGCTCTTAAGAAGCGGGGTATCGCAGTGGCAGCCATCGGTGATCTGCGGCATACGTACTCGTACGCGGATCTCGGGTGGTACGGCCCGACAATTCTCTATGCGGCGGGCACGCTCTGGGACGGGACGATCGCCATCCTTGCCGACGCGGTGCTCACGGCCGCAACATCTGGCCAATCTCGAGGCAACGAAACAACGCGCGCACCTCACCGTCGGACATCTGTACCACGACCGCGACAAGGCCGGAGTTGGGTGGCTGGACTTTCGAGGTCCTGCAGAAGATCTCGCCCCAGCGCTACGACGCTGGATTAATAGACAGAGCATCTCGGCATGTCCGTAGCGCAGCCGCCTGATATGGCGCCTGTGGGACAACGTCCCGGGCCGGCCAGCAGCACGCTCGGCGACCCTCAGCTCGGGCCATCGTCACTCCGCCGTCAGAATCGCCGCATACCATCCGTGCAATGGGACTAGGGCAGGGCCGCGGCGCCGGCAAACGGTCGCGATCTCGGCGCAGAAGCTCCTCCACCCGTGCGGCGCCTGGCTCGCGCGACGAAACGACCAGTCCGCGCGGTGCACCTACCGAGCCGCCGACCAGCCACAACATCGCACCCGTTATGGCGGCAGCCGACGGTGCCGGCATAGTCGTGGCGATCCCTCCCATTCGTCTGGGAGGGCAAGCGACCTCCGCCGTCCGGCGCTCGCTCCGCGTCCCTCGTTCCTGGGGACTCCGACCCACCGACGTCACGTTGATTGTGTTCGCCAACGCCGCGCTGATCGTCGCCATGTGGGTGCGTCATGGGCAGCTGCCCAACCTGGGCAACGCTGGCGCGCTGCTGTCTGCTGCTGGTCAACTCACTGCCCTGCTTGGCACGTATTCGGCGATCGTCCAAGTGGTGCTGATGTCTCGGAGCCCCTGGCTGGACCAGCTCTTCGGCATCGACCGCATCGCCGGATGGCATCGCTGGCTGGGATTCGCGACCGTCTTCCTGATCTGTGGACACGTTCTCTTCACGACGGCCGGCTACGCCGTCAGCAATGGCCACTCCTTTCTGTCCGAGACGTGGACCTTCCTCACCACCTACCCCTACATGCTCATGGCGTATGTCGCCACCGCACTGTTCATCGTCATCGCGGTGGCTTCGGTCCGGGCAGCCCGGCGTCGGCTCTCGTACGACAGCTGGCACTTCATCCATCTCTTCGTCTACCTTGCGATTGCGCTCAGCTTTGGTCACCAGCTCGCCGTCGGCACCGACTTCGAGCGTGACCCCGCTGCGATCACGTACTGGGTGGCTCTGTACGTGGTCGCCGCACTGCTTGTCCTCACCTTCAGGGTGCTGATCCCCGTCCGCATGACTGTGCGCCACCGGCTTCGGGTTCACGCCGTGGTTGAGGAGGCGCCAGGGGTCATCTCGATCTACATCACCGGGCGCAACCTCGCGGAGCTGCCAATGCGCGCCGGTCAGTTCTTCAAGTTCCGCTTCCTGGCCCGGGGAATCTGGTGGCGGGTCCACCCGTTCTCGCTGTCTGCCGCACCCAATGGCGAGTATCTGCGCATCACCGTGAAGCAGCTCGGCGACTTCACCAAGGCGGTGCGCGGCCTGCAACCGGGCACCCCGGTGATCGTCGAGGGGCCATACGGGATCTTCACCACGCTGCGTCGCCGGCGTCCGCGGGCGTTGCTCATCGCGGGGGGCATCGGCATCACCCCGCTGCGGGCTCTGCTCGAAGAAATGCCGCAGCGCAAGAACGGCATCATCCTGCTCTATCGCGCCAGGTCCTGGCGCGACGTCGTCTTCAAGGCCGAGCTCGACGGCCTGATCCGGGCGCGCGGCGGGGAGGTCCACTACATCATCGGCCGTCGGGGATCTGAGATCCATCTCTATCCGCTCGCGCCCAAGTACCTGCGCACCGTGGCACCAGACCTACGCGAACGGGACGTGTTCGTCTGCGGTCCTCGGGAGATGATCGAGGGTGTTGAAGAGAGCCTGGCGGACCTTGGTGTTCCTGCCGCGCAGATCCATCGCGAACGGTTCGCATTTCTTTGAACTGAGGTCCCAATATGCCTACTCGCGCCCTCGTCATCCTCGCCGCCACCGTCGTCGGGGTGTTCCTATTGGTGAGCTTCCGCACGCCGCCGCCCAACACCGGCCCTGGCGTGGCGCTGCTCCCTGCACGGTCGCAGCCCTCGGCATCGAGTACGCCGCCGTCCGTGACGCCGTCAGGGGCTCCGCCGTCCGGCGGCCGGACGCCCGCAGCGACCGCGTCTCCCAGCGCCACCGGTCTGAAGGACGGTTCCTTCACTGGCAAGGACTTCCCCAACTTTTACGGCGATGTCCAGGTGCAGGTCATCGTTGCTGGAGGCAAGATCACTGACGTCAAGGCGCTGCAGTATCCAACCGACCGACCGCAATCCGCGTACATCAGCTCCGTGGCGATCCCCTACCTCCACGACGAGGTGCTCAAGGCTCAGAGCGCTCAAATCGACATCATCAGCGGCGCCACGTTCACCAGCGACAGCTACGCGCAGTCCGTTCAGTCAGCGCTGGCCCTGGCCTGAGTTCCACGATGCCCTCCCTCGCATCTCCGCCGAACACCGTACGCGCCGAGCCCGTCATGGGCACCGTGATCACAGTCGACGTGCGCGATGCCGACCTGCCCGGGTGGGCGATGGATGCGGTCTTCGCATGGTTCCATGACGTCGACGCACTCTTCAGCACCTTCCGCTCCGACAGCGAGATCAGTCGCCTGTCGCGAGGTGAACTTCATGAGGATGAGTGCTCACCCGACATACGGGAGGTCCTCGCCCTCTGCGAGGAGGTCCAACTCCGCAGCAATGGCAGCTTCGACATCAAACGGGGTGGCGCTATCGACCCCCTCGGACTGGTCAAGGGCTGGTCGGTGGAGCGGGCGGCGACCATGCTTGCCACAGCCGGGGCCCGCAACTTCTTCATCGATGCGGGTGGTGATGTTGTCGTGCGAGGGCGGCCGGAACCAGGCCGAACGTGGCGTGTGGGAATCCGTCATCCCGAGCAGGCGGATCGCGTCGCCGCTGTGCTCGCCATTCGCGATATCGCCGTCGCCACCAGCGGCACCTACGAACGTGGCGCGCACATCGTCGACCCAGGCACTGGGTCGCCCCCTTTCGGGCTCCTGAGCATGACGGTCGTGGGGCCCAGCCTCACATTTGCCGATGCGTACTCCACGGCGGCGTTCGTTATGGGGGAGCGTGGCGCAGCCTGGGTGGCCGGCATCGACGGGTACGGCGCCCTGGCGATCACAAGCCAGCGGCGCACCGTGTGGACGCCTGGTCTGGAGGCTCTGCTGGTACGAGGCGAAGCGGCGTCGGTCTGAACGTCAACCCGCATCGGTCACCTTGGTGTGAACACGTGTTGAGTTAAGTCGACGCAACCGGGCTCACGTCTGATTCCGCGGCCACAGCGCCTGCAACAGCAGGTTCGATCTGCCCGGCACCAACTGTGACAGCACACGCGTTAGGGTGCAGACATGATGTCGCCCGGGGCGGGATCACGTCCGATCCCATGTGCGAATCCGAACTGCCGTCGCCCGTTCTACCCCAATCGGGGTGATGCCGTCTTCTGCTCGATGACGTGCCGATTCGCCGAAGCGACCGATCGCTCAGGTAACCCCCTGGGATGGATAGACGTGGAGGGCCAGATCGAGCCGTGCGCAGGGGTGGCGCTTGATCGCCCGCATTCCTGATGCGAAGGGCGAGCTGCGTGACGCCATGAGGGTCGCCTACACAACCCTGGATGCCAGAGAGCTGGCCGAGACCATCGTGAATACCGCCCGCGCTCTGCGGGATGAGGGAGCCGATGCAGGAATCGGAGATCTCTCCGAACGAGCAGACAAGCCGCTCCCCTACATCGAGGTGGAGGGTCGGCAGGGTCCCCCCCGCGTGGTAGTGAGCTTCTGGCTTCCTGGCAAAGGCGGCGCGCGAAACGTGTTCCGCATGCCACACGCCACCGAGGACGCTGCGGAGCTGGCCGAACTGATCTATGGCGTCGCCGATCGCGTGGCGCTCCAAGTCGCGGCCGCCGGCGAGGGCGCAGGAGCGGCGACACTCCTCGAAAGCTAGTCAGTCCGTCTGCGGATGACGCAGACAAAGTCTGATTGCACCGCGTCGAGCAGTCGTGGGCCCCAAGCCACCCCCCGGGGCCGCCCAGTCGATCGCCAACTCGAATCGCCCTGGTACAGAGGGCGTCACGACGAGTCAGAGTATGGCAACGAGCGCGGAGCCGTCACGGTGATTGCGGCGATACGCAGCACCCGTTTTGTGGGTGTTGCTTCACAGCGCCAAACGCCAGCGTTACGAAAGGATTGGAGCGCAGGCTAGAGATCCCCCCTCTTCGAGAGTCGCCGCCAGTCGGTCCCCCAACCTTTGGAGGCGGCGACTCTCTCTTCTCACACAGCGTAACGCGGATCTGGACACGCCGGGCGGGACGCCCTAAAGATCCACGAGAGAGGCATCAGGAGTTCGAAGTGGCTCCATGGCGGTGGATGCGCTTCTTCTTGCCGTCGGCCCTGACGGAATGGTTCCCGCTTGCCGCAGTCGAGCAGGCAAGCGGGATGCAAGTCACAGCCGTTGCCGGGCTCTTGCGTCCGGCATCGAGTTGCGCAGGCGTGACGCCGAACCGGATGGTTGTCCGGACGCAGAACCGGCGGCGCCGGGCCACGAAGCTGGGGTCGTGCGGCCGCTTTACTTGTGACAAGCGGCACTTATCCGCGTCCGAAGCTTCGCCTACGATCGTAACTTCCAGCAGCCCTCGTCGAGTTCAGGGGCAGCCGGGAAGGAGGCGCAACGTGGGCAGGATCGCCGAGAGTGCGAACCATCGATGGCTCGGATTGACCCCCATCCAGTTCGTATGGGCCGTCGCCCTACGAGTGATCGTCGCCGCGATTGTCGGTGCTGTCGTGTACCTCGCTACGGCTAGTGTTTTTTGGCTGATCGTGGCGCTCTTCGCCACCAGCGTGGTGATCAGCAGCGTCGCGAACTCACGACGCCGAGCCTGAGGGAAGGTCGGGTGCGCGGTACTGCCGCCTGCGCGTAACCGGCTTGGTGGAATGCGGCGGGTTGGCGTTCATCGGTGGACCCAGCACCACGCTGGCGACGCGTCACCCGCCGTCCGGGTCCACCGTGCCGAAAGGCCCGAGAGACTTGTTACGTCCTCCCCTCGTCAACGAGCCGCCAAGAGCGTCTAGTTGAACCTGTTGAATCGGACGACTCGTCGGTTCGCCAAGGAGGCACGTCCATGAGCAGAGGAAATTCACAGAAAGGGACCCGCGTGACCATCATGGTCATCGAAGGCCTTGTCGGAATCGCCGCATTGGTCGCTGGGCTCCTTTTCATCGCGCGAACTGATGGCTCTCTGCTTGGGATGACCAAGGGCACCCTCTCCCAAGCAGGATTCAGTGACTACCTCGTGCCGGGCATCCTGCTCGTGGTTATGGTCGGCGGCGGGACCCTCATCGCAGCCGTTGCCGTTGGCCTGCGCACGCGCAATGCCGCGGAAATGGTGCTGGCCAGCGGTGCGATGCTGGTGTTATTCGAAGGCGTTGAGCAAGCCCTCATCGGCTTCAGCCCCCAGCAATCGCTGATCGTCCTTGCCGGCCTCGTCCTCATCGCAATGTCGTTACGACTGGCCGGCCCCATGCAAGCGGCTCAGGTGGAAGTGCTGGCCGATCGGGTGATGGTACGGTTTCCCGGCGCTTCGGCTCTCCTGGCGTTTAGACGGCCGCTCGAGATTCCTCTTGCACATATCTGTCGGGTGGATCGAACGACGCATGGACCGGACGAGCAGTTGCGCGGCTTCCTCGGACTCGGAAGCTGGGTCCCCGGTGTCTTTGGTGCGCCGAGATTCCATCACGGCGGCGCGCGCGTGTTCTGGAACGTGAGTGATCCCGCGAACGCCCTCGTGGTGCAACTCCAACAGGAGGACTACTCGCGCCTGGAGATTGACGTGGCGGACCCGGACGGAACCATTGCAAGCGTCCGCGCGGCAGTCGCCGGGCAGACCCGCAGCGCGGCTTGAGCGTGAGCATCCGAGGCCCCCGGCTTCCGAGCGCGCAAACACTGCAGCTGGTCGTTGCCCTGACAGGCCTGACCTCAGGCGGGGTTCTGCGCATCCTCGGGCCGATCGCGGCAGCGAACG
Organism: Candidatus Dormiibacterota bacterium; assembly: GCA_963718525.1. Classification (GTDB taxonomy): domain Bacteria; phylum Chloroflexota; class Dormibacteria; order Aeolococcales; family Aeolococcaceae; genus Palsa-851. Next base: position 2,264,964 of record OY970355.1, on the reverse strand, counting down.
TTCTCTGGGGTACCACAGCCTCGGTCGCCCTGCTTCCGACGACCTTCGGCGTCGCGCGTGACCTGCTGCGTCATCGCGCCGGCGTCGACATCGTCGCGGTGCTGGCTCTGGGTGGCACCCTCGCTGTCGGCGAATACCTTGCCGGTGCCGTCATCGCCTTCATGCTCGCTACAGGTCGCGAGCTCGAGGCGAGGGCATCGGCTCGGGCTCGCCGAGAGCTGTCCGCGCTACTGTCGCGGGCGCCGACCGTGGTGCACCGCGTTGAAGGTGACACGCTGATCCCCCAGGCGATCGACACCGTCCGTCCTGGTGACATGCTCATCGTTGCTCCCGGTGAGGTGGTTCCTGTCGACGGCCAATTGGAGACTGGCACTGCCGTATTCGATGAATCCGCACTCACCGGCGAAACCGCGCTTGTCGAGCGGGTAAGAGGTGATCCGGTCCGGAGCGGGGGTGTCAATGCGGGTGGCGCCTTTCGCCTCCGTAGCACCGCAACCGCCGAGGAAAGCACCTATGCCGGTATCGTGCGGCTGGTTCGCCAGGCGCAGGAGTCGCGCGCACCCCTGGTGCGCGTAGCCGACCGATTTGCTCTGTGGTTCGTACCCCTGACCATCGCGATGGCCGGACTGTCGGGAATCCTCGCCCGCGACCCCATCAGGGCTGTCGCTGTTCTGGTGGTGGCCACGCCTTGCCCCCTCATCCTCGCGGCGCCGATTGCGCTCGTTGGGGGCATGTCGCGAGCTGCGCGTCGGGGCATCGTCGTCAAAGGCGGCGCGGCACTCGAAACGCTCGGACGTGCGGATGTCCTCCTCTTCGACAAGACCGGCACGCTGACAGAAGGTCGTGCACGAGTTGCCAACATCGAAACCGACGGGAGTCTCTGTGCGGATGAGGTGCTGCGACTCGGCGCTTCGCTGGATCAGGTTTCGACACATGCTCTCGCCCGGCCGATCGTCCAGGCAGCTCGCGCCCAGGGCCTCCACCTCACGCTTCCCGACGACGTTCACGAGGACCCGGGCAGCGGCGTACGTGGAGGCGTGGCCGGACGCCGCGTGATGGTCGGCCGCGCCACGTATGTGGCGGACGGGGGCGCAGTGCCGGCTTGGGCCGCGCGCGTGCGCAGACGCACTGCCTACGAGGGCCTCGCCAACGTGTTCGTTGGCGTCGACGGCGTTCTGGTCGGTGCGATGGTGCTGGAGGACCCGCTGCGCCCTGACAGCGCGCATGCCGTCGCACGTCTTCGGAAGGCCGGCATGCGCCGCGTGGTGATGGTCACAGGGGACCATCCGGACGTGGCTCAAGCGGTCGCCTCGGCGATCGGCGTCGACGCCGTCTATGCCGAGCGCACACCGGCCGAGAAGGTCGAGGTCGTACGCGAGGAGCGCGAGCGAGGCATCGTTGTCATGGTTGGCGACGGCATCAATGACGCACCGGCGTTGGCCTTTGCTGATGTCGGCGTCGCTATGGGAGTTCGCGGGGCAACAGCGTCATCCGAGGCGGCGGACGTGGTGCTCATGGTTGATCGCATCGATCGACTCGCCGAAGCCGTCCAGATTGCCCGTCGTTCCCACCACATCGCGTTGCAGAGCATCGCCGTCGGGATGGGGCTCTCGCTTGTCGCGATGGCCATCGCGTCATTCGGCGGGCTCGTGCCCGTTGTCGGCGCCGTCGTGCAGGAAGCGATCGATGTTGCAGTGATCCTGAATGCCCTGCGCGCCCGCGGTGGCCGTGAGGAGCCCCGACCTTCCGAAGTCGTGCTGGGTGCCGGACGTCAGGTGCTCCTCGAGCACGCGGCGATGGAACACGAAACAGCGGAGCTCAGAAACCTCGCCGATGCGCTCGGGCGTCTTCCGAGCGCTGTTGCCCGCACGCGCCTCGAGGAGGTGATGCGCTTCTTGCACGACGAACTCCTGCCGCACGAACAGGAGGAAGAGCAGCATCTATACCCTGTGGTCTCCAGTTACATCGGGGGCCCGGAGAGCGTGGCGGTGGCACGTCGCGAGCACGCCGAGGTCGCACATCTGTCTCGCGTGCTCAGCGGCATGATCGACGCACTGGATCCGACCGGACCTGACGACGAGGAGTTGATAGGGCTGCGCCGCGTTCTCTACAGCTTGTCGGCGGTCCTGAGCCTGCACCGATCTGGGGAGGAGGCGCGCCTCATCGCCGTGCTGGGTGAGCACGACGAAGCGCCGATTCGACGAACCGGATGACCCCGCAGGCCTTGACGCCCGTCGCCGCCGACAGCGCTGCCGACGTGGCGCGGGAGCAGGGCCTCAGCTCAGACGAGGTGGTTCAGCGGCGGGTTCGGGGTGAGGTCAACTCGGTTCCAACTGGAACGAGCCGTACGGTGATCTCGATTCTCGCTAGCAACCTCTTCACCCGGTTCAACGTGTTGCTCGGCGTTCTGCTGGTGGCGATTCTTGTCATCGGACCGCTGCAGGACGCCCTCTTCGGTCTCGTGTTACTCGTGAACACCCCGATTGGCATCGCTCAGGAGCTCCGCGCCAAGCGGACACTCGACCGGCTGGCGGTGCTCACATCCCCAACGGTGCGCGTCATTCGTGATAGTGCCGAGCAGGACATCCCCGCATCGGCTGTTGTGGTTGGGGATGTCCTCGATCTGCATGCCGGTGATCAGGTGCCGGTGGACGGCAGCGTTATCCATGGCACCGGGCTCGAGATCGACGAGTTGCTCGTCACAGGGGAATCGGCTCCGGCTGAGAAGCGCGACGGTGACGACGTGCTGTCTGGAAGTTTTGTCGTCGGGGGCAGCGGCTTGGTTCGGAGTACCAAGGTGGGACTGGCGGCGTATGGGAACGCTCTCGCCGCTGAAGCGCGCCGTTTCGCTCCCGTGCGATCCGAGGTGCGTCGCGGCATCGACCGGATGCTCCTCATCATCGCGATCCTCATCGTCCCCTTCGGCGCGGCATTGATCGTGAGCCAGGTCGAGGCCAATGACACTCTTGTCGAGGCAGTCCGTTCTTCCGTTGCCGGGCTCGTGACCATGATCCCCGAGGGACTCGTGCTGCTCACCAGCGTTGTCTTCGCCATCGCCGCGGTCCGGTTCGCACAACGTGGCCTGATCGCGCAGGAATTGGGCAGCGTCGAGATGCTCGCCCGGGCTGATGTGATGTGTCTTGACAAGACCGGCACACTCACCGACGGTCAACTCAGCATTGAAACCGTAGTGCCACTCGGAGGCGACGACAGCAGCGTCGTCGCTGCGCTCGGCGCGCTCGCAGCGGTGGATCCTCATCCCAACTCGACGCTGGCTGCGCTGGCGCTGGCATTTCCGAACCCGGGGGATTGGAAGCCGACGAGCGTCGTGCCTTTCTCTTCCGGGCGTAAGTGGAGTGGTGCGAGCTTCGAAGGTCGAGGCTCGTGGATCCTCGGAGCGCCGGAGGTGCTCACGCTCTCGCCCGGCGCAGCGGGTGCACGTGCGAGAGCGGAGGAACTCGCGCAGGCAGGACACCGGGTCATGCTGATCGGGCAGCTCAGTTCGCTGCCCGCGATCGATGAAGCCATGACGGCCGTGGAGCCGCTCGCTTTGGTCGTCCTCCGCGAGCGGCTCCGTCCGGATGCCTCCCGGATCCTTGCCTACTATCGGGATCAGGGCGTCGCGGTCAAGGTGCTCTCCGGCGATCATCCCGCCACCGTCGCCGCGCTGGCTGCGGCGGCTGGCATGCAGGGAGCGGATCACCCGCTTTCCGGCCCCGACCTTCCAAGTGATGCTGCTGAGTTGCAGCGGATCGCCGAGGGGACAGCCATTTTCGGCCGTCTGAGTCCCCAGCAGAAACGCGATCTTGTGCGAGCCCTCCAGGCGCGCGGGCATGTCGTCGCCATGGCCGGCGACGGGGTGAATGATGTTCTGGCACTCAAAGCGGCGGACGTCAGCGTCGCGATGGGGTCCGGGAGCGCGGCCGCGCGAGCTGTTGCACGTCTTACCCTCGTCCATGATTCATTTGTCAGCGTTCCGTTCGCCATCGGCGAAGGCCGACGCGTGATTGCGAACCTTGAGCGAGTTGCGACCTTCTTCCTCACCAAGTCGGTCTACGCGATGGTGCTTGCGGCCGCCGTCGCACTGCGCGCGATGCCGTTCCCACTCCTCCCGCGACAACTCTCGCTTGTCGGCCTTTTGGCCATCGGCGTCCCAGCCTTCGCTCTGTCGTTCGCCCCGAGTGCGGAGCGAGCTCGAGCAGGGTTCGTCTCGCGAACGCTGTTCTTCGCGATTCCGGCCGGTGTCGTCGCCGGCGTTGCGTCCTACGCGGCATTCGAGATCGCGATGGCGGCTGGGAACAGCATCGATGACTCGAGAACCGTCGCCACGGTCGTGCTGCTCGGGATCGGCCTCTGGATTGTCGGACGCGTGGCCCAACCCATCGGCTGGTGGCGGCTCGGTCTCCTGGCGGCGATGACAGCAGGAGCGGTGCTCGCGTTCACGCTCGAGGTCGGTCGCTTCGTCTATGGACTGGCGCTGCTCGACCCCGCTGAGTGGCTCGAGGCCGCCGCGATCACGGCCCTGGCCATCGTCCTGTTAGCGCTTGTCTTGCGGATCAGCGCCCGCCTCTCAGTTGTGCTGCAACGGCGCGCACGCGGTTCGAGGCCTGCGACCGTGAAGGGTGCCCGTCCCTAGCCAGCCGGGAGCTCACCCACGGTCGCGGATACAACTCGCTGGGTTCCGGTGGACGTGATCACGGTGAGCGAGATCATTTGACCCGGTTGGCTGTCAGCGAGTGCAAGCGAAAGGTCTGTCGTTGTCCGAATCCGCACGCTCGCAAACTGGACGATGACCTCGCCGGTGGTCAGCCCAGCGGTTGCGGCAGAGCCGCCGGCCGTCACCGCGACTATCAACACACCGACAGGAGTGTTCGTATTGTCGACGACCGTGCTCGTGCGGAGTCCGAGATCTGCGCGATGCGAATTCACGACACGGCCATTGGTAATGATCTGGCTCGTGATGTCCTTGACGGTGTTCGCCGGTATGGCGAATCCGATGCCGTTTGCAGCGGCGCCCAGGGTCGGATCGCCGGCGGTAAGTGTTGGGATCCCGACCACCTGGCCCGCGAGGTTGACCAACGCACCTCCGCTGTTGCCCGGGTTGATGGCCGCACTCGTCTGGATGGTGTCGGGAAGCGTGATACCACCGGGTTCGGAGACCGTCCGGTCGACTGCGCTGACGATTCCCTCGGTCACGCTGCTCTGAAGCCCGAGCGGGTTACCGATGGCGAGCACGATCATGCCGACCTTCAGAGTGGCGGAGTCCGCGAACGCGGCCGGATCGAGGTGACCCGCGACATGGATGACTGCGAGGTCGCCGGCGGCGAACGTACCCACGAGCGACGCGGCCTGCGTCTTGCCCTCCGCCGTGGTGACCTCGATGGTCGACGCCCCGGAGACGACATGGTTATTGGTCACGACATCGCCGTTGTCGTTGTAAACGACCCCAGAGCCGAGACCGAGGTCGGTCTGAATCTGCACGATCGAAGGACGCACACGCTCGACGACCGCGACAAATGCGTTCTGCAGGTCGTTGGCCGCGGAGCCGGGGTCAGTCCCGGCGGACGTCGTTGGTGTCGGCGAGCTGGGCGGCGCGTTTGCCGGCTGGCTGCTGCACCCGGTGAACACGATGGCGATGAGCATCGCGCCCAAGCCCGCAACGAGTTTCAGCGTCCGAGGTCTGAACATCGGGCGCCCCGCCAGTGCGGCCGTGGCGACCCTTGTCATTCCAACTTCTCACGATCCAGTGTGGCCGAGCTGGCAGTCCAGCCTGCTCACACCACCTTCGCCGCTTGTAGCGATGGCGACAAGAGGAAGAGGTCCCACGCCGTAAAGGTCCTAGGGCACATGACTTACTGGCTTGCGCCAGTAGCTCATCACGCCCGCACTGGTCCGGCAGGTCCAGGCCATTAACCGCGGCCACGTGTCGAGCGGCACCCGCGCTCCTCGACCTGAACCGATTGGTGTTCTCACCATCAGCCTCGCCACTTGGGTGCGTCTTGCTCACGTCGCAGGTCGAGCCGATGACTTCGACCCCGGACTTGGATGCCCTTGAGCACTGGAGAACAGAGCGTCTGTGCGGAGATACTGAATCCAGTGATCTCGTTGTCGCCATCGAGGAAGATCATGTCCGCTCAAACGCAACGCCGCCTGGAACGGCCCGAAGACCGAGTCATCGCGGGCGTGTGTCACGGCCTCGGCAATTACTTCGACATCGATCCCGTCGTGGTGCGAATCCTGTTCGTGATCCTTACCGCAGCCGGTGGCGCAGGAGTGCTTGCGTATCTGATGCTTTGGATCCTGATGCCGGCAGCTGGATCCACCGTCGCGACCGGCGGTGCAGGCATCGGTGAGGGAGTCCGCAACCTGGCGACCGAATTGAAGGACGTCGGCCGCGAGTTCGGCAGCTCGATCGCGGGCGCATGGCCGCCTCCACCGCCACCCCCGACCAACCCGTCGGGCGGCGTTGACCAAGCGTCAACCTCGCGGGCCGCGCAACGAGCTGGATATCGGCACGAGCGCAGTGTCCCGCTGCTTGGGCTCGCTTTGATCGTCCTGGGACTGTGGCTTCTTCTCGCCAATCTCGGAGTGCTCGACTGGGCGAGCGCACGATACGTTTGGCCGGTTGCTCTTGTTGTTCTCGGCTTGGCCCTGCTCATCCGGCGTCTGCACTAGGCAACGACATCGTTCGCGTTGGAGCTCGTCCCTCGCGAAGGTTCGAGCCGGGGGGAGTCATTCAGGGAAGGCCGCACGGTGTGCCCTCAGCACGCTCGTTAAGGCTTCTTGACAACTGTCGAGCCACCCGTAACTGTGACAGCGCTGGCTGCGGCGCCGGCGGTCGCTGTTCCCGGCGAAAGCGTGGTGGTCGTCGTCTTCGAGATGACACCATCGTCACCGACCGTGATGACGGTGGTCACCGTTCGCACGGCCGACACTGCTGGGATCGCCGTCTTTGTCGGAGAGCCGACAGCCACAAGATAGCCGACAAGGCCGACCCCTGCGACACCTCCGGCGCCGGCCAATGCCTTGATCTTGCGGCGCAGAGCCAGGGCGCGATCTCGTCGTTCGACTCGTTCCTGATGTGGTGGGAGGGGTGACATATCGGTTCTCCGGAAGTTGCGTTATGAGTGACATCAGCGTCCCATCGATCGCTGGCGACAAACTTGATGAATGCTCGGAGTTCGCTGAGATATCAGTCGAGCGCCGCGACGGCCGGCAGGGAGCGCGTGCCGTCACACGGCTCCACTGTGGAGAAACCTAAGAAGGGACCCACAGGCCGTATCCAACCTGGGATCTCGCGCGACTTAGTGGCATGGATCAGGCGCTGTAGCGGCGCTCGCAACCTGGAGGATTTCCTTGCGCCCTCATGCTCGCTCTCACTTCGTCTCGACGGCCGTACTCGTCGGGCTGACCGGCGTCATCACCGGCGTTGGCGCCGCAGGCCACGTCGGCCCCTTCGCGGCGCTCGGCGCCGCTGTTCAGCACACCGTCGCCGTCCAACTCCCACGTGCGCCGCTTCGGGCCGACAGCCTCTATCCGGCTCCAACGAAGCCTCCGACCGTTCATGAAACCATCGTGATCACCGACCCCGCGCCAACGGCGCGGCCCACGTCTGGTTACTCGGGACGCCCGAGCGAGACGGCGACGGCGACACCCTCGCCGACCGCCACACCTTCCCCGACACCGTGGTGCGATGACAGCTGCGGTGGTGGTGGCGGCGGCGGAGACAACTGAGGTGGCGCACTATCGACCCGAGGACCGCGACAAAGCTTTCAGGCGAGTCGGGTCATGGACGATCGGCGGGGTTTCCGGCGTCGTCGCGGTCACCGGAGCGTTGTCGGCGGTCAGCGCAGCCGGTTTTGCGGCCGCGACGAGCGCGCCGGTCGAGCGCGTGCCGCCGATCCCTCCCGAGACAGCACCGGTCCAATCGGCACCAGCGTCGCCGGCCGTGATCATCAGAGTTGTCCACGTTCCGGCTTCGGCAGGAGCCTCATACCGGGCGTCGGGTGGGATCTCCCCGCCTCGATCAGCGCCCGGCGGCTCTGCGAAGGGTTCCTCGCCACCACCTCCTCCGCCCCCGCCGCCACCGGCATGTCACTCGACGCCAACGCATCCGTGTTGACCTCTCGCACATTCCGTGCCATGGGCACGCTGAACGTCGTGGCGGTTGACGACCCCGACGCACTGGCGCCTGCGACCGCAGCCGCACGCGAGGTGATCCACGCGGTCGACGAGGCGTGCTCTCGATTTCGACCGGATTCGGAGATCTCGATGCTCAACAGGTCGGCCGGGTACGGGCCGGTTCGAGTCTCAGAACTGCTCGACGACGTCATCGGCAACGCTCTTTGGGCCGCCGCGGCCACGGAAGGGCTGGTCGATCCCACCATCGGTGGGCTCATGGAGCGGATCGGCTACACGGTGACCTTTGTCGACCTGCCCGCGGACGGTCCCGCGATCGATCTCCAGATCCGCTCAGCGCCGGGATGGGCGAGCATCGAGCACGATCGGGTCCACCGTACCGTGACCCTCCCGGAGGGCGCGTCGATCGACCTCGGCGCGATCGGCAAGGCGTGGGCCGCCGACCGCGCTGCCCTCGCCGCGTCGCGGCGAGCCGGCACCGGGGTGCTGGTGTCGTGTGGCGGCGATGTGGCGGTGTCCGGACCGGGTCCCAAGGACGGGTGGTGCGTCAGGGTCGCCGAAGCGATCGACTCGGCGGACTGGCAGGACATCCACGTGTTCGACGGCGGTGTCGCCACCTCTGGCACCGGCAGCAGGACTTGGCGCCGTGGCGGAGAGGTCCTTCACCACATCCTCGATCCCGCAACGGGGCTCCCGTCGGACTCTCCGTGGGTGATGGCCAGCGTCGCTGCCGCGTCGTGTGCTCAGGCCAACGCTGCCGCGACCGCCTCGATCGTGCTGGGAGAAGGCGCGCCCTCGTGGCTCGACAGCCTTGGCGTGCCGGCACGCCTTGTCAGGCTTGACGGCTCCATCGTGAGGGCAGGGCGGTGGCCGGCTTGACACCGAAGCCCGGTTTGATGCTCGCGGCGTTCTCGGCCGGGCCTAGTCCGCTGTGGTTTGCCACGCGCGGTGCCGGCGTCATGACGCTCGTCTGTCTGACCGGGGTCGTGATCCTGGGGATCTCAACGTCGCTCCGGGTGACGGGTCAGCGCTCCCCGCGCTTCGTCATTGCGGCGCTGCATCGCAACTTCGCGCTCTTCACGATCCTGCTCCTGGCGGTGCACATCGCGACTTCGGTTCTCGACCCGTTCGCGGGGATTCGACCTGTCGATGCGGTCGTTCCGTTCGCGGGCGCGTACCGGACGTTCTGGCTCGGGCTCGGCGTCCTCGCCGCCGAGGTGCTGCTGGCGGTCACGGTGACCAGCCTCCTGCGCGGCCGGATAGGTCCCCGCGTCTGGCGGATCATCCACTGGGCCGCGTATGCGTCGTGGCCTCTGGCGGTGGTGCATGGGCTCGGAACCGGCTCGGACTCCCAGGAACCGTGGATGCTCGGCCTCACCGCTGCGTGCATGGCAGCAGTGCTCGTCAGCCTGGCGCAGCGCCTGCTGGTCGGTCGCCTGCGCACCCTGCCAGTGCGCCTCTCAAGCGGCGTGGTCGTGGTGATGGCGACGTACGCGATCTGCGCCTGGAGCGTGGCCGGCCCGCTCCGCCCGGGCTGGGCCGTCACTGCCGGTACGCCGGCGTCAATCCTCACCTCGAAGCCCAGCTCGCCACCGATCCGTTCCGCCACGCACGGGTTCTCCGACGCCCTGATCGGCACAGTGACGAAGACACCGGTCGGCGTCGACATCGGTTTGCGCGACATCGTGGACACGGCGTTGACGGTGGTGATCACGCCCGCCGGACCCACCGAAACGTTGCCACAGCTGACCGTTGCTCGAAATGGCGTGACCGTCTGCGCAAATGTGCCGGCCCGAGTGGGAGTTTCGGTCTATGCCGTCTGCAAGGGCACGCGCCTGGTCATCACTATGTTCGGGACTGGACCGTCGATCACGGGACGTCTGGTCACCTCGGGACCCCTGCGATGACCGTGACCGCGGTTCGCACTCCGCTGGATGCACCGCCGCTCTATACCGAAGGTGCCGGTGGCACTCCACGGCTGCTCGCCGGACCACGACTCAACTCCGGCGCCGAGACGCTGGTCGAGCACCGGCGGCGACTTGGCCGGCGCCCGATCGGCGCAGATTGGCTCCTGGATGTCATCGAGCGCAGCGGTCTGCGCGGTCATGGTGGCGCATGGTTCCCGACACACCGCAAGTGGCGCGGTGTGAGCCGGCTCGCGCTCGAGCGGGGGGAGCCGTCGGTGGTCGTCGTGAATGCATCCGAAGGAGAACCGCTCTCGGCGAAGGACAAACTCCTGGCGGAGAAGCGGCCTCACCTCCTCATCGACGGCGCGCTGATCGCCGCCGAGGCGGTGGGCGCCGATGATGTTGTCATCTATGTCTCGCGTCCGGCTCGGCGCGCGACGCGGGCGCTGCGGCAAGCCATTGGCGAGCGCAGGCGCGACGGGGTCAAGGAGCCGCATATCCGGATCGTCCACACGCAGCATCGATACGTCGCCGGTGAGTCTTCGGCCGTGGTGCGTCGTGTGAACGGAGGACCGGCGAAGCCGTCGTTCAGTCCACCGCATCCGTCGGAGCACGGTGTGCTTGGACGCCCCACTCTCGTACAGAACGCCGAGACGATCGCCCACGTCGCGCTGATCGCGCGGTACGGCGATGCCTGGTTTCGCGAGCGAGGTACCGCGGCTGCCCCTGGTACGGGGTTGGTGACGCTGACCGGCAACATAGCGCGGCCGGGTGTGTACGAGGTTGACCTCGGATCGTCGCTGCTGAGCGTGGTCGCCGCCGCCGGAGGTGTGCTCTCGGCGCCGGCGGGACTGCTGATCGGTGGGTACTTCGGTACGTGGCTCGGGTCGGAGCGCGGGGCTGCAGCAACGCTCTGCCCGGAGCACGTCTCCCTTGGATGCGGCATCATCGGGATGCTCGGAAATGACGGGTGTGGCGTCGGCGAGTTGGCGAGGATCGTGAGCTACCTCGCCCGCGAGAGCGCCGGCCAATGCGGGCCGTGTATCTTCGGGCTTCGCGCCGTCGCAGAGGCGATGGCGCGGCTGGCCGCGGGCGACGCCGATCGCGGCGATCTGACCCGAATCCATCGCTGGTCGGATCAGATCGTGGGTCGCGGAGCCTGCAACCATCCCGACGGCGCGGTCAACAACCTCCGCACTGCTCTCGATACTTTCGCAGCCGATGTCGAGCGCCATATCAGCGGGCATGCCTGCCCGGGGTTGGGTGCAACGCCGTTGCCTGTGCCTCCTCGCTCTCCGTTCGGATGGCGATGAGCGGCTCTGGACCGCGTCTCCGGGTCAACCCAATTCGATGTGACGGAGCCCGGTATTGCGCCGAGATCGTGCCGGAACTCGTGGAGCTCGATGAATGGGGCTACCCGATCGTGTCCTCGATTCCGATCGAGGACACGCGCCTGCTACGCCTGGCGGAGCGCGCGGTCAACGAGTGCCCGCGGGTCGCGCTCCAGCTCGCGCGGCTCCGCGCCCGCGAGCGTTGACCTCAGTCGTCCGGCGGGGTCTGCCCTGGGCTCGGTGAGGGGTCACGGCCACCTCCATCACTCCCACTGACTCCGGTCGATGCGGGGCCACCGTGACCACCCGACGAGGACGGACTCTCGCTCCCGTCCGCCTCCGCAGGATTCGCCCCCAAACGGGGAGTGTCATCCTCAGTCGGGCGCGCGGTGCCGGCGGGCAGTGGCAAAGGGCCCTCCGACTCGGTCCCGGATTCCTCGCTGAGCAGGGTTGCCTCGTCGAGTTGGTACCGGGACCAGAAAGGCGACGACGGCTCGCTGGAAAGTGCCGTGAACGCCGCCTTGAGTTCCGTGCCGGCGTCCGCGAGGCTCTGGGCTGGATTGATTCCTTGTCTCGCATCCGCAAGGCTTGACTCTGCGAACTGGAGGTGGAGCGTCACGTCATCCGCGCCAGGAAGCTTGAGCATCACGCCCTGGCGTGCCTCGCGCACCATGAAGAGCGCAGATCCTGGTGGTGCGTTCCACCCGGCCGCGGCAACGCTCGTAGCGGCCACGATCGTTACCGTCGAGGCGATCAAGCCCGCGCGGCCGAAACGAGGGCGCAGGCCGAAGAAGCTTCGCGCCCGAGGTCTCCGGGACGCGACGATCATCGCGTCGAGCATTGCGTCGTGCGCGCGTTCGCGAGCGTGGCGGCGGGGCGCGCGGCGGCTGCTCAGGCGCCAGGCGTCGAGCGAGGCGGAGAGCTGCGGATCGATCCAGTCGGTCATGCCGCCCTCTTCGGACTGAGCGCCCGGCGCAGCGACTCGAGCGCCCGGTGTTGCAGCGACTTCACCGCGCCGACGGTCCGTTTCGTCGTCGAGGCAACATCCTCAAGCGATTGATCGAGAACAAACCGGCGGATCAGGACGTCGCGCTGGTCCTCGGTGAGGTGGACCATGGCAGTGCGCACTCGGTCCGCCTCAATGTTCGTCTCAGTGACAGCGCTCGGATCGTCGCTCGGGGGGCCGGTGTCGAGTGCGAGCCCACGCTGGCGACCGCCCCGACGGATGTGATCGACAACCTTATAGCGGCAGATGTGCAGGAACCATGCCTGCACAGCCGGCTCCCGCCTGTCCCGGAGCGTCTTGATCGAAGTCACTGCCGCCACAAACACTTCCTGTGTCACATCTTCAGCCGCCGCGAGGTCGCCGAGGCGCGCGAGCGCATATGCATGCACATCGGGGTAAAAGCGCTCGAACAGAGCGTTCCACCCGTGTGCCTCGCCACGCTGCGCGGCCTCTACCGCCTGGGTGAGACGGTTGGTCTCCGCCAGGCTCGCGCCGCCGCTGTCGGATTCATCAAATATCAAGTCGGCTGCGATGGCATCCGGGATACGGGTGGCAGCGTACAGGTAACGGTCGGTGCCGCGGATGGCGGCTCAAGCTGCCGCTGGCGATGCTTGCTCTCATCCTCGCGCTGCGCGAGACGGCAGACAAGAGGCGCTCCTTCGGACCTGCGCACGCTCAACCAGCGCGATGGAGTGACGCATATGGTCAACCGATTCTTTGTCGATAGGTGCACTTGTGACCAACGCCTCTGTCGCCGCCGCAGCGGAGCTTTCAACATGCTGACATGAAGCCTATAACCGTGAGGAGTAGTGCCATGTCTGTAAGCTCTTCGGCTCCAATGCGACCGTGACTGGCCGCGATCTGCGCGGCCCCATTGGGTACTTGGTCACACATCCGACGCTCCGCTTGACGTGCGCGGCTGCAGCGTTCGCGACCAGCCTCTACGCCATCAGACGCTCCGTCCGCCCTGCCACCCGTGTGAAGCGCGCCGCGTGGGCGGCGCTCGCTGCTCTCACATCCGTCGAGGGCGCCGGACTCGTCGCACTCCTTCCACAGAGCTCGCCTCTGGACGGCGCGGGCGCGTCGGCATGAGCATCCTCATTGCATACGCGAGTAAGCATGGCGCCACAGCTGGGATCGCCGAGCGCATCGGCGCAGTCCAGCGTCTGCGCGGTCTGGAGGCATGCGTCATGTCCATTTCAGACCTTCAGCACTATGACGCAGCCATCATCGGTAGCGCGGTCTATATGGGACGCTGGATGAAGGAGGCAACGTCGTTTGTTCGCCAACGTCAAGCGCAGCTGGTGCGCATACCGCTGTGGCTCTTCAGCAGCGGGCCTGTGGGGCCAAAGTCCTTACCCGAGGCCGCCGACCTCGCGGACTTTCGCACACTGCTCAACGTCAGGGACGATGTCACGTTTGATGGCGCCATCGACGCACAGAAGCTCTCGCTTTCGGAGCGGCTGATGGTCAAAGCGGTGCGAGCCCCGCATGACGACTACCGCAAGTGGGATCGCATCGACGAATGGGCCGGCTCCATAGCCGCCTCCCTCGGCGCATCCGCAATGCAACTGACGTAGTCCAAGTGGCCTGACGCGCTCATGACTTTCGACCCTGGCCGCCGGCCGCGCTGAAGATCCACTCTCTGGGGTAGAACTTCGAGAACCAGGGAGAGCAGCCATGAGTGCCCAACCAGATGGAGCAACGGCCACGCCCGCGGGCGGCTCGCGCGCTGGCGGTATCGCGCTCGTCATCCTCGGCAGCATCGTCGCGCTGGTTGCACTCGGCCTGCTCGCCGGCGGCGGAGTGCTGATGTGGGCAGACCGAACGCAGCGGGATACGGCCGGCTACTTGTCGTCTCCGAGCACCCGTCTGACGACCGCCTCATACGCGATTGCGGCAACCGATCTCAACGTCGCCACTGATGCGCCTGGATGGCATGTCCCCACCGGTGCGCTCGGCTCGGTGCGCGTCGTGGCAAACGCGGGCACAGCGAGCCCACTGTTCATCGGTATTGCGCCAAGCGCTGATGTGCAGCAATACCTCGCCGGGGTCGCATATGACCAGCTGCAGGGATTCCTTGGGACGTCGGGAGGGCCCGACTACCTACCGCACAGTGGCGGCGCCCCTGCGTCGCCGGCTTCGCAGACATTCTGGAAGGCGCATGTCTCTGGTAGCGGCACGCAGTCACTGACGTGGAGCCCCGCAAACGGCCATTGGGCGATCGTGCTCATGAATGCGGACGGCTCGCAGACCGTCGCCGCCGATGTGTCGGTTGGAGCAACGGCGCCATTCCTCTTCGCCCTGGCGCTCGGGTTGTTGATAGGCGGCGGCGTGGCTCTGCTGGTGGCGGGCGCTCTCCTCTTCGGAGGCATCGCCATGTCGCGGTCTCGGGAACCCGGCAGGTCGCAAACCTGGGTGGCTCCACCCCCATCTCCGCCAATCCTCCCGTCGCCCGTCTTCGGCGCGGGGCCACCGCCACCAGTCGCTCCGACTGGCGCGAGCTACCCACTCCGCATCGAGGGACACCCTGATGCGATGCCCAGTCGGTGGCTCTGGTTGGTGAAGTGGATCCTCCTGATTCCACATTACATCGTCCTGGCGGTTCTGTTCATCGCGGCGTTCGTGCTCACCGTGATCGCATTCTTCGCGATCCTTTTCACAGGGCGGTATCCGCGTTCGATCTTCGATTTCAATGTTGGGGTTCTCCGCTGGTGGTGGCGGGTCAGCTTCTACGGCTACAGCGCACTCGGCACGGATCACTATCCGCCGTTCACCCTCAATTCAGCAGCGGAGTATCCGGCGACCCTGGAGATTTCCTACCCTGCACGCCTGTCTCGAGGGCTCGTGCTCGTCAAGTGGTGGCTCCTCGCTATCCCGCACTATCTCGTTGTGGCGGTGCTGGTCGGTGGTACCGCGCTCGCGGTGCACGGGGCGTCGTCGTACGCCGCACCGTACACGGGGCTGATCACCATCCTCGTGCTCGTCGCCGCGGTGGCCATGCTGTTCACCGGGCACTACCCGCGCGGCATCTTCGATCTCGTCATGGGGCTGAACCGGTGGGTCTTCCGCGTCCTTGCATACGTGCTTCTGCTTCGGGACGAGTACCCGCCATTCCGGCTCGATGTGGGTGGTGATGAAACAACCGGCTCCGCGAGCGTTGTGGCGCCGGCGCCGCCCAGTCCCCTCGGCCAGCCGCGGCCACGGGGCATATGAAGAGCCGCATGAAAGCGAGACTCCTCGTAGCCGTGAGCATTCATGACCTCAGATCGCGCCAGTGAGATCGGCGCAAGCACCGCATCGCACCGACCCCGCTGTTGCGGTTCCGCTAGTGATGCTGGTCTGCCGACCGGTGCTGTCCTTGGCTGCCCAAGGCATCACGGCTTTGATCCTGCAGAGGAAGGTGTCCCGGCAATCGTGGAGAGCCGCGGCGCAGTACTGGATGGCGTATACGTCCCTGGTGGATCTGGGGTGTATCGCCATCCTGGCCCAACAGGCTCGCCGGGAGAGCACCCCGCTGCGGACGGCGATGGGCTTTGAGGAGCGCCCGCCTCGTCCGCTTCGTTCGGCGCTGGCTGACGTCGCGCTTGTCGTACCGGCGACATTTGCGAGTCAACTTCTGTCGCGGCCCCTCAGCGACGGTGATCCGTATCCACCCCAGATCCGCGTTGCGCACCTGCACGGATGGACCAAGGCATACAGCATCACGATATGGCCGGTTGTGTGGGGTATCAGCGAACAAGCAACATACCTCGGCTATGCACTCCCGCGACTCGAGGACCGGATCGGGCGGCTCCCGGCAGCAACGCTCACAGCGATCGCCTGGGCACTTCAGCACACGGTAATACCCGCTCTCCCAGGGCGTCGCTACGCCGTAATGCGAGCGATGACGATGCTGCCCGTTTCGGCGGCGTTCATCGCCGTATACACGACTCGCGGGCGTCGACTCGCGCCGTTGGCTGCGGCTCATTGGCTTTCGGATACCTCGGCCGCCCTGTTGGCTGGATCGTTGCGGTCGCCCGACTCAACCGACCCTCGACCCCGCCGAATGTGACGTTCGGCCCTGGTCAGACTGGGACACCCTGAGCAACGATGAGACTGATGATCGAACTCGGGCTCGGTCCTTACGGAGGTGTGACGATGAGAATCGTGAGAGATGTCATCGCAACGCTAATCGTTGCGGCGATTGCCGTCTTGTACATCGATGTGGTCGGCGGCTCCGGTGTGGGATTCATCGCTGACGCGCGTGGCGTGGCGTCGACGGGGCTGGTGCTCGGCTTGGTCGCGTGCGCCACTGCAGGTGAGTCGGTCACTGTGTCGAAGCCAGGGGTGTGGCGGGCCATCGCGGGTCTTCTGGTGGCCCTTCTCGTGGGAGCCGGCATCGTCACCGTGATCACCAACAGCGACGTGGTGCTCGCCGTGTTCATGGCACTGCTTGTGCTGTTGTGGGCCGGGTCGACTCTGCACCACCTGGCCGCTGCAGGGGCTGGGGCTCTCAGGCGCGACCCACGCGTGAGCCTGCGGGAACGGATTCGGCGAACACAGGCCTAACGCCTGAGTCTTGGTCGGCTATTACAGCGAAAGCAAGGGCCGCATGCACGGCTTCGTCGACGAAGCCGGCGAATTCACCCTTTCGGACCTAACTCCTCCAAGCCAAACGGCAATCGCCAGAAACTGTAAGCGATGTGTATGCGCTGGGGTGCCACAATCCCGCTCTATCAGCAGCGGAATCCGGACCCGGTCGTCGGTAATAAGGCCTTTTGCAGGGAAAGGCATTGTTCCTGACTAGACCAGTATACCCCGCTAACCGAACGGGCGCCTGACGCGCCGCGCAACCGCTCGCTGTGAATTCAACTTGCGCGTCCGTCGGGGAGACAGGACTCGAACCTGCGACCCCTGGTCCCCCAGACCAGTCCTTATTTCCTGATTCAGGGTGAGTTCGACTTAGAGGGCTTTCGTAGCGAATTGGTTGGAATGACGACTAGACCGTGGCTATTGGAATCCATTTGATTCGCGAAGAAATCAACAGGCACGCTTAAGGCCGAAGCCGATAGCGCTCCTCTCCCGCTCCACACTCTTGAGCATGAGCATCGTGCTCGGCGAGTCAACCGCCGGCGTCAGCCCTCAGTTCGCCATGAGGCTGGTGACAGGAAGCTCCTGTGGGGATTGCTGCTCTCGCCGGTCTTCGTGACGGCAGACGTGAGCCGGGGGATCGGTCAAGCCACCCTCGGCCATGATCCCGTCCGTGGCTAGCAGTCGGTAAACGAAGCGCCACAGAACTCACGGAGACGCCCGTTCGCGTCAGGCGCTGACGGCTCCGAACTTGCACTCCGTTCGCGTCAGGCGCTGACGGCTCCGAACTTGCACTCGGTTGAGGAAGCGACACGCGGTAACCGCAATTGCCGAGGCGCGTTGTCCAGTGTGCAGAGACTCGCCGGGTGGCTACCATCGCCGCCAATGGGCTGCTCACGGGCTGCTCGAGTTCTCTCGCCAACCGCGCCCTCCTCCGCCGGTCTACGTGGTTCAGGTCGGAGGTGTCGTCGGGCTCTCAAGGCTCCAGACACCTTCCCAGATTGCTTGCCGGTTGGGGCACCCTTCATTGATCACAGACAAGGTCAGCTTGTTGCCCGCGACCGACCAGCGATAGGAACCGAACGGCCCCGACGCGTTGCAGTCCGTCCCACCAAGATCGCGGTGACCGTACATGCTGATCCCCCCGATTCCGTTACTGAACGGCGCTTCCTGAATGGGTGCGTAGACGTTGAGCGTGTCGCCCTGAGCCTCATACTGGCTCCCGACGCCGGAACCGAGGGGGTCGAGTTCCCAAGCGCCGATCTGATCGAAGACGAGGTGCCACTGGCCGGTCGGCGGCGGCCCTTCGGTGACACCCGCATGTTCGATGTCTGGCTGGGTCACGGTTCGCGTCCAGGTTCCTTTGAGCGCGGCGGGTGGCGCGGGCGCTGCGGCAACGCTAGCAGTCACATCATCGGAGACGGTCTTACCGGCAACACCCGTGGCACGAGCGGTGAAAGTGTGCACGCCGGGCGAAAGCCAAGTGGTGATCAGGAAGCCGAGATTGGTGCCATTGTCGTCGCCCCCAAAGACATATGGAGCAGACTGTTCGGTCCAGATCAGCTTCCCATCGATCAGGAAGTCCACCCCGGTCACTGGGGCGCCAGCCGGCTGGGGTGTCGCGATCCACCGGGTCCGGAGAGGAATGGTCGTCTCGCCGTCCAGGGTGGACGTCACCCTCTGCAACGTGTCCGGCTGAGCGTGGCTCGACGATGACTCGCTTGAGGCTGTGCCACCGCACGCAGACGTCACTAGCGCGAGCAGCACCGCGACCGCGGTAGCCCCAGCCGCTTTCAAAGCAAGTTCCCCTCTTGAACCGTCACTTCCGGATTTGCGCCGACAACTACGGTCCTCCTGTGGTCGCACCGAGGCCCAGCTCCGCATGAACATGTCGCGGCAAATTCCGGCGAGCGCTGCCCATCGCCGCGGTGCGCGCGAGTCGGACTGGCTCACGCGGTTGGCCGGCCGCCCGTCAGCACCCGAAGCACTGGTCCGGGCGGTTGAACGCGATTTGCGTGTTGGTGAGCGTGAGCGTTGCCGGAGACTCCGTGAAGATGCCACCGCCTTGAAGAGTCACGCCTGCGCCTCCTTCGAGGGCGTTGTGGGTGACGCTCGTGTTCTCGAGGGTCAGCTGAGCCGGAGGGCTGGCGCCCGTGCTCGCGTCGACCCCGTTCCAGGTGCCTCCCCCTTGGGCCACACCGGTCGGCGCCTCCGCTCGCCCGACGTTGTCGCTCACGCGATCGTTGCGCATCACGAGCAAGCTGTTGTTGAAGACCGCACCGCCCTCGATCTGGGCTGAGCCTGTCTTGCTGAACGACTCGGTGACATTGCCGCTGATATCACTGTCTCGCACGGTCACTAGCTGCGCCCCGCCGAGATTGCCAAAGTAGAAAATGGCCAAGCCACCGTTCGTGTCGGCTAAGCCACCCGAACTTGTTGAGATCGCGAGGTTGTCATCGATGCTCGTGCCGCTGATCGTGCCGCCCCCATCGAGTTCGAGAGCGCTGCCTGCTGGCCCCACATCGGTCGAAGTCAGCACTGTCGTCGTCGACCGGTTGTCGTCGATCTGAGTGTTCTGCATGATGAGCGGACTGTACCCGACGATCATGCCGGCGTCGATGCCGAGCGCCTCGCCTCGTCGATCGATTGCAGTCGCTGAGTTGTCATCGATCGCCGTGTTCTTGACCGTCGTGGGAATGCCGTCACCCACATGTATGCCGCCGGCGTTGGCATTCATCCCAGACTGCGCTCCCACGGAGGAAGGCAGAGTGTTGTTGACGAGACTTGAGTTGTTGTCGCGCACGATGCTGTTTTGAACAGACAGGGTGCAGGGCGTGCAAGCTCCGGCCGAGAAGGTCGTGTCGACCATGATGCCCGCGCCCTCGGCAAAGCGGCCGTCCGGAGCGATCGCCATCGCACGGTTGCCGGTCACGACGCTGTTCTTCAGGGTGATTGCGCCTTGCTGCGTGTAAATACCGGCTCCGTCGGCGTCACTCGTGACCGCTCCTGCCAACTCGTTGTTGCTGACGATCGTGTTCTCGACCGTCAGAAGGCCCCAGTTGTCGATCCCGCCACCGCCGGCTATGGCGAATCGGCAGTCGTGCGTCCCACATGAGAAGCCGGCGTCGACGGACGCGGTCGCTGCGGCGATATTGCCCGTGATGACGCTGTCGCTGACCGTGAAAGTCGCGCCCGCGGCGAACTTTGCGGCGGGCGGGACGAAGATACCCCCTCCTAGGGCAAGCACTCCTGCTTTGGCGACATACGCAATCGACACCGGGCTCGACGCCGTCACGCCACCGGTGATCGTTAGGTCGCGGAGCGCGACTGTGGGCTCAGTCTTGGCCCCGAACTTCCCGACCGTGATCACCGGCCCCCCGCCGCTGATCGTCGTCTCATGGGCGCCAGCGCCGACGAGGCTCACGCTTTGGTCGATCGTGAAACCGCCGACGTATTTGCCAGGGCCGATGCTCACTGTGTCGCCCCTGCTCGCAGCTGCGACCGCAGCACCAATCTGACTGTAAGCACATCCACTGCCGCACACAGTGAATGTCGTCGCCGAGGCAGGTCTTGCGCCCACCACCGCCGACCCCAACATTACCGCGGCCAGAGCCGCGAACTTACGCGACCTGCCCCTCCAGATCCGGTGGCAATCGTGAGGTTCCATGATTACCTCCTTTGCTCTCGCCGCCGATTAAGGCCGAGTACGGTAGGGCCGGTTGCTAGAGCATCACTCCGGTCGCCTTGGCGTCACTCATCAAGGCGTTCAATCCGGGTGAACGGATGTTCAGTCGCAGCCGCATTTCCGACCGCGGCGCGCCAAGCAATGGCCCGAAGCGAGCGTCGCGCCCCGCTCGGGACATCGCCGTTTGGCCGCACGACATTAGAGTGGTTTTGCAGGAAAGGCCATCAATTAGCGAATAAGGACTAGTCCCTGCACAGTGACTGATCCCCGAAAGTTGGAAGGGGGTGGGGTCAAGTCCCCGGTAGTGGTGTGAATTCGGTGGAGTTCTCACAACGTCGGTGAACTACGCGACCAGTCCCTCCGTGAGTGGGTTGGTGAGCAAGGGCGGACCGTCGGGGTGCAAAACGCGAGCCATCGACTGCTGACTGAAGTGACGGCGGCCGTCCTGCCACTCGTCGTGCTGGTCCTGGAGCACCGCGGTGAACAGCCGCAGCAGTGAGGCGCTGTTGGGGCGCCGCTATGTCAAGCGGCAGGCATGGCCGAACTCGCGCTGACCGCGGTCGCGTCGAGGAACATGGCGCGGTGGACGACACCCGCAAGGTGGCGCATGAGGCAGCGTCGCGCTTCGGCGGGTCGCTTGCCTTCGCCACGTTTTCGCTCCAGATAGGCGACCGCTCCAGGGTGCCAGCGTGCCTGCACCATGGCGATCGTGAAGAGGGCTCGGTTGAGTTGACGGTTGCCGCCTCGGTTGAGACGGTGTCGCCGCGTGACGCCGCTCGATGCCGGAAGCGGGGCGGCGCCAGCGTGGGCTGCGAACGACGCCGCCGTCGGGAAGCGTGTGATGTCGTGGGCCTCACCGAGGAGCTTGCCGGCCACCAGCGTGCTCACACCGCAAATGGCGAGCAGCTGCTTCGGGTGCCTTGCGCTCACGGCTTGTTTGATCTCGCCCTCCAGCCCGGCTGCTTCAGCATCGATGGCGTGGAGTTGGCGAATGGCTGCAAGGGCCAGGCGGCAGCGAACCGGATCTGCCGCTCGTGCTCGGAGCACCAAGCGACGAGCGACGATGAGTGCGCGCTTGCTCGACAGAGCGCCGGTGTGATCGCGGTAGCCGGGCGACACGGTGAGCAGCAGCGCATGCAGCCGGTTGCGTACACGAGTGCCTTCTGCAACAACCTGATCGCGTGCGTCCACCAGCAGTTTGAGATCCGAGTCAAGATGCGCCGGACGCAACCGCGGCAGGTCGTGTTCACGTAGTGCAACTCGCGCGATGACCACCGCATCGCTCTCATCGTCCTTTCCCGGACGGCGGCTCTGACGGCGCCCGTCAGCGGTCATGTGCGTTGGGACATCGACGACCTCCAAGCCAGCGGCGAGGAGGCATCGAGTGAGCGCGAGGCCAAAGCCTCGTGCGCCCTCGACGGCGATCAGGCCGGCTGCTTGTTGGCACGCCCACCTTGTGAGCGCTTCGAGCTCCTCAGCCTTGGCACCCGCTGTGAAGCGCGCACAGACCTGCCCCGATCCGTCAATGGCTGCAGCCACATGAACCCTTGTGTGGCAATCGATGCCGATGATGACCATGCCGACCCTCCGTGGTGTTGATGGGTGGATGGCCTCGGACATTCCTGCCGTTCAGTATTCACGCCGCTATGAGGTCACTCGGCCACCCGCGAAGACCGAGGGGACTGGCCCTAACCAGGTCAGAGCCCGAGGGCTCGACAGAAAAATGCCGGGTCACCCTCGGCCCCACGGGAGCCTCGCAGCAACAGCGGTGCTTCCGCCACTGCCACGGGAGAGCGTACAGACGCAGGAAGATGCCCACCACCTTGGCGCGACGATCGAGCTCGGCGTTGACGCGCTCGATGGCATTGGTCGAAGAGATCGAGCGCCAGTGGTCGACCGGGAAGTCCAGATAGGCGAGCACATCGGCCTCAGCGGCGCGGAGCTTGGCAGCCACAGTTGGGAAGCGTGGCTCCAAGACGCTGAGCGCGTGGTTCACGGCGTCACGGGAAGTCTCGCGAGTGGGCTGCAGGAAGATCGACTTCACCACCGCGAGCACCGCCGGCGCGTGCAGCTTGGGGACCGCGCTGGCCACGTTGCGGAGGAAGTGCACCTTGCAGCGCTGCCAGGTCGCGCCGGCGAACACCTGGGACAAGGCACTGCGCAGCCCTTCGTGGGCGTCGGAGATGACCAGCTGTACGCCGCTCAGCCCGCGCCGGGCCAGGCTGCGGCAGAACTCCAGCCAGAAGGCCTCGGTCTCGCTGGCACCAATGGCGAGGCCGAGCACGCTCTTCTCGCCGGTGTCGCGCACGCCCACCGCCACCACCGCCGCCTGGCTGACGATGCGGGCGCCCTGACGCACCTTCTCGTACGTGGCGTCGAACCACACGTACGGGTACGGCTCATCGAGGGGGCGCTCCCGGAACTCGGCGAGCTCCTCGTCGAGCAGGGCGCAGATCCTGCTCACCTCGCTGCGACTGATGCTGCAGCCGCCCAGCGCAGCCATGAGATCGTCGACCTTGCGAGTGCTGATGCCGAGCACGTAGGCCTCCTGGACCGCCGCCAGCAGGGCCCGATCAATACGCCGTCGCGGCTCGAGCAAGGTCGGGAAGAAGCTCCCCGTGCGCAGCTTGGGGATCTGCAGCTCGAGGCGTCCCGAGCCGGTGTCGAGGATCCGCTCCCGATAGCCGTTGCGGTACGTGGTGCGCGTTGAAGCTCGCTCGTGCGGGCCGGCGCCGATCTGGGTGGACGCCTCGGCTTCGATCAAGCGCTGCATAGCGTGTTCGAGGACGCGCCGCAACACGTCCGTGTCTGCGCCCTGGAGTTGCTCGAGCAGTGCCGGGGGCATCATCCTGTTCTGGGCCATCGTGGGTCTCCTGGTTTGGGTAAGAGCTTCCAAGAGAACTCCGCGGTGGCCTTCTTTGTCTACCTCGTCGGCAGCGCTGGGGTCACCCCGGATTTACACCACACTACGGGACATCACTGGGGGTGGAATTGGCTGGACAAGGCTGCACTGCCCTGCAAAGGGCTGCGAATCGGGGAGACAGGACTCGAACCTGCTACTCCTGGTCCCCCAGACTAGTCCTT
This sequence comes from Candidatus Dormiibacterota bacterium, assembly GCA_963718525.1. Taxonomy (GTDB): domain Bacteria; phylum Chloroflexota; class Dormibacteria; order Aeolococcales; family Aeolococcaceae; genus Palsa-851. Next base: position 2,241,240 of record OY970355.1, on the reverse strand, counting down.
ATTTCCCGATGCGGATTGAGTTCGAGTTGGAGGGCTTTCGTCGGGAAATGGTTGGAATGACGGCTAGATCGTGCTTGTTGGAATCCGGTGGATTCGCTTCGACAGCCAGCGCCCCCCGAACTGATCGCCTCTTCCGGGCTGATCGTTCGTCCGCGGGCATCCCGCGCGCCGAAGTGACCGTCGGCGCCGTCAAACTCTTGGCCGCTGCGGGTCCGGTGACAGGACCCATGGGCCGCCGTTCGGTAGCGTCTAAGTCCGAATCCCGCCTGGACGCCAGCCGACTTTCAACGAACAAACGTCGTATCGCGCCTCGTGCAGAGCCCCGAAACCTGGTCCCCAGGTCAATGCTGGTTCGTATTCCGACCCTGGCCGTAGCGAGACCAAGCTCGCTTCTCAAGGGAGTTGACATGGCGCCCTGCTCCACCATCGAAACCCGCCTTCCCCGCAAGTCGGCTCGACCGGTCGTGATTCGCCGCAACTACTTTTGGGACGATCGCTCGGCTCGATGCCAGCGGCCAACCACGAGGGAGAATGAAGCCATGGGCGAAGCTCCTGTGAGTGACGGAGTTGCGGTTGCATTGGCGCGCTTCTTCTATGGCGGCGCGGGCCCTTCACACCCCACCATCAGCCGTTTTGTGGCCGGGGCGGGATATGGCGACGCCGATCCCTACTCACGGGCAACGCAAACACCGAACAAACAAACACGTGTCCACACGGTCCTGACTGCAGCTATCCGACGGCCACGTCGCGCGCGAAGCTTAGTTGAGGCAATCCTGGTCGAACTTCGGGTATGCGGTTGCTTCGACAAGGCGAGCGAAACCCATGACCCGGCTGCCGTCCGGATCGCTCAGCAGGCGTTCCGTCGCGCTGGCTGATCCTGTCCGACGACGGCGTTTTGACGCGGATCGGCCCATCGACCTCGCGACCGGAGGCAGGGACGCGCTCGACGAGCAGCTCGACCGCTTGCGCCGGGCCGCAGGGACGCGCTCGACGAGCAGCTCGACCGCTTGCGCCGGGCCGCGGATGATCCGGGTCAGTTACTCGGGTCGGCGAAGGACTTGCTCGAGGCGGTCGCTAAATTCGTTCTTCAGGAGATGGATTTCCCTGCGCCCGCAAATGCCGACTTCAACCCACTTTGGCATCTCGCTCGCGACCGGCTCGGGTTGCTTCCTTCCCAAGTGGACACCACCCGCGTAGGAGCGACCAATATCAAGGCAATCCTCCAGAGTTCCTGGACCATCGCCGACCAAGTCAACAAGTTGCGCGGTCTTGAAGGAGCCGGCCATGGCCGCACCTTGCCGACCGGCGTCACTACCGAGATGGCGCTCATGGTCGTACGTGAGGCCTGCAACGTCGCTGACCTTACCCTCCTCACGCTTGACCGCGTGACCGGCCGGCGTAGCTAGCTGAGCGAAAACATCTTCACTGCAGTGCAATGGGCTGCGAATCGGGGAGACAGGACTCGAACCTGCGACCACTGGCCCCCAGACCAGTACCTATTTCGCGATCGGAGTGAGTGCGACTTATAAGGGCTTTCGTTGGTAAATGGTTGGAATGACGACAATAGGTCGGGTAATGGAATCCGCTGGAATCGCGTCGACATCCACGCAGGGCTATTGGGCGTACCCCAGATCGCTTCTTCCCCATTGTGCTCTTACCTCGAACACGCCCGCACGGTCCTGATGCCACCACGGGCGCATGGGATGACCGTTGCCGCTCGGTGAATTCGAATCGACCCTCCGCAGCGCCTAGAGGGGGTGTAGCAAGAAGGATTTGACCCTTGGTAGGCCTAGATGGAGTGGAAGCGCCAGCTCGCCTTACACGCCCCGATCGCGATTAGCCGCACCCACGGCGATCTCAGACCACGTCCGGCTTCAGGTGGCTTGACCTCACCGCCCTCCCCACAGGCGCTCTGAGGCCGTTTCGAGGAGCTCCCATTCGGCCCACCCGGAGCTAAAGACCTACGCCAGCGGGATGTGGGCAGGGAGCACCCCGAGAGCGCCTACCGCCGGGGCGGGTGAGATATTCGTGCGGCTTGTGAAGGCAGGTGAGAGCAACCAGGTCGCTCCTCGTTCCGGGAAGTCGTTATCCCACCCGACCAGACGATCGTCGGGGAGCCATACCTCCGGCGCGAAATTCCGTATGGTGGAAACGGTCTGTTTGGTGTTCAGATCCACGACCGTGGTTACGTAATAACCGGAATCGAAGACCCCCACATACGCGCCATACGCCAGGTAGCGTCCGTCGCCCGACACGCTCACGGGACCGTACGCCGCTGCGTTCACAGGGTGCAGGGCAATCGTCTCGTTGCCCGAGCTGCGCACCACCGTCAGGCTCGAATTCCCGTCCTCGACGCACACCGATCCGGGTGCGATTGTCGCGGGACAGAGATACCCTCCCCAAGTGTTGTTGACTTGGACCTGCGTGAGCGTCCGCGTGGTTGGGTTAAACGTGGCTTGGGCGCAGCCAGTGAACTGGAGGAACGGTCCCACTCCGCCGAGTCCTTTGCACATCTCCGACACCGAGATTCCGGCGTTGCTCCAAGCGAAGGGCATCAGGACCTCGCCGCCGTTGTCGCTGTTGTTGGCGTCGTCGTAGACCATGGTCGCGTCCGCGGCAGTGCCCCCCGTGGGCTCGGTCCAGAGCTGTGAATGATCGGTGGTCGCGCTGTTGTCGAAGGTCATTGCCAAGGGGATACCGAACACCAGCGTTGTCTGGTCCGGGGACACAGCAAACGTGGTGTACCCCTGGAGATCCGTCGCGGTGACGGATGTCTTCACCTGCGGCACCTCGCCCACGACCGAGACCGTGCCGGTTCTGCCGAACGCCTTCACGGTGGTGCCGTCGAGGAAGTAGACATCGTCGGACCCGACGTAGTACGCGTGGCCGTCGACGCCTCCGGGGTCGTCGACCGTGGCGACGACACTGCCGTTCTCACCGACTAGGCTGAGTTGCACAGAAGTCGCGGACATCCGCCCTGCGGTCACCACCAGCGCCGGAGGCGGCACGGGAGTGGGGGATGGAGTCGGCACGGGCGTTGCCGTCGGCGCAGGGGTTGAAGCGACTGTCGGCGCTGGGGTCGGGGTAGCCCTAGGAGCGGCTGTCGAGCCACACGCTGCGAGGCCGAGAGCGGCGATCGCAGTGCCGATGATGGTTGTGCGTTTCACGTCAGATCCGGCTCAGAAGCTCGCGTTTCTTCGTGTCGAATTCCTCTTGAGTGATCGCGCCAGCGTCGCGTAGCTCCAGGAGCTGACGAAGCATGGCGGTCGCGTCCGCAGCAAGTGCCTTCTGCGAGACGGTTGGGGCGGTCGGTGGGGCCGTCGCTCTCGCCTCTTCCACAGCCGCCTTGGGCCGTCGAAAGCCCGCCCTGATGAAGCTGCAAACGATCCCGGTGAGCACCGACCCGGCGATGGGACTCAGCATCGCTCCGAACGGCAGGCGAGTGGGATCGGTGCCGGTCACGAAGTCCGGGGTGAAGACGCTGACTAGGAGAACCCCAACCCACACGACCGCAACCGAGACTCCCAGCGTTACCCAGGCTGCTCGTGACGTCGCTCCCACGCGGATCCCTTTCATCGACGTTCGAAGCACCGCCCCCGTAGCGATTGCTCCCCAGATCCAGTCCGCAAACGCGGCGACGGGAGCTTGGTCGTGCTGGGTACCGGTGACCATCGGCGGCGCAAAGATGCTTGCCAAGACCACACTCAGCCAGATGCCCGCGAGCGCGACGGCGGTCCATTCGTAGGCGGGGGCGGGAGTCGATCTGACCGCGGTCCCTGAACGCATTCCCATGAGTGCTATCAGCGCACCTCCTTTGGGTTGAAATCGGAATCTGACATCAGTGTCGGACCGCATCGAACCAGCTGCAAGAGGCGAAAGTCCTAGCTCTGGTGGCCCATTGGACTAGGCAAGACGTCGCCACCGATAGTTCGCGTTCCCTTGCGCCACTTCCCTTGACGCCGAGTATCGCCTTCAGCGCTGTCATGCGGTTCGTCCACATACTCAAGGGATGCCAAGCCGAGCCGCGTGCGAGCGTGCATCACGAAGCATGCGTACGCTGCGGTTACAGAGCCGCAGGCTGAGATCGTCGCACCCACATCGCAATAGACCGTGTTCCCAACGCCTGAGAGGACAAAGTAGGAGGCCACGTTCGACCCGAGAATCAATGCCACGCCGGCGAAGATGAGCACCATGCCGAGTATCAGGTAGTCAGCACCTCGGCCAAGCGCAGCATTGATGCCCCGAAGATGGCTGCGTGTCAGGGATGCGCCACCCACCGCCGATGCGGCCGCCGCGACGATCACGACGGCACTGATTCCGTACAAGGCAGAGAGAGACGACGAGATCTGGAGGGGAACCAACCCAAGCAGCAGACCAACCAGCCCGAGCGCCTGCAAGGCCAGGCCATCTCTTGCCGCCTTTCGACTTCCATCTATGGTCCTTCTCAATTGCAGCATTCCTACAGCCGGAAGCAGGAGTCCGACCACAACCAAAGCCGTCGTGCCGATCTCAACAAATGCGGAGACTCCTGACATTCCGTTGATCGTGAGAAACGCAACCAGACCCAAGGCCGCAGCCGCATACCCAGCGACTATCAGACGCCCGGCCCTGGCCTGGGCGTTGGCGTCGGACCCCGTTGACGACAGTGTGTTCATTCACCCACCCCCGGCGTCGCGACCGAAGAAGTTCACCATGTCCTGCGCAATCTGCGCGAGGCTTGGATCAATCGGTCTTGAGCCAACCTGCACGAACATGTGCCCCATGTTCTGGACCAGGACAATCTGCGTCTGGTCGCCCACGGCTCTCAGGTCGTCGTACAGTTCAGTCGACTGCAACTCAATGACCTTCGCGTCGTCCACACCCTGAACGATCAGGATTGGCGGCGCGTGTGCTGCAACGAAGTGGGTCGGGCTGGCCAGCACTGTGTCGCCCTGTTGGCTGAAGGCTTGTTGAACGCCTGCGGTTGAATAGCCTCCTCCTTGTGCCAGGTTCGCGGGCCCGAACATATCGGCAACTGCCGTAACACTGCTCGGCTCCGCTAGGTAAGCGCCGACATCGAAGGCCGAGTGTGGGCCAGCGAGTGCGGCAAGCGCGACAAGCTGTCCTCCAGCACTGGTGCCGAATGCGAACATCTCCTTCGCGTTCAGATCATATTTCGGTGCATTGCTGCGCAGAAATCGGATTGCGCACTTGACATCCTCGATCTGCGCCGGAAACTTGGACATCGGCGCAAGTCGATAGTTGATGCTTGCCGCCGCGTAGCCGGCCGAGGCAAGGGCGTCGAGGAAGACCGGGTTGATGTCCGACTTATCACCCGAGGTCAAACCTCCGCCGTGGACGTACATCGCGATGGGAAGGGGATGCGTCGCAGCCTCACGAGGGAGATAGAGATCCAGTGTTTGTGATCCGCAGTAGGTCACATCCCGATCGACAGTGCCCAGGGTAAACGCGACCTCTTGTGGCGCATTCGAAAAGAGGACTCTGCCGACGGTAAAGGCCGAATAGAGACAGATCAGGGCCAATGCGGCCAGGGCAACGACAGCGGGCATCCGTGCTGCTCTCATTCTTTAGCCATCCAACTCTTTAGTCATCCACGGCTAGCCGGAGGGACGTGAGCACTTCCGTCGCCAGAGGAGAGCATGAAGATCCCCAGCCGGCGCGACAGTTGTACCGGCTCCTGCAGTTACTACCATGTGGGTTGTCTCCTCGCACGCGCGCTAGACCCAAAGCGCAGCTTGACGCTGGACTCGGAGCGATGCCAGGGTCCTTGGTCACACAGATCGTTTGCGGATGTGCCCGAACCGTGGGCACCGCCTTGCCGCTGTTGCGTGTCCCTGGATTTTGGGAGGGGACTGCCTGACCGGGTCTCAAGGCGGCTCGGATGCGGCGCGCTTCAAGCACAAGGGCCGCCGCAGCCCGATGCAGTCGTGGGTGCTCGCCAGCACTACCACCTGCGACGGGCGCACGAACTCAACTATAAGCGGGTCACGGTGGTCTTGCTAGCAGCGTTCGCACCGAGGAGCCCGTCGAAGGAGCTACCGAACCAGTTCGAGTGCGCCCGCTGCGACCTCATCGATCTGATCGCCGGTCCGATGCGACCAAGTCTGCCTCGGTGTAGGCGCGGTTCGTTGATCGCGTCCCATGGCGTCGATCGCTCCGACGCGCCTCGCCGAAGGAATCAACGCAAAAGGACGCCGTGTTTTGTGGGTCAACTCGTGGGCAACACTCCCGAGGAAGAGATCCTCCATCGTGCTGTGTTGCCCATTGCCCACTACGATGAGATCTGCGTCCTCGGTGTCGGCGACGTGCAATATCCCTGTTGCTGGATGCCCTTCGGCAACGATGATCCGATGCTTGGTCAGGGGCCCAAACAACTCCTTCTTGACATGCGATCGCACCTCGTCGCCCAGGTAGTCGAACTCCCGCAGGCGAACGTCTCTCACTGTCGTACCGCCAGAGGCGGCGATAGGCTTCAGCACATGCACCGCGATGATCTCGGCGCCGCGGGATGCTGCCTCCTGGATTGCCCATTCGAGTGCGGCGTCCGATGCCGCCGACCCATTCACTCCCACAACGATCTTCTGCGTGCTCACAACTTCCGCCTTAGGCATCTGTGATTGGTCAGTCAAGGCTCATCTAATAGCCAGATCGGAGGCCTGTCAAGAGGCGTTGGTCCCGACTTGTGACCACGCCTCCGGCCTTGAAAACGCACTGATCTTCTCTTGCGCCGGACCCGGCATCGCGCCACGTCATCCCGCTGACTGATGGCGCGTGAAATGGCTGAGCCGGCGGACGATTCTTCGGGTAAGTCGATCGGGATGCGTGGACGGAGGTTTCGCGAACGCCCGGGGGTGCGCAGCGTAGAAGACGATTTTGGCGCATTCCACCAGGCCGAGATATGTCGCGATCATCGCGACCAGGATCAGGAAGAAGAGCGGTGGTAATGGTGAGAATCCCAGGATGCGCGCGACCGGTGTGAAGGGAACGATCGCACCGACCAATGCGCATAAAGGCGGAAGCACCAGCATCGCCGGGCTCGGCCGGCTACGTAGGAAAGGGACCCGCCGAGTGCGAATGACATAGATCACCAGTGTCTGCGTTGCGAGCGACTCCACGAACCAACCCGTCCGGAACTCACTGTGGCCCGCGCTGAGCAGGTCGAGCATGACGAAGAAGGTGAGAAAGTCGAACACGGAGCTCACTGGGCCGAAGACGATCATGAACCGCCGAACAAAGGCGATGTCCCACGCGGCGGGTCGAGCCAGGGTTTCGGAGTCCACCGCGTCCGTGGGGATTGCGAGCTGGCCCGCATTGTAAAGCAGGTTGTTGAGCAGAATCTGCGACGGCAGCATCGGCAGGAACGAGAGAAATACCGAGGCGACCGCGGCACTGAACATGTTACCGAAGTTCGAAGATGTCGCCATCAGGACGTACTTGATGGTGTTGGCGAAGACGCGCCGACCCTCGACAACGCCATCGGCCAGCACGCCAAGATCCTTGTCGAGGAGCACGATGTCCGCCGCATCTTTCGCGACGTCAGTTGCAGAGTCCACTGAGATGCCGACGTCCGCGTGGTGCAGAGCAACGGCGTCGTTAACACCATCGCCAAGGAACGCGACGTCGACGCCTGTTCGCCTCGTGACCTTGATGATCCGAGACTTCTGATCTGGACTGACCCGCGCGAAGACCCGTGTCCGGGTGATTACCAGGGCAAGCGCATCGTCGTCCAGGGCATCGATCTCCGTGCCCGTCACGACCGTCCCGGGATCGACACCGATGTGCCGGCACACCGTCGCCGCGACGGTGCCGTTGTCGCCAGTGATGATCTTGACCTCGATGCCGAGCCCATGCAGCCGGGCGATCGCGTCGCCCGCATCCACCTTAGGTCGGTCAACGAAGGTGAGATACCCGACCAGGGTCAGATCCCGCTCGTCGTCCGCGCAGGGTCTTGTGGTCGTTCCAGTTCGGGTTGCCACCGCGACCACGCGAGCGCCCTCAGCGAAGAGTCGATCCAGGGTCGGTCCTGCCGCCTCGGGTAGCCCGACGCACCGTGCGAGCACCGATTCAGGCGCGCCTTTGGCGACCAGCAAGCGCCCCGTGGGTCCGTCGACCAGCACCGACGCCATCTGCCGCTCGTGGTCGAATGGGACGCGTCCCATTCGAGCGAACGCCGAGGGGCCGTCGGGAAGCTGGGTGAGGGCCGCACACCGTGGGCTCTGCCACAGTGCCTGATCGAGCGGATTGCCCCCAACCGGTCCACCGGTTCCTGGGGTGGACTCGTTGCACACGAGGCCGAAGCGCAGCGGCGAGTCTGAAGGCTGGCCATCTGCCCCGAGGCTACGATCGAACGTGATCGCCCCTTCGGTAAGCGTCCCGGTCTTGTCGGTGAAGAGGATCTGGATATTGCCGAGATCTTCGATCGCGACCAGTCGTTTGACCAGCACCTTGCGCCGAGCCAGTGCGCGTGATCCACTCGACAGCCCCACGGTGACGATTGCGGGCATCAGCTCCGGGGTGATGCCCACCGCGATGGCCAGCGAGAAAAGCAATGCATCGAGGATCGGTTTGTGGAAGGCGATGTTGAAGACGAAGATGGTCAGTGTGAGCACCCCGGCGACGCGGACCAGAAGTGTCGAGAAGCTGCTCAAACCCTGCTGGAATGCGGAGGCCGTCGCAGGCTCCGCAAGACCGGATGCGATGCCACCGAACGCCGTCGCGGGGCCCGTTGCGACCACCACGCCGCGAGCCGCCCCCTCGTGGACGATGGTGCCCATGAACACGCAGGAAGCGAGGTTGACGCCGGCCGCATCCGGCTGCGGCTCCGCGGTCTTGGGCACGGGTAGCGACTCGCCGGTGAGCACGGCTTCGTCGCACTCCAGGGAGTCGACCTCGAGGAGGCGTATGTCCGCGGGAACGATGTTGCCGACGCTCAGAGTCACCGGAGCCGGAGACGCCGGCGCGTTTGCAGCAGCTCAGCGTCGATATTGGCCAGCGCACGCTGGATGGCGGCATGAGCAGCAGCTTTCTCAAGGGCACACGCAAGCGCCTCCACGGCTCGGTCGGTGGCGCTGGAACCGCCACTCGCACTCGCAAGCGTGAGATCCGAAAACGCACAATGAGCGTTCTCGGGGATGGATACCGCCATCACGTTGTGCCACTCGACAGTAATAGTCGCGGACGCATCCAGATGAGCGGCCACCACGGCGATCTGGTGTTCATGTCCGAGCCGCAACGCCCGCGAACACCACCGTTGGGCCTCGGCGCAGGCATCGATCCACGCGGTTCGTGCCGACGTTGCGTGGAGATCGCGGCCCTCGCGCTCGACGGCGAGAAGGCTCTGTTTGCGACCGAGGATGTCGATCCCCCGCTTGGCGGTTTCGAGGCGACGCCGCAGCCACACCTGCCCTGATCGCCCGGGCGGGACGCGGATCATGTGGACTCCCGGGAGCGACCGCGGTCGCTCAACGCCATGTGACGCGCGCGCTCGACGGGGTCGAGCCGCGACAGGTCACCCGCCGGCAGCATCGTCAGCGCGGTCCAGGCATGCTCGAGGGTGTCGTCTATGGCGCGATGCTCAGTGCGCCCTTGATTGATGAACCCCGCCTCGAGCGCGTCCGCAAAACGGAGATAGGCGCGGTCACCCTCCGACAGGCCCGTCTCGCCCACGAGGTCCGTCAGCTCACGAACCTGCCGGGCGTGACCCAGCGCGGCGTACACCTGCCCCGCGACCGCCATGTGATCCTTGCGGGTCTGTCCTGGCCCCACCCCATGCCGCATCAGACGCGACAGTGAGGAGAGCGCGTCGAATGGCGGGTAGACGTTGCGACTCTGCATCTCCTGGGACAGCACGATCTGACCTTCGGTGATGTAGCCCGTTAGATCCGGGACAGGGTGGGTGATGTCGCCCGCCGGCATGGTGAGAACAGGAATCTGGGTCAGGGAGCCCGAGCTGATGCGCAGCCTGCCGCAGCGTTCGTAGATGGATGCCAGATCGCTGAAGAGGTATCCCGGGTAGCCCTGGCGCCCCGGGACTTCACCACGAGCTGCCGCCACCTCACGCACCGCTTCTGCATAGCTCGTCATGTCGCACATGAGGACGAGGACGTGGCCGCCGCGTTCGAAGGCGAGGTGCTCGGCAACCGTGAGCGCGATGCGAGGCGTCAGCACGCGTTCGATGACCGGATCCGATGCCGTGTTGAGGAACAGGACCAGGTCGCCCGACTCGGATCGCTCCTCGAGCGCGTCACGCGTCGCATCAGCATCGGCGTGCGTGACGCCCATGGCCGCAAAGACGATCTGGAACGCTCCGTCCGCCACCCGCGCTTGCGCGGCAATCTGCGCGGCAAGCTCGAGGTGGGGCAGGCCACCCACCGAGAAGATGGGCAACTTCTGGCCGCGCACGAGGGTGGTCAGTCCATCGATGGCCGAGATACCGGTGACGATGGGATCCCGCGGCAACTCCCGAGCCGCCGGGTTGATCGGCACGCCGTTGACGGCGACGAGGCGGTCTCCGCGCACGGGCGGACCTCCGTCGATGGGGTCCCCTCGACCGTTGCAGACCCGCCCAAGCCACTGGGCGCCTACGGGCACTCGTATCGGGCTGCCGCTGAAGGCCACTCGAGTCCCCGAAAGGCTGATCCCCGACGTTCCCTCGAACACCTGCACAACCGCCAGATCGTCGTTGACGTCCAGCACGACTCCATGTCGCCGTTCGCCCGACGCAAGGGTGATGACCGCATCCTCGTCCCAGCCCACTCCGGTGACGTGCTCGATCACCAGCAGTGGGCCGTCAGCGCTGCGGGCTCCCGTGTATTCGATCGGAATCGCGTCGATCATGTGACCGTCTTCAGCAGTGCAAGAACAGAGGCCCGCACCGCGGTGACCGCGGCCACGTCATCGGGCCCACCGCTCTCCCGTGCGGACGAGACCCGGGCAAGGTCGACTTGTTCGAGGCGCTGGGCATCGACGCCGGCCTCGAGACGTTCGATCAACGCGCTGTTAATGGCGAGAACCATCTCGAGCAGCGCTTCCTGCTTTGCCTCGCCGCAGTACGCATCGTCGGTACTCGTCGCGTCCTGTTGAAGCACGGCCTCGCGCAGTAGCTTCGCGGAACGAAGCGTGATCCGCTGACGATTCGGCAGCGCCGATGCTCCCACAAGTTCCACAAGTGACTCGAGTCGCTCCGATTCGGCGAGCAGCGCTAGGGCCAAAGCACGGCGCTCCGCCCACGCCGTGTCGCCACTCTCGGATCGCATCACACCGACGCGTTCCGCATCGCGTGAAAAGCTCTCGTTCCAGCTGACCGCAGGATAGTGACGCGCGTATGCGAGGTCACGGTCGAGCGACCAGACGCACCGGACAAATCGCCGCGTCTGGGCGGTCACCGGCTCAGTGAGATCCCCGCCCGGAGGTGAGACTGCCCCGATGATGGTCACCGAACCGCGGGTGCCGCCGAGAGTCGTGAAGTTCCCCGCGCGCTCGTAGAACGCCGCAAGTGCCGATCCGAGCGTCGCGGGGTACCCCTCCTCCGCCGGAAGCTGATTCGTCCGCGACGCGAACTCGCGGAGCGCCTCCGCCCAGCGAGACGTCGAGTTGGCGATAACGACGACGTCGTACCCCATGTCGCGGAAGTACTCCGCAACCGCGACGCCCGTGTAGATACTGGCTTCGCGCGCCATGACCGGCATGTTCGACGTATTGGCGATACAGACCGTCCGCTCGCGCAGGGCTCCACCGGTGCGCGGATCCCTGAGGCGGGCAAGATCCTCGAGGACGTCGATCATCTCGTTGCCGCGCTCGCCGCAGCCGACATAGACGATCACTTCGGCATCGCACCACTTGGCGATCTGCTGTTGCAAGAGTGTCTTGCCGGTGCCGAAGCCGCCCGGCACTGATGCGCTGCTGCCGCGGAGGATGGGGTAGAGAAGGTCGAGGACGCGCTGACCGGTCCGGAGTAACCGTGGCTCGCCGTCGCGCGCGACTGCGGGGCGTGGGCGCCGGACGGGCCACCGGTGCGAGAGCGACACATCGACTGCACCGACGCGCGCGATGGGTTGGTCAGCGCTGGTGTCGCCTTCGGGCGATAGCCAGGACAGGACACCCTCGACCTCCGGCGGGACGAGGATGCGGTGCTCGAAAAACTCACCTTCCGTGACCCGTCCGAGCAGCGCGCCCGGTGCTACCTCCTCGCCCACGGTGGCGTCGGGGGTGAAGTGCCAGGCCATGCCGGCGGACGTGTCGTCGGCCCGCCCGGACGTGAGCCAGACGTCCTTCTCGTCGAGCGGCCGGAGGATTCCGTCGAAGACGCGCCCGAGCAACCCGGGTCCGAGGGTGACGGAGAGTGCTTCGCCGCGGCTCCTGACGGGGTCTCCCGGTGAGACGCCGCCGTCATACTCGTACACCTGGGCGGTCGCAACGTCTCCATCGATGCTGACGATCTCTCCGGCGAGTCCCGCATCGCCGATGGCGACGACGTCGAACATGGCCACGCCGGGGAGCCCAACGACATCGACCACTGGGCCGTTGACGCGTCGGACCTTCCCCATCCGAAGATCCGCAGGTGCACTGCTCATTTCGCGAGCTCCGAGGTGCCGGAGCCGATCACGGCCGGGTCCGCGGCGTCATCGCGAACACTCCTGAGCGTTTGATCGACCAGCGACACCAGGGTGAGGTCGATGCTTCGGCGCCCCAGCCGGGCGCGCACTCCCCCGGCGTCGGGCGGATCGCGCTCGATCTCCGCGGCGGGTCCGAGGCGGCGGCGTGCGCTCGCCTCCAGGGTGTCGAGGAGCTTGATGTATTCGGGCTGGTGGCGAAAGGTCATCGCCGCAGCCAGTGCCCGAGTCCGCGCTTTGTCTTCGACTCCTCGTTCGGCAGTGAGGATAAGCGCCCGCGCCGCGCGCTCGGCCTCGACGCGTTGCGTCTGCGCTCTCGCCTCGGTCGCGCGCCTGCCTTCCGCACGCGCCGCGGCGATGATCTTTGCCGCTCTCGCCTTCGCAGCCGCCTGTGTCACCGTCGCGTCTGCGCGCGCCTGCGCGATCGTCGCGGCGGCGCGGGCCGAAGCCGCGTTGAGCAGGCTCTGACGCAGCGGTTCGAGCTGATTCACGGCATCACGGCCCAGAGCGGATGGCCGGCATCGTTGAGACTTCGTCCCAGCATCTGTGCAGCCGACCTCGTCAGGATCACCAGGCCAACGTCGTCCCGCAAGCCGACCCAAGTGCGCCTCACAGCTTCGGCGTCACTGACTGCGAGCACGTCGACGCCGACCATGGCGAAGACCTCCACGTTCTCTGCCTCGCCCAGCGCGACAATCCGGCTCATGTTCTTCCGATGAGGAGCAGAGCGACCACGAGGCCGTAGATGGCGATCCCTTCCGAGAGCCCGACGAACACCATCGCCCGACCGAAGAGTTCCGGCTTTTCGCTGATGGCAGCCAGCGCTGCTGAGCCCGTGTACGCGACTGCGATCCCGGCGCCAATGGATGAGCCCGCCACCGCGATCGCAGCACCGATAAATGCACCGGACGTGTCGGACGATGACGCGGCGGTGAGCTGGAACGGTGTGACACCGCTCGGTCCCGAGCTATGGCTGAGAATGATGGCAACGAGCGCAAGAACGACCAAGCAGGTGGCGCCGAGCACCCATGCAGCAACGCCGGGACTTCGTCGAAGCAGCACGCTGGCCCCCACGCCACATCCCGCGGCGATGACCAGCCCGACGAGTGCGAAGACGATGGTAACCGTCATGGTTCAAGCCTCCACGATATTGAGGTGCCAGGGGTGGAACCTGCGTCCCTCACCAACGAACAAGCGAGAGAACAGCTCGTAATACTCGAGTCGAAGTGCCTGGATGCCGACAACCAAGCCTTCGAGTCCGAAGGCGATCGCGTTGCCGACGACGAACGCGATGATCCCGATGAGGGTCAGCCATCCCCGTCCGACGAGCGACGACGTCGCCGACCACACAAGTCCCTCGATCGCGGCGTGCACCAGCCCGAACGCGGCGAGCCGTGCGAATGAGACGAGGTTGGTACCGACCCGAATCACCGTGTCGAAGATGCCGACCGCCATCTCCGCTGCAGCGCCTCCTCCCGAAGCAGCGTCGCGCCGAAGGCCGAGCGTCAGCAGGCCGAGGCCGAACGCCCCGACCACGACGGCCGCAACGATGAGAACGATCTGGTGCGAGACGATGCCCGCAGCGAGAACACCGAAGGCGGCGAACACAGAGAACCCCGCGATGCCCGACGCGGCGACGAGCGCGCGACCCCAGCCTCCTTCGCGGTATCGGTTGATGGTCCCCATGGCGTAACTCCCACTCATCAGCACCGCGCCAAACAGCACCGCTGCGAGGAGCAACAACTCTGGATCGTCGAGAGGACGGATCCACAGTGGCGCCACGACCCCGGTCGGGCCGAAGAACTCCCCGAAGAGGACACCGAACACGCACGCGGACACACCACACGCGGTGATGAGCGGCCACGCCGATCGCAAGGCGGGCCAGCGCCGCTGCAGCCCCGCGATGATTCCAAGGATGGCGACGATCGCGCCGTGACCGGCGTCGGCGAACATCATCCCGAACATGACGATGTACGTTGCCGCAGCAAACAGGGTCGGATCGATGTCCGCGTACGGCACCACGCCAAAGCTGTCGACGAGTACATGAAATCGAGCTCTCCCCAGGTTGTCCGCCAGTTGCGTCGGTGGCTCACGCCAGGGCGGCCGAGGGAGTGCAACCACTGCGCCACCAATCGGCTCAAGACGACGGGACAGGCCAGCGCGTTCGTTCTCGGGCAGCCACCCCAGCCAGGCGGCTACCCCATCACGATGGAGGCCACCGGCAGCCAGGCGATGGAGTTGTTGCTCGCCGGTGAGCAGATCACGCCGGCCCTCACGCTCCAGTTTCGAAGGGTCGACGGCGATCCTCGTCACCACCGAGGGCGCTGTTGTCGCGCCGGGCGCCAATCTCCTGAGCGCCTCGCTGATCTCGTCCTCCGGCGTTGTGCCTACCTCGTCGAAATCCACGCATCCGGCAGCGGCCACTTCGACGAGCCCGGCTCGCACTTGGTTCTCGGCAATGAGAACGGCGGCCCGAGACATGCGAACCGCCCCGGCGGCGTTAGTCGGCGGCATCGATGCCTCCGCCCCCCACGCCCGCGGCGATCTCCAGCGCCGTCGCTATTCGACGCGCTGACGAAGCGAGGGTGGTGATGGCCCCCAGCGCAGGACCCGGTGTTCCGATCGGCGCGTGCAGCAGCCGCAGGCCGTCCTTCCGTACCTGGATCCACCAGCGTTCCTCAGCGCGCCAAAGATCTGGCCCGGCCCAGTCGACTGACGCCCACTTCCAGGACGACGGGAGCGACGGAGGCGTGCGAGCCAGGAGATCGGCACCCGACCGCGCTGCCGTTCTCTCGCGCACGGCCAACAGCCATGCGGCCGCATCCGACCAGACCCGGAGCTGGGGAGACGCGTCGCGGGCCCGCTTGTGCCACATGCGGCGGAGCCAGATCCTGATCCGGTACGCATCCGCACCACCCGGATCGCCCCACGCTGAGGCGGCCATCAGCCGCCGGATGTCCTCTCCGCTGCTGGTCAGGCCGAGTGCCCTCGAGATGATTCCGAGACGGCCGAGTTCGTATGGCACTTCAGCCAGCGCGCCCGCGAAGTAGGCGAGCCGGTCCTCGATATTCCTGATTTCAAACCAGACGACGCAGCTCCGGACCATCTCAACACCTTCTGACGGCAGCCACCCGGCGGTGACTCGAAGCCGCCAGAGGAGCGTCTCGAACACCGCACGCTGACTGGCCGCGACCGTCGTGGCTGTTTCGATGTCGCGTATCCACCTCGCATGACCGAGCACCGCGACGCCGCCGCTGAGATTCGTCGCGGACGCGACACTCGCCGCGACATCCGAGGGCTCACTCGCCAGACCACGCGCTCGCACATCCCCGGCGATCCACCCGGCGCTCATCGATCGACCCCACCCGCCACAGCCAAGGAGGCAAGGTGCAGGACGACCGCATCTGCAACGGCAGCTGCTCTTGCGTCGGCGTTCGTCCGCACCGTAGCTGCTTGCGCCTCCCCTGCGGCGATCCGTGTCTCACGCTCGGTCGCAGATCGTTCGAGCCGGCGCTGCGACTCCTGCGTCTTAACAGCGATGGCCCGCTCTGTCGCGCGCGCAATGACCGCTTCAGCGTCGGCAGCAACCTGCGACCGGATCCGATCTGCCTCGACGCGTGCAGCTTCTACGATTGCGTCGACCTCATTCTGCACGGCATCCAAGGCGACGAATACGGGCGCGAGCTCAGAGATGCGCGCTACTTCCGGGTCAGTCGGAGGCGCAACTCCTCCCATGGCTGCGCCCGGAGGAGACAACCTTCGGAACCGCCGGAGCACGTTGGCCATGGCTGCACCCAGGGTGGACGATTCATGTCGAGCCCAACAGGGCCAATTGACCTGAATCAGCCGGGCCGAAGCGACCGGCTCGTGAGCCTTGTGCGGCGTACGTCATGCTGCTTGCGCTGGTTCGACCGGAACGAGGCAGAGAGCGCGACCCCGACTGTTAGACCTCTGGGATCCGACGGCCTGTCACCTCATCCATCGAGATTCGGACCCAATGTTCGGTGGAGCGTGTTGCCCACGAATGCAGCGGCCCACGACGCAGCTCGTCCAACTCGCTCACGTCGGTGATCTCACGAGCTGTCCCTTTGACCACGACACTCCAGCCGGCGTGGTAGAGAGGTCGGCTGTCGTCTACCTCGAACACCACGCGCGCGCCGCCGCCGATGGTGCTCAGCTTCGTGCCTGGCTCGGTGCAGAACACGATGAACTCGTCGTCGGCGAGGTAGTTGACCGGGAGGATCAAGGGCAGCCCCTCCACGACAAAGCCTATCCTCCCGACGAAGGAATGGAGTTGCAGGAGCTCCATCGACTCTTCTCTGCTGAGCTCATGAACTCTCGTCTGGGGTTGTCTCTCCATTTCGGTCTCCTCTCAAGACCAGTCGTTGGTGTCGCGGACGTTTGCACCAGGACGTTTGGCCCAGCGGGATTGGGGCCGATTGCCCCTGGGCTCCTTGCGCCTCAGGCTCGACACTGTAGCCGAATGCCCTCACTGGGTCTGTCAACGGGATGAAGGCAGTGCACATCGATCAAGATCGGCGAAGACTAACCTCGAATGCGTCCGAGCGCCACTTGCCGCGACGATGACTCTCATGCGCCTTTTGCGCTCCCACCTGCAGCGGTACTGGCGGCAGGTTTCGGGCGTGGTCGTGCTGATCACATTCCAGACCGTCCTGGGGCTCTACCTGCCCAATCTCACGGCCGACATCATCAACAACGGTGTCTCAAAGGGGGATATCCCCTACATCTGGCGCACCGGCGGCCTGATGCTCGGCGTGACCGTGATCCAGGGCATCATCGCGATCATCGCTGTGTACTGGGCGTCGCGGACGTCGATGGGGGTGGGCCGCGATCTTCGTGCTTCGGTCTTCGCTCGCGTGCTACAGCTGTCATCGCGCGAGATGAACACCTTCGGAACGCCGTCGTTGATTACGCGCAACACCAACGACGTCCAGCAGATCCAACTCTTCCTGCAGATGGCCCTGACCGTCATCGTCGGGGCGCCGATCATGATGATCGGCGGCGTCATCATGTCGCTTCGCGAGGATGTGAGCCTGTCGTTGCTCCTGGTCGTGGTCGTCCCGCTCATGGCCGCGTTGATCCTTGCAATGCTGTACGTCGCGGTCCCGCTGTTCCAGAAGATGCAGGTCAAGATCGACCGCATCAACCAGGTGCTGCGCGAGCAGATCACCGGCGTTCGGGTCATTCGGGCGTTCGTACGCTCGGACTACGAGGAACACCGGTTTGCAACCGCCAACGCCGATCTCACGGCGACGACGCTGCGCGTCAACAGGATCTTCGTGCTCGCCATGCCGGCGCTCATGGGAGTGATGAACCTGTCGAGCGTTGCGGTGCTCTGGTTCGGCGGCCACCTCGTCGACAGCGGGAGCATGCCGATCGGGAATCTCACAGCATTCCTCGCGTACATCCTCCAGATCCTGATGTCGGTGTTGATGGCCGTCATGATGGTGATCCTGGTCCCCCGCGCCGAAGCCAGCGCCGAGCGCATCGAAGAAGTCATCCGCCTCCAGCCGGCGATCGCGGATCCGGCTCATCCAGTCGTGCCGGTGCATCCGACGGGGGTCGTCGAGTTTCGTGATGTTACCTTCGGCTACCCCAGCAGTGAGCAACCGGTGCTCCGCGGGCTGTCCTTCACGTTACAGCCAGGTGAGACCGCCGCCATCATCGGCGGCACCGGCGCGGGAAAGACGACGCTGTTGCATCTCATCCCACGATTCTTCGACGCGAGTGCGGGCGCGCTGTTCATGGATGGCGTCGACGTCCGCGACCGCACACTGGAGAGCCTCTGGGCCGACATCGGGCTGGTGCCCCAGCAGGCTTATCTGTTCAGCGGAACGGTGGCCACCAACCTCCGTTTTGCCAACCAGGATGCAACCGATGACGACCTCTGGGACGCGCTCGAGGTAGCGCAGGCGCGCGAGTTCGTCGGGTCGATGCCCGGTGGCCTCGATGCTCCCATCGACCAAGGCGGGACCAACGTGTCCGGCGGTCAGCGTCAGCGTCTGGCGATCGCGCGAGCGCTCCTGAAGCGTCCGCTCATCTATCTGTTCGACGATTGCTTCTCAGCCCTGGATGCCACCACCGACGCTCGGCTGCGGGCGGCACTCGTCGACAGGACTCGCGGGAACACCGTGGTGATTGTGGCCCAGCGGGTGAGCACGATCCTCCAGGCCGACCGGATCATCGTGCTCGACGGTGGGCGCATCGTCGGCCTCGGCACGCACGAAGAGCTTCTGGCTTCCTGCTCCCAGTACCAGGAGATCGTCGCGTCGCAGCTCGGGGAGGCGGCGGCATGATGGCGCGCGGCCCGATGGGCGGACGCCCCGGAGCGTTTCGAGGGCCGACCGGGCCTCCACAAACCACGCGACATCCAGGCCGCACGCTCCGCCAGTTAGTCGGCCGCCTCCGTCCGGAGGCCCCGCGAATCACGCTGGCGGCAGTGCTCGCGTCCACCGGGATCGCCTTTACGGTGATCGCACCGCGGATCATCGGCAATGCCACCAACCTCATCTTCAATGGTGTGGTCGGCAAGGGGCTGCCGGCGGGGATGACCAAGGCGCAGGTGATCGCCGGGCTCCGGCTCCACGGTCAGGGGCAGCTGGCCCAGATGCTCTCTGGCATGAATGTGACCCCCGGGCGGGGGATCGATTTCACAGGGCTGGGTGTGATCCTCGGTGTGGTGGCGTTGCTCTACCTCCTCGGCGCGGCGTTCAGCTGGATGCAGGGTTACCTCATGGCGGGCGTGGCGCAACGAACCGTGTTCGGTATGCGCCGTGATGTTGAGGCGAAGCTCCGGCGTCTCCCCCTGCAGTACTTTGACAGCCATCCGCACGGTGACCTGTTGAGCCGGGTCACCAACGACATCGACAACGTCACGACGACCTTGCAGCAGGGACTCAGCCAGCTGCTCACATCGGCGCTGACGATCGTCGGCGTGCTCGGGATGATGCTGTGGATCAGCCCGTTGCTGGCGGTCATCTCGCTCGTCACCGTTCCCATGTCGATCGGCGTGACCCTTGTGATCGCTCGCCGCGCCCAGAAGCAGTTCGCAGCGCAGTGGGAGCGGACCGGCACCGTCAATGCCCATGTGGAGCAGACCCACACGGGGCACGCGTTGGTCCAGGTCTACGGCCGGACGGCGAGCACCATCGACGACTTCGATGGCAAGAACCAGAAGCTCTATGAGGCGAGCTTTCGCGCGCAATTCCTCTCCGGCACGATGCAACCGGCGATGCAGCTCCTAGCCAACCTGAACTACGTCGCAATCGCCGTCATCGGCGGTTACCGGGTCGTGTCCGGCACGATGACCCTCGGCGATGTCCAGGCGTTCATTCAGTACTCGCGGCAGTTCACGATGCCGATCACCCAGATCGCCAGCCAGATGAATCTCCTGCAGTCGGGGCTGGCATCGGCCGAACGCGTCTTCGAGTTTCTCGCCGCCGAGGAGGAGCCCGATGCCGTGGGATCCTCGCCCGCTGGGCGGACTCAAGGGCACGTGACGCTGGAGCACGTCGCGTTCCGCTACGTCGCAGACAAACCGCTCATTCACGACTTCAGCTTGGACGTGCTCCCCGGCCAGACAGTCGCGATCGTGGGCCCCACCGGCGCCGGCAAGACAACCATCGTCAACCTGTTGATGCGTTTCTATCAGATCAATTCCGGACACATCCTCGTCGACGGCGTGGACATCAACCTGCTCCCCCGCGAACGCCTGCGCAGCATGTTCGGCATGGTGCTTCAGGACACCTGGCTCTTCGCTGGAAGCATCCGAGAGAACATCGCGTACGCCAGAGACGGAGCCACCACCGAGGATGTTGTCGAAGCGGGCAAAGCTGCCTATGTCGACCAGTTCGTGCGCACGCTCCCAGACGGCTACGACACGGTCCTTGACGAGGATGCGTCCAACATCTCGTCAGGGCAGCAGCAGTTGATCACGATCGCCAGGGCTTTCCTCGCCAAGCCGGCCATTCTCATCCTCGACGAAGCGACGAGCAACGTCGACACGCGGACCGAGGTGCTCATCCAGGAGGCGATGGCGCGCCTCCGGTCCGGTCGGACGAGCTTCGTGATCGCCCATCGTCTGTCCACGATCCGCAACGCCGACTTCATCGTGGTGATGGATGCAGGCCGGATCGTCGAGGTCGGCAGCCACACCGAGCTGCTCGAGCGCCGCGGGTTCTATTACGACCTGTACTCGAGCCAGTTTTCCTCACCATCCGAGTACGCGGTTGCAGACCTCATTCGCCGATAGGATCGACGTGACGAACGGCTCCTGACCGACGGAGTCTTGCATGACGCTCTCCTGGGACCTTAATGGAGCCAAAGGTCCGTATACACCTGATGTCGTTCGGCTCTAGCGAGTGCGGCCCAACGGCTGTATCACAGGGGCATACCGAGTCATGGAGGTCGTCTGATGATCAAGACAATCGTCGTAGGTACGGATGGATCCAGCCAAGGGCAGAACGCAGTCGCCTGGACCGCCGAGCTCGCACGCCAACTCGGCGCGCGAGTAGTCCTCGTTCACGTAGCACCTCCGCTGGCGCCGCCAATCGTCGGAGCCGGCGGGTACGTGATGTATGTCCCGCAGGACGTTGTCGATCAGACCAGCGCGGACCTGCAGGAGCGGGTGATCACCGAGTTCTGCGAGCCTCTCAGGGCGGCCGGTGTCGCGTGGGAGTCGCGCGTGCAGGAGGGGTCAGCACCCATCGTGCTCGCAGATGTGGCCACGGAGGTGGGAGCCCAGCTGATTGTCGTGGGCACCCGAGGCCAGCATGCATTCGCCGAATTGCTCCACGGGAGCACCAGCCATGGGCTGACGCTGCAGACTGAACTGCCCGTCGTCGTCGTCCCACTTGGGGCGCACGTGATACGACAGCCGGCCGTCCAGGCGCGGGTCTGAGGCTGAATGCGGTTCAAGTTCGACTGCCTCTGCAGTCGTGGCGGCGTCCGGGCCGGTCTCTGGACGACACCGGCTCTAACAGGGGAATGATGCCTTTTGCAGGAACAGCCATCATTCCTGGTTACAGCGCTACATCCGTTCCACCGCCGGTGCCCAACGTGCCTTAATCGCTCGCCGCGAATCAAATCGCGCGTCCGTCGGGGAGACAGGACTCGAACCTGCGACCCCTGGTCCCCCAGACTAGCCCTCATTTCCCGATGAGTGCTGAGTTCGATTTAGAGTGGTTTTGTGGGAAATGGTTGGAATGACGACTAGAGCTTGTTTGATGGAATCCACTGGAATCGCTTCGACATCACGAGACGTGCGTTTGGTCACCTGATGTGTGCCAGTCGCCGGCGCGGATGCTCTGGCGGGTCGTTGCATCGTGACGCGTTGACCGGGGTGGTCTCGGAGCATCGGCTCTAGACCGGAGCCGTCGGCCAAGGATTCGCCCGCTCCAACTGTGTCGCGACCGAGAGCAGCAGTGACTCGGAACCTGCCGGCCCAATGAGTTGCACACCCAGGGGCAGGCCTTCACCGGTCATGCCGGCCGGTATGGCAACCGCCGCGACGCCGGCGACATTCCACATGCTCGTGTAGGTCCACCGACCGACGCCGAGCATCGTTGAGGTCCATCCCCGGCCTCCCCATTTGCCAATCGGCACAGGAGGCGACGCGAGCACCGGCGTGATGAGGACGTCGCATCCCTCCAACCAACGTTGGATGTACTTGGCGAACTTGCTCTCGCTCGCAGGTCGTACCGTGCGTTGCGCTCGCTGCCCGCGCCGGACCATCGCGGCCGTCCGTGATTCGACCCGCGCCATGTCGACATGGGTGGCGTCCTGAGCGATGCCTGCAAGCCACCGGCTAGTGAACTGCGTCGGCAACATCGGGTATCGAGGATCCGCGGATGCAACGGTGTGGCCGGCTGCCGCCAGCGCAGCCGCCGTGCTCGAGAGCAACTCGCGAATCTCGCGGGATGGTCGAACGCCGAACACGGGGTGGCGAGTCGAGATGGCGATGCGCAGTCCGCTCGTTGCCGCCGCGGGATCCTGATGGGCATGGCTCTCCGCGAGGACGTCGAGCAACAGCGCTGCGTCAGTCACGTTGCGCGCTAGCGGTCCGAACGCTGTGAGGCCATGCCAGTGCTCGGTTTGCTCCCCGGGCAGGGGCACGAGACCCGGTGCCGGTTTGACGCCCACGATGCCGCAGCAGGCCGCAGGGACGCGAAGCGATCCACCGCCGTCCGAACCCACGGCAAGGGCAGCCATGCGGGCAGCCACGGCAACCGCCGAACCTCCGCTCGACCCGCCGGGCGTGCAGTCCAGGTTCCACGGGTTCCGTGGGGCCGGGAACGCTTCGGGCTCGGTGAACGGCCAGATCGCGAGCTCAGGCATGACCGTCCTGCCCACAATTACCGCGCCGGCCTCGCGCAGCCGCCGCACGATGGTTGAGTCCTCCGCGGCCGGCGCTTGGGACGTGGCTCGGGAGCCCTGAGTCGTGGGTTCACCGGCGATCTCGATGTTGTCTTTGACGGCAACCGGGACGCCGGCCAGCGGTAGGCGATCGAGGTCGGACCGGTCGCGCAGGCGTTCTGCCTCGTCAAGGGCCGAACGCTCGAGGACTGCGACGAAGGCATGGAGGCGCGGCTCCAGCGCTTCGATGCGCCGCAGGCTCGCCTCGAGGAGCTCGACGGGGTCGAGCGTCCGGGTCCGTACGAGCCGCGCCATCTCGGCAGCGGGCAGTCGTGTGAGGCTGTCGTCATCGCTATCACGATGGATTTCCGCGAGGGTCGATGGGGCGCTGTTGCTTGTCATGGCCGGACCGTATCGGCGGCCGGCCCCTTCGTCCATCGACAGTTCTGTCGATTTCTGAAAACTGCTAGGGATCGAGCAGGTCGTTTTCCATCGCGAACAACGCCGCCGCTGCTCGCGTGGAGATTCCCGCCTTCTCGTACACATGCGCCAGGTGTGTGTGCACGGTCGATGTCGAGATGTGCAGCGCCGTGGCAACCTCGCCCATCGACATTCCACGCACGATGAGTCGGAGCACGGCGACCTCACGCTCGGTCAGCCCGGCGGGTCGTGACCGTATCCGCCGTCGCGTCTGGCCTGCCGCCTCCAGCACGCACTCGACGTTTTCGGGGTCGAGCGCCATCTCGCGCAGTGTGTGAGCAGCGGCGTCAGGGCTGAATGCGGGCCGGTATGGACGCGACTCCGTGAGCGCGCTGTAAGCATCGGCCGCGGCCAGCAGCCGGCAGTCGATGTCCTGCTCCGCGGCGCGCGAGCCACGATGGTACCCGCTGCCGTCGATCCGCTCGTGATGCATGCCGGCGATGCGCCCGGCTTCCGTCAGCGCCGATGACCGCGCAAGGATCCGCTCGGTCTGGTAGGCGTGCAGCCGTACGCGTTCCCACTCGGCGCTGCTCAGGCGGCCGGGACGCTCCCATATCCCGGTGGGCACGGCAGCCCGCCCAAGGTCATGCAGCAGAGAAGCGCGGCGTAACGTCGTCACCGCATCCTCCGCCCTACCCCGAAGTCGCGCTGCGCGCTCAGCCAGTCGTGCCACGCTGTCACTGTCCCGGTCGTGCGCATGAACAGGACGATAACACGAAGTCTTACCCGACAGAGCGGCAGAACGGGTTACGCGCCCCACTCCACCAAAGTCAGGACACCCCAGTCTCGTTCAGGTCTCGCTCCGGTGGCCGGTTTTCAAAAACGAGGCCGGTCTCCAGTGAGGGGCACATTGCCCGTGAAGGACGGCTGGCGTTAAGACAGCCCGTCGGGAGACGCCTGAAGTAATTGGGCGCCCGGGGTTCCGCTGCCCCTGTTCCGGTTAGCGAACTGGTCCCTCTTGACCGGAAGCAAGAGTGAGTTGGTCTCCTATGTTTGGCTACGCCCGCGTAGGGCCGCGCGGCGAGACGGGGAGCCAATCTCAGCCGCACGCACCCGTAGGTCGCTCAACGCCGCTGCCGTGTGAACCGCGAACGGTACGTCATGGTCCGCCTTCATCCAGCGCTCAACCGCGATTGAGAACGCGAGCATCCCCACTTCCGCCGCCAGGCTGGCTGTCAGCTCGTCTGCGCCCCGGTCGCGCAGCGCGGTGCTGATCGATTTGGCGATTCGGGCGTGCTTGAGCAGTCCCCGCTCCTGCACCTCGCTGTTCGCCGCAACGACCAGCACGCGCTGGGCGGCCCGAGCGCGCTGTTGCGGGGTCATCGCGACGCTGGCGGCCGCTAACGCCGCCTGGAGGCACTCGATGAGCGTGGCATCCGTCGCGGCAGCCCTGATGCCCTCGGCGAACAGCTCGGCCAGGACGTCTTCACCGCCGAACAGGACCTCCCGCTTGTCGGCGAAGTGCCGGAAAAACGTGGCGCGGTTCAAGCCGGCGCGATCCGCGATCTGCGCGACGGTCGTTTCCTCGTACCCGTTCTCCACGAACAGGTCCAGGGCGGCGGCCTCCAGATGCTCACGCGCGTCCGGCGCCCATCTACTCACCAGCACAGCATAGGTGACGCGACGTTGTCGCATCAGTGTGGTAGCCTGATGCGACCGGATCGCATCAGTCGTGGCCGCGGCGTCTGCGCTGAGCATCCTCACCGCCCAAGTACGACCGAGGAGAGTATTCATGCGAATCTTCGTCACCGGGGCCTCCGGCTGGATCGGCTCAGCCGTCGTCCCCGAACTCATCAGTGCCGGCCACCAAGTCCTCGGACTCGCGCGCTCGGACGCCTCCGGCACCGCCGTCGCCGAGTTGGGTGCAGAGGTGCTACGCGGCGACCTGAGCGACACCGAGGTGCTTCGCGCCGGCACCCTCGAGAGCGACGGCGTCATCCACCTCGCCTTCGTCGTGCCTAGCGTGAGCGAGGCTGCGACGCGGGCCGACGCTGCGGCCATCGAGACGTTTATCGGCGGCCTCGCCGGCTCCGGCAAGCCGCTGGTGATCTCTGGCGCAACGCTGGCGACACCCGGCCGAGCCGCAACGGAACGCGACGAACTCATCGCCGCCGGGCCAATCGCCGCCCGCGTCACCAACATGCAGGCCGCCCTCGCTGCCGCAGGCAAAGGCGTTCGCTCCTGCCTCGTCATGCTGCCCCGCTCGGTGCACGGTGAGGGGGAGCGTCACGGATTCATCCCCCAGCTCATCGCCATGGCCCGGACGAAGGGCGTCTCCGGCTACATCGGCGATGGGAGCAACCGTTGGCCCGCCGTCCACGTGAAGGACGCTGCCAACCTGTATCGGCTGGCTGTCGAGAGGGCGCCTGCCGGCTCAGTGCTCAACGCCGTCGGTGACGAAGGCGTGCCCGTCCGCGAGATTGCCGAGGTAATCGGCCGGCACTTGAACCTGCCGGCCCGGTCTCTGCCGGCAGCGGAGTACGGGGGTTTGCTGGTGCGCCTGCTCAGCGCCGACATGCCCGCCTCGAGCACCATCACGCAGGAACTCATGGGCTGGAAGCCCACCCACCCCGGCCTCATCGAGGACATCGAACGGGGCCACTACTTCGTCTGAGCAGCGTCCATGGATACCACTCGAGGGACCAGCCGCAGCATCGCCGCCGAGATGCCATCCTCGCCCCGCTCCATCCCGGCGAGCCAGCCGTGGCTTGCGCGATCAGCCCCGGCCGTTCAACCTCCGAAGGGATGCGGAGCGTCCGCGTACTCCGCCTGAAACTCGGCATCTTCAGATCCTTGGCGGCGACGCGGATGTCGGCTGGTCGAGGTCATCGGGAATCCAGCCTGGCGTCTCGACACGTATCCGCGAAGCACCCACCAGCGCAGCGAGTCGGAATTCAAGACGCTCGAGCTCGTCGGAGCCGATCTGCAGCTTCCATTTGTCGCGGAGCTCGTCGAAGATGGCTTCGCCTTCTCGCAGAACCTCGAAACCGAGGGCCGTGACGTGCAGACGTTTTCGGCGTGCGTCGAGCGGATCGGCCTCTCGTGCCACGTACCCGCGCTCTCGGAGCACCGCGACGGTTTTTGCCGCTGCTTGCTTGGAGACCGATAGACGGCGGGCCAGTTCCGATGCGTTGTCGGCACCCGCGGCGATTGCCCGCATCGCGAAATCGTGGGTGGGCCGGACGTCTTCATAGCCGCGGTGGGCAAGCTCCACCATCGCGTCGCCCACCAGGACGCGGAAGCCTCCAAGCAGGAGCAGTGCGAGATCGGCGCCCGAGCGTGACATGCAGCGGAGACTACCGCACGCGCCTTGACAACGTCAACCTGGTTGTCTAGTATGGACAACCAGGTTGACCATTAGGTCGGCTGTCACAAGGAGTCTGAGATGACCGCTCAAGCACAGCACGCTTCCCTGCCTGGGGTCACGCACCACTACGCCAAAGTCAACGGAACCATGCTGCACTACGCGGCAGCGGGAAGCGAGGGGTCTCCGGTCCTGCTGGTGCATGGTTTCCCCGAAACGTGGTGGACCTTCCGCAAGCTCATCCCCCTGCTCGCTAGCAGCCACCGGGTATTCGCGGTGGATCTCCGCGGCTTCGGTGATTCCGACCATAGGGCAGGTACCTACGACAGCAAGGCCTCCACCGAAGACCTGCATCTGCTCATCGAATCGCTCAACCTTGGTCCCCTTCACCTCACAGGCCAGGACATCAGTGGGGCGACCGTCCTTCGCCTCGCCGCCACTCACCCCGACGACGTGCTCAGTTTCAGCGCGATCGAGATGGGGCTGCCGGGCTTCGGCCTCGAGATGCTGGCTGACATTACCCACGGGGGAAGCTGGCACATCGGCGTCCTCGCGGCTCCGAACATCCCCGAGATGCTGCTTATCGGACGCGAGCGCGAGTTCCTCGGGCAGTTCGCGTTCCCGGCCATGAGCGCCACTCCCGATGCGATCACCAAAGCCGACATCGACGAGTTTGTCCGCACCTACTCCCGTCCCGGGGGCTGGCGCGGCGCGATCGGCCTCTATCAGTCCATGCTCCAAGAAGGTGAAGACATCGTGTCCGTTGTCGCCGCCGGCAAGCTGAGCATGCCCGTACTGGCGATCGGGGCCGGAGGTGGCGAGTTCACCTTCGCGACTATGATGCAGGTCGCCGCCGACCCGGTTCGATCAATCAGCCTCGAAGGCGTCGGCCACTACGCAGCACTGGAGGCGCCCGAGCAGTTGGCCAAGGCTCTTCTCGACTTTTTCAACACGGTTGACGCCGCCTGAACCGCGCCATGACGGACTTGCGCAGCTGGACTAGTGGTTTCTGGTGAAGAGGTCCGCATCCCGATAATTGGGCTTCACCGGCACCGACACGCTCCGCGTGGTCGACGGGATGCTGGCCGAGTACTGGGCCAACGCCGACAGCCTGCTGTTCGTCCAGCAGCTTGGTGTCACGGAAGTCCTCGGCACCCGCGGCTAGATTTGGGAGGCCTGCTTGCCCGAGCGCTGCCCAGGCCGGCCAGGAGACAGAGTGGGCCGGCGAGCAGCCAGACGAGGTGGGGGTTGCCGACTCCCCCGACGGCGTGACCAGTGGTCGGCCCGGTGGCGGTGCCGATGTCTTCGGTTAGTGGATAGCCCGGGAGCTGAACGGCGACGGCGGCGGCGCCGGCGGTGTAATGGTGCTGCCCGGCATCAATCACCTCCATCGCTTTTGACATTGTCAGCGGTTACGACATTTCCTTTGGACCGTATCTAAGGGGCCGAACACAGTGGTTTTGCAGGAAAGAACATCAATCAGAGAGTGAGCACTAGTCCCCGCTGAATGAATCCTGCAAGCTGGAATCCATTGGAATCCGTTGGAAACGGCTGCCCTGCTCTGCAATGTGCTGCGAATCGGGGAGACAGGACTCGAACCTGCGACCCCTGGTCCCCCAGACCAGCACTTATTTCCGCCGCGTGCTGAGTTCGATTTAGAGTGCTTTCGTCGGGAAACGGTTGGAATGACGACTAGAGCAGGCGTGATGGATTCCTTTGAAATCGCGTGGACATGCAGGCCGAAGCGTCGTAACGCTGTGCTGCTCTCCCCGCTGCTGTCTCGGATATGGGGATCCTGGCGACCATGGGCGGCGTCTGCTGCTGACGCGCGCTGTCATGCGATAGGACGCTCGCGTGCGCCGCGGTGCTCCTCCTCGAACCCCGATACCACGCACAGCGCGGACCCACCCGTTTGCTGCTGTAGGACGATCAAACTTTGGGAGGGGTTGTTACGGGATCACAGGCGGCCGTCCGCGCGACAAACGGGTCCGAGTCAACGATCGGGAGGCACAGCGGTACCGTGAAGGGCAACTCCGACTCGTTGAGAAACTGAGCTGCCTGCTGCTGCAGGAATCGTTGCCGCGCGAACTGCGTCTGTTTGCGCATCTTCTTGATCCTTCTTGTCCTTGGTCGACTTGCCGGCTATTCCTTGCTGAGCCGGTGCACTTCCTGGCGTCGAAAGGCTGATTTGCGAGTAAGTCGCCGCCGCCGGGTCGACGGCGGCGACTCCCGCAGAGAAACCAGACTAGAGTTGGACGATCACCGACTTGGTCTCGAGGTAGCTGGAGAGGACTTCCTCGCCCATCTCGCGGCCCCAGCCGCTTTGCTTGAAGCCGCCAAAGGGCAGCTCCGCGCTGAACACGTTGTAGGTATTGACCCATACCGTGCCCGCCTTGATGCGCTTGGCCAGCTTATGAGCCTTTGAGATGTCCTGAGTCCACACGCCTGCGGCCAGTCCGTAGACGGTGTCGTTTGCTTGACTGGCAAGGTCGTTGACGTCACTGAACGGCAACGCGACGATCACCGGTCCAAAGATCTCTTCGCGCAGCACGACGTCGTTGGGTTCGACGTCCACCAACACGGTCGGCTCCACGAAGTAGCCCGGCCGGTCGAGTGCGTGGCCGCCGGCCAGCGCGCGGTTGCCCGCCTGCTCACCCTTGGCGAGGTATCCGGTCACCCGGTCGAACTGCTCGCGAGAGACGAGCGGGCCCATCTGCGTGTCTGGATCCATGCCGGGTCCGACGTTGATCTTCCTGGCCGCCTTGGCGACACCCTCGACCACTTCATCGAAGCGGTCCTGCTGCACGAACAGACGGCTCCCGGCGCAGCACACCTCGCCCTGGTTGAAGAAGATCCCCTGTGCCGCGCCGGCGATGGCCGCGTCGATGTCGGCGTCGGAAAAGACGATGTTCGGCGACTTGCCGCCGAGTTCCAGCGAGACCTTCTTCAGATTGCCGGTTGCAGCCGTTGCGATGAGTTTGCCGACGTCGGTGGAGCCGGTGAAGGCGATCTTATCGACGCCCGGATGCGCGGCGAGTGCGGCGCCAGCTGTCTCACCAAATCCGGTGACGACGTTGACCACTCCGTCGGGGAGACCGGCCTCGAGCATCAGTTCACCCAACCGCAGAGCCGAGAGCGGCGTCTGTTCGGCAGGCTTGAGGACCACCGTGCAACCCGTGGCCAATGCCGGACCCAGCTTCCAGGCGGCCATCAGCAGCGGAAAGTTCCAGGGGATGATCTGGCCGACCACACCGACCGGCTCGCGCAGCGTGTACGCGTGAAATTCGGCGCCGGGGAGGTAGGGCACCGACGGGTTGATGGTGCCACCGTTGAGCTTTGTGGCCCAGCCTGCCATGTACCAGAACAGGTCGGCGGCGAGCGGAACATCAGCCGCGCGGGCCACGCTGAGGGCTTTGCCGTTGTCCAGGCAATCAAGCTCTGCGAGTTCGTCTGCGTGTTCCATGATCAGGTCGCCGATCCGGTGCATGATCTGACCGCGTTCGGATGGGGTCATGCGGCTCCAGGGGCCGTTCTCGAATGCCCGGCGAGCCGCTCGCACCGCGCGATCGATGTCGTGTGCGTCGCCCTCGGCGATGCTCGCGAGCACTGTGTCGGTGGCCGGGTTGAGCGTGTCGAAGGTCCTACCGCTCTCGGCCTGCTCGAATTTGCCATTGATGAGCAGGTCGCGGGGCGAGGCATTGAAAAACCGAGTTTTCTCGGTGGGGCGGGTCGCAACAGCCATGTGGGTGCTCCTCCAACGGAGTGCGCGTTTGGAGGGCCAAGAAGAAACGTGGAGGAACTGGCTGACAACCCCTGAGAAAGGTCGCCCCGACCGGCGCCTTGACGGCTCTCGCCTCGGTCCTGGGACCATCCCAACATAGCAGGTCGCACGATAAATTGTTGCGCCGCCGTGCTAGTATCATGAGGCCATCATAGGATCCCATCCCCTTTCTGTTGTCCAGGCCGCAGCCCAACTCCACGCATCGCCAGCGTACGTGCGCAGGTTGCTTGCCAGCCAGCGACTCTTTGGCATCAAGGTGGGACCGGTCTGGGGCGTTTACCCAGAGGACCTCGAAAGTTTCGTGCGCGGACGCCGTCCTCCCGGTCGCCCCCGCAAGGCTGCGGCACGCCCCATCGACGAGGAGGACACGCGACAGCGCATCACGGATGAACGCGCGGCGCTGGGGACAGACGATGCGCTGCTGAAACCAAAGACGCTGATTTCCCCGTAGCGAAGCGAGGATCCTACTGCTTCCCCGCAACACTGCGCAGCGCGTTGTCAGCTATTCGAGAAAGTCGGTCAACCTCTTGCTGCGAGATGGGTGCCGCAGCTTGCGCAGCGCCTTGGCCTCGATCTGACGAATGCGTTCGCGAGTGACGCCAAATCGCTTACCGACCTCCTCCAATGTCAGTTGACGGGTGTCCACGAGGCCGAAGCGGAGCTGCAGAACACGACGTTCGCGCGGGGTCAATGTGTCCAGGATGTTCTCAACTTCGATGTGGAGCATGGTGAGTAACGCCGCCTCCGACGGCGCGATCGCATGCGTGTCCTCGACAAAGTCGCCGAGTTGTGCGTCCCCCTCCTCCCCGATCGGGCTGGACAGTGAAAGGGGCTCCCGAGAGATCCTGAGCACCTCTCGCACCTTTTCGGGCGTGAGACCTATCTCCTCCGCGATCTCCTCGTCGTCGGCCTCACGGCCGAGTTCCTGGAACAGACGCGTGCGGACCCGGACGAGTTTGTTCACGACCTCGGCCAGATGTACCGGTATGCGGATGGTGCGGGACTGGTCGGCCAGAGCGCGCGTAAGTGCCTGGCGAATCCACCATGTCGCGTAAGTCGAGAACTTGTAGCCTCGTCGATAGTCGAACTTCACAACGGCGCGCATCAAGCCGGTGTTGCCCTCCTGGATGAGGTCGAGGAAGGGCATCCCGCGGCCGATGTATTTCTTGGCGATGGAGACGACTAAGCGGAGGTTGGCCTCGGTGAGCTTGTCCCGCGCAGCTTTGTCGCCCACCTCGATCAGCTGCGCATACTCGACCTCCTGCTCCTTGCGCAGGAGGGGAACGCGCCCGATCTCCTTGAGGTACATGCGGATCGGGTCATCGAAGGAGAAGGTGTCGACCGCCTCGGTGTTGCCCACTGGGTCTTCAGGATCGTCGCCCTCAGCGTCGTCGTCGCTGTCACTGATCGCGATGCCCATCTCCCTGAACACCTGGAAGACGCGCTCCAGTTGATGAGGTTCAGCTTCGATAAAGGGAAGGCTCTGGAGGACGTCGTCGGGGGATAGGCGCCCCTGCTCCTTGCCTCGAATGATGAGGATCTCAGCAGCGTCGACGACCTCGTCGTCGGCTCTCCGGGACGCCATTGCCGCTCGCGCGTTCACTCTCCGAGGCCTCCATGCCTGTTCTGCGTTGCCGCTGAGAGACAGCGGGAAGTCGGCGACAGTCCCTTGCTGCGAGGGTCGCGAGCACCTGCG
The DNA here is from genome assembly GCA_963718525.1 of Candidatus Dormiibacterota bacterium. Lineage (GTDB taxonomy): Bacteria > Chloroflexota > Dormibacteria > Aeolococcales > Aeolococcaceae > Palsa-851. The sequence goes on along the minus strand of OY970355.1, from coordinate 2,208,994 downwards.
ATCGGATTTGGTGTGTGAATTGCACGCTAGGTGACCGACCGTGCGCTTTCATGGTCCGCTCAGGCTGACCACGTGCCCCATGATGAACCCGAGAGGGCAATGCGCCGCGTAGGATCAGTTTGAAGGCTAGGCCGCCGCGGCCGACGGGTGACGATCCAATTGAGAGAGCCGCCGCCCTACCAGCGCGTGTGCAACACGCAAGAGGCAACCCAAGTGGACCGCGGCATGAGCGTCAACGCCGGGGCAAACCGGCTTCTTGATGCGCTTCCAATGGACGGCAGTCGGCGGCTCCGACGATCGCTGAGTCCGGTGTGCCTGGATTCCGGCACGATACTGTTCGAGCCGGGTGAGCCAATTGCCTTCGTCGACTTCCCCCGCAATTGCGTGGTTTCCTTGGTCACGCCGTTCCAAGAAGGCACGAGCGTGGAGGTGGCCTCGATTGGCAACGAAGGCATCGTCGGCCTGCCCATCCGCCCGGGGGGCTCACTCGCATTTCGGGCCATCTCCTCGGTGGGAGGATGGATTGACCGCATGGACGCATCGACCTTCCTCAACGAGGTCGAAGCCGACCCCCGTCTGCAGGAACTCGTCAACGATTATGTTCTGGCTTTCTTCGGCGAGATCGCCCAGGCGGCGGCGTGCAATCGACTCCACTCGAACGAAGAGCGCCTGAGCCGCTGGCTGCTGATGAGCCACGACCGCGTCGGCACTGACGAGTTCGCCATCACCCACGAGCTCCTCGGCCAGATACTCGGCTCGCGTCGAGCCACGGTCACCCTGTCCGCAGAGCGCCTTCGAGCCGCGGGCCTCATCGGGTACTCCCGCGGTCGAGTCACCATCGTTGATCGCGTCGGGCTCGAGGCAGCCACGTGTGAGTGCTACCGAGCTATCACCGCCCAGTTGGACGGAGTTATCCGGAGGGCACAACGCAACAACACCATGAGGTGAGGGGAGTTTCTCAGGGCCGTCGATCTTGCGCGGGCCGCCGCACCGTAGAGACGCGAAGAAATCTGCTGCCCCTCATCGGGACACCGAGCTATGCGTCTAGCGCCGGAAGGCGCGCTAGCGGACAGACGAAGGGATGAGCGCGCGGCACGATGGGAGAAGCCTTGTCTCAATTGTGTGCCCGCTGTGGCTCTGACCGTCTTCTGTCGCTGAGCTTTGATACAGCTAATCTGGATGACGCGCATCCAAATGATGACGATCAGCCGGAGGTGTCCAAGCGGCCGGAGCATCCCGTCAAGAAGTGTCTGGCGTGCGGACAGTATCTGTATGCTCGCGACCTCGCTCATACGCCGCTAGCCTCCACCTGAGCGCGGTCAGCAGCCAGATCATTCCGTCGTTGGAGATCGGGCTCCGAGCGGACGACATCGCCAGAGTAGAGGCGTCTCCCGCAGACGAGGCAGTTAAGAATCGCGCGACCGCGAGCATGAGGTCAGCCCTCTCTGTGAGTGTCGCTACGCTGAGCGGGAGTGTATGTGAGCGGTATCAGTCGGCCCCGGCCACGCAATGGCACCAAAAACAGCCAAACGTCGCGACGAGCGCGCGCTCGTACGGCATCGGGATGCATCCGAGTGTAAGCGGATAGTTCCCGCCGTATCCGCTCACCCCGTCTGAACGGAATCGCAGCATGCGCCAAGGGTTTAGAACGGTATGCGCCGCCCGACCACCGTGCGCGGTTCGCATCGGTTGCGTTTCGTATGACAGCACGCGCACGGTGGAGGTCGGGCCAGCTGAGACACTCGGCGCCCGACACAGGAGGCCAGTCATACACGCATATGACTTCAACATCGTCGTACCGCACAGCAAGGGCAGTCTTGCGGCACTCGCGGAGGAGTTGGGCCGCGAGAAGATCAACATCGAGGGCCTGTGCGCCGTCGAGCAGAACGGGAGCGTCATCTTCCACGTGCTGACCACCGACAAGGCCGCGACCAGCCGCGCGATCGCCAAGGTCGGCTACAAGGTCACTCGCGAGTCGCATGATTGTTGAGCGCATTGACAACCAGCCCGGCATGCTCGGAAAGGTCACGCGACGCCTCGCCGATGCCGGTATCAATCTCACCACCGCCTACCTTGCGACCGACACGCGTCTGGTGCTTGGTTGCGAGGAACTTTCGGCGCTCGAGATGGCCTGGAAGGAGCCTGCGGCCGTCGCGTCTCGCTAACCCCTTCATGTGGACCGGCCGGCCTGCGGGCCGGCCGGTTCACCCACGTGGTTCAGACGTCCCGCATTAGACGCCAACCATCGAAGGTCGAGATGCCTCAGTCGTGCCCCCGGTTCGGCAGATCGATCGGGGCATTGGCGGGGAGCCGATCGCGTCGCTACTGCCGTGTCGGGGACAGCAAGGCGGCTTACGCTCGATCTACGTGAGCGGTTCGAGTCGTAGCACAGTTCTCGTTACGAAGCCGCGCCGCTTCATCGAGGGGCGCTTGGTTGATCTTCGCCGAATCGACATTTTGGCCACGTCGTCGCTAACCTCTCGTACCTGTGAGCCGCGTGCCTGGCGAAACTCAACCGCCACCTTCCGCCACCCAAGCTACCGGTCAAAGGTCCCACGGATAAGGTCGCTGAACCCGAACGGCTGATCAGCCCTCGACGCGCAGACCGGCGACTCGCTCGATCGCGCGCTCTTCAGAACCGGCGTAGTACACGGTCACCATCTCGATGCTGCTCCACCCAGCCTGTTGCATGAGGTCCGTCACCGTGGCGCCAGCGTCGGCAAGGCGCGTCGCCCATGTACGCCGAAGGAGATGTGGATGGATGGGCCGAAGTCCCGCGCTCCGCGCAGCTCGCTGCACCATCTGCTGCACTGCCGTCGTGGTGAGCGGCTCACCTGATGAGCGTCGTTCGGAAATGAAGAGATCGGGGTGGCGAGACTCCGGCCGGTATCGTTCGATCCACGCCGCGAGGTCTCGGAGGAGCTCCTTCGCATACGGGTGCCGGAAGCTCACCTGGCGATCGACGCCACTCTTGGTGATGTCACCCTGGGCCTTTGTGACGAGCACCCGCGGCGGCCGCGCCGCGAGCTTCACGTCATCGACGCACAGCGCGCAGAGCTCATTGACGCGCAGACCGCACGCCAACAGGACACGGACGATGAGACTGTCACGACGATGTCCGACGAGGGCGGCAACGAGCGCCTGCTCTTCGCTCAGGGTCAGCGCGTCTGAGCGCCTTCGCCGTGGTTCCTTGGGAGCACTCGGAACGGCGCCGGACGTGAAGGAGTGATTCGCAAACCCTGGAGTGGTGGCGCAGAAATCTGCAAGCCGTCTGAAGTAATTGCGGTAGCCACGCAGTGTGTTGCGGCTGACCCCCACGCGGTCACGGACGTCACCGACGAAGTCGAGGATCGCTTCGTTACTGAGCTGGTCGACGGTTTCGATGCCCCGCGCCTGACAGAAGGCGAGGAACCGGCCGCCGGCGAGGTAGTCCCGAGCGTTGACCCGGGTGGTGTCGGCCCACTGATAGCGCGTCGCCATCAGATCGACGCAGCGGTCGATGGAGACCCTCCTGCTGGTCGGCGGCGGGCTGGCGGGAGCGCGCCGCCGCAACGGCTTCAGATGGGTGTCGATCGTGCTGGCCATGCTGGAGAGAATGTGGTTTTGCTGGAAAAGTCATTATTCGAGAAATTTGGGCTAGTCCCCGCAGGATTGAGCCCAGTGGATGGCACTGGAAATCCCTGCACTGAGATCAAATTTGGCGTCCGTCGGGGAGACAGGACTCGAACCTGCGACCCCTGGTCCCCCAGACTAGTCCTCATTTCCCGATGAGCGCTGAATTCGATTTAGCGTGGTTTTGTGGCGAATTGGTTGGCATGACGACTAGACCAGGTGCGTTGGAATCCATTGGAATTCCGCCAACACACACCCGCGCGTACTGCCTGTTGCTTCGCTCCCCTCCGCTCTTGACTTTGGGGCATTCTGTGCGGCTGTTGGGCGGGTCGAGCATCTGAAGCCCCTGGATCTGGTGACAGGACGCTCGTGTGACGGTCTAGCCTCTCGCTTGTCGTAAACCGATGGTGCAAGTGCTCACCATTGCAGGGTAGCCCGGCGGCGTGACAGTTCCGGAGACCACCACGTAGTACGTGGCGCTCGGAAGGTGCTGTCCCTGAGAGTCGACATACGGCCACGTGATCGGAACGCGAACATGGTGCCCGGCTGCGACTGCGACGTTCTCCTGCGTTCCGCTCCAAAGCGAAGGAGGGTACGGAGAACTCCCTACCGCCGGCTCCAACAACATTCCGGGGTCATGTGCATACACCCTGGCGCTGTATATCCAATTCTGGGCCGGGCCGTCTGTTGATGAGTTTGAGAAGTCTGCGGCCCGCCACGTACGGATCCGAACTTGCTATATCCCACCTGCCATCTACGAGGACACCGGCACATTGAAGGCGCATAACCGCCGTCTGAGGCGATAGCGGCTGGGCGCTGCTAGGGCTGCTCACAGGCGCCTCGACTGCTGTGGGTGTGTGCGTAGCAACTACGTGGGAGGCCTCAGGGGAGCAGGCAACCAAGAGACTGACTACACAGATGCCAAATCCCGCAACCAGGGTGAGCCGACGGCGAAACGATCGCCTCCGTTGGTGGTCCGCCAGCGGTAAGCCCGAACCATCGCTCAAGGGCATTTCCACCCCCATGGTACCCGTTCTCTGCTCGGCTGCTCTGGCGACATTCACGGATGCTGGCGTGCGCGACGGTGCTCGTTCTCGAACTGTCCGACGCGCTCCTGACAGCCGCCGGGGCTGTCCGAGGGCCGATGCTTTTTCGTGCACGCCTCCTCGGTGTGTCCGCCATTACCTCCGGAGCGCAATTGGGAAGCCGTAACCCGACCGCCGGGGTAGTGCTGCCACCCACTCGCCAGGGGCGGTCGCACCATCGACAACCCGTCTACGGCGCGGATACGGTGCCCGTGATGACATCACGCTCAGAGGTGTGGACACAGTTCATGGTGCCTGGCGGGCTTGGGCTCAGCGGCGGTGGCCTCCTCGTCGCCAGCTGGCTCTACTCGGTGATGCACAATCATCGCTGCAACCGTCGGCTGCTCGCGGCTCAGGATAGGCCGTCAGCGGTCGACAGGCACAGAGGAGGGGATTGATGGGCTGAGGGGGCTCTTCCAGACAAAACATGACTACGAATTCCTGCGAGGTAGCAGGGAGCAACTTTATTGGGGGCTATGTGCCCCATCGCACACGAACTGCATCAGGGGAGCATATGAACACCCACTTTGGATCCGACCAGTCTCCCGGCGTACGGCCGGGGCTGCGTGGGATCGTCGCCGGCGCCGCCCTTGTCGTCAGTCTCGCTAGTGTCCCGGTTTTCGCGGGAACCGCCTCGGCGGCAACGGGAACCGTCATCACCACGGCGCCCACCGCCTTCGGCAGGGCGCTGGTCGTCGGCTCGGGCCCGTACGCTGGCTTCAGCCTCTACTTCATCACGAGCGACCACGGCAGGACGTTCGGCTGCACGAGCAAGCCAGTGGTCACTCCGGTCGGAACGCTCCTGTGCACCGGACCGTCAAACGACACGAACGCCGAGTGGCCCGCCATTACGACGACCGGCACTCCAATCGCCGGTTCCGGAGCGTCGCAGCAGCTGCTCGGCACGGTGTGGCGAGCTGGCGTTGGTGACCAGGTCACCTATGCCGGACACCCGCTGTACCTGTTCGACCAGGGTCCCGGCGAGGTCACGGGTGAGGGATGGGACGAGCCCAGCCTCCCGCCCTGGCACGGCGTCTGGAACCTGATGGCGCCTTCGGGGCGGGCTCTGCCGTGGGCCGGCACGCTGACGACCACGAAGATCGGCGGCACGAAGGTCCTCGCCACGCCTATGTTTACCGGCATCGGGTGGATCGACTTCCCGGTGTATAGCTACACAAAGGACACCCCTGGACACAGCGCGTGCACGGGCGCATGTGCACGCGCCTGGCCCGGCATGCTTACCAGCGGCACGCCCGGGGTGTCGGGTGGGCTTTCGCCGGCGAATCTCGGCACCCTGCACACGCCGAACGGCACGCAGGTGCGCTATGACGGCAATCCCTTGTACCTGTTCGCTTTCGAGGGCCTCGCCCCGACGGCGACCGGTTTTGCGGCGACTGGCAACGGCAACGGCATCTCCGTAGATGGGGGCATCTTCACGCTCGTCACACCTTAGATCCGAATGAGTCCGACCCTGGCCTCGGCGAAGGGGCCAGGGCCGGGCTTGCCGACAACGGCTGGAGCCTCACGCCCACCTCGCGGTTCATCGGCTACGACCAGCCTGTGGCCTACGCACTTGTAGGATGCGCCGCTAGCTCCACTGCCGTCCCGAGTTCTGGTGTGAAAGTTGTACGCCAGGGTGAGCGAGGGATTCCTCACACGGCGGCACAGTGACGGCCCTGAGGGTGGGCCTGACGCGAACCGCATCAAGGCTGCGTTGGCGCTGCTCGGAGGCGGGCGCGGGGTCTTGGTTTCTAAACTCACCGTCGCTGAAATCGCGCCGCCTCTCGAGAGCGAGGAGTGCAGCCACCCTTTCGCGGGGGGCGGTTGCACCATCGACAGCCCATCAGGCCCGCGGGTACTGTGGCCTCATGACAGCACGCTGGGAGCGCAGGGCCGTTCCGCTCGCCTGGTGTGTGGGGGTGTTCTGCCTCGGACTGGTGGTTGCCAGCCTGGTCCTGTTGCCGCTCGACTGGAAGGCGATCGAACTCGGTGAGAACCGCGCGGTTGGGCTATTTCCTCGGTGCGCCCATCACCGCCATCCTCGGCGTGCTGATCGCGATCCGCCGCCCCCGGAACTCGATTGGTTGGTTGCTGCTGGCCATTGCTGTGGCTGACTCAATCTGCCTTTTCGCCGACTTCATCGCGATGCGCGGGTTGCTATCCGGCGCATCACCTCGCGCTTGGGTGACATGGGCAGCCTGGGTGTACAACAACGGCTTTGGTATTGGTGCCTTGTTGCTGCTCTTCGTAGTCTTCGTCTTCCCTAACGGACGGATACTGCCCGGACCGCGCTGGCGATGGGCCGCCTGGGTGGGGCTTACCACCGCCGTTGTCCTGACTGCATCGACGATGGTTTCAACGCAATCGGCGCAGTTATCGCCGCGGCTGCCCAGTCTGACCAACCCTCTCGCGATACCCGCACTCGATAGCCTGACCAACATTAACGGCGGCTTTCAAAGCCTGCTGTTCCTGCTGATTTTCGTAATTCTAGTAACGGCGGTGGTGGTGCGCTTCCGCCGGTCGCGGGGCGTTGAACGGCGCCAAATGCGCTGGTTTGCCTATGTGGCTGCCACTGCCTTGGGAATCTTCATCTTGACGTTCACGCCGCTCCTCTCCAATGCGGGGACTGCCATAGACAACTACACCTTAGACTTTGGGCTTGTAGTCGCCCTCCCGCTCACAATCGGGCTCGCTGTGATGAGGTACGGCCTCTACGACCTCGACGTCTTCATCGGCCGGAGCATCGTGTACGGCTCACTGGCTGTCTTCATCACTGCGGTATACGTCGGCATCGCAGTCGGCATCGGCACTCTCGTCGGCAGTGGCGGCAAACCCAACCTGGCCCTGTCCATTCTCGCCACCGCCATAGTGGCCATTGGCTTCCAGCCGGTTCGGGAGCGGGTACAGCGAGTTGCGAATCTGCTCGTCTACGGGAAGCGAGCTACTCCGTACGAAGTCCTCTCACAGTTCTCCGAGCGGGTTGCCGAGTTGTACGCCAGCGACGAGGTGCTCCCGCGTATGGCCCGGGTCCTCGCGGAAGGCACCGCTGCTGAACTCTCCGAGATCTGGCTGCGCAGCGGCGATGAGTTGCGTCGTGCTGCAGCCTTCCCGCTCGATGCCGCAATACCCTCGGTGTTGCACTTGAACGGCGCTGGAGAACTCTCGATCCCCAATGCGGATCGATCACTGCTGGTTCGCCATCAGGGCGACGTGCTGGGTGCGTTGACAGTGACCAAGCGTCGCGGCGAATCGCTCTCGCCGATCGAGATCAAGCTCATGGACGACCTCGCCCATCAGGCGGGTCTCGTCCTCAAGAATGTCGGCCTCACCGCTGATTTGCAAGCCCGACTTGTGGACCTCCGAGGCTCCCGGCAGAGGCTCGTGGCTGCACAAGATCATGAACGCCGCAAGCTGGAGCGCGACCTCCACGATGGAGCCCAGCAATACTTGGTGGCGATCAAGGTCAAGCTCGGCCTCGTCGAGATGTTGCTGACGAAAGATCCGAAGAAGGCGATCACAACTCTTGAGCAACTCAAAGGCGATGCGGATGAAGCATTGGAGACGCTCCGCGATCTGGCCCGCGGCATCTATCCCCCGCTGCTGGCTGAGAAGGGCCTGCCCACCGCCCTCCAAGCCCAGGCGCGCAAGGCCACGCTGCCGATCACCATCGAAATCGATGGCATCGGACGCTATCCACAAGACACCGAGGCCGCACTGTACTTCTGCATTCTCGAAGCCCTTCAGAACATTCAGAAGTACGCGAAGGCATCGAGAGCCGTCGTGCGCCTAAGGCAGGACGGTGATCTGCTCACTGTCGAGGTCAACGATGACGGGCGCGGCTTTGTCGTCAGCACTACCGCTCGCGGCAATGGGCTGACCAATATGGAAGACCGCCTCGATGCCCTCGGGGGGAACCTTCAGGTCGAATCGACCGTGGGGCGGGGGACGACACTCCGCGCCACAGTTCCTGTGTCGCACCAGGTGCTCGCCGGCAGCGCGGTCAGCTAGGTCGATCCGCTCTGGTGTGTTAATGGCACGCTGGGGTGAGCGAGGCGGATGTGCCGTGGCTCGCTTGCCACATGGGGCGATTCGGGCTCTGGCGACGGTGAGCGGAGCGAACGACCGACCGCTCAGCCACCTGCGGTGCCCGAGTTACACGGTTGTTGGGCAGCTCAGCGGCGTTGGCCATGAGGTCGGACAAGGTGCCGAGCGACCACGCTAGTGGCTGGAAGGCGGTGCATTGGGCAGAATGGCTGCACCGCGTGGCGTAGGCCCGCGGAATTTGGAGGCGACCCGAACCGCCGGCCGGGTCAGCGGTCCCGACCGATGATGACCGCTCGCTCGACTGGAGTCGGATTCGGCGAGTCCAGGTCAAGCGGCTCGATGGATCTGAGCGGTGGTTGGGCCATGAACCGTGGCGTATGGCCACGATGAGCAGTCCCCGTGTGCACGAGAAACGGATGGCAGAGATACACGTCTCCGAGCGAGCCCGTGGCCAGCTCGATGGGACGGCCGGCCGACGCCGGAACTACCTGTTGGCACAGTGTCATCCATGCCACACCATCGTCCCCCGCTGACTTCAAGAACTGCGGAACATCGAGATGTGAACCGACGCGCACCTGTGTCGGCGCGTCATCGGAGCTTACCTCGGAGAAGAGGAACAACATGAGCAGCGCGCGACCACGGGAGCGCAGATTGACGCGCATTTCGCGTTGAGCCCCCGCAAAGCTGGCTTCCACATGCCACCCGGCCTCCAGTGGCGCTTCTGTGCTGGGAAAGCGAAGAGGAAAGGTTCCGAGACCGGTCAATACGATCCAGCGCCCCACGCCGACGAGTTGATCGAAGGCCTCCAGTAGCGGAGGCGTGTTTGCTGCGGCTCGGAAGGCAGCTGTGCCGAAGCTGTCAAGGCGAATGAACGGCTGAGTCCAAGTCGATCGGTCGGATGGGTCACACCCGATGGCGTCCCAGAGCTCCCGTCGACACTGCTGTCCAACGTTCTCGGGAAACGCCCGTTCGAGCTTGACAAAGCCCTCCTCGACGAACTGCTCCAATTGGTTGGCGGTCAAGGCCATCGTGCCTCACCGGCCACGGCGTCGAGACGGCTCGGACACCATCAGGCGCGCGGGCTCGAGCCTTGTGCTCACGAGCGCATTATCCACGCGGGCGCAACTGGTCCGAGCAAGTCCCGCCGGAGACGGAGGGCAGGGCTGACGCCTGCTCATATTCAACACGGAACCGCCCCGGCAAAACTGGAGACTCTGGGGTGTCGACCGCAGCGAACCGCATGGCATCGCAGGAAGGCACTGAGTCCGCTAAGAAGTACTAGTCCCCGCAGAATGGATCCCGGCAACTTGGAATCCACTGCAATCCGGTGGAATGGGCTGCACCGCAGTGCAATGGGCTGCGAATCGGGGAGACAGGACTCGAACCTGCGACCCCTGGTCCCCCAGACTAGTCCTTATTTCTCGCCACGTGCTGAGTTCGATTTAGAGTGATTTTGTGGCGAATTGGTTTGAATAACGACTGATCCCCGTGTTTGGAAACGGCCGAACTACACTGGACCTTGCCACGGCGATACGTGTACGGAGGTAAGCATCGACGACGCGGCGCGCATCATTCGGGTCCCAGCCCTGTGGCGCGCTCAAGCTCCGTAGCAAGCGTCTCGTAGGCTACATGACCACTCCGCTGCCCAGGAAGTCGGGGTCGCTGGTCAGAATCGCCGCGTCCGTCGCGAGCGCCAAAGCGACGGTCGACCAATCACTTTCGCGCGCCCGTGAGCGTGCGACCGCTTCGTGCCCTGAGTAGACGGCAGCCGGAACAACCACGAAACGCTCCTGGACTACACGTCTCGCCGCAGCGAGTAACGGGCATTGCGCTCGGCGTCCGAGATATCCAGAAGCGCCGATAGCACGCCGGTAGCCAGCGACGTTAATAACAGCTCATCCAAACTGACGGCATTGATCCAGAATTGTCGTCCCAGGGCTGATGGGGCACGAGCCGAGTCCGCCGGTGTTGTCTGTCCGTCTGTGGCGTTCACTCCTCTGTCAGCCCTTCGACGAGGCCCGTTGTCGGCCGGCCGAGAAGACGGGCGAGGTCGTCACCGACTCGGGAGAATGCTCCAGCAGCGATAGTTTCATCAAGGCCTACCAGGCGGCTGGTCAGTTCCTCGTTCATGCCGAAACCGGTGAGCGTCACTCGCAACTCATCAGGGGTGACCGGGAGGTACGTGACGTCCCGTTCAAGGACCACCGACATCGCTTCCGCAATTTCCGCGTAGCTGAAGTTCGTGTCGCCCGAGAGACTATATGTGACGTTGTCGTGCCCATCCGTGGTGACGACGATGGCCAACGCCTCCGCAAGGTCACGCCGGCTGGCTGCCGCAACGACGGCGTCACCGACGGCCGCGGCGAGAACGCCGGTGAAACGAGGCCAAGCCAAGGACGGAATGTAGTTCTCGATGTACCACGTGTTCCGGAGAATCGTATAGGTCACCCCGGAAGCGATAAGGGCATCTTCAGTTGCTTTGTGGTCGGCATTGATCTCGAACCGGCTGTCGTCGGCCCGAACGCCGCTGGTGTAATAGACGTGGCGGGCATCGGCGTTCTTCGCCGCCTGGATTACGGACATGTGCTGGGAGAGACGATCCGAGTCGCTGCCCGAAATCAGGACCATGTCGGAGTGTCTGGAGACGAGTTTCGCGATACCGTTCGAATCTGACAGATCGATGGCTGCCGTGCCGAACCCGGCCGCGGCAAGTTCCGCTAGGCGCGACTCGTTACGACCGACCGCGGTGATCATCTCGGGTGCGGTTTCTCGGGCGACAAGCCCGTCCAGAACGTGGCGGCCGAGGGAACCCGTGGCCCCGAAAACTAGGGCGCTCGCCTCAGGCACGGTCATGGAGGGTCACCTGGTAGCCGTCGGGGTCCGCGAACGTGAAAGTGCGGCCGAACGGCCCGTCGACGGGCGCTGAGATGATCGTCATGCCGGCGGCGGCGAGGGCGTCGTGGATGTCCTGCGCGTCGGGAGCGTGCAGCCACAGCGCCATTCCCTGCCCCGGCTGCGCGATCGCGTCCAGGTCGACGCCGGCGACGACGTCGCGGACGGCGAAGGCGATCGGCCTGGTGTCGAACACGACGGCGTGCGGCGGTCCTGCGTTGGAGCGCTTGAGCCCCAGGTATTGCTCGTAGAAAGCGGCGGAACGCTCCAGGTCGCGCACCTGCAGTGAGATGAAGTCGGGTCCGGTGACAGCCATGTGTTTGGCTCCTCATAGTATGTCAGTTTTCTGACACTCGACCACTATATGTCAGAATGCTGACATGAGTCAAGGCGAGCCCGGAATCGCGCTGGACACATCGCTCGGGTACATGCTGAAGGCGGCCGCGAGCGCCCTGCACTCTGCCCTGGAGTCCGTGCTGAGGCCGCTGGGGATGACGATCACCCACTACGCCTGCTTGGAGCTGCTTGCCCAACGACCGGGTCTGTCCAACTCCGAGCTTGCCCGCGGCGCCTTCGTCACCCGGCAGTCGATGCATCTGCTCCTTCAGGCCCTTGAGCGCGAGGGACTGGTTGTCCGCCCGGCGCAGGCACCCGTCGGCAGAGTCCTGCCGACCGAGCTGACCGCCCGCGGGCGCCGCCAGCTTCACGTGGCCAGCGCCGCGGTTCGTCGCGTCGAGCAAGACATGCTGGCCAACCTGGATGTCAGCGACCAAGATCAGATGCGGCGCCTGCTCACTGCATGCATCGCCTCACTGACTGAACCGCGCCCATCGGCGACGTGACTCCTCAGAACCCGGCCGCCTGCATCACGACACGTGGTGCAGGCGGCCGTGAGTCTGGTGACACGACGCTCGTGTGACTAAGCGCTGAGCTGTCTGAGGTTTCGCATGAGTGTTCCTCCGAGGGTGGGGTCTGCCCCTCACGCCTTCGCAGCGGCAGTGGGTTTACCAGGCCAGTTCGCCAGCGTCCTCCTGGAAGGTGCCGGTTGGCCCATCCTTGCCGATGCTAGCCATGCGGACAATGACCTCGGCGCTCTCCTCCACCGGCCGCCCGTGGCCGCCGCCCCCGAGGTCGGTCGCGGTGTAGCCTGGCTCGACGGCATTGAACTTGATGTCTGGATGAGCCTTTGCGTACTGGAGCGTGAGCATGGACACAGCGGCCTTGCTCGCGCCGTAAACGATCGCGGGATAACGGGATGCGGGCCGCTCGGGATTGGTGACGGCCCAGAACGAACCGAGGGCGCTGGAGACGTTGACCACCACCGGGTTGTCAGCCCGCTCCAGCAGTGGCAGGGCCGCCTGGGTGACTCGGATGACGCCGATTACGTTGGTGTCGAACACCTCGAGCGCCTCCGGGCCGTTGAGCGCCAGCAGACCGATCCCGGCGTTGTTGACCAGGACGTCCAAGTGCCCTTCCTGGTCGGCGATTGAGCGCATGGCCAACTCAACGGAACCGTCATCGGTGACATCGAGATGCACAAATCGTCCGCCGAGTTCGGACGCGGCCGCCTGTCCACGCTCGACGCTACGAGCCCCCATGTACACAATGTGCCCGTCATCGATCAGCCGGCGGGCAGTCTCGTGTCCGAGTCCCTTGTTCGCTCCTGTGATTAGCGTGACCGCCATTTCGTGTTCTCCTTCGCCCTCGGTAGGGGGCCTCTGATCCGGTAAGCGGAGCGCGCTCCGGTATATGATACGGAGATCACTCCGTTTCGTCAAATGGGGAGCCCGTGACCGCAAATAACCCCATCGAGAAGCCACTGCGAGCCGACGCAGCCCGCAACCGTGCCCAACTCCTTGAGGCCGCGGCGGCGACTCTGAAGACAAACCCGACGGCCGGCGTGGATGAGATCGCTCGCCGGGCCGGTGTCGGTATGGGCACCCTGTACCGGCACTTTCCGACTCGTGACGCGCTGGTATGGGCCCTCTACAGCCAAGAGGTTGACGCCCTCGACGTCGCCGCAGACCAGCTGCTGGCGGCGCTGCCCCCGGATGAGGCGCTTGGGAAGTGGATGCAGCGACTGGTAAATTTCATCACCGCCAAACGCGGCCTTGCGGCAGCCGTTCTTACCGTGTTCAACCTCGATGCGTACCCGGTCGGCACGGCCGAGGCCCGAGTGCACGGCGCCGCGGGTCGCCTGCTCGATGCCGGGGTCGCGGCCGGGACGATACGACCGGGCGTCAACCAGGCGGACCTGTTACGTGCCGTGAGCGCTCTCTGCCTGGACACCGATGCGCCAAACGGGGTCGAGCGATCTCGGACCCTTGTCACCGTCTTCTTCAACGGACTGAGGCCCCCCTTACCCTAGCCGTCACTTCAACGCAGATTCACCGATCGACGACACCACCTGGTGCACTAGAGCCACGGGGGAGCGACCGACGTGGGGAACCTGGTCAATCCCTAATACGACCCCCTCGAAAGCCCCGAGCGGGAGAAAGGGTGGTCGTAGAGCAGAGCCATACCGGAACCCCTCCCAGTCGTCGCCGGCCCCTTTATCAGCCTGTAACGAAGGCGCTGATCTATTTGACGGCGATGACGTCGACGAGGCGAATGTCAGGGTCCCGGGCCAGCAGGTCCGGTCCGATCTGGGCGAGGGCTCGGGGGATCTCGCCGTCCAGGTGGGCTTGTCGGGCGTCGCCGGTTTCGAAGGTGTCGAAGATCCCGTAGCTGGCGTCGGTGATCTTGAACGCATACCAGGTCACGGTTCCGGGTTCCGCCGCCGCGAGGCCCCGACCGGCCTCGAGGAAGGCGCCAAGCTCATCGCCTTTACCGGGCTTAGCTTCGAGGAGGGCGAGCACGCCCAGTCGTATCGTCATGTCCTTCTCCTTGGGGTCGGGTCAACGGTCAGAACCCGGCAGCCATCGTGGGCGGCCAGGATGTCAGCTGGTTCGGGGCGGGTGGAGTAGTCGGGGTGAACGTCTATCCAGCGAATGACACGGTCGGCGTCGATGATGAAGGTGCGGGCATAGGGATGCGATGGCGCCGTCGGCATTGACGGTGGTGAGGTCGAGACCGAGTGAAGCTGCGCGCCGGCGTTAATGGCGCTGACCTGCTCAGCGATGGTGGCAGCGGTCATTTCGGCTCCTTGACTTCTCTCGTGTGACGGTCCAAGGCGGCATCTTAGTCACTTGGCGTCAGCAGGCCGCGGCGACGCAGGCGATCATGAAGATCCCACGGCTTGCTCCTTCGTTCGAAGCAGTGTTCATGCGGCAGCGGCATGGTCGCGCAGGTAGCGGATCAAACCCACTACGTCCTCGGGGACGAGCCGCCCGATGGCGCCGCTCGAGTAGACGCTGACGACGACGCGTCCGCCGGGGTCGAGCACGAACCCCGTGGATTGCAGATACATCGGGTCGGGGTTGACGAACGCCCCGGTCGCCTCTGCGACGGCCTTGGCGTCGGCGCTGTATCCGACGGGGAAGTTGAGGCCGAGCTTTGCGATCAATGCTTGGGTCGTGCTCTCGTCATCGACCGAGAGTGCGACCACCTTCGCGTCCACGACAGCAAGACTGTCGTGAGCTCGCGCGAAGGCCCGCAGCTGGCCGTTGCAGTATGGACACCACGATCCTCGGTAGAACAAGACTGCGGCGAAATGGCCAGTGACCGCATCCGGAAGCTGGAGCGCTGCCCCGCCGACCGGCATCACGGTGAGCGAAGGGAAAACGTCGCCCGGATGCAGCAGAGTCATGTGTGGGTCTCCTTACTGTGCGGTTGAAGCTATGTGGTGTCAGACACGTCCCAGATCTCTCCTGTGGCGTCACGCTGCAGGTGCATGAGCAGAGACCGGGCAGGCTGTTCGGGGGAGATCAGTAGGCCTTCGGCATACGAGCGCGCGAACCGCTGGTGCAGTGGCGCCCCGATTCGTGCTGGATCTTGGCCGCGGATCCACGCGGGCATGGCGGTGTCGACCGATCCGGGTCGGAAGGCATTGACGGTGACGCCACTTCCGGCTAGTTCGGCGGCCAGGTTGACCGTGTGGGCTTCGAGGGCGGCCTTGCCGGTCGCGTAAGCGTTGGCTCCGATCATGGCGCCGGGATGCTCGGCGATGGCGCTCGATACATTGACGATGCGTCCCCATCCTCGATCGAGCATGGACGGGAGCAGCGCGAAACTCAGCGCTGCGACGGCCACGAGGTTTATCGCGATCGCCGCCGCCCACTCGGCTGGCTCGACGGTGACGCTCGCACCGAGCGGCCAGACGACCGCAGCGTTGTTGACAAGTATGTCCACCGCACCAAGTTCGTCGTTTGTGCGTCGCACGGCTCGCTGAAGTTCGTCCAACTTGCCGAGATCCGCCGGGACAACAAGTGCAGCTCGACCGAGCGCGCGCACCCGATGAGCTGTCTCGTCGAGCTCGTCTTTTGACCGCGCGACCAGGGCAACCGCAACACCGGCACCAGTGAGCTGCAGTGCAACGGCACGCCCGATGCCTCGTCCCGCTCCGGTGACCAGCGCGGTCTTACCCTCCAACGAGATACTCATGTTTGGTTGGTGGCGGCGTCGGCCTCGAGTTCTACCTCGTGCGCCTCAGACGGCCGGGGCATTGGGGAGCGACTCCATCAACCGAGCGCCGAAGCGTACGAGTTGCCGGGCTCACTAGAATCGGTTTATGGAGCCAGCGGAGCCGACCGCACGCGGCGGATGCGCGACGTTAGATGCAGAGCTGGATCCGGATTCTGCCGAGTGGCTCCGCTCGCTCGGCGGCAGCGCCCGCGACAGCGATGCTGCCCAGATCCGACTCCATGCCCTGCTGTTGCGCATCGCTCGCAGCGAAGTACAACGGCGCAGCGGCCAGCTGAAGATCAGTGGACCCGAGCTCGATGACATCGCTCACCAGGCCGCAAACGACGCGCTGATGGCCATCATCGCGAAGACCGGGCAGTTTCGAGGCGATAGCCGATTCACCACCTGGGCGTTCAAGTTCGTGATGTTCGAGGTCTCGACGAAGATCGGACGTCATTTCTGGCGCAACCCGACCGCGCCGATTGACGCAGAGCACTGGGAGCGGCTCCCGAATCGGCTCGCCCTCGACCCCGCCCAAGAGACAGAGTGGCGGGAACTGGTGGCCGCCTTGCACCGGCTGATAGACACGGTCCTGACCAACCGGCAACGTCGGATCTTCGTCTCGATCGTGCTCAATGAAGTCCCCGTTGACGCGCTCGCCGCTGAGCTCGGCTCGAACCGAAACGCCATTTACAAGGCTCTGTTCGACGCCCGACGTAAGTTACGGGCAGCGCTCGTCGCTAATGGGTATCTGAACAACAACACTTCGAGGCGACCGTGAACGGGCAGTCGGCGCTGGATCGCTTCCTGCAGACCGATCCCCAGGATGTGGGATGCGAGGAGGCGATGAGATGGATGCACGTCTACGTCGAGTTGGTGGCCGCCGACCCGGCCACGGCATCACGATACCCGGGGATCGCCGCGCACCTGCGTGCTTGCGGCCCATGCGCGGAGGACTTCGAGGGGTTGCTGGCGGCGATCGCGCCTCCCGCGACCTGAGCCGGAGGTTCCACACCGCAGCATGCTGAACACCGAGCGGGATCTGATGCGTGACTACCCGCAGGTGATCGTTCCCATCGACCACATCGAGCCGGTACCTCGACGGATCCGCGCCGTCCTCGCCGGCGAGGTGGTGCTCGATACCATTCGAGCGCAGTACGTGTGGGAGTCGCCCAACTATCCCCAGTACTACATACCGGTTGCGGACGTGAACCCGCTCCTGCTCGTCGACGAGAAGGCAACGGCTCAGGGGCGAAATGGGACGGCACAACTCCACGGACTGCAGGTCGGCGGAACGAATCGTCCGCGCTCGGTGCGGATTCTCACGCCGGAGGCACCGAGCAGCTTGGCGGGCACCGCCCGTTTCGACTGGGACGCCCTTGACGCATGGTTCGAGGAGGATGAGGAGGTCTTCGTCCACCCCCGCAACCCATATACCCGGGTCGATGCGCTGCGGTCGACACGCCACGTCCGCGTGGAAGCCGGCGGGACGGTCCTCGCTGAGTTGTCATCACCGGTCATGGTTTTCGAGACTGGTCTGCCTACGCGGTACTACCTGAATCGGACCGAGGTGCACTTCGAGCACCTGATAGCAACAGACACCGTCACCGCCTGCCCGTACAAGGGACGAACCAGTGGTTACTGGTCACTCGGCACAGGCGAAGCGACGCGGCACGAGGTGGCGTGGACCTACGACTTCCCGACGCACCAACTCCTCCCCATCGCCGGGCTCATCGCTTTCTACAACGAGAGGGTCGACATCCGTGTCGACGGCACCCTCCGCCCTCGACCGACGACGCAATTTTCTAAGTAACACGAACAGTCATCCGGAGAGACGGCGAGGATCACCATCGACGCCCGACGCGATCACGTCCGATGTGCCGGGTGCCTTACCCTCACGCCTGCAACACAATCCGCATGGCGCTGGAGGAGTGAATGACGACCCGAGACGACGTCGACGCGATCAACAACGAATACGCTCAGGCCCTGGCGGACCGGGACGTCGACCGGATGATCGGTCTGTATACGCATGACGCCAGGCTTTGCTTCTCCGACACCCCGATGCTCCAGGGTCATCAAGCCGTCGCCGCGGTCTACGACAAAGCGCTGAAGGATGGTCCCATCACGACCAAGTTCGACAGCGTCGACGTTTTCGAGGACGGCGACCTCGTCGATGTCGGTCACTACGCAACTCCGACCGAGCAGGGAAAGTACGTCGTTGTCTTTCAGCGCCAGCACGACGGAACACTGAAAATCCTCGTCGAAGCGGACATCACCGACGGACTTCGCCCACGCGGCTGACCCTCGATTATTCCCGGCTAGAGCACTACACCTCGTTCGCCCGACATGCCCTATCCCTCAAGCCTCCCGTCTCTCAACGTTCGTTGACACTCGCCGGCTCACTTTGGGTCGAGTTCGAGCTAGCCGTCCTTCCGGACTAACGGTATGGCTAGGCCTGCTCGGGAAGAGGGATGGAATGCCACAGCACCACCTTCCAGCCGCCGCCGTCGCGACGGAGGATCAGCGTGGTTGGAGCGGAGATGCGCTGCGGGGTGCCGTGCATCGTGTAGTCCTGGTCGATCCAACAGGTCAGTACCCCTGTGTCCCCCCAAATGCGCTCCTCCGCATCTCGAAGTTGCGTTTCCACATCACGCACCGCGGGCATCAGCTCGCGGAGGTAATTGTCTACGTCGCCTCTGCCGCGCAGCCAGCGTCGCGAGCCCTCGTCGACACTCTGGACGTCCTCCGTCAACATCTGCCTCATCCGATCAGCATCCAAGGCATCAAGCGCCGCGAAGAAGTCGGTTGCGACACTACTCAGTTCGCCTGGCATCAAACGGTTCCTCCATGGTGGTCGGCGATTGCCAAGTCTCTATGTAGGAGCCTCGCGCGTCAACAGGGCCCGATGATGGCGACTGCAGATGTCAGGCGACGACCTCCATCATGACCGCTGGGCGAGCCACTCGGGAAGTCGCCATTTGTCACTCCCGACATATCTAGGTGTAATGCCCAGACACGTTGTTGAGGCGTGAGATGGGTGGGAGCTGACCGAGACTGGTGTGGGCACGGTGATGGTTGTAGATGTGCAGCCAGGTCGTCAAGGCCTGGGCGCGTCGCTGATTTGAGGCATAGGGTCGAACGTATGCCCATTCTTCAAGCAAGGTCCGGTTGAAGCGCTCGACCTTGCCGTTGGTCTGAGGCCGGCGCGGCTGCGTGAAGCGCTGCACCGCGCCACTTTGGAGCACCGCGGCTCGGAAGATGACGGAGTTCCGGTAGGCGAAGGCGTTGTCGGTGAGCACACGTTGCACCGCGATGCCGTGGGCCGCGAAGAACCCCGTGGCACGAACCCAGAATGCAGCGGCAGTCGGACCTTTTTCGTCGCTGCAGATCTCCGAGTAGGCAAGCCGTGAGTGATCGTCCACCGCGGAGTGGATGTAGTCGTAGCCGACACCGGTGGAGGGATGTCCGAGGCGCCCGTGCACACGCCAGCCACCGCCGGGCGGGATCCGCCCCAGCTTCTTGACATCGACGTGGACCAGGTCGCCCGGGTGTTCGTGCTCGTAGCGACGAATCACGCGTCCCGTGGGTCGATCCATCCAACTCAGCCGATTCAACTGCCGGCGCACCAACACGCGATGGACGGTCGAGGCCGGCATCTGCAGGCGGACGGCGATCCGGACTGGACCGAGCTTGGTGCGGCGTCGCAAAGCCTCGATCCGGCGCTCCACCCGCGCCGATGTCCGCCGTGGGCTGCGCAGCGGCCGGGAGCTCCGATCGAGCAGACCCGCCTCGCCCTCTCGGACGTACCGATGCCACCACTTGTACGCCGTCGCCCGGGACACGCCCATCTCGCCGGCGACGTGCGCCGCGGGACGTCCTTGGGCAATTCGCTGAACCAGAATCAGCCTGCCTACTGGGGTGAGTACCGCCTTAGGATGGGACACCGGAGAGCCTCCGTCTGGGTGGATTTCAACAACCCAAACTCAGCCGCGGGGCTCTCTCTTTGTCAACAACCTCTATGGGCACTACATCTAGGTAGCGGCTCTTCGAGCCACCGGACTCAATCAGCTTGATGTCTCCCGATCCCATAGAACAAGAGCTTGGCCATTGAGTCTCGGGAGTCGCGCGGCGACACCGAGATAGGTCTCCAGGACGACCCGGTAGCGCTGTTCCACCACGTTCAACTCCACAAGCACGAACCTGGTCCCTCCGATGGCGCTCAGTCCTTGCGGACGAGCGGACCGGAGGGAGGTCGGTTGTGTCAAGCATCAGGCGGACGCGCCGCACACCGTCAAGCATCTCTTGGACCTGCGATGTCAAGTATCTGCCGGACTTTCACAGCGGGTCGAGGCCTTCCAAACTGTAAGCGATATGTATGCGCTGGACTGCCACAATCTCTTCATATGAGCAGCGGCATCCGGCCTCAACCGCGGGGAATGATGCCTTCTGCAGGAAAAGTCATCATTCCTGGTTAGAGCACTACACCCCGTTCGCCGCTGGGGCCTAACGCACCGCGCAACCGCTCGCTGTGAATTCAACTTGCGCGTCCGTCGGGGAGACAGGACTCGAACCTGCGACCCCTGGTCCCCCAGACCAGCACTTATTTCCCGATGCGGGGTGAGTTCGACTTTGAGTGGTTTCGTGGCGAATTGGTTGGAATGATGACTAGAGCGTGATGATTGGATTCCATTGGAATCGCGTCGACATCCACCGGCTTCCTAGGAGCGACGCTCACCTTACGCCCTCCTTGCGTTGGGCGCCAGAACGTCGAGGGACGACGTAATCGTTAGGTCACTGCCGCGACGGGTTCTTGCAGCGGCAAATCGCCGGACACGGTAGTCCCAGCACCTGGGCGAGAGATCACCTGCACCTGACCGCCGAGCGCGTCCACCCGATCGTTCATGTTGGTGAGCCCAGCACCCTTGCGGGCGGTCGCGGTCTCGAATCCCGTGCCGTCATCCTCCACCTCGAAGGTCAAAGTGGCGGGATCGGTGCCAGCACGCAGGCGCACCACAACCTGAGATGCCCCCGCATATTTCTGCACGTTCTGCAGCGCTTCGAGCACGCAGAAATACACCGTCGCCTCGACGTCCTGCGCGTAGCGCGCGACCCCCGCCGATTCCACGCGCACTGGCACCGTCGCCTTGCGCGCCTGGGATTCGAGGGCAACCACCAGACCCTTGTCGGCGAGCAGCGGGGGGTAGATCCCTCGGGCCAGGTCGCGCAGCGCCTCCAGGGCTTCGTCGGCGTCGCTCTTGAGCTGCTCTAGGGTCACGGCAGCCTTCTCGGGATCCCGTGCCAGGAGCAACTCCGCCAGTCCCAGTTTCACTTTCAAGGCGACCAGATGCTGCTGGGCGCCGTCGTGGAGGTTGCGCTCCAGACGGCGCCGCTCCACGTCCTGAGCGCTCACCAAGCGCTGTCGCGAGGCGCGCAATTCATCGAGCCGCGTCTGCAGGTCGGCGCTCAGACCCACGTTCTTGAGCACCAGCCCCGCCTGATGCGCGAGGTCGTCGACGAGCTTCTGCTCGATCGGCGTCAGCGCCTCGCCACGGCGCTTGGTCACGCTCAGAGCGCCAAGCAGTTCGCCTTGATGGCGAACCTCAACCGCTAGGGTGGCCTCCTCTAGGGCGGGCAGCGTTCCGTTGCGCATCGGCACTGCAACGTGGGTTCCCACTCCGTTCGGAAACGTTGCCGCGGGCCGCAGTTCCTCCGTCCCGCGCAGCCATACCGTCGCCGATTCCGCTCCCGTTCCTTCCTGAAGTACCTGCGCCATCCGGGGCAGCACCTCATCCGCCGCATACGTCTCCGCCACCCGTCCCGAGAACTCGCTCAACACCTCGTAGGGCGTCGCCCGCTTGCCATACACCAAACGGTTGGCGACCTTCTGGACCCGCTCACGCACCGGCTGGAAACCGATCGCCACGATCGCCGTGGCCAGGATCGACAACGCTAGGTTGGGCTTGCCGCCGCTCCCCACTAGCGCCCCGACCCCCACCGCGATGCCCACATAGACCGCCGTGATGAACACCGCCAGCGACCCGTAGACCAGCGTCCGGCTGATGAAGACGTCTAGGTCGTAGAGCCCGTACCTGATGATGGCGAGCCCGATCGTCGCGGGCACGAGCAGATAGAACCCGAAACCGAATCCGGCATTACTGATGTTGTTGCCGAGCGTCGCGTTGGCATTGTTCAGGAAGAATCCGGCGACGATGACAAGGACGGACGCCGCCGCGACGTATGCGAACCAGCGCATTTGAATACGTTCCACGCCCCGAGAGCGGCGGAGGCGCACCACCACCGCGGCCAGAACGGTAACGAGCAATAGGAGGACGCCGACGTTGATCGGTCCGTTGCCGCTTGTGACGTTGTTGAGCGCGTCCACTGCCACCGGGTTAGGAACGCTGGGGAGGCGTGGAGACAACTGCTGGGACGTCACGGCGATTGACGACGCAAGAAGTGCTACGGCCGCCGCGGTCGATACCACCCAAACAGCCCAGCGCCACCGCCGGCCTGGAAGCAGCCAACCGTCGGGGAAGACGAGGATAAGAAAAGCGATCAAGAGCGCCCCAATCGCTCCTGTGATGTTGTACACCCAGGCTGCCCACCCCACCCAGCCGTAGAGTGAGGCGTCGCTCAATATCCCGCGGATGGCGACGAAGTTGGCAGTCAGCGAGATCGCGTTGCTGGCGGCGATCGCGAGAAGCAACCAACCGATCGGATGGTTCGGGCGGCGGGCCGCGATCAGCACACCGAGGACTCCGATGATGGGCGCGGCGATGAAGTATGGGAGCTGTGCGGTCCCCGGCGAGTCGATCGCTTTCCAGTCGAGCGCCAACAGCACGAGGCTGAGGGTGAGAAGGACCAGACAGACGCCGCCGATCCCCCAGGACAGTCGTGTCGCAGTGCGCGAGCTCATGTGGTCATCGACTTCGGGCACGCTCGGTTGACGGCGGTGAGAATTCGGGCTCGTGATGCAGGCGGAGGGCTACCACGTTGATCTCCAGCTGCCGCCACGGACGACTGAACTGGCTCGGATGCTTTCGTGGCGCAAGTCGGGTCGGAAGCCAGAACTCGGTCACGCCGATCTCAGGGCGCTGTTGACCGGCGGGTGCATCAAATGATCTCGCAGTCGTTGCCGCCGGTCGCGACGATAGCGACGAATCCAAGGCACTGGTTCCCGGCGCACTCCTCCACTTTAGTCAGGCACCCGGCGAGGGGAATGGGGCTGCCACCACGACGTCCGGGGTGTTGCCATCCTTATGGGGTCCCGCCGACCTCGAGACCCCGCCAATGCCCTCGGCCTTCCTCGAAAGCCGGTTCAGGACCAGTGACGACCACCGAGAACCTCGTGCATTTGCGTGGTGCCGACTCGCGCGGCACATGCTCCGTAGGCACAACGGCTCTGTAAGGCTATCCACTCGTGCGCCGCGACGGGCGCCCCAATGAGCGGGTGTCAGCTTAGGGGCAGACCCAGTGGCTATCGCGAAAGCTCGTGGATCGTTTCCGTGGCCTCGGTCTCAATCAGCGCCTTCAAGTTCTCTGTCGCGGTTTCGAACTGTTTCTTGGTCAAGCGCACGACGACCGGCTCCGCCAGCTTGAAAAAGCCCCGACTCTCGCCCCGATAGACGGTTGCCAGCCTGGTTCCGCCATCGACAGAACTCAGAGTGTTGTCGATTTCGAGGTGGAAAGGTCCGGAGGTCGTCTTGGTACTGAACCTTTCGTTGGGGGTGTAGTCAGTACATTCCGAGACCGATTCGAAACGGCGTCCCAGGAACCTTCCAACATATAGAAGTCTGCTGCCCACGCCGAGCGGTCCATCGCTCGTCTGCCGCGCCTCGATCACTTGGGGATTCCAGTCAGCAGCCTTGTCGACGTCCACGAGAAACGCAAAGACTTGATCCGCGGGCCGGTCAATGACAGTCACGATGTCAAACTCGTTCATGGTCACCTCTATGTGAGAGTAGTCTTCGATCTTCCGCAGCCAATGTAGTCCGCGATCCTGGGGACCGGGAGGCTGCCAGCATGCGAACGCGGAGGGTGCCAGCACGACTTTCGAGTTCGGGAGTTTCACCACGCGAGAGGAGCTCGGATCAACGAGGTCGAGATGCTCCTACGGCTGTACTTCAAAGAACCCGATGGCGCTCAGTCCCAGCGGACTGGAGGGAGGCCGGCTGTGTCAAGCACTAGGCGGACGCGCTGCGCGCCGTCAAGCACCTCGTTGACCTGCGGTGGCAAGTATCTACCGGACCTCTACAACGAGGCGAGCGCGTTGAGTGATGTCCCGTAGTGTGGTGTAAATCCGGGGTGACCCCAGCGCTGCCGACGAGGTAGACAAAGAAGGCCACCGCGGAGTTCTCTTGGAAGCTCTTACCCAAACCAGGAGACCCACGATGGCCCAGAACAGGATGATGCCCCCGGCACTGCTCGAGCAACTCCAGGGCGCAGACACGGACGTGTTGCGGCGCGTCCTCGAACACGCTATGCAGCGCTTGATCGAAGCCGAGGCGTCCACCCAGATCGGCGCCGGCCCGCACGAGCGAGCTTCAACGCGCACCACGTACCGCAACGGCTATCGGGAGCGGATCCTCGACACCGGCTCGGGACGCCTCGAGCTGCAGATCCCCAGGCTGCGCACGGGGAGCTTCTTCCCGACCTTGCTCGAGCCGCGACGGCGTATTGATCGGGCCCTGCTGGCGGCGGTCCAGGAGGCCTACGTGCTCGGCATCAGCACTCGCAAGGTCGACGATCTCATGGCTGCGCTGGGCGGCTGCAGCATCAGTCGCAGCGAGGTGAGCAGGATCTGCGCCCTGCTCGACGAGGAGCTCGCCGAGTTCCGGGAGCGCCCCCTCGATGAGCCGTACCCGTACGTGTGGTTCGACGCCACGTACGAGAAGGTGCGTCAGGGCGCCCGCATCGTCAGCCAGGCGGCGGTGGTGGCGGTGGGCGTGCGCGACACCGGCGAGAAGAGCGTGCTCGGCCTCGCCATTGGTGCCAGCGAGACCGAGGCCTTCTGGCTGGAGTTCTGCCGCAGCCTGGCCCGGCGCGGGCTGAGCGGCGTACAGCTGGTCATCTCCGACGCCCACGAAGGGCTGCGCAGTGCCTTGTCCCAGGTGTTCGCCGGCGCGACCTGGCAGCGCTGCAAGGTGCACTTCCTCCGCAACGTGGCCAGCGCGGTCCCCAAGCTGCACGCGCCGGCGGTGCTCGCGGTGGTGAAGTCGATCTTCCTGCAGCCCACTCGCGAGACTTCCCGTGACGCCGTGAACCACGCGCTCAGCGTCTTGGAGCCACGCTTCCCAACTGTGGCTGCCAAGCTCCGCGCCGCTGAGGCCGATGTGCTCGCCTATCTGGACTTCCCGGTCGACCACTGGCGCTCGATCTCTTCGACCAATGCCATCGAGCGCGTCAACGCCGAGCTCGATCGTCGCGCCAAGGTGGTGGGCATCTTCCCCAACAGCGCCTCACTGCTGCGGCTGTTCACCGCGGTGCTCCAGGACCAGCACGACGAGTGGCAGGACGGCCGCCGTCACTTCAGTCAGCAGTCGATGGCTCGCGTTTTGCACCCCGACGGTCCGCCCTTGCTCACCAACCCACTCACGGAGGGACTGGTCGCGTAGTTCACCGACGTTGTGAGAACTCCACCGAATTCACACCACTACCGGGGACTTGACCCCACCCCGATGAAACTGTAAGCGCTGTGTATGCGCTTGCCTGCCAGAATCTCTTGCTATGAGCGCGGTATCCGGCACCAACTGTAGGGATTGATGCCTTTTGCAGGAAAAGTGATAATTCCTGGTTAGACCACCACACCCCGTCGGCCAATGGGCGCCCCACACATCGCACAACCGCTTGCTGCGAACTCAAATTGCGCGTCCGTCGGGGAGACAGGACTCGAACCTGCGACCCCTGGTCCCCCAGATTAGTCCTCGTCTCCCGATTCAGATTGAGTTCGAGTTTGAGGGCATTCGTCGCGAAATGGTTGGAGTCAGGACGAGTGCACGGGTGATGGAATCCGTTGGAACACTGTGGACTTGAGGCGTGGTGTTGGATACGCGGTGGACTACCTTTCTCAGTCCCTCGCGAGAACGTCGAAGTCGGCGACTGACATGATGTTCACACCGCGGGGCGCGCCGAGCGCGAGCAGATCGCCGTCCCCCGTAACAAGTGCATCCACCGCTCCGACGACCGCGATGGCAAGGACCTGATCGTCATCAGGATCCCGGCAGAGGCGGGGGATCTCGACCGGCGTCACCACCTCGGCGATCGCCTCGAGCTCGGCTCGCACCGCGGCAGCCCGATCGCTTGTCCAGCCACAGGTCTTCACGAGTACAGCCTCAAGCTCGCCGAGGATCGCGGGACCGATGATCAGCAGGTGATCACCACGGAGGATGTCCTCGAGGAGGCGTCGCGGTCGCCCATCAAAGTGGAGCGCCGAAGCCAGCACATTGGTGTCGAGGACAATCCGCACTCAGCGTGTTAGCTTGCGGCGAGATAGGCGACGACGCGACTTCACCGCGGCAGCGACTGTGTCTTCAGTCAGGGCGCCGGCCGCCGCTCGTCCTTCTCCATACGCAAAAAGCTGGTCCCATCGTCTGCGTCGCTCCGCATACTGGCGAAACGCTTCGCGCAAAAGTTCGCTGCGTGTCCGACCCTCCTGGTGCGCCAGGCGATCGACTTCGACCGCGAGCTCTGGCGACAAAGAGATCGTCACGGTCCCGGTCGTTCGCACAAGCAGACGATAACACGAAGTCTTACCGTTGGGAGGGCAAAGGATCAAGCACGCGACTCCACCGAAGTCGGGACTCCCCAGCGCCTCTATGAAACCCGCGGCGGTTCATGCACCTCGATCTGCTTAGCCGCGCGTATCAGCTCGCAATGATCGAGAAGCGCGGAGAGCCTCTGCCGGCCGACACGACGGCGCCTTGACGCTACCTACCTGCAGAGACAACTCCGCGTTGGAATCACAAGTGGTTTTGCAGGACAGAACATCAACCAGGACCTTGCGTCAGCCCTTGATCCATCGTGCGAATCCTTCGACGAGCCGGCGAGAGCTCTGCGCTTCGGGCATCTCTTCGGGGTGCCATTGCACAGCCAGGAGCAGCAAATCCGGAGCCTCGAGGGCTTCGACGCACCCGTCACTGCTGACGGCGGCCGGGTGTAGGGATGGTGCCAGGCGGTCCACAGCCTGGTGGTGGCCACTATTCACCGCTGCTACGTCTACACGAAGGATGTGTCGCAGGTAAGTGTCCTCAAGAATCTGCACTTCGTGAATCGGCGCTGCAGGGTCCGCGCCCCACCGGGGATGGTCGACGTGCTGGTGTAGCGTTCCGCCCAGCGCGACGTTCAGCACCTGCTGCCCTCGGCATATCCCGAGCATCGGAAGGTTGCGAGCACGAGCTGCCGTCACGATCTCGAGTTCGAGCGCGTCCAGGTCCTCGATGGAGGTCTCCGTGTGCGGTCCCGGCTCCTGTCCATACCGAGCTGGTGCAATGTCGGGGCCGCCGGGTACGACGAGACCGTCAAGGCGGGCAAGGACCGTCGTCGATGATTTCGGCGTGATCAGGACGGGCACGAGGCCAGCAGAGCTCAGCAGGCTGAGGTAGAGCAGGGCGTTCTCGCCGGGGGCCGCCGAACGCGCGACGATGTCGTCCGTCCACGTCAACCCAACCATGGGATCAGGATTTACGCGCATCGACCCATACGGGGAGCGTAGCGAAACGCCGAACTGCCAACTCCTGAGGCTCTGTCGTCTTTCGCCGCTCGGTGTCGCTCATGCCGAACAGCACAACCGCTTGTCGCGAAATGAGGCATTGCGCGTCCGTCGGGGAGACAGGACTCGAACCTGCGACCCCTGGCCCCCCCAGACCAGCATTCAATTCTCGATGAGTGCTGACTTCGATTTAGAGTCATTTCGTCGGGAGATGGTTGGAATGACGACCGATCCCCATAAGTTGGAAACGGCTGAACTAGCCTGCATGTTGC
This sequence comes from Candidatus Dormiibacterota bacterium, assembly GCA_963718525.1. Lineage (GTDB taxonomy): Bacteria > Chloroflexota > Dormibacteria > Aeolococcales > Aeolococcaceae > Palsa-851. Next base: position 2,180,819 of record OY970355.1, on the reverse strand, counting down.
GACGACGATACGTGCGCGGAGGTAAGGACCGAGCATCATTAGGGTCCCGGCTCTGTGCGCGCTGGAGCTCCGCAGCAGCGTTTTGTAGGCCGACGTCACGGCTCCGCCGCCCAGGAAGCCGGGGTCGCTTGGGCAGGATTGCCGCATCGGTCGCGGGCGCCAATGCGGCCGTCGACTGATCACTTCGTCGCGGACGGGTGGGCGGTGCGATCGCTTCGCGCGAGAGGAGGCGGCAGCAGGCACAGCCACGAAACGCTTCTGGCCGACATCATTCGCGGCAGCCAGCAGCTCGCCCACCGCGGTTGATCCGACACTGTTGGAGTACCGTCGCTCGGCGCACGAGCCCGCGAGTGGTCGCCCCACATGCTCGCTTACCATCAGCGCAGTTCAGCGCGCGCAAAGAGCGCGCGACCCCGCTGATTAGCGCGGCGACGCGGGTGCGGGCATCGACTGCCAACTTTAGTCCGGCGATGGCTGCCTGAGATTGAACCAGTCGCTGAGTTCGTCCTTGCTCATTCCGGCGCCAGAGCGAATCCGATTCACCGCTTCCCCAAGCTAGGCCACTGCTCGTGCCGTCGCTGATTCATCTGCCAGCACCGGGGAGTCAAGCGATGAGCGGCCCGTGATGAGTCAGGGCAATCGATCCGGCCCCGTGCAGGTAGTTCGCGATATGCCCCCCTGAAGTCCCTCACGCCATGGTCTGCAACGCGCCATTCACGGGCTGACGGCGCAGGGGTGCCATGCGTCAAACCACGACCGTGATACGCTTGCACTAAGAGATTAGTTGAAGAAGGTTTTATGATCCAATTTCAGCTCGACACAACCTCTGGCGTAGCCACCTATCTGCAGCTGGTGCAGCAGGTTCATCAGGCCATGCGTCTCGGGCTCCTAGAGCCCGGGGACCAGTTGCCGACGGCTCAGCAAGTCGTCAGCCAGTTGGCAATCAATCCGAACACTGTTCTGAAGGCATATCGGGATCTCGAACGCGAGCGCCTCGTACGGCCTCGTCCAGGTCAGGGAACGTTCGTGATCGCATCCCTGTCCCGCACCAATCCCGCAACTCAAGCTCGCCTCCTCGCTTCGATGACGCAGTGGCTGCGCTCGGCACGCTCAGCGGGCTTGGATGCAGACGATATTGAGGCGATATACCGGACCGCTTTCCGCGACAGCTTCGCCGAGGGCGTGGCATGACGGCTGTCCTTGAAACCAGTGGCTTGGGAAAACGCTACCGGCGGCATTGGGCACTCCGCGACTGCACGCTGTCGATCCCGGCCGGGAAGGTCGTCGGCCTTGTCGGCCCAAATGGCGCTGGCAAAACAACGTTGTTGCACCTAGCGGTTGGTATCGCTTCTCCGACTTCTGGCACGGTGGCGGTACTCGGCGGTCGTCCCGCTGATGGTCCAAACCAACTCGGACGGGTTGGTTTCGTTGCCCAGGTAACCCCAACGTATGCAGGTATTTCCGTTGCAGATCACCTTCGGATGGGAGCCATGCTCAACCCGAATTGGGACGGCGCCCTGGCCGAGCGACAAATAGAACAACTCGGCCTTGACCCAGGCCAGCATGCAGGTACCCTCTCGGGCGGTCAGCGGGCTCAGCTTGCTCTCACCCTTGCGATCGCAAAACGCCCTGAAGTCCTCATCCTTGATGAACCGGTGGCCAGTTTGGACCCTCTCGCTCGCCGCGACTTCCTCCAAACCCTTATGGCAGTCGTCGCTGAGCGCGGAATCAGCGTTGTGCTTTCCTCACATCTCGTCTCTGACCTTGCACGGGTGTGCGACTACATGGTCGTGCTCGCTTCCTCGTACGTTCAGATCGCAGGTGATGTCGGTGAGCTGTTGGCGTCGCACTGCCGGCTCTCCGGTCGTCGCCGAGACCTCACGGCTCTCCCGATGACCAATGAAGTCATCGAGGAGAGCCATACCGACAGGCAGAGCGTTCTTCTGGTGCGAACCACGGAACCGATCCTGGATCCGACCTGGACCGTCAGGCCTGTGACAGTTGAAGATCTCGTGCTCGCATACATGAGCCGGGCGCGCAGCGCCGAAAAAGCTCGTCGATCCGGCATCGGCATCCTTCGATGATTCGGTTTGCGTTGCTCCAGTTTCGAACGCAAGCCGCAGTGGTCTTCGGGCTCCTTGTGGCCTTAGGGATTGTCTTGGCGACCACTGAACCGCAGCTGGTGCACCTCTATGACACGACCGTCAGGCCATGTGCTGTCTATGGAAACTGCGCAACCGCCACAGCCAATTTCGTCAACAACGACGCCCTCCTCCAATCAGCGCTCGGCGATGTCATGATCGTCGTACCAGCTCTGATCGGAATGTTTTGGGGTGCCCCGCTCGTCGCCCGAGAGCTTGAAACCAACACCTTCTTGTTGATCTGGACGCAGAGCGTCACCCGGGAGCGATGGCTCACGGTGAAACTCGGCGTCGTCGGCTTGGCGAGCATCGGCGTTACGGCACTCTTCAGCCTCATGGTCACGTGGTGGTTCAGCCCGATCGATTCGGTCAACATGAACCGCTTCGTGCCGGGGGTCTTCGATGAGCGAGCAATCGTCCCGATCGGCTACGCCGCCTTCGCTTTCACCCTAGGGGTCGCACTAGGTGCAATCATCCGTCGCACTCTGCCGGCGATGGCCGCCACGCTCGCTGGATTCATTGCAGCACGACTGGTAGTCAGCCAGCTGGTGCGACCGTATTTTCAGAGTCCACTAACGTTTCTTACGCTGGGGACCCGCGGCCCCTTGCCGGTCGTCGCCGGTTCGGTCACCCCGCCGCATCCCGATGATTGGGTTCTTTCTCATTGGACGGATGCCAGCTGCACTATCGGATCAGGCGCGAGCGCCCGAGCTTGTTCTGGTGCGCTGCGCCGGATTGGATTCACCTATCAACCCGCTGACCGCTACTGGCCATTCCAGTGGTACGAGACGGCCATATACGTCGGACTCGCCCTCCTCATAGCCACGTTCTGCTTCTTGTGGGTTCGCCGCCGCCTCGCCTGATGTGACCAACGATATGGATGACAGGATCGGTGCCCAGTTCGGGCTGCCTCGATGTGTGCCGCTCGCTTCACGTTTGGCGCTATATCAAGGACCAGAGGCTTGACGCGTAGGAGGGTATTGTTTCCGAACGTAGGGAACCAGACTGACCCGAAGCCAAAGGACGGGTAGGCTAAGTAATCCTGGTTGGTCCAGGGTGGTGGTGGCGCGGGTCTGCATGGTGGCCGGATCAATCGGGGCAAGTTTGCCGACGCTGTATGCGACGTGGACACCGCTGGGACCATTGGTTATCAAGGTGGCGCTCTCAGCGTCGGCGCTGAAGGGCGCGCTCAGCCCGTCCACGCAATTGGATGCAGGGTTGACGCGCGCGACAGCAGCACTCCCCCCGCCGATGCTCTCGACGATGAAAACATCTGGCCCCAAGCCGCTGATGACTTCCTGGGCTGGATATGGTGTTGTGATGGTGGCAGCAGTTACTCTTCCGGACGCGGCATCGACACGTGCCAGTTTGTTGTCGGCGATGATTGCCCACAGTGAGCCAATCCAAAATCCAGCGACGGAACGTACGAAGACGGGCCGTCTTTTGATCTCGCAAATGCCCTCTGACGCGCGCCCGTCGGGGAGACAGGACTCGAACCTGCGACCCCTGGTCCCCCAGACCAGTACTCTAACCATCTGAGCTACTCCCCGAGGCGCGCCTAGCGACTCTAACGCCCCGGGGCCCGAGACCGACCAGGGCTCAGTCGTCGCTCTCGTCGCGGTGCCGGGTCACGATCCGCAACCGGACCCCGGCAAAGCCGAAGACGGCACGGATCCGGTTCTCGAGATACCGCTGATACGCGAAGTGCATCAACTCGGGATCGTTGACGAAGAGCACGATGGTCGGAACGGGGCTTCGCGCCTGGGTGGCATAGAGAATCTTGAGCCGCCGGCCCTTGTGCGTCCGCGGCGGATGTTCGTCGAGCGCGTTGCGGATCAGGTTGTTCAACGCTGGAGTCGGAATGTGTATTGCACGCGCGTCTGCGACCGCGAGCACTGCGGGCATCACCCGCTTCAGGTTGCGATGCTCGGTCGCCGACAGCGTGAGCACCGGCACGCCCGGGACGAAGGAGAATGAGTTCCTGCAACTTCTTCAGGAACCCCGCGTCAACCCGATCCTCGTGCTTCACGAGATCCCACTTGTTTGCGGCGACCACGAGCCCTGCACCCGCCTCCACGGCGTATCCGGCGATGTGCCGGTCCTGAGCACTCGCGCCTTCGGATGCATCGATGACGAGGAGGCCGATGTCGCTGCGCTGCAACGCTCGCAACGAGCGCAGTAGGCTGTAGCGCTCGACGTTCTCGGTGACGATGCCGCGCCGGCGAATGCCAGCGGTATCGACGAGCCGGATCTTGCGCCCGTCGAGCGAAACCACCGTGTCCACAACATCGCGCGTCGTCCCGGCCACCGGCGAGACCAGAGCGCGCTCCGAGCCCACCAGCCCGTTGAGCAGTGAGGACTTGCCGGTGTTCGGGCGGCCGATGATGGCCACGCTCACCTCACCTGCGGCAGGCTCGGTCCCGGCAGCACCGTTCTCGGGCAGCTCGGCGACGAAGCGATCGAGCAGATCGCCGGTGTCGGTTCCCTGCAGCGCGGAGATCAGGAGCGGATCGCCGAGCCCGAGCCGGTACAACTCGTCGGCTCGATATCGATCGACCTGGCTGTCGGCCTTGTTGCCCACGAGGATGACCGGCCGCCCTCCCCGGCGAAGGGTTTGGGCAATCTCCTCGTCGAGCGCCGTCACGCCGTCGCGCACGTCCACCATGAAGCAGCAGACGTCGGCCTCGGTGATCGCCATCTGCGCCTGCTCGCGGGTGGCCCGCGTGAGCGCTGCGATGTCGGGGGCGGCGTCCCGCGGCAACGGCACATCGAGCCCCGCGGTGTCCACGACGGTGAACCGCTTCCCACCCCACTCGACGACACCGTACAGCCGGTCCCGCGTCAGCCCCGCGAAGGCATCGACGATCGCTCGGCGCGTGCCGGTGAGCCGGTTGAAGAGCGTCGACTTGCCGACGTTGGGACGGCCGACGATCGCTATGACACCGACCGCCGGCGCGATTGGATCTCCCTCTTCGCGACGGCGCCGGCGAGTCGCGCCGGCGGGGCTCATTTCCCGCCGCCCGGGGCCGGCGAGATGTCCAGCGAGATGTGCGCGAACGGCGCCCCCTCCTCCTCCAGCGCGAAGGCGTTGACGTCCTCCGCACCTGCCTGGGTCGTCCGGCAGATGATGTAGACGTAGTCGAGCCACGCTCGGTCGGTGTCGAACTGCGAGGGCCGCGCGGGGTGGTCGGGGTGGCTGTGCCAGATCCCGGCGACGTCGAGCCCACGCGAGCGCGCGTCCCGATCGGCCTTCATGAAATCGACGGGGTCGAGGTCGTAGCGATCCGCGCTGCGCTCCGTCCACATATTCCGAGCCGACGTCACGTCGACGATGACCATGCGCGTGCCGTCACGCCTACCGAGGAGCACGCCGCACCCCTCGTTCGGGTAGGCGGCCATGGCCAGGTCGCGAATGCGCTGCTCAGCGGCCGGGGCGACGGTCGCAAAACGCAGGTTCACCGGGCAGCCCGGCGGTACAGTCCCGTGGAGAGATATCGATCACCGCCGTCGGGCAGCACGGTGACGATCACTCCATGACCGATCCGGCGGGCGACCTGACCGCAGGCCCAGAGTGCCGCTCCGCTGGAGTGGCCGGCGAGAATGCCCTCCGCTCGCGCCAGCTCCCGTGCGAGGTCATAGGCGGGCTCGGTCTCGACACCCATGTCCTCATCGGCCAGCGACGGATCGTAGATCCCGGGCACGATCGACGTCTCCATGTGCTTCAGCCCCTCGAGACCGTGCCACGGCTCGGCGGGCTGGACGCTGATGCAGCGCACCTCTGGATTCATCTTTTTGAGGCGCCGGCTCACCCCGACGAACGTGCCGCTGGTCCCGAGTGCGGCCACGAAGTGGGTCACCGTACCGCGGGTCTGATCCCAGATCTCGGCCCCGGTCCCGTCGAAGTGCGCAAGCCAGTTCGAGTCGTTGTTGTACTGGTCCGGCATGAAGAAGGCGTCGGGGTCTTCGTCATACATGGCACGAACCAGACGGATCGCACCGTCACTGCCCTCGAGCGGATCGCTGTACTCGACCTCTGCGCCGTACGCGGTCACCAGCTGGCGTCGCTCGTCGCTCACATTGCCGGGCATGACCAGCCGGACGCGATAGCCCTTGGCGGCGCCGATCATCGCGTACGCGATCCCCGTGTTCCCACTGGTGCTGTCCAGGATGATGCGGTCGCGTGTGAGCCGGCCCGACCGCTCCCCGTCCTCGATCATCCGGAGCGCCGGGCGATCCTTCACCGAGCCTCCGGGATTGAGAAACTCCGCTTTGGCGAACACCGAGACGTCCGGGCACTCGTCCTCGAACAGGCGGATGCGCAGCAGGGGCGTGTTGCCGATGCGTTCGGTGATCGTCTCCCCCATCGCCCTCGGTACGAGCGTCAACGCCGGCTGCGCCGGTTGCTGTGGCGTGGTCACGCCGATCAGCTGGCCTCGGCTCCCTGCGCCACCCGGAATCCTGCAGCTCCGCGCCGTTGATCGGCGATCACCGCGATGACGGCCTCGGGACGCACCAGGAACGGCCCGTCCTCACCCGGAAGCTCGACGAAACCCGAGGCCCCACCGGAAGCAGCGAGCTTGGCAGTGATCTCGTCAACGGTGAGCTTCACCGAGAGATCGCCGCCGTTGGCGAGCCGAACGTGTGCCATATGTCCTCTAGAGTACCGGGTCGGTGCGCGGAGGGTCGGTTTTGCGCCTCAACCGGCAGACGCGGCGACGAGAGCGGCGGCGAACTCCGCCCTGAGGTCGTCGATGTGCTCGATGCCGACGCTGATGCGCACCAGCCCGTCGCCGATACCGAACGCCGCACGCAGCTGCGGGCTGAGCGCCCGGTGTGACGTACTCGCTGGATAGCTGACCGTGGTCGCGACGTCGCCGAGGCTCGGCGCAAGGCGGACCCCGTCGAGCCCTCGGATGAACGCATCGGCGGCGGTGACGCCGCCACGCAGGTCGATGCTCAGCATCGGGCCCCGCCCGCGCGGCAGCAGCTTCGCGGCGAGTGCTGCGTCCCGCCCCCCGTGGCTCCCGGGGTAATACACCGCCTGAAGCTCGGCCCTGCCGGCGAAGAACGCCGCGAGCTCGGCGGCGTTCTCGGTGCAGCGCTCGATCCGCAGCCCTGCCGTTCGAAGACCGCGCAGCGCGAGCCACGCATCGAACGGCGAGAGCGTGCAGCCGAGCAGCCGGGCGTTGGAGTCGAGCCAGTCGGCGGCTTCGTGCCCGGTGTCGACGAGGACCACGCCGCCGCTGACGTCGCTGTGTCCGGCGAGGTGCTTGGTGAGGCTGTGGAGCACCAGGTCAGCACCGTGCGCGAACGGCTGGAACAGGAATGGCGGCGTGAACGTGGAGTTGACGATGCATGCTGCCCCGGACGCATGCGCCACGGCGGCGATCGCCGGGACGTCGACGAGGCCGATGAGCGGGTTGGTGATGACCTCGGTCACCACGGCGGCGACGTCGTCGCCGAGCACGCGCGCAAGCAGGGCGCCGTGGTCTCCGTCGCAATCCGGCGGCACGTCGACGGTTGTGATCCGCACGCCGAGATTGCCGAGGGGGCCGGCGAGGAGCGAATCGGTGCCTCCGTAGCACGGTCGCACCACGACGACTTGTCGGCGCGACGGCGTCACCACGAGGGTGGTGGCGAGCAGCAGTGCCGCCTGGCCACTCGAGGTCACACGGGCAACCGGCGCCGGGCGGCCCGGCACCGTCTCGAGCTCGATCATCGCCTCCTCGAGGCGCTGCGGGTTGCCCCCGCCGTAACGGCGATATGCGTTGCGGCCCTCCATCGCCTCGTCCACCGAGGGCAGATCGGCATACGCGCGCACTGACGCAAGGCTCAGCGGCGCGACCAGGTCGGCGCCGTCGCCGGTGTCCCCGCGGCCGAGGCCGGCTCGCGCCGTCGAGGTCGAGGGATCGACGCGCCTGCTCACGTTCAGGCCGACCGGGGAACGGTGCGGTAGAAGGGCGCCGTTCCCGCATATCGAGCTGCGTCGCCGAGCTCGCGCTCGATGCGGAGGAGCCGGTTGTACTTCGCGACCCGCTCCGACCGCGACGGCGCCCCTGTTTTGATCTGGCCGGCATTGACCGCAACGGCGAGGTCCGCGATCGATGTGTCCTCGGTCTCGCCGCTGCGGTGGCTGATCACGCTCGAGTAGTTGTGCTCGGTGGCGAGCGCGATGGTCGCCAGCGTCTCGGTCACCGTGCCGATCTGGTTGAGCTTGATGAGGATCGAGTTGGCGACACCGCGATCGATGCCGAGCTGCAGCCGCTGGGTGTTGGTGACAAAGATGTCATCGCCAACCAGCTGAACCCGCCCGCCGAGGCGGTCGGTGAGCAGCTTCCAGCCATCCCAGTCATCCTCCGCCATCCCGTCTTCGAGGGACACGATGGGGTAGTTCTCGACCCAGCGCTCCCAGCGGTCGACCAGGCCCGCGGAGTCGAGGGTGATCCCCTCGCCGCGGAGCTCGTAGTGCCCATCCCTGTACAGCTCTGACGTTGCCGGATCGAGGCCGATCACCACGTCACGGCCGGGCGCGTAGCCGGCAGACGTGATCGCCTCCAGGAGCAATTCCATGGCGGCCTCGTTGCGGTCGAGGTCCGGTGCGTAGCCTCCCTCATCGCCTTGCCCGGTGCCCAGGCCGCGAGCGTGCAGGATCGAGCGCAGCGCATGGAAGCACTCGGCGCCGGCTCGAAGCGCTTCGCGAAGGGTCGGCAGGCCGATCGGGAGGAGCATGAATTCCTGGAAGTCGACGCGCGTCTGTGCGTGCGCACCACCGTTCAGCACGTTGAACTGCGGCACCGGGAGCACGTGCGCCCCCTCTCCGCCGAGGTGGCGGTAGAGGGGAACTCCGGCGGCGGCGGCGGCGGCGTTGCTCGACGCGAGGCTGACCGCGAGGATCGCGTTGGCACCGAGCTGTGCTTTGTTCGGCGTGCCGTCGAGGTCGCACAGCTTCGCGTCGAGCGCTGCCTGGTCGGCGGCGTCGAAACCGATCAGCTCCGGGCCGATCACCGCCTCGACGTTGCCGAGCGCTTTGAGCACCCCCTTGCCGCCGAAGCGCGCAGGGTCACCGTCGCGAAGCTCGACGGCTTCGTGAACGCCGGTGCTCGCGCCACTCGGAACCCGCGCCCGGCCGACGGAGCCGTCATTCAGCGTGACCACGCATTCCAGCGTCGGGTTGCCGCGCGAGTCGAGAATCTCGAGCGCGGTGATCGCCTCGATCCTGCTCATGGAGTGCGTAGCGCGACCGCGAGCTCCTCCCACAGGCGGCCAAGCACGCGGATGCCCTTGAAGTACATGTCGAGGGTGAACTTCTCGTTGGGCGCGTGGATCTGATCGTCGGGCAGACCAAGGCCCACCAGCACTGCCTGCAATCCCATCACACGTGCGAAGGACTCGACCGGAGGTATCGAGCCACCCTCTCGCGTCAGCGCCGGCGCTGTGCCGAACACGCTCTCCATCGCCCGTGAGGCCGCCTGCACGGCCGGATGATCGATCGACGTGACCACCGGCCTGCCCCCGCCCTTGGCCTCGGCGGTGACCGTGACACCGGTCGGAGCGGCGGCGAGAACGGCTTCGCGTACCAGGTCGGCGATTCGCTCGGGATTCTGGTTGGGGACCAACCTGCAGGTGATCTTGGCTCCGGCGATCGCCGGGATGATCGTCTTCTGACCCGGGCCGGAGTAGCCACCCCAGATCCCGTTGAACTCAAGGGTAGGGCGCGCCCACATGCGCTCGCGGTCCGTCCATCCTGCCTCGCCGATCGTTGCCGGCACGTCGCCTGCCTCTGCGCGAAACGCATCGACGTCATACGGAACGCCGGCGAACAGCGCACGCTCCTCGGCCGAAGGCTCGCGCACGTCGTCGTAGAAGCCGGGAACCGTGATGCGGCGGGTCACCGGGTCATGCAGGGACGCGAGGATCTCGGCCAGCGCCGCAACCGGGTTGGCGACCGCGCCACCGAAACGACCCGAGTGGAGGTCGAGCGCGGGACCCTGGACATGCACCTCGACGCCGGCAAGGCCGCGGAGGCCGGTGCAGAGCGAGGGGATGCCCGGTGCGACGATCGATGTGTCCGACACCACCAGGATGTCGGCCCGGAGCCGTTCCGCCTCGGAGTTGACGATCTCCTCGAAGTTGACCGACCCCGACTCCTCCTCGCCTTCAACGATCAGCTTGAGGTTGAGCGGCAGCTCACCCCGGACTGCAAGCACCGACTCGATGGCCTTGAGATGCATCCACACCTGGCCCTTGTCGTCCACCGCACCGCGGGCATAGAGGTTGCCGTCTCGCACCTCGGGCTCGAACGGCGACGTGCGCCATTCATCGAGCGGGTCGACCGGCTGCACGTCATGGTGCCCGTAGATGAGCGCGGTGGGCAGGCTCGGATCGACGATGCGCTCGGCATAGACGGCGGGGTGGCCGGCTGTCTCGATGATCTCGGCAAACTGAAAGCCGGCCTGGCTCGCGGCCTCGGCAAGGTACTCGGCGTTGCGGCGGACATCCGCGGCATAGGCGGGATCGGCGGAGATGCTCGGGATGCGGAGGAACTCGATGAGCTCGTCCACGTGGCGCTGCTGGTTGGCTGCGCAGTAGGCGTCCAGATCGTTCTCAGGCATTCTGGAAGCCTAGTGTGGCGGCCACTGAGCCTGCATCCGTTGTAGCCTTCCGGGAGCGAACTCTCGTCGTTCCACTCCACGTCTTTCCAGGAGGTCGCCCGTCATGGCCGTTCGAGTCCTGCCCGCAGGGACCATCGGGATTCCCCTCGATCCCACACCCGCGCCCGAGCCCCCGCCGCTCGAGCTCGAGGACGATGTTCCGACGCTCCATCTCGTGGGACGCAGCGAGCAGCGCCTGGCCCAGGCGCTCTTCGAGACCGAGGCTGTTGACGAGCCGTACAGCCCGGAGACGGTCCGCGCATTGCGGCTCCTCGCGATGGACAACCTTGTCGACATCATCCAGTTGCGGGAAGGCGTCCAGGAGCGCGACGCCCAGATCGTGGCGCTCACCGGCGAGGTCGACATGTGGCGGGCCCGGGCGCTCGAAGAGCACGCCCACCGAGGCGTGGAGCAGCGCGAGAGCGTCCGCCGCGAACGCGAGCTGGTCACCATCCTGCACAGCGAATTGGTCCGCAATGAGGTCCTCTCCGGCGAGCTGGCCTGGCGCCGTCTGCCCTGGTTCCGGCGCGTCGGCCGGCGCTGATCAGGGAACGCCCATCCCCGCCGGCGCTTTCGGACGCACCTGCTCTTCGCTGATCTCCCAGAGCTTCTTTGCCAGGGCCGGGTCCTGCGCCTGCCGGCTCGAGACCGCGAGCGCTCGGTCCTCGTAGTAGCCGCCGGTCTGCTTGGTCACGTCGGGGGAGTCCGCAAGCCAGACCAGGGTCTGCGCCGCCTTCCGGGGACTGCGCGAGAACGGCGCGATGATCGTCATCGCGATGGTCATGAGAGCACCGTTGTTGCGGTTGAAGCCAGTCGCCACCAGACCTGGGTGAAAGGAGTACGTGGTCACGCCGGTTCCCTCGAGCCGCCGCGCCAGCTCGCGAGTGAACATGATGTTGGCGAGCTTCGTCTCACCGTATCTGGTGAACCCGCGACCCTTCCATGAGCGCTCGGCATTGAGATCGTCGAACGGGATGAGCTTTCCTTTGTGGGCGTCCGAGGCGGTGGTGATGATCCGAGCCGGCGCCGAAGCCTTGAGGCGGTCGAGCAGCAGTGTGGTCAGCAGGAACGGCGCGAGATGGTTCAGCGCCCAGGTGCGCTCGATGCCGTCCTCGGTGAGCTGACGCGATGTGAACGTCGCGCCTGCGTTGTTGATCAGGACGTCGATGCGCGGGTAGCGGTCGAGCACCTCGCTCGCCAGATTGCGTACCGATGCCTGCGAGGACAGGTCGGCGAGGAGCACGTCGACCGTTGATCCCCCCTCCCCTTTGATGCTCGTGGCGGCCTCCACACCGCGTGCGTCATCGCGGGCAACGATCGCAAGCTGGGCCCCCCGGCGTGCGAGCGCCTGCGCCGCGGCAAGCCCGATGCCGCGTGTCGCGCCCGTGATCAGGACGCGCTTGTCCCTCACGCCGGTCCATTCGGTCACCGCTGCAGAAGCCTAGCAGGGCGCCTGAGGGTCAACCACTGTTGCTGGGAAAGGCGAGATCGACCCTGCCCGGGCCGGGTTCGGGCCAGCGTGACGTGACCACCTTGGTGCGAGTGTAGAAGTGAATTCCGTCCGGGCCGTACATATGGGTATCGCCGAACAGCGAGGCCTTCCACCCACCAAAGCTGTAATAGGCGACCGGAACCGGGATCGGCACGTTGACGCCGACCATGCCGACCTGCACCTCGAACTGAAACTTGCGCGCAGCGCCGCCGTCACGCGTGAAGATGGCCACGCCGTTTCCGTACTGGTTGTCATTAACGAGACGGATCGCCTCGTCGTACGTGTCGACTCGGACGACCGAGAGCACCGGTCCGAAGATCTCGTCGTCGTACACCTTGGAGCCGGGGGTGACCCGATCCACCAGCGATGGTCCGAGAAAGAACCCGTTGCCCGCAGGCGTGTTGCCGCGTCCATCGACCACCAGACGAGCGCCGCCCAATGCCTGGTCGTCGAGGTAGCCGGCCACCCTGTCGCGATGTTCGCGGGTGACGAGCGGTCCCATCTCCGATGCCGGGTCGTCACCTGCGCCGACCTTGACAGCGGGAATGCGCGCGGCGATCGCCGCGACGAGCCGCTCGCCGATGTCACCGACCGCCACCACTGTCGAGATCGCCATGCAGCGCTCTCCCGCCGAGCCGTAGCCGGCCGACACCGCGGCGTCCGCCGCCGCGTCGAGGTCCGCGTCGGGCAGGACCACCATGTGGTTCTTCGCGCCCCCCAAGGCCTGCACGCGCTTGCCGTTGCGTGTGCCTGTCTCATAGATGTGGCGTGCGACGGGCGTGGATCCGACGAAGGACAGCGCGACGACCTCCGGGTGGTCGAGCAACCGGTCCACCGCCTCGCGCGCTCCCTGCACAACGGAGAACACGCCGTCGGGCAGTCCCGCCCGGTGCCACAGCTCCGCAAAGAACAGCGACGGTGACGGATCCTTCTCACTCGGCTTGAGGATGAACGTGTTGCCGCACGCGATCGCGTTGGCGAACATCCACATCGGCACCATCGCCGGAAAGTTGAACGGCGTGACGCCGGCAACCACACCGAGCGGCTGCCGGATCGAGTACACGTCGACGCCGCGGGACGGCTGCTCCGAAAACCCGCCCTTGAGCAGGTGCGGCACACCGCACGCGAACTCGACGTTCTCGATGCCGCGAGCCACCTCACCCTTGGCATCCGAGAGCACCTTGCCGTGCTCCGACGTGATCAAGGCTGCGAGATCGTCGCGATGCTTGTCGAGCAGATCCCGGAACGAAAACAGGATCGTCGTCCGCTGCGAAAGCGATGCTGCGCGCCACTCGCGAAACGCGCCTGTGGCGGTTTCGACCGCAGCGTCGACCTCGGCCGCGGAGGCGAGGTCGACGGCACCGGTCTGTTCGCCGGTGGCCGGGTTGTAGACGGGGCCCTGTTTGCCGGAGGTTCCCGCTACGACCTGGCCGCCGATCCAGTGGCTGATCCGCTTCAAGCAGCCATTGTCGCGTTGCGAAGGGTACGAACCGTGAGCACCTCCGCGAGGTGGCGCTTGTACTCGGCGGTTGCGCGGACGTCTCCGGTCGGGTCGATGTCGGACCCACTCTGGGTCGCAGCGTCCGCCGCCGATGCGCCCCCGGCCAGCGCCTGCTCCACCGTGGCGCCCCTCCGCGGTGTCCGCGCCAGGTTCACATAGCCCACCCGCCACGATGACCCGGTCTCCTGCACGGCAACCCCGGCGATCGCCCAATCGTACAAGCGGCGCCGAAACTTCGTGTAGGCGAAGCGCCCCGTCGAAACCGGGAAACGGACCGCGGTCACCACCTCGTCATGCTCGAGCGCGGTGGTGAACATGTCGCGGTAGAAATCGCGCGCCTGGTGACGGCGCTTGTTGGTCACGATCTCCGCGTCGAGCATCAGCGCGAGCGTGTTGTAGTCACCCGCCGCATCGCCATGGGCGATCACTCCGCCGATGGTCCCGAGATTGCGCACCTGATTGTCGCCAATGTCATTGGCCATCTCCACCAGGAGCGGCAGTGTCTCGCGCAGGGTGGCGTTGCGCTGGATGTCGACGTGACGCAGCAGCGCGCCGATCTCCACGGCGCCATTGTCACGGCGAACCTCCTTGAGCCCGGGGACGCTCTGAATGTCGATGAGCGCGGTCGGCTGACTGAGGCGAAGCCGCATCAGGGGAATGAGGCTCTGGCCACCGGCGATGACCTTGGCGTCGGCGCCGAATTTCGTCAAGAGCGATTGCGCCTCATCCACTGAGCCCGGCCGTGCGTACTCGAATGCCGAGGTGATCATGCGCGTGCCTCCTTGATCATCGACCAGAGGCGATCCGGACGCGCAGGCATCTCCACGTGTTTGATCCCGAAGGGCGAGAGCGCGTCGGTGATCGCATTGATCACCGCGATGCTCGATGCGATGGTTCCCGCCTCACCAATGCCCTTGACCCCCAGCTCGTTGGTCGGGCTCGGCGTCACCGTTCGGTCGAGCTCGAAGTGCGGCATCTCCGCCATGGTAGGAATCAGGTAGTCGAGCATGGTGCCGTTCAGCATCTGCCCGGTCTCGTCGTCGTACTGCACCTCTTCAAAGAGCGCTTGGGAGATCCCCTGGGCAATGCCCCCGTGCAATTGTCCGTCGACCACCAACGGGTTGATCACGTTGCCGCAGTCGTCCACCGCAACGTAACGATCGAAGGTCACCACGCCCGTTTCGGGATCGACCTCGACGGCGCAGATGTGGCAGCCGAACGGCCACACGAAGTTCGGCGGGTCGAAGTACGACACGGCCTCGAGTTCCTGCTCCATACCCTCGGGGAGCCCCGCTCCGTATGAGGCAAACGCCAGCTCCGCAAGGACTTTTGCGTCGCTCGGGTTGCCGCGCACGAAGTAGCGTCCCTGGTCTACGACGATGTCTTCATCAGATGCTTCAAATGCGTGTGCCGCAAGCTTCTTGGCCTTCTCGACCACCTTGTGACACGACGCCATGATCGCCATGCCGCCGACGGCGAGGCTACGAGACCCGTAAGTTCCGTAACCGAACGGGGTGTCGCCGGTGTCGCCGTGGCGGATCTCCACCGAGTCGTACGGGACACCGAGTGTGTCGGCCACGATCTGCGCGAATGTGGTCTCGTGACCCTGACCGTGCGCGTGCGTCCCGACTGACACCGTCACCGATCCTGTGGGATGGACGCGGACCATCGATGACTCGACGAGCGCGATGCCCGCCGCCGGCGCAGTGGCCGAACTCGGGCCGAGTCCGCAGATCTCAACGTAGGTGCTGAAGCCGATCCCGGTGTAGCGGCCCTGGGCGCGCAACTCCTCCTGGCGCTTGCGCAGCGCAGGGTAGTCGATGTTCGCCATGGCGCGATCCATCGACTTCTCGTACTCACCGGAGTTGTAGACGAGCCCGAAATTGTTGGTGTGGGGGAACGTCTTGATGAAGTTCTTGCGCCGAACCTCGGCCGGGTCCATGCCGAACTCTCGCGCCACCAGATCGACGACGCGCTCGACCAGGTGGGTCGCCTCCGGCCGGCCGGCACCGCGATACGGGTCGGTGGACATGCGGTTGGTGAAGACGCCGATGCTTCGCGCGTGGATCGCCTTGAAGTCATAGCAGCCGCCACCGAGGAGGCATGCCACCACCTGGAAGGCGCTGAACACGCCGTGATAAGCGCCGATGTCGAGCAGTTGCGTGAACTTCAACCCCAGAAGCGTGCCGTCCCGCTTGGCTGCCACCTCGACATCGAAGATCTGCCCACGTCCCTGAGTCGTCGCCTGCAGGCTCTCGGTGCGGTCCTCGATCCACTTCACCGGTCGCTCGGTGATCTTTGACGCCGCGGTCGCCAGGTATTCCTCGGGATATGGGCGTAGCTTGGCTCCGAATCCACCGCCGACGTCGTGGCTGACGACGCGGAATTGCGATTCCGGGACGCCAAGCGCGCCCCCCACGAAGAGACGGATGAAGTGCGGCACCTGGGTCGAGGTCCACAACGTGCAGCGGTTGTCGTAGGGGACGTAGTCGGCGACGCAACCGCGGGTCTCCATCGCCGTCGGAAACACGCGCTGCTGGCCGATGCGCTGCTTGAGCACCACGTCTGCCTCGGCAAACGCTGCGTCGATGTCGCCGGCGGGAAACGCCGCGTCCCACCCGATGTTGTCGGGCCTGTCGCTCTTCACCAGCGGGCTGCCCGGCGCCATCGCCTTCTCCAGGTCCATGACGGCTGGGAGCGGCTCGTAGTCGACGACGACGAGCTGGGCGGCATCGTCGGCGAGGTAGCGGTCATCCGCGATGACCACGGCCACCGGCTCGCCCGCATAGGCTGCCTCCGTCGCCGCGATCGGGAACTGTTCCGGGACCTGCTTCTTGTCCGCGACAAACGAATTGGTCACCGGGAGCGGCCCGAGGATGACCGACTTGAAGTCGGCGGCCGTGAGCACCGCAACCACGCCTTTGGCCGCTCGTGCGGCCGAGGTGTCGATCGAGCGGATGCGCGCATGCGCGTGCGGGCTGCGCACCACCGACATGTGCGCCATGTTCACAAGGTTGATGTCGTCGATGAAGTTGCCGTGCCCGGTGATGAGCTTGGGATCTTCGCGTCGCTGGATGCGGGCGCCGATCATCGAGGTGACGGCCATCGCTAGTCCTCCACCGGAGCGGCGACCGATCCGACCAGGTCACGTGACTCCGCATCGCCACCGGTCATCGCCCGAGACGCGGATCGCACGGCCTTCTTGATGTTCTCGTAGCCGGTACAGCGGCAGAGATTTCCTTCCAGGCCTCGGTCGATCTCATCGTCGGTCGGCGACGCGTTCTGCTTCAGCAGGTACGCGGCGGCCATGATGAAACCGGGTGTGCAGAACCCGCACTGCAGGCCGTGCTCGTTCCAGAACGCCTGCTGCACGGGGTGGAGGGTCCCGTCCTCGGCCAGCCCTTCGATCGTGGTCACCTGCTTTCCATCCGCCTGGACGGTGAAGACGCTGCACGACTTCACGGCCTCGCCATCGACGAGGACCGTGCAGGCGCCGCACTGGCTGGTGTCGCACGCGATGTGGGTCCCGGTGAGTCCGGCCACCTCGCGGAGGTAGTGCACAAGGAGCAGACGCGGCTCGACGTAATCCTCCCTTCGCCTTCCATTGATGGTCAGGGCAACCTGCTGCGGCATGGAAAACCTCCCGGACGAAAGGAAATGACGGCGGCCTCATGCTGGCATTCGCTCGGGGGAAGGGTCAAGCGAATCTCCCCAGCCTTGCTGGCACGCAAGTGCCAGGTGTCCGACCAGATCGCGCAGTGCCTGCCAGGCATTTCAGGCGGAAAGGCGTCAGGTGCGGTGAACAGTCAGCCGGGGCGCCGCAAAACTGCCGTACAGACGGTGTGTCTGTGGACACGGCAGGGGTGAAAGTCCACAATGTCGGCCACCTATTCAGTCGTTTGGCTTTGGGGGTCACATATGGGTCGCACGGTCCAAGTCTCGCGCCGCGCCGGACTCGCTCTCATCGTCCCGGCGGCGGTGCTTGCTGCCTGCGGGGGTTCCGGTGGCTCCTCGCCCGCGAGTTCAGGGCCCACAGGCCCGACCGTCCAGGCGAGCATCGCAGCCGAGGTCCCGTCGGCGATCAAGACCGCGGCCCCACTGCAGATTGCCTCGGATGCGTCCTACGCGCCGAACGAATTCGTCGACCCGAGCACTGGAAGCCTCGTGGGCTGGGACATCGATCTCGCCAAGGAGGTGTGCGCCGTCCTCGGTGTCCCCTGCACGATCAGCAACGTCACATTCAACGACATCATCCCGGCGCTGCTCGAGAACCCGTCCAAGTATCAGATGAGCTTCTCGAGCTTCACCCCAACCTCGGCTCGCGAGGCCAAGGGCATCGATTTCGTCACCTATTACCAGGCCGGCGAGGCCTGGCTGGTCAAGACCGGGGGGCCGACGATTTCGTCAGCCGCCGACATGTGCGGTCATACCGTGGCGGTTGAGTCGTCGACGACTGAGGAAGCGGACGCCTGGGGATACATGGGGATGCAGCCCGGGGGCACCAAGATCAGCGGCGACACCGACCACTGCACCGCGGCCGGCAAGCAGGACATCACAGTGCTCAGCTTCCAAACGCAGACCCAGGCCAACGCCGCGCTGCTGTCGGGCCGCGCGGATTTCGGATGGGCGGATCAGCCCGTCGCCGACTACCAGGTCAAGCTCGAGAGCGGCAAGCTCAAGATCGGCGGTACCGCGTGCAGCGTTTCGCCCTATGGAGTCGCCATGGTGAAGTCGACCGGGCTCGAACAGGCCGTCCAGGACGCGCTCAAATATCTGATCGACAACAACTGGTACGGACAGCTCCTCGAGAAGTGGGGGGTCAAGGACGGGGCGATCCCCAGTTCTGCCGTCGGGTTGAACAACAACAACCCGGTGGGCGCGAGCTGCGTGCCGTCGTACTTAGGCCCTTGACCACGCGCAACAGCTCCGATCAGGGATGCGCGCCGTCGTGACCATCCGGCCGGCGTGACGATCACCGACCCCTCCGCGACCGCGACGCGCAAACCCGAGGCGATCAAGGCGATTCCACTCCGCCACCCGTGGAGATGGGTCGGTGCGGCGGTCGTGCTCGCGGCCGCCGCGAGTGTGCTGTACACCTTCGCCACCGCGCCAAATCTGAGCTGGCGCGCCGTCGCCCAGTTCTTCTTCTTCCCCGCGATCCTCCGCGGCATCCTCATCACGCTCGTCCTCACGGTGGTCGCGATGGTGATCGGCGTGTCCCTGGGCGTGCTGCTCGCCGTGATGCGCCTTTCGGTGAACCCGGTCGTGTCGACGGTGAGCTGGTTCTACATCTGGTTCTTCCGCGGGACCCCCGTCCTGGTGCAGATCTTCTTCTGGTACAACCTCGCGCTGATCCTGCCCCTCCTGCACATCGGTATTCCGTTCACCCACCTCCAATGGGTGGGCGTTACCAATCAAATCGACACTCCGATTCTCGCCGCCATCCTCGGCCTCGGCCTCAACGAGGCGGCCTACATGTCGGAGATCGTTCGCGCCGGCATCATCTCCGTGGATCACGGGCAGACGGAGGCGGCGCAGGCGCTGGGCATGACCCGCACCCGGGTCATGCGAAGGATCGTGCTGCCGCAGGCGATGCGCGTCATCCTCCCGCCGACGGGCAACGAGACGATCTCGATGCTGAAGACGTCATCGCTCGCGTCCATCGCGACCGTTGGCGAACTGTTCTACGCGCAGGGGCAGATCTCCAACGCCAACTTCGACATCGTTGAGCTGCTGGTTGTCGCCAGCATCTGGTATCTCTTCATGACTTCGATCCTGACGTTCGGCCAGTACTACCTCGAGCGATACTTTGCGCGAGGCTCGGCCCGGCAGCTGCCGCTGACCCCGCTCCAGCGGTTCCGAAGGACGTTCTTCGGCTCGCACGTCACCCCGCAGATGGTTGCTGCCGAGCCGGCGCCCATCGTCCCGCGCCACCCGTTCTAGAGGTGCGCTGATGCCCGCCCCGATGGTCCTTGCCGAGAGCGTGCACAAGAGCTTTGGACGTCTCGAAGTGCTGCGCGGGATCGATCTCGAGGTGGCGCCGAGTGAGGTCATGTGCATCGTGGGTCCGTCGGGATCCGGCAAGAGCACCTTTCTTCGCTGCATCAATCATCTCGAGAAGATCGACGCCGGCAGGCTGTCAGTCGATGGTGAGCTGGTGGGATACCGCGAACATGCCGGCAAGATCTACGAGCTTCCTGATAGTGAGGTATGTCGCAAGCGCGCCGAGATCGGCATGGTGTTCCAGCGCTTCAATCTCTTCCCGCACATGACGGCCATCGAGAACATCATCGAGGCGCCGATTCGCGTGAAGGGCGAGCCCGAGCGCGTTGCGATGGAGCGAGGAAAGGCGTTGCTGGACCGCGTCGGACTCGCCGATAAGCTGGACGTCTATCCGAATCAGCTCTCCGGTGGCCAGCAGCAGCGAGTCGCGATCGCCCGAGCGCTGGCGATGCAGCCGAAGCTGATGCTCTTCGACGAGCCGACGTCGGCACTCGACCCGGAGCTCGTCGGCGATGTGCTCGACGTCATGCGCGGTCTCGCGCAGGACGGCATGACGATGATCGTCGTCACCCACGAGATGGGCTTCGCGCGCGAGGTCGGCGACGCGCTCGTGTTCATGGATGGTGGCGTGATCGTCGAGGCCGGGAATCCGCGCGATGTGCTCGCCAATCCGCAGCACGCACGCACCAAGTCATTTCTCTCCAAGGTGCTCTAGGCAGCGCTCCCGGTTTCCGGCGGTCTTCGTGCTAAAATCTGATGTTCCTATTGAATTACTAGCCTGTGCGACACAGCGCAGCCAGGGAGGCACGGCACATGGCGAGCGAGACCTCGATGCGGGCAGGGCATTTTCATGACTACGGACCGCCGTCGGTGCTCATCGTCGAGACTGTGGACCGCCCTCAGCCCAAAGCCGGCGAGGTCCTCGTCCGCATCCACTTCGCCGGTGTGAACCCGATCGATTGGAAGCTCCGGACCGGGATTTTGCAGCGGTACATGCCGATCGCGCTTCCGGCCACGCCCGGGCTCGACTTTTCCGGCACCGTTGACGCGCTCGGCGATGGGGTCATGGACTTCGCCGTCGGCGACAAAGTCTTCGGCCGCGGCGCGAGCACGTATGCCGAGTTCGCGGTCGCACCGATTGCGACCATCGCGAGGATCCCCGACGGCGTCTCCTTCGAGCACGCGGCGACCCTCCACGTCGGCGGTGTCACCGCGTGGCTCGCGCTCTTCGACAACGCGCACCTCGAGGCCGGCCAGCGTCTCCTCGTGCAGGGCGGCGCCGGTGGCGTCGGATCCATCGCAGTCCAGCTCGGACACTGGAAGGGCGCCTTCGTCATCGCTACCGCCTCGACGGCCAATGTCGACTTCGTGCGCTCGATCGGCGCCGACGAGATCATCGACTACACGACCACCAATGTCGAGGACGCCGTGCACGACCTCGATGTCGTGGTCGATACGGTCGGTGGCGAGATTGCCGCGCGCTCCCTGAGCCTGCTCAAGCCGGGCGGCATCCTCGTGACCGTGGCCGGCATGGCCGACCCGGACGCGGCAGCTGCGCGAGGAGTGCGCGCGGAGGCCGTGGCTCATCCCACCGAGACCCGCCCGATCCTCGAGGAGCTCGCCAAGCTCGTGGCATCGGGCGACCTGAAACCCGAGATCCAGCAAGTCTTCCCGCTCGAGGAAGCGGCACAGGCGCAGGCGGTTTCGGAAACGGGCCACGGCCGCGGGCGCATCCTTCTCAAGGTTGCGGAGTGACGCCCAGGCACGCAATGCGGTCACGGCCGGAGCGGTGAGCACGCTCGCAGGCGTGATCCTGCTTATCGGCCGGATCCTGTTCGTCGCGCTCTTCGTATCTGCAGCTCGCGGCCACATCAAGAACCACCCTCGCTACGTCGCGGGCTCGGGCAAGAAACTTCCGTTCCCCGTGCTCGCGGGGTGGCCGACGGGTGTGTGGTTGCTGGTCGCGTCGATCTCCATCGTCGTCGGCATCTGGGCAGACCTGGGCTCCCTGATGATCGCCGCATTTCTCATCCCCGCCGCGGTCCTCTTTCACCCGTTCTGGAGCGAGACCGACCCGGCCGCGAGGAGAACGCACGAGGGCGGCTTCTACCGCGATGTCTCATTGCTCGGCGCGGCGCTGGCGCTCTTCGCGTTCTTCGCGTTCTCGGGCCATGTTCCCCTGGCCTTGACCGGTCCCGCACTCAGCCTCCGGTAGCCCGGCGGTTACAGCTCCGGCGTCTCGGTTGTGGCGATCGCGGGCTCACCGGACGGGGCGCGCCGCCCTCCGCGTGACCACGACGCAACCGCCGCGATGAGGCACACCACCAGTGAGAAGGTGAAGGCCTGGTGCAGGCCTGCCGCGAACGGCTTCGAGATCAGTTCCGGGAAGAACTGGCGGCCGGTGAGCGCGGCGGCGCTCGCCGCGGGCAGCTGTGACAGGACATGCACGCCGATCAGCGACTGGATCGGGTTGTAGCCGAGGAACGCCGCAAACAGAATCGACACGGGCGGCAGGTGGCCCACATGCTCGGCAACCGCCGCCGGGACTCCGTGCGCTTCAAGACCGGCGGTCATCGTCGTCGAGAGCGTGGCCGCCAGCCCGGTGATCATCAGCGTGAAGAAGATGCCGATGGACAGCACCTGAGCTGAACTCTGGAACGTCGCATTCATGCCGCCGCCGGCGCCACGGTCGCCGGGCGGCAGGCTGTTCATCACGCCCGCACGGTTTGGAGACGCGAATGCGCCCATCGACAGACCGTTGAGGAGCAGGATCAGGGCGAACAGTTGATACGGGAAGTCGATCGGCAGCAGTTGCAGGAACGCGAAGCTCGCGGCCGCTCCGATCATCCCGCCCGTCGCAAACGGCCGCGACCCGAAGCGGTCGGAGAGATAGCCCGAGACCGGACCGGCGAGCAGGAACCCCACCGTCAGGGGAATCATGTAAATGCCGGCCCACAGCGGCGTCGACGTGAAGCTGTATCCATGTTCAGGCAACCAGATTCCCTGCAGCCAGATGATGAGCATGAACATGAGTCCGCCGCGGCCCACCGCAGCCAGGAAGCTCGACAGCGTGCCGAAGGTGAACGCGCGGATGCGAAACAACCCGAGACGGAACATGGGATTCTCGACGCGACTCTCGATCACCGCAAATCCACCGAGGAACAGCGCTCCGAGGCCGAGTGCCGAGAGCACGAACGGGCTCGTCCAGCCCATCGGATCGGACTTGTACGGCTCGATCCCATAGGTGATCCCGATCATCACGAGGATCAGGCCGATGGCGAACGTGAGGTTGCCGAGCCAGTCGATCGGCACCCGCCGTCGGACGCCGCGTTCCTCCAGCTTCATGTACGCCCAGACGGTGCCGAAGATGCCGAAGGGCACCGACACGAGAAACACGAGGCGCCAGTTGATGGGCGCGAGCAGGCCGCCGAGCACGAGACCGATGAACACGCCGCTGATGCCCGCGATGTTGTTGATACCCAGCGCGAGCCCGCGCTGGTTGGGGGGGAAAGCGTCGGTGAGAATCGCAGCCGAGTTGCCGATGAGGCACGCGGCGCCGATGCCCTGCACAACTCGAAACACCATCAGCCAGATCGCACCCGGGGGCCCGGTCATCCAGTCGATGGTCAGCAGGAGCGACGCTGCCGTGTAGATGACGAAGCCGAGGTTGTAGATCCGGACGCGCCCAACGATGTCGCCAAGGCGACCCAGGCCCACGACCAGGACGCTGCTGACGATCAGGAACCCGAGGATCATCCAGAGCAGGTAGAAGCTGTTCGCCGGGTCGAGCGGGTTCAGCCCGATGCCCCGAAAGATATCGGGCATCGCGATCAACATGATCGACGCATCAATGGTCGCGAGCAGCACCCCAACGGTCGTATTGGAGAGCGCGACCCACTTGTAGCCGTCGCCGCGCTTGCCGGGTGCCGCGGTGACGGTGCGCGTCGTGCCGCTGGTAGTCGCTATGAGGCCGCCCCGATCACCCGGAGAGTCTGGCAGGGGTGCCTGCTAACGCGTCGCGGGAGCCGCGTGCGAACTCAGTCGCCGTTCGGGATCGCGAACCCCGGGGACGAAGAGGATGGCGCACAGTGCGAGCGCCACAGAGCCGCCGACCACCAGGGTCATGCGCGTGCCGATGACACCGGCCAGCGCGCCACTCGCCAGGACGCCGAGCGGACTGAGACTCAGCGAGACCAGCCAGTCAACCGACGACGCGCGTCCAAGGAGCTCGGGCGGCACGAGTTCCTGCATGATCGGGCTCCACAGGATATTGCCGTACATGAGCGTGGCGGTGATGACGAACGCGCAGGCACCGGCCACCCAGACGTTCGGAGCGAGACCAAGGGCGACGATCCCGGCAGCCGAAACCGCCCACCCCACCCAGGTCGAGGTGATGCGCAATCGTGGCGGACCAGTCTTCGCAAGGATCAGAGCGGTCAGGCCGCCACCGACCCCGCCGCCGGCGAGCACAAGGCCCAGGGCGAGCGGACCCTGGTGGAGCACATTGCGAACGAGCAGCGGGATCAGGACGCCGAGCGGCGAGAACGCGGCGAAATTGGCCAACCCAGCACCTGCGAGCGACACCCAGAGCCAGCGTTGTGAGCGGACGTAGCGCACTCCATCGCGCGCATCGGCGAGCGCGGAACGGCCGGTCGGCTCTGGACGCGGCCGGCTCGCCATGGCAAGAATGCAGCCGGCGCTCACGGCGAAGCTCAGCGCGTCGATGGCGAATGCCCACTGGTATCCGAGCGAAGCGACCACCAGGCCGCCGAGCGCCGGGCCGATGAGCGCCTGGGCGATCGTCTGGCTTGCGTGGTTGAGCGCGCTGCCCTGCGTGAGCAGATCGGCTGGAAGAATCTCCGGGGTCACCGCCGTCGCGGCGGGGTAGAAGAGTGCATCCGCGGCACCGAAGATCACCGACATGACGACAAGCTCCCAGATCTGCAGTGCCCCGATCGCGACCAGACCCGCGATCACCGCCACCGCGAGGCCGCGAGTTGTATCCGATGCGAGCATCGCAAGGCGGCGTGGAATCCGATCGACGATCACCCCGCCGGCCACGAGCAACAGGACGGTCGGTAGCAATCGCGCGGCCAGCACCAGCGACAGCGCGAACGGATGGTCATCGATGCGCAGCGTCTCCAGCGCGAGCGCGACAATGAATACGCCGTCCCCAACGAGCGAGATGCTCTGCCCCGACCAGAGCAGCGCGAAGTCTCGGTGGTGCAACGCCGCGGGTGCTCGACCCTTAGATCTCGCAGGTGGATCGGACATCACACGGCCCACAATCTATGGCTAGTCGCAGCAGCTCAACGGGAGGCGAATCGTGCCACGGTCAGAGCCCAGGCGAAAGCAGATCGTGCTGATCGCCCACGACAACAAGAAGGCGGACATGCTCGAGTGGGCGCGCTTCAACCGCGATACGCTCGCGCGCCACGATCTGCTTGGCACCGGCACAACCGGGTCGATGGTCGCCAACGAGCTGGCGCTGCCGGTGCACCGGTTCCTCACCGGGCCACTGGGTGGCGACCAGCAGGTGGGCGCGGCGATTGCGGAGGGGCG
The DNA here is from genome assembly GCA_963718525.1 of Candidatus Dormiibacterota bacterium. Lineage (GTDB taxonomy): Bacteria > Chloroflexota > Dormibacteria > Aeolococcales > Aeolococcaceae > Palsa-851. The sequence continues at coordinate 2,155,469 of OY970355.1, read as the reverse complement.
CATCGACGTCATCATCTTCTTCTGGGATCCGCTCGAACCCCATCCGCACGACGTCGACGTCAAGGCGCTGCTGCGCATCGCGGTCGTCCACAACATTCCGATGGCGTGCAACCGCGCGACCGCCGATTTCATCCTGTCGAGCCCGCTGATCGACGAGGACTACCCGAGGTCGCTCGACGCGCTCGAAGCCACCACGGCATCGGCGTAGACCGGCTCCTCATCAGCCGACGCGTGCTCGATGAGCCACGTGGTCGCGCCCTCGAGGTGGTGCCTGATCACCGCCTCCGCCGTTGCCGGGTCGCCGGACTCGATGGCCTCGAGGAGCTCGCCATGCTCGCCGGCAAGCTGGGAGACCGACGCGTAGCCCTGGACGAGTTGCGCGAGGCAGAGGAGGATCTCGATCTCGAGGTTCTTGTGAGCGCGCATGAGGCGGGCATTCCCGGTCCCGACGACCAGCGCACGGTGAAAGGCGAGATCGGCCTCGACGACAACGCGCTGTGACGAACGCGGACCCAGGCGGTGATGCTGGGCGAGGGCGCTTCGACCTGCCTCGGGAACCCTCCGCCGTGAAGCCAGCATCCGCGATGCCTGCACCTCGAGCGCCGTCCGCAGCTCATAGATTTCAGCCAGGTCGTGCCCGGTGAGGGCCCGCACGAAGACACCCCGGTTGCGCGACTTGACGAGCAGGCCCCTGCGGACGAGGCCGTCGAACGCCGCGCGAAGGGTGTTGCGACCAACCTCGAACTCCTCGGCAAGCGCGATCTCGCCAAGGTGCTCGCCGGGCTTGAATCGCCCATCGAGCACCTGGCGCTCGAGCTCGTCCTCGAGCGTCTCCACTCGCGACGTCGTGTGCCGGCGGATCACCGCCGTTGGTGGTGGGGTCCCGTCGCCGCGTTCCGATGAGCGGCGGTGCACTCAGACGTTCGCGTGAGCGCGATCCCGGCAACGGCGGCAGACGCCTTCGCTGGTGCCGAAGGCATCCCGGTGGGCGATCGGCTCGCCGCACGAACGACACGACCGCCCAGTTTCCATACCGTATAGGGCTCTCAGCGTGAGCCAGAATATCGAGGTCATCTCAAATGCTCCAGGGCGATTGATCCTGTAGCAGATTGTAGCACAATCCTACGCAGCTGAAGCCTCAGCGCGTGTTCACGCGGGAGGCGCGTCACCGTTGGACGCGGCGGCTTGCTTCGAGATCCGGAGACCGGTCGCCGGGTTGAAGAGGTGGAGGCGCCGCGGAGACGCGACCAGGGTCACCGACTCCCCCACCTTCAGCGTGTTGTCCGCATTGATGATCGCGACCACGTCCCGGCCGCCACCGCTGCCGTGAATCAGCTCGTCGTTGCCGAGGAATTCGACGACGTCCACGACTACCGTCACGCTGAGACCAGGTCCTGTCAGGGTCCCCAGCTCGAGATGCTCGGGCCGGAATCCAACGGCCACCGTATCCGTACCGAGATCACGCAGCAGCGCCGACTGCGTGTCATCGGGGCGCATCTCCGCGCCCTCTCCCGTGAGCCGGACGACGCCACCGTCCTGGGAGACCTTGAGGTCGATGAAATTCATCGACGGAGAGCCGATGAATCCCGCGACGAACCGATTCTGAGGAAGCTCATACAGGTCTTTGGGGGTTCCCGCCTGCTGCAGGACGCCTTCGTTGATCACCGCGATGCGGTCGCCCATGGTCATCGCCTCGACCTGGTCGTGCGTGACGTAGATCATGGTGGCTTCGAGGCGGGTGTGCATGCGCGCGATCTCGGCTCGCGTCTGGACGCGCAATTTCGCATCCAGGTTCGACAGCGGCTCGTCCATGAGAAAGACCGCGGGCTCGCGGACGATCGCACGCCCGAGCGCGACGCGCTGGCGCTGTCCACCTGACAGCTGGCCGGGCTTGCGGTCGAGGAAGCGCTCGAGATCGAGAATGCGTGCTGCCTCGACCACCGCCTTGTCGATCTGTGCCTTCGGCGTCTTGCGAAGTTCGAGTCCGAACGCCATGTTGTCGCGCACGCTCATGTGCGGATAGAGCGCGTAGCTCTGAAACACCATGGCGATGTCACGGTCGCGTGGGGGCAGATTGTTGACCACGCGGTCCCCGATCCGCACCTCACCGCTGGTGATCTCCTCGAGCCCGGCGATCATGCGCAGCGCGGTGGTCTTGCCGCAGCCCGATGGCCCGACGAGGCACACGAATTCACCGTCATGGATATCGAGGTTGAGCTTGTCGACGGCAAGCGCACCGCCGTCGTACCGCTTGGTCAGATCTTCGAGCACCACGCCGGCCATCACACGCTCCTCATTTCACCGCCCCGGCGAGCACGCCTCGGACGAAGTATCGCTGGAATGCAAAGAACACAATCAAGGGGATGATGATCGAGATCATCGCCCCCGTGGAGATGATCCAGTAGTTGGACGACAGGGCTCTGGTCCAGCTGTACAGATACATGGTCAGCGTGATGTGGGAGCTGTTCCCCAGGAAGATGAGCGCGACCAGCAGGTCGTTCCAGACCCAGATGAACTGGAAGATGGCGAGCGACGCGAGCGCCGGGATTCCGATCGGCATGACGACTTTCCGGAAGAGCGTCCACTCCCCCGCTCCGTCGATCCGGCCCGCCTCGAGCAGGTCGTGCGGGATGCCGGAGTAGAAGTTGCGCATCAGGAAGATGCCGAACGGCAGGCCGAACGCAACGTGAAAGATGATCGCGCCGATCAGGGACCCGAACAGGTGCAGCCCGGTGGCGTTGTCAATAATTTTGTACAGGCTCGCTATGGGTATCAGCGCCATCTGCAGCGGCAGCACAAGCATCGCAACGATGAGCAGAAAGACCAGGGTTCTCCCGCGCCACCGGCCGAAAACGAGTGAGTACGCGGTGAGGCTCGAGATCACCGTGACCAGGATCGTCACCGGCACGGTGATCGCGATCGACGTGGTCAGCGAGTTGAGGACGCCCCCCGCCGCGAATCCCTTCGAGAACAGCTGCTGATAGTTGTTGAACGTCAGCTGCGCGGGTGCCGTCAGCACTGTCCACCAACCGGACTGTTCAAAGGAGGCGTTGGGGCGGAGCGAGATGATCGCGATGCCGATGGCGGGAACGAGCCAGAAGACCGCGATTGCCGCGAGCACGATGTTCAGCACGATGCGCGAGGGGCGCAGCCGGAAACGCCGCTTCCGCGGCGACGTGGTGACCGGCAACGACGCAGACTGAACGCTCATCCGCGGATCCTCTTGAGGTTGAACAGCATGGCGGGAATCACCAGGATGAACAGCACCACGGCGAGCGCTGCTGCGAGGCCCTGCCCGTTCGGGCTCGAAAAGTTGTTGTAGATGTCGACGGCGAGCGTGCTCGCGCCGGCCTGCGATGACGGCGCTGCCATGTTGAGAATGATGTCGAAGATCTTCAGGACGTTGATGAGCATGGTGACGAAGACAACCACGAGCACCGGTCGCAGCATCGGCACCGTGACCCGGCGCAACGTCTGCCATTCACTGGCGCCGTCAATCTGCGCGGCCTCGAGCACCTCGCGATTCAACGCGGCAAGACCCGCGCCGATGACCACCATTGCGAAGCCGGCCCAGATCCAGAGATACGCGATGATCATCGCGATGTCGACGATCGGAATGCTCAGGATCGCCTGCATCGTTGGGCTCAGGGAGCTCGTCGGTGTCAGCGACTGCGTGCCGAGGAAGAAGATGCCGTTGAACCCCGCCTGGAAGTTGTTGGCTGTCACCTCCACGCGGTAGTTGCCTGGCCCGGGATTGGCGAAGGTGAATGTTCCGTTCTTCGCCGTCGTTGTCGTGGCAACGGAGGCGCTGCTCGCGTTGAGCAGCGAGAGATGCAGCCCAGGGATCCCATCCTCGTCGGGGAATACCTGTCCGCGGACGGTCGGATGCGTCGGCGAGAAATCGCGCCACACGAGTCCCGAGATACCCGACGAGGCGGTCGGCGCCACGGCTGGGGTTGCACCATTCTGCTGCAGCGTCACCGGACTGATGCCGATCATCCCGAGTTGCACGGTGTTCCCGGGACTGACGGTGGTCGAACTTTCCAGCGTGCCCCCAGGCCCCGGCTTCGTTCCCGTGGCGGCGAGGCTCGACACGGTCTGGCCGCTCGCCGGGTCGATCGGGTAGAGCCCGGGTGGATTGATCGCGTTGCTCACACCCTGGATCGAGGCGTTGACCATGCCGGTGTGTGGATCGATGAAGAAGATCGACGCCCATGTCAGGCCGGCGGCGGTCGCGCTGAACACCAGCGGCATGAACACGATGGTCTTGAACGCCGTCGACCACCGGATACGCTCGGTGAGCACCGCGAAGACGAGCCCGAAGAAGGTGACCAGGAACGGGAACAGAATCACCCACACCACGTTGTTCTTCAGCGAGACGATGATGTCGGTCGTCGAGAAGACGGACTTGTAGTTGCCGAGGCCGATGAAGTTCTGACCGCTGCCGTCAAAGAGGCTTCGGACGATCGTCGCGATCAGCGGATACACCACGATCAGCAGCAGCCAGATCGCCCCCGGCAGCAGAAACAGCAACGACCCCAGGTGGCTTCGGAACCCGCCACCGCCCGCCGGTTTGCTCGTGGTGGGGAGGATCTCTGCAGGAGCAGTCGGTACGGATTCAGAAGTCGGTACGGCAACCGCCAACTCAGGCCCTCACCACAGTGCGGGTGATCCTACGTCTGCGGACGGGGTTGCGCAAGCGGGCATCACCCATTGGTATGAGACGCACCGAAATCAGTTGCGTTTCGAGTCCATGTGGAGTACACAGGGGGCTTGCGCCGTGGAGCGCTGGGGCGTGCTGAGGGTTCGCCTTACTCAGGAGTACCTAGGAGTACCTATATGACACAGGGCAGCAGGCTGGGCAAACTGGCGGTGGTGGCCGCTGGAGTCCTGGGAATCGCGACCGCATGCGGTTCGACCTCGACCCCACCCACGGCCTCCAGCAGCGGGTCGACCAGCGGCAAGATCGGCGGAACGCTGAGTGTGTGGGCCGAGTGGACCGCGCAGGAGCAGCAGGACTTCCTGGCCGCGCTGGCGCCGTTTGAGGCATCGACCGGGATCACGGTGAACTACCAGGGCAAGGGCAACAACATGGATACCGCCCTGACGGCAGCCGTGTCGGGCGGTTCGCCGCCGGACGTCGCCCTGGTGCCCGATCCGGGTACGCTGGACAGCCTGGCCAAGGCCGGTTCGATCAAGGACCTGACGAGCATCCTTAGCGGTCTGACCTCCAACTTCGGCACCGCGTGGAACACGCTGGCCACGTACAACGGCAAGCAGTACGGCGTCTGGTTCAAGGGCGCGAACAAGAACACCATCTGGTACAACCCGGGACTGTTCGCGCAGGCCGGTATCACGTCGCCACCCTCGACCTGGGAGCAGTTGATCGCCGACGCCGCGCAGCTGAAGGCGGCCGGCATCACACCGTTCTCGCTCTGCACCGACGTTGGCTGGCCGGTCGCCGACATGTGGCAGAACATCTATCTCAAGACCGCTGGCGCGGATGCGTACAACAAGCTGGCTGCGCACACTCTGAAGTGGACGGACGCGACGGTCACGACAGCGTTCACCACCATGGCGCAGCTTGTCAGCAACCGTGCGTATCTGCTCGGCGGACTGCAGGGGTCGCTCTCCAACGCTTACCCCGCGTGCGTTGACAAGGTCTTCCCCAAGCCCCCCGCACTGCCTCAGGCTGCGATGGTCTTCGAGGGTGACTTCGTGGTCAGCGAGATCACGGGCAACTCGGCCAACTACAACCCGGGTACCACAGGTGCCGGCGGTGCGGCGTGCACCGTCAGCGCCGCCAGCCACCCCTGCTTCGACTTCTTCCCGTTCCCGGCGCCGGCAGCGGACAGCGCCAACAACGGCGCCATCCAGGGTGCGGGTGACGTCGCGATGATGCTCAACTCGACGCCTCAGGCAACCGCGCTGATCAAGTACCTCGCCGGACCTGAGGGGGCAACCATCTGGGCGCATCTCGGTGGATTCGCGTCCCCGAACAACCAGGTCCAGCCGAGTGCGTACCCCGATACGGTCACACAGGCCGACGCGAAGGCCCTTGTCAGCGCGACCAGCTTTGTGTTCAGCCTCGACGATCTTCAGGGAACCTGGGAGCCGAAGATGTGGGCCGACCTGCTGCAGTTCCTCCAGAACCCAAGCAGCTCCAATGTGTCGGCCATCGAATCGACGATGGATACACAGGCGGCGGCCGCCCTGGGCCACTGAGAGTCACATCGCGCAACGCGGCCAGTCCGGCTCCGCACCAGGAGCCGGGCTGGCTAGCCCAGCGCCACCGCGCTCACCGCGCCCACGACGAAGATGAGCGCGAGATAGGCCAGCGAGTAATGGAAGAGCAACGCGGCCGCGCCTGATGTTGCTTTGGCGCGGGCCCAGAGCGCGAGCGCCAGATATCCACCGCCGAGCAGGCCAGCTCCGACCGTGTACCCGATGCCCAGCACCAGTCCTGGTAGCAGGCTCGCGAGGATCAGAGCCAGCAGGTAGAAGAGGATCCGCCGGTGGGTCCGGGCGGTGCCGATGATGCCGGGAAGCATCGGCACGCTGGCATTCCGGTAGTCACGACGCAGGAGCAAGGCGAGCGACCAGAAGTGCGGCGGTGTCCAGAGAAAGACCAACGCGAACAACACGAACGCGAGCCATCCGACATCGCCGCGCACCGCGGCCCAGCCGACCAGCGGAGGAAACGCGCCGGCAGCTCCGCCGATGACGATGTTGAGCGGGGTTCTGCGCTTCAACAACATCGTGTAGATGAAGACGTAGAAGAGCGCGCCGCCCAGGGCGAGCGCGGCCGCCAGGATGTTCGCCGCGAGCACGAACACCATCACCGAAGCGGCGATCAGCGTGACGCCGAAGGTGAGTGCCCGCCATGGCAGGATGCGTCCCGATGGAAGCGGCCGGCTGCAGGTCCGTGCCATGACCCGATCGATATCACGGTCATACCAGCAGTTGATCGCTCCGGAGCCCCCGGAAGCGAGCGCGCCGCCGACCCCCGACCAGACGAGCAAGCCGAGCGATGGAATACCACGCGCGGCGATGATCATCGTGGCGAGCTCCGTGATCAGAAGAAGGACGATGATTCGCGGTTTGGCGAGACTGACGTAGTCGCGCGCGCGTGAGCGGAGCTGCATCCAAGCACCGAGTTGGACCGCATCAGCAGCTGCCGCCCCGCCAATGGTGTCCGTCGGGCTCATCGCGATCTCTGCGCTGGTTTGCATTCCCGCTCCTATGCGCTTCCTGTCGTCGACGTGCCCAGGAGGGCGGTGATCTCCGCATTGAAGGCGGCGACGCTCATGGTTCCGAGTTCCTCCTAGGACAACATCGGCCACCTTGCCCTGAGTGTTGAGAAAGACCAACGCGGGCGCCGACGGAATACGGTAGTCGACCGCGAGTGTGGCGTTCGTGTCCGCAATGCTGGGATACGGCACCTTGAACGCCGTCTGAAATGCGAGCGCGGGTGCCGTCGTGTCACGCAGGTCGATCCCCAGGAACACGACGCCGCGAGACAGCCACGCTGTATACGACGTGTTCAACGCCGGCTGCTCATCATGGCAGGGTCCGCACCACGACGCCCAGAAAATCAAGACCACGGGATGCCCGCGGAACGACGTGATGCTCACGTCCTTGCCGGTCAGGGTTGGGCCCCCCGACGCCGTAACAGGCTGCGACGCACTCGCAGGAAGGTGCGGGCCGCCGCACCCGGCGACTAGCAATGCCAAGGCACAGCCGAACACGAGACGAGGTTTCCTGCTCATGGCTGAGTCACCACGGTGCTGCCCGCGGAGCGGTCGTCGATCTCGAACCACCGGATGCCAAGGTAGAGCAGTGCGACCACGAAGGGCGTGCCTCCCGGGACCCACATCACACCCGCGGCGATCTCCTGATCTCCCAGGAGGCTGAGCCCGCCCTGGGTCACGGGGTACGCGTACAGCGGTTGCGTCGCATAAGCGATGACGATTGCGAGACCCCAGCTCACAAACATCCCCGCCAGGACCACGACCGCGCGACCCAGCATCGAGAGCCGCTCGGTCGCCTTGACCGAGCTGATCACCTGGTCCCAGAACAGGAGACCGACGACGAGAAAGCTCAGATGCTCAAGATCGTGCACCGACGCAAGCCGGAGCGTCGCGTTGTAGATAGCCGGGAGGTGCCAGACCAGGAGGTCGACACTGAACACGAGGACCACGACGATCGCCGCCTTCGGCCCCGTGTGGAGGATTCGCATCATGCGCGCGGGCCAGGTGTTTTCGACCGAGGCGGGCCTTCCCTGCGCGGCGAGATAACCAGCCCACGCCGTTCGAAACGGGTCTGCGAGCAGGATGAGCGGAGGAGCGACCAGCAGCAGCAGCACGTGCTGCACCATGTGGTCCCACTGGAACGTGGTATCGAAGTACGAGATCGGCGACACCAGGGCGAGCATGAGCGCTGCGATGCCGAGTGCGAACGCCGTGTCCCCGTTGTCCCACGATGCCGAGCGTCCCAACGCCGGCGACGCGGTCCGCCGCCCGCGCCAGTAGAGGTAGGCGGCCGTCGCGCACCCTACGATGGGTACTGGTTCGAAGCTCCAGTCGAGCAGCGATCGCCAGAGCATGCCGGCCTACGTGACGTACTGGACCAGCAGGTACACCGCGATCGAGACGCCGGTGATGTACGTCCACTGCTCCAGAACGGCTCGGGCGTGTGCGGTGCTCAGTGGGTCGGTACGGCGCACGTGCCCCATCACAAGGCTCAACAACCACAGACCGACCCCGATGAACTCTGCGCATAGCACCGCGTACCACAAGGTCGCCAGGTCAGCATACGTGCCTGCGCTGAAGAGCTCCCAATTGAACTGGTACATCAGGAGAATGCGCACCGCCCCGGTGAGGATCGCGCCCAGGAGAGCTAGCCACAGCAACCCCGACACCGCGCTGGATTCGCGTGCCCTGCTCAGGCCGCTCCAGACTCCCCAGAGGGCGAGGAGCGTCAGCAACGGAAACGCCAAGGCGACGAGCGCGAGCACTTGAGGTGGCGTGCCGACCCCGCTCGGGTGCCACATCCCGCCGAAGTTGTTCGCGCGCAGGTAGAGAAATGCGAAGAGGAGGCTCAGCTGAAGGGTTGTGTTCGCAGCCATGACCAACCGCGAGCCGAAGGCCAGCGTGCGTTCGCCTCCAGCGACCTCGTCGATGACGGTGAGTCCGGTCGGGCTGACGTCCCCCATGCTCACGCTCCACCGAAGGCCGGTACAACCGGGCCGAACTCCGCCGCCGGCTTACCGGTGTCGTAGTTGTACGGCAGCGACCAGGCTGTCGGCACCTTGTCGAAGTTGAATATCGGAACCGGCGTCGGCAGCTGCCATTCGACACCCAGCGATTCCCACGGGTTGGTCGTAGCCGGCACTTTCTTGATCGCGGCCTGCCAGATCAAGATTCCAAGGAACAGCGCCATTGATGCTCCGAGGCCGAATGCGAAAATGGAGGCCGAGACGTTGAGCGGTTGCAGATAGGGCGCATAACTGATCACGCGGCGCGTCATACCCATGATGCCGACCGCGATCAGCGAGAGAAACGTTCCGTTGAAAGTGAGAAAGACCGCCCAGAATTGGAACTTCAGTAGCTTGGTGTCCATGGACACGCCCGTCATCTTTGGAAGGTAGTACACGATCCCAGCCATGAGCGCGAACACCTCGCCACCCATGATGGTGTAGTGGAAGTGAGCCTGAACGAAGTAGCTGGCGTGCAGCGTGAAATCACTCGGGACGTCTGAGAGGAAAACACCAGTGAATCCTCCGATCAGGAAGTTGAAAAAGAATGCGCAGATGAAGAGCATCGGAGTGCTGAAGCGGGTGCGCGCTCGCCACATCGAACCCAGCGCGATGAGATAGATGATGCCCGTCGGAACTGAGATCAGCTCTGTTGAGAACATGTAGAACGGGCGCAACGACGGTGCCAGGCCGCTCACGAACAGGTGGTGCTGCCAGACGGTGAAGCTCAGGAGACCGACTTCCACCATGCCGCCGATCGACACGCGGTACCCCCACAGCGGCTTGCGGGTGAACGCGGGCAGCATCTCCATGATCAGTCCGAACGCGGGAATGACGAAGATGTAGACCTCTGGATGGCCGAAGAACCAGAACAGGTTCTCCCACAGATACGGCGAGCCACCGCCCGCGGGCACGAAGAATGTCGTCTGATATGTCCGGCTGAACATCTCCATCAGCACCGCGACGATGAGTGCCGGAGAGGCGAGAAGGCCAAGGAATGAAGTGACCAACACCCCCCAGACGAACACCGGCATCCGGCTATATGGCATGCCGGGATGGCGCTTGGTGACAATGGTCGCGATCATATTCAGACCTGATAGGCCGATTGAGAGACCGATCAAGGCAAATGCCATCAGGTACGCGTCCATGCCGAGAACGTTCTGATCGGAGAGCGGGGCATAGCCCGTCCAACCGGTCGTGAATCCGCCGAGGAACACGGTGGACAACAGAATCAGACCCGCAGGCGGCAGCAGCCAGAACGTCAGCGCTTCGAGTTGGGGAAACGCCATGTTGCGCGACCCGATCATGATCGGGACGAAGTAGTTGCCGAACGGCCCGATGATCGCCGCTGAGGCCATGAAGATCATCAGCGTGCTGTGCAATCCCACCAGTGTCAGGTACGACTGCGCGTTGGCGACCGATGGCACCGGCGTCAGGAGCTCACTCCTGATGAACATCGCACCCAATCCACCGATGAACAGGAAGGCGAGGATCATCATGAGGTATTGCAAACCGATCACCTTGTGATCGGTCGTCATGCGGAAGTAGCGGCTCAAGCCGCCACCCTCGCCGTGCATGTAGGCGTTGTCCTCCTCGGAAGGCCGCCTCGCGCCCAGCAGGCGGCCGATCGGGTAGTTGAGAAAGCCCATCCCGGCGAGGAAGCCAACGACGCTCAGGGTATAGCCGAGCAGGATCCCCGGGTCGGAACCAAGCGAGTTGTCCGTGCTGAACGAGTTGGCAATCGCCAGGTTGCCAATCCAGAACCCGAGGAGGAAACCGATCACCGCACCAATGACCCCAAGCAGCAGCCCCCACTCGTTGAGCCGGCGTGCCAGCGTCGGCCGAGTAGATATCGGCGGGCGCGTCGGGGTTACAGCATCCACATCAGCTTTCCCTTGTGTGCATGAGGTCGATCACGTCAGTGGCCGTAGACGACTGGCGATGGTTCGTACGTGTGGCTGTACGGCAGCAGATATTTCATGATCGGTGCGTCAAGCGCGGTCTGCTGTTGTATCCAGGACGCAAAATCCGACTGGCTCACGACCATCGCCGTGTTGTCCGACATGTTTCCGTGCCAGAGACCGCAGAGCTCCGTGCACTGGACCCTGTAGGTTCCGATCTCGGTTGGAGTCGACGACACGACGTTGTCGTTGAGGGGCACAGCGTCAGCTTTCACGCCCAGCGCAAAGAAGTTGAAGGAGTGAACGACGTCGAGGGAAGTGACATTGAACTCAATCTTCTGCCCGACCGGCAGCACAAGTTGCGCTGTCTCGATGCCGCCATACGCTGGATACCTGTACGTGAACCACCATTGCTGTGCAATGACCTGGACCTCGAGCGGCTGGCTCGGGGACGTGGGAAGCGAAAGCGCCGTCGCAGAAGTCGGGACCCCGGCTCCGGGTTCCTCATTCGCGAGCTCGACGGTCCCATAGGTGGCGAGGATGAGCACCAGAACTACGCTCGTGACGATCCACGTCGTCTGGAGACGCGAGTTGCCCCTGAGTTCGCCGGGCGGTACCTCGCGCTCGGAAGGGGCGACGCGATTCAAGAAGAGCATGAAGTAGAGACCCATCAACACGCCGAAGAAGATCGGCCAGCCGGCCATCGCGAGGATCCTGATGACCTCGCTCTCATCGGACGCGAGGGTCGCTGCCTGCCCGGGCGGGATGGGGGCGAGAGCTAGAGCGATGTCGCCGAGGACGGCAACCACGATCCAGATGGCAACCCCCAACCGGCCGGTCGCTGCTCGATTTCTCATCGTCAGCCCACCTGGAGCTCGCCGGCCATGTAGCCGAGCGTTTGCATTGGGCCGCCGTTGCCGTAGAGCGTCCCCGCGGCACAGGGGACGAAGCACTGCCACCGGAAGAGGCCGGGCTTGTCGGGCACCACGAAGCTGAACTCGATCACGATCTGCGCGTTGGCTGCGGCGTTCGCCGGGACACCCTCCAATGGAACGCTCAGTCCGAGGTCCGGGACGGTGAACGTGTGGGCAGCGAGAGACGGATCGATCGCGCCCATGACCTTGCCGTCCACAGTCATCTGGTTGTTGATCGTGCCTCTGACAAGGCCGAGGTATTCATTCCGGAGCCCGGTCTGACCGTCCTGCTGATCGATGGTCATGTGCACGACGGCCCCGGCAGGGACCTTGAGATAGGTGGTGGGCAGATAGCCGACCCAGTTCGGATGCGCGCCATTTCCCTGACCGGCGGTGCCGACGGCGGCGACCGTAGTCAGAGTGAAGTTCACGACTGGGCGGCCCAGGAGGGTCTCCGACGTCGTGGTAGCCGTGATCTGCGGCGGCGTCGGGTTGAGGAACCGGGTCACGAAGAACCCGACCGCCACCCCTGCCACGACCAGGCCGCCTACCAGATACCAGAATCTCGATCGCATGGGTGTGCCTTACCTCTATGTATGCGCGACAGCGGCAATGGCGATGACGACGTCAGCACGGAGCGGCGCGGCGAAGGTCGCGTGGAGCAGCCCACTGTGCCGAGCGTGCGCGCTCGCCCACACCTGCGACGTCACAAGAACACTGAATCCGGGCACCCTTTCTCCACTCAACGGGCTACCGGGGACCGCGACATGATCGCGGTGTTAGAGGGGTTCCGTCAAGTGGTTCCGCGCCACGAATGGCGCGGGACCTGCCGCCCGCGACTCGGGTGGTCGGGCGGCGAGGTCTCGCTAACCGGTCGGTGAGAAGCCCCTTGCGCCCAGGTCGTCGCCTCCCCCTGGCGAATTCAGCCCTTACCCCCGGTGCAAACACCATAGCGCAAATGCTTTGAAAGCGTCAAACGCCTGGGTCATCCTCAATGCGGTGGATGAACACCTCGATCCTCTCATCGCCGTAGTCGTTGGGTAGATGTTGCCGGAGGCATCAACGAAGATCTCGTTCACGCCCTGAGCCCAAGAGTAGAATGGCATTCCAATATTGGGAGCAACCCCATGACGGATGTCCAGACCGTGGTGCACCAGGCAAAGGCGGCGCCGGCCACCGAGGAGATGTCGATCCTCGAGGCGATCCGTGCCGCTCTCTTTGAGGAGATGGCGCGCGACGAGCGTGTCGTGGTCTTCGGCATGGACGTGGGGACACTTGGTGGCGTGTTTCGCGTCACCCAGGGACTGCAACAGCGCTTCGGCGTCGATCGCGTCTTCGACACCCCGCTGGCCGAGGCGAGCATTGTCGGCGCATCGGTGGGCCTCGCAATCGGGGGCATGATTCCGGTGCCGGAGATTCAGTTTCTCGGCTTCACGTATCAGGCCTTTCATCAGGTCGGCCCACAGCTCGCGCGATTCCGCTCTCGATCGCGCGGCCGCTATCCGATGCCCGTGACCATTCGCGCGCCTGACGGGGGTGGCGTTCGGACCCCGGAGTTCCATGCCGACGCGGTCGAGTTGCAGTTCGCGCAAACCCCGGGCATCAAGATCGTGTGTCCGGCGTTCCCCGACGACGCGCGGAACATGCTGAGCATGGCGATCCGAGACCCCGATCCGGTGCTCTTCGTCGAGCCCCAGCGCTTGTATCGCACCGTCAGAGGACCAGTCACCGTGCGCGACGATCCGCTGCCGTTCGGACGCTCTCGTCTCGTGCGCCAGGGTTCCGACGTCACCCTGATCGCGTGGGGAGCAGCCGTGCATCTCTGCCTCGCCGCGGCCGCCGAGCTCGATTCGAGCGGCATCTCGGCAGCGGTGCTCGACATTCGAACATTGGTCCCCCTTGATGTCGACGGGCTGGTTCATGCAGTGACGAGCACGGGACGAGCGGTGGTCGTGCACGAGGCGCCGCTCACCGGCGGATTCGGTGCCGAGATCTCGGCCACCCTCCACGAGGAGGCGTTCATGTCACTCGATTCCCCAGTGCTCCGCGTTGGCGGACGCGATGTGCCCTATCCCCCGGGTGCGCTCGAAGACGCGTGGCTTCCGACCGTCCCACGCATCATCAGCGCCGTACGAAAGGCTGTGGAAGGCTGATGGCGCGCCAACCCGCCGTGACGGCCGGACCCGGCAACCACGCGGTGGTTCCCCTGCAGCCCCTCAATCCCGACGGCCAGGTGGATGGCGCCGTGCCGATGCGCAGGGATCAGATCCTCGAGGCATACCGGCTCATGATCCAGTCCCGAGCCATCGACGACCTGGCCACCAAGCTCCAACGCCTGAAACGTGTCGGTCTCTACGCCCCGGTGCACGGGCAGGAGGCAGCCGTTGTCGGATCCGCGATGGCGCTCGACCCAGACCGGGACTGGATGGTGCCCGCATCGCGCGAACAGCCGGCCATGATCCGGCACGGGCTTCCCCTGATCAATTTCTTCGCCGGATACATGGGGCGCCTGAACCATGCGGGAATCCCGCAAGGCGTCAAATTGCTGCCTCGGCAGCAGGCCATCGGCGCGCAGCTACCGCACGCCGCGGGGTTGGCCTGGGCGATGAAGCTACGCCACGAGCACGCAGCGGTCATGGTCTATTGCGGCGACGGGGCTTCCTCGGAGGGCGATTTCCACGAGTTGCTGAACCTTGCCGGGGTGATGCGCGTCCCGCTCGTCATCGTTGTCATCAACAACCAGTACGCCATCTCGACCCCATTTCACAAACAGACCGCGGCGGCGAGTCTCGCCTCCCGAGCGCTCGGATACGGGATGCCCGGCGTCGTGGTGGACGGGGACGACCTCTTCGCGGTGTACGCCGCATCCCACGAAGCCGTGACCCGCGCCCTTGCAGGCGGGGGGCCGACCCTCATCGAATGCCGGACATACCGAGTTGGCTTTCACAACACCTCGGACAACCCGAATGACTACCGTCACCAGGCCGAGGTGGCGGCGGCGGTCGCGAATGATCCGCTGGCCCGCGTGGAACGGTATGTGATCGCGCACGGCCTGTTGACGGAAGTCGATGTCGAAGCTCTCAAAGCAGAGATCCGGCTCGAGCTCGATGCCGCACAGAAAGCGGCATCGGCGCTCCCGCGGCCGGATTCCGATTACATCTTTCAGCACGTGTACGACGTTCTGCCCACTCGCATCGAGCAGCAACGCGCAGAAACAGCCAAGGAGGAAGGACGATGAGCCGCTACCTGGTCACCATGCCGCAACTCGGCGAATCCGTAACCGAGGGCACCATCTCACGCTGGCTGGTTAATCCTGGAGACCGGGTTGCGGAGTTCGACGCCATGGTCGAGATCAACACTGACAAGGTCGACGCAGAAGTGCCGGCTCCGGTCACCGGCGTGCTCACGGAAATCCTCGCAGCGGAGGGGGCGGTGGTCCCTGTCGGAGCGGACATCGCTGTCCTGGAGGTCAACGGCGCCGCAGGTGGTGACATCGACGTGGCGACCATCGAAGTCCCGGCGACCCCGGCGGCTCCTCCGGCACGGCAGCAGGCGGTTGCTCAATCCGATGCGGCCGATGACTCCTCGGTGCCAGAGGTGGTCGCGCAGCAGCCAGACGTGCCAACTCCTCCCCATCGGCGGGCAGCGTCGGGTCCGGCGACCGTTGTCGCGCCCCCGCAGTCACTCGAAGGCGACGAAGTCATTCCCTTGACTCCGACGCGTCGCCGCATCGCGGAGCGCATGGCGCTGTCGAAAGCGACCATCCCGCATGCGTGGCAGATGCAGGAAGTCGATATGAGCGCAGTCGGCGGAGGTCTGAAGGTGAATCGCGGCACGGTGCGCCGCCAGTACGGCGTGTCGCTCTCATACCTGACGTACATGGTGGCCGCAGCCGCGGCGTCGCTGCGCAAATTCCCCGAGGTCAACTCGACGTTCTCCGAGGACGGCATCATCGTTCATCGCGCGATCAACATCGGCGTCGCCATGGGGCTGCCGGAGGGCGTGATCGTACCGGTCATCAAGAACGCCGATCGCCTCTCGATTCCGGAGCTCGCGGTAGCGCTCGGGGATCTCACGGCTCGTGCCCGCGCACGACAGCTGGTGACGGCGGATCTCTCCGGCGGAACCTTCACCGTCAACAACTCCGGTTCCCTTGGCACATTGCTGAGCTACTCGGTGATCGCCCCGGGACAATCCGCGGTGATCACCATGGGCTCGGTTGTGGATCGCCCCGTCGCAGTCAACGGCAAAGCCGAGGTGCGGCCGATGATGTATCTAAGCCTCAGCCTTGATCACCGGGTGATGGACGGCCTGCAGGCATCGTCATTCCTCGGGGCGTGCCGTCAGTGGCTGGAAAGCGTCACACCCACCGAGCCTGGCGTATGAAGGCGGCGGTCGCGATTGCCGACGCCGAGCCGGCGCTTGAACGAAGTGCGTCCGCGCTCGCGGTGGAGCGCGCTGCAGAGATCCTGTTGCTGCTCGCCCAGACGGACACGGGATCGCTGAGCGTCACCGAGCTTGCGCGCGAAACCAAGGCGAGCGGAAGCGCCATCCATCGCATCCTCACCGCGTTGCGCCGCAAGCAGCTCGTCGACCAGCACCCGGAGACTCAGCGATATGCGCTGAGCTGGCGGATGCTCACGCTGTTCCGTCAGATGAACTCACGCGCGGACCTCCGCGGCGTGGTGTATCCGTACATGCTCCGTCTGCGTGATCTGACCGCCGAGACGATCACGCTCAACGTCCAGACGGGTTTCGAGCGCGTCTGCATCGAAGCAGTCGAAGGGACTCATGAGATTCGATGGGTTGCGCAGATCGGGCAACTCGCGCCGCTCCACAGCGGCGTGACCGGCGAGCTCCTTCTGGCGTACGCCGCGGAGCCCGACCGTCGCGCGTACTGGAGCCACCTGGCACAGCTCCGCAAGCTGGACCCGGCGATACCATCGCGCGCCGTCCTCGTACGCCGTGTCGAGACGATTGCCTCCGAGGGATACGCACTCGCGCAGTCCTCCCACGTCCAGGGTATCGACGCGGTTTCGGCGCCGATACTCGGTCCGGATCGGAGCATCGCGGCCGCCCTCACCATTGCCGGGCCTGCGGAGCGTTGCACCCTCGAGCGGCTTGAGGCGTGGCTTCCGGATCTGCTGGCAGCGGCGGGTGAGGTCTCCCAGGTCCTGGATCGGTCAGCTTCGGCGATCCGACCTACGACGTCGTCGCACTACCGCCGCTGAGCTCGACTGTGAAGTCCATCAGCGGGGCGTATTGCTGGCCGCCGAACACGTCGGTGTCCCGCGCCGATCCGGAGCTCACAGGTCGCGGAAAGCTGACCTTGATCGCAAGCGCGGTGTCATGGGCAAACACGAGGACCGACGACGGATCCTGCCGATAGCAGGCTGCGACGCGCTCCACGCTGAGCACCTGCTGGTCACGCACCTGGCGGTAGATCTCCGGGTCGTCGAACATCACATCAAAGGTGAGCCAGAACGGGCCTGCATTCTTCGATCTGATGAGCTTCGCCAGCTCGCCGAGAGGCCTGCGCACGTCAGACCACCGTCATGTCGATCGGAAACAGCGCGGTCGGGGATTCGGGAACGATCACGTGATTGAGGTGGAACTCGTACACCGGCCCGCGGTCAATCTCAGACGGAGCAAAGGGAAACGCCACCCCGCTGATCAGTCCATGCCATTCCGGGATCGGATTGTGCGCCGCCATGTGCGTCAGGGCGGCCGCGATCGAATGCGAGAGCTCCTGTGATCCGGAGATGACATCCCAGAGCAGCATGACCTCGTGGCCCTCGACCCGTGGGACAGGCTCGAGCTCCCCCATCACTCCGTTTCGCCCGTAGACGCGAGTCGCGATCGTGTACGTGTCCGTGGGTGTGAGCGTCTGTCGAAGACGCGCGGTGATCGCCGCGTCGAGCGTCGCCAACCAGGCGTCGAGCTGGTTGATGATCAGCGGATCGCGAATGGCGCCGGGAATGACGGTCGAGTAGCCAACCTTTCGCGCGCCCTCCAGCTTGACCGTGTACTCGGCTGCCTCGTGAAACCTGGACCCTGAGATGCGAACCGCGCGATCCGAGATGGCGTCATATCGTGTCTGGAGCGTATCGAGGACACCTGACGGTTCGATGAGGTTGAACGGGTCCGCGTTCTCGTACAGCGTATGTGACGCGACGCTCTGGGGCGTGCAGCGGTAGTCAGGGCGCAGCGGCTCGATGTCGACACCGCTCGCGTGCATCTCTGCCTGCATGCTGTCCGGCGCGGTGCGCTGCACGACGGCGGCGGCGCCACATTCGAGAATCTTCCCCGCATGCCAGCACAGCCCCGGATCGTGGCCTGCAAGCAGCGGGAGCGCCGCAAAGATGGAGGCGTCGCTCGCCCGCCCTGCGACAACAACGTCAGCCCCCCGCGACAGTGCCTCCTGGATCGGCTCCGCACCCATCATGGCGACCATGTGCAACGAGGAATCGACGTCCTCGCCAGTGAGTTCCCCCATACGCGGCAGCGCGCGCACCCGGCCCTGCGCCAGCAGCTCGCGGATCACGTGCGCCGGCTGCTCGGCATGGATCTGCGCGAGACTGAAGTGCAGGCCGAGTTGGTCCGCGATCTCGCGAACGATGTCGCTCATCCATGCAACCCCGGAGTCACTTCCCGACCCGCCGGCCGAGCCGATCACCACCGGAATCCTTGTGCGACGCGCGTGTTCGATCATGATCCCCAGGTCCCTCCTGACCGAGGACCGAGAGAAATGCGAGCGCCCGGTGGCGAGAAGATGGGGTCCGAAGTCGGTCGTCCCGGAGTCGCAGCCGATCATCGCCGCGCCCTCATCGACGCCTCGAGCGATCGAGCTTTCGAGGAAGCCCGAGCCGAGCATCCCGGTCGCCGCCAGCAGCTTCACCGCGTGGTCACCGGCACCGAGATGGTGCTGCCGGCCGGTCTCCGTGCGCGAACGTGGCACGGTGCAAAAGCCGCCATTGTTGGAATAGTATTCCACAAGAGCCGGGGTCACCGGCTCGGTACCACGCCCGGCCACCTGCTTTAAGGGCGGTGCCCCAGGAGGCATCACGTGCGCAATCCACTGCTCGAGGATCTCGAGGCGGGACGAACGAGCCTCGGTCTCTGGGTCAACAGCGCAGACATGGTCGACCTCTGCGGATACGTCGGCTTTCGATGGGTGATGATCGACCAGATGTTCAGCTCGCATGACTGGCATCAGACGTCTGCGCTGATCACCGCCGCTGAAGCCGCTGAGATCACACCCGTCGTGCGAATTCAGAGCAACCCATGGCTCGGCTACGACCACCGGATCGCGCCCGACGTCGCGCGTGCGATCGGCGTTGGGGCGCAGTTCATGCTGGTGTCGCACTCAGAGAAGCGTGAGATCGACGAGTGCGTGGTGGCGGCACGCGACTGGCATCGCAAGGGCCTGGTCATACATCGCGGTCGCGAGAGCGCTGAGGGACGGTCGGAGCCGGCACATCAAGGTCGCTCCTACGTGATTCCGCAGCCGGAGACTCAGGGCGGTCTCGACTCGCTCGAAGAGATCATCGCGGATCCCGAGATCCACATCGTGTTCATCGCGATGAGCGATGCATCACGCATCATCTCGGACTCGGAACAGCCCGACTTCTACAACGAACGGCTCTGGGAATACGTGGATCGTGCTGTCGAGCTTGGGCGCCGACATGGCGTCACCATTGGCGCAAACACCAGCTACGCATACACGCTGGACGAGATGCGCAAGCGCGTGATCATGCTGCACGAGCGCGGCGTCCGGATGATCATGCTGCAGGGAGTCAACTTCATCTTTCAGATCGTCGCCGAGCAGCTCCTCGCGGACCTGCGGCCGGTGCTCGCGAGCGGCTGACGGTGCCTGCTCCCGCCACCGTCAGCTGGTCCGGACGCTATTTCGAGGACTTCACGGTCGGGGATGTCTATCGCCACCCCCTTGGGCGCACCGTCACGGGCACCGACAACATCTGGTTCACGCTGCTCACGCAGAACACGGCCTCCGCGCATTTCGACCATCACTACGCCGCACAGACCGAATTCGGGCGACCCATCGTGAACTCGACGTTCACCTTGGCGTTGGTGACCGGACAGAGCGTCAGCGATGTCTCGCAGAACGTCATGGCAAATCTCGCGTGGGACGAGGTTCGCCTTCCCCACCCGGTGTTCGAGGGAGACACGATCTACTCACAGAGCGAGGTCCTCGAGGCTCGCACCTCCAGGTCTCGGCCCAACGTCGGCATCGTGACCGTGCGGACGACGGGGTTCAACCAGGAGGGCACGGTCGTGATCACCTACCGGCGGACGGTCATGGTGTATCGCCGTGGCCACGGGCCGGTTCTCCCCCGTCTCGATGTCGACGGGAACCGTGACGGCAGCGAACGGTAGTCACGCCGGCATCCTCGCCGGGATGCGTGTGGTGGAGATGTCCGCGTTCGTCGCGGTCCCGCTGGCGGGCGCGACTCTCGCATCGCTGGGAGCGGACGTCATTCGCATCGATCCCGTCGGCGGAGGCGTCGACAGCGGCCGGTGGCCGCTGTGGCGCGGCAAAAGCCTGTATTGGGCGGGCCTCAATCAGGGGAAACGATCGGTCACGCTCGATCTTCGTGACGCGCGGGGCCAGGAGATCGTGCGCCAGCTCGTGGCCTCGGGTGGCAGAGACGGCGGGCTGGTGCTCACGAATCTCGATGCCCAGGGAGGCCTGTCGTTTCGGCGTCTGCGCGAGTCCCGCCCCGATGTGATCATGGTGCGGTTGACAGGAAACCGCGACGGGTCTCCGGCGGTGGACTACACGGTCAACGCGAGGGTCGGCTTTCCAATGGTCACTGGATCGGATCCCGACGGGCCGCCGGTCAACCACGTGATGCCTGCGTGGGATGGGATGGCCGGCCACGTGCTGACCAGCGGTCTCCTGGCGGCGGAGCGCCACAGGTCACGTACCGGCAAGGGCCAGCTCGTCAGCGTCAGCCTCGCAGACATCGCACTGGCCTACGCGTCGCGCCTCGGCGTCATCGCCGAAGCCGTCCTGGATCCCGAGCCGCGCCGGCGCGACGGCAACTACATCTACGGCACCTTCGGCAAGGACTTCCAAACCCGGGACGGACGGTATGTCATGGTGGTCGCGCTCACGCCCGGCCAGTGGCATCGTCTGAAGCGAGCGACCTCCCTCCAGGATGAGTTCGATGCGCTCGGTGCCAAGCTCGAGGTCGACCTGGATGACGAGGGCGAGCGCTGGAATGCGCGGTACGCGATCGCCGCGCTGATCGGGGAGTGGACTTCGGCGCACGACCTCACGAACATCCGCGAACGATTCGATGCCCATGGCGTGCTGTGGAGCGCGTACCAGACGTTCACCGACCTGGCCCGCGACCCCGAGGCGTCGCCGGCGAATCCCATGTTTTCGATGGTGTCGCAGCCAGGCGCCGGCGAATACCCAGCGGCTTCCACGCCGTTTGACTTCAGCGATTTCGGTCGTGTCCCCGCGTCGACGCCGCCGTTGCTCGGCGAGCACACCGAGGCGGTGCTCAGCGAGGTGCTCGGCATGTCGAAAGACGCGATCGAGCAGCTCCGCACCCAGGGGATTGCCGGGTGATCTTATATACTATAGGTGTGGTTATCCTCGCTGGACGACCGCAGTGCACCTGCAGGAGTGTCGTCCGCAACGGGGAACTATGGCCATGAATTCGCCCGGCATGCTGATGGTCTTGATGGAGCCCGCCACTGGCGAGGAGGCGGCCTTTCATGATTGGTTCGACCTCGAGCTCGTGCCTGATCACACCCGCGTGGCCGGGTTCAAGGCAGCAACCCGCTGGGTCTGCACCGATGGTTGGCCTCGCTACATGTCGTGCTATGACGTCGACCCCTTCGACACGCTGGAGGAAGACTCATATCGGTCGATCACCGGCCAGAATTTCTCGCCGTGGAGCCAGTGGATGCTTTCGCGGGTGTTCGGGCGCCAGCGCCTCGTGCTCCGTGAGGTGACCAGCGGTCGCACACACACTCCGGAAACCGCCTGGGGCCTGGTGATGCTCCGTTTCCGCGGCCATCGCGGGGCATCCCTCGAGAGAATCCTCAGCCGCCTCGCGCTGCCGTCGGTGTGCCAGGCGCGGGTCTTCGAGACTTCGCGTCGCTCGCGGGATGAGAGCGCGATCATCATCGACGCTCCCGCCGCAGCGCTCATTCCCACGTGGTCGGCCGGAGAGCTGGCTGAGACTCTCGCGGCTGATGCCGCATCGCTCATGGGCGTATGGCGGTACGCGCGCTACGTCCGGAGTCAGTCGGTGTGGCGCTGGGAGGAGCACGCATCCACTGACACGCGCCGCGGAGCCCCACCGGCAGAGGACGATGCACGACGTACCGATGACATCCCTGCCTGAGCCGTCGCTGTTCCTCCGCGGCGCCTCGCTGACCAGCCTCTCGCGTGGCAACGGCGTGAGCAGCATCCCATACGTCGGCAAGTGGAACTCTCGGGTCTCGAGCGTCACGACGGGCATCACTCGGATACCACCGGGACAGGGCATTCCGCTCCACACCCACAACGTCGAGGAAACGGTGCTCGTGCTCGCAGGCACGGCCACCGTCACGGTTGGCGATGCCGATATGACGGCTGTTGCCGGTGATGCAACCTGGGTTCCAGCAACGGTGCCGCATTGCTTCATCAACGCCGGCGCCGAACCGCTCACGATCTACTGGGTGTACGCAGGACTCCACGTGACCCGGACCATCTGTGCTACAGGAGAAACCTCCGACCACCTGTCCGGAGGCAACGCCGGGAGTGAACCACTGACACATGGGGACAAGCACAACGTCTGAGCTGCCGCAGGGGGAAGGCGTCCTCGCGGGGATCCGAGTCCTCGATTTCGGCCATTTCATTGCAGGCCCGTATGCCGCCACCATCCTTGCGGATCTGGGCGCCGACGTCATCAAGGTCGAGGACCCCGATCGAATGGACGACGCCCGGGCCACCGGCCCGCATTTTCAGGAAGGCGAATCGGTGTACTTCCTCTCGTTGAACTGGGGAAAGCGGTCGCTCGCCGTGCGCATGTCGAGCGCGCGCGGCCACGCCGTCATGCTCGACCTCGCCCGCTCTGCTGATGTCATCCTCGACAATTACAAGCCCGGGGTGATGGCCAAGCTCGGTCTCGACCACGAGCACCTGATCGGCGTCAACCCTCGCCTCGTCACGTGTTCGCTCACGGGGTTTGGTGAGACGGGCAGCCTGTCGGACAGGCCGGGGTACGACTACACCGTCCAGGCGCTCGCAGGAGCGATGAGCCTCACGGGAGAGCCTGACGGTCCGCCTGCAAAGGCCGGCATCTCCTACGTGGACCACAGTGGCGGCCTCACCGCCGCGCTTGCGATCTGTGCCGCGCTCGTCGAGCGCGATCGCTCCGGGCGTGGCAGGCACATCGACCTGGGGCTGTTCGACACGCAGATCTCGATGCTCACCTATCTCGCCGGTTGGACGCTCAACAGCAACGCGCGCCTCGAACGCACCGCCCACTCAGCGCATCAATCCATGGTGCCCGCACAGAATTTTGCGACCAGCGATGGGTGGATCTCCGTGTTCGCAGGACACGACCGGAACTGGCATAACCTCACTGTCGCGCTCGGAGACGAACGGCTCACGGATCCCGCTTACGCAACCAATGCGGGACGTCTTGCCCACCGCACGCAGGTGCTAGCGCACATCGCCGAGGACTTCGCCGAGCTGACAACTCAGCAATCCGTCGATCGCCTCGTGGCGCATGGCGTGCCCTGCGCTCCTCTCAACACCGTGGCGCAGGCACTCGACTCTCCGACCGTCCGTGAGCGAGGCCTGATCCACGAGATTGCCCACCCCCGCTATGGAAGTTTCCGTCACGTGGCCGGTCCGGTGCCCGCGCTCGGCGGCAACTCCATGTCCGGTGCACCGCTCCTGGGTGAGCATACGATCGACGTGCTTCGAGACATCGGCTACGACTCCGCCGCGATCGACGAGCTGGTTGAGGACGGTGCTGTGATGGCTGCCCAGGCTGCGGAAGTGCGGAGATGAAACGGCCGCTCGACGTGCTAGCACTGTTTCCGGAGCTTGCGGGCATCTCGGATGCCCAGCTGCGCAGCGGCGTGGCAGCCGTCTGGGCTGAGCTCTGGGAGGTGTCACCGTTCGAATCAATCGACGATGTGCCGACGTCACCGGAGATCCCCGGATCGCACGTGCGCCACTGTCATGCCGTCCTCGCGCTTGCCCTTGCGGCCGCGGACGTCTTCGAGAAGCACCACGGTGTCGTGGTGAATCGCGATGTGCTCATCGCAGCCGGTCTGCTCCAGGACGTCTCCAAGCTCGTCGAGTACCAGCCAGAGGGCGAGTCGAATGGGTACACGGACGCCGGACGCCGGTATCCGCACGGCTTCCTCGGGGCGCACGCCGCGATGAGCCACGGCCTGCCCGCCGAGGTGTGCGAGATCATCCTCACCCACAGCCCGACGGCGACGCGTTTTCCGGCGTCCCTGGAGGGCAAGATCCTGTACTACGCGGACCAACTCGATGTGATCGCGATCTTCGGGGACCGCTGGTACAAGATGCTGATGATCACCAAATAGCATTGCCGGACGACGAGCGGCCTGTCGCGCAGGATGACGGTGGTATCTCGAACCGGCGAGACAACGAGGCGCAGATTCGTGCGCTGATCACTCGGTACTTCATCGCGCTCGACCAGCGTGATTACGAGTTGCTCGAATCGTGCTTCGCGCCGGACGCGACCGGGTGGTACGACCGCGAGTACGGCCCAGGGCGCGAGCTGATCGTGGCGTACCTGAAGAGCGCGATGTCCCGCTGGAACGCGACGACACACCTCGGCAGCAACGTCGAGGTGGTCGTGGGTGACGGCTTCGGCCACGCCCAGGTGTACGCCGTCGCATATCTTTTGTCGGATCAGCTTGCAGGAGGCTCCAGCATCCGCGTCCGCGGGCTGCGCTACAGCGACACCTACACGATTGTTGCGGGTCGATGGTTGTTCAGCCGCCGGGTGCGTGTCGCCGACTGGTCCTTTGACGTCGAGGGCCGGCACTTCACCGGGGTCGACGGCGAGGTCTCCCCTCCCCCGCACCCGGCGTAGGCCGCTGATCAGCTCAGGCTAATCGCCGGAATCGGGAGCGTCGACCACGGCCAGCAGATCGAGGCGCACGTAGTCCTGGTCATACGTCCCATCATCGCGGCGGAGTTCGACACGGGCTCGCGACTCCACGCGCTGCCGGAATTCGGCAGCGTCGCGCTCGGTCATCGATGCTTCATACGCGATCAAGACCTGGCTGCGCAGCCATCCACGCAGGGCATCCTCATCGGGGACCGAACGACGCTGATGGCGCAGCGCTGTCCAGCTGCGAGCCTCCGAGAACCCTGCTGCGACGAGCCGCTGCTTGTAGGCTTCGGGCGCCGGAAAGTACCACGGCGGGGTGACGTCGAGCGCCATGTCGCGCGCAGTTTCGTCAAGGATCTGGCGGGCCCGGGCGATCTGGCCCTGGCCACCGAACTCGGCTCGGAAGACTCCGCCGGGGCGGAGGACCCCGTGAACGCGCCGAAGCACCTCCGGATGATCGGTTTCGGGAATCCAATGGAGGACGGCGGTGGAGACAGCCAGGTCAAACGTTCCGATGTCCGGCGTGATGTCCTGTGCGGCACACTCGACGAAGCGCAGCCGCGGATGACAGCGGCGCGCCTCGTTGACCATCGAGCTGGACGCGTCGATGCCGACGACCTGCCCGTGCAGTGCCAGCTCGGCAAGCCTCGCAGCGAGGTCACCGGTCCCGCACCCGACGTCGAGGATCGAGCTGTGCGGCCGGATCTCGAGAGTGTCCAGGAACCCGGCATCGAAGCTGCGGTGGTGGGCGCTGTTGGCGCCGTAGAGCCCAGCATCCCACTGGATCGACACTCCGGATCTCTCCACCTCGTCGTTCAGCTGTTGTCGATCGTGAAGCTGGCCAGCGCATGATGTTTGGCGGCTTCAAGGTCGACGTCGACACCCAGACCGGGTGCCGATGGTGCGGACACGTTGCCGTCCTTGACGCTGAAATCGGCAGATGCGCTCGAGATTGGGTCGACATCAACGACGTTGAGACCCAGAACGAACTCCGCGGCCATCGGCTGGGCGACGAGTGACGAATACACGTGCGCGCAGGCGGCGGCTTCGATGACGCTTCCGTGCGCGACGCCACCGAGCGTTGTCTGCAATCCGGCCGCCTCGGCGAGCGTGGCCATCTGTCTCACTCCGGAGAAGCCTCCACTCTTCCAGAGCTTGAGCACCAGCCCATCGCAGCATCCGTGGGCGATGAGACGCTGAACATCGGAGGCATGAATGGCGCTCTCGTCGATGAGCAGCGGTGCAACGCCCTGGGCACGCAGGAGTTGCAGGCCCTCGTGGTCATCGCGATGCATCGGCTGCTCGACGTATGCGACGCGCTCGTCCTCGAGAACTCCGCACCACACGCAGCGTGGTGCTCAGGTCGTAGCCCTCATTGGGATCGATGCCGATCTCGACACCTTGCCCGACCTCCGATCGAACCCGCTTGAATGTCGCGATGTCCTCCTCCCATCGAGCGCTCGGTCCCATCTTGAGGCAGATGGTGCGCACTCGGAACTCGGAGACAGCGCGCACCGCCTCGGCAACCATGCTGTCCGGGGGATTCAGCGAGATCGACCAGTCGAGTGGTATCGAACGCCGCGTGCCACCCAGCAACGCGTACACGGGCAGCCCGAACGTCTTGCCGACGAGGTCGTGCAGCGCCATGTCGATCCCGGCGAGCGCAACCGAGTTTGACGGGAGCAGGCGGTTGAGCGCCGGAGCGATCAACTCGCGTTCGAGAGCATTGGCGCCGATCAACGCCGGGCCGTAGTAATGACGGAGCGCTGCGACGATGCTGTCCGTGGTCTCGCCGAGCCACGGCGTGGGGGGACGCACCTGACCGAAGCCGGCGACACCGTCGGTGCTCTCGACCTTGATCAGCACGGGATCGCCGACCCACGGACGGGCGTCGTCGCCGGCGACCACTCCCTTTGACAGCGTGCGCCGGAATTTCAGCTGCACCTTGAGCGGCATGATCTCGACACGCCGGATGGTCACCGCGGGCGTGTCCGCGCGCTGAGCGGACGGAACAGAGGGTTCGGAGGTCACGTGCATGCTCCTCAGTGCGAACGCAGTTGTGCTGATTGCTGAGAACGGCCCATGTCAGATCGCCGGCACCGCTTCCACGGTGACTCCCTGGGTCGCGACCTCGGCGATCTGACGCAGCAGCAGTGCCGCCAGCAGCAGCGCGAGTGCGACGGCCGTCCAGGCGATCCGGTACGAGCTGGTGAGATCGACCAGCACCCCAAAGGCAAATGGGCCGCCGAAGATTCCCACCTGGGCGATGGCCATCCCGTATGCAACCGAGCGGCCCCGTTTGTCAGGCGGTGCGATCTCGGAGAGGAGCGTGATGTACACGCCATTCCACCCGATGATGGTTGCGCCGAGGGAGAACACGATCAAGAGCAGCAGAACCACCGGGGTCGATACCGGAATCCACGCGAGGATGACGAAGCCGGCGGCTCCGAGGAGGCTCACGAGGATGAGCGGTCCGCGACGCCGTCCCTTGAACAGGCGATCGCTGATGGTTCCCCAGAACAACCGGCCCGCGACGCCGCCCGCATTGGCCGCAACGAGAAACCACGACGCTTCGGCCAGCGACATGTGCCACGTTTCGAAGAGATACAACGCGATGTAACTGACGAGCACGAACTGGCCGAGGGTGAGAAAGATTGCGGCGAGGCCGATGAACGTGGCGTCGTGCGTTGCCACTGCCTTGAACGAGCCGTGGTCGCGACGGATTCTCCCTCGTGGCTTTCTGGGGGCACGGCGCACCAGGGCGTAGCCGACCAGCGCGCCAAGAATTGCGAGGCCTGCCGCAACCAGCAACGCCCGCCGCCACCCGGCGGCGATCGCGATCGGTGGAAGGATCAACGCTGCCAGCGCACCGCCGAGCGGAACACCCGCCTGGCGAATGCTCATCACAAACGCGCGGTCGCGGAGGTGAAACGCGGAGATGATCGCGGTGCTCCCGGCGGGCGTCGGGGTGGCTCCGGCCAGCCCGATGATGATCAGCAGAGGAAGGAACACGGCAAAGCTCGGTGCGAATGCGGTCACCGCCGTGACCAACCCCGCGGCGATACCACCTGCGACGAGCACACGCCGCTCTCCGAGAACATCGACCGCCCACCCCGCCGGCAGCAGGGCGAGCATGGTGCCGAGGTTCAGGATGGTCGCGAAGATGCCGATCTCCGGCCGGGTGAGCCCGAGGTCACCTTTTGCAAACGGCGCCAGCGCAGGGAATCCCTGGGTCACGATCGAGATGGTCACCTGGATCAGCAGCGCCGAGCCGAGAATCCGCCATCGATACTGCTGAGCCCGTGGCGAAGGGCCTTCGACCGGAGGCTCCTCGTCTGCTTCGACCGGTGAGGTTCCAGTCTGTGGGGGCACGCTCATCGCGACACTCCCGATCGTGCTGCGTGCACACCGGCTCGCAGCCCGGTGATCAGCGCGGCTGACAGTGCCCCGGCATAGCCCGCGTTCGAGATCGCTCCGACGTCGACGCCTGCGACAAACAGACCCGGCACCGGGCGATCGTCCCGGTCCAGAGCCTGCGATTCCGTATTGACCCTGATGCCCCCTTCCGTGAAGGTGACGCCGGGAATCACGGGGACGGCGAAGAATGGCGCCTGCCTGCACGTGTGCAGGCCGCGAGCTCGAGGCACGGGCAGGCTGTCGGGGACGCCGAGCTCGGCTGCCGCGTCGAACCCACGGATGGTGGCGAGCGCGACCAGAGGTGGGACACCGAACTCAGCGAGCCGATGACAGAGGTCATCGAGCGTGTCCGCGACAATCACTGTCCCGCCGGCGGCGCGCACCGCGGTGAGCGGATCTGAACGCATCATGTCGGGCACGAACGGTTCCATCACCGCGCTCTGGTGGCGCTGCTCGTCGAGCACGATGAACCCCGCAGCCTCGCGCTGCCGGAGCAGCTCGAGCCCGCAGAGCGCGTCACCGCGGCTCTCATCGACGAAACGCGCGCCGTCGAGATTGAGGAGCATGCACTCTTCAACGTAGAACTGCGTGAGCGCACGAAAGCCGCCGGGATCGAGTGACCTGTCGAGCTTCGGCATCACGTGTGCATAGACCGCGTTCAGTCCCCGACTCGTCGACGCTCCTGCGTCCAGTGCGAGGCGAAACCCGTCGCCGGTGCTCGATGGGCTCGCGCGCAGGAGGGCCCGGTCGGCCCACTGACTCACGTGGCGGGCCATCAGCTCGGCATCTCCCTGGAATCCGCCCGTGGCCAGCACCACACTGCGCGACCGCACCACGCGCGTCCCTTCGCCACTTCGCACCCGAGCGCCCACGACCGCCCCATCGTCGTTCTGCACCAGCCCGACGACCCTCGAGTTGCACGCGAGGGTGCCGCCCCCTTTCACGAATGCATCGACCAGTGGCTCGACGGCACCGAGGACGGGGTCGGGTTCGATGCGAAACCCCGACCCGGCTCGATCCGGGCCCAATCCGTTGTGCGGGTCACCGAGGCGCACGTGATGGCCGGTGAGCCACTCAATCCCGGTTGCGAAATCATCCACGAGCACGCGACCCAGCGCAGAGTCACCGTGAGGAACTAACTGCCGGTAGTCCGCGTGCGACTGGAATGTCCACACATAGCCGCCGGAGATCGCGAGAGATCCGCCTGGCGCCGCGGCCTTTTCCACGATGAGCACGCGTGCGCCGTCCTCCTGGGCTGCGATGCCGGCGACCAGTCCGCCCATGCCCGCCCCGCTGACGATGACATCCGGGTCCCGCTCCGGTACAGATGCGCCGGAAGGGGTCAGCACCAACCGCCGCTCACGACCGTGGCACGGGCGCACCGACCTCCGCTCCGGAAGACGGGAGTCATCGACGTGCCTGAGCTACCCGACCAGGATCCGTGCGACTTCGTCGCGACCGCGCACCTCTTCGACGGTCCCTGACGTCACATTGCGCCCCTGCGCGAGCAGGAACACCGAGTCCGCGTGATCCATTGCGATGCTCGCGTTCTGCTCGACAACGAGCAGGCCGACGCCGAGTCCTCTGATCCGGTCGATCTGCTCCCACACGCGCTCCGCGTACAGAGGCGAAAGACCTGCGGTCGGCTCATCGAGGATCGCAACCTTCGGATCGGTCATGAGCAGACGCGCGAGCGCGAGCATTCGCTGCTGACCGCCCGACAGCGTGGCGCTCTTCTTGTGGCGGTCTTTGGCGAGGTCTGGAAAGAGCTCCATCACGGTGTCGATGCGCTGAGTCAGGCTGCCCTGGATGGTATAGCCGCCCATCTCCAGATTCTCGATGACGGTCATCTGATCGAAGATATTCATGAGCTGGGGCAGATACGCGAGACCGCGACGCACCAGCTTGTGCGGCCCCATACCGGTGATGTCCTCCCCGAGAAGGGTGACCGTGCCCTCGCGGATGGTGAGCAACCCGACGATGGCCTTCGCGAGCGTCGACTTTCCAGCGCCGTTCGGTCCGAGGATGACGGTGGTGGTGCCCGCCTCACAGTGCACGCCAACCTTGTCGAGAACCGGCGGCCCATCGTATCCAGCGGTGACGCCGACCGCAGTCAGGTCCGGCATTTCAGGCACCTGTAATCGGATGTGTTGTCAATGATCGCCCGCCCACGCCCAGATACGCCGCGATGACGTCTTCATGTTGACGGACCGAGTCCAGCGGTCCGCGGGTGAGCACTTTCCCCTCCGCCATGACGACAACGTCGTCAGCGACGGTCGAGAGGAATTCCATGTTGTGCGCGATGAGCAGGATGGTCACGCCCTGCGCAACGATCTCCCGGATACGCGTGGCGATGAGGCGGCTGGTCTCCGGGAAGACCCCCGCCGTCGGCTCATCGAGCAGCAGCAGCTTCGGGTGTGCCAGCAACGCACGCGAAATCTCCATGAGCCGGCGCTGCCCACCGCTCAACGTGCCCGCCGGCTTCTCCAGGTGGTCGCTCAATCCGAGCCAGTTGAGCAGGTTCTTCGCCTCCTCGCGATTGGCGTCTTCCTGCTGCGACCAGGATCGACGCCAGAACATGGCTTTGAGTGGGTTCTCCCCCTCCTGACCCTGCGCAGCCATCAAGACGTTCTCGAGGACCGTCAGACGTGGCAGCACTCGTGCTGTCTGAAAGGTGCGGGCAATCCCCATCTGCGCGACGCGCGGAGGGCCCCATCCCCTGGTGTTGACGCCTTGAAACAGAATGGCGCCGCGGTCCGGCGATAGGGTGCCGCTCAAGATTTCGATGAGGGTGGACTTCCCCGCGCCGTTGGGGCCGATGAGCCCGGTCACCGTGCCACGGTCGACGCTGAAGCTTGCGCCGTCAACCGCCTTGACCCCGCCATAGGCGAATTGCACGTCACGGATGTCGAGGATGACATCGCCTGCTGTCGCGAGAGCCTCGGTCACGGCGACTGTCGCCCCGGAAGCACGCGCCTCCGTGCGGCCGAGGCTGTCGTTCGGTACCACTTCAACCACCGCTCCGGGAACAGGCCCTCGGGCCGGTAGCGGAGCACGAGAATCAATGCGAGCCCGATGATGATCGCTCTGATCGCACCGGCATCGGCCTGGCTGCCAAACGTGGGTGCATACCGTGACAGCTCGGCCAGTCCTTCGATGACAACGAATGCACCAAAGACGGCACCCCAGTAATTGCCGGAGCCACCGATGATCAGCGCAGCGAGCAGGAAGAACGATTCCAGCGGAAGGAACGCGCTCGGGCTCCAGGCGGTGATGTAGAAGATGAAGAGTCCGCCGGCGATACCGGCCATGAAGCAGCCGATGACGAACACCCACAGCTGAGGACGCCAGGACGCATGCCCGAACGCGGAGGTCACCGTCTCATCCTCGCGGATCGCACGCAGCAGCCGGCCGAACGGCGATCGGAAGATGCGCATCGAGATGAAGACAAACAGGGCCAGAAGGATGGCCGCGACGAGCAGCACGATGAGTGAGTACTGCTCGGTGCTGACGTTGAGGTTGCCGGTGATCGGCGGCACGTTGAACAGGCCAGTCGCGCCGTCAAACAGCGGTATGAAGCTGTTGATGACGTTGTACACGATGAATGCGGCCGACACGGTCACGATCGCGAGGTAGTCGCTGCGGAGACGCCGGACCGTGAAGGCGAACACGACGGCACCGGCGGCGGCGGCGACAACGCCACCGAGGAGCAGGCCGACGTACCAGGGCAGCGTCCAGCCGAAGATGTACGTGATACCCGGGAGGGTCGGTGGACCCATGGTGGTCACACCGGCGATGTACGCGCCGATGGCGACGTACATGTAGAACGCGAAGTTGAGGAGGCCGGTGTAGCCGTACTGCAGGTTGAGGCCCACTACCATGATGCTGACGATGCAGCCGAGGGCGAGCAGATCGGTGAGGAAGAACAGCATCAGCTCGTCTTCCCCGCTGCCGCGAACAGACCCTGTGGCCGGAAGAGGAGCAACACGATCACAAACCCGAAGGCGATCGACGTCTTGTAAGCCGAGTTGACGTAGCTTCCGGACACCTCGGTGAGGATGCCCACGACGAGGGCGCCGAGCATGGCGCCATACGGACGGCCGATTCCACCGAGGATCACCGCGCCAAAGATAACGAAGAGCTCGCTGAAGCCCGTGGTCGGATCGAGCGTGCTCTCCTGCAGGACAAGCCCAACTCCCGCGACCGCGGTCAGAATGCCCGCGATGAACCAGGTGATGCTGATGACCCGGTCACTGTCGATCCCGCACGCCTTGGCAAGGTCGACGTTGTTCGAGGTCGCACGGAGCGACTTGCCGAACTTTGTGTAGGTGAGCATGGCGTGCAGGAGGACCAACAGGGCGACTGCCGCGCCGATGGTGACGAGGTCACCGGGTGTGAACACGAGCGGACCGAAGTGGAGTGCGTTGCCGAGCGTGACATTGAAGCGGACCGGCTCCGTGCCCCAGATGATGGTCATCCCGTTCTGGATGATGAAGGAAAGGCCGACTCCGGCGATGAGGAGGGTGACCGGACGGACACGGCGGCGCATGAACGGCCGGAAGATCACAAAGTTGGCGAGCACACCGAGGATGCCCGTCGCGATCCCGCCGATCAGCACGGCCGCAAAGAAGTTCACGCCGTGCTGAGCCACCGTCCATGCGATGTACGCTCCGAACGTCATGAAGTCGCCGTAGGCGAAATTGATGAAGTTGGTCACGCTGACCTGGAGCGAGACGGCGACGGCCGCCAGTGCAAGGACTGACGCCGTCACCAGGCCGAATCCGACGGCCTCAATGAACTGGCTGATCTGTATGCCCTCCCGCAGCAGTGTCGATGAGCCTGATCACATCGGGGATGAGAGGCATGAAGCCTCTCATCCCGCCGCGAGCGCTTGCTGGATCGCCTGGGGGGTCAACTCCTGGACCGAGCTCGAGGTGCCGTCAGCGTTGTAATGCAGGATGTCGAACGGTCCGTACACATTGTGGTGTGCGTCAAAGTCGACGCTGCTGGCCGCCCCTTCATAGTTGATGGACTTGCCGGACTTGAGGAGATTGAGACACGTCGTGTAATCGAAGCATTGCGTGCCCGGACCGTTGGCGGCCTTCAGGATGCCCTGCTCGATCCCTGGTGAGCTGGTGGTCCCCGCGATCTGCGCCCCGAGCGCCCAGACGTTGACGGCGTCGTACATGTAGGTCTCGCCATTGCTCGGCTGGGTCGCGCCGGTGTACTGCGTGAGGGCGCTGAGGAAGCCGGGGTATCCCTGATTCTCAGTGCCGGAGTTCGCGATGTAGATCGGTCCTGAGGCGAGGGCACCGCCGAGCGACGAGGTGAACTCGCTGGCGAACCAGAGGTTGCTCGCCACCCAGGGGGTGCTGGTGAGACCCTCCTGCTTGAGCTCACCGAAGAGCACACCGGCGGACGGGATGTCGAACTGCGCGAGGATCGCCTGAGGCTGCTGGGAGAACAGCTGCTGGATCTCGCTGCGGAAGGACGTCGACCCGACCGCGATGGTCACCTGGTTGGTGATGGTCATGCCCAGCTTGGCGGCCGATGCGACGATGCCCGGCACCAGCGACTGGTCGGCGGACTGGTTCCCGATGGCGAGGGCCACCTTGTTCCAGCCCTTCTCGTGCGCATAGACCGTCATGGCGTCAGCCTGCTCAGTGTCGGACGGTGACATCCGGAAGAACTGCGGGTTGGGGATCGCGTCGAACGCCGCGCCGCCACCCCACATCAGGTTGGGGATGTTCGCCTTCACCGCAAGCGGCAGCACCACGGAGTCAGTGAGCGAGGTGGGACCTACGATCCCGACGACACCGTCAGACTGGATCTCCTTCTGCGCCGCCGGCACGGCGTCGCCGGGGTCTGCGGCGTCGTCCTGCACGTCCAGGTTCACCTTTCGACCGAGCACGCCGCCGTCCTTGTTGATGATGTCGAGCGCAAGCTTCGCGCCGGTGACCATTCCCTGACCGACGTCGGCGCGTGCGCCCGTGAGTGGGCCGATCAGGCCCAGAAGGACTGGGCTGGTGTTGCTCGGAGACGAGCCGCCCGAACCACCGCATGCGGCCAGCGCCAGCACGCCCAATGTGATTGCGCTCGTTGCCAGTGTCGGCCTCACCCTTGCAATCGCCATTTTCGTCACCCTCGTCCGCCCAGTGCGCTGCGGCGGCCAGATCCAACCGTGGCCCTGAACATGTGCTCCAAGTCACAACCCACCCCACGCACGGTCCAGGGAACGACCGCAGGGGTACCTAGGGTTGTGGAGAATAGGAAATAGGCAGCCCGCTGTCAAGCAGAAATATAGGATATAGGCGAAGCGCCCATAGACAGAGCGGCTCAAACCACTCGGGACGCGGCCCAAGACCCCGGCACCACCGCTGCGGCGGGCGCCGGACCTGACGAAACGCCCCTGAACGCCTATATTATATGCGAATGAGGATAGCGAGATTCCGCCGCGACGGTGACTCAGTGCGGACCGGGTTCGTGGTTGACGGCACGATCTTCCCAGCCGTCGGTGAGGGCGCGAGCGCTGACCTGGCCAGTTTGCTCGGGGACGGTGACGACCGGCTCACCACCATGGAGGAGTCAGCGCGTCGCGGAACCGGGTATTCGCTCGATGACGTGTCTCTCGGGCCTCCGATCGACAACCCGCGCGCCGTGCTGTGCGTCGGCCGCAACTATGCGGAGCACGCAGCCGAGACGAAGTCCGAGATTCCCACCGAGCCGATCATCTTCGCAAAGCTCACCTCATCGATCATCGGTCCGCACGACGACATCGTCCTTCCCGCCGTCGCGCCGCGCCGCATCGACTATGAGGCCGAGTTGACCGTTGTCATCGGTCGGACCGGACGCGACATCGCCGAGGAGGACGCCTGGGGTTTCGTTCGCGGGTACCTGGTCGCCAACGACGTGACCGCAAGAGATTGGCAGCTGAAGAAGCCCGGCGGGCAGTGGCTGCTCGGCAAGAGCTTTGACACATTCCTGCCGATCGGACCATTTCTGGTCACGGCCGATGAGGTGCCAGACCCGACGCGACTGCATGTGACATGCACTGTCAACGGAGAGCTGCTGCAGGATGACACCCCGGATCACATGATCTTCTCCATTCCGCATCTGATCGCCTACGTCTCCGCAGTGACGACACTCCATCCAGGCGATCTCATCCTCACAGGCACACCTGCAGGCATCGGTGCGTCGCGGGTGCCCCCGATCTGGCTCAAGCCCGGGGATGTCGTCGAAACGTCCGTGGAGACGATCGGCACCATCAGGAACACCGTGAGAGCGGCGGATGCCCTGAAGTGACCTGGCGCGTCGCTGTCGACATCGGCGGGACGTTCACCGATCTGGTGGCGTGGAACCAGGATGACGGCAGCATCGCGGCAAGCAAGGTCCTCACCGTCCCCGACGACCCCGTGCAGGGGGTCGTGCGAGCTCTGGAGCACGCGGAGGTCCCACTCCCCGGCACCGTTGCGTTCATCCACGGGTCGACCATCGCCATCAACGCGGTGCTGCAGCAGACGGGGGTCAAGACGGCACTGCTGACCACGCAGGGCTTCCGTGATGTCCTGGAGATGGGACGCAAGAACCGGCCGGACATGTACAACCTCTTCTTCAAGGCCAGGATGTGCCCGGTTCCGCGCACGTTGCGAATCGAGGTGCCCGAGCGGCTCGATGCCCACGGCAACGAGATCCGGGAGCTCGACGACGAAGTCCTCGCCGGGGCAGTCAGCGAACTGCCGGACGACGTCGAGTCCGTTGCCATCTCATTCCTCCACTCCTACGTCGACCCGGCGCATGAGGT
Organism: Candidatus Dormiibacterota bacterium; assembly: GCA_963718525.1. GTDB lineage: Bacteria > Chloroflexota > Dormibacteria > Aeolococcales > Aeolococcaceae > Palsa-851. Next base: position 2,119,053 of record OY970355.1, on the reverse strand, counting down.
CGCCGCGGCAGAGCGGGTCCGCGCCTTGCGCCCGGACGTGTTCGTGTCGACGTCCGGTGCCCTCTCACGCGAGATCGGCGAGTACGAGCGGACCTGCACCGTTGTGGTGAATGCGTACGTCGGACCGCTGGTCGCCGGATATCTGCAGCGGCTCAAGCAACACCTGGAGGAACAGAGCTGTGCTGCTCCGCTGCTCATCACCCAGTCCAATGGAGGAGTGATGACCTCGGCCGTCGCCGTGGTGCAACCGATTCGAACGCTCGAATCCGGGCCTGCAGCGGGCGTGACGGGGGTGGCGCGCCTCGCCGACGCCCTGGGCACCGGTGACGCGATCGCATTCGACATGGGCGGCACCAGCGCGAAGGCTTGTGTGATCAATCGCGGCGAACCCGAGGCGTCGACCGAGTATTTCATCGGCGGACGGCTCGAGGGCCTCCCCGTCCAGGTGCCGTTCCTCGACATCGTCGAGGTCGGCGCGGGAGGCGGGAGCATCGCCTACGTCGATGCCGGCGGGGGGCTGTGCGTGGGTCCGCGGAGCGCCGGCTCCGTGCCCGGTCCGGCCTCATACGCGCTGGGTGGCGTCGAGCCGACGATCACCGACGCGAATGTCGCCCTCGGCAGGATCGACCCCGACTACTTCCTCGGTGGCGAGATGCGTCTTGACGCTCAGCTCGCGATCAAGGCGCTGAGCCGTCTCGGCCGGGAGTTCGACATGGACAGCTCCGAATGTGCGCTCGGCGTGGTGCGGATCGCGAACACGATCATGGCGTCGGCGATCAGGTCGATCACCCTCGAACGGGGTCGCGATCCACGCGACTTCACCCTGGTTGCATACGGCGGCGCCGGAGCGATGCACGCCGCGTCACTCGCGGCGGAGTTGCAGATCCCGGAGGTCATCGTGCCTGCGCGCGCCGGGACGTTCGCCGCTTTCGGGATGCTGGTCACCGATCTCCGTCACGACGTCGCACGAACCCGTCTCGGCCGCCTCGACAGCATCGATGATGCCGAGCTCAACGCCCAGTTCGCGGAGCTCGAGGCTGAAGCAACTCGGTACGTCTCCGATCAGTTCGTCGGCGACGAAGCGCCGCGGATGACCTACATCCGCAAGCTCGACCTTCGGTACGTCGGTCAGTTTCATCCGCTGACGCTCACTGTGCCGGCAAACGCGGGGAGCGCTCTCTCGGAGCACCTCCCCGATCTCTTCCATCGTGCCCACGCCGAGCGTTACGGACACAACGCACCGAAGGAACCCATCGAGGTGAGAGCCGTCCGCGTCACGGCCATCTCCGAGGTGTCCAAGCCGGCACCGGGCTCCGAGACGAAGACACCGACGACCCGCGCCGTCGCGCAAGGGCGGCGACGGGTGCTCATGGACGACGGTGACTGGCACACCTGCGCAGTGCATCGCCGCCCCTCACTCCGCTCTGGGGCAGTCGTCGACGGCCCGGCGATCATTGAGGATCTTGCGACAACGGTTCTGATTCCGGCGCGCGATCGCGCGCAGGTCCTGCATGGCGGCCACTTGCGCATCCGGCTGGGGGCGACCGCATGACCACGACGGTAGGCCGCATCGACGCGGTGACCACCGCGGTCATCCGGCACAGCCTCATCGCCACCGCGGACGAGATGATGAGCAACGTCAAGCGCGCCGCGTACAGCCCGAGCATCCATCAGATTCAGGACGTGTGCGTCGGGCTCGTCGACCGCGCAGGCAACATCCTCGCGTGCGCTCCGGGCCTTCCGATGTTCCTGGCGGACATGGGAGACGTCGTTCGAGACGGGATCGAGCTGCTCGGCATCGACGCGTTCGAACCCGGTGACGTCTACATCAGCAACGACCCGTTCACCATCGGCACGCACATCAACAATGTCGCCACCTACTCACCGATCTTCTCCGATGGACTGGTCGGCTTCGCGGTGGCGCGTGGACACATGGTGGACATGGGCGGCGCGGTGCCGGGCTCGCGTTCCACTCGGCTGACCGAGATCTACCAGGAAGGTCTTCGCATCCGCCAGCTGCGCTTCTACTCCAGGGGCGCGCCGGAGGAGGCGGTCCATCGATTGATCGCCGACAACACGCGGATGCCCGAGGAAGTTCTCGGCGACCTGCGCGCTCAGGTGGCGGCCTGCCGCACCGGCGAGCGCAGGCTCGACGCGCTGGTCAAACGCTACGGTCGTGCTCAATTCGAGGAAGCGGCGGTCGCGATCTTCGACCACGGGGAACGTCTCGCGCGCGCCGCGGTGCGCGAGATCGCGGATGGCACCTACCGAGCCGAGGCCTTTCTCGACGATGACGGGATCACGCTCGGCGAGCACATCGCGCTCCCAGTGGTCATCGAGGTGTCCGGCGACGAGATGACCATCGACTTCTCGGGATTTGCCGATCAAACGCGTGGATCCATCAACACCGGGCTGACCGGCGCCATCTCGATCGCGCGCAACGCATTCAAGTGCCTGACGACGCCGCACGAACCCGTCAACGAGGGTCACTTCCGACCGCTGCACGTCGTCGTGACGCCGGGAAAGATCGTGAGCGCGACGCTGCCCGCGGCATGCGGGTGGTGGGCGCGAACCACGAGCACCACCCTGGACGTGATCCTCAAAGCGCTGAGCCCTGCGCTGCCGGACGCGATTCCGGCTGGACACTTCGGCGATATCCCGATGTGCCTCATTCAGGGTCGCGATCTGAACAACCGTCGCTTCGTGTTCTTCGAACCCGTACCGGGGGGACACGGAGGGCGGCCCCACGAGGACGGTGTGAGCGCCACGGTCTGCTTCCACGAAGGCGATACCCCGGACGTTCCGGTCGAGCTCCAGGAGTTGACCATCCCGATACTCGTTGAGGAGTCGGCGCTCGACACCGACAGCGCGGGCGCAGGGCTGCATCGCGGCGGGCTGGGCTACCGCAGGACATTTCGCCTGCTCTCTGCGTCGGCATCGATGCAGATCAACGTCGACCGCCATGAGTGTCTACCGTGGGGACTCAACGGCGGTCTGCCGGGACGACCGAATCGCGCGTACATCCAGGCAGATCCCGGCGCCGATTGGGAGCTCGTGCTGAAGCGCGATGACATCCGCCTCAGCTCGAACGCACGCGTCCAGCTGTTCGGCGGAGGCGGTGGTGGATGGGGCGACCCCCTCGACCGAGACGCGTCGCGAGTGGTCGCCGATGTTCGAGACGGCTACGTCAGCGCCGATGCTGCGTGGCGCGATTACGGCGTGCTGATCGATGAGTTGGGTCGCGTCGTCGACGCATCCGGCGAGACCGGCCGCAGCGGGGCGCGCATGCGCCGCCATGAGGAGACATCGAATGACCAGTACCGTGGCTGACGGTCGAGGCGAGCTGCTCGAGCACTTCCGGACCACCCAACAGGCCGCGGTACGACGCGGCGACGCGACGCGCGCACAGCTTCCCCTTCCCTACCTGCGGCAGCAGGCGCATCTCACTGCGCCGGCCTCCGGGTTCGCACTCGCCGAGAAGGCGCTGACCAACGCGCATGCGGTCTCCGCACGGTTGATGGACCGGTACGGCATCCAGGTTGACGAGCTGGCGCGGCGTCTGGAGATGGACGCATCGGTGGTCACCGAAGTACTCGGCGGCCACGGTGCGCCTGTGGTCCTGCTGGATCTCGAGGACGGCGTGGCGCCGAACATGATCGACGAAGCGCGGTCGAACGCCGTCAGACTCCTCCGCGAAGTCGACCGTGGGTCGACGCTGTGTTTCATCCGTCCCGCCGGCATCGAAGACCCGCGGTGCGCGGATGACCTGTTCGACATCCTCATGCGCGCGGGCGAGGGGCTCGCTTCGGAGTCGTACCCGCTCGACGGCATCGTGATTCCGAAGATCCGGCACGTCCACGAGGTGGAGTGGCTCGACAGCGTGCTCTCGGCGATCGAGGAGCAGCTCGGCTTGAGCAGGAATCGGATCCGCGTGAGCTTCCAGATCGAGACCGGCTGGGGCGTGCTCAATCTGACGCAGCTCGCGCTCGCGGGACGCGACCGGCTGGCGGGGATCATCCTCGGCACCGTCGATCTCAGCGCTGACCTTGGGCTGCCACAGGTCCGGTATCGCCATCCCATCTGCGAATGGGCACGGATGATCATCGTGTCCGTCGCCGGTGCGGTGGGCGTCCCGGCGATCGACGGGATGACACTCGACTTCCCGGTGGGCCTTGCGGGCCTGAGTCCCGATGAAAACCACGCCCTCGTGCTCGATCGCATGGTGGCGAACTTTGAGGATGCGCAGCATTCCATCGACGTCGGCATGAGTGGACGCTGGGCGGGGCACCCACTCCAACTGCTTTCCACCGAATTGGCGTTCCGAGCCGCGTTCTCTGCTTCGGTCGTCGACGCGCTCCTGACCGAGCTCGAGTTGTTTCGTCGCGCCGGTGCGGACGACAAGGGCGCGGTCGCGGGCAGCCGCGGAGAGTTGCTCGACATCGGCACCGACCGGCAGGTGCGCAGGCAGCTTCGTCGCGCGGCCGCGTGGGGATACATCGCTCCGCAGCGAGCGGAAGAACTCGGCCTCATCACAGCGGCCGAGGCAGGCGAGCTCCGTCAACCGGTTGGGACGATATGACAACAGTGCCCGAGCTCCCGCCGCTCGCCAACATCAAGGTCCTCGACATCGCATCCTTCATGGCTGCGCCGATGACGGCAATGTGGCTCGGCGACTTCGGTGCCGACGTCATCAAGATCGAGCACCCCGACGGCGACATGATGCGGGGATGGGGCAGCCAGAAGAACGATGTACCCCTCTTCTGGAAGATGGTCGCTCGCAACAAGCGATCGGTCACGCTCGACCTGCACAAGCCACAGGGGCAGGAAATCCTGCGCCGGATGGTCGCCAAGGCCGACGTCCTGGTGGAGAACTTCAGACCCGGAACCCTCGAGCGATGGGGACTTGCCTACGACACCCTGCAGGAACTCAATCCACGACTGGTGATGCTGAGCATCTCGGCGTTCGGTAAGACCGGGCGCTACAGTTCGCGAGCTGGATTCGGAACGCTCGCCGAAGCGATGAGCGGCTACGCGCATGTGACCGGGCAGCCCGATGGGCCACCAACCCTGCCGTCGTTCGGGCTCGCCGACGCGGTGACCGGTCTCTGCGGCGCCTTCGCGGTCATGGTGGCGCTCCACGAGCGCGACACCGTGAGTGGCAAGGGCCAGGCGATCGACCTGGGCATCTACGAGCCGATGCTCACGATGCTCGGGCACCACTTCGTTGACTTCGATCAACTCGGCATCGTCGCCGGGCGGCTGGGCTCGCGGCTTCCGTTTGCCTCGCCTCGCAACGCGTTCAAAACACAGGACGGCGACTGGGTCGCCATGTCTTGCAGCACGCAGAGCGTCTTCGTTCGAGCCTGCAATGCGATCGGACGGTCCGAGCTCATCACCGACGTTCGCTATGGGAACAACCAGACGCGGACGGAGAACTCCGCGACGCTGGATGCGGTGTTCGCTGACTGGATCAGCACCCATCGCACCGCCGATGTGCTCGCCACCCTGAACGACGCCGGCGCAGCCGTCGCGCCGATCTACGATGTGCGCGGCGTCTTCGAGGACGAGCATTTTCGCGATCGAGAGAGCATCATCGCCGTGGACGATCAGGACCTGGGCTCGGTCCGGATGCAGAACGTTGTGCCGAAACTCTCGCGCACCCCCGGTGGCATTCGCCATGCAGGCCCGCGCCTCGGCGAGCATACGCGCGAGGTCTACGCCGACTGGCTCGGCGTGACTGACGGCGAGCTCGCACAGTTGACTACTGAGGGCGTCATATGAGTCGGAATATGAGTCGAGAGCATCCGTTCTCCGTACCGTATGATTGGGCGCCAATATCGGTTGAGAGGGGCGTCAGGAGCGGAGGAACGCATCATGCATGACCATGCCTGCTAGGGCGGCTGCGTCGAGCCCGTCACGCACGTCGGTGGATGGGCGCGGCCGCAAGCACGAACGCCGTCCACCCGAGACGGCCAGCGACTACGTGAGCAATGAGATCCGCGCGTGGATTCTCGATGGCACGTTCGATCTCGGTTCGCGGCTCGATCAGCAGGTTCTCGCCGAACGTCTCGGGGTCAGCATCATTCCCGTCCGCGAGAGCCTGCGTCAGCTCGAAGCCGAGGGCCTCGTGGAGATCCTCCCGCGCCGTGGTGCGTTTGTCGCCAAGCTCTCGCTGCCGCAGATCACGGAGATCAATCGGATCCGAGAGCGCCTGGAGGAGCTCGCGCTTCGCCTCGCCGGTCCGCACTTTGAAGCGAGTCACCTCCAGAAAGCCGCCGACCTCAATCGGCGGATGGCGATGATGCCGCTTGAAGGGCAAGCGCTGGCGTGGAGCGAGGTGAATCGCCAGTTCCACTTCACGCTATACGCACCGTCCGATTCTCCGTTGCTGCTGCAGATGATCAACACCCTCTGGGATCGCATGCTGCTGTATCGCGAGGTCAACGCCTCCCGTGCTGATAATCGCGTCCACGCCGTCGACGAGCATGCGGAGATCCTGCGCAACGTCATGGCTGGTGACATCCCTGCGGCGGCGAGGTCGGTGCGCAAGCACATCCGGCGGTCGGCGCGCGCCTTGTCGGTGAGCGAGCGCGCCGTTGCAGAAGACGGGAACCCGGCGTAGATGCCGGTGGTATCGCGGAGGAGCTCATGACCGACGTTGACGTGCCGACACTCAACTCACGCGACGTCATGATCGGCGGCGATCGGCATGCCGCCCTCGTGGATCAGATCCGTCTCTTCGCCACCACGCGCGCCGGCGACCGGATTCCACGGTTGCTCGATCTCATGCTCGACGGGGTCGGCGTGGCGGTCGCTGGACGGGCCGCGCACGCGGGGCGGATTGCGGCGAGCGTCTTCGGCGCCGCTGCAACGCCATGGGATGCCGCGTGGTTGCACGGCATGCAGATGCACGCTCTCGACTTTGACGATACGCATGAGCCCTCCCTGTGCCACACCGCCACCGCATTGCTCCCAGGATTGCTGGCACTGGGACGAGCACACCGGAGCAGCGGACGTGACCTGCTCGACGCTTACGACCTCGGCATTCGATTCATCGACTTCGCATCGGCCTGCGGTCCGGCCCTCAACACCGCCGGAGCACATTCCACTGCAATCCTCGGCAGCCTCGGGTCGGGTGCCGCCTGCGGCTGGCTGCTGACCCATGACGCTGAGATGACCGCCGACGCCGTGGAAGTTGCGGCGTTACTCGCAGCCGGCCTTGGGGCAGCGTTCGGCAGTGACGGCAAGCCCCTCCAGGCGGCGCGAGCGTCAGAGATCGGCGTCCGCGCCGCAACGTTCGTGGCGGCCGGATTGAACGCGCCGCACGGTGCGGCCTTCGGCGATCACGGAGTGCTGGCTCTCTGGCTCGGAGTCGATGCACCGACGACGGTGCGCTGGGGCGACGAATGCGCCGGAGCCGCTGAACTCGTCGCCATCAAGCCATATCCGTCGTGCTTCCTGACCCACTCCACCATCGACGCAACACTCTCGCTGCACGGGTCATTGGATCTCCTCGGGGCTGCCGACGTCGCGCGCATGAGCGTTGAAGTGCATCCGCTGGCGGCGCAGATCGCTGACAAGACCTCGCTCGGCGCCGAGAATGCCAAGTTCAGTCTTCGTTACTGCGCGCTCGCCGCACTCACGGATGGACGGGTGAACGTCGATACCTTCAGCGTCGCGACGCAGCAGCGTCTGGTCGACGACGCGGGGTCGTTCGAGACGTGGGTGAGCAAGGTGCATGTGCGTACCGACCCGGCGGCACCGCCGCTGGCCGCGGGCATCAGCCTGCTGCTGGCGGACGGACGTGAGCGCGCGATCACCGTCGAGGCACCACGCGGAAGCCGCTCCGCACCGCTGACACGCGACGACGTGATCGCGAAATTCCGCGACAACGTTTCCGGCGAATATGATGACAACTCGGTGCAGCGTCTTCTCGATGAGGTCATGGGGATGCCCACGGCGCCGGACATCACCGCCCTCGAACTGCTGACATCGGCGTGCACAGCCGCAGCGCCGTCAACACATCGGGGTCTGAATGGCAACTCCTGAAGAGTTGGATGCAGTTCGCGACCGGCTGCTCGGGCTGATCGACGAGAGTCGCATTCGCGCCGTGCGCATTGCACGACCAGCGCCCGAGGTTATCGCCAGATTCAGCCGGATCACCGACCTGACGTCGACCGTGTCGGACGCGTTGGATGCGCTCGGCGTCGGATCAGCGATTCCTGGCCATGTCCTGGTTCCGCTGGCACCGGGTCAGCGCATCTGCGGACCTGCCGTGACGATCCGATACGCGGGCCGCGGCGGCACTCCCGGCGCGCACTACGCGCGCGACAGCCGCCCGCTGCTCGCCGACCGTGATCTCTACGGTGTCGGTCAGGCCGGCGACGTGGCGGTGTTCGACGCCGGCGGAGCCGCTGGAACGTCGGTGATGGGCAACCTCTCTGCGCTCTGGGCTGTCCGCCTCGGCATCGCGGGCTGCATCGTCGACGGTGGGGTGCGCGACATCGCGTCGATACGCACCACGGGTCCGCACGTCTGGAGCCGCGGCCGGACGCCGATCACCGGCCGCCATCGAGTCGAAGCCGTCGAGATCAACGGCACGGTCGCGATCTGCGGCGCTCAGGTGCGTCCCGGGGACCTCATCGCCGCCGACGACAGCGGCGTGTGCATCGTCCCGTTCGAAAGCGTGGACGCTGTGATCGCCCACTGCGAGGCTGCCGAGGGCGCCGAGGAGGCCGTCACGAACCTGATCAAGAGCGGTGCCGCGCCGGCGGACGTGACTAGGGCGTTGAGCCCGGAGCGCTGGTAAGCAGGCTGATCACCTGTCGGACGTCACGCTGATGCTCGATGTCGAGGATCAGGTCGGCGGCACGCGATCCCGCCTCGGCGCCGATCCCACCCGCATCGATGCACTCCATGAACTTCGCACGGACCTCGGCTTCGGACATGGGGTTCTGCGGGCTTCCCTTCCCGAAGGCTGCTCTGCCCTCGTGCGTCGTGCCATTGCGCAGGCGAATCCGCACGATGCTGGTCATGTTGTTGTAACCGGCGCCTTCGGCCTCGGGGTCGACCTCGAATCTGACGCGCCGCATCATGTCCTTGACATCGGGCCGCATCACGACCGCATCGGTGAACTCGGCCAGGCCCGCACGCCGCTCGATGCACAGGATGGCCATGCAGAACTCCATGCTGAACTTCGCCGCCAGGTGATCGTGCGGGTCATGGTGGATCAGCGCGTTGGGCATGTGCCGGTTCGTCCCGACGGACACCTGCTCGATGTCGGCGGTTTGAATGTCGTGCTCGGTGAGGAGCTCCATGAGCGCGAACATCGCCGGATGCGTCAGGGAGCCCGACGGATGTGGCTTGATCGACACACCCGGAGCATCGAACGTCCAGGGCGATCCGGGAGTGAACGCTGACGGCTCGTACCCTCCGCCGGCGGCGCTGAAGAAGCCTCGTCGCGACTCGAGGATGTTGTTCGCCGCAGTGAACCCACGCTGTGCCATCGACGCGGCGAGCAGACCGCTCTCCGCCGCACGGCCCGCGTGGAACGGCTTGGTCATGGTGCCGAAGTTCTCGCGCAGCCCCGCCGCCTGTGACGCCGCGATGCTCAGCGCGGTCCGCGTGAGTTCGGGCGTCAACCCCAGGATGGACGCGGCTGCGGCGCCCGACCCGATCGTGCCGACGGTCCCGGTCGAATGGAAGCCCTCGTCGTAGTGACGCGGGTTGATCGCTTCGGAGACCTTGGTTTCGACCTCGACTCCGACCACGTAGGCGAGGAGCACGTCGGCGCCGGTCCGTCCACCCGCCTCCCCGAGCGCAAGCGCCGCCGGCAACACGGGAGCCGTCGGATGCGTCAGGAGGCCATACACGCGATCGGGCAAGGTGGCGAGCTGTGTGTCGTCGTAGTCATCCGCATGAACCGCCAGACCATTGAGGAACGCGGCAAATCGGGGTGGAACGCGCAGCGTCGTTCCCAGGGCTGCAGCATCAACGGCTGCGCACCGATACGAGCCCACCTCGTCGCGCGCAATCCGCGCAGCCTCCGTCCGCGATCCTGCGACGGCGAGACCGAATCCGTCGAGCATGGAATGCTTCGCAGCCGCGAGCACCGTGGGTGGCACGTCGGCAAGACGCGTCCCGGTGATGAATACAGCGGCGTGCTCGGTGGCATCAGTCACAGGGCCGTCCTCCACTCGTTGTCGTCTCGCGCTCATAAACTCCTGGGTCACGCAAACTCCCTCCGCGCCGCCGTGGACATGGTACGACCGGGGTGCTTCCCGGGGCGATCGCCGCAGCGTTTAATATAGGATATATTGCCGGTGAGCCAAGACGCCTCTCCCTCGAACGGGGTTCCGCGACCGACGAGCACCATCTCCGAACAGCTCGCGCGCTGGTCGGTCGGTGTCGATGCCACCGACCTTCCCGCGGACGTGGCCGACGATATCCGCTGGCGACTCGTCGACCAGGTCGGCGTGTGCATTGCCGGGTCACGCTCGGCATCGGCCGGCATCATCCACAAAGTGGCAATTAAGTCAGGTGGCACGCCGGAATCCACCAGCATGGTGTTCGGGAGTCGATTCCCCGCGCCGCTCACGGGTTGGGTGAATGGTGCTGTGGGCCACGGCGCCGACTACGACGACATGCACGGCGTCGCAGCCGTCCACATCAGCTCCGTCGCCGTGCCGGCAGCTCTAGCTGCAGCTGAGGCTGCCGGCTCCACCGGAGCCCAATGCCTCGTGGCGATGGCGACGGGTGCGGAACTCGCGCTGCGCATCAACACAGGGGCTCCCCCACACCAGTTTCACCATCGTGGACTCCATGGCACCGGTGTCGCCGGCCCGTTCGCCGCGGCTGCGATTGCCGCGAAGCTCATGAACCTCGACGAGGAGGCCACGACCAATGCGCTCGGGATGGCCGGCAGCAGGTCCTCCGGCCTCATGCAGACCTTGATTGACGGAAGCTGGGTCAAGCAGCTCCATCCCGGCTGGGGGGTGCAGGGCGGCATCACGTGTGCGCAACTCGCGGCCGAGGGGTTCACCGGCCCGCATGAGGTGATCGAGGGGAAGTTCGGGTTCTTCAATGCACTCCTGCACGGTGACGAGGAGACCTTCCAGTTCGATCAGATCACGGACGGTCTCGGAGTGCGGTGGATCCTGCCGGACACGACCTACAAGCCCTGGCCAAACGGCGTGTGGAATCACGCCTCGATGGACGGCACCGTGGCCATCCTCGAGCGCGAGGGCCTGTCCACCAGCGATGTCGACCGAATCGACTGCTACGTGCCGCCGATCTGCATCCCGCTCGTCTGCGAACCTCGAGACGCAAAGCTGAACCCTCGCTCGCTCTATCACATGAAGTTCAGCCTCCAGTACTCCGTGGCCATGCTTGTGGTGCTCGGCTCGGTGGAGGTCGACGATTACAACGAGACCACGCTCGCCAACCAGGAGATCCGCGATTTCGCTGCGCGTGTGTTCTGCCACGCGGATCCATCGATGCTTCCGGACACCTTCCCCGCTCGCGTACGCCTGACGACGGTGGACGGCCGGGTCTTTGAGGAAGACGTGCCCGCCCAGCGCGGCACCAGGCTCAATCCCATGCTGCCGGCGGACCATCGGCGCAAGTTCCGTGGCAATGTCCGTCCGAGCCTTGGTGACGAACAGACCGGCGAATTGCTGACGGCGCTCGAGGGTGCCTGGGATGCGCCCGATGTACGCGCGCTCATGGCGCTGACCGTGCCACAAGCCGGTGCCGTTGGCGAGGCCAGTGCTGCATCGAAGGCCACCGCCGATGGCGGGTGAGGCGGAGGCGCAGTCACATCCGGTCCCCTCAAACCGAGCACGAGAACTCCTTCAGGGCGCCTACGACCTCCACGTTCACGTGCTTCCCGATGTGCTGCAGCGTCGCATCGACGACGTCAGCCTGGCGGCGCGTTTCAGTCAACTCGGGCTGGGCGGTTTTGTCCTCAAATCCCACTACACGATGACCGCGGAGCGTGCCGCACTCGTGCAGGCCACGTCCGGTGTCGAGGTGATCGGAGCGGTCACGTTGAACTGGCCTGTGGGCGGTGTGAACCCCGTTGCAGTGGAGATCTGCGCGCGCAGCGGCGGGAAGTTCGTGTGGCTCCCGACCTTCGATTCCATCAACGAGGCGCACGCCGCTGAAGCGGCCGGCCAGGGAACCCCCCCGGGCTGGCTCGCGCTCAAGAATCACCTGCAGGCGAAGGGCATCAGCCCGCCCCCGATCAGGATGATTGATGCCGGTGGAAAGGTTCTCCCCGAGGTGCACACCGTCCTCGAGCTCGTCGCGGAGCACGACCTCGTGCTCTGCACGGGGCATCTCGGCGGTGACGAAATCCTGCCCGTGGTCATCGCGGCACAGGAGGCCGGCGTGGAGCGAATCGTCATCACCCACCCTGATTTCCCTTCGCAGCAACTTGCGCCCGAGCAGCAGCGCGCGCTCGGCGACCGCGGGTGTCTTCTGGAGCGATGCTTCGGAACGCCGCACGGCGGGCGCATCAGCTGGGAGGCGCTGTTTGCGAACGTGCGCGCGGCCGGGACTGAACACTCGCTGTTCTCCAGCGATCTCGGCCAGCCGCACAATCCGCCGGTTGAAGATGGGATGGCGCTGATGGCAGATCGTTTTCTCGAGGCGGGCTTCACCGAAAGCGAGGTGTGCACGATGGCAGTGACCAACTCTCGCCGGGTCGTGCCGGCGGCCGCACCACGCGGATGAATGGCGAGACCTCGCCGGTGAGGATCGCCGTGATGGAGGGCGATGACATCGGCCCGGAGATCGTCCGGTCGACGACTCGCATCCTCGACCACGCCGCGAAGCGGCACGCCGTCGACATCGCGTGGGTGCCGCTGCCGGCCGGGGTGGCTTCGGTTGACAGCGAGGGGAGCACGCTGCCGATCCGCACGCGGGAAGCCCTTCCCGATATCCCGGGGTGGATTCTCGGGCCGGTCTCTCATCGTGATTACCCCATGGGTGACGCGCGCTATGTGAACCCCAGCGGGTACCTGCGCAAGAACTTCGAGCTGTACGCCAACGTACGCCCGGCGCGCGGCTGGCCCGGCGTCGAATGCGTGCACCCCGATATGAATGTGGTGATCGTCCGCGAGAACACCGAGGGCTTCTACGCCGATCGCAACATGCTCGACGGCAACGGCGAGCTCCGCCCCGACCTGGACACGGTGATCTCGGTGCGTCTGGTCACGCGGCGCGCGAGCATGCGGGTCGCGCGCCAGGCGTTCGCACTTGCTCGCGAGCGTGACGGACTTCGAAAGGTCACGTGCGTGCACAAAGCCAACGTGCTCCGCCGCGGCGACGGCCTCTTCCTCGAGTGCTGCCGTGATGTCGCGGCCGAGAATCCAGACATCGCGTTCGATGATTTTCTGGTCGATGCCTTCGCGATGCGCCTCATCCTCCGCCCCGAGGTCGCCGACGTGGTGGTGACCACGAACATGTTCGGCGACATCCTCTCCGACGAGGCGGCCGGACTCGTCGGCGGCCTGGGTCTCGCCCCGGGGTTGAACATTGGTGATGATCACGCCATGGCGCAGGCCGTGCATGGATCCGCACCCGACATCGCCGGCATGGGCATCGCCAATCCCATCGCCGAGATCCTTTCCGGTTCGCTGCTGCTGCGCTGGCTCAGCAGAGTGCACGGAGAGCCCGACCTGATAGCCGTGGCAGACGATGTCGACTCGGCAATTGCGCGAACGCTCGCGTCGGGCGACACACGCACGCCTGACCTAGGCGGGACCGCGACCACCGAAGGCCTGACGAAAGCCGTCCTGGCTGCACTCGATGCCGGCTGAGGATCGTACGTCGGACCCGCGCACCACGACAGGAGGAGCCTGTGGCCGCACCGTCGCCGCATCTGACGCCTGACGAAGTTCGACACATCCAGGAGGCATTCGCGCGCAGGCGGCGCCCGGGGAGCTTCGAACCCGGTCGCTGGGCGGTGAGCCCATACAACCGGGATCCGTCGGTCCTCGGAGCACCATTCCCGGACCACTATCCCCACTCGACGACGTTGCGCGACATCACGTTGCGGGTCATCGAGCAGACGCCAGGCGTCACCGTGGACCGCGCGCAACGCCGGCGCCTCGGCGAGGCGCTTCTCGAAGCGGGCGTTCCCGAGATCGAGGTGTCCGCGCATGGCTGGGGCATGTCGGCGGCGGCGCTGCGTGATGAGGTGACCCATCTCAAATCGATACGGCCGGATCTCGGCGTCAAGATGGGCGCGACCCAGACCGAAGCTATGGTCGACATCGCCGCCGAGGTGGGCGTGACCCTCGCCGAGTTCTGGATGCCTGCGCTGCCCGAGGCAACGCCGATCTACTGGTCCGAGGCGTATCGCACCTCATGGGCGGGGGGTGACTGGCGCACGCTGGGCGTGCCCACCACACTCGACCAGGAGATCGAGCGCGGGGTGCAGTTGATCGCACGCATCCGGTTCCACGGCCTGCGCGCGAGCACCGGCATCAACCTCCTCACCCTTGTGGACGACAACCATCTCGAGCGCTACTGCACCGCGATGCATGCTGCAGGCGTCGACGAGATCTGGCTCTCGGACGGTGCCGCGGGGATCGCTCCCGAGGGCTGGAATCACATCGTGTCCATGGTTCGCCGGTATGCACCGGGATGTCGAATCGGTACGTACATCCGAAATGCGTTCGGCCTGGGAGTGGCGTGCGCGCTCGCCGCCGTACACGCCGGCGCGGAGGTCACCGAGGTCTCGGTCAACGGAATCTCGGCGACCGCCGGTCAGGTGGACCTTGCCCAGATGGCGACGGCCCTCGAGGTGCTGTATGGGGTGCACACCGGCATTCACCTCGATCAGATGAATTCGCTCGCGCGCCTTGTCGAGGACATCAGCGGTGTGCAGCTCGCTGCCGCACATGCCGTCACCGGTCGCGGGGCGCACAACTGGGGAGGGACCGAGATCGTCGTCCAGGAGCTCAAGGTTGAGCCCCTCCTCCACTGGGCCTACGAGCCGTCACTCGTCGGCGCAGAGAAGGAGTGGATCGTCAACAGAACCAGCGGCATGTGGACGGTCCAGGACAAGCTGGATCAGCTTGGGATCACCGTCGACCGGGAGAAGATTCCCCTCATCTGGCAGGCAATCGTTGATGACGCCACCGTGCGCCGCCGCTCCTTGACCGACGACGAGATCCGCGCGATCTGCACCCGGGTCGCGGTGGCCTAGCGTCTCGTTCGACTATCGCACGTCGACGATAGGCTCAGGTGGCGAGGGCGGCGATGAGCGCCTCGGTGACCTCGGAGGTGCCCGCGGTGCCGCCGAGATCCGGCGTGAGCGTCTCCCCGCGTTCGACGACCAGGGCGACGGCAGCTTCGACACGCTGCGCGGCGTTGACCTCGCCGAGGTGACGGAGCATCATCGCCCCGCTGAGGACGGCGCCCATCGGATTGGCAACTCCCTGTCCGGCGATGTCCGGTGCCGACCCGTGAACGGGCTCGAACAGCGACGGATGGCGGCCGCTCGGATCGATGTTCCCGCTCGCGGCGAGCCCGAGCCCGCCCTGCAGCGCAGCACCGAGGTCGGTGAGGATGTCGGCGAACAGGTTCGAGCCCACCACGACGTCCACCGCGTCGGGTCGGAGCACCATACGCGCCGCCATCGCGTCCACGAGGACACGATCCAGCACGACGTCCGCGTATTCCTGGTGCACCTCCTCGACGACCTGGTCCCAGAGCACATAGGTGTACCGGCTCGCGTTGGACTTGGTCACACTGGTGAGCGAACCGGAACGCTCCCGCGCACGGTCGAATGCGTACCGCACGGTCCGCTCGATGGCGGCTCGCGTAAATACCGGCACCTCCACGGCGACTTCCAGCGATGTGCCGGTATGGACGCGTCCACCGGCGCCCGAGTACTCACCCTCCGTGTTCTCACGGATGAAGAGCATGTCGATGTCCTCGGGCCCGCGATCGGCCAGTGGCCCCCGCACTCCGCGCAGCAGGTTGACGGGCCGGACGTTGACGTACAGCTCGAATGCTTTGCGAATCGGCAGCAGCAGCCCCCACAAGGTCACGTGGTCAGGGACTTGAGGGACGCCCACGGCACCGAGGTAGATGGCGTCGAAGTCATCGAGTACCTCGAGGCCGTCGTCAGGCATCATCGCGCCGGTCCGCAGGTAGAGATCAGAGCCCCAGTCGAGCTCGTGAAAATCGAGGTCACACACGCTCGAGAGCACGCGTATCCCGGCAGGCACGACCTCTCTGCCGATCCCGTCTCCGGCGATGACTGCAATCCGCTGCATGCCTCAGATCACCCCTGTGCTGATGCGCCGAGGGATCTCGGCGGCCGCAATGACCCCGGCTCGTCGGGGACGAAGCTCAGGACTCGATTTATATATGATATATGACCCATGGTCGACTCCATCGGTCTCGTCACGCCCACGGGCTCGCTGGGTCTCCGCTTGAGGCAGTTGCTGGAGCGGCCCGGCGCCGTGCTCATGCCGGGTGCGCACAACGGCCTTGCCGCTATTCAGGCGAGGAATGCCGGCTTCGAAGCCCTCTACCTGTCCGGCGCCGCCATGTCGGCGTCGATGGGGCTGCCCGATGTCGGGGTGATCACCATTGACGACGTGTGCTTCTTCATCCGGCAGGTTGTCCACGCCACCAATCTGCCGGTGCTCGTGGACGGTGATACCGGGCACGGCGAAGCGCTCAACGTCGCCTACATGGTTCGCGCCTTCGAGGATGCCGGCGCTGCTGCCGTGCACATCGAAGACCAGATCCTGCCCAAGAAGTGCGGACATCTGCGCGACAAGCGCATGGCCACGGTGGAGGACATGGTGATCCGGATCAGGGCGGCCGTGATGGCACGGCGGGACATGGTCATCGTCGCCCGTACGGATGCTCTCGAGAGCGAGGGGCTCGACGGAGCCATCGCACGCAGTCTTCGCTACCTCGACGCAGGCGCCGATGCGGTCTTTCCCGAGGCGCTGACGAGTGAGTCCATGTTCCGTGAGTTCGCTACACGTGTTGCTGCACCGCTCCTTGCGAACCTCACGGAGTTCGGGCAGACTCCCGCCTTCACGGCTGCCCAGGTGGAGGAGATGGGCTACAAGATGGTGATCTGGCCGACCACGTCGATGCGACTTGCCGCACGTGCCCAGATGGACGCGTACATCGCAATCCGCGATACTGGCACCACGGCCTCGCTGCTCGATCGCATGTCCACCCGAGAGGACATGGAGGCCTCGCTGAACTACCCTGCCTACGAAGTGCTCGACGCCAGGCTTGCCGCCGGTCGATAAAGTGGTGGGTAGTCCCGGCACAGCCGCACGAGAGACATCCAATGCCCGTTGACAGGCGCTGATCGGAACAGAAGCTCGCATCCGCGCCGTCGTTCGATTCCCTGCCACTCAATCTGGAGGACCGCAACAGCATGGCGCGACACACAATCACCATCATTCCGGGCGACGGGGTCGGCCCCGAATTAAGCGCTGCGGCATGCCGGGCCATCGATGCGACCGGTGTCGAGATCTCGTGGGAGGTCCACAACGCCGGCCTCGCCGTCATGGAAGCAACCGGTGACCCGCTGCCCCCGGCGGTGGTCGACTCCATCCGGCGGAACAAGGTTGCGCTCAAGGGCCCGCTCACAACGCCGATCGGGTCGGGCATCCGGTCCGTCAACGTGGCGCTTCGCCGCGAGCTCGATCTCTTCGCCCTGGTACGCCCGCTGAAGTCGTACCCCGGGGTACGCAGTCGCTTCGAGGACATCGACCTTGTCGTGGTGCGGGAGAACACCGAGGACCTCTATGCGGGTATCGAGTTCGCCGTCGGTGAGCCCGAGACGCTCGAGCTCATCGCGGACATCGAACGTCTCAACGGAAGGAAGATCCGCTCCGATGCGGGCATCAGCATCAAGCCGATCTCGATCTTCGGGACACAGCGCGTGTTCCGCTTCGCGTTCCAGTGGGCCATCGACAACGGGCGTCATATGGTCACCGCCGTTCACAAAGCGAATATCATGAAGCACACCGACGGGCTGTGGCTGCGCACTGCCAGGGAGGTGAGCACCGAGTTCCCGCAGATCGAGTTCAACGATCGCATCGTCGACAACATGGCGATGCAGCTCGTGCAAAAGCCCGAGATATACGACGTCATGGTCATGCCCAACCTCTATGGCGATATCCTCACCGATCTCGGGGCAGGGATGATCGGCGGCCTCGGTATCGCGGCCGGGGCAAACTTCGGCGACGGTGTGGCCATGTTCGAGGCCACCCACGGCAGCGCGCCGAAATATGCGGGACAGAACAAGGCGAATCCGATGGCCATGATGTTCAGCGGCGTCCTCATGCTCCGCTACATCGGCGAGAAGGACGCGGCCGACCGGCTCGAGCGGGCACTGGCGCAGGTCATCGCCGAAGGACGCAGCGTGACCTACGATATGAAGGCCGAACGGGACGACCCAAGCGCAGTGGGGACCGCTGAGGTGGCGGACGCGGTTGTCGAGGCACTCGGACGCTCAGCCTGAAAGCGCGCCCAGTCGGTTGGTAGCGAAGGCATGCGGCCGCAGCCGCTACGTGAGCACCCTGATCGGAGCGCCGGCGAGAAACGCCTGGATGTCCTCGACAACGCCGGCAAAGAAGTGACCGTAGGTGTCGCGGGACACGTACCCGATGTGGGGGGTCAGGATGACGTTGTCGAGGCGGCGGAGTTCGTGACCTGGTGGCAGTGGCTCGATGTCGTAGACGTCGATCGCCGCTCCGGCGATCCAGCCCTCGCGGAGCGCCCGGAGCAGCCCGTCCTCCTCGACCAGCGGACCACGCGACGTGTTGACGAGGTAGCTGGTCGGCTTCATCCTGCGCAGATCCGCGGCGGTGATCAGACCGCGAGTCCGCGTGCCGAGCACCAGGTGGATCGAAACGACATCCGCCTGCTCGAAGAATTCGTCTCGCGGAAGGTAGGTGACATCGTGCTCGGCTGCTCGCTCCACGGTGAGGTTGGGACTCCACGCGACGACCTGCATATCGAACGCGCGACCATATCGCGCAAGTCGCGCTCCCAGATGTCCCAGACCCACCAGCCCGAGCGTATGGCCGGCCATGTCGCTTCCCACAGTGCGCTGCCACCCGCCCGCCCGCATCGACTCGTGTTCCACGATGAGGTTGCGGAAGGCGGCGATGATCAGTCCCCAGGTCAATTCCGCCGTCGACCACGTCAACCCCCCCGTGCCGCAGACGACCACCCCCGCTCCACGGGCAGCGTCAAGGTCGATGGCGGCATTGCGCATCCCGGTGGTCACGAGGAGACGAAGGTCGGGAAGTCGCTGCAGGACTCGGGCGGGAAACGCGGTCCGCTCGCGCATCGCCACCACGATCTCGTACCCGGAGATGCGCTCGATGAGCGCCTCTTCGTCAAGATGCTCCGCGATGAAGTCGACGCGCAGCTCATCGCCAAGGACGCTCCAATCAACGATGGAATGCGCGACGCCCTGGTAGTCATCGAGGACGGCGACGTTCATGTCAGTTAGGCGATGCCGCGTGTTCGGGCATGGCGGAGACCGCAGTACGGCACGGCACCATGATATCGACCCCGCCACTGTGCAACGTGTTGATCGCGCATCACCCTGTCGGTCCCGGCGCGCGACTGGTGGCGGCAGGTGAGCCCGACGCATGCAACCGGGCGTGTGACCCCGGCAGGTGACGTCGTCAAGGCTCCACCGCCCGTGCGGACGCAACTCCTCCTCTGGCTGCGCATCGGCACGGCGAGCTTCGGTGGCGGCCAGGGCACGCGGCTCAACGTGTATCGCGCTGTTGTCGAGCAGGGCGGTTGGATGTCCTCTCTTGAATTCGCCGAAGCGTGGGCCGTCTGCCAGATCGGCCCAGGCATGAGTCTCATCGCCCTCTCAGCTCTGATCGGCTATCGCTTCTCACGTGCGGCAGGCGCCGCCGCGGCGCTGCTGGGACTCCTGATCCCGAGCGGCCTGATCACGGTGGCCATCACCATCCTGTACCTGCGGCTTGACGAATACCCCCTCACCAAGTCGGCATTGCACGGGGTCGTGGCGGCGGTGCTGGGACTGGCCATAGCGAATGTCATCTTCAATGCTCGGCCCCTGCTCGCGGTGAGCCTGGAGAAAGGCCTCGGCATGCTGGTACTCGCCATCGTGTTGATCTTCACCGACGCGATCGTCTTTGTGGTGGTGAATCCGCCGGTGCTTGCACTGCTCCTGCCCTCCGCGGTGGTCTTCGCGTTGTGTTCGGTGCTGCGGGCGCGGCTGGCATGAGCCGCGTCAGTTACGTGCTGCTCTTTCTTTTCGTGCTCAAGGCTCAGGTCATCTCGAACAACGGTATCGCCTCACTGCCGAGCTTGCATGCCGACCTGATCGGTCAGGGATGGGCGACCGACTCACAGTTCGCAGGAGCGTTGGTGGTCGGTCAGTTGACCCCTGGGCCCAACGGGCTGTGGGTCGTCAGCCTCGGGTATATCGTGGCGGGACCGCTCGGGGCGATCCTTGCGCTGTGTGCCGCCACGATTCCGCCGATGCTCGTGCTGCCGATCGACGCGCTGTATCGGCGCTTCGGCTCATTGCCCGGTGTCGAGGGATTCGTCCGGGGGATCGGGCTGGCGGTCATCGGGGTCTCACCGCTCGTCCTGGCGCAGGTGTTGCAGGGCAGCGGATTCGACGACTGGACGGCGGTCATCGCCGCGGTGTCGTTCGTCATGGTGTTGAGCCGACGGGTTCCCAACATTGTCGTGGTGGCACTCGGCGCGGTGGCCGGTGTGCTGATCTACCGCTGAGACCTAGGCTCGCTGCTCCAGGGACACATAGTCGCGCCGCCGTTCGCCGACATAGATCTGCCGCGGGCGGGCGATCTTCTGCTCCTTGTCGAGCAGCGACTCCTCCCATTGCGACAACCACCCTGCTGTCCGGCTCATCGCAAACAGGACCGGGAACATCGATACGGGAATGCCGAGCGCCTGGTAGATGAACCCGCTGTAGAAGTCGACGTTCGGGTACAGCTTGCGAGAGACGAAGTACTCATCCTCGAGCGCAATCTTCTCCAACTCTCGCGCCACGTCGAGCATCGGCGAGGACCCGGTGACGCCGAGGACCTGGTCCGCCATCCTCTTGATCACCTTGGCACGCGGATCGTAGTTCTTGTAGATCCGGTGACCGAACCCCATCAGCCGCTCTTTGCCCGCCTTCACGCCGGCGATGAACTCAGGCACGCGGTCGACCGATCCGACGCGCTCTATCATGCGGATGACCGCCTCGTTGGCACCACCGTGAAGCGGACCATACAGCGCCGCGATGGCGGCGGCCGTTGTCGAGTAGGGGTCGGGATGCGATGAGCCCACGGCGCGCATCGCGTTGGTCGAGCAGTTCTGTTCGTGGTCGGCGTGGAGGATGAACAGCACGTCGAGTGCGTGCTCGATCTCGGGGACCGGCTCGTATTTCAGCTCGACCATCTTGAACATCATGTTCAGGAAATTCCCGGCAAATGACAGGTCGTTGTCCGGGTAGTTGTACGGCAATCCGAGCGAGTGGCGATACGCGAGCGCCGCCAGAGTCGGCATCTTGGCGATCAGCCGGTAGATCGAGATGCGCCGCTGTTCCTCGTCGTAGATGTCGGTGGCCTGCGGGTAGAACGTCGAGAGCCCGCCGACGGTGGATATCAGAATGCCCATCGGGTGGGCGTCGTGATGAAACCCGTCGATGAACTTCTTGATGTTCTCGTGGACGAGTGTGTGGTGGGTGATCTCCTTCTGCCATTCGCTCGCCTGTTGCACGGTCGGCAGCTCCCCGTGAACGAGCAGGTACGCGGTCTCCAGGTAGGTGCTGTGCTCCGCAAGTTGCTCGATCGGATAACCCCGATGCAGCAGGATTCCCCGGTCACCGTCGATGTACGTGATGGCGCTCCTGCACGACGCCGTATTCATGAACGCGGGGTCGTACACGAGCAGCCCGTGGTCGTCCGGCGAGATCGAGATCCGCTCGAAGTCCGTGGCGCGCACCGCGCCGTTCTCGATCGCCACGTCGTAGGTTTTCCCGGTCCGGTTGTCGGTGATCGTCAAACTCTCAGCCATGGCAACCAGTGTGCCAGACCGGCCATCAGCTACTCCGCAGACAGGACGCCAACTCGTAACTCGATGGGCACACTGAGCCTGAGATCACGGGACGAGCGGCCGACATGCACCGTGTATGCCCCGGGATCCCAGATCCAGTCGCGCAGTTCGGGGTCGAAACGGGCGAACGCGCGCGCCGGAATGCTGAGTTGTGCCTCGACCCGCTCTCCCGCTCCGGCTTCGACTGCGGAAAACGCCGCCAAGGTGCGAATTGGCCGGCTCGGATCGGTATCGGGCGGCTCGAGATACACCTGGAGTACCTCGCGGCCGGCTCGGGTGCCGGTGTTGCGCACTGACACCACCAGCGGAAGATCCGTCTTTTGCCTCAGGGTCTCGACTTCCGTGACCACGGACTCGTAGGTCCACTCGGTAAAACCAAGTCCGTGGCCGAAGCAGAACAGGGGCTCGCGCTCACTCCGGTCGTAGCCCCGGTAGCCCACCAGGAGGCCTTCGGCGTATGCGAGCTCCCCTCCCTTCGGCGTCGCCTCGAGCACCGGCGAATCGGCAGCCGCCCGAGGTATCGAGATCGGGAGCCTGCCTCCGGGCTCGACGACCCCGAGAACGCAATCTGCGAGCGCCTCACCGAAAGCCTGCCCGGGGAGCCACACCTGCATGATGGTTGCAACGTCCTCGGCCCATGGCATGAGCACGGGCATCCCTGAGTTGACGATCACCACCGTGTTCGGTTGCGCCGCGGCAACGCGCTGCACCAGTTCGTCCTGGCGCCCCGGCAGGAGCAGGGTGTCGCGGTCGTAGCCCTCACTCTCCGTGCCCTCGGCCGACCCGACGACGACCACAGCCACGTCCGCCCTTGCTGCGGCAGCCACCGCCTCGTCGAGCAGGCGCTCCTCATCGAGACGCGGCGTCACACCAAGACGCATCGTGACAAAGCCAGCCTGCGGGCCGCGAACGTTTGGCCGGTAGGCGGCTCGGATGTCCACTTCGGCGCCGGCTGCGAGGTCGATCGGGACACGAAGTTCGGGTGGACGGGAGAAGGCCTCAACCACCTCGGTGGGATGCAACGTCGTCGCCTCCGCAAGCACCGTGCCGTCGATGGCCACACTCAGGAGCCCGACGCCGGCGACGCCGACCACGTGGGGACCGCCAACCGCGGCCCGATATCGCGCGCGCATGACCAGCTCTGCACCTGCCTGATGCACGGTCTGGGGCAGTCCGTCCCACCACGTGAGGACACTGTTCGAGGAAAGTGCTTCATGCTGCAACGTCCCCGTGGAGTTGCGTACCTCGACGCGAACGCCGACCTCGCCGCTGACCGGGTCACGCAGGCTGCCGTCGCGAGGTGGCGGAATGGTCGCCCAGGTCAGGCAACCCTGCAAAACCTCCACGGGATCGAACTCGCCCAACGTGCGCAGCGACTCGACGATGTCGGGGCGGACGACCGGGAGGACGCGCACGCTTCCGCCACCTTGCGTCTGCGGATCGATCACATTCGGTCCGATGAGCGCCACGCGACGTACATCAGCGCTGCTCAGGGGCAGCAACCCCCCCTCATTGCGAAGCAGGACAAATGATTGCGCTGTCACCTCCCGAAGCAGTTCGGGCTCGATGAGGAAGTGCGCCGCCGGCGCGGGTCGGTGGCGGCCGTTGGCGTCGCCGGGCGACTTGCTGTCGGACATTCCATCGAGTGCGCCAACACGGCGAGCGAGCCGAAGCAGCCTCGACACCTTGTCGTCGATCACCGCTTCGGGGACAGCGCCGTCCCGGACGGCGGCGACGAGCTGGTCACCCCAGGGTCCGCGTGGTCCCGGCATGACGAGATCCAGTCCCGCCAGTGCACTCGGCCCCGTGGTCCTCGTGGCCGACCAGTCGGATACGACCACGCCCTGGAATCCCCACTCGCCCTTGAGCAGATCACGAAGCAGCGCCTGATTGGCTGTCATGGTGTGCCCGTTGACCGAGTTGTACGCGGCCATCACCATCGCCACGTCGGCCTCGAACACGCAGGCTTCAAAAGGCGCCAGGTAGAGTTCTCGAAGCACCTGCTCGGTGATCTGCGCGTCGTAGGTTCGGCGGTCGGTCTCCGAATCGTTGGCAACGTAGTGCTTGGCGGTTGCGCCCACTCCTGCCTCCTGGACGCCCCGCACGTATGCCACGGCGATGCGCGACGTGAGCAGGGGATCCTCGGAGAAGCATTCGAACCCGCGCCCGCTGAGCGGCGTCCGGACGATGTTGACGGTCGGAGCGAGCAGCACGTCGACGCCACGTGCGCGCGCTTCCTCCCCGAGCGCCAGCGCCACCTCGGCGACGAGGCCTTCATCCCACGTGGCGCCGAGTGCCACCGGGCACGGCAGCGAGGACGAGGGATTGCCCGGCTCAAAACGCCGTCCACGAACGCCCGAGGGGCCGTCGGAGACAACCATCGAGCGCAGTCCCACGATGCTGATCGCGTAGAGCGACCAGGCGTCTTCGCCGGTCAGCAGACGCACCTTCTGCTCGAGGGTGAGCTGTGCCACCAGGCTGGACTCGTCATCCCTTGTGGCGGATGCGGTGGCGTTCATTGGTTGGGCTTCCTTTGTTGGAGGCGGGCCTGGATGCCGGCCGGCACGCGTGCCGGCCGACACCCGGCCATCAATCTGATGACGACTCGTTTCGCGTATGCGAGCTCAGGAAGCGGGCTTGAGCTGCATCAGGATGTAGGGCATTTGCGGGTCGCTCGGCGACGGATCCATATATGGCTGCGACTGATCGGGCCATCCGACGTACTTGGCACTGCTGTAGACGTTCCAATCCGCTCCGTACAGTAGCGGGGCCTCAGGAACGTCTGTCGACATGATCTTCTCGAGCTGCTGGACGGCTGGGTAGAGCGTCGCGGTGTCGGAGGGATCGGTGCCCGCATACGTCTGCAGGGCCGACTCCGCGGCCGCGTTCGAATATCCCTCGTCATGCGCCGCGGTGGTGGAGCTCGAGCCGTCGAGCCAGTCCTCGTACTGGGTGTATGGGATCTGCCCACCTTGGCCCCAGTGGATCGCGGTCTGCCACGCGGTCGGGGTGCCGGTGATATTGGCGTTCCAGTCCGAGTACCCCTGCGCCGGCTTGGTGGTCACGTCCATCCCGAGGGCCTGGAGCTCCTGCGAGATGAGAGACGCATCCTCCCAGTAATCGGAGAATGGAACCGGGTCGTATACGGAGAACTTGATGATCTCGCCGCCCTTGGTCCAGCAGTTTGCCGGGTTGCTGCCGTCGCAGTTGCCGCCGGACTTGTAGGTGCCGCTGCCGCTGTTGTAGCTGGAACTCGCGGGCGCCCTCCACCCTCCGGAAGTAAGGATGTCGTACACGTCATCGCCCGACGGCAGTTTGTCTGTCTTGGCCGTGGCAGCATCAGGAACATTTCCCGTTGTCGACAGATCATTGGCGAGACTGCCGTCCGCGGGGAGGAACGCCTTCTGGGCGGGCAGGATCAGTCCGCCTGACGACGTCGCCGGCTCCTCGTAACCCAACTCGCCGAGCAATGCGAGGGCGTTGCGATCGATGCCGTAGCTCACCGCCTTGCGCACAGCGGCCTCGTTGATCCCGGTGGCTCCGCCGTTGCCCGGGTTGAGGTTGAACCGCAGCGCGACGGTGCTCCCGGAAGCGAACCAGGCGTGGTTGGTCTGCGGATCGAGGTTCACGAAGCTTGCATAGATATTCGGGATGTCATTGCCCGCCCAGTCGAGCTGCGCGCTCACGAGCGCATCGCTCGCTGCCGCGTTGGTCGCGATGGAAGGGACCTCGACCTCCGATTCCGGCGGCGTGCCGCCCCAGTAGTGAGGATTGGGCTTGAACTTGATGAGCGAGGTCGTATAGCTTTCCAGCTCGAAGGGTCCGGTCCCGACGGGATGCGTGATCTGCATCGTCGGGTTTTGCGCGATCTGGTTCGCCACCGATGCCTGCATGATGTAGGTCGTTCCCAGGATTGCCCAGAGACCGGTGTACTGGGGCGTGCTGAAGTGCAGGGTCACGTTGTTTCCGGAGATCGTGGGCGCGGACGCCTGCGGCGCAACTCCGGGGATGTCAGCCTTCGGGTTGTTCATCGCGGTGAAGGTGGCGGCGACGTCGTTCGGACCGAAGCTCGAGCCGTCACTGAACTTCACGCCCGTGCGTATGGTGATCTGCAGGTCCTTGCCGCCGTTCTGGAAGGCGTACGCCGTCGCCAACCAGTAGTGCGTTCCGGCGGAGGTCGGATCGAGCTGATCGAATTCCACGAGCGGCTCATACAGGATGCTCTTCATCCCGACGCTGGACGCGACCGAGTTGGGATCGTACGGGTTGAAGTCGTCCGAGAACGTGACCCCGGTCGTCGGTTCATAGATGAGCGGCTTGCCCTGAACTCGTGTGCGACGACGCTGGCCCGGAACTCGAGCACGCCGCGACGACGAGCGCCGTGACGCCGAGAACTCCGACGAATGCTCTCCGGCTCATGTTGTGATTCCTCCATTCTTTTCGTGATTTCCGTGAAGCACCGCGCTGATTGGCAGTGCGGATGCGCCTTCGCTGAACTGGATGAGCGAGTTAGGGAGGGCGTTGAACCTCAGCTTCGCGCTGAGGGCTGGGCGACGTTGCCGGCGTCAAGCTGACGCCGTCGTCGACGCCGTTTGCGGAATCAACATGCAGCCAGCAGGCTGCTGCGTGGCCGGGCGCGACGGTGACAGTTGGTGGTGCCATGCGTTTGCAGATCTCCATGACGTGCGGACAGCGGGGGTGAAAACGGCATCCGGGCGGCGGTGCGAGCAGGCTCGGCGGTGCTCCTCGAGCGGCGAGCGCCGGTCGCTCGAGCCGCTCGGGATCGGGAGCTGCGGACAGCAAGAGTTGCGTGTACGGATGCGCCGGCGAGTTGGTGAGCCTGACGCTAGTTGCGGCCTCCACGAGTTGACCCGCGTACATGACCACGATGGTGTCGGCCAGGTAACGCGCAGAGGCAATGTCGTGCGTGACGTAGAGGATCGCGAGACGCTCACGCTCGCGAAGATCGGCGAGCAGGTTCAGCACGCCGAGACGGATCGACACATCGAGCATCGACACCGGCTCGTCGGCCAGCAGGAACTCGGGGACGCGCCGCCAGCGCTCGGGCGATCGCGACACGCTGCCGCTGACCGCCGGAGAGCTCGTGCGGAAACTTGTCGGCATACTTCGCGGGTGGGTCGAGCGCCACCCGGTGCAGCAACTGGAATATCGCCGCTTCGACCTCACCGTCGGCGGTGTGGTGGATCTGCAGCGGACGGGCCAGGTGATGCCGAACGCGATGTACCGGATTGAGCGACGCGAATGGGTCCTGGAACACCATCTGCACCTGAGACGCGAACTTCCGAGTGCGTGCGGCGGCGACAGGGTGACCGTCGAGCAGGACGTCCCCCGTGTCCGGTTTCACGATCCTGGCGAGCAACCGTGCAACGGTCGTCTTCCCGGATCCGCTCTCGCCGACTACGGCGGTGACCGCCCCTGCCATGAGCTGCACCGAGACGTCATCCACGGCATGCAGTCGGGAGCGTCGCGCGAGGAGCCCGGTATTCCGCTTGACCCAGAACGACTTTGTCAGCCCGCGGCCCTCGAGCACGGGCGCCTCCGCTCCGACGTCGGGAACGACTGCAGGTGTGCTCATACGGCACGCTCCCCGCTCGTATCGATGACCGTTGTGGTGCAGGAGCGAGAGACGGCGGGATCCTGAAGCATCAACTCGGGTGGCGCCGTCGCCTTGCCCCGGTGGAGCCAGCACGCAACCTCCCGAGGCGATCCCGCCAGCGGCTCGAGTTTTGGCACATCCTGGCGGCATTGGGGCATCGCCCACTGGCAGCGTGGATGGAACGCACACCCTCGCGGGAGATCCCTCAGGTCCGGTGGAGTTCCAGGAATACCCTCCATTCGATGGCGCTCGCCGTGCATCGGCGGGAAGCAGTGCAGCAGGCCGTACGTATACGGCAGACGCGGCGCGCGAAACAGCGACGCCGCTGGCGCCCGTTCCATCAGCCGACCGGCGTACATCACCGCGATGTCGTCCGCAAACTCGACCAGCAGCGAGAGGTCGTGCGTGATGAAGAGAGCGGCGAACCCCAGCCGGTCGCGCAACCCCATCAACTCCTCGAGGATCTCGCGCTGGGTCACCACGTCAAGAGCGGTCGTTGGCTCGTCGAGGATCATGACCTGGGGATCCAGCGCGAGCGCCATGGCGATCATCGCCCGCTGGCGCATCCCGCCTGACATCTCGTGGGGATAGCTGCGGAGTTGGTCCGCGGTCATGCCGACCAGCTCGAGCAGATCCCCGGCCCGATCTCGTCTGGAGGCCCGGCCGAGCTCAGGACGGTGTGCGGCGAGCAATTCATCAAACTGCACGCCGATCGTGCTCACCGGATTGAGCGCGTTCAGAGCACTCTGCAGAACGATTGCGATCTCGGACCATCGGACCGCTCGGAGCTCCTTCTCGCCTGCGGTCAGGAGATCCAGGGTCGGCGCCGGCTCGCCCGCCGACGCGCGCTGGGAATGGAAGAGGACTTCGCCGCTTGTGATGACCCCGGGCGAGCGGAGCAGACGGATCGCCGCCATCGCCAGCGTCGACTTGCCGCTACCGCTCTCCCCGGCAAGACCGACGACCCGGCCACGGCCGAGCGTCAGATCGCAATCGGCCACCGCGTGCACCGCGTCGTCGCCGAATCCGTAGTCGACGGAGAGCCCTCTGATCTCGAGCACCGGATCCCCGTCCCGATCAAGTGCGTGTCCGGTTGCGGCAGCAGTTCCCGGACTGGTCACGGCGCTCGAGCCTGGAACGCTCATGGCGTCACCGGCTCGGCGTCCGTGACGTCGACGTTGATCACGTTCCGGCGTACCACATGGGTGAGACCGAGCTTCGGGCGGCGACTGATGCCGAGCTTGCCGGCAGCTTTCCGTGATAGCCAGGCGACGCGAAGCCGGGGATTGATGAATTCGTCGATACCGAAGTTGAGGAGCGCCAGGCCGGTGCCGAGCAGGGCGATACAAACGCCGGGAGGGGCCCACCACCACCACCAGCCGCCGCGCACAGCGTCGTTCGCGAAGGTTTCTCGGAGCATGTATCCCCAGTTCCAGAGACCTGGTGGCGACGACGTTGGTGACCCGGCGAGTCCAAGGAACGAGATCGCGACGTAAGCGCCGATCGCGTAGAGCGTCGTGAAAAGAAACGATGCGGCGACGATCGGGATGAGGTTGGGCAGGATCTCCACGAGGATGATGCGGACTCTCCCCTCGCCCGAAACGCGTGCCGCCTCAACGAAATCCCGATTGCGCAACGAGAGGGTCTGCGCCCGCAGCACCCGAGAGCTGTACGCCCAGGCGGTGATCGCGATGATGAGGCTGACCAGGAAGATGCTCGTCCCTGCGGCAGGTACGTAGTCCGCGAGCACGATGAGCAGGGGAAGGCCGGGGATGGCAAGAAAGACGTTGCCAATCAGCGACAGGCCCTCGTCGGCGCCGCCGCCGAGGTACCCGGCGGTGACACCGACGATGATCGAGAGCACCGTCGAGATCGCCGCAGCGAGCAATCCGACCGCGACCGTGGCCTGTGTTGAAACCAGGAGCTGTGACCAGACGTCCTGTGCGAAGACGGTGGTGCCCAGCCAGTGGGCGCCTGAGGGCGGCAGCGGGAGTGGGTAGTAGTCAGCCTTGATGTGCGTGCCCGGACCGGTGCCCGCGACCAGCACGTGCTGTACCCAGCTTTCGTTCGTGAGATTCGGCGAGTACGGAGCGAGCCACGCGCCGATGATGGCGATCACCGCGAACACTCCCAGGATCACCAGTCCCGCAATCACCTTTGGAGAGCGCGGCAGGCGCAGCATCCGCGCCGTCGGCGCAGCCGCAAACTCGGTCGAGGCCGGCTCGGTGAGGATGGTCGTGTTGATGGTCATACGCTCACGCGTCCTGTCGAGCCCGCGGATCGATCAGCACGTAGACGACATCCGCGAGGAGGTTCGCTGCGAGCACGACCAGCGTGATCACCACGAAGATCCCCTGCACCAGTGTGTAGTCGAGTGCCCCGAGCGCGCCGTAAAGGTGGTAGCCGATACCCGGGTAGTTGAAGACAATCTCGACTAAAATCTGGCCCGCAACGACAAGGCTGATCGCCACCGAGAAGTTCGACACGCACGGCAGCAGCGCGTTGCGCGCTGCGTACCAGACGACCTTGCCGGTGCGCAGGCCTTTGGCTCGCGCGACCAGGACGAAGTCCTCATCCATGGTGGTGATCATCTGGTTGCGCATCGAGAGGATGAAGCCGCCCATCGATGCGAGGATCACGGTCAACGCCGGCAGCACAGCGTGCCCGAGAATGCTGGCGATGTAGGGCAGATTCATGCCCGGGTCGACGCCATAGATGTCGAAGCCATACAGGCTCGGGAACCATTTGAGCAGGCTCCCTGTTTCCCCGAAGATCAGCACCAGGACCAGGGCGAGAAAGAAATATGGGATCGCCTGAAAGAATGTCGCGGCAGGCAGCAACCAGTCCAGGAAGGACCCCCGTCGCCAGGCCATGACCACGCCGATGACCGTACCGGCGACGAAGCTCAGGATCGTGGCCACCCCGAGGAGTCCCAGCGTCCACGGCAGATACGAGGCGATCAGGCTGGTCACCGGCGCGTTCTCCGACCACGAGAACCCGAGGTTCCCGTGCACGAGGTTTCCCAGGTACTGCCCGTACTGCACCCAGATGCTGGTGTGGACGTTGAAACCCAGCTGCGCCTCGATCGCCTTGACGCAATAGGAGTTGCAGATGCCCGACGACTGAGCCCGCGCTATGGCACCGGCCACCGGATTGCCTGGCACAACTCGAGGCAGCAGGAAGCTGACGGTCACCGCAACCCACGCTGCAAGCAGATAGACGGCAAGACGACGCATCAGGGCGCGCACGGCTAGGACCCGCCGCCGAGTGACGCGAGATTCGCCGGCGTCGGAGCCGGGGCGCAGCCGCAGCTCTCGCGAAGCACCAGCCGAACCGGCAGAATGATGTTGGATTCGCCGTTGTTCCTGTTGATCCTCGAGTAGAGAACGTCGAAGGCCGTCGCTCCCATCTGCTCGATGGGCTGTCGGATCGTGGTGAGTGAAGGATGGAGATGACGCGCCACGGGGACGTCATCGAAGCCGGTGACGGCGACATCACCCGGGACGCTGAAGCCACGCCGCGCGAGCGCGTGCATGACGCCGAGGGCGGTCTGATCGTTGGCGCACACAATCGCGCGCGGCAACTCCCCGCCCCGGTCGAGGAGCGACGCGATCACCTGCGCGCCACCCGCCGCGCTGTAGTTCCCCTGCCACCCGGCGCCGGTCTGGATCCGAGCGCCGACCGCAGTCGTCGCAGCTTCGAAGACACGCGCTCGCGCCCGGTTGTCAGGGCTGTCGGCATGTCCCGACAGGTACGCGAGATGACGGTACCCGTGGTCGGAGGTGAGGTGATTGACCAGCGCACGCATCCCTGCGTCGTTGTCACAGCCGACGTTCACGGAAGCCCGCGTCGGGCTTCCCGCGAGCGTCACGATCGGGATCATCTCCGCCAGGCGGGCGATGCCGACCGCCGAGAGCATCCGGTCGTGGAGGATGATGCCGTCCGACTTGCCGGCCACGCCGGCGATTCGCGCGGCCGCGTGCGAGTCGTGGACTCCCACCGAGCTGACCAGCACGTCGTAGCTCCGGCGTTGCGCAGCCACCTCGACGCCTCGGTTGATGCCGTCGATGAAGAGCAGGCTCTCGTCCTCGTCCTCGAAGGTCGCCTCTCCCCCACGCCGGAAGACGATGCCGACCACCTCCTTGAGGCCGTTCGACAGTGCGCGGGCGGCGCCGTCGGGCACGAAGCTCAGTTCACCGACCGCGCGCATGACCCGCTCCCTGGTCTCTGGTCGCTGCGTGCCCTGTCCATTGAGGACGCGCGAGACGGAGGCGATCGAGACGCCCGCCAAGCGGGCCACGTCATAGATGGTCAGCGTCCCCTTCGACCGCTTCGCCTCCGTCATGCAGCGCCTGG
The DNA here is from genome assembly GCA_963718525.1 of Candidatus Dormiibacterota bacterium. Classification (GTDB taxonomy): domain Bacteria; phylum Chloroflexota; class Dormibacteria; order Aeolococcales; family Aeolococcaceae; genus Palsa-851. Next base: position 2,086,964 of record OY970355.1, on the reverse strand, counting down.
CGCCTCCAGCCTGGATGCTGACCGGCCCTGTAAGCGCTTACCAGTAAGCGCTTACAGGCTGGGCCGGGATGATAGACCTAGGCACGGCAGTCTGCAAGGGGTAGCAGCCCGCGGTTCCTCTTCTCGGGGCCGTCGCGCCTGATGCGGCGATGCCGCCGTCTACGCCGCGAAGAGCCCGAACGCCGCGCCCTGAGGGTCGATGAGGACTGCGAACCGTCCCGTCCCCGGAATATCGCGCGGCTCGACGATGATGCCGGCTCCGAGCTCAGTCGCCTTCTTGACGGCTGCGTCCACGTCGGCCGCGCCGAAGTACACCAGCCACGAGTTCGGGCACCTCAGCAGGCGCGTCGGGAGGCCGCGGCATGACGCCGGCGATGGTTCGTCCCTGCACCTGGCCCTCGGCATACTCGTCGACGCCGCCCCATCCCCAGCCGAACACCGCCGTGTAGAACGCCTTGGACTTCGCCAGGTCCGAAGTTGTCAGCTCGCTCCAGATGAACGCACCGGCTTCGTTGACGAGGTCGGCGCCACGCATGCTCCCCGGCTGCCATGCAGCGATGACGGCTCCCGTCGTGTCTGCGAAAATTGCCATGCGGCCGGCGGTCATCACGTCCATGGGGCTGACGATCACTGTCCCGCCTGCTGCTTGGGCTCTGCTCGCGGCCGCGTCGATGTCGTCGACATTGATATACGTGGTCCAGCGCGGCGGTCCTGGGTCCTGTGACGGGCTGATCGCGGCAACCTGCTTGCCTCCCTTCGACGCGATCGTGTAGTGCCCCGCCTCCTCGCCCTGGTCCTGACCCTCCCAGCCGAACAGTTCGCTGTAGAAGGCCACGCTGGCTTGTGGGTCCGATGTCCCGATATCGACCCAGGACGGCACGCCGTGTTCGTAGCTCGTCATCTCAGGCATTCGTCTCCTCCTTTCTGCCCGAGTCTACGCGAGTGCCCACGCCTGAGCGATGAGCGCATCGGCCTGGTTGGTCCACTGCTGGGCAGCATCCGACGCGATGGCCTGATGCTCGAACTCCAGGTCGTACAGCGCCCCACTGATCCTCGCTGCCAGCGCGTCTCGCTCGCTCCCGAGGCGGGCGATCCCGCGCTCGATCGCGCGGTAGACCTCGTCGCCGTGCGACCTGCTTTCAAGCGCCTGCGTCGATGCCGTGAGCGTGGCGACGGTGAATGCGCCAACGTCCGCATTCACCTGCTTGTAGGCGTTCTCGAGCTCGAGCAGTTGCCCGAACTGCTTGCCGCTGCTGTAGGCGCCCGGTAGGAGCGCGCGGCTGACATCCCCAACGAGGACGCGCCCGTCGCTCACGTAGTCGTCGTGCAACCCGAGCAGGGCCATCATGGTCGGCCGGACGTCGGTCTCGTCGGCCCAGGTCTTCGCGTCAACGCCGCGTGCCGTGACGCCGGGCCCCACCAGACCCAGCCAGTTGGTGTTGATCTCGGGCGCAATATCGCCGTGGTTCCAGGCATATTGCGGATTGATCACGACGCACGGATCGCTCGTCGCCGTCTCCGACGCTGTCGGCGCCGGGCATGTGGACGGTCCGGTGCTGATGTAGAACGCGGGATTGGCGAAGTCGGTGAACGTCGGCAGGCGATTCGGATCGCCCGTGTTCATGTGGAGCACCGTCTCCTCCACCTGGTCGGCCAGATAGTGGGTGAGCGGAACGGTCGCGCCGGCGCCGTTGTTCGCGTACGGATCAGGAGCAACGATCGCGCCCATGTCGCGCTCCAGCTGTCGGGCGACGGCAGCGCCGGCACCAGGTTTGCCGTTGACGTAAAAGTTCGGCGCGCTGTCGGCATGAACCGAGAAGGCTGTGATCTGCTTGGGGAACTGCTCCTTGAGCAGGCCCGTGAGGTCGACATCCACCTCGCCGATCGTCCCCTTCGCATACGTGCAAGGGACGGTCACGCCATTGCAGCCGGCAGGTGCTGGATGCTGCGTCCCCGCGAAGTGATCGCCTTCATCCGAGCTGATGACGAAGAGCGTGTTTGCCGTGGTGATCCCGTTGTGCTGCAGCCGCTGGAAGAACGTGCCAAACGCGGCGTCGTCGGCCTTGAGCTGTGCCACATATGCCGCATCACCTGGGCCGGCCGCCGAGTCGGTCGTGTGATTGTCGTGCGCGTCTTCAATGTACCCGTAGGTGATCGGGACCCCGTGCTCCTGCATGTCCGCGATGTACCCGAGCGTCTGGGCGGCGCTGACATCGAATCCGGGGAACCCGTAGTACGTCTTACCGATGTCTCCGCCGGCGTAGAAGCTCGTGAGCGGCTGACCGTTGAGGTCACTGACCTCGACGCCCTGTCCCGCGACCGGCGTTCCCCCGATCAGCCTGCCGACGTTCACATTGCCGTACAGCGCCTGGTATCCCTTGTAGCCGCCAGGCTCATTGGGCAGCCTGTCCGGTGCTGCGAGTGACGGATTCTGCGCGCAGACCGACGACGAGGTGCGCGCGCAGTGCACGACGATGCCCTGGTAATTCGCGTCGGAGAGATCGGCATACCCGTACTTGCTCTCCTCGGCCAGGACCTCCTTCCACTGCGGGCTGTTCGCGCCGTAGATCGATTTCAGATCCGGGTCCGAGTTCTCGACCTCGATGTTCGCGGTGGCGATCGCGCCCACATCGCAGCCGGCTCGGGTGAACGGTACCCACGGGGCCGGCGCGATCGTTCCCTTCGGATCCACCATCGTTGGCGATGTGTCCGTTGTGGTTGTGGCCACCGGGTCGGTCCAGTACGCGAACGAACTCGCGAAGCTGCTCGTGCCGTTCGTGTTGAACACTCCGTAGCTGTTGGCGACCGGCTGGCCATGCTTGTCCCCGTAGACGCCGGTGAGCGTCGTGAGGATGTCATCCGCGGTGTGAGCGATGAGCGGCGTGTGCTCGTTCGACAGCACCTCGCCGTTGCTCTCCATGAAGTTGAGCAGATTGGGCATCTGCGCGAGATCTGACGGCACGTTCGGGTTGTCTTGAGAGAAGTGCAGGTTGTCGAAGACGAGGCTGATCACATGCTTGATCGTTCCCGACGGCGAGTTGAGCACGCAGCCTCCAGCGGAGACGTGTGCACTCGCAGCTGCAGCCACCGTCCCGCCGATGGGGAGCACGGTCGATGCGGGAATGGCAGCGAGCACCGCGGCCGCCCCGATGAATCCTCCACGGAGTCTGTGAACGGCTCCCGCCGCTGCACGAACGCGATGTCTCTCCATGTCGACCTCTCCCTGTGACACCGGGAACACTGGCCGGTACCGGCCGGAGCCGGTCCGTGCGGCATCACGAATCCTAAGAAGTCCACAGTTAACAACTCGCTCGGACACGGTTGTGAACCGGTAAGCACCATCGGAAAGCGAGCGTTGAACGCCAGCGAGCACGCTGCTTCTTAATCACTTCATAAGGACGTTCATGACGCGGGCGTGGTCAATCGCGTCTCAGTCAGTCGTCTGCGATGACGTACGCCCGCACCGGAAAGGTCGCCCCGCCGACCGAGGGGATGGGAACCGCATGGAGGCGGCCGCCCGAGCTGATCGCGGTCAGGTTTGCCATGTGCTCGCATATCGGCACGCCGGCGCCGAGCAGCGCCGAGTAGGCGGGTCGCGCCATGTCGGCGATGTCGTCGATGTTCAGTGAGTCGATGCCGACGAACGCAACGCCCGCCGCGACCAGCCGCTCGCATGATTCGGCGGTCAAGAACGGGTTGTCGGAGAAATACGCGTCGGTGCCCCAGTGGCGTGAAAAATCCGTGCGGACAAGCAACGCTTTGCCATGGAGGTCGCCAGCGGGCAGTGCATCAGGCCCGATCGCGCGACCCGCGTCGGTGGCGTCGGCGACAACTACTGGAAGGTTCGCGAGGCTCTCAAGTGGAAGTCCCGCAAGATCAAGGCCGGCTCGATACCGGTGTCGGGGCGAGTCGACGTAGGTTCCAGTGTTCCCGCACAGATGCAGGGACGCGATGAGAAACTCCGACTTGCCGTCATAGCGGGACGCGTCAAAGTCGTTGAGGACCTCGACCGTCGGTGTGGGCAGCGGTCGATACGTCTCCATTCCCTCAACCACGGGGTGGCTGAGGTCGATGAATCAACTCATCGCTCCTAGCTTAGACGGCGGCCGCCACGAAGGGCTGCGCTCCACTTTGCGCGTTCCCGTATCCTCGGTTCAATGAGGGTTCTGCTCGTCTCCTGCTACGAGCTCGGCCATCAACCACTCCACGTTGCCTCGGCCGCTGCCTTTCTGCGTGGCGCGGGTCATCTCGTCACCGCTGTTGACCTCTCGGTTCAACCCCTCGACGAGGCAGATCTCGACACCCCCGACCTGGTCGCCATCGCTGTTCCAATGCACACGGCAATGCGCATGGCGGTCCCGGTTGCCCGAGCCGTTCGATCCCGCCGCGGGGCAGACGTTCGCATCGTGCTGTTCGGGCTCTATGCCCCGCTCTGCGGCCCAGCCCTTGAACCCGGGCTCGTGGACACCACGATCGGCGGCGAGTACGAGGACGCCCTGGTCGGCGTGGCCAACGGTTCACCTGACCGGCATTCGGTCGTGCTGGACCGGCTCCGGTTTCCGTTGCCCGCTCGTGATCTTCTGCCCTCGCTCGATCGGTACACACGCCTCAGGATTGGCGGCGAGGAGCGCGTTACGGGCTATGTCGAGGCATCGCGCGGTTGCGTGCACCGCTGCCGGCACTGCCCCGTGCCCGCGGTGTACGACGGGCGGATTCGCGTCTGGCAGCGCGACGTACTTGTCGACGACGTCGTCCAGCTCTGGGATGACGGCATGCGCCACCTCACCTTCGGCGATCCAGACTTCCTGAACGCCGTCCCGCATGCGATCGCAATCGTGCGCGCCATTCATGAGCGCTGCCCCAGTCTCACCTTCGACATCACGACCAAGGTTGAGCACATTCTCGAGCACCCTCACGTCATCGCCGAGCTGCGCCGGCTCGGCCTTCTCTTTATCGTTTCCGCCGTGGAGTCCACGAGCCCCCGCGTGCTCGAGCTTCTCGACAAGGGACATTCGGCTGAGGACGTCCTGGTAGCACTGCGCTTCTGCCGGGCGCTGGGCGTCGAGCTCCGGCCTTCGCTCCTGCCGTTCACGCCGTGGACGACGCTCCGTGACCAGATCGATCTGCTCGACCTCATCGCGACCAACGATCTCATCGAAAGTGTGGACCCGGTTCAGCTGAGCATCCGGCTCCTGGTTCCGCCCGGGTCACTGCTGCTGGCGCTGCCGGAGATGCGCGAACACCTGTGCGGCTACGACAGCGCAGGTTTCAGTCATCTCTGGCAGCATCCTGATCCCCTGATGGATGCGCTCCAGACGTCGATTGCCGAGCTCGTGGCAGCGGACGCCGACGCCGGGGTATCGCCGCGGTCGACGCATACTGCCATCCGCCGGCTCACCGCGAAAGCTGCACTCGACGAAGGGCTCCCCTGGCCCGACGCCGAAATGCCGCTGCTTCCGGAACGTGACGCTCCGCCTCGTCTGAGTGAGCCCTGGTTCTGCTGCGCCGAGCCGACGACGGCACAACTCGCCATCGCCGGCGTCGCGCTCGGCGCCTGAGCATCCGGCCTGACCGTCGCCGCGCCCTTTGGCACCGCCGCCTGATCCACCGGAACGCCGTCAGGTCCGGCGCTGTCGTTGGCGGGGACCAGCGTGTGGCGGGTCTCGTCGATCATGTATCCGTGGGCGGTATCTCGCCGGGAGCGAAGCGACCCATCTCAGCACCTACCTTCTTGCCGATGTTGGCAACGTGGAGGTGAATCTCATCGAGGAGGTCGGTGGCCTTCTTCACCTGCGCGGTCAGGGCTGTGTTCTCTGCGAGCAACGTCTTGATATCGTCGGTGTTGTTTTCGGTATGCAGTGCCACCTCGGACGCAACCGCGTCGGCGCGTTTCGCGGCGATCAACAGGGCGGCGGCCTGAATTCCTGCCAGCATCGAGAGAAACAAGTTGAGCAGGATGAATGGGTACGGATCAAAGCCTGAGCCACCACCCACGTGCAGGACGCCGTTGATGACCGCCCAGACGATCATGACGCCGAAGAAGACGAACACAAAGGGCCATGACCCCATGCCGTTGCGCATCTTGTCGGCGGCTCTTTCGCCAAGTGAGAGTTGGTCGCTACCACGAACCGTCGGATGCTTGCCCCACTGGTGTTGCCAGGCCATGGTGGATCTCCTTTTGGTCAAATCGATTAGGTGAAGCGGCAGCAGCCGTGACACAGATGCAACATCCGAACGGAGGTCGAGGTGTAGGTTGCGGGCATTTCCCGGCACGTCAGCGCAAGGTGGCCATGATGCGTGATCACGATCTCCCGGAGTGTATCGAGTGCAGATCTGAGGAAGTGGTCGTGCATACGCGCGAGGTCGCAGCGTCCGGTACCACGGGCCGGACGTTCGTCGCCAGCTATGAGTGCGTCGAGTGTGGTCGACAATGGCAGCCTAGTACCGAGGTCACAGGCCACACGATCAGGCCGATTCGACGCTACTCGTGACCCTTTACGCGAGGGACGCGTAGCGGCGTTGTAGGCGGCGGTGTCGGTGAGGTCACCTGGGGGCCTTGCCGACCCGAACCGCCGATGCCGTTTTGAGCCTGTTGTTGCCGCGCCGCCGGCGCGCCGACCGGGCGCCATCGTCGACGGTCCGGGGAGTGTCGTGCGCAGCAAACGGATCCGACAGGAGCAACTTGCGCAGCAGGCGGGCAAGCGTTCCGCGCTCGGCCGGCGAGAGCGCGCCGAGAAGGCGCTCCTCGTTCGCCAGGTGGGCGACCACTGCCGCATCGACGGTCTTGAGTCCTTCCCTGGTGAGAGCGACGAGCGTGCCCCGCCGGTCGTGGGGATCCGGAAGACGCTCGACCAGCCCAAGCGCTTCGACTCGATCGATCCGGTTGGTCATCGCTCCCGACGAGAGCACGACGGAGTCAACCAGTTGGGTGGGAGTCATCTGGTATGGAGGCCCTGATCGGAGAAGCGCGGCCAGCACCTCGAATTCGCCGAAGCTGATGTCGTAGCGATCGAAGACTTCCGCGAAGGTCGCCGACTGGAGCAGGTACAGCCGCGAGATGCGTTGCAGGACGTGAGTCACGGACACGTCAAGGAGGGGCCGCTCGCGATTCCACTGGTGCACGATCCGATCGATGGCATCCTCTTGCATATGCAGATTATATCTCGATATGAAGATACTTGACAGCATAGTACGCCGTCAAGTATCTTCATATCGAAGTACTTACGTTCATGGAGCAGGTGCCATGCCAACAGCAAATCAGACACTCACCACTCGGCGGTTCGGATCGACCGATCTCGTACTCACCACCGTCGGCTTCGGGGCGTGGGCGATCGGCGGCGGACGTTGGGCGTATGGCTGGGGACCCCAGGACGATGCGGATTCGGTCGCAGCCATCCTCCACGCGGTCGATCGCGGCGTGAATTGGATCGACACCGCAGCGATCTACGGTCTTGGTCATTCCGAGGAGGTCGTTGGCCGCGCCCTTCGGGAGATCCCGGCAGCGGAGCGACCGTTCGTCTTCACCAAGGGCGGCATGATTCGCGATCTCGCCAGGCCGTTCGAGGAGCCCCAGCGCAACCTCAAGCCTGCGTCCATTCGACGTGAGGTCGAGGCGTCGCTCCATCGCCTCGGCGTCGAGCGAATTGACCTGTATCAGTTTCACTGGCCCGACGAGACCGGCACGCCGATCGAAGAGTCCTGGGGCGAGATGGCGCAGCTCGTCGACGAGGGGAAGGTCCGTGCCGCCGGCGTCTCGAACTTTGACGTCGCGCTCCTGGAGCGCGCCGAGGCGGTGCGCCACGTGGATTCGGTGCAGCCTCCTTTCTCGTTGATCCGCCGCGCCTCCGGAGCTGACGTCATCCCCTGGGCGGCCGCGCACGGCACTGGAGTTATCGTGTATAGCCCGATGCAGTCAGGCATCCTCACTGACACCTTCTCGGTGAACCGCGTTGCGGCGATGGCGGACAACGACTGGCGTCGCCGCTCTGCGGAGTTCCTGGAGCCGAGGTTGTCCCGCAACCTCGCCCTCCGCGACGCGCTGCGGCCGGTGGCGTATCGCAATGGCACCTCCGTGTCGGCGGTGGCGGTGGCCTGGACGCTGGCGTGGCCGGGGGTGACGGGTGCCATCGTTGGCGCTCGCGACGCGGCGCAGGTCGATGGCTGGATCGACGCCGCAAGGCTCCGGTTGTCGGCGGAGGATCTCGGAGAGATCGTCCGGGCGCTCAACACGGTCGGCGCCGGGTCAGGGCTGGTCGAACCTGCGGTTATCACCGGTCCAGGTGCATGGCACGGAGCGCGGATGCCGGCATGACCGGATTCGTGCCCGTTCTGATCACTGCCTTCCTGGCATCGGCGGTCGAGGCGATCGAGATGGTCACGATCGTGGTCGGGGTCGGGGCGACCCGTGGCTGGCGCTCCACGTTGTTGGGGGCGTCGGCCGGATTCGCTGTGCTGGTGGTGATCGTCGCAGTCTTCGGCCTGGCACTCAGCGCGATTCCGATCGCTCCGCTCAGGCTCATCATCGGCGCGCTGCTGCTGGTCTTCGGGTTGCAGTGGCTTCGCAAAGGCGTCGTCCGGGTAGCGGCGCGTGGATTCGCAGGCATGCACGTCGACGCGAATCAGGACGCCGAGGTGTGGACAGGAACGGGTGTCGACTGGACCGCATTCGTCCTGTCCTTCAAGGGCGTGTTGCTCGAGGGACTGGAGGTCGCGTTCATCGTCGTCTCGGTTGGGGCTACCGCCGGGCAGCTGGGAGTCTCCGTCGTCGGTGGTGCCGCCGCGCTCCTCGTGGTTGGCGCGGTCGGGGCGATCCTCTCAAGTCTCGTGGCACGAATTCCGCGCAGCTTCCTGCAACTCGTCGTTGGCCTCCTCCTCACCACCTTCGGCTCGTTCTGGGCGACCGAGGGTCTCGGGGTGAGTTGGCCTGGAGGTGACGCGGCCATCCTCGTTCTGCTGGCCCTCTACGCGGTCACCGCCGCGATCAACATCGCCGTCGAGCGCCGTGGCGCGCGCCGCGGCAGAGCAACCCTGAATCTGAACAAGGTGGCGCGATGATGCGGGTCGTGTCGTGGCTGGTCGCCTTTGGCAGATTCTGGTATCGGTTCATCATCGGAGACGATTGGACGGTGGCCGCGGCGGTTGCCATCGGCCTCGTATCGACGTTCCTGCTCAACAAGGTGCGGTTCCCGACGTGGTTGGTCATCCCGCTCGTTGTCATCGTCATCCTTCGGGTCAGCGTCCAGCGGTCCAAGCGCACCAAGGGCAGCGTCCGCGGTGTGCAGACCAGATGAGCAGCCACCCCGCCTCCCTGCCCGCGGTTCCCTAGCTGACATACGGATACCCGCTAGGGGTATCCTTCTCTCTCATGGCAGGTTACATCGCGCACAAGGACGATATACAGAGGCGACTCCTTCGCATCGAAGGGCAAGCCCGGGGGCTCCAGCGGATGGTGGACGACGAACGCTACTGCATCGACATCCTCACCCAGGTGAAGTCGATCAAGGCAGCGCTTGATCGCGTCGCGCTGCTCCTCCTTGACGACCACGTCGAGCATTGCGTCGCAGATGCGGTGAGGCAAGGCGATGGCGCGGACAAGCTTCACGAGCTCAGCGAGGCGATCGGCCGTTTCGTCGAGGGCTGATCGTGGTCGTGTTCGTGCTTGAACACATCGGGTCAGCACTGCGCCTCTCGTTCACGATGTTCTGGCAGGTGCTCTGGCCGCTCGCCCTTGGTTTCCTGCTCTCGGCCATTGTGGAGACCCTCGTTTCCAAACAGGTAGTCTCTCGTCTTCTCGGGCGGGACACGCCCAGGTCTGTGGCTCTGGCAACCGGATTCGGCGCGGCATCGTCGTCGTGTTCATATGCGGCGGTGGCGGTCGCTCGGACCTTGTTTCGCAAGGGCTCAACTCTCGGCAATGCGGTCATCTTCGAGTTCGCCTCGACCAATCTGGTCTTCGAGCTTGGGCTCGTCCTGCTGATCCTTCTCGGATGGCAGTTCGTCGTGGCGGAGTTCAGCGGCGGGCTCGTAATGATTGTCCTGATCGCCGTCATCTTCCGATTCACCTTGCGGGGAAGCCTCGTCGAGCAAGCGCGCACGCAAGCGGATCGCGGCCTGCTTGGCAGGATGGAGGGACACGGGGCGATGGACATGTCCGTGACGGGCGGCTCGTTCGCGCGCCGCCTGTTCTCGGCACGCGCCTTTACCTCCATCAGTCACTACTTCTTCATGAATATCGTCAGTCTGTGGACGGATCTGCTGCTCGGTTTTCTGATCGCCGGTGCGCTCGGTGCCTGGATTCCCAACTCCGTCTGGTCGGCGCTCTTCCTCACCGGGCACGGCGGACTGACTGAGATTTGGGGAGCGTTCATCGGTCCGCTCATCGCGGTGATCAGCTTCGTGTGCTCGGTGGGCAACGTCCCCCTGGCCGCGGTGCTGTGGCGAGGGGGAATCAGCTTCGGCGGCGTGATCGCCTTCATCTTCGCCGATCTCATCATCCTTCCGATCCTCAACATCTACCGCAAGTACTACGGCGCCAGTGTCACCGTCTACCTCTTCGTCGTTTCCTACGCCACCATGGCGCTCGCCGGCCTGATTGTTGGACTCGTGTTCAACGTCGCGGGAGTCGTGCCCACCAACCGCAACATCTTCATCTTCGACACCACGATCAGCTGGAACTACGACACGTGTCTGAACATCGCGTTTCTGGTGCTGATCACCGGACTCGGCGTGCGATTCCTGCGCACGGGCGGGGTGGCGATGCTTCGAGAGATGGAAATGCCACCCGATCAGCAGTCAACGACGAAGGATCCCGTGTGTGGCATGAGCGTCGATCCCGAATCCACCAAGCACCGCTCCGTCTACCAAGGTACCGACTACGTGTTCTGTTCCAGCGGCTGTCAGTCGTCGTTCGACGCAGATCCCGCGGCGTTTGTCGAGGCAGCAGCAGGCGTCAGCCCCCGCTCCAGAGTCGATGGATCTCGAAGTAGTGACGTGCAAGTTCGACGACCTGGTGGGGGGTGAGGTCATCGATATCCGCGCGAACGTCGGCGATGACCTTTGCCGCCACGTCCTTGCGATGCCGCTCCGCCCAGGCGACCCATTGGTGAGAGGCGTTTGCCTTCCCATTTCCGTGGCCAAGTAAAAGGATCGCCCGGGCTGGGGCAAGGGCCTCGCTGATCTCCCGCCAGTAGTCAGGATTCCCGGCCTCATACGACCCCCTGGGATTGCCGGCCTTGTGGGCGATCTCGTGGACGTGGCCCCGTGCGTCCACGTCCTCGATGCGCTCTGGGGTCTCAGCTCCGGCTTCGCCGAGCGGGTAGATCAGCGTCCGGTGGAAGTCGATCGTCGCAACGACATTCGCGTCGCGGATCGGCTCCACGTTGAAGGTGTGTCGGGGTTTCGTATCGGGTACGCGATCTGCCACGGGTACATTGTCCTCTCGTGGTGCGGCGCTTGGGGGTCTGTATGCGCAGGAGGGATTGCGACAAGCCTCACAGCCTGGAGCGTCGTGGCGCCGGGCGCGCGGTGGTCAGTGATCGGCTGCGGGCGCCACCAGCGCCCCGTCGTTGACAGGCGTCGACGACGATGCCGCAACGAGGGGTGACGAGGCAGAGGTCGAGGGAGCTTTGCGGCTGGACTTGGAGGCGTCGTGTAACCCCGCCCACACCGCAAGGAGGACGCCGACAATCAGCAGTGCGCCGCCGATCGAGTGGCCATCGCCATAATGAGCCGCGAAGAGCGCGACTCCGAAGATGGCGAGGATGGCGACGATCGCCAGCGCGCCGTCATCGATATAAAACTGACGGAGTCTGTTGACACTTGGGCCTCCAATTCACGAGGAGGCACCCGTGACCGAGAGAGAACTGGCCAGGGGAGCTGCTCGACGCCTTACGATCATTCGCCACGTCCAGGAAGTCACCGGCAATGTCGCTCTGACATGCCGCTACTACGGGATCACCCGGCAGTGCTACTACGTCTGGTTCCGGCGCTATGAGGAGTTCGGGGTCGAGGGCCTTCGGGATCGCTCCTCACGGCCGCATGTGAGCCCCAAAACCACTCGGGAGGAGGTCGTCGGCAAGATCATCTACCTGCGCCAGAACTACCACTTCGGGCCGCACAAGATCGCCATGTACTTCGAGCGGTACCACGAGATCAAGGTCAGCCCCTCCGGCATCTGGCGGATCCTCAAGCGCCTCGACATGAGCCGTCTGCCGGCGTCGCAGCGCTACAAGCGCCACAAGGAGCGCTGGAAGCGCTACGAGAAGCCTCAGCCCGGGCATCGCGTCCAGGTCGACGTGAAGTTCGTGGCGCCGATCGGGGGCACGCGCAGGAAGCACTACCAGTTCACCGCCATCGACGACTGCACCCGGCTCCGCGTGCTGCGCGTCTACGACCACCTCAACCAGAAGACCGCGATCCAGTTCATCGACTACGTGTTCGAGAAGCTGCCCTTCCGGGTCGAGGTGATCCAGACCGACAACGGCGCGGAGTTCCAGTCCGCCTTCCACTGGCAACGTCCTCGACCGTGGCGTCCAGCACCTGTACATCAAGCCGGCCACGCCCCGGCTCAACGGCAAGGTGGAGCGGTCACACCGGATCGACGCCGACGAGTTCTACCGGCTCCTCGATGGCGTGGTGCTCGACGACGCCCGGCTCTTCACCACCAAGCTCCAGGAGTGGGAGGACTTCTACAATTTCGACCGCCCGCATGGAGGCTTGGGCGGCCAAACTCCCTACGAGCGACTACGCCAAAAGACCGGGGCCCTTGTGTAATCGGCCACCGTCAGTTGCACACCTAGACGGCCCGCCGAACGATCTCCTTGGCAAGCTGCGCTAGCAGGGAAGACCGAGCACGGTTCCAAGCGGACGCGGAGGGGGCCGTGGAGTTCGCCCAGGAGAGATCGGCCATGCTCGGCCTGCGGTTTCGATCATCTCGCCACTGGACGTGTACGTCGAGAGCCGAAAGTCACAATTGATACAGACAAACGCGGGACCGTCTCCGGCTCGGCGTAAAGTAGTGCCGGTGGTGGCCTTGCACTCAAGCAACAACGGTGTACGCTCGGGTGGGCGAGTGTGCCGAAAGTTACCGATAGAGCTCGGTCGGCCAGGGTTGTCGATTCTGAGTCCTTCGGTTAGCCGTCTCGCTCGACCTAGTCATCCACTAGAAGGTTAATAGCGGGGGCCGGCAACACCTGTCACGCGCTGGGTTGCCGGGTGCGGGTGGCTCTGCTCTCTTATCGGATGGTGCGGCGGACAGCCGATCGCCTTCCGAGGAGATCAGCGGTCCGAGGTTCTGGCCGATGCCGTTGGCACCCCGTCGCGCGAGCGAAGGTAGCCTAGCAATGCGGTTACCTCGGAATCATTTCTCCAGTCGTAGGTATCGAGGCCCCTCAACTCGCCGCTGATCGCGTCGTATGCGCGCTGTACAAGCGTGGTCGCCTGGATGTTTGTGCGCGCTCCGTGCCACGCAGGTGTTGGGCCGGTGTACGCGCGGTCGAGAAGCGACGCCAGCGCCAGCAAGTCGTCGGCGAGTGCCGCCACAGGCCCGGCGTCCGGGATTCGTCCCGCGTCACGGAGGGAAGCGATCGTCCGCCTCGTGTAACTGCGACAACCGTGAACTTCGGCCAGGCCAAAGAGATCGTCGCTCATCGGATCCGCACCTCCGGTCGGTGGTTTCTCCATACCCCAGATGGTCCGCGTCGGGTGCTCCGATCGCCTAGGGTCAAAGGTCGCCAAACGAAGCGACGTCCCCAGTGTCAAAGGTCCTGATTCGGATCTGATCGCCATTGAAAGGCCGCTTTCGTGCCGGCATCGGAGAGCGTCCGCGTTCATCCAGACCGTCGCCCAAGAGCTGTCGTTGCCGTTAGCCCGCCATCACTCCCGACCGGTGCCTGCTGAGATGCTCAGTCGTCGTCGCAACACGGGTGCGCGTGCGCGGCAGTCTGCAACTGGTCGACTATGCGCTCCACGACTGCGGAATGCGTCGCTGCAGCTGCCAGGGTCGCGAGCTCGCCGTCAATGGCGGCCAGTACCAAAGAACGCCGGGCCTCGGCGCAACTGATGAACCGGCCGAACGATTCTTGCGATTGGAACAGGGCCGCTTGTAGGACCTGAAACTCAAATCGTCAAGCGCCGAGGGCGGGGGCCTGATCACACGAGAACTGAGCCTTCTGGAACCTGTGCCGACGAGCGGGATGGTGTCGGGTCTACGGGACCTTGGTCCGGCTCGTCATCGCCGACAGCGTCGGTAATCGAGGCATGAGCAACACGATTGCCGCCAGCACGTTTCGCCTGGTACAGAGCCAGGTCTGCGGCCACTCGTCGCGCTCCGGCGTCACGTCCACTAGCAAAGGGCGCGATGCCGATGCTGATGCGCGGCCGCTCGCCACGAACGGTCCGCTCCCCGAGGTCAGCCAGGATTCGGTTGGCGACGACCTCAGCGCGCTGGCCGTCCGCGTCCGCGATGATGACGCAGAACTCGTCGCCGCCGACCCGCGCCGCGACATCGCCGCGTCGGACCGCACGCTTGAGTGCATCTGCGACCAGTCGGATAAGTTCGTCACCGGCCTGATGGCCATAGGTATCATTCATGGACTTGAGTTTGTCAATGTCGACCGCGAGCAACGAGTAGGTCGCGGTCCGTGGCATTCGCTCGAGGCGGAGGTCGACCTCGCGGCGATTGGCGATCCCGGTTAGGGGGTCGGTGGTTGTTTGAGCCTCAAAGACAAAGGCTCTCGACAGGGCAAGTTCGAGCAACGGCGCCAAGCCCTGGAGCCAGTCACGCTGCGCGAGGTCATATTCGGTAGCCGCCGGGTCGGTGTTGAAGACCGCCAGAAGTCCGCTGGCAGCATCGCCCACCCTCAGCAGCTGCACGATGGCGTTTTCGATCTTAAGCTCGGCGAGCACCGCAGCGATCCCGGGCGGTACCGGCGTCCTCTGGCTGAGCACGAACAACCGGTCCTCATGATTGGCCACGGCCACACGCAGCTTGCGTGTCAGCGCAAGCGGAACCGAGAGACGCCCAATGCGCGGGTCGCGCTCGCTGCCGGCGCTCTCGTCGGGCGAGTACGAGGCGACGAGTGTCGCGCGATCACCCTCCACCAGAAAGAACACTGCGCTCGATGGCGGCCTCCCGGGGACATCCGTGAGACGAGCCGCGCTCTGCAGTCCAAGGTTGAGAACCTGATCGCCGTCATACATCGAATACAACTCGTCGGCGATCAAGGCCAAGGTCGCATCATGCTCGATGGCCGTCTCGCGCGCCACAATCGTCTGTTCCAGCCGTGATCGCAGTTGCTGCACTGCGTAGGCAACACCCATTCCGGTCACCGGCCAGACGACAAGGAGTTGGGCATAATCCGGAACACTAAGGGCGCTGTTGAGGCCGTCGAACACGAGTGTGGCACTGGCAGCGACCAGCGCGACCGCGGTGAGGCTACGCGGTCCGTAGAGCGCACTTGCGATGACCGGGATGGCGGTCAGGACGAGCAGGCCTTCGTTCTGCCCGGATTCCCCGAGGAGGACAAGTGTCAGAGCCGTGTAGTACAGGACGACCACGACAGCGAGGGGCACCCGATGCGGACGACGCAACACCGGGAGCGCCATCGCGACGGTGATCGCGGCGACGATCGCTCCGGCCATTGTCAGGTCGGGACGAGCGTAGGGCGCAGCGACAATCGCTGCACCGAAGCCGATGGCGGACGCCGAGGCGAAGACGACCAAGCCGAGACGAGCACTCTGCTGCATCACCCGGCTCTGCACGGCCACCAAAGCCTCCGTAAACGGGCGCCTCGATAGAGGGCCTTCCTCGACCAGTGTGCCGAGGATGCCCTCTGTGCAATCACTACGTCACGGTTGCGTAACACCACGGGCCGTCGCGTTCATTCGCGTATGTCACGACCTGTATTCGAGCCAGTTCCTCGCGACGCCGGCAGTCGATGCTGCAGCCCTGCTTTCGGTCTAGGAGATCGAGATGGCCCCTTGGTGGCAGGGTTGCCGGACTCGGCGGTGATATGCGCGTGCCGTTCGGCGGCCGTGATGTCCGGATGACCGAGCCCTGCCAACCCGTCAGCCGCCTTGAGGCGTGACGGCTACCGAGTAGCGGTCGAATGCTCGGCGATGGATGTTGGCCACGACCACATAGACAACCGCGCCACCCGGAGACGCCCAATCCAAGATCGGCTCAGGTGTGTTGATTGCGCGCTGGGGTCATCGAGGGCCATCGCCTCAGGGCTTCCGCGGTCTAGCGATGGCGTCCCTGATGTTCGTCACACGCAAGATTCAAAGCTCCGATACCAGGTGAATCGGTAGACGAACCCGACGTCGTGTTCCTGATCACCGCCTCTGGCATCGCGGAAGCGCTGGCCGAGATAACGCATGACCCTCCGGCTTAGGAGCCGGTGGGTCACATGGGACCCTGAAGTTCCGGGCCACCACGGGTAGAGCGTCCGTGACGCGCCAATGGCGTTCTCGCGAACTGGTCACGGGTTGGTAGCGGTCGCGTGATGACCTTTGGCCCCCGAAGAAGGGCCTTCCTGCTCTGTTTGCGCCGTCCGGTCAATTGGCAAGCTCACCGTACAACGCAAACGGACCGATCGCAAGGGGGGCCTTGATCAATGCATGGTCGCATCAGGAAGTCGATCACGGCCATCGGAACCATCCTTATCCTCGCCCTGGTTGGGCTGGGCATCACGGTCCGCACCGGTCACCTGAGCCTGATGCCCGTGCTCTCGGGTTCGATGGCGCCGACGGCACCCACCGGCGACCTAGCTGTCCTCTGGCAAGTGCCGACATCGAGTCTCAAGGTCGGCGACGTCGTCACCTTCTATCCGCCAGGGGACACGTCGGTCGCGAAGATGCACCGCATCGTCGTGCTGGCGCGTGCCGGCGACAAGACCACCATCACAACCAAGGGCGACGCGAATCGGATCGCCGACCCGTGGGGAAAGGTTGTGCTGAAGGGCACAACCGCCTACCGCATGGTCGCCGTCGTCCCCCTTCTCGGGTGGACAGCCGCGCTCGGGCGCTGGTGGATTCCTCTGGTGCTCATCGCCGCAGGTGTGCTCTTGGGCATTGCAACCCTGCAAGACCTCCGGCGCAGGCCGGCCAGCAAACAGCCGAATCCGGCGATACAGGGAGGGGGTGCCGTTTGAATCGTCATCTGGCCGTTTCACGCAACCCGGCATAAGGCCGGTCAACAACAACAGCCGCTTCAGGCGGCATCGGGGGAACCATGAACCTTCGTAAGGCAGCGGTGACGCTTGCTATGGGCGGCGCCGCACTCACACTCGTCGGCGTTGGCGTCGGCGCCTCGTTCACTGATTCGGCAACCGCGACCGAGAACATCAGCGTTGGCACCTTCGGGATTCAGTTGAACCCCGTCACGGCGGGCATGACCGTCATCGACAGCCATCACATCGCGCTCACCATCCCGGCGCTGCAATCGTCGGCGGCTGGCAGTGCGCCCATGGTGTTCACGGTCACCAACACCGGGACAATCCCGGCAACCATCACGGTCACAGCGGGTGCCGTGAGTGGCGACAGCAACTTCACCGCGATCGCTGGGCCTACGGCCTTCGTGGTCAACGGTAGTGCGACCTCGGCGAACGTCAGCGTGGGTCTGTCGTGGCCAGTGCTGAGCAATGCTGATCTTGGTGCGAGCGCCACGGTGGTTTACACGATCAGTGCCGTTGGCTGATCGACGAAGGATTCACGATCATGAACCTTCGTAGATGGGGTGTCGGGCTGAGTGCGCTGGGCGCGCTGGCTCTGATCGGTGCAGGAGTTGGAGCTTCGTACTCTGACAGTGGCACCGCGACTGAGACCCAGCACGTCGGCACCTTCGCCTGCACCCTGACATCCACCGATCCGAATGCGGTCATCAGTCCTGATGGCCATTCGGTGACCGTGACGCAGGGACCCATCCTGAGTTCAGCGAGCAGCAGCTTCCCGTACTCGAACTTCACGATCCACAATTCGGGGACGATCCCGACATTCGTGTCGTGGAACGTGACGACCAGTGGCACCATCGTATGGGAGCCGGTCGGACGCATCGGGTACACGGCAGGAACGCCGTCGAACGCGGGGAACACCGCCCCTGCTTCGGTCCTGCTCGCAAGCGGCGCAGCGCAGACCTACACGAACGTCGGGTTCTCGTGGGCAACGCTGATCAACGCCGACCTTGGAACTTCGGGTTCCGTGTCTTACCACGCAACGTGCGGTGAGGCACCCGTATCCGCCATCAGCTTCGTCGGGAGCGCCGACACGTTGGTGGCTGGCGGCACGGCCAAGACAGCGAGTTCGATCGCCTGTCCCGCAGGATCACCGGCAGCGGGCTACTACCCGTGGGTGAGCGCCAATACCGCGCAGTGGTGCGGTAACAACACCTTCCCGGCGAGCGCAAGCCTCTCGACATGGCCCACCAGTGGTTCGTTCACCGTCTTGGCGAGCGGCGGCACGGCCACGGTCACCTACACAGGCGTCCAGAGCAGCCCGTACAACGCCTTCACCGGCCTGACGAACACGTCGTCAGCCACCGGCAGCGTGACACCAGGAAGCTCCAACGTCCATCAGGTGATTTCGTCCACCACGCTGTCCTTGCCCTCTGGCTGGCACGTTGGTGACACAGCCCTGGTGATCAACGTCGGCACGGGTGCGGCACAGGCACCCGGGTATACCGCCATCGGAGGCGCGTTCGGCAACTACGGCAAGTCGAAGATCGGTTACAAGGTCCTGGGATCTGGCGACGGGAGCATCACTGTTCCTGCCAACCAGGGTGCCAGCCTTGCGGTCGCCGTCTACCGTGGCGTCGCTGGTATTGCGCCCGAGTTGGGCTACGCCGGGGATCCCGGCAGCGTGGCGCTGGCGTGTCCGGCACTCACGCTGACCAACACGTCGGGTTCGTCGTGGGTGATCGGTCTGTTCGGTAGCGCGAGCGCCAATGTGGACGCGATGACGCTCACCGGCATGACCTCGCGGTCGGGCTCGTTCGTGGGCCTCCGCGATGGCATCTACGACACCAACAAGGGTGTCAGCACATGGCCTGGTGCAACGGGTGGTCCCGTGGCTACGGGCGATGAGTGGGCGGTCGAGTTGCTGAGCAGCTAGTAAGCTCGCAGGAACAACGGAGGGCGGCGCATTGCGTGCCGCCTTTTCGTTGCGTCTCTGCTATTTCCTTTCCTAGTTGGTTGGTCCACCACTTTGACTTGGTATATCGCGGCGTTGTCGCCCGAGAAGGGCCCCTAGACGATCTGGCGAGGATGGCGTGCGAGAGGCGCGCAGGGGAAGAACGAGACGAAGCACTGCCCCAACCAATAGCGGTGGCGGTGTCTCAACGGCTTCGGTCGCGTGGCCTTGAGTATCCAGGACCGGCAAGGCCCCGCTTAGCTGCCGTTGCGAGAGGGTCTGGAGCCCAAAAGTCGTCCATAACCTGTGCCGCTTCCCGATGCATGGTTGGCAGCACGTGACTGTGGGTGTCGAGGGTGATCGCGACCGTCGAATGTCCGAGGACGATCCGCCCTTCGTCGAG
Source organism: Candidatus Dormiibacterota bacterium (assembly GCA_963718525.1). GTDB lineage: Bacteria > Chloroflexota > Dormibacteria > Aeolococcales > Aeolococcaceae > Palsa-851. Next base: position 2,067,439 of record OY970355.1, on the reverse strand, counting down.
CGCATCACGCAACCGCCCCGCCCCAGCGCCGCGAGCTCGCCGTGCGCGCGCTGCAACTCCGATTTCTCTTCGGTAATGTCGCGAAACACAACCACGACACCATCGACAGCGCCGGCATACACCAGCGGAGACGCCGAGTACGCAACCGGCAGGATGGAGCCGTCCTTGCGCGTGAACGCATCGTCACTGGCGGTCACGGGACGACCCACGGTTCGCGCTTTGAGCAGAGGACACTCTGACTCGCTATAGCCATCTGAACTTCGATCACTCGGCTCCTTCGCGCCGACAGTCCACCGTGCTCACCCACCCACTGACAGGGCACCGCGTCAAGTAGCTCACGGACGTTGTAAACCCTCCACCGGTCGTGTCCCCCAAACGGGGGCAGGTCCACCTCTCCGCCCGCTAGCCTTCACACTTGAGGTCGAGCCTCGTGCATCGCTCCAATCGGCGACCGCCGCTTCGGTGTCCCGCGGCCCCCAACGTTCCCGACCTCCATTTTGCCCCGTCCGGGAGCAGCGGTCGGATGGTGATGCCGAGGCCGCTGGCCAGTTCGTAGCCGGTTCAAGACTTGGTTCGTCGGCCGCAAACCTGCTCGGCTCGTCGTCGCAAATCGACGGCCCGGTGGCCGGAAGCGGTCGTCTTGTCGCCTTCGAATAATCTGGAGTGCGTCATGCGCGCGTTCATTCCTACCCCTCGCGATAGGGCGAGCGGCCGCAGGAAGCCGGTGCTGGTTGTCCTACTGGTGGCCGCAATCGGTCTCCTCTTTCTCGTCGAGCTGCCTCTACCAGAGGACATGCCGACCGGGGTCATAGTGATCGTGCCAGTTCTGATCGCGTGCTTCTATCTCGACAAGCGTTGGTCAGTTGCCATCCTGGCTCTCGCGGTGCTCACGCGCGTAGCGGAAGCGATCGTTGGTGACACGCCGAGTGAGTTGGCGGTGGTCGAGGCTGCGAGTTATGTCGGGTCCTATGCTGTTGCGCGCGCGTACGCACGCCGCGCCGTGCGCATCCCCGCCCCAGCACCGGTCGCAGACATAGCTCCACTCCCTTCCCCGCCGATCCCGTCTCCAGCTTCGCTGGAAGCGTCGGGCCTCACCGACCGAGAGCGCCAGGTGGTAGACATGACAATCCATGGGCTGACGGCGACACAGATCGGCGAGCGCCTCTTCATCGGCCGACGCACTGTGGAGACGCACTTGGAGCGGGCTTGCGGCAAGCTCGGGGTCCGAACGAAACGTGAGCTCATCGCTTGGGCGTTCGATGCAGGCGCCGAGCCGCGATCCACCTCCCAGACGCCCCAAAACACCCTGAATCCGTAACTCTTACGGATGCGTCGTGTGGGGTCTGAATAGATCATGAGCAACGGACGCCGCGTCCGCACAGGCTGATCACGGAGGCTCATTTTGGCTGCCAAGCCCTTGGGTGCGGCTACCACGCCCACCTCAAGGGACGGCGCATTGGTCAAGGGCAGGTCGCGCCCTCGTCCAAACGGCCATCAGCCCATCATTTCGTCCTCAGGCCGACCTCGGCGTCCTGACGGCAGCGACCACGACGCCGCTGCCGCATCATGGCAGGCACAGCTCGGTGCCGGCATCGGCCAGATCCACTTGGCTGAGGGCGAGTTCGTCTTCCGCGATGGTCGGAACGCGCAGATCGCTTTGGTGCACGCCGGGGTGGTGCGTGTATTCATTGCCACACGGCCCGGCAGGGACCTGACGATGCAATACGCTCGGTCGGGCGACCTCATCGGCATAGCGCCATATCTCGCGCGCACCAACGAGTGGAACGCCGAGGCGGTCACCGAAGCCGATGTGTCCATATTTACGTTCAACGACCTCCTCCGCGCGGCAGCACTGAATCCAGAGCTGCCCTGGCGAATTGCTGAAGACGTGGCGAAATGGACCACGGAGGCCATGCGCAATATTGCGCATGACGTCGGGCACCCGATGCGGACAAGAGTTGCCCGCCATCTCCGCGAAGCGTCACTCCGCGGGCCGGACGGGCGTCTGGTCGCGCACATCAGCCAGCAGCGTTTTGCGACCTCCCTGGGGACCGCGCGTGAGGTCGTTTGTCGAGAACTGAGCGGGCTGAAAGGACAGGCTGTGATCGATTCGACGGCGGGATCCGTCACCGTCATCGATGAGGCGACCCTTTCGCGTATAGCCGCCGGAGATCCTCACCCCTAAGGAATCGCGAGCCTCACCGGTCCTGGCGCGAAAACGTGGGCGCCGTCGAGGACACCCATACCCTTATCGCCGATTGTGGCGATGCTGCCGTTGGAGCTGAGGCAAACCGAATACCCAAAACCAGCGCTACCCGACGAGTTGCGGGACTGTCGCAGAAGCTGTTCGCTGCCCGACGTCGCGCCACCCCAGCTGAAGAGGGATGCCGCTTCCATGCTAAGAGCGCCCACCAGCGCAGTACTGCCATGCGCGCTCAGTCCAAGTGAATACCCATCTCCTACGCTCGCGGTGAGCGGGCACCTCTGTGCTTGCGCCGAGATGGTGTCCTCGGAGAATGCGTAGGTCGCATCCTTGGCGCCGATCAGGATCGCTCCGGGGCCTGCCGCGACGGAGTATCCAAACTCCCCACCCGGCACCCTGAGCGCAGCTCCTGCTGTTGAGACCCGTCACCAACGAGCGCGAAGACATAGGCTGCCCAGGTGCATTGCCCTTTCCGTCTGCCCCGACTACCACCGTGCTCCCGTCCGGACTGAGCGAGATGGAGCAGCCAAACCGGTCGCCCGCCACTGCGTCGCTCGACGTGAGCTCTTGTACCAAGCTCCAGCCGGCGACCCCCAGCGTAAAGTAGAAGGTGGCGCCGCGACCACCGTTGGCGCCTGGCGCGCCGATCAGCGCGTCGTTACCGTCACCACTCAAGGCGACTGAGCTGCCGAAGAGGTCGCCCGTGGCCGGGTCGGTGCCCATCGACTTCTGTTGTGTCCACGTCGCAAGCCAGAACGACCCGACACCTCCGCCGCCACGTGTGAAGACGTAGGCCGCCGCGTTTCCCCGGCGCGCCGACCAGCGCTGTGGCCCCATCAGTGCTCAGGGCAATCGCGCTGCCGAAGAGATCGCAGCGTCACTCGCCGCCAGGATTCCTCGAGGATCCACGGTGGGTTGTTGTCTCCGCTGTCCACAGCCTCGCCGCTACTGAAGAGGTACGCGGCCCCTTCGTATCCTTCGCGAAGTCAACACCAACGAGAGTGGCGCCGCCGCCACTGAGTGCGACCGAGAAACGGGAGCTCAGCTTGCTAGCAGGAATGAACCCGGAGGAAAGGCCGCGGTCGGGGTCGCGCTGGGTGATGGGCTCAGCGTTGCAACGCCAGCACTTGGTTGGCGACGATGTCGCACCCGTGGGGCTCCCGGGCACGGCAGTCGTTGAACGTGTGGGACCCACGATCACATTCGAGCCGCACGCTGCGACGCACACCAAGACCCAGAGCAAGGAAGCGGGCTTCAGCATTGGCGCGGTGCCTCCATGAACGCTCGCACGCCAACGGGTTAAGGAAACGCGCAGGACCCTCCGCTCACGGCGTCGAAGCCGTTGTTGTACATGCCGAAAGCAATTGCTTTCTGGCCGCACCAGACATCGTCGGCGACGGGGCGGTTGTTTTCGACGATCACGGGGATGTAATAGGTGATCGCCGTACAGCGGCCTCCTGACAATTCCACGTCAGCGACAAGATCTGGCTCGGCCGTGACAGCTTCATGTGGCCATGAGGAGCAATGAAGGCGACTGATGAGCCCACCGCCGACACAACCCTTTGGACAGGCTTTGGCAGCGTCGCCGGCGTATGTGGCGATCTGCGATCGCAAGCGAGCACTCAAGGGGCAATGAGCAACGTCATAGGAACTGTTGCACTCTGTGTACCCGCCCGCGCTTGGAACGTACGGAAACAGTGCACTGCCTACCGCTGCGACCTGGGCGCTCGTCGGCAACGGCGGGGCGGTCGGCTCGATAGGAAAGGCGGTGGGTACGGTTGACGGCGTCGCGGTCACCAAGGCGGTCGCTGTCGGAGTTGCAACGGGGATCTTGGGGGCGGCGAGGGCTGTCGCGCGATGACTTGCACCGCACGCGACTAGCGACCATGCGCTTGCCGCGACCACCATGGCGAGCGTACTAATACCCGTCTTGGCTCGTACCACACGGAACGATCCCCATCCGGTTCGGGCTCGCATGCCCCCAAGGGTGCGCTCGTTCGTGACGCTCGGCGTCGCTGCCACGCTTCCGTCACATACGTGAGACGCTCTGCCATCGGATTGTCAGGGCATGTGTATTGGCGGTGTGACTTCGCTCACAGGCGTTCGCCATGACACCCCGCAGACACGGGCCGTTGGGGCACGTTCACAGCTCAACGCTCCGACGCTTACGGTTCGGCCGTTGATCGCGGGGTGGGCAAAACTGACTGGGCGAACGCGTTCCCCCCGGGCGGTCGCATCCGGCATCTTGAAGGTGGGACGAGTTGTCCTTCCTTGTGCCGTATTGGAGACGATGACAGATGGACGCCAGAGCTCAGTGCGCGCTCGCGCCTAGTCGATCTGCCCGTTGACCGGTAGCCCGTATGGCCTCGCGATGAGGATGGCGACCCGGCTGCGCCTAGCTGCGACGCTCGGGTTGATCCGTAGATCGGGACACTTACTTCCGATCGATCCTTCACGGGGTGGTGTGATTTTTGTCACAAGTCGTCGACGCCCACTCTGGCTCCTCGCCCACCCGCGATGATCTCGCCATGAGTGTCGATCCAGGCCGCAATCGAGGCTGGTCCCTGTTCCGTCGCGGGCGCGAAGGCGGCCAGGGGCTGGTCGAGTTCATGCCGTCGCGCGCGTCTTCTTCTTCGCCGTCTTCGCGATGATGGACGGTGGCCTGCTCCTCTACAGCATCAACGCCGTGGTTCATTTGACCACGATCGGCAGTAACTCGATCGCGGGCGTTGGGCCCGCCTCGAACGCTGACATCACGGCAGAGCAAAGGATGACGGCAGGAGGCTTGGAGGCATCCGCTCTCATACACGTCAGCGAGTGGACCTCGAAGAGCTCGTCACCAACTCGACGAGCTACGGTTTCTCAACACACTCTGACGGCACTCCGGTGATCCAGACGGGATGCGCTTGCGGGCCGTCAGGCGTCAACGGGTCCAATAAGTGCATCGACGAATACACGTTCAGTGGAACCGGCCCCTCCGCAATCGAAGTGGTGTCGAACAAATGGCAAAGTTGCGCATCGTCAACGGGAGATCCCAGCGAGTGTCCACCGTGGCCGCCGTCAGCTCGGGGCGTAACCAACGGGCAGAGCTCATTCGACGCGATCAATGCGCAGGCTTCGCAGGACGAAACCATGTGCTTCGCGCCGTACGAGTCAGGAGGCTAGCGATGAGCGGACGACATCATGATGTAGCGCGCGTCGGACGCCGCTCTTCGAAGGGCCAGGTCATGGTGATCTTCGCGCTCATTGCCGTCCTCCTTTTCGCGGTCACTGGCCTCGCCGTCGACGCAGGACTGTCATATCTATCCTACAACGGGGCTGAACGCGCGGCTGCCGCGGGGGCACTTGCGGGCGTCCCCTACATGCCAGGCGGATTCGGAGGCACAGGCTGCAGCAGCGGACCGGCCGACGCGGCGGCGTGTGCCGCTACGGCTCGCGATGGATACGCCAACGGAAGCACCCTGGATGGCAACCCGGTCACCGTGACCGTTGCTCGTTACCCCGCCGGTTGTAGCGGATCCTCATGCTCTGCGAATAAGCTCACCGTTTCCGTCAGAACATACGTACAGCCGACATTCCTCCGTATTCTTGGATTCGGAGCCCATCCCGTGGTCGCAACCGACACGGCGTTCTATCTGCCCCCGATCTCGCTTGGCCAGCCAGGCGCGCAAATTGGAAGCTCGGAAGGTCAGCTCGGCACCGCGGGGAATTACTACTTCCTCCGTTCCGAGGGCTATGGGACCGACCGTGGGGAGGGTGATGCGTACGACCCCAACAACGTAAACGCCAACTTCTCTTGCCAGCAAGGGGTTACCGAGAACTCGGCGCCTGAAGGCTCGTCCACCGACGTGCATGCGCTGAGCGCCAACCTTGGAACAGACGTTTCCGACGCCACACTAACGAGCGCTGGCTACAATCTGCTGCCTGAGCGCGGCGGGTACAACTTCTCCGTCGTGGTACCCAGCACTGTCCCATCGGGGTACGTGCGAGTTTACAACCCTGCCTTCGCTCCCGATGGTGGGTTCAACCCCTCCGGGAGCAGCTACAACATGCACGAGCAGGACGGAGACTTCATGGGTAACTCCTATACGGATCAGTATTCCGCGATGGAGTACACGATATTCAAGGTCAACGACATCTTCGATCACAGCAAGGACACCCCCGTCAGCCAGGTCATCGTTGATCCGCTAAACGTGACCATCACGAGCGGTGCCGTCACCTCCTTCGTCGACGTTCGCAATGGGCAGACTCTCTCATCGTCGTCGCACGCCGCGGTCTTCAACTACGTGCTGAACAACATCTACCACGGGTGGGTGGATGTTGGGACACCTCCAGCGGCCCTTACCCAATGGACCTCCGGCGGCACCACGTACAACGTCTTGCATGTGGCCAACTCTCTCTCGGGCGGATCTCTCGCCCCCGGCTCGTATCGGCTCCGCGTCGACATGCTCGACTATCAGGGTCTTCGCCCCGGCGATGACGCTGCCGCGTCGCCGTGCTCAATGGCGCATAAGGGCTACTCTGTGCAGCTGGCAGTCCCCGGTGGCGGCTCATACACGGAGTGCACGGATCCGGGGTGCCAGGTGTCGGCGCTCGACGAGCTTGCGGTCTATACGCCCATTCAGTCGTCCGGCTCGTCAGGGTTTTCCCTCCCGCTCTTCAACGTTCCTGCCGACTACGCGGGTCAGACCATTAACTTCTACGTCTTCGATGTGGGCGACGTGAGCGGCAGCAACCAGATTTCCATCCTGAACCCTGACCAGCAGAGCTGCGGTGTCACCCCGGCGCCATGCTTGTTCACGTCGGCGGCGGGAGTCCCAGTCTACGACCTCGGGTACAGCTTGAACACAACTCCGACGTCCAGTTTGCTGGTCAACAGCGCCGACTCGTGTGCCAGCACGGCGATTCAACCCAACACCAACCAAGCGTTGGTCAATACCGCAGTCATCACGGGGTGCAGCGGCCGGTCCTCAACCGACTTCTTCAATGCCCGCTGGCTGCTCTTCAAGCTGCAGATTCCGTCGAACTACGCGGCTGGCAACGGCGGGTGGTGGAACATGAACTACAGCGTGACCGGCGGCACGGCTACCGATACCTTCACGCTCGTCGTCAACTACGCGAGCACACCGGTCCATCTCACCTAGTGCGGTGGAAGGTGAATAGGTAGACGGATGCCTGCGAGATGATGCACGCGCCGCCAAGACAGCTAGTCGACCAAACTCAGCCCGAGTGGCCTGGGCTCAGGACGGGTGCAAAGGCGGCTCGACACATACGCGGAAGCGTGCGACGGCCGCGGTCGGCTCGGCCCCGCTCTGATCTGCAGCTACAACTCCTCGACGTTGAAGTTCACCGTCGATGGCAGGCGGCCTTCTGGCTGAGGCCGCAATGGCGAAAAGGGGGCGGCCAGCCGTGGGTACGCGCAAACCGGTCAGAGTGTCAGGTCACCTTCGAGGTGCGCCATCGCCTCGTCCAGTAGTGCCGCGAGGTTGGCCTTCGGATCGCCCATCATCGCGAACATCACCGCCATGGCGGCGCCGACCACCGCCCCGGAGAGCGTCTGCACCGCAATGTCGTTGGGGCTCCGCCTAGCGCGGTCAGCGAACAGGGTGCAGAGCAGCCGCCACGCCGCCGCGAACTGCTCAAGCATCGCGGCCCGCAGCTCGGGGACAGCGAGCATCATGTCCATGCGGTCCGACTGCTCAGCGATCTGATCGGGTTGGAGAGCGCCGAATGCCTCGTGAAAAGCGCCGCGCAGCGCCTGGATCGGCGTCAACTCCGAAGGTTGGCGCTGAAACGCGGCAACGATGATCGGGTCGAAGTCGTCGGAGAGCACGACGTCGCCCTTCGTCGGGAAATATCGAAAGAACGTGCTCTCCGAGATCTCGACCTCATCGATGATCTGCTGCACGGTCGTGGCCTCGTAGCCCTGGGTCCGGAAGAGGCGCATCGCGTGTGCACGGATCATCTCGCGGGTGCGTTCCTTCTTACGCTCGCGAAGACCCGGCGCGCGGACGTTAGCGGATGCCTGCAAGCTCACGCCCCATGTCCGGTTGCACAGCCTGATTGTCCTGCAACGCGTTGCTGCGCGGGAGGAAGAGCAGTGTGAGCAGAAGCCCTGCGACGGCGATCCCGGCGGAGACGACCAGCGCGACATCCATGCCGCCGGTGAACGCGCTGCGCACCGACTGGAGCAATGACGCGGAGCCGGTCTGCTGCGCGACCGCGACGCCCGCGAACACGCTTTGCCGGACGGCTGTGGCGGCGGCGTTGGGCAGTCCTGTCAGGACGAGCCTCGAGAGATACACGGAGCTCAACGCGCTGCCGAGGATGGCGGTACCGAAAGGCCCGCCGACCTTGTTTACGGCCTGCAGCACCGCGGACCCGACGCCGCTGCGCTCCTCGGACAGCTCGACGAGAGCCGCCGAGGTCGACGTGGAGAGCGCCAGGCCGAGGCCCATGCCGGCGACCGCCATCCAAACGGCGACGAACACCGTGCTCGAGCCGACGCCGGTCGTCGAGCCGATGAACAATCCGATCGCCAGGAGCAGGAATCCAGCCGCGGCGACGAGCTTGGCCCCGACGACACGCACGATCCGCTCGGCAGGGACCGCTCCCAGCACCAGGCCGAAGATCACCGGCAGCAGCCGGAGTCCGGAGCCCATGGCGTCGGTGCCCAACACGCCCTGGAAGTACTGGGGCATGGTGAAGAGCACGCCGATCATGGCAAGCACGGCGAACGCAGCCAGGATCACCCCCCAGGTGAACGACGCCGAGGGGAACAGGCTGAGGTCGAGGAGCGGCTGCCCACTGGGGCGCCGGTAGAGCAAGCGCTCCCAGGCGCCGAAGCCCACCAGCACCACCACACCGATGAGCATCGAAACGAGGGCGGTCGGGTCGCTCCATCCTTTCTCACCGGCCTCGATGAAACCGTAGGTCAGCGATACCAGCCCAGCGACGGAGAGCGCAATGCCTAGAAACTCGAACCCCGGGCGTTCCGGAGAGCGCGACTCCGGCACCAGCGTGACCAGGGCGAACACGCCGAGCGCGGCGACTGGCGCGTTAATGAGGAACACCCATCCCCACCAGAAGTGGGAGAGCATCCACCCGCCGAGGATCGGCCCAACCGGCAGCGACAGGAAGTTCGCGGCCGCCCAGATCCCAACCGCCTTGGGCCGCTCTTCCTTGCTGAAGAGGACGGTGAGGGCTGAGATGGCCATGACCACGACACCGGCACCCGCGAGACCGAGGAGCACCCGCGCTGCAAGGAACTCCCCCACCGACGCGGAATACGCGCAGGCGACCGACCCGACACCGAACAGGGCGAGCGCGATCACCAGCACCTTCTTGTGGCCGAAGCGGTCGCCGAGCAGGCCGGCCGGCAACATCGACGCAGCCAGGACCAGGAAGTATCCGGACGTGAACCACTGGAGATCGGATTCCGAGGCGTGCAGCGCGTTCGCGAGCGTCGGCAGCGCCACGGTAAGCACCGTGCCGTCGAGCCCCACCGCGAGGACACCAAGGCTGACCGCTGCGAGTGCCCACCACCTCCGTGCGCCTTGCGTCTTCATGACGGTCACCTCCAGTTGATTGTAACTCTCTCATGATGGTAGCACTCACGCCGCGCAGATTGCTCTCTATGAGGCGGCCCAGCACGGGACGTGTCCTCCCTGCACGCGTCAGAGCGATTGGCAGAGGTGGACTCCCTCACGATCATGCCTGTCATCCCCGCCATTTGCGACCGGTACGGCACGCCATCTGCACGGGGCCGAATGTCACATCTCGCGGCGGTCAGCCGTCTCGGAACAACCCGCGGCGCAGCGCCGCCGCCGTCAACTCGTCCTGAAAGCGCGGTGCTGCGAGGGCAATGAGAGCATGAGCACGATGGGCCAAGTCCATTCCGTGGCGGTCGATGCGACCGTGTTCGGTGGCAACCCAGTGCACGTGTGCACGGGAAGTTGTCACGCCAGCACCGTCCGCAAGCGTGATCGCCACCATGTTGTCGAGACGAAGGATGGTCCTTGTGTCGTTGGTGTACTCGAAAGAGCGCATCTCCAGCATCGGGTTGTCGTCCGCGAAATCGTAGAGGCGTCGGCTGCCATTGAGGAACGCCACGACGAGCTTGCCTCGGTTGATGGTCTTGCGACTGCCGGTGATCACACCCGCGCTAACCAACTCGAGCACGCCGTCCGATACCACCTCGCTATGCACTCCAAGCTCGCGACGGTCGCCGAGCAGTCCCAGGACGGCGTTGGGGATCGCGCCAATCCCAAGTTGAAGTGTTGCCCCGTCCTCAATCAGCTCTGCCACATTTCGACCGACGGCAAGATGCTCCGCACTGATCACAGGCGCGGAGGCTTCGGGCAGCGGTTCGTCCACCTCGATCACAGCGTCGAAGTCGTTGAGGTGGATAAACGAATCGCCGTGCGTTCGCGGCATCCTTGGGTTGATCTGGACGATGCGCAGTCGCGCCGCGCGCGGCAGCGAGCGTGCAGTCCACCGACACACCCAGAGAGCAGTAGCCGTGCAGGTCCGGAGGCGAGACATGGAGGAGCGCCACATCTAGCGGCAGTCTGCCCGTGCTGAACAGGCGAGGCACGTCTGAGAGGAACACGGGCACGTACGTCGCCGCCCCGGTCGCCACCGCATCGCGCGTGGTCGAATCAACGAACAGAACGCAACGACGGATGTTCGGAGCCGCGGCCGAGGCCGCCCTGGCGACGTCACCATTGACGTGGAGATGGACCAGCTCCACGTCATGAAGTTCCGACCTGCGGTCCAGGAGGGCGCCGAGGAGCGCGCCTGGCACAGCGCTGCCGGCGTGGAGGTAGACACGGTCTCCGCTCTTGATCAGCCGGACGGCCTCTCGGGCCGACGTTGCCTGCTTGGGCGCCGTCATATGCTGATTCGTTTCGGCGGTGACGAGCATGCTCTCCTCACTGATGTGTCGGGGGCTTCCAACAATGCCCGTGCTGAGGCTCGCCCGACCGCCATAACAATCGCAGCAACACCGGAGCTCGGCGACGGTTAGCCGGAGACCAGTCGACCTCTTGCGAGGAGTCAGCGGTGGCGCTGCGGCCCAGAGCAAGTTTGGTTTGACAACCTAGCATCTGCTTGGTATACTTAGCAAAGCCTCTCAAGCAGGACCCCCAACGGGACCTGGAGGTGACGAGGAAACAGTCATGACCGACTACGCCGACAAGACCCGCACCGCCAACGCCGCAATCGCAGAAGGCCTCCAGCGGACAACGGAGATCAAGCTCGCGGCCACCGAGGTCCTCAAGGGCATCACCTCCGTCCTGGTTCCGCTGACCGTGTTCATGCTTCCAAACTCTGAGAAGCTCATCCCGGCCATCGACACCGTGGTGGATCGCAACTTCGACATTGTCACCAAGTTTGTCGAGTGGCAGTACGAGTTTGGGGTCGCCGCTCTCAATCAGCTCGGGGCCTTCGCCCCCACCTCCAACTGATTCCGGCAGGAGCGCCAGCGCGACGCTGCGCGCTCCTGACCACACCCCCCGAGTTGAACGTGATGAGCGTCCTCTACGCACCGTCCAGGAACCTTCTCCTTCAGGCACTGCCCCCCGTGGAACGGGATACGTTGCTTGCCCATCTTCGCCCGACTGCTCTGTCCGCAAAAACGGTGCTCTTCGAGCCTGGCGAAGCGATCGAGAAGGTCCACTTTCCGCTCGACGGCGTCATTTCCCTGGCCACTCCATCCGCCGACGGCAGCGTCGAGGTGGCGACCATTGGGAATGAGGCGATTGTCGGGGTGCCTCTCATCACCGCCGGCCTTAGCTGCGTCCGAGCCGTATCGCCGGTGGGTGCTCAGACGCTGCAGTTGGGCGCAGCGACATTCCTAGCCGAGATTGAACGCTTGGACGCCTTCCGCCGGCTCGTCGAACGCTACCTGCTCGCACTCTTCGCGCAGATCTCTCAATTGGCCGCGTGTAATCGCCTCCACGCCACCGAGCAACGGCTCTCCCGTTGGCTGCTCATGACCCATGATCGGGTCGCGACGGACACGTTCCCGGTCGGCGAGGGACCGTCACTCTCTCTGCCCAACTGCTGCTTCCGCAGGCGAGGGGCGCCTAGAAGAAGGTCTAGGTACTCGGATGATGTCGCCGAGGACCTCTCGGGCACGGTCTGACCCTTCTAATTTAGGTACCGGCGCATTGCCTTCCCAATGATTCGTCGTCCGAGCTTGCGCTGGTAGTGCTCGTGGCCGAGACTCGTGTGCATCGCTTGCACGCGCGCAGCGAGATGGAGCGCGTTATTCAACGAGCGATTCCCCGAACGACACAACCGGTGACGGCGGACGTCGCCGCTGGAGGCTTTGATCGGGGCAGTTCCTGCGCAGCTGGCGTAGTGACCAGCGGGTAGGTTGCACGCTCGGCAGCGCCCAGTCGCCCGCGCGTAACTCGCCATGCACGGAAGAACCCGACGTCGTGCCGACTTCAACCTCAGCGATGGGTCACCAGTGGCTGTGGTGGACGAGATCATCCGCCGAAATGCGCGTCCGGCTGTAGGCTGATCCCTTCGTCTTAACGTCGTCGGGCGATCGGTTGCCGATTGCAACTCCTCCAAGCAGTGCGTATTGGTCGGGGACGCCGAGCTCAGACAGCAAGTCGGTCTCGCCTTGGACTATGCCGAAGTACCAGCCGCCAAGACCCTCGTCGATTGTGGCGAGCAAGATCAGCATGATTGCCATCCCGGCGTCGACATGCCAGAACGGGACCGGCCAGGCTTCCTCGCTCTGCAGGCCGAACGCGGCCTTGTCAGGCGCGGAGTATCGGTCCAGATAGACGGCCTTGGAGGTAAAAGGCAGGACAATGACTGGCGGCCCGGTCGCGATTCGTTCGTCCAGTTCCGGGAGCTCGTCCGGGGGCGTCGTCACGCGCCAGAACCACTCTAGCTGCCCAGGATCGTCGAGGACGACGAGCCTGAAGCCTTGGCTGAAGCCGGCCGAGGGTGCGTGCCGCGCGATCTCCAGGATGCGTAGGAGCGCCTCGTCAGCGACGGGCTCGCGTGTGAATCGGTGAACCATCCGCCGCCTTCGAACGATGTCGCGGAGCTCCACGCGTCCATTCAATCAGAGCGGGCAGCGCCTGCATAGGGGAGACTTCTATCGGCGCCTATCGTTTCCGTCAGGGCCGACGCGGTTTCCAAACAGGGACGCAGTCCTGACCAAGCGTAACGCGGTGCCGATGGCCCACCCCGTTGGGCCTCTATTGGGACGCAGCCGCCAGTGGGCGCGAAATTCGCGCTCATGGATAAGGCGAAGTGCCTTGAATTGCAACAGGAAACCGGAGCGAGAGGGATTCGAACCCTCGATACCGCTTGACGCGGTATACCGCATTTCCAGTGCGGCGCCCTCGGCCAACTAGGCGATCGCTCCTCCGCGATTGTATCCGCGACCTACCGCCACCCTGACCGCACCGTGGCCGGTTTCACCCGGCCCACCCCCCGGGTATCTACCATCTGAGCTTCATATCGCCTCAGGGGAGATCCTCGACCATGTGCGTCCTGTTCGCCTTCCTCCTGTTCACGGCCCTGCTATTCGGGTTTGGGTTCGCGCTCCACGTCCTGTGGTGGATCGCATTCATCTTTCTGATCTTCTGGCTGATCGGCCTGGCCGTTCGGCCGCGCGGGGGCCGCTGGTACTACTGGTAGACGACCGAACTCGCTCAGTCGATCGAGGTCGTCAGGGCTCGCCCCTATACTCGACGCTCCCGGAGAGGTGTCCGAGTGGTTGAAGGTGCCGCTCTCGAAAAGCGGTGTGGTTTATAGCCACCGTGGGTTCGAATCCCACCCTCTCCGCCAGCCCTACAGCGACCCCGCGACCGATTGCGCAGCCGCCCCGACCTGCGAATCCATGTCCGCCCCGGACTTCGTCCCGGAGGACACGCTGATCACAGCCAGGTAGTTGTTCTTCACGAACGCATACGTGACCGAGTTCGCGTCGACCTCCTTGATCGCGCCGCTTCCCAGACCGGACACCGATTGGGCGGTGCCACCGCTGCCTGCGGCCTGGCCGCTCAACGCCGCCGCGATCGCCGCCTGCAGTGCCGCCTGGCCGAAGACCCCCGGGAACGGCTCGACAAAGATCACCCCACCGCCGCCACCCGATCCAGAGGTGTCCCCGTAAACGCACGTCGTCGTCGAGCACGTACCGGCGATGGCAGCCACGTTCGGGTCGCCACTGATGGTCTGCACGGCGGCCGCGCTCAGGAGCGTGTTCGCGGCAGGAGCCGACCCGGTCGTCCCACCACCAAGCCCCGGAATGGTCAAGCCACCCGACGACGGCGTCGGCGTCGCCCCGCTGCCTGCGCCGCCACATCCGCCGATTGCGATGGTCGCGCCCGCGGCCAGCGCCCCTATCAGGAGCCGCTTGATGCTCATCCGATTTCCTCCGAGCCCCGCGCCGGCGGTCTCCGCGCCGGTGTGGCAGATGATAGCCGCCGCGATGGCCAATCGACCCGAGACGATAGATCGGGAAAACGTTTCGAGGTTGGTACAGTCGAAGCAATGACACTCCTCTCCCACCCGTGCCCAGGAGTCCGGCTGCCGTGATGCACGGAGGCGGCTTCATGGGCGGGAAGCGCGACAAACCCTCCGGCCGCGTCTCCAATCGACGGCTCATCCGTCAGACGGCGGGCCTCTTCAAGGCGCACCGGGGTGGCGTGGCGATGATCGCCCTCCTGGTGATCATCACCTCAGGCGCGGGCGTCGTGAACCCGGTGCTCATCAAGGTCGTCTTCGACACCGCCCTCTTCCCCACCCGCGGGAGCGTCGCGCTGCCGGTCGACGTGCCCCGGCTCGAGTTGCTGGTGGGGATCATGATCGGGATCACGATCGTCACCGGGGCGATCGGCGTCCTCCAGACCTACATCACCAACCGGGTGGGGCAGCGTGTCATGGAGGAGCTGCGCAACCGTCTGTACGAACACCTGCAGGGGATGTCGCTCCGGTTCTTCACGGGCACTCGGACCGGCGAGATCCAGTCCCGGCTCACGAACGATGTCGGGGGTATCCAGTCGGTCGTCACCGACACCGCCACCTCGCTCCTCGCCAACGTCGTGACCCTGCTGAGCACCCTGATCGCCATGCTGGTGCTGTCCTGGCAGCTGACCGTCCTCTCGCTGGCGATCACGCCGCTCTTCGTCTACTACACGTACCGCGCCGGCAAGGTCCGCCGCCAGATCACCATGCAGGCCCAGGAATCGAAGGCCGAGATCAGCGCGATTACCGAGGAGACCCTGTCGGTCTCGGGCATGCTCCTCGCCAAGGTGTTCGGCCGCGGTCCCGAGGAAGTTGCCCGCTTCCGAAAGGAGAATCACCGGCTCGCCAACCTTGCCATCCGGCAGGAGATGATCGGTCGAGCCCTCTTCGCGGTCATCGGTGCCTTCTTCAGCAGCGCGCCCGCGCTGGTGTATCTCATCGCCGGATTCGTCCTCGCGGGCAGCCACGGCCCCGCCCCGATCACGGCGGGAACGATCGTCGCGTTCACCACGCTCCAGAGCCGCCTCTTCTTCCCCATCGGCAGCCTCCTCTCGGTATCCATTGAGATCCAGGCGAGCCTGGCGCTCTTCGAGCGCATCTTCGACTACCTGAAGATGCCGCACGACATCGTCGACTCGCCAGACGCGCGCACCGTTGCGGCGGCCGACATCAGGGGCGACGTCAGCCTCGAGCACGTCTTCTTCCGGTACGACCGGGGGAGCTTCGGGCCGATGACCGAACCGTCGCAGCGACCGGCATCGCCAATCAAGATCCCGACCGGGTACCCCGCGGAGAGCGACCCAGTCCCCAACGAGCTGCGCCGCGACTGGGCGCTCGAGGACGTGACCTTTGCGGTCAAGCCCGGACAGCTCGCGGCGATCGTCGGACCGAGTGGTGCCGGCAAGACCACCATCTCCTACCTGATCCCCCGTCTCTACGATGTCACCAAGGGCGCGGTGCTCCTCGACGGGATGGACGTGCGCGATTACACGATCGCGTCGCTTGCAGGCGCGATCAGCATGGTCACGCAGGAGACGTACCTCTTCCATGCGTCGGTGCGGCGCAACCTCACGTACGCCAAGCCCGACGCGACCCAGGAGGAACTGGAGGCGGCCGCACGCGCAGCCTTCATCCACGACCGCATCGTCGCCCTCGACGACGGCTACGACACCCTGGTCGGTGAGCGCGGCTACCGGATGTCCGGGGGTGAGAAGCAACGCCTGGCTATCGCGCGAGTGGTCCTGAAAGCGCCCCGCGTGCTGATCCTCGACGAAGCGACATCCGCGCTCGATACCACGAGTGAGCGCCTGGTCCAGGCTGCGCTCGAGCCGCTGCTGACCGGGCGCACCACCATCGCCATCGCGCACCGGCTGTCGACCATCCTGGCCGCAGACGTGATCTTCGTCATCGACCAGGGCCGCCTCCTCGAGCAGGGCACCCACGCGGAACTCCTCCGTCGCGGAGGAGCCTACGCGAAGGTCTACGAGCAGCAGTTCCAGGGCGGCCGGGTCGAGGCCGTCTGCGAAGACGGGATGGTGCTGGCGAGCGGAGAAGTCGTCGCCGCCACACCTGCCGCGTAGGGCCAGCGTGCCGTCACGCCTGGACGCTGTCGTCATCGGCAGCGGTCCTAACGGCATGGCCGCGGCGGTCGAGCTGGCTCGCAACGGCGCCGAGGTCCTGGTGCTCGAAGCCGCGGCGACGATCGGGGGCGGGACGCGCACCGCCGAGCTCACGCTCCCCGGCTATCACCACGACGTCTGTTCCACGGCACACCCGCTCGGCATCGTGTCGCCGTATCTGTCCACACTCCCGCTTGCGGAACACGGACTCTCCTGGATCCAGCCCCCGGCGTCAGTAGCGCACCCGCTCGACGGGGAGCCGGCGGTCATCCTCCGAACGTCGATGGACGCGACGACCCGGTCGCTCGGACCGGACGCCGGCGCATACCGCAGGCTCATCGCCCCGCTCCTCCCTCACGCGTCCGAGCTGTTCGCGGAGATCCTCGGCCCTGCACGGGCGCCGCGGCACCCGCTGGTGCTGGCTCGCTTCGGCATCCCAGGGCTGTTGCCGGCAACCGCTCTCGGGCGCACCTGGTTTCGAGGCCAGCGCGCCCGAGCCCTGCTCGCGGGCTGCGCCGCTCACGCGATCCTGCCCTTGACGCGACCGGTCACCGGCGCCGTCGGCCTGCTCTTTCTGCTCGCCGGCCACGTCGAGACATGGCCGATCGCGAAAGGCGGATCCGCCGCCATCACGAACGCCCTCGCCGCCTACCTCCTGTCCCTCGGCGGCCGGATCGAGACGAGCCACCCCGTCGATTCGCTCGCCGACCTGCCGCCGTCGCGCGTCGTGCTGTTCGACACCAGCCCGAACCAGCTCGCGACCATCGCATCCCCCGTCTTGCCCGCCAAGTACGTGCGGCGTCTGCGCGCATACCGTTACGGCCCGGGCGTGTTCAAGGTCGACTGGGCGTTGGACGGCCCCATACCCTGGGCCGATCAGGCCTGCCTCGAGGCGTCGACCGTTCATGTTGGCGGCACGCTCGACGAGATCGCAGCCTCAGAGCGGGCCGTATGGCGGGGCGAGCACCCCGACCAGCCCTTCATCCTCCTCGTTCAGCCGAGCCTCTTCGACGCCTCGCGAGCACCCCACGGGAAGCACACCGGGTGGGCGTATTGCCACGTTCCCGCGGGCTCCACACTCGACCGCACCGAGGCGATCGAGCGACAGGTCGAGCGCTTTGCGCCGGGCTTCCGCGACCGCATCCTCGCGCGCCATGTGATGAACACCGCCGACCTCGAGCGGTACGACGCCAATTACGTCGGCGGCGCGATCACCGGTGGTGTCACCGACCTCGGACAGCTCTTCACGCGTCCGGTGGCGCGCGTCGATGCGTACTCCACGCCCAATCCCGACATGTTCATCTGCTCTGCGTCGACTCCGCCAGGCGGCGGGGTGCACGGGATGTGCGGCTACCACGCCGCACGGAGCGCGCTACGACGCCTGGCCACCGCTTCTGTGTGAAGATGAAGCCGTGATCCTGGTGGTGTTTCGATCGCGCAACCGGCCCGACGGCGACCTCGAAGAATATGCGCGACGCAGCAGGCGGATGCACGAGCTGGTGCAGCAGCACCCGGGCTTCATCTCGATCGAGACGTTCGAAGGCCCCGACGGCGAAGAGGTGTCCCTCGAGCTGTTCGAGAATGACGAGTTGGCGAAGGCGTGGCGCGACAACCCCGAGCACCGCGAGACGCAGCGCTGGGCGCGCGAGGAGTTCTACTCGTGGTACTCGTCGCAGGTGAGTGAAGTCATCCGAGCGCACGAGGTGGACCTCACGCACAAGGCGGCGACAACCGCCTCCTGAGCTCAGCGGCGCGCTCGGAAGAAGTCCTGGAGGAGCGCTGCAGCCTCACTCGCGCCCACCCCATTGATCACGGTGATCCGGTGGTTGTTGCGTGGATTGCGCAGCACGTCGTACACGGTGCCGTCAGCGCCTTTCTTGGGATCGACGGCGCCGTAGACGCACGAATCGATGCGCGCCTGCACCATCGCGCCGGCGCACATCGGGCACGGCTCCAACGTCGCATAAACGGTGACGCCGTCGAGCCGCCAGCCCCCAACCACTGCGGCAACCTTCCGCAGCACCAGCATCTCGGCGTGCGCGGTCGCGTCACCGCGCCGCTCCATGGCATTCCCCGCCGCTGCAATGACTGCGCCGCCGCGCACCGCAATCGCGCCGACCGGTACCTCCCCGCGCGCACCGGCAGCGCGAGCCAGCCGGAGCGCATGACGCATGAAGCGTTGTTGAGAGTCGATCGCTACCCCACCGCGACGAGCGGCAGTTCGAATTTCAGATCCGGGCGCTCGACGACGCGCATGGTGTCGTCGACGAAACGCACACGCTCGAACGTGATGCAGTTCACCGGGCAGTGATCCTCGCAGATCCTGCAGTTGGTGCAGCGGTCGTAGTTGATGTAGATCTCGCCCTCATAACCGCCCGCGCCCGGTACGCCGCCGGACGTGCTGCACACCAGCGTCTCGCCGCCGGACGATCGCTCACGATCCTCGCCGAACACCACGACATCGATTGCCTTCTCCGGACACACGTCATCACACGCACCGCAGAGCACGCAGACGGTCTGGTCGTAGTGGTGCACGGAGTCGCACTGGAAGCAGCGGATCGCCTGCACGATCGCCGTCTGATCGCTCCACGACTGCTCCACCTCGGACATGTCGTAGCGCTTGTCCGCCTCGAGGATGTCCGGTTCGACGCGCGCGAACAGCTCGGACTGGCGGTGGTCGTCGGTGCGCTCGACGATTGTCTGGTAGATGCGGTCGCCGGCACCCTCCATATCCTCGCCGAGAAACTCGCGTATCGAGCGCGCAACGCGATGTCCCCATCCCGCCGCGTCGACGATGAACGATGGGCCCTGCACGCAGTCCCCACCGCAGAAGAGCTTGGGAACCCCGGTATGGCCGCCACGATCGGCCGACAGCAGTCCGCGCGGAGTGACCGGGACGAGCTCGTCGGGGCGCTCCATGATCTGCCCCGACGCGAAGATCACGTAGTCCGCCGGCACGGTCCACAGCGGTGCGTTCTCCTTCTCCTTGACCGACGAGAAGATGAGCTTGCCGCTGAGCGGATCGAACTGCAGGTCCTGCAGCGGCGCGAACGACACCGACTTGACGTCGCCCTTCTCGTCAGCCTCGATGTGCTTGACGATGACGCCGCACTGGATGTGGAGCCCGATCTCCTTGGCTTCGTGCAGCTCGTTGCCGAACGCCGGGAGGCGATCCTCGGGCTCGATCGCGACCATCCAGACGTCCTTCGCGCCGAGCTTGATGGATGACTGGCATGCGTCGGTGGCGACAGCACCACCACCCACGACCACCACGGTGCCACCGATGGGGAAGTGCTCCGGAACCTTGTCGTACGAGACAGTGCGCAGGAAGCTCATCGCATCGGTGACCTGAGGAAGATCACTGCCCGGAATCGGCAGAATCCGGCCCTTCATCATCCCGATCGAGAAGAACACGGCGTCGTATTCGTCGATCAGGTCCTTGGTCTTGATGTCGTCGGGTCCGCTGCCGATGTTGCTGTTCAACCGGACGTCGATTCCCGTCGATAGGATCATGTCGAGCTCCCACTGGAGCTGGCGATGATCGAACCGGAACGGCGGAATCGACGTGCTGAGCAGACCGCCGACCTTGGCCTCGCGCTCGTAGAGCACGACGTCGTATCCCTGCACGCGGAGGTCGAGGGCGCAGGTCAGGCCCGCAGGGCCCGCGCCGACCACTGCGACCCGCTTGCCCTTGGCAGGCGCGATCTTGTAGTTGATCCACAGCCCCTGCTGGAACGCGAAGTCGGTCGAGAACCGTTTGATCGACTTGATCGTCACCGGCTCCTCGCCTGGGTCCCATCCGCGCTTGCAGTCGGTCTCGCACGGGTGATTGCAGAGCCGGCCGAGCATGCTCGGGAACGGATTGGTCTCGTGGATGACCGCCCACGAGTCGACGTACCGGCCCTGGCTCACGTAGTCGATGTAGGTCGCGATGTCCTGGCGGATCGGACAGTTGCGCTGGCACGGCGTGATCGGGACGTTGAATCCGAGGTCGAGGTGCCCGCTCATGATCTTCATGGGCGCCTTGTCGATGACGTTCTTCGCGATGGCGCCGAGCACGTGTGCTGCGCTGACCATGCCGGCAGGTGAGCTCCGGCGCGAGAAGACGCCACCGTCCGGTGCGGTGACGATTGCCGCCTCCGCGTTGGCCCGGCGCATCACGTCCGCGCCGCGCTCGATGCGCTCGCCGAGGTCGATCTCGGGCGCTGGACGCATGACGTCGCGAACGCTCGTCTGGTCAAGGACGTCGAACGAGGAGACGACGACCTCGAGGCCGATGGCGCCGAGGATCTCCTCGCCTCTGACGACGATGAGCGGCACCGGGTCCTGGAGACGCAGCACCTCGAGCACGTCGGACAGCGTGTCTTCGGGGTCGCACTCGGCGCCGAGTGGAGAGGCGATGCTCTCCAGTTCAGGCATGGACGGCCGTGCGACGCGCAAGCGCGAAATCGGCAAGCTCGCGGGGGGTCACCATGCCGACCACCGTGTCGTCCTCGTGGGTGACGACCGCAAGCCGGCGCTGGTGATGCGCCATCAGCGAGACCACCTCACTCAGGCGCTGGTGCTCGTCGACAAGCAGCGGCGACGCGTGCAGAATGTTGCGAGCCTGAACGTTCGTGGAGGGCGGGCGGACAGCGAAGTCGCTGCCGGACACCACGATGTCGCCCGCAATCAGGCGATCGATGATGTCCTCTTTGGCGACGTATCCGACCGGACGGCGGTCCACAAGGACCACGATCTCACTGAGGATGTTGTCGGCGAGCAACTTGGCAATCGCATCCGCCGGCGTGCTCGGAAGGCAGAAGACCACCTCTCGCCGCATCACGGATCCCACCTCGGGGTCGGTGGCCTCAGGCGCCAGGCTGTTGGGATCCAGGGAGGCCGCTAGAGGGGCCGAGGTCACGCTCCCGCCTCTTGCGCCATCTGCTCCTGCAGACGGCGAAGGACGTCCTGCCATGTCTCGGTGGTTTCCACCGGCCGGGCCTGCGCACGCGGCGCCGCGCGCTGAATCTTCGTGCGCGTCTTGCTGATCTCGCGCTCGCGCTTGCGATCCTGGACCGACCGGGCCGACTCCACGGCCTGGCGCACCTCGGTCTCAACCTCGGTGATCTCCTCGGCGCTCGTGGCGGACCGCAACGATCTGCCGAGACGGGACGTGACCTCGGGAGGCAGCTGCGGGCCTGCATCCCGAAGCATGTCGCTGCCGCGACGGCGGAGGAGATCGAGCGCATGTGCGGCGCGAGCGCGATCCGCATTGGTCGCGCGCTGCTGCTGATATAGCTCCATGCCGCTCGCGATCAATTGCGGGTACTGGAACGCCTGACTGAACTTCCCGGTGTTGATACGCGCAGTGATGTCATCGATCGAGCGTTGGAACTCTTCGCGGGGCTCACCTTCGAGACTGCCCAGGAGATCGGCGAGGATGGGGCGTGCCTGCGCGTACGCTCGCTTCACCCAAGCGGGAAGGTGATGGTGCGAAGGCTCCGCCACCGGCGCTGGCGTCGTTGCCCGAGGAGCTCCGACTGGACGGACGATGGCTGGGAAAGCGGTCGTGAGGGGAGCCGGCTGCTGGCTACGAGCCCTCGTCTGAATCACTGCGATACCAGCATCGTACCCGGCTGCGAGGGTCTCGCGACTTCCCCGTATACCGATTGACTCACGATCCGGCGCCTGAGCATCCCACCAGAGTCTAACGAGCCGTCGCGGCTCGATGTTGTCGGGCGGGGCGAGGTGTCACGCCGAGCTGCGCTGACGGGCAGATATCCGAGAGGACACATTCGTGGCAGCGCGGCTTGTTGGCGATGCATACCCGCCTGCCGTGCAGGATGAGGCGCAGGCTCAGACCCGTCCATTCACTGGCCGGGACGATGCTGCACACATCCTCCTCGATCTTGACGGGGTCGGTCGCGGCGGTGAGCCGCAGCAGCCTGGTCAGCCGCGCCACATGCGTGTCGACGGCGAACCCGGGGACCCCGAATGCAACGCCGAGCACCACATTTGCGGTTTTGCGTCCGACGCCGCGAAGCTTCACGAGGTCCTCCATCCGCGACGGCACCTCACCCTGGTGGAGCAGCACCAGGTCCTGGCTCATCTCCCGAATCGCCCGCGCCTTGGAGCGAAAGAACCCCGTCTTGTGAATGATCGCCTCAACATCCTCCTCGCTGGCCGCGGCCAGCGCTTCGACCGACGGATACCGCGCAAACAGGACGGGCGTCACCGAATTCACATTCACATCGGTCGTCTGCGCACTGAGGATCACCGAAACAAGCAGCTGCCACGGACTACCAAAGTCCAACTCGGTGTGCGCCTCGCCGTACTCGAGCTTCAGCCGCTCCACAACAATCGGAGCCCGCTCCCGCGCCCCAGCGGGCAAGCGCCGCTTGCGCACCTTCGGCTTGGCCTTCGCCCTCGCGGTCGATTTCGTTGTCGCCATCGCCCGTCGCATCCTACGCAGCGCGAACGTGGCCCCGGGCTGGTTCGCGCTCGAAGGCGGGTCCTGTCATCGTGGGGACCCCTCGCCGGTCTGCGGTTTGGTCTGACCGCTCGGGCGTCTCGCGTTCTGGGAACGGGCATCTCGGCGCCAACCCTCCGACCGGCGCTGCCCCCCACGATGCCACCCGCCTTGGGTAGTGTGCCCCGCTGAGCGCGCGCTGCGTAGAATCGACCGCCGTGCGTACAAAGATTACGGTGGTCGGCGCGGGCAACGTGGGCGCGACACTGGCCCAGCGCGTGGCTGAACGCGACTACGCCGATGTCGTGCTCGTGGACATCGTCGAAGGGCTCCCGCAGGGGAAGGCACTCGACATGCTCGAGTCGGGGCCGATCGTCGGGTATGACTCCTTGGTCACGGGGACCAACGGGTACGTGGAGACGGCCGGGTCGCAGATCGCGGTGATCACGAGTGGGATTCCGCGCAAACCGGGGATGTCGCGTGACGACCTGGTGATGACCAACGCAAAGATCGTGTCGGGGGTGGTCCGTCAGGTGGTCGAGCAGTCCCCGGACTGCATCCTGATCGTGGTCGCCAACCCGGTGGACGGCATGACCCAGCTGTCCATGGCGGTCTCGCGTTTTCCCCGCTCGCGCGTGATCGGCATGGCGGGCGTCCTCGACACTGCGCGGTATCGCACCTTCATCGCCCAGGAGCTCGATGCCTCGGTGCACGACGTGCAGGCCTATGTGCTCGGCGGACATGGCGACACGATGGTTCCCCTCACCCGCCTGACGACCGTTGCCGGCATTCCAGCGGCGGACCTCATCCCCGCCGAGCGTCTCGAGAGCATCGTGCAGCGTGCTCGCGATGGCGGGGCTGAGATCGTGAACCTGCTGAAGACCGGAAGCGCCTTCTACGCGCCCAGCGCAGCCGTTGCCCAGATGATCGACACGATCGTGCTCGACACGCGCCAGGTGCTGCCGTGCACCGTCCACCTGCAGGGTGAATACGGCATCACCGGGCTGTTCACCGGCGTCCCCTGCAGGCTCGGCGAGGGCGGCCTCATCGAGGTGGTCGATGTTGCGCTCACCGACGAGGAGCGTGCCGCCCTCCATCGAAGTGCCGAAGCCGTGCATCAGGTCGTGCAGGTGATGGACGCGCGCCGCGAGGAGATCGACCCCAGCCTCGAATCGTTGACGACCGGGATCAGGATCGGCTGAGCAACAGCTCCGGCGTGACCTCGACGAGCGAGTCGATGATCACGTGTGCGTGACCGATGTCGCCGGCGAGCGCTCCTTCCGAGCGCAACCCGATGCAACGCATCCCCGCGGCGATCGCGGCGGTCACCCCCACGGGCGAATCCTCGATGGCCACGCATGAGGACGGCATCACGTCGAGCGCTCGCGCAGCGCTGATGTACACGCCCGGATCGGGTTTGCCGCGCTCCTCGTCATCGGCGCTGCACACGGCATCGACGAGCTCGCCGATGTCCAGCCGTTCGACGACCGCGTTGATCAGCTCACGGCTCGACGATGACGCGATGGCCACGCGCAGCCCGGCATCGCGTGCGGTGCGAATTGCCTCGACCGCACCCGGCATGGGAACACCATGCGCGCGCACATGTTCGACCATCTCACGGATGATCTCCCGCTCGACGGCGCGCGGCCGGATGCCGTTCCACGGCCGGACCCGGTAGCGGTAGTCGACGACCTCCTCGATGCGCATCCCCCAGGTCTCCCGCAGCTGCGCGTCGGTCAGCTTGACGCCGACCCTGGCAAACACATCGTGCTCGACCTCACGCCACACCGGCTCGGTGTCGATGAGCACCCCGTCCATGTCGAACACGCAGGCGGTGATCGTCCTCCCCATGCGGGTCGATGCTACTCGGTCGGCCCGGGCGGACTGATCCGGACCGGCCGGTCATCAGCACCGTCGGGACCCGGTGCCGAGACGCTCGGGACTTCCGGTGGCTCGCGCCGGTAGTGATTGCCGAAGATGGGACCGACGACGACCATCAGGTTGAGCAGCGCTTTGCGCGTGTCCGACTGACCCCACTCCGGCGTCCGAGAGTAGTAATAGAACCACGCGAACACGACGACCATCGCAACAAGGACTCCGAGCAGGACGATGACGCCGATCAATCCCCGCTGCGACCGAGGAGCTTGCGTCCCACGAAACGGACTGGGTCCCAGTGGACATCTGCCACCCGCTCCTTGAGGGGGATGATCGCGTTGTCGGTGATGTGGATGTGCTCAGGGCACACGTCGGTGCAGCACTTGGTGATGTTGCAGTAGCCGAGACCGCCCTGTTCGCGCGTCTGCTCGCGGCGATCGAGGATGTCCTTGGGGTGCATCTCCAGCGACGCGACGCGCACGAAGAAGCGCGGACCATAGAAGCGATCCGCATAGTCATGGCTCCGGATGATGTGGCACACGTCCTGACACAGGAAGCACTCGATGCATTTGCGGAACTCATAGATGCGGTCGATGTCCTGCTGCGGAATGCGCCAGGGCGCGCCGTCGTCCGGCGCCGCGGTGAACGGGGGAATCTCGCGATTCACCTCGTAGTTGCGTGACACGTCGGTGACCAGGTCCTTGATCAGCGGAAACGACTTGAGCGGATGCACGGTGACCGGTCCGGCAGGCAGGTCGTCCACGCGCGTCTTGCACATCAGCACCGGGCGGCCGTTGACCTCGGCGCTGCACGAGCCGCACTTCGCTGCCTTGCAGTTCCAGCGACACGCGAGGTCGGTGTCCAGGTTGTGCTGAACGTAGTGCACGGCGTCGAGGATCACCATGCCGGTCACGACCGGCACCTGGTACGCGACCTCGGCCTGCTCACCGCCGGCGACGCCCTTGAGCACCTTGAGCGTCAGCGTCTCGCCGGTGAGCCCACTCGCGGTCAGCACGTCCTCAACCGGGCTGTCGACGGTCGGCGCCGCCGAATCCACGACTGCCATCTACTTGTTCTTCCTCTTCTTGCCGGTGGTCGCGTCAGCAACGACCGTCTCGGTGAGATACCCCTTGGGGACCTTGGCGGGGTCGTAGAAGCGGCTGCGCTCGAGCAGCGGGCGCAACCGCTCCGGCAGCGGATCGAGCGGCACGCGCACCACCTGCATCCCGCCGTCCCCGCGCCTGGTCACGAGGTTGATCTTCCCGTACTCCACCTCCTGCTCGAGGTGATCGAACCGCCACTGCGAGCCGCGGCTCTCGCGCCGCTCGATCGCGCCTCGTACGATGGCCTCGGAGATCACCAGCATGTTGGTGATATCGCGGCACGTGTGCCATCCGGGGTTGAGCGTACGCCCGCCGGCAACGCGGATGCGCGCGCTCCGCTCGCGGAGCGTGACGATCGCCGCGAGCGCTCGCTGGAGCGACTCCTCACTGCGCCCGATGCCGGCGTCATCCTGCATCGCCAGTTGCAGGTCTTCGTGCAATTTGTACGGGTTCTCGGCCGCAGCAGCGTCGTTGGCGTCACCGCCGAGTGGCTCCAGTAGATCCGCCTGCTCGGTGGCGATCTGCTCATCGTCGACGATGCGGGTCGCCCCCGCGGTCTTCGCGAACTCGGCGGCCGCGTCCCCCGCGCGCCGCCCGAAGACGAGAATGTCGCCGAGCGAATTGCCCCCGAGGCGGTTGGCGCCGTGCAGGCCGCCGGCAGCCTCGCCGGCTGCATAGAGCCCGGGCACCGTCGTCGCGGCGGTCTCGGGCTCGACACGGATGCCGCCCATCGTGTAGTGAATAGTCGGACCCACCTCCATCGGTTGGCTCGTGATGTCGACGGATGCCAGCGCATGGAACTGTTCGTACATCGATGGCAGCTTCCGCTTCACGTAGTCCGCGCCGAGGTGGCGGACGTCTAGGTAGGCGCCGCCATGCGGCGTGCCGCGACCGGCCTGCACCTCCTTGTAGATCGAGCGTGCCACGACGTCGCGCGATGACAGTTCTTTCTTGACCGGGTCGTAGTCGAGCATGAAGCGCGACCCTTCTGCATTGAAGAGCAGCCCCCCTTCACCGCGCACCGCCTCGGTCACGAGGATCCCGCGCGCGCCGGGCGGCCAGATCATGCCGGTGGGATGGAACTGCATGAACTCCATGTCGAGCAGGTCGGCGCCGGCTTGGTATGCCATCGCTGCGCCATCGCCGGAACACTCCCAGGAGTTGGACGTGTAGCGAAACATCCGCCCCCATCCCCCACTGGCGAGCACGACCGCGCCGGCCTTGAACGCCACGAACCGTCCCGTGTTGCGGTTGTAACCAAAGGCACCGCACACCCGGTCACCGGACTTGAGCAACGTGGTGAGCGTGTACTCCATGCACACATCCACCCCTTGTGTGTGCACCATCTTGTCCTGACACGTCCGGATGAGCTCGAGCCCGGTGCGATCGCCGACATGAGCGAGCCGTCTCCACGAATGCGCACCGAACGCGCGCTGCATGATGCGGCCATCCTCGGTTCGATCGAAGATACCACCCCATCGCTCCAGCTCGAGGACGCGATCGATCACCTCGTGCGCATAGAGCTCGACCATGCGCCAGTTGTTGATCAGCTGACCGCCGAGCATGGTGTCCGCGAAGTGCACCTCCCAGCTGTCCTCGGGGTCGAGATTGCCGAGGCCAGCAGCGATACCGCCCTCGGCCATCACCGTATGCGCCTTGCCGAGGAGCGACTTGGTCACGACCCTGACGGTGCACCCGGCCTCGGCCGCAGCGATCGCGGCGCGCATGCCCGCTCCGCCCGCGCCGACGACGAGCACATCGCATTCGATGGTGTCGTAGGGTTCGGGGGTCGCCGCCATCTCAGAAAACGACGTGCGGATCGACGACGATCCCCGCATGCAGGAGATGGATGTACACGTCGGTGATCACGACGCTGAACATGCTCAACCAGGCCCACACCGGGTGGCGCGCGTTGAGCACCGTCACCCATCTCCAGGCGCGATAGCGCGCCTGACCGAGCGTTGACCTGGAGTAGCAATCGAGTCCACCGCCGACGAGATGCCGCCATGAGTGGCAGCCAAACGTGTAGCCGCTCAGCAGGATCACGTTCGCGAGCATGATCCCGGTCCCGAGGCCCAGCTGCACGTGGCCGTTCGGCGCCCAGAACGCGAGATAGACGTCGTACCAGAGGAACCCCGTCACGATCAGCACCAGGTAGAAGAGGAACCGGTGCAGGTTGTTGAGGAACAGCGGGAAGGCCGTCTCGCCCCGGTACTTGCGGTGCCGCAGCTCCCCCACAGCGCATGCGGGTGGATCCCAGAAGAACGAGCGGTAGTACGCCTTGCGGTAGTAGTAGCAGGTCGCGCGAAACAGGAGCGGCGACCCGAGCACCCACAGCGCCGGGCTCACCGGACCGGTCTTCCAGATCGTCGGCGAGTAGAACGGCGACAGATACGGCCCGCTCTGGTTGATCCCGCCGGACAGGAATGCGGTCCAGATCGAGTAGAGGCCGAACAGGCCGAGCACCGTGACGACCGTGGCAGGCAGCGCCCACCAGGGGAGCGAATCGAGGATGCGCTCGATGAGCCCGGGACCGCCATGCGGGGCAGACGCGAGCGATGCGGGCGATACCTTGGTGACCTGGGTTGACAAGTGAGCCCCATCCTAGCGTCGAGGGTCGCGCACGCGACCTCGATGCGCGATCGAGGCGGCTACCGCTCCGAGGCGATCGCTCCTGCGAAGGTCTGCTGCGCCGCCGTCGACAGCATCCCGATGTCCGAGAGCACGTTGACGGCGTCTCCCACCACAAGTGTCGAGGGCGGCTCGATTCGAGCTGCGCTCGCAGCCGCGGCGATTCGTCCGATGGGAGCACGGACCACCTGCTGGCCCGGCGTCGTGGCCTTCGAGATAATCGCCGCTGGACGCTCGGATCCAAGCACCTCCGCCAGACGCGCGGCGATCGCCTCGAACTCGGCCGGCATCAGCACGACCAGCGTGTCGACGCTGCGCGCGACCGCGTCGAGCCGGCTCACGTCTCCTCCGGCCCGATGCCCGGTCACGAACGCGACTGACGCGGCGACGCCGCGATGGGTCACCGGAATCCCGGCAGCGGCCGGGGCGGCGAGCGCCGCGCTCACGCCGGGGATCACCCGCACGGGGATTCCCGCCCGTCGCAGCGCTTCGACCTCCTCCCCTCCCCGCCCGAAGAGGAATGGATCGCCGCCCTTGAGGCGGACCACGAGGTCACCGGCGCGGGCGGCGGCGATCATCGCGTCATTGATGGCCCCTTGCGACGCGGAACGCCGGCCCGAGCGCTTGCCGGCGTCGATCAACCGCGCCCGTGGCCCGCACAGACGCAACACCTCGGGAGCCACAAGCGCATCGTGGAAGACGACGTCCGCGTCGGCGAGGACGGCTCGCGCGCCCATGGTGAGCAGGTCCGGATCGCCCGGTCCTGCGCCGGCAAGCACGACCTCCCCCGTCGGCGGCGTGTGCTCGGCGTCCCCTGCGCTCTGCTCGATCGTCAGTGCCAGCGCGGACGCGGCATCCGCGTTCCCCGTGCGCAGCATCGCCGATGCCTCAGACCGAAGCAACCGCCGGTAGGCGCGTTGCTGAGCGTCGCTCGAGACCCCCGCACGACGGAGCCGGCGTCGCATTCGCCCCATCAGGCGCGTGAATGGCCCCCACTCCTCCCCGAGCATGGTCTCGAGACGTTCGCGCAACGCGCGGGCGAGAAACGGACTCTCACCGGATGTGGAGATCGCGATCTGCAGCGGGCCGCGTTTGATCATGGCGGGAGCGATCCAATCGCACTGATGGGTGACGTCGGCCACATTGAGGAGCACGCGCTCGCGGTCCGCCTCGGCACGAGCGCCGCGTTGACCGTCCTGGTCGTCACTTGCATCGATGGCCAGGTCCGCGCCCGCGAAATCGCCGGGTTGGAACCCGCGGCGCAGATGGATGACCGTCGCCCCCGTGGCGCGAAGGCCTAGCGCTTTCTCCTCCGCGAGTGGCGTGTCGCCGAGCACCACACAACGTCGCTCGTGCAGATCCAGAACGATCGGGTAGTACGGCGTCGCATTCACACGGCGCCGTGCCGTACCGGCACTCCCACAGGCTCGGGTGCGCCGGTGACCTCGAGCGGCGGATGAAGCAGGCACTCCTTGTGGGTGTCGCTCTCCCACCACCAGCGGCCGGCGCGCTCCTGCTCGCCGGGTCGTGTTGCCCGCGTGCAAGGAGCGCAGCCGATCGACATGAAACCGCGCGCATACAGCGGGTGCTGGCGGATGCCGTGGGCGCGGAGGTAGTCCCATACCTGGTCGCGGCTCCACGCCGCGAGCGGCACCACCTTGATCATGCCTTCGTGCCCGGGATCGCTGGCGACCACCGGCGTCGCGGCGCGCGTCGGGGTCTGATCGCGGCGCAGCCCGGTGATCCACGCGTCGTACTCGCGCAGTGCCTGTGCCAGCGGGTTCACCTTGCGTACGGCGCAGCACTGGTTGCGCAGCGGTACCGACTTTCGGAACAGCATGTCGCCGTGCTCCGCCGTCATCGCCTCGAGCTCGCTCGCCTCCGGCGCGAGGATGCGCATGCGAATCGGGAACTGGGAGCGAACGTACTCGATGTAGTCGTGGGTCTCCTCGTGCAGCCGTCCGGTGTCGAGCGTGAGCACCTCGGGCGACGGCACGATCTTGCATGCAAGATCGATCAGCACCAGCGACTCGGCCTGGAAGCTCGCCACCAGCGCGACGCGACCGAACCGTCTGTAGGTCCACGCGAGGATGTCCTCAGCCGTCGCGTTCTGCAGGTCGGTCGCGTTCACGCGGGCACCTCCACCAGGGCATGGCGCTCGGCAAGCTCGCTCACACCCTGTCGCCTGCACCAGTCGCCGAAGCCTTCACCGGGAAGCTGCGTGCGCGCGTAGTCGAACATCGGCCCCCGCAACAGCCGGGGGATCTCGTCGAGCTTGACGTTGTGCATGTAGAGCTCGCTGAGACGCGTGCCGTCAAAGTCACCCCCGAGGAACACGTCGTACTTGCCCAGCGTGGTTCCCACGAAGCCGACGTCGCCCAGATACGGCCTCGTGCACCCGTTGGGACAGCCGGTCATGCGGTAGCTGATGCGCTGATCCTCGACACCCGCGTCTCGCTGCACGAGCGCAATCTCGCGGATCAGGCTGGGCATCGCCCGTTCGGACTCCGCGACCGCAAGACCGCACGTCGGGTATGCGGGGCACGCCATCGAATGCCGGATCGCGTTCGGGAGCGACTCTGAGCGGGCAACCCCCCAGCGGTCGAGGATGGCCGTGAACACGCTGCGGCTCTCGTCGGTGAGGTTGGTGAACAGGATGTTCTGCCGGGGCGTGAGCCGGAGCTCAGGTCGCAGCGTCTCGACCACCTCGCGCAGCGCGGATCGCACCCCGCTCACCTCGGTGTCGTGGATGCGACCGTTCTCGACGAAAAGTCCGTAGCAATGGTTGCCATCACCCTGCTCATGCCATCCGAGGTGATCCTCCGATGACTTCCAGTGCAGGCGATGTGAGGGTTCGAGCGCGAATGGCAGCCTGGAAGCCACCTCAGCGCGGAACCAGTCGATGCCCCGATCGGCGATCAGATACTTGAGGCGCGCGTGGCGACGATCGGTCCGGTCGCCGTGGTCCCGTTGCACGGAGACGACGGCGCGAGCTGCCTCGACAACGTTTTCGGGCTGCACGTAGCCGAGCGGTTGCGCCACCGCGGGCCAGGTGTTGGGCTTGTTCGCGGTGCGGCCGAGACCGCCGCCGACCAGCATGTCGAAGCCGGCGAGATCACCCGCATCGTCGGTGTGCGCGACCAGCCCAAGGTCGTTGGCGTAGACGTCGACGCAGTTGTCGCCCGCGATGGCGATCGCGGTCTTGAACTTGCGCGGCAGGTACCGCTCGCCGTACAGGGTGTCCGGCGGGTCGGGCTGATTCGATGCCGCGAGATCGCCGTCGAGCCAGATCTCGCTATATGCTCGCGTGGTCGGCGTGAGCCCGCTCACCAATGCCGCCAGCGTTCGGTTGATATCACCGTGCAGGCGGTCGCGCCACGGCGCCGGGCAGCACATGATGTTGCGTTCCTGATCGCCGCATCCGCCCAGCGTTGTGAGCAGCGCGTCGTTGATGGCACGGATCGCTCGCTTGAGGTCGCCCTTGAGCACACCGTGCAGCTGCAGGTCCTGCCGCGTCGTGACCCGCAGGGTCCCATTCCCCCACGTTCCCGCGATGTGATCGTGAGCGAGATACGCGTCGGGGCTGACGACGCCGCCCGGGATCCGGGTGCGGATCATCATCATGTGGTGTTTGTCGCGACCGAGCTTGCGCGCCTCCTTGCGGAGGTCACGATCATCCTGCTGATACACGCCGTGGAACTTGAGGATCACGCCGGCGTCGTCACTGAACACCGCGGTGTCCTCGTGCAGCTCGGCGGCGATGGTGCCGCGAAGCCGGTTGCTGCTCGCCTTGACATGTTCCGCGCCCGACATGCGGTCGACGTCAGTCGTGCAGCCGCACGTGTCGCACATGGTCAGCGCGACTCCACGCCGGTGAGCGGTCGGAAACGGCTCGGTGTCCCGGGCATTGCTGTTCTGTTGTGACCTGGTGTTGACGCGCGGCGAAATCGCGCGTCTTGGCTTGTACTGCTTGGGAGCGGCACGGTTGCCGCGGCTCGCCGGCGAGGCACCCCGGCGCCTCAACACGGAGTACTAGCTGCTACAGAATGCGATGCCCGAGCGGAAACGTCCCCAGTCGAGCCAGAAACGCCGAGTCAGCGTAGGGAGATCCGCGCCGTTCATCTGGTTGGCCATCCTACGGAATCTCCACTGCGTGAGTCAACTTTCGTATTCAGGGACTCGGTCGCTGCACGTCACTGACCTCGGTGAAGAAGCACGAGCGCTCGCCCGTATGACACGCAGGGCCATCCGCGTCGACCTGCAGCAGCACCGCATCACCGTCGCAGTCAATGCGAACCGCTCGCACATGCATGGTGTTCCCGCTCGTCTCGCCCTTTTCCCACAGGCGCTGTCGCGAGCGGCTGAAGAACGTCGCGCGATGTGTCCGCAGCGTCGCGTCCCACGCCTCTCGATTCATGTGGGCGACCATCAGCACATCGGCAGTCGTCGCGTCCTGCACGACCGCCGTGATCAGCCCATCCTCCCCGAAGCGCGGCTGCTGAGCGTCGCTCACAACCGCACCTCAATGCCGTGCTCGTGCAGATATCGCTTGGTCGCCGGTACCGGGTGCGCGTCGAAATGGAAGATGGACGCGGCAAGTGCGGCGGCGGCGCCCGCGTCGCTCAGGACGCTTCGCAAGTGCTCGGGGTTGCCGGCGCCACCGCTGGCGATGACCGGGATGGTCACAGCGGCGGTGACCGCTGCCGTCAGCTCCAGGTCGTACCCATGCTTGGTCCCGTCGCGGTCCATCGACGTGAGCAGGATCTCGCCGGCGCCTCGCTCGGCGGCCTCCCGCGCCCATGCCACCGCGGCTCGGCCGGTGGCGCGGCGACCGCCGTGGGAATAGACCTCGTGGCCCGACTCGGTCTGTCTCGCATCGATGGCGATCACGACACACTGGCGGCCGAATCGATTGGCGGCGTCCTCGATGAGTTTCGGCTCGTCGAGCGCCGCG
Organism: Candidatus Dormiibacterota bacterium; assembly: GCA_963718525.1. Classification (GTDB taxonomy): domain Bacteria; phylum Chloroflexota; class Dormibacteria; order Aeolococcales; family Aeolococcaceae; genus Palsa-851. The sequence goes on along the minus strand of OY970355.1, from coordinate 2,033,604 downwards.
GTGTTGATGGACACCTTGTCCGCACCCGCGCGGAGGAGCACGTCGATGTCGGCCATCGTGCGCACGCCGCCCCCGACGGTGAGCGGGATGAAGACCCGGTCGGCAGTACGCTGCACTGCGTCAAGAAGGATGGCGCGGCCGTCGCTCGACGCCGTGATGTCGAGGAAGACGAGCTCGTCCGCGCCGTCCTGGTCATAGCGAGCCGCGAGCTCCGCAGGATCACCGGCGTCGCGCAGGTCGACGAACGCGACTCCCTTCATCACGCGCCCCGCGATGACGTCGAGGCATGGAATGACACGCTTGGCGAGGGTCATCGGCCCTCGTTTCCACCGGCGCGAAGCGCGCTCGCGAAGTCGATTCGACCTTCGTACAGCGCCTTGCCGATGATGACACCGGAAGCCCCGGCGGCGGCACACGCGCTGATGTCTTCCAGGCTGCCGATGCCGCCGGATTCGATCACCGGTCCCCCATACAGCTCGAGACATGTCCGGAGCCCGTCGAGATCCGGGCCTGCCAGCAGCCCATCTCGGGTCGTGTCCGTATACACGACCCCCGCGGCGGGCCAGGTCCGCCACGCCCGAAGCAGCTCCGCCGGAGTGGAGCCGTCCTCGGTCCACCCCTCAACTCGAGCGACCCCGGCGCGAACATCCAGTCCGAGCAGAACCCGGCCATGTGCGATGTCGCAGATCGTGCGCGCGAGGGCCGGGTCTCGCGCCGCCACGCTCCCCAGGATGACGAGCGAGACTCCGGCGTCGAGCCAGCGGGTCGCGGCATCGACATTGCGAATGCCCCCGCCGACCTGCACCGCGCAGCCCGCCGCCACACACGCGGCAACGATCCGCGTGACGGCGGCGACACTCCGCTCCACCGGAAAACCTCGAGCGGCGTCCAGGTCGACCACATGCATTCGAGTGGCACCCGCGGCGATGAACCGCTGCGCCGCAACCAGCGGATCATCGGCATAGACCGTCGCTCGCACATGTTCGCCCTGACGGAGCCGTACGCAACGGCCCCCCTGCACGTCAACGGCAGGAATGACGTCCATGGATCATCCGGCGCGCTGCGCCGGCACGCGCACGCCGCACAGCGAGACGAAGTTCGCGTAGATGCGCAATCCTGCCTCCCCACTCTTCTCGGGGTGGAACTGGGTCCCCATGACCGCGCCGCGCTCGACCGCGGCCGCGAGCTCCGCTCCATACTCCGTGATCGCCAGGATGTCGTCCGGCGCGGGAACCGCGCTGTACGAGTGCACGAAGTACATGTACGAGCCCGACGCGATTCCCTTCAGCAGGCTCGATGCTCGCACGGTCGTGACGGTGTTCCAACCCATGTGCGGCACCTTGAGCCCGTTGGCCGCCGAGAGCTTCACGACGCGTCCGCGAAGCAGCGCGAGCCCCTCGCCGCCATGCCCTTCGTCGCTGCTCTCGAACAGCAGCTGATGGCCGAGGCACACGCCGAGGACCGGCCGCTCGAGGCGCGCCAACTCACGCACCGCGTCGCCAAGCCCGGTCTCCGCCAGCGCCCGTGCGGCGACAGAGAATGCGCCGACTCCGGGAAGCACCACACCGTCGCACGCAACGATCACGTCCGCGTCGCTGCTGATCACCGGCTCTGCGCCGGCAACGCGGAGCGCACGCTCCACGCTGCGCAGATTGCCGACGCCGTAGTCGCAGATGCCGACTCGCGCCATCACAGCGTGCCCTTCGTCGATGGGACGCCGCCGCCGATCACCTGAAATGCCTGGCGCGTGGCGAGGCCGAGCGCCTTGAAGGCGGCCTCCGCGATGTGGTGGGGATTGTCGCCTCGAATGCAGTCCACGTGGATCGTCGCGCCCGCGGCCTGAGCATATCCCTTGATGAACTCGGAGATGACCTCGACGTCGAAATCGTTGATGCGTCCGCGCAGCTGATCCATCGCGTACACCACGTGCGGGCGCCGTCCGTAGTCGACCGCGCAGCGCACCAGTGACTCGTCCAGCGGCGCATGCGCTTCTCCGAACCGTCGGATGCCGTCGCGGTCGCCGAGCGCTTCGCTCACGGTCGCACCCAGCACGAGCCCGGCATCCTCAACGAGGTGATGCGCATCGACCTCGATGTCGCCGGCGCCGTCGAGCGTCACGTCCATGCCGCTGTATTTGGTGAAGGCCTCGATCATGTGCTTGAAGAAGGGCAGCGGGAGCGTGATCGCGGCAGCGCCTGCGCCATCGATGTTCACGCGTGCGCTGATCTGCGTCTCACGAGTGTCACGCCGCTTTGTGGCCGTCCGCATCGCTGCCGTCATGACTGCTGCCGGACGCGCATGCGCGCCCGAAGCGCCGCCTCATGAGCGGCCAGTCCCTCGGCCTCGGCGAGGCAGATCGCCACCGGCGCCAGCGCGTCGAACTCCACGTCCGAGAGATGGACCACGCTCGGCCACCGGATGAAGTCCATCACCGCCAGGGGGCCGCGATATCGCGCTGCGCCCTGGGTTGGCAACGTGTGGTTCGGTCCCGCAATGTAATCTCCGATGCTCACCGGGGACATCGACCCCACGAAGACCGCACCCGCGTTGCGCACGGAGTCACGCAGCGATTCGGCAACCCTGCCCTGGAGCGACAGGTGCTCGGGGGCGAATGCGGCGGCCAGCGTGACCATCTCCTCCGGTGATTCGCAACGCACCACCGCTGCATGCCTGCCCGCGGCCGCGGCGATGATGGCGCGTCTCGCCGCGTCGCCGGCCACTTCGCCAAACGCCGCCGCGATCGAGTTGCCGAGCACGCCATCGTCGGTGAGGCAGACCGCCCACGCGAGCGGATCATGCTCGAGCTGCGACACAAGGTCTGCGGCGACCATCTCCGCGTCGGCGCCGTCGGTGGCGATGACCACAATTTCGCTCGGCCCCGCGAGCTGGTCGATGCCGACGGCTCCGAATACCTCGTGCTTTGCGAGCGTCACGAAAGCATTGCCGGGTCCCACGATCTTGTCGACCTGCTCGATGCTCTCGGTGCCGAAGGCGAGCGCGGCGATGGCCTGCGCCCCGCCCGCGGCGACGACATCGCGCACCCCGAGCAGATGCGCCGCCGCCGCAACCAGCGGATGAACCCCACCAGATGGTGCCGGCGGGCTCGTGACCACGATGTGCTCGACGCCCGCAACCTGCGCCGGGATCACCGACATGAGGACGGTGCTGGGATAGGCTGCGCGGCCTCCGGGAACGTAGCAGCCGACTCGTCCGAGTGGCACGGGACGGAGCCACGCTCCACCCGCCCCGCGATCGAGCACGTCCACCTGCAGGGCATGGAATTCGCGCAGCCGCTCAGCAGCGGCGGCGAGCGCGTTGCGAAGCGGCTGCTCGAGTCCACGCCACGCCGCCTCCATCGCCGCGGGTTCGACATGCGCCACCTCGACATCGACGCCGTCGATCCGGTAGGTCCACTCGCGGAGCGCGGCGTCGCCACCGGTTCGGACGTCGGCGATGATCTCGCGCACCGCATCACGAGCGCCGATCGGGCGGTGGAAGAGTTGCTCGAGGCGTTCCGAGCTCGCCGCGTCGATGTCGGACGCGGAGAAGCCCTCGCGCCGGCGCTCGACGATGACTGCTCGGAATTGCGCAGGGTCGAGGCGCGCCAGCTCGATGCTCACGCGGCTCCCTTGGTGAGGCGTTCTGCCGCGGCACTCCTCAGCGCGACGGCGATTGCCGCCACCGACTCGTTGCGCGTCTTGAGCGCTGCATGGTTGGCGATGAACCGAGCGGTCGACGCTCCCGCCTCGACGATCTCGACGAGGTTGTTTGCGGCCAGCGTCCGTCCGGTCGCGGTGATGTCGAGCACACAATCGGCCAGGCCCGTCAGCGGCGCGAGCTCGACGGACCCGTGCAGGCGGATGACCACGACGTTGAGCGAGCGCGCGGCGAAGAAGCGCCGCGCCGACTCGGGGTACTTGGTGGCCACCCGCAGTGACTGCGGCCACGCTCCCTGCGCGAGCGCCGAGTTGCGGGGCGCGGCGAGCACGAGGCGGCACTGACCGAAGCCGAGGTCGGCGAGCTCATAGCACTCGCGGCTGCTCTCCCAGAGCACGTCCTTGCCGACGATGCCGCACTCGCAGCCACCCATCTCCACGTATACGGGCACGTCCGTCGGCCGTACCTTCACGTAGGTGTCGTCCCCGTCTCGAACGCTCAGCTCCCGGTCGAACCGCGCCGGATCGAGGCGTGCGATCCCCGCAGCATTCAAGAGACTGCAGGCGGCATCGAACAGCGTTCCACCCGGGAGCGCGACACGCAGACCTTTCACGATAGCCGCGACACCAGTGCGGCCACCGCAGCGTCGACGGTGCCGAGTTCATCGCGCCCGAAGCTCGACCAGCGCACACCCGAGGCCGACACGCGGACAGCACCGTCACCGCCTGCGTCGAGGTCACACGCACAGGCGACTCCGCGGGTGCGCAGACGGCGCGCCAATTCGAGCGCCTCACCATGCGCGTGGTTGTCCCAGCTGACCTGCAGCGCACCGGACCCCGCAACGGTCCCCGCGCGACGAGCGATGCTGTCGTGGCAGCGGTCAACATGGAGGACAAAGCCGGTCGCCGGGAGTGCTGTGCCGAATCGAGACAGCAGCGTGTCGTACCGTCCTCCCGAACCGAGGGCGAAGCCCGAGTTGTCGCTGAACACCTCGAACGTCGGTCCGGTGTAGTACCCCCAGTCGCGGACGGCACCGAGGTCGAGATGCACCCGGTCGGTGATGGCATGCGCATCCAACAGATCCCAGAGCTGAGCGAGCTCCTGCAGGGCGCGGTGCGGCCGATCGCCGCGGAGTCCGCCGGCCGCAGTCTCGAGAATTTCGCGCCCGCCGCGAAGCGTCGGAAACGCAAGCAGCAGGCGCCGTTCTGCGTCCGCTGCTTCGGTGCCTTCCAGCGCGGATTCGACCGCAACCAGATCGCGCCGGGCGAGGGCGGCCAGCACCTCCTCGCGCGCGACGGGGTCCAATCCCGCCGAGTCCAGCAGACCCGGGATGAAATCCGCGTGGCCGACATCCACCTGGATGTGGTCCATGCCGCCGTGCTCGAGCGCGGCCGCCGCGAGGGCGATGCACTCGGCGTCGGCGGCCAGACCTCCCGCGCCGATCAGCTCGCAGCCCGCCTGGAGGCTCTCGCGGCGCCGTCCTCCATCGGGCGCCTGGTTGCGCAGCACCGACCCCGCATAGCAGAGCCGCAGCGGGAACGGGCCTTCCTGCAGCTGGGTTGCGACCACGCGAGCGACACTCACGGTGCGTTCGCCCACGAGCGCCAGCAGCGCGCCGTCCGAATCCATGAATCGGAACAGGGCCGATTGCTGGGCACCACCCACGCCCGCGGCGATGGTGTCGAGCGGTTCGATGAGCGGGGTGACCATGAACCCGTAGCCCCATGCCTCGAAGGTCTCGATGAACCGATCGGTGAGGATCCGGCGGCGCGCCGCGGGCCCGACGAGGTAGTCGCTGAAGCCATCGGCGCGCCGCCGAACCGATGCGCCCGGTGGCAGCGCGTCGAGGCCTGTCATGCGCGGATTCTACGTGCCACTCTGAATTCACCCGCCCAGGCTTGAGATTGCGGCGAGCAGGTGATCAGTCGCCGGGCCATCCCCGATGGTGATCCGGAGGGTGTTGTCGAGGCCTGGAACCGTGAAGTGACGGACGAGGATCCGCACCTCTCGCAGCCTCGCCGCGGCCGCTGCCGCGGTGATTCCCGGTGGCGGCGACGTCAGCACGAAATTCGCATATGACGGCTCCACCTTCCAACCGATTGCACGAAGATGGCCGCTCAGGCGCGCGCGCTCGCGAAGCACCGTGTCAACGATCAAGCGGTGGTGTTCGCGATCCTCGATGGCGGCGATCGCTCCGGCGATGGCGCAGCGATCGACAGGATACGAATCGCGTACCGCGTTGAGGTCGGCGATCACCGCGCGATCGCCGAGCGCGTACCCGACGCGAAGTCCCGCCAGCGCATGGGACTTCGAAAGGGTGCGGATCACCAGCCAGTTCTCGTTGGCGGGAAGCAGCGGCACGCACGAAGCGGGTGCGAAATCGCAATACGCCTCGTCGATCGCGACGACTCCCGGAGCGCCCTCGAGGTTCGCCTCCAGGATCGACGGCTCAATCCAGTTCCCGGTGGGCGAATTCGGGTTGACGACGACCCGCAACACCGCAGGATGGACAGCGAACTCGGCTGGGATCGAGCCGTCGGGACTGAGGACAACCGCGACATCGCGGGTCGAGAACAGCGCTGCGAGCACAGGAAGCAGCGAGTATCCCGGCTCGGTGCGCACGACCGCGTCACCCGGCGAGGCAAAGGCGCGAAAACAGCAATCGAGGACCTGGTCGGCGCCATTGGCGACGAACACCTGCTCCGGATCGACACCGTGCAGGCCGGCGAGCGCGCTCCGAAGAGGCTCTGCGACAGGACTGGGGTATCGCGCCAGACCGGCCGCCGCTGCGGCCACCGCAGCCGCCACAGACGGCGAAGGAGGCAGCGGTGACTCGTTGCTGTTGAGCTTCAACCAGCCGCCGGAATCCATGGGTTGCTCGCCCGGCGTGTATCCAAAATCCGCGCCGAGTGATGCACGGAGGAACTTCGACACAGGGTGTCAGGAGATCGCCGTTGCGTTCTGCATGGGGTTGCGAAAGGATAGGTGGTTGACGCGAAGAATCGAACGCTGGTACGCTCCACCGGTCATGCCGACAGCCGTTCGCGTCGCCAAAAAAGCCGTCTCGCTCCCGAGGAGTGGGTTCTTTTGCGCACGGATGAGGTGACGGCGACCAGGTAGCACCGGATCAGATTCCGCGAAGAGCCCCTTCCTCGAAGGGGCTCTTTCTTTTGTCCACCACCACAAACGGAAAACATGAGCATCACCTCGTTTCAGATCATCGACAGCACGCTCCGTGAGGGCGAGCAGTTCGCGCTCGCCCATTTCACGATTGAGCAGAAGCTCGCCATCGCGGCGGCGCTCGACCGATTCGGCGCCGATTACATGGAGCTCACGTCGCCGGTCGCGTCACCGCAATCCGAGTCGGACCTTCGCGAGCTCGCACGGACCGAGCGGCGCTTCCGCCTCCTGACCCACGTTCGATGCAATCTCGACGACGCGAGACTCGCCGTGGATACCGGCGTCGATGGCGTCGACGTCCTGATCGCGACATCGTCCCGGCTCCGGCCCGTCTCTCACGGGATGAGCATCGACGAGATCATCGACGTCGGGACAGCCGTGATCGGCGAGATCCGCGGCGCCGGCCGCGAAGCGCGGTTCAGCACCGAGGATTCGTTTCGATCCGACCCCGACGACCTGGTTCGCATCTATCGCGCGATCGACCGCGCGGGCGTGGACCGTGTCGGCCTCGCCGACACCGTCGGGGTCGCGACTCCCCCCCAGGTCCACGATCTCGTGTCCCTGGTCCGGCGGAATGTCGGCTGCGACATCGAGTTTCACGCCCACGACGACACGGGATGCGCGGTGGCGAACGCGCTCGCGGCACTCGAGGCCGGGGCCACCCACATCGACACGACCATCCTCGGCATCGGGGAGCGCAATGGCATCGTTCCGCTCTCCGCGATGATGGCGAGGCTGGTGACCCTCCAACCCGAGCTGGTCGATCACTACCGGCTCGAACTGCTGCCCGAGCTCGACGCGATGCTCGCGGAGATGCTCGGGATCGCTGTCCCGTTCAATGCGGCGGTCACCGCTCCGACCGCGTTCCACCACAAGGCCGGGATGCACACAAAGGCCGTGCTGCTCGATCCCGGCGCCTATGAGGTGCTGGACCCCGCTCGTTTTGGACGTGAGCGCAGCATCCTTGCGGGCCACCGGCTCGCCGGCCGCCATGCGATCGGGAATCGGGCCACCGCGCTCGGCGTCCGGCTTGACGACGACCGGTTGCGCAGCCTGACGGCCGAGGTGAAGCGTCGCGGCGATGACGGGCCGCTCGATGTGGCGACGCTCGACGCGTTGATTGTCAGCTGGTCAGAGGCCTAGAGGAACCGATATGGGAACCATCACCGAGGAATTGTTCGGCCGCCGCCTGGGACGTCAGGTGCACGCGGGTGACACGGTCATCGCCGAGGTGGACGTTGCGATGGCGCACGACGTCACCGGCCCGCTCGCCATCGACGCCTTCAGAAGCCTCGATCTGCCGCTCTGGGACGCGAGCCGCATCGTCTTCAACTTCGATCACGTGATGCCTGCCAACACCGTGGCCGCCGCGGAACTCCATCGCGTCATCCGCGAGTTCTGCGTCGAGCACGCGATCACGAATCTCTTCGCAGAGGGAATCTGTCACCAGGTCATGGTGGATCGCAGGCTCGCCCGACCCGGTGGCATCGTGGTCGGCGCCAACTCGCACAGCACGACGTACGGTGGTCTCGGATGTTTCGCGACCGGCCTCGGATCCACCGACATCGGCGTGGTCTTCGCGACCGGCAAGACCTGGTTCAGGATCCCCGAGACTGTCCGCATCGAGGTGCGCGGCGCGCTGCCGAGGGGCGTGTACGCGAAGGACCTGGCGCTCCACGTCATCGCGCAGATGGGTGCCGATGGAGCCGACTACTGCGCGGTTGAGTGGGGCGGTGACGCCGTCGCGGCGATGAGCGTGGATGAGCGGTTGACCCTGTGCAACCTGAGCACCGACTTCGGTGCCAAGACGGGGATCATCGAGCCGGATGCGATCACCCTCGCGCACTCATGCGGCGAGGATGTCGACCTGCACCCGGTCCGCCCCGACTACGCGCGAACGCTCGTGGTCGATGCGGAACGCCTTCGACCGCAGGTGGCCGTGCACCCGAGCATCGACAACGTCCATGACATCGACGACGTCGCGGGCACACCACTCGACGAGGTCTTCATCGGCAGCTGCACCAATGGGCGGCTCACTGACCTCGCCATCGCCGCCTCGATACTGTCGGGGCACACGGTGCATCCGGGGACGCGAACCATCGTCGTGCCCGCGTCGCGAGGGGTGTACCTGGAGGCGCTGAGCGCGGGGTACATCGAGACCTTCGCGCGCGCCGGCGCACTGGTGCTCAACCCCGGATGCGGTCCCTGCCTGGGCCGGCAGCACGGTGTCGTCGGTCCGGGCGAGCGCGTGCTCTCGACGAGCAACCGCAACTACCCGGGCCGCATGGGCAGCCCGGATGCGCAGATCTTCCTGGCATCGCCGGCGGTCGCGGCCGCGTCGGCACTCGCGGGCGTGATCACCGACCCCGCCACGCTGGACGCGGCCTCGTGAGCGGGCGCGTCTTCCTCCTCGGCGACGGGGTCAGCACCGACGCGATCATGCCCGGCCGCTACAACGTCACCACCGACCCCGATGCGCTGCGGCGCAGCTGCCTCATCGAGGCGCGTCCGGACTTCGTGGAGACCGTCCAACCCGGTGACGTCATCGTGGCCGGGCGCAACTTCGGCTGCGGGAGCTCTCGTGAACATGCGCCGCTGTCCATCAAGCGCAACGGCGTGGCGGCTGTCGTCGCGGCGAGCTTCGCGCGCATCTTCTATCGCAACGCGGTGAACATCGGGCTGCCGGTGATTCGCTGTGCGGAGGCACACCGCGTGCTGCACGACGGCGACGAGGTCACGGTCAACGCGATGACAGGGCTGATCACGACGGCGACGAGCACGCTGCAGGGCGAGCCGCCATCCGGCGTCGCGCTGCAAATCATCGAAGCCGGCTCACTGGTCGACCTGATCCGGCGGGGCGGATGGGCCGCCCTCGAGGAGGAACGGCGTGTGTCCTGAATGCGATGCGCGGGTCGCGGTGGACGACAGCGTGGAGCGGGGTGAGATCGTGACCTGTCCCGAATGCAACGCGGAGCTCGAGGTCGTCGGGCTCGATCCTCCCCGCTTCGTGCTCGCCCCGCCCGAAGAGGTCGACTGGGGAGAGTGAACGGATGTTGATCGGGCTGCTGTGTTCACGGGTGCGCGTCGAGGAGAAGTTGCTGCGCGACGCGCTCGTGCACCGAGGCATGGATGTCGAGATCGTCGACGATCGTGAGCTCGCCTTCACCCTCGCACAGCCGGCGCGCCGTTGGGACGCGGTGCTCGAGCGAAGCATCTCGCAGACGCGCGGGCTCGCCATCACCAGGGTGCTCGAGTCGTGGAACGTTCCGACCGTGAACCGTCACGCGGTCACCGCCGTGTGCGCCAGCAAGCTGGACACCTCGGCCGCCCTTGAAGCCGCGGGCATTCCCACGCCCGAGACGGTTGTTGCCTTCACTCCAGACGCTGCGCTGCGTGCAGCGGAAGACCTGGGCTACCCGGTGGTGATCAAGCCGGTCACGGGCTCGTGGGGCCGGCTGCTCGCAAAGGTCAACGACCGCGACGCGGCCGAGGCGCTGTTCGAGCACAAGGCGATGCTCGGCGGTCCGGAGCATTCGGTCTTCTACCTGCAGCGACACATCGACAAGCCGGGGCGCGACATCCGCGCCTTCGTCGTGGGCGACGAGGTCATCTGCGCGATCTATCGCGAATCCGAGCACTGGGTCACCAACACTGCGCGGGGGGCAACCACTCGCGACTGTCCCGTCGACACAACCCTGCGCATGCTGTCGTTGCGAGCCGCAGCGGCGGTAGGCGGCGGCGTGCTCGCCGTGGATCTGCTCGAGGACCGGAACCGACTGGTGGTCAGCGAGGTCAACGCGACCATGGAGTTCAAGAACTCGATCGATGTGACCGGTGTCGACATCCCCGGATACGTCGCCGACCATGTGCGGGCGGTGGCGCTCGGAGCCCCCGTCGGGGTCGCGGGCTGAGATGGCGAGCGGAGCGAGCGTTGCGACCAGTGCGCGAGTGGATGTGGCCGAGTTGCTCACCGCGATGCTGTCGGTCCCGAGTTCCAGCGGTGCGGAGGACGCGATGGCATCGCTGCTGGTCTCGCGACTGCTTCGCGCCGGGTTCGACGTCGAGGTCGACGCCGTGGGCAACGTCGTCGCCGCTTGGGGCGATGGCCCAGAGACGATCGCGCTGGTCGGGCACATCGATACCGTCCCCGGACACATCGATGTCCGCCGCGACGGTGACCTGCTCCACGGTCGGGGCGCTGTGGACGCCAAGGGACCGCTCGCCGCCGCGATCGCCGCCGTCAGCCGCCGGCCACACGACAGCGCGCGCCGCTACCTGATCATCGGAGCCGTTGCAGAGGAGACCTCCTCGCGCGGGGCGCGGCACCTGGCCGCATCGATGCCCGCACCGTCCTCCCTGGTCATCCTCGAGCCGAGCGGGTGGGATGCCGTCACCATCGGATACAAGGGGAGCCTGCGGCTTCGCGCCACCGTCGATCAGCCGCAGGCCCACGGTGCAGGTCGCGAACCGAGCGCGCCCGACCGCTGCTTCGATCTCGTCCGGGGGTTGCAGGACCGTGCCGCGACGATCAGCGGTGACGCAGGCGTCTTCGACCGTATCGACGTACGCGTGCTGGGTTTCAACTCATCCAGCGACGGGCTCACCGATCGAGCGAGCGTCGATGTCGGCGTCAGGACGCCGCCCGCCTGCGATGTCGACGCCCTCATCGAGACGGCCCGATCGTCCTCGCCCGCGGCCGCCCTGGCCGTCCTCGGCAGCGAGCCCGGGGTTCGCACCGACCGGGGCAGCCCCCTTGCACGCAACTTTGTCCGCGCCATCCGCATCCAGCAGGGATCGCCGCGGTTCAAGGTCAAGACAGGAACCTCCGACCTGAACATCCTGGTGCCCGCCTGGGGATGCCAGGCCGTGGCGTACGGACCCGGCGATTCCCGGCTCGACCACACCCCGGGCGAGCACGTGTCGATCGCGGAGCTGGAGCGCGCGGTCGCGGTGCTCGAGCTTGTCCTGGGCAGCGGATGATCCGGGCGTCGGTCGTCGGAGGAGCCGGGTACGCAGGCGGCGAGCTGCTGCGCCTGCTCGCCGGCCACCCTGAGATCGACGTCGTTCAGGTGACCTCCGAGCGGCTGGCTGGCAAGCCGGTCGCGGGCGCTCACCCGCCGCTGCGCGGCCGCACCGAGCTGCGGTTCTCGCGACGCGAGACGCTGGCTGATGTGGACGTCGTGTTCGCCGCGATGCACCACGGCGAGTCGAGCGCCGCCATCGATGCGCTGCGTGCGGCCGCACCGGTCGTGATCGACCTCGGCGCCGACTTCCGGCTTCGCGATGCCGATGACTATCCGCGCTGGTACGGCTGGACCCACCCGTCGCCGGCGCTGCTCGATGCTGCGGTCTACGGCCTCGCGGAGCTGCACCGTGCCGAGATCGCGACGGCATCGCTCATCGCCATCGGGGGATGCCTCGCGACGGCGTCGATCCTCGGCCTTGCCCCGCTGGCGTGCGCCGGCCTCATCGATAGCTCCCTCCCGCTCGTCGTTGAGGCGAAGGTCGGTTCCTCGGCGGGTGGTGCGCAGGCAAGCGACGCGACCCACCACGCGCACCGCAGCGGGGAGATCCGCTCGTACCAGCCCACCGGGCACCGGCACACCGCCGAGATCGCCCAGGAGCTGCACATCGATTCCACGAGCCAGGCTGTCGCCTTCTCCGCAACCGCCGTCGAAGCGGTCCGGGGTGTGCTCGTGACCGCTCACGCGTTCATCAGCTCCGATCTCGACGATCGCGAGCTCTGGCGCCTCTATCGATCACGCTACGGTGGTGAGCCGTTCGTCCGGATCGTCAAGTCGCACACGGGCCTGCATCGCTCCCCGTCACCCAAGCTGCTGAGCGGGACGAACTATTGCGATGTCGGCTTCGAGCGCGACGAGCATTCCCGCCGCGTCGTCGTCACCGCGGCGCTCGACAATCTCGTCAAGGGATCAGCCGGCCAGGCTGTGCAGGCCTGCAACATTCGCCACGGGTTCCCCGAGACGGTCGGGCTCGAATTCGGCGGCCTGTACCCGATCTGATGATCGTCGTGAAGATCGGCGGGAGTGTCCGCCGGCTCGACCCGCTCCTCGAGGACATCGCGGTGACCACGGAGCAGACCATCGTGGTGCACGGGGCGAGCCGAGATCTCGACGACCTCTCGGCCCGGCTTGGGAGCCCGCCGCGAATGGTCGAGTTGGAGCGGGGCGACGTGAGCCGGTTCACCGACGCGACGACCATGGATCACTTCCTGATGGCCTACGCCGGCCGGGCGAACAAGCGGATCGTCGAACGCCTGCGTCAGCTCGGAGTCAATGCCTTCGGGTTCTGCGGCCTCGACGGCGGAGTTGTCAGAGGCAGGCGTCGATCGTCGTTGCGTATCCACGAGAACGGCCGGACCAAGGTGCTCCACGACAACCACGTGGGCAGCATCGATGCTGTCGACTCGGTGCTCCTCGGCAAGCTCCTTGCGGCCGGGGTGACGCCCGTGATCTGCCCGCCGATCGCCGCCGAGGACGGGACCGCAATCAACGTCGACGGTGACCGGCTCGCCGCCGAGATCGCCGTCGCACTCGGCGCGACGCTGCTGATCATCTTCGCCGACACACCCGGCCTCCTCCGAGACCCTGCTGACGAGACGAGCCTGATCGGACGGCTCTCGACCCACGAGGCCGAGCAGCTGATCCCGGCCATCGGTGGCCGGGCCAGGGTCAAGCTGCGCGCCAGCGCGGAGGCTCGAAGTCGCGGAGTTGGAGCGGTGTGCGTTGCGGACGGCCGCGCCCAGCGCCCACTCTTCAACGCGATGTCCGGCGCCGGAACCTGGCTGCGGTAGGGACTTACAGCTACCCTGACCGCCACGTCCATGGTGCAGCGCGCGTTTCTCAACGGATCGACCACGATCGCGTTCGCCCATCGCGGCGGCGGAGGCGAGGCGCCCGAGAACACGCTGCCCGCGTTCCAGGCCGCTGTTTCCCTGGGCTACCGCTACCTCGAAACCGATGTCCATCTGACCCGGGACGGCGTGCTCCTGGCCTTCCACGACAGCAGCCTCGAACGCCTCACCGATCGGGTGGGAAGCATCGGCGACCTGTCCCTCGCCGAGGTTCGGGAGGCCGACGCCGGGCACACCTTCAGCCTCGACGGTGGCCTTTCCTTCCCGTTTCGCGGCACGGGCGTGGTGGTCCCGACGCTCGAGGAGCTGCTCACGCGCTGGGACGACGTCTACCTGAACATCGACGCCAAGGCGGACAACACGGTGGTGCCCCTGGTGGAGCTCGTGACCCGCCTCGACGCCTTCAATCGTGTCTGCATCGGCTCGTTCTCCGACCGCCGCGTGGCGCGCATCCGGGCGCTCGCCGGCGGCCGGATCTGCTCATCGATGGGTCAGGTCGCGTCGGCAACGGCATACGCCGCGTCGCGGGTCGGAAGGATGCCCGGATTCCATGCCGACTGCCTTCAGGTGCCGCAGCGTTGGGGCAGGCTTCGAATCGACAGGCGCTTCGTGCGAGCGGCGCATCGCTCGGGGCTCCCTGTTCACGTGTGGACCGTCGACGACGAGGCGGAGATGGAATTCCTCCTCGATCTCGGCGTCGACGGCATCATGACCGACCGTCCGCGCATCCTGAAGAAGGTTTTCGAAGCACGCGGCCTGTGGTGATCCCCGCAGCGCGCTATCGTGATCTGGATGCTGCCCTCTGATCCCGGGGTGCGGTACATCCCGGCAGCAGACACCGCCGACTGGTATCTGCCCGACGAGCACCTGCGCTGGCTGACGCGACGCACGGTCGGCGAGGTCGCATGGCCGGTCGCGGACGGAGCGCTCCGCGAGCTCGGCACGCTCGTGCCGCAGATCATCGAGCCGCTCGCGCGTGCTGCCGACCGGCATCCTCCGGTGCTGCGCTCATACAACGCGCGCGGCGAGCGGATCGACGAGATCGAGTTCCACCCTGCATACAAGCAGCTCGAGTCGACAGTGCTCGGCTTTGGCGCAGTGCGAGCGGCCTATGCACCCGGTTGGCGCGGACTGCACGAACGCGCGTCGCGAAGCATGGTCACCGCGATGCTCTCGCTGCTGCTCGAGTCGGACCAGGCCGTGACGGGATGCCCCATCGGCATGATGGACGCGGCAGCTCGATGCCTCGAACGCAACGACCCGGCGCTGGCCGCGCGATTCCTGCCCGGCATCATCGATGACACCGGCAAGCATCTGACCGTCGCCATGTTTCTCACCGAGAAGGCCGGGGGATCGGACGTCGGCGCCAACGAGACAGTCGCCACTGCGGCCGGTGACGGCTCCTGGCGCCTCTCCGGCGAGAAGTGGTTCGCGAGCTGCGCGCACAGCGATCTGATCCTCGTGCTCGCGCGACCGGTCGGCGCTCCGCCCGGACCGAGCGGGCTGGGACTCTTCCTGATGCCTCGCCTGCGCGATGACGGGACGCGCAACACCTTCTTCATCCATCGCCTCAAGGAGAAGTTCGGGACACACGCGATGGCTTCAGCGGAGGTGGGCCTGCGCGACGCGTTCGCCTGGCAGGTGGGCAACCTCGAACGCGGGCTGCCCCAGATGATGGGCATGGTGAACGCCACCCGGATCGGCATCGCGACCGCCACCGCAGGCGCGATGCGGCGGAATGCCTTCGAGGCGCTGACGCACACGCGAGAGCGATCGACGTTCGGGCGCCGCCTCGACGTGCATCCATTGATGCGCGACACGCTCGCGGAGCTCGTCGTCGATTCGGTCGCCGGGCTCACCGCCGCGATGGGGGTTGCAGAGCTCTCCGACCGTGCCGATGCGGAGGATCGCGAAGCTGCAGCGGCGCTGCGACTCCTGACACCGCTCTTCAAGATGCACGGCACCGAACGGGCGCGCATCTGTGCGACCGAGGCCATGGAGGTCCGAGGCGGCAACGGGTTCATCGAGGATTGGCCGGATGCGCGGCTGCTGCGCGATGTGTACGTGCACGCGATCTGGGAAGGATCGGGCAACGTGATCGCGCTCGACGTCCAACGCGCGATCGAGCACGGCGCCCTCCCCGGCTACCTCGCCGATACCGAACGCCGCGCTGAGGGGGTCACGGCGGGTGGCGTCGCTGCGCCGTTGGGTGGTGTGCTCATGGATGCGCTGCAACACGTCCAGGCTCAGCTGCAGACGCTGTCGACCATCGAGGACGCTGACGCACGTCAGCTCCCCTTGCGTCGCATCGCCCGTCGCATGGCCGTGCTTGCCATCGGCGCGCGGCTCGCGGAGCAGGCCAACCACTTCGCTGCCGATACGGGGAGCGGGCGACTCGGCTGGATCGCAGCGCGATACGTCAGCCGGCTGGGAGGGGAGCCGGCGGCTGCCGCGTTGGCCGACGATCCGTCGTGGTTATCGCACGCGGAAGCGCTGCTGCACGGCGGCGCTGTGCCGCTCGACGTTGCGACCACCGCGGCGCAGCGCACCGCCGCTGCGCTCAGTTCGCCGGGAACCCTGCTCCCCGTCTAGGATCCGACCACCAGGGCGAACGCCAACCCGTCCCAGCCCTTGACTTCGACCGTCTGAATCATCGCCGGTGCGATGCGGCGGTCCGCGCCCATCTGCTCGAGGAGACGGCGCATGCCGACCGTATCCGGATCGTCGCTTCCGGCGTCGATCAGCTTCCCCTGGCGGACGACGTTGTCGACCACGACCAGACTGCCGACATGCGACAGGTCGACGGCGGCGCTGAAGTATTCGGGCGTATTGCGTTTGTCGGCGTCGATGAAGGTGAGGTCGAATGGCGCGGTGTTGCCGGCCTTGAGCTTCGCGAGGCTGTCGAGAGCGGGGCCGATGCGCACCTCGACCTTGTCGTCGAGTCCGGCCATCGCGATGTTGCCGCGGGCCACCTCGGCGTGGTGCTCGTCGAGCTCGAGGCTGATGAGGCGTCCGCCCTCCGGCAGCGCCCGCGCGAGCCAGATTGCGCTGTAGCCGCCGAGGGTGCCGACCTCGAGGATCCGGCGCGCATGGATGGCGCGCGCCAGAAGCTGGAGGAACTGCGCTTGCGCAGCCGACACCGAGATGTTCGGCAGATCAGCGCTGGCCTTGATCGCCGCCTCGAGCACTGGGTCGGCGGCTTGCAGGAGACCGGTGGTGTAGTGGTCGACCGCGTCCCAGCGTTCGTCATTCACGCTCCGAGTCTATCGAGACGTCGGGCAACCCAGACTTCCTCTGACGGCCATCGTCTCGCCCACTCCAGAGTGACGTGCGGGTAGCGGGTGGTCGCATCGCTTGCTGGGCAGAGCTCGACGAGGTCCTCGATCTCGAAACCCGAGCCTCGGAGGAGACGGATCCAGTCGCCGTGATTGAGATGGAATTCAACGCTGTGGTCATCGAACCACTCGAATCGATGCATCCCGAAGTAGTCGCGCCGGAGCGTGGTCCCCGCGGATCCCTCGGCGTCGGAGTCCGTCATCGCGAGCACGAGCAGCGCGCCGTTGCCGAGGAAGATCAGGCGCCCGCCCGGCCGGAGCAGGCGAGCCGCCTCCGGAATCCATCGGTACGGGTCGCACCAGATCGCCGCTCCATATTCGCTGATCGCCAGATCGAACGAGGCGTCCGCGAGAGGCACCGCTTCGGCGCTGCACTGGATCAGCGGGAAATGGATGTCGTGCGCATCCTGAAGCTCGCGTGCGGTGGCCAGCTGGTTCTCGGAGATGTCGATCCCGAGCGCCCGCGCGCCACGACGCGCCAGCCACGCCGACACATAGCCGGTGCCGCACCCGAGTTCGATCGTGTCGAGGCCGGCGACATCGGGGAGGAGATTCGCGTCGCTCTCGGGGATACCCCAGATCCCCCACGACGGCTCGGCGGCCGCCCAGTTCCGTCGCCCGGGCTCGGCATATTTGGCCGCCCAGGTGTTCCAGGCGGCGCGGTTGCGATCGATGTGGTCGCCCGTGTCAGTCGATGGCATCGCGGGCGACTGTAGCGGGCGGATGGGGTGGCCAGCGGGATTCGAACCCGCGACCTCCAGGGCCACAACCTGGCACTCTAACCAGCTGAGCTATGGCCACCATGGGACTCCCGACAGGAGGCTCGGCGATTATATGGCGCGGTGGTCGGCGATCCGGACGATTCGCCGCAGGTACACTCGCCGCGCGCCCCCGTAGCTCAGCGGATAGAGCAGCGAGCTTCTAACTCGACGGCCGTGGGTTCGACTCCTACCGGGGGCGCCACTCCTCTGGACGTGGTGACAGGGAAGGCAGAACTCTCTGAATGACGACCCCCGGCGAAGCGCCTGACAAGGCGGCGACCTCGACGCCTTGGCCTGCGGTTGCGGCCGCGGTCGCGATGATCGTCGCGTTCCGAATACCCGCCTTTCTCGAGCCGCACTGGTACTCGGACGAGAGCACGTACGCCTACGTCGGCCGGACCGTCTTCGGTGGCGGCGATCTGTACACCTCGCCAGGGGCATGGGACAACAAGCCGCCCGTGCAGTACTGGATCTACGGGATCGTGACCCACTTCCTCGGGTACTCCGAAGCCGCCATCCACCTGGTTCCGTTCGCGAGCGCCATCGCCGCGGTGATCGCGATCGGCTGGGGCGTGGCGCGACTCACGGGATCGAGACGGCGGGCGGGAATCGCGTGCGTGCTGACCGCACTGATCGTCGGGCCGCCCATCTTCGATTCGGAGCTCTTCCTGCCGGAAGGAGCGCTGATCGGGCTCACGACCTGGGCGGGCATGCTGATGCTCGTCACCATCGTGTTCCCGGGGTGGGCGGCACGGCACCGCTGGGCGCCGTACGCGGCGGGGTTGCTGATGTCGATCGCGCTCGGCATGCAGCAGACCGTCATCGCGGACGTCGTGGCCATCGGAGTCATCCTGCTGATCGCCTCTCCACGGCGCTGGGGCGACTACCTCCGCTTCGTGGGGGCGGGCCTCGCCGTCACGCTGCTCTGGCTCGTGCCGACCATCGTCGCGTCGGGGGTGGGCCCCACCTGGTTCGCGACCGTCGCGTTCTACGGGATCTACGCGCACAACTCCCTGCCGCTCACGCTGCTCGCTCGCGTGCTCCACTTCGCGAGCATCGGCGCAGGCGTCATCGCGATCTTTCTCGGGGCCGCGCTGGTCGCGCGCCGAACCCGCAACTCCTTCTGGATGCTCTGGGTGCTGGCGGGAATCGATCTCCTGGTCGCAGGATCCGCCCACTTCCCGTATCCGCATCTTGTCCTCCCATCGATTCCGTGGATCTGCGCGGCAGGTGCCGCGACGCCGTGGCACCGGTTGCCTGCCCTCGTCGCCGGCGCCCGGCGCCCCCTGCTGCTTCTCGGCTCCGCCGTGCTGGCGGCCGGTGTGCTCCTCGCGTCAGTCCAGGGGTCGTATGCCGGGTCGTACTGGATCAACGGCCGCAGCCTGTCGACGTACTACGTCGACGGCTACACAAGTCTCGTGAACGCGTCGGAACGAACCCGCTGGCAGAACAGCTTCTCGGAGGGCGTCGTTCCCGACCAGGCCGTCGCGGCCTGGCTGGTCGCCCACCATTTCGCCAATTCATCGGCTGTGGTCTGGAGCGTCGCTGATGAGTGGATCTACCTGCTGACCCCGCTGCACACCGTGCTGCCCACCGTCGGCCTGTTCAATGATGACGTGATGCTCGGCAAGGGGTCGAAGATCGGCGCGTACGTCGCTCGTCATCGACCTCGGGTCATCGTCGTCAACCTTCCGAGCCTGGTACCACGGGCGTCCATCCTCCTCGTCCTTGCCCAGTACTACGTGCCCGTGTACAGCGTCGGTCCCGACATCATCTACGTCGAGCGCCCGGTGTCGCGAGTGAGCGCAGCCACGTCACGACGCCACGCTGTCCGCCACTCATCCGTTTGAACGCTCGTACAGCTCGATCCCGTTGGCATCCATGACCAGCAGGTAGTGGTGCGTGCTGATGAACGTTCGGACGTCGGCCAGGTTCTCGATGCGGTACGGGGTGACGAGGATGAGCTCAGGCGGCGCCGCGTTCATCCGCGCCAGGATTTCGGCGGTGCCTTTCTCGAGCGCGAGGGTCACATACAGCGGGCCGCTACGGGTTGGCGGGACCAGGTCGTCATCGACAAGCGGCCAGGCGAGGTTCGCCCAGAGCATCGCCGTCGCCCCCACCAGATTGTGGCTGCTGATCCAGTCCTCCGCCTGGCGTTCTCCGTAATTGAGCGCTCCAAAGTACGCGTCGTAGTCGAACTCCGATATCGAGCCGGAGACGTACCCGGCGGCGTTGGCGTAGTACCCGAGACTCCACGAAGCCGAGCGGAATCCGGCAGCGAACAGTGACCACCCCGTCGACGCGATGACAGCGAGCAGTGCGCCGGCGACGAGCACGCGCGGCCGCCGCACGCGCTGCCACAGATGATCGTGGTGCCGCGATACCAGCCCGGTGATCAGCAGCACCAACGGGATCATCACCGGCAACAGGAAGTGTTCGTATGAATATCCCGTCGCGATCGCGGCGAACAGTCCTGCGGTCGCCCAGATGCGGACGAGCTCGAGGCGAGCGTCCTTCGCGTTGCGGCAGAACCATGCAACGGCAACCATGCCAAGCACGACCCCGATGCGGAACACATACGACTTGACTCCGTTCCCGAGCGCGTCGTTGAGATAGTCCACGTAGGACGTCACCAGCGCGAACCACACGTTGTGCGCGCCTGCGCTGAGGATGAATGGAATGAGGACCGCCGCGATGGTGACGACGTAGGTGCCGCCCAGGATGAGCATCGACCGCCAGTTGCGCCGCACGAGACACCAGAGCATGATCGCGGCGAAGTCGGCGAAGGCGGTCTGCTGGATCAGAAACCCGCAGGCCAGCAGCAGGCCGATCACTCCAATCGTGATCACACGCGGCCGCGACGTCGCCGGGCCGGCACATGCAACCACGAACCACATCACAGCGGCGGTCACGGGACCGATCAGCAGGCTCTCGGGGAGTGCCAGGTTGCCGTCCAGCATCGGCGTGCCGATGATCACCGCGATCACGAGACCGGCCCACAACGCCGCGCGGTTCGAGAAGAGCCGCGACGTTCCCCAGAGTGCGGCGATCATCGCGGCGAGACCGCTCAGGATGGTGAGCGCGTGGAGCCCTGTCTCGCCGGTCCCGAACAGCATCCGGCTCAGGTCGTAGATACCGAAGAGCAGCGGCGGTTTGTTGTTCCAGGCATCGACGTAGAGCCCGTAGCCGAGATGCGTGAGCCAGACGGTCGACGCATATCCGGCCTCGTCCTGGTACCACTGCGGCTCGATGAGCGACGGGATGCGCAGCAGCAGATAGAGCGCGACCGGCAGGACGAAGTGCAGGTTGCGCTTCACGCGTGCCGGATGATCGGAGTCATGTTCTGGTCCTGCGCGTTGGTTGCGTCCGCGCACACCCGGCGCGCCACGACCCCATATTGTGAGGACATTCGGCTGCGACGCACCAATCGCTCCTTCGCCGGGACCGTCCAGCACAAGCGCAGGCCCCCGCGAAGCGACTTCCCGTAGCATCGCCATGAGTGAGCGAAGACCCGGCCTCGACCCGCCTCCACCTGGTTCGCCACTGCGATGTCCGAAATCCCGATGGTGTCCTCTACGGCCACCTGCCCGACTTCCCACTCAGCGAGAAAGGCGTCAAGCAGGCGCACGCGCTGGGTCGCTTCTTCGCGCGGACCAAGGCGCGCCAGATCTACTCGAGCCCCCTCGAGAGGGCTCGGCAGACCTCCGAGATCATCGCGTCGCATCTCGACTCGGCCTCGATCACCTATACGGACGACCTGATCGAGACGCGCTTCGGGCTCTACCTCCAGGGCGTTCCCCCCAAGCAGGTGCCCTGGCGCAGGCCGCTGTGGCTCATCCACATGGTGTTGCCGGGGCTGCTCAGCAACGACGAGAGCGTGGATGCGCTGGCGGCGCGGGTCCGCCGGCCGCTCATGCGACTGCTCGCCGATCACCCCGGAGAGGGCGGCATCTGCGTGAGCCACGGCGATCCGATCCAGGGCTTCTGGGTCACCGCCGAGCACAGGCCCAAGTACGCGCTCCACAGGCTGCAGTGCGCCAAGGGCGGGCTCCTCGAGCTCGACTACGAGGGCGAGGAGCTACGCCGTCTCGCCTATCTCCCTCCCGCGAAGGTGGCCGAGCTGGCGCCAGAACCCGATCAAACCGAGGCGGGTTCTCGTTCGGGCGCCTGAGGCTCGCCGCTCGCGTCCGACGACCAGCGGCGATCCAGGGCGATCGGCTGGCGTCGCTTCCGCTGGCGTCGCTCGAGGAACGGGCGCAGGTAGAGCTTGGTGAGCAGCCCGGTCATGATCAGGATGAACGAGGTGTAGACGAGCAGCACGCCCTGGTCGTCGTTGACCTGGAAGAGCGAGTACTGCGTGACCGAAGGGAAGGAGATCGAGAAATCGACGGCCTTGCCGTTCTTCGTGTCGATCGGCAGCTGCAGCGTCTGGCCGAGCGTGATCGGGATCACCTGTGCGTTGGTGAAATACGGGCTCATCGCCGTGGTGGTGAGCTGATTGACGTTCTGCGGAGCGCCGCTGCCCAGCCCGAGGTTGCCGACGTAGAGCTGCATCTCGATGACCGGGTTGCGCGGCGCCACGCCGCCCGGGCCGTACAGGGTGGCTGTCGGATTGATGGTTCCGTTGCTGCCAACCGAAGGGATCACCGTCGCATCCGGGAAGAACGACATCTTGGCGCCGATCTGCACCGCCTGGGCGGCCCCGGCGATCGTGTAGTCGAAGTTCGGCACCTTGAGCACCCCATCCGCCAGCGCCTTGTCGCCGATGTTGTTGTTGTCGTCGAAGAACTGGATGGCACCGTCGTACACGGTCTGCCCGGCGGGGTTCTTCACGACGATGGTCGGTGCCCAGCCGTAGTCCTGCTGGTAGACATTGACGCCGTCGACGCTGAGGAACTCGTTGACGAGGATGTTCTTCGTCTCGACGGTCTTGCCGTGGTCGAGCACGGTCACGTTGCTCACGTAGTTGCTGGCCTCGCCGTTGGGAGCGTAGGAGGCCTCGAACTTGTTGAGGCGCAGTGTGAAGGGTGCGTAGTTCCCATGGAACAGCAGCCCCTCCTGGAGCGTGTCGTACCCGGCAGGCGTGTTGGTGAAGCTCTGTCCCTGCGTGAGGGTGACCAGACCCTGGTACCCGGTGGCCTTGCCCCAGACGACCGCGATGAGCAGCAGGAAGAAAGAGCTGTGGAACAGCCACGATCCCCACTCACCCCAGTACTGCGGCGTGCGTTTGTATCCGCGTGCGGTCCGCATGATCAGCGCGCGACCGCGCCGGATCACGCACCAGCCCAGTGAGACGTAGAGCAGGCCAAGCAACACGTAGAACACCGGCGAGACGAACACCTGAGTCAGCGGCAGCTGCAGGTCTGCGAACAGCAGGTTCAGGTTCGGCCATGCAGTGATGAACGCCGCGACCTTGCCGGGATCTGACGTGTTCTGCTGGGGGACGAACGAGCCGATCAGGACGATGATGAGGATGCCGAGCAACAGGAAGATCGCGGTGCGCATCCGCGTGTACTCGTGCCAGTACTTGCCTGCGGCCTTTCTGACGTTTGCCCTCACCGCAATGCGCCCGAGCGCAGCAGGCCTTTGGGGTCGAAGGCTCCGGCGAGTGCCGGTTGCCAGCTACGCGTTCCGGGCGGCGTGGATGTCGCGGTTCGCCCGGCGGCCGGTTCGAGCCGGAACGTGACCGCAGCGATGATCGCCAGGCGACCCGCGCTTCCCAGCAGCGCCGCAATGAGGTCGTACCCGACAACGTCCTTGAGAGCGGCACCGCCCGCCTTGACCGCCTCTCCCGTGGACAGGACCGCCTCGACCCCCGAGAGCGAGCGTCGTGGCACCTCTCCTCGAGCCACCAGCGTGCCCACATGTGCCGACCCGGTCTCGGCGCCGAGACCGACGACCACGAGCTTGGCCGCGGCCACTGCCGCGCGCACCTGGGCGATCGTCGCGCCTGCGCCAGCCCGGACGGTGAGACCCGCCGCCGCAACCTGCATCTCGGTGAACCGGTGCACGCTCAGGATGATTCCGCCGCGCTCGGGAGATCCGCCAGACCTGGCGGGAGCGCCGCTCGTCACGGTGATGGGAACGCCGTGCTGATGGCACAGGCCCGCGACGAGCGTGAGAGCGTGCATGTCGGCCGGGCTCACGACGTCCCCGGCGACGCCCGTCGCGCCGACGATCTCCGTGAAGCCTGCGAGCAGCTCGTCGTTCACACGATCAACCCTTTCAGCGACGCGCTCGCCGCCGTGTAGACGAGCACGATCATGACTCCGAGGATCAGCGTCCCCGCCGTGGTGGCAACCATGACGGCGGTGCCGGAGAGGCCCGGACGCGACCAGCGGTACTCCTCGGCTCCGGCCTCGGGGCGCTGGTACATGAGCAGGCCGACGCGGAGGTAGTAGAACGCGGAGACCGCGCTGGTCGCGATGCCCCAAAGTGCCAGCGGCACCTGACCTGCGTTGATGGCGGCGGTGAAGACGAGAAACTTCCCGAAAAAGCCGGCCGTGGGCGGGAACCCACCCAGCGAAAACAGGAAGAGCGCCATGCTGGCGGCGACGAACGGACGGCGATGGGCGAGACCGCGCAGCCCGTCGTAGCTGTCGAGATCCTCTCCCCGTCCGGCCATGATGGTGATGACCGCAAACGCACCGATATTGCTGACGGCGTACGCCGCCAGGTAGTACAGCACCCCGATCGTCCCGAAGGAGCTCGACTGTCCCGAGGGCAGCAGCACAGGCCCGACCGCGACGCCGATGAGGATGTACCCGGCCTGCGCGATGCTCGAGTACGCGAGCATGCGCTTGACGCTCGTCTGCGTCAGCGCGGCGATGTTGCCGACGACCATCGAGGTGATCGCGACGAGCGCGACCACCGGCTCCCAGTGCTGATAGAAGTGGGTGCCACCACCGTCGAACGTGTATGTGAACACGCGCACGAGAGCCGCGAACGCCGCAACCTTGGTGGTGACGCTCATGAAGGTGGTCACGGACGTCGGCGCGCCCTGGTAGACGTCGGGCGTCCAGGAATGGAACGGCGCTGCTGACACCTTGAAGGCAAAGCCGATGAACAGCAGCAGGACACCAGCAAGCAGGAGCGGATCGACAGCGATCGTTGTCTGGTTCTGGATGGCAGCGGCGATCTGCGCCAGCTGCGTATGGCCGGTCTCGCCGTAGATCAGCGCCATCCCGAAGAGCAGAAAGCCCGAGGCGAACCCACCGAGCAGCAGGTACTTCAGCGCAGCTTCCTGAGAGCGTTCCTCGTGTCGGGAGAACCCACTGAGCACGTAGAGCGCCAGCGAGAGCAATTCGATGGCCAGGAAGATGACCATCAGGCTCGTCGCGCCGGCGAGCAGCATCATCCCGATGGTTGCGGCGAGGATCAGCGCGTAGTACTCGCCGTGATGGATGCCCCGGCGGTTCAGATAGTTCGGGCTGATCATCACCACCAGCGCCGCGCTCACCAGCAGGATCGCGTCAACGAACAGCGAGTAGCGGTCGTACGCGAACGAGCCGGAGTAGACGAGGCGTCCTGGATTCGCATCGAACCAGCCCCAGACCGTGACGCCGAAGGTCGCCGCAATCCCCAGCAGCGCAAACCCGGCGAGCCAGGTGCGTTTGGTCGGCGGGACCACCAGGTCGAGGAGCATCAGCAGCAGAAAGGCCCCACCGAGGACCAGCTCGGGAAGCAACCCCACAAGGTCGCGACCGCCGGGAAACGACACTGGCACCGGGAATGCCGCGACCAGCATCACTGCGTCCCCGGGTTCGAAGCGGTGGGCTGAATCATGCTCACGTAGGTGCTCACCGATCCCCGCGAGACGTCGGTGATCGGCTTGGGATACAGCCCGATGAAGATCATCAGCGCGACCAGCGGTACGAGCAGCAGGCCCTCACCGATGCGCAGGTCGTGCACCCCCTCGGCGCGCGGTTTGACCGGTTCGTGCATGAGCCCCTGGTGGAGGCGGAGCATGTACCAGGCGGCCAGGATCACTCCCCCGCCTGCGAGGACCGCGTAGACCCAGTTGAGCTGGAACGCCCCGAGCATGATCGTGAACTCGCCGACGAAGCTGTTCATTCCCGGCATCCCGAGACCGGCGAGCGTCGCCACCAGGAAGAAGAAGTACAGCCACGGCATGCGGCGTTCAAGGCCCGAGATCTCGCCGATATCGCGCGTCCCGGTGCGTGCTTCGACGAAACCCACGATCAGGAACAGCGCGCTGATGATGATGCCGTGGTTGATCATCTGGATCACCGCGCCGTTGATGCCGTTGTCGGTCAGCGAGAAGATCCCCAGTGCGATGAACCCCAGGTGGCTGATGCTGGCGTACGCGACGATGCGCTTGATGTCCCGTTCAGAGAGGGCCATCAGTGCGCCGTAGATGATGCTCAGGATGGCGAACGCAGCGAGCACGAACCGGTACTTCTCCATCTCGCCCGGGAAGAGCGTCAGCGTGAAGCGGATGAAGCCGTACGCGCCGAGCTTGCTGACGATGCCGGCGAAGAACACCAGCACGGCCGGAGGGCACGACTCATAGAGATCGGGGAGCCAGGTGTGCAGCGGCACGATCGGAATCTTGATCGCGAACGCGAGCGCGAAGCAGATGAACGCCAGCTCCTTGGGCGTGAACGTCGTGACGTGGATGAGCGGGATCACGAACGCGGAGCCCGAACTGATCGGTTGGGCGAGGATGCTCTCGAGGTCGAACGACCCGGAGGGAGACTGGATGAACAGGTAGATGATCGCCACCAGCATCAGCAGGCTGCCCGCAACCGTGTAGACGATGAACTTGATGGTGGCCGGCCCTCGCTTGTCGCTGCCCCAGTTGCTCAGCAGGACGTAGAGCGGGACGAGCATTCCCTCCCAGAACATGTAGAAGAGCAGCAGGTCGATCGACAGCAGGACACCGGTGGTGGCGGCCTCGGTCAGCAGCAGCAACGTGCAGTAGAAGCGGAGCCGGTCGGTGGTCTTTCGCGAGATGGCGAGCGCCCCGAGCAGGAAGACGCCGGCGTTGAGCGCGAGCAACCACGCCGAGACGCCGTCGATGCCGACGTGGTACGTGGCATTGATGGCCGGGAGCCACGCGTGCGTCTCTTCGAAATGCAGTGGGAGAGGACCGGCGCTCGCCTTGTTCCCCGGGAGCCAGAGCAGGAGCAGCGTGACGATCACCGCGCTCACCAGCGTTGACGCCACCGTGAATCCCTTCACCGCGGCGGTGAGGCGGCGTGGGATCAGTTGCAGAACGATCGCCGCCCCCGCAGGGATTACGATCAGCAGGGTGAGCCAGGGGATGTGATTCATTTCGCGATGAACACCCACACCACCACGAGCACGACGGCGAACACCGTGAAGATCGATGCGTAGTCCCGTATCAACCCGGTCTGCACCGTGCGCAGGTCGACGCTGAAGCCGCGCAGCAGCTCCCCGATCCCCTGAACCCAGCCATCCATGATGTCGGGCTCGACGACACGTCTCGCCGTGCGCGCGACCGCTTTGACCGGTTGCACGAGTGCGCGGTCGTAGATCTCGTCGAAGTAGAACTTGTTGTACGAGAGCAGCGGGATCACGCGGGGCAGCCTCGCGAGCACGACCTGCGGGTCCGGATGGTGCTCGTACCACAGGCGCATCGCGAGGCCGATGCCGATCAAGCTCGCCGCCGTCCCGACGACCAGGCCGATCAGTGCAAGGCCGAACGAGGGGTCGTGGAGCAGCGGCGATTGCGCGCCGGCGAACACCGGGCTCAGGAAATCGCTGAAGACGTGGAGGGTGTTGGGAAGCGGGAACTGGAGTGGCCACGCGACGATGACCGACAACGCACCGAGGATGACCACCGGGATCAGCATCGAGTACCCGGCCTCCTTGACCGCGAATCCACGCGCGGTTTGCGGCTCTCCCTGGAACACCGTGAAGTAGAGACGGAAGGCGTAGAGCCCGGTGAGCACGTTGACGCCCACTCCCACCGCGTAGAGGATCCAGGGCGCCGGCCCCGGGCCGGACACGGCGCCGAAGCCGAGGAGGTCCTCCTTGCTGAACCACCCCGAGAACAGGAAGAAGCCGGCGAGAGCCAGTGACCCGGCACCGAACGCCAGGTGCGTCCAGCGCATTCGGGCGTGCAGACCTCCCATGAGCCGGATGTCCTGCTCATCGTGGAGGGCATGGATCACGTTGCCGGCGGCCATGAAGAGGAGCGCCTTGAAGACCGCGTGCATCGCGAAATGGAACATGCCCGCGGAATACGCGCCGATGCCGACGGCGTAGATCATCAGACCGATCTGCGACATCGTCGAGTAGGCGATCACGCGCTTGATGTCGATCTGCGACAGCGCGATGATCCCCGCCATCACCGCCGTCCCCATGCCGACGCAGGCAACCAGACCTTCGGCCACGGGAGCGAGGTTGAAGAGCACGTGGAACCGCGCGATCAGGTACACACCTGCCGTGACCATGGTCGCGGCATGGATGAGCGCTGACACCGGGGTGGGGCCTTCCATGGCGTCCGGCAACCACGTGTGCAGCGGGAACTGCGCGCTCTTGGCGAACGCGCCGATGGCCAGGAGCACGCAGATCCCGGTGATCAGTGCGCCACCCGCGGGAAAGGCCTGGGTGCGTGCGAAGACGTTCGGCAGGCTGAGGGTGTGGGTGTTCAACACGATGAGAAACGCGGCGATCACCAGCGCGACGTCGCCGATCACCTGGGTGATGAAGGCTTTGCGCGCAGCCGCAACGGCTGTCGGACGGTCGTACCAGAAGCCGATGAGCAGGTAGCTGCTCAACGCTACCAGGGCCCATCCGATGATGAGGATCACCAGGTCCGCGGCGAGCACGAGTGTCAACATCGAGAAGATGAAGAAGTTCATGTAGCTGAAGAAGCGCGCGAACCCGGGGTCGTGCTCCATGTAGCCGACGCTGTAGACGTGGATCAGGAAGCCCACACCGGTGATGACCATGAGCATCAGCGCGCTCAACGCATCCAGAGTGAAATCCATCCCCACGGAGAGGTTGGTGCCACCCCCGAGGTTGAGCCAGTCCCACAGCCGGACGGTGATGGCGCCGTGGCCGGCGGGTGCCCCGATGACGTTGGCGAGCACCAGGCACGCGATCACGAAGGACGCGAAGATCGATACCGTCCCGGCGATGTTGACGAAGCGCCGACCGAGCACCGGGCCGAGAAACCCGTTCAGTGCCGCGCCGAGCAGCGGAAAGAACAGCACCAGCATGACGAGTGTCGAAGCGGTGCTGACGTTCACTCCTTCATCTCGCTCAGGTCATCGACATCGAGTTCGCGGCCGAGCCGGAAGATCTGCGTGATCAGCGCGAGGCCAACGACGACCTCGGCTGCCGCGACCACGATCACCATGAGCGCGAAGATCTGGCCCTCCTCGCTGTTGAGGAAGCGGCCGTAGGCCACCAGCGCAACGTTGGCGGCGTTGAGCATCAGCTCGATGCACATGAAGACGACTATCGGGTTGCGCCGGATGAGCACGCCCATTGCGCCGACGGAGAACAGGAACGCCGAGAGTCCGAGCAGGAACGGAAATAGATTCGGATTCAGCATCTCTCGCCGTCCGTCACTGACTCGAGCGCCTGGTCAGGTAGACAGCACCGATCGCCGCGACCAGCAGGAGCATCGAGGTGATCTCGAAGGGCAGGAGATAATTGGTGAACAGCTGGCTGGCGAGAGTCTGAACGTTGCCGGCGTTGTTGACCGCATCCGGTGGGAAGCTGAAGCTGTGGTAGGGGTTGCCGGCGCTGCCCGCCGCAAGGGCATGAAACCCGTTGGTGCTGTACGTGATGCCGTTGCGGGCGGCGATGAACACCAGCGCGGTTACCACGATCACACCGAGGGTGCCGATGATGGCGCGCGCGTCGAAGACCGGGCGATCCTCCGCGTCTGGGCTCAGCAACGCCACGATGAAGACGAACAGGACCATCACGGCGCCCGCGTAGATGATCAGCTGTACGGCGAAGAGAAACTGGGCGTTGAGGAGCAGGAACAGCACCGCAAGCATCGAGACGGTGAGCACGAGGCTCAGCGCCGAGTAGATGGTTTGCCGGGAGAGCACGACGCCGAGTGAGCTGACGGCGGCGAGGGCAATCACGATCGCGAACAGGACGGTCATTTCGCCTTCCGCGCGCCGGGTTCGATGACCGTCGGCACATCGACCGGAACCCCGAGCGCGCCTGGCAGTGGCGCCGTCTCGGTGTCGAGCGTGTTCTCCTGCGTGGACCATGCGGCCCGAGGTCGCACACCGGGGTCGAGATCTTCGCGGCCGGTCTGGTCGGCGCCCGCGCCAACCGGGCTCGACGCCCTCCCGCCGGTGAATCCGGGCCACGACTCGAGCAGCTCGGCCTTGGTCACCACCGTCCGCTCGCGGCGGTAATCGGCCAGCTCGAAGCGCGGGCCGAGGGTGATCGCCTCGGTCGGGCAGGCCTCGGCGCAGTACCCGCAGTAGATGCAGCGCATCAGGTTGATCTCGTACCGCTCCGCGTAGCGCTCACCGGGAGAGATCGGTGCCTTGGGGTCGTTCTCTGCGGCGAGCACGTAGATGCAGCCGACCGGACACGCGGCTGCACAGAGCTCGCAGCCGATGCACCGTTCCAGCCCGTTGTCGTATCGGTGCAGGATGTGCCGCCCGCGGTGGCGCGGCGACACCGGTTTCTGCTCCTCGGGGTACTGCACCGTGATCGGATGCGTCCCCATCTTCTTCAGCGTGAACGCGAGACCCTTCGCGATCTCCTTGATCACCGCGTCACCCTCGGCAGCGTCATGCCCGAAGCGCGACGATCGCGCCGGTCACGATGATGTTGATCAACCCGAGTGGGAGCAGCACCTTCCATCCGAAATTCATCAGCCGGTCATAGCGCAGCCGTGGGAGTGTCCAGCGCACCCAGATCATCACGAAGAGCAGCACTCCCACCTTGCCGAGGAACCAGATGGGTCCCGGAATCCAGTCGAAGGGATGGAACGGCAGGAGCGGCAGCCAGCCGCCGAGGAAGAGCGCCGTGGCGATGGAGCAGACCGTGACCATGTTGATGTACTCGCCGAGGAAGTACAGCCCGAATCGCATCGCCGAATATTCGGTGTGGTACCCGGCGATGAGCTCGGTCTCCGCCTCGGGAAGGTCGAACGGCAGGCGATTGGTCTCCGCGAACGCCGCGGTGAAGTAGAGGATGAACGCGAGCGGCTGCAGGACGATGAACCAGAGTCCCTGCTGCGCTCCCACCATCTTCTCCAGGTCGAGCGAGCCCGAGAGGATCACCACGCCGATGAGCGCGAAGGACACCGCCATTTCATAGGAGATGAGCTGCGCCGACGAACGCAGGCCGCCGAGCAGCGAGTACTTGCTGTTGGAGGCGAACCCTCCGAGGAACAGCGAGTACACGCCCAGCGACGTGATGCCGAGAATGAACAGCAGGCCGACGTTGACGTGTGCGATATCCCAGTGGAACACGTGTCCGAACCAGTCATTGGTGCCCCAAGGAATCACCGCGTATGCGAGCAGCGCCGAACCCCCGGCGAGGCTCGGCCCCACCAGGTAGAGGATCTTGTCGCGTTGTGCTGGCGCGACGTTCTCTTTGAAGAACAGCTTCAGCCCATCTGCAGCCGGCTGGAGCATCCCGAAGGGTCCGACCCGGTTCGGCCCGTAGCGAAGCTGGATGCGGGCCGAGATCTTTCGCTCAGCGAGCGTCAGATACGCGAATGCGGTCAGGAGGAATACGACGAGCACGCCGCATTTGATGAGCAGGACCCACCAGAGATCGTCCGGCCCGATCACGCGACCGCCTCTGCGCTGAACAATGCGCGTCCGCCATTGCCGGCGCGCCCGTAGGCGGGAACCTCGTCGCGCAGCAGGCGGTTGACAGCGAGCGGATCGCCGGATCCCCAACCGACCGCTCCCATCTCGCCTGCAATGCTGGTCAGCACGCGCGTCTCCACCGGCGTCGCCGACGCAGGCGGCAAGCCGGCGCGGATCCGTTGTACACGCCCCTCGACGTTGGTGACGGTGCCCGCCTTCTCAAAGATCGCGTGGCCGGGAAACAGCACGGTCGCGTAGCGCGATACGACGCCCGGGCGCGTGTCGAATGCCACGACGCACGCCGCCTTGCGCACGGCACGCTCGAGCAGGTCGCCCGCTGCCTCGAGAGCCGGGTTGGGGCCGAGCATGAGCAGCCCGCGCATCTCTCCGGCGGCGAGCCCTTCAAGGATCTGGCGGCCATTCTTGCCGGGCTCCGCGATCGATGCGTACCCCGGGCCGAAATTCGGCAGCAGGCCAAGGTCTTTCGCTCCGCGCCCATTGGTGCCGCGCGTGATCGTGAGCCGTCGCACCCTGGCAGCAGCACCGAGTGCGCGCGCGAGCTCCGCCGCGTGCACGCGATGGGTCTCGTCGGCGATCAGGCCGATGCGCGCAGCGGTGCCGGCGGCGGCGACAGCATCGGCCTTTGACGCATCGCTGCTCAGCCGGATCACACGCGCGCCCTTCTTGCGCTCGGCCTTGTACAACCTCAGCGTGAGCACGGGTGCCTGCTCCTCGGGCTCGGTCCCGAGCACGATCAGCGCATCGCACTCCTCGATCTCAGCGATGCCGAGCTCGTGCTCATCCGCCGACAGGCCCTCGAACGCTTCGAGCTGATGATCCACGTGCGGCGTGCCGATCACCTGACGGGCGATGCGCTCGAGCAGGAACAGCTCCTCGTTGGTGCTGGCACTCGAACCGAGCACGCCGATCGATCCCGCGCCGTACTCATCGGCGATCTCCCGCAGACGCCGTGCTGCCTGGGTGATTGCCTCGGGGACCGACACGTCTCGCGACTCGTCGTCGCTCCGGACCACCGGACGTCGGACCCGTTCCGAGCTGTTCCAGCGGTCGAAGCTGTAGCGACCACGGTCGCAGAGCCACATGTCGTCGACAAGCGGATTGTCGCGCGACGCGAACCGGCGCACCTCGAAGTCTCGACTGTCCACATTGATGTTGCACCCGTACGAACACTCGGGGCAGATGCTGGCCGTCCGCTGCAGATCCCACGGCCGTGAGACGAAACGGTACTTCCTGTGGGTGAGCGCTCCCACCGGACAGACCTCCGGGAGGTTGCCCTGGAACTTCGACTGCAGCGGCTGGTCGTCGAAGGTCGCCACCAGGGTGTCCACGCCACGCTGCTGGAGGACGATCTCCTTCTCACCGGTGATCTCGTCGTAATAGCGGACGCAGCGCCAGCAGAGGATGCATCGCTCCTGGTCGAGCTCGATGTGCTCGGAGAGCGGGAGCGCCTTCTTGAAATGGACCTTCTCGGTGATGGGGAAGCGCGAGATTCCCGGTCCGTAGCGGAACGTGAAGTCCTGAAGGTCGCACTCCCCTCCCCGATCGCAGACCGGGCAGTCGAGCGGGTGATTGAGGAGCAGGAATTCCAGCATCCCTTCGCGAAGCTTGGTGACCTCGGGCAGGTTGGTGTGCACGACCATGCCCTCACCAGCGACCGTCGCGCACGCCGGTTGTGGCTTCGGGAACTTCTCGATGTTCACAAGACACATCCGGCACACCGCGACCGGGTCCATCTTTGGATGGGCGCAATAAATCGGGATGTGGATACCGGCCGTGGTCGCCGCGTCGAGCACCAGCGTGCCTTTGGGGACACGGAGATCGCGTCCGTCGATGCTGATGCCGACGCGGCCGTCGTCCGGCTGCTCGGGCGGCGTTCCCGTCTCCGCCACCGCCGTCACGCCACCAGAGCCGTGGCCTGCGCCCTCACCGGGCAGCGGCCGGCACCGCAGTGCGCCTCGAACTCGTCACGGAAGTACTTGTACGCGGACATCACGAACCAGGTCGCGGTGTCACCGAGCGGGCAGAAGCAGCGACCGTCCATGTTCGAGCAGATGTCCGCGAGGCTCGCGAGCTCTGCTCGTGTCGCGAGGCCGGCTTCGAGCCGGTGCATCAGCTCCGACTCGAAATACGTGCCTTCACGACAGGGCACGCATTTGCCGCACAACTCGTGGCGGTAGAAGTCAACCAGCCGCATCGACACGTCGACGAGGCAGGTCGTCTCGTCCATGAAGACCATCGCTCCGGCCCCGAGCGATGATCCGGCTTCCTGCACGGCATTCATGTCGAGGGGCAGGTCGAGATGCTGCGGGAGCAGCACCTGCATGGAGCCGCCACCAGGCTGGAAGGCTTTCAGGGAGCCGTCCCTCCAGATGCCGCCGCACTCCTCCTCGAGCAGCTCGCGAATCGGCGTGCCGAGTTGCATCTCATAGTTTCCGGGGCGATTGATGTGGCCACTGCAGCAGAACACACGTGTCCCCGCGCTCTTCTCGGTGCCGAGCGATTTGAACCAGTCGCCGCCGCGCTGCACGATATGGGGCATGTTGCACAACGTCTCGACGTTGTTCACGACGGTTGGCTGCCCGTAGAGCCCTTTGACCGCCGGGAACGGTGGCTTGAGCCTGGGTTGACCCCGAAGCCCCTCGAGCGACTCGATCAGGGCCGTCTCCTCACCGCAGATGTAGGCGCCCGCGCCGCCGTGCACGATCACGTCGCAGTCGAAGCCGCTGCCGAGGATGTTGCGACCGATGTATCCGGCTGCACGTGCCTCCTCCACCGCCCGCTCGAGCAGGAGCCGCTGATCGTGGTACTCACCTCTGATGTAGATGAAGGAGATGTTCACCTGGAGCGCATAGGACGCGATCAACAGCCCCTCGATGAGCTGGTGCGGGCTCTCGTCGATGAGGTACCGATCCTTGAAGCATCCCGGCTCGGATTCATCCGCATTGCAGCAGAGGTAGCGCGGGAACACGTCCTTGGGGAGGAACGACCACTTCATCCCGGTCGGGAACCCCGCCCCGCCACGACCTCGGATGTTGCTCGTCTTCACCTCGGCGACGAGCGTGTCCGGCGTGAACTTCTTGAACGCATCACGGAGCCCCTGGTAGCCACCGACCTTCTCGTATCCCTTGAGGGTCTGGAGTGCTTCCGCGCCGAAATCCTTGGTGAGCAGCCTGTACTCAGCCATCGACGCCGGCCCGATCCCGTTCTTTTCTGCTCATCGGCCGCTGCATCCTACTGACCGGCCTTGCCGCGACGCTGCGTACGCTTCTTGACGCCGGGTCCCGTCGTCGCCGATTGCTCCGGCTCTCTAGGCGCTGTGAGTGGGGTTTCGCCCGCCGAACCCAGATCGGAAGACGCGTCGGCAGCCGGCCCGGTCGCCGCGGCAGATGGGGCGGCGGGTGGCGCCGCGGGGGGCAGCGCCGGCGCGCCAGAAGCGCGACGGCGAGGGGTTCCCGCGGCGACAGGACCCGCCTCTCCGACGCTGCTAGCGGACCTCAAGGAGCCGAGTATCGCGTCGACGCGATCCGGAGTGAGGTTCTCTTCGAAGTGGTGGTCGACCTGCATGGTCGGGGCGCCGCCGCAGCCTCCGAGGCACTCGACGGTGCTCGACCAGGTGAAGGCTCCGTCGGCGGTCGTCTCACCGGATGCGCACCCGAGGGTCCGCTCGATGTGGTCGACGATGCCCTCGGCGCCACGGAGCGCGCACGAAACGTTGATGCAGACGATGACTTCGTGACGCCCGTGGGGGTGCTGGAAGTACATCGAGTAGAAGGTCGAGACCGCCTCGACCTCGCTCGGGGCCACCTGTAGGATGACCGAGACCTCGCGCATGGCCTCGGGAGTGATCTGACCCAATTCGTGCTGGACGGCCCAGAGGGCTGGAAGGATCGCGCTGCGCGCGAGCGGGTAGCGGTCGCGGGCGCGCTCGATCGCGGTCCGCGTCTCTGCCTGCAGGGTCATCCCGGGATGCCCGCCGGTTCGCAGCCGCAGGGTGTCGATCGCTCGGGAGTCATCGGTCGACATCTCCGAGCACGATGTCGATCGAGCCGATGACCGCCACCACGTCGGCGATCAGCTCGCCTCTGACCATGTGGGGCAGCGCGCTCAGATTGCTGAACGAGGGGGCGCGCACCTTGCAGCGATACGGCCGGTTGGTCCCGTCGCTCACCAGGTAGAAGCCGAGCTCGCCTCGGGGCGATTCGATTGCCTCGTAGACCTGTCCGGCCGGAACCCGCATCCCCTCGGTCACCAGCTTGAAGTGGTGGATCAGCGACTCCATGCTGGTGTTGAGCTCATTGCGCGGTGGCAGCGCCACGCGGCGGTCGGTGGTGTTCACCGGCCCCTCGGGGAGGTTCTCGAACGCCTGCGTGATGATCTTCAGCGACTCGCGCATCTCCTGCATGCGCACGAGGTAGCGGTCGTACACGTCGCCGTTCCTGCCGATCGGGACATCGAAGTCAAAGTGGTCGTACGAGCTGTACGGGTGGGCTTTGCGCAGGTCGTAGGGCACGCCGCTGCCGCGGAGCACGGGCCCGGTCGCGCCGTACGCCATCGCGTCCTCGGGGGTCAACACGCCGAGGCCCACGGTGCGCTGGCGCCAGATCGGGTTCTTGGTGATCAGCAGCTCGTGCTCGTCGATGAGCTTGGGGAAGGTCTTGATGACCGCTCCAACCATCTCGTAGAAGGGGTCGGGAACGTCGGCGAGAAGGCCGCCGACGCGGATGAAGGACGTGTGCATGCGAACGCCACTGACCAGCTCGTTGATGTCCAGGAGCTTCTCGCGATCGCGCCACGCGTACACGAACGCTGTGGTTGCGCCGAGATCGAGCGCGCTGGTGCCGTACCAGAGGAGGTGACTCGCGAGCCGGCAGAGCTCGCACATGATCACGCGCAGGTACTGTCCGCGCAGCGGCACCTCGATGCCGAGCAGCCGCTCCACCGCCAGCGAGAAGCCGAGGTTGTTGAAGAGCGGCGAGAGGTAGTCCATCCGGTCCGTGTATGGGATGCACTGCTGGTAGGTGTGACGCTCGAAGTCCTTCTCGAACCCGGTGTGGAGGTACCCGATGTCGGGACGGCATTCCCGGACCACCTCACCGTCGAGGTTGAGGACGAGACGCAGCACCCCATGCGTCGAGGGATGCATCGGCCCCATGTTCAATTCCATGGTGTTCTCGCCGATCTGGACGAGATCGACGGCGTCGAGGCCCGGCTCGACGCCGAGCAACTCGCGTCCCGCCTCGTACTGCTCGCTGAGGGGATCGAGCGGCGCCGTCGGGCTCCCGAGAGGCGGCAGCGCGGTCATCGCGAGCCCCCCGGCATGTCGCGCGGGCGCTCCTGCGCGGGAAGCGCCCACTCCAGGTTGTGCGTGAAGGCGATCGGCTCGCCGAACGATGCGTAGTCCTTGCGCAGCGGATGACCGTCCCAGTCGGTCGGCAGCAGGATCCGCTTCAAGTCGTGGTGCCCGGTGAACGTGATGCCGAGAAGGTCGAAGCACTCGCGCTCGTGCCAGTCCATGCCGGCGAAGACCCGCTCGAGGCTCGGGACGTTGGGATCGTCCTCGGTCACCTGGACGATCAGCCTGCACACGTCGTTGTACTGCAGCGACCTGAGGGCGTAGACCACGTCGAAGCGTGGTTCGACAGGCTCGCGGTCGGGCCAGTCGACCGCCGTGACGAACACCGGCGTGGTGTACGCGGTGTCGGGGTGATCGCGGAGCAGGGTGCAGACCTGGACCAGGTCGGCGCGATCGATCCACAGGTTCACCTCATCGAAGCCGGACTCGCGACGGCGCACCGCGGCCGGAAGCTCCCGCTCCAGGAGGTCCGCCGCCCGCGCGCCGCTCATGGACGATCCCACGGCGGTCACTGCTC
Source organism: Candidatus Dormiibacterota bacterium (assembly GCA_963718525.1). GTDB lineage: Bacteria > Chloroflexota > Dormibacteria > Aeolococcales > Aeolococcaceae > Palsa-851. Next base: position 1,996,113 of record OY970355.1, on the reverse strand, counting down.
TACCCGAGCAGCGAGCCGGGGAGTTCCCCGGCGATCTTCTTCTGCAGCTTCATGACCGCGTCCAGGAGTCCCTCGGGGCGTGGCGGGCAACCGGGGATGTACACATCGACGGGAACCACCTTGTCGACACCCTGGACGATCGCGTAGTTGTTGAACATCCCGCCGCTGGAGGCGCACGCCCCCATGCTGATCACCCACTTGGGCTCGGGCATCTGGTCGTAGATGTGCCGGAGGACCGGCGCCATCTTCTGCGAGACGCGACCCGCGACAATCATCAGATCGGACTGGCGTGGCGACGCGCGGAAGACCTCGCATCCGAAGCGCGACATGTCATATCGGGCGGCGCCGGTGGCCATCATCTCGATGGCGCAGCAGGCGAGACCGAAGAGCGCCGGCCACAGCGAGCTGTAGCGGCCCCACTGGATGACCTTGCCGAGCGTCGTGGTGACGAACCCGCTCTGGAGAGCGGTCCGCTCCGCGGCACCGGTGCGCGGGAGGGCGATGGTCCCCGCATCGGCGTCCGCGAGCAGGATGCTCCCGCCTCCGCCGCCCGGAACGATCAATTCATTGCTCAATCCCATCGCAGCGCCCCTTTGCGCCAGACGTAGAGGAGACCGACCAGAAGCGTCACGATGAAGATGGCCATCTCGACGCTGCCGAATACCTTGAGCGCCCGGACGATCGTGGCCCAGGGAAACAGGAAGATCGATTCGACGTCGAAGATGATGAACAGCATCGCGGTGACGTAGAAGCTCACGGAGAAGCGGCGTCGCGCGCTCTCCCTGGGCACCATCCCCAACTCATAAGGAAGGTCCTTGGTTGGCGTTGGACGCTTCGGGCCGAGCACCGCGTTGAGCAGCTGTGCGAATACAGCAAACGCCGCGCAGATGCCGAAGAAGAAGAGGATCGGCGCGTAGCCCGACAGCATCGCGGCCGATCGTAACAAACGATCCGCGACTGACGAAGTTCCCCGCGATTTGGGTGGGTCGCCACTAGGCACGTCGTCCGCGCCAGTCGGGGCGCATCGATCGGCCCAAACGATGGTGCGCCCGGGATTCCGTTGGTCCCGGGGTGAGTTTAGTAGGCTTGGAGCAGTGACACTCACCGCCACCGCTCTCGACCGACCACCCCTCCAGGACAATCTCACCGAAGCAGACGCCCAGGCTCGCGCGGCACTTCTGTCCAACCTCTCGTACGAGGTGTCATTGGTGCTCAGCGATGATCCGGAGGCCGAGACGTTCCAGAGCGCGACGACGATCGTCTTCGACGCCGCGCACGAGGGGTCGGAAACCTTCATCAACATCGCCGCGCGCTCGATCGAGGAGTGCAACCTGAACGGCAAGCGCCTCAGCGCAGCCCAGCACGGGTTCGACGGCAATGTGCTCTGGCTTCGCGGCCTCCGCGCGGGCTCCAACCGGCTGACCGTGACCGCACAGTGCGAATACCAGCACACCGGCGTCGGCCTGCATCGGTTGCGTGACCCGGTGGATGACGAGGTGTACGTCTACACCCACTTCGAGCCGTTTGACGCGCACAAGGTCCTCGCCTGCTTCGACCAGCCGGACCTGAAGGCGGGGGTGACCATGAGCGTGACCGCTCCGGGCGCATGGCGCGTCTGCGGGAACGGCCGCGTCCTGCGTGTCGAGCGACGCGGTGACATGAAGACGTGGCATTTCAACTCGACGCCACCGCTGCCGCCCTATCTGATCGCCGTCGTCGCGGGCAAATACCACACCGTGGAGCGCAGGCATCGCGACATCCCGATGGCACTGTGGTGCCGGGAATCGCTCGCCAGCTGGGTCGACGCACAGGCCGACGAGATCTTCGACATCACCGCGGCGGGGCTTGATTTCTTCGAGAAGTACTTCGGACTCACATACCCGTTCGACGAGTACAACCAGCTGTTCGTGCCGGAATTCAACATGGGCGCAATGGAGAATCCGGGGTGCGTCACGTTCAACGAGGCCTACATCCATCGCGGTCAGGCGAGCGAGGCTCAGCTGCAGCGCAGGGCGGAGACGATCCTCCACGAGATGGCGCACGTCCACGGTTTCGGAGACGTCACCACCATGCGCTGGTGGGGCGACCTCTGGCTCAACGAGACCTTTGCCACCTACATGGCGAACCTCGCCATGGAGAAGTCGAACTCGTTTCACCAATGCGTGGGTCGACTTTGCCAACAGTGTCAAGTCGATCGCCGCGCGGCAGGACCAGCTCGTCACCACCCATCGCATTGCCGACCACGTGCCGGACACTGTTTCCGTCCGCCAGAACTTCGACGGGATCACGTACCACAAGGGCGCCTCGGTGATGCGCCAGCTGGTCGCGTGGGTCGGCGACGACGCCTTCATGCGCGGTGTGCAGGACTACTTCAAGCGATATCGCTGGGGCAACGCGGACCTGCAGGAATTTCTGGACTGTCTGCGGCGCGCCTCCGGGCGCGACCTCACGCGCTGGGGTCAGGACTGGTTGCAGACCACGGGGTTGAACACATTTCGCGCCCACCTCTCCGAGCAGAACGGCAGATACACGTCGTTCGCGGTCGAGCAGACTGCCGTTCCGGAGCATCCCACGCTGCGGGTGCATCGCGCGGGTATCGGGCTCTACGACCGAGATGCGAAGGGCATCCTCAAACTCCGCCGCCGGGTCGAGACCGATCTGACCGGCGCCCTGACCCCGATCACCGAGCTGGTCGGCGAGCGGGTCTGCGATCTGGTGCTGCTCAACGACGGCGACCTCACCTTCGCCAAGCTGCGGTTCGACCCGCGATCGCTGGCCACTCTCAAGGCCGACCTCTCCAACATGGAAGATCCCCTCGCGCAGGCCCTCTGCTGGGCTGCGGTGTGGGATCTCACCCGCGACGGCGAGATGCCGGCACGTGAGTTCGTCGAGCTGGTCGCTCGGCACGCGCCCGCCGAGAAGGATTGGCTGCTCGTCGAGCGAGTCACGAGCCAGGCGCGCTCAGCCATCGATCTCTACGGAGACCCGGACAACCGTCGCGCCGCGCGCGAGCAGCTCCATCAGGTCGCAGGGGCACAGGTCAGCCGGCCTGGCCTGGCCAATGAGTTGCGCCTGATCTGGTCGCGCATCCTGGTGGCAACCGCTGCGTCCGAAGAAGCGCTGGCGAGGGTCGCCGCATTGCTCGATGGCACCGAGACGATCGCTGGGATCGACGTGGACACCGACCTCCGCTGGCTCATCGTGGGCCAGCTCGCAGAGGAGGGGCACGCGGATGTCGCGCTCATCCAGGCGGCCATGGCGTCGGATCCCAGCGACATCGGACGGCGTCGTGGCATGGCGTCCTTCGCTGCGAGGCCGACCGCGGCGGCCAAGGAGGAGGCGTGGCTCCGCGTGGCGGACCCGACCGCGCCCATGCCCGTGGCGTGGAAGGGCACGACGGACGGAGAGCTGTCGGTCGCCTCGATGGCGTCGATTTTGCGTGGTTTCTACATCGGGTCGGTGGGTGTCGGCGGCATGATGGCTCGCGGACCGAACCCTGAGCTGCTCCGTCCCTATGTCAAGCGCTATCTCGACCTTCTTCCCAAGGTCTGGGCGGAACGTACCATCGATGAGGCCGAGGCTTTCACCGAGTGCCTGTACCCGACGCACCTGGTGGACGATCAAGTTGTGGCAGCCATCGATTTTGCGCTCGAGAGCGGCGAGCTTCCCAGTCCCGCGGTGCGCATCCTGCGCGAGGGCCGCGACAGCATGGTGCGAGCGCAGCGCGCACGCGAAGTCGATCGACTTGCCGGAGAGGCTTCGCCGGCCGGTTAGCTGGCGGCGCTGCCCATCAGTGCCACGGCCTCGTCGTCCTCGTAGCCGCACGGGCTCCCGGAGGGCTGGCCCTCGACGCCGATCCGGTCGTAGATCGCGGCCAGGCGATCCACGGCGCGAAGCCATGTGAATCGTCCGGCGCGACGCCGTGCCTGCTCCCCCATCTCCGCTCTGCGCACGGGGTCGTCGAGCACGTCGGACATCGAGCGGGCGTAGTCGTCGGGTTCGTGGCCATCCACAAGGTAGCCGGTCACCCCGTCCTCCACCACCTCGCGCAGCCCGCCGACTGAAGCGGCCACCACCGGGGTCCCGAGGGCCTGTGCCTCGAGCGCGACGAGCCCAAAGCTCTCGGTCAGGGAGGGGACGACGCAGACGTCCGCCATCGCGTAGTAGACGGCGAGTTGCTCATGGGGAACGGCGCCGACGAAGCGCACGTGGTCGGCGAGACCGAGGCGCGCCGCATGACGCTCGAGCCGCCTGCGCTCACCGCCTCGGTGGTCGTTCGCGCCGTCGCCGCTGTCATCCCCTGCGATCACCACCGCGAGGTCGGCAAACTTCGTCTCGGTCCTGAGTTGCGCCGCCGCGTCCAGCAGGATCTGAGCGCCTTTGAGCGGTTCCAGCCTGCCGGCGAACAGCGCCACGCGCGCATCCTCGAGGCCGAGGCTGCGCCGAAGTCCGGAGCCGTCGTGCTCCGCGAAAAGGCGGGGGTCGACGCCGGGCTGGGCGACGCAGATGCGGTCCCGCGATGCCCGATAGAGACGGATCAGGTCCTTGGCTTCGGCCGCGCTCCCGGCGACGAGCCTGTCCGCCTGAGCGGCGAGCTCACCCTCGGCCTGTGCTCGCAGCGCGTCCAGCGGCAGGCCGGCGCGCGCCTTGGTCAGCGCCAGGGTGTGAAACGACTGGACCCACGCAATCCTCCACGCGTCGCGAAGCCGCCGGCCGACGAGACCGCCGTGCCAGTAGTGACCGTGGATGGCGCGATAGGAGCGCCGCTCGGATGCGGCGTGGCGGATTGTCGCGTCGGTGAAATCGTCGAGCAGCGCCCTGACGTCCTCCTTGCGGAGCGGTCGCGGCGGACCAACCGGGAGCCGAACCAGCCGGCTGAGCGGCGCGATCAATTCCTCGTCTGGACCAGGTCCGTCGCGGCGCACGAACACGTCGGTCGGCACCCCGCGGAGCGACAGCCCTTCGCACAGTCTGCGGATTGCGAGGTTCATACCGCCGTTCTCGCCGCTGCCCAGATCCGACAGTGGCGACGCGTGCACGGAGATGAGGGCGACCGCTCGCGGGCCGGCTTGAGGCATGGACTCAAGTGTACCCACCGACCCCTTGACGAATCCGCCGGGACCCGGCGCATACTCGACCACCACAACTGAATAACGCTCCGGGTGACGGGAAGCCGGTGACGAATCCGGCGCTGTCGCGCAACTGTGAGCGGGGAGCCGGCGGCCATCGTGCCACCGGGAGTGCGAGCTCCCGGGAAGGCGGCCGTGTACGGCGTTGATCCGCAAGCCAGGAGACCGACCTGAGGCGTCGACCTCCATCCCCGCGCACGACGGGAGGAAGCCTCATGCGGCGAGGACGACTCCGGCAAGGGTGGAGTCCCCTTCGCCGCGTGGGGTGCCGACATGGGCAGGACCAGGAGGGTCGCCGCATTGGCGACCGCTGGAGCGACAGGCGCGGCGCTGCTCGCCTTCGCAATCGGAACCAGCAGCGCAGCCACGCAGGTGGACCCGGCATCGCGGGCCGTGGAATACCTGCAGGGGCAGCAGTCGGGGAGTGACGGGTCGATCCCGGTGGGGGCGAGCACCGACGCGGTCAGCGAGGAGTACGCCATCGGGGCCGCCGTCGCCGGCTATGACCCCAATGCGCTGCGCCATGGCTCGGGGCCATCGGTGATGGCCTACCTCGCTGCCCACGCGGCCGGGGCATGCACGAGCGCCGGCGCCTGCGGGGAACTCCTCCAGGCGGTCGCCGCCGCCGGGCTCAACCCCGCCGCCTTCGGGGGCGTCGATCTGCTCACCACCCTCAACGGCTTCTACTCCGCGGGCAGCGGCGTCTTCGGCAATGGCGAGGCGTTCACCCAGGCCCTTGCCATCCAGGGACTGGTCGCCGCTCATCAGGCGGTCCCGGCGGCCGCGCTCCGTCACCTGGTCGCCGCCCAGGACAGCGACGGGGGCTGGGACTACCTGCTCATCAAGGACGATCCCAACGGTCCGACGAACTTCGACACCAGTGACACCAACTCCACCGCCATGGTGCTGATGGCCCTGGATGCCGCCGGCATGCACGCCCGGGATCGCTCCGCACTGGCGTGGTTGCGCACCCAGCAGGACGGTGATGGTGGCTTTCCCTACCAGGCCGGCAGCGGCAGCGACCCCGACTCCACCGCGCTCGTCCTCCAGGCCCTGCTCGCCACCGGTCAGAACCCGCAGGCTCCCACCTGGGCGCCGGGCGGGCACGGTCCCCTCGCCGAGCTCATCGCCACCCAGGGGAGCAGCGGCGGCTTCACCTTCCCCGGCAACCCCGCTCCCGATGCATTCACCACCGCACAGGTTCCCCCCGCTCTCGAGATGGAGCCGTATCCGGCGCGTGTGGTGTTCACCCACGGTTTCACGCCGGCAACCGAGGCACATGCCGCCACCGCTTCACTTCTCTACCTGCAGGGGCAGCAGTCGGGGAGTGACGGGTCGATCCCGGTGGGGGCGAGCACCGACGCGGTCAGCGAGGAGTACGCCATCGGGGCCGCCGCCGCCGGCTATGACCCCAATGCGCTGCGCCATGGCTCGGGGCCATCGGTGATGGCCTACCTCGCTGCCCACGCGGCCGGGGCATGCACGAGCGCCGGCGCCTGCGGGGAACTCCTCCAGGCGGTCGCCGCCGCCGGGCTCAACCCCGCCGCCTTCGGGGGCGTCGATCTGCTCACCACCCTCAACGGCTTCTACTCCGCGGGCAGCGGCGTCTTCGGCAATGGCGAGGCGTTCACCCAGGCCCTTGCCATCCAGGGACTGGTCGCCGCTCATCAGGCGGTCCCGGCGGCCGCGCTCCGTCACCTGGTCGCCGCCCAGGACAGCGACGGGGGCTGGGACTACCTGCTCATCAAGGACGATCCCAACGGTCCGACGAACTTCGACACCAGTGACACCAACTCCACCGCCATGGTGCTGATGGCCCTGGATGCCGCCGGCATGCACGCCCGGGATCGCTCCGCGCTGGCGTGGTTGCGCACCCAGCAGGACGGTGATGGTGGCTTTCCCTACCAGGCCGGCAGCGGCAGCGACCCCGACTCCACCGCGCTCGTCCTCCAGGCCCTGCTCGCCACCGGTCAGAACCCGCAGGCTCCCACCTGGGCGCCGGGCGGGCACGGTCCCCTCGCCGAGCTCATCGCCACCCAGGGGAGCAGCGGCGGCTTCACCTTCCCCGGCAACCCCGCTCCCGATGCATTCACCACCGCACAGGTTCCCCCCGCTCTCGAGCGCGCGGCCTCTCCGCTGACCTGCGGGAGCGCCCGCTGCTATCAGGTCGGATCGACGCTGAACGGGACCGCGCCGCCCCCCACCCCGACGCCGGTGCCCACGCCGCGGCTGAAGCCGGCGTCGACGCTGGTGCCATCCGGCACGGGCGGCGCCTCGGCGACGCCCGCACCGACCGGAGCCGTGCTGGGCGTGACCGCGACGCCGACGAGCCAGCCGGCAAGCACGGGGCCGCCGACCTCGCCGGCGGCCGGGCCGGGTCCGACCGGTGCACCCGCGCTCGCAGTCTCTCCCGCGGCTGGAGCAGGGTTCCCGACCACCGTTGTCTATGTGATCGCAGCCCTTGCGGCGGCCATCGTGGCGGCGGGCGTCGCGTTGGGTGCGCGCCGCCGGAGCGGAACGTGACCATGCACGTGATGCGGCGCCTCGTACGCGTCGCGCTCGCTGTGCCCGTGGTGGCGTTTGGACTCAGTGCCGTGTCGACCGTCGCCCGCACCGGGCCCGTGCAACCGCTCTGTGCGCAAGCGTCCTTCTCGCACCGAGCGGGCCTCGTTGTCGAACACGCGGACGGGCAGGTGATCCGTCGCTGCGTCGGCTTCGACACGTCCACCGCGACCGCCCTCCATGTGCTACAGGCAAGCGGCCTCGAGGTCGCGATCTCGTCGTATGGAGGCGGACTTGGCGCGGCGATCTGCCAGATCGACAACGAACCTGCGACCTATCCTCCGGGTTGCTTCTCGACGTCCGGCTCGTACTGGGTGCTGTTCGTCTCGCGGGGCGGCGGTGCATGGGCCACCTCCGACCTCGGCGTTTCGAACGTTACGGTCAATGGTGGCGACGACATCGGCTTCAGATACGACTTGCAAACGGGGACCGATCCACCTCCACCATCTCCGTCCGGCACCTGCCCGGCGGTGACGCCGCCACCCACGCGAACCCCGACTGCGGCGGGAACTCCCGCGTCGTCAGCACACGCGCTAGCCAGCTCCTCTGCGGCGCCGACGTCGCGTCCGGCAACACCTGCATCAACGACGACACCCACCGCAGGTGTGCTCGGTCTCGCGACGCCAGGAGCCACGCCGAGGGCGCTCGCAGCGGTCGGCGCGGCGACCGATCCGCCCGGCATCAATTTCGGCCTCCTGCTTGCGGCCATCGGAGCAGGTGGGCTCGTCGGCCTGCTCTGCACCCACGCACTGCGAAGGCGTCGCGAGTGAACCCTCGCGCGCTCGCGGCCTGGTCGATCTCGGGCATCACCATCGCGCTTGCCTCAGGGAACCCGGTGTATCGGGTGCTCGTGCTGCTCTGCGCGCTCAACGTTCTCGTCGCACTGCGGCGCCCAGAGGTCTCGCTCCGTGGCGTCGCCATCGCGCTGGTGATCGCCGCCATGATCGCCATCGTGGTCACGACCCTCGCAAGCCACACCGGCACACATGCATTCCTGGTACTGCCGGGCGGCATACCGGTGGCCGGCGGGAAGCTGACGGTCGAGGCGGTGGTCTTCGGAGCGTCAACGGGGATCGGGATCGCTGCGGCCGTCCTCGCAGCGGCACCGCTTTCGCTCGTGGTGATGCCGAATTCCCTGGTCGACGCCCTTCCGGGCGCGCTGGCACGCACCGGCGCCGCAATCGGCACGGCGCTCAACCTCATCCCTGGAATCGCGCGCAGCGCGACTGAGATTCGCGACGCTCAGCGAATGCGCGGGTGGCGTCCCCGGCGTGTGCGCGAATGGCCCGACCTCGCGGTGCCGATCGTGCTCACCGCGCTCGAGGGTTCCATCACGCTCGCCGAGGCGATGGAGGCGCGGGGATACGGGTCGGGGGCGCGGACCCACTACAGCGAAACTGCGTGGACCCGGGAGGATATCGCGGTCACCGTGCTCGCTCCCATGGCTGCACTCACGTTTGTGGCGTTGCGTATCGGCGGTGTCGTCAACGATTGGTACCCGTTCCCCGACGTCTCACTTCCCCCGATCGACGTTTTCGGTGTTGCCTGCTGTCTTGTCCTCGCGATCCCCGCGCTGGTATGGCGACGATGACGTCGAGGCCGATCGCTTGGTTCGGCGGCTTCACCTATCGATACCCAAATGGACGGAGCGACGCACTCGACATCGCCGACCTCGGAGTCACCGACGGTTTGACCGTGATCACCGGAGACTCGGGCTCGGGGAAGTCGTCACTCATGCGCGTCTTCAACGGCCTGGTTCCGCATTTCCATGGCGGCACCGTCGGCGGGATGGCCGAGGTCTGCGGTCATGACGTGATCAGGACGCCGACGCGGGTGCTTGCCAGGAATGTCGGCTTCGTGTTCCAGGATCCCGAGTTGCAATCGGTGTATCCGACGGTCGAGCGAGACGTTGCGTTCGGGCTCGAGAACATCGCGACATCGCGGTCGGAGATGGCAGGGCGAGTTGCCGAGGCTCTGGAGCGGACCGGCATTGCCCATCTGCGCCGCCGTGCCGTTGCCACGCTGTCCGGAGGGGAGCGTCAGCGCCTCGCACTTGCAGGTGTGCTGGCGATGCGGCCACGCGTTCTCGTGCTCGATGAGCCGCTCTCGCAGCTCGACGAGGACGGCGCACGGTCGGTGGTCGGCATCCTCGCCACTCTCGCCGGGGACGGCATCGCGGTTGTGGTCGCCGAGCATCGTCTCGAGCAGCTGAGCCTCCTCGCCGGACGGGCCTACGCGATGGAGGGCGGCCACGTGGTGGACGCAGCAACAGCCGTCGCGCGACCGATCGTCGAGCGGCCGGCGTCGCCCGTCTCGCGCCAGACGCCGTCGAGCCTCGCCTGGAAGCTCACCGGTGTTGCGGCCGGACCGGCCCACACGCCGATCCTCGAAGGGATTGACCTCGAAGGCCATGCCGGCGAGGTGCTCGCACTCGTCGGGCCTAACGGCGGTGGCAAGACGACGTTGCTTCGGACCATCGCAGGGCTGCTCCCGCCGCTCTCCGGGAGGGTGGATCGCGAGTCAGGGCGAGTTGCATTCCTCCCCCAGAACCCGATGGCGCTCCTTCACCGAGCGACCGTCGCGTCCGAGGTGAAGTGGACCGTGCGCGGCGATCCACCCAACGGCGACACCGACCGACTCCTCAACGAACTCGGCCTCGCCGCGCTGGCGGATCGCGACCCTCGCGACCTGAGCACGGGCGAACGCCAGCGCGCCGCCATCGCCGCCGTCCTTGCCGGCGAACCACGCATCGCGCTCCTCGATGAACCCACGCGCGGCATGGACGGCAGAGCTCGCGAGGCGCTCTGCCGCGCGGTGCAGCGGCTGCGCGCGTCCGGCAGCTCACTCGTTATTGCCACACACGACAGGAACCTGGCAGCTGCGGTGGCGGATCGCACCATCGCTGTCGGCACCGGCGTGGCGCGCGAGCTCATTCCGGTGGCTGTGGCATGAGAGTCGGGGTGATCTCGGTTGCCGGATTGGCCCTGTTCCTGTGGCCGTTCGTGGCAGCGGACACACCATCGGCGGCGACATCCGTGGCACTGAGCCTCGGCATCGTCGCCGTGTTGATCTTCGTGGAGGCATCGACGCGGCGCCTCGACGCGCGCCGGTTCGCCCTGCTGGCCGCGATCGCAGCCATCGACGCCGCACTGCGGCTCGTGCTCGTCACGGGGCTCGGCGGATTCAGCCCGATGTTCTTTCTCATCCTCGCTGCGGGGTACGTCTACGGATGCTCGTACGGCTTCCTCGCGGGGTCGGTGGCGCTGCTCGCTTCAGCGCTGGCCACGGGCGGGATCGGACCCTGGCTTCCCTACGAGATGATGGGTTGCGGCCTCGTGGGCGTGGCGGCGGGACTGGCCGGGCTGCGCCGATCCGGCCCCGTGACCTGGCGGGACATCGTCATCCTGGCGACCGTCGGAGTCGTCACCGGGTTCGCCTACGGCGCGCTCCTCGACGTCTGGGACTGGACCACCTTCTACAGGGGAGCGCCGGGGTTCGGATGGCAGCCGGGCCTCTCGGTCACCGCCGCCCTCACCCGCTTTGCCCGTTTCTACCTGGCAACCTCGCTCGTATATGACACCTTCCGCGCGATGGGCAACGCGCTTGCGGTCATCGTCCTGGGTGCTCCGGTGCTCGCGGGGTTGATCCGCATGCGGTCCCGTTTCAACGTGATCGTCCTGGACGGAGCGCGGCAAGGTGTGGTGACGCCGCTTCCGTAGCGCTCACTCGACAAGCTGGGATCGATGCTCTGCGTAAACCCTCGGGTGGTCCTTCCGATCCACCTCGTGAAGACGGCTGATCAGTTCATCGACCCTCGCCGGCACGATGAAGATGTAGCGCGATGGGGCGGGGCCCGCGTTGCCGAAGGTATGAGCAACCCCGGCGGGAACAAGGACGGTTGCACCGGCTGCTGCGATGAAGACGCGGTCTGCAAGCCGGAAGCGTAACGCGCCCGAGATGACATGCCACGCTTCGTCGTCGTCGATGTGCACGTGAAGCGGCGCCACCTCCTCGTCCACGCCGGTGGCCGCCCACTCCCGGATCACAAGATGCGCGCCCTGCACGGCTGCGGCGTGTTCGAGGCGATCCGCAAACGGCGGGATCACCAGCGCGTCAGGCTGCGCGTCTCGCGGCACGTTCTTGTCATCCAGAGGTGAGTGCAAGCACCGCGAAGATGACGGCGACGATGGCACCGATCACCAGGGGCAACTTCGAGAGTGGCCACGGGGTTCGCCGGCTCACCGCGAAGGTCAGTCCGAGGGTCACCGCCATCCCCGCTCCATACAGATAGTGGAGTTCATGGACAGCACGATGGCCCATGAGATAGAGCGCTCCACCGAGGATCACCTGCACCGCGACGGCGAGCAGCAACACTCGGAGATAGATCTTGAGCACGAACCCGACGAACGGGGTCACGAGCGAGAACAGCGCCACGAGCGCGCCGAGCACCGCGGCCACCACGACGATGAACCCGAACTTCTGATGCAGGGTCACCCAGTCGATCGAGGCGAGCATCAATCCGGCCAGTACTGCTCTTCGCGGATTGCCTTGTTGTCGAACCCCGCGCGGCGCATGATCGCTCGTGCCCCCCCGATCATCCCGGGGTGACCGCACAGGAAGACACCGCCATTTCCCGGTCGGATCCCGGCTGCGTCGGCGTACTTGCGCATCACGTCCTCGACCCTGCCGAGCTCGCCCGTCCATTCGGGGTCTTCCCACGGCCGGCTCACGGTCGGCACGTACGTGAACCAATCGAACTCGTGATCCAGCGCGACGAGCTCGTCCGCGTACCCGAGTTCGACCGAGCGAGCCGCGCCCTGGAGTGCGACGACCGGCACCGGGGCCCATTCACCGGCGCGAGCGCGTGTGGCGAGAGTCCGCAACAGGCTGACGAAGGGTGCGATCCCGGTGACCGTGGCGGCGAACAGGTGTGGCTCGTCCAGGAGGGGTGCCTCGCGGAGGAAGAGGCCTTTGGTCCGCCGGCGGACGATGACCTTGCCGCCGACACCGAGGGCGAACAGCGGGTCCGAGAGCTCCCCTTCCGGAACCCGCTCGATGAAGAGCTCGATCTCATCCTCGAGTGGCGACGAGCAGATCGAGTACGGCCGCTCGATGACCCGGCCGTTCGACTGCAGCCCGAGGGTCACGTACTGTCCGGGGCGGTAGGGAAGCTCGATCTCGGGACGGATCCGGATGATCCAGAGGTCCGGTGCCGGGTCGCGACGTGACACCACTGTCGCGGCTGCGTATTTTTCCGGATCCATCATGAGCGCCTTGAGAGTGTAGGGGGATGCATGGGACGCGCCTCTTTTCCCGAAAGGAGGGAGACTGTCGTCAATGCACGGTCCACTCGCACTCGTCGGCGGCGACGAGTTCCACCCCGGCAACGAACGTCAGGACGAGATTCTTCGCGACGCGTGCGGCGGACGACCCGCCTACGTGGTCGCGACCGCTGCCCAGGACTTTGCGACCGGAGCGGTTGAGTTGGCCCGGCGATGGTTCGCGGGCCTCGGGCTCGAGGTGCACGAACTGCGCATCCGCGACAAGAACGACGCCTGCTCGCCGGAGATCGTGGAGGCGGCCGCAGGGGCCGGGCTGGTCTATATCGCCGGCGGCGATCCCGGGTGGGTCGTCGAGGTTCTGCGCGCCAGTCCCGTCTGGACGGCGATCGCCGCGGCCTGGCGGTCTGGCGCGGCACTCGCCGGGTCATCCGCCGGCGCAATGGCCCTCTGCGAGTGGTGTCTCGTCCAGACCAGCTGGCCCGGTGAGGTCGACGAGCGCTCGGTGGACGCCCTGGAACTCGTGCCGGGCTGCGCGATCCTCCCCCACTTCGACGTGCTCGGCGACGCATGGATTCCATGGGCACAGGAGGGCCTCGGCGAGGAGACCAAGGTCATCGGTATCGACGAGCGCACCGCCGCGGTGCTGCGCCATGGCAGCTGGGAGGTGTTCGGTCCCGGTGCCGTGACGATCCTGCAAGGGCCGCGGCGCTCTCGCCACATCGAGGGCGAAAAAATCGACGGGATGTCGAATCCGGAACCTTAACCCTGCTCAGGCCGTAATCCGACCGTAACCCTGTTCCGTTTACTTGTATGACAGGCTGGATAACCTGAGCAGCGAAGGTAGACACGTGAGACGACAATCGAGATGAGCTTCCAGAGCGCAATCACCGACATGGATGCGGCCAAGGCCCGCGCCGAAGACCTCAAGGCCCGACGCAGGCTGCGCATCGAACACATTCAGCGGCTCGAACGCGTCCTCGACAGCGTCGAGCACCACAACCTGCAACGCGACCGCCAGGTGCCACCGGATATGTGGCGCCAGCTCGCGGAGCTCGAGGTGGTCCTCCCGGTCCCGGCTCCCGCCGCTCTGTGGCAGGCAAGGAACACCGCGCGCCTCCACGACGCGCTGCTCGACTGGGAGGCCGATCTCCTTGACGAGGTCGCGCCCCATCGCGTCGCATACGACGACACGCACGACGACTGACCTCACCGCCTGATACCGGTCTGGCACACTCAGCGGACGTGACCACCGCTGAACGCATGGCGCTCATCGAGCGCAACACCGCCGAGGTCATCGGCGCTAACGAGTTGCCGCCCCTCATGGACGCCGGCATCCAGTTGCGTCACTACATCGGCTTCGAGATCTCCGGCAAGACGCATCTCGGCACCGGGCTGATGAGCATGGCCAAGGTCCGCGACCTCACCGCCGCCGGCGTGCACTGCTCGGTGCTCCTTGCCGACTGGCACACGTGGATCAACGACAAGCTCGGCGGCGACCGCGACCTCATCCGCCGCATCGCCACCGGCTACTTCACCGAAGCGTTCCGCGCGTCGTTGCTCTGTGTCGACGCCGACCCGGATTCGGTCGAATTCGTCCTTGCGTCGGATCTCTATCGGAACGACGACGAGTACTGGGCGACGATGATCGAGGTGAGCAAGAACACGACACTCGCACGGATGCAGCGCAGCATCAGCATCCTCGGCCGTCAGGAAGGCGACAGTGTCGACTTCGCCAAGCTCATCTACCCGGCGATGCAGGCGGCTGACATCTTCGCGCTCGGCGTACACATCGCCCACGCGGGCATGGATCAGCGAAAGGCGCACGTGATCGCGCGCGACGTGGCCACGCACATGCGCATCCACCCACTCTCCGGTGTCGATGGCGCTCCCATCAAGCCGGTTGCCCTCCATCATCCGCTCCTGCTCGGACTTCGCCGCCCACCGATATGGCCGGTGCCGCCGGAGTCGGCGCGCGATGTCTTCGCGGCCATGAAGATGAGCAAGAGCGATCCCGGCTCCGCCGTGTTTGTTCATGACAGTCCTGACGAGATCATGGCGAAGGTCAGGAAGGCGTTCTGTCCGCCCGGCGAGATCGTCTTCAACCCGATCCTCGACTGGATCGAGAAGCTCGTCTTCGGCATCGCCGGCGGTCCATTCGTGGTCGAACGGTCGGAGGCCAACGGCGGCCGGATCACCTTCGACGCTCCGGACGAGGTGATCACCGCCTACCTGGACGGGTCGCTCCACCCGATGGACGCCAAGGCAGGGCTCGCCGCGCGACTCATCGACCTGCTCGAGCCCGCCCGCATCCACTTCGCACAGCCCGAGGTGCATGCGACACTCGAGGAGATCGACGCGGCCCTCGCCTGAGGATCAGCGCAGGCCGACGGCCTCCTGCACGCGCTGCAGGGTGGCGTCCGCGACGAGATGCACGCGAGCGGCCGACTCGGCGAGGGTGCGGCGAAGCCCATCCTCGTCAACTCGAAGCTCCGCGTATCGAGCCTGAATCGGCGCCAGAGCGTCGACGATCGCATCGGCGACCGCGGACTTCACCACGCTGTAGCGCTTGCCTTCGAACTCCGCATACGCGGCGTCCGTGCTCACGTCCTGCAACGCGGCGTAGATCTCGAGGAGATTGGCAACCCCCGGGCCGACGGGCCTGCGCACGGCGGGATCGGTGTCGGTGGTTGCCCGTGCGATCTTCCGGCGCACGATGTCCGGAGGATCGAGGAGCAGGACCGCGTGACCGGCGCGCTCGATGGCAATGCTCTTGCTCATCTTCTCCTCCGGCGTGTCGAGGCCCATGACGCGAGCCCCAACCTGGCTGATCAGCGCGGCAGGTACCTTCACGATATCCCCACGTTGTGAGTTGAGCCGGTTCGCGAGGTCGCGGGACAGCTCGATGTGCTGCCGCTGATCCTCGCCGACGGGGACGAAGTCCGCGTCGTAGAGCAGGATGTCTGCTGCCTGCAGCACCGGGTACGTGAAGACCCCGGCATTGACCCGCTCGCGACCCTGAGCCTCGATCCGCGCCTTGAACTGGGTCATGCGATCGAGCCAGCCCATCGGCGTGAGCGTCTCGAGGATCCAGCACAGTTGCGTATGAGCGGGGACGTGCGATTGCACGAAGATCTCGCAACGCGCGGGGTCGAGTCCACACGCGATGTACATCGCAGCCAATTCCAGGGTCAGCGAGCGAAGGCGTTCAGGTTCAGGGTGGCGTGTGAGCGCGTGCAGGTCGACGATGCAGAAATAGTTCTCATAGCGGTCCTGGTCACGGGCCCAGTTGCGCAGGGCGCCGAGGTAATTGCCCAGGTGGAGACCGAAATCCGGCTGGATGCCACTCAGAACTCGGGGGCGTGGGGCAGCGGTCTGGGACATCTCGAACACCAGCCTATCGTCAGGCGGTGCGGCGGCGCTGGCGGCGAGGCTTCGCGACCGCTCGCGGCGACCAGCACTCGGCGATGAACCCCGCGATTTCCGCTGTGAGACGTTCCGGGCGGAGGCGCAGCTCGAGAATGTTGGACGCTTCGACGAGCCGCGCGTTGGGGAGTTCGCCGGTGAGCACGCCCGCGTCGGAGAACGGATGGACCGGGTCGATGTGATGTCCGATGACCAGCGACGGCATGGTCAGCTCACGCCGCTGTGCGCTGTACGGAGCGATGTGGCTGAAGAACAGTCCCTGAAGCAGCGCGGCGCTGGGTCCGGGATCCTGACGGACCACGTCGAGCGCCACGTTGCCCCAGAAGGGCAGCAGCCGCCGCGGGACCCGACGCAGGCCGGCCGCGACCGGGCGCATCAGCCGCTCGCCGAAGTGCAGCGCAACGAGCAGGGGGCCGAAGGCGATCACCGATGCAACCAGCGCGTTCTCGAGCACCGGCATCTCGATGATCATGCCCCGCACCCGCTGCGGCGCCGCGTGCGCGATCTCTAGTGTCACGTTCGCACCGAGAGAGGTTCCCCCGATCACCGCTTCATCGATGTCGAGATGGTCGAGCAGCGCGACGGCGTCACCCGCGAAGGATTCGATCGAATACTCCGCCATGTCGTCGGGGCGATCGGACTGGCCGTGGCCGAGTGGGTCGAGCGTCAGCACGTGCGCCCCGCTCGCGGCCAGGGCCGTGGCGAGGGGCTCCTGCATCAGCGCCGGGACGAGCAGGCCCGGCATGAGCAACACCCAGCGCTTACCCTCGCCGAATTCAGTGTAGGCGAGTTGGTGACCCCGAGACGTGAACGCCGAGGGCTGGATCCGCGGCTGGCGATCGACGGACATCGAGCGAACTATGGCGCAAAAGCTCCGTGCGCGCGGCTACTCGTTCTCGTACTTGAAGGAGACATTGAGGCGCGTGCGGAAGCGCGCGACCTTGCCGTTCTCGACGGTCATGTCGAGCTTGACCACCTCGGCGATGCGCAGATCGCGGAGCGACGAGGACGCAGTCTCGATCGCGAGCTGGGCCGCCTTCTCCCAGGACTCGGCGCTGGTTCCGACCAGCTCGGTGACGCGGTAGACGCTCTCAGCCATGAGCACACTCCCTGGACGTGGACGCAAGGAGGGCAATTCTGATCCCAGCGGCGCCGGATCGGCGTCCCGGTACATCTGACCTAAAGTCATGGTCCATGCGAACGCTGATCAGAACCGCCGGCCGCTTCCTGCTTTCCGGGATCTTTGTGTATTCCGGCTACGGCATGTTCAACAATTCGGAGCGCTACGCCAAGATCGCGGCGGATGCGCTGCCGATGGTGCCCAATGAGCCGATGATCGCCAAGGTGCAGGGCGCGACCATGATGGTCGCCGGGACGACGCTCGCACTTGGTTTCCTGCCAAAGACGTCCGCCCGCATTCTTGCGCTGACGCTGATCCCCAGCACGATCATCGGCCATCCCTTCTGGAAGTCCGAGAAGCCCGACGAGCGGCGCGCCAGCCTCGTCCACTTCCTGAAGAATGCGGGGCTGTTCGGCGGGCTCCTGTACATCAGTGCCGACAAGCGAACTCAGCCGGAACCCGAGGACTGATCGAGCCGGCTCAGCGGGCGTCGAGAGTCGCCAGGTAGGCGCGAAGCCCTTCCTGCCAGTCGGGCAAGGGCGGTTCACCAAGCTCACGCCATGCGCGGTTGTCGAGCACCGAGTACGCGGGGCGTATGGCCTGGGTCGGATATTCCGCGGTTGTGATCGGCACGACCTCGGCCATCCCCCCGCGCGAGCGGATGGCGGCGACGGCCAGCCCATGCCAGGTGGTGACGCCGCTGTTGGTGAGATGGTATGTCCCCGGCGGTCCCACCTCGAGCAGCCTGAGCATCGCGGGCGCGAGATGGCCGGTCCACGTCGGCGCCCCGTGCTGGTCGGCGACAACTCGAACCTGCGGGCGTTCGGCGGCGATGCGCAACATCGTGAGCACGAAGTTGGGGCCCTCGCGGCCGTAGAGCCAGCTCGTGCGAACGATGATGTGGTCAGGGTTGCGCTCTCGCACCGCAATCTCGCCGTGCCACTTGGTCCGCCCGTAGGCTGACCGTGGTGCAGCCACGGCGGTCTCGGGGATCGGCGATGTCGCCGTGCCGTCGAACACGTAGTCGGTGCTGACGTGACAGCAGCGAATGCCTGCTGCCGCCGAGGCCGCCGCGACATAGCCTGCGCCGGTGGCGTTCACCGCCTCCGCGGTCGTCTCGTGCTCCTCGGCAGCGTCGACCCGCGTCCAGGCCGCGGCGTTGATGACGGCGTCCGGGTGAGCTTCGCCGATGGCCCGTTGGACAGCGGATGCGTCGGTGATGTCGCACTCCAGCTGCGTCAGGCCGACCATCTCGTGGCCTTGCCGCGTTCCCTCCTCGACGAGGTCCCCGCCGAGCTGCCCGGACGCGCCGAGCACGACGTACCTCAGTGCCGCTCACCCGGCGCGGCGAGTGGGCAGTTGCGCCTCACGTCGATGCCGTCAGAGCTCGACGCGAGAGTGGTCGCCGAGCATCAGCCGCACGGCGGTCGGGCGCGCCGGCGATTTGCAGACCTCGCACTCCTTGCCGATGAGCGATCCGTCGATCTTGCCACCGACGTCGTGGATCCTCGTGCCTTCGAGAACGATGCTGTTCTCGATTTCCGCGTTGCGCACCACGCAGTCGAAGTAGATGGACGTGAACGGGCCGATGTATGCGTTGTCGACCACGGTGCGACTGCCGATGATCGCCGGCCCACGAACCACGCAGTTGCGCAGCGTGGCCCCCTCCTCCACCACCACCTTGCCGTGCAGGCGGACGTCCTCACCCACCATGCCATCGCATCGCGCCTCGAGTGTGTCCAGGATCATCCGATTGGCTTCGAGGATGTCGTCAAGCCGGCCGGTGTCCTTCCACCAGCCCTCGATGATGTGCGGCAGGACGCTCTTGCCAGTGTCGATCATTCGCTGAATCGCATCGGTGATCTCGAGCTCGCCTCGGGCACTCGGCTCGATGGCGTCAATTGCCTCGAAGATCAGCGGCGAGAAGAGGTACACGCCCACCAGCGCCAGGTCGGAGCGCGGCACCAACGGCTTCTCCACGAGCGAGATCACCCGTCCGTCCTCGAGCTCCGCCACCCCGAAGCGCTGGGGCTCGGGAACCCGGGCCAACAGGATCATGGTGTCGGCTTCCGAGCGCTGGAATTCGTCGACGAGCGTCCCGATTCCCTGGGCGATCAGGTTGTCGCCGAGATACATGACAAAACTGTCCCCGGCGAGGAAATCGCGGGCGATGCCGACCGCATGTGCGAGGCCGAGCGGCGCCTCCTGGGGGATGAAGGTGACGCTGGCATCGAACTTCGATCCGTCGCCCACCGCGGCGCGCACCTCGTCGGCGGTGTCGCCAACGATGATGCCGATGTCGTGGATCCCGGCCTGGGTCAGGGCATCGATGGCATAGAAGAGAATCGGCCGGTTGGCGACGGGGATGAGTTGTTTCGCGCCGGTGTGGGTGATCGGCCGCAGCCGCGTTCCCTTGCCGCCGCTGAGGATGAGCCCCTTCAACGGGAGTCCGGTGCTCGCATTGCCGCAGGGTACCAGCCGGTCAGGTGATCACAGCCCACAGCAACGGACCGTTAACGAAGTCAGACGCACGCATGGCGACGGTGGTGACGGTGCAACGGGCCGCAAAGATCGGTCTGACGAATCGGCTCAAACGCCCCGAATGCGGCTACGCTCTGTCACGCGACGCTCCGAGAGGGGGGGCGCCGCTCCTACCCCTTGTAGGATGCGCCGATGGGTCGCCAGCTCATCACGAGCGCATTGCCGTACATCAACGGGGTCAAGCACCTCGGCACGCTGGTCGGGTCGATGCTCCCCGCCGACGTGTCTGCGCGCTACCTGCGCCTGCGCGGCCACGACGTCCTGCTCATCTGCGCGACTGACGAGCACGGCACACCTGCCGAGCTTGCCGCAGCTGACGCGGGGCTCAGCGTGGAGGAGTACTGCGCGCAGCAGCATACGATCCAGGCAGATCTGGTCCGGCGCTTCGGGTTGTCGTTCGACCACTTCGGTCGGAGCTCGTCGCCCCAGAACGCCGAGCTCACCAGGCACTTCGCGTCCCAGCTCCGCGACAACGGCATGGTGGAGGAGCGCGTCACCGACCAGGTGTACTCGCTCGACGACGAGCGGTTCCTGCCCGATCGCTACATCATCGGCACGTGCCCGCACTGCGGCTACGAACGTGCCAACGGTGATCAGTGCGAGAACTGTGCGCGCCTCCTCGAGCCTTCGGACCTGATCAATCCGCGATCCGCAATCTCGGGCAGTACCAGGCTCGAGGTGCGGGCCACCCGTCACCTGTTCATCCGTCAGTCGCTGATGGCCGATCGCGTGCGCGAGTGGATCGACTCGCACCCCGACTGGCCGATCCTGGTGACGTCGATTGCACGCAACTGGCTCAACGTCGGCCTCGAGGACCGGAGCATCACCCGGGACCTCAAGTGGGGCATACCGGTCGGCTGGCCAGGATTCGAGGGCAAGGTCTTCTACGTCTGGTTCGATGCGCCCATCGAGTACATCGGCGCCACCAAGGAATGGGCCGACCTCGACCCCGACACCCGCGACTGGCGTTCGTGGTGGTTCAACGCCGGCGACGTGCGCTACACGCAGTTCATGGGCAAGGACAACATCCCGTTTCACACCATCAACTTCCCGATCTCGATCATGGGATCGGGTGAGCCATGGCAGCTCGTCGATTACGTCAAGGGGTTCAACTACCTGACGTACTACGGCGGCAAGTTCTCGACGAGCCAGCAGCGCGGCGTGTTCATGGACGCCGCGATCGAGTTGCTCCCGGCCGACTACTGGCGATACGCGCTCCTCGCATCTGCGCCGGAGTCGGATGACGCCGAGTTCACGTGGGAGAGTTTCGCGCTGACCGTCAACAAGGATCTGGCCGGCATCTTCGGCAACTTCGTCCAGCGCACGCTCAAGCTGACCGAGAAGCTCTTCGGGATGACGGTGCCGGACGGCGGCGAACCCGGCCCCGAGGAAGCGGACCTGGCGGCGTCCATCGACGCGGCGCTGGCGACGTACGTGGGCGAGATGGACGCGATGCGCTTCCGCCCATCCGCCTTTGCGCTGCGCAGCCTCTGGACGCTGGGAAACCAGTATCTGGACCGGTGCGCTCCGTGGCACGAGACCGATACGGCTCGCGTCGCCTGCATCCTGCGCACCGCCATCAATGTCGCGCGCATCGAGGCGATCGTCTCGGCGCCGTTCGTGCCCTTCGCGTCGGATCGGCTCGCTGCGAGCCTCGGTCTTGAAGCCGGCGAACGCTCGTGGCCGGGCGCAGCGAGCCAGGAACTGCTGACGCTCCGGCCCGGGCGCATCATCCGGATGGGCGAGCCCCTATTCCCGAGAATCGGCGACCGAAGCACGCTCGCGGCATGGGTCGCCGAGATGGAACAGCGTTTCGGCGGGCCGACCTGACGTTTGGCGCTTCTGGCGCGTTCGTAACCTTTTCGACAGGTCTCCGAGGTATTCTGGCGGATACAGATGCCATCCGATTTCCCCGAACCACCGCCGCCTCCTCCGCCGCCACCTGAGCCCCTGGGTAAAGGAACCGGTCGGATGCGGCTGTTCGGGATCGGACTTGCCATCGCCGTCGTCGGCGCCACCACAGGGCTCATCGTGACCCATGCCGCGTCACCGAGCTCGGCGAACACCGCGGCGGCGACCAAACCCAGCCCTTCGCCCTCAGCACACAAGCCCTCGTTCGGCGGCCACGGGCCTGGCGGCTTCGAATGCGGAGCACCGTTTGCAGGCGCGGGATTTGGCGGACCGGCGTTCTTCGGCGGAGGATTCTGCGGCGGGGAGACCGGCACCGTCGTCAAGATCAGTGGATCGACGCTGACGTTGCGGACCCTCGCCGGCACGGTCACCGTCACCACCACGTCGTCCACCACATACAGCCGTGAAGAGCAGCAGGTGCATCTCAGCGCCGTGAAGGTCGGCGACGTTGTTGCGGTGCGCGGCGGCCGGACCGGCACGTCGCCGACGGCGACCTCCCCCATCGCAGCGACCGCCATCACAATCGAGGTACCCAGCATCTCCGGGCGCGTGCAGTCGGTGAGCGGCAACACCGTCACGCTGGTGACCGGCGATGGGCAGCTCGCGTACATCACCATCTCGAGCTCGACCGCGTATCACGGCGTCCGGGGCGCGGCTGCGACGAGCAGCGCGGTCAAGGCCGGTGTGTACATCGTGGCGCAGGGAACGCAGGAGAGCCTGACGACGTTCAACGCGGACAACGTCGAAGTGCTCGGCTCGTTGAGCCTTACACCACACGACTTCCCCGGCCATCCCGGCACGGTGCCCGCGCCCGCAGAGTCAGGGAGCGGGGCAATTCCCGCATAGGCTGGAGACGCCCCGAACGCTCGATGAGCGTGCGGGTATTGACGTCCCCCCGGAGCACCGCCGGCTCAGGGTGAGCGCTGGCGCATCGCTCGCGCGCGCCGACGAAGCTCGCGTCGTTGCTCCGCCTTGGCTCGCAGGTCACGTGCGTTGTCGAGGCGCTCCTGCTCGCGCTCGAGCTTGCGTTTGGAGGCGAGTCTCGCCAGAACGGTCGGGTCGTCGGCCGCCGCAGCGCGCACAGCGCATCCCGGTTCGTTTTCGTGTTTGCAGTTCCTGAAGCGGCATTGCGCGGCGACCTCGGTGAGATCGCCGAACACTTCCTCGATGCCGGCGCCGGCGTCCCAAAGGCCGAGTTCTCGCGTGCCCGGCGTGTCGATGATGAGCCCGCCTCCGGGGAGTTCGATCAGCTCACGGTGCGTCGTGGTGTGCCGGCCCTTGCCGTCCGAGCGCACTTCGGCGGTCACGAGCACTTCGTTTCCCGACAAGCGGTTGACGAGGGTTGACTTCCCGGTGCCGCTTGGTCCGACCAGCACGGCGACCAGCCCTTCGAGGAGCACCTCACGCACACGGGCGAGGCCTTCGCCGGACGCATTCACAGCGATGACCTCGGTGCCGGCCGCGACCGAACGCGCGGCGCGGAGATCCGCGTCGATGTCGCCACTCAGGTCTGATTTCGTCAGGAGGACGACGGGTGCCGCTCCGCTCGACCAGGCCATGGCGAGAGCACGTTCGATCCGCCTCAGTCTGATGGGGTGTCCGAGCGCGACGGTGATGAACACGAGGTCGATGTTGGCCGCAACCGCCTGGCCAGCAGTGGCCTCGCCGGCTGCGCGGCGCATCAGCGCACTTCGCCGTGGCAGGACGTGTGTCGCGACGCCATCCTCGACCACGAGCCAGTCGCCGGTGGTGATGGCGCCATCGTCGGGCAGGCCGGACACCGCGGCCGCCAGCGGCACACGCCGCTGACCGGCGTCGGTCAGGACAGTGACCACGTGCCCGTCACCACGGACAACGAGGCCACGTTGGCCGCTGCGAGTGGCGCCAGCGAACGCCGATTCGAGTGGTCCGTTCCACCCTAGCGCGGTGAGACGGTCAAGGTCGTGAGACAAGTGGGAACTCCATGCTGCAGTGAGAGCCCGGAGCCCCGAGTGCAGTCCCGCCGTGATGTGGCGGAACTCAGCGGACGATCAGGCGGCGGAGCCGCCGGGCACGACGTCAGTGGTGGGCGCTGCAGGCGCAATCGCACGTGTCATGTCTGTTGCCCTCCGGTGGTCGTGTGGATCGGTCCACCGCATGGTACCGCAGGCGCTGGATCCGCGCATCACCCCACTCTGGTGACGCGCATCACGAACAGCGACGTGACCACCGCCAGCGCGAGTCCACCGGCCACGTCAGCGATGTAGTGCTGCTTGACGAGCACGGTCGACGCAACGATGAGTGCCGTCCAGATGGCTGCTGCGATGCCGATCCGGCGATCGAAGCGCCACCAGTGCATCGCGATGATCGTGGACAGAGACGTGTGGAGGCTCGGGAAATCGTTGTACGGCTGGTCGGCCGCGTAGATGCTCCGGATCATCGAAGAGAAGGCATCGGTGCCCGTGATATGCGGCCGGGCGATATAGGACTGCAGGAAGATGTAGAACCCGTAGCTGATGAACCAGACGATGAGCATCGTCAATGCTGCCGAGCGATAGATGCGGACACGCACGAACATGAAGGCAAGGAGACTCACCCCGATGTACGGGATCAGCGAGACGTACGGGACGGCGAAGATTGGCACGACGGGCAACGCTCGATCGAGTGGTGTCTCCAGGAAGATGCGGTTGGGACCGTGGTTCAGCGAGTTGTAGATGAGATTGGTGGCGAGGATCGCCGGAATCAACAGCAAACTCACGATGAGGCCCGAGCGACGCTCCGCGACGATCCCTCGGCGGAGACTGGCCGCGAGCCCGGTGGAGGGCTGCGCCGCCACTTTCGCTGTCTCGGTCATCCGGCTCCTCCTGTGGACCTGACTTCGTCCGTGAGCCTACGCCCGCTGCGTCCGCCGTGCGAATGGCGGGTACCATGGAGGAACGCGGGAGTAGCTCAGTTGGTAGAGCGCTAGCCTTCCAAGCTGGATGTCGCGAGTTCGAGTCTCGTCTCCCGCTCCAACTTCGGCGGGGACGTGACGTTCATGCGTGCGTGATCGGTCGGCACGATTCCGAACCCGGAGAGCTCGAGAGATCCCGACAGGAGGGAATCTGTCTCGATAGGGTGTCGATGCCCGGTATTGCCGCCATGGACCCAGCAACGATGCGCGAAGCCCAGCACTGCCACACGCTGCCGGACTACGAGATCCTGCGGCGGTAGATGCCCATCGCGAAGAGGTAGGCGACGATGAGGATGCCGACACACCAGGCAAGCGCAACCCAGATGTCGGCGCCGACGGGCTGCTGTGCGAACAGTTCGCGGATGGCGTTGACGATGGACGTCACCGGCTGGTGCTCGGCGAAGGCGCGCACCGGGCCGGGCATGGTCTTGGTGGGAACGAATGCCGAGCTGATGAACGGCAGAAAGATGAGCGGGTAGGCGAACGCGCTCGCGCCGTCCGCGGACTTCGCGGAGAGACCAGGGATGACGGCGATCCACGTCAACGCCAGCGTGAACAGGATGAGGATGCCGGCGACCGCGAGCCACGCCGGCAGTCCCGCGCCCGAGCGGAAGCCCATGAGGAGGGCGACGAGCATGACGACCACGAGCGAGATCAGGTTGGCGACCAGCGAGGTCAGCACGTGCGCCCACAGCACGGACGACCGTGCGATCGGCATCGACTGGAATCGCTCGAAGATGCCGCTCTTCATATCCAGGAAGAGCCGGAATGCGGTGTACGAGATGCCCGAGGCAATCGTGATGATCAGAATGCCGGGAAGCAGGTAGCTCACGTACGAGTCGGATCCTGATTTGATCGCGCCGCCGAACACGTAGACGAACAGCAGCATGAAGGCGATCGGCATGATCGTGGTCGTGATGATGGTGTCCACGCTGCGCGCGATATGGCGCAGGGATCTGCCAGCCAGGACGGCAGTGTCGCCGAAGAAATGCCTGGTCATCGTGGTTCCTTACTCGTTCGTGCCGGCGCTGCGGTGATTGCCGGCGTTGGCGTCATTGCCGTTCTCACCGACGATTGCGAAGAACACGTCTTCGAGGGTGGGCTGCTTCTCGATGTATTCGACCCTGGCGGGCGGGAGCAGTCGCTTGAGCTCGGAGAGCGTGCCGTTGACGATGATCCGGCCCCCGTGGAGGATCGCGATCCGGTCGGCGAGCTGTTCGGCCTCGTCCAGATACTGCGTCGTGAGCAGCACCGTCGTGCCGTGCTCTGCGAGCTCCTTGACGGCCCGCCACACGTCGATGCGTCCCTGGGGGTCGAGCCCGGCCGTCGGCTCGTCGAGAAAGATGACCTGCGGATCGCCAATGAGGCTCATCGCGATGTCGAGGCGGCGGCGCATGCCACCCGAAAACGTCGACACCTTCCGCGCGGCCGCGTCGGTCAATGAGAAGCGCTCGAGCAGCGCATCGGCAATCGCGCCAGGGTCCTTGAGGTGCCGCAACTTGGCGACCAGCACGAGGTTCTCGCGACCGCTGAGGATCTCGTCGACGGCCGCGAACTGTCCGGTGAGACTGATGGACTCCCGCACGTCCGCAGCCCGCGTGGCGACATCGAAGCCGTTGACGCTGGCAGCGCCCGCATCAGCCTTGAGCAGGGTGGACAGGATTTTCACGATCGTGGTCTTGCCCGCCCCGTTCGAGCCGAGCAGGGCGAAAATGCTGCCCCGCGCCACGTCGAAGTCCACGCCACGCAGCACCTCGAGCTTCTTGTACGACTTCGCCAGGCCCTGCACCTGGATCGCCTGAGCGGCCTGCGTCGTCATCGGGATATCTCTTCGGTTCCGGTGGTTTCTCCCTCGGCACGCTCGATGGCGCGGGTCAGCCGGTCCCGCTCCCGGGTTCTCCACTGCCCGTTCGGGTAGTTTCGAACGAAGGCCTCGAGGAACTCCACGGGGTCCTCCCCGACAATCTCCCGGATCGGGGTCTGGTTCGCCGCGCTCTGCTCGAACAAGTCGAGGAGGTCCTCGAACATTGAGGCCGCGGCGGCGCCGTCGCCCCCCGGCCCGGCGTACATCAGGTACCGCTCGAGGGCCTCGACCGCCGTGCGATAGCCCGCGGGAAGCTGTCGCGTGCGCGCTTTGTGCTGCCGCCATTGCCGCTTCTCGCCGATCACCTTCGAGATGAAGCCGCTCCTTTCAAGATCAGACATCGTCACGTGCCTCCTTCATGCAGCTGTTCGAGTTGTTCGGCGAGGAAGGCCCACGTCTTCCAGAACTCCTCGAGGTATTCCTGCCCCTGCGCGTTGAGCGAATACACCTTGCGCGGCGGCCCCTTCTCCGACGGGGTCTTCTGGACGTCGACGAGGCTCTTCTGCTCGAACCTGACCAGCAGGGCGTAGACCGTGCCTTCGGCGATGTCGGTGAAGCCCTGCTCCCGCAATCGTGCCGTGATCTCGTACCCGTGGGCCGAACGCACAGACAGGATCGCGAGGACGATGCCTTCAAGCGTGCCCTTGAGCATCTCCGTCATCTGCCTGCCCACGGAACCTCCTCAGCTACTCAGCGCCACTGACTACTGGTACATAGTAGCACTGACTAGCCGCGTGTCAATCCCCGCGGGTGCGCTCAGCTCCCCGGTCCTCTTCGGAACGTGCCCGAGATGGTCAGGCGTCGAGGACCGCGCGCACGCGGTCCAACAGCTCCAATGCCTTGAAGGGCTTGGACAGCAGGCGAATTCCCTGACCAACGACGCCCTGTGACGCGACCACCAACTCGGGGTAACCGGACATGTAGAGCACGCGAATCGCGGGGCGCAGCTCGGAAACCCTCTCTGCGATCTCTTTTCCGGTGATCCCCGGCATGACGACGTCCGTGAGCAGGAGATCGATCGACCCCGAATGATCCTCGAGCACTGCAAATGCTTCCGCTCCGCTCCGTGCCACCAGGACGTGATAGCCATGCTGCGCCAGAATCCGGCTCGTCACGTCGAGGACCGGTTCCTCATCCTCGACCACGAGAACGGTTTCCCCGGCTTGATGCACGGTGACGTGTCGCGGCGGCACGGGCTCCGTGACTGCCGTGACGACGGTCGGCAAGAGGATCGTAACGCTGGTGCCCGCACCCGCCTTCGAATCGAGTTCCACCAGCCCCGCCATCTGACTCACAATTCCGTACACGGTTGCGAGACCGAGCCCGGTTCCCTTGTCCTTGGCCTTGGTGCTGAAGAACGGCTCGAACGCCTGATCGAGCGTTTCACGATCCATTCCTGCGCCCGTGTCGGTGACGCGCAGCCGTACGTATGATCCGGCTTCGACCACCGGATGGAGGGCTGAATACTCTTCATCGACCGTGAAGTTCTCGGTCGCGACGCTCAGCGTCCCGCCATTTGGCATCGCGTCGCGTGCGTTCACCGCCAGGTTGAGAAGAATCTGTTCGATCTGCCCCCGATCAGCCCGTACCGCCTTGAGGTCCGGCGCACCGCGGGTCACCAGGGTCACGTGCTCCCCAATGGTTCGGCGCAGCAGGGTCTCGACCTCTCCGACGATATCGTTGATGTCGAGAACCTCGAGATTTCTCACCTCTCTCCGAGCAAAGGAGAGCAGTTGATGGGTGAGCCCGGCCGCTCGCTCCGCTGCCGCCCCGATCTGCGCGACGTCGCTCAGCACAGCAGTGAGGTTCACGCGTGCATCGACCGGACGCGTCTCGAGCTCCGCTTCAATCCCATCGGACACGAACGCGGAGTAGTTCAGGATCGCGGCCAGAAGATTGTTGAAGTCGTGCGCAACGCCGCCGGCCAGCTGACCGAGGCTCTCGAGTTGGTGGGACTGGTGGAGACGCGTCTCGAGGAGGTCGCGCGAACGTTGGATCTTGGCCCGATCCTCCTCACGGCGGGTTACCGTGCGATCGCTCGCATCGCGGATTGCCGCTGAGATCAGCGGGCCGTCGCTGGTCTCGAGCGCCGAGAGGGAGATCTCCACGGGGAACTCTGAACCGTCCTTTCGCCGCCCCTCGAGCGGCGACCCAACCTCGAGCGGCTCGGACGCCTGACCTGGACCCCGGCGCGATCCTACCGGGGCAGTGATGCTCTGCGAAGTCTGCGGCACCAGCATGTCGATGCTGTGATCGATGAGTTCGCTGCTCGCATATCCGAACAACTCCTCGGCTTCTGCGTTGACGCGGGCTATCCGTCCGCCACTGTCCATTGCGACGGCCGCGTCGTCGGATCCCTCGACCACCCCGCGAAACGTCGCATGGTCGCGTCCTCGCTCGCTGACGTCTCGAAGAGCGATCGTCACAACCGGTCGCCCATCGACCTGCGTCAACGTCACCAAGACCTCGGCAGCAAACTCCACACCATCCTTGCGACGAGCTGCCAGCTGCGTGGCGGATTCCTGCCGGGAAACGAGTTCGCTGTATGACCGCTTCAAGAGGAGCTCAACCTGGACGTTCATCAACGCGCCGCGCTCGTAACCGAAGAGCCCTGCAGCCGCGGCGTTGGCGCACACGATTGCTCCATTGCTAACGACGCAGAGAATCGCGCCAGGGACCATCTCAAGAAAGCCTGCAAGTTGCGCGTCGACAAGAGGTTCGCCCTTGGTCATTTCGGTGCCACGTCCAGTCCCTCCCGCATGGCGATGACGACGGCCTCGAGCTTGGAGTGCGCACCCAACTTCTCGATCACGCGTTGTGTGTGGTTGCGTGCGGTGTTCATGCTGATGGACATGGCCGACGCGATGTCAATCAGCGAGAGGCCGCGTGCCAGATGTCCCAGCAGCTCGCTCTCTCGACGCGTCATGTCTTCCCCGACACGGTGTCCCATGCGACGCAGCCCCGAAACCACCTGGGGGAGCAGTTCGGCAGGGATCACCAACTCGCCGTCATGGACACGCCGAATCGCCCTCGCAACGTCATCCACCGGTGCGGTCTTGGAGATCACTCCCGAGCACCCAGCCGCGACGCATCGCAGTGCGGCCTCCTGCGCCGTGGTGTCAATGCGCACGATCACCTTGGTCTCGGGATGCTCAGCGAGCACGACCTCGGTCAAGGCTGCGGCGTCACCGCCGGGCAGCCGGTAGTCGGCCAGCAACACGTCAGGACGGAGGCTTCGGACGGCTTCCAGCGCCTCATCCCACGTCTGTCCGCTCCCGATCACACGCGTCTCGCCTCTCCGGTTCATCAGGCGGAACAAACCTTCGACGAGAACGGGCTCATCGCCGGCGATGACAAGGCGCGTGACACGCGCGACCTCAAGATCGGGAAGCGTCTTCGTCAGATCCAATACGTCGTCAAGACGATCAAGGAAGAGATCCAGCAGCCTCGGATCGAAGAGGCCGCCTCGATCGCGGAGCATGACGTCGATCGCCGTGTCAACGGGAAGGGCCGCTCGATACACGCGGTCGCGGGTGAGCGCGTCAAAGACATCCGCCACCGCGGTGATGCGCGCTTCAAGGGGTATGTCGTCACCGCTGCGGCGGTTCGGATACCCGTTGCCGTCCCAACGTTCATGGTGATTGAGCGCTACCGACGCCGCAAGAACCAGGATGGGGCTGCTCGAGCCGCTCAACAGCGCGTGACCCAGCTCGCAATGCCGCTCGATGATCGTCCGCTCGTCGGGGGTCAGCCGTCCCGGCTTGAGCAGCACCCAGTCAGGGATGCCGATCTTGCCGACGTCGTGGAGCGCCGCAGCGAGGCGAATGGCGGGCGCGGGATCGACCACAAATCCGCACCAGTCAGCGAGCGCCGCCGCGGTCACGCTCACTCGCTCGATGTGGCGGCCAAGGTCACCGTCGCGAAGGCACACCGCAGAGCACAGATGTTGTACGAGTTGCTCGTCGTCGAGCGATCCCGACGTCGCGGTCTCCAGGCGCCTCCTCAGGTCGCTGATGCCCGTCGCGCTCTCGATGACCTTGCGCTCGAGCTCCCGCACGTGGTCTGCGACCGCCCGCTCGAGATGACGGCGGCGCAGCGCACTGCTGACCTGCATGAGGAGTTCGTTGGGTGTGAACGGCTTGACCACGTAACCCGAGGCCCCGTTTTCAAAGGATTGGTTCGCCACGTCGACGTCGTCCGATCCGGTGAACACGACGATGGCGGTGTCGAGATCTCGCACCCACGTCTCGTCGAGCAGCACCGATCCCGATTCGCCACCGAGCTCGAGATCGACAAGTGCGACCTCGGGGTGGTGTGCAATCCACGCTAACCGCGCCTCTCCGGCGCTTGCCGCCTGCACAACTCGGTAGCGGGCCCGTTTCAGGATGCGCTCGGCCGCATCGCGCATCCCCGAGTTGTCATCGACAACAAGCACCGTCGGACGGTCAAGCCTCGCCGTGGCTGCGTGCGCACCGCCATCGGGTCGTCGAGTTCGAGGTGACTCGAGCGCCTCTCTCAATCGAAGTGGTTTGGATCATGGGCTGCCGATCCCAAGTCGGCGATGTCGCGCGACCGTGCTGTCGCGCCGTCCTGCGACACGACGCACGATCCACACCGCGAGAAGGATCATCGCCGCCAGCGCCATGCCAAGACCGACGGGGACAAACGCCGGAACACTGGGTGACAACCGCAGAGCGATGGATTGCGAGGTCAGCGTACGAACTCGTTGTCCGTTGTCGAAAACGGTGACGACGGCTTGAGCTCGGTACATTGCAGCCAGCTCAGCAGGTTCCCTCCAGATCGCGGCGAGTGGTACGTGACCGCTCGGTACGACATATGTGTTGGTGGGGGTGAGCTGAAGGGTGGCGAGACGATGCCCGGCGGCATCGTCGATCACGAGCACGCCCGCGTACGTCAGCAGCACGTTACCGCTGTTCGAGATCGTGATGCCAAACCCAACCTGTCCCGCCGTGGCAGCCGATCCGACCAACGGCGTGAGACCTGCCGATGAGCGAGCGACGCCGGGCACGGTGACCACTGCGATCAACGCCGCGCGCGCCTCGATCGGATTCCCTTGCGGTGTCACACCAACACTGGCCGCCGCCACGACAGCCCCGAGATGCTGGCCGGACGAAACCACGATGGGTACCGTCAGCGTGAACGTGTCGGTGGCCTGGCTGTGTGCGGCGACGGCAATTGTCGTCACCGAAACAGCGATCCATGCGCCAACCGCGTGCATCTTAGCGGTTGGCTGCGCGGGAGTTTGGCCGCCGCCCGTTGCCGTGAGGAGATCTGCCCCGTACACGTGAAAATGCAGGATGTGATTGGAGAAATTCTCCACCACGATTCCGTCAGAGATGCGCTGCCCCGGCACGAGCGCGAAGTTGAAGTGCCCTCCCGGCAGCGTCGTGCGCCCTTCCTGAACGGGATGGACGCCGAAGAGTTGCGCCGGAGCCGTGGCCGGCGACGCTGTGACCGCATGCACAGTCTCCTGCGACCTTACAGTGAGCGCCGTCACCGCGATGATGCTCCCGAGCATCAACACCGCGCGAAGGCGTCCTGTAGTAGTGGGCCGGACGAATGGCTCGCTTCTCATCTCTTCCTTGGAACGGATCTGAGCCTACCCCGCTTGCCCGGCCCTCGCCGTCACGAAGGGGCACGAAGCAGGGCAAGTTGTGACGGAATGTCTCAGGATGAGCCAGGCGGAGCGCATGTCACCCCGCCGATTGCCGCTTGCGAGCGAGGAGGGCCGGACGACCGTGCAGTTGGGACTGATCGATCGCCCGGCACCTTGGGGGTGGGGGTCGATGGGGGGACTACCCGGTGACGCTGTACTGGAGCGTCGCCGTGAAGGTCGTGGCGGGCGTCGTGTTCGCGGGGACTGCGACGACGATCTGATTGGTTGCCATGGTCCAGGTGCCCTCGCTCGTCGCCGATGCGGTGGCAAGGGTGATCGGCGTGGAATAGGTGCCGAAGTCAGTGGTCGGGGTTCCGGCGAGCACGTACGGGCTCCCCGGCGGCACCACCGCTGCCGCACCGGTGTTCATCGCATTGGGGCTGGGCGTTGGGTCGACTGTGATCGTGAAATCTCCCCACGGGATGTACAGGCCGGCCCCCGCTGCGTGCCACAGGTTCGTCGCGGCGAAGGTGACACTCGAGACCAGCGCGTCGTTCATCGTATCTGTCCAGCTCAGACTGCCGAGGTTGGTCGCCGCAGTCGAGCTGCCGGCAACCAGCGTTGGCAGGGTGAGCGCACCCGGCGCGGAGATGCTGAGCACGCCACCCGATGTTGACCCGGTCACGACCTGTGTTCCGCTGGCTGCGGCGGCCGGAATGGATCCGAAGATGATGAATGCGCCAACGGCGCCGATGCCAGTCGCCATGTGTATCGAGTGACGCCGAGCCGCTCTGATCGAGGTGTTCTGATTCATACCCCATCCGTCTCCATATGTGCGCCGTGCTGTCTATTGAGGCGCTGATCACATGCTCACCCACCATCTCTCCATCCGCGAGATGCGTTCATACCGACTCCCACTGATGCAATCACACCAGCCGGCGCGTCACCGTGATCCGAACCAGCGAGTCAGCGCGTCCCGCAATCCAGTATCAGTGCCATCGCCAACCCAGGCGACGTGTCCATCGGGACGCACCAACACTGCGGTCGGTGCACCGACCTCGCCGATGACCGGAAGCTCCCACGTGCCGGCATACGAGGCATCGACGAGCTGAACTCCATCGGCCCACGCTGCGATGTCGAGTCCGCCGGCGTCAGCGAGGTTCAGCAGCACCGGCTTGGTGTCGTGCAACAACGAGAACACTCGCACGGTACCGTCGGCAGTCGCCAGATCGAGGTCGGGCATGCGGCGCCCCAAGAGCGGATGTCCGTCGCCGAGGTCATACGCAACGTCGAGGCCAGCGATCATGGCGGCGATGTGCCTGCGTGGCTCGTCCATGCGCAGCAGGTCCACCACCATGTCGCGCAACGCGACGGACCGGTCGTCCGATGCGCCGAGTGCCCTCTGCGCCATGGTGTTCCGCAGCACCCGCGCACCAACCGGGTGACGTTCGGCGTGATACGTGTCCAGGAGGCTCGCGGGTGAGGTGCCGTTGACCACCTGCGCCAGCTTCCAGCCCAGGTTCACCGCATCCTGCACACCGATGTTCAACCCCTGACCTCCCATCGGGGCGTGCACGTGTGCCGCGTCTCCCGCAACCAGCACGCGGCCGCTGCGATAGGTCACTGCCTGACGCGTCATGTCGGTAAAGCGAGAGATGAAGCGCGGGTTGTGCGCGCCGTGGTCCGTTCCGTCGACGCGGATGAGCGCCGCGCGGAGATCCTCCAGCGTGGGCTCCTCCGTGGGGTTCACGTCCGGTTCGATCAGGGTGACGCCGACGCGGCCTTCTTCCGCCGGACCGATACCGCCGCCGCCACGCAGGCCGAATTCCGGCTGCTCCTCCATCTCGACCTCGGCGATGATCCAGCACGTGGTTGGATCCCAGCCCGCGAAATCGATGCCTGCCGCCTTGCGCACAACGCTGCGGCCCCCGTCGCAACCCACCAAATATTGCGCCCGCAGCGGTGTGCCCTCGGAGAGCGCAACGTCGACGACGCCGCCGTCCTGCGTGAAACCGGTCACCTCGCGCTCGCGCAGGATGGGAACGCCGAGCTCATCCAACCAGCCCGACATGATGCGCTCGAAGTGGCTCTGCAACAGCGCCATACCGTAGTTGTGGCGCGTGGGGAAATCGCTTATGTCCATCGGGACTCCACCGAATGCCTGCACCTGTGCTGTCCTTCCCTCGGCGAGAAATCGATCAACCACGCCACGCTGATCGAGTACTTCGATGGTGCGAGAGTGCAGACCTCGCGAGCGCGAGCTCTCCAGCTCGAAGCCGGCGCGCCGCTCGACGATGACGACGTCGGTCCCCGCCAATGTCAGCTCTGCCGCCAGCATCATTCCCGTCGGACCGCCTCCGGCGATCACCACTGCGTGCTTGCTCATACTTGCACCTCCCGGCCATTCGTCAGCAGGTGAACCGCGAGCCCCACCATTGGTTCGACGTCAGCGCGCGCCCCGTCCATCGACAACAACATCCGCACGTCGAGCCTCCCAGTGCTGGAGATTCTTGGTCTCGGCCAGCGATTCTGCAGCACGCCCCCGCGCTTGCCGCAAGTCCCGGGTGCGCTGATATACTGAGATGGAGGGGAGCGGGTGGCCTCGATTGTGTGCTTGCGCGTGCCACTCCGAGCAGCTTGTGTTCAGTTGATGTTGCGAACGCGACTGCCAGCTCGGGTGAGCGAGTTCGGCTCGGGAATTACCGAACCGCGGTGTTACCCGGACAGATCACGCCGGGTCAATGAGCTTGCTATTTTTGGACAGGTTCGGGTCGGTACATGCGGCAAGGTTGAAACAACAGGGCCGCCTCTTCCCGCTTTGCATTTTCGAGATGCTCACTTCGACCCGTCGTTTGCGCGTATCGGGGTTTGAGGTTGCGTTGACCCATCGAACCCATTCCCAGCGCGCCATCGGAGTAATAGTGGTCCAGAGATCCTGGATCTTCTGAGGGGCAGCTGCCAGCGCTGTCTCGAGATCCTGTGGCACCTTCGGCTCCGGCCAGTCTTTGAGCAACTGAATTTCGAGTGTTGCGGTGTCACCCGTCCGTATGGCAGCAGTTTTTTGTAGCTTTCGATCAATCCGCATCCAGTGGCCAAACGAGCCGTCTGGTTCCAACACCGCGTGAAACCCATGGCCATTGATCGTTCCCTTCACGGCCACCTGCCCGCGCGACGGCAGTTTCCTGCTCGCGGTCTCAGGCAAGCGCACGAGAGTCGATGTATCGATCGTGTACAGCGTGGCGTCAAAGCGAATGGTTGGCGCTCCTGCGGGCCGGCTCATGGTGGTCATATATTTGCACTCCTGGGATCGATGGAAACTCCGTGAGGATCTCCTCCTACACGCCGGGTTCGATTTCGCGGATCCAGTGCTGCTGGCCGCAGTCAGCGCGCACGACGACGATGAGAGAGACGAGCCGGTGCAGGCAGCATACTGACCCATTTCTCCCCGCACTCGTGCGTGCGCTGTGCTCACGCCAAGTCCAGTCCCTCCGCCACCTTCGCCAGGTAGTCAACGTGGGAGTCGATCAACTCCAGGCCCATGCCCATGGTGACCACCGAGACATGAGAACCACCCGCCTCGCGCCAGACGTCGATGTCCGCTTTGAGGCCGTCAATGCCGCTGCGAGGACGGACCACATATTCCCCGCCAAAATCGTCAACCGACCTGCCGT
Source organism: Candidatus Dormiibacterota bacterium (assembly GCA_963718525.1). Lineage (GTDB taxonomy): Bacteria > Chloroflexota > Dormibacteria > Aeolococcales > Aeolococcaceae > Palsa-851. The sequence continues at coordinate 1,960,061 of OY970355.1, read as the reverse complement.
GGCCGCGAATTCGTTCTCGCAGCCGCCTCCACGCCTCGAGGCTGCGGTCGATGTCACCGCCGATGAAGATGAAGCCGTCCGCGAGGCGGGCGGCACGGTCGAACGCGGCCTCGCTGGATCCACCGAGCCAGATCGGTATCGACCTCGTCGGCTTCGGCACGAGAGCCGCTCTGTCAACTCGGTCGAAGCGACCCGAGAATTCAACGACAGGCTCGCTGAAAAGCCGGCGGAGCAGGGTGATCTGCTCCTCCTGACGTGAGCCGCGGGTGTGGAAGTCCTGCCCGAGCGCCTCGTACTCGACCGGGTTCCAGCCGATGCCGACGCCAAGTCGTAGCCGGCCGCCCGAGAGGAGGTCGACATCGGCGGCCTGGCGCGCGACAAGAGCTGTCTGACGCTGCGGAAGGATGAGGACTCCAGTCGTGAAGCCGATTCGCTTGGTGATGGCCGCCAGAAAGGCGAACATCACGAACGGGTCGTGAAAGGGGTCGTGCTCGGTGTACGGCCCCGTCAGCTGAGGCGAACGATCGGCGTGAACGGCACCGAGCACGTGGTCGTAGGCGAGCAGGTGGGTGAACCCAAGGTCCTCCACCGCCCTTCCGATCTGCCGAACCGCGGCGGGGTCTCCACCGAGCTCCGTCTGCGGGTAGACGACGCCGATGTGCACAGGTGGATTGTCACCTCGCCACATGGAATCGTTGCTACTCGCCGTTCTGCCCGAAGGTCATCTTCACCGACGGATGTGTCCGCGCGAGCCGCATCTGCACGCCGCCGAGCGCGCTGGGCGCAAGCGGAGTGTGGGTCAGAGCATCCACGAACGTGGTGCCGTTGATACGTAGCACGGTGCATGGGGTGATCGTCGTCACCGTGGCTGTCCTCGGCCGGTGCTCCAGAAGTCCGATCTCGCCGAAGTAATTCGGCGGCTCGAGCTTGCCCAGCGAGCGCTCGACACCGGACTCGCCCGCGGCGCTCACCGACACCTGACCCGAGGTCAGCACGAAGAAGTCATCCGCTTCGGCGCCCTCGCGAATGAGGACGCTCCCGGGTGCAATGGACTCCTCCACCGCAGACCGAGCGATGTTCTCCAACGCGGCGCGGGTGGCACCGGCAAAGATGTCGAGCGCCTGGAGCCTGGCAACGATCGGCTCGATAGCGGACAGCTCACTGAGCGCCCGAGTGTCGAGGGTGCGGAGCCACGGATACGACGCGGCGGTGAGTGCAGGTATCGCGAATCCCATGATCAGCAGCGTCGTGGCCAACCCCACAGTGCCGAGCAGGATCGGCATGAGCAGCGCGCCGAGCGCGATCGCCGCGAGCACGAGCGCAAAGAACACGCCGAAGACGCGCGCGACCACATCCGGCTTGACCAGACGCTGCAAGGCGGTGATCGCAAGGACGTCGACAACGATGGTCCCCGCACCGCGGACGACCTCGAGGAGAAACGCGACCCACGGTGCATGCACGATCGTCAGCAATGCGGTGGGCAGGCAGTACACCGCCATGCCGGCGACGATGATCGCTCCGAGTTGCCGGGCGGCAGCGATGCGATTCATGAAGCCAGCGATCAGGATGCCGCCAACGCCGAGCGCCGCCAGCAGGTAGCCGTACCCGGCGCTCCCGGTGCCGAGTTGGTCACGGCTGATCACGACGAACAGCACGGTGTCGGTGCCGTAGACGAAACTCGCAAGGATGCTGAACCCGGCGAGCAGCATCACGGTGGGCGAATCGAAGAATGCGGCGATGCCGCCCGCCATCTGCTTGAGCGGACTGACGGTGCCTCCCTCGGTGATGTCGGCGGGGCGGCTCTTGACACGTATGCGAGACACCAGCAACGCAGACAGCGCGAAGGAGGCGGCGTTGATCCCGAAGACGGTCGCCGGCGGGGTGAACAGGAGGAGCACGCCTGCAATCGCGGGACCGACGATCACGGAGAGGTTCTCCACGGCCGACTGCGCGCTGTTGGCAGCCGCCAGGTACTCCTCGCCCACGATGACCGGCGTTGCAGCCCGAGCCGCCGGGTCGTACGAAGAGCCGGTGACCGACGTCAGCGCCGCGAGAACAATGGCGATGATGACCGGCCCATTCAACACTGCGACGACGGCGAGGGCGGCTTGGAGCACCGTCGAGATGGAGTCGAGCGTCACCATCAACCGCATGCGCTCTATCCGGTCGGCGATCAATCCGCCGAAGGGACTGGCAACGAGCGCGCAGAGAAACCGGGTCATCGACGCCGCGGCCACCCAGGCAGGCGAATGCGTGGCGTTGAAGACGAACACCACCAGGCCGACGTTGTATGCCCACGAACCGCTCATCGAGATCGCGAGCCCCGAGTAGAGGAAGCGATAGTCGCGATTGCGGAAGAGGGCGCGGTAGCCGATCTTCGCCTTCGGCGCTGCAGCCTGGTCGGTGACGCCTACGGTATCGGTCACGGCCGTCAGGCAGGCAGCGCTGTCTGTTCTTTTGAAGCCGACGGGCTTCCGGCGGCTCCGTCAGCGCGCTCGATCCACGGCGCCGCGCCCAGTGCGGCAAACGTCGCTCGCGCCTCGGCCAGCATCCCGGCGGCATCGGCAGATTTGCCGTGCTGCACCAACCACTCGGAGAGTTCCAGGCGGGTCACCGCGAGCCAGAAGGGCAGCTGTCGCTGCTGGAAAGTTTCGATCGCCGCTTGAAAGTTGGGGACAACATCGTCGTTCCGGTCCTCGACCGCCGCGACCCGCGCGTGGAATCGCTGGATGTGTGCGTGGACGATCGGGGCGACGACCGGCGTGAGGCGCGCGCCGGCTCGGCGACGGTCTGCACGCGTGAAGCGGTATTGACGAGATCGCCCGCGACCATGCCTTCGCCGGCGATCCCGAGATTCACCGCGACCTCACCGGTCAACAGACCGGCGCGAGCTCGCAACCCCGGCACTCCGACCTCTTCGCTGAACGCGGCGACGGCGTCGACCAACTCGAGCGCAGCGCGGACCGCGCGCTCGGCATCGTTCTCGAGTACCGCGGGAACTCCCCACACGGCCATGACCGCGTCGCCGATGAACTTCTCAACTGTCCCGCCATAACGCGCGATGATGGTCCGCGCAGTGTCGAAGTAGCGGCTGAGAAGGTCGCGGACATCCTCCGCGTCGCGCTGCTGCGAGAGCGGAGTGAAACCGACCAGATCCGCGAAGAGCACTGTGACATGCCGGCGTTCCGAGAGGCGTGATGATGGCTCTGCTCGAGCTGATGCAACGAAGGGCTTCGGCGCTGAGGACTCAGCGGACAACGGGGCGCCGCACGACGCGCAGAACCGTTCGCCCTCGTTGTATGCGGCACCGCATGCGGCGCAGGCGCGCGACAGCATCGCTCCGCACTGGACGCAGAAGCGAGCCCCGGCGCGATTCTCGGTGCCGCAGGCGGCGCACGTCATACGGCCGATCTCACTTCGGTCATCCCGCCCCGGGTCCTCCGGGCTGAAGCGTCGACGCGCTCGATCCACGGCGCTGCACCAAGTCGGGTAAAGCCGGATCGCGCACTGATGAGCAACTCAGCGGCTTCGCCGTCGTGGTTGTTGTGGACCAGCAATTCGGCGAACTCGAGTTGCGTGACCGCCATCCAGAACGGCCGTGTCAGCGAGGCAAAGGCCTCCAGCGCCTGCGCGAAATGATCAGCGGCCTCGGTCTCATCGCCGCGATGCGCGGCGAGTGCACCGCGCCAGCGGTGGATGTGCGCGTCGATGGCACGCTGCCGTCCTGGCCGGTAATGAGCGCGTACGGTATCGATCAGCTCCTGGACTTTGTCATCCCGTCCGAGCGCAAATGCCGCATGGGCGGCCTCGACGAGGTTGAGGCAGACAACGACAGGAAACGACTGCTCGAGACAGGAGTGGAGACCGCCTTCTGCCGACGACAGCGCGTCAACCCAGCGCCCCTCGGCGGATGCCAGTGCCGCCCGAACGGCGTCGAGGGACGCGCGTTGCTCAACCCCGCTCAGGACGTAATTGGCCAACTCGGCGACGACGGAACGCGCGGCGTCCACATCCCCACGGCGAAGCTGTAGCCAGACGACGCTGGTGAGCAAGCTCGCGAGGGTGAGGTCCGCCGTCACGTCAGGCGCGTCATTCTCGAGATAGTCGCGATACAGCCCAGCGTATTCGTCCCACCGCCCGAGCTCGAGGAGGGTGTTGGCGCGTGTCATTCGCGCGAACACTGCACCGACGCGATCACCCATCCTCTCGGCGAGCATCTCACTCTGCTGGTAGTGCTCGAGACACGCCTCGAGTTGGTCACCCTCTTCCAGAACTGATGCCAGGTTCACCTGGATGGTCTGCAAGATGTCTGCGTCGACGCTCCGGCTGTTCGCGAATTGCAGGGCTCCGTCGAGGAGCAGTTCTGCTTCGTCGCGCCTCCCTCGGGAAGCGAGGATGTTGGCACGCGTGTTGAGCGCGTTGACGAATGCGTTGGGGACGTCGACCATCTCAGCGATCTGCAGCGCGCGTTCAGCAATTGCAAGCGCTTCATCCAGGTCGCCACTGAAATAGAGCATCGATCCGAGTTGCGCGCTGATCAGGGCGAGCGCGGCTTCCCGGTCCTGATCACCGTCGTCGGGTCCTTCAAGCATCGCCACCGCCCGTCGAAGCCGTTCGATTCCGGTTGCGCGCTTCCCCTCCATGTGGTCGACGCGAGCCAGGCGCGCAAGGTAACGCGCGGTCGGAACCGTCTGCCCCAACCCTTCATAGAGAGCGCAGGCGCTTTCGAAGTGATGCCTCGCGGCGGTCGGGCGGGCTCGTCGTTGGGCAGCCAGTCCCGCCCGTGCGTGGAGGTCCGCCTGCGACTGCTCATCGCCGCCCAGCGTCAGTGCTCGCTCGAAATACGATTGCGCTGAATCCGCCGCGGCGAGTGCGACCGCATGGTCTCCAGCCCGGACCAGGGCGGCACGGGCTCGATCTCGAATCTCTCCCGCGTCATCGGCATCGGGGTCGGCCGCGTGCGCCTCGACCAGATGCGACGCCACAACCTCCGCGACCTCCTCTTCCTCGGACCAGGAACTCTCGAGGTACGTCGCGGCTGCAACATGGCGGAGCTTGCGATCGCGCCGCGCGAGCGTCCCATAGGCAACGCTTCGCACGAGGTCCTGCACGAAGACGTATTGACCTCGTTCCGGCGATCTCGGATCCGACTGGATCGCGAGAATATCCTTGTTGGCAAGGCTGCTGAGGACGCGCGCAACCTCGGCCGGCTCGACACCGGAGATGGCGGTGATCGCGTGTGCTGTGAACGACTTTCCGAGAACCGCTGCGTCCTGCAGCAGCTGCCGCTCCGTCGGGTCGAGGCTGTCCAGCCGCGCTGCAATCAACGCGTGCAGGCTCTCCGGGACTTCGAGCGCGTCGAGCGAGCCGGTAGCGCGGAATCGGCCACCCTCCTCCACGACCAGCCCGCGGTCGAGCAGCATTCGAACGGTTTCCACCGCATACAGCGGAATCCCTGCGGCGCGCTCGCGGATCCGGACGCTCAACTCCGCAGGGAGGCCGGGAACGAGTTCCTGCGAGGAGCTGGCTCATCGCGTCCGGGTTCAGCGGGTCGAGGTACAGAGAGGAGAGTCCCCGTTTGCCGGTTCCCCATCCGGGGCGGCGTTCACCGAGGTCCGGTCGCGCGAGCGTGATCACGAGGATGGGCGACGACCGCGACCACTCCAACAGGTACTCGATGAAGTCGAGCAATCCACTGTCGGCCCACTGCAGGTCCTCAAAAACCAGAACGGTCAGGTACTGCGTCGCCAGACGTTCGAAGAAGAACCGCCAGGCCGCATACAGGTCGCGCGGATCTGTTGCCAGGCCTTCCTCGAGGCCGACAAGGTGCGCCAGCCGCGGCTCGACCCAACGCCGCTCCTCCGCCTCGGGCACGAACTCCTCGACAGTCTTACGAAGTTTGGCGCGAGCGCTCTCAGGTGGCTCGTTCTCGATGATGCCCGCGCGCATGCGAACCATCTCGTTGAGCGCCCAGTAGGCCACGCCCTCTCCGTAGGCGAGGCAGCGACCTCGATGCCACCAGATCTGCTCGGAAACCCCGTCGAGGTACTTGAAGAACTCCCACGCCAGCCGTGATTTGCCGACGCCGGCGACACCGACGATCGACATCAATCGCGCGGTGCGCTCCTCGCCGGTGCCGTGGAGCAACTCCTTGAGCAGGCGCAACTCCCGGTCGCGTCCGACAAATGGCGGTTCGAGCCCGGTGGGCCGCAGCGCGCCGCCCGTTGCCGCCACCACCCGCTCGGCGCGCCAGAGATGCACCGGCTGCGGCTTTCCCTTCAGCTGGTGCGCCCCGACCGCCGCGTAGATGATGGCCGCCTCGCTGGCCTGGCGCGTCGCATCGCCGACGTACACGGTCCCTGGCTCCGCCACCGACTGCACGCGCGAGGCAGTGTTGACGAGGTCGCCAGCGACGCTCCCCTCGCCGCTCACGCCGAGGGTGACCGCGGCCTCACCGGTGAGCACGCCCGCCCTTGCACGCAGGCCCGGCGCACCCACCTGGTCCCCGAAGACCGCCACCGCATCGACCAGGTCGAGCGCGGCGCGTACCGCACGCTCGGCGTCATTCTCCTGGATCGACTCCGCTCCCCACACGGCCATCACCGCGTCGCCGATGAACTTCTCCACCGTTCCGCCGTAGCGACCGATGATGGTTCGGGCAGTGGTGAAATACTGGGTCAGGAGCTCGCGAACATCCTCGGCGTCACGATGTTCGGAGAGCGTCGTGAAGCCGACCAGGTCGGCGAACAGGACGCTGATGTGACGCCGCTCGGCCGTTGCCTGCACCGTCGGCGGTGCGATCTCCTGTCTGGGCGTTATGTGAGCTTGACCGGCAACGGGGGCTGTCGTCAGCGGCGATCCGCAATCCCCGCAGAAGCGCTCGGTCTCGTCGTTTGCCGCTCCGCAGGATGGGCACTGTCGGGCCATGGCGGCACCGCACTGGCCGCAGAATCGCCGTCCCGCTCGGTTCTCCGCCCCGCACGCCGCGCAGTTCATGCGCGCAAGCGTACGCGAGCTTCAGATCGGATCGCGACAACCTGCGGGCCTCGGTGGCCTGTGCCTCCGAATCAGTCGCCTGTCAGCGCCGCCGTGCGTTCGAGAGCCGCCATCGCTGCCGGACGTGTGCGCCGCCCGAGTCCGCACGAGGTTGAGACATCGACCTCACGGCCGACGTTCCCCTCGATCAGGCTTCGGAGCTGTCGCTGCACCTCGAGGTCCTGGTCCTCATGGACGAAGCCGGCGGCGAATCGCGTGGTCCCCGGGAGCTTGAGCCGCTGCAGCGGCGCGTACCACGCGGGATCGGTGCGAGGCTCCTTCTCCGCAGCCGCGAAGGGAGCATGGATGAACTCCAGCGGCCGTCCGGCCGGCCACGCCTTGACGATTGCGTTGGCGAGGAGCACCACCGGAGCCGTGTCAGGCATCGAAGCCAGCGCCCGGTGGTTCATGTCACCCAGGCACAGGTGAATGCCGAACCGCGCCCCCGCCGGCGACTGGCGTGCCAGACGTGCAACGCCGCGGCCGAGGAGTTTCGCCATCAGCGGACGCAACGGCCCGGGCGTCCGCGCGACGAATGCGAGCTCAGCCGGGATCTCGATCTGAAAGACGACATCTTTCCCACCCCGGCGGTGGATCTCACGAATCTCGCGGAGAGTCGCCCGGCGGAAGGCGGAGCGATGACGCAACACGCCGAGCGGTCCGAGCGTGAAGAGCGCCATGTCAAGGTCGCCGGGGACACCCGACTGGAATGCCAGCGCCGGGTTCTGCTGCTCCTCGCGCACCTTCAAGAATGCAGGCCAGTTCGCTTCGAATGCGGTGACGTGTCCGAAGTCGAGAGTCTCCGGCCGCAACGTGTGCCCTCGACGCACGCGAAAGACGGGGATCTTGTCGTAGTCGGACCAGTCGCCGTCCTTCTTCAACTCGAGGTCGGGATGGGTGCGCATCCCCTCGATGATGTGGATGATCCAGTTGTGCCGGTCACCGGTTTCCCCATCGGGCAGGGATCGGAGTTTAGGCCCGAGGTGGGTGACCGCAAGCCGCATCGCGTCGTCTGCGTCGTCGCCGGGCATGCTGCCCACGAGATGCGCTGCTCGTGTCACCTCGGTCTCCTCATCGTTGCGTTGTGCACCTGCGGCCGGCACTGACCGGCCGGGGGTCAACTATAGGAGCGCTCAGGCAGCAACCCGCGCCGGGAAGTCGACGCCGGTGAGCTGAGCCGAGCGCGCCCAGAGACGTGCGGCGAGATCGGGATCCTGCGAGCTCTTTGACGGCGCTGATACCACCGGTGCTCCACGGACCTGGCCGATCCCATCCGGCCCGACGTATGTGTTGCCGGGAATGTCATGTGTGGCGGCGTACAGAGTTGGCAGAGCACCGTGCTCGGCGTCCTGGGCAACAACGCTGATGCCGATCTGCGCGACCATGCCACGGAAGCCGCTGAGGTGAGACGCAAGGTTCGTCTTCGTGATCCCGGGATGGGCTGACACGGCTCGCACAGCGCTGCCCGCGGCTTCGAGGCGTCGCTGCAGTTCCAGCGTGAAGAGCAGGTTCGCCTGTTTCGAGTCCGCGTACGCGCGATCCCGGTTGTAGGGCCGCCGCTCCCAGTTGAGATCGTCGACATCGACGCGACCATTTCGGTGGAGCTGCGAGGAGACCGTCACCACTCGATCGGTGACGTGCGGCAGCAGCAGGTTGGTCAGCGCAAAGTGGCCGAGGTGGTTGGTGCCGATCTGGAGCTCGAATCCGTCGGCGGTCCTGCCCTGCGGCACCATCATGATGCCGGCGTTGTTGATGAGGACATCGAGCTCGCCGCTCCATGCTGCGGCGAATGCGCGTATCGACGCCAGGTCGCTGAGGTCCAGCTCCCGGACCTCTGTCGAGCCCTCTGCGTGGCGTGCGACCTCTTCACCTTTCGCGACATTGCGAACCGCAAGGACCACACGCGCGCCGGCTCGCGCCAGCTCCGCAGTGGTCACCGCACCCAGGCCGCTCGAAGCCCCGGTCACGATGACGGTTCGGCCGGTCATGTCGGGGAGATCCACCTCGGACCATTTCCTGGCGCCCATGCTTCCACTCTGCGCTCGCGCGATGGATTCATGCAGTCGGGCGCGGCCCGTTCTTCGGTGATTCGAGCAAGCCGCCGCCGAACCCCGGTTGTGTGCGGTCGCGGACCGACACCGTGGTGAGCGCGTTCCAAGCTCGATGTCTCGAGGACATGGCGGAGTGCGTTCCCCCACTCTCGCATGACGTCGATCTGCCTGGCAGAGTCCTCGAGCCCGACGGAGCCGCGCGCGAGCTCCACGACCTGACAGGTATGGCCGCCGCTGGAGCGTCTCTCCCCCTCCTGCTCCTGGCGGCCATACCTTCTCCATCCAGTCCGGTACGAACGCGGCATAATCCCGCGACAGGCCAGATTGGTCGCAGCGAGCATCGAGCGAGGAGAGCGCAGATGGCAAAGATCGAGGAGCTGACCGATTTGCAGGCGGCCGAGTTCGGTCACGCATTCATCCGCTGGCTGATCAATGAGGATCCGGCCGAGGTCGCGCACTTCTTCCCCGACCTCGATCCCCACGCCGTCAAGGATAAGGACGCCGCCGAGATCGGTCGCGCAGTCCTCGAGGACCTCATCGCCGAACGCTTCGTGCAGTGAGTCTCGCGGCGTGACGGACGCCGGTTAGATCGCGCCGGGCGTTGCGCTGGGCGACGCCGTCGGCGCGGCAGCCGGCGTCGCGCCGGAACCATACCCGCCCGGAGGTTGCGCCGTGGTCAGAGTTGACCACGCGGTTGCTCCGCTCGGTGCAGTGACCGAAGGGGCAGTCCCCCAGGCGCTGAAGTTCGTGGTGAACGTCAACACAACACTCCCGGACGCCGTATTTGCGGCCACCCTCGACGTGTAGGTGATCGGCAAGTCAGAGCTCGGGGCGATGTCAAGTGATCCCGTTCCCGCCGGAAGCCCATTGATTGGCGGGACGATTCCAGAGATCCGCGTGGCGGCGACGCCCCCCGGGGCCGTCACCCTGGCGCTCGACTGTGGCGTCAAGGCCATTTCGCCGGCCTGGCTCGAGGTGGTGATCCCTGGCTGGAGCACCGTGTATGGACCGTCGCCCTGCACGACCGAGATCACCTTGTTCGCAAAGTTCGGGGCTGTCGCCGCCGACACTCCGAGCTGGTCCTCGACAGCCGGCGTGTTGCCCTGGAAGTAGACAGTGCCGTTGACCAGCAGCAGGGTGAACTGCTCCGTGCCGTAGCTCGAGGCCAAGGTGATGGTCTGACGTCCGCCCGACTGGCCGGCGTCCCCCACGATGGTCTGGGAAGAGCCTCCGCTGGAGACGGCCACGTAGTGGAAACCCGCCGTGGCTCGAGTTGCGGCGATCGCTTGAGCGTAGAGCGCCCTGGCCTGGGCGGCTCCAGCACTGGACCCGGGAGCGGCCGTCGGTCCGTTCGTGGCCGACGAAGTGCCCTGGAGATGGCGCACCAGGAGCACGCCACCGACGCCAATCGCTGCGGCGACGAGCCCGGTGGTCGCGAACAGGGCCACGGCTGCAAGCGTTCGCGAGTTGCGCCGCGGTGGCGCCGTCGAAGGTGCGGGCGGCCATGCCGGCGGCTGGGGTGGAAATGCCCAGCGGTCATCGTTCATCAGTCACCATGGTGCACGGTCGGGCCTTTCTGTTCGCTTTCATTGGCACGCCTGGGCTCGATACTAGTCGACCGGGAAAGCCGCAGCCGGTGATGAAGGAGATCGAGATGACCGACGCAGCGATGACGACGGTCTTCGACCACTTCCACGCCAGGCGCCGCAGAGACGTCGACGCCGTCGCCGCCAGCCTCGATCCCGACGTGGTCCACCAGGGGGTTCTGCCCGAGCTCCTGTGCAACGGACGGGGCGCGGTTGTTGACCGCATGCGCGCCTCCCTCGACGGCGGCGATACCGGCATCGAGCACCTCGAGCTCAACGCGGCCGGCGAGAGCGTCGTGGTCGGCATCGCGGGGCCACGATTTCGCGAGATCCCGTTTCTGAACGGGGAGATCTTCATGGTGTTCAAGGTCCGCGACGGCCGGATCGTGCGCATCGATGACTACCGAAGCCGCGAGGAGGCCTTCGGCGCCGTGGAGGCCGCTGCGCCCAACTGACGCGGGGTTCCTCAGCCCGCCTGGGAGTCCGGTGGTCCCGGGCCCGGGTCATCCGGGGTGTCCGTCGCGCGACGCACCGCGTCACGGGTTTCGGCCGAAGCTTTCCGGAACTCGCGGATGCCGCGTCCAAGCGCAGCGCCCAGGTCGGGAAGCTTCCCGGGTCCCCAGATGATCAGGACTACCACGAAAACGATGATCAGCTCGGGGAGATGCCCTGCGATGTCCATGCGAATCATCAGTGTATCGCGCTGTCGCGACGCGACTGGAACGTCTGAAGTGTCCGGTGGTTGCGATGTTGGGCGCGTGCAATCGACAAAAGCGTCGCAATGGGGTTGACCGTTCGGAGGATGCCTGTTACGGTCGGGGACCGTTTCGATCCAGTTCGCGTCCAGCTCACGGAGGCCGTTGTTGCTCGCTCGCCGCGTGTCCCTCGTCGCCTCGGCCGGCGCGATCGCACTGCTGGTGGCCGGCTCGCCGTTCAGTCAGGGTAACGTCCTAGCTGATCAGTTCACCCAGCAGATCCAGTCGCTCTCGGCCCAGGCGAGTGCGCTGAGCCATGCAATCGCATCGCTGAGCACTGCGAGTTCGGCCGCGCTCGGGAATGCGCTCGCATCCGCGCAGGCCATCGCGAACACGCAGGCGCAACTTGGGCAGGCGCAGCTGGAGCTCGATCAGGCGAACAAGAATCTCGCGAACACGAGTGCGCAACTGCAGATCGTCCACAGTCAATACACAGCCGACCAGGCCGATCTCGCCCAGATTCTCAAGCATGTGTACGAACTGACCGACGACGGATCGGTCACCGCGATTCTCGTGGACAGCAAGAGCTTCATCGACGCGATGGATGCGCTCACGAGCGCCGATCAGGTGAGCACGCGCGTGCGGCAGTTGGTGACGCAGATCCAGGGAAAGCGAGACCAGCTCGACAGGCTGCAGACCCAACAACAACGGGACCAGCAGCATGCGAACGCGCTGGTCGCCAATCTCCAGACCCTCGCCGCGCAGCAGACGAGCGAGGAGCTGACCTATCGACAGCAGGCGTCGTCGCTGAAGGGCAAGGCGGCCACGCTGCTGGCGGAACTCCAGGGCGTGCGGTCGAAGATCGTCGAGGTGCGTCGCGAACAGGAGGCCGCGGCCGCTGCGGCAGCTGCAGCAGCGGGCGCCGGGGCCGCGCACGTGCTCGGGAATGCGTTGCGGCCGTTCGCCTTCGGTCCACGTCTCGACGACTATCCGTGGGGACAGTGCACCTGGTACGTGGCGTCGTTGCGCAATGTCTACTGGAGTGGGAACGCGTGGGAATGGGCGTACACCGCACGGCTCGCCGGGCGACCCGAGGGCAGGACACCGCGGGTCGGCAGTCTTGTGGTGTTCGGACCGGGCAACGGCTACAGCCAGTTCGGCCATGTGGCATACGTTGTCGCCGTGCAGGGATCGTCGAGCTTCACCGTCGATGAGGCGAACATGCTCGGTCTGGGGGTCGTCGATCAGCGCCACATCGGGTCGCTCTACGACGTCGAGGCCTTCATCTACTAGTTCGGCGTCGCGCCCCGCCGCGTGCTCGGCGAACCCTCACGGTGGATCGCCCTGGCAATCCTCGGCTTCGATGGCGTTCGGCACCATGGTCAGACGCCGGCAGTGGTCGTCGCATAGGTCATTTGGGCCGAGCTTTCGCGACCTTTGCTACGAACTGGCTAACTCACGTAAGTTCCATAAGACCAGTCTATTCACATAAGATTCGTTGAGTTGGTGGATGAACTTGCTAATCCGTACCGTCCAGGAGCGGGTACTCCCCCTCCCGCGCTGACCGGCCGGGACGAGCTCATCAATCGATTCGGGGTCGCTTTCCGCCGTGCAGCCGCGGGGCGACCCGGCAAGAGCCTCCTGATGATCGGATTGCGCGGAGCCGGCAAGACCGTCCTGCTGAACCGGTTTGTCGAGATCGCCGATCAGGAAGGATTCCGGGTCGGGCTGATCGAGGCGCCAGAGCACGGCCATTTCCCCTCGCTCCTCGCGGCTCGCCTGCGCCGGATTCTCATCCCGCTGAGCAGCAACGTCGTCTCGACAGCCGTCACCCGTGCGCTTCGCGTCCTGAAGGCCTTCACGCTGCAGCTTCCTGACGGCACGCGCGTCTCCATCGACGTCGAGGCGCTCAAGGGGGTGGCGGACTCCGGGAACCTCGCCGATGACGTCACCGACCTCCTGGTCGCGTGCGGCGAGGCGGCGCGCGACCGGGGCACCGGCATCGTGCTCGCCGTCGATGAGCTGCAGTACGTGAGGCCCGAGGAGCTCTCGGCGCTGATCGTCGCCATCCACCGGACCAATCAGCTCAACCTTCCGGTGATCCTCACGGGCGCCGGCCTTCCGCAGCTGCGCGCCCTGGCGGGCGAGGCGAAGTCGTATGCCGAGCGGCTGTTCGACTTTCCCGAAATCGGTTCGCTCGGTGACGACGATGCTCGCACCGCCCTCGCCGCACCTGCGGAGGAGAGCGGCGCCGCGATTGACCGCGAAGCTCTCGACATCATGGTCGAGCGCGCCCACGGGTACCCGTACTTCCTGCAGGAGTGGGGATACCACGTCTGGAACATCGCACCGCAGAGCCCCATCAACGTCGATGACGTCGATCGCGCCGCCCCGCGAGTTCAAGACCAGCTTGACCAGAACTTTTTCCTGGTTCGTCTCGACCGGCTCACGCCCCGAGAGCGGGAGTACCTGGTTGCCATGGCGTCCCTAGGCCCGGGACCGCAGCGCTCCGGCGACATCGCCGCAGCGCTCGGGGTGCGCGTCGAGTTGGTCGCGCCACGACGTTCGGCACTCATCGCCAAGGGCATCATCTACAGTCCCGCGCACGGGGACACCGCATTCACGGTCCCCCTCTTCGACGAGTTCCTCAAACGCCTGGAGGCGCAACGCACATGACCGACACCGAGCTGATCCACCTCGGCGTGGACGGGGGCATCGCCACCGTCACGCTCGATTCGCCACACAACCGCAACGCGCTGTCGCGGCAGCTCGTCGCCGAGCTCACCGATCGGCTCCGGGCGGCGAGCGAGGACGGCGCGGTCCGCGCCGTCGTCCTGACGCACACGGGCACGACGTTCAGCGCGGGCGCGGACCTTTCCGAGGCTTCGACAGGCCCCATGACCGGTACCGCAAGCGCACTCCTCGCGCTGATTCGCCTGATCGTCGACGTCCGCCAGCCGGTTATTGCCAAGATCGACGGTAATGTGCGGGCCGGCGGCATCGGGCTCATCGGGGCATGTGACATCGCCATCGCAGGCCCGCGGAGCACCTTCGCGATCACCGAGGCTCGGCTCGGACTCGCGGCCGCGGTCATCTCCGTGGCGGTGCTCCCCCGGCTGGACGAACGTTCTGCGGCCCGCTACTTCCTCACCGGCGAGACCTTCGATGCCGCGGAAGCACAGCGCATCGGCCTGATCACCCTCGCGACCGACGCAATCGACGGCGCCGTCGCGAGCCTCACCGCCGAAATTCGCCGATGTTCGCCGCAGGGGCTGGTCGAGTCGAAGCGCATCGTGAACCGCGGTGTCCGGGAGGCCATCGAGCGGTACGGGGACGACATGGTGGCACTGTCCGCACGCCTCTTCGCCTCTGACGAGGCTCACGAGGGGATGACGGCATTCCTCGAACGCCGGCCGCCGCGGTGGGCGTCCTGACCAGACCACCAGGGGGCGAGGACATAATCCGCGCGGTGACCAGCCAGGCCTGGGGTTCGCAATCGCCCTTCACAACCTCCGGCGCGAGTCCGTCTGCCGCACTCCGGCATGTGCTCCTCTGGGCATCCCGGCGTCCCCAGATCAAGCGCGTCGTGACCTCAGCCCCGCTGACGCGTGACGTCGTCCGCCGCTTCGTCGCCGGCGAGACCATCGACGACGCTCTCCGGGTCACCAGGGCGCTGACCAGCGAAAGGCTGCACGTCTCCCTCGATCATCTCGGTGAGGACACGCTGGACGCTGCGACGGCCCGCGCCGCAGTCGAGGCGTATTGCTCGCTCGCCGGCCGTCTATCTGACGAGGGACTCGCGGCCCGTGCGGAGATGTCGGTAAAGCTGTCCGCAGTCGGCCAGGCACTCGACGAGTTCATGGCCCTCGACAATGCGCGGGTCATCTGCGAGGCGGCGCGCTCCGCCGGGTCCTCGGTGACGATCGACATGGAGGACCACACCACCACCGACTCCACGCTGTGCATCGTCGGCCTGCTGCGCAGGGACTTCCCGTCGACCGGGGCGGTCCTCCAGGCATCGCTCCACCGCACCGAGGACGACTGTCGCGCGCTGGGAGTGCCCGGGTCGCGTATCCGGCTGTGCAAGGGCGCGTACCTGGAGCCGCCGTCCATCGCGTGGCAGCGCCCCGACGACATCCGCAGCGCGTACCTTCGCTGCCTCCGCGCGCTGATCACCGGTGGCGCGCTCCCGATGGCGGCCACGCACGATCCGAAGCTTGTCGAGGCGACCGGCCGCCTCGTCAGCGATCTCGGCGGATCCGGATTCAGCCATGAGTATCAGATGCTGTACGGGATTCGACCCGATGAGCAGCATCGCCTGAGTGCGGCGGGTGAGACGGTGCGGGTCTACGTGCCTTTCGGCGTGCAGTGGTACGGCTATCTCATGCGCCGCATGGCCGAGCGGCCCGCCAACACGGCGCTCTTCCTGCGCGCACTGATGAGCAGGAACTGATGGCATTGGAGATGTCCGGCCAGCGCCTCGTCGTCACCGGCGGCGCCGGTTTTATCGGCGTTCACAGTGTCGAAGCGTTGCTCGGCGCCGGTGCGGATGTGCTGGTCATCGACGACCTGCGCCATGCCTCGTACCGGCCGTTGCCCGCCGCCGCAATGCTCGAGCCCGTGGACGTCGCCGAGCCGGAGGCACGCGCTGCCATCCAAGCGTGGCAGCCGGCGGCGATCCTCCATCTCGCGGCGCAGGGCGGCGTCAACAGGTCCTGGCGCGAACCCGCGGCCGATGCACACATCAACGTGCTCGGCACCGTGAGCGTGCTCGCGGCCGCGATGGCGTCCGGATGCCGGCGGGTCGTCGTCGCATCGTCGGGCGGAGCTCTGTACGGCGCATCACGTCGCCTGCCGACCCCGGAGGACGAGCCGGCGCTGCCGCGTTCACCCTACGGCACGGCGAAGCTCAGCATCGAGTACTACCTTGGTCACTTCACGCGCGCCGGCGCGATCGACGCGCTGGCGCTCCGTTACGGCAATGTCTACGGTCCGGGGCAGGACGGCACCGGCGAAGCCGGTGTGGTGGCGATCTCCAGCCACAGGGTGCTCGACGGCAAGGGGCCGGTGATTCGGGGCGATGGAACCCAGACACGTGACTTCATCTACGTCGGCGATATCGTGGCTGCGAACGTGCTCGGCCTGACCTCGAAGGTCACCGGTGCGATCAACATCGGCACCGGGCGCGAGACGGCGATCGGCGATCTCGTCGGCCGCCTCTGCACGCTCGCGGGCTATCCCGGCCAACCCGAGCGCGAGCCCCTCCCACCTGGCGAGGTGACTCGCAGCGCACTGGACAACTCGCTCGCCGCCGAGCGCCTGGGATGGAGCCCCACCGTCAGCCTCGACGAGGGCCTGACGCGGACACTCGAGAGCTTTCGCGAACAGGTTCGCTGATCACGCAGCCGCGTGGGCGGCGGTCATGAGGCCGGAGACATCGAGCACCAGCGCCACGGCCACGAGGAGAGCGATCGCCGCGCCTCGCGCCTGGGAGAGCGGGCCGGCCCGGCGCCAGGCGATCGTCCAGGCCGTGATCGGCGCGGCGGCTGCCACGGCCACGAGGAGATAGCGGGCCTGCGGCTGGAGATCGAACGTGGCCGAGTTCAGCAACGACTGCGCTGCCGCCACCATGAGCACGGCGAGCAGCACGATCGCGACGCCCCGGCGCGTCGTGTCCCATCGCGCCCAGGAGCGTGCCACCGCGACGCATGCCGCCAGGGCGACGACCGCGATGACGGCGATGGCGAGCGTGCTCGGCAGTGGCCGGATCCCGAGGATCGAGATCGCCACCAGGTGCGCCCCGTTGCCGTACATGCCCACCAGGCTCACGGCCGTCGCGGCGATGTAGCCGCGCACCTGGGCGAACGAGTTCGAACACCTGACGCTGCGCGGTGATCGGGTGCAGCGGCGGGAGCGGGCTGCCGAATTCCACTGCGTTGCGCACGAACCACCATCCCGCCAGCACGATCGCGGGCAGGACCAGGGCTGTCACATGGACAGCACGCAGCTGGCGGGCGAAACGCACGACGACAACGAGCAGGAGCAGTGCCGCCAGGACCCAGACGGTTTCCTTGGCGAGCACCGCGAGCGCGACTGCGAGCCCAACCCCGAGGGCGAGGCGCGGGGTCAGCTGCGTGCTCTGCATCACGACGACGCCCGCCAGCACGAGGAGCGCACCCGCGAGCCACGCGAGGTTGTCGTCATTGATCGCCCCGGCGAGGTACTGGGCCTCGGGGAGCAGCGCCACCAGTGCGGCAGCCCCGACCGCGAGCGCGGGCCTGAGCGGAAAGAGACGGCGCCCTACCGCGTAGACCGTGAGGATGGTCAGCACGCCGAGAACCACGGAGACCAACCGGATCAGGCGCGGGTCATCGCCGGTGAGCTTCGCGACGATTGCTCCCAGGAGGTAGTAGAGGGGGGGCTGCTGGCGCTCCGGCTCACCCGCCGGCGGCAGCCGGAGGTGATCGGCGATGCCGTTGATGTAGTGGAGGTGGGACAGCTCGTCGGGCGAGGCACCCACCGGCGTGATGCGTGTGTAGGCGATCGCGAACCCGACGAAGATCGCGAGCGCTGCGCCGAGCAGCACCCGGTCGGCGCGATACCAGGGCGAGCGAGCCGCGGAAGTCATGGGGTTCACGGGAGTCGCTGGGCGCTGTCCGCCCGAACCCAGACGGTGTCGGGGCCGCTGTGGTACTCGTCGACGTAGTCGCCGCTGTCAAGCAGCGTGCCGATCTCCGGAAAGAGCACCTGCGCGCCGGAGTTGACGACGATCAACACGGGTCGCTGTTTCGCGACGTACTGCTCGACCGGGCCGCCATACCCGAGCAGCACCTCATCGTTGTAGATGGGCGGAGTGCGCATGACGATCTGCAAGTCTGCAAGCGCATAGACCCACGAGTTCATACGACCAGACGACCGCGGTGTCCCCGCTGAACCCGTGCGCGGTGATCCACGCCGCGGCGTTGGCATCGCCGGCGACCCGGTAGTCGAAATGATCGAGCCACTGCGTCCGCCAGGTCGGGTCGAATGCCGCGACGACTGCGCCCCCGTAGTAGTCGCTCAGGGTGTGGGAGTTGGTCGCCGACGGCGTGACCGGCACCCAGTCCAACCCGGCGACCTTCGCCATCAGGATCGCGATCACCAGGCCGGCAGCCTGCAGGGCTGGGCCGGCCAGCGACCGCGGGCCGCCGGCGCCGATCCAGCTCCTCGAGGGCAGGGCGATGCCTGCAGCGAGCAGCGTGAGCGGTGCGACCGCCGGCTCCAGGAAGTGCGGATACTGCTGGCCGGCCACCGCGGTCACGACCAGGGTCGCTCCGGCCCAGAGTGCGAGCACCCAGTCGAACTCGTGGGCGATGACGGCTCAGGATCGCCCCGACAGCGATGAGCAGCGCCGCCCCACCGGCCAGGGCGAAATGCGCGAAGCCACCAAGAGCGCTCGTGGGGAGCGTCTGCTTCGTGTAGCCCACGTAGAAACCGGCAAGGGCGAACGCGACATTGCCCGCCCCGGCTGTGATGATCGCCGCAGACAGCCAGACGCAGGTGATCGCGGCGACCGTGCCGAGAAAGATGAAGGCGTCACGGCGTAGCAGCTTCGGGGCGACGAGCATCGCCAGGAAGAATGCCGACGTCTCGGCTACCGCGGTTTGCTGGTAGGCGACCGCTGCAGCCATGAGCACGCCGACCACGAGCGGCCAGCGCGGGATCCGGCGCGGATGATCGCTCGGATCGCCCCGGTAAATCCTGATCAGAACAATCGCGCCGGCCCATGAAAGCGGCGCGATCATCAGGCTCTCGGGGAGCGCCAGTTCAGCGTCCACCAGCGGCGTCCCCAGGATGACCGCGGCGATCACGCCGGCGACCAGTGCACGTCGCGGTGTGTAGAGGCGCGTCGCCGCCCACACGATGGCGAGGATCGCCACCACGCCGCTGATGAGCGTCAGGACATGGAGCGCGATCTCGCTCGACCCGAACAGCTTCACGTCGAGAGCGATCGTCCAGAGCATCAGCGGGGGCTTGTTGTTCCAGGTCTGCGAGTAGAGCACCTTGCCCTTGAGCAGCTCACGGGCAACATTCAGGTACCCCGCCTCGTCGGTGTACCAGTGCGGCTCCATGAGCGACGGCAGCCGGAGCACGGCCAGGACGAGCAATCCTGGAATCGCCGCTCTGCGCACCTAGACTCGCTCCCGGCGGGCGCCCTCCGGTCGCCAGGTCATCGCGAGTGACACCCGCAGACGAATCACGTCGCGCATGGCTCGAGCCACGGGGATCAGCCGTCCTCCCGACCGGCGGCCGGCCAGCCGGGGCAGGTGCTCGACGCGCATCTGGATCACCCGGAATCCCAGCCGGTGAGCCTTGAAGAACATCTCCGGATTGAACACCGCCGACCGAGCGCGGATGGGGGTGACGGCATCCCAGAGCGCGCGGGTGAAAACCTTGAGCCCGCAATCGAAGTCGAGCTCACGGATACCGAAGGCGAGGCGAACCATGCGGTTGTACACGCCGCTGACAAATGATCGATACCACGGGTCGGCTCGGCGGTTGCGGATCCCGGCCACCATGTCCGCGCGGTCGAGCCCGGCGATCAGCCTCCCCAGGTCGGCCGGATCAAACTGGCCGTCGCCGTCCATGAAGGCGAGGATCCTGCCCCGCGACGCGCGGAGCCCGTCGCAGACGGTCACCGCGTAGCCGCGCTGCTGCTTGTGGGTCACAACGGTCAGGTTCCTCGCCGCCTCGCCCATGGCCCGTCGCGCAGCACCAACCGTGTCGTCCTGGCTGGCGTCGTCCACGAGGACGATCTCGTAGGCCCTCCCCTCCTGGGACAGGACCGCCATGACATCCCGGAGGACGCGTCCGATGTTCTCAGCCTCGTTGTGGGCCGGGATCGTCAGGCTGACGTCGACCTCGGGTAGCGCCACCGGCGCTACGCCACCGTCTCCGCTGCGGGAGCCGCGACTCGCGCCTTGCCCGTGGCCGCGCGGGAGCGGCCGGTCGTCCATTCGACGTCGGAGACACCGACCTGCGACATGTCAACGCGGTCGATGTGCTGTTCCACGGTCGCGATGACCGAGTTGATCAGCGTGCTCCGAAGCTTGTGCGCCTCGAGCCCGAGGTCCACGAGCAACTGGTGTTTGGCGTTGTAGAAGTGCGTGTCCTTCTCGAAGCGGGGATTCGGGGTGTGGTCGATGGTGGTCTCACCACCGTGAGCCGCACGCGCATCGCGCACGAGCTCAGCGAGCTGGAGCACCGAGAACTGCTCGGTGAATTGGTTGAAGACGCGGAATTCGCCGGGTTTCGCGGGGTGGTCGATGCTCAGCTGAACGCACGCCATGGTGTCGCGGATATCGAGGAAGCCGCGCGTCTGCCCCCCACTGCCGTACACGGTGAGTGGCTTGCCGATCGCCGACTGGACGATGAACCGGTTGAGCACGGTGCCCCAGATCCCGTCGTAGTCGAACCTCGTGGCGAGCTCGGGGTGCAATGTGGTCTCCGGTGTGGTGCAGCCGTAGACGACGCCCTGGTTAAGGTCGGTCGCGGCGATGCCCCAGGCGCGGCACACGAAATGGATGTTGTGGCTGTCGTGCACCTTGGAGAGGTGGTAGAAGCTCCCGGGAAGCTTCGGGTACGGCAGGGTGTCGCTCCTGCCGTTGTGCTCGATGGTGATGAAGCCTTCCTCGATGTCGATGTTCGGTGTGCCGTACTCGCCCATCGTGCCCAGCTTCACCAGGTGGCACTCGGGGGCATGCTCGTGCAGTGCGAAGAGCAGGTTGAGCGTGCCCGCGACGTTGTTGAGCTGGGTCATGACCGCGTGCTCGCGGTCGATCATCGAGAAGGGCGCCGAGCGCTGCTCCGCGAAATGGACCACCGCGTCGGGCTGCGTGGAGGCGATCAGATCGGTGGTAGCGTCGGCATCGGTGAGGTCGACCAGACGCCACTCGATGTTGCCCTTGCCCAGCTCACGCCATCGTTCGACCCGACGCTCCATCGTTGAGATCGGGATGAGCGACGACGTGCCGCACTCGAGATCCCAGCGACGGCGAACGAGGTTGTCCACCGCGATGACGCGGTAGCCCTGGCCGGACAGGTGCATCGCCTGCGGCCAGCCGAGATAGCCGTCCGCCCCGAGCACGATCACCGTTCTGTTGCGCATGCAAGAAGCTCCTGGGAATGTTGGGACCCTGCGACCTTCGCGAAGAAGAGCTTTCGAAGGGGTTATGGACTGGATTATGCCTACACGATCCGTCCATTGGCCACGCGAGACGCTCATTGCCGGCGGGAAAGCGGCGGAACAGGCGTATTCGAATTGGTCAATCGATCGACCGGGCGCGGACAAAAGAGCGACAATCAACTCTCGTGTCGATCTCGGGTTCGTCTCGCCGTGCACTCCTGCTTCGGGCGGCGGTCACCAGCGTCGTCACCGTCGTGGTCCTTCTCCTCGTTTGGCGCCTGTTCGGCGGGAACCACCTCAGCTGGCAGGGCATCAATCCAAACGCAGGGTCGATCGCGCTCGCCGCATTCGGTGCTGCCTGCTTTCTCATCGGCCGGGCGTGGCGGTTCGCAGCACTCCTCCCGAGGCGGAAAGGCAGCGGACGCGAGTTGCTCGGCGCCACCGCCGCATCGTGGGGAGCGGGCCTCCTGCTCCCAGGCCCTTCCGCCGACGTCACGTTCGTCGCCCTGGCCAGGACACGGTTTGGCGTCGGGGTGGCCCGGGGATCAGGGAGCGCGATCGTTGCCCGCATCCTCGACGTCGTCAGCCTCTCGGCGATCGCGGTCATCGCCTCCTTCTTCACGGCGAATCACGTGCATCCGGCCGTCATCTTTGCGGCAGCCGCCGCCTTCGTGGTCGGTCTCGGCGTCCTGCTCTCGCTGATCATCCCGGGACCCCGGACCCTGGTGACGCGAGTGGCGGCGCGGATTCCCCGGCTCGCCGGGCTGGCCGCCCGGGCCGAGGCCGAGCTCGACGTGCTCAACAGCCGGGCACGCTGGGCGAACCTGATCGGCAGCACCCTCTTTTGCAGGATCGCCACCGTGATCCAGTACGCCGCATTGATGAGCATGGTCGGGTTGCATCTCGGCTTCTGGCAGACATGGTTCGTCCTCTCCATCCGGACGCTGCTGCTCACCATCCCCATCCAGGGGATCGCGGGAATCGGCACCGGCCAGGCATGGTGGGCGGGAGCGCTGCTCCTCGAGGGCGTTCCCGGCTCGCTCGCCGTAGGGGCGGGGCTGACCCTCCAGGCGATCGACCTCGCGGTATCGCTGCCGGTTGCCGGCCTCGGGAGCACGCTGCTCTTCCGCCGCAACCGGGATGGCGCCGCCTCCGAGGAGAGTGAGGACAGCGTGACCGGCGACAATCCGGGACTTGACGTGGTGGGTGCGCCCACGCCGCCGTCGCGCGAGCCCCTCCACGTCGCCTGAGACAGCCACGGCAGCGCATCACCACCTGGAGGGGCACCCATGCCTGTGATCGATCACGACGGTGAGTACGACGTTGTCGTCGTGGGAGCGGGATCGACCGGCGAGAACGTCGCCGGTCGCGTGGTCAGAGGCGGTCTGACCTGCGCGGTGGTCGAGAGCGAGCTGGTCGGCGGTGAGTGCTCCTACTGGGCATGCATGCCGAGCAAGGCGCTCCTCCGCAGCGGGCAGGCGCTGCGCGCGGCGCTGGCGGTCGACGGCGCCAGGCAGGCGGTCACCGGCACCCTCGACAGCGCAGCCGTCTTCCGCCGCCGTGACAGCTTCACTTCTCATTGGAAGGACGACAGCCAGGTCCAGTGGCTGGACCGCCAGCCGATCGACCTGGCTCGAGGCAGGGGGCGTCTCGCGGGGAAGCTGCGGGTCACCGTGACCCCGGCAGAAGGTCCCGAGTTCACACTCGCCGCTCGGTATGCCGTCGCGCTGTGCACCGGCAGCAGGGCCTCGATCCCGCCGATTCCCGGTATCGAATCCGCCCATGCGTGGACCAGCCATGAGGCCACCAGCGCCCAGGTGGTGCCCCGCCGCCTCGTCATCATCGGCGGCGGCGTCGTCGCCTGCGAGATGGCCGACGCATTCAAGAGCCTCGGCAGCGAGGAGGTGACGCTCGTCGTCCGCGACGACCGGATCCTCGGCAACACCGAGGACTTCGCGGGTGAGGCGGTGCTCGCGTCCTTCGAGAGGCGCGGCATCGATGTGCTGCTCAGCACCGCCACCGAGCGGGTCACACGTGCAGCCGGGGGCGAGATCTCCGTGGACATCGCCGATGGCGATGGCGGCAACCGGAGGACACTCACGGGCGACGAGCTCCTGGTGGCCACCGGCCGGGCGCCCCGCACCGACGAGGTCGGCCTCGACAGCGTCGGCCTCCGGCCCGGCTCATGGCTCAACGTCGACGACACGTGTCGGGTGGAGGGCGGCGGTGACTGGCTCTACGCCGCGGGGGATCTCAACCACCGAGCGCTGCTCACCCACATGGGCAAATATCAGGCGCGCGCCTGCGGCGACGCCATCGTGGCCCGCGCCAAGGGCGAGCTGACGGGCGATCCGCCGCCCTGGTCCGCCTTCAGCGCAACTGCGGATCACGGCGCGATACCCCAGGTGGTCTTCACCGATCCCGAAGTGTCCGCGGTGGGCCTCACCCACGCGGGCGCGGTTGCCGCCGGCCTGCGGGTGCGCGCGGTCGACTACGAGATCGGCGAGGTATCAGGAGCGGAGTTGCTCGCGGACGGCTATGCCGGCCGCGCGCGGATGGTGGTCGACGAGGATCGCAAGGTCATCGTCGGGGTGACCTTCGCGGGGCCGGGGGTCGGCGACCTCATCCACGCCGCAACGGTTGCCGTGGTCGGCCAGGTGCCGCTCGACCGGCTCTGGCACGCCGTGCCGTCGTACCCGACGATCAGCGAGATCTGGCTCCGGCTCCTCGAGACGTACGGCCTGTAGGTCAGTTCCCGATGTGGTTCGCAGGAACGGCGCCCATCTTGCCGGACTGGTAGTCGGCGAGCGCCTGCGCGATCTCCGCGTGCGTGTTCATGACGAACGGGCCGTAGTGCGCCACCGGTTCGCGGATCGGGCTGCCGCCGAGGATGAGCAGGTCCAGGTTCGGATGCCGGCTCTCCTGGTGGGTTCCAGCGGTGGCCGTGATGACGTCGCCCGCGCCGAGTGCGGCGAGCTGACCGGACTCAATCGGACGTCGCTCCTCACCGACGGTTCCACTGCCGGAGAGCGCATACACCAGGGCGTTGAAATCACGCGGCCAGGGCAGCACGAGCCGCGCCCCGGGGCTCACGGTGACGTGCGCTAGCGATATCGGGGTGTAGGTGACGCCAGGTCCACGATGACCGGCGACCTCGCCGGCGATGACCCGCAACAGCGCACCCCCGTCGTACGAGGTCAGCAGCGCGACGTTGCCCGCGCGGATGTCCTGATAGCGGGCGGGCACCCACTTCTGCGCGGCGGGAAGGTTCACCCACAACTGGAATCCGTGGAAGAGACCGCCACTGGCGATGAGCTCTTCCGGCGGACGCTCGATGTGCAGGATGCCCGCGCCGGCCGTCATCCACTGCGTGTCGCCATTGGTGATCAGGCCGCCACCACCGTTGCTGTCCTGGTGTTGAAACGTCCCATCGATCATGTAGGTCACCGTTTCGAAGCCGCGATGCGGATGCCATGGCGTTCCCTTGGGCTCGCCCGGCGCGTATTCGACCTCGCCCATCTGATCCATGTGAATGAACGGATCGATGAGTGCCGGATCGGTACCGGCGAACGCGCGGTGCACCGGGAACCCCTCACCCTCGAAGCCGCGTGGCGCGGTGGTCACGCTGATCACCGGACGGAACGACGTGGCGGTCGGATCAGGCTGAGGGATGTGGGGC
The DNA here is from genome assembly GCA_963718525.1 of Candidatus Dormiibacterota bacterium. Taxonomy (GTDB): domain Bacteria; phylum Chloroflexota; class Dormibacteria; order Aeolococcales; family Aeolococcaceae; genus Palsa-851. The sequence continues at coordinate 1,934,850 of OY970355.1, read as the reverse complement.
AGCGCGGAGATGTCGTCGACGGTCACAGCTGGCATGGTCGAAATTCCTTACAGAGCAAGCGCCTTCACGGGCGCCATGACATGTTCCAGGTCCCAGCTCACGCCGGGGACGTCGATATACAGCTCGATCTCGTTGCCATCGGGATCGACGATGTACAGGCTGTGGCTGACGGTGTGGTCACTGGTGCCGACGATCTGCACGCCCGCCTCCTGACAGCGGCGTATCGCGTCGCGCAACTCGTCGTCGGTGTCCCCCACCTTGAGGCCGAAGTGATAGAGACCGACGTGCCTGCCGCGCGGCAGGTCCTGCGCGTCCTCGCCCACCTCGATGAGCAGCAACTCATGATGCGTCCGGCCGCTGCTGAACAGGGCAACCGGCACGCGGCCCAAGGGGCCGCCCTCGGCGGCCACGAGCCGCTTCCAGCCGAGGACGTCGCCGTAGAACGTGGCGGATCGCTCGATGTTGTGAACGTACAGGACGATGTGACCGAGTTCCTTGACTTCCATGGCGTCAAGCTTACCCGCACGCTCTCGAGCCAAACAGGGGCGTGCCGAGGCGGCGATCGAGACGCCTGAGCGAGGATGGTGGCGTGCGCGGGGTGCGACTCTCCTACCAGCAGATCATCGCGATGATCTACGTCGTCGCCATGTTCATGACGATCATGGATGCGACGATCGTCTATGTCGCGCTGCCGGCGATCGCTCGCAACTTCAGCGTGAGTCCTGCGGCGACCGACGGCGTCGTGGTCGGCTACCTGGTGAGTCTCGCCGTCTGGATCCCCGCCTCGGGATGGGTCGGTGATCGCTTCGGCACCAAGCGCACCTTCATTGCGGCGGTCCTGCTGTTCACGGCCGCGTCGGCGCTCTGCGGGCTGTCCCAGTCGCTGGTCGAACTGGTGCTGTTCCGCGTTCTCCAGGGCGCGGGCGGCGGCATGCTCACGCCGGTGGGCATGGCGATGCTGTACCGCGCCTACCCGCCCGCGCAGCGTGCGCGAGTCGCGCGCATCCTCGTGATCCCCACCGTGATGGCGCCGGCCCTTGGACCCCTCATCGGGGGCGCGCTCGTCGACAGCCTATCCTGGCGCTGGGTGTTCTTCGTGAACGTCCCGATCGGCCTCGCCGCCCTGGTCTTCAGCGCGCTGCAGCTCACCGAGCATCGCGAGCGCGCCGGGGAGCGTTTCGACCTGCCGGGCTTTCTCCTGGCGGCCCTCGGCTTTGGACTCTTCCTCTACGCGCTCAGCGAGGCGGCGACCCTCGGCTGGGCGTCGCCGCTCATCGTCGTCACCGCGGTGGGCGGAGCGGCGCTCATCGCCGCGCTCGTCTGGGTGGAGCTGCATACCGAGCAACCGATGATCGACTTCAGGCTGCTGCGCAACCGCCTCTTCGGGGTGGCCAACCTCGCGTCACTGTTCGCCGCCGCGGGATTCCTCGGGCTGCTCTTCGTCGCGCCGATCTGGCTGCAGACCGGCCGCGGACTCTCCGCTCTCGTGTCCGGGTCGAGCACAGCTCCGGAAGCGCTCGGGGTGCTGGTCTCGTCGCAGCTGGTCGGGCGCCTCTACCCACGCATCGGGCCTCGCCGTCTCATCAGCGGGGGCCTGGTCGGCGTCACCGTCGCGACCTCCCTGCTTGCATTCCTGCTGAACGGCAACCTCTGGGTCTTCCGAGTGGTGATGTTCTTCGTCGGTGTGGGATGGGCATACGTGGTGATCTCGATGAACGCCGGTGTCTTCGCGCAGATCTCGCCCCGTGACACAGGGCGAGCCACCGCGCTCTACAACGCCCAGCGCCAGCTCGCGGCCGCCCTCGGCGTGGCGACGCTCTCGACCATCATCGGCACCCAGAGCGGGACTGCGAGCCTCGCAGGCAACGTCACCGTGTTCCGTATCGCCTTCTTCGCCGCCGCCGGATTCACCCTGGTCGGCGCCATCATCGCCCTCGCCATCAAAGACCGCGACGCAGCCTCAACGATGCGCCGCACCGCGGATGCGACGAGCGCCGTGCCTGTCGCCTGAGCCCAGACGGATGCAGCGCCGGCCAGCCGCCGGTCAGAACTCCCTCAGTGGGAGCAGGACTTGGCTTCGCCCGCGGAGTCTGCAGTCTGGAACGAGTGACCACAACCGCAAGTGCGAACGGCGTTGGGATTGTGGATGGTGAATCCGCCACCCATCAGCTCGTCGACGTAATCGATCTCGGCGCCCTGGAGGTACTGCGACGAGTACGCATCCACATACACCTTGATGCCTCCATCGACGTCGACAACCTGGTCGTCGTCGCGGGGTGGATTCTCATCCAGGCCCATGCCGTACGAGAAGCCTGAGCATCCACCAGACTGGATGAAGACCCGAAGTCCGAGTGCGCGGTCGGCAGGCTGGTCGGCGATGAGACCCTTGAGCTGCTCACGGGCGGTGTCGGAGATCGTGACGATCGAGGGAGAGGTGATTGCCATGGTGCTCCCAATCATACGTCACGCCCCCGTCCGGGAAACCTCGCCACCGGTCCGAGACGCTTCTGCGACCTTCTGTCGACTGGCCGGCCGTTCGCCGAGAAGGCCGCGAGCATCCGGCTCGCCGGCGTGCATGCGGTTGGCGACGGCGCCGAGCAGGATGAACTGAGCCAGGAAGTACAGCCAGCTGGCGAGCACGAAGAACAGGGCGAAGGTCGAGCCATACGTCGAAAAGTTGTGGGAAAGGCGTCCGTACAGGGGCCACAGCAGCGTGAGGATCTCCATCGCGGTCCCGGCGATGACCACGCCGGGCCAGGTTTCCGACACCCGGTGGGTGCGGTTGGGGACCAGCCGGTACACCGCGAGCATGAACCCGCACCACACCAGCAGGCCGACCACCGGCTCAAAGATCCAGATGACTCCAGGAATCGCGACGATCGAATTGATGCCGACGGTGGCGACCAGGGCGACGACGAACAGGATGGTCATGGCCAGCGCCATGCCTCGCTGCCGTAGAAAGCTGCGCTGGCGGCCACCGATGATCACGCTCAGCGCGAACTCCATCCCAGTGAAGAGGCTGCTGCCGCCCCATAGGAGGCCCACCAGGCTGACGATGCCGAGCAGCCCCGAATGCTGCTGGACACCGGTGAACGTGGCCACCAGCTCCGCATGGGCTGTTTGCGGGAAGAACCCGAGAATCGCGTCGAGGACCTTCATCTTGGCGTCAGGTGACTGCGTCGCGAAGCCGAGGATCGCGAGCAACCCGAGGATGAGCGGGAACATGCTGAGGAACGCGTTGAACGCCAGACCCGACGCATAGTTGCCCGCCTGGCTCGAGCCGAATGCGGCGATGAGCCGTCCAGGATATGTGTGTGTTGCCCATCCGGCGATCGATGTCACGCGGCGCTTCACGACGTCAGATTGACATGCTGTACCGGCCGTGGACGGCCGTTCCTCGGCCCGGGTGCTCAGTCAGCCGTTGACGTGCTCGCGGCCTCGGCAGCGTATCGCGGCAGGTGGACGTCGTCCAATCCCACAAAACGAACCGCCCTCGCTATCAGATGGTGACCGGCGACCTCATCGATGAGACGGAGCATCTCCTTGCAGATCTGCCGGTAGCTCGGATGGCCCTGCGGCGACGTGCGCAGCTCGATCATGTGCATCGCCTCGCGTGCGTTGAGCTTGATCACGTATCGCACGCGGTGGCCGAGCGTGACCAGGTAGCCGGCCTGCTGCGGGAACGTGTCGGCGATCTCGCGATACGCGGCCTCTGCCTCCCGGACGGCGACATGCCAGCGTTCGGCGAGCCCGGCATCGACGACCGCATCGGGGACCTCGTACCCCAGCGACGGCGTCAGCTCCTGCCACTGGATCGTGAGCATGCGGTGGCGCTGCAGGTCGCGGAAAGCGCCGTAGTCGGAGACGACCTCGAAGGTGTAGTCACAGTGCTCGAACCCACGGCCGGGGCGATGGCGGCGATTGCCGCGATGCCCGACGGCGGCCGCGAAGAGCGCCTGGCGCCGAGCATCCGAGAGCGGACGTACCGCAGCCAGCAGCCGTTCCTGCGACGCGTGTGAGTACGGGAAGAGCGCTGAGGCGAGGATCCGGTCCTCGCCGTCGCCGTCCCACTCCACCAGCGTCACGCCGGTGGGCCCCCATTCGCCCTCCGGGGAGAGCGCGTCTGCCTGGTGAGCGAGCGCGGCAGCCGTTTCGCGCAGGTATGCGACCCACACAGCACCTCGGTCGGGGCGATCGAGACGCGTCAGGAACTCAGGGATGAGCTTCTGCAGTTCCGCGTTGATCAGCTCGGCATATGCGCGCGCCTCGGGCAGCGGGTGCGCACGAAGGCGGAGCACGAGTTGCTCGTACGCCTGGGGAGACGCGAACATCCCAACGTTGCTCACCGTCCCCGCCGGGAGCAGTCCACGCATCAGGTCGAGCGCGAGCGCCCGGATCGCGCGGCGGCGCGCCTTCTCGTCCGGTTCGGGCGGCAGGGTCTCGTCGAGGTGCCGGGCGAGTGGCTCGCGCAGCTCCGAGTACGTGTCGAAGAGCAGGTCCATCGCCTTCGAGTAGGTCGCGCCGAGCGGCGACGAGAGCAGCTCGCGGTCGCGCAGGTAGCGATAGTGACCGTCCCGGCGATCCGTGTACGGGATGTAGCGCGTCGACTGCTCCAAATAGGCGGCGAGCCGTCCCCATTCGATCGCCTTGGCAAGCGGTTGGGAGACCTGTTCGCACGCGAGGTGCACGCCGGCGAGCTGGGCAACGGAGTCGTCCCCGTATTCGGCGAGCACACGTCCAAAGAGATCCGACGCCCGCTCCCGCCCCGCATCGGCCGATGCTGCCGCGCCCGCCGAGCCCCCGGCAAGGAATTCGTCGACGAGGAGACGGCGAAGGCTTTTCGAGCTGCGGCTGTACCGGGCGAACAGCGCGGCGGCGGTGACCTGCGGAAGATTGGTGAGCGCGAACACCGGGCGATCGAGATTGGTCACATGCGGGGCGAGCAGCTGCCGCTCCTCGTCCGTGAAAGCTTCCACGTGGTAGTCCGCGATCATCGACGCAACTCTACGGATCGGCGGCCCGCGCCATCGCCGGTTGAGCGGTTCGCGATCTCGTCTACAATCCCGGCCCAATGGCCGGCGCCGCCGTCCCGACCCCGCGCTTCCTTGCCGACGTCTACGAGGCGGCGAGCGAATGCAACAAGTGCTCGCTGTGTCAGGCCACGTGCCCGGCATACGTCGTGAATCCCGTGGAATGGGAGACGGCGCGCGGACGGATCGCACTGATTCGCGATGCCATGGAGGGCCGCCTCGAGCTGCGTGACATCGCCGACGGCCCGCTGTCGACCTGCCTGACCTGCGACAACTGCGTCGCCGCATGCGCGCCGCGCGTTCCGACCGGGCACATCGTCAGCAGAGCGCGCCAGGAGCTGCATGCGCAGGAGGGGTATCCGTGGGCCCAGTCCTTCGCGCTGCGCAACGTGCTGCCACGGCCCGGTGCGCTGCGTGCGCTCCACACGTTCGCGCGTTTCACCCGGCGCACCGGGCTCTACGGGCTGGCGCGCCGCACCGGGATGCTGTCGTGGCTGGGTACCCTCGGCGCGCTCGCCGAGCAGAGCGGTCCCCCGCCGGATCGCACGGTCCACCAGATGCTCGGTGACCTGCCGGCGCCCACGCTGCCGCTGCGCGGCAACGTGGCGGTGCTGGTCTGCTGCCTCGAGAATCTCACCGCGCCGGAATCAACCGACGCAACCATCCGGGTGTTGCTCGGCTCCGGCTACAGCGTCCAGGTGCCGCAGCTCGGCTGCAGCGGTTTGCCGGCGCGCACCCTCGGTGACCGCGACGCGATGGTGGACATGGCGGTCAAGAACAGCGCGGCGATGAGCCACCTCGACGTCGACGCATACATCGGCGACACCGCGTCATGCACCGAGCACTACCGCGAGTATGGGAGCATCGCCGGCGATGATCGCCAGGTCGGTCATCGCGCGGTGGAGATTGCCCATCACACAGCCCTCGCCAGTGATTTCCTCGACCGCAACGGCGTCCGCGGCACCCTCGGGCCGCTCCGCTGGCGCGTCACCGTCGATGAGCCGTGCGCGCTGCCGATCGACGGACCCGAGCGAGGTGCGATGCGGCGGCTGCTCGAGCAGATCCCCCATCTCGACGTCGTCCCGCTGAACGAGCGTGCGATGTGCTGTGGCGGCGCGGGGACGTACTTCGCGCGGCAACCCGAGCGCAGTGAGGCGATCCTCCGTCGCAAATTCGACAACATCCGCGCCAGTGGAGCGGAGATCGTGGTGACCGAGAACATCTCGTGCCTGCTCCAGCTGCGCGCAGGGGCCGCGCGCTACGCGCCGAACGTCAAGGTGATGCACATCATGGAGGTGATGCTCGCCTCACTGCAGGCCGCGGAGCGTCGACGCGCGGTGCTCGCGGGCTAACCGAGCGCTGACAGCACCTCGTCGATATCCATGGCGATGCATGTGAACGACGGCACGTCGCGCACGGTGTGGGTGGATGCCTCGCTGCTACGCATCTCGTGCACGAGGTCGAGAAAATCCGCAACGGAATCGCTCTCGAACGCAACCACGAAGTCCTGATCGTCAAGCCCGAATGAGTAGGTGGTGTTGATCTTCACCCCGGGGTACTTGTGCCCCATGGCGATGTGCTCGCTCATCTGGCGCTGGCGCTCGTCGGGGCTCAGCCGGTACCAGGCGCGAGTCTTCACGAACGGGTAGACGAAGAGATAGCGACGTCCCGTGGGCGCGATGACCAGACGGTTGCTCCTCCCCTCCTGGTGCTCGTGGCGGTGCTTCTCGACGTACATGCTCTGCTTGGTCATCGAGAAGTAGCTGTAGGGAGACTCGAGGTAGGCGGCGAGCCGGGTGCGGTTCAGCCGCGCGGCGAACTCGTGCAGATCATCGAGACGTTCGCTGACCAGCCAGAGCAGGAAATCGGCGTCACCGCGTGTGCCCACGGTGCTGTATGAACGGATGAGCACGCCATCGCGGTCACCGACGTCGCGGACCAGGGCAGCCACCTCCTCCCGGTCGGCGGCGCGCTCCGTGGCGGGCCGGAGACGCCATTCCGGCCGCACCCGGTGGAAGGCGAAGCGGATGTGCTGACGCGCGGTGGCCGTCGGCGCCGTGGCGTCCCGAACGGTCAGCGGTGCGGTCACCTCGGACATGGCGCGGTCATCGTACCCGAGGGATTGCGCGGGAGGGCAGCATCCCCGTCACTCCGCATCGTGCACGGCGTCGGCGAGCGCGCGCTTGCGCAGCAGGCGCTGCTCGCGGCGGACTCGCGCCTCGGCCTGGCGGCGGCGCTCCTCCTTGGTCTCGGCGATGACCTTGGCGACCTCCGCAGGACGGCCGTCGCGGTCGAGGCCGACGTAGACGAGGTGCGCGCTTGCCACATGCAACTTCTCGCCGGACGGGATGCGCTCGACGTCGACGCGGACGCTGATCTCCATCGACGTGCGGTGCGCGTCGTTGACCCGTGCCCGCACGGTGAGCAGGTCGCCAATGTACACCGGGGCGAGAAAGCTCATCTCGTCCATGGTCGCTGTCACGACACGCCGCCTCGCGTGCTTCACCGCGGCGATGCCGGCCGCGGTATCGACCAGACGCATGATCGTGCCGCCATGCACGTATCCCGAGTTGTTCGCGTGCTCGATCTCCATCGCAATTGACAGCAGGGTCTCGGACTCCGATGTCGCGCGCGGGGTGAGATCCACGTTGCTGTACAGGTCGTTGCGGTCCTCGCGCGAACGGATGAAGTCCATCAACCGAGCACGTCGAGGCCGGCCCGCACGAGCGTCTCGACTCCCACCGGAAGCGCGGCCTCATCGATGTCGAAGTACGCGCTGTGATGCGGCGGTACGGGCCCCCGTTCGGGATGGCCGGCGCCGACCAGGAAGTAGCACCCGGGGGCGCGTTCGAGGAAGCAGGCGATGTCGTCGCCGACCGTGATGGGCACGGCGATGTCGACGTGGTCGTCGCCGACGGTGGCCGCCGCGGCACTGCGCACGAGGTCGGCGGTCGCGGCGTCCGAGACAACCGGTGGGCAACCACTCCCCCGCCAGAAGTGCGCCTCGGCGCCGTAGCCACTCGCCACCGCTGTGGCGATCTCCGCGACACGCTTGAGAAGGCGTTCGCGCTCGCTCGCATCGATGGCGCGCGTGGTGCCTAGCAACTCCGCGGAATCAGCGATGACATTGAACGCGGTGCCGGCGGTGACCCTGCCGATGGTGATCACCGCGGGCGAGAAGGGCGACGTCTCGCGGCTGATGATCGACTGGATTGCGAGGATCACCTGAGCCGTGACGACCACCGGGTCGATGGCGGTATGGGGCATGCCGCCGTGACCTCCACGGCCCTGGATCGTGACGGAGAAGCTGTCGGCGCTCCCGAAGATAACGCCAGACTTGACTGCAACACGTCCGGTGGCGAGCGGCGCCCAGAGGTGAATCCCGAGGACGCGGTCGACACCGTCGGCAGCCCCGTCCTTGATCATCGGCATCGCGCCGGACGCGGTCTCCTCGGCCGGCTGAAAGCAGAGCCGCACACGCCCCGACCAGCTGTCTCGCATCGCGACCATCGCAGCCGCGGCTCCGAGCGTCATCGCGACGTGGCCGTCGTGCCCGCACGCATGCATGACTCCATCGACCTCCGACGTGACCACGCGACCGTCGCCCCGCTCCACGATGGGTAGCGCATCCATGTCGGCCCGCAGCATCAGGGTCGGACCCGGCCTGCCACTGTCGAGATCGGCGAGCACGCCGGTCCCACCGATACCCGTGCGCACCGTGAAACCGAGGCCGGCGCTGCGCTGCGCGACGAGGTCAGCGGTGTCGCGTTCCTCGAGTGACAGCTCGGGATGCCGGTGCAGCGTGCGCCGCGTCTCGACCACCTCCTCGCGCGTCCTGTCAACCTCGGAGCGAATGCGAGCGTCGAGACCTTCGGTGACGGCGGTCATCACGCGCTTCGCTCGGTGTCAGCCGACCGGCGGAGCGCCACCACCTGGATCGAGCCGTTGTTGACCACCCGGTTCGCTCCCGCCGCACGAGCGCGCCGGCGCATCTCGAGGTCGCCATGATGCGAGAAGCCGATGATCTCCTGCTCGGGGCGCTCGCTGCGCAGGCGACCGATCAGCGCCAGGCGGGCCTCGACGGCCGTGTTGAGGTCCACGAAGACCAGGTCCACGTCCGGGACGGGATCACCGGCGACGATGACAGCGCTCCCGCCCGCTCGCTTCATGGTGGTGCTGAGCTGACTGGCGAACATGAGATCGTCACTGACCAGCGCGATCGTGCCCGGTGACCCCATGCCGCCCATCATAGGTGCGCGAGCCGCCCGCCCTCGGGCAGACTGCGGCACGCGAACGCGCGACCGTGATCCATCGAATGCGCCTCAAGGAGTGTCAACCATGGAGATCCAGTGTGTTGGGATCATCGGCGCGGGGCTGATGGGCTCGGGAATCGCTGAAGTGTGTGCCCGCAACGGGATCCGGACCCTGGTCACCGAGTCCGGACCCGAGCAGCTCGCGGCCGGTGAGCGTCGCGTCGACGCGTCGCTCGAGCGCGGTCGCAGGACCGGGAAGCTGACCGACGAGGATGTCGATCGGATCAACGGACTCCTGACATTCACGCCGCGCCTCGAGGACTTCGGGGAATGCGACTTCTGCATCGAAGCCATCGTCGAGCAGCTGCCGGCGAAGGTTGCCCTCTTCGAGCAGCTCGACCACATCGTCGGCGACGACGCGATCCTTTCGACCAACACCTCGGCGCTGCCCATCATCGAGATCGCTCGCGCAACCCGGCGTCCGGATCGCGTGATCGGGACCCACTTCTTCAACCCGGCGCCGGTGATGAAGCTCATCGAGGTGGTGCGCAGCATCGCCACCAGCGACGACACCCTGACGGATACGCGCGCCCTCGGTGAGCGGCTCGGCAAGCGGATCATCGTTGCCCAGGATCGCGGCGGCTTCATCGTCAACCTGCTGCTGATCCCGTTCCTCACCCACGCGATCAGGGTGTACGAATCCGGGTTCGCCACACGGGACGACATCGACGAGGGGATGCGCCTGGGCTGCGGCCATCCGATGGGACCGCTCCAGCTGCTCGACTACATCGGCCTCGACACGGCGATGTTCGTCTGCGAATCGCTCTACGAGGAGTACGCGAACAGCGATTACGCACCTCCCCCGCTGCTCCGCCGCATGGTGGCCGCCGGCTACCTCGGCAAGAAGAGCGGTCGCGGGTTCTACGAGTACTGACCTGGCGGACGTGCTCAGTTGGGCCGGTCTGCGGGGACCGGCTCCGGCAACTGGCGCTCCTCGACGCTGAGGCTGACCGATCCGATGCGGTTCCCACCTGTCCAGAATTCGGTGGCATAGACACCGGGCTCGCCGAACATCGGCTGGAGGATGGTGACGGTGGAGATGCTCACCTCCTGGCCCGGCACCAGCTTCGCGCCGGCCGCCTGGAACTGCAGCACAACCGGTGCGAGCACGAGCTTGCCCTGGGAGTTGGTGAGGCGCAGCTCGACCTGGTGCGCCTGACCCACATCGGCTGCGTTGAAGCGGAACCCCGCAACCACGGCAAAGGCCGCCCGGCCCGGCAACGTCGCCATCGAGAGGGCACTGAAACCGCCGCCGAGGACATACAGCTTGCCGTCGGGAGGAACCACGGCGCTGTCCGCGAAGAAGGCGAAGCTCAAGTCCATCGTGCGGTACTTTCGCACGCCGGCACAGCGCGGAGCCGCGGCCGCGTGGGCGACCATTGCTCGTGATGAGCGATCCCGCGCCACGCAACCTGCACGTCTTCATCTGTACCACGGTCGGGCGTCACCACTGCGGTGGCCAGGGTTCCGAGCACATCCTCCAGCGCCTGCGCGACGAGGTGGAGCGCCTCGAGCTGACGTGGGTGCGCACCACGAGGATGGGCTGCAACCAGCAGCACCACCAGGGACCGATCTTGATCGTCTACCCGGACGGAGTTCTGGTACGGGCGCCTCAGGGTTGACGACGTCGACGAGATCATCGCCGAGCACCTCATCGCTGGCCGCCCGGTCGAGCACCTGCGCATCGTGCCCGACGGTCCCTGGTCGGCCACGTCGCTGACCTGAACTGGTGCGGCGGTGTAGGGTGAATTGACAGAGTTCACCATCGAACAAAAGGAGGCGCGGCCATGGGCTATGTCCGAGGATTCATGCACGGAGCTGCGGTCGGCACCGTGGTCGGCCTGTCTATCGCGCCGCAGACCGGCGACAAGACCCGCGCCCAGCTTCGCGTCGCGACCGCTGCCGCTCGCGAGGGGGTCACGTCGGCGGGGCGTGCGCTGAGCAGGGCGAAGCCGTTTGCGACCGGCGCGGTGCACATCGTGGCGACTGCGCGCCATCGCGGTGAGCACGCCTCCAACGGCACAGCCGCGGCGAGGCCGGCAGCAGTCTAGGCGGTCCCAGCCTGGGTCTCAGGCGGCCGCTGTCGTGGTGGCCGAGGCGCCGACGCCGCAGAGAACCCCGAGAGCGCCGGCGACGGCGTCGAGGATATTCATGGGCAGCGTGAAGTGCACGCCGATGATGCCTCTGGTCCCGGCCATGTCGTCGGGGTGAGCGAAGCCGACCACCGCCAGGAGCAGCAGCACGACGCCGACAGTGAGCACGATCTCCGCGGCGATCCGCTCGTCGGTTCGAAAGCCTGCGAAGGCAAGCGCGGCGCCGATGACCAGGTCGAGGACATCGCGGATGTAGGTCAGGTGGAGGACCATCGGCCCGACGTTCCCGCCGGGTTGGTGGTGCATCAGGGTCCCGGCGTCGCCCGTCAGGAGCCCGCCGAGCCCGACCGCCAGGAACACGATCGCACCGAACTGCGCATAGAGACGAGCCATCAGCGCTCAGACGTTAGCGGATGCGATGGGAGCCAGCGAGCCGCGACCATGGTCACGTTGTCGGTCCCCCCAGCAGCGAGAGCAGCGTCGCACGCCATCGTCAGAGCGACGCCCAGGGGGTCCGGAGTGACGATGATCGCCGCGAGAGCCGGGTCCGAGAGCGGTTCCCAGAGGCCGTCCGAGCACAGCAGGAGCACATCGCCGGGTTCGGCTTCCACCTCGAAGATGTCGGCGTCGACCGGGTCGCCCATCACCGCCCGCTCGATGAGGTTGCGCCTGGCGTGATGGCGGGCCTCGTCGGCGTCGAGCATGCCAAGCCGCACCTGGCCCGCTGCCCACGAGTGGTCGTCGGTGATCTGGGTCACCGATCCGCTGCGCACCAGGTAGGCGCGGCTGTCGCCCACGTTGGCGACCGAGGCACGCAGCCCACGCACGATGGCCAGCACCAGGGTGGTTCCCGGATTGCCGCCGATCGTCACGCGTGCGGTGGCCACGCCGTCGTTTGCGGCGGCCACGGCCTGCCGGAGGGTGTCGGCCGGCTCCGATGACGAATCCGCCGCGTTGAGCACCTCCATCGCGGCGATGACGGCCGCCTCTGCTGATTCGAGGCCACCCTTGTGACCACCCATACCATCGGCCAGCGCCAGGACTGCATCGCGACCGTCGGGGCCGATGCGCGCGTCCCAGACATCCTGGTTCTGGGTGCGGACGGGGCCACGATCGGTGATCCCGGCGATCTCCAGTGCCTCTCCCTCGCCGGTGATCGACCGCGCTGCGCGGTCGTCGGTCACGCCCCGGCCCCGGCCTCGGCAGCGGCGCGATGGCCGAGCAGACGCTGGACGACCTCATCCGCGACGGCGACCGGGTCGAGGCACTGGATCGTCTGCATCCCCAGTGCGTCCGCCGCCTCGACGTTGCAGAGCAGGTCGTCGATGAAGAGACAGCGCTCGGGCGCAACTCCGAGCCGGCTGCACGTCAGCCGGTAGATCTCCGGATCGGGCTTGCGCATCCCCACCTTCGACGAATCGACGATGACATCGAAGAGCTCGTCGACGGGGAAGAGCTTCGTGAAGATCGCCTCTCCCTCACGAGAGATGTTGGTCAGCAGCGCGGTCCTGTACCCGGCGGCGCGGATCTGGCGCACCGCGTCGGCCATGGCGCCGCAGGCGACCATGCCGCGGCCGAAGACGACCTGCTGCGCCTCCCGCGGGTCCACCGGATCATTGCCGGCCTCGGCGTACCGAGCCATCATCCGGTCGAAGAACTCGTCGTCCGAGATCTTGCCCATCTCCAGCAGGTGCAGATCATGGACACCTGTGGTCAGGTGGTAGTGATCGCGGAACTCCCCGAGGAAGAAGGCGATCACGCTGAAGTACTCGGGAGGGACGTCGGTCCGGTGGTTGAAGGGGGGCTCGGTCATCACCCCGCCGAGATCGAAGATCACCGCGTCGACCTCGCGATCAGCGGTGACCGGCTCTGCGGCTGCCTGCTCCTGAGTCATCGCCTCCATTGTGCCTAACCGTGCCAACATGCCCGGTCATGCTGGTGCTCAGCAGGCACGACGTCGAGGGCCTGCTCTTCGCTCCGGAGATGCTCACCGCGCTCGAGGAGGGCTTTCGCGCCTACTCCACCGGGCAGGCGTCGGTGCCTCCCCGCACCGCCGCGCGGGCCCCTGCGGGCCTGCTCGGGGCCATGCCCGGCTGGGTCGCGGGGCGTGGGTTCGCGCTCAAGGCGGTCAGCGTCTTCCCGGACAACGGTGCGCGAGGGCTGCCGACTTACCAGGGGATGATCACCCTGTTCGATGAGCGCGACGGCTCCCTGCTCAGCGTGATGGACGGCGAGCACATCACGGCGATGCGTATCGGCGGCGGCGCCGCTGTGTCAACCCGCGTCCTCGCGCGACCGGACTCGACAACCCTGACCATCCTCGGCGCCGGCGTGCAGGGCCACTCCCATCTCGCGACCGTGCCGCTGGTTCGAGACTTCACCACCATCCGCATCGCCTCGCGTGACCGCGAGCGAGCGTCGGCGGTCGCCGCGACCGACCCACGATGCGTCGTCGTCGACGGTTTCGAGGCGGCGATCCGCGGTGCTGATGTCGTGTGCTGCTGCACCGATGCGCGCGAGCCGATCACGCGGTACGAGTGGCTCGATCCCGGAACCCACGTCACGTCTGTGGGGGGCACGTTCGGCGCCGAGGTCGACCCGGAGACGGTCCGCAACGCCCGTGTGTTCGTTGAATGGAAAGGCGCCGCCGAGAATCCGCCTCCGGCGGGCGCTCACGAGTTGCAGGGCCGGGACTTGGCGACGATCACCGAGGTCGGCGCGGTGATCGCGGGACTCCAACCCGGGCGGCAGAGCGATGTCGAGGTCACGCTGTACAAGTCGACGGGCAGCGGTTTCGAGGATGCGGTGGTGGCTCGCGTCGTATATGAGGCTGCGCTTGCCGCGCGAGTGGGAACGGACGTCAAGCTGTGACTCCCATCGAGGGGGTCGACGCGGCGCGCGTCCACGAGATCGCCCGCCTCCTCGCGCCCCACATCCGCCGCACGCCGTCGATCGCCGCGCCGGCCGGAGGCTTCCTCAAGTTGGAGTTGCTGCAGCCCACCGGCAGCTTCAAAGTGCGAGGCTTCTTCGCCGCGGCTCACGTCGTGGACCGCGAGCGGGTGGCCCGTGGGTTGCTCACGGTCAGCGCAGGCAATGCGGCGCTGGCGTGCGCGTACGTGGCTCGCGCGCTGCACGTTCCGTGCAGAGTTGTGATGTTCGACACCGCACCGGCGCTCAAGGTCGACGGGGTGCGCGCACTCGGCGCCGAGACCGTGCTCTTGCCACGGGACCGGCTTTTCGAGTGGATGGCCACGCGCGCCTGGGAACGCGACCCCGAGGTGTTCATCCACCCGTTCGCCGACACCGCGGTCATCACCGGGCACGCGTCGATCGTTCCGGAGATCCTCGCGGACCTTCCGGACGTCGAGCGAGTGGTGGGCGATTGGGCCGTCGTGCCCGAGACAACGCTGCGGAGGACGGTCGCGCGCATGGCGACCGAGCTGAAGGTCGTCGCGGAGGGTGCCGGTGCGCTTGGCTATGCGGCCATGCTCGACGGGCGATCCACGCCGCGCACGGTGGCGATCGTCAGCGGCGGCAACCTCGACGGCTCGCGGCTCGGGGAATTGCTCACCGAGGCTGCGAGCAGTCGATGATCGGCGCGGCTTGCGAGCCGCGAGCGCATCAGGAGCCGCCGGAAATCGTGGCCGGCGAGCCGCCGAAACCGCTCTGAGGAGGCTGCACCGGGATCACGAGGCTGGGTTGATTGGCGGCCGGCGCCTCGGGCTGCTGGCTCGCGCCTGGATTGGACGGCGACGCTGAGGGCACGACCGGCGACGCTTTGCCCGGCGCCGTTGTGGCCGCGACCACCGAGAAGACCACGGTGAGGCCCACGGCGCCGATCCCCGAATAGAGCGTGAGCTTGCGTCGCAGCACGAGGCTCAGGTCACGACGCAGGCGCGCGGAGTTGAGATCGCCCGGACCTGCCATTCATCCAGCGTACCCAGCGAAACTTGCGCGCAGGTGACCGGTCCGTCACCGTCCTCAGCCCCGGCGGACACCGCGAACTGCCATGCTAGCCGCCCCACGGGGAGGGCCGAGCGAAGCGGCCATCGGGCGTTCGCCGTCCGTTGCGCACAGCGAGAGTTTCGAGGTGAGGTGGTGAGGGGGCTCGCGATGACGTTGATCGGTGCATGGCTGCTCGCCGTGACCGGGTGCGGACGATGACGGGTCGCGCCCGCCGAATGCTCGTCACCGGCGTTGTGCTCGCCGTGATCCCGACCTCAACCGCGATCGCATCCGGTGGCGGAGGCGGCTCGGGCGGCGCCGCTCCCGGGCCGTCGAGCGCCGGCATTGCGGCGGTGACGCATGGCAAGCTGGTCGCCGGTGCCGGAGGGACGTATCTCCCAATCGTGCCGTCGACCATCACCCCACCGGGAACTGACCCGCACAACCCACTCGAGACCCCGCCGCCCGGGCCGAATCCGCAGGGGATGGCCTGCCCGCAGTCAAACGTGTTCCATGTCGGTCCTGGATCGCCGTCGCCCGGCGGCGGCATCGTCGCGGTGATCTCGATCCATCCGGTCTTCACGCGGAATGCGGCGGGAGGCTACGACGGGTCCGAAGCGCGGTTCGCGTACGCGGTCGCGGGCGCGATCCCGCCGGGCGGCGTCGCGACCGACACTGCGCCGGGCGCGCTCGCGACCGCCGCAAATGTCGCAGGCCACCTGATCGCCGTGACGGCCTTCCTGTACACCCGCGGCACCTGGCAGGACGCGCAGCCGGTGGCACCCTTTGGCGGAAGCTGCCAGGGGGCGATGTTCGTGTTCAGCGCTCCATACCTCGCCGGCAACGCACCGCCGCCGGTGCCTCCGACCGGCGTGCTCGACCGCCCGCCATTTCCGACCGGCGCGAACCTCGTCGCCGCGCTGACCAGCGCGTGGACGGTTGGAAGCATCGACATGCTGCCCGGTGGCTCGACGACGTCGCGCACCTTCGTGCACATCCCGACCTGCGCGTGGACCGACTCAACGGTTCCGGCAGCGCCCGTCGCATCGCACGCACTCACGACCACGGTCGTCGGCGGGTACACGCTGTTCCTGCTCTACGACGTCACGGTGACGCCGGGACCGGTCGCGTGGAGTTGGGGCGACGGCTCGACCACGATCGCGCCAGGCCCGGCCGAGCGTGTACCGGCACTCCTGCCGCTGTATGACCCGTCGACGCAGCGCTGGAACGACCCGTGCGCGGTGAGCCACGACTATGCGGTGGTCTCGGCCGGCGCGACCGTCACGGCGACGGAGACCTTCACCATCAGCATCACGGTGAGCTGGAGTGACGGAGTTGCGATCCACACCCAACCGGTGGCCTGCAACCCGGTCACCGGCGCCGACTGTCACCTGACCCTCGGGCCCGGCGATGGATGGCGAAGCGGTCCGCATCCCGTCGACCAGATCGAGCCTGTCCCCTACCAGTCCCCGTCGCCTTCGCCGTAGAGGGGCGGATTCAGGCCTCGCGCAGCGACCGGCCCGTCATGACCGCCGGGACGGGGAGCCCCATCGCCTCCAGCACCGTGGGCGCCACGTCACGCAACCCTCCCCCGCCACGGAGCCCGCCGTCGCCGGCGCCGCAGAGGATCACCGGCACCGGGCTGGTGGTGTGGGCGGTGAGCACCGACCCGTCACTGCGATCGATCTTGTACTCGGCGTTGCCGTGGTCTGCGGTGATGAGCAAACCGCCCCGCGCAGCGTCGACCGCGCGGGCGAGGCGCCCGAGGCAGGTGTCGACGAACTCGACGGCGCGTACGGTGGCATCGAAATCGCCGGTATGGCCGACCATATCGGCGTTGGCGTAGTTGGCGATGAGCAGCGCGTCGTCGCTGCTCTGAAGTCGAGCGATCACGGCATCCGTGACGCCGGCGGCGCTCATCTCGGGCACCGCGTCGTAGGTCGCGACCCGAGGGGAAGGGACGAGCAACCGCTCCTCGCCATCGAACGCGTCCTCGCGTCCTCCGTTGATGAAGTACGTGACATGCGCGTACTTCTCGGTCTCCGCGACGTGGAACTGGCGCAACCCCGCCGCACTCACCTCCTCCGCGAGGGTGTGGCCGGCGTCCTCACGCGGAAATGCCACACGCGCGTCGAGGTGGCGCTCGTACTCGGTGAACGTGACGAGGTCGACATCCTGCAACACCTTCGACCGCGGGAACCCGTCGAAGTCTCGGTCGACGAGTGCGTGCGACAGCTGGCGCGCGCGGTCCGGACGGAAGTTGAAAAAGATGATCGAGTTGCCGTCCTCGATGCGCACTCGCCTGCCGTCGTGGAGGATCGACACTGGCGGAACGAACTCGTCGGTGATCCCCGACGCGTACTGCGACTCGATGTAGGCGACGGGGTCGGCAGCGGTGCCGCCACCCGCGCCGGCGATGACCTCGTAGGCGCGCTGTATCCGGTCCCAGCGGCGGTCGCGATCCATCGCGAAATACCTGCCGGATACCGACGCGATCGCCCCGGCGCCGACGCCATCGAGCTCGCCGACGAACGTGCGCACGAACCCCGCGGCGCTCGTCGGCGGCTCGTCACGGCCGTCGAGAAACACGTGGAACCACACCGAGTCCAGGCCGCGCCGGCGGGCGAGTGCGGCGAGTGCAACCGCGTGATTCTGGTGGCTGTGCACCCCACCGGGCGAGATCAATCCGAGGCAGTGCACCGCGCCGCCGCGCTCGCGTGCGCGATCGACCGCCTCGCAGAGCGCGGGGTTTTCGTAGAAGCTGCCGTCCTCGATCGCACGGCTGATGCGCGACAGCGGCTGGTGGATCAGACGGCCGGTGCCGATGGTGAGGTGGCCCACCTCGGAGTTGCCCTGCTGGCCAGGCGGCAATCCCACCGCCTCACCGCTGGCCTCGACCTCGGTGTGCGGCCAGCGTTGCTCGAGCGCGTCCAGCTCGGGCGTACGCGCGGCCGCGATCGCGTTGCCATACGGATCCGCGTTGCTGCCCCATCCGTCGAGGATGACGAGCACGAACGGCCGCACCCCGCGACTCACCGTGCGGCTAGGAGGCGCGGCGGGTGCCCGCGGCCGACACGGCCGCGGCGACGATCACGCCGAATTCCTCGGCCCGCAGGCTCACGCCACCGACCAGCGCGCCGTCGATATCCGGTTCGGCGAACAGTGAGGCGGCGTTGGCGGCGGTGACGCTGCCGCCGTAGAGGACGCGGGGTGCGCCGTCGAGGAACCTCGCGCGCACATGCTGCTTGATGTGCGCGATCACCTCCTGCGCCTGTTCCGGCGTCGCAGTCCGGCCGGTGCCAATCGCCCACACGGGCTCGTAGGCAATCACCCATGCATCCATGTCGGGCGTCCCGTCCAGCTCGTCGAACACGGCATCGAGCTGGCGCTCCACGACAGCGAACGTGCTACCGGCGTCGCGCTCCTCGCTCGTCTCACCGACTGCGACGATCACCTGGAGCGCGTGTGCAAGCGAAGCCACAAACTTCTTTCCCACCTCGTCATCGCGCTCGCCGAACACATGACGGCGCTCGGAATGCCCGACGAGCACGAGGTCGCACCAGCCCGCCAGCATCGACGGCGAGATCTCGCCCGTGAACGCGCCCGAATCCTTCCAGTACACGTTCTGCGCACCGAGCAGGACGCCACTCCCGGCCAGGACGGGGTGCACGGCCCAGAGGTGCGTGAACGGCGGCAGGAGTGCGACGTCAACCTCGTCGGTCGGCGCGGTGACGGCGCACACCGCCCGCGCCAGGGCGACACCCTCCTCCACCGTGGTGTTCATCTTCCAATTCCCGGCCACCATCAGCCGGGATTGCACCGTCAACGCCGAGCGACCTCGCGATCTCGAAGCGCCGCAACACCCGGCAGTGTCCTCCCTTCGAGGAACTCGATGGTCGCGCCACCGCCCGTGCTGATGAAGCCAATCTTGTCGGCAACGCCGGCGTCCTGGACTGCGGCGGCGAGGTCGCCCCCGCCGATCACCGTGGTGGCCTTGGATGCGGCCACGGCACGCGCGACATCGCGAGTGCCGGTCGCGAATGCCGGGACCTCATAGATGCCCAGCGGTCCGTTCCAGATGATCGTCCCGGCGGCCGCGCAATCAGCGGCGATGCGCCGGACCGTGTCCGGGCCGGCGTCGACAACCATCCAACCGTCGGGGATCGCCTTCCAGGCGACGATCTGCGTAGGCGAGTCGGCGGCGACCTTCTCGACGACGACCCCGTCGACTGGGAGGCGGAGATCGGCACGACGGCCCGCGGCCGATTCAAGCAGGCGGCGGGCGGTGTCCACCTGGTCCTCCTCCACCAGTGAGGTGCCGGTGCTCTCGCCGAGCGCGCGGTAGAACGTGCAGGCCATGGCGCCACCGACCCAGAGGACGTCGACGCGATCGAGCAGGTGGTCGAGCACGCCGACCTTTGTCGAGATCTTCGAACCGCCGACGATGGCGACCACGGGCGTTCGCGGATTGTCCAAGACGCCGCCGAGCTTCTCGAGCTCGCGCGCCATCAGCTTGCCCGCAACCGCCGGAAGGAGGTGCGCCACCCCCTCGGTGGACGCGTGCGCACGGTGGGCAGTCCCGAACGCGTCGTTCACGAAGACGTCGCCGAACGCTGCGAGCCGCCCCGCAAACTCGGGGCTGTTCTCCTCCTCGCCGGGTTCGAAACGGACGTTCTCGAGCATGCCGACATCGCCGTCACGCAGCGAGTTGACCATGCTCTGTGCACTGTCGCCGACCACGTCGGAAGCCAGACGCACGTCTTCGCCGAGCAGGCTGCTCAGGCGTGCCGCGATCGGTCCGAGCCTGACGCTGTCGTCGATCTTGCCCTTGGGACGTCCGAGGTGGGCCATGACGACCACGCGCGCGCCCCTTGACCGGAGCGCGTCGATGGTGGGAATCGACTCTCGGATCCGGCGATCGTCGGCGATGGCACCGTCACGCATCGGTACGTTGAGGTCCTCACGGAGGAGGACGCGCTTGCCATGGACGTCGATGTCGTCGATCGTCGCCTTCGACGTCGCTGTCATCGAAGGCGCCTAGAGACGGGACACGATCAGGTTGACCACGTCGACGACGCGGCAGGAGTACCCCCACTCGTTGTCGTACCACGCAAGCACCTTCACGGTGCGGTCGCCGAGCACCATGGTCGAGGGTGCGTCGAAGATGGATGAGTGCGGGTCGTGGAGGAAGTCGATCGACACCAACTGGTCCTCGCTGACGGCGAGGATGCCCTCGAGCTTGCCGCTCGCCGCCTCGCGCATCGCTCCGTTGACGTCGTCGACGGTGACGCCTTTGCTGAGCGTGGCCGTCAGGTCGATGAGGCTCACGTCCGGGACCGGCACGCGCAGCGAGATGCCGTGAAACTTTCCCTTCAGCTCGGGCAGCACCAGCGCAACCGCCTTGGCAGCGCCGGTGGTCGTGGGGATGATCGAGAGCCCGGCGGCGCGGGCCCGACGCTTGTCCTCGTGGGGAGCGTCGAGGATCACCTGGTCCTTCGTGTAGGCATGCACCGTGGTCATGAAACCAGTGTCGATCCCGAACGAGTTGCTGAGCACCTTCGCGACCGGCGCCAGGCAGTTGGTCGTGCACGAGGCGTTCGAGATGACGTGATGCTCTGCGGGGTTGTAGAGTGAATCGTTGACGCCCATGCAGATGGTGATGTCCTCGTTCTTCGCCGGAGCGGTGATCACCACCTTCCGGGCTCCGGCGTCGATGTGACCCCGGGCCCGAAACGCGTCGCTGAACAACCCCGTCGACTCAACAACGATGTCGACCCCGAGGTCACCCCAGGGAAGCCGTTGGGGATCCCGCTCGGCCAGCACCTTCATGACCTTCCCGTCGACCGTGATGCTGTCAGTGTCGGCAGCAACCGTCCCGGGGAATCGACCAAGCACGCTGTCGTACTTGAGCAGGTGGGCCAGCATGTCGGGGGTCGTGATGTCGTTGACGGCGACGATGTCCAGCTCGGGGGAGCGTTCTCTCGCGGCACGCAGCACGTTGCGCCCGATGCGGCCGAAGCCGTTGATGCCAACTCTCACTCCCATGCCGGGCAACCTCCAGTCATTGATGATTCACGCCGGACGAGCGACGCGCCCCCACCGTATCACCGCCTTCACCCGCCGCGGCGACCAGCCGGTGCAGGCGTCCGGCCATCGCCGGCCGGCTGCAGCCTGCCCGTTCCGCCAGCTGCGCCAGGTCATCGTCCGGATGGCCGGCTCGCAGCTCGGCGGCCTCACGGACCGCGGGCGGCAATGCCTGCCACCGCGCCAGGTCTGCCTCGAGCAGGGCGATCGACTCCAGCTGGCGAACCCCCGCCCCCGCCGTCCGGCGCAGGTTTGCCGTTTCCGCGTTGAGGCGGCGGTTCACGCCGCTGCGGACTTCGCGGATCACCCGTCCGGCTTCGAAGCGCAGGCGTCCCGCCTGGGCGCCGATGGAGCTCAATGCCGCACCCACCGCGGCTCCCGATCGAACCGTGACCACCGCGCGGCCCCGGCGAAGCCGGCTGCGAGCGCCGACTCCGAGCGCTGCGAAGTCGTCGACCAGCCGGGCCGCGCCCGCTTCGTCGGCGCACCCGATCTCGAGGTAGGGCTCGCCATCGGGGCGAACCAGGCGGCCCGCGCCGAGAAAGGCGCCGCGCAGGCGGCTGCGCCGGCAGCAGATGCGCGTGGACTGCGTGTCCACGATCTCCGGCTCGATCCCCACGAGCACGTACTGGTGGCGCCGGGCAACGCCGACGCGCGAGACGTGTGCGCTGATCCGGTCCGCATGGAGGGCCTGCATGGCGGCGCGCACCGCGACCGGGCGCGTGGTGGCGATGACGCCTGGTGTCGTGGTCACGAGCGCCAGACCCTCCACGAGCGATCGGCGGCAGCACGGAAGCAGCGGTGTATGCGGGGCGAGCTCCGCGGCGACGCGCTGCGTGAACGACGGCGCGCTGTCCATTGCCTTGCGCTCGTGGGTCTTGCGCTCGTGCATCACGCGGAGGTGGTCACAGGCGAGGATCCGGGACGTCGACATCGCGGTGGGTCACGGCAACGCCCAGCCCGTCATCCCGCAACCTGCCCGCGAGCGCCTCGACGATGGCCACCGATCGATGCCGGCCTCCGGTGCAACCGACGGCGAAGCTCAGGTGGTCCCGGCTGCGTTCCGCAGACCGCTGAGCCGTCCACAGCACAAGCGCATGGGCGCGCTCGATGAGCTCGTGCGCCACGGCATCCTCGAGGACGTAGTCACGAACTGCGGCATCGAGCCCGGTGTACGAGCGCAACGCGGGGACCCAGAAGGGGTTGCGCACCATGCGCGCGTCCAGGACCCAGCCGGCGTCAGGAGGCAGACCGAACTTGAAGCCGAACGACATCATCGCGACAGCGACGTCTCCCGCGGATTCCGCTTCGCTCACAGGAGTTCCTTGACGCGCAGCGCCACCGGCCTCGGCACCACTGTGCTGAGCTGCTCCACCGGTGCATCACGGATGGCGTCGATGCTGCCGAACTGCCTGAGCAACGCCCGCCGGCGAACGGGGCCGAGACCCGGCACGACGTCCAGCTTGGAGCGCAGCGCAGCGCGTCCGCGACGTGCTCGATGGCGGGTGATCGCAAAACGATGCGCCTCGTCGCGCACCCGCTGCACGAGGAACAGCGTTGGGCTGTCTCGCTCGATGATGATCGGCCGCGATCGTCCCGGTTTGTAGAGCTCTTCGTTTCGCTTCGCCAGCCCGAACACGGGGACTTGGTTGAGACCTGCCTCCCGAAGTGCTTTCACCGCGGCGCTCAACTGGCCCTTGCCGCCGTCGATGAGGATCAGGTCAGGCAGCACCGAGAAGCTCATGTCCGCATCGTCACCACCACGCGGTGCACGCCGCGGCCGCTCGTTCGTACCGTTCGCACCCGCCGGATCCAGCACCGGAACGTCGGAATCCGGGCCACCGTCGCGAGGTCCGAGCCTCCGGAAGCGGCGGCGCAGGGTCTCCTCGATGGAGGCGAAATCGTTGGATCCCTCGACGGTCTTGATGCCGAAATGCCGGTAGCTCGCAGGCGCCGGACGGCCCTCCTCGAACACCACCATCGACCCCACGGAGTTCGTGCCCATGGTGTTGCTGATGTCGTAGCACTCGATCCGCCGGGGGGGAGCCGGGAGCTGCAGCCGGGTCGCGAGATCGTCCAGCAGCGCCTCGGTTTTCGCGGCGTCATAGTCGTCGACGATGCGCTGCTGCCGGAGCGCGACCAGCGCGGTCTCTGCGGCCTGCTCGATGAGCCGCCTCGAGTCGCCGCGTTTGGGGACGTGCACCTCCACGGGAGCACCGCGTTGCGCCGACAGGAATTCCTCGAGCACCTGGCGTTCCTCGATGTCCTCCGACGCCAGCACGCGACGGGGAATCGAGGTCGCGTTCGCGTAATACTGAGGAAGGAAACCAGCGAGGCAGGCGGCGGCATCGAGCCCCGCGACCCCCTCGAGCTCGTGAGTCTCCATCGCCATGACGCGTCCCTGGCGGATGCTCAGCACCGCCGCCATCGCACGCCCGGCCTCGACGGCGACGGCGATGCAGTCCTCGTCGGATCGCGCCCCGCGAAGCACGGTCTGGCGCTCGCTGATGCGCTCGATCGCACGCAGACGGTCGCGGAATCGCGCCGCGAGCTCGTAGTCGCGATTGCCGGCGGCCGCGTCCATCTGATCGCGCAATTCGTCGTGGAGGGTGTCGGATTTGCCGTCCATGAATTCCTGGACCTGATCGAGCAGCTCCGCATACTCCGGACCGCCGATCCTGCCTTCACAGGGTCCCGCACATCGTTTGATGTGGTAGTCGAGACACACCCTGCCGCGACGAAAGACCTCGTCGCTGCAGGTTCGGAACGGAAAGATGGTGCGCAGTGATCGGACGGTGGTGCGCAGCGACTGCGCGCTCGTGTACGGCCCGAAATATCGCGCGCCGTCGCGGATCACCTTGCGGGTGTAGTACGGCCTCGGGAACTCCGTCGCTCCCTCGGCGCTCTTGCCCCGGGGCTTGCGGACCTCCTCGCGCGCCGTGCCGGGTGCGACCGCGTCGTGCACCCCGGGACGCGGAATCTTGAGATAGAGATAACTCTTGTCATCCTTCAGGCGCACGTTGAACCGCGGCCGGTGCTGCTTGATGAGCGTGTTCTCGAGGACGAGGGCCTCGTGCTCGCTCTGGCACGCGATCACCTCGAAATCGAACACGGTGCCGATCAGCTGATGGGTGCGGGGCTGCAGCGCATCGACGCCGCTGAACCACGAGCGCAGACGGTTGCGGACGTTCGAGGCCTTGCCAACGTAGATGACCCGCGCGTCCGGCCCGCGCATCACATAGACGCCCGGACCGTCCGGAGACGCCCGCAATCGCGCGCGCAGCTGCGCTTTGTCGTCCAGGAGGCGCTCCGCGCGCCGTGCGGTGGCCATGGTTGTCACGAATTCAGTATCGCTGCTCAGCGAGATCCCTCTGCCGCCTCGAGCTCGGTGACGAATCCGGCCTCGTCGAGCACCCGGACGCCGAGCCGCTGCGCCTTCTCCAGTTTGCTCCCCGGGGACGCTCCCGAAACCACCGCGTGGGTCTTGCGGCTCACGCTCGAGGTGGGATTGCCGCCCAGGGAGCGGATGCGGGCCTCGGCGTCGGCGCGGCTCATGCCCTCCAGGCTCCCGGTGATGACCCAAGTCTGGCCGCTCCACGGGCCTCCGCCGCCGGCCGCCCGCTCGGGCTCCACGCCCACGGAGCGGAGATGCTCGAGCACGGCGCGCCCCTCGCTCGACGCGAACCACGCGGCCATGTGCCCGGCCACCACTGCACCGATCCCCTCGACGTCGAGCAGGTCCTCCTCGGTCGCGGCGGCAAGCGCGTCGATGGTCCCGAAGTGGGCGGCCAGCGTCTCGGCCGTGTGCTCGCCGACATGGCGGATGGCGAGCGCGTTGATGAATCGAGCCAGCGGGACGTGCCGCCGCGATGCGATCGACTCGACCAGTTTGGTGGCCGATCGCTCGGCGAAGCCCTCGAGCGTCAGCAGCTGTTCGGTGGTGAGACGGAAGAGGTCGGCGGGCTCGGTGACGTATCCGAGGTCGATGAGCTGGTCGATGACCGCGGGTCCGAGCCCCTCGATGTTCATCGCGCCACGAGCAGCAAAATGGATGATCAGCTCGCGCCGCTGCGCGGGGCAGAGCGGATTGAGGCAGCGCCGAACGACCTCCCCCTGCTCGCGCACCAGCCGGGAGTCGCACGCGGGACAGTGCTCGGGCATCTGCCAGGGTTTCGCGCCCTTGGGACGCTTCTCGAGGAGGACCCGGACGATCTCGGGGATGACGTCACCGGCCTTGTGCAGCAGCACCGTGTCGCCGATGCGAACGTCCTTGCGCGCGACCTCGTCCTCGTTGTGCAGCGTGCACCGCCGCACCGTTGACCCCGCGACCAGCGTGGGTTCGAGAATCGCCACCGGCGTCACGGCGCCGGTGCGGCCGACCTGGACGTGGATGTCGAGCACCTGGGTTTCGTGCTCTTCGGGCGGGAACTTGTACGCCATCGCCCAGCGCGGGGCGCGGGAGATGGTACCGAGCTCCGCCTGCTCGGTGAGGGACGCGACCTTGATGACCACGCCGTCGGTTTCGTAGTCGAGCTCGTGGCGCCGCTCCGACCAGTGATCGAGAAACGCGAGCACCTCGTCGATCGTCGCGGCGAGCTGCCGGTGCGGATTCACGCGGAATCCGAGCGCCGCCAGGGTGTCGAGCACCTCCGCCTGGGTGCGCACCTTGCCTGGAGGATCGATCGCGTACATGAAGGTCTGCAGGCCGCGCGCCGCGGTGACGGCAGGATCGAGCTGACGAACACCGCCGGCGGCTGCGCTGCGCGGGTTGGCATATCCGGGCTTGCCGGCCTCTTCGAGACGGAGATTGTGCGCAGCGAAGGCTCCCTTGGGGAGGTAGACCTCGCCGCGGACCTCGAGCTCGTCGGGGAGCCCGCCGTCGACCTTCGCCAGGGTCATGGGCACCGACCGGATGGTGCGCACGTTGGCGGTGACATCCTCGCCCTCGCTGCCGTTGCCGCGTGTGGCAGCGCCGACGAAACGCCCGCCCGAGTAGGTGATCGACATCGCGAGGCCGTCGATCTTCAACTCGCAGACGTACCCGCTCACCGATCCGATCGCGCGCTCGACCCGGGCCCCGAAGTCACGCACCTCGTCCGGGCTGAAAGCGTTGTTGAGGCTGAGCATCGGGGTCCGATGCCGGACCTTGGTGAACGTCGCGGCCGGCTCACCACCGACTCGCTGCGTCGGTGATTCGGCAGTCTGCAACTCGGGGTACGCCGACTCGAGGTCGACGAGCTCGCGGAAGAGCCGGTCGTACTCCGCGTCGGTGATCTCCGGCGCGTCCAGGACGTGATATCGGCGGGAGTGATGCTCGAGCTCCCTACGAAGCACGAGCACTCGGTCGCTCGCGTTCTCGGGCGTCACCGTGTCGGAATTCGTCGCGTCCATGCTTCGGTCACCGCTCCACGATCGGCCAGAGCGTTGCGTCGGCCACGGCGAAGATCTTGACGCCATGGTCATCGAACTTGATGACCAGTTCCTCACCGCCGCGCGTCATCGTGCTCTTGAGCACCGTGCCCTCACCGTAGCGCTGGTGACCGATGCGCATGCCCTCTCTGTAGCGCTGCGGTGCGAGTTCCACGGGATTCGGTCGCGTCGCGTAGCCGACCACGGCGCGGCGAACCGTTCCCGCGGAACGGATATCCCCCAGAGACGGTGCACCCGGCCGCAGCTGGACTTCGAGCATCTCGCCCGGGATCTCGCCGAGAAAGCGGGACGCCTCGGCAAGCTGCGGGGTCCCGTAGGTGTGCCGCCGGAACGCATGGAGCAGGTAGAGCCGGCGGCGCGCGCGGGTGATGCCGACGTAGGTGAGGCGTCGCTCCTCGGCGATGCCGGCGTCGCCCTCCTCGAGAGCGCGCGAATGCGGGAGCAGTCCCTCCTCCATGCCGGCGATGAAGACGACGCCGAATTCGAGTCCTTTCACCTGGTGCAGGGTGATCAGCGTGACGCCCGGCGCCTCGTCGTGCATGCTGTCGACGTCGCTGACCAGCGCGACGTTCTCGAGAAACTGCATGAGCCCATCTGGTGGCGGCACGTCGGAATACTCGGCCGCAAGCCCCGCGAGTTCGAGAACGTTCGCCCAGCGTTCGGCGCCTTCCTGGGTGCCGTCCTGGAGCATCTCGCGGTAGCCGGTCTCATCGAGAACCCGTTCGAGCAGCACGGGAAGTGGCACCCGATGCGCATCCGAGCTGAGCCGCTCCATGAGCCCGGCGAACCCGCGCAGCGCAGCCATCGCCGCGGGGCCGAGCGCCTGCTCTCCTTCGTCGAGCCGCTGCGCCGCCTCGAGCGGAGCCAGACCCTTCTTGCGGGCGAGCTTCTCCAGCTCGGCAACGCTGCGATCACCGATCTTGCGACGCGGCGTGTTGACGACCCTCGCAAACGACACCGCGTCGCGCGGATTGACGCAGAGGCGAAGATACGCAAGCACGTCCTTGACCTCGCGCCGGTCGTAGAAGCGCAATCCACCGACGAGCTGATATGGGATGCCCCGCCTGAGGAACACCTCCTCGAAAGCACGGGACTGGGCGTTGGTTCGATACAGCACCGCGCATTCGGCGAGGGTTATCCCCTCGCGTCCGATGAGATTCTCGATCTCTGAACCGACCGCGAGCGCTTCCTCGCGTTCGTCGTACACCGAGATGAGGCGGACCGGTTCACCGATGCTCTGCTCGGTCCAGAGCGTCTTCTGAGCGCGCTCGGTGTTGTTCTTGATGACCGAGTGCGCGATGTCGAGAATCGGTTGCGTGGAGCGGTAATTCTGTTCCAGTGTCACGGTTTTCGCATCCGGGAAGTCGTGTTCGAACGAGAGAATGTTGCGCACGTCCGCGCCTCGGAAGCCGTAGACCGACTGGTCGTCATCGCCCACCACCGTCACGTTCCGGTGTTTCGCGCCAAGAATCTTGACCAGCTCGTACTGCGCCTTGTTCGTGTCCTGGTACTCGTCCACGAAGAGATGCAGGAACTTGTCCTGGTAATACTCGCGGACCGAGTTGGCCTCGCGAAACAGCGTGACCGCGCGCAACAGCAGATCGTCAAAGTCCAGCGCCGAGGCGGCATCGAGCTCACGCTCATAGGCCCAGTAGATACGCGCGATCTGCTCGTCCATCGTGTTCGGGGTGACGCGAGCCTGGAAGTCGCGCGCGTCGAGCAGCTCGTTCTTCGCGGCACTGATCGCATGCGCGGCGCGGCTCGGCGTCAGGCGTTTCTCGTCGATCCCCTCGGCGCGAATGGCGTTGCGAATGGACGAGAGGCGGTCAGCCTCGTCGTAGATCGTGTACCCCGGCGGGATCCCGATCGCCTCCCCCTCACGGCGCAACAACCGCGCGCCCAGGGAGTGGAACGTCCCGAGCCACATCCCCTTGATGCTGTCTCCGATCAGTTGCTCGACGCGCGCGCGCATCTCGCGGGCAGCTTTGTTGGTGAAGGTCACAGCGCAGATCTCGCCGGGACGCACCCGCCGGGTCGCGATCACGTAGGCGATCCGGTGCGTGAGCACGCGGGTCTTCCCGCTCCCCGCCCCCGCGAAGATGAGCAGTGGCCCGTCCGGGGCCTCGACGGCCTCACACTGTGGCGCATTCAGCCCCTCGAGCAGGGCCGTCGCCCCGATCGTCGTGCTCAGGCGCGGGCCTCGGTCGCCGGCGCGGTGCTCCCCATCGATGCGTGATAGGCATCGGGTCGCCGGTCGCCGTGCAGATGGTTGCGCGGCGTGCGCCGTCTCGCCTGTTCGACGGAATCGAGGTCGACGTCGGCGAGGAGCAACTCTTCCGCATCCTTGCTCGCGGGGCCGGACACCGGCCAGCCATCAGCCCCGACGATGATCGAGGCGCCGATGAAGTTGACGTCGCGTTCAACCCCCACGCGGTCCGCGCAGGCCATCACCACGCCGTTTTGCGCAGCGGTCGCCATCGCGACGTAATCACCCTGGCAGTAGCCTCGCTCGTCCCAGACGGTGCGCTTGAACGACGCGACCCAGTTGGTCGGCACTGCGATGATCTCCGCACCGGCGAGCGCGAGGGCCCGGGCGGGTTCGGGGAACCAGAGGTCGAAGCAGATGATCATGCCGACCCGCCCGAAGGGAAGGTCGACGATCGGCAGGTCGTCACCGGGTTCGAACCACGTCTGCTCGTCGTAATAGAGGTGCAGCTTGCGATACGTGGCCATGCGCCCCGACGCGCCGATGAGCACCGCGCTGTTGTGCCTGCAGTCGCCGGCGCGCTCGCTGATGCCTGCAACGATGTAGCACCCGTGCGTCGCACTCACCTCGCGCAGTGCCCGGACCGTCGGCCCGTCGTCGGGGTCCTCGGCCGCGCGCTGCGCCTCTGCGTCATCGCCGAACACGTAGCCACTGGACGCCAGCTCGGGAAGCACGATCAGGTTCGCTCCCCGGTCCGCAGCCGCTGTCGCCCAGAGCACCGCCTGCGACCGGTTGTGCTCGAGCTGGCCGACACGCGGCTCGTACTGGGCGACAGCGATGCGTACCGGGCGGCTCATGCCCTCACGGTAGCGCAGCCGGCGTGACCCCAGGATGGCGAGGGATGCCCTCCGAGATGCCGCAGAGAATCTCGTGCGGCAGGGTGCCCGCGAGGTCGGCCACTCGGTCGGCGCCGATGCGAATTCCGTCGCGTTCGCCGATGAACATGGCGGCGTCGCCGGCCACAGCGCCGTCGACGTCGGACACATCAACGCCGACCTGATCCATGCTCACGATCCCGACGATCGGGCACAGGCTGCCGCGGATGCCGATATGCCCGCGGTTGGAGAGCGCCCGTGGCAGGCCCTGCCCGTAGCCGAGCGTCACCGTTGCGATCCGGCGCGTGGAGGCGGCACGCCAGGTGCGCCCGTAGCCGACGCTCTCGCCGGGCTCGACGGTGCGCACCTGGGCGACGCGGCCGAACACGTGCATCGCGAGCTTCAGCGATTCCGGAACAGGGACCGGCGGGTAGCCGTAGAAGGCGATACCGACACGCACCAGGTCGTGGTGCATCGCGGGATGCGCCAGGATCGCGGCGCTGCCCGACGTGTGCAGCAGCGCCTCCGGCGCCACCCCCCGAAGTGCTGCCACGGCCTCGAGGAAACGCCCGTGCTGGGTGACTGTGAACGCCGCGTCCTCGCCCGCGTCGGCGAAGTGGGTGAAGATCCCGGCCACCTCCACGCGATGGCCCGCGTCACGCACCGCCGAGGTCAGCGAGTCCACGCTCTCGGGCTGCGTGCCGAGGCGATGCAGGCCCGTGTCGATCTTGAGATGGATGCGAGGTCGGTGACCGGCAGCGGCGTGGGCCACCGCGCGCAGCCCGTCGGCGTCCAGAACGCTGACATCGACGCCGGCGCCGATCAGCGCATCCAGTGTCGCGGGCGGGCTCCAGCCCACGACCAGCACGGGTGCGTCGAACCCAGCCGCTCTGAGCAGGAGCGCCTCGTCGGGGGTGTAGACCCCGAGCCACGATGCCCCGCCGTCAAGCGCCGCGCGTGCCGCGATGGTGATACCGTGCCCGTAGCCGTTCGACTTGACCATGACCATCACCTGCGCCGGGCGCACGAGCGTCGCGATCACCTCGGCATTTCCCGCCAGCGCGGCGACGTCGATCTCCGCCCAGCGGAGCGGGTCCCCCGCGCCGTTCGGGCTCACGCTCCGACCGGTACGGGCTCCGGCGCAGGCGCTGCAACCTCTGCCGGCGCGACGCGGCGCACCAGACCGAAGGGCGTCTGCTCATCCGACTGTCCCAGCGGGTTGTCGGCAACCATGGCTAGAACTGACTCGGCGTCGACACCGACCGATGCGAACACCTCGGCGGCCATGTCGTTGGCGTCGATGATCGCCACGGCGACACGGCGCGCGGTGCGGCGGCGCAGGTCCGCGGCGATCTCGAGCGCAGCGCCCGACGGATCGAGCGGCGACTTGGTCGCCCACTTGTCGTAGGGAGGCAAGTTGAGCGACGAAGGCCCGTCGATCGCGTTGACCCCGTGTCCGGCGACGCGGTAGAAGATGCCGCGCATCCCCAGTGGCTTGGTCGCGGCGGCGGCGATCGCGGCCATGAGAATCCGCGGTGCTCCTGCTTCATCGATGGCCAGTTGCATGGTGGTGGGATGCGAAAGGCCGATCCCGGTGGGCTCGTGGCTCACATACCGGGAGAGCACGCGCGCCGTTCGCGAGACGGGGATCTCGTCGATCGGGTAGGAGCGGCCCTGACTGATGGCCAGCGCCTTCTCACTCACCAGCAGCACGTCGCCGTCCTCGATGGCGACGCCGTCGCCGCGCAGCCGCTCGACGCTGGCGGCGATCGCTTCGAGGATATCGTCGCCGGGCTTGATCAGGCTCGAGCGGAGCGGGAATCGGGCCCAGATGCGCCCCCTGTCCTCGAGGAAAAGATGCCGGCCCCAGTTGAGCCGCGCACCTTCGAGCAGCGCCTCGCCGCCGGCCAGCCTGCGCGCGGCCGCGCGATCACCGCGACGGACGAACCCGCCCTCATAGCTGTGCTTGTCCAGTGCCTTCGTCTTGCCGTCGATGTAGACGCGCAACCACACCTCGGCGTTGACGGCGCGCCAGAAGAACATCGATTCCTCGACCTCGCCGGTGCAGGCGCGACGGAAGTTCTCGGCCACCGCCGCGGCCTTCCAGTACGGACGCGCACGGAACGACGGTGAGCGCATCAGGCTCTGCAGCACCGCGCGCTGGCGGCGGTACCAGCGGAATTCGGGTGTGGTGAAGCCGATCTTCTTGCGGCGCGCCTCGACCTTCGCCGGCAGGACCCCGTGGAGCGCCTGGCGAACGATCGCCCGCGTCCACCCGCTGTGGATGATCGCCCTGCGCGGGAGGGTGAGGATGTAGTCCACGAGCTCCTGGTCCAGGTAGGGCAAACGCGCTTCGAGTGAATGCGCCATCGAGGCTCGATCCTCGTAGCGGAGCAGTGGCGGCAGGCTGTAGGTGCGGAAGTCCTGAAGCAGGCGGCGCTTGAGATCGTCGGCCACCCGGTCGTCGGCCGGCGCCTTGCGCCCCCGCGTGAACGATGGCGACAGCATCCCTGCCACATCGACGCGCTGGCCGCGCTCACGCAGCCGCCTGCGCACCAGTGGCCCGACGATGTCGCGGAGCAGCCATGCTTCGCGAGCAAACTCGGCGTAGCGACGGTCGCGCAACAGCTGGCGGAGCAGCACGTACGGGTAGTGGTCGTAGCCGGCGAGCAGCTCGTCCCCGGCCTGACCGTCGAGGGTGACCGTGACCTGGCGTCGCGCGAGCCGCATCACCATCCACATCGCGAACGGCGCGGACGAGACCATCGGCTCCTCCATGTGCCAGACCCACGCTTCGAGCTCGCGGATGAAGTCCTGGTCGGTCGGCTGCACCGCGCTGTTGTCCGCGCCGGTGAGTTCGAGCACGCTGTCGATGTAGGCGCTCTCGTCGATGCGATCTCCGGGGAACACTGCGGAGAACGTCTTGAGGCGGTCGCCGAGCGACTCGGTATCGCGAACGTGATCGCGGAGTTGCTGGGCCATCACCGTGCAGATGGATGACGAGTTGAGTCCGCCGCTCAGGCAGATGCCGACGGGAACATCGGCCACCAGGCGCCGCTGCACGGCACGCTCGAAGATCGCCCGAAACGCTTCCGGGCTCGCATCCCCGTCCTCGGACAGCCGCGGGGTCCAGTACACCGACTCGGAGATCGTGCCGCCTTCGATGACCGCGAATGCCGCTGCGGGGACCTGGCGGATGCCGCGAAAGAACGTTCCGTCGTTGTGGTCGAAGAGACCGAAACGAAGGTATTCGTACATCTGCTGCTCGTCGACCTCGCGAGGGAAGGTCTCGTCCTGGAGGATCGCCTTGATCTCCGACGCGAAGACGACCCGGCCGTGGTGACGCGCGTAGAAGAGGGGCTTGATCCCGAAGTGGTCGCGCGCGAGCACCATCCTCGGCACCGATGCACGCTCGTCGAGAATCGCGAGACCCCACATGCCGTTGAAACGGCGGAAGCAGTCGGTTCCCCACTCCGCATACGCGTGGAGCACCACCTCGGTGTCGCACGTCGTGTTGAAGGCGTGTCCCGCAACCTCCAACTCGGTCCGGAGCTCGCGAAAGTTGTAGACCTCACCGTTGTAGACGATCTGCAGCTTGCCGTCATCCATAGACATCGGCTGGTTGCCGTGCGCGAGGTCGATGATGCTGAGCCTGCGGAACCCGAGCGACGCGACCGCATCCTCGAAATGCCCGTCATCGTCCGGACCTCGGTGCCGGAGCGACTCGGTCATCGCCTCGAGCAGCGCCCTGTCGGGCGACCCCCAGAAGCCCGCTATCCCGCACACGTCAGCGGGTCGGCGGCGTCAGTGGTGGTCGGTGCATGACCATGGCAACGGTACGACACCGGTCGAGGTCACGGACGTGCCGCCGGGGATGCGCCGAGGCTGGGTTGCCCGAGGCTAGAAGTCCATGTCGTCGTCGTCCATGCCCATGCCACCACCGCCGTGGGAGTGGCCACCGCCCGCGGGGGCCTGCTCTGGCTCCGGCGCATCCGCGATCAGTGCGTCGGTGCTGAGCACGATGGTGGCGATCGACGTTGCATGGACCAACGCCGAGACGACGACCTTGGTGGGATCGATGACTCCACGCTCGATGAGGTTGCCGTAGGTCTCGGTCGCTGCATCGAAGCCATGGTCGCCCGTGGCCTCCAGGACCTCGTTCACGACGACCTGTCCCTCGAGTCCGGCGTTCTGGGCAATGATCCGGAGCGGCTCGCGAAGCGCCCGGGCAACGATGTCCGCGCCCACACGTGCCGTTCCCTCGAGCTTGAGCGCCTGGACCGCCGGGATCGCGCGCAGCAATGCCACGCCGCCTCCGACGACCACGCCTTCCTCGATGGCGGCGCGCGTTGCGGAGAGCGCATCCTCGACGCGGGACTTGCGCTCTTTCATCTCGACCTCGGTGGCCGCCCCGACTTTGATCACCGCGATGCCACCCGTCAGCCGCGCGAGCCGCTCCTGCAGCTTTTCGCGGTCCCAGTCGGAGGTCGTCTCCTCCATCTGCTGGCGGATCTCGGCGGCGCGTGCCTCGATCGCCGCCTTCGACCCGCCGCCGCTGACGATGGTGGTGTCATCCTTGGTGACGGTGACCCGCGCGGCGGAGCCGAGCTGGTCGTCACGCACGGCGTCGAGGCGCAGGCCGGTCTTCTCGCTGATGACCGTCGCTCCGGTGAGCACCGAGATGTCCTGGAGGATGGCGTCGCGGCGCTCCCCGAATGCGGGAGCCTTGACCGCCACCGCGGTGAATGTCCCCCGGGCGCGGTTGACGACCAGCGTGGCCAGGGCTTCAGCCGTGACGTCCTCGGCGACGATGAGCAGCGGGCGGCCCGCACGCATCACCAGCTCGAGGCTGGGCAGGAGATCGCTGACCGATGAGATCTTGGCATCTGTGACAAGAACTCGAGCGTCGGTGAGGACCGCCTCCATGCGCTGCGCGTCGGTGACGAGGTACGCGGAAATGTATCCCCGGTCGAACTGCATGCCCTCGACGACATCGACCTCGGTCTCGATCCCGGTTCCGTCCTCGACCGACACCACGCCCTCTTTGCCGACCTTGTCGAAGGCGTCCGCGATCATGGCGCCGATGACGTCGTCTCCGGAGCTGATCGTCGCCACGCGACGGATGTCGTCGCCGCCCTTGACCGGGTGCGAGCGCGCCCGGATCGAACTCGACGGCGGCGTCGGACGCGGCCATCATGCCGCGGCGCAGGTCGTTGGGTGCAGCACCCGCCGCGAGGTTCCGCAACCCCTCGTCGAGCATCGACCGGGCCAGCACCGTGGCCGTTGTGGTGCCGTCCCCCGCGATGTCGTTGGTCTTGATCGCCACTTCCTTGAGCAGCTGCGCGCCCATGTTCTCGAAGTGATCCTCGAGCTCGAGCTCACGCGCGATCGTCACCCCGTCATTGCTGATCAGAGGCGGGCCGAACTTCTTGTCCAGCACCACGGCGCGACCGCGTGGTCCGAGTGTTACCGCGACGGCGTCGGCGACGATCGCCGCGCCGCGTGCGAGCGCGGCGCGCGCGGGCGCCTCGAAGCGAAGCTGCTTGGCTGCCATCGCTGCTTACTTGGTGCCGTTCTTCTCGACGACGGCCAGGATGTCCTTCTCTCCGAGGATCAGGTACTCGACATCGTCGATCTTGACCTCGCTGCCGGCGTACTTCGCGTACATCACGCGATCGCCAACCTTCACGTCGAGCGGGACGCGAACGCCTGTCTGCTCGTTGTAACGGCCGTTGCCTGCAGCCTCGATGATGCCCTCCTGGGGCTTCTCCTTGATGGTGTCCGGCAGCACGATGCCGCTCTTGGTCATCTCTTCGCGCTCGACCGGTTTGACGACGACGCGATCGGCGAGGGGGCGCAGCTTGAGGGACATGGGACCTCCTGGGTTCTTAGCACTCTTGGTGGGTGACTGCTAACACTCTACCTAACCGAGTGCCAGCCGTGCAAGCCTGAGCCCCGAAATCAGGGGGGTTGTCACACGGCGGCGGCGGGGGCCGACGGCGGACCGGACATGCGCTGCCGCGCCGGCCGCAGGAAGAGGGTGAGCCCCACAGCGAGGAAGACCACCCACAGGATCGCCTGGAGCACGGTCGGCGCCGCGCTGTAGCCGACGAGCCCGTGGAGCACGTCCCCGATCCCGGCATCGTCGGGGAGGGTGCCGCTCATGTTCCAGAGGGTCGCGGCGGCGCCGGGAAACACTCGGAGCTCCTGCAGGTTCTGCACGGCGTCGGCGAGCAGGCCGGCGGCGACCACCATCAGCAGGCTGCCGACGATGGCGAAGAAGCGCTTGAGGTTGAGACGCAGCCCAACGCGATACATCGCGAAGCTCGCGGCGAACGCTATCCCCAAGCCGATCACGGCGCCGATCACCACCTGCAACGGCGAGCTCTGGTACGCGATCGCCAGCAGGAAGATCACCGTCTCGACCGCCTCGCGTCCAACGGTCACGAACGCGACCAGGCCAAGGGCGAGCCCGGAGCCACCGCTCACCACCCCGGAGACACGGGCGCGCAGCTCGCGTCCCATGTTGCGGCTGTGCCGTCGCATCCAGAAGGTCATGTACGTGAGGACGCAGACCGCGACGGCAAACACGACGGTCTCGAACCACTGCTGGGATGCGGAGCCGATGAACGCGTCCCGGCTGACGATCCAGAGCACGATCCCGATGGCCGTGGCCAGGACGACGGCCGCACCCGCACCCACGAACACATAACGAAAGAGGTCGCGCCGCCCCGCTGAGGCCAGATAGGTGAGCAGGATCGAGCAGATCAGCGTGCCTTCGATTCCCTCTCTGGCAAAGATCAGCAGGCTTCCGACCACGGATCGACCCTTTTGGACAGAGTGAATGACGCCCGAGCGCGGTTAGCTTAGCCTAACCTAACCGACCCGTCCGTTCGGAGCCTCGACCCAGATCGCCCGGGCGGTCGCCGCGTCGACCGCGGCGTGGGTGTCCGCGACAGTGAGGTTCCATGTGCCGGGCGAGCGCGACACGAGGCCGATCTCGATCCCGGGGACGATGCCGCGCTCGTCGAGGAGATGGAGCAGCTGCGGCGCCTCATGTTCGGCCACCTCCGAGATCCGCGCAACCCGCGCCTGGTCGCCATCCTCGAGCTCGGTCACCCGTATCAACCGCCTGCCAAGCGGCGGGGTCCGTCCCGGGATCACGTTGCCGTGGGGGCATGTGGTGGGTCTCCCGAGCGACTCGTCGATACGCTCGAGCACCGTCGCCGACATGCCGTGGGTGAGGGTTTGTGCCTCGAGGTCCGCGGTCGCCCAGTCGAATCCGAGCACGTCGGTGAGCCACCGCTCGACGATCCGATGGCGGCGCACTATGGTCGCCGCCGCCTCGGCGCCGCCGTCGGTGAGCTCGACCGACCGGTCCCCCGCGATCCGGATGAGCCCGTCGCGGGCGAGACGCTGCAGCGATACCGACACCGTCGGCGCGCTCACGCCCAGCCACTCGGCGAGCCGGCCGGGGCGCGGGACCTCGCCCTCGTGCTCGATGTAGTAGATCGCCTCGAGATATCGCTCGGTGGTCTCAGATCGCTGGAGCGGCGGGTCACCGTCGGTCATGC
Source organism: Candidatus Dormiibacterota bacterium (assembly GCA_963718525.1). Lineage (GTDB taxonomy): Bacteria > Chloroflexota > Dormibacteria > Aeolococcales > Aeolococcaceae > Palsa-851. Next base: position 1,897,300 of record OY970355.1, on the reverse strand, counting down.
GAATGGAATCTACGCGCACTCCGCGAGCGAGGGATCCACGTCGAAGCCGGGAGCGTCCGGACCGTGCACCCGAAGCCGGTGCCACCCGGCGGCCGCGATCATCGCCGCGTTGTCGGTGCACAGATCGAACGGCGGAATCACGACGCGCAGCCCGCTGAAGCGCGCGCCGACCGCCTCGCGCAGTGCCCGGTTGGCCGCGACACCCCCCACCACCGCCACGGTCGTCGCGCCGGTGCGCTCCACCGACGCCGCCAATCCGGCCACCAGCTGATCGACCGCCGCCACCTGGAAGCTCGCCGCGAGGTCGGCCACGACCTGCGCGTCCGCGGGCACACCCGCGGCGGTCAGCGCTGATGGTCCGAGGTCTCGGACCATGTATCGCACCGCTGTCTTGAGGCCGCTGAACGAGAAGGCGCCGTCGAGCCGGGTGCGGGGGAGCGGAAAGCGGGTCGGGTCCCCGGAGGCTGCAACCCGCTGGATCGCCGGGCCACCCGGGTACTCCAGGCCGAGCAGGCGGGCGACCTTGTCAAACGCCTCGCCTGCGGCATCGTCTCGGGTTGCTGCCAGCCGCTGGGCGACACCGTGTTCGCGGAGCACGACGCACTCGGTGTGTCCCCCGCTGACCAGCAGCGCCAGGTACGGCGGCTCCAGCGCGGGATCGGCGAGCCAGGCGCTGTACACGTGACCGGCGAGATGCGACACGCCCACGATGGGGAGACCACGAGCCATCGCCGCGCCCGAGGCATACATGGCGCCGACGATCAGGCATCCGGCAAGACCGGGACCACGGGTGACTGCCATCGCGTCGATGGCGTCCCAGCCACCCGCAACCGGCGCGAGCGCGGCCTCGACCACCGTGGCAAGCCCCTCGAGGTGGGCGCGGGCGGCGAGCTCGGGGACGACACCACCATGCGCGGCGTGCAGCGCGATCTGCGATGACACCACTGAGGAGCGCACCTCGCGGCCGTCGGACAGCACCGCCGCGGCAGTCTCGTCGCAGGAGGTTTCGATGGCGAGGAGGTTCAGGCGGACGGGTACTCCATGGTGGGACCGCCACCGACCCCTGCCACGTCGAGGCCGCTGAGAATCGCCGTGAAGCGGCGCTTGAACTCCGGTGCGTGGATGCTGTCGCTCCACATGATCACCGCGTCCTCGCCGTTGTCGGTGTAGTAGCCGCGCCGGCGGCCGATCGCCTTGAAGCCGAATCGTTCGTACAGGCGGATGGCGTGGTCGTTGGTGTCGCGCACCTCGAGCGTGATCCAGCGCGCCCCGAGCGCGTAGGCCCGCTGCACCAGCGCCGCGAAGAGGACGGTGCCGTAGCCCTTCGAATGGTCACCCGCGCGCACGCCGATGGTGGTGACGTGCGCTTCGAGCGCGACCCGCCACAGCCCCGCATACCCGGCGATGGCGCCCTCCTGGCGGAGCACGATGTACGACGCCTGCCGGTTCTGCGACAGCTCGCTCGCGTACGCATTCTTCGGCCACGGGGACGCGAAGACCTGGCGCTCGATCGCCTGCACCGCGGTGATGTCCTCGTAGCGCATCGGCTCGACTGAGAGACGGGGGACGACCTGCATGCATGCCCTGAAATCTATGGTGGAGTCGGCCTCTGCATCATAACCGCGGCCTCCGGACACGGAGCCGCGTGGGTGACAGATGTCATGCGAGGTTGCTGACCCGTCTCACTACCGCGAACAGGTGGCGCGCCCCCACGCTGGGCACATGAGAAATCACACCTACGATTCGACAGCGGACGGCCCGCGGTCGGGCGCGCCGGGCCTGCTGGTCTCCGACGGCGACGGCGCGTGTGCCGTCCGGGTCGACGGAGTCACCCGGCGGTTCGGCCCGGTCCTCGCGGTCGACAACATCAGCCTCGCGGTCAAAAGCGGCGAGACACTGGCGCTGCTCGGCCCGAACGGCGCCGGCAAGACGACCACCATCTCGATGCTGCTCGGGCTCTCCGCACCGGACGCCGGCACGATCGAGGTCTTCGGCGCGGCGCCTGGTTCCGCGGCAGCGCACGGCAGCGTCGGCGCGATGCTCCAGGACGGCGGCATGATGCCGGGTGTCCAGGTCGGCGAGCTCCTCGCCATGGTGCGCGGCCTCTACCCCGCGCCCTTGCCCCTCGATGAGGCAATCGACATCGCGCAGCTGCGCGGGCTCGAGAAGCGACGCGTCGACCGCCTCTCCGGCGGCCAGTCGCAGCGGCTCCGCCTCGCCATGGCGCTCGTCGGCGACCCCAAGATGCTCATCCTCGACGAGCCCACGGCGGCGATGGACGTCGAGACCCGGCGCAGCTTCTGGCACGCCATGGAGGGGTTCACCGAGCGCGGCCGGACCATCCTCTTCTCGACCCACTACCTCGAGGAGGCGGACGTCGCCGCCGATCGCATCGTGATGATGGCCCGAGGTCGCGTCGTCGCCGACGGCACCCCGGCATCGATCAAGGACTCGGTCGGCCTCCGGGTGATCCGCTTCTCGATCGTGCAGCCGGGCATCGCAGGTCTCGACGCTCTCCCCGGCGTCGTCTCAGCGAACGTGCACGGCAACCGCGTGGAGCTGCGCTGCCGCGACACCGACATCGCACTTCGCGCCCTGCTCGCGGCTCGCGCCGACGCTCATGACATCGAGGTCGCCGGGATCGGCCTCGAAGACGCCTTCATCACCATCACCGACGGCATCGCCGCCTGAATAAGGAACCACACGCCATGCGCTCCTACCTTGCACTCGAACTCCGTCGCTCGCTGCGCGACCGCCGCTACCTGCTGCTCGTCGTCGGATGGCCGGTTGCGGCGTACCTCCTCTTTTCCACGGTCTTCGGCTCAGCGGCCGACAGGGCTGAAGGGCTGCCGCCGACGATCGGCATCATGGTCGCGATGGCTGCCTTCGGTGCGATGGGCGGTGTGCTCATGGCTTCCGGACCGCGCCTTGCCATCGACCGGCAGATCGGCTGGCTCCGCCAGCTCAGCCTGACGCCGATGTCGCCCGCCCGGATCCTCGCCGTCCGCCTGATCAGCGCGATGACGCTGAGCCTTCCTGCGATCGTGCTCACGTTCATCACGGCGGCCCTGGTCAAGAACGTGACGCTGCCGCTGTGGGAGTGGCCGGTGCTCGCGCTGCTCATCTCGGCGGGCTGTCTGCCCTTCGCGGCGATGGGCATCGTGGTCGGCAGCGTCGCCGACGGTGACGGCGCCACGGGGCTCACCATGGTCCTGTACCTCGTGCTCGCAGCACTTGGCGGACTCTGGATGCCCGTCCAGATCCTCCCGTCAGCGATGCAGACCGTCGCCAAGACGCTGCCCTCGTATCACCTCGCGCAACTCGGCTGGTACGTCGCTCGCGGCGTCGCGCCTGCGCTCGGTGACGGGTTCATCCTGCTCGCATGGTTTGCCGGTGCGGCCCTGGTCGCAGTGGCGGTGTCCCGCCGTCTCACCCTGCGCACCGCCTGAAGGTGGCCTAGCATCCTGAGCATGCCCGGCAAACATGGGGCCAGACAGATGGGCGCGCCCGACAACCTGATGTGGCCGATCCCGACCGCCGCCCGGCTCGGCTGGGCGGCGATCTGGCTCGTGTTCCTGGGATATCCGATCGGTGACATCCTCGGCGCCGGATACTCGCCGGCGCGCGCAATCGTCGCGTGGATCTGCCTGGTGGCATTCGCAGCCACGTATCTCTTCGCGATGTGGACGTGCCTCACCCTGGTGCCGCGCGTCGCCACCGGCGCGCAACTCTTGCCGCTGGTGGCGCTCTTCGTCCTGGGGATCACGCTTGCGCTGCTCTTCCGCGGACAGTGGTCGGGCGTGCTCGTGTACTGCGGCGTCGCCGCAGGCTGGACGCTGCGCTGGCGCTACCTCGTCCCCGTCCTGCTCGCGCTCGGGGTGTTCATGGTCGTGTCCGGCGTGCTGCTCGGCTATGCCTGGGCCGACCTGGGCTTCATCACCTTCCTCACTGTCGCGCTCGGGTTCACCATGCTCGCGTTTCGCCGCCTCATCGCGACGGTCATCGAGCTCCGCACCGCGCGCGCCGAGGTCGCGCGGCTCGCCATCGCCGACGAGCGGCTCCGCATCTCCCGCGATGTTCATGACATCCTTGGCCACAGCCTGTCGGTGATCGCGCTCAAGGCCCAGGTCGCGCGCCGCTTGATGCACAGTGACCCCGGCGCTGCTGCCGAGGCGATGGGCGACGTCGAGTCGGTGGCGCGTGACTCGCTCGCAGAGGTGCGCGCGATGGTCACCGGCTACCGGCAGCGCTCGCTCGCCGACGAGCTGCAGGGAGCGCGCGACGTGCTCGACGCAGCCGGAATCGCGTTCTCCGTCAACCGCGACAGCAGCGTGCCGCCGGCGCCGGTGGACAGCCTGCTCGCGTGGACCGTGCGCGAGGGCGTCACCAACGTGCTCCGCCACAGCCGCGCGCACCACTGTGAGATCTCCCTCGAATCGAGCAACGGCGGATTCACGGTTGCGATCGTCGACGACGGTGTCGGCGGTGTCGCCAGTGCGGGCGGCACCGGTCTGCACGGGCTCCGCGAGCGCGTCGGCGCCGCCGGTGGCCGCCTCGAAGCGGGACCGGGCGACGCGGGCGGTTTCCGCCTGCAGGCGTACGTTCCCCGAGCCGCGGCGTGATTCGTGTGCTCATCGCCGAGGACCAGGGCATGGTCCGCGGCGCGCTCGCCACGCTGCTCGCGCTCGAGGAGGACATCGACGTGGTGGCGCAGTGCGCTCGCGGCGACGAGGTCGTGGCCGCTGCCCAGGCTGCAAATCCGGACGTCGCCCTGCTGGACATCGAGATGCCGGGCATCGACGGGCTCAGCGCCGCGGCGCTGCTCCATGCAGCGCAGCCCGCGTGCACGATCATCATCCTCACCACCTTCGGCAGGCCCGGCTACCTGCGCAAAGCCATGGAGGCGGGGGCAACCGGGTTCGTCGTCAAGGACGGACCGGCCGATCAGCTCGCGGTCTCGATCCGTCGCGCCGTCACCGGTGAGCGGGTCATCGACACCGCGCTCGCGGCGGCGGCGCTCAGCGATGGTTCGAATCCGCTCACCCCACGTGAGCGAGACGTGCTGCACGCGGCGTCGAATGGCGCCAGCATCGCGGCGATCGCCACCACGATGTTTCTCTCCCCGGGCACAGTGCGCAACTACCTCTCCTCCGCGATTCAGAAGACCGGCGCACGCAATCGCCTCGAGGCCGTGCGCACCGCCGAACAGCACGGCTGGCTGTAGCGGCGGCGCTCAGTCCACGTAGCCGGCGCTCAACCCCGCGCGCTCGAGCGCCGGACGCGCGAGCGCAAGCACGACCGCGCGTGCCAGGGCTCGCGCTCCGTCGACTCGGATCAGACCGGGGACGGCCACGTCGTCGCTGCTGAACACACGAACGCCATCGGCGTCGAACCCGTCGACCCCGATGCGGGTGACGTCCGCCGCCGCGCCGGCGCGCGCCACGTAGAGAGCGCCCCGCCCCGCGTCGGCGATGACCCAGTCATCACCGCGCACGCCGGCGTCGCCGCACGCGGTCACCTCCAGTGAGCCAACACCATGGAGTGGCAGTGCGCGCGCGTGAGCGATGCCGAGTGCGGCCGCCATCCCCGCGCGCACGCCCGTGTAGGTGCCCGGTCCGGTGACGACCACCACCGCGCCGTCCACGCGGGGGAGCAGCTCCCCGAGCGCATCGGGCAGTGATGACGAAACCGGCCGGCCGCGGATCAACTCCGAGTTCGAGCAGCTCGCCGCCGGGCGTCGCGAGCACGCAGACGACGCGCGACCTCGACGAGGTGTCGATGGCGAGGACCGTCACCGTGGGCTCGCCTGTTTCCACGCTGACGCGAGACGTTCGGGCGCGCCGCGCGACGTGATCACACGCGAACCGTCGTCATCGATATCGATGCGGATGCGGATCTGCGCGTTCAGGTCGCGCCCGGCGTGCTCGCCCCACTCCACGACCACCACACCACCGGACTCAAGCATCTCATCGACATCCAGCAGGCGGACGTCGGCATCCGGTCCGAGCCGGTACAGGTCGAGGTGGTTCAGGACCTTGGCACCGGCGCGGTAGACGTGATGCAGCACGAAGGTCGGCGAACGCACCTGCATCGGGTCGATGCCCATGCCCGTCGCGATACCCCGGACCAGCACCGTCTTGCCGGCGCCGAGCTGCCCGCTCAGAAGGATGAGGTCACCCGGCTCGACCCGGGTCCCGACGCGTTCCCCGAGGGCGAGAGTGTCCGCCTCGGTCACGCATCGAGCCGCCACCCCTTCCTCGGCGCTCACGCGAAGTGCCGCGAGCTCGTCTGCGGCCGCGTGACGGCCACGCCGCCCTCGCGGTCGAGGACGGTTACGCCGGCGCCCTCGCGGAGGCAGCCGACGACGGTCAGCGGCGCCAGCGAGCCCGGCCAGGACGCGAGCAACGCGTCTGCCTGGTCGTGCGCAACGGTGGCGACGAGCTCGAAGTCCTCGCCACCGCCGACCGCCAGCTCGGGCCAGGCGGCGCCGAAATCGCTGATCAGCGCCTGCTCGACCGGGAGCCGGTCCAGCCAGATCTCCGCGGCGCAGCCGGAGAGGTCGGTGATCCGCTCCAGGTCGACCAGCAGCCCGTCGCTGATGTCGCCGCCACAGCGGATCCCGTAAGCGACCAGTTCCAGGCCCTCATTGATCCGGGCGACCGGCGAGAGCTGAGCGTCGACCCAGGCCCGCTCCTGTTCGGACAGCACGTCGCCGCCGTCAAGGAGCAGTCGCAGTCCTGCGGCAGCCCTCCCCAGGGTTCCGCTGACCACCACCACGTCGCCGGGACGACCCGAATCGCGCCGGAGCAACTGCCCCGCCACCACCGTCCCCCCAACAGAGACGTCGATGAGCAGCGGTCCGCTGATGGCACTCACGTCACCCCCGGCGACCGCGCATCCCGCGCTCACTGCAGCAGCGCAGAGCCCGCGCTGGATCTCGAGGACATCCTCGAAGCACGTGCTCGCGGGGGCACAGAGCGTCGCGGAGCACCAGACGGGGCGGGCTCCCATCCCGGCGAGGTCGGACAGGGCGACGGTCAATGCCCGGGCACCCAACCGCCGCGGGCTGATCCAGGACCGGCGGAAATCGACGCCCTCGACGAGGGCGTCCTGGCTCAACGCAACGTCGCGGCCGGGCTCGGGCGACCACACGGCGGCATCGTCGCCGGAGCCCACGGCGAGGGTCACCGATGTCGGCCGCGCGATCTCGGTGAGCGCGCTGAGCAGGGCCCGCTCACCCACGTCGGCGAGCGTCGCGCCCCCCGAGTTCGAACGCTCGCTCGCGCTCCGGGTATGGATCCAACGTCACACGACCGCAATATACGTGGACGGTCGCTGGGGTACGGTGGCGCCCGGGTGTCCGGCTTGCACTCGGACCCTCAAGGCCGGTAAGGTGCGCCCGGGGAACCGACCGATGCCCGTCCGGGCACCAGCGGCAGATCACATGGAGGACGCCTATTTTGACGTGGAGCCGGAAGGTGGCCCTGACCGTCGCAGGTGTCATCACCCTTCTGGCCACCGGAATCGGAACCATCGCAGACACTCAGGCATCACCTTCCAGTGGTTCGCAGGCGCCGAACTCTGCGATCGCAGCGCTGCAGCAGAAGCGCGCGATCCTCATCGCAGAGCTCGCCGCGATGCAGCCGGGCTTGAGTGCGGCCGGCGGTTCCGTCGGTTCGGCCGAAGCGATGTTCAACGCGCAGCAGACGCGGGTGTTGAACGAGCGCAACCAGCTCACCAAGCTCAATGCACTACTGCTGTCACTGAGCAGCCAGTTGAACAGCAACAACGCGACTGCGTCTCAGGACAAGGCCCAGCTTGCCGGGATCACGCGCGCAACGTACGAAACCAGTGGCGGCAACCAGGTGCTCGCAGCGGTGCTCAGCGCGCAATCGTTCAACCAGGCGATCGACGAGTTGAAGGCGGCGAACCAGGTGTCGCAACAGGTGCTCGACCTCGTCGAGAAGCTCGCCGCGGCCAATCGCGCGATCCTCGCGGAGCAGGCGTCGATCCGTTCGGATGCAGCGAAAGCGCAGACGCTCGAAGGCCAGCTCGCTGCCCAGAGTGATCTGCTGCTCACCATCCTCACCAGCCGCAACACGCTGTTCGCCGGGCTCAACGGCCCTGCGCGCCAGATCGCCGCGGAGATCGCCAACATCGACAATGAGATCGCCCTGCTCGAGTCCCCCATCCACGTCGGCTCGGGAAGCTGCGGCAACCACTTCGCGTACGGGTTCTGCACGTACTACGTCGCCACGCGCCGATGCGTCCCGTGGCTCGGCAACGCCAGCAGCTGGCTCATCGCGGCGGCGCAGATGGGCTACAAGGAAGGCAGGACGCCAATTGCAGGCGCCATCGTCGTGTTCCGTCCCGGCGTCGACGGCGTGAGCTGGGAGGGTCACGTCGCGTACGTCGAGGCGGTCGGTCCTGCAGCAGGGATCCCGGCGGGATCCTTCAAGCTCTCGGAGATGAACTTCGCCGGCTGGAACCGCGTCGACTACCGCGTGATCAGCGATACGGACGGCAGCATCGAAGGCTTCATCTACGGGCAGTAGCCGCCTCGAGCGCCTGGCGCAGGAGCTCCTGCGCCGCGGGAAGCGCATCGATCAGGTCTGAGGCGAGCGCGCCTGCGCGTCCGCGACGAGCCTGGACCATCAGACCGGCCTGAGCGTGCACGGTCACGCCCGCCACCGCCGCGTCGCGCGGCGATAGTCCCTGGGCGAGCATCGATCCGATCAACCCCGCGAGCACGTCACCGGTCCCGCCGGTGGCGAGGGCCACGATCCGGTGCGTGTCGATGTGCGCCGGATGGCCGCGCGCCGCAATCACGGTTTCCGCGCCCTTGAGCACGACGACCACACCGTGCTGTTCTGCGTAGCGCTCCGCGGTGCCAACCCGATCCGCCTGCACTGCGGCGGTGTCGGTGCCGGCGAGACGGGCCATCTCGGTGGGATGCGGGGTCACGACGCAGGAGCCGCCACTCCGTCGGAGGTCGAAGCCCGAGGCGGCGACGATGTTGAGGGCGTCGGCGTCGATGACCGCGGGACACGGCAACCCCACGAGGAGTTCGAGGAGTGCGGTGACCGTCTCCTGGGCGCGACCGAGCCCTGGCCCGATCACGACGGCATCGGCCCCGGCGAGCCGCTCGCGCACAGCCGGCACGGCGCCGGGGTGGAGGGTGCCCGTGCCGGCGTCGGGGAGCGGAGTCGGCATCACCTCGAGGCACCCGGCGGCGACGATCGAGTGGATCGCCTCGGGGACGCAGACCTCGACCAGCCCAGCCCCACCCCGCGCGGCACCCATCGCCGCCAGCCGCGGCGCGCCGGTGAATCCCTGCGACCCAGCCACCACCACGACGCGGCCGAAGGTGCCCTTGTGCCCGTCGTCGGGGCGATCGGCGAGCTTCAGGTCGCCCGGAGGCACCGGCGTCTCGCGGCGCCGGCCGCCGGTGCGGTCCACCGCCACCGCAATGGCGAGACCTCCGTCATGCGTGAGCGAGAGCGCGATCGGCGTCGCCTCGCCGCGGATATGAACGCGAGGCGGCCCGCCACGGCGCCGGACGACCTCGATGTCGCGATACGCGGGCATCGCCTCTCCGGACGACGAGCAGAGCTTGCGCACCGCCTCCTTCGCCGCCCACCTGCTCGCCCATCGCTCAGGCTTGCTGGCGCTGTACCGCCGCTCACCCTCGGTATAGATCTTCTGCGCGAACCGTGGGTGGCGCGCCAGAGCGGCCGCGATGCGATCCACCACGGTCACATCGACCCCGACAACCATCGTCATCCGACGACTATTCCACAGTCACCGATTTCGCGAGGTTGCGTGGCTGATCGACGTCGCATCCGCGCTGCACGGCGACGTGATACGCGAAGAGCTGCAGCGGGATGACGTTGACGAGTGGCGAGAACACCTCGGAGCAGGCGGGCACCGAGACGGTGGTCGCGAACCCGGTATCGAACGGATCCTCGCCCTCGGTGACGAGCGCGACCACCGGCGCATCGCGTGAATGCACCTCCTGGACGTTGCTCACCATCTTGGGGAGCGTGGCCGAACGCGTGGCGATCGCGATCACCGGAACGTCGGGCTCGAGCAGCGCGATCGGACCGTGCTTCAACTCGCCCGCCGCGTATCCCTCCGCGTGCACGTACGAGATCTCCTTGAGCTTGAGCGCGCCCTCCATCGCGATCGGGAAGTTGATGCCCCGGCCGATGTACAGCGCGCTGTGCGTGTGCGAGAACCGCTGGCCGAGCTCGACGAGCATCGGTTCGAGCTCCAGGGTCCGCGCCAGGAGTTCGGGCATGCCCTGCAGCTCCGCGACCAGTCGCTGGTGCTCGCCGACCTCGAGCGTCCCGCGCGCATCACCGAGGCGAAGAGCGAGCAGCAGACCACACACCATCTGAGTCATGAATGTCTTGGTGCCGGCGACCGAGATCTCCGGTCCCGCCTGCATGTAGAGCGCCCCGTCCGCCTCGAGTGGCAGTGCACTCCCAACAACATTCGTGATTGCAATCACCTTGGCTCCGGCCTGACGCGCCTGCCGGACTGCCGCAAGCGTATCGGCGGTCTCACCCGACTGCGACACTGCGATCACCAGGGAATGCGCATCGACGAGCGCTTCGCCATATCGGAACTCGCTCGCCGCCTCGACCTTGCAGCGAATCTTCGCCAGATGCTCGATTGCATAGCCCGCGACCATCGCCGCATACCAGGCCGATCCACATGCAACCAGGACCACCTCGTGCACGTCCGCGAGCTGGTCGTCGTCCATACCCAGCTCGGGCAGCACGACCATCCCGAGGTCATCGATGCGGCCGCGAAGCGCGTTGCGCACCGCCTCGGGCTGCTCGTGAATCTCCTTGAGGAGAAAGTGCGGAAAGCCGTTCTTCTGCGCCTGTTCAGCCTCCCAGTCGACGGTGACGATGCGCGCCTCGATGGCGGTGCCGTCGAGCTGTTGCACGGTGATCCCGTCAGGAGTTGCGGTGACGATCTCGCCTTCACCGAGCAGCGCGATCCGCTTCGTGTACGGGATCAGAGCGGTGATGTCGCTGCTCACGAACACCTCGCCGCGCCCGAGCCCGACCACCAGCGGCGCGTTCATGCGAGCACCGACGACGCGGTCCGGTTGATCGGCGGAGATCACCACCAAAGCGCACGCACCCTGCATGCGATTCAGCGCACCGCGCACGGCGGCCGCAAGGTCACCGTGAAACGCGTCCTCGATGAGATGGGGAACCACTTCAGTGTCGGTCTCGCTGAGGAACTCGTGCCCACGTGACATCAGCTCCGCGCGCAGCTCGCGATAGTTCTCGACGATGCCGTTGTGGATGACGTGGATGCGCCCCGTGCAATCCTGATGCGGATGCGCGTTCTCGAGCGACGGACGTCCGTGAGTCGCCCAGCGCGTGTGCCCGATGCCGACGGTCCCCGACGGCGTGCCCTCAGCGTCGACCTGACGGGCGAGATCAACGACCTTGTTGGTGTTCTTGACCGTCGCGACGTCGCCGTCCGCGTCGATGATCGCGATCCCGGCCGAGTCGTAGCCCCGGTACTCGAGCCGGCGAAGGCTGTCGAGCAGGATCGGAGCTGCGGGGTGGGGGCCGGTATAGCCGATGATGCCGCACATGGGACCTCTCTGGAACGGGGTGCGTAGGAAGGGGTTACGTGGGTGACGGAGTTGGCGTCGGCGTGGGTGTCGGCGGCGCGGGGACGGAGCCCATCTCGATCGTGACCGTCACCTTGCTCTGGGACAGGGTCACACCGGCCGGCGGATCCAGCGTGACCGACTGCGTGTAGGTGCCGAAGACGCCGTTCAACGAAATCGCCATCGTCGACACGGAATCAAGGGTGTTGAGCAGATCCTGCGATCCGGTCGCGATGACGGTGAGCGGGGACACGATGATGCCGGTCAGGTAATGCCCGGGCGACGGGCTCCCTGTCGTCTTGGGAAACACCGCGACGACGCGGTTGGTCACGTCCGCCGTGATCGTGATCGCCACGGTGACGTACGCGTGATCGACACTCACGTTGTCGAGTTGCAGCCCCTCCGAGTCGTAGACCAGCACGCTGAGCGGCGCCTGGAAGTTGGCCTTCTGGGCGCCCAGATTCACCGTCACGCGCGCTTCGATCCCGACCAGCTCATGCGAGGGACCCGCCACCACCACCGTTGACGGGGACGCCTGCTGCGAACCGCTCGCATACCCCACCGGCGGCGGACTGGTGATCTGAATGGTGACCGGTACCGACTTCGATGTGAACGTATCGATGTCGACCAGCAGCGACGTCGGTGGACTGATGAGCTCGATGTTGGGATCGGGGCTCGTGATCGACATGGGGATCGCATACGTGCCCGCGCGGTTCACCGCAGCCCAGTCCACGTTCACGTCGAGCACCGCTGGATTGAACGCGTCGAGCGTGTTCTGATTACCGCCGATGCGCACCTGGACGGGGTTGATGGGATTCACCAGCACGTACCTGGCAGGGATGTTCGATGGGCTCTGGGGAATCGTGACCGACACCACCCGCGTCTCCGGGGGATTGCCTGCGTAGACGACCCCGACCCAGGTGACGAACGCGATGAAGAAACACCCCACCTTGAGCTGCCAGTTCCGCCGGATGAAGCCTGGGATCCTCACGGGTGCGAGCGGCGCCCCAACGTGCGCAGGGGGCGGACTCTGGCGAGCGGACGGAGCATCGCAGCGCGTCCGGACCCGTCCTCCTTGGTGAGCAGGGTCACCAGCATCTCGTGGAGCGTGGCCTGGTCCAGACCACGGTAGATCTTGCCGTCATGCGCGAGGCTGATCAGGCCCGTCTCCTCGCTCACGATGAGCACCACGGCGTCGCTCTGCATCGTCAGGCCGAGCGCCGCGCGGTGGCGCGTGCCCATGCGACCCACGCCCGGCAGCGTCTCCGCGAGCGGCAGGACGCACCCGGCCGCCACGATCCGGCCATCTCGAATGATCACCGCGCCGTCGTGCAGCGGCGACCCGGGGATGAAGATCGTCGCGAGCATCTCGGCGGTGACGTCGCCGTTGACCGCAACACCGGTCGCCGCGAGGTTCTCGAGTCCGGTCTCGCGCTCGAAGACGATCAGCGCCCCGACCTTGCGCTCCGAGAGCGACAGCGCCGCGCGGAGCACCTCGTCCACCGTGCGCGCGTACGCCAGCTCCGGCTGGCGTCCGAGCACTGCGCGAACCGTCCCCAATCGCCCGACCTGGTCGAGGGCTCGGCGGAGCTCCGGCTGGAAGAGGACGATCGCGGCGATCACGATCGCCTGGGTGCCGTTGTTGAAGATGAACTCGAGCAGGCGGAGGTGCAGCAGCTGCGCCGCCCAGCCCACCGCGAAGATCACCGCGAGACCGAGCAGCAGCTGCACCGCCTGGGTGCCCCTGATCAGCTTGAGGAGCTGGTACAGCAGGAACGCCACCACGAGCACGTCGAGGCCGTCGCGCCAGCTGAGGCTCTGGAGGAAGAAGTGCGCGTTGCGCAGGAAGTCGCTCACGCCGCCACTCCGGCCCCGTCCTGCGAGTAGATGAGAGCGAGCAGCGCCTGCTGCACCCAGAGGCGGTTCTCCGCCTGGTCGAACACCACCGAATGGGGTCCGTCGATCACCGCGTCGGTGATCTCCTCACCCCGGTGCGCGGGAAGGCAGTGCATCACCCGGACGCCCGGCGGGGCGAGCGCAACCAGAGCGTCGTTCACCTGCAGCGAGGCGAAGTCCTCGCGCCGGCGCTGCTGTTCGGTCTCCTGGCCCATGCTGGTCCAAACGTCGGTGTAGATGATTTCGGTATCGCGGAGCGCCGAGGGCGCATCGTGGGTGATCTCGAAGCCGGTGCCCGGCGCGCGCAGTCCCGAGGCCCTGTCGACCACCGCCGCAGGTGGCTCGTAGCCCGGCGGGCAGATGATCCGCAGGTTCACCCCGAGGAGCGCCGCCGCATAGATCCAGGACGTGCACACGTTGTTCCCGTCGCCGATGTACGCGACGGTGGTTCCCTTGAGCCGCCCGGTCACGCCTCGAACCGTCATGCAGTCGGCGAGCACCTGGCAGGGATGCTCCGAGTCCGTGAGGGCATTGATGACCGGCGACGACGCCGCTCCGGCGATGGTCACCAGATCCCGATGCGAGACGAGGCGGGCCACGATCCCGTCGGCGTACCGGTCGAGGATGCGGCTGATGTCCGCCGCAAACTCGCGCTCACCGAGCTGCACCTCGGGGTTGAAGAGCGCGATCGGGTGACCGCCGAGCCGATGGATCGCCACCTCGAATGACACCCGGGTGCGGTTGCTCGGACGCTGAAAGATGAGCGCGAGCGATCGGCCCGCGAGCGGGCTGCCGAGATCACGCCCCGACTTGGCAGCGTCTGCCAGGTCGAGGATGGTGATGATCTCGTCGGAGCTGAGGTCCGCGATGCTCAGGAGATCGCGTCCGGCGAGCGATTGACTCATCCACTCATATGGTTGCACCGAGACGCCGGTAGCGCGTCCCGTGCGCAATCCCGCGCACAGAGCGTCACACGCTATACCGTTCGGCCGTGGACATCGCAGTTGTGGTCAATGGCGGCATGGCCGAAACCCTGCAGACGACTCCGCTGCTGCGGACCCTGCGCGCGGGATATCCCACCGCCCGGATCGCGCTGGTCTGCCCGTCGACGGCCACCGACCTCGCCGACGGCATTCCGCCGGTCGACCAGGTCGTGCCACTTCCCGGGCTGCGCGGCACGGGGACGGGGGGCCTCCGCCTGTGGGCGAAGCTGCGCAGCATGCGTCTCGACGCCGTCTTCCTGTGCACCTCCGGCTCCATCGCGGCGACGGCCGCCTACTTCGCCGGCATCCCGCAGCGCAGCGGCGTCGGCGGCGGCATCGGGCTGCTGCTCACCGGCCGCGTCAAGCCACGCCGGGCCGAGAACCAGGCGGAGACGTGGTTGCGTCTCGCCCAGGTCGGCGGCGTCCACCAGCAGCTGCACAGCCCGGTCTTCGAGCCGGGGCCTGAAGCGCGCCGTCGAGCCGAGCAGGTGCTCCACGGGACCGGGCTCGGTGACGGCCGCCTCCTGGTCGCGATCGCGCCGGGCACCGGCTACGCGGAGAGCCACGGCCCGGCCGCCGCAGCCGCAACCGCCTGGGACCCCGAGCGCTGGGCTCACCTGGCCAACCTGCTCGCCCAGCGACACGGCGCCGGAATCCTCCTGGTCGGCTCGGCGCATGACCGGTACGCCGCGGAGCGCACCAAGATGGATCTGAGAGCGGCTGCGACCGACCTGGTCGGCGAGATCGACCTGGCGACCCTCGCCGGGGTGATCGCCCGGTGCGACCTCCTGGTCGGCAGCGACACCCCGCTGCTCCAGCTGGCCGCCGCGATGGACACGCCCACGGTGGGGCTGTTCGGACCGACCGACGGCGCTCGTGGCGGCGCCTACGGTCCCGCGCACCGCGTGGTCCAGGCGCTGGCGCCCCCTCTCTACGAGGACGGCATCGAGAACCCGGCGAGCATGGACCAGATCCGAGTGGAGGATGTCCTTGCGGGGATCGAGGCGACGCTCTGAGGCGTCCTCCTACCGGATGTACATGAGCGCGCGCTTGAGCACGTCGAGGTTGTCCAGGGCATAGCCGGTCCCGCGCACCGCACAGAGCTGCGGCTCGCTGTCCCGGTGCACGTCGATTCCAGTGGCCGACGCGATCGCGCCATCGAGGCCCTCGAGACGCGCACCACCCCCGCAGAGCAGGATGCCCTCGCGCTTGATGTCGTCAATCAACCGCTCCGGAGTATCGGCGAGGACACCGTCAAGCGCCGTGAGGATCGGCCGCACGTGCGCGTCGAGGCACGCGGTCAGCTCGGTGGAGGTGATCGTCACGCTCTGCTCGCCGCGCTCGCCGGTGGCCATGACGTCCAGGCGCCGCTCCTCGTGCGAACCCACCCGCGCGAGCGACGCGACCACCTCCTCCACCGTCGCCGCATCAAGCGTCACCCCGTGGGTCTCGCGCACGTGGTCGACGATCGACGCGTGTAGACGCACGCCGCCGTGACCGCGCAGGCAGCGGCCACTCACGGTGCCCTCGAGCGCCAGGGTGGCGATGTCGGTCTTGCCGGCGCCGATGTCGATGAGCAGATGACCATTGGGTCCGCTCAGCCGGACCCCCGCACCCATCGCAGCGGCGAGCGGCGCGTCGAGCAGGTATGCCGTTCTCGCACCGGCGAGCGCGGCCGCCTCGAGCAGCGAGCGTCGCTGTCCGCCCGGCAGACACGACATCACCGCGATCACCACGTCCGGCTTGAAGATGCGCTGCCGCCCGGCCGCGCGGATCATCGCGTGGTTGACGAGCCATCGCGCGGACGCGGCATCGGCGATCTCGCCGCCGGCGATGGGCCGGTGCAGCAGGAATTCGGGGTCGCCGGCCACGGTCTCGAACGCCGCCTCACCGAACACCGCCGCCTGCATGCCACCGTCGCGGATCGCCACCGCCGTCGGCTCGCTGGCGATCATGCCCTCACCCTTGACGATGATCCGCGTCGTCGTCGTGCCGAGGTCGATGCCAACCTTCTTGCCCAGCACTGGTGCGCGTCCTCAGTCGCCGACGACGCCGGTGAGGTCGCGCACCTCGGTGCCGGGCTCGTCGGTGGTGACGCGCTCGATGTCGGCGCCCAGACGCGCGAGCTTCCGCTCGAGGTCGTCGTAGCCGCGTTCGAGGTGAAACACCCTGTCGAGCTCGGTGGTGCCTTCTGCGCAGAGTCCTGCGATGACCAGCGCCGCGCCGCTGCGAATGTCGGGGATGCTCATCCTCGTCCCGTGCAGCCGCGCCGGCCCGTTGATCACCGCGCTCCTCCCGTCGATCGCGATGTTGGCACCCATCTGCTGGAGAAACTCGACGTGACGAAAACGGTTCTCGTACAACGCTTCACTGATGACACTCGGCCCCGTCGCCTGGGTCATGAGCGCGCAGAACTGGGGTTGCATGTCGGTTGCGAAGCCAGGGTGCGGCCACGTGGTCATGTCGACGCCGCGCAGGTGCTTGCAGGTCACGCGCACGTGGTTCGCACCCTCGACGATGTCGCACCCGGCGGAACGCAGCTTGCTGAACAGCCAGCGCAGGTCGCTGGGGCGCATCGCCTCGACGACGACGTCTCCGTACGTCGCGGCGGCGGCGATCATGTATGTGCCCGCCTCGATGTAATCGGCGGTGATGTTGTGCGTGGTCCCGTGCAGCAGACCGCCACTGCCCTCGATGACGATCAGCTCGGTGCCGACCCCGCTGATGTGCGCTCCCATGCCGATGAGACAGCGCGCCAGGTCGTACACGTGCGGTTCGCGCGCCGCATTGCTGATCACGGTGATGCCCTCCGCGAGCACGGCCGCCATCATCAGGTTCTCGGTCCCGGTGACGGTGGGCATGTCGAGCGAGATCCGGGCACCGTGGAGGCGGCGCGCCCGGGCGACGTAGCCTCCCGCCTGTTCCTCGACCTCGGCACCCATGAGGCGGAGCCCCTCGAGGTGCTGCTCCACGCGGCGCATGCCGATGTCGTCGCCGCCCGGTTTGGCGATGCTCGCCTCACCGGCCCGCGCCACCAGAGCTCCGAGCAGCAGGAACGAGCCACGCATCCGCCTGCTCAGGTTCGGATCGACCTCCGTGGTCGCGAGTGACGCGGCATGCAGGCGCCAGGTGTTGGTGTTCGGGTGCTCGACCTTGACGCCCACGTGCTCGAGCATCCGAGCCATGGTGGAGATGTCCTCGATGTCGGGGACATTCCCCAGCTCCACCTCCTGATCGGTGAGCAGCGCCGCCGCCATGACCGGAAGTGACGCGTTCTTGCTCCCGGAGATCGCGACGCTGCCTTCGAGCCGACGCCCGCCACGGATGCGCAGGAGTTCCATCTCCGCCTACCGTACCCGACGGCGCCCGGGAACCGGGTCGATCCGCGTGCCGACCGCGTAGATTAGGGAGTGGCGCTCAGACGGAGCGTCGATACGCATCGGGAGAGCACCCATGGCAACCGCAACGCTTCCCCCAACCGAGACCGTCGAGCAGCTCCTTGGCGATGACGCCACGCTGCTGCTGGAGCATCGATGCGAGACGGTGCCCAAGGCGATGCTGCACCTCCCGGGTCCGGGCTTCGTCGATCGCATCTGGTCGGGCACCGACCGTTCGAATCGCGTGCTGCGCAACCTGTCATCGATCTATGAGCACGGCCGGCTCGGCGGCACCGGGTACGTGTCGATTCTCCCGGTCGACCAGGGGATCGAGCACTCCGCAGGCGCGTCGTTCGCTCCGAGCCCCGAATATTTCGACCCCGGAAAGATCGTGGAGCTGGCCGTCGAGGGCGGCTGCAACGCGGTGGCGTCGACGTTCGGCGTGCTCGGCGCGCTGTCGCGGCACTGGGCGCACCGGATCCCGTTCATCGTCAAGCTGAATCACAACGAGCTGCTCACCTACCCGAACAAGTTCGACCAGATCATGTTCGGCACCGTCAAGGAAGCGTGGGACATCGGCGCGGTCGCGGTGGGCGCCACGATCTACTTCGGCTCAGACGGCGCCGACCGTCAGATCCAGGAGGTGTCGCGCGCGTTCGCCGAGGCGCACGAGCTCGGCATGGCGACGATCCTCTGGTGCTACCTGCGCAATGCCGCGTTCAAGAAGGACGGTGTCGATTACGCGCTGGCGGCCGACCTGACCGGTCAGGCGAATCACATCGGTGTGACCATCGAGGCCGACATCATCAAGCAGAAGTTGCCGACCAGCAATGGCGGCTTCACCGCGCTCAACTTCGGCAAGACCGCCGATGCCGTGTACACCCAGCTGACCTCCGAGCATCCGATCGACCTCTGCCGCTACCAGGTGCTCAACTGTTATGCCGGGCGTGTGGGACTGATCAACTCCGGCGGTGAGTTGGTCGGCGCCCGCGACCTGAGCGAGGCGGTGCGCACCGCGGTCATCAACAAGCGCGCGGGTGGGACCGGATTGATCACCGGTCGCAAGGCCTTCCAGCGACCGATGCGTGACGGCATTCATCTGCTCAACGCGGTTCAGGACGTGTACCTGAACGAGCAGGTCACCATCGCGTAGCACGGACGCGGCATTCCTCGCCGCGCAGGGGTTCGACGTGTGTTGCGCGTCATGCCGGCCCTTGTGGTGCGAATACAAGCGTCGGGGTGCTTGACGGCACTTTCCAGACGTGTACGCTGCGCCGATGGGGGCGAGCGCTGAGCGTGTCCGCGTCGCCGTGATCGGCGGCGGCCAGGCCGGACTCGCGATGAGTCACGAGCTCACCGCGCGCGATGTCGAGCACGTCGTCCTCGAGCGCGGCAGTGTCGGCCAGACCTGGCGCGACCGCTGGGACAGCTTCTGCCTCGTCACCCCCAATTGGACCGTTCAGCTCCCCGGCGGCGCCTACGCGAGCGACGACCCGGACGGCTATCTGCGCCGCGACGATATCGTCCGCCACCTCGAGACGTACGCAGCCTCGTTTGAGGCTCCAGTGCGGGAGGACGTCGACGTCACGGCTCTGCGGCATGCCGGCGGTGGCTTCGCGCTAGAGACGTCCAGCGGCGTTCTCCACGTGGAGCAGGTGATCGTCTGCTCCGGCGCGTACCAGAGGCCGCATCGGCCGGCCGCCGCTGATAGCGTGCCGGCCGGCCTACCCGTCATCGACGCAGAGGGCTACAGCAACCCGTCGGCCCTTCCACCCGGGAAGGTGCTCGTCGTCGGCAGCGGCCAGACGGGCTGCCAGATCTCCGAGGAGCTGACCGAGGCAGGACGCGAGGTCTTCCTCGCTTGCGGTCGGGCGCCGTGGTGCACGCGCCGCATCGACGGGCGCGATGTCCTGCGTTGGCTCGTCGACTGCGGGTACTACGACGCCGAGGCCTCATCGCTGCCGTCGCCGGCTTCGCGACTCGTCGCCAACGTCCAGGCCACCGGCCATGGCGGTGGCCACGACCTCCACTACCGCGTCCTTCAGGACATCGGGGTCACGCTGCTGGGCCACTTCCTCGGCACGGACGGCGGGACGGCGCAGTTTGCGCCAGACCTGGCGGAATCTGTCGCGTTCGGTGACGCCCGCTACGACGAGGTGCGCGCCGCGATCCGGAAGTGGTGCGAGCTCGGCGGGACCCCGACACCCGACATTCACGATCCGCCGCCGTTCCGCGCCGCTTCGCCGGAGACGCTCGGGCTCGACGGCTTTGGCACGGTGATCTTTACGTGTGGCTTCCGTCCTGATTACGCACGATGGATCCATCTCGACGCCTTCGACGAGCTCGGCTTTCCCCTCCACGTCAACGGCTCCAGCACGGTCGCGCCCGGCCTGCACTTCTGCGGCGTGCATTTCCTTCGCAAGCGCAAGTCTTCGCTGCTCCTCGGCGTCGGCGAGGACGCGGCCATCGTCGCAGCTGCGGTGGCGGAGGGTGACCACCGTCACACGGGCCAGCATCCCTGAATGTCACGCGAGGTAAGGGCCGGGCAGTGATCGCCTCGCGGTGACGCGCCGCGCTTCGCCGCCACCGACTCGGTGACAGTTGCGGCGAAAGACGGTGCCGACCTCGTTAAGTGCTAAGTCCAGCGCATGGACGACAGGACCGTGGCTCGGGACGGCGATGCGACCACTCCAGTCATTCACGACGCCGGAGTACCTCTCAATAGCAATTCCGATCTCGTCGAGCCCTTCAACGAGTCGTCCCTCGCTCTTGTCGTCCTCGATGCGAACCAGCGCTTTGTCCGCATCAACACCGCCGCCTGCCACTTCTTCGGTCGGACCCGCGACGACCTCCTCGGTCGCAGCGCTACGGAGGTGCTCGCCCCGGCGTCGGTGTCCGAGGACGGCACGTACCCCGAGCGCAGGGCGATCGCCCTCGCGCCCGGAACCGAAGAGGACTGGGGCGTCCAACGACCCGACGGGAGTGTCGTCTGGGGTCGGGTCCGCAGCATGCACGTTGAGGGCGGGGACGTTTCGTTCGCCGGCCGCGTCATGGTCATCGAGGATGTGACCGAGCGGCGTCGTGCCCAGGCGGCCGAGCATGCCCTCCTCGAGGATATGAATCGCTACCAGCGCATGTTCGAGGATGCCTCGATCGGGCAGCTGACCATGGAGATTCCTGGATTCCGCATCACCGCGGTAAACCAGGTCCTCTGCACCCTGATGGGCTACACGCGAGAGGAACTCCTGGGTGGCGACGGGGATCGGCTCTTCCGGCACGGCGGCGCGTGGGATCGGACGCCCACCGATCGCCTCCTGAGCGGCGAGATCGACTCATACGTCGTGGAACGCGACTTTCCATGCAGCGACGGCCACCTCGTGCCTGTGCTCGACAGCGTGTGCGCGGTCCGCGATAAGGACGGCCGTGTAAGCCAGCTGTTGGTGCTGGTACAGGAGCTGAGTTCGCAGCGGGCCGCGGAGGACGCCACGCGGGAGAGCCGGATGGTGCTCGAGACGGCGATGGCCTCGTCCCAGGTCTCGGTGACCACCGTTGACCGCGATCTGCGCTTCACCTTCCTTGCCGGTGGCGGGATCGCTCAGGCCGGCCGACGCGCCAGCGAGTTCCTCGGCCGCGACATCCGCGAGGTCATCGATGACGAGGCCACACTGCGTGCGCTTCAAGCCGCTCTCGACGGGCAGCAGTCCTCGACGCGAACGGTCTACTCAGGCAAGACCTTCGCGACAGTGCATGCCCCGATCCGTGATCATGCAGGGGAGATCACCGGCGTCATCTCAGTTTCCACAGACATCTCGGTCGAGGTGGCCGCCGAGGCCGCCGGCTCGCACAGCCGAGCCCTGCTCGAGACGGTCCTCGCGGCCGTTCCGATGCTGGTCGCCTCGTTCGATGTTGAAGGCCGCCTGGTCGACGGCGCCGGCCGGCTGTACGAGGGTGGCTCGATCCAGCTCCTCGTTGGGCGTCGCTTGGATGCTGTCGCCGGCAACGGCATCGGGGCCGCATTCGTCGACCGAGCGCTCGGCGGCGAGGAAGTCACGGCCACGGTCGAGCAGGAGGGCAGTTTCTACCAAGCCTTCTACACGCCCAGCCGGGACGCGGGCGGTACCGTCATCGGCGTCCTCGCCGTCGTGACTGACGTCACCGAGCGTCATCGCTCCGAACAGCAGGCTCTCTTCATCGCGCGGCACGATCCCCTCACCGGTCTGCCGATTCGAGCCGCTCTGGCCGAGCATCTCGATTCCGTCCTTGCCTCTCAGCACCGGCCCTGCACCCTCCTCCTGGTTGACGTCGACGACCTCCAGGTGATCAACGACAGCCTCGGCCACGAGGTCGGCGACAGGGTCCTGATCGAGGTCGCATCCAGCCTGACGGGCGGTCTCCCCGATCTCATGGTGGCGCGCCCCGGTGGCGATGAGTTCGCGGTCGTGGTGCCGGGCGCCGCATCCGAGCGCGACGCCCACGACGTCGCGGAACAGATCTGCCGGGTTCTGCCTCAAGTGGTCTGGGTCGATGGACACCCCGTGACCATCACCGCATCGATTGGGATCGCGTTCGCGCACGCCGATGGCTCGTCGGTCGATCTTCTCCGCGACGCCGATTCGGCGCTTCACGAGGCGAAACGCGCCGGCAGGAGCGAGACGAGAATCTACAACGCCGAGTCCCGCCGCCGCCTCCAGCATCGCCTGACCACGGAGAGCGGTCTCCGGGCTGCGCTCCAGGCCGGCTCGCTACGGCTCGTGTATCAGCCCATCGTCAGCCTCACTGACCACCGCATCGTCGGGGCGGAGGCGTTGCTGCGCTGGGATGACCCGGTGCGGGGAGCGATCTCGCCTGCGGAGTTCGTCCCAATCGCTGAGGCCACCGGGCTCATCGTCCCAATCGGCGAGTGGGTGATGAAACGCGCATGTGCAGACACGACTCGCCTGTACCGCGACCACGATCTCAAGGTCAGCGTCAATGTCTCCGTCCGCCAGCTGATGGCTGGTGAGTTCAGCACGTGGCTTGACGGCATCCTTGAGGCTACTGGACTTCCCCCGACGGCTCTGACGATCGAGGTCACGGAGAGTGCGTTCCTGGATGACCTGGCTGCGGTTCGTGCGGCCTTCGAGCGCCTGCGCAGCCGAGGGGTACGCATTGCAATCGACGACTTCGGCACCGGATTCTCGTCGCTGGCCCGGCTTCAAGACGTCCCCGTCGATGTCATCAAGCTTGATCGCGCTTTTGTCATCGACGTTGCCGAGCGCTCCGAGGCACGATCGATGGCAGCGGCGATTTTTGAACTCAGCATGGCGATCGGAGCATCGATCGTCGCTGAGGGTATCGAGACCGAGGCGCAGGCGACCACCCTCAGGGAGATCGGCTACGAGTACGCGCAGGGATTCCTCTTCGCGCGTCCGATGCCGCTCGATCAGTTGCAAGACCTGCTTGGTGGCCGTGGCAGGGCGTTGTAGGATTCGGCCCTCCTCGGACCTGACACCAGCCAGCCGCCCTCATGCACCTTCCAGTGATGGCGGTGGCAGAGCTGGACCAGATTGCCGATCTGGCTTGCCCGGGTTCCGGACCTCGCCTGTCGTGAGCTGCACTCTTGTAGATTGGACTCTCAGCGGGGTCCGGGTCTCGGGCTCGCGTAGGCGGTTGCCCCGCCTTCGCTCATGGAAAGGCAAGATGGCACGAATGTCCTTGCCCACCCCGACACTGCGAACCGCTCGCCTGCGGTTGCGCCCCTTCACCAGCGCGGACGCGGATGCCCTCTTCGCGCTGCACAGTAGTGCCTACGTGCTGCGCTACTGGGATGCGCCGCCCTGGAGCGAACGTGCGCGGGCCGAGCGCTTTGTCGCGGATTGTGGGCGCATGGAAGAGGACGGCAGCGGGGCGCGGCTGGCCCTGGACCGTATTTCCGACAATGGGTTCATCGGATGGTGCGGTCTGACCCGGTGGAACCCTGACTACCGCAGTGCGTCGATGGGCTTCTGCCTTGACGATGCGGCCTGGGGTCACGGCTACGCGACGGAGGCCGGGCGCGCCTTGCTGCAGTGGGCATTTGACACGCTGGACCTGAATCGAGTCCAGGCCGAGACCGATACGCGCAATGCGGCTTCTGCCCGCGTCCTGGAAAAGCTCGGATTCGTGCGTGAAGGGACGTTGCGGGAGGACTGCGTCGTGAACGGCGAGGTGTCGGACTCGTGGGTATACGGGCTGATCAGGCGTCAATGGCGGCCGTCGTCCGGGCCAAATCCCGATCCTTAGATGCTTTTCGCCAGCAAGAGGGGCCCCGACCTCTTGTAAGCCCCTCTCGGCCGAGGAGGACGGCCCAGCGACTGTCAGCGTGGAGGGGATCTCTTGTTCGGCGAAGCGTCAGCGTCCAGGTCGCTGCTTGACTTGCGGCGCTGAGACCGCCCGACACTAGCCTCTGGGGAGTCGACATCGCGCCCGGCAGGCCGGGATTCACTATAGGGCTGCCACACTGAACTCGACGCTGGTGCTGACCTCCGAGGCTAGCTCGCGTCCCTCGTTGCTTGCGGATCCCGCGATTTGTATCGTCCCGCCCATCCTGCTAGCGCAACGGAGGTATGGACGTGACGTTCATCAACACCAAGGGGATGGCATTCATCGGACCGGGCTCGGAGTGGTTCTGGGCCGCGCTCCAGTTCACGGCCCTTGCGATCACATTCATCGCGATATACCGCCAGGTCCGACTCGCCCGGAGCGGGCGCGCGGTCGAGCTGGTCAATGAATTATCCCAACAGTTCGACGACGAGCGCATTCTTCGCCATCGACTCGCGATCCTCGTCGCCGCCCGCGATAAGCGCGAGATCCCTGCCGGGGCCGGAATAGCCGTTGGCAACTACTTTGAAGGCTTGGGCTCGCTCAGCCGGAGCGGGCACCTTGACATCAAGCTGCTCTGTCGTTTGTTCGGGAGTGCCATCTTTATCTGGTGGACGGTCCTTGAGCCCTATGTCCAGCAGTGGCGGGCTGAACAAGGTCACGGCGTCTATGAGGATTTCGAGTGGCTCACGCGAACCCTCATCAGGATGGATCACCGGGCGCGGCGTCCCCTGGGCATCGACGCTGTTAGTGTTCCCGGTTGGCTGACGGGCGGGATTGAGGGCCTCCAGGACAGAATCCGCGTCGAGCAGGCGCCCCGAATCGTCACCATCGCATCGCCGGACAGCACCAACCTTGCCCAATCAGCGGGTGCTGCACCAGCGCCAAATCCATCAGCCAGCCTGACGGCTGAAGACCAACAGGATCGCCAGTCCGACTGATCGTGTCGGCGAATGAACCCGAATAGCGACGTCGGAGGCTGTTTCCTCTTTGGCCCGGACCGCCAACCGCAGACGTCGGCAGGCCGGGATTCACGGTCGTCGCAAGGCGCGAGCACTAGGAGTTCCTCGCCCAACCGAAGCAGATCCCACTCGGCGGGCTCTGGGGGATGTATTAACGATTGACGAGGTTCTCAAGGTTGGTCGCCCCGCCGTGCCCCCAGTGGAGGACGTGGTGCCCGTCAATCCGCAAATGTAGGTCCAAATGGTTTCTTCGACCGGTGCCAGGCACGTCCCGGACCGGTTCAGGTGACAGCACGCTCTGTTGGGCAAGCGCGTCAACCCCACGAGGTATGCCGACAGAGGCGCTCCTGGCGGGTCAAGTGAGGCCTCCCCGATCGATTTCCCCGATCGGAGTCGACGACGCTGTTCGCTTATGTTCGCCACCGCACGGAAGTCGTGACCGCACCTTCGTACGCTCAAGGCTGTTCCACCACTACCGGCTGGTCGGCTTGTGGGACCCGGCGCTGGACGGTCATTCAGGGTCCTGGGAGACTGACATGCACAAGCACGAGGGAACCTTTGCCGTGGGGCAAGAGATATCCGAGCACCATCCAGAGCTCGCCGGTGAGCGGGGCGACTTCGCATCGGGTATGGGGCGAGCGCGTTACCCCCACCAGGGCACCTTCGCCGAGGGTCAGGAGCGCGCGGACCCGCATCCCGAGTTGATCGAGAACCGACTCGGTTTTGCTGCGGGCCAGAGGACGATTAGGTTCATACCGTCGTTCCAGTAGCTTCCGAGTTCAGGTCTTCCCGTCTTTCGCGGCATTCGGACCACTCAGAGTTGCGATTTCGTCGCTCCGGTCCCGGCCGCTTCTGGAGTGGTTCGCTTCCTCAGTTCAAGTGTGTTGACGGCACGCTGGCGTCAGCGAGGCGGACGTGCCGTGGGTCGTTTAACAGAGGTGGCACATCAGGCTCTAGAGAGGGTCAGCCGGGCAACCGATCGCCCGGCTGCCTGCCGCACTCGAGCTACGGGGTCGTTGCGCAGGTTTGCACAGCTGCTCAAGACGTCGCCGAGGAGGTTCCGAGCGACCACCTTAGCGGCCATCTCCCGGACTCGCCAGGCGTCGTCGTCTAGGGCGGCGCGGAGCGCGTCGCGCGCCGACTCGTCCCAGGCCCACAGTAAGCCCCTGACCGCCCAAACCCGCGTCCAGAGCAGAAGGTCAGCGCGCGAGTTGCCGATCAGCATCTCCCGCGCGGGCGGCCCTCCCAGGGCGACGATAAGCCTGCGGTCGCGCGTGTCCCCATCGAAGAGAGCGATGCACCCCGCAACCACTTCGGCCTTCCCCCGGCGCCTGCATTCAGCCTCGATGTTGCGTCGCGGACTAATCCCCCAACGAGAGTGCGATGACATGGAAGCATCATCCTCCTGCCACGCGCGACCGCTCGGCTCGGGTGTTGTGAGTGCGCGCTGGGGTGCCCGTTAATCCACAAATGTAGGTTGACCACACTGGCGTGAGCAATGGTCGGTTCGCTTGGCGTAGGGCAGGCCTGACGCCATAACCTCCATTACGGGGCAGGGCCGGCCCACGGACAGCTTCATGAGTTCAGCTCTACGGCTCGTTCGGTCCTTCCTTTGTCGGCCCCTTGAGCGTGTCTTGGGTGCAGGGGACGTGGGCAACGTCACCCCAGCCACTACGCGGCGCCGGCGCGCCGGCGAGGGAGCGTTCGCCATCCGAGGCTGGATTACGCGAGCCAGGTCTCGAAGGAACTCGGTGAACTCAACGTCAGACAGCCACATCGCGCCGAGGCGATACCCGACTCCATCACGCACCAGGTCGGGCTGGCCGAGCGCTAGGTAGCGGTCGAAGTCACCGAGGAGCCCTGCGATGAAGGTCATGAACGCACGGCGGTGCTCCTCGATGGTCATCTCGGGATTCACATAGGCGGCGCTCTCGCGAAGCACGTAGGTGCGCTCTACGACGCCACGAACCCGGCGCTCGGCCACGACACTGAGCACGCCTGCGCTCACAAGTAGGCCGACATGCCGGTACAGGCTCCCCGGGGGCACGTCCGGCAGTTCGGCGTTGAGCTGGCCGGTGGTCAGCGCGCGATCGCCCAGAAACGCCTGGATGATCCGGAGGCGGATGGGGTGGAGCAGCAGGTTCGCATCGGCCATGAGCCCATCCTAGAACAATGTTCACACTTCTGCTATCATTCACGAAGATGATAACGATGCTCGCCATCGCAAGCGCGACCCTGGTGGCCGCGCTCGTCCCTCTGTTGGTGGTGGTCGTCGGTTTCGACGTCTTCTGCCTGGTCGACATCGCCAGAGCGAAGAGAGCCGCGTACCTGCCCCGCTGGGCGTGGGCGATCCTCTGCGTGACCATCTCGCCGTTGGCGGGGATCGTCTACCTCGCGGTCGGGAAACCCCGCTGACCATCGCCGTTTCCACGACCGCACTCGACAAAACGTACGGCACGACAACCGCGCTGGCCGGCGTCGAGCTGGAGGTGCCGACGGGCGCGCTCTACGGTCTCATTGGACCGAACGGAGCGGGCAAGACGACACTCCTCGAGATTCTGGCGGGGCTCCGTCGTCCTAGCGCCGGTGAGGTCCATCTGGCTTCGCCCCACTCCGCCATCGCCTACTGCCCGGACGTCGCCGAGTTCGAACCCTGGCTGACCGCGGCTGAGGTGGTGGCCCTCTCCGTGAGCCTACTTGGCGGACGCGCAGATCAGGGTGCCGTGTCCGCTTCGCTCGGCCGGGTCGGCCTCACGAAGGCAGCGGATCGGCGGGTTGGCGGCTTCTCCCGAGGCATGACCACCCGTCTCAACCTGAGCGCTGCGCTGGTCCTCGAGCCGCGGATCCTGCTGCTCGACGAACCGGTGGCCTCCCTCGACCCGCTGGGGCGCGCGGACATTCTGGATCTCCTCGCCTCGCTGGCCGGCCAGAGCACCGTCGTCATCTCGAGCCACGACCTCTCCGGGGTCGAGGAGTTGTGCAGCGACATCGGCGTGCTGGTCGACGGCCGCCTCATCTTCCAGGGCACGACCCCCGACCTCTTGGCGACCGTGAGTGGGAACCGCTGGCAGGTCGAGGTTCGCCCGCCGGCAGATCGGCTCATACCGCGCCTCAGGGCAGCCCCCTGGGTGCTGGAGGTCGCCGAGACGGCACCAGGGCGCATCGAGCTTCACGCCACAGCCGCCGATCAGGTCGAGCTCCGGTTGCCCATGCTCCTTGCCGACGTAGGAGCCCGGGTGATCTCACTCTCGCCAATCCGCCCGACCCTCGACGCGGCATTCCTTGCGCTCACCGCTTCCGCAGCGAAAGCGGAGGCGCAAACGCGGTGAACCTCTGGCGCCTCGAGGTGCTCCGTCTCTGGCGCACCCGACGCGTGGTGGCTCTGCTCGGGGCCTTCCTCGTCCTCGGCTTCGGCGAGCCGGTGCTCACTTACTACCTCCCCGAGTTGGTGAAAAGCGGCACGAATGGGGTGAAGATCGTCCTTCCGCCCACCACCGCTTTTGGGGCGATGAAATCGTTCTCCCAGGAGGCTGCCCAACTGGGCACCCTCGTCGTCGTCATCGTGGCGGCAGCTTGCATCGCCGTCGACGCCCACCCCTCGCTTGCCATCTTCTATCGGACACGGATCCGCCGTCCGGTGATGCTCCTCCTTCCCCGCTCGACGGCGACGGCACTCACAGCCATGCTCGCGCTGGTTCTGGGAACTGCTGCCGCCTGGTATGAGACCCGGCTTCTCATAGGCTACGTGTCGCCGGCCGCGCTCGCGGCCGGATGCGGACTTGAGATGCTCTGGGTCGCGTTCACGGTCTCGGTGGTAACCGCTTGGGCGGCGATCGTCAGGAGCGTCCTGGCAGTCGTTGGCTGGAGCATCGCCACCCTGCTTGCGCTGGCGCTCCTGGACTCAATCAGCGCACTGGCGTTGTGGCTGCCGACTTCGCTGTCCTCCGGGATTCAGGACCTGCTCGCAGGCAAAGGGGGCGTTCCGTGGCAGGGCGTCGGCATCACCGTGGGAGCAACGCTGGGGCTCTTGATGTTCGCTACGCACCTCACCGGTGCCCGGACGTTGGATCGGTGAACCAGCAGCGCCACACCCGGCTCGAATGCATCGGCGACCTACGAGGACCGACCGCGGCGAACGCCAGCATCTGGAGGACTGCACGATGACTGATAGCACCTCGTCTTCGCAGAGCATGGAGGTCAGCTGGCCGCTTGGCCCCACCACTGTCCATGGCTCCGCGATAAAGCCGGAGGGAGCCGGTCCCTTCCCGGGGGTCGTGTTCGTTGCCGGCAGTGGCCCGACGGACCGCGACTGGAACTCCCGACTCCTTCCCGGGACCAATGGCAGCGGTCGCCTGCTCGCCGAGGCGCTCGGGCGAGCTGGTTTCGCCTCACTGCGCTACGACAAACGCGCTTCCGGCCCCCATGTCCGCGAGACGATCCCCCTCCTGATCGGCGCGATCACCATGCAGAGCCACGTCGATGAGCTCGCGGGGGCGGTGCGCACCCTTGCCGAGCAACAGGACGTCCGGCGGGATCGGATCTTCGCCCTCGGCAATAGCGAAGGGACCCTCCACGCTCTCAACTACCAGGTTCATGACCCCGGCATCCCCTTGGCCGGCCTGGTGCTGACAGGGCCGCCCGGCCGCACCGTGGGTGCCGTCACCCGGTCCCAGCTTGCAGCCCAAGCCAAGGGCGTCCCGAATGGCGAGCAGCTGCTCCGCCTGTACGACGCCGCGGTCGCTAGATTTCTTGCGGGTGAGCCCGCCACCCCAGATCCGGCCCTGCCGGAGGGCGTGCGCTATCTGATATCGGCCCTGGAGACCCCCGCCAACCTTCCATTTGCCCGTGAGCTCTGGACCGCGGACGCGGCAGCACCGCTCAGGGAGGTGCGCGTGCCCGTGCTCATCGTCATCGGGAAAAAAGATCTACAGGTCGATTGGCACGCCGACGTGAAGCCCCTGCAGCGCGCCGCAGCGGGGCTGATCGACGTCAGCTTCCTCTTCCCCGAGAACGCCAATCACGTGCTGAAATATGAGCCGCGACCGCGTGAGCAGCTCGTGCAGGAGCAGGCGATGCAAATGTACAACGCGGCCGACACCTCACTGGACCCCGACACCGTCACGGCGATCGTTGCCTGGCTCACGGCTCACTTATAGGCGAGGAGTCGCCGCTAATCGCACCCGGCGGTCTTCGAGGGGTCGTACTAACGATGGACGAGGTTGGCCACCTAGCTGCTACCAGGCAAGGACACGCTACCGAAACTCTCCGCCGGATAGCCCCGTCTGCCCCATGCCGTCCTCCTGGTGGACTGCAGCATGACAGTCCAATGACTCAACTCCACAAAACCCAGAGCTCACCAAACCACGTCGGCCCCGCCGCGCGGGTACCAGCGACATCAGATCGCCAGACGACGAGCCCTCCTCATCGTTAGGACAGTGGCCGGTGTGACAATCGGCTCTCCTCCCGTTCTTCCAAACGGGACGTTCTGCTCTTGTGCATCGGCGCACGTTCGGAAACGATGGATTCCAGAGAAAACGGGCGTAAACAGCCCGTCACACCTCTCAGCCCGCACTGGAGGATGACGATGCTCGCCATGGTTAGCACTGCGATGACCCGCGAGGTGCGGATCCCCGTCACCATTGGAAGTGAGGACGTCGATGCCGCTGCCGCGGTGGTCGGCTTTCCGCTCGATGATGAGGAGGTGAGCGCGATCCTCGATCACATTGATCGTGAACTGAGCGACTTGGCAGGTCGTGCAACGCGGGTTGCCGTGGATTCACGGATCGCGGACTTGGTGAGGATGGTCCGGACGACTCACGTCTACTAGGACTGCATCCATTTCTCGACAGAAACGGCCAGCACACCACCGCGAAATCCTGCATCCTCCCCGGACCCTTGCGTGATGTCCGCGATGGCACTCGACCCAACTCGTTCGCCCGCCTCTCCGGGGGTTGTATCAGCGATGAACGAGGTTGGCAAGGTTGGTTGCGCCGGCATGATGCGGATGACCACCTGCCAACACGCAGCGAGTCCACAAAGGCATGCTGAGAAGGTTTCAACCCCCAGCTGGCGCCGGAGCTGTGCCGACCTCGGTTAGCTGCGTGCCGCAGGCGCGCTGCGCTAAGGTCCGCTGCGCACGATGAGCATCCTGGGCACGCGAGTCCTGCGCACCGAGGATCCCCGCCTGCTGACTCGCGGCGGGACGTATCTGGACGACATCGAGCTGCCTGACGCCGCCCACATCGTCTATGTCCGCTCCCCCCGCGCTCACGCACGCATCCGGGGGATCGAAACGTCTCAGGCGGCGGCGGCGAGCGGAGTCCTCGCCGTGCTCACCGCCGCTGACGTCGACATCCCGCCGGCGCCTCCCGGGCTCGGCGGCCACCCCGCGATGGCCCGGCCATGGCTGGCTCGCGACACGGTGCGCTTCTCCGGCGAGGCCGTCGCCATCGTCGTCGCCGAGACGCGTACGCAGGCGGTCGACGCCGCCGAGCTGGTGCAGGTCGACTACGTCCCGCTCCCCGCCGTCGTCGACCCGGAGGCAGCCCTCGACGACGCGACGCTGCTGTTCCCGGAGGCGGGCACCAACCTCGTCGACGAGTTCACCGTCGGCGACGTTGCCGACGCCCTGGCGCGGTGCGAGGTCGTTGTCGAGCAGCGCATCGTCAACCAGCGCGTATCGGCGTCGCCTCTCGAGACGCGAGGCGCGGCGGCCTCATGGAGCGATGGCCACCTGACGTTCCAGGTCTCGACGCAGGGCGTCCACCCCGTCCGCGGCGAGCTGGCAGGCGCTCTCGGCGTGGAGCTGGATGCGGTGCGGGTCATCGCCCCTGACGTCGGCGGCGGCTTCGGGACGAAGACGGATCTCATGCCCGAGGAGCTGCTCGTTGCCTGGGTAGGACGGCACATCGGCCGGGACGTGCGCTGGACGGAGACGCGCAGCGAGAACCTGCTCGCCGGCGGTCACGGCCGCGCCCAGGTGCAGCGCATCACTATCGGCGGCAGCCGCGACGGGCGCATCGAGGCGTATCGGCTCGACATCATCCAGGACTCGGGTGCCTACCCGGCGGTCGCCCCCTTTCTCGCTTATCTGACCCGCATGATGGCGCAGGGCGTTTACGACATCGAGAACATCGCGATACACGGCCGGAGCGTCGTGACGACGACGGCCCCCGTCATCGCCTTCCGCGGTGCAGGTCGACCCGAGGCAGCCGCCGCCATCGAGCGCGCCGTCGACCTCTTCGCCGCGCGCATCGGCATGGACCCCGCCGACGTGCGCCGGCGCAACGTGATCCCCGACGACGCGTTCCCGTTCGCGACCCGCACAGGCCGCACGTTCGGACCCGACGACGACGTCGACCCAATGGCGCGCATGCTGCTGGCGCCGGCGGTGTACGACTCGGGCGCATATGCGACCGCGCTCGACCGGCTGCTCGAGGAGTTGGGCTACGCCTCGCTGCGGGCCGAGCAGGAGCACCGCCGCATCGAGGGAGGACCGGTGCAGCTTGGCCTGGGCTTGGCGGTCTACGTCGAGGTGACGTCGCTCGCTCCGGGCGCCGAGCCGGCCGCGATGGAGATGCGGCCCGACGGTCACGTCCTGGTGCGCCTCGGTTCCTCACCGCAGGGGCAGGGGCATGCGACGACGTGGGCGATGATCGCGAGCGACCGCCTGGGCGTGCTGGTCGAAGACGTCGAGGTCATCTGCGGCGACACAAACGTCATCGGGTCCGGCAACCTCACCGCCGGATCGCGCTCCGTACAGACCATTGGCAATGCCGTCGTCGAGACCGCCGACCTGCTCGTCGAACGCGCCCGTCACCTCGCCGGCGAGGCGCTCGAGGCCGACGTCGCCGACGTCCTCTTCGATCGGCAGAGCGGCCGATTCCACGTGGCCGGTGCCCCGTTCGATGCCAAAACCTGGAAGGACCTGGCCGCCGCTGCGCGTGGCGCGCTCGCGATCGACCACGTATTCGCCGTTCGGGGAGGCACGTTTCCGTTCGGCGCGCACTTGGCGGTCGTCGAGGTCGACACCGAGACCGGTGGCACCGTCCTGCGGCGTTTCGTGGCGGTCGACGACGCCGGGCGCATCGTCAACCCCGTGGCCGCCGAGGGGCAGCTGCACGGCGGTATCGCGCAGGGCAGCGCCCAGGCGCTCCTCGAGTCCATCACGTACGATCCCGACGGGAACCTCCTGACTTCGACATTCGCCGACTACGAGATCATCTCCGCCGCCGAGCTTCCCGCATTCGAGCTGCACAGCATGGAGACCCTGACGCCGATCAACCCGCTCGGAGCCAAGGGGATCGGCGAGTCCGGGGCGATCGGGGCGACGCCGGCGGTGCAGAACGCGGTCGTCGACGCCCTGTCACACGCCGGCGTGCGCCACATCGACATGCCCTGCTCGCCGCAGCGCGTGGTGGCCGCGCTGGCAGCGGCGCATGCTCAGGCGACCGCGTGATTCCGGCACCGTTCGAGTACCGTCGCGTTTCCAGCCTCGATGAGGCGGCGGCGCTGCTCGCCCATGACGACGAGGCCAAAGCACTCGCAGGCGGCATGTCTCTCATCCCGCTGATGCGCCTGCGCATGGCGCGGCCGTCGACGCTCGTCGACATCGGCCCGCTGCGCGGCGAGCTCGCGTACACGCGCCGGGAGGGAGAGACCGTGGCCATCGGCGCCTTGACGCGACATCATGACGTGGCGACATCCGCCGTTCTGCGCGAAGATGTCCCGCTCCTCGCGTATGTCGCCAGCCTCATCGGCGATCCGCAGGTTCGCCATCGCGGCACGATCGGAGGCGCGGTGGCGCACGCCGATCCTGCCGGCGACGTGCCCACGGCGCTGCGCACGCTCGATGCCACGATCGTCGTCCACGGTCGCGACGGCCGGCGAGAGCTCGGCGTCGACGAACTCGTCGTTTCGTTCCTGGAAACGTCGTTGCGGCCGGGCGAGCTGATCGCGGAGGTGCGCATCCCCGTGCCGCCGCGCCGGCACGGCTGGGCGTACACGAAGTTCCGCCGCCGTGCGCAGGACTGGGCGACGGTCGCAGTGGCGGCGATCATCGAGCGTCGGGACGGGGAGATCAGCCGTGCGGTCGTGGGGCTCGCGAACATGGGCCCGACCCCACTGCGCGCCGCGGGGGTCGAGGCGGCGCTGGCCGGCGCCGCCGCCGGCTCAATCCCCCGCGCCGCCGAGCTGGCGGCAGAGGGGACATCGCCCGTAAGCGATCTCTCCGCCGATGCGGAATTTCGACGTCACCTTGCCCGCGTGCTGACGCGTCGTACCGTCCAGGAGGCCTTCGACCGGGCAACCGGCTGAGGCGGGGTCAGCCCGTCGCGGCGGCGGCGAGGACGGACTGCACGATGTTGTGGTATCCCGTGCAACGGCAAATGTTGCCCTCGAGCGCCTGGCGCACATCGCTCGCGGTCGGATGCGGGTTCTCGCGCAGCAGCGAGACCGCCGCCATGACCATGCCCGGGGTGCAAAAGCCGCACTGCAGGCCGTGGTTCTCATGGAAGGCTCGCTGCACCGGATGCATGTCGCCACCGTGGGCGAGTCCCTCGAGCGTCGTGATGGCGGTGCCGTCCGCCTGCACCGCGAACACCGTGCACGACTTGACGGACTCGCTATCAAGCAGGACGGTGCACGCACCGCACGACGAGGTGTCGCAGCCGACCTTCGTCGCGTGGAGGGAAAGCCGCTCGCGCAGGACGTGCACGAGGAGGTCGCGCGGCTCGACCTCGAGCTCGTGCGTCGCACCGTTGACACTGACGCGTACGGTGGGCATCGCGGCGCAATTCTGTCACAGCTCAGCCGCGCCGCCCGCCGAGATCCAGCCCACGATCCCCGGTTCGGATGCAGGCTCCGACGTGGGACGGATCGGCCGCCTGCGGCGGTGCGCCCCCAAGCCAGCGGGGGGCCCGTGTCAGAGACTGGCCACGACCCCTTCAGCTGTAGATTCGGCCTCGCCCCGCCACGCGAATCCGGAGGGGGTTGTATTAACGATTGACGAGGTTGCCCAGTCAGTTGCGCCCTGAGAAGTCGGGTCGTAGCGAGCGGGAAGGCGCCGGCGGCAACGTGCTGCTCCGGGGAGGGCCAGTCGTTGTGGATTCGCTACTCTCGCGTCGAACGCGTCAGCAGCTCTTTCGATCTGGGCGGGGCACGCGCCTTCGATCTGGGCGGGGCATCGCTGCGGGGGCTGCTGGCAGCCCATGAGGGGGCTGGGTAGCGCGTCACACGATCGAGAGTGCACTCGACGCTTCGACGTGTCTCAGAGGCTCTGTCGGGCTACTACTTTTGCGTGTAGTGGCGAACGTCGAGTTGGTTTAGAGCCCCGCAGCCGTCGCGCCGTACACAGCCTGCGCGTAGGTGAATTGATCCCCGTACGCGGAATCAAGCTGCGCGATCATGGCGGCCCGCGAGAACGTCCCGGTGGCGAGGTACGCCTTGGCCGCCAAAGCCGCTTGAGCATCCCAATTCGCGTTCAGGCTATCGACCCCGTAGGTCGCCTCTGCAACTGTGTACCCATCACCGTACGAGGAATCCAGCTGCGCGATTAAACCGGCTTTCGAGAATCCGGTGCCCTCGGCGAGATACTGCGCGGCAGCCGCAGCCGCATTGGCCATAGCGGTCGTCACGACCGGGGTCGGCTTAGGCGTTGGCGGAACCGCCGTCGGCACGGGAGTCGGTGCGGCGGTGGGGACAGCGGTCGGAACCGCCGTCGGAACGGTCGAAGCCGCCGTCGCCGCTGCGGTCGGTGCAGCCGTGGCCCCTGCCGGGGCATTGACGATGGCCGCACCGCATCCGGCAACCATGCCGACGAGTGCCGTGCCAATGAGAAATCGAATCGGGGTCATCGTGGCTCCCTTCCGGTCTGGTGAATTGAAACCGCTCTGGGTGTCAAGGATGGGGTATATACGGCGTTACCGTCGCTCGATCTCGTCACAAGCGAGTTTCGATCTCGCGGCGGGTGCCGACGCCGGACGAACCCCGGTAGGGGACGGCGATCGCGATCGCGCACCAAGGAGCCGGAATTTGCTCGGCTCGCCAACCATATCCGCGACCGCAGGTGCTGGCCGCTCTACCAGTACTTGAGCATTCTCCTGAGGGTTCTTGAGGCTGTGAAGGTCGAGCGGCCCTCGGCCGACCTCACCGATCAGCAGATCGACCAGATCTACCTCGAATTCGTCGAGGCACAACCCGTTATCGCGCCTTCCGCGTTGGCCGCCGCGTCAAGACCCATCCAACCACCGAGACAAGCGAAGACGACTGCGCAACCGCCAAAGTCCTCCATGACTCCGACTTCAGCCGGCGCGAGTCCACGATTGGTACCTATGCGACGGCGGGATCGTCAGGATTCGCCCCTCCTCTGACCTGACCACCTGCCAGCCACCCTCATGCGCCTTCCAGTGATGGCGGTGGCAGAGCAGGACCAGATTCTCAAGGTTGGTCTCCCCGCCGTGTCCCCAGTGGAGGACGTGGTGAGCGTTGGTCCAGGACGAGGGACGCTCACAGCCCGGCCAGACGCAGCCCTGGTCGCGGACCCGGAGCGCGGCACGTCCCGCACCCGAGGGCACCCGCAGCGCCCGGCCCACGTCGATCACCGCAGAGTCGGGACCGAGCAGCACCCGGCGGATGCTCGCGTCACAGGCGAGCCGCTGCACCGTGGCCGCCGGGACCACCCCGGCGAACTCGAGCTCGCCACCGGGCGCACCGGACAGCCCCATCACCGTCTCCACCGAGGCGGTGAGCTGGAGATGGGTCCGAGTCGTCCCACCCTCGGTGGTGAAGCCGTGGTCGAGGGCATGCATGGCGAGCTCGACGAGACCGTCGGCGAGGCGGCGAGCCCGGGGTCGCTCGTCGCCCACCCCCGAGCGGCCACACAGCGGTGCCAGGGCCACCCGCAGCGTGGCCCCGCCGACCGGGTCGAGGACGCCGTGCACGGCCAGCCGGCCGTCCTCGCAGGTGGTGAGCTCGAGAGAGCGGGCGTCGACCGCATCGACGTGCTCGGCGAGCACCGCGGCGGCATCGGCGGCATGGCGGGCGTGCTCACAGTCCTTGACGAAGCGGCCGACCGAGTGCTCGAGGGCAAGCTCGAGGAGGGGACCCTCGGCAAAGCTCTGCCCGGTGCGCGCCGCGGCCCGCTCCAACCCCGCGAGCAGGGAGAGATGGGCGAACCCGATCCGGCCCTCCTGGAGCGCCACCACACTGGCCGCAAGCTGGGGTGCCGCCTCCCCGGTGGCGATCGAACGAGCCGCAGCGGTGCTGGACATCCGGCACTGGTGGCGGACCCAATCGATCGGGGAGTTCGAGCCCTGGACCTCGTACTCATCGCTGGAGGCAAAGGTCGCAGCCTCGTGGGCGAAGCGGAGCTCGAGGAGGTCAATGCCGTGGCGAAAGCGGATCAGACGCTCGCCGAGGTCGAACCCGCTGATCTCACCCCCCGGCGAGGCCACGAACGCCTCGACCGCCTGCAGGAGCCGCTCGAGCTGTCCCAGCTTGTCCTCGCCATCACACATCCCAGTAGTATAGAACAGACGTTCGCAGCGGCGCGTGCCCGCCTGTGTCCCCCGCTCTGACACCGGCCATACTTTCAGCCGAATGGACTACGAGGAAATTCCCCGAACCGGCGACGAGCGCTCGACCCTGCTCGCGTTCCTTGCATGGCAGCGCGCCACCCTGGCTCGGAAATGCGCCAATCTCGAGCCTGACCAACTGCGGAGACGTTCGGTCGAGCCGTCAACCATGTCGCTGCTCGGGCTCGTGCGCCACATGGCCGACGTCGAGCGCGGATGGTTCCGGCGGACGCTCGCCGGAGAGGATGTCGCCGATCGGTACTCGTCCGCCGACGACCGCGACGGCGACTTCGAAAACGTCGACACCGCCGATCCTGACGAAGCATTCGCTGCCTGGCGCGAGGAGCGCGAACAGGCCGACGAGATCATCTCCCGCCGCGCCCTCGACGCGACCGGTCGCCAAAAGACCGGCCGGGAAGTCTCGATGCGCTGGATCCTCAACCACATGATCGAGGAGTACTCGCGCCACAACGGCCACGCGGACCTGCTCCGCGAACGGATCGACGGGGCCACCGACCGCGACACCTAGCGGCGAGCCCGGACGGGAACCAGGAGCTCCTCGGCAATTGACAGGGCACCTGGCACGATAGTACTATGTCACTAGTGGTATAGCTCTATAGGGGCAGCGATGATCGATTTCCGGCTCGATCCCAGGTCTGGTGTCCCGACGTACATGCAGCTCGTGCGTCAGGTTCGGCAGGCGCTCCGCATCGGCCTGCTGGCGCCGGGCGACCAATTGCCGACGGCGAAAGACGTGGTCGGACGCCTGGCGATCAACCCCAACACGGTCTTGAAAGCGTATGGCGAGCTGGAGCACGCCGGCCTTGTCGCCACCAGGCAGGGGCAGGGAACGTTCGTCGTGCGGGACCTCCCGGGTCCCCGTGTCGAGGACCTCCAGTCACTGCGCCGGCGGTTGAGGAGGTGGTTCGCGGAGGCCGGGGCAGCCGGCCTTGATGACGAGGCGGTCGATGCCCTGATCGCGGCAACCCGGCGCGAGATCGCGGTCGAGGATATCGCGTGAACCTCGCGGTCGAGGCGACCGATGTCGGCCGTCGATACGGCAGAGTCTGGGCGCTTCGCAACTGCTCGGTCTCAGTCCCAATAGGCTCGGTGACCGCGTTGATCGGGCCGAACGGCGCCGGCAAGAGCACGCTGCTCCAACTCGCCAGCGGGCTCCTCGAGCCCACCGAGGGCGACATTCAGGTCCTCGGCTCATCGATGCGGGGGCAGCCTGCGAGAACCCTGGCCAGGCTTGGGTTCGTCGCACAGGATGCACCGCTGTACGGCTCTTTCTCGGTCGCTGACATGCTGCGCTTCGGTGCGCATCTGAACCCGGGCTGGGACGACGGATTAGCCCGCCGGCGGTTGCAGCGGCTCGACATTCCTCTCGAGCGTCCTTGCGGGAAGCTATCGGGCGGGCAACAAGCACAGGTGGCACTTGCGGTCGCCGTAGCGAAGCGTCCCGAGATCCTGCTCCTCGATGAACCCGTTGCGAGGCTCGATCCGCTTGCACGGCGCGAGTTCCTTGAAGTGTTGATGGAGACGGTCGCCGAGAGCGGCGTCACCGTCGTCCTGTCCTCACACCTCATCTCCGACCTCGAGCGAGTTTGTGACCACCTCATCGTGCTGTCCCATGGGCACGTCGTGATCGCCGGGGCGGCGGAAGCGCTGCTGGCGGAGCACCACCTCGTCACCGGTGCCCGTGAGCGGGTCGACATCCTTCTGCGGCGTCAGCACGTCATCGAGCGGAGTGCCACCGAGCGTCAACTGACTGCTCTCGTACGTGGCGACGGCGCAACGCCGGATCCGCGCATCGAGGTACGCGACGTCAGCCTGGAGGAGATGGTGCTCGCGTACCTGCGCAGCCCCGTCGACGCCGATCGGGTGCTCGAGGTCGTCCCGTCGGGTACTGCCCGATGATCTGGCTCACCTGGCGCCAGTTGCGAGGTGCGTATCTTGGCCTGGCCGTCCTGCTGGCGCTCCTCGCTGCTGCGGTGGTTGGCACCGGTGTCGAGATGCGAGGGTTCGAAGGCGGCCTCGCATGCCTGAGCATCAACGCAGCGCGGAGTTGCGGTGGGCAGGGAGACTTCCTCCGCGCATTCGGAACGCTCTTCAATCTGAGCGGATGGCTCAATGTGATTCCGCTGTCGCTGGGCCTCTTCGTGGGTGCGCCCCTCGTGGCTCGCGAACTCGAACGCGGGACACATCGGCTCGCCTGGACTCAGTCGGTCACGCGCCGGCGCTGGATCGCCGTCAAGATCACCGGGATCGTGGTGCTCGCCGCTGCGGTGGGAGGAGCCATGACATTGCTCCTGAGCTGGTGGCGGCAGCCGTGGGACATCATCAATTCTTCGTTCGATGCCTCGGGCTTCGACTTCGAGGGCTTGATGCCCCTGGCATACAGTCTCTTCGCGGTGTCGCTTGGGGTCCTCGCGGGGACGCTACTCCGTCGCACCATCCCGGCAATGATCGTGACCCTCGCCGGATTCCTCGCGGTGCGTCTGCCGATCGAGTTCCTGGCGCGGCCGCACTTCGCGACCCCCGTCACGCTCCTCGACACGAGCAACGCCGCCCCACCCGGCGCGTGGATCCTCGACCAGGGCCTGGTGGACAGGTTCGGACATCAGGTGTTCGAGGCGCAGGCATTCCAACTCTGCGGGCGAGAGCTTCTTCAAGGACCGAAGTTGGCGGGGCCGTGCCTGGCGCAGTACGGCATCCACGCCAGTGTGGTCTTCCAACCCGCGGATCGCTTCTGGCCGTTTCAGTTCATCGAGGCCGGCTTCTACGCCGCGATCTCGCTGGTGTGTATCGGTATTGCCGTTGTCTGGATACGGCGCCGTCTGAGCTGAGTAACTGCCCGCAGTAACCCCGCGAAGCCGGCCGAGAGCTGCGCGGAGCGCAATCAGACCCTACGCGCGACCCTCCTCGCGCTTCAGCTCCTCACGCCCGATGATCGAAAGGTGCACCTCGTCCGGCCCGTCCATGAACCGCGCCGAGCGCGCGTACGCAAACATCTGAGTCAGCGGCAGGTCCTGCGACACCCCGGCCCCGCCGTGCACCTGAATCGCGCGGTCGATGACCGCCTGCGCAACATTGGGCGCGACGACCTTGATCGCCGAGATCTCGAACCGGGCGCCGAGGCTGCCCTGCGTATCGAGCAGCCATGCCGCCTTCTGGCACAACAACCTCGCCTGCTCGATCTCGATGCGCGACCTGGCAATCTGCTCGCGCACCACGCCCTGCTCAGCGAGCCGTTTGCCGAACGCCGTGCGTGACTTCGCCCGCTCGCACATCAACGACAGCGCCCGCTCCGCAGCCCCGATCAGGCGCATGCAGTGATGCAGACGCCCCGGGCCAAGCCGCGCCTGAGCAATCATGAACGCGGTCCCCTCATCCCCGATGCGGTTGCTCTGTGGCACCCGCACGTTCTCGAGCAGGATCTCGCAATGACTGCCCGGATCGTCGAAACCGAACACCTTGAGCTGCCGCACGATGGTCACGCCGGGTGCATCCACCGGCACCAGCACCATGGTGTGCCGCGCATGCCGTTCCGCGTCAGGATCGGTCACACCGATCAGCAGGATCACCCTCGCGAGCGGATGCGCCGCCCCGCTGGTGAACCACTTATGGCCATTGATGACGTAATCATTACCGTCGCGATCGATCCGCGTTGCCAGTTGCGTGGGATCCGAGCTCGCCACCTCGGGTTCGGTCATGCCGATGCACGACCGGATCTCGCCGGCAAGCAGAGGCTGCAACCACGAATCCTGCTGCTCCCGCGTGCCGAACTGCGCGAGCACCTCCATGTTTCCCGTGTCGGGCGCCGAGCAGTTCATCGCCTCCGAAGCGATGGCGCTCCACCCCATGATCTCCGCCAGCGCGCCGTACTCGAGGTTGGTGAGCCCGGGGCCGAACCGCTTGTCGGGCAGAAAGAGGTTCCAGAGGCCGCGACGGCGCGCCTCGGTCTTCAACTCCTCCATGACCGGCGAGATCCGCTGGGGGATCGTCTCGGCCGAGAAGCCGCGCCAGTATTCGTCCTCGGCGGGGCGGACGCGCTCGTCCATGAATCGCCACACCTTCTCGCTGAGCTCACGCACTCTGTGCGTCTCCGCAAAATCCATGTTCAGCCTCCTTCGGTGGAACCCAGCCGGGCCAAGGCTTCGAGGCCACCCTCGACGATGGCCGGCACCATCTCCCCCATCGTCTCGAAGCCCTCGCCGACGGTCATCCCCATCAGGAATCGCGCGGTGATTCCCTCCGCGATGATCGCGAGCTTGTATGCGCCGAGCGCGATGTACCAGTCGAGCGAGCTCAGGTCGCGCTGCGTCCCCGCAGCGTAATCGCGGAGCAGGTCGGCCCGCTTGTAGAAGCCGTCCTCGACGGTGATGGCGCGGCCGTGCAGCGTGCGCGCCGCCGCCTCCGACTCGTCATCGGCCCAGTACACGCAGAGCAGGCCGACGTCGCAGAGCGGGTCGCCGATCGTGCACATCTCCCAGTCGATCACGGCCACGATGCGCGACGGATCGGCCGGCGCGTACATGACGTTGTCGAGCCGGTAGTCGCCATGGACGATCCCTGGCGGCGATGGTGCCGGTACCGACTCCGCGAGCTGCCGGTGCAAAGCCTCGATGCTCGGCAGCTCGCGGGTCTTCGACGCCTCCCACTGCTGCCACCAGCGCCGCACCTGGCGGGCGAGAAACCCATCGGGATGACCGAAGTCCCCAAGCCCTACAGCGTCCGGGTCGATGCGATGCAGCTGCAACAGCGTGCCGACAAGCGCCGCCGACATCGCCTGCCGCGTCTCCGTTGTGTCGGCAAACTCGACCGGGAGGGTGTTGCGGACCACGTGGCCGTCGATCCATTCCATGACGTAGAAGCGTGCACCGATCACCGACTCGTCCTCGCAGAGGGCGATCACCCGAGGCACGGGGATTCCGGTGCCCTGCAACGCCGCGAGCACGCGATATTCGCGCGCCATGTCATGCGCGGTGGGGAGCACGTGCGCGAGCGGCGGCCGGCGAACCACGAAACGGCGCTCTCCGTCGTCGACGATGTACGTGAGGTTCGAGCGTCCGCCGGCGATCACCTCGCCGCGGAGCGCGCCCGCGAGTCCATCCACGCGGGGCGCCAGGTACGCAGCGAGCGCGTCCAGGTCGAGCCCCGGCGGCGACGTCATTGAGGAGGCGGCGAATGCCCGTGACGGCGGCGCCTGATCTCCGCGACCTGGAGTTGCAAGGTGGCACGCTCGAGCGCCATCACGGCCTCCTGATTGCCCACCTCCTGGGTGAGGAGTTCCTGCGCCCGCTTGCGCGCCTCCTCGGCACGCTGCTCATCGATATCCTCGGCGCGTTCGGCGGCATCCGCGAGGATCGTCACCTTGTCGGGCAGGACCTCGAGAAACCCACCCGAGACCACGAGCACGTGCTCGGCGTCCTCGTTGCGAATGGTCACGACCCCTGTGCGCAGTGGGGTGAGCAGCGCGATGTGTTGCGGAAGGACCCCGAGGTCGCCTTCCACGCCCGGCGCGAGCACGAAGTCGGCTTCCTCGCTGAAGACGCGACCTTCCGGGGTGACGAGTTCGACCTGAAGCTTGGCCATCGCAGTTATTCCTTGGCGGCCTCGTCGGGCGTGGCAGTCGAAGCGTCCGCCGCGGGTGCAGCCTTCTCCTCCCCCTTCAGCGCGGCCGCACGCTCCAGGGCCTCGTCGATCGTGCCGACCATGTAGAACGCGTCCTCCGGCAGGTCATCGTGCTTGCCGTCGAGGATCTCCGCAAAACCCCGGATCGTCTCCTCGAGCGGCACGTACTTGCCTTCGCGCCCGGTGAACACCTCGGCGACGAAGAACGGCTGCGACAGGAAGTTGCGAACACGTCGCGCACGGCCGACCGTCAGCTTCTGGTCCTCGGTGAGCTCCTCCTGTCCGAGGATGGCGATGATGTCCTGGAGTTCCTTGTACTCCTGGAGCACGCGCTTGACGCCCTGCGCGACGCGGTAGTGCTCCTCGCCGACGACGTTCGGGTCGAGCACGCGGCTGAAGGACTCGAGGGGATCGACGGCGGGATAGATGCCCGCTTCCGAGATCGACCGGCTCAGCGTGACCGTGGCGCCGAGGTGGCCGAAGGTGGTGGCGACCGCGGGGTCGGTGAAGTCGTCCGCCGGCACGTAGATCGCCTGGACCGACGTGATCGACCCCTTGTTGGTCGACGTGATCCGCTCCTGCAGGTCGCCCATCTCGGTCGCGAGCGTCGGCTGGT
The DNA here is from genome assembly GCA_963718525.1 of Candidatus Dormiibacterota bacterium. Classification (GTDB taxonomy): domain Bacteria; phylum Chloroflexota; class Dormibacteria; order Aeolococcales; family Aeolococcaceae; genus Palsa-851. The sequence continues at coordinate 1,853,277 of OY970355.1, read as the reverse complement.
AACCGACCGCCGACGGCATGCGGCCGAGCAGCGCCGAGACCTCGGCGCCGGCGAGGGTGTACCGGAAGATGTTGTCGATGAAGAACAGCGTGTCGGCGCCCTTCTCGTCGCGGAACCACTCGGCGATGGTGAGCCCGGTGAGCGCGACCCGGGCGCGCGCGCCCGGCGACTCGTTCATCTGCCCGTAGACCAGCGCGGTCTGATCGAGCACCTTCGACTCCTGCATCTCGCCGTAGAGCGCCGTGCCCTCACGGGTTCGCTCGCCGACGCCGGCGAAGACCGAATAGCCCGCGTGCTCGCGCGCGATGTTGCGGATCATCTCCATGACGATGACCGTCTTGCCGACACCGGCTCCTCCGAAGAGCCCGATCTTGGAACCCTTCGAGAAGGTGCAGATGAGGTCGATGACCTTGATGCCGGTCTCGAGAATCTCGGTCTCGGTGGACTGCTCGGAGATGGTGGGCGCGGTGCGGTGCATGGACATCCGGCTCGTCCCGGCGAACGGGCCCTTGCCGTCGATGGTCTCGCCGATGACGTTGAACATCCGGCCGAGCGTCTCTTCGCCAACCGGAACCTGAATCGGCGCACCGGTTGCGCGGACGGCGTCGCCGCGGCGCACGCCTTCGGTGGTGTCCATGGCGATGGTTCGCACCGTGCTGTTGCCGAGGCTCTGCTGCACCTCGAGCACGAGCTTGTGACCGCCTTCGCGGTCGATCTCGAGTGCGTCGAGAATCTCCGGCAGGCGCTCGCCGCTGAACTCAACATCCACGACCGGCCCGATCACCTGCACGACGGCGCCGGTTCCCGATTTCAACTCCACAACTGCCATCTCTCTCCTCAGCCTTCGAGCGCCGCGGCGCCGGAGACGATCTCCATCAATTCGGTCGTGATCGACGCCTGCCGCACCTTGTTGGCGGTGAGGGTCAGGTCCTCGATGAACTCGCTTGCGTTGTCGGACGCGTTGCGCATCGCAATCATGCGCGCCGCCTGCTCGGACGCCGCATTCTCCAGAACGGCGCGATACACCTGCGCCTCGACGTAGCGGGGCAGCAGCGCATCGAGCACATCCTTCGGATCCGGCTCGTACTCGAAGTCCGCGCTGACCGCCTTCGCATCCTCAGGCGGGACAACGGGAATCACGCGCTGCAGCGTGGTCTGCTGGCGCCCGACGCTGATGAAGCGCGCGTACACGATGTCGATCTGCTGCACGTCGCCGCGCTCGTACTGCTCCATCGCAACCCGGGCGGCCGGGAGCACGTCGCCCATGGTCGGCCGGTCACCGAGCATGCTCTGGTCGGCCACGATGTCGCGGTGCAGGCGCCGGAGCACGTCGCGGCCCCGGCGGCCGATCGTGACATACGAAACCGGCACGCCCGTTCTGGCCGGATCGCTCAAGGCCAGCCGCGTGTTGTTGCTGTTCAGCGCACCGGCCAGGCCGCGGTCGGCGGTGACCAGGATGATCAGCCGCTTCTCGACGTCACGCACCTTGAGAAAGGGATGCTCGTACTGCGGCGACCGGCGCATCAGCTCGGTCATGATGCTGGCGATCTCGTCGCTGTACGGGCGCGCGGCGAGCACCCGTTCCTGGGCCCTGCGCATGCGCGCCGCCGCGACGAGCTCCATCGCCTTGGTGATCTTGCGCATGTTCTGCACGCCCTTGATACGGCGGCGCAGATCGCGCAGGCTCGGCATCGAACGTCAGCCTCTGCAGATGCGACGGGTGGCGCAGCTGGGGACGCGCACGATCATCCCGCGAAGGTCTTCTTGAACTCTTCGACCGCGGCGCGCATCGACTTCTCCAGCTCGTCGGAGATGCGCCCGCTTGTGGAGATCTCCTCCTCGATCTGCGGATGCGTCTGATCCATGAAGCGCAGCAGGCTCTTCTCGAAATCGCGCACCCGGTCGAGTGGAACGTCGTCCAGGAATCCGCGCGCACCGGCGAAGATGCTGACGACCTGCTTCGCGAACGGCATCGGCTCGTACTGCGGCTGCTTGAGCAGCTCGGTCATGCGCTGGCCGCGATCGAGACGGTCGCGCGTGCCCTTGTCGAGGTCGGCGGCGAACTGCGCGAATGCCGCCAGCTCGCGATACTGGGCGAGGTCGAGGCGCAGCTGCCCGGCGACCTGCTTCATCGCCTTGGTCTGGGCGTCACCACCCACGCGGGAGACCGAGAGGCCGACGTTGATGGCAGGGCGGATGCCGGCGTTGAAGAGGTCGGTCTCGAGGTAGATCTGACCGTCGGTGATGGAGATGACGTTGGTCGGGATGAACGCGGAGACGTCGTTCGCCTTGGTCTCGATGATCGGCAGCGCGGTGAGCGTGCCGCCACCCTCAGCGTCACTCATCCGCGCGGCGCGCTCCAGCAACCGGGAGTGCAGGTAGAAGACGTCACCCGGGTAGGCCTCGCGCGACGGCGGACGTCGCAGCAGCAATGAGAGTTCGCGATATGCATCGGCGTGCTTGCTGAGGTCGTCGTAGATGATCAGCGCGTGCCCGCCCTTCTGCATGAAGTACTCGCCCATCGCGCACCCGGCGTAGGGCGCGAGGAACTGCAGCGGTGCCGGGTCCGACGCCGTGGCGGCGACGATGATGGTGTGCTCCATGGCGCCGTACTGCTCGAGCGTCGCCTTGATCTGCGCCACCTTCTGCGCGTTCTGCCCGATGGCGACGTAGATGCAGATGACCCCGGTGCCCTTCTGGTTGATGATGGCGTCGATTGCGATTGCGGTCTTGCCGGTCTGGCGGTCGCCGATGATCAGCTCGCGCTGACCCCGACCGATCGGGATCATCGAGTCGATGGCCTTGAGACCGGTCTGCATCGGCGTGTCGACGTTTTCGCGCTGGATGACACCCGGGGCCACGCGTTCCGTGGGCAGCGTCTGCGCGGTCTCGATGGGACCGCGATCGTCCAGCTGTTCGCCGAGCGCGTTGACGACTCGACCGACCAGCTCATCGCCAACCGGGACCTCGGCGATACGACCGGTGGTGCGAACGTTGTCGCCTTCCTGCAGGTGCTCGTACGGGCCGAGGATGACCGCGCCGACACCGTCTTCGCGGAGGTCGAGCGCGAGCGCGAGGACAACGCCCTTGCCACCCGGCCCCGGCATCTCGAGCAGCTCGCCCGCCATGGCGTGCTCCAACCCATAGATGCGCGCGATCCCGTCACTGACCGAGGTGATCACGCCCTCGTTGGCGTCGACCACTGGAGCCTCGAAGCTCGCGATCCGTTGTTTGAGAATCTCTCCGATCTCGTCGCTGCGTATGGCCATCAGGCTAGTTGTTCCTCTCTCTCATCTCAGGCAAGTGCTGCCTGCAGTTGCTGTAGATGCGTGCGCAGGCTGTCGTCGATGACCCGATCGCCGATGCGGATCACGAGGCCGCCGATGATCGACGGGTCAGTGCGCACGGTGGTTTCCACGTCGCTGCCGAGCTGCTTGCGCAGCGAATCGCGAATACGCTTCTCGAGCGCGTCACTGACCGGGATCGCGGCGATGACCTCGGCGCGCACGACGCCGGATGCCTTGTCCGCGAGGGCGTCGTAATGGGCGAGGATCTCGCGGACGATGCCCACGCGGCGGCGCTCGATGAGCAGCCGCGCAAGGTTGCGCGCTTCCGGTGAGACGCCCTCGAGGAGTCGCATGCCTTCGCGGACCCGATCCGCGAGACTGGTCCTGGGATTCTCCAGCGCCTCGCTGACCGCTGCATCGCCGAGCGCTTCGACAACGGCCGCGAGCTGGTCACGCCAGCCGGCGATGTCACCCGCCTCCTGGGCGAGCGCGAAGTACGCCTCCGCATAGCGACGGGCGATGATGCTCGCGCGTTCCACGTCAGTTCTTGTCGGCCTTTGCAGCCGCGGCCGGGTTGGTCCCGACCTTCTGCAGTGCCTCGTCGATGAGCCGCTCGTGCGCCTTCGCATCGATCGCGGCTCCCAGCACGACCTGAGTCGCCTCGACGACCATGTTGGCCACTTCGGCGCGCAGGTCCTGGATGGCGCGGTCACGCTCCGCGCCGATCTCGCCGCGTGCGCGCTCGATCAGCGCCTCCGCTTCGGCCCGTGCCTTGGCAATGACTTCCGCGGCGTCCGCCGTCGCCCCCTGGTGCGAGCGGTTGAGGATCTCGCGAGCCTGGGCGCGCGCCTCGTCGAGCGTCTTCTCGACCTGCTCCTGCACCTTGGCCAGGCGCTCCTCGGCTTCCTGCGCCGCGCGCAGTCCCGCCTCGATCTTGCTCTCGCGTTCCGTGGCCGCGGCGATGATCCGCGGATACACCCATCTCCCGAGGACAAGGATCATCAGGATGAACGCGATCAGCTCGGCAAAGAACGTCCCATTGGGCGTGAGGAGTTCAGCCGGCTGAGAGGCAATCATCGTGACCACGCTTCCTACTTCACGCCCGCGGCGATGACGTAGATGAAGAAGAATCCGAGCGCCAGGTTGATGAAGTACATGCCTTCAACCAGACCGATGATCAGGAACATGGTGACCTGAAGACGTCCCTGCGCCTCAGGCTGACGGGCGGTGCCGGCGATCGTCGCGTTGCCCGCAAGACCGTCACCGATTGCTGCCCCGATCGCTCCTCCGCCCAGTGCGAGCCCGGCCGCGATCAGTCCGCCCATTACTGCAAGCGCATGGTTCATGTGGTCTCTCTCCTCATCTCGTTGGTGTGTGCTGCTGCGCCGTGATGCTCTTCCTCGAGACCTTCACGGGCCATGCCGAAATAAATGATGGTCAGAAGCATGAAGATGAAAGCCTGGATGGTGCCGATGACGAAGACGTCAAAGAGCTTCCAGACGACAAGCAGGATGATCCAGACTGGCGAAAGCGCGGTCTGGATGAATGACGAGCCCGCGAAGGCGGTGTAGGCAAGGGTCAGGAGGTACACCATGACCAGGCCACCGAAGATGTTGCCGAACAACCGAAGTGCGAGGCTGAGCGGCTTGGCGAACTCCTCGATGATATTCAGCGGCGTGAAGGCGATCCGGCCGATCAGGGGTAGCTCGAATGGTTTCGTGAAGCGCCGCAGGTAGCCGCGAAACCCGAGAACGTGGATGCTGTACCACTGCACGATGACAATCACGGCGATCGCCATCGCGATGGTGAGGTTGATGTCGGCGGCGGCCGGCTCCACCGGCTGTGCCAGCGGAAACGCGTCGAGCCAGTTCGCGAGCAGGATGAAGATGAAAATGGTGGCAGCGATCGGCAGGATGAATCCCGATCCTTCCTCGGACACCATCTCCTTGGTCAGGTTGCGTATGTAGCCGAGCAACAGCTCGAGCACCATCTGCAGGCGCCCGGGCTTGCCATGCCCCAGCCGGTACGCGACCCCGAAGCCGAGTGCGAGGGTCAGCACAATCGCAATCCCGCTGGAGATGAGCGTGTCGTAGTTGAACGTGCAGAGGAATGCGTTACCGCACACCTGGATCGTGGGATGCGTTCCCGGGATGGCGTCGGCGAGGATCATGCGGTCCGCAGCGATTCGCGCAGAGCGGCGACGGCAAGGACCACCTGGGCAACCCCGAGGCCGAGGATCACCAGCCAGATGTTGGCGAGCCCGAAGGCAAGGCCAATCGCGATCCCGATCATGCTCAGGGTCAGCACCCGCAGCAGGCTGGTCGCCAGAAACGGAATCGGCAGCGCGATCAGCCGGGCTGCGAGCGCGCCGTTGATCGACCCGATGGCGAGGCCGGTGGCCAGCGCACCGCCAGGGCCGGCATGGCCGAGAACGATGCCGACGACGGCGGCAACGACCGCGGCTGCGGCGCAGACGATCGCCGCGTTACGAACGAGGCGCAGCGCATTCGCCGATGGAGCTGGGCGTGGAGACGTACCTTCCGAGATCACCTCTACCACCACTGCCTTACTTGGACTGTCAAACCAAGGCAACGATATCAACTGGACCTCGCGAGACGGACCAGCGATGAATCAGACGAACGGTCTGAACTGGGCGAACGCCGTGTAGCACGAGGCCGTGATGCCGACGAGCAGTCCGATCAGCACCCCGATCGGGCTCGTGTGCAGGAACGCGTCGATGCCGACGCCGAGCAGGAGGGGCACGATCAGCGCGACGGCGATGGACACTCCCATGCCCGCGAGCTGGGCGCCGGAGGGCTTGCGGGGAGCCGGCGAGCTGCTCAGTCGACCTCGCCTCGGTGGTGGATGTGGCTCGGCAAGGCCCGATGACCGTCAACCTGAACCTCACTTTCATCCATGGCCACGAAAGGGAGGCGCGGGACCTTGCGCCGGTTGCGCCAGATCAGCACAGCCAGCGCAACGATCATCAGCCCGAGGGCCAGGTCGATGATGCGGCGATGTCCGTAGATGGTGAGCGCCAGGCAGCCGAGGATCCCGGTCACCAGATAGAAGGTGACCGCGGTCTCGAGCGGGTTCAGCCCGACGGCGCGCAGGCGGTGATGGAGGTGGCCGGCGTCCGGCGCCGCGGGGTTCCGGCCGGCGAGCGTGCGCCGGACGATCGCGAACGCGGTATCGCCGATGGGGAGGCCGAGGGCGATCAGCGGCACCAGGATCGAGAGCCCGACGACGACCTTGGCGACACCAAGGATGGTAATCACGCCGAGCGCGACGCCGAGGAAATGGGACCCGGAGTCCCCCATGAAGACGCGGGCCGGCGGGAGGTTGAAGACCAGGAAGCCGAGGCAGCAGCCCATGATCGCGCCGCTCATGATCACCACGCCGCTCTGCACATCGGCCGGACCCTCGATGCGGTTGATGGCGGCGAGCAGGCAGACGGCCGCCACGATGGCGATGACTCCCGCCGCGACGCCGTCCGCGCCGTCGAGCAGGTTCACCGACACCTGCATGCCCACCAGCCACACGACAGTCACGGGTGCGGACAGCCACATCAGGTCCCACACCGACGGGGTGTGGCTTCCGGGGATCGCGATGGTGGTGATCACGATCCCGAGCAGCACCGCGAGCACGCCGACGCCGATCTCGATGCCGAGCTTGCTGAGCCACGAGAGGTCGAGGATGTCGTCGATGGCCATGGCCACGGTGATCGCCCCGGTGACCGCGAGCACCTGCCAGCGGTCGGTGATGACCGACCCGAACAGCGCGATGGCGATCGCGAATCCCACGAACATGGCGATGCCGCCCAGCCGGGGGGTCGGGGTCGGATGCAGATGACGGTCCGCGTCCGGATGCGCCACCGCCCCGGTTCGCCGCGCCAGCCACATCGACCCGGGCACTGCGGCGATGCACACCGCACTCGCGACGAGGAACGGTGGCAGGGCGTTCAGCCAGGGCGACGGGACGGCGGCAATCACGCGGTGGAGTTGCCTCGGTAGGGCAGCGGGAACCTCCGGCACAGCGCCAGGCTGCCCTTGCGAACCTCCGCACGGACTGCGGGATCGTCGAAGCCACCGAGCATCCGCGCCACCAGGTCCGCGATCTCGTCCATCTCCGCCTCACCCATTCCCCGCGAGGTCACCGCGGGAGTGCCGAGCCTGATGCCGTTGGGATTGAACGGTGTCCCGCCGTGTCCGGGGAATGCGTTGGCGTTGACGGTGACACCCACCTCGTCGAAGGCGGCCTGGACAGCCCGGCCGCGCAGGCCTGTCGGACGGAGATCGATGACCATCAGGTGGTTGTCGGTCCCCCCGGTGGTCAGCTCCAAGCCGCGGCGCATCAGGCCGGCGGCCATCGCCTTGGCATTGATCACGACCGCGCGAGCGTACTCGCGGAATGCCGGCTGCGCGCACTGCTGGAACATCACCGCCTTGGCGGCGATGGCGTGCATCTGCGGTCCGCCCTGGACGTTCGGGCAGACGGCCTTGTCGATCTGGTCGGCGTGCTCGGCGCCGCAGAGGATCGCCCCGCCCCACGGTCCGCGCATCGTCTTGTGGGTCGTGAAGGTCACGAAGTCGGCATGGGGAACCGGGCTCGGGTGTGCGCCGCCGGCGACCAGGCCTGCGAAGTGGGCCATGTCGACCATCAGGTAGGCGTCGACCTCGCGCGCGATCTCCGCGAAGGCCGCGAAGTCGAGGATGCGGGGGTACGAGCTGTACCCGGCGACGATCATCTTGGGACGGAACTCCAGGGCTCGCTCTCGAACCGAATCCATGTCGAGGACGCCTGTGGTCTCGTCGACGAAATACGGCTCGAAGTGATAGATCTTGCCGCTGAAGCTCACCGGCGACCCGTGGCTGAGGTGGCCACCCTGGTCGAGCGCCATGCCGAGGACCTTGTCGCCGGGGCTCAGCACGCTCGCGTAGACGGCCATGTTCGCCTCGGTGCCTGAGTGGGGCTGGACGTTGGCGTGCTCGGCGCCGAAGAGCGCCTTGGCGCGATCGCGGGCGAGGTTCTCGACCTTGTCGACGACCTGGCAGCCGCCGTAGTACCGCTTGCCGGGGACCCCCTCGGCGTACTTGTTGTTGAGCCACGAGCCGAGCGCCTCGAGCACCGCAACCGAGGCGAGGTTCTCCGAGGGGATCAGCTCGAGCGTCTCCTCCTGGCGCTCCAGCTCCTCTTCGAGGAGGTCAGCGAGCTCCGGATCGGTGGCGCGCACGGCGAGCTTGTCGGTGAAGCCGGCGCCGGTCTGGGCGTCCGAGCGGATGTCGACATCAATGCCGGTCACTGCGATCGCTGCCCCTCCGTGGTGGTTGCTGTGGAGCCCCCAAGAAGCGAGAACAACGCGCCGGCGCTGATCGGGCCGTCGCGGAGTACGCGAGGGGTCATCGTCGTGCAGTCGATGATAGTCGAGGCAAGTCCGCCCGAGGGACCACCGTCGAGGACGTTGTCGATCTCAGCGCCGAGGGCCGCGGCCACGCCGTGCGCGGTGTCGCCGGGTGGCTCGCCGTGGCGGTTCGCGCTGGTGGTGGCGAGCGGTCCGGTGCGCCGGAGCAGCGCCAGGGCGATGGGGTGATCCGGGACGCGAACGCTCAGGCTGTCGGCATCGCGCGGAATCGCCCAGCGGTGGCCCCGCAGCGGTGCGATGATCGAGAGCGGCCCCGGCCAGTACGCGTCGGCGAGCCGTCGCGCCGCGGGGTTGAGGTCGACGTCCTCCGCGAAGTCCGCGATCGACGCGGCCAGCAGCGTCAGTTCGAGCCGGTCGGGGCGGCGCTTGATGGTGTAGATCCGGCTCACCGCGGCGGTGTTCGCCGGGTCGCAGGCCAGCCCGTAGACCGTGTCCGTGGGCATGGCGATCACCCCGCCGCGCCGGATCGCCTCCACCGCCTGGTCGATGCTCACGGCATCTCGACGTCGAGAACGCGGGTGCGGCCGGTGAGATCTGGCACCTCCGACGTCACGGCGCCCGCGAGCGTCGCGCTGACCAGCGCTGCGACTCCCTGGGCGTGCCGCGGATCGACCTCGAGCATCAGTCGCGCCGTGGTCACGTTGTCCCGGACCGATGTGAGCAGCGCCCTGTAGGCATCGAGACCATCATCGCCCCCCAGGAGCGCACCGCGAGGCTCGAAGTCGCGCACGTCGCGATCCACGGCCTCGAGCTCCTCGGTGGTGACGTACGGCGGATTGCTGACGATGAGGTCGAAGCGGCCGTCGAGCCCATCCGCCCACGAGCACTCCATAAAGGAGACATCGACGCCGAGCTCGGCCGCGTTGGCGCGGGCAACCTCGAGTGCGGCCGGACTGACGTCGGTTGCCACCACCTGCATGCCCGGGATCTCGGCGGCGACGGTGATCGCGATGCACCCGCTCCCGGTGCCGAGGTCGGCGACGCGCAGCTCGGCGCCGGGCCTCGCGCGCAGGAATGTGGTGGCGCGCTCAACGAGCGTCTCGGTGTCGGGTCGCGGCACCAGCACATCGGGCGTGACCGTGAACGGCCGTCCGTAGAACTCGCGGGTCCCGGTGATGTACGCCACCGGCTCGCCCCTCCCCCGGCGCCGGACCAGCTCGCGTATCGACGTCAACTCCTCGGCGTCGAGAGGACGGTCGAACTGCAGATACAGGTCGAGACGGCGCAGTCCGAGCGCCTGCGCGCAGAGCAGCTCGGAATCGAGCCGCGCCGAGCTGCTGCCGTGGTCACCCAGGTACGTCGTGCTCAGCCGGAGCACGTCGATGAGCGTTGGAGGGGCGGTCGCCACCTCAGGCGGCGTGTCCGGATGGAGCATCGTCGTTGTCATCCTCGAGGAGGCGGCGCGCCTGGTCCTCGTTCGACAGCGGCTCGATGAGCATGTCGAGGTCGCCGTCGAGCACGCGCTGGAGCTGATGCAGCGTCAGGTCGATGCGATGGTCGGTCACGCGCGACTGCGGAAAGTTGTAGGTGCGGATCTTCTCGCTGCGGTCGCCGCTGCCCACCATTGACCGGCGCGTCGCCTTGAGCTCCGCGTCACGCTCCGCCTGGGCGAGGTCGTAGAGGCGCGCACGAAGGACGCGCATCGCCTTGGCACGATTCTTGATCTGTGACTTCTCGTCCTGACACGTCACCACGAGTCCGGTCGGGAGGTGCGTGATGCGCACCGCGGAGTTGGTGGTATTGACGCTCTGACCGCCGGGTCCCGTGCTGCGATAGACGTCGATCTTCAGGTCGTTGTCATTGAGGTCGACCTCGACGTCGTCCGCCTCGGGGAGCACGACAACCGATGCGGCCGATGTGTGAATCCGTCCCTGCGCCTCGGTGTCCGGGACACGCTGCACGCGGTGCACGCCCGATTCGAACTTCAACCGCGAGTACGCACCCTGACCGTGCACCTCGAAGACGATCTCCTTGAAGCCGTGCCCGGCGGTCTCGTTCTGGTCGAGCACCTCGATGCGCCAGCGCATCCGCTCCGCATATCGCGAATACATGCGGAAGAGGTCCGCGGCGAAGAGCGCTGCCTCGTCGCCACCCGTGCCGGCGCGAATCTCGACGACGACGTCGCGTTCGTCATTGGGATCCTCGGTCAGGAGCAGGGCGCGGAGCCGGTCGTACTCCGCCTCGGCGGCGGCGAGCTGGGCCTGATGCTCCTCCTCCGCCATGGCGATCATCTGCGGGTCGGACTCCGCACGCATCATCTCGTCGGCCTCGCGCGCCGCATCCTGTGCATCGCGCCAGCGTCGAGCCGCCTCCACCACCTCGCGGAGCTTGGCCTGCTCGCGCGACAGCTGCTGGATGCGCTCGAGGTCCTGGTACGCGTCGGGGGCGCTGAGCAGCGTCTCGAGCTCGTTGTAGCGGGACTCGAGCGCGGCGAGGCGCTGTTCGAACGGTGTCATCTCTGGCATGGCAACTCTCTCAGCGCGTTCCGGACGCCTCGAAGACGACGGTGTCACCGGCGCGAGCAGCATCGAGTGCCGCAATGGCGACCTCGATCTGCGCATCCACGGGACGGCGGGTGCTCAGCAGCTGCGTTCCGAGCACCGGCGCCAGGGCGATCCGTCCCGGCAGCGTGGTGCGGACCCTGACGAGCGCGCGGATGATCTCGTACGACACGGCTGCAACCACCGGGACCAGCACGATCTGACAGACCAGCCGCACGGCCGTGGGCAGCAGGCCGAGCGGGGCGAAGACGCCGACACTCACCAGTGCGACGACGACGAGAAACCCAGTGCCGCAGCGGGGATGGAGGCGGCTGCGCTCGCGAACGTGCGCAACGTCGATGGCGTCGCCGGACTCGAGCGCGTTGATCGCCATGTGCTCGGCGCCGTGATACTGAAACAGCCGGCGCACATTCGGGATCAAACCGATCAGCAGCAGGTAGAGGATCAGGATCGCGGCGCGAATCACGCCCTCGATGAGCACGGCCGTGATCGACTGCGACGCACCGCGGTGCAGCAGTTTGCCGAGCAGCAGGGGTGCGCCGATGAACAGCGCGAGCGCGAACACCAGCGACGCGATCATCGCGCCGCGAATCGCGCCCTCACCGATTTCCGCGTCCTGACCGAGCTGCACCAGCGCCGACCACTGCAGCGCGCGCATGCCCAGGTGAATGGTCTCGTACAGGCCGGCGACGCCGCGAAGATATGGGCGGCGCCAGACGCTTGCGGTGTAGACGCGCGAGCGCAACACATCGGTGCACACAGCGATCTCGCCGTTCGGCCTGCGCGCGGCCACCGCATAGCGATCCCGGCCGCGCATGAGCACGCCTTCGATCACCGCCTGGCCGCCATAGAAGAAGGTGGCGGGTGGCGCGCTCACCGCGTTGACCGCGACGGTGAGCATGAGGTCGCGGCCACGGCGGACTGAGATCATCGTTCGCATGCTAGTAGTAGTACCCAAATCGGTGGTAGGATGCCGCGCCATAGGGAGCCACCGAGCCACGGGGAGGAGGCGTTGACGCGCGTGGGCCCCACGGGATAGGTGACCGGAGCGCCAAGCCTCCGCACCGTATCAGGTGTACGGTGCCCCTCAGCAGAGGGTTTCCGCGATGAATCTTCCAGTCCAGCAGAGCCGGTTCATCGGCCGGGTGGATGAGCTGCAGGTCGCTGGTGCGTTGCTCTGTACGCATCGACTGGTGACCCTGCTTGGCGCGGGTGGCTCAGGCAAAACTCGCCTCGCAATCCAGATCGCCGTCGACGCTGCCGAGCGGTTCCCGGCCGGTGTCTGCTGGGTGCCGCTGGCGCCCGTTAGGGACCCTCGCCTGGTCGAGCAGACAATCGCGCGATCGGTCGGGGCCAACGGTTCGGTCGCCGACCACCTTGGGGCGCAAAGCCTTCTCCTGGTGCTCGACAACGTCGAGCAGGTTGTGGCCGCAGTCGCGCCTTTGCTCGCGTCATTGCTCGCCGCGTGCCCCTCGGTCCACATCCTCGTCACCAGCCGCGAGCCACTCCGCCTGACCGCTGAACAGCGCTTCACGGTGCAGCCGCTGTGCCCCTCCGATGCGGTCGCCCTCTTCGTCGAGCGAGCTCGTGCTGTAGATCCCGCGTTCGTCGAAGACGAGACGGTCGATGCCATCTGCAGCCGTCTCGACCGCCTCCCGCTCGCCCTCGAACTTGCCGCAACGCGGGTGAACGTACTGCCTCTTGGTGCGTTGCTGACGCGATTGGAACGTCGATTGCCGATGCTCACGGGTGGGGCGCGTGACATGCCCGCACGTCATCAAACACTCAGAGCAACGATTGAATGGAGTGAGGACCTGCTGTCCACGCGGGAACGTGAACTGTTCAAGCACCTCGCGATATTTCCAGCCAGCTTCGATCTGAGGGCTGCGGAGGAGGTGTGTGCTGCAGACCTCGCGACGATCTCATCGCTCGTCGACAAGAGTCTCGTCCATCGGGGGCGGGACGATCGTTTCGCGCTGCTCGAGACCGTGCAGGAGTTCGCCGCCGAGCGGCTGACCGTCGCCGAGCGAGACGAGCTCGCGGGACGTCATGGTGCGTATTTCACCCAGGCCGCCGAGGCGATGGCCGGCATACAGAGCTGGCCGTCCAATCCTGAGACGTTCGGACAACTCGACGACGACGTGGCAAACCTGCGCGCTGCCCTCGCCTGGACGCAGACGACGAGCAACGCAGATCTTTGCCTGCGACTCGGGATCGCACTGTCCAGGTTCTGGATCGACCGGGGCCATCGCCACGATGCGTGTTTGTGGCTGGAGTTGGCCGCGCTCGAAGAGTCGTCGGTCAGCCCTTCGCTGCGCGCGGCTGCACTGGAAGCGGCGGGACTCCTCGACTATTTCGTCGTGACCGACGCTGACCAGGCCGAGCGGTACTACACACAGAGCCTAGCTCTCCACCGTGAGCTCGGGAACACGCAGAGGGTGGCCTTTCTGCTCAACCGCCTCGGCCGGATCGCAAGCGAGCGTGCAGATCTGGAAATGGCTATCGGCATTCATCGCGACGCCCTGGAATTGTTCGAAGCGATCGCTGACAACGCGGGACGAGCGGCGACTTTGCACCTGCTCGCCGGCGTCGCACGTGATCAGGGATCGTACGATGAGAGCGAGGGGCTGTTCACGGATGCGATCCGGCTGGCCCGGTCCTCGTTTCCGGGCCTGGTCAGGCACTCGATGCACAGCCTCGGCGACCTGGCGCTGGATCGCGGCGACTTTCGGGGTGCTGTTGCGTACTACCAGGCGAGCCTGGAGATCACCGGGGCAAGCGAACGCCGCAGCCGGATCCTCTGCGCGGCAGGCATCGCAAGCGCCCTGGTCGGGCTGGGAGCATATCCCCTTGCCGCCCGGGTCTGGGGTGCGGTCGAGGCCGAAGAACGTGCACTGGGATTCCGCATGCTCGGCGACGAGCGGAAGCGCTACGAGCTATGGGCGCAGACGCTACGCGGACACCTCGGTGACGCAGCGTTTCTCACAGCAGGTGCCGAAGGAGAGACGCTCACGATCGACGAGGCGCTCAGGCACGCTATGCGTCACACCGGGACCATCCCGATTCGGCGACGCCGTGTCGACGGGAGTGTCCTCGAGGCACCGATCCTAGCCAACGAGGACGCCCGGTTCGAGCTCGAGGGCGAATACTGGGCAATCACGTACGCGACGCGAGTCATCCGGCTTCGCGACAGCAAGGGGCTCCGCGTGCTCGCGCACTTGCTTGCGGACCCCGGACGTCCGCACGCGGCTCTTGATCTCGAACGTCTCGGCTCACCAGGTGACGGTCAGACGGCCCATGCGATCGCGTCGAGCGACGCGGGGGAGCTGCTCGATGCGGAGGCACGCCGGGCATACCGCGCTCGGGTGACCGAGCTGCATGAGGCGATCGAGACCGCCGACGCGTCGGGTACTGAGGATGAGGTCGGTCTTCTCCGCGAGGAGATGGACTTCATCACCCACGAGCTGAGTAGGGCGCTCGGGCTGGGAGGGCGCTCGCGCCATGCCGGGTCGATCGCAGAGCGGGCCCGATTGAACGTGGTGCGCGCGGTCAGGTCAGCACTGCAGCGCATTGCCGCCGCGAACGCCGACCTGGGCGCCCACCTCGATGCGACGATCCACACCGGAACGGTCTGCGCGTACAAACCGGATCCTCGCGTGGACATTGCCTGGCGCGTGTCCATCGGCCGCGCTGTCAGCGACTGAACATTCGTTCACCCGAAATGAACGCCTGATTGAACAGAAGCCGCGGAGGCGGTGAGAGAAGGTCGCGGACTCCGGTTGTGACCGCACAACTGGGACGCGCACGGAGGTGGTGACATGCGCCTCAGGAAGGGCGGTCTCGTACCCGGAGCCGTGGTTGCCTTGGTCCTCATGGCCATCGCCAGCCCACTACAGGTCGGAGCGCGGATCACACCGAGCGCCAGCCCAGCCGTACCCGCCTCGATCCAGCGAGGGTTCATCAACCTCGACGGAAGCCCGGGGACTCCGGCTGTCAATCCGAGGACGGACACCCTGTACGTGCCCGTGCAATGCCCCATCGGCTGTCCGCCGGCACCCCTCACGCACGAAATGGACCTGATCAACACCTCGACGTGCAACTCCGTGATCACAACGGATTGCCATGTCGTCGCCAGAGCAAGGGTTGGCGACAGTCCGCTGGCGGCGGCGGTGGACGAGAAGACCGACACCATCTATGTTGCGAACGGCACAGGAAGTGTCTCTGTGGTCAACGGATCCACGTGCAATGCGACGGTCACGAGCGGCTGCAGCACGCCGGTGGCGACCATCGATACGGGTGGGTTCCCTGTCGATGACGTCTTCAATCCCATGACTCGAACGCTTTACGTCGCGAGCCCTGCTCCGGGCAGCGTCTTCGTGATCGACGGCGCCAGCTGCAACGCCCTGACGACGAGCGGGTGCGGAAAACCAGTGAAGACGGTGACCGACACCTTCGGTCCTCAAGCCCTGGACGTCGATGTCGCGACAGACACGATCTACACCGCCGACAACGATTCCGGAGGTGGAAGCACCGTGTCCGTGATCGACGGCGCCACCTGCAACGGGAGCACCGGCAGCGGCTGCGGATCGGCGCCGCACACCGTCACCGTTGGCAGTGGCTCCTTCTGGGATGCCGTCGATCAGGAGACCAATACCATCTACGTCGCGAGCAACAACGTCAACACGGTCGCGGTCATCAATGGCGCTCGGTGCAACGGCGAGATAACGGTCGGATGCAGTAGCGCACCGCCGACCGTGTCTGTCGGCGGCGGACCAGTTTCTGTGGCGGTCGACGACCGGCTGCACACCGTCTTCGCGCTGAATGGATCAGACGACACGCTCTCCGCGATCAACACGCACACTTGCAAAGGCACTGTGACATCGGGTTGCTCAACGACAACACCGGCCGCGCAGGCTGGATCGAATCACAACCCCGGGTACACCGCGAACCCGAATACGATCACGCTGCTCCCGGGGACCGACACCGCCTACCTGGTCACCGTCGGCGGCGAGAACCGAGCCTCGGTGATCACGCTCGGCCGATGCAACGCCGTCACTACCTCTGGCTGCCTCAAGGTTGCGCCGAGTGCGCCCGATCCGGAGTACGAGGTATCGGTCGACCCGGCCACGAACACGATCTACGCGACCAACCTGAACCTTCCCGAGATCGACGTGATCAAGGGGGCGACCTGCGACGCCAAACACGTCGCGGGATGCGCGCCGGTCGCTGAGATCCCGATGGTCAGTCCCGACGACCTTATGGGGGCGATCGATGACGCCGATCACACGCTGTACGTATCCGACCGCTCAGGCATCGTCGTGGCCGTCAACATCGCCACCTGCAACGCGGCTCACACCGCCGGATGTGCCGCCCCGGCGGCGACGATCACGGTGGGCCCAGGCCCCCTCCCGCCGGCGCTCAACCCCGCGACACAGTCTCTCTACGTTCCCTTCGGCACAAATTCAAACGAGCTCGCGGTGATGAACGCCGCTACGTGTAATGCTGAGGTGACATCGGGCTGCGGACAGACCCCGTCCGTGGTTGCGATCAGTGAGAACACGGCCGCTGTGGCGGTCAGTGTGAAGCAGGACACAATCTACGCGACGAACGTGGGGAACCCGTTTGCATCGGGTGATACCGTTGACGTCGTCAACGGGGCCACGTGCAACGGCACAGACCATTCGGGTTGCGGTTCCCTCGCAGCCACATTGACAGTTGGCGCTGGCCCGTTCGGTGTGGGCGTCGACGACGCCACGAACACCGTCTATGTGGCGAACAATACCAACGGAGACACGCCCGGGACCGTGTCGGTGATCAATAGCGCAACCTGCAATGGCCACGACACCGCGGGCTGTGCAGGCCCATTCCCCACGGTGGTGATTGGGCGATCGCCACTCATCCTCGCAGTCGATATCAGAACAGACACGATCTACGTCGCCGATTACTCGAGTGCCGGGGTATCGGTGATCAACGGATCAACATGCAACGCTGAGGTCACCAGCGGTTGCGGGAGACCTGCACCCGAACAGGCCGTGGGTTCACAGCCGTTCGGCGTCGCAGTCAACCAGGAGACCAATACCGTTTACGCCACGGATCTGTCGGCAGGATCACTGTCGATATTGAAGGGACGGTCATAGCCGTGGTCGCCAGAGTCGAGGGGTCTTTCGATCAGCTCCGGGTTAGGCCTGCTTGGCCTGCTTGGCCTGCTCGGCGCGACGGCGGAAGCGCTCGACCTGACCGCCGGTGTCGACGATGCGCTGCGTCCCGGTGAAGAACGGATGGCACACCGAGCACACCTCGGTCTTCAGCTCCGTGAGCGTGGAGCCGGTGGTGAAGGTGTTGCCGCACAGGCAATGGACTTCAGCGTCGACGTGGTAGACGGGATGGATCGCAGCTTTCATGGGGCGCCTTGGTTCACTCGGAAGGGACGACCTGACGATACCACGCCCGCCTCGGGCTCAATCCAGGGCCATCGCGACGGGCCGCGTGAAGTTGCCATGCGTCACGCCCGGGAGCCGATCAACGAGGTCGTGATACGCGGCGGCCAAGCCGATCCCGTCATCGGGCAGCAGCCCGCGAGCCGCCAGGACGTCGACGAGCCAGTCGTGATCGCAGTTGAGTGAACGCCACTGGATCTGCCGTGCTCCCATCTCAACCACCGCCGCAGCGGTCCGGTCGAGCTCGGCGTTCGAGTTGGTGAGCCCGGGGAAGGTGAGCAGGTTCAGGCACACCTGGCCCCCTGACGCGGACATCACCCGGCCACACTCGATGACGTCCTCGATCGAGTACCCGACGGGGCGGTAGTACGCGCGAAACACCGGATCGGTGAACGAGATCGCGCTGATCCGGACGCTGTTGCAGCCTGCATCGATGAGGCGCTGGAGGACGTGAGGGCGGCTGCCATTGGTATTGACGTGGATCGTTGCCTGGGGATGATCCGTGCGGATCATCGCGACAGCGCGGGCCAGGACGTCGTCCCGGGTCAGCGGCTCGCCCTCGCATCCCTGGCCGAAGGACACGATCCCAGCGTCGGAGCCGCTGAGATGGAATGACGCCATGCCTGCGAGCTCGTCGGCGGTCGGTGCGAAGCGCATTCGGGGCTGGGGCGCGGGTGCCTGACCGTCGGTCTGCAGCGAGATGCACCCGAGGCAGTCGGCGTTGCAGGCGGGCGACGCTGGCAGCGCTCCCTCGTAACGGCGCAGGAAGGTGTTCTGCGCCGTGTAGCAGCGCAGATCGGTGGCGCAGATGGCGAGATGGTCGACCAGCCGGTTGCCCGGGAGTGCCTGGCGTGCGCTCTCGATGGCCGCGTCGAGCCCGCCGCCGGCATAGCGTCCCGGCTCCCACCAACCGAACGCATCGGTGCTCAGCGCCGCGACCATCAGCGCGTCGTGGTGCTCAACCACAGCCGCATATCCATAGAGAGGAAGCCGGCGACTCCCCGGCAGCGGCCGCGACGCGGGCAGCAGCGTTCGCAGATAGCCGACCGGCAGCACGGCGGCGACGGGGAGCAGGTCCGCCTCGACGTCGACCGGGCGATCCTTGGAGTCGAGTGCCAGCGTCCGCCGCCCCGGCAGGTGCATGAGGGTCGTGCCTTCGGGCAGCGGGATCATCTGGGCGGCGTCGAGCTTGACCAGCCTTCCGCCGGATCGACCGGCGGGATGGAATCCTCCGAGGACTTCGATCTCGCCGTCAGGGCGAGCGACGACAGGGCGCATGACCCGATTCTCCCCCAGCGCCGCTGAGGTCAACCTCGGGCGCGACGAATCCCGCCCTCGGGCTACCTCTCGATGTAGGTGGTCACCGGGGGGATGACGCCGTGGCTCTGCATCAGGGCAACCGTTTCGGGCGAGGGGGAGTTCACCATCGCCTGCGCGGCGTCCGCGTCGTGGACGTCGGCGGTGATGGCGACGTTATTGCTCCCGTCGGCCGCGACGTGGTCCGTCACGTTCGTGGCGACCGCGCCAATTGTCGCGGCACGCTCGTCCTTGCCCTTGAGCCAGCGTTCGACATCGGCGACAGCGTGAGTCATGACCAGTTTCGGCATGGCAAGCCTCCTTCGTGGACGCTCGGAGGGCCTTTGGCGAGAATGCCGACCTTACCGAGTGCGCGCAAGTATGCGTTTTCGGCGTGGGCGAGCTCAGACCGCGCGGCGCTGGCATCCCCCGACGACGGCGACAGATCCCGCGCCGATGGCGAACAGGAAGCAGATCACCACGCCGACGATCGATATGGTGGTGATGCTCCCCACCAGCCCCGAGAGCAGCAACCCGGCGATGACCACAGCGCCAAGGAACGTCGCGAGCGTCATCCAATACGTCGACGGGGTGACCCAGGTGGTCCGCAGCGTTCCGCTCGGCGGCTTGGAGAACATGGCGATCATGAAGGCATCGGCGACGGGGATCACCGCGGAGCCGAAGCGGCCTGGCGGCGGTACGGGCGAATCGGGAACGCGAGTGAAAGCGTTGGGCATCGATCCAGGGTAGTCCGCGACCGTCCAATTCATGAGGATCGCAGCCATACCGTCACCGCCTGCCGGCCGGTGGCCACGAATCAAACATCGTGGCGCTCAGGCAGGTGGCGGGCTGCTGTCAGCCCACCACCTGCTCTTGCGCGGAGCTACGGAACCACGTAGTCGACCGAAGTCCCCCAGTTCGCATTACCGTCCCTGGTCCCGCCGCAGGTTCCGATCGTCAGGGTGAACGCGGCACCTGTGCAGTTCGGGTACTGGATGTACTCGTTCGCGAAGTAGATCCGCCCGCCGGAGCCCGGCAGGAAGATTCCCCAGCTGTAGTCTCCCCAACGGGGGCGGGTGGTGCCGGGGTAGCCCGCGTACTCGCTGAAGCCGTCCTGCGGGGACTTGCCCGCATCGGCGATGTTGATCGTGGACGTGAGCAGGCCGTTGGAGGTGCTGGTCAGACGCCCGAAGGCGGTGCTCGGGTAGAAACCGCCGCCATCGGCGCCGGTCGGCCCGCCGTTGCCGTTAACCGTGAACAACATGATCGCCTTGCCGTTACCACCGGTGCCTTCCGCGGCCATTGCCGGCATTTCCAGGTCTTCGTGCGCCGCCGAGACATACCCCTGGTTGGTCAGGCTGAACTTGCCGGTGGTGTCGAACGAGCTGGTGCCGACCACCCAGTACACCGCGGACTGGTGGATCTCCGCATTGGCTCCGGCGTATGTCTGGGCGAGCTCTGTATTGGTGGCTCCCCAGAGTTGACCCTGCGACTGCGAGACCTGCGTCATGAAGTCGCCGTTGGTGGCGATCCCGCCCTCCGGGCAGGACGCCGGCGGTGGCGATCCCGCGCTCAGGCCGGCCGCTCCGCACTCATCGCCCAGCGGTATCGGACCGGCCTTCTGCGGGCTGGAGAGGTTCTCAGGCCCGTAATACCGATCGACGCCGGAGAAGAGCTGGCCGCTGAAGCGGATGGCGCCACAGGTTGCGCACCCCGCGCTGTTGAGGGCGGAAAGCCCGGTCCAGGCCCACGCCGCGATCCGGTTGTCGCCGGAGGTCGGCAGCGGAACGAAGCCGTAGAAGTCCAGCGAGCCCAGCATGAACCCGGTGCCGCCATTGCTGTTGTCAAACTGGCCCGCGTCTGCCGGCTGTGCCGGGATCACCGCAACCCAGCACGTGATGCCGCCCTGGTGGAGCACCTTGTCGCGAGCGCAGGTCCCGTCGGGGGTGGGGATCAGGCCCATGTTCTCCCTCGCCACCGTGACCCGGGGGTTCGGGTGTCCGGGGGACAGCCATACAGGCAGGCCCTGCTCGAGGGCGGACTTGTCAAAGGCGAACTCCTGCGCGCCGTTAAAGAAGCCGTTACCGAAGCCAGGCGCCGACCCGTTGAGCGGGAACTCGTCGTAGAACATCATGAAGGCGTCCCGGGTCACTGAGATCTTCGCGAAGTCGTTGAGCAGGTAGGGCGAGCCCGGCTCGCTCGGGTTGTAGTCGGCGCTCGCGAAGTACGTGTGGTACCCGCCGAGCGGGTTGGATCCGTCGCTGACCGCGATGCCCTCGTAGCAGGCGTGGGCGACAGCAGCGAAGCAGCCCACGAACGCGCCGCCACTCGACTCGGGGCTGGCCGAGACGATCTCGGTGATGAACCAGTGGCCGCCATTCGCAGCGTCATAGAGGCAGGAGGGATCCCCGCCACTGCTCCATCCCAGGCCGGCGAGCCCCATGATCGTGTCCAACGAGATCGGCGCGGATGTGCGATGCAAAGCGGTGTTGAAGACCAGGATCTCGCCGATGTTGTTGGTCTCGACCACGGATCCGTTACCGGCGCACAAGCCCTGGTCGGGGGGCTCAACGTCTTGGTAAATGTTGGTGGTGTGTTTGGCGCTATCGACCGCGTTCAGGCCTTTCACGCCGGTGGCGCCACCCTTCGATGTGCTGATGAGGTCACAGCCCGGGCCGAGCGGCTGGCAGCTCACGGACGGGACGGGGAAGGAAGAGCCGGCGGCGAGAGCGCGCTTCGCGGCCGCGGAGAGCTGCAGGGGATGGGCATTTGGCAACGCCATTGCATGCGGGCGGGATGGGGTCCCGGCTCGCGCCCCAGTGGCCGGGTGGCCATTCGCTGCGGCAGCCGCGCTGGCTGATGCGCTGACTGGGCCGCTCAGGAGCGAGCAACCGGGTGCGCAGCCTGTGGCAGCCGTGCCGACGAACGTCGGCGAGAACCGTCCCAGACTGGATGTTGTCACCGCGCTTGCCTTTGCGCTGCTCGCGCTCGCGGTAGCCACCGCCGCTCCCCCGAAGGCCGTGAGCAGCGCCACCAGAAGCGACAACAACGATAGGAGCGCGACCCGTTTGCGCATGATCATCCTAGGCACGGCTTCCCCCTTTAGCTAATCCCTGGAGACTCGGAGGCTAGTCTGATGAACCAGCACTTGCGTCGTCAACCACGGTCAGTTTCCGTCGCACCAGCCACAACGACCATCCGGGCGCTGCGCGCCGTATTACGCGGCTGCGAGTTCGTCCGGGATTGCTGTCACAACGTAACTTGACCGCCCGCGCAGCACGCGGATCACCAGGAAGCGCTCGATCGGACCGTCGACCATGAGGCGCTGCAGGTCGCGCGGGCTCTCGATCGGCCTGCCGTCGACCTCGATGATGATGTCGCCGGGGCGGAGACCGGCGGACTCGGCAGGGCTGCCCTTGATGACCTCGGCGACCTCGAGACCCTTGCCACGACCGATCTCCTCGGCCCAACGCGGTGGGATCGGGCGCGACAATCCGGCCACGCCGAGGTGGGCGCGCCGGACCCGGCCGTCGCGGACGAGACGGCCCAGAATCCGCTCGGTGGTCGCGTTGACGGGGACCGCGAGCCCCAGGCCGACGCCGGCGAGGGCGGTGTTGATCCCGACGACTCGACCGGACGAGTCCGCCAGCGCGCCGCCCGAGTTGCCGGGATTGAGCGCGGCGTCGGTCTGAATCACGTCGTCGATCACCCGGACCTGGGCGCCGGCACGGGTCGGCAGTGAGCGCCCGAGGGCGCTGACGACACCCGCGGTGACGCTGCCCGCCAAACCCATGGGATTGCCGATGGCGACCACCAGCTGGCCGACCCGAAGCGCCGACGCGTCGCCGAGCCGCGCCGGATACAGATCGCCATGCTCGGCGATCAGTACCGCGAGGTCGGAGAGCGGGTCGCGCCCTTGAACGCGGAAGCGGAGCTGGCGGCCGTCGGCGAGGTCGAGCCGGCCACCGTCACCTCCCGCAACCACGTGCGCCGAGGTGACCAGGTAGCCGTCGGAGCTGAGCGCGACCGCCGAGCCACTTCCGAGCGGGGCGCCGCGCCCCTGGCTCGAGGTGACCTGCACCGCCGCCACCGACGGCGCCAGCTCCGCGGCTACCTGGGTGAGCGTGCGCGAGTATGCGTCGAGCAACTCGGCGTCATCGCTCGGGTCAGGCGACATCGGGACCTTCGGCCCGCGCCTTCTGGACGGCGGTCAACGCACCGCGCAGGCTCTCGATCCAGTCGGACTGATGCTGACCGACGAGCCGGACGCACCACGCGAGTGCCTCGCTGCGGCTGCGGGCGACGCCTGCCTCGATCAGCGTGTCGAGCACTCGGCGGTCCTGGATTCGCAGCCGGGTCATCACCGGAACGCCGAGGGTGGTGAAGAGCTCCTCGACGCCACCGCAGCGCGCTCCCCAGGAGACCTTGCGGCCGAAGAGCCGCTCGGCATCGCGCGCGACCTTGATGCGCGCGTCGCGGGTGTCAGCACGGAACCGGGAGATCCGGGCGCTGCGGGCGGCCGCACGGGTCCCCTCGGCGGCGTCGGCGGCAAGCTCGGGCTCGTCGATCTCGCCGACGATGAGGATCTCGTCGGGATCCGAGCTGATGGTGGGGCCAGACTTGTAGAGCCCCTCGGGCAGGCGGCCGGCGAACCAGCCGGAGACTTCCTCGTCGGTGAGCGGGTCGGGAGAGCTGTGTCCTTTCATGGATTACATGATTACACAGCAGCTAACCTCGTGCACCGGCTGAGTGGCACCGGCTGCGACGGTAGCCCGGCGGCGTGTGTTGGCCGCCGCCGGGCCAGGAGTACGCGGTTCAGGCGGCGGTGAACTGGACCGCCGGCATGTCCCAGGGCGCGGTGTTGTACGGCGAGTACACACCCCAACACGCGGGGGTGCCTGGCGAATCGATGCGGAAGGTGCCGAATCCGGCGTTGCCGCCGTCGCAATAGAAGCCCTTATTCAGCGTGTTCCACCAGACGTATCCCGAATAGGGGTTCGTGCCCTTGTTGAGATTGTCCGGGTCCGACGAGAGGCCGACATTCAGCGAGTTGTAGCCGCAGCCTCCGGAGCTGCTGTAACAGGCGGTCGCGTCGCCGTATGGCACCGCGCCGTAGTTGCTGGTGTTGTACGCGATGCCGTAGACGAACGTCTTCGGGAGCGTCACGTTCAGCGACTTGAGGTTGAAGATGATGTTGGTGGCAAGGCCGTTGAAGCAGAACCCGTTCTTGCTGTCGAACCAGGCACCGGCCTCAGCGCCGATGCACTTCGTGTGGTTGGCCGAGGGCCTGTAGGGGATCTGAAAGGTCTTGGTGACCGAGGTGATCAGCGCGCCCGGCACACCTGAGCCCGGCACGTCCAGTTGGGTGGTCGGGTTGGTGGCCGGTGCCTGGTAGAGGTTGAGCGTGATCGGCTCAGCAAACGTGGACCCCGGGGTGGTCATGCAGTTGTTGGAGGTCCAACCACCGGTTTGACAGCCCCAGGAGCTCATGGTCACGGTGACCGTGCCGACCTTCGCCGAGCGAGTCAGGGTGATCTCATTGCCGAACTGCGAAGTTTGAGTGGCCTCGAACCCCACGCTTGGAACGTTGCCCGGCGAGGGCACCATGCTGCTGTACAGCACGCTCGAGCCTGCGGCCGGGGCCGCAAACACCGATGTGGCGGGAATGATCGCGGCCACAAGCCCGATCGGAATCGCAATTGAACGCCGAAGTCTCCGCACTATCGTCCTCCTGGATGTCGACCTACCTAACGTGACGGCGACAAATTGGGGTGAACAGTTCGTCCCAACAATGCCGTTCTCACGGCGAATAGGACTGACTGCTATCCCAGGCTGCCCCGTCTCTGCAGGTCACGCTACGAGGCAGTACTCGGGACTTCGGTCCGCTACCGTACAGACCAATTGCACTTCAGTGGACTCTGTCCGGCCCGAGTCCGGGGTACGATGCGAATGACTGGACCTCAGCGATGGACGGAAAGCGACGATCGACCGCGCCAGTTCCGCACCCCGAGGTTGCGGAGCGCAATTCCGAGATGCTGCGCCGCTACCAAGCGGGTGAAAGCTTGGCTCGGATCGGCAGCAGCCTGGGGCTGACGCGGGAGCGCGTTCGTCAGATCGTCAGGGATGCTGGGGGGATCATGCCCTTGACCTACATCTGCGCTGTTTAAGGACTGTGCCACGGCGCCACGCGCTCCCCACCGCTATTGCTTCGCCCATCAGCAGCGCTTTGAGCGCTACGGCGACCCGCTCGGGGTCAGGCCGATGCTTCGGGAGCAGCACGGCACGGTCCAGTGCTACGCGGACGGTGGCTGCCGCTGCGCGCTGTGCAAGCAGGCACTGGTTGATCGGCGTCGGGTATATGACCAGCGAGCGCATCCCGAACGGAGCTACGTATCCAGCTAGCGCCCCTGCCAATAACGGTCGCGCGCCGCAATCAGGTCTGCGGGGCGCCGATGGGATCAACCTCGAGCCGCCGGCGCCGCGAGTACTCCGCGGCCGTAAGGTCCAGGCCGCGATGAAAGTCGGTCGGCATGAACGGCATCAGAGAACTGAGACGGCTTATATCGAGGACCACGGAGCCGACCTCAAATCCGCGCCGCTGTCGATGGTCCACGGTCGCGGACCCGCCGACGGTTCTGCTGATGGCGTCGATGATTTCGAGAACATTGCGCCCCTCACCCGACCCGACGTTAACGGTCCCCACGTCGATCCCATCTTCGATGATGCGTGCAACGACCCATGCGACGTCGTCAATAAGCACGTAGTCCCGCAGGGCCAGTCCGTCTCCGAAGATGGAAACCGGGATCGCGCGACTGATCCGATCCAGAAAGATCGCGAAGACCCCCTGGTCGCTGTCGTATGCCTGACCCGGACCGTAGACGTTGGCACATCGGAGAATGTTTAGCGGGCTCCCGAAGCGCCGGGCGTACGCCTGCATGCACAGCTCGGCGGACAGATGCAACGCGCCGTACGGAGAGATGGGCAACGCCGGGTCCGTCTCGCCAACGGGAAGTCGATCGGGATTGCCGTAGACGGCAGAGGTAGACAAGTACGTCAGTGCCACATGCGGGCGTTTGCTCAGAGCTTCGTTCAGCGCAAGCAGAGGCGGCAGCATCTCCGCTGCAGCTCGGGGCGGGTCGGCGGCTGCTGTTGGAGGCGTCACTCCTCCGGCGCAGTACACAACGTGATCGACATCAAGCAGCGCATCCTCGAGGACATCTGGTTCACGAGCATCGCCCACGACGATACGAGCGCCTGCACGACGTGACGCCTCGGTGCGCAACGTCGCTGAGCGTGTCAAGCCCGTCACGCTCAATCCGTCCGCCAGCAGCTTATTGCCGATCGCTGCGCCCAGGAATCCCCAACCGATGATCAGGACCTGACGTTGCTCGGGCCTTGTCGTAGGCATCCGCAAGAGTATAGAGGCGAGCTGTGGGCGCGACAGTCGAGACGCAGTTCGCCGCAAACCGACCCTGTATCGGTGCGTTCAACATCGCCGGCGTCCGGTGTTAGGGAACCAAGTCGTCGACGACCAGCAGCTGGGTGGTCGGTTGTCGCGAGTCGCTCGACGTCACTGGAACCACCCATCGACGTCGACCACCGCGTCAATGCTCCCCGCGTCGTTGAACAGGTTGACGTCACCAGCGTGGGCTCCCGACGCCAGGCTCACCACCACCAGGTTGGGCAGGGCGATGCCCGAGTTGACGTTGACGTCTGAGGCGTTCGGCCGCGGGTTCACGTCAGCCGGGTACATCGTGAGATACGTCGATTGGCTCCCATTCACCGCGGTGAGGTTGCCGATGATCGCCACCGGCCCGCTCCCCGGGATCCCGCCCACGCCGGCGACCGCCACCAGCAGGGTACCCCCGGAGGTCAGCTGGTGTCCCGAGCACTCGGTGCCGGCTCCGCTCCGTGTGTCGCAGATTCGGGTCGGCCCGATCGCCTGATACTGCGCGCCGGCCGGCGCGGTCCCTGAGCTCGAACCGAACCAACCGCCGGCATCCAGGGCCACATTGATCGCCCCTGCCGCGTTGTATACGCACACATCAGTGCTCGGCCCACCGCTGTGGCTAGGCCCGAGCGGCACCATCACCCGATTGGCCAGGACCCCGCCTGCCGACACGTTGATCGTCGACGAGGCCGGGGCGCTGGTCAGACAGGCGCCGTTGCTCTGGGTGGGAAAAACGCTGAGCCAGGTGGCTTGCGTGCCGGCCACCGCGGTCACGTTGAGCATCGCCGCCCCGGCGCTCCCATCGGACGGGATGCTCGCCGGCGAGCCGCCCACCCCGCTTGGGATACCGGTGACATTCACCTTGAACACCTGTCCTGGACCGATTGTGTCGTCGGTGCTGTGCCCGAGGTTGCAGCCGTTTGCCGGCTGGTTGGCGCGGGTGTCGCAGACCCGCAGCGGCGCGATCGCATGGAACTCCCCCGCTGGGTTGCTCACCGTCTGGGGCACGAAATACCCCTCGACATCAACCACGACGTCGAGCGTGCCAAAGGCGTTGTAGATGTTGACTTCGCGCTGGGCGTCGGAGATGCCGGTCTGGCCAAGCGCAACAGTGACCAGGTTGGCGATGTTCTCGTGAGCGCTGAAGTTGAGGTCAGAGGCAAGGGGTCGTCCCGTCCCGCCGGGATAGACGGTCAGCAGGCTCGGTGCTGAGCCGTTGACAGCGAGCACGTTGAGAACCACTGCTGTGGCGTCAGTGGGGACGGACTCGCCGGTGCGCGCGTCCGTGTATCCGGTGATCTGGAGGGCGAGCGTCTGCCCTGCACCGAGAGCGCCACAGGTGTGGATCCCACAGCGCCCAGAGCGCGTGTCCAGGATCCGGAACGGAGTGACCGGGACGAAGCTGCCCAGCCCGCTGTAGATGTATCCGGTTACCGTCGTAAGCGCGCTCGTCCCCGCCAGGTTGGTTACCTGGACCTGGTCGTAGCCAACTGGCTCCGCTGGGGTGGTGAATGTGAATGAGCTCGCGGTGATGCTCGAGGGGGTCACCGCTGTCCCCCCGATGGTCGCGGTCATCCCAGCGACGAACCCGCTGCCGGTTACCGTCACCGTCTGGCCCCCCGTTACCGGACCCGC
Source organism: Candidatus Dormiibacterota bacterium (assembly GCA_963718525.1). GTDB lineage: Bacteria > Chloroflexota > Dormibacteria > Aeolococcales > Aeolococcaceae > Palsa-851. The sequence continues at coordinate 1,825,249 of OY970355.1, read as the reverse complement.
CGACGGGGTCACCGTGCTAATCACGGGCTGCGTGACGTATGTGTACTCGTCGGCCGGACTGATGGCAGTCGCACCGATCAGCGTCGTCACCCGAACCTGGACCGTCCCTGCCGCCTCGGCCGGAGTCGTGAAGGTGAAGGAGGCTGCAGAAACTGCTCTCGGCGTCACCACGATACCGCCGATGGTTGCGGTCATCCCGACAACAAAGCTGCTCCCGGTTACGGTCACCGTCTGGCCCCCCGTCACCGGACCCGCCGACGGGGTCACCGACGTGATCACCGGCAGCGTGCCATAGGTGTAGCGGTCAGCTGGGGTCAGGGCACTTGAGCCGAACGAGGTGGTCACCTGGACCGGGACCGAGCCCGCCAACTCCGCTGGCGTGATGAATGTGAACGACGTGGCGGAAACGCCTGTCGGCGTCACGGATGTCCCGCCAATGGTCACGGACATCCCCGGCGCAAACCCACTTCCGGTCACGGTGACTGTCTGTCCACCGGTCAGCGGACCCGCCGCGGGGGTCACCGAGGCGATCCTGGCGGCATCCAACAACTGGAGCGCTTGGGGCCAGGTGAACACCACGTCGGTCGGGGGAGGTCCGCACGCTCCAATAAAGACCTCGGTAAAGGAGGGACCATAGTCATACCCACCGATCACCGAGCCACCCGTCGTGTACCCGGCGCCCATATAGTTCTGGACCCCAGACGAGCCACACAGGCCAGTGGCATAGCCGCCGAGGATGTTGTCACGGTGCCCCCAGGCGGAGGGGCCGCCGTCGTCGTACATCCAGTAGTAATCGGAGCCGAGGGGATTGCTCGTCCCCGCAGCCCAATTGCCTCCCCCGCGCACCATCGAGGCTCCGCCCGTCAATTGTGAGATCCCATTGAGCGACGGATCGGAGCTGTTGTTGGCTCCAGTCTGCGCGACGGTGTCGAGCTGCGTTGTCAGGCCGGCGATGGGCGAGGCGCCGCGAGCGAGCCGCTCCAGATTCACAGTCACGAATAGCTGCTCTGGCACCGTCATGGCGTAATATGCCGCGGCGCTCAGCGCGAGCGGGGGAAGGCTTTCGAGGGCCGCGCGAGCATTGTCGATGGCGTCCACAACGTCCTGATTGCAGGCGTCGCTATTGTCGAGGGCAACGAAGACGCACAACCCATCGTCGGTGAAATTCGGAGTCGGCGGGAGGCTGACCGAAGGGTTGCTGAGAGAAAGCTGCGAACTGCCCAATGACCCACGCGCCGCCGTCGATGCCCCAGCCAGCGCGACGAACCGCCCGCTGACAGTGGTGACGGTCGTGGCGTTGGCTGACGTCGACCCAAACCCAGCACAGGCTGTCGCCGTCAGGAGCGCGCTCATCAACCAACGCTTCATCGTGGACTCATGATTCGACGGCTGTCGTGACCATCGGGCGGATGTTCCGGTTACTAAAGCGGCGCAGCGCGGTACAGCCGAGGAATCGGCGTCGGAGGCCGGATCGGTGGCTCGGCGCTATCAGGCCGTGACCGCCAGCGCCCAAGCTGTCACGCTCCCAAACGCCCACTACACTCCACGCGGTGCCCTCCTCTCCCCGTTCCTTGGATGAGATCGTTACGGCGCGACCGAGTGGTGGCCAGAAGCGGAGGCGAAAGCGAAGCCAGCGGCGGAGGTGGCTGCGGTACTTGGGTTGGCACACCCTGCGCTGGCCCCTGCTCGCGGTCGCGGTCCTCGTTGCCGCCGGGATGGTCGACGTCGGCGCGCGCTACGTGCCCGCCGTCCAGGCTCTCCAGCAGGGGCGCAACGCCGCTGAGGAAGCGCGAACCCTCCTCGTCGGTGATCTCACACACATCGATCCGCATCGGATCGACCAGGCGAACGCCCTACTGGTCAGCGCGGCGGCCGACTTTGGAGCCAAGTCGAGCATCCTGGGCGACGGCTGGATCGCCGACATTTCGGCTCGCCTGCCGTGGGTGGGAGACCAGCTGCAGGCAGCGCGCTCGCTTCGAACGGCGGGGGAGGACGCTGCCGCGGCGGGCGCCAGCCTGGTCGGGCTCGCCGCGCAGTTGGCTGATCCTGGCACCGCACAACAGACGCTCCTGCAGCGCATGGCGCGCATCGCCACCCAGAGCGCACCCATACTCGCGTCCGCGCAGTCGCGGCTCAACGCCCTGAGCAGCGACATCAGGAAGATCCCTGCCGAATCGCTCCTTGGTCCCCTGCAGTCAGCCCGCCAGACCCTGCAGCGCGACGGCGCTAGCCTCGTCACTGCCGCGTTACCCGCGATCTCTATCTTGCGGGCGCTGCCGGCCGCGATCGGTCCAGGGCACCACTCCTACCTGCTCCTGCTCGCCAATCCGGGTGAGGAGCGACCCGGTGGGGGTTACATCGGCGCCGTCGGGCAGCTGGATTTCAACGATGGCGCGTTGACCGCGAACACCTTTAGAGACTCGACGTTCAGCGACCCGCTGGTCACCCATATCCCGACGCCGACCCCTCTGAATGTCCACCTATTTCGCGGCCACCCCTGGGAGCTAGCGGACGCAGGCTGGTCACTCGATTTTCCCACCGCTGCTGCCGCCGTGGAGCGGATCTACACAGCCGCCACCGGCGTGCACCCTGATGGGGTCATCGAGGTCGATCCGGTGGCGCTTGCGGGCGTTCTGGACATCACCGGCCAAATCACAGTGCCCCCGTATCCTCAGATCATCACGGGTAGCAATGTGCTCCTGGAGCTGAACTACATCACCAACAAAGCGCGGCCCGGCGACCCGGGCAAGGTGTACCTGCCGCCCTTCGGCCGTGCCGTACTCGACCGACTCCTCCATGCGCCGCTGGGACAGATGCCCGCGCTCGCCCAGAGCCTCGCCGTGTCTGCGCAACAGAAACACATAACGTTCTTCTTTGCTAACGCCCAGCTCGAGGATTTGGTCACCGGCGCCGGCGCTGGTGGACAGGTCGTCTCGCCGTTGTCAGACGCACTCGAGGTTGCCGACGGCAACCTTTCGGGGACGAAGGGCGATCTCTTCGTGACCCGGCAGCTCAGCTTCGAGGCATCGGTGGGTGCCGACGGCCAGGTGCACGACCGGCTCGCTATCACCTACCAAGACCCGATACAGAAGAATCCCGCGAACGCGCATCTGATGATCAACTCAGGCGGCGCGTACCGCGACTACGTGCAAGTCGTCGTCCCCGAGACGGCACAGGTCGACGCATTGACCGTCAGCATCGACGGAAGTGCCCCGAAGCAAGTGGCACCAGAAGCTGTCAGCTTCGACTTCCAGCGCGAGGAAATCGGCTACTGGCTGATTGTCCCCTATGGCGGCAATGCCACGATCACACTCAACTACGAAGGTCCATTTGCCGACATCTCAAAGGCACCGGAGCAGTACACCCTCGTATGGACCAAGCAGACGGATGCCCTGACCTGGCCGATCGCTGTCAGTATCACGATGCCTGGCGCCCCGACGCGTCACTGGACCTCCGACCTCTCAATCGACCGCTCCTTCTCGCTTCTCGCGCCGCGGTGAGCCTCGCCATTGACGGACACACCGTTCCCTTTGCCTTCGGGACTTGCCGGCGGCGGTGGTGGTGGGGGCGGCACAAGGGCAACATCGGATGACTTCTGACTGGATGGTCCGTAATCGTAGTAGTAGTAGCTGCGCATGCTGCGCTGGTTGGCTTTGTTGAGCACGACACCGAGCACTGTGGCGCCAACCTTGTGCAGAGAGTCGATGACGGCGCGCACCTGATCGGCGTTGGTCTTGCCAGATTCCACCACCACGATCACGCCGCTTGCGTGCGCGCTGATGCTGAGCGCGTCTGTGACCGCCTGCACCGGCGGAGTATCGATGACGACCACGTCTCGCTGGAATTCAAGCCCTTGGAGTAGGGCCGCCGCCCGCGGCGACGCCATCAGCTCCGACGGATTCGGCGGCTGCACCCCGCACGTCACAAGGGAGAGGTGCCGGTAAGCGGTCGCGTAGGAACTATCGAGGAGTGGGGCGCCCCGGCCTGAGGCCAGGAGCATGTCCGACATGCCGCCGGTGAGGGGCCGTCCGAACATCCGATGCAGGGACGGGCGATGCATGTCCGCGTCGAGCAGCAGGATAGACTTCTCACTCGCCGCCAAGGAGACCGCGAGGTTGGCCGCGGTCCGCGTCTTGCCCTCGCCCGCGCGCGAGGACGTGACCACGATGCTCCTGAGCGGCCGGTCCAACTCGGCGAACAGGAGGTTGGTGCGCAAGCGGCTATAGGCCTCATTGGCGCTGCGCTGGCGCCGCTTACTCGCCGCGGATCGTTGGTTGGGCTCGAATCGTGGCACGATCGCGAGGCACGTGACGCCGAGGAGTTCTCGGACATCCTGCTCGGTGTGCAGGCCCTGATCGAAGTATTCAAATGCCGCGACTACCCCCAGGCCGACCAGCAGGCCCGCAAAAAGGGCGAGGAGCACGTCGAGCAGCACCTTCGGCGAAACCGGGGTCACCGGCACCGAGGCAGGCGCCGCTACCGATACGGTCACGAGATTCTGCTCCTGCGTCGATTGGAAGTTGCTGTAGTTGGCGGTAAGCGTGCTTAGCAGGTTCGTGGTGCCGGTGATTTCGGCGGTGATCGCAGTCGTGTCGGCGTGCTGCCTGTCGGCCTTGGCAAGCTGTGCATCCTCACTCTGCAAGGTATTGGTCACGTTCGCGATCTGCTGCAGCAGCGCCGCTCCCAACTTATTTACCCGCAGGGCGTTCTGGTTGGTCACTGCATCGGAGTAGGCGGTTGCCAGCGTGTTGGCGATCAGGGCCGCCTTTGTCGGGCTGGGATCCTGGACCGCAACATCGACCAGCTCCGTACCCGTCTCGGGCGTAGTAGTGACCTGCTTGGCCAACTGGTCGGTATTGACGCCGAGATGGAGCTCATTGATGACCTGCTGCAGCGTCGGTGGCGCTTTCATGAGCGCGGCCGCGGTGGCGGTGGCCTCGTCAGGGCTCAGCGGGACGGCCGAATTGTTAGTCGATTGCGGCCCGGCGACGACAAGGACCGTGGCATCCGCCTGATAGATCGGGGTTGCATGCTTAGCCACGGCGAAGCCGATGATCCCGGCTACAACGGTGATGAACGCCACCGGAATGGCCCATCGCCGGGCGAGCTTTCGGAGCTGCTGCGGTTGCATTAGTGGGTCGCCTTCCTCAGGAGCTACGTCTCTTGGCTGGACGCGCGAGCGCGCTCTCGCGAGGATTGTACGTTTGCCTAGGCTACCATGCTGAATTGATGAGCGACCCACAGATTCGGCGTCGCCGAGCTAAGCGGGGACGCCGACTGACCCCTCGGCAACTCCGGATCCTCAGCGTCATGGCGGTGGCGCTCCTGGCCGGTGTCGTGGCGCTCGTCTTTGCGCTGCGACCCGCACCATCTGACCCCGCCTATGTCGCCTCGCCACCACTAGACCTTCCGTCGTCAGGTGTCCCAACGTCGACTCCCCTGCCGGCCGGTATATCAGTGACGGTTCGGATCATCGTGCCGGCGGCCCAGATCAACATCGGCGTCGTCCCAGGGGATGGCATCCACGTGCCAATCGACCTCGCGGCTCACTACCCTGGCACTGCTCAGCCCGGCGCGCCGGGCAACGCTGTCTACTACGCCCACGATCAGCGAGGGATGTTCCTGGGTCTGCATCTTCTGCACTTGGGCGACCAGGTCCGCGTGATCCTCAAGAACGGCTCACAGCTCGTGTTTCGCGTGGCCGCACTCAAGGTGGTGAGCTTCAATGACTGGTCGGTGCTCGCGCCGACGGCGTTCCCGGAACTGACCCTACTGACCTGCGTGTCTTACACCGCGTACGAGCCCCGTTACATCGTGATCGCTACGGAAACGTAGCGTCAGAAACGTACAGGTGTGCTAGGGTGCACTGGTCACCTCAAGAAGGGGGGGTGGAGGATCACGTGTGACCATGAAACTGGGCCCGGGCCCCCTCGGACGGTTGGCTCTCAGCGTGGGCCTCGCCGGCGCGGCCGTATTGGCCGTAACCACTTTGGTCTTGGCGTACCCGCCGCCAGCCGCCAGCGCCACCCTCGTCTCGGGGTGTTCGAAGGTCGCCCCCGGTAAGTCCTGCGCCTACGAATTCAACTTCGTGAACGCCAGCGGGCAGCCGGTGACCGGAGCTCTCGTCAGCTTTGGCGTAGCTGGGCTGAGCACCTGTTCGGCCAGCCCGACGACGGGAAGCACCAACTCGAGCGGCAACGTGAGTACCGCCGTGTCCTGTGGGACCACGCGGTGTGGCACTTTTACCGTGACCGCAACGAGTGCACCCGCCACGGCTTCCGCGACGGTCACGGTGCCTTGCACGGGCGGCACGCTACCCCCTACCGGCGCGATACCACCAAGCACACCGACCTGGCTCTGGGGCTTGTTCGCTGCAGCTGTGCTGGTGCTCGCTGGCGGCGGGTTATCGCTAAGGCGTCTTCGCGGCTAAACTAGGCTCGCCGAAGGGCAATTAGTCGTTCCCGCAAGGACTATTGTCAACGGTTAAGGACGCGACCGCAGAGGAGGGACGGGAGATCAGGCAGAGCGACGTCGCTGCGCCCCCCTCGCCGCCAACGCAGCGAGCCGGTCTGATCTACCTTCTCGATGGCCTGCGCATCCATGGCTTCGACTGGTTCGTCGAGGTCATCATCCTCAACGTCGCCTTCGCATTGGCATTCTTGGTGCGCTACGGCGGCCGCATCCCCAGTGAGTACGTCGGTGTTCGAAGCCTATTGAGCATCGGCGTCATCACGGCGACCTACACCGCGAGCGTCTTGGTCTTCCGCTCGTACCGGATTGTCTGGCGGTTCGCGTCAGTGCGGGATATGGTGCAGCTCGCTCTCACCGTCGCTACGTGTGTGCTGCTGATCGCCGTTGTGGAGCTGGGACCGTTGCGTGCTAATCGTCCGATCCCCCTATCGGCACTAGCTATTGGCGGGAGCCTCGGCTATCTGGCGATTGGCCAACTCATGGGACTCTCGCGCCTGCAAACGGCGGTGCCGCGCAGAACCTGGGGCGAGCCCCTGGTCATCTTCGGCGCAGGCTCGGCAGGCGTGGCCCTGTTCCACCAGCTACAGGAGGAGCGTGGGCGGTACCGTCCTGTCGCCTTCCTCGATGACGATCGCCGCAAGATCGGTCGCGATGTCGCCGGCCTTCGGGTGCTCGGCTCTCGCGATGACATCGCCGCCATCTTGAAACGGTCGAGCGCCCAGAACCTCGCCATCGCTGTGCCCTCTCTGACACCCGACCAGATTCGCGTATTGAGCCGCATGGGCAGCATGGGCGGGGCGCGCGTGCTCGTCATGCCCTCCATGCATGAGCTGCTCACCGGCAGCGCAGGGCGGCTGCCGCTTCGCGACGTGGCTATGGAAGACCTTACGGACCGTGCTGAGGTCGCAGTCGACATAGAGGCACTGCGCGCCGGCTTCCAGGGCAAGCGGATCTTGGTGACCGGCGCCGCTGGGTCCATCGGCAGCGAGCTCGTGCGTCAGATCCGTTCGCTCGACCCAGTCTCGATCACAATGTTTGACAACAACGAGAGCGGGCTCACCGATCTTCGAGACGCCCTGGGGCCGACAGGAACGGCACTCCATCTACGACTCGGAACGGTACAGGACGAGGCGGGTATTCATCGTGTCTTCGACGAGATGCATCCTCAGGTCGTTATTCACGCTGCTGCCCTCAAGCACGTTGACCTCCTGGAGAGTCAGCCACACGAGGCCGTGCGGGTCAATGTGCTCGGAACCTGGATTTGCGCGAATGCGGCTGAGCAGGCGGCTGTCGAGACCTTCGTGCTCATCTCATCCGACAAGGCCGTCGACCCCGTCGGCGTGTTGGGTGCGTCGAAACGACTCGGCGAGCTGATGATGGCGAGCCTCCGGGACTCAAAGACCCTGTTTACCGCAGTGCGCTTCGGCAATGTGATCGGCAGCCGGGGGAGCGTGCTCCCGCGCTTTGAGCAGCAGATTACGAGGGGTGGCCCGTTGACGGTCACCCACCCGGACGTCTATCGCTACTTCATGTCTGTGGACGAGGCCGTGCGCCTCGTTCTGCAGAGCGCCGTTATTGCGCGGCCCGGCTGCATCTATGTACTCGACATGGGAGAGGATGTGCCCATCGTCAAGGTGGCCACGCGTCTGGCGCAGTTGCATGGTCTGCGCGTGCCGGAGGACATCGAGATCGTGTTCACCGGCTTGCGGCCAGGTGAGCGGATGCAGGAGGCCCTGGTGGGCGCGTCCGAATCGCCAGCATCCACAGAGCACCCCAAGGTTAGCGAAATCGCGCGCAATCGCATCATCAATCGCGAGGACCTCGCGTCCCTGGTGGCGCTTCTTCAATCACTCGCCAATGAGAGTGAGCCCGAGATCGTGCGGCGGCGCCTGATCGAGTCCGCCTGCTCATGACGTCAGCCGATAGCTGACACCAAGCCGTTCCGCGGGAAGCTCACTCCGGATCCTCACCCATGTCCGTCCATCAGCCGAAACCCCCTCGACTGAGTCTTGGCGCCTCCTCTACTTGGCCGCGCCGGAGCGCATCATCACGTAACAGTGGCCACGCTTCTACTCAGAAAGCATGCCCCGGGACATGGCGACCCTCAAGTCCCCTCGTGCCTCGGATGCCACCGCGCTCTGCTGAGACCGAGTTGCGCGACGCGCTCCGAGATTGCTTCGATAACCGCCGCTCAGACCCTGAGCACACGCACCTCCTGCGGGACTCCAGCGTCCGATACCGGCGAGTACCTTGGGGCGAGGGCGAGTCTTCACGCGCCGAGAGCTCGGCAGCCAAGGCAATGAGGGTGGCCAGCTGGCCGTTAGTCGGCGCCGATTCGGGACGGGGCTCGGTAACATGCGGATATGCGTCCGTCAGTGACCAGCCCAGCATGAGAACGGCCGCGTACACCACCATGGGTGTCCGTTCGATACCGGCGTGGCGATGCACTAGCACCTCGCGGCCCTGCCTCCATCGCGCGCAAGGCGGGTGGCCCGGCGGGGAGAAGCCGCCGATCTTCATCGAAAGGCCGGCGATGACACGAGCGGCGTCGGAATATCCCCATACAATGGCGGAATGCTCGCGACACTCAAGTCAGGGCATGCAGCCATCCGCCTTCGGCATTCACTCCGGCCGAGTGGAAGGCGTTGGCGCAGGAGAACTGCTCAGAGGCGCTGGGACCATTGTGCGTTCACGCGCGAGACTTACCGACGAGGATGCTGCGACCCCCCAACTTGCGTCATGGGCTCCTCGGGAACGTATCCTCGGATCTGCGCCGGCGAGTTGGCCCGTGCAGCGGAACAGCCTCAAATGACTCGAGAAGAGTGGAAAAGACGCATCTTGGGCAGCCGCATCGACATCGACCAAGCCGCCGATGATCTCCTTTCTCATTACGAGTTGTATCGCGAGCGATCAGCGAGTCGCCACTCACCGACGCGGCGGTGCGAAATGGCCGAGACCCTGTGATTACTCCCACGGTCACTATCGCCATGCCTGTGTGGAACTGCGAGGCCACGCTCCCAGCCAGCTTGGCGTCTATTCAGGCGCAAACCTTCGAGAACTGGAGTCTCGAGCTTGTTGACGATGGCTCAACCGATGGGACTGTCGACTTGGCGATGGAGGCTGCTCGAGTTGATAAACGGATCCATGCAGTCGTCGACCAACACCACAAGGAAATCGCGGTGCGGCTAAACGAAGTAATCGAGCGGACTGACACAGAGTTCTTTGCGAGGATGGACGGGGACGATATCGCGTATCCGGAGCGTTTCGCCATCCAACTGGAACGGATCGTGTCCGACGCTAGACTTGATCTCGTGGGTGGGAGCATCCTCATCTTCAGGGATGGGGGGGTTGCGATCGGCTGTCGTAGGAGCCCGCTGATGCACGAACAAATCTGTGCGCACCCCCATCGGGGCTTTGCATTGCCTCACGTGACCTTCTTCGGTAAGACCGCTCTCTTCAGGCGCTTCCGGTATCGTCCATCCGCGCGCTTGTGCGAGGATCAAGATTTCCTCGCACGGGCATCGCGGACCGCCCGATATGCCAACTCACCCGACCTTCTGGTCGGCTACCGCGAAAACCGCCTCCGCATGCGCAAGCAACTCCGTGCGCGGCGGCACTTGGCGCTCCATCTGGCCGAGATTAGGTGGCGTCTTGGAGATCATCGCGGCGCCCTCATCGCAATACCCGCGCAACTCTTGCGTGCAAGCGTCGACGTGGCCGCAATCACGACAGGCACTGAAGAATCGCTCCTAGTGCATAGGTATCAGCCGCTCAGTGATGTCGAGCGGTCGTCCTGGCGCTCAATCTGGGACGCGGCGACACGTAACCAAGGTGCGGTAGGTGCCGAGTGATGCAACCACCGCGCCCGTGCGTATTCTTCGTCGCGAGCATCGGAAGAAACACCTCGACATTTCGTGGCGCGCTGGCGGAGTTCGTGCAACGCTGTGGCTGTGACGCATTCGGTGTCGCGAGTGGCGCCGGCCAGATCGACGGTTTACCTACACGATCGAGCTTCCTGCCTGTCGCCCTCAAGGCGCCCGGAGCACTCTGCGTGCCTAGATGGCGCTCAAAGACGCCGTGCGCGCGTACGCCCGTCTCTGCTTCATCTATACACACCTCCGGCACGTGCGATAGGTCGGATTGCTGGAGTGCGCACAAGGACTCCCACCTTGGCTGTCGTTCACGATAGAGCCCCGTGCGGGCCTCAGTCGACACGTTATCGCCGGCTTCAAGTGCCGAGATGGCACCGTTGTTCCTCATAGAATGATGTTAAAGCTCGCGCACTATTGGCTATGTTGAATGGTCCGCGCTCGACCTGCTCTAGCGCCACCTTACGGTCAACCACCGGCCGAAAAGCGTGCAATTCGGCGGCCCAAGTCGATGGAGAAGCGGTTAGCGACAGCTGCCTAAACAGACCTGGCACGGCCTTGGTCTCCGCCGAGACGGAACTGGAGACCAAGCAAGGAAGGCCCGCAGCCTGAGCCTCGACGACCGCGATTGGGAGTCCTTCATACAAGGAGGGCATCAGATACGCGTCCATCGCGTTCACCATGAGTTCTGGAACGTCTCGCCGGCTACCGAGAAACGTGACACGTTCCGACAGGCCATACTCATTCGCTTGGTTGATCATTTCACCATGCAGCGGTCCATCCCCTACAAGAAGCAGGTGGAAGCGCGGCTCGATGAGCGCGAGTTCCGCTGCGATCCTCAGCAGAAACCGATGATTCTTCAGCTCGACAAAGCGGCCCGCGTGTCCAACGACCCAAGCGTCCGGAGCGAGCCCCAGCGCCCTCCGATACTCGTGTTGGTCGGCGCTCTCGACAAATCGCCGGACATCAGTCCCGTAGTAAAGGATCCGGCATTCTGCACGCCAACGCCTCCCGAACAAGGATCGCGCGGCCAACTCATTCGCCGCTAGCTGACCAGTCGAGTACCTGCGGATGCAAACGCCCGCAGCCAGCAAGTACGCGCGGCGAGCCAAGGCCGCTCGCCGATCCACAGGGCCTGTATCGGTGTGGCTTTGAACGATCCTGATCGGAACCGAAGCTTTCTTGGCTGCGAGGACCGCGAAACTGCTGAAGTGGTGTTGATGCGCATGAACGACGTCGTAATGGCGCATCTGGAGAATACGCAGCAGATCACGCCCGTATTGAGCAGTGCGAACGGCGCGTCTCAAGCTCCCCCGATGCTCGTCGGCAAGAGAAATCACCTCTACGCGCGCGCCTAGGTCGCGCGCGGCCCCGAGATGCATCCCTTCGGCGTCCTGATGCACGACAAAATCGAACTGAAAGCGATCCCGGTCTATCGCGCGCATGACCTGCACGAGCCATTGCTCGACGCCACCTAACCCGAGCCCACCCACAACGTGCAGCACGCGAATCACGATGGCACCGCCGCAGTGACTGGGGGAATCAATCGCAGTCGATCGAAAACGATCAGGAAGCTGCCGGTCGTGGATATGGCGGAACCGATGAACATGGCCCACGCGGAGCCGGTGATTCCGACCCTTGGAATGAGCACCGCACAGCCGACGGCTATGGCGATTGAAGTCGCAAGGTACACAGGTGCTTGCTTGACGAATGAGCGCGCCGCGGTGGCGGCGAAGCCCAAACACATTGAAACGCTGCCCACCAGGGTAACGGCGCTGAGGAGGATTAGGAGCCCCTGATACTGCGTGTACTCGGGCCGGAACAGGAGCGCTAGCAGTTGCTTTCCGACAATTAGACTGATCGCAAGTAGGGCGGAGCTGAGCGCCAGCGCGATGGCGAGCAACTGATAAAGCAGTTTGACGAAGTCGCTTCTCCGATGTGCTTCAAACGCCTTCGCCATCCGTGGGGCGAAAGATTGGCCGACAGCCGACAGCACAGTGACAACAAGCAACTGGATGGAGGCGACGACCGCAAATCCACCTAGGGTGCCGGGGCCAAGGAGTTGCGCAATGAAGTACCGGGGGATGTTGGCGTTCAAGGATATCAAGCACATAACTACCCCCAAGGGCAGTGCGATCTTCACGAGTCCCACTAGGTTGGCGGCTACCAGGCGCGGACGCGAACTCTCGCTACGAGACGGATCGTCGTTTTGAGATCTCCGGGTGAGATAGATGGCTACTAGCATGGCCACCGACGAGCCGCCAGCCGACGCAATGGCCGCCGCGATAACATTTCGGGTGAGGATGGTGGCGACCACTACGGCAACGAGAGAGACAGCGCCATTTGTGAACATACCGGCGGCAACTGGCCAGGTGCGCTCGAACTGTTGGCACCGGCCGTAGAATATGTCGGCCACAGCGTCCACGGCCTTTGCCAAGCCGACGACTAGAACAACTGCAGCAACCAGTCGGCCCGACGAAAACATCCAGCCCGCGACTCCCGCTATCGTGGCCAAGGCGAGCGATGTTGACATGAGACGAAGACTGAGATAGTCGCCGAAGGTCAGGTCGTGGCGAGCATCGGTGGCAAGTACACCGGCTAAGTTCAGGTTGGTGAAGAGCACGATGGGTGCCGCTGCAGCCAGCCCTAACGCGTAGGTACCGACTGCACTGGCCCCATCCCACTTGGCAATGACGACAAGAATCCCCCATTGACCTAAGCTATAGGTCGCGGCCCCTAACAGGTTCATCGCTGCATTGATACGCATCGATGCGAACCCATGTCTTGTACTCTTAGGCCTGCGCGACTTCACCGAGCGTTTATCCTCGAGGGCGCGGGCGGCGAAGCGGAACGGCGAAGGCGATTCTTCATGCTGCACTTACGTGGCTCACGCCTGTACGCTTCTGGGCATGTGGCCAACACCGCGAACATCTTCCTATCTGCGCAAGGGTAGCCAAGCTCGCTCGCCCAATAGCAGAGAGCCACATATGGGTCGCCGCACCTTGTGTCGTGCCTCCCTGGTTCATTCGCTCTGTCGACGCGAGGTCGGCGGAATTATGAAAAATCCAGCTTTACTGACAGCAGGTTCGAACGCCGTACCGAGAGTGTTCCCTCGATGCTGCCACCTGCGTGGCGGTGGAGCAGGGCGCCGTCCTCGAGGCTGCCGGATACCGAGAACGTCGCGCCTGCCTCGGGCGGAGTAGACATGAGGCTCCAGCGCAAACATATTTCGCATGGTGCGGTGCGTCGCCCAGAATAGCACTGTCGAGCGTTCACGCATGACGAATCGCCTAGTCTCAACGAGCTCACGCCGTCGCGATCGGTCAGGCTGACACCGCTGGCAAGGGGACAAGCGATGGCTGAGCGATTTGTGCCTGCAATTGGTGAGAGACCTCGACGCTCTGACCAGCAGGCCCGCCAGGTTCGCACATGGCAGAACGCGTGCTGGTCGTCGGAAATGGTTTCATCGGTTTCAATGCAGTTCCGTCGCTGAGCGGCACAGGCTTCGATACTGCTGTACCCACGCGCTCCCGCTCGCCGGACTCGGAGGGGCGCGTCTCCGACGCGCAGGTCATTATCGCCGACGCCTCGGATCACCGCGCCGTCGATGGGGCATTGCCGCGGAATGCGTCACGTGATCTACCGCGCTGGTGGGTTGTTCCCGGCACAGTCGAACCTGGAGCCGTTCGCGATATTCACCTAGCGCTGCGTCCGTTGCTTACAATTCCCGGAGCCCTTCGACAACACCCTGAGAGCGGCTCACATTCGTTTCGTCCGGGGGACCATCTACGGACGCACTCACAGCATCTGGTCGTCGAGTCGGACCCCACGAATCCAGTCACGTCTTATGGACTCTCAAAGTTGCCTCCGAGAAGCACATCTCGACGTATTAACAACTTTACGGAATCCAATCGAACGTCCTGCGGTGCTCTAACGTCTACGCGAGGGGCAGCCCCCGGACCGAGGTCAGGGTGTGGTCGCGGCGTTTCTACACCCCCTTCTATCGAACGAGCCCTTGAACATTTTAGGAGACGGAACGGTTCGACGGGACTTTCGATATGTCAGTGAGGCGTCGCCATCATATGCCGGGGCCGACGCTGCTACGGCTCGATTGTAGTGCTTCTACCGCAATTCTATCCACCCGGCGCGAGCGCCTCGAAAGCAGCATGACAGCAAAGAATGGGATGGCAGCGTACCAAATGAAGGTGCGAATCTCAAACGACGCTTCGGCTCGTGCCCAGAACAACAGCGCGGGCAAGCAGGCACCGACGGCTGCGTAGCGGGAGTTGACTCCGCGTCCGCGGGCCCAATCTTCCAGCCACACCACCATGAATCCCAAAATGAATGGAATAGTGAAACCCAGCCATCCGAAGTTCGCGTATGCCTCGGCGAGATAGGAGAAGCCCAATCCCCCGTGGGCTGCGGCAACAGTCGGGGCAAAAACGGCGACCAGCCAATCGTCGTAGCTGCCATGCGCTATCGACGGATGGACTGCCCAGAAGAGATTGGGCACGATAGTCAGGAGGGCGTATGCATACCCCACTCCGACATCGAACGGCCGACGCTCTGGTATCAGTATCATCGTCGCTACGACGGTTTCCATTGACCCCCCTGTCTCCGACACGGTCGCAAGTACGGGGTTGTTTACCGACTGAAAGGCCGCGACAACGCCTAGCTCTACTCTGCCGCTTGCAGTAAGGTTCCGGAGCTGACCAACCACCGGAAATATCACAATGACAGTCACAATAGCCCCGATTAGGAGCAACCTCCCCGGGAGTCTCCTCACTACGTTCGTGTAGATCCACAGCCATGCGATGACTGGCAGAAACGCGTTCGCCCGGTCGCCGATATACAAGTGAAGTGACATGTATACGATTACGATCGCGCCGGATAGATACACCCAGCGGCGGGCTCGCTCGCTGCCGGCTAGAAGAAAGAAAGCACCAGGGAGTAGGAACGAAGCTAGAACTTGCGGCGCAGCATCAAAGCTCGTACTCGCCTGTTGTGCATAAATCGCGATGTAACCACCTAGGTTGGCGAGGCCGACAGAGCGCGTCAGGACTATGAAGGCCGGTACTGCGCCGACGCACAGCATCACCAGACCGACTCGCCGACATGCGGCCGCGTCGCCCGCCACGCCTCGTACCGAGCCACCATCGGTCAGCGGTGCTCCTGAGAGCTGAAGGCGCAAGAGGGCACCTAACTGCAGACCGATCAGGCATGCTCCAATGAAGAGTAGCGACGCGTGTAACTCATAGGCTGTGAATTGACCCCGCAGGAGTCCGTTGTCGTTCAGGCCGAACACTTGGAGGGGTACTTGCCCAGCGTTGAAAGCAAGCGTAGAAAACAAGAACAGCCCATATGGATTGAAGAGACTGCCGCGTGCAAATCGCCACGAGACGACAAGCCAGATACTTATGAGGGAAAGCATCAAGCAGTCCCACCAAACGAGCGCTGGCCCCACTGGGAATTCAGCCGCCCCAACCAGCGTGACACCAGACAGTACGGCTGAAACAACAACGTGCGCGACGAGTGCCGCTTGTCGGCGCGACATGACTCTGTGCTCGACCCACTCTGGCGAGTTGACGATGAGGCGCGTCAACCGTTAACTACGCCTCCTGTTCGCCCGGAAGCAGGCGTCAACGCCACCACTGGATCACCCCGGGCTACTTGGCGGGTCGCCAGAGCCGCCAACTCTGAGAGGAGTTTATAGGCTCTTTTGGCCAGCCACCCTCGCCGAGACGCGTATACAGATCTGACGGCAGGGCTCATGACGAATCAGTATGCCTCCCCGCTCAAAGCGCGGGCGGCCGCCGAGACGAGGGCGGCGCACTTAGCGACCATGCGGGCCGGGTATCGCGACGCCAGGCGGCCGCTGCGCAACGACCGGGCAGGCCAAACGGCGACTCCCGCCAGCGTGCAAAGCGAGGACAACATCGCTGATGCCCTGATTGAACACGTCCCATCTGTGCGCCGCCTGGCTACGCGCCTTGTTAAGGCAGGCACATTGGACCGTCGAACGCAGAAGCGTCGGTGAGGTAACACGCTTCCGCCTGGCGACTGCAGAGCCTGAAGCGAGCAAGAGGTCCTTGCGCGTCCGACGGGGGACGGTCGCTTGAATGCTGATTGGCGCGGCCTCGATGGCGAAGCATAGGTTCTCGGAAGGTGTCGATCTCTGCGAACGCGGCGCAACTGGAGCGCACATTTCTCGGTGCGCCGACATTGCGATATCCACCGGCTGAGCACGAGTGCTCGCGGCGTGCTGCTGCATCGCGGCGGGCAGCGTGGCCCGCGCGACATCGTCTTGGGACGTGGTTGAACGCCGCCGGGACCCACGAAGCACGGGAGCCTCGCCGTCGCGGATGCGTGTCGTTCATCTCGTCAAGGTAGCCGGTCCCCGTTTGTTGGCCACGGTCTATGAGAGGTGAGGTTGATGGAGCGTCGCCGCGAAGATTGCGGGCGGCAGGTAGCCAAGCGAGCTGTGGGGCCGGTGGCGATTGTAGGTGTCGCACCAGTCGTTGAAGGGCAACTGCGCGTCGGTGATGGTGTCGAACACTTCGCGCGAGACGAGCTCGTCGCGGAGCCAGCCGTTGAAGCTTTCGACGTACGGGTTCTGCCGCGGACTTCCGGGTTCGTTGTAGGCGGTGCCGGTGCCGTGGGCTCGGCACCAGTCGCGGATGGCGGCGGCAAGTAGTGCGACGTATCCGGCTTGAGCCGCCCGCAAGGAGAGTCCACCTCTTCGTAGTACATGAAGAAGCGCTCGTGGAAGCCTCCGAGTGCCTCGAACGCTGTGCGTCGTACCATGAAAGAGGCGCTGATAACCTGCTGCACTTCGCGATTCGCCTTGAGCTCTTCTGAGGTGAGGAAGTGTGACGGGACGAGCCGCCCGAGTATACGATCCAGGCCGAGTGACCATGCAACCAGCGATGACGCGGTTGGAAAGCGAGCACAAGACGCTCCTGGGTATCCTTGATCATTGACGAGGTTGATTCCACAGATCGCATAGCGTCCACGAATATCCGTGCCAAACTGCACAAAATGAAGTCGGCCGAAACCGACTGGAACCCTTGATTGCACGCTGCGGCGAACCCAACGTCCCGCTGGTTGGCCACCACCTTCACCCCCGGGCGGGCTTGGCAAGCCAGTTGAAGCACTCTGTCGCTCGAGGCGTTATCGACGACCACTACGCAAAGAGGCGAGTCGGGCCTCTCACCCGCCAGCAATGACGCGAGGGCGCGTGCTAAGTGCTCGCCAGAATTCCAATTCACGACGACGACATCGACAGTGCTCGTTGCGTCACTAATCGCCCCGTTCATGGCGAGCGTCGAGTACTAGACAATCCACCTCTACCAGAGCGATCGGTCAGCAGCCGGACGTAAGTGTTTTCAATATCCTGCCAGATCCGCTCTTGCCGGAACTCGCTCTCGACCCACTGGCGTCCCGCCCGCCCCATAGTCCGAGCACGCTCCGGGTTTTCGATCAGCATCAGGATTGCCTTCGCGAGCGAATCCGGGTCGCCGGGGGGCACGAGGAGGCCCGTCTTGCCGTCGATGACGGAGTTGACGGCCCCGGTCGCAGTCGTGGTCACAACTGGGCGTTCAGCGGCGGCGGCTTCAAGCGGGACGTTGGGAAAGCCCTCGCGATAAGTCGGCAGCACCAGGACATCAATAACGAGGTGAGCGATGTTCGTGTCCTCTAGCAAATTTGTGACGACGATCCCCGGTGAGTCGAGGGTCGCTTGCGTTGTTGCGGACAGCCCGGGCTCAATGCCGCCGACCATCAGCAACTGAGCGTCAGGACGCGCCGCGCGGACGACTTGGAACGCCTCGATCAACTCCTTGATACCCTTGTCGTCCACAATTCGTCCCACGAATCCGATCACCGGGGCCTCAGCAACGATCCCCCACGCACGCCGTTGCCGATTGGCCATGGCGATCCGCTCGGGCGTTGGGATGAACCGTGCGGCGTCGACACCGTTGTTGCTGCCAAGACCAAACGTCAGCACCTTTCGGCGTCGCACGACGCCCACTGCGACGGCCCGCTCAGCGAGGCTCGGGCTAACAGCAATCACGACATGGGCACAGCGACATGCCACCCACTCAGTGAACCACAGCACGGCTCGCTGAAAACCGCGAGCGGTCTCGAGGCGCAGCCCCATAAGTGTGTAAACGCGGCACGGGACGCCTGTCAGAACGCTGGCGAGTTCCCCTATGAAGCCGGCCTTTGGAGTGTTCACATGCGTGAGCTGCGGACGGCGGCGGCGCAGAAGAGAGATGAACGACCACAACGCTCGCAGATCCGAGGCCAGGGAGATGTATCTAGACATTGAGAGCTCTTCGACCGCGACTCCTTCTCGCCGCGCCACCGTCGCTAGCTCAGGTCCTGGAGAGGAGACCAGCGTGATATCCCAGCCCCGCTTCTTCAGCCATGCAAACTGGCCTCGCATCAGCACGTCGGCAAATGCGGGAACTGTCACGGCGATGAGGACCCGGGCGCGTGGTGAACGCTCTTCGTGCACGGCGGTGGCGGCTAGCATTCGGGGCGGCGAAGGGCGGAACACCGCGTAGTCGTAGCCTTCACAGACGATCCGGTTGTGGTAGCAAGTCAAGCGCATGCCCGACACGCACGGTGATAGCTCCCACCAGTGCACCCGCACTCAACTGCGCCGACGATCCGCAGGTCTCAGCACTCGGCATTTGGTCGAACCCCGGCGACCGCTACTGCTATGGCCGCTCCGGCTGCGTGGGCGATCGACACTTCGGCCGCAAGCCCAACTTCGGTCGCTCTGTCCGGAAGCACGACGACCGGTCGGCCAGAAGGGTCAGAACGGATCTCGATCTCGCGCAGGGCCAACTGCAAGTACTTAGCGCACGCCTTCGACACTGCTTCCTTGGCGCACCAACGGCCGGCCCGAACTCTGGGCCGGTTCAGCCTGGGCGGCACAATACGCCAACTCCGTAGCGGTCAAGAGCCGCCCATCTGGCTTCGTGAACCGGTCGATCGCTTCGACATCCACGCCCACCCCAGGGATATCTCCGAGGCGCCCCAACGCTATCGCGATCAACTCGACGTCCATCCGGAGGTCGATCAATTCACCGGATACATGACCCGACCCTTGGCCGGGTTCCCAACAAGCAACGACCCGGCCGGTGCGTCGCGCGTGACAGTCGAGCCGGCGGAGACCTTGCTGCGGCGGCCGATTGTCCTTCCGGGGGTAATCGTGCAGTGAGTGCCCAAAAAGGACTCGCTACCCAGAGACACCGCTCCAGTCACCGCCGAGTATGACGAGATCACGCAGTGGTCTCCAACACGGGCGTCGTGACCCACGGAGGCATAGACGTTGACCGCGACGTTCGATCCCAAAGTGGAATTGGCCGCTATCAGACTGTATGGGCAGAGCAACGTACCGCTGCCGATCTGCGCAGTGGGTGACAAGTATGCAGTTGGGTGAATCAACGAAACCAAAATGCCGCCAGTGTCGGCAACGACGTCGGCCATTCTGCGTCTCAAAATGGGGTCGCCCATCGCGATGATGAAGGCTCGCGCGTCGACTCTTCCAACGTCCGTGAGTCCGCCGACGACCGGGACGGATACATCGAACTGTTGGAGCACGTCAGAGCGGTCATCGATGAAACCCACGACTCGATGAGGCCAACCGACGTCGATAGCGTCTCGGCAATACTGTAGAACTTCCCGGCCGAATCCACCCGCGCCGATTATCGCAACGTCTAGTCCCGGAATCATGGAAGCTGCTGCCGCCACGAAATCGTGGTTCTTCTCGTAAGCTCGGCAAGAAGGTCGTATCCATCCCAGTATCGGCTGAAATGCAGTGCCTGACCGAAGGGAACAATTCGATCAATCCCGCGCCCCCGAAGATTCCAGACTAATCTGCGCAAATCCGCCTCGGGGATGCCGAAGGTCGCGAAGGTCTGGTCGGCTCGCCGAATGTGAGGTACAATTTCGGCCAAGTCCCCGGCGTGAAGTTGGTAGAAGAGTCCGGCCCCGCAGAACTCCCCGCGAACGTCGGGAAAGGATGCCATCTCGAGCACGGCTAGCGTATTCTCCCGAGCAATGTAACCGGAAACCTCGGCATCGATCATCGTGCGATAGGCTTGCGCGAGCTTGGCGATGGCTGTAGAGGCATCTACCGCATACCCCCTCTTGCGCACAACCGCGCGGACCCGATCATAGAAGTCGCTCGCAGATGGCCGTGGATCGTCGGCGCCAACCCAGAGCAGCAGTCTGGCGGACGAGCAACCCAACTGATCGAACCAGTACGCGTCGACGAAGAATAACTCAGCCAAGCGATTACGTGCTTGTGCATCGAGCGCCTGATACGCTTGAATGCCGATTCCGGCGATGGAAAACCGATCTGCAAATACCAGCTCAGTTGCATGCGCGGGGATTGGTATTGATCTAATCCGATTCACCGTTGCGTCACCACCCCAGATTACTCTTACATCGCAGCTAGCTGAAATCGCGGCCGTTGCCGCATCCTCGTGGCCGTAGGTGATCATGGAGGATGAACCAGCTACCAACGGATGATCGACCAGCACTTCGCGGATGGTGTCGACGATGAGGTTCGACTGATCTGTTGCGCGGGAGGAGAGGCGGACGATATTCCGATTGCCAACCAGTGTTGATAGTCCCCACGAGTAGGCGAAGAGGGTGTCGACGTTCGCGGGCGGGATATGGAATACCGTTCCGCGGGGCATAAGGACGGTCTGGTCGGAACCCAGCTCAACGAACGACTGAGCGAGTCGATGCACCTCCGACTTCCGCATCCAGAAGGCGAGTGCCTGCGCTTCAGGATGGTGGCGGCTCCGGCGTCCTAATCGTCGGCAAACGTCTGCGATGAATTCCGTACGTGATGCATCGAACGGGGCCACCACAGGCGTGGAGTTCAGTTGAGCTAGCAAGTCGATAAGGTTGACCGATTCTCGCGTAGGAAGCAGTTGCTGGACGCGAACCGCACTACTCTGTGGCAACTCGCTTGTGCCTGCATCGCGAGGTTTATCCTCCAGAGTGGTCACCTTGAAGCCGTATCGAAGGCGTGTGTGTCGGAGCATCCCCGCAGCTCGGATTTCGGCAGGCGACCGAGGATTTCCAATTGCTTTCCGGCCCAGCCGCCGGTCGGCTCACCAACTCCGTGAACCACTCCACGATCTTCCGTCAACAGGATGTGGCCCGGGTAGGAGCGCGGGAGAACTGAGAGGATCTCAACGACGCCAGGCGTGCCGTCCGGCGCGGGCTCCCACGTCTGTGGATCGCGCACAATCACGTCAGCAAAGCTCGGGGGGTACAGAAAGCCGTCATCACCCTCCAAGAACACCGAACCGACTTGCTCGGCCATGCCATAGAAGTTGTGCACTCGGCGGAGCCCCGTTGCCTCCTTCAATGCACACTTGAATTGTGCGTTACTCACTGCCTCCTCAGCCAACTTCTTCCACCCACCTGAATGGATGAGGACACCAAGCGAAAGATCAATATCGACAGCCCCGCGTTTCGCCAGGGCCTGAAGGAAATACTTCCAGACCATAAACGTGAAGCCAAAAAGCAGGATGCGTTGCCCGGTGTGACGGTCTAGGAATTCCCGCAATCCCGCATCGTCCAGTTCCATGTCATCGTTGAGTGCGTAGAAGTGACGTCGGCCAAAAGGCAGCATCCCCAGGACGCCCGCGCTTCGCGCGGAGAACAACTTGCTCCTGTTGACCACGCTCGGCGTGTCTATGATAACCATGGGGCTTCGCTGACTGCCAAGGACCCGGGCCATCACAACTGACAAAGCTCTTGACTGCAGATCTGCTGTCTTGCGATCAAGGATTATCTGTGAGACTGCCTGCCCCGTAGTACCCGAAGACGCCATCACTCTGAAGACTTCCTCAGCGGGGACGCTGGACAATTGATGCGACTTGAACAATGAAACGGGGAGGTAAGGCAATTCGGCCAATGAAGCGTAGGTTTGCAGTGGCCTGCCGACGGCGTCCGTGATCCGCCTATATGGATCGCACGCCAACCTATGCCGAGTAACCATATGGGTTAGCTCGCCAAGCAGGAGTTCCTCCTTCTCAGCCTGTGGAATCGAGAACTGCGGCCTGTCAAAGAGCTCAGCCAGAGCTGGAGAAGTCGCGGCGCCGGCCGAATCCAACTCGGACGCGGAGGCGGCAGGTAGACTACTCACTTCGCCTCTCCAGCACGGACCAAGCGCTCCAAGGCTGCGTAGTCGGTCTTCCCATTAGGCAACTGCGGGATCCTGTCGACTGCGCACACGACAATTAGCTTCGGAGGAACCCTGAGCTCACGCGCGAGCGCGTGTCGCAAATCGATGGCTGCCGGTTCTAGTGCCGTTGTGAATAACGACACCCCTAGATCGCCGCCGTCGACGGCGGCGACCTGGGCTTCGCCGCGCAGGATCCACGCCGACATGATCTCAATATCGTCCAGTGATACTCGGCCCCCCGCCAGCTTGCAGATTCGGTTGGACCGGCCAGTCAGATACAGAAATCCCTCGTCATCAAGGTATCCCAGGTCGCCAGTGGCCAAGACCGCCGCGCAAGTATCACCAAGTGCCAGGTCGTCCCGGGATTCGGCATAGCCCATCATCACGTTCGGGCCCCGGTAGACGACCTCACCCGTCGTTCCGGCGCCCACCTCGCCACCATCCTTCCCACGAATCGCCAGCTTACCGCCTGGAAGTGGAAGCCCGACTGAGCCGAGCTTCTCCGGGAGGCGCTCGGAGGGCAGGCACGAAATCCGCGGGGATGCTTCTGTCTGCCCGTACATGACGAAGAAACGTCCGCCCCGGCGCGTCATCACACGATGGAAGAAGGTTACAAGCTCCGGATCGAGCCGACCGCCCGCCTGGATGAGCGCTCTCAGTCGCGGAAGATCGCGCCGGTCGAATCCCAAGCGCTTCAGCATCGAATAGGTCGCCGGGACTCCGGGCAGGACGGAGACTTCGTAGCGAACTAGATCGGACCAGAAGGACTCCTCGACGACGCTTGCGGCTGTCACGAGGACCGGTGACCCGGCCAGCGCATGGGAGGTCAACACCGACATCCCGAATGAGTAGAACAGCGGGAGCGCCGTCACACCTCGATCATCCGCTGTGATGCCCAGGGAATCCACAATCTGCTCGGCGTTTACGCGAATATTGTTCGAGGAAAGGCGCACGAACTTAGGGCTCCCGGTGGACCCTGACGTCGTTAGTAGGACTGCCAAGTCCGTATGCGGTTCCGGGCCGCCGTCTGACGCGAGCCAAACGGTACGCTCGGTGAGGCGACCACGAGCACCCTGAGGCGAGGATGCAAGCTCCCTGGAGTGCTTGCCGGCCGGATCGACAAGGAGATCTGGCCGGTATCGGTCGATCAAGTCTGCAATCATCGGCCACGCGATGCCGGAGTCAATCAGCGCCACCGGATGCCGAGCCTCTAAGAGCGCTAAGAACCAATGGGCCGAGTCCGCGGTTCCATCCGCCATGAGGAAGACGAGCCTGCGTGGCGCTCGGCTGATCTGAGCAGCTCGATTTCGTATCGCCCCTGCAGTGACCGGCCGCCCCGAGTACGCCTCGAGCAGCACTACGGATGTATCTCTGAGGGCGTCAAGTAGCATCGTTACCGGAGAAACTAACGCCATACTTAGTCAAAATCTCTTTGGCCACCTCGAAGCTCGACATCGCAACGACATCGTCAATTTCCAGCATGATATCGAAGGCATCTTCGATCTCAGCAACGACCTGCATGTGAGCTACTGAATCCCACTCAGGGATGCCGCGATACGCTAGCGCGGGCCAGTCCACATCATCAACGGGCAACCCCAGACCCTCGGCAAAGGCCAACTTGAGAGCCTCTTCAGCCTTCATTTTGGATCCGTTCTCCTCTTGATCGGCGGACATGGTCGCCTCGTTTGATTGCTCGGCCGCGAAGTTGGCGAGGCGCCCCTCTCCCGGGCGTTTCAGCCCCTCGAACCCGCGGCGTCGCCGGCGATCGCGCCGGTTGCAGACGGCCTGATTGCTGTTGCCCAGACCGCGGGCGATCTCCGCCGGCTTATCGCTGTGAGCCACTCTTCGGCCGCGGCGGCAACAGACCGGTCCGTTAGCCCGCACTGTTCAAGGACATATTGATAAGAACCAACCTTTGGGAACGCATCACGTACCCCGAGTTGCAGGACGGGCGGTCCCCCGGGGATGGCGGCCACGACTTCAGCCACAGCGCCACCAAGCCCACCCAAGACTGAGTGTTCCTCGACGGTCACTAGGGCGGTTGTCTGGCCCATAAGGCGGGTAAGTGCCTTCTCGTCAACAGGCTTGATGGTATGCATGTTGAGGACGCCAACGGAAAGCCCCCGACCCGACATCAGAGAGGCCGCGCCAAGGGCAACAGAGACCATGCTGCCCGTAGCGACGAGAGTGACGTCTGAGCCACCACGGAGTACCCGAGCACGTCCGATTTGGAATTCGGTCCCCTCTTGGGCGACGGAAGGCATTGACGGAACCCCGCTGAGCCTCAGGTAGGCAGGGAAACTGGACACCGACAGCGCGTGAACCGCCTCGTACACCTCACCACAGTCTGCGGGACTGACGATGGTCAGATTGGGGACTGCCCTGAGTACAGCCACGTCCTCCAAGGAGTAGTGAGTGGTGCCGAATTGTCCCATCGCAAATCCGGCTCCGATACCCACCATCTTGACGTTCTGCTGCATGTAGCCAAGGTGATGTCGGACGAACTCACAACTTCGCATGGCGGCAAAGTTCGCAAAGGTCACTGCGAATGGGATCCAACCATCATCGGCTAGACCTGCGGCGATTCCCACCATGTTCTGCTCGGCTATCCCAACGTTGACGAAGCGCTCGGGCATCTGAGCTCGGAACCGCTCCATGCCAGCGGTGATGGCCAAATCGGCCGTGAGGCCGACGATTCGATCGTTTCCAGTAGCCGCGTCCAAGAGGGCGACCCCAAATGTGCCTCTGGGTCCAAGCCGCGACAGCCCCCTGGCGGATGGGATCTTCATGGGGCCAAATCTGCCAAGTGAACTTCTTGCGAGGCTGCCTCGAACTGTGCGTCAGTCATGCGTCCGTGGTGCCACTCCGATACTGCTTCCATGAACGACACACCCTTTCCTTTGATCGTGTGGGCGAGAATGCACCGAGGACGCGAACTAGCGGGACGAAGAAGGGCCACCCTTAGTTCCGGAATTGAGTGGCCATCCACCTCGATCACATCCCAGCCGAAGCCCCCCCAGATTGCACGAAGGTCACAATCCATGACCTCCGAGGTGGGACCATCGGACTGCAGGCTATTGACGTCCACGATCGCCGTCAGGTGTCCCAGCTCGAAGTGAGAAGCTGACATCGCTGCCTCCAATACCGAGCCCTCGTTGGTCTCTCCGTCGCCCATTACAACGTAGATTGAGCGATCGCTAGCACTCATCCGAGCGGACAGCGCTAGACCTACACCGAAGGACAGGCCCATCCCGAGACTTCCGCTGGAGAATTCGATGCCCAACTCCCTGTTCCTGATGGGCTGTCCCGGTAACACGGTTCCGTCCTGCTCAGCCGTGACCAAGACTGCTGCATCAATGTATCCGTACTCGTGAAGCACCGCATAGAGCGCCAGGCTCCCATGCCCTTTGCTCAGGATGAACTCGGTCACGATCCGGTTTCAGGCGATCAATCGGCGAATGGCGAACTGCAATGCCATATACGACGGCCATTATCTCGATCAACGAGAGCGCTGGCCCGAAATGTGCCCCCATGCCACCGGCGGCATGCCCAATGCTCACCACGGACCTCCTGGAACGGGCTGCTATTTCCGCCAAGGAAGCGTCCGTCACAGCGTCGAGATTCATGGCCGCATCCCGCCATCGACTCGCAATACCTGGCCGCTCACGTAGGACGCCATGGGCGAGAGCAGAAAACAGATTGCTTCGGCGACCTCGCTGGGTTGCCCTCGGCGACCGAGGTCTGTAGTTCTCTCTACATCGGCGATCACTTCATCGGTCATGGTCGCAAGCATCTCCGTCTCGGTCACACCTGGAGCTACGGCATTCACTCGGATACCTAATGGCCCAAGTTCGCGTGCAGACGCCTTGGTCAGCGTGATCACGGCAGCCTTCGAGGCGCCGTATATGGACCTACCGGGATTGGCGTCGATAGCTGCCGTGGAAGCCACGTTGACGATGCTTCCGGTACGCTGCCGCGCCATGAGCTTCGCACAGCCCTGCATGAGGCTCAGCAGCCCGAAGAAGTTGGTTTCAAAGACATCGCGCGCGGCCTCTAGAGGGGACATCTGCAACAGCCCATTGTAGGTCACGCCAGCATTATTGACCAGACCCGAAAGTGGTTCCTCCGACTTGCGTACGTACGATAACGCCAGCCTAAGGGATTCAGGGTCGGTCAGGTCTAGTTGCACGTTCGTTACCTGGACCCCGTACGTGCTGCCCAAAGACTCTAGCCGTGTTAGGAACTCGACACCACTGGAACGTGAGGCACCTATAACGTGCGCGCCATTGGCAGCCAGCGTCTGACACGTCGCCCACCCGATCCCGCGATTCGCGCCCGTGACGAGGACCCGATGCCCTTCGAGGAGGCGATGCGCCATCACATGCAGCCGTCTATGCGCAGGGTCTGCCCGGTGACATACGAGGCAGCGGGCGAACATAGCCAAAGAATCGTCGCCGCAACCTCCTCCGGCCCTCCGATTCGTTTCATGCTGACTCGCCGCATTATGCGATCCCTGCCCGCATCGTCCAAAGCCCTGCTCATGTCCGTGTCAATCATTCCGGGAGCAACGGCATTCACG
This sequence comes from Candidatus Dormiibacterota bacterium, assembly GCA_963718525.1. GTDB lineage: Bacteria > Chloroflexota > Dormibacteria > Aeolococcales > Aeolococcaceae > Palsa-851. The sequence goes on along the minus strand of OY970355.1, from coordinate 1,798,110 downwards.
CGGATGCCGCGTGAAGCCAGTTCCATTGACAAGGTGCGGGTGGCGGACAGCACCGCAGCCTTGGATGATCCGTATGCCAACTGGCCGGGATTCCCATCCATCCCTGTCACACTCGACACGTTAACCACCGACCCCCCACCTGAACGCAGCATCATTCTGGTGACGTACTGCGTGATCTGAACATGGGCTTCGAAGTTTATCTGCATGTGCCGCCGAATGGATTCCGGAGTGACCATGTGCACGAGGGCATCCTCCGCCATCCCAGCTACATTGACGAGAGCCGCAATGTTGCGTGAGATTGAACGAATCTGATGTAATCCCTCGGCGACGGAGGACGACTCGGCGAAATCCATCGCCACCGGTGCGTGGGCTACATTGGGTGTCCTTCGAGGTAACCGGGCCGCGGCGCGGTTGGCCTCTTCCAGCGTCCGGTCAATGGTGATCACGGTGGCTCCGGCCTCGGCAAATGCCCTTGCCGTAGCCTGTCCGATTCCGCCTTGTGCCCCCGTGACGGCAACATACCTTCCGGAGAACGCCCGAGAATGCTCGGCCCAACTTCTGATCATCCTCTCATCCCCTTCGACCATCGGCTTCTTGTCCCGCAGAGATGATTGTCGTGCCACAGGGCCACACTTGTCATTGAGTTGTCGAGGTCGCCTGGCTGCCCAACCAATTCGCGAATTCCCGCAACACGCTCAACTGGTCTCCGCTCATGGCTGTGGCCGCTCGCCTCGCACTGACCATGCGGTAGGCATCAGCGAGTGACCAGCCCATCTGCATAAGGACGGCACAGGCGACCAAGGGTGCACGCTGGACACCCGCGCGGCAGTGGATATAAACGACCTCTCCCTGAGCGACGAGGCTGGCGACCTCGCTGCTCATCTGGCTCAATTCCACGATCTCGGGGGCCTCATATTCCTCCAGGGGATAGCGGTGTTTGAACACGGCCTCTGGCCAAGTGGTCGCGGGCACCGCGCCTCCGCAGCTGCGGAGATCGATAGCGTGGGTCACGCCGGCACGAGCAAGCCTGAGGGCCGTGCGCCGACTCGGAGCTGCCCCCATCCATAGGCCCGGAATGACCTCGACGCCATCCACACCGCCGAGGTGTCGGCTCCACAAATTCATGGCAGGAGCCCGTTTCGCGTAATCGAATCTTCCATGGACGACTGTAGTCTGGCGCATCTATTCGGAATACACGCAACTGACACGTCGGGGCCGAGCCAGGTGGCTGTAGCCAGGGGCGTGATCGACGGCAGTCCTGACGCTGATCGACCCGACCGGGAGACAGCGCCGCCGTGCCAGGATCCGTCGTCATCGGCTGCGGCACCCTACCGGCGCTGACCGGCTGTCGATCATGACCTTCTCCACTCTGCAAATCCGGGCAGCCGCCATGGACCGATGAAAGCTGGTCAGCTCCAGCAAATGGCTCAGGCCTCGGTGGCGGCGTCGGCACTCGAGCAGCAGGTGGTTCGAGATGCGTTTGCTGATAGCGCCGCACGACCTGACGGGCCAGCAGATCGCCAGCGCGGCTACGAGTGGCATCGCTCCTCGACGACGAGGTGTCGCAACGACCGCCACCGGCGCTAGCAATCACAAGCCGGTTCACGGCACGTTTCATGCGCGCCGACACCGGCCAGCGCTCTTTCAAGTGTCGATGCAATATCCTCGAACTGTCGGCCCGTTAACCGCGTATGGAACGGCAGCGAGAGCATCCGCCTGCTCAGGTCTTCGGTGACTGGAAGATCCACGTGGCGGTTGGCGAAGATGGGCTGCCGATGTGCGGGCGGGAAGTACAGCCGCACTTCGACGCCGGCCCTGAGCATCGCATCCCGCACCTCGTCGCGACGGCTGTCCAGGAGGGTCGTGAAGAGCATGTAGACGTGCTCTCGGTCCGGTTGCGCTGCTGGCGGTGTCACGCCGCGGATCAGGCGCAACCGATCGCCGAAGGTTGTCGCGTTCGTGCGCTTTCGCCTGATGATATCGTCGAGGCGACCGAGTTGAACGACGCCCATGGCCGCCTGCATCTCGGTCATGCGCCAGTTGAACCCCAGGACTGCGTGTTGGTAGAGTGACGTCTGGCCGTGGTTGCGAAGTAGCCGAAGACGGGCGGCGAGGTCACCGTCATTGGTTGTGACGATCCCTCCCTCGCCGGTCGTGATGTTCTTGGTGGGGGTAAAGCTGAACATCGCGGCTTTGCCAAGCCCTCCGACCGGCTGCCCGCGGTACGAAGCACCGTGGGCTTCGGCGGCATCCTCGAGCATCACGACGCCGGCATCGCGGGCGATGTCGGAGAGTTCAGCCATGTCGGCTGGCTGACCACCGTAATGGACGGCGAGTATTGCGCGTGTGCGCGGCGTTATTCGTTGCAGAACGTCACGAGGATCGACGTTAAACGTGTCTGGTAGCACGTCGGCAAACACGGGTGTCGCCCCCACATGCAGCACTGACGTCGCCGAGGAGATAAAGGTCATTGAAGGGACGATGACCTCGTCACCTGGTCCGATGTCGAGGCCCAGATACATCGCCGCGAGGGCGACCGTGCCGTTGGCGAAGGCTATCGCGTGCTCGACCTGGTGCCTCTGCGCAAAGGCGGTCTCGAATTCTCGAATCGCAGGCCCGTTGGTCAGCACGCCCGACATCAGGACGCGGCGGACTGCCTCGGCCTCCTCGTCGCCCACGTCAGGACATGCGAGCTTGATTCGCATCGGGGCCATCATCCACCATCGTCAACGCGAGCCAGCGGGTCGTCTCGCGGGTGGCCCTCGACCCCCTCGCGCTTGAGGACGGCAAAAAGGGTCAGAGACAGGATGGTCAAATCCAGTCGCAGGCTCTGACGCTGAACATATTCGAGGTCGAAGTCGATGCGCTGCGACCACGAGATACCGTTGCGCCCGCGAATCTGCGCTAGGCCAGTGATTCCTGGAAGCACTGAGAGCCGGCCGCGCTGCCTCGGCGTGTAACGATCCACTTGGTATGCGAGGGTCGGGCGGGGTCCGACCATGCTCATGTCGCCGCGAACGACGTTCCAGAGCTGTGGCAGCTCGTCAAATGAGCTCCGGCGCAGCCACCCCCCGACGGTCGTGATCCGGTCCGTTTCCGGATGGAGGGGATTATCTGCGTGGATCATGGTACGAAACTTCAGAATGGTGAATGGTTGCCCGTCTCGACCCACACGTTGTTGGCGAAAAAGGCAAGGGCCGGATGAAGTCATTCGCACCGCAATCGCGCAGAATGCGCCGATGGCGGCGGCGGGCGGTGCAAGCACGCAGACGCAGGCAAGGTCCAGGAGCCGCTTGCCACGGTATCCGGAGCGCGGCAACGACGAAACTCCAACCGAGCCCCTCGCGACTCGTCCTCGACTAGAGATCCCAAATGGTGTCTTCACTGTCAATCAGCCTTCCATACGGGTGACGAGTTTGCTCCATAGGCCCGAGATTGTGGTGAAAGGAGGGGGGCGCTTGGTGGGGTTGCATTGCTAGAGACCATTTGGTAAGGTCCACCGGGGAAGGGGAGCCGGAGCGCGCAGGGAGGTATGTGATCGCACGGGATACCCGAGGTGGGCGGCTCTTCGACCTCGCGGTTGCAGCCATCGCCCTCACGCTCTCGAGCCCGATCATCGGCCTGGCTGCTATCTATCTGAAGCTGGTCTTGCATTCCCGAGCGTTCCTTCGCGAGGAGCGCGCAGGAAAGGGCGGAGAACCATTCCGGCTCATCCGACTGTCATCGGGTGGAGCAGGGCGCGTCCTGGACGTCTTGGGCATTTCCGGACTTCCTGAGCTTGTTAACGTGCTCAGGGGCCAGCTCAGCATGGTTGGACCGCGCCCCGCTACCGTCGCAGATTCCGCGTGGTTGACGCCGTCGGCAGCACGGCTCCTGGAGGTTCGGCCGGGACTGGTCTCCCCTGCCTGGCGCGCTCACGGACGGTCGATCGCAGCAGGCAATACCGGCGATCCAATTGACAACGACGAGGGGGTCGCAAGCGATCGCCTCGTCGAGCTGCGTTACATCCAGCACCGTACCGTGGCAACCGATGTCTGGATCATTGCCCGCGCGGCCGGTTGGTTGATGGCGCGCCTCCTTGGTGTGTTGGTGCGCGTCGTGCGAAGGGCGCTCCCGTGGTTTCTTGCCGACGCCATCATCGCGACCGCGAGCTTCGTCCTTGTCTATCTCCTCCGCTTCCTCGACGCCGCTCATCCGTATGGAACAGAGAGCGACGCCGCTGCTGCGCGCGCCATCGCACTCACGGCTGTCGGTTTCGCGCTGGTGAACGTGGGGTTCCGGCTCCACCGACGCGCGTGGCAGTACGCCGCGGGTGTTGAGGTGCTTCCAATTGCTGTGGCAGCGTTAATCTCCACCGGAGCGGCAACGCTCTTTGACCTCTTCCATCCCGGTGCCCCCTTACGCCCACTTCCCCTGAGTGTTGTCCTGGTCGGCAGTTGCTTCAGCGCGGTCGGGTTTGTGGTGTTTCGCTATCGCAGCAGGATTCCACATGCACTCTCCGGCCTGGTGAACCCTCAGTCGTCGTCGAGCCCTCGGCAGCCGACGCGTGCCGTTGTGTACGGCGCCGGCGAACTCGGGCAGCTACTCGTCCGCCGGCTCCGAACGCACGCCGACGGACGTCGCTACCGGGTTGTTGGCTTCCTGGATGACGATTCCAGCAAACACGGGCTCACGGTTCACGGCATCAAGGTGGTCGGCGGACGGGGCGTTCTGCGGGCCTTCGTCGCAAAGGAGAATGTCGACGTCATTGTGTTGGCGATGGGGAGTACCACCGGGAGCGACATGCGCGACATCCTGGCCTTTGCCCATGGCACCGCTGCTCAGATCAAGGTGGCGCACGACCTCGTCAACTGGATGGGCGATCGCTACTCTGCGGCGCTGCTCCGCGACATGAGAGCCGAGGATCTCATCGGCCGCCAGGCGGCCGCTTTGGACCACGAGCGCTGCCGCGGTCTGGTAGGTGGCCAGACGGTACTTGTGACAGGAGCATGCGGATCGATCGGGTCTGAGTTGATCCGCCAGATGCTGGGCCTCCGCCCGGCCCGTATCGTCGCCGTCGACATGAACGAGAGCGGCCTTTATGATCTCGCGGTCGAGATCAGGGCGCTCGGAGCCGAGGCGGAATTGTCCATCGTCGTCGGCGACGTCACCAATCGCGCACGAATGCTCGATGTTGTGCGGACCGAGCATCCGCAGATCATCTTCCATGTGGCTGCGTACAAGCACGTGCCGCTCATGGAGTTGTATCCGCACGAAGCCGCGTGGACCAACGTGTGGGGCACTTGGGTGATGGCTGACGCCGCGGCGCAGTGCGGCTCTGGGCGTTTCGTGCTGGTGTCGACCGATAAGGCAGTGAACCCCTCGTCGGTGATGGGCGCCACCAAGCGTATGGCCGAGATCCTGGTGCACGAGTTGCGCGAGGCAAAGAGCAATGGCCACGCCGCACCCGTAACCGATGAAGGGATGACCGTGGTGCGGTTCGGCAATGTGCTCGGGAGCCGGGGCAGCGTCATCCCAACGTTCGAGCGACAAATCGAATTGGGCGGCCCGGTGACCATCACCCACACCGACATGACGCGGTACTTCATGCATCCGGAGGAGGCGGCGGCGCTCATCGTCGAGGCCGCTAGCCTGAGCGTCGCGAATGATGTCTTTATGCTCGACATGGGCGACCGCATACGGATCGAAGACCTCGCGTACAAGATGATCCGTCTACGCGGGCTGCGGCCGCATGTTGACATCGCACTCGAGTACACAGGGCTCCGTTCCGGGGAAAAGCTTCACGAAGAGCTGATCTACGATCATGAACACCGCGTCCAGACGGCGCACCCGCGGGTGTTCCAGATTCAGTCGCCGACAGCTCCGTCGCTCCTCGGTTATCAACTCGAACGGCTGGCTCGAGACTTCGCGAGTGGTCGCATAGATCGCCAGGGCTTCACCGCCGCGCTTGTGGCCCTGGCCGCCGATATCGTTGCAAATCCTCAGCCGGCTGCCGTTCAGGATGTGGAAGCCGGTAAAGCTTCAGTCGGGCGGCGCCACGCCGCCGCAAGGAAGGCGGCGGCCCAAAGTTAAGTCAGCCGCTGCTGACCCTCCAGATGCGGTCCACGCTCAGATCGCTTTGAAGCGCGTAGTTGTGACCGCCGGGGAGTTGTATGTCGACACTGACCGGCCATGTGAGCGCGTTGATTTGCTTTTCCCATGCGAGCTGGTAACTAACCGATCCATTGGATGCCACGTGTGCAAAGGAACCGTCATACAGAAACGCCACGGAAATCGTCGCGTTGACGTCGACAATGAGGCGATAGGCCACCCACTGGCGGTTGTTCTCGACGCCGAAGTCCTCCGGACTCTCTGAAATCGCGGGTCCTCCATTCTGGCTGACCAGCAGGTCATCAAAGTTCGCCGACGGTGGGAGATACACCCTGATGTAGTCCTCATAGAGTCCACCCGAGTTGAGCTGTAGCGCGGCATTCGCCGGCGCTGTCTCGAGAGGATCGTGGTAGGTGAGGGTCAGTCGATCCTGCACATGTCCCTGCGAATTCACCGTTGCATGGAGATCGTAGTGGCGTGTGACAAAGAGGTCGCCCTTGGTTCCCGATAGATTGGAGTCGACAACGAGCACGGCATCGCCACTTGGTTTTTGGGGCAGCACGCCGCCAATCCCAGCGCTGACAACGAGTTGCTCCAACTGCGCATTGACGAAATTGACCACGATGTGCTTCTCGGCAGCGCCGAGCTCCAATGCTATCGCCAGCGACAGCCATTGACTCCGCGGCGTCTTGAGTGCTGCATCGACGACCGCATGTCCGAAGGGCGCGAGGTACACCTTGCCAGGATCCCCCGGGCGCGCCGCGTTGATGATGTAGTTGAGTTCGAGGAGGGCGTTGCTCGCACTGACGACCTGCGGATACGGGGGCACCTGGACACTGCCAACCACCTGGAGCACGTAGGAGAGCGCGACAGGATCGACATTGATCACGCCATCGATCGGCAGCCCGGTGGCGCGAGTGTAGAACTTGGAAGCGAGGGCCGCTGAGGTTGGAAAGTTGGGTGACCAGTCGGAATCCGCGAGAACGAGGTTGGTGCCCGTGATTTCCCTGATGGGTGCCGGCGCCGGGATGTTGGTCACCACCTTGTCGGAAAAGCTCGAAGGCATGAAGTTCGAACTGACGAGCTGACCGTCCTGGAAGACAACCACTCCCACAGCGCCGATAAAGCCTCCCCCACCCCGCTCCTCGCCGGGGTTCGTCAGAAGGATCAGATAGCGATGCGTTCCGGTTCCCACGACGTTGGGCAGCCTCTCCAGGATGGTGAGACCGGCTCGCACCGGGCCATCGAGGCGTTGCTCGGCCTGCTGGGCGTCGGTCCGCGCATGTGCGATGGGCCCCAGCAGCGGACCCGTCGGGATCGACCTCACCGCGGCGTCCATCGAACCAAGATCCGCGAGCGCCCGATTGATGGCGGCCCTCTCGACGTCGCCGAGTGATGCCAGCTCCTTGATCACTCCCGCGCCGCCGGCTGCCGAACCGCTGTGGAGGTTACGGAGCAACGGGATGAGGTCGAGGGCGAGGTTCGTGCCGTCCTCCCCGGCGTGCCGCAAGGAGCGCGCGGCGGCCACTTGGCGATCGACTCCCGGAAGGCCGGCGAGTGCTCCGGCGATCCATCCGTTGTCGATCACGGACGAGCGGGAGCCGAAGTCTTGCTTCGCGTCGTTCAGCATCGCTGTGGCCGCGGTGAGTTGGGCGGTTGTGGGATCGAGCCCTGCGCTGCGAAGCATCGCCTCGGCCCCTAGCACCTCGGTGCGGCCCTGCTGAAGCGCCTGGTAGGCGGGAAGATACCTAACGACAGCTACGACGGCTAGGGCGATGAGCGCCATGAGGATGCCGAGGCCACCTCCGACGGTCCACCTGCGTGGGATCGGCCAGCGACTGCGCTTTCGCCGACGCTTTCTTGGCGGGGCGCCGATCAGCTGTGGCTGGGGTTCCGGGCTACCCGCGGTCGCTCACGCAGACTGGCGGGCCCCGTGCCTCCTTGCAGCAAACCAACGACGAGTCCATACGGCGTAACCCGTAAGGAGCGCAATGCCAACGCCCATCGCGCCTAGCAGCCAACCCATGGGTGAAGACGGAGGCGCCGCGGGGACCGTGACGCTGGTCGTCGTCGCTTTAGTCGGGCAGACGATGGTGATCGTGGTGTGATGGGCCTGCTCATCGCCCTCGTTGGGCTCGACCGCCGTGATGGTCGCTCTGCCGCAGTAGCTGCCGCTGGTCGTGAAGGTTCCGAGCGCCTTGTCGTTCTTATTGATATACGCGCAATTCCCGGTACCGGTCTGTACGCTCCCGGCGTCGTTGCTAACGCTGAAGCACACCTTCTGTCCGACCGAGTTTTCGGCGTTGCTCTTGTCGACGAAGACCACCGCGCACTGTCCATGCTTTTCGGCGACCTTACCGGGAGTGCACTCGACGCTCTCGTGCTCGTGGTGCGTTGAAGAGCTTGCCGGTGTTTTGGCGGCGACGCTCGATCTCGAGGCTGCGAGGACGCTCGTGCTACCCAGGGTCGAAACGAAGATCCCCCCTGCGAGCGCAAGCGGGGCCAAGAGCGCTGTGCACGCTGCTCTCCTGAAATCCACCGCCAGACCCTCCTGCAAACGAAGCAAAACTGCTTGGGCTGGAGGATACCAATTTCGGAGGGTCGCTTGCAGAGCCTTCGATACGGCAAGGCACTACCGTCTGGCACATTCGCGTTTAGGTCCTTGCAAGGCTTCGGCCGCCGCCGCGATTCCTGAGGGATTGGTAAAGATTTCCGCCAGTCGGCAAATCCGAAATGGATACCCGCGTTTACATTCAGACGCGATTGGAACGTTAGCCCGTCAGCCCGGTCCGGCTCCAACCGCCTCCTCGCCCCGCGGCATCTCGAACCGGAACAGCGACGCCCCGGTCAGGGTGTACCGCCGCCGAGCGAACAGGTAGCAGATCCAACCGATCACGGTGTTCAGCCCCTTGTCCGCCAGCCGCTGCATCACCGAGATTGCCGTGGCAATGTCAAAGCTGATGCCGAGCAGCACCAGCAGGCCGGCGGTGCTCGCCTCCACCGCACCAAGGCCTCCCGGCGAGAAGCTCAACCACGCAGCCCCCTGGGTCACCGCATAGACAAAGCCGGCGCTGGTCCAGCTGAGCTTGCCCGGGTCGACTGCCTGCGCCACCGCCCACAGCAATGTCACCGCCATCGCCGCCTGGGCGGCGCTCAACGGCAGGTATCGATACGTGTCCGCGTGCCGGAACAGCAGACGCGTGTCACGGTGCAGTTCGTCCACCGCGGGGCGGATGCGCTTGAGGAATGGCACTCGCCCGATGATGCGGCGCACGCGCGCATACAGCTTTTCGACAGTGAGGATCGCGACGATGCCGATGACGAAAAGCATTGGCACCGCAACGGCAATCGCGATGAGGTGCAGGCTGAGCGCCTTGGGCAGTGCGAGCACGAAGAGCATGAACACGAACAGCAATTCCTGCACCGTCTCGCTCGCAACCACCACGCCGAGATGCACCTTCGCTGCTTTTGATACCAGCAGCGCGCGGGTCAGCTCACCGAGCGGCAGCAGTGCCGTCGCCTGTCCGGTTTCGGTGAGAAAGACCGTGTCCACCAAGGGGAATCTGATGCCGAGCGCGCGGTTCAGCGTCCACCACCGCACCCCTTGCACGATGTAGAAACCGACCGCGAGCGCGACGACGATCGGTACGTAGACAAGGTTGAATCGCTGGAAGGCGATGCCGATCTTGTGCGGGTCCGCATACACCAGCAGCGCAGCAATGGCACCAAAGGCGAACAGCAGCGGCAGGTACGCCAGCCACCGCCGCCGTGGGCGCGCCACGCCGGATTGGTCGTGATCATGCTCCTCCACCGAGCGTTGCTCGTCGGTAGGAGGAGCTGCCTCCGTCACCACGCATCGATGGTATGCCCAGTGGCTTCACGCGGCGCGCCGGCGCTCAGATCAGTCCGGTGGTGCTCCGCCCGGCCACGGGAGCGCTGCAAAGCCGATCGTCCCAGGGCCTGTGTGCGCGCCGAACATCGGACTCAGCTCGAGGGTCTCGGCGCGAACCACGTGCGTCACCTCACCGAGGCGGAGCGCGAGCTCGGCGGCCTCGTCGACGGCATCAGCATGGAACACCATCAGCCACTGCGGTCCGGGGCCGAGCTCGTCGACTGCCACGGCCGCCAGCTGACGGATCGCCCCGCTGACCGTGCGCGTCAGCCCCACCCTGCCCGTGCTGCCTCCCTCGACGAGCCGGAAGACGGGACGGATCCGCAGCGTGTTGGAGATCCCCGCCAACAGTCCCGGCACGCGGCCGGTGCGTGCGACGTAGGTGAGCGTCGCCAACGCTCCGTACACGCGAACGCGTTCGCAGGAGGCGCGGACTGCAGCAATCCACGCGCTCGCATCCGGCGTCGTCTCGGCGAGGTACGAGGCACAGCGTGCGACCAGCGAGAACCCTGCCACGGCAGTGCCGGTGTCGACGACGGTCACCCGGCGCCGCCCCTCCTCAGCCTCGAGCATGCCGGCCGCCAGGTTCGCCGTCGAGTGCATCCCGCTCCAGCGTTCGGGGATCGTGAGACAGAGGATCGTTTCGGCATCACTCCGCCGGAACGCGTCGAGGTAGGTTCCGGGCGATGGCGTTGCCGTCGCGGTCACACCTCCGCCGCGAAGCAGTGCGTAGAAGTCGGCGTATGCCTCGGGATTGCCGTCGTCGATGAACTCCCGGTGCCCGACGGTGATGTGCTGGGGCACGACGACAACACCGCGCTCCAGGTCCTCCTGCAGCGCGGCACCGCCGTCCACAACCAGCGCTCTATCCCTCACGGTCACCTACCGTACACAAGCGAGGATGATTGCCGGCATCATGATCTCCCCATGGGTCGTCGCGGGATGGTGCCTGGGGGCCTATCTCATCGGCGGCCTGCCGGTCGGCTGGCTGCTGGTGCGCCGCAAACGCTACGGCCTCGACCTGCGCAACTTCGGCACCGGCAACATCGGCACGAGCAACGTGTACCGCCACGCCGGCATCGATATCGCGGTGATCGTGGGGCCGCTCCAGTTCGCCCAGGGGTTCGGTCCGGTGCTGGCGTCGCGGCTCGACGGGCTCCCGCTGACCGCATCCATGCTCATCGGGGTCTGCGCAGTGGCCGGCAATGGCTGGCCGGTCTACATGCGCTTCAACGGCGGGCGCGGCGTCGCGGTCGCGACCGGCGCGGTTGCGGCGCTCTCGGTCGCGGGCCTGATCGCGCTGCTGATGTGCTTCGCGTGGGGGGCGATTCGCGGCCGCATCGCCCTGGCGGTCCTGGTGGGCTTCGTCATCCTGCCGGCGGTCGCGTTTGTCTTCGGCAACTCCCACGGCTGGATCCTCGGCAGCGGCTGCCTGGCGATCCTGGTGCTGCTCCTGCTCCGCCGCCTCGAGGGCCTGCCCACGGACGCGCGCACGTACGGCCACTTCTGGCGGCGCGCGTATCAGCGCCTCATCTTTGACGAGCGCCCGGGGCGGCCGCTCATGGGTCCACGCACCGACCCTGGCGCGGACACGCTGCGGCACTGATCCGGCGGCGATCCGTGAACGGGCGCTTCAGGCGGCGCGCCGGCGGACCAACCAGACGGTCGACGCGATGAGGATCAATGAGAGCGCGAAGAGCCAGCCGCCTTCGATCCATTGGAATCGCCAGAACTCGCTGACCGGCTGGTAGGTCGTCAACTGCGTGTAGCCGTGCCGGATCAGGTACTGCACGGGGTCGCCGAGGGTGGCCGGCGTCGCGGGTCCGGGTTGGAACAGTTCGGGGGTCACCGCCCGGACGTCGACCTGAGCCAGCGTGGCGTTGATCATGTCGAGGCTCGCCGGGCTGCCGCCCCGGAACCACCCCTGGTTGATCAGCCAGGCTTGGACAGGGATGGTGGGATTGCTGGTGACCAGCGGCGCCACGTAGTGCGCGCGCAAGAAGAGGCCGGCCCCTAAGGCGAGGGCAGCCCACGTGGCGAGCGTGGCGAAGATTGCGGGGATCACCCGACGGATCAGGAAGCCGGCCAGGACGCCGATCGCGAACGCGGTCAGAGTCCAGGCGGCGAGCGCCACCCCGAGCAGGTCGAACAGGGTGGGATACAGCGGGCCGTTGTTGTCGCCGGCGCCGAAGATCGGCTGCACGTACCAGGAGACCAGCACGCTGAACGCACCGGCGGCGACGGTGACCGCGACCGCGAGCGGCACCAGTTTGGCGATGGTCCAGCGTGCCCGTCCGAAGCCCTGGGTCCACGCAAAGCGGAAGGTGCCGGTCTCCAGTTCCCTCGCCAGCACCGGAGCACCGGCAAACGCGCCGATCAGCGCTGGAACCACCTGGAACAACCCGAAGACCACGCCCACGCCGGGTGCGTAGGTCTTCAAGAAGTCGTTGTCCACCTGCTGGCAGATCTGTGCATTTGCCGGGCGGCAGCCGGCCACCGAGGCGTAGGCATCGTGCATCTGTAGGCCTGTGATCAGCAGGTACACCGCCGCCGCGCCAAGCAGCGCGACGAGCCCGGCCAAGGTGAGCCTGTGCTGTCGCCAGGTGACCCAGGCCATCCGCCGCCACGGCAGGGGCCGCAGCCTCTCGTCGTCTCCGGCCCGTGCGGGCAGGGTCGCGGCGCTCAATTCCTTGCCTCGATCGGTTGACCGACCGTCGCGCGCACCGGGCCGGGCAGCGCCGCGGCGTTGGGATCGCGCATGTACGCCAGGGTGAGTTCTTCGAGGCTCACAGGGTGTGCCTCCCAGCCCGGTGGTACCTGCTCGCTGGTTCCGTTGGTCCTGACCAGCAGGTGCGCCTGGGCCTCGCCGCGCCGGACATGCACGACGTTCAGGCGCGGCGCGTATGCGCCGGCTTCGGCGGCGGGGCCGGTGAGCACACGGTGGGAGGCGAGCAGGTCGTCGACCTCACCCGACACCTGGACGCTCCCATCGGAGAGCAGGACAAGGTAATCGGCCACCCGCTCCAGCTCGGCCAGCACATGCGAGGACAGCAGCACCGACACCCCGTCGTCTGCAATCGCGGTCATCACGGTCGCCATGAAGTCGTGCCGGGCGAGCGGGTCGAGCATCGCCATCGGCTCGTCGAGCACGAGCAGCTGAGGTCGCCTCGCCAGAGCCAGGGTCAGTGCGAGCTGCGCCTGCTGGCCGCCGGACAGCTTGCCGGCCGTCCGCTGCAGCGGGATGCCCAGTTCGCCAAGCCGAGCCGTGGCGTACCGCTCGTCGAAGCGGCGGTTCAAGTTCCGGGTCATATGCAGCATGTCGGCGGCCGACAGGTTCTTGTACAGCGGCGTGTCCTGGGCGACGAATGCAATGCCGTCCAACGCGGCCGGCGATCCGGCGGGCATCCCACCCAGCACGCTGACGATGCCCGCGGTCTGCGCCGCGAGACCGACTGTGAGGTTCAGCAGCGTGGTCTTGCCCGCGCCGTTCGGTCCGACCAAGGCGACGACGTGCCCATCGGGGATCGCCAGGCTGCAGTCGCGCAGCGCCCAGGTGGTGCCGTAGCGCTTGCCCAGGCCACTGGTCTCGATGACGTTCATGCGACACCTTCTGTGTCGCCGTTCGCGGCGCCGTGGCGTTCGCCGGACCCGCGACGTTCACGAAAGTCACGAAGCCCGCTGGTGAAGAGCGCGACGATGCCATCCTCGTCCAGCCCTGCGGTGTCGGCTGTGGCCAGCCACGTGAGCAACGAGCGTCGAAGCCGGGTCAGCTCGGGCAGCGTGGCCTGGCTGAGTGTGGCGGTGACGAACGTGCCCTGACCGGGGCGTCCGGTCGCGAGGCCCTTGATCTCGAGCTCGCGGTATGCCTTGAGCACGGTGTTCGGGTTGATGGCGAGCGAGGCGACCGCGTCCCTCACCTTGGGCAGCTGGTCGCCGGGCTTGAGGTACCCAAGCCGCATGGCGTGCTCGACCTGCTGCACGAGCTGGAGGTGGGTGGGCACACCTGAGGCGGGGTCCAGTCGGAATTCGATCGGTGACGCCGATGCGCTGGCCGGTTTATCTATTGTCATAAGACAATGCTACAGCCGAACAGCCTCCAAGGCAAATTTGGGGAACGGCACCCAGCCTCTGACCGGCCGGCCGCGTGAATCTACGGCTGGTAGATCTCGCCGAACGGGTACCACCACTCCGGGTTGCGCCGGATCGCAACCTCCAGCTCCGTCGCGATCCGCTGCGTGATCTCGGTGTCGGTGTCCCCCGGCTCGATCGCGACCGGCGGGTGCACCACCAGGCGATACAGCCCCTTGTGGCGAAAGCATTCCACCGGCATGACCGGTACCTTCGCTACCCGCCCCAGCCACGCGGCGGCGGTGCTGAAGGCCACCCTGCCGCCGCAGAAATCGACGGCCACCGTGTCGCCGCGCTCGGGGATGTCGCTGAGGATCGCGGCGAACCTGCCCCTCCGCACCGCCTTGATCAACCCGCGCGCCGCGTTGGATGACACCAGCACCTCGAGGTCCTGGCGGCGCCGTGCCCAGGCGGCGATCCTGGTGACGAGGTCGTTGCCGACGGGCGCCATCACGGCGGTGACCCGCAGCCCCGAGGCGAACCCGCATGACGCCGCCACGTCCCAGCTGCCGAAGTGGGCGAGCGCGAAGACTCCCCCGCCGTGCTCCTCGATCGCCCGATGCGCGTTCTCGAGCCCGTAGGCGCGGAAATGCCGGTGCATCGCATGCGGCGGCACCCCGTACTGCCAGACGAAGTCGACCGAAGTGCGCGCGTAGTTGCGAAACGACGCGAGCGCGCGGCGCCGCGCCCCCCGCGCGTCGAGCGCCGGATCGAGGCGCCGGTGATTGGCGGCGCAGCGCCTGCGGCTCCTGGGCGACCCCGCATAGATGCAAGTGCCGATGACGTCGCCGATGGCGTACCGGCCCGAGCCGAGCATTCGCAGCCCCAGGCTTGCTGTCCACATGCCCGCGCGAAGCGCTCTCGAGGGAGGCTCGAGCAGTGCCTCCGCCCTCGCCGCGTCGGGCGTCAAAGGACCTTGCGGGCCTCGTCCGGCTGGAGTGCGACGTGGTGCTTGGCGATGATCTCGCGCACCGTGCCGCTCTGCGCGCGCATCACCAGGCTGTGGGTCTCTGCCCACCAGTTGTGATACCGCACGCCGCGGAGCAGGCCGCCACCGCTGATCCCGGTCACCGCGACGCTGATCTCGCGACCGGGAACGAGCTGCTCCATGCTCAACGACGCCTCGGGGTCGTAGCCGGCCTCGCGCATCGCCGCGGCCTCGTCCTCGTGGCGCACCCAGGGCCGGCACTGCAGCTCGCCACCGAGGCAGCGCATCGCGCAGGCGGCGACGATCGCCTCGCGCGTCCCACCCGATCCGATCATCACGTCGATGCCCGAGCCGGGCCACGCGGCCATCATGGCCAGCCCGACGTCCCCGTCGCTGACGATGGCGACGCGCACCCCGAGCGCGCGCAGGCGCTCGAGCAGCGCCTGGTGGCGGGGGCGGTCGAGCAGGACGACGGTGAGGTCCTGCACCTGCACGTTCATGGCGAAGGCGACGCGGCGCAGGTTGTTCTCCGGCGTGTCGCCGATGTCGATGGCGCCGCGCGCCTCCGGGCCCACCGCGATCTTGTGCATGTACGCGACCGGCGGCGGCAGCAGGATCCCGCCGGTCTCGGCCGCGGCGGCGAGGCTGAGCGCCTGGCTGAGCCCGCCCGCCACGAGGCTGATGCCGTCCACCGGCAGCACCGCGAGGTCGACCCGGTCGCGACCGGCACCGATCGTCCGGCCCGTGGTCAGCCGGTTGTTGGAGCCCTCGGGGCCGATGACCACCCGGCCCTCGAAGGGCATGCCGGTGAGCGCCTCCTCCATCACCGCATGACCGGCGTCGCGGGTGCCCGCCTTGTCACCGCGACCGAGGAAGCGACCCACAGACAGCGCTGCGGCCTCGGTTGCGCGTAGCAACTCGAGGCCGCGATTCCTGCCGCGAATCATCTTCTCCGCAGCCACGTCTCCGCGTGCAGCCGTACTCACGACTCCAGCGTAGCGGAGGAGCTAGATGATCCCGACGATTCCCGTATTCGCGGTGTCGGGGCTGAGGCGGGTGACCGACAGGGTGCTGGGGTTCACACCGACCAGCCACGAATCGGCGCCGGACGCAGAGGTGACGGAGCCGAAGATGACCCCACCGGCCCACGCGGAGGGAACGAAGTCGCCCATCGCGCGGCTCACCACGGTGCCGGTCGCGACGTTCATGACCCGCAGGGTCGCCGTGATCGGCCCGCCTGTACCGTTGCATTGATCCTCGGTGATCGGGATGGTGATGTAAGCGAGCTGGCTGGCGTCATCGGAGAACAGCGCGTCGCCGGCGAAGTTCTTGCCGGAGAGCGCGTAGTTGTGGATGACGGTGGCGCCGGACGAGAAGCGGATCGCGTCCGTCGCATAGGAGCCGTCGAAGCACACCGCCTCGAGGGCCGGGCCGATGTCACTGAGCGGGCACGAGGTGCTGGCCGTCACCGTGGTCTCGCCGAGCGAGACGGGATCGATGATGGCCGAGTATGCCGACTGCATCTGCATGTCGAAGCTGCGGCAGCCACAGCCGCCCGTCGGCACGCGGGCAAAGGCGATGCCGGCATCCGTCCAGCTCACCAGGTAGTAGTCCCAGCCGGACTGCCCGGACCACGGATCGGCGGCGGTCGCGATGCGCTCGCCGATCACCTTGGCGGGGGCACCCGGGTGCACCACGACGATCTTGTTCCGGATCGAGTAGTTGCCCGGGTCGGAGTTCAACGTGTCAGAGGTTGCATACGCGTAGGAGCTGCCGTCGGGTCCGATGAGGACGCTGCTCGCATCGCTCGGCACGACCCCGAGCTTGCGGACCGTTCCCGAGACGCTGAGCTCGTACTCCGCGCCGTTCGCGGTCCAGTACGCGCCGCCGGCCCCGGCCGCGGTCATCCATGTCTCAGTCGGGTTGATCTCGGTCCTGGCGACAACCGCGCCCGACGGGGTCATGATCTCCAGCCATTCGCTGCTGCCACCGGTCCCGACCGTCGCGACGACGTACGTGGGTGTGGCAGCGATCACCTTCAGAGGCCGGGTCAGGCGCTCCGGTGAAATGGCGGGCGCGGAGGCGGGGAGTGCCACCGAAACCGTGGTTGTCTTGGGATTGTGTGCGGCCGCCATCCCGCAACCGGAAAGAACCACCAGTGCTGCTGGTATGGCCAGTGCGGCGCGAGTCGGGGTCATCGAGAGTGCCTCCGTCAATCTTGTCGAGTGACGGTGCAACGTGCGCTTGCACGGGCGGTTTCGCGTAACGAACTGCGCCCGTGCCGCGTTGCGGGCCGGTTTCAGACCGCCGTGGTCGTCTCCGTGGGGACTCCGGCGACGCCGATGCTCTCGATGGAGTGCTCGCCGAACTTCGGATCCCGCGTTGCCGCAACCATGAACGAGCGGAACAGCGGATGGGGACGTCCCGGCCGCGAGCGGAACTCCGGGTGGAACTGCGAGCCGACGAAGAACGGGTGGTCGCGCAGCTCGATGATCTCGACCAGCCTGCCATTCGGCGAGGTGCCCGAGAACACGACGCCCGCAGCGGCGAGGTCGTCGCGGTAGTGGTTGTTGAACTCGAAGCGATGGCGGTGGCGCTCGTACACCACCGGCTCGCCGTACGCCTCGGCGGCGCGCGTGCCTGGCGTGAGCTTGCACGGGTAGACGCCGAGCCGCATGGTGCCGCCCTTCTCCTCGATGTCGCGTTGCTCGGGGAGCAGGTCGATGACCGGGTGCGACGTGAAGGCATTGAACTCCGTGGAGTTCGCGTCAGCGGCGTCGAGAACCTCGCGGGCGATGTCGACCACCGCGCACTGCATTCCCAGGCAGAGCCCGAGGTAGGGGATCAGATGCTCCCGGGCGTGGCGCGACGCGAGCACCTTGCCCTCGATGCCGCGATGCCCGAACCCGCCGGGGACGACGATGCCGTCGACCCCCTCGAGCGGGCTCATGTCCTCGTCGAGGTGCTCGCTGTTGACCCAGACGAGGTCGAGGTCGGCGCCGCAATGTACTGCGGCGTGCCGCAGGGATTCAATCACGCTGATGTACGAGTCGGGCATCTCCACGTACTTGCCGACGAGCGCGATGCGCACGCTCGGCTTGGGTGCTGCGATGCGCGCGCACAGATCCTTCCATTCGGTGAGATCCGGCGGCGTTGCGTCGAGGTTGAGCAGCTGCACGATGTAATCGCCAAGCCCGGCCTCCTCGAGCATCAGCGGCACCTGGTAGATGGAGCTGGCGTCCGGCACGTTGATGACCGCGCGCATCTCCACGTCACCGAAGAGCGCGATCTTCTCCTTGAGCGGTTCGCCGATCGGCTTCTCGCTGCGCGCGATGATCGCGTCCGGCTGGATGCCGATGGAGCGCAGCTGGTTGACCGAGTGCTGCGTGGGCTTGCTCTTGAACTCCTCGCTCGCGTTGACGTAGGGCACGAGCGTGAGATGCACGTAGCAGACGTTGTTGCGTCCGACGTCATTCTTCATCTGCCGGATCGCCTCGAGGAAGGGCAGCGACTCGATGTCACCAACCGTGCCGCCGACTTCGACGATCACGACATCCGGTTGCGGCAGCTCATTTTCGGCCACGCGGATGATGCGATGCTTGATCTCGTTGGTGATGTGCGGGATCACCTGCACGGTGCCACCGAGGTAGTCGCCGCGGCGCTCCTTGGCGATCACCGACGCGTAGATCTTGCCGGTGGTGACGTTGCTCGCCTTGCTCAGCGCGACGTCGGTGAAGCGCTCGTAGTGCCCCAGGTCGAGGTCGGTCTCGGCGCCGTCATCGGTGACGAACACCTCGCCGTGCTGATACGGCGACATCGTGCCCGGATCGACGTTGAGGTAGGGATCGAGCTTCTGCATCCCGACGTGCAGGCCACGCGCCTTGAGGATCGTGCCGATGGAGGCGGCGGTGATTCCCTTGCCGAGTGAAGAGACGACTCCGCCTGTCACGAACACGAACTTCGCCATGCGCAGAGCCTCCCGGGATGGTTTTTCCGATTGTATCAGCCGCACGGCGTTGGTACGCACCGATGTTCGAATGTCGGAATCAGTTGCCGCGCGCCTCGAGGAAGACGACCCGCGTCTCGTCGGTCTCGCCGCTCGACCCGCTCAGCACCAGGCGGGGCTGCGCTTCCCAGGTTCCTTCGGCGAGGCCCATCTCCTGGGCGAACTTGCCCACCGGGTCGTATTCCCCACCGACCGAGGCGCCGTACCGTGCCGGCACCACGATGCTGGGCTCCACGGCGTTGACGAGCTTGGCCGCCTCGATGGCGCCGAGCGCGTCGCCCCCGCCGACCGGGATGACCAGGACGTCGACGTGACCGAGGCCGTCGATCTCCTCCTCGGTGAGCTGGCGGCGCAGGCGGCCGGCCGCGACCACGCGCACCTCGTCGACGGCGACGCGCATGACCGTCGTCTCGCCCGCCTTGAGGCCGAGGATGCTGACGCCGCCGATCTCGAACTCGCCGGGACCGGCGACCTCCTGGACCTCCCCATCGCGCGGACGCAGCTTGGCCGGATCGGTTCTGCCCTCAGTTCGGACGATGAGCCCGACCGTGCCCTTGGCGAGGCCGGGGAGGGCCGTCTGCGGCGGATCGATGACCACGGTCATCTCCTTGCCGCGCAACCGGATGCAGGAATGGCCGTGATAGGTGAGCTCCATGAGACTCCAGTGTGCCGGGTCTGGGGGTTCAGCCGCTGCCGACCGTCAACTGGATGGTCCTTGACTTCCCGTCCCGAAACACGGTGAGCGTCACCGGCTCACCGGGGGCGAGCCCCAGCGTGGTCGGGTCGAGCGGGTGGTCGGCGTCGATCGCCGTGCTCCCGACGGCGGTGACCACGTCCCCGGGAAGCAGGCCGGCCACTGCCGCGGGACCGCCGGTGGTCACCGAGAGGATCAGCGCGCCGACCGGCACCGCGGCTGCTGCGGCGGTGGCCGGGTCGATCAGTTGCGCCTGGACGCCGAGCCCCGGCGTCGGCGTGGCGCTGCCGCCGGTTGCCTCGACCACGAGGTTCGCCGCAGCGGTCATCGACAGCGCGGCAACACCCGGGGCGGCGCTGCCCGCGTTGACGACGACGCCGATGACGTCGCCGTTGCCGTCGAGCAGCGGAGCGCCGTCCTGGCGCGGATCCGGGATGGCGTCGACGGTGAGCACGTCGCGGAGCGGCTGCGCGCTGCCCGAGAGCGTGACGCTGACCCCGATCGCGCTCACGGTCCCGGTGGTCACGATTACGGGAACGAACGGCGCGTGCGCGACGCCGATCGCGAGGTCACCGATCCGCGGCAGCACGCTCGCGAAGGTGAGCGGCGTCAGGCCCTGGGCCCCGTCCGCCTGGAGCACGACCACCCCATGGGTCGGATCGGCCCGGACGATCGTGGCCGGATAGCTGTGACCGTCGGCGGTGGTGATGCGCAGCGTGGCGGCGCCTTGGATCGCATGGATGCTCGTCACCACCAGGCCGCTCGCCGAGACCACGAAGCCGTCGACGATGCCGGCCGGCCCGGTGAGCAGCGACGCCGGAGTCACCGGTTGGGTCACCACCTCGACGACCGACGCCGACTTCGCCGTGGCGATCGAGCCGGCGGTGAGCGTGCCGCTGTTCCCGGAGCCGACGATGGTCTGCTGGGTGACCCGCTCGACGGGCCCGAAGCGCGCGTAGATGCCCCAGGCGGCGAGGCCGCCGCCCACCAGGCCGATCACCGCGCTCAGCACCACCGCGGCGATGAGCCGGTCGCGCGGCCGGGCCGCGGTGGTCATTCGACGGGTGCCGCGGCTCGCTGTCTCAGGTAGCGAACGATGCCGGCCGCGTTGCTGTGCACGCCGTTCAGGACCTCTGCCTTTTCGCGGATCCCGTGCGGCAGACCCTCGGGGTCGATGGCGAACGCCGCGGCAAGCGCATCGGCGACGTCGTCGATTCCCGCGTCGGCGGCGCTGTCGATCACCTGCTCGGCGACCTCCACCCAGCGGTGCAGCATATCCTCGGCCTCGGCGAGCGTGGCCTGCGCGTCTGCCACCGGGCCGTAGTGGGTGAGCACCATGTGCTCGGGGCGCAGCTCCGCGAATCGATGCAGGCTGTGGGTCGCCTGCTCGAGGTCGAAGTCGGGCGGCGGGGTCGCCGGCCGGAGCACACCGAGGTCGGGCAGCAGGACGCCGACGGCGTCACCGACGAGCAGCGTGCCGGTCTGCTCGTCGAGCACCGCGTGGTGGTGCTTGGCGTGCCCTGGGGAATCCACGAGCGTCAGCTCCCGTCCGTTGCCCACGTCGATCCGGAAGCCGTCACCGGCAGCGATGAGGCGTTCCTCGGGGACGGCCGTCATCCGCCCGTAGAGCCCGTCGAGCAGCGGTCCATAGACGCGCGAGGCGCTGTCGATGAGCCTGGTCGGGTCGACGAGGTGGCGGGCGCCGCGCTCGTGCACGACCACCGTGGCGTTGGGAAAGTCCTGGGCGATGTCCCCCACCGCTCCGGCGTGGTCGAGGTGGATGTGGGTGACGATGATCCAGCGCAGGTCGAGGGGCCCGAGACCGAGCGCATCGAGTGCGGCGTGCACGGCGGGGACGCTGGACTGTGATCCGGTCTCGACCAGCGCGGGCATCGGCCCGTCGATCAGGAAGCCGGCGGTGAGCTGCTCCATACCGCCGAGCAGGGTGTCGAGCTGGCGGATCCCGGGTGCAATCTCAATCGCATCGCTCATCGGTTCCTGGCCGCCTCCGGCTACGGTGACGGGCTTGCCGGCGACTGCTGGGCGAGCAGCTTCTGCAGCGCCGTCAGGTCCGCCTGCACCTTGGCCTCGTCGGCACCGTACGCGGTGAAGTTGCCGGCCATGAGGGCCGTTTCCGCAGCCGCGTTGTCAGCGACGATCTTGCTGTCCAGGGCGATGATCTGCGCCTGGATGGTGCCGGTCGGTGTGGTGGTGGGTGTTGGCGTGGTGCCCGGGCTCGGCGATGTGGTGGGCGACGGTGACGGGGTCGGCCCCGTGGTGGTGCCGGTGGTGGGCAGGCCTGGAACGGGCAGGCCGTTGTTGATCAAATTCGCGACCGCCGCGCTGAACGAGGTGCCCTGCTGCACGGCGTTCTGGTCGCCGACGATGACCTCCTGCAACTGTGGAAACGCGGTACCACCGTTGGACGCGGCAGATAGATACAGCGGCCGGACGTACAGAAAGGAGTCGTTGTTGAACGGCAGGATGATGATGTTGCCGAGCGTGACCGTCGACCCGTGCTGGCTGAGCAGGGTGATCTCCGAGCTGATCGTCGGATTGGTGTTGATGTTGTTTTCGAACTGCAGCGGACCAAGGACGTTGTCCGCGTTGTTGAGACGGACCGAGACGAGCTTGGGCTCGTTCGTGCCGGTGTAGTCACATTCAGCCGCGAGCCATGCGGTCATGTTGTTCGCGGTGGTGCCACCGCCGCTCGCGCCCGGAGAAAATGTCTGAAGCAGCACGAACTGCGGGCTGTTCGTGCCGGGGAGCGTCGCCTCGACGTAGTAGGCAGTGGTCGCCTGGTTGGTCCCGTTGACGCTCACCTGCGCGATGTTGAACAGGTCGCTGCCGTTGTAGAAGACGGTTGGGCTCGTGATGTGCACCTGAGCGTAGGCCTGAGCCTGGTCGTTGAACAGGTCTTCCGGGTAGCGCAGATGCGAGCGCAGATAGGTCGACATGTTGCTGAGCGGGGTGAGCAGGCCCGGGTAGATCGCGTTCCACGCCGCGGTGATCGGCTCATTCATGTTCACCGCGTAGAGGGTGATCGCGCACGTCTTGGCGTCGATCACCGCCTTGACGGCGTTGCGCATGTACGACGTGCCGTCGCTCTGCTGGTACAACTCGGGGAAGAGCGAGGACTTGACATACGCATCGGCGATCCACATGAGGTGGCCGGTGCCGGGATCGACCACGATGTACGGATCCCCGTCGACGGTGAGGAAGGGCGCGATCGACGTGATGCGGGTCGCGATCTGCCGGTTGACCAGCGCCCGGCTGCTGGCGGTGAGCGAGTTGTTGAGGAAGAGGTTGAAGCCGCCGAAATCCTCGAGGGAGATCGCGAGCTTGTCGATCGGATTGGTGATCGGGATCCCGACCTCGCTGGTGGTGCCATGAACGGTGTTGTCGCCGCTCCCCGACGGATAGTTGAACTCCGGTTGCGTGGTGCCGGAGACGACGCTCTGGGTCGTGTCGAGCCCGCAATAGATGGCCGGATCCGCGGTCGTGGAGTTGTCGAACGAGAGGTCGGGTGGCGAGCCCGGGGTGACCTGGGTCATCGGCTGCTGTCCGACCAGGACCTGCGGCTTGCCCTCGCCGGCGACGGCGTTCACCGAGACCGCGGTCACGCCGTAGCCATGTGTGTAGGTCAGCGAGGTGTTCACGAAGGACGCGTTGGGGACGTCTCCCTCGGCGATCTCCCGCGGCCCGAGCATGACCTCGGTGTCGCCCCCGGTGGCGGCGTTGGGATAGCGGTCAACGGTGATCGTCGAGTACGTCTGATAGCTGCGGCTGCGGTCGATCTGCGCCAGGGTGTCGGGAAGCTGGGTGGGATCCTGGATGCGCACGTTCTGCAGGGTGCCGAGATCGGACTCGAGATCAGTGAGCGACGGTGCGTGAGGTTGTCCGAAGGTCCGGGGCTCCACTTGCGGATTCGATCCGCTGCTCTCGATCGCCCACGCGTAGCGGCTCGTGGTCAGGTAGTCGCCGATCGTCGGGGTCTGGGCGGTCTGCTCATTGGGACCGACGCTGGTTGCCTGGTAGACGGCTGCCGGCACACCCTGGGTGAGCCCGGCGACCACCAGCCACCCGCCGAGCATCGACGCGAAGGCGATCGCGGTGCCGGTCGACGCACGCCGCCAGCGCAGCCCGACGAGCACCAGGGTCACGATCGCCAGCACGAGGGCGAGGACCTGGAGGAACCCGAGCACCGGTTGGATCACGGCACGCTGGGTCGCGTCGAGGCCGACGTACGGCGTCCCGGTGGTGCCGGTGCCGGTCATGTGCGAGCTCGTGGCCAGGTGATAGACGCCGAAGTGGGCGCCGAGCGAGGCGAGTATGAAGATGGCTGCAACCCCGATGCCACCCGTGATCACCGCCGAGCGGAGTGCATCCTCCGGGGATCGCCCCGGCGGCGGCTCGAGCGGCAGGGGCAGCTCCTCGGGAGCGTTCATCACCGTGATCGCGACGACCGCCATGGCGATGGAGGCGAGCACGCCGAGGATCACCCCTCCCCAGAGCAGGCCCATGAAGTCGTCGATGGCGGGGAGCGTGAAGACGAAGAACGAGTAGTCCATATGGAAGACCGGGTCGGTGGCCCCGAAGGGCACCGAGTGGAGCCATACGAGGATGTCCTGCCACTCGCCGGAGAGGGTCGAC
Source organism: Candidatus Dormiibacterota bacterium (assembly GCA_963718525.1). GTDB lineage: Bacteria > Chloroflexota > Dormibacteria > Aeolococcales > Aeolococcaceae > Palsa-851. The sequence continues at coordinate 1,773,719 of OY970355.1, read as the reverse complement.
CCGCCGGCGATCCCGGCGAGCACGGCGATCACCCCGCCGCCCCACATCACGATCCGGCGCCCGCGCCGGTCGAGATTCGCCGCCGCGAAGGAGATTCCGACAATCGCCGCGCCAAAGATGACCGCGACGATGGCGAAGCCGATGAAGAACAGGACGATGTGCGCGATCAGCGGCGTCCAGAAGACGTTGGTGTGGCCGACGCTCTGGTAATAGAGGTATTCCGCGCGCAGCCCGAGCAGCCATCGAATGACGATGAGCAGCACCACGATCGCCGCGATGACGCCGAAGATGATGATCCGCCGCCGGAGCTGCCCCGGCGGCCTGACGATCCTCGGCCGGGACCGCCGCCGAGCAAAGATCTGCTCGGGATCGAAGCCGAAGGCACTCATGAGTTCACCGAGTGTACCTGCGGAACGTCCCGCAGACGCCGTGGGCTCAGCGGCGTTGGAGCAGCAGCCTCACGTCGAACGGGTCGCGCCGGCGGCGCACCCTGCGTGAAACCTCGGGACGGATCTGCACCATGTAGGGCTCCTGCTGGCGCAGCACCTCCTCGATCGCATCGGCGATGAGCATGCCGGGGTGCACGGTGGGCACGCGCTCACTCAACGCCTCGGCCATGCGCTCACTCACCTCGGTGAGGTTGAGCTCGTGCGCCTGCTCGAGCACGTCGAGGCAATCGTCGAGACGCCTGAGCCGCAGGCGTCGATCCTCGCCGTCCATGGAGGTCATCGTTCCACCACGTTAGCGCACCCCATGTGTCAACGGGGTGCGATCAGGTCGAAACTGGGACACGTCTCCGTTGCCGCGGTGTCGCGACGCGGGTTCCGGTGACTCGTGCGACGCCGACCCGCCGGGCCGGCAGCATGCGCACGAGGTACTCGCCCGTGGCGCTCCGCGGGTTGGCCGCCACCTCTTCAGGGGTCCCTGCAGCAACGATCTCGCCGCCTCCGTCACCACCGCCAGGGCCCAGATCGATGATGTGGTCGGCGGTCTTGAGCACGTCGAGGTTGTGCTCGATGACGATCACCGTGTTGCCCGCGTCGACGAGCCGGTGGAGCACGACGAGCAGCTTCTCGACATCGGCGAAGTGGAGTCCGGTGGTCGGCTCGTCGAGGATGTACAGGGTGCTGCCGGTGTCGCGCCGCGAGAGTTCGGTGCTCAGCTTCACGCGCTGCGCCTCACCACCACTCAGCTGCGTCGCGGGTTGCCCGAGCCGGATGTAGCCCAGCCCCACGTCCTGCAGCGTGCGCAGTCTGCGATTGATCCGGGGTTGGTGCTCGAAGAGCACCGCCGCTTCGTCGACGGTCATCTCGAGCACGTCCGCAATGCTCTTGCCGCGGAACTTGACCTCGAGCGCCTCGCGGTTGTAGCGACGCCCCTTGCAGACCTCGCACGGCACGTAGATGTCCGGCAGGAAGTGCATCTCGATCTTGATCATTCCGTCGCCCGCGCATGCCTCGCAGCGACCGCCGGATACGTTGAAGGAGAAGCGGCCCGGTTTGTACCCGCGGATCTTCGCATCGGGGAGCTTGGCGAAGAGGTCGCGGATGTCGGTGAACACGCCCACGTATGTCGCCGGGTTGCTCCGCGGGGTGCGCCCGATCGGTGACTGGTCGACGTCGATCACCTTGTCGATATTCGCGATGCCCTCGACGCGGTCGTGCGTGCCGGGACGCTGCTTGGCGCGGTACAGCGACTGCGCGAGCTTGCGATAGAGGATGTCGTTGACCAGCGTGCTCTTGCCGCTGCCACTGACGCCCGCGATGCAGATGAATGTCCCCAGCGGGAACTCGACGTCGACATTGCGCAGGTTGTTGGCGCGCGCGCCGCGCACAACCAGCTTCTTCGCACCAGCGGGACGGCGGATCAGTGGCAGCGGGATGCTGCGCTCGCCGCGCAGGAACTGTCCGGTGACGCTCTCCGGTGACGCGAGCACGTCATCGATGGTCCCGGACGCCATCACCTTGCCGCCGTGCTCGCCGGCACCGGGACCGACGTCGACCACCCAGTCGGCCGCGCGAATCGTCTCCTCGTCGTGCTCGACGACGATGAGTGTGTTGCCGATATCGCGGAGCGCGATCAGGGTGCGGATCAGCTTGTGGTTGTCGCGTTGATGCAGCCCGATCGACGGCTCATCGAGGATGTAGAGCACGCCCATCAGCTTGCTGCCGATCTGCGTGGCCAGCCTGATGCGCTGTGCCTCGCCGCCCGACAGCGTCGCTGCACCGCGATCGATGGTGATGTAGTCGAGCCCCACGTCGTGCAGGAAGCCGAGACGCTCCTTGATCTCCTTGACCACCTGCCGCGCGATCGTCTGCTCGCGCTCGCTGAGGCGCAGAGAGTCGAGGCGCCGCAACGCCGAACTGATGCTGTTCTTGCAGAACTCTGCGATGTTCATCCCGTCGATGGTCACCGCGAGGTACTCCGGCTTGAGCCGCGCGCCGTTGCAGACCGGGCACGGCTTCTGCATCATCAGGCGCTCGATCTCCTGCTTCACCCACTCGGACTCGGTCTCGCGATACCGCCGCTGCAGGTTGTTGATCACGCCCTCGTACCCCGCCTCGAAACTCCGGGAGCGTCCGCTGTGCGAGACGTAGCGCATGCGCACCGTCTCGTCCTTGGGAAGTCCGTAGAGGATCAGCCTGCGTTCCTTGGGATCGAGCTCGTTCCAGGGAACGTTGAGCGGGATCTTGAAGCGCCGGCAGACGGTCTCGAGCACCTCCATCATCCAGTGCTGCGACGGACCGCGCGTCCACCCCGAGAGCGCGCCCTCGTCGATGCTCAATGACGGATCCGGCACCACCGCATCGGGGTCGACCTCGAGCCGCACGCCGAGCCCGGTGCACGCCGGACACGCGCCGTGCGGATTGTTGAATGAGAAGTTGCGTGGCGCCGGCTCCTCCATCGAGATGCCGCAGTACACGCATGCGAACTCTTCGGAGAACAGCATCTCCTGCATGCCGCTCTCGGCGTCGGCCGGAATCAGCAGGATGAGCCCGTCGCTGAGCTTCGACGCCTGCTCGAGCAACTCATGGAGCCGCGAGCGCAGCTCCGGTCCGATGATGATGCGGTCGACCACGACCTCGATGTCGTGCTGGAACTTCTTGTCGAGCGTGATCGGATCGGACAGGTCGTGGAGCTCACCGTCGATCCGCGCGCGGACATAGCCGAGGCGCTTCGCCTCGTCGAGCACATCGCGATGCTCGCCCTTGCGCCCCTGCACCATCGGCGCGCTGATGAGCAGCCGCGTGCCCTCCGGAAGCAGCAGCACCTGGTCCGCGATCTGTTCGATGGACTGCTTGCTGATCTCGCGCCCGCAGTTCGGACAGTGGGGATGCCCGATGCGTGCATACAGCAAGCGAAGGTAGTCGTAGATCTCGGTGACCGTGCCGACCGTTGACCGCGGATTCTTGCTCGTGCCCTTCTGATCGATGGAGATCGCCGGGCTCAACCCCTCGATGTGATCGACGTCGGGTTTCTCCATCTGCCCGAGGAACTGGCGCGCGTACGCGCTCAGCGACTCGACGTAGCGACGCTGGCCTTCCGCATAGATGGTGTCGAACGCGAGCGACGACTTGCCACTGCCGGACAGCCCCGTGATCACGATGAGCTTGTCGCGCGGCAGGGTCAGGTCGATGTTCTTGAGGTTGTGCTCACGCGCGCCGCGAATGACGATCTGATCGTTGGGCATTGACCGTCTAGCGTACCCAAGTGGCGTCGATGACCAACCTGTGCCGTGGGGATTGGAGACGTTGGGTCAGGGCGAGAGCCATGGCGTCAGAGCATAGCAAACGTATGTTCGGTGCGCTGGCGACCCCACGTCAAGGGCGGCGGTCACGACCTCCCGATGCAGTTCAACAGATCAGACAAGGCGGGGATGATTTGCGCATTCGACCTCGCGATCTGCACTCCTTCACGGTGTGGTCAGTCGGCCTGGGGGCTCTGTTCGTTTTGAGCCGTCGGGCTGGGAGTTTGAGCCGATGCAGCGGCTGCTACTTGGGCAGCGTCGCGGCCGTGCGGCGACGCGATGATCACGGCGCGAAGCTCCTGCTCGACCCGGATATTGTCTTCGAGGCGTTCAATCGCGCCACCCACAAGCCATCTCGCAACAATCGCGTCTAGCGCCGGCGTTGTCTTTCCTCGACGATCCATCCTCTCAAACGCTCCGACAAGCCACTCGAAGTTCTCACCGACGGTGTCGCCGAGCTCAGCGCGGGCCTCCCGGGTGTACGGCTGCAGGATCGTCCACCACCCTTCGGCAGTTAGGCTGAACAAGCCCCAAAGCTGCTGCATGTCAAGGTGCCCGCTCCGGCCGAGCGAGCCTAACGTTTCAAAGTAGTTGCTAATCGCGTTCCCTGCCGCGCGGGGTATCGATGCGCCGTCGCGGAGGGCGACTAGGATCGCGAGTTGATGGCGACACATACGCTCGTCCTCGAGCTGGCGCGTATACAGGGCGACCTGCTCAACCGCACGCTGGCTCCGGCCTATTCGGAGTTGGCGATAAATCGCGATGAACGTGACCAGCAGGGCCGTGAACTGGAGCGCGGCCCAGAACCACTCCGAGCCTGGTCCGAAGAATGCCATCCCGTTGGTGTTGATGAACGTCACCACGCGTCCCTCCATATCGCTGACAGATGGGCCGCACGATACAGAGCGCTGGAAAGGCGGCCAACGAGCTCAGTGGTTACTAGCGCGCCGACCGCGGGCGTCCCTCCCGATCGAAGCTCAGCGGACGATACGGCCCCGCAGGATGATGCGGGTGGGTCGGCGGAGCACGGCGGGATGCGCGCGCGGATCCTCGTCGTAACCGACGATGTCCGCAGGGGCGCCATGTTCGAGGCCGCCGAAACCCAGCCAGGATCGCGCGAGCCACGACGCGGCGCCGACGGCGACATCTCCGGGCACGCCTGCCGCCACCAGACAATCGACCTCGTCGGCGATGATGCCGGCAGCACCATCTGTGCCGGCGAGAATGGTCACGCCCGCCTCATATGCGCTGCGGACAAGATTGGGATGCCGCTCCCATCCGACCGACCTCCAACGCCCCCAGGCGTCGGGTTCCGGCGGTTGCCGGCGCAGGCTGTCCTTGATGCCCGAGAACGCGCACATCGTCGGCACCAGCACGGTTCCCTGCTCAGCCATCCGATCGAGCAGATCCAGGCGGAGATGCATGCCATGTTCCAGCGAATCCGCTCCGGCGAGAACGGCAGCCGAGCATCCGTCCTCGTGCTGGCTGTGCACAGCCACGCGACCGCCGATGGCATGGACGCGCATGACGATCTCCTGAAGGACATCCGGGGGCACCGTCGGGCCATAGCGCCGGACCGGCTCGTCGTCGAACGACCAATCCGCGATGACCTTGCACCAGCCGCCCGACGCCTTGGCTTCCTCGACGGCGGCGTCCGGGAGCATCTCCAAACTCTCGCGACGCCCCCACCCGGGAAAGAATCCTTTCTCTGTCGCGAGCCATGGTCCCGCCGACTGGACACGCGGGAGATCCGGATCGTCGCCGAGCCACGCCGGCAATCGTCCCGCCGCGCCCGGAGCGCGAAAGAGCGTCACGCCGGAATCGCGATGCGCCTCGGCATCTCGACGCAGCAGCGCATCATCGAGGGGATCGCCAGGCGCGTCCGCGCCCGGATGGGTGTGCACGTCAACCAATCCCGGAAGCAGCCAGCCGCCATCCATCACGGTCTCGGCGCCAGGGATTGCCTCGTGCGAAATCCGATCACCGTCGACCCAGAGGTCGAGCATCTCCTCGCCGGGGAGGACCACGCCGCGAAGGTGGATCGCTGACGCGGCTGACTACTCCGTGGGAGGAGCGCTCGGCGGACCGGCCGCCGCGCTGGCGACCGCTTCGGCCTTTTCCTTCTTCTCGCGGCGGACGCCCTTGGGCACGAGGCGCATCTTCACCTCGTCTTCGACCACCTCGACGATCACCGTATCGCCGGGCCCGTGCTTGAGGCGGAGCAACTCCTCGCTCAGCGGGTCCTCGATGACGCGCTGGATCACCCGTCGCAGCGGACGCGCTCCGTAGATCTTGTCGAACCCCTCGATGACGAGCTTCTCCTTGGCCTCGTCGGAGACGGTGAAGGTCAGCTCCTGAGCTGCGAGGTGCAGCGCCACCTTGGCGAGCAACAGATCAACGATCTGGCGCATCTGCGGATGGTCGAGGCGCTGGAAGACCACCACCGCATCGACACGGTTGAGGAACTCGGGACGGAACTGCTTCTTGAGCTCGTCCATGATGCTGTCGCGCATCTTGCCGTGCTCCGACGATGACGCCCGCTCATCCGGCACGGCCGGCTGGAACCCGAGCGACATGTTGAGCTTCAGCCCGTGCACACCGAGGTTGCTGGTCATGATGATGATCGTGTTGGCGAAGTTGACCGCCTTGCCCTTGGCGTCGCTGAGGCGGCCATCCTCGAGGATCTGCAACAGCATGTTGAAAACCTCGGGGTGCGCCTTCTCGATCTCGTCGAAGAGCACGACCGAGTACGGGCGACGGCGCACGGCTTCGGTGAGCTGGCCACCCTCGTCGTAGCCGACGTACCCTGGCGGCGACCCGACCAGTCGCGCGGTGGAATGGCGCTCCATGAACTCACTCATGTCGAGCCGGATGATGGCGTCCTCGTTGTCGAACAGGAAGGCCGCGAGCGCGCGCGAGAGCTCGGTCTTGCCGACGCCTGTCGGGCCGAGGAACATGAACGAACCGATCGGCCGCTTGGCGTCCTTGAGGCCTGCACGCGCACGGCGCACCGCCTGGGAGATGACCTTCACAGCATCGTCCTGGCCGATGAGGCGCTTGTGGATCTCCTCTTCCATGCGGAGCAGGCGCGACGTCTCCTCTTCGACGAGGCGCGAGACCGGCACGCCGGTCCACGACGAGATGATCTCGGCGATGTGCTCCTCGGTGACGTCCGGGACGGTCGCACCGAGCTCGTCACGCCACTTGGTCTCCTCGGAGACGTACTTGTCCTTGAGCTTCTTTTCCTTGTCGCGGAAGTTGGCCGCGGTCTCGTAGTCCTGCGCCGCGATCGCCTCTTCCTTCTGCGTCTGCAGCTCACGAATCTCACGCTGCATCGAGCGCAGCTCTTCCGGCGTGGTGGTGAGCTTCATACGCACGCGCGCGCTCGCCTCATCGATGAGGTCGATCGCCTTGTCCGGAAGCGAGCGGTCGCTGACGTAGCGCACCGACAGCTCCGCAGCTGCTTTGAGCGCGTCGTCGGTGATCTTCACGCGATGGTGCTTCTCGTACAACGGACGGATGCCGTGCAGGATCTCGATGGTCTCTGCGAGCGACGGCTCGTCGACGAACACCGGCTGGAAGCGGCGCTCCAGCGCTGCATCCTTCTCGATGTACTTGCGGTACTCGTTGAGCGTGGTGGCGCCGATGCACTGAATCTCGCCGCGCGCAAGCGCCGGCTTGAGGATGTTCGCAGCGTCGATCGCACCCTCGGCCGCGCCGGCGCCGACGAGCGTGTGCAGCTCGTCGATGAAGAGGATGACCTCGCGCGACGCACGAATCTCGTCAAGGATCTTCTTGAGCCGTTCCTCGAACTCGCCGCGGTACTTGGTGCCCGCAACCAGCGCACCCATGTCGAGCGTGAGCACGCGCTTGCCCATGAGCGACTCGGGGATGTTGCCGAGGATGATCTGCTGCGCGAGACCTTCCGCGATAGCGGTCTTGCCAACGCCCGGCTCACCGATGAGCGCGGGGTTGTTCTTGGTGCGCCGGCTGAGGATCTGCACGACGCGCTCGATCTCCATAGCGCGGCCGATCACCGGGTCCAGCGAGTTCTTGATGGCAAGGTCGGTGAGGTCGCGGCAGAACTGGTCGAGCAGCGGAGTCTTGGACGGCTTCTTCTGCGCCTCCTTCGACTCCTCGTCGATCCCGGACTCGTGGAGCAGCTTGTCGATCTCGCCGCGAACCTTCTCGAGGTTGGCGCCGAGATCCTCGAGGACGTGGGCGGCGATGCCCTCACCCTCGATGAGCAGACCGAGCAGAAGATGTTCGGTGCCCACATAGTTGTTGCCCATCCGCCGCGCCTCTTCGAAGGAGATCTCGATGACCTTCTTCACGCGCGACGTCGGGATGATCTGCTGGATGATGATCCGCTCATTGCGGCCGAGCACCGACTCAATCGTGCTGCGAACCTTGTTGATCTCCACGCCGAGGTTGTTCAGGACCTTGGCCGCAAGTCCCTCCCCTTCGCGGAGCAAACCAAGCAGCAGGTGCTCTGTTCCGATGTACGAGTGGTGCGAACGCTCGGCCTCTTCCTGCGCAAGCGTGAGCACCTTCTTCGCCCTTTCGGTGAAGCGCTCGAACGGGTACAAAACCGCCTCCATTGCCCTTCCGGCCCCCCCGTGGATGGAAAGGGTCAGAGCCCGGGCACTGCCGTAACGTCCCCCATAGTACCCGGGTGGGTCGACAGCTAAGCAACTTTGCAAATACGGGCTGGTGCCCACGTCGAAACGACCACGTCGCTATGCACAACAGCGACGGTCGCCGGCCTGGTGCCTGCGCCCTAGGCTTTGGGTTGCGCAGCCTCGATATCGGCGCTTTCGGCGGCCGCAACAGCCGCCGTGTCCGGCGCAGGTTCGGGTGCGCCTTCCGCGCCTTCGGCGGCCCCCGCCTCGTCCGCGGCAGTCGCCTCAGCGGCCTCTTCGACCTCAGCCTCAAGCTCTGACTCGACGTCGTCGGCGGCGTCATCGGCGACCTCGTCGAACGCAGCGGCGTCGTCCGCCAACGCGTTGTCAGCGGCAATCTCCTCAGCGGTGGCGGTGCCGGCCGCGACAGCTTCCTCAACGGATGCGCGAGTGGTGCCCTCCACGCCCGCGTCGGTGAGCGCCGCGGCCATCGGCGTTACCGCCGTGACAACGGTCTCGCTTTCGTCATCGTCATCTTCGGGATAGTCATATGAGGGTGGGGTGATCTCGTCGCCCTCGCCGGTCGGTCCACCGCCATGCAGCTGGCGCAGCGAGAGGCTGATGCGGCGGCGAACCTTGTCCGCGCTGAGCACCATGACCTCGACCTCCTCGCCGACCTTGAGCACATCTTCGGTGCGTTCGACGTGATCCCACGACAGCTCACTGATATGCAGGAGTCCCTCGACGCCGTCGGCGATCTGGAGGAACGCCCCGTACTTCTTGGTCTTGGTGACGATGCCGGGGACCGCCTTGCCCGGCGGGAACTGCTGCTCGATGGTGTCCCAGGGATCCTGTGACATCTGGCGCAGCGAGAGGCTGATGCGCGACAGCTCGGGGTCGAGCTTGATGACCTTGACCGACAGCTCATCGCCGACGGTGAGCACGTCGCTCACGTTGTTGATGCGGTCCCAGGAGAGCTCGCTGATGTGGATGAGCCCGTCGGCGCCGCCCAGGTTGACGAACGCACCGTACGAGGTCACGCCGCTCACCTTGCCGGTGATGACGTCGCCCACCTTGAGCTTCTCGAAGAGCTCCTCGCGCTGGCGCGCGCGATCCTCATCCTGCGCCGCGCGCTGCGACACGATGAGCCGGTTGCGCTTGCGGTTGACCTCGAGGATCTTGACCGGGATCTTGGTGCCGACCAGCTCCATGAGGTTGCCGCTGAACTGGCGCGCCACCTGGCTGCTGGGCAGGAATCCGCGCAGCCCCATGATGTTGACAATGAGTTCGCCCTTGTTCTGCTCGCGAACCTCGGCGTCGAGGATCTCGCCCTCCGACTCCTTCTCCGCGACCGCCTGCCAGATGCCTTCGGCGCGCGCCTTGCGCAGGCTGAGCACCACATTGCCGTGCTCGTCCTCTGGCTGGATGATGTAGACCTTGACCTGATCGCCGGAGTTGAGGGTGACGGGCTGCTCGCCGCGTGCCGACAGCTCGCGGTTCGAGATGATCCCTTCACTCTTCGCACCGATGTCGACGAGCACCTCGTCGGGATCGACGCGGACCACGACACCATCGACGATGTCACCGTGGGCCAGGGCCCTGATTGAGTTCTGATCCTCCCGCAGGAGGTCCTCCATAGTGAGCGTCTCAGGCTCCTGGGCCGTCGTCGGGGTCAATGCACTCCTTTGGCTCGTACTCCTGCCTTAGATCAATCCATCTCGCCGGTCAGGGATGCGGGCTTTCGCCTTCAAATGATCGTATTTGAGCGGTGAATGGCGCGTTTGCGCCAATGCCATCACGATCTCGCCGAGTGTATCACCCATGGCAGATCGGCCCTCTTTCGCCGATTCGTTGCAGGGAGTTGCCGCGCCCGCGACAGTGCCATCAGCGAGGCGTCGCAGCCGCCGTGCGACGCTGCGCCACGAAATGCGAGTGACCATCACCTGCGAGGAATGCGGCGAGCGCCACCGTCTCGAACGACGGGTCAGCGAGCCGGGTCCCATCTGGATCGTGTGCCACAACTGTGAGCTTCCGCTGCAAGCGGTGCTCGACGGAGTGGCGGCACCGACAACGGCTCCTGCAGCCCAGCCCTCACGGACTCCGTCCGCGTGGGCGGGCGTCGTCGACTTCCGCGCCGCCTGAGCGACGTCGCTCCTTCGGGAGCCCCGTTGCCGGCAGCTTGAGGAGGGGGCGGAAGGAACCGATCGGCGGTGGTACGCACGACGGGACCTGAGCTACGCTAGGTGCATGGCGACCACCTCCGCGCCCACGCCGACGAAGGCCCCGGCCCCGGCGAAGGCACCCGGCCGCCAGGAGCGCGACCAACGCGAGTTCGGCTGGAACGTGATGGTGTGGAATGACCCGATCACGCTCATGTCCTACGTGGTGCTCGTGCTCCGCCGCCTGTTCGGCTACGACCATGCCACCGCGACGCGGCTGATGCTCCAGGTGCACAACGAGGGACGCGCCGTGGTCGCGACCCAGCCGCGAGAGCAGGCCGAGGTGTCCGTCGCGCAGCTCCACTCGTTCGGGCTCCAGGCGACCCTGGGCCGTCCCTGAGTTCCCGGGGAGCTCGGTACGTGGCTCAGGTGCTCCGTCGCCGCGGGCGGATCCAGGTGAAGGTCAACAGGAGCGAACGCGAGGCGCTGATCGGGATCATCGATTCGCTCAGCCCCCGGCTCGCCGCACCGTTGGCCTCCGCGCCGCGCGCCTATGACGACGCCAAGCTTCAGGCCGAGTACGACCGCTGGGTACGCCCGGACATCGAGAAGGGCCGCGAGGTCGACCTGACCATGGTGCGGGATGCCCTCAGCGGCGGCGAGGACACCCTCCCGCTCACGGAGGCCCAGACGCTCGCATGGCTCCGAGCCTTCAATCACCTCCGCGTCGCTGCCGGGGAGATCCTCGGTATCGAGGGCGATGGCTGGGAGGATACCGCGACCGACGCGACCAAGCAGAAGCCCGAGTACGGCGTGCTCATCGCCCTGGGGTATCTCCAGGAGGAGCTGGTCGCGGCCCTCAACTCGTAAGGATTCCAGGACTCGGCTGCGGGCGTCGCCATGAGCGGTGCGGTTTGACACCGCGCGTTGGTGGCGGCGGATCAGGGGTGGGATTGATCGTGTCGCTCCGCCAGTGCACGGTCTGGTCGACGGTCACGGCGAAGGCTTCCAACCGCTCGTCGGCGAGCACCGCCTCGACGCACGGAGCGCTGCCGCCGATGTACGTGCTCATCAGGTCGATGTCCGTGGCGACGCACCAGCTGTGGTCATCCGGCCACCACAGACTCGGGCTCTCGGGCCATCCCATTCCCGAGAAGGCGGTGCCCGCCGCATGCAGCGGACCTCGCAGCAGCGCCATCTTGCGCTGGGGCATCGCGACGAGCGGCACCGTCCCGGGCTGAAACGGAGCGCCGCCATATCCCTCCCAGACGCCAAACCAGCATTCGGATGGCGTCGCGGTGAATCTCCCGAGCACGTCGGCGAGGCTCCTAGCGTTGCGCGGTGGCAAGGACCCCGTTGAAGGCGGCGCGTCCCAGACACCAGGTTGCACGGCGTGCTGCTCGAACTTCCAGTCGCCCGTGATGGCGACCCATTCCATCGCGGCGTGGGCGATGCGGCCGTTCGCCGCAGCCACCTCAGACCACGCAACATCGACCGTGTCGCCACTCCCGGCGCTGAGGGACGCAGGGTGGAGCACCCGCGCGTACGCCTCGAAGGTGACTGGCAGCAGCGACGCGACGTCATATTCGAAGTTGCGCACGCCGGCGACGATCCAGTCCGCGCTGCTGACATCGTCGACGAGGTGCAGGTCACCGAAGTCAGCAACGTCGACCATGCTCGCCAGTATGTGACGCGCCGGCTACCCGCCCGGGTTCGTGTAGACGTGGACGCCGCCACTGCCATCGACGCCGACGCAGAAGCCCTGGCTGGGGCAGGCCAGGCCGAACATCGCCGCCTCGCCTTGCGATACCACGCGCACCGATATCCACGCGCCGGATCCGCCGGTCGGATCAGTGGTCATGTAGACGTGGTCCGAGAGTCCGCCGACGACGCAGAACTGTGTACGCACGCACGCGACGCTGTCGAACATGGTCGAGCTGTCGAGACCGCGGTGAGCGCAGAGGCATTGTCAAGGGCCGTCACAGTCCAGGTACGCGGCCCGTCCCTCGGGTCCTTGGAGGTCACAACAACCCCGGAGTGGTTGGGCTCGAGGCCACCAACCGCCACGCAGAGGCCCTCGCCGGGACACGAGATGCCGCTGAGGGCCGCCTGACCGTCGATGCCGCTCACGATCCAGGCGGCCACTCGGCCACCCGGGTTCGTGGAGGTGCTGACGTTGCCGCTCTGATCGACGGCCACGCACAGTGACGGATCGGCGCAAGAGACGCCGGTCATCACCGCGGGTCCATTTCCCGGGATGGATGGGAGCGACTCGATCGGGGTCATCGTCCATGCGGCGTTTCCCCCGCCCGGATTCGTCGAGGCGATTGCATTACCGCTGTAGTCCACCGCGACGCAGTGGTTGGCATCGGGACAGGAGATGGCATCCGGGCTGCTTCCTCCGTTCGGGTCGAGCTGGAACGCCTTCCATTGACCGAACCGACTCGCGGGAGCAGGATGGGACACCGGTGAGCCGCGCAACGCGATGGACGCACCGACGACAGCGCCGCTGATGACGACCACGACCCCAGCGAAGACCACGACCGCCTTCCATCGCGCCGAGGTCCTGCGTTCCAACGGCGCGCGTGGGTCTGCGCGGTGCTGAGGTCCTCGCCGTAAAACAGCACCACCGTCGCCCGCATTCTCGGCGGCAGCTGTTGCAGCGCGGTGTGCCAGTCCAGCACCGCGACGCTCGGCTCCCAGCCCTCACTCGGCGCCGGCTGCCACACGCGTGCGAGACGGCGCAGCTCGCGCGCCCAGGCGCGGCGGCGCTGCATCGCGAGCCGGACCACCATGGTGCGCAGCAGCGGCCACGCCGGCCCACGCAGGTAGTCGGGATCGCGGCGGACGCGCTGGACAAGCCGGAGGAAGGCGTCGTGAGCAAGGTCTTCACCCGCGGCGCCGTCGCCGGCGAGCACCGTGCCCAGGGCGACAAGCCGCTGAATCTCGGCTGCATAGACGTCGTCGAGCATCACGCTCTGGCCACGCATCGCCTCGCCTGCCGATTGGGCCGCCATCGCTGTCCTCAGTGGAGCCAGGGCGAACGTCGCAGCGTCGCTCATCACGACCTATATATGCCGCCCGAAGTGTCTACCCCTTAGAGCCGTCAGTGGTGGTGGTGATGGTGCTTCTTGCCGGGCTGGCTCGGAGGAGACCGGAGCGCCGGATCGACCGGCTGCTCGCTCGGCACGAGCGCCGACTTGCCGGTGGTGGCGTCGGTGCCCGGCATGAAGTAGGCGGTGCCCCATGCCGTGCTGGCCGTCGTCAACCCGGCGGGCATCGGCGGCCAGTGATCCGCGATGCCGGTGAGCGCGTGCGCCATCACCGTCTGCCAGATTGGTGCGGCGCCGGTGATGCCGGTGGTGCCCTGCATCGCCGAATCGTCCGCGTTGCCGACCCAGGTCGCCGTGGCGAGCTGCGGCGTCCAGCCGACGGTGAAGTTGTCCTTGAAGTTCTCGCTGGTGCCAGTCTTGGCAGCAACCAGGTGGCCCGGAAGCGTCAGCAGGCCATGCGCGCCGAAGTCAAGGACGCGGTTCGCGTCGTTGCTCAGGATCGTGTTCATGATGTACGCCGCGCGAGGATCGACGACCTTCTTTGTTGCCGGGGTCGCATGGGGCAGCACGCGCCCGTTGAGGCTGGCGGCAATGATGAAACGAGCTGGATGGAGGACTCCGGAGTCCGCCAGCACCGTCCCCGCCTGCGCCATCTCCAGCGGCGGGATCGGGTAGGTGCCGAGGGTCATGCTCGGGTTGTACGACTGTGGCGACATGCCGAGCGTGGTGACACCCATCGCTCGCGCCATGCCCACGATGACCGGGATGCCGGTCGCCATCTCCACACGGATGGCGGGGATGTTGAGCGAGTTGCCGAGCGCCTCCTCGACGGGCAGGAACTCCGTGCCACGTGCGCGTGTAGTCGAGCGGGCTGTAGGGCTGGGTTCCGTTCGGTCCACCGCCGGTGGGAAGTGTCAACGGCCCGTCGAGCACCGGTGTCACCATGCTGACGCGCGCATCCTGGATTGCCGTGGTGTACGTGAAGATCTTGAACGACGATCCGGGTTGACGCGGCGCTGCCGCCATGTCGATCTGACCACCGGGCACGTTCGCGCCCGCACTGCCGACATACGCAAGCACGTCTCCCGATGCGGGCGAGATGACCACGGCCGCACCGTCGGTGACATGGAGGCGGCCGAGTTGCGCGATCTGCGTGCTCACGGCGTGCTGCGTGAACTGCTGGAGCCCGAGATCGAGGGTGGACAGGATTCGCAGGCCGGCCGTCAGCGCGTTGAGGTGCCAGGTGGTCTGCACACTCTTCACGACGCGCGCCGTGAAGAACGGCAACACGTTGACATTGTCCGGATTCGTCGACGTGTAGGCGAGACGCTCGTGCAAGGCAGCCTGCTCGACCTGCAGCGTGATGGCACCGGTGTCGTACATCGCATCCAGCACCAGCTCCTGTCGCGCGACCGCTCCCGCGGGATTGATCAGCGGGTCGTCGCCGGTCGGGTTGTTGGGGATGCCCGCGAGCATCGCGGCCTGCGCCAGGTCGAGCCGGCTCGCATCGATCCCAAAGTACGTGTGCGCCGCGGCCTGGATGCCGGTGGCGCCGGAGCCGAAGTAGATGTCGTTGAGGTAGTCGTCAAGGATGACCGCCCGCGAATTCGAGCTGGACAGCCGCTCCGCGAGCGCGATCTGCTGCACCTTGTACGAAAAGGTCCGCGAGTTGTTGAGGTAGAGAATCTTCGCCAGCTGCATGGGGACGGTGCTGGCGCCCTGCGAGGTGCCGTGGGTCAGGTCGGAGATCGCGGCAGCGGCCATCCGCGGCACGTCGACGGCACCCTCCGTCCAGAAGGAGCGGTCCTCGACGGCGACGATCGCCTGCTGCAAAAGCGGCGAGATCGCGGTCAGCGGCACGGGGAGCCGCGTGGCGCCGGCCGGGTGGACATCCGCGATGAGCCCGCCCGTGCGGTCGAAGACCAGCGAATCGGCAGGGAGCACCCGCGCACGCGCGGCAGCCGTCGAGGCCGCCGCGCCGCCGAGCGCGAACATGACCAGCACTGCGCCCGCGATCGGCAGGCAGAGCACACCGGCGAGCGACCAGATGACCATCCGGCGTGAGCGGCGATGCTCGCGTTCACGGGACATGCCGACAACGAGCCGGTGGTGACGAGCCAGATGGCGGCGGCGGCGCGCGGTGGCGTCCACGGCAATCTGGTTCGGGCGTTCGAGATGGTTTCGCATCGAGACTGGTCTCTTTGTGAAGCTGACTTCGAGCATCGCCACAGCCGATCGCCTGGCGGTCCGAACACCCAGCCTACAGAGGTTGCACCAGTCGGGGCAGCGACCGGGTGGCCGCGGCCAGTGCCTCAGGAGGGCGGAAAACCACCCTGCGGTGGACGGTAATGGGAGGCGTCGATGACCTGGTGGTGCACGTCCCCCGAGGTGTGACCCTCGGGTGGCCAGCGTGCCCAGATCTCCGCGCTCTCGTCATCCACGCCGTCCACCACCACCCTGACCCAGGTCTGCCCGAGGAACGCCTCGACCTCGACCGGCGCCGCGAACATGCGCCACCCGCCGCCATGCGGCGTGGGGGTGAGATGCGCCTGGGGCTGCTCGTTCGAGCTCTGCGGACCCGGAACGGGGTCGGCGTGGTCCGGAATGGGATCGAGGTGGTCGGGCATCGTCACAGCTCCTCGCAACAGGCACCCGGGCGCGAACTGCATGAGTTTGATGACCGTGCGCTCCGGGCCGCAACTCGCGCATAGTTGCGCCGTCGAAGGTGGCACTGCCTCGACATCGCAGATGGAGGGCATTCCACATGACAGGCAGCATGTCGCGGTGGATTCCGCTGACCACACTGGCATTCGCAGCGACGCTTGCAGCTTGCGGCAGTGCGACGCCAAGCCCGACGACATCCGCACCAGGCGCGACGCCGACTGCGGCAGCGCCGACCTCGGCAGCGGCGACGCCGACCGCGTCGGCGGCATCAGCGGTGTGCCCCACGGGCGCGACGGTTGGATCAGCCCTGGGGACCACGCTCCCGAATGCGACCGGCGTTGGCGGTGGCGGCGGGCAGCTGCCCGCCGGTGTGACCGGCGTGGTATGCAACTACCACACAACCAGTGAAAACGTGATCATCGAGGTGCTCCTCAACATCAATCCCTCGATCATTTCCAATTTCACCAAGAATTTCCCGGGGGGCGTGAAGAGCGTTTCGGGGCTGGGAGACCAGGCGACATCCTTCTACGTGACGCTTGGCGCCGGCAAGGACAACGAGGGCGTCGTGGCCACCAAGGGATCGACCCTCGTGTCGATCGGAGCGACAGCCACACCGGCGTCACTGAGTCAGATCGAGGCGCTGGTCAACTCACTCCTGTAGGCACTTCGACCCGATCGCGAGTGCGCGGATCGGCCGGCGCGGCCGCCTCGACACGACGCTGCCGTCGCGGAAACCGCCGCTCCACCGCGCTCAGCGCCCACGTCACCGGCGGCAACCCCGCCACGAACCACGTGACCGCACCGCACGTAGCCCCGAGCGCCGCGCCGACGATCACATCGCTCACGTAGTGCACCCCGACATACACACACCCGACCGCCACAACAGCCGTGGCGACCACCAGGATCACTCCCCGGCGCCGCCACGCCAGCACCCCAATGATCCCGGCGACCGCGATGAATGCCGTCGTACTTGACGGAAACGAATTGTTCGCCGCATGCGGAAACAGCGGCGTGAAATGCATGGCCACAAACGGCCGCGGCCTGATCGACAACCTCCCCACCTCATGCGCCGCCCACTGCGTCAACGCCAGCCCCAACAGCGCCGCAACCCCCGGCCGCAGCCTCCGATCCCTCCCCCAAACCACCACAAAGAGAATCGGACACAAGAAAACGAACGCCGCCGTCACCCCAATCACAATCGGCGTCAACCAAGCATGCGAAACCGCAAACGCATGCAACGTAACCGTAGGCCCATCAACAACCGTAGGCATTACTTAAACGGACCCGTCAAACGCTCAGAGACCGCTCACCGGACGCGGAACGACCCAGCGGAGAAACGCGCACTACGAGCGCCCGAAGCAAGACAGCCGGTGGGTGGCACCGCGGGGGGCAGCGCCGACGCGCCATAAAGCGCGGCGGCGAGGGGTCCCCGCGGTGACAGGACCCACTCGAGAGTCGTTTGATTCAGTACCGAGTTACTTTCATGCTGAAGTCCAGAGCCACCGCCGAGTGCGTCAACGCGCCAACGCTGATGTAGTCGGCACCGGCAAGCGCGTACGCACGCGCATTGGTCACCTGGACTCCACCGCTCACCTCGACAGTCGCACGCCCGCGAATCAGCTGCATCGCCTCGCGTACCTGACCGCAGGAGAAATTGTCGAGGAGGATGTGCGAGGCCTTGTCCGCGAGCGCCTGCTCGAGCTCCTGGAGGTTGCTGACCTCGACGTGGATCTCCATCTCCGGGTACGCCTTGCGCGCCGCGCGGAGCGCCGGGGTGATCCCGCCGACGAGCGCGAGGTGCGTGTCCTTGATCAGCACCGCGTCGTACAGCCCCATGCGATGGTTGACGGCGCCACCCATGCGCGTCGCGTACTTCTCGATGGCACGCAGGCCAGGGGTCGTCTTGCGGGTGTCGAGGATCTTGGCCTTGGTGCCGTCGACAGCCTTCACGTACTTGGCGGTCATGGTCGCGATCCCGCTCAGGTGCTGCAGGAAGTTGAGGCCGACACGCTCCGCGGTCATCATGCCGCGAGCCGGTCCGAAGAGTCGCGCGACGATCTGGTCCGCCTGGACCTTCTCGCCATCCTTGGTTTTGGGATCGAACTGAATCCGCTCATCGACACGCTGGAACACGCGCTGCGCGATGCTCAGGCCGGCGATCACGCCGTCCTGCTTGCAGACGATCTTGCCTCGACAGGTCATATCCATCGGAATCACGGCCTGGGTCGTGACATCGCCAGCTCCGACGTCCTCGGCGAGCGCCGACTCGATGAGCAGGTCGATGCTCTCCGACGAAAGCGCCTCGGTGATGGGTCTAAAGGTGACGGTCAAAGCGTGCTCCTCTGTCCTTGTGCATGACGAGGTCGCCATGCCATTGATCGCTTGCTTGGGGGAGATCAGAACGGAGGTGGCACCCACGGCTCTCCTCGCGAGCCAGGGCGGCTGTGCACACCAGCGATGCGGTGGATGCGGCTGCGTGCAGCTGCATGGCCGGCAGCGTGGTAGCTCCCGAGGTGGCGACGGCCACCGCATCGCACTCGCGCGCGGCGGCGCGCAGGCCGGGTTCGTCACGAACCACGCCGGCTCCAGTCCAGAGCGTGTCGCGCAGGGTGTTCCAGCCGTCACGAGGATCGAGGCCGGCACCTCTCGAGTTCGATGTTCGCTGCGTGGGCGCCGCGTGAGCAGGTGGTGATTCCGCTGCCCATCCCAGCGCCGCGTGCATCGCCCGGTGTGAGAACACCAAGGACTCCAGCAGGCTGTTGCTCGCCAGCCGGTTGGCGCCGTGCACGCCGCTGTACGCAACTTCACCGCACGCATACAGTCCGGGGACACTGGTCGCGCCATCGAGATCGGTCCTGACACCGCCGATCATGTAGTGCGCTGCCGGGGAGACGGGGATCGGCTCACGCGTGATGTCGAGGCCGTAACGTGCGCAGGTCGCCGCGATGGTCGGAAACCGAACCGGGGCGCGATCGCCGAGCGGCGCGCAGTCGAGGAAGACGCAGGGCTCGCCGCTGCGCTGCAACTCGTCCCAGATGGCGCGGGCCACCACGTCGCGACCGGCGAGCTCACCGCGCGGATCGACGTCGAGCACGAAGCGCCTGCCGTCGCTGTTGACGATCCACGCGCCCTCGCCGCGGACGGCTTCACTGATGAGAAACCGTGGCGCCCCGTCCATGGCAAGCGCCGTCGGATGGAACTGCGCGAACTCCATGCCCGCGACGTCGGCGCCGGCCGCATATCCGAGGGCAACGCCGTCGCCGGTGGCGGAGTCCGGGTTGGTGCTGTTCCGCCAGAGACGGCTCGCCCCACCACTCGCGAGCACGACCGCCGCTGACGTCAGCGTGGTGGTATGCGACTCGGAGGGGTTCGTCGTGATCGACACGCCGCAGCCGATGCCGTCGGGCGTGGTGATGATCCTGGTGACGTCGGCGTGTTCGATGACCTTCGCGCTGCTGGCACGCAGCCGGCGGATCAGCGCAGTCTCGACCTCGAGGCCGGTGGCGTCGCCCCGCGCATGGAGAATGCGCGGACGCGAGTGCGCGGCCTCCTGCGCTAGCAGCAATTCACCGTCCTGCGTGTCGAAGGCGACTCCCCATTCGATCAGCTGGCGGATGCGTGCAGGGCCTTCCTCGACCAGCACCCGCACCGCATCAGGATGGCAGAGGCCGCGTCCGGCGGCGATGGTGTCCTCGTAATGCAATTCCGGCGAGTCGCCGTCACCGACCGCGGCCGCGATCCCGCCCTGGGCAAACCTGCTGCACCCGTCGTCGAGTGCGCCCTTGGTCACCACCGCGACACGCGCGCCCGGCGCCGCCGTGAGTGCCGCTGAGAGTCCTGCGATGCCGCTACCGACAACCACCACGTCGTAATCCGTCGGTGCGGCCCCGTGCATCACGCGATCGCCGCCTGCTCGCGAATGCGATTGGTGGCGTCCGCATGCACGATCGCCGGTGTGCAGTCGCCGCACAATGCGCCGGCGTGCATCAACTCAGGTGCGACACCGCACGACCCGATGTAGTCGACTGCAGCTCGCGTCACCGTGGCGCGGTGGATTTTCGACTTCATGATGACCCGCTGCATGATCTCCCCTAGACGCCACGACCAACGGGCGCTGTGTCGACCCCCAGCCGAACGACATCAATCAACCGTGTGCTCCCTATTCTAGCAGCCAGTACGATTTCGTTTGTGGGGACAGCGGTTTGGACCTCGGAGAAGTCGTCCGCCTTTACCACGGCGACGTAGTCCACGTCCAGTCCTTCCTTCTCCAGGTGGGACCGAACAGTTGTTGCCAGCGCTGTCGCGTCTCGCTCGCCCTCCTCGAATCGAGCCAAAGCCTTGGCAAGGCTCGATGGAATGGCCGTTGCCCGCACTCGTTCTTCGGGGCTGAGGTAGACGTTGCGGCTGGAGACGGCGAGACCGTCAGTGTCCCGAACCGTTGGACAGACAACGATTTCGACGCCGGTGTCGAGGTCGCGGGCAAGCTGGCGAACCACCGCGCACTGCTGCGCGTCCTTCTGCCCGAAATAGGCTCGGTCGGGCAGACCGGCGACCAGCAGCTTGGTCACAATGAGCGCGACTCCGTTGAAATGACCCGGGCGGCTCGCCCCTTCGAGCCGGCCGGCAAGCGGCCCGACGATGTCGACCCGGGTCACGAGGCCGGGCGGATACATGGTCTCGACGGCCGGCACGAAGGCGGCATGCACCCCGGCCGAAGCGAGCATCGCCAGGTCCGCGTCCAGCTTCCGGGGGTACCGGCTGAAGTCCTCTGTGGGTCCGAACTGAGCTGGATTGACGAAGATGGTCACGACCACCCTGTCGTTCTCCGCGACGGCGCGGTCGATCAGCGCCCGATGGCCGGCGTGCAGCGCTCCCATCGTCGGCACCATGCCCACGGACGCTCCCGCTGCATGCCATGCGGAGGACCTCCGGCGGAGCGCTGCGGGTGTGGCGAGCAGCTCCGGAGGGTCAGTGGAAGGAATGGGCATCGTCGGGGAACCGGCCCTCGCGCACGTCGTCCGCGTAGGCGCGCGCGGCACTGACGATGAGACCGCCGAGATCGGCATATTGCTTCACGAATTTCGGTGCGGCGCCGCGGAGGTGGCCGGTGATGCCGAGCAGGTCGTGGATCACCAGCACCTGGGCGTCGCAGTCGGGTCCGGCGCCGATGCCGATGGTGGGGATGGCCAGCTCGCTCGTGACCTGCGCGGCCAGGTCGCGCGGTATCCCCTCGAGCACGAGCGCGAACGCCCCGGCGTCCTCGAGAGCGTGCGCGTCGGCGATGAGGCGCTCGCGATCACGGGCATTTCTCGCCTGCACCTTGGGGCCGCCAAAGGCATTGACGGACTGCGGCGTCAGCCCCAGGTGACCCATCACCGGGATGCCCCGCTGGGTGAGACGGCCGGCCGTCTCGACCACCCACCCGCCGCCTTCGAGCTTGATCGCGTGCATGCCGGCCTTGAGAAATTCGACTGCGCTGTCGATCGCATCTCCGCACGACCGCTGGTACGAGCCGAACGGGAGATCCCCGACGAGCAGCTGGCTCGAGGCGCCGCGCGCCACAGCGCGGGCGTGGTGGAGCATCTCGGTCATGGTCACCGGGATGGTGTTGGGATAGCCGAGGACGTTGTCCGCGAGCGAGTCCCCCACGAGGAGCACCGGCACCTCGGCTTCGGCAAGGAGCCTGGCCGTCGGGTAGTCGTACGCGGTCAGCATCACGAACCGCTTCCCATCGGCCTTCCACGCCGCGAGGTCTTTGACCGTGACCATGGTCACGCCACCGCGGTGCCGGCGTCAGCCGCGGCCGGCTGGTTCGCGATCAGCGATTCCATCGCGCGGGTGAGGTGGAGGTAGAGATCCCGTGCCTCGGGATACCTCGCGAGGGCATCGAGGTGCGCCGCGATTGCGTCCTGGTCTCCCCTGGCGACGGGCCCCGTGAGCGCGGCAGCCGTGCCGGCGCGGCGGGCGTTGTGGGCAGCGCCCTCGAGGAGCGCTGCCAGCGCAGCGTGGGCGACCTCCGGGCTCACCCCCGCGGCCTCGAGCAGCCGGGTCGCCTCCGCGAGCAGGGCAAGCGGTGCGTTGCCCGCGAGCACCGCGGCCGCATGGTACAGCGGCGCCTCCGCGGGATCGATCTCGAGCTCGGTGGCGTGGAGTGCCGACACCAGTCCGACGAGCCACCGGCGGAGCAGCCCGCCGGCGTCGATGCGGAAGTAGGCGCCCTCGAGCAGTGAGGCGCTGTCCGGCCCGGCGAGTGCCTGGAGCGGGTGGAGCACGCCGACGGCCGCCCCGGTGACGCGGAGCGACGCGAGGATCTCGGGACTGAAGCGCGCGCCGAGGTGCACGACACCACGCCCGCGCAAGGAGACCCCGGAGGCGGCGATCGACGCCGCGACCATCGATACCGCCCCATCGGGCACCGCGAGGAGGGTGAGGTCGGCGGCTGTCACGGCAGCCAGCGGCGTGGCGACGGCTCGTGCACCGACGGTGTCCGCGAGCCGCGCCGCCATCTCACCGCGTCGGGAGGCGACGGCGGCGACACCGTAGCCGGCGTCATGCGCAGCGATCGCGAGTGCGGAACCGGCCCGGCCGGCGCCGACGATCGCCAGGGTTGGTGTGCCTGCTCCCTCCACGTCTCGGTCCTCCTGGGTGGATCCAAGCGCTCTGCGAATCAGGTCACTGACACCGTCGCCGGCAGCGAGTCTCGAGGCGTGTCACGCGTCCCCGGATCGCATCGATCCCGTCGACGGCCCCAGGGGCCAGTCGGCCAGAGTGTACCCCTAGGCTCCGGCTGCTGCCTCGGCCGGCGGAACAAAGTCCGGCGGTGCCGGCGGCGCCTCGGGCAGCGGACCGCTGCCGTTCACCGGGGCCACGCCGCTGTGCGACTCGGTCTCATCGATGATCCGCTTCATCTCGGGTGCGTCCATCGTCTCGACCTCGACGAGCCGGCTGGCAAGCGCGCGGAGCACGTGCTCCCGATCGCGGAGCACCTTCTTGGCTCGCTGGAATGCGTCGGCGACGAGCTGATGGACTTCCTGATCGATCTCGGAAGCGATGCCCTCGGAGTAGTTGCGCTGTTCGCCGAGATCGCGGCCCAGGAACACCATCTCCGGGCGCTCGCCGAAGGTGAGCGGGCCGAGCTTGTCGCTCATCCCCCACTCCGTGACCATCTTGCGAGCGAGGTTCGTCGCCTTGCGGATGTCGTCCGACGCGCCGGTGGTGATGTTGTCCTCTCCGAGGATCAGGTCCTCGGCGCAGCGGCCGCCCAGGATCTGGGCGAGCTGGTCGACGAGCTCGGCCTTGCTCACCAGGTAGCGATCTTCGATGGGCAGGCTCATCGTCCAGCCGAGTGCCTGGCCACGGCTGACGATCGTGACCTTGTGCACCGGGTCGGTGTGCTCGAGGGTGGTGCCGACCAGAGCGTGCCCCATCTCGTGGAACGCGATCGTCAGCTTCTCCTTGTCGCTGATCATCCGGCTCTTGCGCTCGGGGCCCGCGATGACGCGCGCGATCGACTCCTCGAGGTCGTTCATGACGATGACCTTGCGATTGCCGCGCGCGGCGAGGATCGCAGCCTCGTTGATGAGGTTGGACAGGTCGGCGCCGCTGAACCCCGGGGTCTGCTTGGCGAGCACCTCGAGATCGACACCCTGGTCGAGCGGCTTGTTGCGCGCGTGCACCTCGAGAATTGCGCGGCGGCCGCGGATGTCGGGCCGGTCGAGCATGACGTGGCGGTCGAACCGGCCCGGGCGAAGCAACGCCGGGTCGAGGACGTCGGGCCTGTTGGTGGCCGCGATCACGATCACGTGCTGGTTGGTCTCGAAGCCGTCCATCTCGACGAGGAGCTGGTTGAGGGTCTGCTCGCGCTCATCGTGACCGCCGCCGAGGCCCGCACCGCGCTGGCGGCCGACGGCATCGATCTCGTCGACGAAGACGATGCAGGGTGAGTTCTTCTTGGCCTGGTCGAAGAGGTCGCGGACGCGGCTCGCGCCGACACCGACGAACATCTCGACGAATTCCGAGCCGCTGATGCTGAAGAAGGGAACGCCCGCCTCTCCCGCGACCGCCTTGCTGAGCAGCGTCTTGCCGGTACCCGGAGGGCCGACCAGGAGGACTCCCTTCGGAATGCGAGCGCCGACCGCGACGAACTTGTCCGGGTACTTGAGGAACTCGACGATCTCGTTGAGCTCCTGCTTGGCCTCGTCAACACCGGCAACGTCGACGAACGTGATCGCCGGCTTGTCACCCGCCAGCAGCCGGGCGCGGCTGCGGCCGAACGAGAGGGCCTGGTTGTTGCCGCTCTGGGTCTGACGGAAGATCCAGAGCAGGATCAGCGCCATGAGGCCAAAGAGGATGAGGTTGGGAAGGATCACGCTCAGCAAGAAATTCCCCCCGCCGGCGGCATCGACCTTGTAGTTGAAATAGTTGGCACCCTGGAACTCCTTCGAGACGGCGTCTGCGGACGACTCTACGGTTGTGTATTGCGTCCCACTCGTGGAATACCAGACAACCGTCTGTCCGTCGCTCTGGATTTCGGCCGGTTGCGACGTGTTGCTGCTGATCGTAATCCCCGTGGCGTTCGACGGGTTCGCATAGTTGTAAATGGCGTGGTCGAGCACACCCGCGGGTTGGCTCGCGGCATTGCTGCTCGGGAACGTCTTGTACAGGACCGCGGCCAGGACGATCACGGAAAGTGCGATGACGATATAGGTGACGCTGCGTCGAGACGTGGGCACGAATTCAGTCTACCAGGGGTCTACGATCTCAACCCCCGGCGCGCGGGCGGCTCGGCCGGGCCGCCCTCCAATTGGAGCAGACGTCGCTGGCGCTCGGCAAGCACGACCAGCCGGCGGCGAGCGCCTGGGAAGACCTCCTCGAGGGCGGGGAGCACCTCGT
Organism: Candidatus Dormiibacterota bacterium; assembly: GCA_963718525.1. Taxonomy (GTDB): domain Bacteria; phylum Chloroflexota; class Dormibacteria; order Aeolococcales; family Aeolococcaceae; genus Palsa-851. The sequence continues at coordinate 1,748,581 of OY970355.1, read as the reverse complement.
GGCGCACGCGGCTCCGGAGGAATCGAGGATCCGCATTGCTCGGGTCCTCGAGCACGTCAACGCCCAGCGCTGCGCAATAGGCGACGGTCGCGGCGCGCCACACGCGGAGGAGTGGGCGCACCAGTCCGCGCTCACGTTCCGCCATCGCGAGCAGCCCTTTCGGGGACGCGCCCGACAGCGCTCGCATCAAGACGGTTTCAGCCTGGTCGTCCGCGGTGTGACCAAGCGCGATCATCCCGGCGCCGACCCTCGACGCTTCAGCTCGCAGCGCCGCATGGCGTGCGCTGCGAGCCCTGTCCTGCAGTGAGCTGCCCGCCCCGACATGCACCGAGAGGGCGCGAAATTCGATCCCGTGATCAGCCGCAAGTCTCGCGACGGCGCCCGCCTCCACCGCCGACCCGGGACGAAGCCCGTGATCGACGTGAGCGACCGAGAGACGCCATCCGCGCGGTGGGGCAAGGCGCGCAAGCACATCGACCAGCGCGCTCGAGTCCGGTCCCCCACTGCATGCGATCAGCACGTGCTCGCCGGGAACGATCACGCCGCGCCGGTCGACGGCGGTCGCGACCGCGCGCCGTACCCGGGCCACCGCGGCGGTGCGCTCACGCGGCCGCAGGGGGCCAGATCCCGCGTGCGTGGTGGCGGTTCCTGGATTCGAACCAGGGACATACCGGGTATGAACCGGCTGCTCTACCACCTGAGCTAAACCGCCGAGCAATGTGCTGGGGATGAGGTCGCGGAGACGCCCATTGGTGCGAGCTCCACGTCGCCATCGTACCCGGCGCAGGCCCTATTCCGGGCAGAGAAATTGCGGCGGTCGGATTCGAACCGACGACCTTCGGGTTATGAGCCCGACGAGCTTCCACTGCTCCACGCCGCCCTCAGAGGATACCGCACGTGGCATTGCCTTCCTCGGCCCGGAGGCCGATCAGTGTGGCGCCGGCGTGGGAGTGGGAGTGGGCGCCGGGGTGTGGCTGGGTGTCGGGCTGGGCGATGTGCTCGGCTTTGCAGTCGGTGACGGTGTCGGGGTCGCGGGTGGCAGCGCCTTGAACGTCGGGATGGGCACTGACACGCCTCCGGTCGACACCCGAGCTCCTCCCGGCGGGACGATCACGTAGAGCTGTTCGCCGGGGAAGATGTAGCCGAGCTGCCGTGCCTGCTGCTCGAGCCACGCGATGGTCTGCGCGTCGGCGATCTCGCGCTCGCGATCCGAGATCTGCTGCGTCAGCGCCGCATTCGTGGCGGCGAGTGCGCTCACCTGGGCGTCGAGGTGACGGCTCTGCGCAACCTGCCCGTACACCGCGAATGCGACCAGTCCACAGATCCCCGCTATGAGCACGACTGCAATCCGGCGCAGCGTGATGGGGCTGTCGAGGCTTGGACGTGGAGTGGGACGGATGGCGCGATCCTCTCCCCGGCGATGTGTGAGACGAATGAGGCGATGTGACGCCGGGTGTCGGGATAGGATGCGGCCCGGCGGCGGATTTGACAAGGGACCTGGGTCCTGTTTCAGGAAGCGGTCGCCTCCCAGCGCGTTCGCCATTCCGCATCGTCGAGGTCGTGCAGGTCGACACCGTCGTCTCGAGCGCGCGCCTCGAGCGCGCGGAACCGGGTCGCGAATCCCATCGCGCGGCTTCGGAGCGCCTCTTCAGGATTGACCCGAAGCCGTCGCGCCAGCGCAACCACCGAGAAGAGCAGGTCGCCGATCGCGACCTCTGGATCACCGGCGCCCGCGGCCCAGTCCTCGCCATGTGCAGCCTCCGCGAGTTCGTCCGAAACCGCTTCGACACGCTCGAGCGCCACGCGCACGCCGTCGAGGGCGACGGGAACCGTCGGCGTCTCATCGAAGCCGACCCTCGCCGGACGCTTCTGCACCCCCTGTGCGTGGGCGAGCGCCGGCATCGCCGCAGGCACGCCGTCGAGCAGCGACAGCCGCTGGCGTTTCTCTGCGGTCTTGAGCTTCTCCCAGTTGACGACGACACTCGCCGCCCCGTCGACGGTCACGTCACCGAAGACGTGGGGATGTCGGTGGATCATCTTGGCGCGCACGCCGTCGGCGACATCGCCGATGTCGAAACCGTCACCAGCCTCCATGGCGATCGCGCTGTGCATGAGCACCTGGAGGAGCAGGTCACCCAGCTCCTCACGCAAGGTTCCGGGCTCGAGGCCGTCGATCGCCTCGAGCACCTCGTAGGTCTCCTCGAGGAGATACGGGCGGAGGCTGCGATGCGTCTGCTCGCGGTCCCATGGACAGCCGCCCGGCGCGCGCAGCCGTTCGACCACTTCATTCAGCGCGCGCAGCGACTCGACGGCCTCGTCACGCATGGGCGTTCTGCGCACCAACCGGAACACGATCGCGTGCGCGCACCAGCCGGCCGAGCTCGCGAAGCACCGGGGTGAGGGTGCTCTGCCATGCATCGCCGAGATGCAGCTGCGACGGGGTTGCCGTGATATCGCGGAATTGCGAGGCCACGCTCTGGAGGTCGAGGCCGTGGTCGAGCGTCAGGCGGATGACCACCCCGCGGCCACGCTCGGTTTCGACACCGAGCGCGCCTGCGGCCGCGGCGAGCAGGCGGACGCGCAGCGAGTTGATGAGCGCCGACGTCGGCGCAGGCATCGGACCGAATCGATCGACGAGCCCACGCGCACGCTGGTCCAGCTCCGACTCACTGATGCACGCGGCGAGCTCCTGATAGCAGCGCAGTCGCAGGCGTTCGTCGGACACGTACTCCGCCGGGAGGAACGCGGCGACGGGAAGTGTCACGGTGACCTGCGCGGGTGATTCCACAACGGGTTTTCCCTGCAGCGACGTGACCGCGTCGGCAAGCAGGTGGTTGTACAGCTCGAGCCCGACTGCGGCGATCTCTCCATGCTGCTCCTCGCCGAGCAGGTTGCCCGCACCGCGAATCTCGAGGTCGCGCATGGCCAGCTTGAAACCGGCGCCGAGATCCTGCAGGTCGCCGATGACATCGAGTTGCTTGTCAGCCTTCTCCGTCAGTGACCTGGCGGGCGGATACATCATGTAGGCGTAGGCGCGCTGCCCTGCCCGGCCGACACGTCCGCGCAGTTGATACAGCTGAGCGAGTCCCAACCGATGCGCGTCATCGATGACAATCGTATTCGCATTCGGAATGTCGAGGCCGGATTCGATGATCGTGGTGCACAGCAGCACGTCGATCTCGCCGTCACCGAACCTGCGCATGACCGAAGCGAGCATGCCCTCAGGCATCTGCCCGTGGGCCACCTCGATACGCGCTTCGGGCACGAGGGCGCGAAGCCGATCCGCCACGGCCTCGATGCCCGCAACCCGGTTGTGCAGAAAGAAGCACTGGCCTCCGCGTGCAAGCTCACGCGTGACCACCTCGCGGATGAGCGAGTCCTCACGTGCCGTCACGTAGGTCTTGATCGGCTGGCGTTCCTCGGGAGGCGTCTGGATCACGGAGAGATCGCGGATGCCCGCGAGCGACATGTGCAACGTTCGCGGGATCGGTGTCGCCGACAGCGACAGTACATCGACCGCGACGCGGAGCTCCTTGAAACGCTCCTTCTGGAGCACCCCGAATCGCTGCTCCTCGTCGATGATCACGAGCCCGAGATTCTTGAACTCGACGTCTTTTTGGAGGAGGCGATGGGTGCCGACGACGATGTCGACGGCACCGCTGCGCAGACCGGCGAGGGTGCGCGCAACCTCGTCGTCGCTGACGAATCTCGACAGCTGACGCACGGTGATCGGGAAGGCGGCGAGGCGCTCTGTGAAGGTGATGAAGTGCTGCTGGCAGAGGACTGTGGTGGGCACGAGCATCGCGACCTGGCGGCCCTCGATCGCAGCCTTGAACGCGGCGCGAATCGCGAGCTCGGTCTTGCCGAAGCCGACGTCGCCGCAGACAACCCGATCCATCGGCCGTGACGCCTCCATGTCACGCTTGATCTCCTCGAGCACGAGGATCTGGTCGGGGGTCTCCTGGTACGGGAACGATCCTTCCAGCTCCTGCTGCCAGGCGCCGTCGGGTGCATACGCATGCCCCTGCGCCTGCTCGCGTCGCGAGTACAGGCCGAGCAATTCGCGCGCCACTTCCTCGGTGCGCTCCTTGACGCGGCGCCTCGTCCGCTCCCACTCGCCGGTGCCGAGCCGCGAGAGCTTGGGATGCGACTCCGCGCCCCCGACGTAGCGATCAACGCGGTCGAGGTGCTGGGTGGGAACGAAGAGCCGGTCACCCTCCGCGTACTCGAGGAGCATGTACTCGTGCACGGCGCCGCCGTCGTCCGTGACCGCACGCATCTCGACAAACCGCGAGATGCCGTGATCGCGATGCACCACCAGGTCGCCGGGAGCGAACTGCAGCACGAAAGCCTCGCGCGCCGCATTGCCGCTGGCGGCGCGGCGTGAGCCGCGCGCCGATGTCGACACCGCCCGGCGTGATCCTCGTGCCAGCACGGAGCGACGCCGCTTGACGGCGCCGAAGAGCTCGGCATCCGTGTACGCGTGCACCGATCCATCCGCGACGGCAAACCCCTGCGACAGATCGGCAGACGCCACCACGATCGCGCCGGCCGGCAGCGGTGTTGTAGCGGCCGAGAAATCGGCTGCGTCCACCGTGTCGGCGCCGTGCTCCGCTGCGAGCTCCTCGACGCGGTGCTGCTGCCGAGACACCACGAGCACACACCCCCGCTCGTCGCGCTCGTGGATCGCCTCGCGCACGAAGGCGTCGAAACGTCCGACGTAGCTGTCGACGCCGCGCCAGCCGAGGTCCGTGGCCGCCCCGGCGGACGCCTCGCGGACGAGCTCAAACGACGTGTGGCGATCGAGCGCCCGGAACAGCTGGTCGACGTCCACCAGGCCGGCCGACGCGCCGTGGGGCAGCTCGCCTCGCGCCTCCTCCTGCGCGCGCAGTCCTTCGATCTCCGCAGCGTGGCGCTCGGCCGCGGCGATCAGCCGCTCGCGCCCGCCGTCGAGCAGGATGACCGGGTTGTCGAGATGGTCGAGCAGGGTCGGCGCCGGGTCGCCACCGAGGTAGGGGAAGAACAGGTCGAGTCCCTCCTCGTAGACACCGGTCTCGAGCAGCTCGCGGTCGCGCTCCCATTGCTCGCGCACGTCATCGCGCAGGGCGGTCGAGTCGAGGGCTGACACCGAGGCCACGGCCCGAGCGACCGACTCTCGGCTGAGGTCGAGCTCACGAGCCGGCCACACCTGCGCCGATTCGAGCTTGGCGATCGACTCCTGGGTCGCCGGATCGAAGGCGCGCAGGTCCTCGACATCGTCGCCGAACCATTCCGCGCGCCAGGGGCGGGCGCGGTCCACGCCGAAGACGTCGACGATGCCGCCGCGTACGGCGAAGTCCCCCGGCACCGAGACCGCGCTCTCGCGCCGGTAGCCCAGTTCCACGAGACGGGCCAGGAGCTGATCGCGAGGCAGGCGCGCGCCCTTCTTGACCTCGGTCAGCCCCGCCTGGACGACCCTGGGAGCGAGCGTCGGCCGGAGCAGGCCCCGAGGCGAGGCGACGACCACGAGCGGTTCGGTCCGTGCGTGCAGCCGCATCAGCGTCGCGAGGCGCGCCCGGGTCACCTCTTCGGATGGCGGCACCCTGTCGAACGGTGGCGTATCGCCCGCAGGGAAGATGGCCACTCCGGAGCCGGCGTCCCAGACCAGCGAATCCAGATAGACGCGCTCCGACTCCGCGGCAACCACCAGCACCGTACGCGAGGTCCGTTCGCGCAGCCACCACGCCAGGAGACCGACCGCACCGGAGGGCACCCCGGCGACGATGCCGCCCTGAGCGCCGCCCAGGCGGGCGAGCTCCGGCAGCTGATCGAGGCGCTCCCGGAGGGTCGCAGACGCCACCGCGGTCGAGGTGAGGCGGGGATCAGTCCGTGCCGGCACGGTTCCAGGTGTTCATCGCCGCCGCAACCCCATCGCGCGTGATCGCCACCGCCATGTCCGCGGCGCGCGCGATCGCCGCCTCTGCCTTCGCGCGCTCGTCGGGAAGAAATGGATCGAGCACGTGCTCGATGAGGTCGTTGCTGTCGCCGTCTCTCCCGATCCCGATGCGGATTCGGGGAAATTCGTCCGTGCGCCAGGAATCGATCAGCGACTGCACGCCCCGATGTCCGGCGGCGCTGCCCCCGAGCTTGATCTTGACGCGCCCAAGTGGGAAATCGGCCTCGTCATGGATGACGATAACGTCGGCCGGGGCGATGCCGTGCTTGCCGGTCAGCTGCGCGGCTGCCTTGCCGCTGAGGTTCATATAGGTGTGCGGACGAGCGGTGAGGACGTCATATCCCTCGATGGTTCCCTCTCGGACGCGAGCCAATCCCTCCCGCCGCTCGCGGCCGAATTTGCCGCGGCGCTCGAGCTCGTCCAGGCACATCCAGCCGACATTGTGCCGGGTACGGGCGTATTCGCCTCCGGGATTGCCGAGCCCGATGATCAGCTGGGTCACGACCGCCCGGCGAGCTCGGCGGTCTGCAGGTCGGGGACATCGGCGTCCGGCAGCAGCATCCGGGTCGCGGCGGTCATCGCGGCGGCGGGCTCGGGGAGGGCATGGTCGTGGCCCAGGCAGTGCAGCAGCCCGTGGACGGCGAGCAGGCGGAGTTCCGCGGCACCATCCGCGGCCTGTGCGATGGCGCGCTCCACCGAGATCGCGACGTCGCCAATCCGAGCGCGCTCGTCGCCTGGAAAGGCGAGCACGTCGGTGGGCGCATCAGTGCCGAGAAAGCGCGCGTTGAGATCCCGGAGCTCCGCGTCGCCGGTCAGGCGCACGCTCAGGCTCGCGCGAGCCGGCACGTCGAGTTGATCACCGGACGCGCGGAGCAACGGACCGAGGCGTGCCTCCGCTACGACACGACGTTGCCGAGGGGTGAGGCACGGATCGCGGATGACGCTCACCCGCATGGACGCAGCTGCGTCAGGTGCTCTTGACGCGACGCTTCCGCGCTGCAAGCAGCTTTCGCTTGCGGCGCACGGACGGCTTCTCGTAGTGCTCGCGTCTGCGAACCTCGGAGAGGATGCCGTTCTGCTTGATCTTCTTGTTGAACCGTCGTAGCGCGCTCTCAAAGGTCTCGCCTTCGCGGACCTTAACTTCCGACACGGTCGGAATCACCTCCTTTCGCTGGGCCGCGCATCTCCGGCGCGGACCTTGAATTCTACCTTGAGTTCGCGTCACCAAGGAAAGCGGTGGTCAACTCGGTCATCACCGCCCCCGCCCCGCCCGAGAGGATCAGGGTCGCCATCCCGTCCAGGTCGGTGACCCCCTGGTTCACGATCACGAGCCTCGCGCCTTCTCGGACAGCCTCGACCGGAACCGACGCCGCCGGCCATACGGAGAGTGTCGATCCCACCGTGAGGCAGACGTCGCAGAGGCGCGCCTCCTCAAGCGCCCGATCCATGTCGCCCGCCATCAGTGGCTGGCCGAAGCTGATCGTCGCCGTCTTGAGCAGGCCACCGCACAGCTCGCAGCGCGGATCCTCATCACCCTCGCGGACGCGATCAAGAGCGACCTCGATGGGCATCCGTCGATCGCAGTCGAGGCACATCGCCTGGGATGACGTGCCGTGGAGCTCGATCACGTTGACGGTGCCCGCCTTCTGGTGGAGGCCGTCGATGTTCTGGGTCACGACGACCGGCGCCAGCCCCGCTCGCTGGAGGCGGGTGACCGCAAGGTGCGCCGCATTCGGCTGCGCGTCCGAGAAGCGCCCCTCGAGCCGGGCGCGCCACCGCTCCACCCGCACCGATCGATCCCTGACGTAGTTCTGGATCGTGTACCTGGCGGGATCGGTGGTCTTCCAGACACCGTTCGGCCCTCGGAAGTCCGGGATGCCCGACTCGGTCGAGATCCCCGCCCCGCTAAACACCAGGATGCGGCGCGAGTGACGGAGCCACGGCAGTGCTTCGGCCAGCCCTGGTGTCGAGCTGCCGGCCGTGGCTGGACTCGGTTCCATCCCCGAATTCTCCACCCCCGACGACAGCCCCCTGTCGCCGCCTCAGCCCAGAATCGACCCTGATGACCGGCATCGCGATCCCAGACGCCCCACCCGCCGCAGCCCTCGACGAAGAGCAGCGCATCGCAGTCGAGCACGGCGACGGTCCCTGCCTGGTCATCGCCGGGCCGGGCAGCGGCAAGACGCGAATCATCGTGGAGCGCTTTCACCGGCTGTCCGCGCTCGGTATCGGAGCCGGCAGGCAGCTCGTCCTGACCTACACACGCAAAGCCGCCGACGAGATGCGGGCTCGTGTCGAGCGAGCGCAGGGCTCGTTCGCCGACGACGCGCCCCTCACCAACTACCACTCGTTCGCGCTTCGGGTCGTCCGTGAGTGGGGATGGCTGCTCGGCATCTCGCCGGTGCTGCGCATCGCCGACGCGGCGGAGCGCTGGCTGCACGTCGAGGCCGTGCTCGAGGAGCTGCGCCCGCCACTGCTCTGGAACCCGCTCCGGCCGCACGACCTCATGGACCCGCTCCTCGACGTCATTGGGACGGCAAAGCAGGAGCTCGTCACACCCGATGCCTACATGGCCTGGGCTTCGGCCCGGCTGCAGACTGCCGAGGACCCGGCCGAGCGCATCGTCCTCGAGCGTCACGCGGACGTCGCGCGCGTCTACGGGCGTCTGGACGAGCGCTACCGGCGTGCCGGCGTCTTCGACTTCGACGACTGCATCCTCTACGCCGAGCGGCTGATCCGCGAGCAGCCGGCAGTTCGCAGCGCGATCGCGGACCGCATCAGCCACGTGATGGTGGACGAGTACCAGGACACCAACTACGCGCAGGCAAAGCTGGTCGAGACCCTGGTGGCGGGTCATCGCAACCTGTTCGTGGTGGCTGACGACGACCAGTCGATCTACAAGTTCCGGGGTGCGAGCCGCGCCAACCTCGACCGTTTCTCACGTGAGTATCCCGAGCATCGCCAGCTCGTGCTCACCCACAACTACCGCAGCACCGAGCAGATCGTCACCGCGTCACGCGCAGTGATCTCCGTCGCAAGCCCGGCGACGCGCATCGAGAAACACCTCGTCGCCGATCGCGGTCCGGGTGCCGCGGTCGAGGTGTGGCAGGCGCCCGACGAGCGCAGTGAGGCGATGGCCGTGGCGCGGGAATGCGCACGTCTGGTCGCGGGCGGCACCAGGCCCGCCGACATCGCATGGCTGTTCCGCCAGCACATCGACATGCAATCCGCGATGCGCGCGCTGCGCCAAGTCGGTGTGCCATACCAGGTTGCGGGTGGACGCGGATTCTTCCAGGAGCGGGAGATCAAGGATGCCCTGGCGCTGCTTGCCGCCATCGACGATCCCGACGACGGACAGGCAGTGCTCCGCTGCCTCACGCTGCCCAATTGGGGGGTCACGACGGCCGGACGGGTTGCGCTGGTGCGCGCCGCTCACGAGCACGACCTTCCACTGGTACAGCTGATCGCGGATGCGGCGGTGACGGGACTCGATGACGCGGACGTTGTCGCCGCGCAACGCTGTGTCGATGACATCCAGCGGATGCATGCGGAATCCCAGCGCCAGGATGTCCGCGACCTCTTCCAGCTCGCGCTCGAAGCCAGTGGCTTCCTCGGCATCATCGACGAGCAGTCCGGTGTCGCCCGGCTCCAGATGGGCGCTAACTTGAACAAGCTTGGCGAGCTCCTCGAGGCGTTCGCCGACTGGAGCGACGACCGGCGTGTGACGACGACGCTTCGCTACCTCACCGTCCTTCGCGACAGCCGTGAGGCCGGCGAGCTCGCGAGCATCGAGCCGATCGAGGATGGTGTCGTGCTGCTGACCGCGCATGGCTCGAAGGGTCTCGAGTGGCCGGTGGTGATCCTGTCGCGTTGCACCGAGCGCCGCTGGCAGGGGCGTGGCACGTCGTCGTTCGATCTGCAGCTGCCCGACGACCTCGTCCCGGAGCCTCCCCCGCCCGGCGACGTCGCCGTCGACGAGGAGCGCCGCCTCTTCTACGTGGCGTCAACTCGTGCGCGCGACCGCCTGATCTACACGTGGGCGCGCAAGTATCCCCAACCGTCCAGCGACGAGTCCTGCACGTCCTTCCTGACCCAGGCGATGTCCTTTCGCGGCGAGATCCTCGCCAAGGACGTCCCCGTGGACAGCACCCTCGCGGTCCGCGCGCCGCGTCCCGCCGGGACTCCGGTGCTGCAGCGGCTCGCCATCGCGGTGTCCGACCTCGGCCTCTTCCGAAGCTGTCCGCGCCGCTACAACTATCAGCGTCGCTGGCATCTTCCGGTGCGCACCGACGCGCGCAGCTGGTACGGAACGATGATCCACGAGGTTCTGCGCTCCGCCGCGACGCAGCGCATGGCCGGCGAGGTGGTGAGCCCTGACAGCGTCGCTGCGATGTGGCAGACCGCGTGGGAGCAGTCGCATGGTCCCAAGGGGCGGCACTCCGAGCTGCGCGCTCATGGTGACGAGCAGCTGCGCCGCTACGTGGAATCCCCGGGTTGGACGGACACCATCATCAACAGCGTTGAGGAACCGATCACCATCAGTCTGGACCACGCGGACGTCGCGGGCCGGTTCGATCGTGTGGACACGCGCTTCGACGGCATTCCCACCGTCATCGACTACAAGACCGGCAGGCCGAAGGATGAGAGCGCGCTCCGCGCTGATTTGCAACTCCGTGCATACGCGGTGGGGCTCGCGCAGCGCGAGCAGGCGTCGGAGGTTGCGATCGAGTTCCACTACCTGCAGGGTGCCGTGACGCGCGTCACTGCCGATAAGGCTTTCCTGCGCAAGGCGCACGGCCATCTTTCCGCAACGGCGCGTGACCTGGCGGTTGCCTCGAGCACCGGATCATTTCCACCCAAACCATCGCGCTGGCAATGCCAGCGATGTGATTTCCGCACCGTGTGCGATGAGGGACGCGCCGCCAGCCTCGAGGAGTGATGTCAGCCGCAGACTGAATGCTCGTTGGCGATGAGGTCGCAGGCGACGGCGCGGTGCGTTTGGCGCCACAATCGGCGAATGACCGTTACGCTCCGCCGTCCTACAGCCGATGAGTACGATGGCTGGTCGGCGCAGGAACTCGAGGGATACATCGCCGAAATCGTTGCTTCGGGGGCTTTGAGTCGCGCCGCGGCTGAGGAACAAGCGCGCCGCGAAGACGCAGAACTCTTACCTCAGGGGATCGACACACCAGGACACTTGATCTTCCGTCTGGAGGTCGAAGGCCAACCGGTGGGGTGGCTCTGGCTCTCGTTACAGCACCCGCTCGGGGATCCGGGTGTGGGCTACATCTTCAACATCGTCGTCGACGAGCCGTACAGACGACGCGGCTATGGACGGGAGGCCATGAGGCTTGCCGAAGGGGAGGCGAGGCGTCACGGGCTGCACGCGCTCGCCCTCAACGTGTTCGGTCACAACAGGGTTGCTCATGACCTCTACGTGAGCCTCGGCTATCGCGAAACGTCGATTCGGATGAAGAAGGATCTCTGAGTACGGGATCGGGTGGACAGCCAGCGCCACCGGCTTCGAGGAGTGATTCTCCTGGGAGCGTTCGACCCCATACTGGCCCCTCGTGAGCAGGAAGGCCAAGGTGCTGGTGAGGATGCCGCGAGCGACCGCGTGACCACTGCGCGCCGTGTGTCCCAGTGGCGACGCCCTCGCGAAGCAACGTTCCTCGTGTACGCCGTTGCGGCCGCATGCTTCCTCGCCATCCGCTTCGCGACCAATGGCGTCCTCGGATTCCACATCGACGAGCTCTATTACATGGCGAGCGGACGGCACCCGGCTTTCGGATACGTCGACTACCCGCCGATCGTGCCGCTCCTCGCTCGGCTCGAGACCGGTCTGCTCGGGGTCACACCGTGGACCCTGCGACTGCTTCCGGCCCTTGTCGGTGCGGTCAACGTCATGTTGTGCGGGGCGTACGTTCGCAAGCTCGGCGGTTCGCTGGGGCTTCAGGCGCTCGCCCTGCTCATCGGCGTGACCGAGCCCATTCTGCTGGGCACCTATCTCTTCCAGACGGTGGTCTTCGATCAGCTGGCCTGGATGCTGTCGCTCTACTGGTTTCTCTCGCTCATCATCGATCGCAGGCCTCGCTACTGGATCCTGCTCGGCCTGACGCTCGGCATCGGCCTGGAGATCAAGTACCTGATCCTTCCGCTGGTTGCCGGCATCGCCATCGCAATTCTGGTCACCCCATCGCTGCGAAGGGATCTGCGGACGAGAGGTCCATGGATCGGAGCGTCGCTGATGGTCCTGATCTGGCTGCCGAACGTTGTATGGCAGATTGCCAACGGCCTTCCCACGCTCACGTACGTCCTCAACCACCAGGGAGACATCTCGTCCGGAGGAGGCGCCGTCAATTTCCTCGTCTATTTCCTCATCCTGCTCTTCCTGCTGACACCCCTGTGGATCGCCGGCCTCATCTCGCTCTTCCGCAATCACGATCTGCGCCCGATCGGCATTGCCTGCGCGGTTCCTCTGGTGGTCTATCTCCTCGTTGGGAAGTTCTACTACCCGGCGCCCACCATTCCCATCGTGATGGCAGCGGGGGTGATCGCGCTGTCACGTATCCAGCGTCCACGACTTCGATCGGCGCTTGCAGCTGCGATCGTCCTCGCGAGTCTCATCGACGTGCTGACCCTCGCGAAGATCACCATCCCGAGCACGCCACCGGATCGGCTGCATGCAACCGGCCTCGATACCCTCGACACCGATTTCGCGAGTACGGTGGGCTGGAAAGAGATCACCGGCCAGATGACGGCGATCTATCAAGCGCTTCCTCCATCCGAGCGTGCCTCGACCGTGATCGTTTCCTCCGACTACGGAGTTGCCGGTGCGCTGCAAATCTATGGCAATCCCGCGCTTCTGCCGGCGAGTTTCAGCCCGCAGTTGAGTGACTATTACTGGCTGCCGAAGCAACTGTCCGCCAATTACGTGCTCATGGTTGGGTATCAACCTTCCGACGTCGCGTGGATGTGCTCGGCCGCGAAGGTGGTTGGGCATCTGACGGTTCCCTATCAGGTCGTGAACCTCGAGCAGGGAGCGCCCGTCACGTTGTGCACGCTCAAGGCGCCGTTGCCTGAGGTCTGGAGAGGGCTACGGAACTTCTCATAGCCCGAGACGAACTGGTGGCCAACGGCCGTCATATGCGGGCCGAATGGCACTGGATGCCATCGCCCTTCTGTAGTGAACTGGGTGAGGCGAACGAGCGACCAGCCGGTACGCTCTCGGCTTTCGTGACGAGCAGGCACTGCGAAGGAGTGGCGGATGATGGGCATCGGCGGTATTGCAATCGTCGTGGCCGCGTTTGCCGTGATCTTCCTGACCCTGTACCGCCCTTGGCAGCGCACCTGGGGAGCCACTCGTGAGGAGATCAGCGCGGTCATGCCTGGAGATGACGTTGTGGCTGCGCCGATATTCAATGCGACGCGGGGCGTTACCGTCAACGCGCCCCCAGAGGCCATCTGGCCGTGGCTGGTCCAGATCGGTTTCGGTCGGGCCGGCTGGTACAGCTACGACCTGCTTGATAACCTCGGTCGCAGCAGCGCGGAGCGCATCTTTCCCGATCTCCAACACGTCGCCATCGGAGACCTCATCCCCCTGGGGCCCGGTAGCGAAAGTGGGCTGAGGGTCAAAGCATTCGAACCCAACCGATGGATGCTCTGGTGGGATCGAAGGATCCGGCGCACCACCTGGGCGTGGGCTCTTGATCAGTTGCCAGACGGACGCACGCGGCTGGTGACGCGTGTGCGGGCCCGTCCCTCGTGGCGCCACCCAACGACAGCAGCATGGCTGGTTCTCACGGAGGTGGCGGACTTCCCGATGATGCGCAAGTGTCTGCTTGGGATAAAACGTCGAGCCGAGCTCACCATTCCTCCTCGAGCCGTTGACGTAACGAGCACGAGCCACACATGAGCTCATCTGTCGACTGGGTGACTCTGTTGGCAGCATGCGGGGTCGCCGGGATGGCGACGTTCCAGATCCTGCTGGCGGTTGGGTTACCGTTCGGCCATGCCGCATTTGGCGGCGCGAACGCCGTGCTCTCCGCGAAGCTACGCATCGCAAGTGCGCTGTCTGCTCTGGTCTTCTGCGCTGCGCTCTACATCGTCCTTGAGCGAGGGCTGTTCTCGGGAGGAGTCAGTGCATCCGCACCAATACGAATCGGGATCTGGGTGCTCGCGGCCATTTTCGGCGCGAGTAGCCTGGCAAATATCGTCTCCCGGAGCCGTTGGGAGCGATTTCTCATGGCGCCGCTCGGGTGTGCGCTGATGACGTGTTGTGTGGTGTTGGCCCTGGCTCCATGAGCCAGCCGGGCCTTCGGGAACCGCGCCTGTTTACGCCTGCGACGCCAGATCATCCAGCATCGAGAACAGGCGACCCGCAACCCTCACCGGGTCGACGCGATATGCGCCGTGCTCGTATTCATTCGTGATCCACGGACGACAGTTGCCGAGCATCGAGACCGTCTCGACCGCCATGGTGCGCTCCACGTACTCATCGTCCCAGTACACCGTCCCCACGACGGGAACGGCATTCGCGCGCAACCGGGCGACGTCATACAGCGGCGACCAGTCATCGTAGTTCGCGAGCACATCGGCAACCTCGCGCAGCGGTTGCAAGTCTCGGAGCTCCTCCAGCATCCACGGAAACACGGCCTCGCCTGTGAAGTACGGCGCCGGCTGCGCATCGAGCGCAAAGCGGGGATCGGCGAGCCGTGCTCGCTCCGCCGCCCATCGCGTCGCAGGACCGTTGGAGTACGCCGCTTCGTGCAACACCGTGTAGATCGGATTCGTCGCCGGCGACATCACGCCCGCGACATGTTCATGAACCACACCACTGAGCACATGCAGCTGGTCGAGATCGTTGTCCGCGCGCTCGATGATTCCGTGCAGCTCGGCAAACCCATGTTGCAATCCCAGCTTCACACCCAGCATCAGAAAACGGCGCGCACTGAGACGCTGTCCCCGACCGTCCACTTCGTCGCCGGCATCGAGGTGATCGACAATCCGGCGCACCCGTTGGGCATCGCCGGGAAACCGCGCGTAGTAGTCGGCGTTGCGCGCCGCGACATGGTTGAACAGCCGCGTGCAGATCTCCTCGGTCTCATGCAGCACGGGGGCAAAGCCACCGGTGATGATCACGCCGCGAAGGTGTTCCGGCAGATACGACAGATACGTGAGCGAGCAGAAGCCGCCGAAGCTCTGTCCGAAGACATACCAGTCGGAGTCCTCGCCATACAGCGTCGCGCGCAGGCGATCCGCGTCGCGCACGATCGAGTCCTGCCGAAAATTTCGCAGGAAGGCGCCGAGCGCCTCGGGATCAGAGCGGGGCAGGGAGCGCGCTTCGAGCGGCGTGCTCAACCCGGTGCCACGTTGATCCAGCAGCAGCACGCGGTACCGCGTCAGCAGTTGTTCGAGCCAGCTCCCGCGATGATCGGGAAACGCGATCTCGTGTCCCGGACCACCCTGAAACCACACGATCGCCGGACGCGCCGCGTCGTCCACATGCTCAGCCGCGACAACCTCGCGAGCATGAACACTGATCTGCGCACCCGCAGGCTCATTCCAGTCAAGCGGAACATCGATCCGATGCCCCGTAACCACCATCCGATCAATAGCAACGCGCAAAGACATCCGCAGATTGTGGATCTAGCAGGCACCATCAGGTTTCGAGTCACAGGGCGACGGCGGCGCTGGGGCGAATCTGAGACAAGGAGGCGCGGACCGCAGAGAGGAAGCGCACTTAAGTGCGTGACCGAACGAGGACCGAAAGCCGACGCCGTATCAGGCCGCCCCAGCGCCGCCGTATTAAGGGTGGAGGCGGAACTCTCTCCAGAAACCTACTAGCGACGCCTCATCGCCCTCGGGCTCAACGTCCTCGGGGAGCTGGGTGCGCCACGGGAGCATCAGGTCGAACACGACCTCCTGGATCGTCCAGAGGATGTCCATGACCTCGGTGATCTTGACCTGGCGGCGCGCGAGGGACGCCTCGACAGTGGCCATCGCGTCGACATCCCCGGTCTTGCGGACAGCGCCGCGCGCGAAGACGAACACCTTCTGCGCCCGCTCGGCAACGTCCGGCGGGACCTCTTTGATGCCCTGGAGGTGCGTTTCCTCGCAAAGCTCAATGGCGCTATCGACCCGTTCGACCAGCCGGCGCAAGCGGGTCCGCTCGACAACCTCGCGGCGATGCCTGCGCCGGGCGGCGTGCACCTCTTCAGTGGCACTCTCGATGAGAAGCCCCGGGTCGACTACCTGACCACGCTCCAGTACCTCGGGTTCTCGTATCACATTGACAAGCCTACCGGGTGGGGTCATTGACATCAACAGCACATTTAGGGTGAGATTGATGCATGGACCGCATCAATGCCGACCTTCTACGCACTTTTGTCGAAGTTGCCAAAGTCGAACACCTCAGCCGGGCAGCCGAAGCGCTGCAAGCTGATCAATCGACGGTGTCACGAAAGATCGCCCGACTGGAGCAGGAGGTCGGGGTTCTGCTCTTCGAGCGGATCGGCCGGAACATCCGCCTCACCCAGGCCGGCCGCCGCCTCGTCGGGCGGGCCGAGCGCATCCTCGACGACCTCCGCGACGCCATCGCCGAGGCCGAGGGAGCCGTGGCAGCCGAGAGCGGCCGGGTCTGCGTCGCCTTCCTGCACACGGTCGGCGCGCGCTGGCTCCCGGAGCGGCTCGCCCGATTCCTCGAGAGCTACCCGGCGGTGCGCTTCACCCTCGAGGAGGGAACGACCGCCGAGGTCATGAGCGGCGTCCTCGGCGGGGACTACGACCTCGGCATCCTCGGACCGCCGCCCACCGGTGTCGTGGACCTCGAGATCCATCCCCTCTTCCGAGAGCGCGTTGCCGTGGTGGTCCCGACCAATCATCGCCTCGTCGGCAGGAGCTCCTGCACGCTCGAGGACGTCGCCAGCGAGCCGCTGATCCTGCCGCGGTCGCGCAGCGGGCTCCGCCGCGTGATCGACGCGGCCTTCGCCGCCCAGGGGCTCACCACCCACGTGGCCTACGAGGGTGACGACTTCACGATCGTGCAGGGGCTCGTGGAAGCCGGCCTCGGGACGACGCTGATGCCCATGCCGCTCCCCGTGCCCAGCACGCGGGTGGCAGTGATCCCGCTTCGCGATCCACCCATCGCGCGTACCATGGCCCTCTGCTGGGATCGGCGACGCACCCTGCCTCCAGCCGCCAATCTCTTCGCCCAGCGACTCATCGCCGAGGCACGCGACCCATTCGACCTGGCGGTCAGCGCCTGACCGTCCACTTCAGAGCACTCCACGAATGATCGTCACCGCCGTCCTGATCGTCATCGCCGTGGTCCTGGTCGCGGTGGGTGCCGTCGCGCTGTTCAACGCACGGCGTGAGATCCAGGAACCCTCAGCGCCGCCGCTCGTCAGCCAGAGCCTGATCGACGCCAACCAGTACGCGTCCACGCTGGTCGCCGAGGCCCGCACCGCCGCCCTCCACTCGCACGAGGCCGCCATGGAGGAGGTCAACGAGCGGCTGGCGGCGGTAGAAGGGCGAGAGGCGGTCATCACCGAGCGCCACAAGCACCTGCGCGAGCGTCGCGAGATCTTCGACGACCGCCGCTTTGCCTACCGCAAGCGCCGCGACGAGATCGAGGAGCGGCGGTCGAAGGTCGCCGAGCAGGGTTTGCAGATCGACGAGACGCTCCGCGCCAAGGCGGCGCTCGATCGTGATGCGGCCGCGGTCCTCGTGCTCGAACGCCTCGAGTTCGAGCTCGCCGCGGAACGGACCGCCCTGGTGGAGGCCACGGTTGGGGAGATCGTCGGCGACCGTGTCGAGACGACCGCGAACGACCTGATCGTGCAGGCGGTTGAAAGGCAGGATGCCTCCAACGTGGACAGCGCGCCGAGGATGTCACCGCTGTCGCTCGAGGGTCTCGACGATCACGCCCAGGAGCGCCTGCTCTCGGCGCTTGCGGTCATCGCCGAGCAGACCGGCGCCGAGCTCGGCATCGACAACGAGAAGCACCAGGCGACGCTGCGGACCGTGGACCCCATCGGGCGCGAGATCGCTCGCCAGGCCGCCCTCGAGGTCGTCGATCGCCGGATGCAGGCAACCGAGGTCCCGCCGGTGATCCAGAAGGCGCGCCGGACCACGCAGCGCCGGGTCGTCGAGGTCGGCGAACGAGCGCTGTGGATGATGCAGATCGAGGGCCGACCGGAGCTGGCCGAGCTCGTGGGGACGCTCCACCACCGGTTCTCCTACGGACAGAACGCGCTCCTCCATTGCGAGGAGACCGGCCACCTCTGCGGCGTGCTCGCAGCCGAGCTGGGTCTGCCTCAAAGCGTCGCGCGGCAGGCGGGCATGCTCCACGACATCGGCAAGGCGGTTGACCACGACGTCGAGGGTGTCCACGCGATCATCGGCGGCGAGCTGCTCCGTGTCCTCGGCGTCGATCCCGGCATCGTCCACGCGGTCAAGGCCCACCACTTTGACGAGGAGCCGTCCACCGATCTCGCCATGCTCACCATCTGCGCCGACGCGATCAGCGCCTCGCGTCCAGGGGCGCGCCGCGACACGCTGGCGACCTACCTGCTGCGCCTCGAGCAGCTCCAGACGATCGCGACCCGCCACGGCGGCGTCGACCGCGCCTTTCCGCTGCAGGCCGGCCGGGAGCTCCGCGTGTTCGTCAAGGCGTCACAGGTCAAGGACACCGACATGCCGCAGATGACCAGCGAGATCGCCCGGGAGATCGAATCCGAGATGCAGTACCCGGGGGTCATCAAGGTGACCGTGATCCGCGAGACGACGGCCACCGCCACGGCGCCGGCTCAGCTGGTGCCGGTGCGTGCGGCTGTGGCCGAGCACACCAACGGGCGTCAGGATGCCGCTGCTGAGGAGTTGCCCGACGGCGAGGACGAGCCCAGCTCCGACGAGGACTGAGCGGAGCTCGAACCCGACCGGCGGAGGTGCTCGGTCACGACCCTGGCGGTTTCGGCCGGGCGCTCGTGGAAGAACAGGTGGCCGCACCCGTCGAAGGGCCGCAACGTCGCGCCCGGGATCTGCCCCGCCAGGATCCGCGCGTTTTCGAATGGGATGACGACGTCCTCGGTGCCGTGCAGCACGAGCGTGGGAACCGCGACGTCCGCCAGGCGCTCGAACGAGTTGTCAGGTTGCCACATGGCATTGAACTGGGCAGTGAACACGCGTGGTCGCACGGGATGGAGCGCCCGCTCGCGGACCTGCGCCTCAATGAACTCCGGGTGGGCGCGCTGAAATTGCTGCGAGTACAGGACGGTGCAGGCGATCCGGTAGGCGTCCTCCGGAGTTCTCGCACCCTTGCCGAGGAGTGCGTCGTGGTCCTCGGGGCGGGGTTCGACGCCGTGATCTCCTCCGGGTGACGTGGCGGCGAGGACGAGGTCGGCGACCCGCGCGGGGTGATCGACGACCACGTGCTGGGCGACCAGACCGCCCATTGACGCACCGAACACCGCAGCGCTGGTGACGTCTGCGGCGTCGAGCACGGCCACGGCGTCCTGCGCCATCGCGGTCATGGTCGTGTTGGCCGGCCCCTCGGACTCGCCGATGCCGCGGGGGTCGAAGGTGATGACCTTGTGGGCTCTGGCGAGGTCGGGAACGATGACGGTGAACGCCGAGCGACCCGCGCCGAGGCCCGGGATCAGCAGCAGCGGATCGCCCTCGCCGGTGACGACCACGGAAAGGGCGACGCCTTCGGCTGTCCGCGCGGTGAGATGCACCTCTGCCACGCGACCACCATAGCGGGATGCGGGTGCCGCACCATGCACGCTGCCGTGCCGCGCTTTTTCCTCGAACCCGACCAGGTTGGTGATGGCCGCGCCACCCTCACCGGACACGACGCGACCCACCTCGCGCGCGCGTTGCGAGCGACGGTGGGCGAAACCATCGTCGTGGTCGAGGACGGCAGGCTGGAACATGGGCTGCAGCTGGACGAGGTGACGCCGTCGCGCGTCAGCGGGACGATCGTCTGGACGAGGCCGGTCGAAGGCGAACCGCTGCTTGCCGTGCATGTGCTTCAGGCGGTCCCCGCGCAGGCGATGGACGCAACCGTCGAGGCGCTCACCGAGGCGGGGGCGGCCACGATCCGTCCCGTGTTGACGCATCGGACCGTGGCCCGTCCCGATCCATCGCGGGTCATCCACCGACTCGAACGCTGGCGGCTGATCGCCCGTGAGTCAGCGCAGCTCGCGGGCCGGGCGGCACCCCCCGAGGTGCACTCGATTCTGCCGTTGCGCGACGCGCTCAACGCGCTGCCTGCAGGCACGAAGGTCCTCGCCTGTGTGATCAGCCAGGACGCCTCGCCGATCCTGAGCGCGGTGCCGATCCCCCCGGTAAACGTGGGGCTGGTCATCGGCCCCGAGGGCGGTTTCGACATCTCCGACCTCCGCGTCCTCGGGGAGTCCGGAGCAGTCAACGTCCACCTCGGATCGCGAACGCTGCCGAGCCGGCTGGCCGGTGCTGTGGCGACGTCGCTGCTCCTCGCCGGTTCGGGTGACCTCGACGCCGCGGCAGCACCCGCGCCGGAGCGTGCACCACGATGAGCACGCAGACAGAACGCCCGCTTCGCGTTGCGCTCACGGTGCTGGGCTGCAAGGTCAACTTTGCCGAGATGGCGGATCTCGCGGGCAGGCTTGCGGCGGGCGGGTGCGATGTAGTTCCCGAGCACGAGTTCGCCGACATCCGAGTACTCAATTCGTGCACCGTCACCGGCCAGGCCGACGCGACCACGCGTCAGCGCATTCGCCGGCTGAGGCGTCTCGACCCCGGCGCGCACCTCGTGCTCACGGGATGCAGCGTCGACGCGAACCCCGGCGCGTACACGACCGTCGACTCAGTCTTCGCCAATCGCGACAAGGACAGCATCGCTGAGCACGTGCTCGCGATGTCGCGCGGCGCCGGCGGACCTCACGACGCCCCGCGCATGCGCTCGCGCGCATTCGTCAAGGTGCAGGACGGCTGCAATCATCGCTGCACGTATTGCATCGTGTGGCAGGCGCGTGGCATCTCGTCGAGCGTGCCCTCGGTCAGAGTGCACGAGCGAGTCCGCGCGGCCATCGACGCCGGCCATGGAGAGATCGTGCTGTGCGGCGTCGACCTGGGCTCGTATGGTCGCGACATCGGGACCGATCTCGCGACTCTGGTCGCGCCGCTGCTCGACGCATGTGGGGATCGCGCGCGCATCCGGCTCAGCAGCATCAACGCGAACGACGTCACCCCGGCGCTGGTGGCGCTCAACGCGCACCCGCGGCTCTGCTGCCACTGGCACATGCCCCTGCAGAGCGGCAGCGACCGCATCCTGCGGGCGATGCACCGCGGCTATCGACGTGCGCAGTACCTTCGGGTGTCAAGCGCGCTGCGTACCGTGAATCCCGCAACCGAGTTCACCACCGACATCATGGTGGGGTTCCCAGGCGAGTCCGAGGACGACCACAGCGACACCCTGTCGCTGGTCGACGAGGTCGGCTTTCTCCAGGGTCACGTCTTTCGGTGGTCGCCTCGACCCGGAACACCGGCGACCGCGATCGACGACCGCGTGGACGATGCCTCGGCCCGGCGTCGCAGCGCAGAGGTGCGCCGCGCCACCAAACGCTCCGGTGCGCGGTCACTCGCCGCCGCATGCGGGCGCGTGCACGAGGTCGCGTGGGACTCGGTGGACGGCGAGGTGGCGCACGGTCTGACCGCCGGATATCACGAGGTCATCGTGGAAGCAGAGCCGGGGATCCGCCAGGGAAGTCTCAGCCTCGTCCACGCGACCGCCGTCGAGGGCGACCGTCTGCGCTGTACCCTGCTGCGCTCATGAACGATTGCATCTTCTGCGCCATTGCTGCACACGAGATTCCGGCGACGTTCGTCCGCGAGGACGATCAGGTGCTGGCCATCCGCGACGTCAATCCGCAGGCGCCGGTGCACATTCTCGTGCTGCCCAGAGAGCACATCGAGTCGGTGGCCGAATTGACCCCCACGCAGGACGGGCTCTGGGGCCGCATGCTCCACGTCGCCCAATCCGTCGCCCAGGACGAGGGTATCGACGAAACCGGCTTTCGGCTCATCGTCAATACCGGGAAGGAAGGCGGCCAGACCGTCGATCATCTGCACGTTCACCTGCTCGGCGGACGCCACATGACCTGGCCGCCCGGGTAGGGCGACCCGGCCGCAGGCTCAGCCTCGGAACGCCTCGCGCAGCGAGTCGAAGAAGCCCTTCTTCACCTCGGCCGGCTTGCCGCCGCGGCCTTCGAGCTGCTCGTACAGCGTGCGCTCCTCGTGCGACAGATGGCTCGGTACGACCACGCGCACGACGCAGATGAGATCACCGCGTCGCCCGGTACGGACGTGCGGCACCCCCATCCCGTGGACCTTGATCTGGCGTCCCGGCTGCGTGCCCGGAGGCACCTCGACCGGGTGTTCGCCGTCGACGGTCGCGATGGTGATGGTGTCCCCGAGCACCGCCTGCGGCACCGACACGGGGAGCTCGTAGAGCAGGTCCTGGCCACGTCGGACCAGGGTGGGATGAGATTTGACGCGGAAGCCCAGGTACAGATCCCCGGACGGCCCGCCGCGCGGCCCCGGCTCCCCTTCACCGACGAGACGCAGCGTGACATCGTCGTCCACACCCGCCGGGATGGTGACCTCGACCGTGTGCCTGCCCTGGATGCGGCCCTGCCCGCGGCACGCCGGACACGGGTCGGCGATCACCTGTCCCTCACCGTGACACGTCGGACACGGTGTGACGCTGGCAACCTGGCCGAAGATCGACTGCATGGTCCGGCGCACCTGCCCGCTGCCGGAACACGTCGCGCACTGCGTGGCGCTGGTGCCCGGCTTGGCCCCCGAGCCGCTGCACTCGGTGCACTGCGTCGCCCGCGGCACCTCGACCGTGCGTTTGGCGCCGAACACCGCCTCCTCGAACGTGATCTCGACGTTCATGCGCAGGTCGTCACCGCGCTGTGGGCCGGTGTGCGCACGGCGACGTCCGCCACCGCCGAAGAACATGTCGAAGAGGTCGAAGGCCGAGTTGAACGAGAAGTTGCCGAAGTCCGGCTGCGGGCCGTCGCCAACGTGGCCAAAGGCGTCGTAGCGCTGCCGCTTCTGCGGGTCGCTCAGCACCGAGTACGCCTCACCGACCTCCTTGAACTGCTCCTCCGCTCCCTTGTCGCCGTTGTTGCGGTCCGGGTGGTATTGCATCGCGAGCTTGCGATACGCGGCCTTCAGCTCCTCCGCTGTCGCCATGCGAGCAACGCCGAGCACCTCGTAGTAATCGCGCTTGATCGTCGCCATCGATCAGCTGTTGGCGGCGGGGGTCCGGGGACGGACGACGCGGACGATCGCGGGCCGGAGCAGGCGGTCGTGCAGGCGATATCCGGGGACGAGCTCGGCGGCGACGGTGTCCTCCTCGACCTCGTCGAACTCGTCCGCCGCGATCGCATCGTGGATCGTCGGGTCGAAGCGCTCGCCGGCCGCGGGCACGGGCACGACCCCGAGGCGCTCGAGGGCGGTCTCGAACTCGCGGACCACGAGCTGCAGGCCGCTCACGAAGAACTCCTCGGCACCCGCCTCGCTCGCGTGGTCGACGGCCCTGCGGAGGTTGTCGAGCACCGGGAGCAACGCGACAGCGGCGTCCTCGCTCTCATAGCGCCGCGCGTCGGCGAGCTCCTGGCCCTTGCGGCGCTTGAAGTTCTCGAAGTCGGCGGCCAGGCGGAGGTAGCGAGCGTCACGCTCGTCCGGCTCCTTTACGGCGGCCTCCTCCGGCTCGGGCTCCTCCGGGACGCCCGCGTCGTTGGGGTTCTCTTCTTCCGTCGTCATCCGCTCACTATGCCCAAGGTCAGCTCAAAGCACGCCCGACGGCTCGTCCCATCCGCTGGGCCACGTATCGCACCCGAGGCCCGACCTGCGCGTACGCCATCCGTGTGGAGCCCAGCACGCCGATCGTGCCGCGGCGCTCCGCCCCGGCGCGGTACGTGGTGAGCACCAGGCTGCACCGCGAGAGCTCGGCCATACCGCTCTCTCTGCCGATCATGATCTGGATGCCGTGGTCGAGATCGGCCGCGCTGAGCAGCGCCGCGAGCATGCGCTCCTCCTCCACCACCTCGATGACCTGCTGCAACAGCTCGACGTCGCCGAACTCGGGTTGACGGAGCAGGTTGCGAACGCCGTCGTGGATGATGAGGGTGTCCTGCTGAGCGTCGCAGACGGTCATGAACGCGACGATCTGGATGAGCAGATCACGCTCGAGCGCGGCATGCTCGCCGGCTGACTCGGGCAGTCTCGACATCCCGGCAGCATTCAGCCCCACGACCAGGGCGTTGAGCCCGGCGGCGATCGCGCTGAGCACCGTCTGGTCGGTGGGCGCGGTCAGGTTGAGCGCCTGCTGGCGAACCAGGTTGCCCTCGAGCACGAGCACGAGCAGTGCCTGGGTGTCGTTGAGCTTCACGAGATCGAGGTGCTTGACGCGCACGCCCAGCGCCCGCGGCGCGGTGACCAGGCTCACGGCGTCGGCGGCGTGGGCGAGGGCGGTCGCGGCGATCTCGAGGATGTCCTCGACCCCGGTGGGCATCACCGCGAAGTACGGGTCAACCTGGCGGCGGACCGCAGCCGGAACGCCCTCCTCGTCCATCAGGAAATCGACGTAGTAGCGATAGCCCAGATCCGACGGCACGCGTCCCGCCGACGTGTGCGGCTGGATGAGATAGCCCACCTCGCTGAGCGTCGCCAGCTCGTTGCGGATCGTGGCCGACGACCAGGTGGCGAGATGGACGGCGAGGGACGCCGACCCGACAGGCACGCCGGTGCGGGTGTAGTCCGCAACCACGGCCTTGAGGATCTGCTGCTTGCGCTGATCGAGAGGAACTGGATGTTGCACGTCTGGCCAGAGGGGACGGTGCGTAGCGGCTGGTCGCCAGCGGTTTAGCACTCGTCAGTGTTGAGTGCTAAGCGTACCAGCTAGGCAGCGCGATCGCCCACCAGGCGGAGCGTGACCTGGTTGAGCACCGCCTCGCCGCGGGCGGTGGCTCGGACGCGATCGCCCTCAATGGCCACGAGTCCGAGGCCCTCGAGGGAACGGGCCTCGTCTAGGCTCGAGGGGCCGACGCTCACCCCCTCGCGAAGGCGGAGTCCGAGCATCACCCGCTCCTCCTCGCGCATCTCGGGACCGACAGTCTCCGAGCCGGCCAGGGAGAGTTCTCCAGCCCGGATCGCGCGCCCGTAGGCGGCGATACCGCGCCCGTGCCAGTGGCGGACCGAGACCGCACCCGGATCGACGTCGAGGCCGATCGCGGCAGCCGCGGCCGCCGGAAGGTGGCCATGGGCCCCGACACCCGCGGCCGCGTAGTACCCGTTGTGCCAGTAGACGAGGTTGTGGCGGCACTCCTCGCCCGGGAGGGCGAAGTTGCTGACCTCGTACTGGTCGTAGCCGGCATGTTCGAGCAGGTCGACGGCGATACGGTGCTGGCGCATCGAACGGGCGCTCTCGACGGGTCTGACGAGCCCGCGTCGCACGCGGGTGTGCAGCGGCGTCCCGGGCTCCACGGTCAGTTCGTAGCACGAGACATGGGTCGGCCCCGCCGCAACCACACGCTCGAGGGTGCGCTGCCAGCGGACGTCCCCGACGCCCGGGACGGCGTAGATCAGGTCGCAGTTGATCGAGGTGAAGCCCGCCCCGCGCACCTCGGCGATCGCCTCGATGGCGCGGCCGGCGTCATGAACTCGTCCAAGGAACCGCAGCGCGTCGGCCTCGAACTCTGCACGCCGATGCTGACCCGGTTGACCCCGGCAACCTTCCACACGCGTGCGCGGGCGCTGGTGATGCTCGATGGGTTGGCTTCCATGGTCACCTCGGCGCCGCCGGCGACCGAGAACGTGCTGCGAACGGTTGCCACCAGGTCTGCGATCAGTTCCGGTTCGACCAGGGATGGCGTTCCGCCCCCGATGAACACGGTGTCGAGGGTCAGCCTGCCGAGGCGCTCGCCGAGACGGCGCACCTCGGTGCGCAGGGCATCCATGTACGCGACCGACCCGGTGGCGCCGGCGACGCTCGTGAAGTCGCAGTACTCGCACTTCCGCTCGCAGAACGGGATGTGCAGGTATAACGAGCGCACGTCGTCGAACGTCGTGGTCAGGATGTCGAGTCCTTTGCCTGCGAGTCGCGCGCCGACGCCTCGTCCATCCGGTCGACGATGGATTTCGAGGTCGGCTTGGCCGGCTCCGGCTTCGCCGTCTTGGCGGGTCGCGGCGGTGGCCGCCGGCGCATGAACTTGTAGAGCGCCGGATACAGGTAGAACGTGCCCACGTAGCTGAGGATCCCGATCACGATCAGCCCGGTCACCGCGGCCGGCGTGGAGACCGTCGCCGCTGTGGTCTTGGTCGATGCGAAGCCGCCGATCACGAAGGTGAGCGCGACGAACAGGGCCAGCCAGACGAAGTACTGCATGATCCCCGCCATCACCGACTCCATGAAGCGAAGCGAGCGCGGCTCCTTGGTGATGAACTTCGCGAGCGGCGCGGCGACGAGTGCTGCGGCGACCGGTACCAGCGGGTTGTAGGTGACCCCGAGCACATAGAGACCGAACGACGGCCTCGGAGTCGCGAGCGTGAAATATGCTGCCGAACCGACCACCATCTCGGCGACGAAGAGCAGCGCGATCAGAACGAGATAGGAGCGTTTGGCCCAGGGAACGAACGGTTCGTCGATGCGCCGCGCGCGCGCCGCGGCGCCGCCTTTGGCCGCCGGACGGCCCTTGGCAGCGGGTTGCGATTTCGCGTTCGACTGCTTGCCGTCGGAGCCGTTCTTCTCCTTGACCTGGGCGGTCTGCTTGGTGAGCGAGACCTCCGCGCGCGCCGACCGTTCGACGGAATCGGGGCGCCGGCGCGGACGTTTCCGGGGTGGGTTCGGCCGTGGCATCAGACGTCCACCTACTGCTCGTCCATCTTCAGCACAGCCATGAATGCCTCCTGGGGAATTTCCACGTTGCCCACCCGTTTCATGCGGCGCTTGCCCTCGCGCTGCTTCTCGAGCAGCTTGCGCTTCCGCGTGATGTCCCCGCCGTAGCACTTTGCAAGCACATCCTTGCGCATCGCTGAAACGGTCTCACGGGCGACGATCTTGCCACCGATGGCTGCCTGTATGGGGACTTCGAAGAGCTGACGGGGGATCAGCTTGCGAAGCCGCTCGGCCAGCTTGCGGCCGTGCGCGTTCGCCCGGTCGCGGTGGACGATCATGCTCAGCGCGTCGACGCGCTGCCCGCCGACGAGGATGTCGAGCTTGACCAGTGACTCGGCGCGGAAGCCGGTGATCTCATAGTCGAGCGACGCGTACCCGCGGCTGCGCGACTTGAGCTGGTCGTAGAAGTCGTGGATGATCTCGCCGAGCGGTAGATCGTAGGTGAGCGCGACTCGATCACCCGGCTGGTAGTCCATGTGCTGGAACTCCCCGCGGCGCTCCTGGCACAGCTCCATGATCGCGCCCACGTACGTGCTCGGCACGATGATCGTCGCCTTCGTCCGTGGTTCCTCGATCGCCTCGATGTTCGACGCGTCGGGCAGCATCTCCGGGTTGTCGATCGCGATCACCTCGCCGGATCGAAGTCGGACTCGGTACTCGACAGTCGGCGCGGTGGTGATCAGCGAAAGGTTGAACTCCCGCTCCAGGCGCTCCTGCACGATCTCCATGTGCAGCAGGCCCAGGAAGCCGCAGCGAAACCCGAATCCGAGCGCCGCTGACGACTCAGGCTCGAAGATCAATGAGGCGTCGTTGAGGTTGAGCCGCTGCAGCGCCTCCTTGAGGTCGGTGACGTCGTCGGAATCGACCGGGAAGATGCCCGCATAGACCATCGGAGTGACCGCCCGGTATCCCGGCAGCGGATGGGTGGTCGGATGGGCGGCGTCGGTCACGGTGTCGCCCACCTTGCTGTCGCGAACGTTCTTGATGGACGCGATGAAATAGCCGACCTCACCGCACGCAAGCTCACCGACCGGCGACATCGCCGGTGCGAAGACTCCAACTTCGTCGACGACGAACTCGCTCCGGTTGTTCATCATCCGGATGCGCATGCCCCCGGCGATGTGACCGTCGACGATGCGAACGTAGACGACGACGCCGCGGTACGCATCGTATTTGGCGTCGAAGATGAGTGCACGCAATGGTCCGTCGGGATCGCCTGTGGGCGGTGGCACCTGCTTGACGATCGCCTCGAGCACCAGGTCGATGCCGATCCCCTGGCGTGCGCTGGTGAGGATGGCGCCGTCGGCGGGGATGCCGATGACCTCCTCGATCTCGCGACGGACCAGCTCCGGGTCCGCGTTGGCGAGGTCGATCTTGTTGATGACGGGGATGATCTCCAGGTGATTCTCGAGCGCCTGGTACACGTTGGCGAGCGTCTGGGCCTCGACACCCTGGGTCGCGTCGACCACCAGCAACGCACCTTCGCAGGCGGCGAGTGACCGCGACACCTCGTACGCAAAATCGACGTGCCCGGGCGTGTCGATGAGATTCAGCTCGTATGTGATCCCGTCCGACGCCGTGTATGCGAGTCGCACCGCCTGTGCCTTGATGGTGATGCCGCGCTCGCGTTCGAGGTCGAGCTGGTCGAGCACCTGATCCTGCATATCGCGCAGGGCAACGGTCCCGGTCGCCTCGAGCAGCCGATCCGCAAGAGTTGACTTGCCGTGATCGATGTGCGCGATGATGCTGAAGTTGCGGATCCGGTCAAGACGCATGCATCACGGAGGGGAGTACTAGTTTTGCAGCGCGCCGTCGCCGTCGTGCGCGGTGCGCAGGATCTCCGCGAGATCCGTCAATCCGCGGCGGCTTCCCGAGAGGCCGGGCTTGACGCGATGCGCCAGCACCATCGGTGCAACATGCTCCACGTCGTCGATGGCGACCGCCGAACGATCCTCGTGCGCGGCGAGAGCTTGCGCCGCCTTGCGCATGACGATGTCGGCGCGGTGGCCGTCAACCTCGAGCTCGATGCTGAGCGCGGCGATGGCCACGAGAATGTTGCGATCCACCACAACGTCGGAGAGCATCGACATTGCCCGGGCGATGCGCTCGGCTTCCGCGTGTTCGGCGGGCTCGAATCGCGCCGCGAACGCGGCGGGATCCTCCTCAAACGCCTCGCGCCGCTCGACGATCTCGACGCGCTGGCGCACATCGCGAATGCCCTCGACATCGACGCACAGGCCAAAACGGTCGAGCAGCTGGGGACGAAGCTCGCCCTCCTCGGGGTTCATGGTGCCCACGAGGATGAACCGCGACGGGTGCGACACCGACACTCCCTCGCGCTCGACGGTGTTCTGACCCATCGCGGCTGCGTCAAGGAGCACGTCGACGATGTGGTCGTCGAGCAGGTTCACCTCGTCGACGTAGAGGATGTTGCGGTTCGCCTCGGCGAGCACGCCGGGCTCGAATTCCTTCTCACCGCGCTTGATGGCAGCCTCGATGTCGATCGCGCCAACGACGCGATCCTCGGACGCATTGATCGGCAGTTCCACGACGCGCATGCGGCGGCGCCCGCGCGGCAGCGTCTCGCCACCCACCACGCGCTCGGTGCATTCCATGCATTGCAGATCGGCATCATCCGGCGGGCATCCGTAGCGGCAGTCGGCCACGACGTCAAGCCCCGGCAGCAGTTTCGTCAGCGAGCGGACCGCGGTCGACTTCGCGGTGCCCTTCTCACCGCGAATCAGCACGCCGCCGATCGCGGGGTTGATCGCGTTGAGAATCAGAGCCTGTTTCATCAGGTCCTGCCCGACGATCGCGGTGAAGGGGAACACGCTTCTGCCTGTCTGCATCGCATTCATTGTGTCATGCGACCTCGAAGCGACTTCTCGACGCCCTCGACGATGGCGCCCTGGGAGAGGTCGTAGAGCCCGAGATATTCGCCGCCGGCGCGGTCTGCGAGGTCACGGCAGGCGTTGAATCCATAACCTCCGAAGAGGGGCGGCCGGCTGTGGCCTCCGACGCGCGGCATCGGCCGCGTGGTGTGATCGCGCGCCGAGTTGATGACCAGCATGTGCACGCCGTCGGCACCGAGCTGTTCTGCGACACGCTGCGCCTCGACGAGCGGTTCCTCACCGAAGAGCGAGATGTTGCCGCGGCCGTCGCTGATCAGCACGACCAGGGGATAGACGGTGGGGTCGCGCAACCGCTCGGTGCGCACGATCCGCAGCCCCGCGACCAGCCCATGGGTCAGCGGTGTCGTGCCGCCGACGGTGAGACGCTGCAACCGCTGCTCGGCCAGGTCCACCGACGCGGTCGGCTGGAGCACGACACGCGCAGCCCGCCCGGAAAAGACCACGAGCGACACCTTGTCGCGGCGCAGATACGCATCGCGCAGCAACGAGAGCACGGCACCCTTGGTGGCCTGCATGCGCTGCTCGGCATCCATCGACGCGCTCGCATCGACGACGAACACGATGAGCGTCCCGGTGCGGCGGCGACGGACCTTCTGGCGGAGATCCTGGCGCTCGAGGTGGAGCGCCGGCCCAACCCGGCCGGCGGGCTCCTCAGCCCGGCGACGGATCTGGTGCGGAGCTGCCGCGCGCATGGTGGCGTCGAACGCGATGTCGGTGGTCTTCTCGGTCTGGGTCGCCCGAACGTAGCGACCACGCTTGTCGCTGCTCTGCGATGAGCTCCGCTTGCCCGTGGTCGCCCGGCTGCGGCGATCACGGGGCAGGGCGATCTTGCGGACCGGGAAGATCTCGCCCTCGAAGAGCTGCTCCGCGCTTCGGCGGGTCACCGCCTGGGTGGCCTGGTCGCTCCCCTGCACCTGCCCCGGGCTCTCCCCCTCCTCGCCACTGCCGGAGTCATCCGGAGGCTGGTCGCCCAACTCCGCGGTCTGCTCGGACACGACCGCAGCCTCGGCCTCCTTGGCGATCTCCTCGAACCGCTCCCTGGCCCGTTCGGCCGAAGCTCCCCCGGGCTGCGACACGCCGTCCTGGCGGCTGCGCCTCCGGTGCGCGAGGGCCAGCTCGGCCGCGGTGGTGGCGTCCGCGGTGGTAACCACCAGGCGGTCGGCAGCTTGGGCCGGCAGTCCGGCGGTGCGTGCCCGGACCAGCTTCTCGGCTTCCTCCCACGCCCTCGCGGTCCGCGCGGCGCTGCTCACGACGATGTCGGCGCGGTGCCCTAGCGCACCGGCGTCGATGCAGACCAGGGCGATGAACCAGCCGATGGTCGGGGGGATCTCCACGCGCGGGAGCAGGCGTTTCGCCTCCTGGATGACCGCCTTGAGGTGATCCTCACTGGTGAGGAACTCGCTCTCGAGCGCGACTCCGTCCTGGTTGCGGCGCGAATCGCGCTCCATGATGCGCACGCGCTCGTCGACGTCCCGGAGCCCGGTGATGTCGACGCAGAGACCGAAGCGATCCAGGAGCTGGGGGCGAAGATCCCCCTCCTCCGGATTCATCGTTCCGACGAGGATGAAGCGCGATGGGTGCGAGAAGGAGATGCCCTCGCGTTCCACGACGTTCCACCCCATCGCGGCGGCGTCGAGGAGGACGTCGACGATGTGATCGTCGAGAAGATTGACCTCGTCGACGTAGAGGATCCCGCGGTTGGCGTCCGCCAGCAGCCCCGGCTCAAAGCGGCGTTCGCCGAGCTTGATCGCGGCCTCGGTATCGATGGTGCCGACGACGCGATCCTCGGACGCATTGACGGGCAGTTCCACGACGCGCATCCGACGGCGCTCCACCACCGGGGCGATTCCGGCGTCGGCACGGGCGCGACAGTCGTCGCACCAGGTGGCCGGTGCCTCCGGATCGCACCGATAGCGACACCCGGCGATCACGTCGATCTCCGGGAGCAGGCGCGCGAGCGCCCGCACGGCAGTGGACTTGGCGGTGCCCCGCTGACCCCGGATGAGCACGCCACCGATCCCCGGGTTGATGGCGTTGAGGACCAGCGCGGTCTTCATCGCATCCTGACCGACCAGGGCGGTGAACGGCATGACGGAACGGGAGTTCGGCATCAAATCCATTGTGCCAGCGGTGCCGAGCGCCGAGCCTGCTACAAAGCCTCGATGCCGAGACCTCTTCGCGTCATGCTCGAGGCGAGCTGCCTCGGAGACGGCCGCCGGGACGCCGGTATCGGCCGGTACGCGAGCCAGCTGATCGACGCGCTGCGATCCGTCCGGGACCTTGAGGTGACCCCCTCGGTCCCGGCGTCGCCACCATGGAGTGAGGCACGCCCCGCACGGTTTTTGCGCGCCCAGCCGCACGTGCTCTCGGACGCGATCGCCCGGCACCCGCACCTTGTGCACGGCCTCGGCGGGGAACCGGTCATCGGCTTCCCGATGTCTCGCCAGGTCGTCACGCTGCACGACGTCGAGATGTGGCGAAGCGCGGTCTCTCCGGGCGCCTCTGGAGTGGGCCGCCGCGTCTATGCGGCGGTGCTCGCCGCGGCACTCCGGTCGTGCGCCGCGATCATCGCGGTGAGTGAGAGCACGCGTCGCGAGGCGATCGCAGCCCTCGGCCTCGACCCCGGCCGGATCCACGTGACCCCGCTCGGGGTCGGTCCGGTGTTCTCATCGCGGCCGAAGCTACGCGATGCGCGAACGGCCGAGGCACTGGGTCTCGACGAGCCGTTCGTGCTCTGGGTGGGCAGCCTGCGTTCACGCGACCCACGCAAGGGGCTCGACACCCTCCTCGAGGCGATGGAGCGGCATCCCGGCGGCGGGCCCGTGCTTGCCCTCGCCGGCGCGCTGGGCCCGGAGGCCGACCGCATCGCCGCCGAAGCCTGGCGGCGGCACGTGCGCCTGGTCCTCTGCGGAGCGGTCGAGGACACCGACCTGGCGTCGCTGTACCGGCAGGCCGCGGCCGTCGTGCTGCCCTCGATGCACGAAGGCTTCGGACTGACCGCGCTCGAGGCGATGGCGTGCGCGGCGCCGCTGGTGGCCACCGCGGTCGGCAATCTCCCCCAGCTGACGCTTGACGTCGCCGTTCTCGTCCCGGCCGGCGATCCCGATGCGCTGGCCCAGGGCATCGAATCGGTGCTCACGGAACCGGTCCGAGCGGCGCGCATGCGTCACGCGGGAGCCGACCGGGCGTCCGGCTACACGTGGGAGCACACTGCGGCGATGACCGCAGCCGTGTACCGGGAGGTTGCGGTCAGCAGCAGCGTTCGCGGGTGAGGCGGCGAGCTTAGGGTTACAGGTCCGCCGCGATCGCGTGGCGCTGGGCGTTGTCGAGGGCGACGCTCACGCTCAGGCTGGGATGCTCGGCGCCCACGATGATGGGCGACCCGCTCAGGATGGCCGCCCGCTGCTCGGGGTCGAGGCTGAAGCGCATGAAGTGGGCGGGCGCGCTCTCCCCGGGAGGTGCCACCGCCTCGGGGATCCCCCGAGTCCTGCTTCCGGCGACCTCGACGAAGATGCAGTGCTCGACGCGCTCCAGATCTGACGCGGCCGCCGCGAGGTCGGCGGGGTCGGCCACCTCGAGGAAGAGCAGCGCTCCGAGCTGACCGGGCTCGGGCACGACCGCATTGAACGCCGCGATCTCGCCGGCGATCCGATCCGGATCGTCAACCCGTTCGGTGCGCAGCGTCTCCTCGAGGATGGAACGGATGGTGGCGCGGTTCTCGAAGACCAGGGCGAGGGTGTCGCTGAGCCGAACTCTCCGCACGCCCTTCGACTCGGCGAGACCGCGGCGCGCGTCTGCGCGCGCCGCCTCATAGACGCTGCCGGCGCGAACCTCGTCGAGGCCGAGTCGGGCCGTTCCCTCGGACGTCACGGACACCTCCATGAGGCTGCGGCTGAACGACGCCGACTCTCGCACGTCGGTGTTCGGGTCGGCGCCTCTGCAATACCTGACCTGCGCGGTATGATTTCGAGGTCATGGCAGTCGTTCCGTTCGATCGCAGCGTTCTCAAGGTGAATCAGGCGATCCTGATGACCGTCATCGTCGCCGGCTACGCCGTCGGGCTCGCGTATCACCCCGCCGCCTGGGCGCTTCCCGTCCTCGCGGTGATGATGCTCGCCGGAGTGGCGTCCCCTGCGTTCAACGTCCCTCGCATCCTCTATCTCCGCTGGCTCAAGCCGGCGGGCATCGTCACGCCGCGGGTTGTGCAGGAGGACCCGGCGCCGCACCGGTTCGCGCAGCTCGTCGGTGGCGTGTTCCTCGCGGCGGCAAGCATCTTCGTCATCACCGGCCTCCTGCTGGTGGCATGGGTGCTGGCGTGGATCGTTGCCGCGCTCGCCTTTCTGAACTTCGCCTTCAACATCTGCGTCGGCTGCATCATGTACGCCCAGCTCGTGCGGGTCGGGCTGCTGCCGCTTTCGCGCGAACCGGCGAGATGATCCTCCTCCTGGCGCCGCTCATCGCGATCGCGCTCGTCGGCGGCGTCGCTCTCGTGCTTCGGCTCCAGCAGGGTGGGCAGCGCGAGCTGGTCGGGAAGGCGGTCGAGCCCTCGGCAAGCCGCGGCCGGCCCTCCATCCTATATTTCACCGGCGAGGCCTGCACGATCTGCCACACCGCCCAGAGACCGGCGTTGCGTGCGCTTGCCGCCGGTATAGACCCGGATATCGAGATCCGCGAGATCGATATCGCTGTCGAACCTGACCTGGCCCGTCGCTATCGCGTCATGTCGCTTCCGACCACGATCGTGCTCGACGCGGCGGGCCTGGTGACCGAGATCAACGTCGGCTTCGCCAGCGGCGAGGTGCTTCGGCGCCAGCTCGTCGAAGCCGGCATGCCTGTCGCCGCGTAGCCGACCGGGTACTCTGAGCGCATGGCCGTCACCGAGCGCGCTCCACGCACGCGTGCGCTGAGCCCTTCGGATCTGTTCGCCGTCGACGACCTGCTCGGCGATGACGAGCGTCTGATCCGCGACACCGTGCGGGCGTTCGTCCGCGACCGCGCGCTGCTGCTGATCCCCGAGCATTTCGAGGCGGGCACCTTCCCGCATGAGCTCATCCCCGAGATGGCGGAGCTGGGACTTCTCGGGATGCATCTGCACGGCCATGGATGCGCCGGGACCTCGGCGACCGCCTATGGGGTCGCCTCTGAGGAGCTCGAGGCGGGTGACAGCGGGTTGCGCTCGTTCGTGTCGGTGCAGGGCTCGCTGGCGATGTTCCCCATCTCCGCTTACGGCAGTGACGAGCAGAAGGCTCGCTGGCTCCCGGAGATGGCGGCGGGACGGGCGATCGGATGCTTCGGTCTCACCGAGCCCGACGCTGGATCCGATCCATCGTCGATGCGCACGTCGGCTCGTCGCGACGGCGGTGACTGGGTCATCGACGGCACCAAGATGTGGATCACCAACGGCTCGATGGCGGATATCGCCGTTGTCTGGGCGATGACCGATTCGGGGGTGCGAGGCTTCCTCGTCGAGCGCGGAACGCGCGGCTTCACGTCGTCCGATGTGCACAACAAGCTGTCGCTGCGTGCGTCGGTGACGTCCGAGCTGTCGTTCGACTCGGTGCGCGTGCCCGACAGCGCCGTGCTTCCCGGCGTGACCGGGATGCGCGGACCCCTCTCGTGCCTCAACGAGGCCCGGTTCGGCATCGGCTGGGGCGCCATGGGTGCGGCGCGCGCCTGCTTCGAGTCGGCACTCGAGTACAGCAAGACGCGCCACGCCTTCGGCAAGCCCATCGGCGCGATGCAGCTCACCCAGCAGAAACTCGCGAACATGGCCACCGCGATCGTGCAGGGTCGCCTGCTCGCACACCGGCTCGGCAGCCTGAAGGATCAGGGTCGTCTCCATCCCGTCCAGGTGTCGATCACCAAGCGGGCCAACGTCCGCGCCGCCCTCGACATTGCCCGTAGCGCTCGCACGATCCTCGGCGCCAACGGGATCACACTTGAATATCCCGTCTCGCGGCACATGGCCAACCTCGAATCGGTGCTCACCTACGAGGGCACCGAGGAGGTGCACACACTGATCATCGGCAAGGAGCTCACCGGCGAGAACGCCTTCAGCTGACGGTTAGGCGGCCTCGTCCCAGCTCTCGGTCTCGCGGAAGGAATGGTGTCCGCGCCTCGCGATGATCAGGTGGTCGAGCACGGGGACGCCAAGCAGCGCGCCCGCGCTGCGGAGCGCTGCGGTGACCACGCGATCGGCGCGGCTCGGCGCGGGGTCGCCACTCGGATGGTTGTGGCCGATGATGACTGCAACTGCATCGCTGCGGAGTGCAGGACCGAAGACATCGCGAGGCTGGAGCCGCGACGCATTGATGGTGCCGACCGCGACTGTCTCGAGCTTGATCGGCCGGTGGCGGGCGTCGAGGAGCAGGACCACGACCTGCTCGCGACGCGCGCGCCGGAGCCCGTCGAGCATGAGCAGCGCATCGCGCGGCGAACCGATCGCCGGGCGGTCGTCGTCGGTCCAGCGCTCGGCGAGCTCCCACATGGCTGCGAGCCGCTCGGCCCGTTCCCGAGGAACACCGTGCTCGCGGGTGAGCCCCGCCGCATCGAGCGCCCGGCGCTCCCACCACGGGATGCGCGCCACCCGATTCGCGACGGCGCTCAGTTCAGCTGCGGGTGACGAACCGCCGAGGGCCCGGGCGAGGAGTTCCGCCTCACCAGCGCCGCGTCCCGGATCGGTATCCACCGCCCGAGAGTATCACAAATCAGTGTAGTTGTCTATGCCAGCTAGGCGTGCCGGGTCACCAGCATCCCGATCACGAAGATGGCCACGATCAGGGCGGCGGCAACCGCCACGGGAATCCACCCCGCGCCGGCGGCCAGCAGCGAAGGGCCTGGCGAAGCGCGTGGCGGAGCGGCCGGTGCTGGAGCATCGACGATGTCCGCAGGCGCTTCCACCGCGATCAACTTGACCCGCCCCGGTGCATCCTCAGGCAACTCGGCCGGGTCGAGCAGCGCGGGCGCCACGGCGACGCTGCGACGGCGCCGCGGCGAGCGCAGCTCAGACACCGCGTTCGCCCTCGGCGATCAGTGCGGCAAGCACCTCGTCAGCGAACGATCGATAGGCCGCCGCGGCTTCGGAGGACGAGGCCATCGCGGTGACCGGTTCACCGGCCAGCGCCGACTCCTGCAGGCGAACGGTGACCTTGATGACGGTATTGAAGACGCGCAGGTTCGGGATCGCGCGCAATCCCTCCAGTAGGTCGCGCGAAAAGCGTGTCCGCATCACGACGAACGTCGGCAGCAGACCAAGCACGCGCAGGTCCGGGTTCAGCCCCTGGCGAACGTGGTGTACGGACCGGAGCGTTTCCTTGAGGCCTTTCACCGCATATCCCGACATCTGCATGGGAATGACGATGAAGTCGGTGGCCGCCAGGACGCTGATGGTGTGAAACGCAAAGTTCGGCGGCGTGTCGAACAGGATGAAGTCGTAGTCGCGACAATCGCGATCGAGCGCTCGGCGCAATCGCGTTTCGGAGTTGAGTGTCGTCGGCAATCCGGCCTCGACCGCCGCAAGGTCGGGACTCGCAGGGAGCAGGTGCAGGCCCGGCCACTTGGTACGGACGATCAGCTCGTCGACCGACTGGTCCGGCTCGAGAATCGCATCGGCAACCGTGTGCGTGAGCGAGTACGGATTGAAGCCCAGCCCCGATGTGAGGTTGGACTGCGGATCCATGTCGACCGCGAGCACACGGCGTCCGCGCTCTGCGAACACAGCCGCCAAGGAGGCGCAGGTGGTTGTCTTTCCCACCCCGCCTTTTCCGGAGATACAGGCGATCGAAACAGCCACCGCGACCGGTTAGTCTAATCCAGGCCGCCGCAGCCGCGACACAAGAGTGGGCATGGCGACGACAGAAAGGGTCAGCTTGGAGCCACCCGTACTGTCGGGCGCACCGCAGGTGCCGCCGCCATGTCGTCCTCCCAGGCGCGGTTGAGACGGCGCTGCATGATTGCCATGAGGATGAGGCCACCAGCAATCGGGAGCAGCATCCAGCAGATGACGCGCGCCGGCCGCAACTGCACATCGGTCGTGCGACCCATGCGGTCCTCGAGGATGCGCACGCGCTCCAGGCTCATCGCGATGGCGATGGCGCTGAATGGCAGCAACAGCTCGAGATATGGAATCACCAGGACGCCGCCGAGCAATCCATACGCCTGCAGCACGGTGAAATGCGGGTCGAACGGCAGCGCGACGTTGGCAACCGCAAGCACGATTCTCGCCGCCCCGGCGATGCTCACCAGCCATCCGATCGCCCAGGGGATCGCCACCGCGATGGTGGAACGCCCGGGGATGACGTGCATGCGCGTGTCAAAATTGCCGATCTCGCGATTGATCCGGTGATGCCAGACGAGGCTGTAGATGCCGAGCGTGACCACCGAAAGCGCTACGACCGCGAACGTCGAACGCCGTTTCCCAGGAGGACCGAACGACGTCACTCTGGGGAGCGCCTTCTCCGGCGTGGTGATCGCCGCGACGATCGTGACCTCGGTGGGATCGGTGTCGAGCGTGGCCCCCGGCGGTGGCGGGCTCGCCGATCCGTCGATCATGTGCTCATCAGCGTCGTCGTCGCGCATGACATCCCCCTCCTGCGGGTTCGCCGTCGGGGCCGACGCGGGCCACGACCACGCGGGTGGTGGCGGTGTCGAAGCGACTGGGGCTGCGCCGTCGGGGTCGGACGCGGTCAGTGTCGCGACAGCGGGCGTGGTGCCCGGCCGCGATGCGGTCTCGGTCATCCCGTGTTCCTCGTGTACGGCGCCGCCTCGGGCGATGCCGCGTGCTGCTAGTGGGACGTCGACGCTCCGGGTACTGGATTCGAACCAGTGGCCTTGCGGTTAACAGCCGCCTGCTCTACCGCTGAGCTAACCCGGATCATGACTCAAGTCTACCTGCCGTGACGCACCGTGCCCTCGACGACACGATTCGTCACCGGCGGCGACAGCGCCGTTCCGGCTACTCGAGGTAGTCCTTGAGCTTCTTGGAACGCGACGGATGGCGGAGCTTGCGCAGGGCTTTCGCCTCGATCTGACGGATGCGTTCGCGGGTGACGCCGAACCGCTTGCCCACCTCTTCGAGCGTCCGCTGATGTCCGTCTATGAGCCCGAATCGCAGTTGGAGCACGCGCCGTTCACGCGGCGTCAGCGTGTCGAGGATGTCCTCGACCTCGGTGCGCAGCATGGTGAGTGACGCCGCGTCGGACGGCGCCGTGGCCTCTTTGTCCTCGACAAAGTCGCCCAGGTGCGAGTCCTCTTCCTCACCGATCGGGGTCTCCAGCGAGACGGGATCCTGCGAAACCTTGGTGATCTCGCGCACCTTCTCCGGCGTGATCCCCATCTCCTCGGCGATCTCCTCGTCGTTGGGCTCGCGGCCCAACTCCTGGAGCAGCCGGCGCGACACACGGACGAGCTTGTTGATGGTCTCGACCATGTGCACGGGGATGCGGATGGTTCGCGCCTGGTCGGCGATGGCACGCGTGATCGCCTGGCGGATCCACCACGTCGCGTACGTCGAGAACTTGTAACCCTTGTGGTAGTCGAACTTCTCGACGGCACGAATCAGCCCCATGTTGCCTTCCTGGATCAGGTCGAGGAAGGACATGCCGCGGCCGATGTACTTCTTGGCAATGCTGACCACAAGGCGCAGGTTGGCTTCAGTGAGCTGGTTCTTCGCCTCTTCGTCGCCCTGCTCGATCAGCTTTGCGTAATGGACTTCCTGCTCGGCCTTGAGGAGCGCGACCCTGCCGATCTCCTTGAGATACATGCGTACCGGGTCGTCGAGCGAGACGGAATCGATGGCCTCGGCTTTGGCGATGAGCTCCTCGTCGATCTCGTCGACGGTCTCGAAGTCCTTGTCACCATCGCTGACCTCGATCCCCATCTCACGAAAGACATGGAAGATCCGCTCCAGATGGTCGGGTTCGACATCGATCTCCGGAAAAGCGGCGAGGATGTCGTCGGGCGTGAGATATCCATGGTCCTTGCCCTTGATGATCAGCGCCTCGGCGGCCGAGACGAGAAGATCAGCGCCGGTTGGCGGCGGCAGGGTGGCTGCTCTGGATCGGGTTGTGGTGGTGGCTGTGCTCATTTCAACTCTGTCTCAGGCGGTGCAGGCTGACGCACGCTCTGCGAGGTCCGCCGGACGATCGGGCAACGACAGTATTCACAATAATTGTCGAAGCCGTCTGAGTGTGCCGATTCGCGATATCGGATAGGGAATTCCACACAGGGCACGAGAGAGATGGTGGCTCGGGAGCCCGCAGATCAAACATGCGCGGGCTCGCGCGTGCCGGAGCGTACCCCGATCAGCGAACCGCCACAGTACGGCGCAGGTGGGGGGCGTCCGCCGCAAGCCGGCTCAGCTTGGCTGCGAGCGCGTCCGCGTCCTCGGTGCGCCCCTCATCTCGGGCGCGATGCATCTCGGCCGAGATGCTGACCAGCGCGCGACGCACGCTCTCCTCGTGGATGAGGCGCACGCAGTCGGCCATGAGCTGCTTGATCGCCTGGGGCTCAGCCGCATCCGCGAATTCCGGCACCTCCCGGACCAGGAGGCCGGCGGCCCGACGCTGATCTCCGCCGGTGAGACGCCGCAGGGTGAATTCGGACGGCTCGCTCGACGCGGCGTCGTAGATCCGCCGAGCTGTCGGGTTGGTGAATTCGTCGGGGCCCAGGCCGGTTTCCGTTCTGAGCGCGGCGGCGAGCTCCGGTCTGATCAGCACCACCCGCGCCAGCTGCGCCTCCCAAGGCGGCATCGGCTCGTCCGCCTCGATGGGTTCGGGCTCCTCTGCGCCAGGCGCCGGGTCGGCGGGTGCGGCGACCACGATCCTCGCGGGCTTGCGGATCCCGTCACGCGTGGAGTGGGCCAGGTCGGTGCTCAGCGATCGGGCGCCGAGATCGAGCCGGCGGGCCGCCTGCTGGAGGTAGAGCTCCCGGGTGGTCGCCTCGGGGATCCTGGCCAGCACGGAAACCGCCCGTTCCGCTGCAGCGCGGCGCGCATCGACACTGCCACCCTCGCCCGTGCCGAGGGCGGCGTCGAGGAGCACCTGCCAGGCCGGCGGGGCGTCGGCGATTGCCCGAGCGAATGCGGCCGGGTCCGTGTGGACGAGCTCGTCGGGGTCTTTTACGCCGGCCGGAAGGCGGCAGATCCGAGCCTGGATCCCCTCCACGGCGATGACGTCCACAGCCCGGGTCGCTGCGACCCTGCCGGCGTCGTCGCCGTCGAAGCAGAGCACAAGGGTCTCGGCGATGCGGCCGAGGCTGTGCACCTGCTCCCGGGTGAGCGCCGTGCCGCTGCTCGCCACCGTGTGCTCGACGCCGGCGGCGTGGGCCGCGAGGACATCGAAATACCCCTCGACGATCACGGCGGCGTGCTCGCGCACGATCGCGGTGCGGGCGAGATCGAGGCCGAAGATGGCGGCGGACTTGTGATACGCGGCGGAGTCCGGGCTGTTCAGGTACTTCGGCTTGGCATCACCGAGGGCGCGAGCACCGAACCCGAGCACGTCACCCCGCTCATCGCGGATGGGGAAGACGAGCCTGTCCCGGAAGCGGTCACGCATCCTGCCGCCTCGCGGCGGATGGACGAGCCCGGCCTCGACCAGTTCCTCGACGGTGGCGCCGCCCTTGCCGGTGAGATACCGGGCCAGGGCGTCCTCACCGGCGCCTCCAGCGGGTGCGAAGCCGACCCCGAACCGCCGCGCAGGCGCCTCCTCGACCCCGCGGTCGCGAAGCAGGTTCCGGCCGGGCTCGCCAGCCGGAGTCGCCCAGAGCACGTGCTGGTAGTACGCCTGGGCCTTGGCGTTGAGCTCGATGGACCGCCGCCGCCGCCGTCCCGCGCCACGGTCTGACCTCGGCCCGCTCTCGAGCTCCACGCCAGCGCGGTCGGCAAGCATCTCGAGGGCTTGGCGGAAATCGATGCGCTCGATCTGTTCGATGAACTTGAAGAGGTCACCGCCCTCGTGACAGCCGTGGCAGTACCAGACCTGACGTTCCGGACTCACAGTGAACGACGGGGTTTTCTCGGCATGGAACGGGCAGAGCCCGGTCAGCTCGCGCCCGGCGCGATGGAGGGTGACGTACCCGCCAATGACCTCGACGAGATCAAGTCGCGACTTGACCTCAGCGACAGCGTCCCCAGCCATGGCCCGCCAGCCCTAACCGCGCTAGCGGGTGAAGAACCAGCGGCGGCGCCTGCCCGCGACATCCTGTAGATCGGGCGCGCCGGCCTGGAGTTCGCTGATCCGCCGGTCGCGGTCGGCGATGCGACGATCCTTCTCCGCCTGAGCGGCCGCGTGCTCGGCCCGCGCGGTCTGCAGCTCCAGCTGGAGCTGCTTGACCAGGTTCTGGCGCGAGTTCAGCTCTGCTTCGAAGCGCTGCCGCTGCTCGGAGTAGATCCGCTGCTCGAGGGTCCGCTCCCAGCGGTCCAGCAGCCCGGCCACGAGCTCGCGGGGATCGAGCGACGTCATCGACGCCACGTCCCGGCGGGGCTCGTCCGCAGGGGTGACCTCGATCATGGACCCAGCGCGGGCGTGTGACGTCTGTCCTTCGGTGGCGAGCTCTTCGGCGGGAGACGGGACCACCTTGTCGGGCCACGACGAAGGTTGCGCGGTGCCGACCACGTCGACACTCGCAGGCTGGTCATCCGCCATCGCAGGGTTGTCGCCGTTCGGCGGCGTTGGCGGAGGTTGCACTTCGGGGGTGATCGTGTGGGTCGCCGGACTCTCGATGCCCAGGTCGCCAAGGCGGACGAGATAGCGGACGCCATCGGGGCCTTCCTCGCGACGCGACGGGACATCGCCTGCTTCCACGCGACGAAGCAGAATACCGAGGGGGAGATCGAGTCTCTGTGCGACTTCCTCGACAGGAAGGTATGGCTCGGCACCCTGAGCGGTAGTGGTGGCTGTGGGCATGGCTGTCTGCGGCCAGGACATCAATATGAAGAGTAGGCCAAACGCGATACCGCGTGGGAATCACCGGTGAACCGTTACGGGCGACCTAGCGTCCGACGACCTCGATCGCGTACTTCGAGTTGTCGGTGAGCAACAGAATCCCACCGTGTTGATCGGTGATCACGGCACGAACCGGCGAGGTCGCGAACACATCGGGCGCGTCCGTGTGCTCGGTGACTGTTCGGCGCACGGCATATGGCATCCCCGGTGTCGGCGGCGTCAACTCATCGCCTTCGACCACGTGACCATCGTCAAGCATTTCCGGGCGTCCGCTCCGCGTTGCGACCTTGCGGATCCGCACATGCTCGGTCATTGGCCCATCGCTTCCATGTCAGTGGAGAGTAGCGAGACTGCTCGGGCGCAGGTCATTCCGGTGTCGAGGTGTACGACCCTGCCCACCTCGATCTGAGGCTACCCCGAGCCGGGTGGCTTCAGCGGTCGCGCTCCACTCGCGCCAGCCGGGCATGGGCGGCCGCCAGCCGTGCAGCGGGAACTCGGAACGGAGAGCACGAGACGTAGTCGAGTCCGAGCTCCTCGCAGAGCGCGATGGATTCCGGGTCACCGCCGTGCTCCCCGCAGATGCCGACGCTCAACGATGGTCGGACCTCGCGGCCCTCCTCCACTGCGAAGCGCATGATCCGGCCGACGCCGTCCCGATCGAGCGTCTCGAAGGGGTTGCGCGGCAGGATCTTCTCCTCGACGTAGCGCAGCAGGAACTTGCCCTCGGCGTCGTCGCGCGACACGCCGAAGGTCATCTGGGTCAGGTCGTTGGTGCCGAAGGAGAAGAAGTCCGCGGACTGCGCGATCTGTCCGGCGGTCAATGCCGCCCGCGGCACCTCGATCATCGTGCCGACCAGATAGTTGACCTTGGTCTTGGTCTCCTTGAACACCTCCTGGGCGACGCGGTCGATCACCTCACGCGTCCTGCGCAGTTCTTCGAGTGTCCCCACCAGCGGCACCATGATTTCCGGGCGCACGTCGACGCGTTCCTTCTTCAGGGTCACCGACGCTTCGATGATGGCGCGCGCCTGCATCTCGATGATCTCGGGGAACAGCAGACCGAGGCGGCAACCGCGGAGTCCGAGCATCGGGTTCTGCTCATGGAGGTCGCGCACGGCGGCGAGCAGGTTCAGCTGCTTGCGGTATGACTTCTCGGGCTTTCCCAGTGCCTGCGCGCGCGTCACCTCGACGAGCAGCTCCTCGAGCGACGGAAGGAATTCGTGGAGCGGGGGGTCGATGAGCCGGATGATGACGGGCAACCCGTGCATCGCCTCGAGGATGCCGCGGAAGTCCTCGCGCTGCATCGGGAGCAGCTTTGCCAGCTCCTTGCGGCGCTCTGCTTCATCCGCTGCGAGGATCATCTTCTGGACGATCGGCAGGCGCTCCTGCTGCATGAACATGTGCTCGGTGCGGCAGAGGCCGATGCCCTCCGCGCCGAACTCGCGAGCGCGAACTGCGTCGTGCGGGTAGTCGCCATTGGCCCAGACCTGGAGGCGTCGGAAGGAGTCCGCCCAGCGCAACAGCTCCTCGAGCTCGCCCGAGATCTCGGCGTCGAGCATCGGGACGCGTCCCTCGATGACATTCCCGGTGGAGCCGTCGATGGTGAACGCCTCGCCTTCCTTGATCGTCTTCCCGCCGGCGGTGAATTGACGCTTGGTCAGGTCGACCTTCACTGACTCGGCACCCGCGACGCAGGGCTTTCCCATGCCTCGCGCGACCACCGCCGCATGCGACGTGCGCCCACCGCGCGAGGTGAGCACACCCTCCGCGGCGATCATGCCGTGCACGTCGTCGGGGTTGGTTTCGATCCGGACCAGGATCACCTTCTCGCCCTTCTTGGCCATCGCCTCGGCTCGGTCCGCGTCGAAC
Organism: Candidatus Dormiibacterota bacterium; assembly: GCA_963718525.1. Lineage (GTDB taxonomy): Bacteria > Chloroflexota > Dormibacteria > Aeolococcales > Aeolococcaceae > Palsa-851. Next base: position 1,703,971 of record OY970355.1, on the reverse strand, counting down.
ACCGCCTTGCCGTAAGCGGCCCCTGGTGAGGCGGCGAGTCCGGTGGCCAGCACCTGAACTTTCGCCTTCGGGTCGATGCGTCGATGGAGCAGCTGATCGACCTGTCCGGGCTCGACGCGGAGCACGGCCTCGCGCTTGGTGATGAGGCGTTCGCGGACCATCTCGACGGCGATCTTCACCGCGGCTTCCGCGGTGCGCTTGCCACTGCGCGTCTGGAGCATGAAGAGCTGGCCACGCTCGATGGTGAACTCCATGTCCTGCACATCGCGGTAGTGCTTCTCAAGCTTGCGTGCGATCTGCTCGAACTGCCTGTACGCCTTGGGAAGGTCCGTCGCCATTGCGGCGATCGGCTTCGGCGTGCGAATGCCTGCGACGACATCCTCACCCTGCGCGTTGGTGAGGTACTCGCCGTACAGCTTGCGCTCGCCGGTCGACGGATCCCGGGTGAACGCGACGCCAGTACCCGAGTCGTCACCCATGTTGCCGAAGACCATCGACTGGACGTTGACCGCCGTGCCAAGGTCGTGGGGTATGCGGTTGTAGTTGCGGTAGTCGGTCGCCCGCTTGTTGTTCCACGACTCGAACACGGCGCCGATGGCGGCGCGCAGCTGCGCCATCGGGTCCTCTGGGAACTCCGTCCGCGAGTTGCGCTTGACGATCGCCCGGTACTCGACGATCAGCTCCTCGAGCGCGGACGCGCTGAGGTCGGCGTCGGTCTTCGCCTTCTTGCGCGTCTTCATCGCGTCGAGGGCCGCCTCGAACAGCTGACCGTCGATTCCCAGGACGATCTTGCTGAAGAGCTGGATGAACCGGCGATGCGCGTCGAGCGCGAAACGACGGTCATTGGTGAGCTTGGCGAGTCCCTCGAGCGTCTCCGAGTTGAGGCCCAGGTTGAGCACCGTGTCCATCATCCCGGGCATCGAGAATTTGGCGCCGCTGCGCACGCTGACGAGCAGCGGATTGCGCGGATCGCCGAATCCCTTGCCGGTGGTCTTCTCGACAACCTTGAGCGACTTCTCCACCTGTTCCCATAGACCATCGGGGAACTTCGCGCCCTTTGCGTAAAAGGCGTTGCACGCCTCGGTGGTGATCGTGAAACCGGGGGGCACGGGCAGTCCCGCCCTGGTCATCTCGGCAACACCCGCACCCTTGCCACCCAGCAGGTCGCGCATCGACGCGCTGCCTTCGGTGAAGCTGTACACCCACTTGTGGGCGCGCGCCACGGCGCCGTTCCGGGATCCGGCGCTGCGCGCGGCTGTCTTCAGAGGACTCTTGCGCGCCACTGCTTTCTTCGCCGGACTCTTGGACGACTTCTTGCCCCGGGTGCCTACCGCCATTGGCCAGACCTCATCGTGATGGTTGGTGCGTGCGCGGACGCGCCCCGCAGGGCGTGAGCGTAGCATCGGGCCGCCGCAGCGCCGAACGGCAGCGACGAACCCCGGCGCGAGCCGGGTCGGAAGAGGGTTACGAGGCCTTTTTGGACGGCTTCTTGGGAGTGCGGTGCGCGTGCGTCTTGCTCCACTCCGCGCGCTTGGGTGGCCCGGTGACCCCGGCCTGCCCCAGCGCCGGACCGAGGCGCGACTTCATGAACTCGTCCTGGTCCTCCTGGGACTCCCAGACCTCGACGACGATCCATCCGCCGCCCTCCGTGGGGCCGGCCAGGTGCGTGTGCAGCCCCGCGGGCCAATCACCCTCGCCCGTCTCCGCGTTGATCCCGAGAATCTCGTTGACCTTCTCGTAATCCTTGGCGCCGAATCCCTCGAACTCGAGGATCAATAGCTCAGACATCGCACTCTCCCTGGTTGACCTGGCGGCCACCGGTTTGGGGCCGACGGGATCATGTCAGAACCAGGTGGCGGCCTACAGGATCAGCATGGCGTCGCCGAACTCGTGCCACTGGTAGCGGCGCTCGCGGACCTCGGCATATGCGCGCTCCAGCAACTTCGTGTCGAGCAGCGCGCCGAGCATGTCGAGGTGCGTTGCGGGTGGCTCATGCAGCCCGGTGAGGAGTGCGTCGACGACGCGCAGCTTCGTCCGTGGCGTGATGACCAGCTGCGTCCAGCCGCTCACCGGCTGCACCTGGCCGTTGGCGTCCACCGCCGTCTCCAGGGTGCGGATGACGCTCGTGCCCACCGCGATCACCCGTGACGCTCGGTTGATGCACTCGGCAGCGTCGCCCCGAACGGCAAAGCGCTCCTCGATGAGCGGCTTCTGCAGGTCGACATCGTCGTCCTGGAAGGAGCTCAGCCCGCAGTGCAGCACGATGTCGGTCACGTCGACCCCCTGACGGCGCAGCTCGCTGAGCAGCTCCCATGTCAGATGGCGGCCGGCTGAAGGGGTCTCCACCGAGCCGGGAGCACCTGCGTAGACGGTCTGGTAGTGCTCCAGCGGCACCGGGTTCGGCACGTACGAGTAGCGGATCGGCTCGCCGGACGTGAGCAGAGTGCGCACCGGATCGCCGCTCTCGACGGTCATCCGCCACAGCAGCGGCGCGTCACTGCGCGGCGCGACGACGCGGAACCGCAGACCGCCCGGCGCACGGAGCGTCTCGCCGGGCACCAGCGCGACATTGTGGTGCGGGGGCGCGACCTGCACTGCCAGCGCGTCCCATTCGCCGTCGCGGAGCGCACCCGGTCGGAGCTGCACCTGCTCGGCACCGTCGCGATCGACGCGCAGCGCGGCGGGCAGCGTCCGGCTGGAGTTGACGACGAGCAGGTCGCCGGAAGCGAGGTATTCGCCGAGGTGTGCAACGGTCGTATGGCTGATGCGGCCCGATTGCCGTTCCACGACGCACAGCCGGGCGCCGTCGCGACGCATGCCGCGCAGCTCGGCGGGCAGTGAAGCGCGCAGTTCGCGTGGCGGCGAGATCATGCGAGCGTCGCCGCTTCGACGCGGTCGGCCTCCGGAAGGCGCCCCACCAGGAGGGTGAGCAGCCGCTCGGCGACATCCTCGGGGCGGAGGAGGTCATCCGGGTTCGCCTCGGGATCGGCGGCCATGTGCATCGCCGTGTGCATGTCGCCGGGATCGACGCTGATCACCCGCACCTGGGTACGTTGCAGCTCCGCCGACCAGCTCCGCGTCAGCGCGTCGAGCGCAGCCTTGGATGCGCTGTACAGCCCGAGCCCCTCAAAGCCGATCACGGCCGCGTCCGTGCTGATGTTGAGCACGAGCCCACGGTTGCGCAGCAGCATCCCGCCGATCACGGCCTGGGTGAGGCGGAGCGGCCCGAGAACGTTGGCTTGGAGCACGTGCTCGAGCGCGCTCGACGGCGCATCGGTGAGCTGCGGCAAGGGCAACGGGCCAAGCTCGGCTGCGTTATTGACCAGGATGTCGATGCCCCCGAACCGCTCCAACGCGGTTGCGGCGAAACGCTCGACATCGGTCGCGTCGGAGATGTCGGCGAGCACGGCCAGCACCTCCGCGCCGAGCCCGCGGCATTCCTCGGCGACGGTTTCGAGTGCCTGGCCGCCCCGGGCGCAGATTGCGAGCGAGGCGCCTTCTCGAGCGGCCGCCACGGCGACGGCGCGCCCAAGGCCTCTGGAGGCGCCGGTGATCATGATGGTGGTTCCGGAGAGGGTTCCCATGGCCTAAATCCTGCGCGCGCCGGCGGCCCGGCGCGTCCGCCCGATGCCGCAGCCTCGCATCCGCCATTCGGCGGACCCGTCAGTCGACGAGACCTTCGCGGATGGCGAGGACCGCCGCCTGCGTTCTGTCGGCCACGCCCAGCTTGGCGAGCACGCGGCTCACGTGCGTCTTGATGGTCTTCTCTCCGATCCCGAGCCGTTGCGCGATCTGCTTGTTCGCGAGCCCCTCCACCACCAGGCGAAGGACGTCACGTTCGCGGGCGGTGAGATCCGTGCGGTCAGCGCCCGGCGTCCTGCTGCGATGCATCAGCCGAGCCGCCACTGACGGATGCAGCGCCGGGCGCCCGGCGTGGACGTCGCGGATACCGTCGGCGAGCGCTCCGGGATCAACGTCCTTGAGCAGGTAGCCGGCAGCTCCGGCTGCGATGGCCGCGAAGATCTGCGCGTCGTCAGCGAAGCTTGTGAGCACGAGCACGCGGGTGCGGGGGGCGACCTTGAGGAGGCGGCGGATTGCGCCGATGCCGTCGCCCTCCGGCATGACCAGGTCGAGGAGGACGACGTCGGGCAGCGACTCCTCGGCGATTCGAACCGCTTCGTCCGGACCCGCGGCCTCGCCGACCACCTCGATGCCCTCCTGGAGGCGCAGGAACGCGCGGAGCCCCTCGCGAACCACCGAGTGGTCATCGACGATCACCAGCCGGATGGGTGCACTCATCGACGGACTCTTCGACGGACGTTTGCGCTCATCCCGTCGGGACCTTGACGGTCACGGACGTCCCGTTGCGTCCATGGCTCCGGATGTCGAGCTGCGCACCGATCTCGTGAGCTCGTTCGCGCATGGTCGCGAGCCCCATGCCGCGTCGCGTGTGCGGCAGTGCACCTTCATCGAACCCGGGGCCGTCGTCATGGATGCGCAGCGTCACCGCCTTTGTCCCGGGGCGCAGGGTGACTCGAACCGATGCGCCGGGTGCGTGGCGCAATGCATTGTTGAGCGCCTCCTGGGCGATGCGAAGCAGCGCGTGCTCGGTCTCCAGCGGAAGGCGCACACCTTCATCTGCGTCGACAACGACTCGCGCTCCACTGGTACGCAACGCTTCGGCGTGGTCAGCAAGCGTCGCGGCGAGTCCGTCGCGCTCGAGGCTCTTGGGCCTGAGCGCGTGGACGAGTCCGCGCAGCTCCTGGAGCGCGGACGTGGTTCGCTGTTCGAAACCGCGGATGGTTTCGCGAGCCTCGTCGTCGCGGGTGGAAAGCGCCGCAGCCCTCGCGGCGAGCACGAGACTGAACAGCGTCTGTGTCGCGGCGTCGTGCAACTCGCGCGCCACCCGGTTGCGTTCCTCAACGACCGCGAGCCGTTGCGAGCGCGCGTAGAGCTCAGCGTTGGCGATCGCAACACCCGCATATGCCGCAAGCGTTTCGAGCTTGCGCGCGTCGGCCTTGGTGAAGTGACCCGCCCGGTGTCCGCTGACGAACAGGTTGCCGACCACTCGCCCCCGGTGCTTGATGGGCACACCGAGGAAATCGGTGAGCGTGGGGTGATGCGCCGGGTAGTACGAGAAGCGGGGATGGCTGCGGATGTCATCCAGCAGGATCGGACCCTCCTCGAGTAGCGCGCCGAGCACGCCGTGCGTTCGAGGCAGCTCGCCGATGGTCGCGGCGACCCGCTCGCTGATCCCCGAGGTGACAAAACGGGCGAAGCCGCCGCGGCCGTCGGGGACACCGATGGCTCCGTATCGGGCGTTCGACTGGCGCCGCGCCGCCCGAACGATCCGCTGGAGGACCGTGTCCAGATCGGGCGCATCGCCGAGTGCGAGCAGATCGAGCACACCGGCGGCCACCGCATCGGTGTCGCTCCGAGAACTCGCCACGCCGGGATGCTACCCGGTGGGTTCGCCGTTCGCTCGCGAGCGTGCGCGCACCCGGCCCACCTCGAGCTGGTCGCGGAGCGCGTCGCGCAGCCCGTCGATGGGCACGCGCACCTGCGTCATCCCGTCGCGTTCACGAATGGTGACCGCGTGATCGTTGAGTGAGTCGAAGTCGAAGGTGATCGCCAGCGGCGTGCCGATCTCATCCTGGCGGCGATAACGACGGCCGATGGCCTGGGTCTCGTCATACATGGTGGCGAAGTGTGGGCGCAGGTCGTGCTCGATGCGCCGCGCGGGCTCGGTGAGCTCGGCCTTCTTGGAGAGCGGCAGGACAGCGACCTGTACGGGAGCAACATCCGGGTGCAGGTGCAGCACCACGCGCTTCTCACCGCGCACCTCCTCCTCGTCGTATGCGTCGACGAGCAGCGTGATGAAGATCCGGTCGGTGCTCACCGCAGGTTCGATCACGTAGGGGATGAAACGCTCGTTGGTCTCGGGATCGAAGTACGAGAGATCGCGGCCGCTGTGCTCCATGTGTGTCTTCAGGTCGTAGTCCGTCCGATCCGCGACCCCCTCGAGCTCACCCCAACCGAATGGATAGCGGTACTCGATGTCACTGGTTGCAGTGCTGTAGTGCGAGAGCTCGGCGGTATCGTGGGGGCGCAGACGAAGGTTCGCCTTGCGCACCCCCAGGGTGTCAACGTGCCAGCTGAACCGCTCGGCGCACCAGTACTCGTGCCACTCCCGGTCGGTGCCGGGTTTGCAGAAGTACTCCATCTCCATCAGCTCGAACTCGCGCAGCCGGAAGATGAAGTTGCCCGGTGAGATCTCGTTGCGAAACGCCTTGCCCTGCTGGGCGATGCCGAACGGCAGCCGGCGCCGCGTGGAGTTGAGCACGCTGGCAAAGTTGACGAACATGCCCTGTGCGGTCTCGGGGCGAAGCCAGATCTGCGCAGCCGCGTCTTCAACAGGACCGATGAACGTCTTGAACATGAGGTTGAACTGGCGGGCCTGGGTGAGCGGTCCGCCGCATTCCGGGCACCCCGGAGCATCAGGCGGCTTGCCGCGAGCGCGCCGCTCATCGGCGAGATGGTCCTCACGCCAGCGCTTCTTGCAGGTGCCCATGCAATCCACGAGCGGGTCCGTGAAGCCGGCGACATGACCGCTTGCGGCCCACACCTCCGGGTTCATCAGGATCGCCGATTCGATGCCTTCGACGTCGTCACGGAGATCCACCATCGACTGCCACCAGCGCTCGCGGATGTTGCGGCGCAGCCGGACCCCGAGCGGCCCGAAGTCGTATACCGCGTTGAGACCGCCATAGATCTCGCTTGACGGGTAGACAAACCCACGTTGTTTGGACAGCGAGACGAGCTTCTCGATGACGTCCGGCTGCGTGTGGTCCTCTTGAGTCTGGTCCTGGGCCATGGCGGGTCAGTCTACCGGCAGCCTCACGGCACCCCGTCCCTCGATGGCTCGGAGCACGTCGATCGAACGCAGGCGGCGATCGAGGTGATGGGCCAGCTCCGACTCAACGATCCGCTCGAGCGTCTGCAGCGTGGGCGCATCGAGCCGCAGCCGCAGCCAGAGCTCCCTGTCCCCTTCTGCGGCAGCGCGCAGCACCTTGATGACTCGCACCGTGCACTCCAGGGCCTCGGGATCGCCCGGGGCACAGCGCACGCAGAGGAGCCCGCCACCTGGCGCGCTGAACCACGCGGCCTGCTCGGGGAGACGGCGCTCGCAGCCCGCACAGTCGAGCAGCTGGGGTGCGTAACCGAGGCGGTCCACCATCCGGCGCGCGAACCACACGATGGCGGCGCGAGGATCGCGGTCGGGGTCGGCGCACGCCGTCAGGGCGCTCGCGACCAGCGCATAGATCTCCGGGTCGGCGTGGTGGCTCTCCAGGACTTGGTCGGTCAACTCGGCACACAGCGATGCGCACGCCGCGCGACGCGCGTCGCTCCGCAGCGGGGTCGCCTCGACCGTCTCCGCCTGTGTCAGCACGTCAAGCTCGCCGCGTCCGCGAGCGAGCTGCATCCGGCTGCGCGTGAAGAGATCGGTGCGTGATGCGAGCCGGCTCTGACTCTTGCGCACCCCGCGGGCGATGACGCCGATCTTGCCGTGTTCCAGCGTCAGCACGGTGAGGATGCGATCGGTCTCGCCGTAGTCGATGCGGCGCAGCACGATTCCCTCGTCGCTGTAGGTCGGCATCCGAGCATCATGCGCACTACTGGCGGCGAGCGTGCGCCGGGGACTCCTCCTGCGTGTCGTGAGACTCCTGCTGGCCGTCGTGGTCTGAGGGTCGTGCCCCACGCTCGCGGATGAGCGGTACCGGGCTCGTGATGCGCACCGTCTGGATGCTCTGGCGGCGGACCGCCTCCACCGTGAGCGTCGCGGAGCCCAGCTGGATGGTCGCCCCGACCTTTGGAATCTCACCCAGCTCCTCGTAGACCAGGCCACCGACGGTGTCGGCCTCGACGTCGGGTACTTCGAGATTCAGGGCCTCCTTGAGGTCATCGACCGGGAAACGTGCACTCACCACGACCTCGTGGTCCGACACGATCTGCAGTTCCTCGACCTCGCTGATGTCGTACTCGTCGCGGATCGGGCCGACGATCTCCTCGATGAGATCCTCGAAGGTGACGATCCCGGCGGTGCCGCCGTGCTCGTCGACGACCACGGCGATGTGCACCTTGCGCTCCTTCATCTCGCGGAGCAACTCGCCGACGTGCTTCGCCTCGGGCGTGAAGTACGGCTCGCGCGCGACCTCCTTGAGCGGACGCTGGTCGTCACCCACCACGCCATGGCGCAACAGGTCTTTCGCGTAGACGATGCCCACGATGTTGTCGACGTTGTCCTCGTAGATCGGAATCCTCGAGAAGCCGTACTCGATGATCACTTTGATCACGTCCGCAATCGAGTCGGTGGCCTCGACCGCAACGATGTCCACGCGAGGGACCATCACCTCGCGCACCGACTTGTCGGTCATCTCGAGGATGCCGTGGATCATCTCCCGCTCCTCCTGCTCGACGATCCCCTCCTGCTCACCGACATAGAGGAGGAGCTTCAACTCCTCCTCGGTGACGAACGGGCCACGCACGCTGTGACCCCTGGTCGCCGCGCGGACGATCAGCCGCGACATCGCACTCAGCCCGCCGACAAACGGCCGGAGCACCCTGGTCAGGAACAGCACCGGCCCGGCGAGCACCAGCGCGAAGGTTTCGTTGAACCGCAACGCGAGGGACTTCGGCGCGATCTCGCAGAAGATGAGCACGACGATCGAGAGTGCCAGCGTGCCGACCACCTGCGGAACAGTGCGGAGAGACGACTGGATGAGCAGCGCCGTCGCGGTGGAGACGACGATCACCGCGACGGTGTTCAGCGTGAGGATGGTCGACAGATACGCGTTCGGATCGGCATGCAGGCGCGTGACCGTGCGCGCGCGTTTGTTGCCGTCGTCGGCGAGGCTGCGCATGCGGATGCGGCTGACACTCGTCAACGAAGTCTCAGCCGCGGCAGCGAATGCGGCCACCACCAGACCCAGGACGATGACGATGAGGAGCGGCGTCATCGGCTCGGGGACGGTGGTGGGTCTGAGCCGCTCACCGGAACAGTTCGCTCACGCTCCGCCCTTCATGGACGCGCACGATCGCCTCAGCGATCAGCGGCGCGACCGAGAGGATGCGGAGCTTGGGCGCATCGTCGAAACTGTGACTGCCGTTGTGATACGGGATCGTGTCGGTGATGCAGATCTCGTCGATGGGTGCGGCGTGGAGTTGCGCCACCGCGCCATCGCTCAACACGCCGTGAGTGGCCACGACGTCGACGGATTTCGCGCCGCTGGCGAGGAGCGCGATCGCGGCGTTGACGAGCGTCCCACCGGTCGAGATCAGGTCGTCAACGATGATGCAGACCGCGCCGTCGACGTCACCGATGACGTTGACGACCTCGACGGTGTCGTCGCGCGGACGGCGTTTGTCGATGAATGCGATCGGTGCGTCGAGGATGCGCGCGAGGTTGCGCGCGCGGTTCACACCACCGGTGTCCGGTGACACCACCACCACGTCATGCCCGTGACGTTCGCGCACGCGCCGTGCAAGGATCTTGGTCGCGATGAGCGCATCGACGGGGATGTCGAAGAACCCCTGGATCGCCTCGGCATGGAGGTCGACGCAGATCACCCGGTTCGCGCCGGCGAGCTCGATGATGTTCGCCATCAGCTTGGCGCTGATCGGGTCGCGAGCCTGGGTCTTCTTCTCCTTGCGCTGGTACCCGTAGTACGGGATCACGGCGGTGATCCGCGACGCCGAGGCTCGCCGCAAAGCGTCGAGGATGATGAACAGCTCGATCAGGTTGTCACTCACCGGTCGGCACGTTGGCTGGACGAGGAACACGTCGTGACCGCGAACCGACTCGCGGATCTTGACGTCGAACTCACCATCCGCAAAGCGCGTGATCTCGACCTCGGCAAGCTTCACGCCGATCTCACGAGCGATTCGCTCGCTGAGCTCGGGGTTGCCGCTGCCCGAGAGCAGCAGCAGCTCGCCGTAGGGGTTGAAGTCGGTCACGGCTGCGACGACCGCCGGCTCGCCCATCCCTCGACGTTGCGCTGCCGGCTCCGGCCGACGGCGAGCGCGCCAGCGGGGACGTCCTGATCGATGAAGGAGCCGGCGCCGATGTAACAGTCATCCCCGAGGTGGACCGGGGCCACCAGGGTGGCATTCGTCCCGACGAAGACCCGGTCGCCGATGGTGGTCCGATGCTTCGCCGCGCCGTCGTAGTTGCAGGTGACGGTGCCTGCGCCGACGTTCACCGCCTCACCCACGTCACTGTCGAGCACGCAGGAGAAGTGGCTGATGCGAGTCCCGGCGCCCACGGTGCTGTTCTTGACCTCGGCATGCGTGCCCAACTCTACCCCGGACGCGAGCACGGTATTCGGACGGACCCGGCAGTACGAACCCACCCGGACCCCATCGCCGAGTTCGCACTCCTCGAGATGAGCCTGGCCGATCACCACTCTGTCGCCCGCTCGGACGTCGGACAGGACCGCCATGGGGCCGATCTCGGACCCGACGCCGATCGTGGTGGCGCCGCGGAGCGTGGTCATCGCGTGTATGACGCTGTCCCTGCCCACGACCACCTGGGGGTCGACATAAGTGGTGGCGGGATCCTCGACGGTGACCCCGGCGAGCATGAGTGCGTCGACGGTGCGGCGCCGGAGCACCGCCTCGGCAGCGGCCAGCTGACGGCGGTCGTTGATCCCCAGCACCTCGTCGGGGTCGGTGGCCACCACGCCCTCGACCGGTCCGGTCAGGAGTGCGACGACGTCGGTGAGGTAGTACTCACCCTGTGCGTTCGCGGCGCTCAGGCGATCGAGCGCCGGCCAGAGCTGAGCCCCGTCGAAGACGTACACCCCGGCGTTGGACTCCATCGGCACGGGCTCGCCCGGCGGCAGATCCGCCTCCTCGACGATGCGGAGCACATGGCCATCGGCGTCGCGGACGACCCTGCCCATACCCGAGGGATCAGTCGGAATGGCCAGAAGCAGCGTGCAGGCCCGCGGATTCGCGGCATGAGCCGCGAGCAGGTGCTGGAGTGTCTCGGGCGTGATCAGCGGCGCGTCGCCGTGCGTCACGAGGACCGGCCCGGGCTCGCGCAACGACGCGGGCACGCTGCGCAGGGCGTCCCCGGTGCCACGAGCGTTCTCCTGCTCGATGCACGTGGCGCTGTCGCCGACGCGATCCCGGACCGCCGTGTCCCCCTTGGCGACCACCACCAGCGGGACACGGCTCGTGGCTGTGCGCACCGCGTCGACCACGTGAAGAATGAGCGGGCGGCCTCCGAGCGGATGAAGGACTTTGGGGACAGCGCTGCGCATCCGTTTGCCCTGCCCCGCGGCGAGGATCACCGCTTGGGGCCCGTCACCCATGTGCTCACGAGTATACGGGCTCACCGGAGCCGAGCCTCGGAGACGGCAGCCTACGATTGAGGCGTGCAGTCCTCAATGCTCGACGTCGAAGGGCCGATCTACGTGGCCGATTTCGGCGGTGATGGACCGGCGATGCTGCTCGTCCATGGCCTCGGCGGGGCGCACTTGAACTGGATGGCGGTCGCGCCGCAGCTGGCGGCGCACCACCGCGTCTACGCGCTCGACCTCCCCGGGTTCGGCCGGTCGCCGCTTGCCGGGCGGCGCTCGACGATTGCCGCCAATGTCGACCTGGTCTCCCGGGCCATCACCCGGCTGTCGCCGGGACCGGTGGTGTTGATGGGCAACTCCATGGGCGGGCTGCTCGCGATCGGTGCCGCGGCGCTGCACCCGAGCCTCGTCGACCTGCTCGTGCTGGTGGATCCCGCGGTGCCGCCGCCGCGCGGCGCATTTCCGCCCCGGCTCGACGCCGTCTCTCGGACGTTCCTGGCGACCGCGTTCATGCCGCGTTGGGGAGCGAAGCGGCTCAGCCGAGCCGTGGCGGCTGTCGGTCCGGAGAGCCTGGTCCGCGAGACCATGCGCCTGGTCAGCAACGACCCGAGCCGCGTCGAACGGGCGGTGGTCGATGCGCACGTCGCGCTCGAGGCGGAGCGGCTCGCTGAGTCCAGCTGGCACGAGTTGTTCTATGCGGCGACGCGATCACTGGTGGCGGCGCTCGTGCAGAGGCGCAGGGTCTTCAGTTGGGTGCAGGAGGTCCGCGCCCCGACGCTGCTGCTCCAGGGAGATCGCGACCGTCTCGTCCCGGTCGCCGCGGCCCGGAACATCGCCTCGATGCGCCCCGACTGGGAGTACCACGAGTTCGCCGGAGCCGGCCATGTGCCCATGCTCGAGGTGCCGGGCGAGTTCGTCGAGGTTGTGATCGACTGGTTGACCCGGCAGCGCGATGCGGTCGGCCGTGATGTCGAGGCAGCTCCGGCCGGCTCGAGGCGCTGAGGAACCCGGCCGCTGAGCGCAGCCCCGGGTAGGATCGACGTGCCACTGGGGAGTCGCCAAGTGGTAAGGCAGCGGACTTTGGATCCGCCATCCGAAGGTTCGAATCCTTCCTCCCCAGCTTTTTGCTGTATAGATCCGGCTGATACGCGACAAAACGTATCCGGCTGATCCTTTACAGAGTTCCGGGTGATGCTTTACACCGGTTCCGGGTGACGCTTGACACTCCCTCAGATGAGGAAACTGAGCGTGATTTACGTCACGAACCGCTTGCCTACGACCGCCACGCGGACATGACGGCGGTCGACCGCTGACACCCGGGTCAGCGGCGCTCAGCCGCAGCGCGGTAACGTCTCCGCATGAGCCCGCCGAGTGGCGTCGACGAGTACATCGCCGAAGCGTCCGTGGACGTGCGGCCGATGCTGGAAGATCTTCGCAAAACCATTCGTGCCGCAGCGCCGGAAGCCGACGAGCGGCTCAGCTACGGCATGCCCTACTACTACCTCGGTGGTCGCCTCACGTACTTCCAGGCGCATGTGCACCACATCGGTCTGTATGCGTTCGGCCCTGACGAGGCGCGCGCTGTCGGGCTCGAGCAGCACATGTCCTCCAAGGCAACCCTGCGGTTCCCGCTGGACGAGCCGTTGCCACTCGCGGCGATCGGGATGCTCATCCGGAACCGGGTGAAGAGCATCAAGGCAACAACCCGCGCGAAGGCTTCTCGCAAGGGCTGATCGCCCACTCGGGTGTGCCTGCCCGGGCGGAGGTCAACCACAATGCGGTCGATATGGCCCGGATACTTTGCCCGGCCCTCATCGGCCGCGACCACGAATGTGCCGGCCTCATCAGCGCGCTGGCGGAGGCTCGGCGCGGCAACGGGGGTGTCGTCCTCATCCGCGGCCCCGCGGGCATCGGCAAATCGCGGCTGCTTACCAAGGCGGGTCACCTTGCAGAGCAAGCGGGGACGGTTGTGCTGCTCGGCCGCGGCGTCCCCTCGCAGGTCCCCGTGCCGTATCGACCTCTGGCGGAGGCGCTACTTGGCGCGCCCCTGCTTAACCAGAAACTCAACTCCACGGAACTCGACAGGTTCCGAACCGCTTTAAGCTGGGTCGTGCCCGGACGGCGTCCCGGAGAGAACGTTGCCCAGGCGGAATCGCCGATTGTGGTTGCGGAGGGTCTTCTCCAACTCGTACAAGCGATTGGCGGCCCCAACGGCTGCGTGCTCCTCCTCGAGGATCTCCAGTGGGCCGACCCCGAGACGCTCCACGCCGTTGAGTACTTTGCCGACCACGCGCGAATGACGCCCGTGCTGTGCGTGTCCACCATCCGCGACGAAGCTGACAACGATGCGATGCACGCCATGTCCCGGTTGGAAGCACGACAGGCGGTGACCGTCATGAAGCTGCCACCTCTCTCGCCGGAGGAGGTCGCCGATATGGCGGCGCAGAGTCTGCACGCTATGGTCGTCGACCCAGAGATTGCTGCAATGCTGCGCGAGGCCGCCGAAGGCATTCCTTTCCTCGTGGAGGAGCTGCTCGCCGCGGCTGCCACCAATGGGGCGCTGGTGCAGCGCGGTGACACCTGGGAGGTCGCAGCGCCACTGAGTTGCGTGGTCCCGGACAGCTTCGGCGTCAGCGTGCGGCAGCGGCTGCACGGCATGGGACCGGACGGAAGGCGCTTCCTCGGGGCGGGTGCGCTGCTCGGACGCCGTTTCAACTGGCGCCTCGCGGCGACGGCTGCTGAGTGTGATCCAGAGGTGACCGAGGCTGTGCTCGCGCGAGCGGTCTCCATGCAGCTGCTCGCGGTCCAGGACGGTGGTTTCGGTTTTCGTCACGCGCTCACGCGCGACGCGATGCTCGACGAACTCCTGCCCAACGAGCGCGTCATGCTGGCGAATCGCTGTCTCGCCGCTCTTGAGCTTGATGCGACCCACCCGGACGAGTGGCGCCATCTCGCCGCCGACCTCGCCGAGGCTGCGGGGCTCGCAGACCGTGCGGCGAGCTATCTGCTTGAAGCGGGCGCGGCCTCCCTGAGTCGCGGTGCGCTCGACACGGCAGCCGCGGCGTTGCAACGCGCCGTGAGCATCGCGGGCGACCCCTTCGTCCGCGCCGACGCCCTGGAGAGGCTCGCCGCTGCAGCCTCCGCGGCAGGCGATGTCAAACGGACCCAGGCCGCGGTCGAGACGTTGCTGCAGACGCTGGCCACAACAGGAGCACCCCCCTCCCGCAGAGGCAACGCACACCTCATGCTGGCGCGCTGCGCGGTGACGGTCACCCATTTCGAGGTGGCCGGTGAGGAGCTGGCTCGAGCCCGTCGCCTGGCTGCCGACGCCGGCGACGAGGCGCTCGCGGCCAGGGTCGCCGCCGTGGCGGCCCAGCTGGCGGTGGCCGAGGGGCATTCCAGTGAAGCGGAGGGGCTTGCGGTCCGGGCTGCCGGTAGCGCTCTTGCAACCCATCAGCCTGAAGTGATCTGCGAGGCCCTAGAGGTTGCGTCGAGGTGTGCGCGAACTCGGGACCTCGATGAGGCGAAGGACATCGGCGAGCGGGCGCTCCAGGTCGCGGAGGACGCCGGGCTCGCCTACTGGAGGATGCGAGCCCTCTACCAGCTCGGCGTTGTCGCGATGTTCCGGTCAGGCAGCGTCGAAATCCTCAAACGAGCGCGCGATGAAGCGGAACGCCTGGGAGCGGTTGCAACCGCCACGAGCCTGAGCCTCGAGATCGGTGCCGGTCTCGAGGCTCAGTTCCGGATCGCCGAGGCCCGCGACACGTGCACGCGCTGCGTCGAGATGGCGGAACTGCTGGAACAGCGTGCCGTGGCCGCGGTGGCGCATGCATTCCTCGGCATCCTCGAGGCCGGGCGCGGGGCTCGCGGTCGCATGGAGGCAGAGTTCACCCGGAGTTTGACATTGGGTGGTGACGACCCCGAACTGATTGCCGCACTCTGGGGAGACGGTCGTGCGATTGCCTCGCTGGCGCTGGAGGATCGGACTCGAGCCCGCGCGGAGCTGCAGCACGCGATCTCACTCCTCACCGCACCACCCTCGGTGTTGCCTCGGCTCGGCGCGGCACTGCTCACGGTCATCGATGCGGTTGAAGGAGCGCAGCCGGATTTCTCCGCTGCGGCGGGCATCACGCGTCTGAATGCACAGGCAGCGGGCTACCTCGCCTACGCGGAGGCCGTGCTGCACGGCCGGGCAGGGCGAGGAGCTCAAGCCAGTGCATCGATGATGCTCGGCGACAAGCGACTGGCCCTCATGCCCTGGTATCGAAACTTGATGCGTCGCCTTGCCGGTGAGGCCGCCATTGCCGACGGCTGGGGTGACCCTGTCGCCTGGTTAACGGAGGCAGGGCGTTTCTTCGACGAGGCGGGGAACGACCGGCTGGCATCCGCATGCAGAACGCTGCTTCGCCGTGCCGGAGTCCGCGTGAGCCGGCGGACCCGGGCTGTGTGGTCGCTGCCTGATGGCCTGAGGGACGCTGGGGTCACCGCGCGCGAAGCCGAAGTGCTCGGCCTCGTCGCCGACGGTCTCTCGAACCGCGAGATCGCCGTGCGACTGTTCCTCTCGGAGCGCACCGTCGAACAGCACATCAGCGGGCTGAGGCAGAAGCTCGGCATGCGTACTCGGGCGCAATTGGCGGTGTATGCAGCCGCGAAGGTGGCCGCCCCCGGCTGAAAACAGGGGTTTTCCCGGATGTGGCCCAGCCCGTCCCGTGGAACGATGCAGCTGTGCCTGAAAACCAAAGCACACCGGAGCGCAAGTCCTGTCACCACCAGGCACGAGGAGAAGGAAATGACCGAGACCGCCATCTATGAAACGGAAACGTCGGACATGCTCATCCCGCACAACATGTTTCGGTCCGTCTTCGCCTCAGCGGATCACGTGATCACCGGGGTGCGCGACGGTGACAGCCAGAAGATGGCAGCCGTGTATTCGTATTTCGACAACGTTCTGCGCTTCCTTGATGCGCACCATGGCGGCGAGGACGCATGCGTCTGGCCGTTGCTCAGCGCGCGTTGCCCGCAGGCAGCTGAGCTCCTTGAGCGCATGGAGAGCGAGCACGACACGATTCACCGGTTGCGTGAAAGCGCGGGTCACGCGCTGGCCGCGTGGAATGCTTCCGGAGACGGCATCCAGGGACGCCGGTTCGCAGAAGCGCTCACTGCGCTCGGCGCCGAAGTCGACCAGCATTTCGTCGAGGAGGAAGTCGAGATCCTGCCACTGGCCTCGCGCAACATCTCGCCGGAAGAGTGGGGAGCGCTGCCAGGCCACGCGATGGCGCACTTCAGCGGCGACAAGATCTGGCTCATCCTCGGTCTCATCTTCGAGCAGATGAACCAGGAAGAACTTGCCTTCACGTTCTCCCTGCTACCGCCTCCCGTCGTCGAGATGTGGACGACCAGCGGCGAAGCAGCATTCAAGGACTTCATCGGTCGGGTGCGCGCGGCCGCCTGACGCACCCACATCTTCTCAAGCAGCGGCAGGCCAGTCCGGGGCAGCGATCGTCACACTGCAGAGCGGTGGACACGGCCGAGCTCTATCGCGGACCGCTCGAAGATTTCGTTGCCCGGCGCACCGCGCTGGTACGCGAGCTTCGATCGACAGATCCGACGTCAGCCGCAGCCGCCGCCAGGCTCCGCAAGCCTCCCGTCGGCGTCTGGGCGATCGATCAGCTCGCGCCCGGCCATCCCGGGCTGGTCACCGAGCTCCTGGCCGCCGGGGCTGACGTGCGGGACGCTCAGCTGAGCGTCGCGGCGGGCACCGGGAGCCGCGAGGATCTGCTCGCTGCGTCGAGCCGGCTTCGCGACGCGGTCGAAGCCGCCGCCGCGGCCGCCACCGGTGTGCTCGGGCGTGCCGGGCATGCGACGAGCGAGGAGACGGGCCGCCGCATCCGGGCCACGCTGCAGGCGGCCGCCACCGCCGGAGCTGCCGAACGGCGCGCGCTGTGGACCGGGACAGTGGACCGCGACCTCGATGCAGCCGGGTTTGGAGCAATGGGTCAACCGGAAGACGACGTCCCCGATCTGGCGGCGATCCTGAAGCCGTTGCGCCGGCGCTCCCCATCAGCGCATCGTGAACCGTCCTCTCAACGCACCTCCGCAGCTGTTGAGGTGCTGTCGCGGCGCGAAGCTGAACGGGAAGCCGCCCACCTGGAGTCTGCTGCGCAACGTGCACGAACAGCGGCGGATTCGAAGCGACATCAGGCGGAGCGGATGGCGGAGGAGGCTCGGGTTGTCGCCGAGGAGGCATCAGCCGCCGAGGACGCGGCCAACGCAGCCGAGGCTGCCGCAAGGGCCGCGCGCGCGGCGCGGTCCGGCTGATCCCGAGTCGCCACATCTGGCGCTTCCGGTTTGTGCAGCACGACGCCGGCCGTCATCAGCGCGCCGCGACCGTCAGGACAACATTGCCCGTCTTCTGGTGCAGCTCGACGTACCTGGTTGCTTCGACCACCCGCTCGAGCGGGTAGCGCCGGTCGATGACTGCGCGATATTTGCCGGCCTCCATCAACTCTTTGAGGAAGACCACATCCTTCTTGGTGAACTTCGGCGGTATCTCGAAGACCACCTTCCGATCTCCGATTCGTGAGGTCCATGCGGTCAGCACCAGGTTTCGCATCCCATCGGTCGGCAGGAAGACACCGCCTGGCTTCAGGGAATTCCTGCAGCGCGAGAATGCGAGCTTCCCCACAGCGTCGAAGATGACGTCATATGTGCGGCCGTCCCTGGTGAAGTCCTGCTCTGTGTAGTCGATGACATCATCGGCGCCAAGCGACCGCACGAGCTCGAAGCTCATCGCGTTGCAGACGCCGGTGACGTTGGCGCCCAGCGCCCTCGCGAGCTGCACGCCGGCGGTGCCCATCGATCCGGAGGCACCGTTGACCAGGATCGACTGCCCGCTTCGAACCTTCCCAGGCCTCAGGCAGTTCAGCGCGAGGATCGCCCCGTCGCACACCGCGGCAGCTTCGTCAAAGGTGGCATTGGACGGCATGTGGGTCAGCGCGGCGTGCTCCTCCATGCAGATGAACTCCGCATGCGCCCCGAATTTCCACGGCTTGATGCCGAAGACGCGATCCCCGACGTTGAACTGGGTGACCGCCGCGCCGAGCGCGACGACCTCGCCCGCCAGATCGCTGCCCAGAATCCTCCGCCTCGGCCGGCGTACTCCGGTGACGAATCGCGAGAAGAACGGCTCGCCGGCGCGAAGCGCGCAATCGGTGCGGCTCACCGTGGTCGCGTGGATTCGGATCAGGACCTCGTGCGCGGTGGGAACCGGTGGCTCGACGTCCTCGATATGCAGCACGGCTGGAGGCCCATACCGGTCGTGGACCACCGCTCTCATGGCGGCCGCCCGGCTCGCTACTGACGCTCAGGCAGCTGCTGCAACGCCCAGGTGTTGCCGTCGGGATCGCTGAACGTCACGAACGAACCCCACGACTGCACGTCGATCTCGCTCGCGGCGACACCCTTGCTCACGAGCTGCTCTCGAGCCGCGGCAACGTCGCCCACCACCACCTGCACGCCTCGCTGCGAGCCGGGTGGCATGTCGGTGATGCCCTCACCCATGACGACGGAGCACGCCGAACCGGGGGGAGTGAGCTGAACGAAGCGCAGGGCTTCATTGACCTGGTAGTCGTGGTCGGCGTTGAAACCGACCCGGTCGACGTAGAACGATTTGGCGCGGTCGACGTCGGTGACGGGGATGGCGACGAGTTCGATCTTCCAGTCCATGCGCGTAGTCTATCGAGACCCACACGAGGAGCTCAGGTGCATAAGCGATTGGTCACCCGGTACGCGACAAAGTCCGCTCAGGCCGCCGATGAGAATCAACGACGCGTCGAAGGTGTCTTCGCCGAGCTCGAGGCCACCAAGCCCAGCAACGTGAGCTACATCGTCTTGCGGCTCGAAGACGGCTCATTCGTCCACGTCTCCTTCCACGATCACGGGGATGACGAGGTCAATCCCATCTCCTCGACGGCAGCCTTTGCACACTTCCAGGACGCGCACGGGGACCGCCGCGACGGCGGGGTCGACCAGCAGAAGGCGACGCTCGTCGGCGCGTACATCACCAAGATCGAGTAGGCGCCCGATCGGGCGCACACCTAGATCGCTCGCATCCTGTTGTTGCGCGGATTGTGCTCGACCTGGGCGAGTCCAAGAGCCTCCATCAACGGCGGGAGGTACATGCCGAAGCGCCCTCGCAGCCCCTTCGTCAGGCCGTACCAGCCGGCTACCGGGTTGTCCGGGGAGCGCCCCCACGCCTCGACCGTCCCGTCCGCGGCGGGTTTCTGCTCGTCGGCGCTCCCCAGCGGTACCCAGTCACCGCGATCCTTGAGCATCTGGTGCAGGTCCTCGACGCACCGCAACTGATAACGAAGCTGCGTGGTGCCGACCGTGCAGACAAGAGCCGGTGGATCGAGGCTCTCATCGCGATACATCTCATACGTGGACGTCCCGCTCGGAGTCGTCAGCTGCCATGGATCCTCCCGAGTCCCGGTTCCTTGTGCCATGTCACACCTCCAATTTGCCTGACCCGCCACCGATGTCTCGACCCCTTCACCGGCCTCATTCGGAATAGTTTGCCGATCACCGCGGTCGAGCCGGCAGCTGACCTCCCGGCGTCGCGGGCCGGGCCTGCTCGCGACGCCGGCATTCGGCCATGATGCGGGGGTGACGGTGGTCGAATGGATTGGCGCCGGCCTCGGGCTGGTCGTCGTGCTCTCCACGCTGATGAGCGTTGTGACCTCACTCGTGCTTCCGCGGCTCGGCTCGTCGAGAATTCAGATCTACGCGGGCAGAGGGATGATCAGGCTCTTCTCGCGCATCTCCCATCGCTTCGAAACCTACGAAGCGCGGGATCGCTTTCTTGCGATGCAGGCACCGATCTACCTCATCGTCATCCTGGCCATCTGGCTGGCGGCATTGCTCGTCGGATTCGCGCTGATGCTCTGGCCCTTTACGCAGACCGGCGGCCTGATTCACGCGTTCACGGTGAGCGGCTCGTCGCTGTTCACGCTCGGCTTCGCCGTTGAATCAGGGGCAGGTCCTCGCCTGCTCGTGTTCTGCGCCGCGGCGGCCGGCCTGTGGCTCGTCGCCCTGCAGATCGCCTATCTGCCCGTGCTTTATGCTGCCTTCAACCGCCGGGAGCGGTTGGTGACGATGCTCGACAGCCGGGCAGGATCACCCGCCTGGGGTCCGGAGCTGCTGGCCCGAAGTGAACTGGTCGACAATGTCCAGAACCTGGGGAGCCTGTACCAGCGCTGGGAGGAATGGGCTGCCGACGTTGCCGAGACTCACGCCTCGTACCCGGTCCTGCTGTGGTTCCGGTCTCCGCACCCGTACCGGTCGTGGGTAATCGGACTGCTTGCGGTGATGGACGCTGCCGCGATGCACCTTGCGACACAGCCGCTGCTGGCACCGTCGGAGGCTCGAGCGTTCCTCCGCATGGGCTACATGTGCCTTCGGGACCTCGCAACCGTCGTCGGCGTGACCTATGACCCCGACCCGAAACCGAGCGATCCCATTCAGCTGACCGAGGCGAACTATCAGGACGCCATCCACCACCTCGAACACGTGGGCTGGACCATGCAGCGCCCTCCGGCGGAATCATGGATCCACTTCCGCGGCTGGCGGGTGAACTACGAGTCGCTGGCGTACCGGATCGCGGATGCCGTCAACGCGCCACCCGCGTTGTGGGCCGGACCGCGCCGGAATCTTCCCCCGAGCTTGCAGCCGCCGGAGCGTCCGCCCCACCGCGAGCCGTCGGCGGAGTTTCAGCGCATTCGCAAGCTCACGGCGAAACGGCGATCCAGCCGCGAGGAGTGATCGCAGCAGGGTCACGCTTCGTTACAGGCTTGCCATACACGCGGTGCAGCGTCACCTAGCATGGTTCGACACCGAGCGAGCCGCTCGATCAACCCAGGTCAAGAAATGCTGAGGTGGCGAACAGGGACGGCTGAGCAGCGCGCCGCCACGTCCCGGGACGACGCCACGCGCCGTCCGGAGACCGTGGCCGGCAATCAGCCGTGCTCGGCGCTCCGCTGCTCATCGCTTGCAGGCATGCCGTGCAGCTATGTCGACCGCCGCGGACGACGTTGCAAGACAGCGTGGTGTCCCGCGGACCGGAGCGTCGTCGACGGGAAGGTCTACTGCGCCCTGCACGCCCATGCCATGCAGGCGCTCGAATGGGAGTTCGGAGCCGCATCGCATCCGGACATCGACAGCCGCACCGTCCCGGTGCTGCAATGGATCTCCTCTGCCGCGGCGGACGAGGTCATCGCGACCCTCAACGTCTTCTGTGCGTTGAACGGTGAGATGCTCGTCGCCGAGCCGGTGCGACGCAGGTTCAACCCCGTGTCGCACAGCCGGGTGTGGGAGAAACAGTGGAAGACACTCTCCGCGACGAGCGTGACCCTCCGGGTCTCGATCAGCTCCGATGAGGACCGTCCGACCGAGATCCACATCACGGTCAACGGGCATGACGTCAACGTCGTCCCTCCCCCGTTCAACCGTGAGCTCAGCGCTCCGACAGCGTCGGACCTGCAGTGGCTGGACCAGGAGGTCCTGTCCCCAATCAGTGCCGCGGTTGCGCGATGGATGATGGAGGCCGCGGAAACCAGGGACCTCGGTTACATCCCGGTGGGCGGCGGCATCGAAGACGTGGACGCCCGCCTTGTGGCGCGGCCGGCGACGCCGGGCGCTCCCGTGGCACCTGCCGCGAGGAACAACGTCGACGACGCGGCGCTCGACGAGGTTCGCCGCGCTCACTTTCTGTACGGGCTCGAGGAGATCCAGGCCGTCGCCGAGCGCACCGCGAAGGGCACTTAGGCGCTCACCTGCTCGGCGCGACTACGCTCGACGCGTGACACGAGGTCCGGAGGCTGACACCGAGCTTCGAGTTGCCGCCTCTCGAGACGCGCTGGTCAGCGCATCGATCATCGAAGAGGTGGCCGCCTGGGGCGCGTCGCACGGCTTCCCAAGCTGGGTACCGGGTTCATTCACCGGTCTCGACAGCGTCGGAATGTCTCAACTCCGCGGCGACATCGCCGCAGGCGGCCTGCACCTCGTGTGGCGCGGAGACAGGCCTGTGGCGACCTTCTCGCTGCTGGAACGAGATCCGATCTTCTGGCCGTTTGCGGGCGATGACGCGCTGTATCTCCATCGATTCGCCGTGCGGCGCCTGGCTGCCGGCGCAGGGCGTCACGCAGTCGAATGGTGCCTCCGCGAGGCAAGCAGCCGCGGGCGGTCGTTCGTCCGCCTCGACTGTCTCGCGGACAACCCCGGCATACGCCGATACTACGAGCGGTACGGCTTCACCGCCGTGGACGAGATCGTGATCGACGGGACCCGGTACTGCCTGTGCGAGGTGCGCGTCAGCGCCTGACGATCACGCCTCGCCGGCACGGGTGATGATCGCCTCCACCACCTCGGTCTTGGCATCCGCATATTCCTGAACGTAGTTCCATCGCCGCGCTGCCAGCTCGCGTTTGGTCTGCGCGTAAAGCTCGCGGTCTGACGCATCGGTCCGGAGATGGTTGCGAAAGCGCAGCATCCGGTCGATCTCGACGCATCCGGACGAGAACACATGCAGGTTGATGCTCGCGTTCGGGCCCTTGAGGAGCCGGTGTTCGTACCAGTCGCGCTCGCGAATGCGCAGGACGTACCCGGCGCGCTCCATGGGCGCAACGTAGTCGTCCTCGGCCGACGAGTCCGCGACCACGAGCAGCATGTCGATGATGGGCTTGGCAGGCAGTCCTGGCACCGAGGTGGAGCCGACGTGCTCAAGCAGCAGCGCCTTGGTGCCGAGGACGCCGGTGACGCGCGCAGCTTCGACCGCATACAGACGCGGCCACGCGTCGTCATAAGGGAGCAACTCGATGGCCCCGTCGATGCGTTGGGGCTCCCCGATCGTGGCCGCGCGCATGCGCAGCTCGCCGGGACTCGGCGGCGCCCCGACGTCCGAGCCCTCAGAATCTGACATTGTCGGCCCAAACCCGCAAGAGGCTGTCGTCACCTGACACGGCGATGCCGTCGGTGCCGCGCCGGTTCATCGACCAGAGATATAGGTCCGACGCCGTGCCGCGCAGCTCGCAGTGTCCCCTTCCCCGATCGCTCGTGACCTCGACACGATCACCGATGATCAGGTTCCAGGTGGTGCCCGTGTCCGTGGCGCCGAGTCGCAGGATGCGGCCGCCGCCTTCGGGTGCCCGTGCCCGCCGGACCGCGAGACCGAACCACTCGTCCAGGGCGTCGAGCGCGTCCACCACGGTGAGTGCTGTGATCGGACCGCGTGCGGACTCGGCGTCGCAGCGGTGGACGGCAGTCTCGTTGGCCTGGCGGCGAGCCCAGAAGGCGAGCGCGTTCGGCGCAGGCCCCCAGTACCAGAACGTGTCCTCCTCGGACCCGGCCTGGAGAGTGTCGATCAGCGCGGCGCAGCCGTCCCGGTACCAGGCCAGCAGCTCCTCGCGTCCCGCCGGCCCCTCGAAATCACGCTGCGGGCGCTCCGCAAGCCGGTCTCGAACGATCATGGTCGCCCAGCGATGCACGTCACCGACGTGGCGTAGGAGTGCTTCGACGTCCCAGCCGGGACAGCCGGGCACGGGGACGTCGAGCGGTCCTGCTGCCGCGGCCTCCGCAAGCGCTTCGCCGTCGGCACGGATGCGGTCGATGTGCTGGTTGATATCCACTGCACGAGTTCTCGCATCACCCATAGCAGCGGCATCCGTACAGGCCATCGCCTTTCCACAGCTGGCTGTGGAAAACCGGACATACCTAAGCCCGAACCAACCCACCGTCCGGCCCGTGAGGTGTGGAGAACTGCCCGGGTCGGTTTCAGGGCCCGAGCTCGCGGCTCGTGCCGGCCACGTGGAGCGGGTCGATGAGATCCGAGTACTCACGAGCCAGTCCGCTGGTCCTCGCCTCATCGATCACGGCCGCGGCGACCGCGGGCGCGACGTCCCGATTGAAGACCGACGGGATGATGTATTCGGGGTTGAGATCATCCCCGACGACACCCGCGATCGCTCGCGCAGCCGCCAGCTTCATCCCGTCGGTGATCTGCGCGGCGCCGCTGTCGAGCAGGCCTCGGAAGAAGCCCGGAAAGCACAGGACATTGTTGATCTGATTCGGGTAGTCGCTTCGCCCGGTGGCGATCACGGCAGCCAGCCCCTCGATCGCCTCCGGCTGCACCTCGGGCTCGGGGTTGGCAAGCGCAAACACGATGGGGTTCGGGGCCATCACGCGCACGAGATCCGCGTCGAAAGCACCGCCGACGCTGGTGCCGATGAAGACGTCCGCCCCATCGAGTGCTTCACGCAGGCCGCCGCGGAGTCGCTGCCGATTGGTGGCCGCGGCGTAGCTCTGCTGCGCGGGGCTGAGATCCGGCGTGTCCTCGTTGAGGATTCCGGCGCGGTCGACGCCCACGACGTGACCAACTCCAGCAGCGATCAGGAGGCGGGTCACGGCCGTGCCCGCCGCTCCGACGCCAAGGCAGACCACCCGCACATCCTCGAGGCGTTTGCCGACGATCTTCAGCGCGTTGATCAGCGCCGCGGTGACCACGATGGCGGTGCCGTGCTGATCGTCATGGAACACCGGGATGTCGAGCACGTCGGTGAGCCGGCGCTCGATCTCAAAGCAGCGCGGCGCGGCGATGTCCTCGAGATTGATGCCGCCGAAGATCGGCGCGATGTTGACGACGGTCGCGACGATCTCGTCGACATCCTGGGTGCCGAGGCACAGTGGAAACGCATCGACGCTCCCGAATTCCTTGAAGAGCATGGATTTGCCCTCCATCACCGGAATCGCCGCGTCGGGTCCGATGTTGCCCAGGCCGAGCACCGCGCTGCCGTCGGTGACGATGGCCACCGCGTTGCGCTTGATCGTCAGGTTGCGGACGCGGCGCGGATCTTCAACGATCGCCATGCAGATCCTGGCGACCCCGGGCGTGTACACCATCGAAAGGTCGTCGCGGGTGCGGATGGGGTGCCGTGGAGTCACCTCGATCTTCCCGCCCAGGTGCGCGAGGAACGTTCGGTCCGAGTATTCGAGCACCTCAACGCCCGGTACCGCCGACATCCGCTGAATCAGCCGCTGCGCGTGGTCCGCGTCGGCGGCGAGCACGGTGACATCCCTGACGATCCCCTTGCCCTCGACGCGAACGATGTCGACAGCGCGGATGTCGCCCCCGACGCTCCCGATGGCGGAGGTGAGCTCGCCGAGCATTCCGGGGCGGTTCACGATTCGACACCGCGCGGTGAAGGCGAAGCTCGCGGAGGGATGCTGGATCACCGCGGACTTATACCTGATCTCTTCGCGGGCGGGCCAAGCGCGGGCGCTGACCCGCGGCACGAATACTTCATGTGATGTATTATCTCTCCCATGAAGGACCGCTCCCTCCTGCTCGAACGCCTCATGGCGGCCCAGGGGGACTTGCGTCGCCGCTTCCTGGAGGTGGCCTCGCCCACCCTGCAGTCTGAGTTCGCCGAGGTCGGCGGGACCACTCTGCACCAGATGGAGGTGGTTCGTCGCCTCCTGCTCGGTGATGGCATGAGCATGCGCGAGGTCGCCGAGGCGCAGGGCATCGGGCTCAGTGGCGCCACCCAGCTGATCGATCAACTCGAGCGCCGCGGGCTGGTGACCCGCGTGCGCGATGAGCACGACCGCAGGGTGCAGCACGTCGTGCCGACCGAGCGTGCCAAGGAGCTCGCCGCGCGCTTCAAGGCGGGCATGCGCCGCGCCTCGGCCGAGGTGTTCACGGCGCTGGATGACGACGAGTTGCAGACATATGTCGACCTGACCGAGCGCATCGCCGCGACCGTGGGCGATGACGCCGGAGAGCCGCTCCGGAGGGCCACCGCATGACGCAGCGCCAGATCTACGCGGTGCTCGGGGCCCTGATGCTGGGCATGCTCCTCGCAGCCCTTGATCAGACGATTGTCTCAACGTCGCTGCCGACCATCGTCGGCGATCTCGGAGGTCTGAACCAGCTCTCCTGGGTGGTCACCTCGTACCTGCTCGCTTCGACGGTCTCGACACCTCTCTACGGCAAGCTCGGCGACCTCTACGGCCGTAAGTTCCTGTTCCAGGCGGCGATCGTCATCTTCATCGTCGGCTCGATGCTCGCCGGCCTCTCGCAGAACATGCTCGAGCTCATCGGCTTCCGCGCTATCCAGGGAATCGGTGCCGGCGGCCTCATGGTCGGCGCCCAGGCGATCATCGGCGACGTCGTTCCGCCCCGCGAGCGCGGCAAGTACCAGGGATGGATGGGAGGCGTTTTCGCGCTGGCCAGTGTCGCCGGGCCGGTCATCGGCGGATTCCTCACCGACGACGTGTCCTGGCGATGGATCTTCTACATCAACGTTCCGATCGCCGCGGTGGCGCTGGGCGTGACGGCGACCGTGCTCAAGACGCCGGCGCACCGCATCTCGCACAGCATCGACTGGCTCGGGGCCTTCTTCCTGGCCGCCGGCGCGTCCTCGCTCATCCTGATGACCACCTGGGGCGGAACTCAGTACGCGTGGGCGTCGCTCCCGATCATCGGTCTCGCGATCATCGGCGCTTTGATGCTGGCGGCATTCGCGGTCGTCGAGCGGCGGGCCGCCGAGCCGATCCTCCCCTTCCGGCTGTTCCGCATCCAGGTGTTCAACGTCGCGAGTGGCGTCGGCTTCGTGATCGGGTTCGCGATGTTCGGAGCGATCACGTTTCTTCCGGTCTTCCTGCAACTCGTCGACGGTGCAAGCGCAACGAGCTCGGGCCTGAACATCCTCCCGCTCATGGCCGGGTTGCTCGTCGCATCGATCACGAGTGGTCAGCTGATCAGCCGGAGCGGGCGATACAAGATCTTTCCGGTCGTCGGCACCGCGCTGGCGGCAATCGGTGTCTTCCTGCTGTCGACCATCGACCCGCAGACCCCGCGCTGGATCCTCTCCCTCTACATGGTGGTGCTCGGTCTCGGACTCGGGTGCGTTATGCAGGTTTTAGTCATCGCCGTCCAGAACGCGGTGGAGCAGCGAGACCTCGGTGTCGGCACCAGCTCGGCGACGTTCCTCCGTTCGATGGGCGCGTCGTTCGGTGTGGCCATCTTCGGCGCGATCTTCAGCAACCAGCTGGCATCCAACCTCAAGCGCAACCTGCCCGCGAGCGCGCTTCATTCGGGTATCAACCCCGCGTCGCTCGAGGGCAACCCGGCGCAACTCGCCCACCTCCCGGCCGCAATTCACACGGGGCTCGTCAACGCCGTCTCCGAGTCACTCCATGTCGTCTTCCTCACAGCGGTGCCGATCCTGGTGATCGCGTTCTTCCTGACGCTGCTGATCAAGGAGATCCCGCTGCGGACCAAGGCGCGGGGGATTCCGGCCGCCGACGAGCCGCTCGGGCTCGATGTGGGGTCCGAGATCGACGGAGCCAAGCCGGTCGAGGCGGGGGTCGGATCGGAGCTGCTGTAGTCAGCGGGCTAGACTGATTCGGATGACAGCCGGACGCGGTAGGCGGATCGTGGTTTCGGCGGCTCTCGGTCTGCTCGGAGCGGTGACGGTCGCACGCGTTCTCGCGCTGCGCCGCGAGCTCTCCGTGGAGCCGCACGGGGAAGATGCGGTGCGCGACGCCGGTCTCACGAGCGGCAGCGTCGCGGTCGCCGGCAGCGCTCTCACCGTCGACAGCGCAGCGGTCGCGGGGAGCGTCGCGACGCGCCGCTCATCGGCCGTGGCCGGTTCCGCCGCGACCTCCTACTCCTCCGCGATTGCAGGTTCGGCTCTCACCCGCGGCTCGGCTGCCGTGGCGGGAAGCGCCGCAACCGCGTTCAGCGCAGCCGTGGTCAGGAGCGCAGTCACGGTCGCCAGCACGGCGGTCGCCGGCAGCGTCCTGACATTCTTCAGCGCAGCCATCCGGCGCTGCGTGCTGACGATCGCGTGTCTCCGCTGCACACGCTGCATCGCCTGCGTGGCATGTACCGACTGCATCGACTGCACGGGCTGTATCGGCTGCCGCGGACTGCGCGGAGCGGTCGGGAGGGTCGGGGTCAGCGCCCCGTAACCGCTCCGAGGCTTGCGGACGACACCGTGGCCGCATATTTGGCGAAGACGCCGGTCGCATACCGTGGTTCCGGCGGCTTCCACGCCTCGAGCCGCGCTGCAATCTCCGTGTCATCGAGCTCGACGTCGACACGGCGCGCGAGCACGTCGATGTTCACCATGTCCCCATCGCGAAGGGCGGCGATCGCACCACCAAGCGCCGCCTCCGGGGCGATGTGCGCGAGCATGAAGCCGTGGGTCGCGCCTGAGAACCGGCCGTCGGTGATCAGCGCCACCGAGTCGCTGAGACCTGCGCCGACGATCGCGCCGGTGACCCCGAGCATCTCGCGCATGCCGGGACCGCCCACC
The DNA here is from genome assembly GCA_963718525.1 of Candidatus Dormiibacterota bacterium. GTDB lineage: Bacteria > Chloroflexota > Dormibacteria > Aeolococcales > Aeolococcaceae > Palsa-851. The sequence continues at coordinate 1,675,236 of OY970355.1, read as the reverse complement.
GGCCCCTCGTAGCGGATCACGACGACGTCGCCCGGGTGGACGCCGCCCTCACGAACAGCGGCGAACGCCTCCTCCTCCGAATCGAAGACCCGTGCCGGTCCACGATGCGAGTTGCGATCGTGGCCTGCGAGCTTGACGACACACCCTTCAGGGGCGAGATTCCCACGCAGCACCGCAATCCCTCCGTGCTTGTTGAGCGGCGCGTCCGCCGCGCGGATCACCTGCTGTCCCGGTGTCTCGGTTGCCGATGCGGCGACCTCGGCGAGGGTCCGCCCGTCGACCGTCACCGCATCGCCATGCAGCAGCCCCAGCTCGAGGAGACGCTGCATGACCACGCCGAGCCCTCCCGCGGCGAAGAGATCCGTCGCCACGAAGCGCCCTCCTGGGCGAAGGTCGGCGAGGATCGGCGTCCGCGCGCAGATGGCGTCGAAGTCGTCCATCTCGAGCGGGATTCCCGCCTCGACGGCAATCGCCAGCAGATGGAGTACCGCGTTGGTGGAACCACCCGTGGCAGAGAACGACGCGATGGCGTTCTCGAAGGCGGCACGAGTGGTGATCGACCGCGGATTGATGCCCGCCTCGACAAGCTGCACCGCCAGCCGGCCCGCGGCCTCGGCGACGGCCGGCTTGTCGGGGTGGGTCGCCGGGACCGCATTGGCGCCCGGGGGCGACAGCCCGAGAAACTCGAGCGCCGTGCTCATCGTGTTCGCCGTGTACTGGCCGGCACATGCACCCGCTCCCGGGCAGGCGTGCTCCTCCACCGCGCGTAGCTCATCGGCGTCGATCCGGCCGGCGTTGTATGCGCCGACGGCCTCGAACACATCCTGGACCGTGAGGTCGCGGCCGCGCAGGTGTCCCGGCTGGATGGTGCCGCCGTAGAGCACAAGGCCCGGAATGTCCAGGCGGCTCAAGGCCATCGCAGCCCCTGGGATCGTCTTGTCGCAGCCGACGATGAGCACGAGCCCATCGAAGCTGTGCCCGCGGGTGACCAGCTCGATCGAGTCGGCGATCAAGTCGCGTGACACCAGCGACGCCTTCATCCCCTGCGTTCCCATCGTGACGCCATCGCTGACTGCGATGGTGTTGAACTCCATCGGCGTGCCGCCGGCCGCACGGACACCGTCCTTCACCCGCTCGGCGAGGGCGCGATGGTTCCAGTTGCACGGCATGGTCTCGATCCAGGAGTGGCCGACGCCGATGATCGGCCGTTCCAGGTCCTCGCGACTGAAGCCGATCGCTCGAAGCATCGCTCGCGCGGGCGCGCGATCAGGACCATGCAGCATCACCGAGCTCGGTCGCGTCGACGGTGTTTCAGGCATGCGCGGAAGCATACGGCGCGACCGTCACAGCTCCGTGCATTGACTGGAGCGGCGTCCAGGCCGTATTCTTCGCACCGAGATGTCGTACGGCTTCGCGCTGGTCCTGCTGGTAGGCCTGCTCCTGATTAGGAGCGGGGCTTTCATGCTTCAGGCCAGTCGCGTGCGCAGGTAGGCACAAGACCCAAGCCGGAATCAAGCAAAAGGCCCCCTCCCAGGAGGGGGCCTTTTGTTGTTCCCGGCACAACGCGACAGGAGGAACAGTCATGGCCGGCCCCGGACAGGCACCCGCCCCCTACGACGGCATGGGAACACCAACTCGGTGGGACGCAAGCACCCACGACGATGGCAACCAGGCCGAGCGCCTCGACGCCGCACGGGCAGATCGTTTCGCTCCCGGCACCCCACGGCATGACGAGAGCGAAGAGTTCGTGCGCCGATCGCTCAACCGCTACTACCAGTGATCACGGCCCGAACGGATCAACGCTCGAGCGCGGCCGCGACGACAGCAGCAAGCCCCGACGGCCAGGCGGAGCCGCCTCGCATGCTCACCGGCGCGCAGGTCGCCCTCGAATCGCTCATCCGCGAGGGTGTCGACACGATCTTCGGATACCCCGGTGGCGCGAACCTCTGGCTCTATCGCTACCTTCCCGATTATCCGCAGCTCCACCACGTCCTCGTGCGCCACGAACAGGGCGGAGCGCATGCCGCTGACGGTTACGCGCGCAGCAAGCGCGGGTCGGTCGGAGTCGTCTTCGCGACCAGCGGCCCCGGCGCGCTGAACCTCGTCACAGGGCTCGCCACCGCGTACATGGATTCGGTCCCTGTCGTTGCGATCACCGGCCAGGTGCCCTCGACGGCCATCGGGACCGACAGTTTTCAGGAGTCCGACGTCATCGGCTCGACCATGTCAGTCGTGAAGCACTCGTACCTGATCACGCGCGCCGAGGACATCGCGCCGACGATCAAGGAGGCGTTCCACATCGCTCGCACCGGGCGCCCGGGTCCGGTCCTGATCGACTTTCCCAAGGATCTCCAGGCGGCCAGAACCGCGTTCAACTATCCGGAGGCCCCGGTGAAACGGCGGTCCTACCCGGCACCGCCGCGGCCCGACCCGTCGAAGCTGCGCCAGATCGCCGACCTCATCAAGGGGGCAAAACGCCCGGTGATCCTCGCCGGTCGCGGGGTGCTCATCGCCCGCGCAGAAGAGGAGCTTGCGGAGCTCGCGCACCAGGCGCACATCCCGGTGGGCTGGACCCTGCTCGGCACCGGTGCGTTTCCGGTGACCGACCCCATGGCCCTGCAGATGGTCGGGTTCATGGGCGCCGGCTATACCAACAAGGCCGTCTGCGAGGCGGACGTGCTGATCATGATCGGGATGCGCTGCGACGATCGGGTGACCACCCGGCTCAACTCGTTCGCCCCGCGCGTCGAACACCTCGTGCACATCGACATCGACCCGGCGGAGATCGGCAAGAACGTCATCCCGCACGTGAGCGTCGTGGCCGACGCCAAGGTGGCGCTGCGCGAGCTCAACCTGCTCGTCGAGCCCAAGCGGGAGCATCAGTGGTTGACGCAGATCGACCAGTGGAAGGAGGAGCACCCCGTCCGCTTCACGAACCACAGCGGTCTGCTCCAGCCGCAGCAGGTGCTCGAGGAGATGTATTCACGCTGCGAGGACGAGGCAATCGTGCTCGCGGACGTCGGCCAGAACCAGATCTGGGCGGCGCTCTGGTTCAACTACCGCAAGCCTGGGATGTTCCTCAATTCGGGCGGGACCGGAACCATGGGGTACGCGTTTCCCGCATCGATGGGCGCGAAGCTCGCGAATCCGCAGAAGACCGTGTTCTGCGTCACCGGCGAGGGCGGCTTCGTGATGAACATGCAGGAGATGGCGACGATGGTCGAGAACAACATCGACGTCAATGTGATCATCCTCAACAACTCGTCACTCGGCATGGTCCGGCAGTTCCAGGACGACTTCTACGACGGCGTGCGCTCGGCGGTCGACCTGACATTCACGCCCGACATCGTCAAGCTCGGCGACGCCTTCGGCATGAAGGCGATGTCCACCGATCGTCTCGAGGATGTCGGGCGGATGCTCGACGAGGCGATGGCGCACAAGGGGCCGGTGCTGCTCAACTTCAACATCGATCCCGACGCGAACGTGTATCCCATCGTGCCGCTCGGTATGGGCATGCTCGACTTCGTCGAGGCGAGCTGATGACCGCGAGCCGGCTGTTGTCAGTACTGGTCGACAACAAACCGGGGGTCCTGCAGCGCGTCGCGTCGATGATCCGGCGGCGAGGCTTCAACATCGATTCGCTCTCGGTGGGGCCCACCGAGGACGACACGATCTCGCGGATGACGATCACCGTGCACGTCGGGCGGCAGCAGGCCGAGCAGGCCACCAAGCAGCTGGCCAAGCTCATCGACGTCATCACCATCGACGACATCACGGGATTGCGCAATGTTGCGCATGAGCTGGTGCTCGTCCGCATGCACGCGCCACCTGGCGAGCGAACCGAGGTGCTGAACCTCGTCGACATCTTCAGGGGACGGGTCGTCGACGTCGCCGCCAACTCGGTGATCATCGAGGTGACGGGCAGTGCGGAGAAGATCGACAACTTCATCGACCTGATGCGGCCGTACGGCATCAAGGAGCTGGCACGAAGCGGCGTCGTGGCGCTCGTTCGAGGCGACCAGGCCCGCTTCCGGCTCATGGACTTCGCGACCGACGGCGACGAGCCGCAGACAGAGCCGTCGCGCCTGCAGGGCGTGGCCGGCGACACCACCGGCACCGTGTGAGCAAGCGCAGAGGAGGCAGCGATCAATGACCGCTCGGATGTACTACGACGCAGACGCCGATCCAGAGGCTCTGTCAAATCTCCCCATCGCCATTCTGGGGTACGGCTCGCAGGGCCACGCTCACGCGCTCAACCTGCGCGACTCGGGTCATGACGTGCGCGTTGGCCTTCCCGAATCCAGCCGCAGCCGTGCCGCGGCGCAGGCCGAGGGACTCCGCGTGCTGACCCCTGCGGAGGCATGCGCGGAGGCCGATGTGATCATGGTGCTGACACCTGACACCGGCCAGCGCGCGCTGTATGACGAGGCGATCGCACCGCACCTGCATGCGGACAAGATGCTGATGTTCGCCCACGGATTCAACATCCGCTACGAGCTCATCGACCCGCCAGTCGGCGTCGACGTCAGCATGGTGGCTCCCAAAGGCCCGGGCCACCTGGTGCGCAGCACCTTCGTCGCGGGACAGGGCGTCCCGTGCCTGTTCGCCGTGCATCAGAACGCGACCGGTCTCGCCCGCGAACGCACCCTTGCGTACGCGCGAGGCATCGGCGGCACCCGCGCCGGCGTCCTCGAGACGACGTTCGCCGAGGAGACCGAGACCGATCTCTTCGGGGAGCAGGCGGTGCTGTGCGGCGGCATCACGTCGCTGGTCAAGGCCGGGTTCGACACGCTCACCGATGCCGGCTATCAGCCCGAGCTCGCGTACTTCGAGGTCATGCACGAGCTCAAGCTCATCGTTGATCTCATGTATCAGGGCGGTCTGTCGTGGATGCGCTACTCCGTGAGCGAGACCGCCGAGTATGGCGACTACGTCAGCGGCCCCAAGGTGGTGGACGAGCGCACCCGCGCCACCATGCGCAAATTGCTGAGCGACATCCAGGACGGCAGCTTCGCCAAGCGCTGGATCGAGGAGAACGAAGCCGGACGGCCGAACTTCGTCGAATATCGCGACGAGGAGCAGCGTCTGCCCATCGAGCGCGTCGGCGCCGAGCTGCGGTCAAAGATGGGCTGGCTCGACAGCAAGACGGCGCCCGGGATGGAGAAGGTGCTGGCTGAGCCCGACCGCGAGGAGGCGACGGTATGACCGAGTCGCTGACGATTCTTGACACCACGCTTCGCGACGGTGAGCAGTCCCCCGGGGTGGCGCTCAACGCGGAGGACAAGCTCCAGATCGCCCATCAGCTCGCTCGACTGAAGGTGGATGTCATCGAAGCCGGGTTCCCACACAGCTCGCCGGGTGACTTTGCCGCGGTCAAGGCCATCGCCGAACAGGTCGACGGCTCGGTGATCGCGGGTCTCTCGCGCTGTTTCGAGGCTGACGTCCGCGCGTGCGCCGCGGCGCTCGAGCCTGCGGCCCGCGCGCGCATTCATGTGTTCATCGGCACCTCACCGATCCATCGTGAAGGACAGCTGCGCATGACCCAGCGCGAGGTTCACGAGCGCGCTGTCGCGATGACCGGGCTCGCGAAGACATTCCGCGAAGACGTCGAGTTCTCACCCATGGATGCGAGCCGTACCGAGCGCGAGTACCTGGCCGAGGTGGTCAACAGCTGTATCGAGGCTGGGGCGACCACCATCAATCTGCCCGACACCGTCGGATACGCGACACCCGACGAGTGGCGCTCGCTCATCGCCTGGATGTATGAGCAGGTACCGGCGCTTCGAACTGTCGTGCTTTCGGTCCACTGTCACAACGATCTCGGCCTCGCAACTGCCAACTCGCTCGTCAGCGTGCTCGGCGGGGCGCGACAGATCGAGACATGTGTCAACGGTATCGGCGAGCGTGCGGGCAATGCCGCGCTCGAGGAGGTCGCGATGGCCGTCCGTCTGCACGAGACGGTGTACGGCGTGACCACCCAGCTCGATCATTCGCAGCTGTATCGCACCTCACGGCTCGTGTCCCAGCTCACCGGCATGCTCGTCCAGCCGAACAAGGCCGTGGTCGGAGCCAATGCGTTCGCGCACCATTCCGGCATCCACCAGGATGGCATGCTCAAGGACCGCCGGACCTTCGAGATCATGGAGCCGGGTCAGGTGGGAGCCGGCTCAACGCTCGTGCTCGGCAAGCTCAGCGGGCGCCACGCGCTGCGCGACCGCCTCGAGCAATTGGGCTACCGTCTTGACGGCGAGGAATTGCAGCGCGCCTTTGTGCGTTTCAAGGAACTCGCCGACCGCAAGCGGGACGTCACCGACCGCGATCTCGAGGCGATCGTCGCCGACGAGCGCCAGGGTGCTGAGGAGACGTTCCGTCTCGAGCACCTCCAGGTGAGTTGCGGCACCAACCTGCGCGCCACGGCCACCGTGCGCATGCTTCTGGACGACGGCGCGAGCCACGAGGCTGTCTCAATGGGAGACGGCCCGGTCGACGCGACCTATCGCGCCATCGATTCGCTGGTGCACGTGGAGGCCGAGCTCGAGGAGTTCGCCATTCAGGCGATCACGGAGGGCATGGACGCCGTCGGCGAGGTGAGCGTGCGCCTGCGCCAGGACGGCACCCTGAGCTCGGGTCACGGCGCCGACACCGACATCCTGGTGGCGGCCGCGAAAGCGTACGTCCATGCCCTGAACCGCCTGACCACGCGGCTCGCGGCGGGGCCGCGCGTGCCTCCGGAGCGGATGGCGGCGATGGCCACTTCGACCGCCGCAGCTCCAGCCGCGGCCACCTCGGGGGTCAAATGACTCCGCGCACCCTCTTCGACAAGATCTGGGAGGCACACACCGTCGCCGAGGAGCCCGGTGAGCCGTCGCTGCTCTACGTGGATCTTCACCTCGTCCATGAGGTCACCTCCCCACAGGCGTTCGAAGGCCTCCGCATGGAAGGCCGAAGCGTGCGCAGACCCGGTCTGGTTGTTGCCACGATGGACCACAACGTCCCGACCGACGGCGACGGGGTCAGCGGCGCCGACGAGATGAGTGCGGCGCAGATGGATGCGCTGCGCCGGAACTGCGAGGAGCACGGAATCTCGTGCTTCGGCGCCGGGCATCGCTGGCAGGGCATCGTCCACGTGATCGGGCCGGAGCTCGGCCTCACCGTCCCCGGGACGATCGTCGTCTGCGGTGATTCGCACACGGCCACGCACGGTGCCTTCGGGGCATTCGCTCTGGGAATCGGGACGTCCGAGGTCGAGCACGTCCTGGCGACGCAGTGTCTCCGTCAGTCCCGCCCGAAGACCATGGAGGTGCGGATCGAAGGCACGCTGCCCGTCGGAGTCACCGCCAAGGACGCGGCCCTGGGAGTCCTCAACGCCATCGGCACAGCGGGCGCCGCGGGTCACGTGGTCGAGTACACGGGCTCGGTGGTCCGTGGCTTCACGATGGAGCAGCGCATGACGCTCTGCAACCTCACCATCGAAGGCGGTGGCCGCGCCGGGATGATCGCGCCCGATGCCACCACCTTTGCTTACATCAGGCGCCGCCCGTATGCGCCTGCCGCCGCCGATTGGGACGGCGCGGTTGCTGCGTGGAGCGAGCTGCAGAGCGATCCGGGCGCGGCATACGACCGCGTGGTGAGCGTCGACGCGACAACGCTGGAGCCGACGGTGACCTGGGGGACCACGCCAGCACAATCGGTGCCGGTGACCGGACGCGTCCCCGACCCGGAGATGTTCCAGGACGCCGCGGAGCGTGAATCCGCGGTGCGCGCCCTCGCGTACATGGGTCTCGAGCCGGGCATGGCCATCGAGGACATCAGGCTCGACACCGTGTTCATCGGGTCATGCACCAATGGCCGCATCGAGGACCTGCGCGCGGCGGCCGCGATGCTCGACGGGCGCCGAGTCCACGAGGGTGTCCGCGTCCTGGTGGTGCCCGGCTCGGCCCAGGTGAAGGTGCAGGCCGAATCCGAGGGACTCGACACGGTCTTCATCAGCGCCGGAGCTGAGTGGCGCAATCCGGGCTGCTCGATGTGCCTCGGCATGAACCCCGACATCCTCCAACCCGGCGAGCGCTGTGCCAGCACGAGCAACCGCAATTTCGAAGGCCGCCAGGGACGCGGCGGGCGCACCCACCTCGTCTCGCCGGCGATGGCAGCAGCCGCCGCCGTCGAGGGCCGGTTTGTCGATGTCCGCCGCCTCGCCGTACCGGTGGGCCGGGCATGAAACCGTTTCGCCGCGAGGACGGCGTGCTCATCCCGCTCGACCGCTCGGACGTCGACACCGATCAGATCATCCCCAAGCAGTTCCTCAAACGTATCGAGCGAACCGGCTACGGCGAGTTCCTCTTCTACGACTGGCGCCGTGAGCCGTCCGGCACGCCGCGGCCGGAGTTCGTGTTCAACCAGGAGGCGTACGCGCCCGGGACCGTGATGGTCACGGGACGCAACTTCGGCTGTGGTTCTTCGCGCGAGCACGCGGTGTGGGCGCTTGCCGACTACGGCATTCGCGCAATCATCGCGGAGTTGTTTGCGGATATCTTCAGAGCCAACGCGCTCGGCAGCGGAGTCCTTCCGGTGATCCTTCCCGAGCACGAGGTTCGCGAACTCCTCGACCTCGCCGCAGAGCAACCGGGGATCGCCGTCGCCGTCGACCTCGAGGCGCAGACGGTGACATGCGGTGATCTGCGTTTCACGTTCAGCATCGACCCGTTCGAGCGGCGCCGCCTGCTGGAGGGTCTCGACGACATCGGCCTGACCCTCGCGCACGAACCCGAGATCACCGCATTCGAACAGGGCCGCCCGGCGTGGATGCCGGATCTGCAGCGCGTCCGGGCCGGCCCGTGAAAGCAAACATCGTCGTGCTCCCGGGAGACGGCGTCGGCCCGGAGGTTGTGAACGCGGCCCTGAGCGTGCTCGCGACCGTCTGTGATGCCGCTGACACGCAGGTGAGCATCGATGTCCGTCCCATCGGCGGTCGGGCGATCGACGAGTTCGGCATGCCGCTTCCCGACGAGACGCTCGACGCGTGCAAGGCCGCTGATGCGGTGCTGCTCGGGGCGGTCGGCGGCCCGGCATGGGATCACCTGCGCGGCGAGCAGCGCTGCGAAGCGGGCCTGTTGCGACTGCGACGGGAGCTCGACGTCTTCGCCAATGTCCGTCCCGTCAAGGTGCATCCGCACCTCGTCGATCGCACCACGCTGCGTCCCGAGGTCATCAGTGGGACTGACCTGGTGATCGTGCGCGAGCTGACTGGGGGCGCCTACTTTGGACAGCCGCGCGGACGCACAGGGTCGGGGCCGGACGAGATCGCCCGCGACAGCATCGTGTACAGCGCGGCCGAGATCGAACGGGTCGCTCGTGTCGCCTTCAGGCTCGCCGAGTTGCGACGCGGCGAGCTCATCTCGATCGACAAGGCGAACGTGCTCATCACGAGCCAGCTCTGGAGAGAGGTCGTCACCGCGCTGGGTCCCGAGTATCCCGACGTCACGTTGAGCCACGAGCTCGTCGACTCGTTCGCGATGCGGTTGGTGCGCGAGCCCGCGTCCATCGACGTCGTGGTCGCGGAGAATCTCTTCGGCGACATCCTGAGCGATGAGGCAGCCGTGCTCGCCGGCTCGCTGGGCCTGCTCCCGTCGGCCAGCCTCAACGCGACCGACCAGGGGTTGTACGAACCGGTGCACGGCAGCGCGCCCACCCTCGCGGGACGTGGCATCGCCAATCCCTACGGCACCATCCTCTCGGTCGCGATGCTCCTTCGTCATTCGCTCCACCGCGAGGACCTTGCGGCTGCCATCGAATCCGCGGTCGACGTGTGCATCGCCGAAGACATCCTCACCCACGACCTTGGCGGCGGATCGGGAACCGACGCCGTCGCCGATGCGGTGGCACGCGAGGCGTTGCGACATCTCGGCGCGCGCAGTGGAGCCGCGCGATGACGGTCGAGATCTACGACACGACTCTGCGTGACGGTGCGCAGGGAGTCGGCATCAACTTCTCGGTGTCCGACAAGCTTCGCATCGCCGAGCATCTCGACACGCTCGGCGTCACCGTCATCGAAGGGGGCTGGCCCGGCGCGAACCCCACGGATACGGAATTCTTCGCAGCGATGCAGGGACGCCCGCTCCGCAACGCGACTCTCGCGGCGTTCGGTGCAACCCGCCGGCCGGGACTTAGAGCGCAGGACGACCTGCAGCTGCGCACGCTGCTCGACTCGATGGCGCCGATCATCACGCTTGTCGGCAAGGCGTGGGACCGGCAGGTCGTCGACGTGCTCCGGACCACCACCGACGAGAACGTCGCGATGATCGCCGAATCGGTGCGCTGGTTCGTCGACCATGGCCGCCGCGTCGTCTACGACGCCGAGCACTTCTTCGATGGACACGCCAGCGATCCGGACTACGCGCTGCGCTGCCTCGAGGCTGCCGTCAGCGCGGGAGCGGAGCGGATCACGCTCTGCGATACCAACGGCGGAACGCTGCCCGATCGCGTGGAATCTGTGGTCCGCGAGGTCACGTCACGATTCGGCAGCATCGCCGGGATCCACTGCCACGACGACTCCGGATGTGCGGTCGCTGCCACGCTCGCCGCGGTGCGGGCGGGCGCCGTGCAGGTGCAGGGATGCATCAACGGCTACGGCGAGCGCACCGGCAACGCGAACCTCTGCACGCTGATTCCCAACCTGCAGCTGAAGATGGGCGTGCAGGTCATCGAGGACGCGCAGCTGGCGCGCCTCACCGAGGTCGCGCGTGACGTCGCGGAGATCGCCAACATCGCCCCTCCCCTTTCCGCGCCGTACATCGGGCAGGCCGCGTTCACGCACAAGGGCGGTCAGCACATCGACGCGATGAGCAAAGCCTCGTATGCGTATCAGCACATCGACCCCGCTCGGGTTGGCAATGAGCGCCACTCGGTGATCACGCAGCAGTCGGGGCGGGGCACCGTCCTCGAGAAGGCCGCGGCGTTCGGCGTCGATCTCACCCAGGACAGGGCTCTGGCGCGAAGAGTTGCCGATCAGGTCAAGGAGCTCGAGTTCAGCGGTCACTCGTTCGAAGGGGCTGAGGCGTCCTTCGAACTGCTCGTCCATCGCGCGCGCGGCAATCCCGCGCCGTTCACGCTCATCGACTACATCGCGCTTGTCGAGCAGCGGGAGGGGCGTCAACTGGTGTGCGAGGCGACCATCAAGGTGCAGGTCGGTGACGAGGTCGTGCACACCGCGGCCGAGGGCAACGGACCTGTCAACGCCCTCGACGCCGCGCTGCGCAAGGCGTTGACGCCGAGCTATCCCGAGATCGGCGCCACCCAGCTCTTCGATTACAAGGTGCGCGTGCTCGACGGGCGTGACGGCACCGCCGCCGGGGTCCGGGTGCTCGTCGAGAGCGGCGACCACCACCGGCGCTGGAGCACGGTGGGGTGCAGCACCAACATCATCGAGGCGTCGTGGAGCGCGCTCGCTGATGCCTTCGAGTTCGCGATCATCGCGAGCCGGGAGCAGTCAGGCGAGCTGAACAAGCTACGCCTTGCGGGCGAGCACCTGGAGGTAGTCTGACTCGAGCGTCAGACCCCCACCGGAGACCTGGTTGAGCTCGGTCATGAGCTTTCTCAGGTCCTGATGCAGCGCCGCAGTCTGCTGTTCGTCGAGCATGCTGAGCATCGCCATCATCGGCGGGTTGGTGTGCTCCCAGAAGTCGGATCCGGCATCGAGCGACTCGAACTCGAAGGTCAGCGCCTGCGGATAGATCTCGATCGATGAGGTGAGGCCCTTGAAGCGCCGGTGCACCTCGTCGGTGACGCCCCATTCGAATGGGGAGTGCATGCCCGGAGGTGGCGCGGGTCCACGCTCGGCCAGCATCGCCGTGAAGCGTCCGAGAAATCCCTTCGGCCCGTAGTTGGCCATCGCCACCAGGCCGCCTGGTTTGGCGACTCTGAACAGCTCGGCCGCGACGCGCTCCGGGTCAGGAGCGAACATCGCACCGAACACCGACGCCACGACGTCGAAGCGGTCATCGGGAAAGGGAAGCTGCTCCGCGTCCGCCTCGCGCCACTCGATGGCGAGGCCAAGCGGGGCGCTTCGTGCACGGCCCAGCTCGACCATGGCCGGGGTCAGGTCGGTGGCCACGACGGTCGCCCCGAGACGAGCCGCCGCTATCGCGAAGTTCCCGTTGCCGGCGGCGACATCGAGGACTTCCGAGCCGGCCTGGAGGCGGCTCCGCTGGGCCAGTTCGATCGCGTGGGGCTCGAGGTGCGTGGCGATCGCGCCATAGTCTCCGAGCGACCACATCCAGCGGATCGCATCCTTCGTCTCCGAGTTGTTGGCCACCAGATACCTCCTATGCAGCGACGTCCCGCCGCGTCAGCGCGAAGCCGGCGGATCCAAACCCCACGACCGCGATGGCGAGCATGGCGATCAGCCCGCCGACGAATACGGGCGTGATCAGGGGCGTCCCATACAGCTGAAACACTGACAGGTTCCCCGCCCACGCCGGCCATTTGAACAGCGGTGCGAGCTCGAAGACGAAATATGAGATCGCCGTGATGGTCGAGAGGACAACCACGGCGACCCGCGGCCGCCAGCCTGCGAGCAGTGCTCCGACCGCCGCGAAGGTGAGCGCGAAGGGGATCAGCAGCGCGGTCGCGTTGAGCAGCTTTCCCACATCGAGGGGGATCGACTCCGCGGGAGCAAGCGCAAGGATCACCGCCATGGCGGCGAACGCCATGACAGCGAGTGTCACCGTGAGCTCGGCCGCCCGCTCCCTCAGCACTGCCCACCTCGACCATGGCTCGGCGAGCTCCATCTCCAGGACGCCGGACGAGTCCTCTGACGCCCAGCGCGACACCGACGCAATCGCGAAGATGGCGACGAGCGCCTGCGCGAAGCTCAGCCAGATCAAGGCGAGGAGCACGGTGTGCACATCGCCCGCGAGGCCGCGCAGGTAGGGGGCCAGCGACGGTGTCGATGCGAAGAATGTCGCGGTGACATTCACCAGCAGCACCACGGCGGCAGCGGCAACCGCGATGCCGCCGGTCCAGGCGAGGGCTGTGACCCTCCGGATCCAGAGCCCGCGCACGACCGGGATGCGCAGCAACGGGTTCGCCGATACCTCGTGGGTTTCGTGGGCACCCCGACGGCGCGACCCGATGAGCCCGGTACCGACGTCGCGCCGGACGAAAGCGACCGAGGCAATGACCGTCGCGGCCGCGGCGACGGCGAGCAGGAGCAGCGTCGCGCTGAGGTCGAAGCTTCCGCCCGGAGCGATTGCGTTGGATTGGTTGAACAGATGGAACACCGAGATGCGCGTGAACGGCGCGGGATGGAGGCTTGACCGCCCGATGCCGTCGAGCAGGAACATCAGCACCAGCAATGCACTCCCGGCCGAAGCGGCCGCGCGGAAGTCGGCCGCCAGTTGCGAGATCAGCAGCCCGATCCCGAAGCACGCGAGGGTGAGCCCCCAGAGCGCCGCGCTTTCCCCCACCAGACCGGCAACGTCAACAGAGCTCCCCGCGATCAGGCAACCCAACCACCCGGCGGCTCCGGCCAGCGTCACGATCTCCACGCTCAGCACCGCGAAAAATGCGCTCCTGGTGACCAGCAGACGGAGGCGCGAGCTCCCCGCTGCGAGCCACACCTCGACCAGGCCGCGATCCTCATCACGGCGCACTGCACCGCACGCGCTCATCAGGCCCCACGCGGCGAAGACGATCGCGAAGAAACCATAGCCGCGCCACTGCAGGTACCCCGCGGCGGTGTCGGGTCGCACGGGCGCCGGCAACAGCCAGGTGAGCTGAGCGCCGAGCACGCTGACGGAGTGTCCGAACGCAGCCTGCGTGGCGTGCGTTCTGCCGGCAAAGATCGGAAACGCAGCACTGTTGACCAGCGCGTAGAAGATTCCGAAGTACGCCATCGCGATCAGCCCGATGCGATGCAGCCGCAGCAGCAGCCGGGGAGACATCAGCTGGTGTAGTAGCTGAGGAAGATCAACTCGAGGCTCGGCTCCCTGCTGACCATGTCGACCACTGAGTGGCCGCTGATGGCTGCCAGGAGTGCGTCGAATCCCCCGTGCACCCTGCAGGTGAGCTTCGCACCGTCAACCTTGACGTCCTCGACCCCCGCGGCAGCGCGCACAGCGGCTTCCGGCACCTCACCATTGAATTCGATGACCACCTCGTGAAAACGCAGCTCGTGAACTCTGTCCATGGTCATGTCGGACACGAGACCGCCGTCGCGAATGATCCCGACTCTGGAGCACGTTTCCTCGACCTCGGACAGCACGTGCGATGAGAGGAAGACCGTCGCGCCGGATGCGCTCACCTCGCCGACGAGCCGATGGAACGTCTGCTGGTTGAGCGGGTCGAGACCGCCCGTCGGCTCATCGAGGATGAGCAGGCGCGGGCGATGCATGAACGCAAGCACCAGGCCGAGCTTCTGCTTGTTGCCGCGCGAATATTCTCGAAAGCGGCGCCCCAGGTCGAGCTCGAACCGCTCCGCGAGATCCTTCACTCGCTCCCTGTCGATGCCACCGCGCATGCCTCCGAGATATGCCACCACCTCGCTCCCGCGCATCCCGCCGAACTGGGGCAGGTCACCCGGGAGGTAGCCGACTTCGCGTTTCACCGCAACCGAATCGCGATCGCAGTCGAGACCGAAGACCGTGGCCGTTCCGGCAGTCGCGTGGATGAGGCCCATGAGCAGCCGGATGGTGGTGGTCTTGCCCGCACCGTTGGGCCCAAGGAATCCGAAGACCTCGCCTTCCGCGATCTCCAGATCCAGTTCGAAGAGTCCGTGTCCTGAACCGTAGTCCTTGGTGAGCGCGTGAGTCGCGATGGCGCTCGTCATCTCTTCCTCTGCTTCTCCAGGCGCCGCATCACGATGGGGAACTGCTGGACCCACGCCTCGCACCACTCCGCCATGTTCTGCAGCCGCCGGCGCCCCTGGCCGCCGGGTGCGACGCGCGCACCCTGGCGCAACCGGACGATCAGGTCATTCATCTGCCCGGTGCGCGCGGCGATGATCGATTCGATGTTGTACAGCGCCTCGTACAGCACCCGCCTGCTGCCTGGCTGGCCCACAGCCCGTGCCAATCCGAGCTGTGCGAGCTGCCGCGATGCGACGCTTGCGCCACTCTTGGCGATGCTGAGATCGGCTGCGATGTCGTCGAGGGTCGCGGGCTCGCGCTGGAGCAGCAGGTATGCGTAGATCCGGCCGGTGGTCCGAGGGATCCCCCAGCCGGCCATGAGCTGGCCCATGTCGTCGATGAAGGTCATCTGCGCCTGGTTCATGGATCGCCTGCCTATATTCAGTAAATTCAGAATATCACGACCGCAGCGAAGACCGCATCGGTCGCTCGAGCAGGCTACGCTTGGTGGTATGAGCAACGTGCAGCGGATTCTCGATGCGATCTTTGCGATCTCGTCCGATCTGGAGCTGCCCGCAGTGCTCCAGCGAATCGTCCAGGTCGCCTGCGATCAGACGGGCGCGCAGTACGGCGCGCTCGGAGTCCTCGGGGCCGAATCGGCTCAGGGCGAGATGCTGCTGGATGAGTTCATCACCGAGGGCATCGACGACGCCGTCAGGCGCCACATCGGGCATCTGCCGCGGGGACTCGGCATCCTCGGCCTGGTCATCCATGAGCCACGCCCCCTGCGCCTGGACGACCTCGGTGCCCACCCGGACTCGGTGGGGTTTCCCGCCGGCCACCCGGCCATGCGCACGTTTCTCGGTGTGCCGATCCGGATTCGCAATGAGGTCTTCGGCAACCTCTACGTGACCGAGAAGGCGGGTGGCGGCCCGTTCACCACCAACGACGAGACCCTCGCGGTCGCGCTTGCCAGCGCGGCCGGTGTCGCCATCGAGAACGCGCAACTCCATGAGCGGGTCCAGGAGCTCGCGCTGCTCCACGATCGCGAACGCATCGCCCGCGACCTGCACGACACGGTGATCCAGCGACTCTTCGCGACCGGCCTCGGCCTGCAGGGACTCTCGCGCGTGGTCGGCGACAGCACGGTCGCCGACAGGATCCAGGCGGCGGTCGACGATCTTGACGCGACGATACGCGAGATCCGCGGCGTGATCTTCGAGTTGCAGGCGAACGAGCGGGGACCGTCCGGCTGCCGCGTTCGCATCCTCGCGGTTGCCGCCGAGATGACCCCTGCGCTGGGATTCGAGCCGCGTGTGCGATTTGACGGCCCAGTCGACACCATCGTCGGTGCGGACCTCGCGGAGCACCTGCTCGCCGCACTCCGGGAGCTCCTCAGCAACGTCGTACGCCACGCGCACGCCACCGGCGTCGAGGTCCGCGTCCGCGCCGGCATCGAGGTGACACTGACCGTGGAGGACAACGGCGTCGGGTTGAGCGACGATCGCAGCGCGGGGCTTGGCCGTGCCAACCTGTCAGAACGGGCTCGGAAACTTGGCGGCTCATTCACGCTCGAAACCGTTGGATCGCGCGGCGTTCGTGCGGTGTGGTCCGTGCCCCGAGAGAGACACCGAAGGCGCTGAGCCCCTCAGCGAACGCTCTGAGCAGCCCGAGCGGGCCGCTCGACGTTGCGCGACACGTTGACGAGGAAGGAGCGGATGCTCGCGACGGCGACGCGGTGGAGCAGCAGGGTGTCTGCGTGCCGGCCGACGAAGCCAAGCGGCGGGTCGTAGCTTCCCATGAGGGTGATCTGACAGGTTGTCGACCCCAGTGGCGCGAATTCGAGGTCGCCGTCGAGGTGCGGGAAGAATCGGGTCGCACCGGGTGCCCACCAGTGCATCGGAACCACCAGACGGTCCTCACGCTCGTAGGGTTCCGCGAGATCCACGTCGATCGTCTTGACGAGACGCGGCATGCCCTTGAGCGGTGCGAGGCGGAGGGACAGGTGCTCCCCCTGCCGGTACGCTGCGCCGGCGCTGTCCGCGATCAAACCACGTGGATCGGCGCGCACGCGCGCCTTCACCGCGTCGTAGTTGCGGTCGATCTGCACGAAATCCTGGATCAGCATCTCACCAACGAGCATCGGGTGATCTCTCGACGCTGAACAGAGCCTCTGGGCTTGGATCCATGTGACCAATGGCCCCCTACACTGGAGCAATGCCTGCCACCCGCATTCGCGTGTTGCTCTGCGACGATCATGAGCTGGTGCGTCGCGGGCTCCGCTCGCTGCTGGAGTCCGATCTGACCATCGACGTCATCGGCGAGGCGGGCTCTGCCGATGAGGCGGTGAGCGCTGCGGCCGAATCCACGCCGGACGTGGTGGTCATGGATGTGCGGATGCCGGGGCGCTCCGGCGTCGAGGCATGCAGGGATATCCGCGCGCATCGCGAGGAGACTCGAGTGCTCATCCTCACCTCCTTCGCGGATGACGAAGCGCTCTTCAGCGCCATCATGGCCGGTGCGTCCGGATACGTCCTGAAGCAGATCCACGGCAACGAACTGCTCGACGCGATCCATCGGGTCGCCAAGGGCGAATCACTTCTCGACCCCTCGGTCACCGGCCAGGTGCTTGCGCGGATTCGCGGCGACGTCCTCGGCGGAAGCACTGACGCCGGCGCCGAGCAGTTGACACCGCAAGAGCGGCGCATCGTCGGCCTGGTCGCCGAAGGGATGACCAATCGCCAGATCGGGGAACAGGTCCATCTCGCCGAGAAGACCGTGAAGAACTACGTGAGCAACATCCTCATGAAGCTCGACCTTTCGCGGCGCGCCGAGGTGGCCGCATTCATGGCGAGACGCAAGCGCGACGGCGACGCCCAGACCTGGTCGTAGCGTCTCCGCCGCCCTTCGCGCCTAACGCATCCCCGCGGGAACGCCGCCAAAGCTGCGCACCGCCCATGCCACGGCGCCGATCAGGCCGGCGTCGGTCCCCAGCGCCGCGGTGACGATCTTGCAGCGCCGGTACGGGATCTCGAACGCAATTTCCGTGGCTGCGAGACGCGCCGGTTTGAGCAGCAGGTCGCCCGCTCGAATCAGCCCGCCTCCGATGACGAGTACGTCGGGGGCGAGCACATTGATGAACCCACCAATCGCGCGGCCGAGCGCATGGCCGGCGTCGTTGAAGACCTGGAGCGCGAGCTCGTCACCCCCGTTCGCGGCGGTGGCGATCGCCCGTGCGTCGATCGAGGCGGGGTCGACACCCATGAGCGACGAGACGCGGCCGGCGGCGAGCTCGGCGCGAGCCCGAGCCGCGATCGCGGTGCCGGACGATGTCCCCTCGAGGCATCCCGGATGACCCTCGCCGCAGCGCGGGCCGTCATCGCTGATGGGTGTGTGGCCGACCTCGCCGGCCGACCCGGTTGCGCCGGCGTACAGATCACCGCCGGTGAACAGCGCCCCGCCGATACCGGTGCTCACGGTGATGAACAGCAGGTACTGGGCACCGCGCCCCGCGCCCGCCTTGAGCTCCGCGTATCCGGCCGCAGCCGCGTCATGACAGATGACCACGGGACACCCAACTCGCTCCGAGAGCATCGCGGCAGCCGGAACCTCGTTCCAGCCGGTCATGTTCGGCGCATTGTGGACCACACCCGAACCGGGATCGAGTGGACCCGGAATGCCGATCGCGAGCCCGCGAATGTGCGCGGAGTCGGCGGCCTCGCGAGCGCACTCCGCGACGGCATCGAGCACGGCGGCAGGCCCCTCCCGTGACGGGGTATCGCGTACCACCGGCTCGCCGTGCGTCACGTCGCCGATCGCCACCGCGGCGCGGATGCTCGTCCCGCCCAGGTCGACCCCGATGAGAACGGGGGAAGCGGTCATACGGCGCCGACCGATTCGTCCCAATGTCCTGGACTCGCGATCCGCTCGGCGTCGGACGGTCCCCACGCTCCCGCCTGGTAGAAGGTGATCGGCGGGGGCGCCTCGATGACCGGCTCGACCGCCCGCCATCCGCTCTCGACCTCGTCCTCACGGATGAACAGGGTGTGGTCGCCATTGAGCGCGTCGTGCAGCAGCCGCTCGTATGCCTCGGGGGGCGAGGTCTTGAATAAGTCGCCGTATTTGAAATTCATGTCGACCGACTGCGCGGTGACCTCCGGTCCCGGTTGCTTGGCGACGAATGAAAGCGCGATGCCCTCATCCGGCTGAATGCGCACGACCAAACGGTTGCGGTTCAGGGCGTGCACGCCGGCTGTCTTGAACAGGTGGAGCGGGACATCGTGAAACGTGATGACCACGCGAGTATCTCGCGTCGGCAGCCGCTTGCCGGTGCGCAGCAGAAAGGGCACGCCCGACCAGCGCCACGACTCCAGGTGGAGGCGCAGCGCCGCGTAGGTCTCCGTGGTGGACGCGGGCGAGACGCCTGGCTCCTCCCGATATCCGACCACCTTCTCACCATCGATGGTTCCGCCCGTGTACTGTCCGCGGACCACGTCGTGCGGGCGGATCGGCTGAATCGATTCGAGGACCTTCACCTTCTCGTTGCGGATGGCCTCCGCATCGAACGAGAGCGGCGGGTCCATCGCAATCAGCGAGAGGACCTGGAACATGTGGTTCTGGACGATGTCACGAATGGCCCCAATCTCCTCGTAGAGCTTGCCGCGGCCCTCGACACCGATCGACTCGGCGACGGTGATCTCAACACGTGAGATCGCCTCGCGATTCCAGATCCGCTCGAACAGCGAGTTTCCGAAACGAAACACGAGGAGGTTCTGGACGGTCTCCTTGCCCATGTAATGGTCGATGCGGAAGATTCGCTGTTCGGGCACCACATCGTGGAGGGTTTTGTTCAGCTCCATCGCGGAGCTCAGGTCGTGACCGAACGGCTTCTCGATGATGATCGACGTTCCCTCGACAAGGCCCGCCGTCTTGACCCCCTCGATGAGGGATGTGAACGCCGACGGTGGAACGGCCAGGTACGCGATGCGGTGATCGAGCTTCGAGACAGCGCGTATGGGTGAGAGATCGTCGTTGGGAGGAAGCGGGACGAAACGAAGCCGCTTGGCGAATGATGCGAAGATCGACGCCCGCAACGGCGTTCTCGAGAACTGTTTGACCGATGATTCGGCGAGGTCGCGGAAACGCCGATCGTCCCAGTCGAACGGCGCGGCCCCGATGATCTCGCCCTTGGCTGGCAACAACTTCTGACGGTGGAGGTTGTAGAGGGCGGGGATGAGCTTGCGCTGTGCGAGGTCACCGGTGGCGCCGACGATGACGATGTCCTGGTCGGGCGGCGCGTGGAGCGGCATCGACTCCGGGAGCAGGCCCGCTACCGGCCGGAGAAGTGACGCACGATGACGGAAACAACCTTGATCACCGCCGCGATGATCGCGCTCGACAGGGTGAGGACCACCACCGGCAGCTCGGCGCCCGGGGTCGAGTAGGTGTATGTCGCGAGCACGGCGCTCGCGAAGAGACCCATCACGCAGACCGCGAGCAGCACCACCACGGCGCGTGTTGCCACGTCCAGCTCGGGCGTCCCCCGCATCGTCTCGGCGACGCTGGGACTGAGCTTGTCGGCAGGTGCGAAATGCTGGATCACCAGGACGATCAGGCGCAGGGCGATCACCCCGACAAAGATGAACACGATGGTCAGCACGAGGGGCAATTCGACGCTCGGCGTGCTGTACGACAGCGCCGCGAACAACCCCGCGAAGAGCAGCCCCACAAGCACCGAGATCATGCCGAGCACGGTCAGCCAGGTGATCGCGTCCCAGGCGGGCAGCGTCACGGTCGGGAACTGGATGGGCCGGACGATCGACGCGCCACCGGTGAGCTGATCGATGAACGCGGGCTGCGCGCTGAGCCCGGAAACGCGCGCCTGCATGCCGTAGTGAACGCGTTCGGTGGCGACCGGCGATGCCTCGGCGAGCAGTCCCGGCTGCGGACCCGGATAGAGCCGCCGTTCCTCGGTGCGACCGTCTGGGTAGGTCAGGCGGAGCAGCCCGCACTTCTCGCAGTGCCACGCGCGAATCGGCAGTCCACCGACGATCGGCCCGTAGTACGTGACGGTGCGGCGAAGCCCCTCGGGGCCGATTGCGCCCTCGTAGTGGGCGAACTCATGCGCGAGGATCCCGGTGACCGGCGCGGGATGGTCACAGGTCTCCGGCGTCGGCGGCGTGACAGAAGGTGCATCAGCCACAGTCACTGGGGATCGGATTGTAGTGCTGTGAGCCTCAGCCGACGGTCCGGCATGCGCGGGCATTGAAGCCGGCAGCGCGCATCACGCCGGCAAGCTGCTCCGCTTGAGGATGTCCATGGGTGATCGTGAAAACCGCACCGCCACTGCCGGTCAGATACCAGTCGGCGCCGACCCCCGCTCGACGCGCTCGATGCAGAGCGTCTGCCAGCGCCGGGTTGGCCCGGCACGCGGCTGCTTCAAGGGCGCTCCCCATCAGGCTCGGGTCGGGCGCGTGGCCTGCGTTGATGAGCTGCGCCAGACGCTCAGAGCGGCCGTCGTCGCGGATCTCGTCCGGGGCCACGGCCGCATACGTGTCCGCCGTGGAGCTCGGCGTGGTGGATGCGACCACAAGACAGAGTGCCGGGGTGGCGAGTGCCTCGAGCCGATCGCCCCGACCGCGCACGCGCTGGGTGGATACCGGGAGCAGCGCCGGCACATCGCTGCCGATTTCCAGCGCGGCTGCGGCGACCTGCTCAGGATCAGTCGTCACGCCCAGGTCAGCGAGCCGGCTCGTCCCGGCGCGGAGGACGGCCGCGGCATCGGCCGAACCGCCGCCGAGCCCGGCGCCGTGCGGGACAACCTTGGAAAGCCACACCCGCATGGCCAGCGGCCGGCCCGCCAGGCTGCGAAGCGCCTTGGCGGCGCGCGCCGTCAGGTTGCTGTCGCCGGTCGGGACGCCATCCGCGGCCGGTCCGCCAACTGTGAGCGCAAGGCTGTCAGTGTCGGCGAATTCCAGGCTCAGCCCGACCAGGTCGTGCCAGTCGACCGGGACGAGGACGCTGTCGATGTCATGCCAGCCGTCTACGCGGCGAGCCACCACGGCCAGCGACAGGTTCAGCTTTGCGTATGCGGGAACAACCCGAGTGGAGAGGCGAGACACAGTCGCTGATATACTGCTGGCTTCGTGCGTCCCTGGCTCGTACCTGCCCGGGGGGCGCGCCCAGTTATCGAGTGATCTAGAAGAGCGAGCATGGCCAACTCCCGATCCGCGCGCAAGCGCATCAGGTCCAGCGAGCGGAAGCACATCCGCAACCGCGCGGTGAAGTCGGCCGTGCGTACCAAGGTGATCAAAGCGCGCCACGCGCTTCTCGAAGAGGGCGCTGCCACCGGCGACGCCGAGTTGCACGCCGCCATCCGCGCGCTCGACCGCGCTGCCGAGAAGGGCGTGCTCCACCGGAACAATGTCCGCCGTCGCAAATCGCGGCTGGCCTCGATGGCCGCACGCCTGACGAACGTTGCCGAGGGAACAGAGGGCGCGGCGGTGCGGTCCGCTGCAGCCGGCGGTGCCAAGGGACGCAGCGCCAAGCAGCCCGCGCGTGCCGCTGCGGCGAAGACCACCAAATCCAGTGCCAAGGCGCCCGCAGCGAAGACGGCCGCGGCCACTGCCACCGCCCCCAAGGCGACCACGACCGCGAAGTCACCCGCCAGGACCGCCAAGACCAAATAGCGAGCGAGCCCCCGACCTAGGGGTGACGCTGACCGCGCTCGGCGGTCACTTCCGCGGCGGCTCTCAGCACAGCGAGCCGGAGCCCGTCCGTCTCTGCGATCTCGCCCGTCTTGAGCTTCCGGTCGACATCATGCAGCGCTGCGAGCCAGCCGGCCACGACCGCGGGGGACACGCTCCTCGCCTGGCGTGCCAGGCGATCGACCTGCCAGTCGGGTTTTCCAAGCGCGGCTGCGAGCCCGGACGACGAGCCGTGAGTTTTGACATACCCCTGGGTCATCACCAGGTCGCGGATCTGACCGGCGAGGATCGCCAGCAGGTACTGGCCCGCCCGCCCCTCGGAGAGGAGCCGGTCGACTGACTCGGCCCCCTTGGCGGGGTTCGGGCCGAGCAGCTCACCGAGCGTGTCGTAGAGGCCGGTGAACTCGTCGCCGGCGACGGCCATCCGAACCTCGCCGATCGAGAGCGGCCGGCCGGATGCGAAGGCGACCAGCTTGTCGAGCTCCGAGGCGATACTGCCGAGATCGGGCCCGGCCACCCGAATCAGGTGATCGACCGAACCGGCGCCGAGCCGCAATCCCCGGGCGCCGATCTCGCGCTCGATCCACGATCGAAGCTCACGACCCTTGACTGCGGGGTGGAAGATGATCGACCCGCCCTTCGACTTCACCGCGTTGAGGACAGGGTTGCGGTCGGGCACCTTCGCGTGCGCGACCAGACAGAGGATTGTGGTGGGTGCCAGCTCGCTGAGAATCGCGACCAGCCGTTCCGGCGGGTCGGCGCCGCCCCGTTTCGCGGAACCGGTCAGCTGCGGCGGGTCGCGAAGCAGCAGCGCGCGCTCGGGGTCGAACAATGGCATCTCAGCGACGGCGTTGCGGAACTCGTTGAGCCTGCCGGGGGCCTCGAACACCTCGACATCGACCTCGGGCGGTCGCGCGCGGTCGCGCCACTGCTTGACCGATCGATCGACTAGGAAGCGATCCTCACCATGGATGAGAGTCAGCTGGTTCAAGGGCTGAATCGAAGCCACCGGTGCAGTATGGCAAGCGTCGTCACGTGCCCTCCCGCAGACCGGCGCTGCCACCCGTGTACACGAGATCGCCGTCAGCACTGGTGCGATCGGTGAGATAACCCTGCGGTGCTGGAACCGCCGCTACGCCTTGTGCGATCGGGACGGCGATTTGGAGCGGATGAGCGGTGGCGAGCAGCACAGGAGAGATGGCTCCACCGGGCGGTGTGACAATGAGGTCCGCGTCAAGGGCGCTGCCGTAGACGGCGCACAGGTTCTCCTGATCCGCGGTTCCGGTATCACCGAGCAGGAGCACACGGCCGCTCGGATCGTCGACGGTCAGCGCGCACATGGTGCGTCCGGTGGCGAGGGCGATGAAGCCGAGACAGCGCCACGTCGCTCCACCGAACGACCAGGCGCCGCCGGCGGCCTCGAGGACGTTGGCACCCCCACTCTCGAGTGCGGCGACAATGGTGTTGCCGCCGGGGTTGAGTCCGCCGGACGTCACCACCGTCCCGACGCTGTAGTGGCCCGGGAGACCACCGAGCCCGTTGACCGCCGCGCGCTCACCCCCCGTGACCACGACCATGTCCAGGTGGGCGGTGGCTGGTGGGAGGAACTCGTCCCAGCGCCGCGTCAAGTTCGGCCGGCGATGAGCCGCCGTCCACGAGGACCGTGTGCCCATCCCCAGTGCGTACCAGCACCGCGGGTGACGATCCGATGTTCAATACGGTCACCCGGAGCCGGCCATCGGGGCGCGATCCGATTGCCCAGGCGACGCCGGCAGCGAGCAGAGCGGCAAGCCCTGCGGCAAACAGCGCTCGAATGTTCACCGCAGTGGTGTCGTTCGATGAGTCACCACAGCTAAAGTCACCAACCCCGTGACGATCCCCGCCGCCTCGGTGATGGTCCACGCGACCGGCCAGTTCCCCACCTGAACCGTCGCGCCGGGAATCGCGGCCGTGACCTGCGCCACAGTCGTGACCGCCGATGTCCCGAGACCCGTGAGCTGGAGAAGCACCCAGCCGAAGGCCGGGTTCAGGGTGCTCAGGATCGCGCCCGCGCCACCGGTGACGATCATGACCGGGAGGATCGGGAGCACGAGCGCGTTGGCAATCGGGCCACCGAGTGAGATCACGCCGAATGTCCCCGCCATGATCGGCACCGTCGCCACCTGCGCAGCGATGGTGACGGCAAAGGGTTCGGCGATGAGCCGGGGTCCCGGAAGCCACGCGGCGATCGGCGCCGCGAGCAGGAGGATTCCTGCCGTACCGAGGAACGAGAGCTGGAAACCAGGGTCCTCGATGAGCTGGGGGCTGAGTGCGAGCAGGATCGCCGCGGCCAGCGCGAGCATTGGGATCGGATCGGTGCGCCGAGCGCCGGTGGCGGCGAGCATCGCTGCACCGGCCATGAACGCACTTCGGATGGCCGCAGGCCCCGCCCCGCTGATGAGCACATAGGACGCAACCGCGGGCAGGGCCACCAACAGGGTTCGCCGGTGCGACCACTCGAACACTCGGGCAACCGCGCAGACGAGGCCGACGATCAGCACGACCTTCAAACCGCTCACGACCACCACGTGAATGAGTTCGGCGTCCTGGAGCGGTGACCGGACCCCTGCGGTCAGCGGCTCATGGATCCCGAAGGCAATGCCCAGGGCAAGAGCGGCGGCCGGTTCCGAGAGCGCGCTGTCAACGGCGCTCCGCAGTCGTCCCTGAGCCCACGCGATGACGCGGGCAAGCGATGGCCTGCCGGCAGCGAGAACGAAGACCTGCGGAGACGTCGCTATCGCTCTGACGTCCTCGCGTTCGAGGGTTGCGGCCGAATCGGGACCGGGGCGCCGATTCAACGGACGCAGACCTGAGGCGTCGACCTCGACCTGGTCGCCGGGGGACAGCGCCGGGATGAGCGGGCCGCTGACGAGCACCCCGCCGGAGACGTGCCCGTCGGTGTCCGCATCCGACAGGTGACTCGCATCGATGATCGCGGTGGATCCGGCGCCCGGATCGGCGCTCCGTACCGTGCCGATGATCACGATCGGGCGCGAACCGAGGTGGCCATCGACGGTCCCGGGGCCGGGCGGTGCGACCGCCGCCGTTCCCCGGAGCACCCCCAGCACGACGGCGGCGCCGACCAGAGCAGCAGGAAGCAATCGACGGGGTGCCAGTGTCGCGCAGAGCAGAGACGAGCCGGCAAGCGCGCAGATCAGTGGGAGGAACGCTGCGCCGGACAGCGATGCGGCAAATCCGACGCCGCAGCCCCCGGCAAAGCCGCCCCACGTGCAGGACGCCCAGCGCCCGGCCCGAGAGCCGGCGAGACGGCTCATTGCTGGGGAAGCACAACCCTCAGGTAGTGCTCCAGGCCGGTGACCGTCGCCGAATCAACGCCCAGGTCAGCGTGGAGCTGGCTCATCGAGGTGAACGGCCCCCACTCGTTGCGGTACTGGACGATCTCGCCACCGAGACCGGGAGGCATGCCGGACACCGCATCAAGGTCCGTTTCCGCGGCGGTGTTGATGTCGAGCTTGGCGGAGGTGGTCCCACTCTTCATATAGGGGACGTTGACCTGGCGACCGTCATTCACCCGCTGCGCCATGTTCGGAAGATGGCTCGGATCGGCCAGTGACGTGATCCCGCCGGCCGCTGCGATTGCATCCGCGACCCGCGCCCCGGGGCTCAGCTCATACAGACCGGGGTGCGCGACCGCGCCACTGACAAAGATAAGGACCGTAGGTGGCGCGGGTGGGTCGACGGTTTCACCCACCGGCACGGGCGCCGCAGCTGATGCCTGGTGGAGGACCGACCAACCAGCCACCCCGGCGAGGACGAGCGTGCCCGCCACCGCAACCAGAAGCCTTCGAGGAGTAATTCCGAACTGTATGTTATCTCTTGCAAACATTCACGGAAGTGTAGCTCCAGCAGGTCACTAAAGCAAGCCACTTCGAAGTCATTTCGCGGATCGCGCCTATGTCGGCGAGGCGTCAGCGAGGACGCGGCGTGTTCGGCAGCCGGTACCTCAGCTGTCCGTCGTCGCCGACAACCGTCGCCGCACCCGCCCGCTCCGCAAGCCAGCGGACTGCGCGGCCGGACACCTGGTCACCGAGACCGCTCAACTCCTTGGCGATCTCCGAAGCCGACGCCGACCCGAGCTTGCCGATGGTGGCCAGCACGATGTCGGGAGTCACCGAAGCGGGCGTGGCCCGGCCCTTCGGCCCCCGTCCCCGGCGCCGCCCCTTGGCGTGCCTTGCAGCGGGAGCAGCCGCTCGCCGCGGCACTCTCGGCGGGGCGGCGGCGTCGCCGGCTCGATCGATCAGGACAAGCGCCTCGCGCACCTCGCGCCGGAGCGCGGCGTTGTCCGCCTTCAGTTCCGCGACCTGGGTCACGAGCGCCTCGATCCTGGTCACGAGCCGCTGGGCCGCCTGGACGATTGGCGAATTGGGGCCCGACGCCGGGTCTCTGTCGAGTGCGGCCGCTGCGTCGGGCATGAGGTCTCCTGGAGATAAGGCTGCGGCAGTCACTGCGACCAAAATCGCAGCGCCATCCTGGCGCAGTCATTGTCCGATACTCAAGCTCGCAGCCGCAATCGACCCATTCACGGACTGCAATCCCACAGTCGTGTCACTCGCAGCGAGCAGCGTGTGCCCGGTACCATGGCGCGGGGCCATAGCTCAGCTGGAAGAGCGCTTGCATGGCATGCAAGAGGTCGGGGGTTCGAGCCCCCCTGGCTCCACCGGGAGCGTCCCGGGCGAACCGCCCGCGGCGATCGCGAGCCGGCGCGGCATCCCCCAGCGGGACGAGTTTCGCTGAAAGGCGTCCCCCAACGGGATGAAAAACGGTCGCTTCGGCGGCATCGGCTCCTGCGAGTTGTTATGATCCGGTCGCCTCACGCGATGTGGGGCTGGTTCAGAAGAAAAGGCTAAACCTGAACCAGGGCGGCGTCAGCCATAACGGGAGGATCGCGTCTTGCGAGTCAACAAATTCACCATCGGTGGCATTGGGTTGGGCGTGCTGGGCCTGCTCACCGCCGCCGCGTGCGGGAGCACGAGCACTCCCTCCACGAGCACTCTAGCGAGTGCACAGGTCTTGCATTTCCCCGTGTTCCAGGACCCTGGAACATTCGATCCCGGTGAGATCACTGCCGAGGTCGACTCCGAGCTCATGCAAAACGTGTTCGATAATCTCTGGCGTTTCGACAACAACCTGAACATCGTTCCCGACATCTCGACTGCGGTGCCGACGCAGGCCAACGGCGGGATCTCAGCCGATGGTCTGACATATACCGTCCATCTGAACCCGGCGGCGAAGTTCTCAAACGGAGATGCGGTCACGTCCAAGGACGTGCTGTACTCCTGGAACCGTGCCGCAGCGCTTCAAGGCGGATACGCATCAAACCTGGCCAAGGTTCAGGGCTACTCGGCGGTGCAGAAGGCCGCAGGCGCCGCACCAACATCGGGTACGCCGACGACGTTCCAGGGCAACATTGAGACGCAACTCAAGGCGGGTAACCCCGCTTTCATGATGAGCGGCTTGACCGCCATCGACCCTGAGACCGTGCAGATCAAGCTCAGCGGAGCGTGCGGCTGGTGCCTCACCGCGTGGACACTCGAGAGCACGTCCGGCGCTATCGTTGATCAGAAGGCCATCGAGGCGCCTGGCGTCGACCCCGTGAACTGGTGGCAGACGCCCGCGAATCTCGTCGGCACCGGTGCCTACAAGCTCTCCTCCTACGTCCCCAAGCAATCGATGACGTTCTCCGTGGTGCCGAACTGGTGGGGTTCTCCGAAGCCGACGCTGCAGACGATCAATATCGATATCAAGGATCCGTCGACGGCTCCGACGACCGTGGACGCTTTCTTCCAGAAGGGCTACGACATCATCGGATACGGCGGCGACAGCGCACTCATACCGCTCGCCAATATCCTTGCGGTCAAAGCGAACTCGAGGGAAGCGCCGGACCTGCTCACCAAGGCCAAGGGGCGCACCACATGGGTGGGTTTCAACATCGGCTATCCGGCGACGGGTGGGCCGTTCCTCGGCACGGGGGCTGCGGCAACAGGTCTGCGCATGGCCTTCGACCTCGCGGTCGATAAGCAGGGGTTGGCAACCACCGTGTGCCACAACCTGATCTGCTCGGCGGCAACCGGCGGCCTGATCACCGCCGGCCTGATCGGCAACGGCGGGGCGAACAGCGACCCGCTGGCGAAATTCGACCCGGTCCAGGCGAAGTCACTGCTGAAGCAGTACGATCCCACCGGATCGCTCACGGCGCACATCATCTACTCGTACAACGCCGGTAGCCTCAACGAGAGCGCAGCCGAATATCTGCAGAACGAGTGGAAGACCAACCTGGGCGTCAACGTCACGCTGAACTCTGTCTCGGACGCGTCGATCTTCATCAGCAGCTACTTGGCCGGCAAGTACATGATGTCACGCGAAGGGTGGCAATTCGACTACAACCATCCGCAGGACTGGTACGACAACCTCTGGGGATCCATTTCGACAGCAGATGGTCTCAACGCCACCGGATGGGACAACGCCACATACGACAGCACCCTGAAGACGGCGGACGCCGAGTCGGTCACCACCGCGCTGCCGCTGTACATGCAGCTCGGGCAAATCCTTCAGAGCAACGTCGTCTACATCCCGCTGTACTACTCGGTAAGCAACTTCCTGATTCAGCCGTATGTCAGCGGAGCCGGTTCGAACGCCGCATTCGACCACTACTGGGACGGGATCAAGATCCTCTCTCACTGAGAGGTTCCCGACACAACCTGAATATAAGGCGCCCGGCACCGAGCCGGGCGCCTTACGCCTTTCCCTCGGACGGAGGAGCAGCAGATGCTGACCCGGGGAACTCTGATCTACATCGCGCAGCGATTGGCGTTGATCCTGTTCACGCTGATCGTCGTGTCGTTTCTGGTCTTCATCACCGTCCACAGCCTTCCCGGCAGCGCGTTCGAGAGTGAGAAGGTCCACGGCAAGGCGCTGCAACTGGTGCTGCATGAGTACGGTCTTGACAGACCGATCCTGGTGCAGTACTGGAGCTTCTTCACCAACGCCATCCACGGCAATCTCGGAGTTCTCATTTCAGATTCGCGGATTGCCCATCACGCCCGTCGTCATGCGCGAGCTCAGTGTCAGCGCCGAGCTCGGCGGGACGGCGCTTCTGATCACGATCGGCCTGGGAACGACCTTTGGGGTTCTCGCCGCAATCCGCCAGAACAGCTGGGTTGACTACACGCTCACCTCGATTGCGGTCGTGGGCTACAGTGTGCCGAGCTTCGTACTTGCCGGGCTGGGTGTTCTCATCTTCAGCTACTGGCTGCCGACGGTCACGAACGGTGTGATCTCGTACCCCGCCGAATGGTCAGGAACGTATGGGACGATCCTCGAGCTGTCGTTGCCCGCGATCATCCTTGGCTTCTACACCTCGGGCCAGGTCACGAGGATCACCCGGGCGGCCATGCTCGAGGTGCTCCAGCAGGACTACATCCGCACTGCGAGGGCGAAGGGTCTGAAGAGCCGCGTCGTCACCGTCCGGCATGCGTTGCGCAACGCGCTGATCCCGGTGATCAGCATCCTCGGACCGCTGGTCATCAGCATCATCACCGGCAGCGTCATCATCGAGAACATCTTCGGCATTCCCGGGCTGGGCAAGGAGTTCGTGGAGAGCATCCTTCAGGCCGACTACAACATCACGGTGGCGGTGTTCACGGTCTATGCGCTCCTGATCGGCATCGCCAACCTCGTTGTCGATCTGCTCTATACAGTCGTTGATCCAAGGATTCGATACTGATGGCCACGATCGAGGCTCCGATCCTCCAGGAATATGCTGGCGGCACCATCGCCCGGGAACAGGTGGGTCTCTGGCGCGACGGCTTCCGGCGCCTCCGCCGCAACCGGCTCGCCCTCGTGGCCCTCGTCTATCTGACGGCCCTCTTGCTATTCGCAGTGGTCGCGATCTTCTGGACGCCGTACAACCCTGCGACCATCCTTCCCGATACGCTCACTTTCCAGGCCCCTTCGGCGGCGCACCTGCTCGGCACCGATGACCTGGGACGCGACCTATTGAGTTGCATGATGCAGGGAGCACAGATCTCCCTGATCGTCGGCGTCGGGACGTCGTTGATCGTGCTCACGGTCGGGGTCGTCGTCGGCCTCGTTGCCGGCTATTTTCGGGGATGGATCGACAACGTGATCAGCGTCTTCATCAACATCTTCTACGGGATCCCCGGCATTCTCGTCGCCATCATCCTGTACCTCGTCCTTGGACGCGGCCTGCTCAACATCATGATCGCCATCTCCGCCACCGCCTGGATGGACATGGCCCGGTTGGTGCGCGGGCAGGCGTTCAGCATCCGCGAACGGGAATACATCGAGGCGGCACGGGCGAGCGGCGCCAGATCGGGCAAGATCCTGTTCGGGCACATCCTCCCGAA
The DNA here is from genome assembly GCA_963718525.1 of Candidatus Dormiibacterota bacterium. Classification (GTDB taxonomy): domain Bacteria; phylum Chloroflexota; class Dormibacteria; order Aeolococcales; family Aeolococcaceae; genus Palsa-851. The sequence continues at coordinate 1,644,261 of OY970355.1, read as the reverse complement.
CGCCCTCGGGCCGATCATCGTGCAGGCGACCTTCGTCATCCCGATCGCGATCCTGACCGAGGCCTTCCTCAGCTATCTCGGCCTGGGTATCCCGAGCCCGCTTGCCTCCTGGGGATCGATCGCCTCTGAGGGGTATGCTGCACTCCCCTTGGAGCCATACATGATGCTCTGGCCGGCGATTGCGCTTTCGATCACTCTGCTTGCGTTCAACTTCCTCGGCGACGGCCTGCGAGACGCCTTCGACCCGCGACAGCGTCGGTGACGGATCCGATCCTCGAGGTTCGCAACCTCAGCACGCACTTCTTCACCGATGACGGGGAGGTCAAGGCCGTTCGAGGCGTCAGCTTCAGTGTGTCGCCGGGCGAAACCCTCGGCATCGTCGGTGAGTCCGGCTGCGGCAAGAGCGTCACGGCCATGTCGGTCCTCGGTCTCGTCCAGCGACCGGGCAAGGTGGTCGGCGGCGAGATCATGTTCAAGGGACGCGATCTGCTGAAGTTCACCAAGGAAGAGTTGCGCAACATCCGTGGGCGTGACATCGCGATGATCTTTCAGGATCCGCTCAGCTCGATGAACCCGGTGCTGCGCGTCGGCTACCAGATCGACGAGGCGATGTACGCCCACGACAAGATCCCCAAAGATGATGTCCGGCGGCGCGGCATCGATCTGCTCAGACAGGTGCGCGTTTCGGATGCCGAGCGCCGTATCAACGACTTCCCCCACCAGTTCAGTGGCGGGATGCGCCAGCGCGCCATGATCGCCATGGGGCTCTCCAACAAGCCCGACCTGTTGATCGCTGATGAGCCGACCACCGCGCTCGACGTGACCGTGCAGGCACAGATCCTCGAGTTACTCCGCGACCTCAACGAGCAGACCGGCGCCGCGATCATCCTCATCACGCACAACCTCGGCGTTGTGGCCGGTCTGTGCAAGCGCGTGCTCGTCATGTACGCCGGCGAGATCGTCGAGGAAGGAACAGCCGAGCAGATCTTCGAGCGGCCGCAGCATCCCTACACGTGGTCGCTGCTGCGCTCGGTACCGCGCATCGATGCAAGTCGTGGGCATCGTCTACTCTCCATCGAGGGACTTCCACCGGATCTCATCGACCTGCCTCAAGGCTGCAAGTTCAACCCGCGCTGCCCGTTCCGCGTCGAGCGCTGCTTCAGCGAATCGCCGCCGATCGAACAGGTCGCCCCCGCGCAGCACGCAGCCTGCTGGGTGACCATGGAGCGCGCGTACGCGGAGATGGGCGCCGGCACCATCACGGACACGAGCCCCGGCGCTGCAAGCGGTGTGCATCCGGGTAGGCGCACCCTCCCCGCCGCCGAGGTGCCCGCGGCGATAGGCGATGTTGTCAATGACTGACACGGTCGCCGCCCCGGCGGCGCGCGTCGTGCCCGCTGTCGAACCGCTGCTCCGTGTGGTCAACGTGGTGAAGTATTTCGGCGCAGGAGTTGGTTCGTCGGTGAAAGCCGTCGACGGAGTGAGCTTCGACATCCTCCCGGGCGAGACGGTCGGCCTCGTCGGCGAGTCCGGATGTGGCAAGTCGACGCTCGGCAGACTGATCACTCAACTCCTCCCGGTGACCTCAGGCGAGGTCTACCTCGACGGCGTCGACATCACCAAGCTGCGCAGCGAGAAATTGCGCCAGCAGCGCAAGCAGCTGCAGATGATCTTCCAGGATCCGTATGCATCACTCGACCCGCGCATGACGGTTGGCGACATCATCGCCGAGCCCCTGGTCAACTTCAAGATGATCAGCGGGCGAGCGAAGGACGCGCGAGTGCAGGAGCTGCTCCGCACCGTTGGGCTGAACCCCTACTTCAACAACCGCTATCCGCATGAGTTCAGTGGTGGTCAGCGACAGCGCATCGGGATCGCCCGCGCATTGGCGCTGAACCCAAAGTTGATCATCTGCGACGAGCCGGTGTCAGCGCTCGACGTCTCCATCCAGGCGCAGATCATCAACCTGCTCGAGGATCTCCAGCGCGAGTTCCAACTCACGTATCTCTTCATCGCGCATGACCTTTCCGTGGTCCGGCACATCAGCAATCGAGTCATGGTGATGTACCTCGGCAAGATCGTCGAGGTGGCGCCGAGCGAGGATCTGTACACCTCGCAGGAACATCCGTACACGCGAGCACTGCTCTCCTCGATTCCCGTCCCCGATCCGCGCATTGAATCGAAGCGCAGGCTGGTCGAGCTCTCGGGCGAGATCCCGTCGCCGCTGAACCCGCCGTCGGGATGTCGTTTTCACACCCGCTGTCCCATCGCGCAGGTTCCGGGCGTGTGCGCCGACGTCGAACCGCCGCTCGAGCTCAAAGCCGCCGGGCATCTCGCCGCCTGTCATTTCTCGGACCAGGTGCGCACCAAGATCGCGGTCACCGTCTGACCATCTGGGTCCGGTGGGACCGAGCGATCATCGTGGGGACCGCCATCCATAAGATGGATTGATCACGTCCGCGGTGATTCGGAGAAATCATGAGCGACAGCGAGCACAGTCCACGAATCCTCTACACCGCCGAGGCAACCGTCAAAGGCGGGCGTCGCGGCCACGGAGTCACCTCCGACGGCGTCGTCGAGGTCGACTTCACGTCGCCGAAGGAGATGGGTGGCGACGGAGCTCGCGGGACGAACCCGGAGCAGCTCTTCGCGCTCGGCTTTGCGGCGTGCTGGGAGAACGCGATGCTCGGGATCGCGCGTCGCAAGGGCCTGGAGGTCGAGGATGCGACGGTGACTGCTCGCGTCGGCATCGGACGGATCGAGGCGGGGCGTCTCGGCCTGGCGGTCGAGTTGCTGATCACGCTTCCCTCGCTCGCCGACCGGGAGCAGGCGCTGGCGCTGATCGAAGAGGCGGAACAGCGCTGCCCGTATTCGAACGCCGTTCGCGGCAATGTCGTCGTGACCCTGACCCTGCTCTCACCGTGAGACGGTCGGCGAACGTCGTGGCGTGAAGCATCTCTGGGCGCCCTGGCGAATGGCCTACGTGTCGAGCACCCCACAGGAGAGCGGCGAAGGATGCTTCCTGTGTGCGGCAGCGAGTGGCACCGGCGATGCATCGCTGGTGGTCGACCGCGGCGATCTCGCCTTCATCCTGATGAACCGCTATCCGTACACGAGCGGACATCTGATGGTCGTGCCGATACGGCATGCGGCGGGAGTGCTCACGCTGACGCCCGAGGAGGGAGGGGCGATGTTTGCGGCAACGCAACGCGCCGTCCGCGCGCTGACCGGGGTGATGCACCCGGACGGCTTCAATATCGGCGTCAATCAGGGGAGCGCCGCGGGCGCGAGCGCCGAGCACGTCCATGTCCACGTCGTGCCGCGCTGGTCCGGAGACACCAACTTCATGCCTGTGCTGGGCGACGTCAAGGTGCTGCCCCAGGCCCTCGAGACCACCGCCGCGCATCTGCGGGAGGCCTTTGCGCGGCTCGGACCGCTATAGTCGTTGGCAGATGGGTTCGGTAATCAAGAAGCGGCGCAAGAAGATGCGCAAGCACAAGCATAAGAAGATGCTGAAGAAGACGAGGTGGGCGCGCCGCGGTTAGCCGCGTCGCTGTCTTTTCCTCTTCGCTGCGCGCTGGGCACTCACGCTACAACGTGGCGTCACGCCTGCAACTCGACGGGATCGTCCGGCGCTGATGCGGCGCTCCCTTACGTTTCGACCCCAGACCAACGGCGGAGAACCCTGGGACCCGACCGGCCGTGACGCCGTGTCAGGCGCGAGCGTACGAGTGCAGCCCCGCGATCCAGAGGTTGACGGCGTACAGCGTGAAGAGGATGGCGGCGAACCCGAACGCCGTGATGATCGCCGCCCGCTTCTCCTTCCACCCGTAGGTCACGCGCGCGTGGAGGTAGATCGCGAACACGACCCACGTGATGAACGCAAACGTCTCCTTTGGATCCCATCCCCAGTAGCGGCCCCAGGCATGCTCGCCCCAGATGGCTCCGCAGATGACCCCGAACGTCCAGATGGGAAATCCGATCATCACGAAGCGGTAGCTCCAGCCGTCCAGCATTCCCGCATTCGGCAGCGCCCGCTGCACCCAGGATGCCATCGGGTGCCTGCCGCCCCCGGTGCTGAACCCGCCGCCTGAGCCGCCGCCCCCCATGGTCATCGTCGCCACGCCGCCGCTGCTGACGCTCGCCGGTACGGCCGCGGGCGCAACGGCGAGCAGCCGGTTGTCGGCCCAGCGCCGCGCCAGGTACGCCATCCCGAAGAAGAACGAGAAGCTCAGGACCGCTGAGGACGTGGCCATCGAGGTCACGTGGATCGTCAGCCAGTAGCTGTGGAGCGCCGGGACCAGCTGCCCGGGGGGCACGTACAGCATGTATGCGACACCCATCAGCGCGACCGTGACGATCATCGCCGGCAGCCCGATGAGCCGCATGCGAGCCCGGACCATGAGGATCACCGAGACGGTGACGATCACGAATGCGATCCCGGTCGAGTACTCGTACATGTTGCCGAGAGGCCAGTGGCCGGCCTCGAGCGCGCGAGTGAAGATCGAGGCGAAATGGAGGGGCCAGCCGATCAGCACCAGCGCCATGCCGATGTCGCCGAGGATCCGCTTGCGGAAGGCGAGGTGCAGCACGAAGGCAACCACGGCAAGTGTGTACGCGGCGACCGCTATCCCGAAGAGAACCAGGGACGCCGGGGTGCTCGACATGCCTGCCGGCGAGTATAGCCACCGGTCGTGCCGGGGCCGCCCCGGCGGGCGTTTCATCCGCCGGGAATCCAGGCTGTAAAGGAATGGACACCAGCCACCCGTTTCGACGGCGCCTCCGTACCATGGGGGCAATGTCCCGGCCGCGCGTTCTGCTCGCCGACGATGACCCGCGCGTACTGTCGGTGGTGTCCCGTTATCTCGATCTCGAGGGCTACGAGATGTCGACGGTTTCCGACGGCGAGGCGGCTGTCGCGATCGCCGCTGCCGACCGCCCCGACCTGATCATCCTCGATATCATGATGCCGGGCATCGACGGCATCGAGGCCTGCCGGCGCATCAGAGCGAACGCAGCGACCGCGCAGACCCCTGTCCTCATGTTCAGCGCCCTTTCCGAGGAGGCTGAAGCAGCGAGGCTCGCCGGGGCAGACGGCATGCTCCCCAAGCCGTTCAACCTGCCGGCGCTGGCCGAGGCGGTGAAAACGTTCTTCGCAACCCGGACGGCTTCGTAGGCGCTCCGAGCGCCCGCCCTATACTGCAGAACGCCTCGGCGTGACCCTGGTCCCGGGGCGGTAGCTCAGCTGGGAGAGCGCTGCCCTCGCACGGCAGAGGTCGGGGGTTCGAGTCCCCCCGCTCCACCAAATTCGCTAATCAGCGGGTGACCGCTGCCTTGGGAGCGGCAGTCAACTCTGCCTACGAGGGCAGAGGTCGAATCGCTGCAATGACGAGTGACGTGGGGCGGTCACGGTTCGTGGAAGATTCGGTGAGTTCCCAGCCGGCGCCAGCGCACCGCCGGCCAGTGGCGTCCATCCGCGTCGATGACCATGGTCCACTCCCAGGTGGCTCGGCCGTCAGGCCCGCTGAAGCTCCAGGTCATCTCAAAGATGCCTTGGGCATTGGCGACCGCCTTCACGCGCAGGTTGCCCGGCCATGACGACGGGTCCTTGGTGTCGACGAAGTGATCGCAGGCCGTGTTGAACGTGCGGGCCGCGGTGCGGAACTTCTCGCGTTCGTCCTCGGCGAGTTGCTGGTAATCAGCCTTGAACGGTTCGGTCAGCTCGAACCTCACGAGTTGAGATTGGTCAGGAGCTCCTCGACACCGGCAACGCTGGTGATACGCCCAGCGGCGATGGCGTCGTCCGCCTCGCGTTCCATCTGCCGCCATCGCTCGGTCCAGAACCACGCCTGGTCGGCCGGGACGGCCACGTGCGGGCGCAGCACGATCTCCCCTTCTCGCTCGATGACCTCGACCTGCGCTCCGGGTTGGTCCAAACCGAAGCGGCGCCTGATGGCTGTAGGGATGGCGATGAGGCCTCGGCCCTGCACGGTCACGAACGAGTGATCCTCTGCCATGATTGCAGTATAGCAGTAAATCCGTCATTCAGTTTAGCTGCCGTGCGGCTCTTCTGGCTATCCTCGGCTACCAGGTGCCACGGGGATTCCCGACCTCGACTGTCGCTGCGGGCTCAGGGGCCGATCTGAGCGAGCAGCGGCACGATCTTGGACAGCTCCCTTGCCGTCGTGACCGGGTCGGGCGAGGTATTCCGCACGCCCACCATAGCGATGCCCAGCTTTGCGTACGCCTCCATGTCCCTGAGGAACCCGTTCGTGTCCTTGACGGGATCGGCGCCGCCCTGAATGGTCTTCTTGATGGTGGCCATGTCCCGGCCCTCGTTCTCGCAGTGCTGCGCGAGGATGTCGAGCTTGCGCTTCACCTCCTCGGGCCCGAGGGCGAACAGGTTGCACGCATCCGCGTAGCGAGCGACGAGCTTGAGTGTCTTTCGCTCGCCGCCGCCGCCGATGAGGATCGGGGGGCGCGGCTGCTGCACCGGCTGCGGGTGACACAGGGTTTCCGCCAGGTGGTAGTGCTTCCCGTCGTAGGGACCGTCGTTGTCGCTCCACATCTGGTTGCAGATCTGAATCGCCTCTTCGAGCATCTCGAAGCGTTCCGAAATGGGCGGGAAGGGCACGCCGAGCGCACGGTGCTCGCGCTCGTACCAGGCGGCCCCGATGCCGAGCATGGCGCGTCCGCCGGAGACGATGTCGAGCGTGGTCACGATCTTTGCAAGGAGGCCCGGATACCGATAGGTGACCCCGGTGACCATCAGCGACAGGGTGATGCGCTCGGTCTTCCCGGCCACAAAGCCGAGCGAGGTATAGCCCTCGAGCATCGGATCCTGGGCGGTCGCGAACCCCTCCATCTGAAACCAGTGGTCCATCATCGTGAAGGTGGAGCAGCCGGCCTCCTCGGCAGCCTGAGCAGTCTCTGCAAGGGTTGGGCCGAGCGCCTTGCTCCCACCCGGGAGGGTGAAGTTCATGAAGTGGAGCGCGAGTTCCATCGAGTGTCTCCTGCGAGCGGTGTGGCGGGCGCAGTGCCGTGAGTGACGCACCAGGGACGACTCGGTGCAACAAGCGAGTTTAGACGGAGACGCCACAACCACTGGCTGATCGCGGCGACGTCACCGCAGTGGGCTCCCGTAGGCTACCCGCGACCGTATTGCCTGAGAATGAGGATCGACTTTGAACTATTTCGAGGGGCGCACAATCCTGCTGACCGGGGGCACCGGCTCCTTTGGCCATCACTTCACGCGCACCGCGCTGTCCCGATGGAATCCCAAGACGATCCGCATCTTCAGCCGCGACGAGCTCAAGCAGTCGGAGATGCAGCGATCATTCGGCGACGACCGGCTCCGCTTCCTGATCGGCGACGTACGCGATCACCAAAGGCTGCGGCGAGCCGTCGACGGCGTGGACATCGTCATCCACGCCGCCGCCATGAAGCAGGTGCCCGCCTGCGAATACAACCCGTTTGAGGCGGTGCAGACCAACATCCTCGGGACTCAGAACGTTGCCGAGGTGTGCATCGAGGCAGGTATCTCGCGCGCTGTGGCGCTCAGCACCGACAAGGCGGTGAGTCCTGCGAGCCTGTACGGCGCCACCAAACTCTGTGCTGAAAAGCTGTTCGTCCAGGCCAACGTGTACGCCGGTCCGAATGACGTACGCCTCTCGTGCGTTCGCTACGGCAACGTGGTCGGTTCCCGCGGCAGCGTGGTGCCGCTCTTTCGCAGCCAGGCGGACACCGGCGAACTGACGGTGACCGACGAGCGCATGACCCGCTTCTGGATCACGCTTGATCAGGCGGTGCAACTTGTCGCCGACTGCGTCGCAACGATGGCGGGTGGCGAGGTTTTCATCCCCAAAATCCCCAGCACGCGCGTCGTTGACCTTGCGGAAGCGATCGCGCCCGGAGTGTCGATCCGCTACACCGGCATCAGGCCGGGCGAAAAGTTGCACGAGGTCCTGATCACATCGGACGAGGCGAGGCATACATTCGACATGGGCTGGTGTTACGTCGTCGTTCCCGAACATCCTTTCTGGGGCGCTCGCGCAACCACTGAAGGGGCGCGGGTCGCCGAGGAGTTCCACTACAGCAGCGACAGCAACACGGAGTGGCTCGACGTCGGCGAACTTCGCGATCTCCTGGCCAAATGGCCGGCCGAGGCGCCGGCCGACGCGGGGTGAGCATCACGAGTCCCCCGGCGATCGCCGGGGGCACGCCGATCCGGCTTCACCCCCTCCCCTACGGCCGTCACGCGCTCGACGACGCCGACGTCAACGCCGTGGTCGCGGCACTTCGCTCGGGCACGCTCACCGGTGGTGCGGCCATCGCCGACTTCGAGCACGCGCTCGCGGCACGGGGCAGAGCCGACCACGCGATCGCGCTCACCAACGGCAGCGCGGCGCTCGACCTCGCGGTGCTCACACTCGGCATCGGACCAGGGGACGAGGTGATCACGACGCCGCTGACGTTCGTCGCGACAGCCAACGCTGTGCTCCGTGCCGGTGGGACTCCGGTGTTCGCCGATGTCGGTGAGGATCGATGCCTCGATCCTGAATCGGTGGCGCGCAACGTGACTCCGCGGACCAAGGCTGTGATCACCGTCGACTATTCGGGACTTCCGTCGGATATCGGTGCGCTGAAGGCGGCGCTGCCGCGGCCGCTCCCGGTGGTCGCCGACAGCGCCCACTCGCTCGGAGCAAGCCACAACGGACGGCCCGTGGGATCGCTTGCGGACATCACCACGCTGAGCTTTCATCCGGTGAAACAGATCACCACCGGAGAGGGTGGCGCTTGCCTGACTTCGGACGGCGCAGTGGCGGACCGCATTCGCAAGCTGCGCAACCATGGGATGACCAGCACCGCGGACGAGCGGACCGGCACGCTCTGGAAATACGACGTCATCATGCTCGGCGACAACCACCGTATGACCACGCTGCAAGCCGCGCTCGGCATCTCGCAGCTGCATCGCCTCGACGACGTCGTCGCTGAACGCAGCGAGATGGCCGATCGGTACGACGCGATGCTCAGCGAGATTCCGGGCATCGGCCTCCCACCGCGTCCAGAGGGTCGCAGAAGCGCATGGCACATCTATCCAGTCGAGATCGACCCGGAGGTGTTCGGTTGTGAGCGCGACTGGATCATCGACGCGCTGCGGGCGGAGGGTATCGAGGCAACGCTGCATTACCCGGCGGTGCACCTGCTGTCGCTCTATCGGGCACGCGGCGGCGTCCCCGGCACGGCGCCTCGAGCCGAGGCGATGTGCGAACGGTTGGTGACGCTGCCGCTCTTCCCAACGATGACGGCATCCGACCAGGACGACGTCGTGGTTGCACTGCGCCGGATCCAGGCATGGGCGTCGACGCATCAGATCGTTCCATGATCCTGCGAGCCCTGCTGGCTCCGGATTGCGGATCCGGCGTCGGACTTGGCCACCTCGAGCGGATGCTCGCCCTCGCTGATGCACTGCGACCGGACACCTCGGTATCCGTGGTGCTTCCAGACGACGACGTCGAGCTGCGCAGACGTGTCGAGGATCGAGGCCATGCTGTGGTGGCGGCTCGCGGCGCAGCGCCGGATCGGGTCGCCTCCGTGCTCGCTGCGGGTCGAGCACCGGATCTCCTCGTACTCGACGGGTACGTCTTCGATGCCGGTATGCAGGAGCGGCTGCGCCGGCGCGTCCCCCTGACTGTGGTTGACGATCTTGGCCACACCGCCGACTGCGACCTCGGCATCAACCCATCGCCCGGCGGTGAGAGCCTGCGTCCCGCGGGCGCGACCGCCTTCCTGGGTGGCGCCGCTTATGCGCTGATTCGCTCAGCGTTCGCGGAGGCCCGCGAGACGGTGCTGCGCCGCGGGCGAGCTCGAAGGACCGTGTTGGTATCGACTGGAGCGACCGACATCGACGGCATGGCAGCGAACGTCAGCACCCGGCTGCTCAACGAGGACGCGTCCCTCGAGGTCCTCAGAGTTGTCGGACCGGACGCGCAGGGCGCCTCCCCGGTCGACCAGCCGCGTCTGCACCTGCTGGTCGCGCCGCCAAGCCTGGCCGAGGCGCTCGCTGAAACGACCATCTATGTCGGTGCGGCCGGCACCACCGCCGTGCAGGCCGCGTGTGTCGGCATCCCCGCGGTGATCAACGACGCCGTGCCAAACCAATCCGCTCAAGCGGCCGCTCTTGGCCGAGCCGGTTGTGCAGTCGTGGTCGATTCGGAGGATCTCGCCGCTGAGTGCATCAAGCTCCTCGACGACCCGGCACGCTGCGATGTGATGGCGGAACGGGGACGCGCGCTGGTGGACGGTCGCGGCGCGTGGCGGGTCGCAGAGGCGGTGCGGCGCCTCGCGCGCGTCGACGCCGCCTGATGTCCGCGCTCCGAAATGTTGCGGTGATCCAGGCTCGCGTGGGATCGACCCGGTTCCCGGGCAAGGTCCTCGCCGACCTCTGCGGCAAGCCGATGCTCGCGCACGTCATCGAGCGCGTCTCGATGGCGGAGACGATCGACGACGTCGTGGTTGCGACCACCGTCGAACCCGGGGATGACGTTGTCGCGGACCTCGCGGGTGCACTGGGAGCCAGGGTCACCCGAGGTGCGGTCGCCGACGTCTTGAGCCGGTACGTGCTTGCCGCGGAAGAGCACGGCGCGGACGTGGTGATCCGGGTCACGTCGGACTGCCCCCTCGTCGACCCGGAGCTCGTCGACGGTCTGGTGCGCATGCGCACTTCGGCCGACGCCGACTACGCCAGCAACGAGCTTCCACCGACCTACCCGCAGGGTTACGACGTCGAGGTGCTCACCGCGGAATGTCTGCGGCGGCTCGACGTCGAGTCGGTCCTCGACTACCACCGTGAACACGTGACCGCACGGCTGCGCGAGCATTCCGGCGAGTACCGCACCGTCAACATGGTCAACGACCGAGATCTTTCGTCCATGCGCCTGACCGTGGATGTGCCGGAAGACCTCGAGCGGATCCGGACGATCCTCATGGCGCTTCCGGCCGCACCACCGCCCCATCTTGCGGCTGTGGTCGCGTATTTCGAGTTTGATCCAACGCTGTGGGATCAGAGTGGACTGCCCGCGAGAGATGAGCGGTATCGCGCCCAGCGAGACGCTGCGCGCCGTGGCGAGGACCCTGCCGCGGCCACGTGAGCGCGCTCGACGCTCGCGCTACGAGTCCAACGTCAGTTCGAGGACGACAAAGCCCCCCTCGGACGCCTCACGGCGGCGGAACCCCACCCGCTCAAAGGCGTGTATCGAGGCCAGGTTGTCGGGGTGCGTCACGGCCGTCATGGTGGTGACAGCGTGCTGCCGCTCGATCTCCTCCAGGGCGAGCCGGAGCATCCGCTGACCTACCCCACGGCCTCGCGCGGAAGCCGCAACGGCGATCGAGAAGACCGCCGAATCGCCGACGAGATCGGCTCGCACCTGACCCACCGGGACCCCGTTCTCCTCCGCGACCCAGAGTTGTATCCGAGGATCGGCAAGCGCTGTTGCGAACCAGCGAGCGTGCTCGCCCTCCGACACGGGGCGGGCGCTCACACTGAAGCGGACCGCGTCGGCGTCGTTGCGCCAGGCCCTGACCAGGCTGGCATCGTCCCCGCGAGCCGCGCGCAGCGTCACGCGGGGGCGATCACGACCGGTCGCTACCGGACGAGATCGTCCCACTGGAGCACCTCGTCCTCCTCCATGGAGCGGGTGACGTGCCTGCCGACCACCTGATCGATGTCGTGGACCGGGATGCCGAAACCGGGACGCTTGATCGCAAGATCCGCTCGCGTCAGTGCGGCGCCCGCGGCAACGTCTCGGCTCACGACGATGCTGCGACGTCCGAGCCGGAACATCTCGGCCTCCGCCTTGGTCACACGCTTCACGCTTGACCCGAGCGATGCCTCGGTTTCGCGGATGGCCTGCACCATGGCCGTGAGCTCGTCCGGCTCGAGCGCGAAAGGATGGTCCGGTCCCTCCTGGTTCCTGCTCAGGGTGAAGTGCTTCTCGATCGCGCATGCGCCGAGGGCGACCGCGACGACGTCTGCCGTGTGCCCGCGAGTGTGATCGGACCATCCGATCGGTATCTGGAAGGCTGCCCGGAGCGTGGGGATGGCGCGGAGGTTGAGATCCTCGAAGCGCGGCGGGTAGTTCACCGCGCAGTGCAGCACCATCAGGTCGCGCGCCCCGGCGGCGGTCGCGGTGTCGAGGGCGCGTTCGATGTCGCCGAGCGATGCCATCCCGGTGGAGATGAGCAGAGGTTTTCCGGTGCGAGCCGCACGCTCGATGAGCGGAAGATGGTTGACCTCGTACGAGGCGATCTTGAAAGCGGGAACGCCGATCTGGTCCAGGAGGTCGACGGCCTCCTCCTGGAACGGCGTCGAGAGGAACGCGACCCCGGCCTTCCTGGCGTGGGCGGCCAGATCACCATGCCATTCCCAGGGAATCTCGACCCGCTTGATCAGGTCCCAGACCGATTCGCGCTCACCCACGAGCCCCTGGTCCTTGAGGTAGGACATGTCCGGTGTGCGGCGCGAGTACAGGCCCTCGGCGGTGTAGGTCTGGAATTTGACAGCATCGGCGCCGGCATTCGCCGCGGCGTCGATGAGCCCGAAGGCCGTGTCGAGGTCTCGGTTGTGGTTCGAGCCCGCTTCGGCGATGACATAGGTCGGATGGCCCGGTCCGACCGGCCGGTCGCCGATCCGGAACTCCTGGCTTCCATAGCTATGGGCGCTCACGACCGGAGATGATAGAGATCGCCGGCTGCAACCCATGGCGGATTCCTACGGGTACCCTGGGGCCGTGACGACGGAGCCGCAACGGCAGCCTCGCGCCGGCGGCATCGCCTCCCAGAGCCCCGTCAGCCCCATCGCCGTGGTGATCCCCGCATACAACTCGACGCGGACGCTGGGCGCTGCGCTGGCATCAGTCGCGGCTCAGACGCTATCCCCCACGGCCGTTGTGGTCGGCGACGATCACTCCGACGACGACACGCCGGCGCTCGCCCGACGCTGGCAGGGACTGCTCCCGGTCGAGGTCGTCCGCCTCGAGCGGAACTCCGGCCCCGCTGCGGCGCGACGCGCCGCGATCGCACGCATCGAGACGCCGTTGATCGCACTGCTCGACGCCGACGATGTCTGGCTCCCCGATCACCTCGCGTCACTGGCTGCACTCCAGGCGCGCTTCGGTGGAATAGTGTGCGCGGATGCGCTCAGATGGCATCCGGGCGAAGGCGTGCGTCGCGCGACGCAGCACGATCATTTTCCCATTCCGGCGCCTGACCATCAGATGCTCGACATCCTGCGGCACAACTTCGTCTCGATCGGCGCGCTCTTTCCGCGCGCGGCATATGAGGACGCCGGCGGCTTTCGCGACGGCGTCTCGGGCGCGGAGGACTGGGATCTGTGGATACGGATGATCCGGGCCGGCCTGAGAGTGCACGGGGTCGCGGCGCCGACCCTGCTCTACCGGGTGGAGTCGACAGGGCTCAGCCATCGCACCGATATCTACGACACGTATTCGCGCGTCCTCGAACGCGCGGTACTGGAAGCCGGTGACGATCAGCAGCGGGAGGTCGCGGCGGCGACTCTCAGCTGGATGAGGCGCCGCAGGGCACTGGCGGCGGCTTATGCGCATGCACGGGCGAACCGGCCGTGGAAGGCGCGCGGCGCCGCGCTCGCTTGCCTGCCGGGATCGCCTCGCTTCGTTCTCGAGGCAGCGCTCATCCTGGCCTCGCCCTCTCTGGCGGCGAGAATCGGCGATGCCACGCGCCGGCGGCGATGGTGACCACCACGGACGAGCTCCCGGTGGAGGCCGGCGTGCCGGATCCGCTCGAGAGCCTCGGTCTGCGGAGGATCCTGCGCTCCGCTTCGGGATTGTCGGGAGCATCGCTGATCGGCTCGGTGCTCGCCGTCGGCGCGGGATTCCTTGCCGCGCACTGGCTCGGACCGTCTCGATACGGCGACGGCCAGTTCGTGCTGCTCATCTATCTCTATGCGACGCTGATACGCAGCGGGGTCTTCGAGGGATCGATCCGCGCCGTCATCGACCACCTCGCGCACGGCGAGGTGCGCGAGGCCCGTCATGCCCAGAACGTCGGGTTCTCCTTCGAGCTGGTGGTGTCGGCGCTGCCCGGCATCGCACTCGCGGTTGTCGGGCTCTTCGTTTCGTCCGGGGTGCTTCGGCTCGGGCTCTTCCTCGCGCCGGTCGCGGTGATCGCATCGAGCGGCAGCAGCTTCCTCTCCACGCTGTGGTCGGCCCGGTCGCGATTCGACGTTGTCGGCAAGGTGGCCGTGGTGCAGGCGATCCTCGGGCCGGTGCTGCTGGTGGCGCTGGTCGCAGCCATCGGAACTCCCGGCATGTTCGTCGCGCCCGCGCTCGCATCCCTGCTGACGGCCGCGATCTACTTCGTGTTCCGCCCACCCCTGCAACTGCGACCATCGTTCGATACGCGGGCTGCGCGCCCGTTCCTGCGCGTCGGATTCCCGCTCGGCCTGCTCGCGGAGGTCTACTGGGCCTACCGCCTCGTGGGCAGCTCGTCGGTCGCCATCGCGTCGTCGTCGTTCGTGCTGGGCCTGTACACGTTCGCGGCCGCGCCCATCGCGGTGGCCACAAACGCGATCGGCGGTATCCAGGCGGTCCTGCTGCCGACCATCTGGCGCGAGCTCGGCCGCGGAGCGAGCGGACCGCTCTGGGCTCGGCATGCCGAGCGAATCACCATCGCGATGGCGCTCATCGCCGCGACCATCGCCGGGCTTGGCCAGGCAGGATTTGCCCCGCTGGTCATGGCGTTCACGCCGAGCTTCGCGCCCTCCATCCGCCTGTTCGACATCCTTGCGCTGACCATCCTGCTCCTTCCCATCGCCACCGTCCCTTCGCTCGTGCTCAACTCGAAACGGGTGAATCGCCAGAAGCGGCACCTGTCCATCTGGACCGGCGCACTTGTCGTCAACATTGTCGCGAACGTGATCGCCCTGCGGACCGGTTGGGGCGCGCAGGCAGTCGCGATGAATGACGTGTGGGTGCAGTTCCTCGTGGCAGTGGTCATCTTCGAGACCGCCGCCCCGCACATCTGGGATCGGCATGTCCGCGAGCGCGGTGCGCTGTATCTGAAGATGACGCTGGTGCTGCTGGTCGCCGTCGCGGTCACCGTGGTGCTCGACATGGGGGTGAGCGGTTTGCGTCCGGGCCACCTCGACGTCGCCGCGCTCCTGTTGCGATGCGCCGGCACAGCGGTTGTTTGGGCACTCCTCGCCCTCGTGCTGCTGCGCCGAGGCGCTAACGTCCCCGCCGTTGCATGAGCACCGCTTCCGAGGAGATGCGCCCAGCCTTGGGCAATACTCCCACGATGCGTCGCGGATTTGCGCCATTCATATTCGTCCTGCTGGTAGTCCTCGTTATCTGGGACGTGTCCTGCGTCGGCGTCGTGGACATCGCGAGGTTCACGGGATACGAGGTCGGTTTGTGCTAATCCCAGGCGCAGCGCTGTTCTGCGCCCTCCGCGAACGGCGCTTCGGAACCGGCCTCCGAAAAGCAATCTCCGTGACGGCCGGAACCGTCCTGCTGCTCTTGGCGGGCTTGATCTGCCTGATCATTCTGGTCGTCGTGACGGCGCCGACGCTGGCGCATCCAGCCGGGCTGCTGGTCCGATATGCCGCGCTTGGCTTGCTCGGGCTGCTGTTCATCGTGGCCAGCGCGATCGCGCTGCGGGCTCGCCGCGCACCGCTCTCGGGCGTCGTGGCGCTCGAACTCATTCCGCTTGTGGCCGCAAGTCTGCTGACCTCACCGATCCAACTCGTCTCGACCGTCGAGAGGGTCTTGACCGGCAAGCCGATCACGGTGACCCAGCCTGATCCTCAGGCGGTGCGCGGCCTGACCCAAGGGCTCGTGGTGGCGCTCAATTGGTTGCAGGACAATACGCCGGTGGACACGATCTTCGCTGTCAGCAACCACTGGGTCAATCCGGGCATGACCGACGGGCGCCACTACTACTACTCAGCTTTTTCGGAGCGGCACGTCTTCGTCGAAGCGTGCAACCCCGACGATTGCATCCATGCAGATCGAGCGCAGCTGCGCCTCGGCAGAATCGTGTTGACGAACCCGGACGCCACGATCGTGGCGGTGAGCTAGAACCGGTGCCGATGTCCCCGCTTGCTCCCGGAATCTCCGCCGTGATTCCGGTACACCGCTCCGAGAAGTCGCTCCCGATGCTCATCCCGCGTCTCACCGCGGTGCTCGAAAGCGTCGCTCCGGCACACGAGATCATCCTCGTCGATGACGGCAGTCCCGACCGGAGCTGGGATGCGATCACCTCGGCGGCGCACGCTGACAGCCGGGTCCGTGGGGTGCGCCTCATGCGCAATTTCGGTCAGCACAACGCGCTGCTGGTGGGGATTCGGGCTGCGCGCTACGAGATCATCGTGACGCTCGATGACGATTTGCAGAATCCGCCCGAGGAGATTCCTGCGCTCTTGGAGGAGCTCACCGACGACGTCGATGTCGTGTACGGGTCACCGATCTCGGAGAGGCACAGCCTCTGGCGATCAGCTGCCTCACGCGTGACCAAGTTCGCGCTGCAGGAGGCGATGGGAGCGCCGGCGGCGAGGAGCGTGAGCTCGTTTCGGGTCTTCCGTACGGATCTTCGGCGGGCGTTCGAACGGTTTCAGAGCCCCGACATCTCAGTCGACGTGCTGCTGACCTGGGCCACCGTGAGATTCGCGGCGATCGACGTGCGGCAGGAGCCTCGATCCGAAGGCCGATCGAACTACACATTCGGACGGCTCGTGCAGCACGCGCTCAACATGATGACGGGGTTCACCAGCCGCCCGCTCAGGGTCGCCAGCATGGTCGGTTTCCTGTTCACCCTCTTCGGGATCGTCGTCTTCCTTATCGTGGTGATCCGTTTCTTCATCGGTGGAAACTCGGTACCGGGATTCCCGTTTCTCGCATCGATCATCGCCATCTTCTCGGGCGTCCAGCTGCTGATCCTCGGCATCATGGGCGAGTACGTGGCTCGCATGCACTTCCGTCTGATGGAACGACCGGCATACGTCGTCGCCGAGACAACCGATAGCGATGAGGACTCTTCCGAAACGGGCGCCGTTCGGTGAACCACCTGACGGGCCGAGGCTATACTCCCCCGATGGCAGGATCGGGGAAGGCCGCGCCGCGCGTCCTGGTCGTCGGCTGGGGCTTCCTCGGCGCCTCCATCGGCAGCACGTTGCTCGCCGAGCGAGTCAGCGTCACGGGGCTGACCCGCTCACGCACGTGGCGCACGGAAGCCGGGAACGCCGATGGTGCCCGAATGGTCGTGGCTGATGCGCGTGCACCCGGCGTCATCGCAGACGCAATGCGCGACGTGGATCACGTCATCTTCGCCGCGGGCGGGCTCACGCCTCCGTCCGCCGAGGCGAATCCACTCGAGGCGGCGACGGGGATGTTGCTGCCATTGCTCGCCGTGCTGGAAGCGCTCCGTGACCGGCCCCACGTTTCGCTCACCTACATATCGTCCGGTGGCGCCGTGTACGGTGATCCCATCCGTCTTCCGGTGAGCGAATCGGATGCGACGCGACCGATCTCCCCGTACGGAGCATCACATCTGGCTGCGGAAGGCTACGCGCAGATGTATGCGCGGAGGTGGGGTGCCACCCTGCATGTCGTCCGCTGCGCCAACGTGTACGGCCCCAATCAGGCACACGACAGGGATCAGGGGGCAGTGGCGATCTTCCTCGACCGAATCAGCCGGGACATGCCGATTCGCATCTTCGGCGACGGGTCAGCGCTCCGCGACTACGTCTTCGTTGCCGACGTCGCGAATGTCGTGGCACGAATCGTCCTCGATGGACTCGATGTCGGGGTCGTCAACCTCGGCTCCGGGCGTGGTCTCACCGTTCTCGAGATCGTGCGAGCGATCAGCGACGCGGCCGGCAGGCCGGCGCACATCGACTGGGCCCCGCAGCGCGATTTCGATGTGCGTGGCGTGATCCTCGATGTCACCCGGCTGAGGTCATTCATGCCCTATGAACCGACCGACTTTGCCCGCGGGCTCGCGCTCACCGCCGACGCATACTCCAAGACGCTGCGTGGCCGCGCGACCGCTCCGAGCGAGATCCTGACCTCCTGAGACCACGGCTTGCGCATCAACGCTTTCGGGGGCGCGCAATCACCGCCAGCGAGGTGCCGATGGGAAGCCTCCGCCTGCGTTTGATCATGTAAGCCTCACGACGCAACACCTGGTAGGCCACCTCGTTGATCCCTGGAATCACCTGGAACTCCGAGTCGAACACACCCGCGAAATCGTTCCGGCCCCTGAGTGACAGGCGACGGCGCAGCAGCATGGGCGCGTAGAGCAGGAACATGAAGTAGCTGAGATATTCGATGTCGAAACCGGACGATCTCAGCGCCGCCGTCAGGCTCGACCGGGTATAGCGCCGCATGTGCTCGGAGGCCTCATCGAAGGCGCTCCACAGCTTCGGATGTGCGGGTACCGTGAGGACGAGACGGCCGCCGGGCTTGAGTCGGGCGTGCATCTGACCCAGCACCCCGGCCTCGTCGCTGATGTGCTCCAGGACGTCGAAGGCGGCGATGAGATCGAACGGCTCCGGGCTTCGAAGATCCGCGAGATGTCCATTGGTGACGGTCAGCCCGGTCCGCTTGCGCGCGGCCTCGGATGCGGGAACGCTCACCTCCAAGCCTTCGACGCTGCCCCGGCCGACAGCGGCGTGCTGGAGCACCCGGAGGACGTTGCCGCTCCCGCACCCCACCTCGAGAACCCGAAATCCGTCGGGCAGGCTGTTGATCGGGTCGCTCACCAATGCGGCGATGATGCGATTGCGTGCACGAAACCAGAAGTGGCGATCCTCGACCGCGAGCAGCCGTTGGATGCCCGCCGCGTCATACGCGGCCCAGTGCGTTTCGTGGGCAGCAGCGGCCTCGACGGTCGCTGCTGCGTCCGGTTCGGGGATCGAGCTCATCCGGGGCAGTCTAGGCGCGGCGACCGCGGTCCGGCGCTGCTCCCCGTGAGCCTGTGGTAGAGATCGGCGTGAGATTCGAGCATTCGCTCCATGGTGAATCGCTGCTCGAATCGAGCCAGTGCGGCGTGTCGCATCCGCAACGCCACGGCGGGGTCACTCAGGATACTTGTGATCGCAGCGGCCAGGGCTGCCGGGTCGCCAGGTGACACGAGCAACCCGGTCACGCCGTCGATGACTGCCTCAGGCATCCCGCCGACGTCCGTCGCCACGACCGGCACTCCCTGGCTCATGGCTTCGAGGACCACCAGCGGGAGGCCTTCGATCTCCGAGGCCAGCACGAACACGTCCGCCGCTCGGAGGAGATCCCATGGCTCCTTGAAGGACCCGGGGAACAGCACGCTGCCTGCGACCCCGTGGGCGGCAGCGCGCTTGCGCAGGGCCGCCAGCTCGGGACCATCCCCGGCAAGGACCGCCCGGATCCCGGGAAATCGCTCCGTAAGGACTGCCATCGCGTCGACGATCACTGCCTGCCCCTTGGTGGGAGTGAAGTTCGCCAGGCAGACGATCACCGGTGCCGTCTCCGGAAGTCCCAGCCGTCTGCGGGCATCGGCGTCGACGTCGTATGGGATGGACCGCGCTCCCCACGGGATGATCTCCATGATCTCTCGAGGAAAGCCGCGTGCCGTCATCGCGCCTGCCGGCCGTTCGGCCGGTACCACCACGGCGTCGAGGGAGGCGGCCAGGCTTCGATCAACGCGCCGCTCCACCGGCTCCAGGATGCTTCGGGGCATGGCCGTACTGCAGACGGTCATGATGCGGTGTCTGGCGGTCGTCCGCCCCGCAAGCACCGCGGCGAGAGCGCTCGTTGCTCCCGGATAGCCGCCGTTGATGGCATGGAGGATGTCCAGGTCATACCGTTTGAACGCGCCTTCGAGCCGGGGACGGTTCACCGGGAGGCTCGCGTAGCGCAGGGCATCGTGCCCGAGCCGCAACGCCGAGGGCGGAAGACGCATGGCAAGCGCGAGGCTGCGGATCCTCGACGGAGTCGAACTCGGTGCCGAAGCTGGGATGACGTGGCGCGACAGCGGCTCCCGATCTCGGTACGGGAAACGCGGTTGCAGGCTCGACTATCCTCACCACGTGCAAGTGCAGATCTCGCCGCTCACGAATGCCCAGGAAATCGATGAACTCCCGCCATGGGGGAACGAAGACGTGTACGTCAAAGACATCGGTGTCGATCCCGCGCACCACGTCGCGAACGTAGGTCTCAGCGCCGCCTATGCGAGAAGCATGGCTGTAGAAGCCGATCCGGATCCTCGCCGAGCCGTCAGCACGCCGGTGCGCGCCGTTCACGCCGCAGTGCTCATCGGCGGCCATGATGGCAAGTCCGCCCCGGTGACCGGCGGTCTCGAATGATTCTCGATCTCGGCTGTGGCTCGAAGAAGCGGCCCGGCGCCATCGGGGTCGACATCAATCCGGCTTCCGGCGCCGACGTGATTCACGACCTCGATGTTCGCCCCTATCCCTTCGAGGCATCAACAGCCGACGAGATCTATCTCGACAATGTGCTCGAGCACCTCGACAACGTTGTCGCTACCCTCGAGGAGATCCACCGGATCGGCAAACCCGGTTGTCTGGTGCGCATCGACGTCCCGTACTTCCGCTCGCGCTGGGCCGCGGTCGATCCCACCCACCGCCATGCCTTTGCGCTCGACTCGCTTGGGTACTTCGATCCGGGCCATGTCTTCTTCAATCAGTACCGTTATTCGAGCGCACGATTCTCGGTGGAGCGCGCGACGTTCAACGAGCGTTTCCCGGCCACGGGAATGCGCGGCATGCTGGCGCGTGCCGCGAACCGCTGGCCGGAACGCTACGAGCAGCACGTCTCGTCACTGCTTCCGCTCGACGAGCTGACATTCGTGCTCCGCGTGATCAAGGAATAGTCAGGCTGCTCTTCGGGAGCGTCCACGCGTCGGGGTCCGCGTCCAGAAACTCGGTGAGCCGCGCAAGCGCCTCCTGCTCCGTATCACACGCACGGAGCACCGGCGCGAAGCGCCCGGCCGCCGACGGTCGAATCACGCAGAAGCGCGTGAACGTCAATGCCAGCAACGGCTTACCCATGTGCACCGTCTCGTACAACGCAGTGCTCAGAGAGTTGGTGAAGACCCGGGCCACCTCGCCGATGACCTCAATGAACGGGCGCGTTTCGAAAACGATGTTGCTGGCGTTGCGCTCGGCGATGAGCGCGGGTATGGGATCGACGGCCTGGTCGCTCGACGGCAGCCCCTTCCAGATGAATCGGAGATCGGGTCTCGAGCACATCAGGTCGAGGATCTGGAGATGCCAGCGGTGGTACCAGGCATCGTCGAAATTGCACCCTCCGACGTATCTCGAGTTGCCGAGGAGAAACGAGGGCACATAGCAGATCGCTCGCCCAGCTTCCGACGCAGCGTGTCGCGGCTGCGACCCCTTGGGAAGCGAGGCGATCCGGGGTGCGTAGTACGTCACCCTCGGGGCAACAACACCGAGGCGGCCCGCAGCCGCGTTGAACTCCTCCTCCATGGTGGGGTCACTCGCCGCAAACTCGTCGAAGTCCACCGTCTGCGTGACCAACCACGATGCGTACGAGAGGAGATGGTCACCGTGCTGCACCAGCACGCGAGGGATGCCGGCGGATTTCGCTGCTATCAGGCAGGCAAACTCCTCGGGCGAGCTCGGATTCGCGGCCGCGAGCCGGCTGACTCGGAAACGCGCGAACTCTCGGCGTACTCGAGGCACGGCACGCGACACCGCGACGCAGATGCCCTGCAGGTAGACCGCCAGCCGGGTCGTGAGCAAGCGTGCGGCACCGGGGACTTCCGTCCATTCGTCCAGCTCAGCGAGCAACGCCGCTGCTGCGGGAGCAATCTCGCTCACGGGCCGGACCGTCAGATCGATGCGACGACTCGGTGCGTGGTGCGGCGGGAGTCCGGGGTCGAGGATCCGGAACGACGTGGCACCTCGCGTGATGAACGCGGTGTCGCGTCCGGTGGTGTGCTCATCGGCCGCGAATTGCTCTGCACCGTAGCCCGCGTACCACGTCATCAGTGTCGTGGTGCGACCGGCTTGTCCGCCGCCGTGCGCGCGATAGACGCGGCGATACGGTCCAAGCGAGCGCGACAGCGCGCGGCGGAGGCGGGCGGCCAGCGGCGCCGTCGATATTGCCGCGGGCTGCACTACCCCCGCCGAGGACGCCGTAAAGCGCAACCCCCGGGCTGCGGCTATCAACGGCAGCAGGCGGCTCGCAAGTGGGACGTCGCCGAGGCTCGGCCAGAACTGCAGATGGCCATTGTGGTAACCGGTCGCTTCCACCGGACCGACCCTGCCCACGTATGTGATCGAGTCCGGCGCGAGCGCGTCGACTGCTTCCGCCAGCATTCGCGCGGTCACCACTAGTGAGTTGACCGACGGCACGATCAGCTGCGCGCACGAGCGAGCAACGCCGCCGAGCCCGCAGGCCTCATCGAGACGTACAAGCCAGTCCATCTGCCAGCGCTGATACGCGTCGGGATTGCGGCAGAGCTCGGGCTGCTGCGTGTAATCAGCCAGCACCGCAGGCGTCCGGCCGGCGCGGCAGCATGCCTCGAAGGCTGTCGCCGTGAGCGCGACCACACTTCCGGGATCCGTGAGCCGGGAATCGCCAGCGTCGTGAACGAAGATGGCGGGTACGGCCATTGCATCGAATGCTAACCTGAAAACGAACGGGCGCAGTGCGTGCTCGTCGCCATCTCGATGGAGGACCGACGCATCGGTGGATGACTGGATAGCGCAACAGGCCGACAGTGAAGCGAGCAGCTGGGAGACAGCCATCGCACGCTTCTATCCGCAACACGCCGAAGTATGGAGCGACCCGGAGAAGCAGGTCAATGCCGTCACGCACGAGTGGAACTTTCTCGACGCACTCGAATTCGTGCCGTGGCGAACTCTGATGCGCGGGCATGGAATCCGTGTGCTCGACCTCGCGGCCGGCACGGGCTGGCTCGCAGCGTACCTGTCGAGATTCGACGAGGTTGCGAGCATCGATGCGCTCGATTCGAGCCGGAGCAATCTCGAGATGATGCTTCCGGGTGTGGTCGAGCGAATGGGCGGCGTCGCATCCAAGATCCGGCCCATCCGCGCCCTGTTCACGCCATTGCTCGTCGAGGACGGAACCTACGACCTGATCGTCGCAAGCTCCGCGCTCCACCACGCCCCGCGCCTGACCGACGTTCTTGACGAATGCCGCCGCGTTGTCAAGCCGTCGGGTGCGATGGTGCTGCTCAATGAAACCCCGCTCGAGACCGGTCGATACCTGTACAAGATGACTCGCATCGGCATGGACATCGCGCTCAAATCCGTTCGGGGTCGCTACGTTGCCTGGTCCCCGTCCATCTCCAGCAGTGGGATTCTCTACGACCCGTATCTCGGTGACATCGTCTACTCGTTCAACCAGTGGCGATCGGCGTTCAGGCAGACGCGCTGGTCATACCGGGTGATTCGGACCGGGCTGAGCAGCTACAAGCAGCCGTCGCGCCGCCCCGCGCACCTGACCCACTTTGTGCTGCGCAGGGCAGGCTGATCCGAGAGGCAACCTAGGCGTGATGCGCGTTCACTACCACACTGATTGCTACTGGTTCGGGGGCAGCGAGATCGCGCTGCTCGTCCACCTCAAAGCCGCTTTCGAAGGTGGCGATGTTGAGCCGATCTTCACGTATCGAGCCGGGTCAGAGTACGAGGCCGGCCTGCACGCCCAGGCGATATCCGGCATCAGAGCCACACGGCTTCGGCTTCCGGATCCAGCCGACCTGAAGCAGGCGCTGTCTCGCGGCCGCTCTGCCCGAGTTGCCAGGGCGCTTCGCGGCGGCGTGTCACTGCTGCCGCTCAGGCAGCTGTGCATGGCCTGGGACATCGGCCGCATGTACGCGGCGTTTCGCAACGAGAAGCCCGATGTTGTTCACATCAACAATGGTGGATATCCCGGAGCGATCTCGTGCAGTGCCGCCGCAATTGCGGCTCGGGCCGCTCGCGTTCCAGTGGTTGTGTACGTGGTGAACAACATCGCGATCCCGTACAACCGGCCGAGTCGCGTGCTCGACTACCCCGTCGACCGGCTGGTGGTACGCTCGGTCGACGCGTTCGTAACGGCATCGACGGTCGCGTCGAGCGCCCTCGCCTCCGTGCTGCAACTCGCCGACAGCCGGCACACGGTGATCCCCAACGCCACCGAGTCAGGCGTGGCCACCGCAACTCGTGAGCGCACCCGAAACGACCTGGGACTCTCGAGCGACCGCCTGATCGTGCTGGTGATGGCACGGCTCGAGAAGCGAAAGGGGCTCACCTACCTGCTTGATGCCGTGACGCAGCTTCCGCAACACATCCGTGATCACGTGTCCGTCCTGGTGGCCGGCACCGGCCCTGAACAGGCTGCGCTGGAAGCGCAGAGAGCGGCGACGGGGCTCACCGGCAGCGTGCAGTTTCTCGGTCAACGCGATGATCGCTGGTCGCTGTATGACGCCGCTGACGTCATCGTGCTTCCTTCCATCAGTCACGAGGACATGCCCATCGTCATCCTGGATGCGATGGCCGCCGGACGTCCCGTCGTGGCAAGCAGCGTGGCGGGCATTCCCGAGCAGGTCGTCGACGGGGAGACGGGCCGCCTGGTTCCCCCCGGCAACTCTGCAGCTCTCGCCGAAGCGCTCGCGCATGTGCTTGGTGACGCGCATGAGCGCGCCGCGATGGGCAAAGCCGGACGCGCTCGATATGAGGCGACGTACACACCCCAACGGTTCGTCGACGCGTACCGGCGCCTGTACGCGTCACTGCTCGAGCGCCGGCGTCGTCGAGGATCCCGTGCCGTCCGTGGCCGCGACGCAGGGCCGGGTCCCGGAGCACATCGCGCATGCACCTGAACAGCGTGCTCATATTCCGCCGGCACCTGCTGCCACTGTTCACCTCAGGCAGCCATGTGCTCGAACTTGGCCCGGATGGCGACCCCTCGACGTATCAACGCGAGGTCACTGTGCCGGTGACCTGGTCGACCGCCGACCTGGCAACCGAGGTCGACGCACACGGCGGACGCCTGTGGGGAACCGGGAGCGGCAACCAGCTGACCTACCGGATGACGTCCGAGTACGAGATCGAGGCGGCCGACGCGACCTTCGACATCGTCGTCTCCGGACAGGTGATCGAGCACGTCCGCAAGCCATGGCGCTGGGTTCGCGAGCTGGCACGCGTTTGCAAGCCGGGCGGCCTGGTGTTGACGGTCAACCCGGTGAGCTGGCCGTACCACGAGGCGCCGATCGACTGCTGGCGCATCTACCCGGATGGCATGCGCGCGCTCTGCGAGGACGTGGGGCTCGTCGTCGAGCTGTCGCTCTTCGACAGCCTTGAACCACGACCGCGCGCGTGGTACCCGGGCAAGTCATATGACGCCGGGCGAGGCCCGCGGGGGCGTGCGCTCAACCGGGTCAAGGCGACGATCGGATACCCCCTGACCATCGCATTCGACACCGTAACCGTCGCTCGGAAGCCTGCGCCCGACGCGGCATCCGCAGCATCGTGACCTTCAGTCGGGGACGCGCTCGCCGCACCACCACGACACCGTGCGACGCAGGCCGTCGTCGAGCGAGACGGCCGCCTGCCAGTCAAGCTCACGCCGAGCCACCGTCACGTCGGGGCAGCGTCGTTTGGGATCGTCCACAGGCAGGGGCTGCAGCTCGATGACCGACTTGCTCGAGCATATCTCCCGCACCAGCTCGGCGAGCTCGAGCATGGTGACCTCGTGGGGATTGCCCAGGTTGACCGGCATCGGGTAGTCCGAGCCGAGGAGGCGCATCAACCCCTCCATCAGGTCGTCGACGTAACACAGGCTTCGTGTCTGCGAACCATCGCCGTACACCGTGATCGGCGTGCCCGCAAGCGCCTGCGTCACGAATTGCGGGACGGCGCGACCGTCCTGCTCCCGCATTCGTGGACCAAAGGTGTTGAAGATGCGCGCGATGCGTACCTCGACGCCGCGCGCACGGCTGAATGCCATCGCAAACGCTTCGGCAGCGCGCTTCGACTCGTCGTAGACGCTGCGCGGACCCACCGGGTTGACGTTGCCCCAGTACGTCTCGGGCTGGGGATGGACGAGGGGGTCGCCATACACCTCGCTGGTGGATGCGAGCAGGAACCGAGCTCCCTTGTCCTGGGCGATGCGAAGCGCGTTCAGCGTCCCGAGCGTGCCCACCTCCAGCGTTTCCAGGGGATGGCGCAGGTAATCGACGGGAGATGCAAGCGAGGCGAAATGGAGGACCGCGTCGACCGGACCGTCGACGCTCCAGCTGCCGGAGACGTCCTCGGCGTGAAACGAGAAGCGCGGATCTCCCACGAGATGACTGTTGTTGCGCCTGCTCCCGGTGATCAGGTTGTCGACACAGATCACCTCTGCGCCGGCGGCGAGCAGCCGGTCGACGAGGTGCGACCCGAGGAATCCCGCGCCGCCGGTCACGACGACACGCGATGGGGCCCAGGTCATGGAACGGCGACGAGCTCCGCCTCGGGCGTCGCACCCGGCTTCGAGGTCCGGACCGCCCGCGGCTTACGGATTGGCCGGCCGACGCCGATGTAGGTGAAGCCGAGGTCGACCAGCTGATCCACAGGCAGGCAATTCCGGCCGTCGACGACCAGCCGGCGCCGCACGAGGGATGCCGCCCGGCCCCAGTCAAGGCCGACGTACTCCGGCCACTCGGTCACCACAACCACCGCGTCTGCCCCGGTGACGCAGGCATAGAGGTCATCGACCAGCTCGGTACGCGGGAGCAGCGGCCGCGCGTTGTCCATGGCCACCGGGTCGCTCGCCACCACCGACGCGCCGAGGTCCTCGAGATGGCGGATGACGTCGATCGAGGCGGCCTGGCGGACGTCGTCCGTTCCGGGCTTGAAGGACAGCCCGAGCACTGCGATCCGGCGTTTGGCGAGCTTGCCGTTGAGCGCGCGCTGGATCTTGGCCACGAAGCGGCTTCGCGCCTGCTGATTGACCTCGACCGCGGCGCGGAGCAGCTGGAAGTTCTGCCCGTGATAGCTTGCCGCCTGGTCGAGGGCGCGGACGTCCTTGGGGAAGCACGAGCCCCCAAAACCGAGGCCGGCGCCCAGGAAGGCACGCCCGATGCGCTCGTCGGTGCCGATCCCGTCCGCCACCGAGCTGACGTCGGCGCCGGTGAACTCGCAGAGCTGCGCCATCTCGTTGATGAACGAGATCTTCAAAGCGAGGAATGCGTTGACCCCGTATTTGATGAGCTCGGCGCTCGTCGAGTCGGTGATCCGGATGGGGGCATCAAGATGGCCGAAGAGCCGCGCCACGCGCTCGCAGGCGTCGTGATCGTCACCACCGATCACCACCTGCGGAGGCTGGCGGAAGTCGCGCACTGCGCTGCCCTCGGCGAGGAACTCAGGGCACACCGCCAGGGGCACGCTCCGCCCATTGCGGCGGCAGAGGGCTCGGAGCGAGGCCGTGGTGCCCGGCGGGACCGTGCTCTTGATCACGATCACCGTCTCGGGGCCGGCGTGCTGCACCGCCTGACTCAACGCCGCGCGCACCTGGGTCAGGTCCGCGCGGCCGTCACTCAGGGGCGGGGTTCCGACCGCGAGCATGATGATCTGAGCCCCGTCCATGGCAACCGCGGCATCCTGATGGAGCTCCAACCTGCCGTTTCCGAGGACCTCCATGAGGAGTTCGTCGAGCATCGGCTCGTGGATCGGTGCCCTCCCCTTCCGGAGCATGTCGAGCCGGGCGGCATCGATATCCAGCAGCCTGACGTCGACGCCGGCGTCGGCCAGGCATGCGGCGGTGACGAGACCGACGTAGCCGGCACCCACCATGCAGAGCGGGTTTGGTCGATCCGTCGTCCACGCCGTGGTGCTGGGTGCCATCGCCTCCAACAATACGGGGTCGCGGCGCCGGCCTATGCCGTTTCCGAGCGACTGCCGAGGCTCGGCGGCGCGCCTCCACCGGTTGCAATGCCGGCGGCACCCTCCAGGACGCCCGCCCAGAACCCCGATCCCCATCCGACGTGCATCACCGCGAAGGCAGCGGACGTGCGTGCGCGTACTCCGAGGGGCTCGGTTCGAGCCGCCAGCTGGCCGGCGATCACACAGGCGGTGGCGTAGACCCCGACCCCCGTGATGGCGAGACGGCGACCCTGACCGGTCACCGCCATTGCGGCCATGACCGGGATCGCCAGGACCAGCGCCGGTGCCGCCAGGTGATACGGACGGATGACGCCCGGGCTTGCGCGAGCCACCCGCACCTTGCCGCGCCCGTACCGGTAGTACTGGCGGCCCAGGGCCGTGAGCCCGCTGCGTACGTGGTACCGAGTTCGGATCTCCGGGCTGAAGATGATCCGACCACCCGTCGACCGGATGCGTTCGTTGAGCTCGTAATCCTCGTGCGGCGGGTACGCCTCGTCAAAGAGACCGACTCGCTCGAAGGCACTGCGGCGGAACGTGCCGAGGAAGACGGTCGGCATCTCCTCCTCCTCCTCCGAGTACCGGAAGCGAGCGCCGCCGACGCCGAATGGCGAGCCCATCGCGTGTGCGATTGCACGTTCGGACGCCCCGTCGCCGATCGCTTCCTGGCGCCCGCCCACGTTGTCGGCGCCGGTCGCGAGCAGCAGTGCCACCGATCGGCGCAGGTGATCAGAGGCCCATTCGGCGTGACCGTCCTGACGCGCGATGATGTCGCCGCTGCTCGCTGCGATGGCTCGGTTCAACCCCGCGGCTTGCATCCGGCCCGGATTGTCGATGAGGCGCACCCGAGCGTCTCGTGCAGCGATGGCGGCAACGATCTCTCGAGTTCGATCAGTCGAACCACCATCCGCGACGATCACCTCGTACCGATCGGGCGGATAGTCCTGGGTGAGCACCGAGGTCAGACACGCCTCGATGAAGCGCTCCTCGTTGAGAACCGGGAGGACCACGCTCACGAAGGGGGCGTCGGGCACGGGCGGCGCACTCGTGGGAGTCATCGTGTCTCCGGCACGGTACCGTCTCGTCCGCCGGTGTTGAGCGGAGCTTCAGCGTGTAGGCTAGCTTCGATGATCGCCCAGGACGTTCCGGGCGCCACAGTTGCGGCCGGCCGGCGGGGAATCCTCGCTTCTGAACGGAAGTTGCTCCTTGCAGCGGGCGACTCCATTTTGGTCGCGGCGTCGCTGATTCTCGCCTTCAACCTCCACTCGGGGCCGATCCAGCACGCCGCCCTGACCATTCCCTGGGCCGGGGTCGGGACCGTCACGGGGATCTGGCTCGCAGCCGCCCTGATGGTCGATGCCTACGATCTGCACGCGGCCGTCAGCGTACGCGGCATCTTCCGGGTCGTCGCAACCACCGTGACGCTCGAGACGATTGCTCTGCTCGCGGTGTTCTTCGCAGTGCCCTATGGGGTGACCCGCCCGACGATCCTGATCTGGGTTCCGGTCGCCGCCCTCACGATCCTCTGCTGGCGGCTCTTCTACCGGCGCGTGTTCGCTCGAGCAATCTTTGCCGGGCGCATCCTCCTTGTCGCCGACGCAGACATCCTCGATCGTGTCTGGGCGGATGTCGACGCGCAGATGGCCGGGCTGTACCGCGTGGTCGGGACCATCCATCCGGCCGACCCGGACGCAGGCACGCTGCTGGCCACGGCGGCGGCGCGACGCGCAGCGGATCAGATCGTGCTCGGAGCCGAGGAGGACCTCCCCACGGACCTCTTCAAGGGGCTCGTCGAGTGCTACGACCGGGGAATGGTGGTGCGATCGGTCGCGGACGTGTATGAGGAGTTGACGGGTCGGCTCCTCGTCGAGCGACTCCGCCAGACATGGCTGCTCTCGTTGCAGCAGCGCGGGGAAACCTCACGCGTGTACGCACTTTTCAAGCGGGTCGTGGACATCGTCGCCGGTCTGATCGGATTGGTGCTGCTCGGGATCCTGCTGCCGTTTGTCTGGCTGGCGATCACGATGGAGGACCGCGGGCCGGTCTTTCACCGCCAGGTCCGGGTCGGCCATTTCGGCAGGCATTTCGAGATCGTCAAACTGCGAACGATGCGCGTTCCTACTCGCGAGGAGTTGCACTGGACCGCCGCAGATGATGCGCGCATCACCAAGGTCGGCGGGGTGCTCCGCCGCCTGCATCTCGATGAGATGCCACAGGCGTGGAACATCCTTCGTGGCGACATGAGCGTGGTGGGTCCCCGTCCCGAGCAACCTCAGTACGTCGAGACGCTGCGCGAGAGCATCCCGTACTACAACACGAGGCTGTCGGTGCGTCCCGGCCTGACAGGGTGGGCGCAGGTGAACTACGGCTATGCCGGCGATGTTGGCGGATCCACGATCAAGCTCTCGTACGACCTTTACTACATCAAGCGACAGTCGGTTGCTCTCGACCTTCTCATCATGGCGCGCACGGTCTTTGCAGTGGCCACGCTCAAGGGCCGCTGAGCTCGATCAAGCTTGCCGTTCCAGGACTTCGCGCAAACCCTGCCAGGGGTGGTGGCCGTTGCTTTCCTCCCCGGCTTCGCGCTCGTCACGCTGCTTGCTCCGACATGGCGGGCATGGCAGCGACTGCTCATGGCCCCGGGACTGTCCGCGGGCGTCATCGGCGTGTACGGATTGGTGTTGCACGACGTGCACATCCCCTTCGAGGCCATCAGCGTCCTGCCGGCGTTGCTGGTGCTCGGCATCGCCGCTCTGTGGCGCTGGCGGCGCACCGAACCACAGGCCGCGCCGGCCCACCCGTGGTGGCTCCCCATCCCAGCGCTCGCCGTCGGTGTGATTGGTGCCGCGACCTTCGCCTGGGCGTTGCACGGACAGGTCCTGCCGCCCGACTGGGATACCCCGACCCACGCGGCTGTCGTCAACAGCATCGTGCGAACGCATGATGTGCTGCCGCTGTTTCCGATCCCACTCGAAGGGTCCGATTACGTGCGAGCGCGGCCCGGCTTCGAGGCGACGGCGGCGGTTGTCTCGTGGCTCGGGTCGCCGTCGCCCGCCGGTGCCATGGCGCCGATCGTCACCGCGACCCTCGTCGTCCTCCCACTGTCGCTCACCCTGCTCACGCTGGAGGCCACCGAGTTGGTGGCGCTCGCAGCGATCGTTCCGTTCTTCGCGCTCGGACTGATCTTCCCCTCGGGTCAGGCGATCATCGGACGCTTTCCCGAGATCGTCGACTCGACTCTCATCGTTCCGTTCATCGTCGCGGCACTGCGCGTCATACGCGGGCGAAGTACCACGGAGAACGCGCTCCTGCTTGGAGCGATCACGACGTCAATCTGGGTGATCCATGGGCTGGAGGTGGTCACCGCTCTGGTGGTCGCATGCGGGTTGCTTGCGATAGCTGTGGTCCACGCGGTTCGAGGTTCGCAACGGACGGGTTTCATCCGGCTCGCGATCGCACTCGGCGCCGCGCTTGCGGGGGCCGTGGTCGTGACCGTCCTGACGCGGATTCCCAAGCTCCCACCCGCTACGCACACCCAGCCGGCGCAGTACGTCGTTGCGACCGCCCATTCGCCGCTGAAGCCCCATCACATCCTGGTGCTCATCGCACAAACCGACCTCCTCGGGCCTGTGTTTCTCGCGCTGTATGGCGTCGGGGTTGTCGCGATGCTCATCCGTCGGAGGATGCTCTGGGTGCTCGTCGCACAGGTGCTGCTCTTTCTCATCATGGCCGACGACCTCTACCTGCACTACCTGCATCGCCTCTGGGTTGCGATCTATCCCTGGGGTGACACGGACCGGGTTCTTGGTGTGCAGTACTGGCTCATACCGCTGGTGCTTGCATTTGGGTTGTTCGCACTCGCCGACGTGGTGCGGTCGCTGTCGCGGACACGCCGCATCTGGGTCGGCGTTTCGATCGGCGCAGTGGTGATCGCCGCGCTGGTCTACGTCATCCGCCGTCCGCTCGAAACCGGCTGGACCAACTTCTGGGAGCCGAACTCTGTCGTCCTCTACCCGCTGGGAGTGTTCAATCAGATGGCCAACTTTCGCCAGTGGGTTCCGGCGGTGGGAGTCACCGCGATTCTGCTGGTTGTCGCGTGGATGGGCGCGTTGGGTCGCGTCACCGTTCCTGCCACCATTCGAGCGAAGTTCGGCGGCGTGGCGCAGAAGCTTGACGGCACCGGCGCTGTCCTGGGGATGATTGCGCTGGTCGCGGTCGTGGTTGGCGCGACCACCGAGGTCGGCGTTTACAAGCACGAGGTGGCAACACGTTCGCTGGTGACGCCGGCCGATCTGAGCGTGCTGTCATCCATGTCCAAAACACTCCCCAAGGGGACGCTCGTCCTGACCAATGGCGGCAATGATGCGGGCATGTGGATGGCAGGCTTGACCGACCTCACCCCCCTCGTTCCCGACGGCTATTCGTTCGGTGCGCTGGACGTCCCCTATGAGGCCGCGCTCGCGAATGCGTGCACCGATCCCGCAGCCGCGGAGGCAGCCGTCACCCGCGCAGACGCGGTATTCGTCGGATCGCTGCGGGACGCCTCGCCCCTGTTTCCATGGAACGTGAGCTGCATCGCCCGCCTTCCCAACCTGCGCCTGATCGCCTCGGCGCCTTGGGATGGCACCATGGCCGCGGGCTTCGCCGTCGTCAAGTAGCTTTGATCACTGCCTTCGGAGCCGGGGTCGGTGGCAGCAAGGGAGCCAGACCGTCGAGCTGGAACCCCCAGTCGAAGAGCCGGCCTGCGATGCGCGCCGGGTAGTTGGCGCTCAGAAGCACAGCAAGCAGGTGGTGGCCGTTGCGGACTGCCATGCCGATGAGGCAGGCGCCGGCATCGCCGGTCCAGCCGGGCTTGATGCCGACCGACGCCGGGTAGGCCTGCAGCAGGGAGTTGAGGTTGTGCAGGTGAAACGCCGGGTGGTCGATGCTGGCGGGCAAGTTGATCGTCCGGCTGCCGACGATCTGGTCGAACAGGGGGAACTGCTCGTAGGTGTACTCCGCGATGACCGCAAGGTCGTAAGCGGACGCGTAGAGCCCCGGATCGTCGAGCCCGGCGGTGGCGGTGAAGTGCGAGTGGTCGAGGCCGAGCGCAGCGACCTGCGCATTCATCGCGGCAACGAAGCGCGACATTCCGACCGTGTCCACCGCGATCGCGCTCGCGGCGTCGTCACCGCTCGCAAGCAGCATGCCGTCGAGCAGCTCTTCAACAGTCAGCGTCTCCCCCGCCCTGATGTGCATCAGCGTGTCCGCTGACGACTGACCAAGCGCGGCGGCGGTGACGGTCACCCGCTGGTCGGGACTGAGGTTCTCGAGAGCAACGAGCGCGGTCAGCACTTTGGTCAGGCTCGCGGGTGCCAGCTCGAGGGTCGGCTGCTTCTCCCAGAGGATCTCGCCCGTGTCCATGTCGACCAGGATTCCAGCGCGCCCCTTGACCGGCGGTGTGCCCGCGGGCGTGCTCGCAGGCGCCCAGAAGTTGATCCCAGCGCTCGCGATGCGCATGTCGAACCACGGGGCCGCGGGTGTCTGGGCAGCTGGTCGAGCAGCCGCCGCGACGCCGGCTGTGGCGATGGGCAGATGCGACGCTGTCGCCAGCGTGCCGAATGCGACGGCGGCCACCAGGGCGACCAGACCGAGTCGGGCGTATGGGGGCAGTCTGAGCATGAAGGGGCGACCCGAATCGTATCCCCACTTCTGCCTGTTTTTCGGACCTCGAGTAACAACGCGGCGCTGAGCGCATGACCCTGGGCGCGGGCCGAACTATCCCCCGTTGGGGATGACGAGACGCCGAACGGATTCGTGGAGCGCGTCGCCCGCCGCCGCGAGCTGAGGCAGCAGCGCCTTGTCGGTCGTCATCGCTCGGAACATCAACCCGATGGTCACCTCGTGCGGCGGCCGGTGCAGCACCGTGATCGCGTCGCCGGCGCTCACCGACCCCGGTGTGATCACTCGGAGGTAGGCGCCGGGCACGCCACGCTGGGTGAAGCGCTTGACCCACAGCCGTTCCTCGAGCCAGCCGGCGAAGGTGCGGCACGGGATGCGTGGCGCGGTGACCTCGAGCACGCAAACTTGGCCGACCTGCCACCGCTCACCGACCAGGGCTCCGGTGACGTCGAGCCCGGCGGTGGTCAGGTTCTCACCGAACACACCGTTGCCGAGTGGACGTCCGAGGTCCGCCTGCCAGACGTCGAGGTCCTCTCGTGCATAGGCATACACCGCCTGATCCGTCCCGCCATGAGATCGCGGATCACCGATGGCGTCGCCGGCTGCACCGCTGCGGCCGGTTCCCGGCCCGGGGTCATGGAGCATGACGGGCTCGGGCGAGGGCCGTTTGTCGATCCCTGTGACCCCGGAGTTGGTGTGCCTGCTGCCCGCCAGCCGGCCGGTGTTGACAGAGAGCAGGGTTGCCATCACGAGGCAAAGGATAGCCGCGAGCGGCTGGAGCCACCCCGGTGTCGCGGCGGACCTCTGCGTCGGTGATATGCTCTGAGCGTTGTGAGTTCTGCTCTGAGCGTAACCGCCGACGAGATCCGCCGCGAGCTGGGCGGCATCCTTCGCGGGCACCGCGAGGCTCAAGGACGGCGTCTCGGCGAGCTCGCGAGCGAGGCCGGCTGCTCGCCCGCGTACCTGTCCGAGGTCGAGCGTGGGCTCAAGGATGTCTCCGCCGATCTGCTGGTCGCGATCACCTATGCGCTCTCGGTGCCGATCGCGGCGCTCTACACCGACCTCGGGCGACGCCTCGAAGGCGGTCCTCAGGAGGAGCCCGCGTGGCCGGCAGACCCTCGGCGCCAGCTTCGTGTTGTGGCGTCGGGATTGGACGCCGCCTCACTCCGAACCGTGGCGCAGTTCGGCGCATTCCTCGCGATGAACCAGGCGGAGCCAACCCGCCGCCGCATCGGCTTCGTTCCACCAACAGCGGAGGGCTCGCGATGACCCTGGTCCCCACCGTCGTCGAGAGCACAACTCGCGGTGAGCGCTCGTACGACATCTACTCGCGCCTGCTCCGCGACCGGATCATCTTCGTCGGCGGGGTCATCGACGACGATCTGGCCAACCTGGTCACCGCGCAGCTCCTCTTCCTCGAGGGCGAGGACCCCGAGCGCGACGTGCACCTGTACATCAACAGCCCCGGCGGCTCCATGACAGCAGCGCTCGCGATGTACGACGCGATGCAGTACGTGCGCCCGCAGGTGGAGACGACGTGCCTCGGGATGGCCGCAAGCGGCGCGTCGTTGCTGCTTTCCGCAGGCGCACCGGGGCGCAGGCTCGCACTGCCCAACTCACTGGTGGTCATCCACCAACCATGGGCGCAGGGCATGCAGGGTCAGGCGACCGACCTCGACGTGCACGCGCGCGAGATCCTCCGCCAGCGAGCGTTGCTCGTCGAGCTCTACCACCGGCACACCGGACGGGACTCGGAGCAGATCGCCCGCGACATCGAACGCGACTACCACATGACGGCGGAGCAGGCGCTTGCGTACGGGATGATTGATCAGATCATCGAGCGGCGTCCGGCGGGGTCGGTCGTCGCGAAGGAAGCCTCGGAGCGCGAATCCGTCGCGGTCGGCAGCGGTCACAACCAGTAGCCACCAACCGCCGGCCGGACCCCGCTCGCAGCGCCCGAATTCGTCAGGGCGACTCGAGGCGGTACGCTTCGCGAATTCCCGGTGGTGTCCCCTGAGGTTTCCCAATCCTTGCGCCCTGAGCTAGCCGGCATCGATGTCTCGAGCATGCGCGGGCTCGAGATCGGTCCACTGGCATCCCCGAGAGTTCGCAAGAGCGAAGGTCCAATTCGCTATCTCGACCATGCCACGGCCGATGAGCTCAAGCGCAAGTACGCGACGGATGTGGGCATGCATGGACGGCTCGATGAGATCGTCGACGTGGACTACGTCATCGGCGACAAGCAGACCATCGCCGACGCCGTCATTGCGGACGCGCCGTTTGATTACGTGATCGCGTGCCACGTGATCGAACACATCCCCGATCCCATCGACTGGATGGATGATGTCGCTCGGATTCTTCGACCCGGCGGCATCCTTTCGCTGGTCATTCCCGACAAGCGCTACTGCTTCGACATCAATCGCTCGCTGACCGAAATCAGCGACCTCGTGGATGCGAACCTGCGTCGACTCAGGCAACCGAGTTACCGGCAGGTCTACGACTTCTCTGCAAAGGCCCTCCTCGACATGATCGACACGCCGGCTGTGTGGGCGGACAACGTCGACTACAGCTCGACGGTGCGCACCGACGTCGACGACCCGGATGTTTTCGCGTACAAGCGGTGCATCGACATGCAGCACTCGGACGAGTTCGTCGACGTGCATGCTCACGTGTTCACGCCCAACTCGTTCCTCGGCTTGTTCGAGAAGCTGGCGCGTCTCCGCCTCGTCAAGTTCGAGATCGGTGACTTCGCTCCTACCCAACGAGACACCTTTGAATTCCATGTGAGCCTGCGGTTGCTCGATCCGCGGGCGGATAGTCAATCGGTTCTGCAGCAGCAGCTTGCGTCCGTGGCCCGGGCTCGCGCCCGCGCGCGGGATCCGAACGTGACCTCGCGTGGTACCCCTTTGGTACCGATGGAGGTCAGCGAGCTCGAGCGGAGATTGCTGAACGTCAAGCGGTGGACGTCCGCGCGTGTGCGCTCGGCGCTGCAGCGAGGCCGATGACGGGCAGAGGGTCGGTGCTCCCTAGGCCGGCGCAGTCACAACCGTAGGTTCGGCGCGCACGCTGAAATTCACGGAGTTGGCGACGTAGCACAGGTCGTGGGCTCGCTCGTGCAACGCGATGGCGCGATCCACCTTGCCGGGCGTGGTGATCGTGACCTGGGGCTGCAGCACCACCTCTTCGAAGTGCCCGCCGCCATCCGGCGTCTCCACGAGTGTCCCCGATGGGTGATCGACGTAACCGGTCACGATGATGCCTTCCTTCGCGCAGAGCACGAGGTACCAGAGCATGTGACATTGAGCGAGCGACGCGACCAGCATCTCCTCGGGGTTCCAACGATCCGGTGCGCCGCGAAACGCCGGATCCGCGCTGCCGAGGATGGTCGGCTTGCCGGCGATGCTGACATCGTGTGCGCGCTCGAACGCCTGGTACGAACTGGTTCCGGTACCGGTGTTCCCGGTCCAGCTCACGGTCAGCTCGTAGTGATGTGACTTCGGCATGTCAGCGCTCGTCCCTATTCTCGCCAATCCGGCCGCGCGCACCGCCGTGCGGGGTCCGCCTACTCGTCAAAGTCGACGAAATAGGTCTCGCACGCGAGTTCGAGCAGCTCGCTGTTGAGCTCGACGGGCTTGCCCAGGTACAGCGCGGCGTGGATCACGTGGTTGAGCAGGTCACGCGGGTGCGTGCCGTGCAGCGGACGGCCCTTGGCGTGGTAGTGCTTCTCGAGCAACCGGTCGACCAGTCCCTCGTCCATGCGCAGGTTGTTGTCGACACAGTTGCGCCGCCAGATCTCCTTGTACTCGTCGACGGTCGGGTCGGGAACATGCACCTTGAAGCGCACCCGGCGAAGGAATGCCTCGTCCATGAGATTCTGCGGACGCAGGTTGGTCGAGAGCATGACCAGGCAGGTGAACGGCACCGGGATGCTCGACCCGGCGCGAGGGATGTTGAGGTAGTCGACCTTCTTCTCCAGCGGCACGATCAAGCGGTTGAGCAGGTCGCGGGGAGACATGTTCTGCTGACGGCCGAAGTCGTCGATGAGGAACAGCCCACCGTTGGCCTTGAGCTGCATCGAGGCCTCGTAGAACCCCAGCGTGTGGTCGAAACCGAGCTCGAGCATCCGCGGGGTCAGCTCGCCACCGACCTTGACGGCCGGACGCTTGGCCAGCTGCCAGCGGCGGTCGTGGGGCGGCAGCTCGCGGTCGATGGGCTCGTGATGGATCGGGTCGTAGAAGCGGATCACCTCGCCGTGCACGTAGAGCGCCCGAGGGATGAACATCGGCGCGCCCAGCAGCGACGCGGCGGCCTCGGCGATGGTGGTCTTGCCGTTGCCCGGCGGCCCGTACAGGAACACGGCCTGGCGCGCGCTCAGGGCCGGTCCGAGGTGGTCGAGCACGACCTCCGAAAGGACCAGGTGGCTGAAGGCATCGTGGAGGCGTGCGCGGTTGACCTGTCCGTCGACGTGCGACTGGCGCTCCGCCATCGCGGTGTAGTCGGCGATCGGCACGGGGGCGGGGCCGGCGTATTGGTTGATCTCGAGCAGCTCGCGAGCACGCTGCCTGCCCGTGGTCGAGATCATGTGCTGCATGCCGGCGTTGATCGGCTCGCCCGGGTCCAGCGTGGCGGTGTGCACACCGGTCGACGAGCAGTAGCCTTCGTCGGCGAGGAACCGCGACGTGGTCTCGACAAATGAGAACGGCAGGCAGAGGTGGTTGGCGATGTCGCGACCCAGCATGCTGCCGTTGAAATAGAGGACCTTGAGGACGAGGTCGCACACAAAGCTGAAGGGGAGCCCCGTCTCCTCGGCGGTCCTCGGGGCGGGAGGGAGCGCGATCGGACTGGAGGCGGGCGCGGAAACAGGCGCTGTGACTGCCATCGGCGTCCGATTGTGTCATGGGCTGGTTTGACGTTCCGGCGCGCGTGACGGATTGTCATACGACCGTTCCAGGGACCCTGCTGGTACGGTTGGCCCAATGGCCGTACCACTGGATGAAGGTTTTCCGGGGCGCCGCCGGGTCGCCGCCTTCTGGATCGAGGAAGGTCCGGCGGCGCTCGCCGGCGGCGCGGCAATCATCCTGGTGTTCGCCGCCCTCTTCATCCTCGCCGTCGCGATGCGCCCGGCGTAACCCGGCCCCCACCGTGGCGTTTCACCCAGGAACTCGACAGCACTCCCGGCGCGCCACAGCGCACGGGAGTCAGGAGACCATTTCGCCAATGCATCCGACGGTTCCCGCGTGAGCCTCGACCAGACCCCAGAGGTCCGCCGCCGCCGGGCAGGCCTGCCGAACGGTTCGACGACACCGGCTCGCGCCACCGCCTCGAACAACCCGGGAATCGGGGCCGCCGAGGCCGCCGCGCGAGCGGAACTGCGCCGCCGTCGGGCCAGCGCGTACCGGCATCTGCGCACGCCACGCAAGCGCGGACGCGTGCTCCGTGTCGTGCTGATTGCCATCACTGTGTTCGCCGCGATCGGCGCCGGGACTGTCGGCGCCGTCTTCGCGGGCTACAACGCCTACAAGGGCCAGCTTCCGGACGCGGTGACCGTCGCCAACATGGAGCCGCAGATCGACACCAGCGTCTACGACGCACAGGGCGGGCTCATCCACGTCTTCCACAACGAGGGTTATCGACACATCCACGCCGACCTCACGCAGATCTCGCCGTACTTCAAGGAGGCGATCGTCGCCATCGAGGACCACAACTTCTACAACGAAGGCTCGTGGGACCTCGCCCGTCTGGTCGAGTCCGGCATCGCCGACGTCACCCACCACGGCGCGTCGCTCCAGGGTGGCTCGACGATCACCGAGCAGCTCGCGAAGATCAGCCTCTACGGCGGCGCCGATCCACCCCAGAGCATCGATTACAAGATCAAGGAGATCGTGCTCGGCAACGAGCTCGCGCTCAACTTCACGAAGAACGAGATCCTCGACATGTATGTCAACCGGATCTTTTACGGGAACTACTCGGTCGGTATCGGGAGTGCGGCGGAGCTGTATTTCCTCAAGCCCGCGAGCCAGCTGGATCTCGCCCAGGCAGCAATGCTCGCGGGTCTGCCCCAGTCCCCCTCGGCGTACAACCCGCTCCTTCGTGACCCCGGTGAGACAGTCAACCCACTCGCGAAGTCCCGTCAGAAGGCGGTGCTCCAGGCCATGCAGGCGAGCGGGTACATCACCCAGGCAGAGGGTGTTGCCGCATTCGCCGAGCCGCTCACCTTCCACGTGTGGACCGAGTTGGAGCCCAACCTCGACCTCGACTTCGTCAATTACCTCGAGACCTACCTGAACGCAAACTTTCCGCAGTACGCCAATCCCGGTGGGTACGAGATCCACACCACCCTCGACCAGACCAAGCAGAACCTGGCGTACAGCACCGTCCACAACCTCATCGCTGCGCAACGCGTCAAAGAGAACATGGGCGACGGCGCCCTGGTGAGCCTCGACCCGCAGAACGGGGAGGTGCTGGCGATGGTCGGGACGTGGAACTACGCCGACCCGTACTTCGGGCAGGTCAACGAGGCGGCGGCCGTCCAGCTGAACATGGGCTCGACCACGAAGCTGTTCACGTATACGGCCGCCATCGCGTCGACCAAGTTCACGATGACCACTCCAATCCTGGATAGCTATTACAAGTTCCCGATCCCCGGCGCTGCACCGTATTCGCCGTATGACGATGACCGCCATCTCCACGGCACGTGCGATCTCAAGCTGTGCCTGGGAAACTCGTTCAACATCCCGGCGGTCAAAACCGAATATGCAACCGGCACGCAGTACATCGCGAACACCGAGCTGGCGATGGGCGTGAAGTCACTCGACCAGAACTGCGGGCCCAACGGGCAGTACGTGAACTGGCCGACCCCCACCCAGTGGGCGGCGACCCTCGGATCGCTCACCTGCGGGATCACCCTGCTGGACCTCGCGGACGGCGCCGCCACCCTCGGCGATCTCGGTGTCCAGCACAACCCCATGCCGGTCACCAGCATCACCGCGCAGGCCACCAACCAGACGATCTGGACGTACAACGCCGCGGCGGCGGGCCACCAGGTGATCCCGGCGAACGTCGCCTACATCATGGATGAGATCACCAGCAACGACAACAACCGGATCAGGGAGTTCGGGCGCAACGGCTACCTGACCCTGGGTGCGCGCCGGGTGAGCGCCAAGACCGGCACCGCGGACTTCTTCATGGACAACCTCACCGTGGGTTGGACTCCGAACCTGCTGACCGCGGTCTGGGTCGGCAACGCGCAGCGCAGCTGTCTCCAGCCCAAGGATTACGGCTACATGGAATCGCAGATCCGAAGGGGGAACGTCATCGAGGCCGGTGAGGTCGACTACACGTATCCGTTCAGCCCGCGCGACCTGGCTCACTACGGTTTGAAGCCGCTGCATCCCGGCTACCCCGACTGCGGCCACCTCGACGGCATCGTCTCCGGGTACAGCGGCGCCGCTCCGATCTGGCACGCGTACATGACGGCGGCGACCAAGGGCGCTCCACTCACCTGGTACAAGCAGCCCGCCGACGTCATCTCGATCGGCGGCCAGGGCGACAATTCCGACTTCTACCTGCCCGGCACCCAGCCCGGCGCATCGACGAACTGCACGTACTACGGCCCGACTCCGCTCCCCACCCAGACCTGCACCTACGCGGGGCCGTCCCAGGCGCCGCCTCCTCCGCCGGCCAATCCCAATCCGTCGCCCAACCCGTCACCGGGACCGAGCCCGACCCCGACGCCCCTCCCGACGTTACCGCCGCATTAGCGCGTCAGCTTCCGACCCTGTGCTGGCGGGCGCGTTCCCATACGGCATCGAGATCCTCGAGGGTCGGTAGCCCGGGGTCCGGGTCGAGCGGGGTCGCGCCGGAGCCGGCATCCGTCAGCGGGGCAAAGGACGCGTGCACGTGGCCGACGACGACATTGTGGCGTGCCGGCCGGCCCTCGACCTCGTCGAGGCCGAGGAGCGACCACCAGTAGTCGAGGGTCACGTCTGCTGCGGCGGACAGCACGGTCGAATGCGAGAGCAACGGCAGTTCCGGGTTCTCCGACTGACCACCGTCGAAGACATGGAGGAGCCGCGCGAACGCATCGGTGTCGATCTCGGCGTCGACGACGATCCGGCCGGAGCCGTCCGGAGTCTCCTGATCGATGACCGCGTCGTTCACGGGCACGCTCTCGAGCTTGGTGCCGAACGCGGCGAGATGGAAGAGATCGGGGCGTACCAGCAGGACTCCAAAACCCTCGCCGGCGATCGAGTACCGGCTTCCGCCATCGACCTCGGCGACGCGTACGACGAGCGTTTCCGCTCCTGTTGCGCCCGCGCTCAGTGTCGCCTCCACCACCTGCGCATCGCGGACGGCGAGGTCGGCGTCGAACGTCCGCTGCTCGATGCGCGCCGGCTCGGACCCGGCAACGGCATGCTCCGCAACGATCGACGTGCGCTCCTCGAAATGGATGCCCACACGCATGCCGAGCCGCATGTCCAGGCGGTCGAGCAGGCAACGGTAGAGAGCGCCGAGGGTCATCTTCGGCTGGATCGTCGCGGCGCTCCTGCCCGGGGGCACGGCGTGACCATAGCCCAAAGTGCAGCCAGGGCACGGGGGTGTCGAAGGGTGCGATCGGTAGACTGAACCGAGTGACGGACGCGGCTCCACCTACCTACGCCGCGCCGCCTCCGGGGCCGAGCCCGGTCGCACTTGCGATCGCGTACGACCTCGTGACGCGCTACCGGCTCAGGCTCGCCGACCCTCGTGACGCGCGGCTCGGCGAGCTGCTGGGTCACTATGCGCTCGCCACGGCGATGTGGAACGGTCCGAGGGCGGCGCTGGTCGCGATGTACGAGCCGCCGCCCGACCCTGCCGAAGCCGGCCGCGACCTGGCAGCGCGCTGCGAAGCGGCACGTCGATGGGGGCTGGAGCGCATCCGGCAGCAGGGTGCCCAGGTGTGCGACATCCTCCTGATCGCGCTCGGCCCGCTCGCCGGCACGCTCTCCGTCAAGACCACGCCGGGCGACCCCGTGCGCCTCGGGGTCGCGTGGGTGGATCCTTCGCTCGGCAACGCCGGAGCCGTGCTGCCGATCCCGCCGGGCATGCCGTCGGTGAGCGAATTGCGTGCCCGGGCACGGTCGGTGCACGAGGGGGCGCCTGTGCCGACACTGGCGGCGGTCGACCTCGCGGAGCGCCAGGCCGTTGCGGGAGGCTACGTCGCCCCGGTGCGCCGCGCGATGGTCACGCAGCCGTATATGACATACGGGCTGATCGCGGTGTTCGTCGTGATCTGGGTCCTCGAGTACACCACGCTATCGCTCCACACGTCGACGACCGGACCCGACATCTGCTCGTGGGGTGCGCTTCCCAACGGGGAGTTCTACCCCGCCTTCGGCCAGAGTCCCGCCTGCGGGGTCGCGTGGTGGCGGCTTGTCAGCAGCGCGTTTCTGCACGACCCCACCAACGTGTATCACGTCCTCTTCAACAGCATCGCGATGCTGTTCATCGGCAGGCTCGTCGAGCAACTCTACGGCCGCCTGGTCCTGCTCGGAGCATTCCTCATCACTGCCATCGCCGGCGGTCTCCTGTGGGTGGCGGCGAGCACCTT
The DNA here is from genome assembly GCA_963718525.1 of Candidatus Dormiibacterota bacterium. Classification (GTDB taxonomy): domain Bacteria; phylum Chloroflexota; class Dormibacteria; order Aeolococcales; family Aeolococcaceae; genus Palsa-851. Next base: position 1,601,086 of record OY970355.1, on the reverse strand, counting down.
CGCGCCGAGCCTTCCGGGAATCACCCCGACCAGCCTTTCGCTTGGTGCGTCAGGCGGTATCGCGGGTCTCATCGGCCTTCTCCTCATGGTTGGAAGACTGCAGGGCAAGAACGTACCGGTTGGAATCGCACACACGGTGCGGAACTACGCGGTGACGGTGATCGTCCTCAATGTCGTGCTGACATTCGTGTTCGGTCCGACGCTCGACATCAACAACTACGCCCACGTCGGCGGCCTGATCGCCGGCGCGCTCCTGGGCTGCGTCATTCCGCCGATCATGTCGATCGGTGGCCGCGATATCAACATCGTCGAGAAGATCGTGCTCTGGGGCGCGATCGCGTTCAGCGGCGTCGCCCTGCTGTTTGCGGTCCTCAATCTCGCCTCCGCGGTGGCGCATCCGTTGCCGGCGTTCACCGGGTAGGACGTCGGGTCAGCGGAGTTCCGGAATCAGACCGCGCGCTCTCCGGCGGGGTCTCCCCACAAGCCCTCGAGATCATAGAACGTGCGCTCTCCAGGAAGGAAGACATGCGCGATCACCGCATCGAAGTCGGCGCACGCCCACGAGGCATCCTTGAGACCGGCGACCGCAAGCGCTCGGATACCATGCTGCTTGCACACGTCGGTGATATTGTCAGTAATGGCGCGAACTTGACGGTCGGTGTCGCCCTCGCATATGACGAAATAGTCGGCGATGGTCGTCTTGCCGCGGATGTCGAGGATGACCACGTCGCGCGCCTTCTTGTCAGTGGCTGCAGCGGCGATGACGCCGGCAAGATCCGTTGAGGTCATCCGATTCGCATTATGCATCGTCACGATTCTCGCGGTACATTCCTTTCCTCTCGATGAGCGCGGCGACCGCCTCAGGGACCAGCCCGGTGAGCGACTCTCCCCGGGCGCAGCGAGCGCGCACCTCGGAGGCGCTGATATCCGGCGAGTCCACCGCAAGCACGGTCGTACGGGAAGTGTCGTAGCCCAGCCGCCTCATCTCGTCAAGGTGGAGCGGCGGCGTACCGGTCCGGTTGACGATCACGAATCGCTCGGCGCTGAGCAGGTCGTCCGAGCGATGCCAGCGGTCGATGGTGCGGGCCGCGTCGGCGCCGATCAGGACGGTGAGCTCGACGCCGGGATGCCCGTCCCGGAGCGCGTCCATGACGCCGGCGGTATACGAGATCCCTCCCAGGCGGAGGGCGACGTCCAAGACGCCCATGCCCACCTCCCGGCCGCCGTCACGAGCCGCGACCAGGAGCTCGAAACGCTGCTCAGGTGTGGCATGCGGCGGGTCGCGGAGCGGCGCCAGCGCCGCGGGCACGAACCAGACCAAGTCCACCCCGGTCGTCAGACGGGCCTGCCGGGCAACTGCGAGGTGACCGTTGTGCACGGGGTCGAAGGTGCCGCCGAAGACCAGCGCCGAGCTCACGAGAGCCCGTCGTCGCTGTAGGTGAACTCGGCGTCGCCGATGCGCACCGTGTCGCCCTCGCGGCATCCTGCCGCGTTGAGTGCCGCATCTACTCCCGCAGCCCGCAGCTTGCGCTGCAGGCGTGCCACCGCCTCGTCATTGTCAAGGTCGATGCGACCCACCATCCGCTCGACCAGATCCCCCGACACCCGGAAGCCGCCGTCCTCGCGGATCACGTCGGTGGTGACGACGCGCCGCGGTCGCGGCCGGTAGACGCGGTGCAGACCGGGCGGCGGGGGACCCGGCGCGTCGCGGATCACGCGTCCGGCCAGCTCAGCCGCCGCGAGCAGCAGATCGCGGCAGCCGTCACCGTGCTGGGCCGAGATCGGGAAGGATCCGGGGAAGTCGGTGGCAAGGACGCCTGCCGCGCTCGCTCCCTCGGGAAGGTCGATCTTGTTGAAGGCCACCACCGACGGACGTCCCGCAAGCTCGGGGCTGTACGCCTCGAGCTCGGCGCGCACGGTCGCAAGCGCGGCGCACGCAGCCTCGATCCCGGCCGAGGCATCAACCACGTGAATGAGCGTGCGAGTGCGCTCGAGATGGCGGAGGAACTCGAGGCCGAGGCCCGCCCCGTGGCTCGCGCCCTCGATGAGCCCCGGGACGTCGGCGAGCACGAGGGTATGGCCGCCCTCCAGCTCGGCAACGCCGAGATTCGGATGCAGGGTCGTGAACGGGTAGGCGGCGATCTTGGGTTGCGCGCCGGTAAGCGCCGCCAGCAGCGTCGACTTGCCACCGTTCGGTAGCCCGACCAGACCGATGTCCGCGATGAGGCGGAGCTCGAGGTGGAGGTTGCGCTTCTCCCCCGGGTCGCCCAGCTCACCGGCGCGCGGCGCCTGTCGCGTGGCGGTGGCGAAGCGGGTGTTGCCGCGACCACCGCGCCCGCCGCGAGCGGCCAGCGCAACGGCTCCGGGCCGGTCAAGGTCGGCGAGCACCGCGTCGCCTTCGCGGACGACCGTTCCCACCGGAACGTGCAACGTTAGGTCGGCACCGTGATGGCCGGAGCGCTTGCCCCCGCCGCCCGCGCGGCCGTCTTCGGCGTGGAACGACCGGCGCTCGCGAAACCCTGAAAGGGTCGTGTCCATCGAGTTGGCAACCACGAGGACGTCACCGCCGCGTCCCCCGTCGCCCCCGTCCGGACCGCCGTCGGGGACGTACTTCTCGCGGCGGAAGCTGACGGCTCCGCGCCCGCCTGATCCCGCCGCAACATCGATGTCGACCTCGTCGATGAAGGGCGAGCCGCGACTGGCCGTGACTCAGCCGGTCGCTGCGACCGGCTCCTCGTCTGGCTCCTCGATCATCTCCCCGATCGAGAAGATCGGCATCGCGCGAACGTTGGCGCGAGTCCGGTCATGGCCGGTGTGATCATAGGCGACGGTGCCGGTGCGCAGAGCGAAGAGCGTGTGGTCACGCCCGACCCCCACGTGCTCACCCGCGAGGATCTTGGTACCGCGCTGACGGACCAGGATGGTGCCCGCCAGCACGACCTCGCCGGTGTGGCGCTTGACGCCCAGACGCTTCGCCTTGGAGTCGCGTCCGTTGCGGGAGCTCCCGCCGCCTTTCTTATGCGCCATTGTCCGGGTCCTTCTTTGGCTTGGGTGTCCGTGCTCGTTTCGGTGCGGCCGGTTTCGCAGGCGCAGCCGCTTCGGTCTCAGCGGCGACCGCCTCCTCCACGGCTTCCTCCGCGACGGCGAGCTCGGCCTCGACCGCCTCGGCTTCGATCGCCACCGCGTCGGCTTCAGCGGCGGTGGCGTCGGCCTTCGCCTCGATCGGTGCAGCTTCGGCAGCCGCCTTCGGTGCTGCCGCACGCTTCGGCGCAGCTGCCTTCGGCTTGGTCTCTGCCTTGCCGCGTCCGACCTCGTCGATGAGGAGCTCGGTGAGCTGGCTGCGGTAGCCGAGGGTTCGCCGGTGGCGTTTCTTCGGCTTGTAGGTGAACACGCGGATCTTGCGTCCACGCCGGTGCGCGATCACCGTCGCCGTTACGGACGCCTGGAGCGGCGATCCCTTGGCGACGTCGGACTCGGCGCCATCGCCGATCAGGAGGACGGATTCGAGCGTCACCGTCGATCCGACCTCGACTGGAATGCGGTCGACAAGGATCCGGTCGCCGGAAGCGACACGATACTGGTGACCGCCGTGTTGAAGGATTGCGTACATCTGCCTCTCTCGCCAGGAGCGGGTTCACTCCGCTGAGGAACGCCGGCTGATACCGGGCGCGATACGCGAGGTTACCACGTGCGCGCAATGACAGGCCTCCAGCGACCCGCCCAATCTAGGTGCTGAAGACGTTGAGCGGGGCCGCATTGGCGACGCTCACCTGGTCGCGGGCCGCGTCGGTCACGGCAACCTGAATCGGGAACACGCCCTTGCCGGGGTTGGGGATGCACTGCGCGATGAATTCGATCGTGAGGGTGCCCGGCCCCAGCGATGTCTGCGGAGGTAACTCGAAGCCGCCGTAGAAGACCAGGTACGCACCCTTCACCGGGGAGATCAGCGACTCCTGTGAGGAGTTCCCCCCGAACGGCAGGATGGTCGACTGGTACTGCAGCACCGGAGGCAGGGTCACGAGCACGTCGACGGTGGGAGCGATCCCGGTGCCTTTGTTGGTCACGTTGACCCGATAGGTGACCTGACCGTTGGGATGGACCGTCGTGGGGCCGACCGATGCGCTCACGGCGAGCTGCGGCGCTTCGTTGACTGCCACCTGAATCGGATGGCTTTGCACCGTGTCGGTGAGGCTGTCATCCACCACCTCGGCCGCAAGTGAGTACGTGTTGGGATGCGCGGTGATGTTGACGGTGAAGTTGATCGTTATCGATGCGTACACGATCTGCCCGTTCGGCGATGTCGGCGACGAGAGCGCCCACACACCCCACTGTGGATTGGAGACGCCGACCTGCGCATCCTCCGGTGTGGTCCGCGCCGCACCGGACGTGGTGATCGTGTTCGTGACCGCATATTGAAACGACGCCGGCATCAAGGCATGGATGACGACGCCGGATGCGTTGCCGGGACCCAGGTTCTGCACGGTCACCACGAAGTCGGCATCGGTCGTCCCGGGCGTGTATGAAGCCCCGAAGGTCGAGCCGAGCGTCACAGAAAGCTGCGCGGGCTCGCCGCTGCACGCGGTCACGAAGAGCGCCACGGGCGCCAGTATCGAGAGCGCGAGGATGCCGGTCAGGTGCGACGCCAATGCCCGCACCTTTCCACTCCGCGAAACGGTCAGACCCTGGTGGCGGTGCGAAGCGGCGCAAGCGGACGCCGCTGCCGCTGCGCCGTCAGCATGATGTCGGTGGTTCTCGGCAGCGGATCGGGGTAACCGATCTCACCGAGAAGGCGCAGCGCCAGGCCGACATCGAGACCGATCACCGTGTCGATCCGTCCGGCCACCGCCTCGACGAAATCAGAGCCGCCGCCCTGGATCGCGTAGGCGCCGGCACGGTCGAGGGGCTCGCCCGAAGCCACGTACATGTCGAGCGCGTCGTCAGAGAAGTCGCAGAACTTGACCGCGGACCGGCTGACGCCGAGCGCCTCGTGATCACTCGCGGTGCACATCGCGCAGACACCGGTGAGCACTGTGTGGCGCTTGCCGCGCAGGTCGTTGAGCATTTGCCTGGCGATCTCCGGCGTCTGCGGTTTTCCGAGGGGTCCGCGAGGCCCGACAACGATCGTGTCAGCGCTGAGGACGTAGGTCCCGGCGGGCACGAGCTTGCATACGGCGACGGCCTTCTGGCGAGCGACCAGCTGCACGGCCAGCTCCGCGCTGACCCCTGCGGGCAGCGCAACGTCCTCGGGGGGCTCCATGACCCGGAAACGGATCCCCGCCCGGGTCAGCAGCTCGCGACGGCGAGGCGACCTGGACGCGAGAACGATTCCAATCACGTGGCGGTCACGCGCGCAACGGCCGCATCAAAATCTCGCGCCAACTCACGTTCCATGCTAGCACCGCGATGCAGCCGCGAGTTGATGCAGTCGGCGTTCGCGCACAACGCCTTACGGGCGCGAGGTGATCACCGTGGTCACCGATGCCGCGACCGAGCACAACCAGGCGGCCGCGACCAGGGACGCGTGCTCCCTCTGGACGGCAGCTCGCCAAAGTCGCAGCAGCAGCCCGTAGACCGCCACCGCGGCGACCAGGCCCACGACCCAGAGCGGTGCCACCGGCCACTGCTGTGCGGGCGGGATCACGATGGCGAGCACCACCTCGAGCGTTGCGGCGATGACCGTCGCTCTGGCTGCCCCGGATGCGGCGACCGCATGCGGCTTGATCACCAGTGGTAGCGCGAGGAGGACGGCAACCACCGCGACGATGCGGGCGGCGGCGCTCGCGGCGCCGGTCGTTGAAGAGATCGCTGTGGTGGAAAACGAGCTGGCCACGAGACCCAGCAGAACGAGCGCGACGCCCCCAAACGCCACGAGCACACGGCGGCGCGACGACCAGGGCTGCGGAGCAACCAGCGAGCACGCGGCCACGATGAGGATGACCGCCGCGATCAGGTTGGGCGTTGCCCCACCAGGCGGCGGGAGCGACGCGGCCGGTGTCCCGGGCAACGGCGCCATGGCTGCGGCAACGACCGCGGCGGCAATCGCGAGGAGGCCGCGCAGGTCGAGCCCGGCGCCTCGCCCCAGCCCCGCTCCTCGATACGTGATCCACGCCATGACCCCCAGGAAGAGGCCGCCGGGATATGCCGCAAGGGCCACGACTTCGAGGAGCAGGCCGAGAGGGTCCATCGACTCAGTGTCCGAACACGAACCCGGTGAATGACTGCGGCGCCAGGCCGGCGGCGATGCCGACCGCGACGAGCAACCATGCGACGAGGTCACCGGAGCGCCCCCAGCCGGTCGCTCGCCTGCCCTGCACCCTCGTCGAGCTCGCCAGCACCGCCGCGATGAAGATGGCCGCCATGGCGACCACCGCGGCAATCGTCGATCCGACATTCCCCGCGGCGAGGGCTTCGAGCAGCAGCAGGCGGCCCCAGAAGGTCGGAGACGGCGGGACGCCACTGACCAATGCCCACGCCACCCTCCTCGCCCACAGGAGTCCCGCCTCATCGGATCGAAGCAGGATCGGCGCGACGATCAGATGAGTGACCAGGATGATCAGGGCGCCGGTCAGCGCAGGGGACACCGACGCTCCTTCCACCGCGGCGACGCAGAGCGCGATATCGGCCATGAACACGCGTCCGTAGCGCGTTGCGCCCGGGCCGCGCACGGCCCAGAAGCCGCCCCAGACGGCGCTGCCCAGCCCGACCACGAGCAGCACGTGCTCGAAGACCGGGCTCCCATCGCCGAGCACACCACCCGGAATTCGCTCGGCGAGGAGGAGCACGACCGGCACGAGCAGGATCATCCACGGGGCGACGTCCAGGGGTTTGAGCGATCCGATGATCCCCGCCGCCCAGCCTCCGAGTGGGTAGACGGCGAGCAGCGCGGCGGTGCCGGTGGCCAGCAACGCGCCGACCACGACTGGGCGATCTCCCGTCGTGAAGCCTGTCAGGGGCAGAAACGGAGAGGCTGCGAGCAGCGCGGCGGTCCCCGTCCCGGCCACGCGCCCGGCTGCCATCGTGGTTCTTCCGGGCGAGAGACCGATCCAGTGCAGGACCAGGGTCGCGATCGCCGCGGTCAGGGCTACGGCGGTCACCAGCGGGTCACTGCTCGCCATGACGACAGTGGCGGCCGCCCCCACCACCCCGATCGTTCGTCCCAGCGAAACGTCGATCGAGGGCTGGAGCAGGATCACCAGTGCCATCGAGAGACCCGTGAGGATCAGCACCCCCTGGCCGGCCCTGTCGAGCCCACTGATCCCGCTGAGGCCGCCGAGCGGTACCGCCGGCGTCGTGGAGCGCGCGGCCACCAGCGTCAATCCCGCGCCGACCAGGGGCACGACCGCCACCAGGCGTGCCGTTCGCCGGCGGAGCAGGACCGGCGCCGCAAGCCCGAGGACCAACCATGCCGCGGCAATGACGAGGGGATTCACGCCTCGCGCTCCGCGAGCTCGCGGGCGCGACGCGAGCTGCGCCCGTTCAGCCATCCGGCGAGCAACGCGGAGAGCGGTGCGAGGACACAGGCAAGCGCCGCCCCGGGAAATGAATCAGTACCGCTGCGCAGTAGCCACGCCGTTCCCGTGGCGATGCTCACCATCGCCACCCCCACCGCGAGGTCCTCGAGGGTCCGGGCAACCAGCAGTCGGATGACCCCGCAGCTCCAGGCGTACGCGATGGGAAAGAGCAGTCCCTCGATCGCCGTGACCTGGCCGATCGGAACATTGAAGCTCACCCACGAGGCAACCGGGATCGCGGCGGCCGCTCCGAAGGCGCGGCTGCTGCGCGGACCGAAGAGCCGGTCCGCCGGCGCGAAGGCCGGGATGGTCGGATCGAGCCGGGACAGCCAGGGGAGCGCTCGCCCGCCCATCCCTCCCGCCCAGCCGAGCGCCACCGCGGCGATGGCAGACACGCCGAGCACCGCCACCCCGGGGCCGCCGCCAAATGTGGCGGCGGTCGGCGTCAGGCCTGCCGCCACGAATACCACGGCGAGCGCGACAGCTCGCCGTCCGTCCACCATCATCGCGACCACCGCACCAAGCACGCCCGCGGCCGAGAGCAGCGGCGCCGAAACGCCCATCAGTGGATCAGCTGGAGCAGCACGATGGCCAGGATCGATCCTCCGAGGACCACGATGAGCTGGGGTTGCACCACGAGCCAGTCATCGGTCTGACGCAGCCACGCGTTGCCACGAGCCGCGACGGGGTGGAGCCGGCGTGCGACGCCGAGCCGGACGGCTCGCGTCGCCGTCGGCGGAAGCTGCTCGCCCGCTGGTGACGGCACCGGTGACCAGCCGGCGAGGGTTGCGAGCGCCCACGCGCCGGCTGCGACGATCACGAACGCGACGACGACATACCCGCCCGCCCAGTCGCCGGCTTGGGTTCGGATCGCGGCAGCCCCGATTGGTTCCGTGAGCCCGCCCGAGTTAAGCGCCACGAGCACCGAGGTCGCAAGCGTTCCCGGCACCACGGCCGCGATGAGGGAGACTGCGGCGGCGACCGCCCCGAGGACCGGTGGGAACCGGTCGCTCCCGGCATCGCCGTCCGACACGAGGATTCGCGCGGCGGCCTGGACGGCAGCGGCGGCGCCGAGGATGCCGGCGGTGCCCAGGGCGGCGACGAGCGCTGTTCCCGGCCGGCCGATCGACACCGCCGCCGAGAGCTCGAGGATGAGCGCGGTGATGCCGAATCCGATCGGCAGCGACCCCGCGGCACCGAGGGCGAATGATGCCAGGGCGCGCCCACCTGTCCCTCGACCGACGTGCTCCCATGCCGGGGTCAGTGCCGTGACCAGCATCACCGAGCAGATGCCGGCGGCGATCGCTGCGCTCGCGGCTGGCCCCGCGACGCCGGTGAGTGCGACCACGGGGGCGGCGGCGACCACGCAGAGCGCGCGGCCCGCGACCACGGGCGTGCCGGAACGGCGGAGGGCCACGATCACCGCCGCGATCGCGGCGGCACCGCCCACGGCCGCCAGCCCGATCGTCATCGGTTCGGAGAGCGGACCGCCCGCAGTCTCGCGAAGCCGGAGCAGGATGATCGCCCCGCAAGGGATCGCTCCGGTCGTGGCCCACGCCGCAGTAGGGATCCTGCTGGCGCGAATCGGAACAAACGATGGCGAGAGGAGGCGAACAACGCCCGCCGCCGCCCACGGCCCGACGACCGAGGCTCCGACGGCACCGGCCGGGATCACCGAGAGGTTGGTCGTCCCGGTGACGCTGAGGAGCTGGACGGCCGCAACCACCAGGCCGAGCGATGCGAGGTGTTCGATGGCGATCGCCACGAGCCCGCCCCGCCCGGGTCGACCCCTGACGGCGCTGGTCATGAGCAGGGTGCCGACGCCGGCGATCTCAACACCGCCCGCGAGCATCACCACGTTGCCGGCGAGCGCGGCGACGACCGTGCCCGTGAGGCAGACCAGGAGCGCGCTCACCTCGCGGGTTCGGCGATCGTTCTCGAGCAGGAGCAGCAGCCCGGCCGCAGCCGCGGCCAGGCCTAGCGTCGCTCCGGGCAGATCCAGCCTGAGCAGGTACGCGACACCGCTCACCGGCGTCCCCAGCGATGCCTCGATGCGGCCGCTTCCGTTGAGAAACGCCACCTCGACAGCGAGGAGCGCGATGGTTGCAGCGATGCCGGCCCCTGCGGCCGCCCGCGCGGCGCGCGCTTGATCGGGCCGGAGCGCGAACACAACGATCGCCGCAGCGATCAGCGGCGCGGGAATCAGCGCCAGCTGGAGCCCACCGCCCAGCATGGGACGCTACCTCCCGGTGCGGGCCAGCGCCGGCGCTCCGACCTCTGTGGCGCAGTACGGACATACCCCCCATCCGAGGCGGAGGCTGCGGTCGCACCCGGTGCAGCGCCGGGCGAACTGGGTCCGGCAGTACGGGCAGAGGATGAACTCCTGCTCGATCTCCCGTCCGCAGGTCGGGCACGGCCGGGTGGGCACCCCCTCGACCGGGGGCTCGAGCAGCACCTGCTCCTCGATGGCGAGCGATCGTACCTGCTCCATGGTGAGCGGCGGCCGCACCATGAAATAGATGAGCGCACCGAGGAATGGCGGCACGAAGCCGAGCAGCATCGCGAAGAGCGTGAAGCCCGGTGACGTCGTGCGCCGACGTGCGTCGCGAACCACATAGAAGGCGAGGGCGAGCCACAGGACGACCAGGTAGGCGACGACGACGACCACGATCCCCGTGAGCAGCGTTCCCAGGTCAACCAGCAGCATCGATTCGTCCTCCTGAGGGGCCGGTGCGCAACAGCTCCAGCTGCGCAGTCGCCTCGGCGAGCCGCCGGCGCGCTTCGTCCACGACCTGGGCCGGCGCCCCGTTCACGAACGCCGGGTTGGCGAGCTGAGCCTGGAGCCGCGACACGTTTGCCTCGAGCAGGCCGATCTGACGTGCTGTCGAACTGGCGTCGGCGGCGGTGTCGGCGATCACCACCTCGGCGTGGAGCCTACCTGAAACAACCACCACCGGATCGACGCCGCGCTCGTGGCTGTCAACCACCGTCGCCGGCACGAGACCCGCGATGAGTCGCGTGATGTGCTTGCTCGTGCCGCCGCGGTCGGCGGTGCGCACCACGATCCGAATCCGATCGCGAGCGCCGCGCGGGACCTTGTGACCGTGGCCGAGCGCGCGGATCCGCTTCACGAGCTCGACCGCCTCGGCGATCTCCTCGTGGGCGGCGGTGGTTTCGGCGTCGTTCCACAGCGGATCCTCCGCGGGCCACGAACGCTGCTGCAGTGTGGGCGCGGCGTTGGGGAGCTGCTGCGCGCATTCCTCGGTCACAAACGGCATGAACGGGTGGAGCAGGCGCAGGAGCACGTCGAGCGTTGTGACCGCGGTCCATATGGCGGCGCGGCGTGACTCATGCTCGCCGGCATCCGCGAGGCGCAGCTTGATGATCTCGACGTACCAGTCGCAGAACGAATGCCAGGTGGTGTCGTACAGCGCGTCGACGGCTTCGTGGAATCGGTACGCGGTGAAGCCTGCGTCGCACGCACGCACCGCCGCGGCAAGCTCGGCGAGCATCCACCGGTCCTCGGGACGCAACGTTTCCGGCTTGGGTGGATGCACGTCGAGATCGGCGATCGACCCGCTGCCGACCTTGGCGACGAGGAATCCGCTGGTCACCTGCCACAGCTTGTTGGCAAACCGCTGGTACGAGGCGATCCTGTCCTCGTCGAAGCGCATGTCCTGGACGCTGGTTGACACCGCGGCAGCCCATGCGCGCACCGCGTCGGCGCCGTATTTGTCCGCGAGGTCAAGGGGATCAACCGTGTTGCCCTTCGACTTGCTCATGCGGGAGCCGTCGGCCGCCTGGATCGTGCTCGTGATCAGCACGTCACTGAACGGGATCCGGCCGGTGAATTTGATGCCGGTCATGATCATCCGGGAGACCCAGAGAAAGATGATGTCGCGGCCCGTGACCAGAAGGTCGGTCGGGTAGAACCTCTCGAGCTCCGGTGTCGGTTCGGGCCAGCCGAAGATTGCAAACGGCCAGAGACCACTGCTGAACCAGGTGTCGAGCACATCGGGGTCGTCCGTCAAGGCCGTGTCGCCGCACTCCGGGCACGTGGTTGGGGGGTCGATCCACGCGAAGCGATGCCCATTGCCGCATGTCGACACCGGAATCGCGTGTCCCAGCCAGATCTGCCTGCTGATGCACCAGTCTTTGATATTGCGCATCCAGTGCAGGTACACGTCGGTGTACCGGGCGGGGTGGAAGGTGATCTCGCCGATTTCGACGGCGCCGATGCCCGGAGCGGCAAGCGACGCCATGCGAACCCACCACTGCTCGCTGACCAGTGGCTCGAGCACGGTGCCGCTGCGGTCGCAGTGACCAACCTCGTGCGTATACGGCTCTTCCTTGACAAGCACACCCAGTCCGCGAAGCGCCTCGGCCACGGCCGTCCGCGCCTCGTCGACCGGCATGCCATGGAATTGAGGAAGTGCAGGCACGTCCATGGTGCCATCGAGGGCGATGACATTGATGATGGGCAGCGAATGGCGTGCCCCGATGTCGTAGTCGGTCGGATCATGTCCCGGCGTCACCTTGAGCGCACCGGTGCCGAATTCGGGTCGCACCGCTTCGTCGGCAAAGATCGGCACCACCCGCCAGGTGAGCGGCAGCGTCACGTGCTTGCCGAGGAGCGACGCGTAGCGTGAGTCGCCCGGCGCGACCGCGACCCCCGTGTCACCGAGCATCGTCTCCGGACGCACCGTCGCGACCGTGATGCTCTGGCCACCCTCGACCGGATACTTGAGGTAGTAGAGCGTATCGGTCTGCTCTCGCCAGTCGATCTCCTCGTCGCTGATCGCCGAGTGGCAGTAGGGACACCAGTTGACAATTCGCGGACCGCGATAGACGAGCCCCTCGTCGAAGAGCGTCTTGAACACCAGCCGGATGGCGCGGACGTACTGGTCATCGAGCGTGAAGCGCAGGCGATCCCAGTCGCACGTGTATCCCATCCGTCGCATCTGCTCGATGATCCGTCCGCCGTATTCCTCGTACCAGGCGTCGACGCGCGTCTGAAACGCGGCCCTGCCCAGTGCCTCCTTGGTCAGACCCTCCTCAGCGAGCTGGCGTTCGATGACGTTCTGGGTGGCGATCGCAGCGTGATCCGTCCCCGGAGCCCATTCGACCTCGTAGCCGCGCATCCGTCGCTCGCGACACACGGTGTCTTGGATGGAGAACGTGGATGCGTGCCCCATATGCAGAACACCCGTGATGTTCGGGGGCGGGAGCGCGATGACGAATGCGGGCTTGGTGCTCGTGACATCGGCATGTCCGACTCGGAGCTCGCTCCAGCGCTCGCGCCATTTCGGTTCGACGCTGGACCAGTCGAAATTCGTGTTCATTGGGCGATTGAGTATATGGGCCGACCGGGTGTCACTCGCCGGCCGGGATGGTCGCGCCGGATTGCGCATTGCGCCATTCGGGCATGAATGGCGACGTCGTATAGACGAGTTGCGGGGTCGATGTGGCGAGCTGCTGCGCGGCTGCGCTCTCCCCCACCGTGGGGAACGCCAGCGCGTTCGACGGCCCCGGCGACGCAACACTGGTGACCGATCCGAAGTAGGCCCGCCCGCCGCAGCCCACGTAGAACGACACGAGTCCGACCAGGCGCATGCCTCCCGGCGACGCCGCCTGGGCGGTGAGCGGCACAACCACCGCCGCCGGTTGTCCCACCACCGCCGCGGTCACGTTCACCGGTCGCTCGGCGATCGCGCCGTCGAGGTTCGGGATCACCGCGGCCGCCGCGGCCTGTCCCACCTGGGCGAGCTCAGTCGGATTGCTCGCGTCGAATGACTGGTCGAAACCACCGAGCGAGCGCAGCGCGGCGGGCAGGCTCGGTGCAGGCTCGCTGATCGAGCAGCCTGAAGCGCTATTGGTGACGACGTGCGTCAGCGTGATCAGCGTCACCGCGAAGAAGACCACCACGACCCCGGCAGCCAGGGCCACGGCTCGGCGACTCACGCTCAGGCCGTACGCCCCTGCGCCGCCTCCTCGGTCGCACCGACGCGACGCTTGGGCTCCTCAGTGAGAAGGAGTGGTTCCACGCCTTCGAGGATCGCCTGCTCGGTGATGACGCAGCGTTTGATGTCCGGGCGGCTCGGCACCTCGAACATGCTGTTCAACAGCACATCCTCGATGATGGACTTGAGTCCGCGAGCCCCGGTGCCACGTGCCAGCGCACGCTCCGCGATTGCGCGCAGCGCACCTTCGTGAAATACCAGCTCGACGTCGTCGAGCGCGAAGAACTTCTGGTACTGCTTGACAAACGCGTTTTTCGGCTCGGTGAGGATGCGGATGATGTCCTCTTCATCGAGGTAGTCCAGCGCCACGGTGATCGGCAGGCGGCCGACGAACTCGGGGATGAGGCCGTACTTCAGCAGATCCTGCGCCTGCAATTCGCGCAGCATCTTGGTGGTCTCCTTGGTCCGCGTCCCCCGAGGCTTGCTGTTGAAGCCGATGACCCGCTTGCCGAGACGGTGCTCGATGATCTTCTCGAGGCCATCGAACGCCCCGCCGCAGATGAACAGGATGTTGGTGGTGTTGATCTGGATGAAGTCTTGGTGGGGGTGCTTGCGCCCGCCCTGCGGCGGCACGTTGGCAACGGTGCCCTCGAGGATCTTCAGCAGTGCCTGCTGCACACCCTCGCCACTCACGTCGCGAGTGATCGAGGGGTTGTCGCTCTTGCGCGCGATCTTGTCGATCTCGTCGATGTAGATGATGCCGCGCTCCGCTCGTGCGATGTCGAAGTCGGCTGCCTGGATCAGCCGGAGCAGGATGTTCTCGACATCCTCGCCGACATAGCCGGCCTCGGTGAGGCTGGTCGCATCCGCAATGCTGAAGGGCACGTCGATGATGCGCGCGAGCGTCTGCGCGAGAAAGGTCTTGCCGCAACCGGTGGGACCCACGAGGAGCACGTTCGACTTCTGCAGCTCCACGTCGCTGTTGGTCTTGGCGTGCGCGATTCGCTTGTAGTGGTTGAACACCGCAACCGAGAGCACCTTCTTGGCGTGCTCCTGACCGATCACGTACTGGTCGAGCGATGCGGCAATCACCTGCGGATTCGGGATCGTCCCGGGCTTGCCTCGCTTGGTGGTGGTGGATCGGTTGTCTTCCTCGAGGACCTCCTGGCACAGGTCGATGCACTGGTCGCAGATGTACACGCCCGGTCCCGCGACGAGCTTGCGGACCTGTTCCTGTCCCTTGCCGCAAAACGAACAACGAGTGTGTCGCCGCCGGTCGTCGCGCTCAGTCACCGCATACCCCTTGGATTGTCTGCATTCCTACGAACGACCGTACGGTCTCCCGTTACGCGTGAGCAGTTGCGCCGCCACCCGCCTGGGGTGTCTCTGCTTCAGGCGGCGCTCCGGGCGGCCGCCCACCGTTGCTGCTCTCACCGTTCGGTGGTCCGCCACTCTTGATGCGGCCCTGGATGATCTCGTCGATGAGGCCGTAGTCCTTGGCTTCCTCGGCACTCATGAAGAAGTCACGATCGGAGTCGTGGTTGACGACCTCGATGGGCTTGCCGCTGTGGTGCGCGAGGATTTCATCAAGGCGCCGGCGGACACGGAGGATCTCCTGCGCATGGATCTGGATGTCAGTGGCCTGGCCGCTGAATCCGCCCGACGGCTGATGGATGAGTACGCGCGTGTTCGGCAGGCTGAGACGCATCCCCGCCGCGCCACCGGCGAGCAGGATGGCTGCCATGGACGCGGCAATGCCCATGCAGATCGTGCCGACGCGCGGCTCGACGTACTGCATCGTGTCGTAGATGGCGAGGCCCGCGTACACGGAGCCGCCAGGCGAGTTGATGTAGAGCCAGATGTCCTTCTCGGGATCCTCCCCGGCGAGGAAGAGCAACTGTGCCATCACAACATTGGCGACCTGGTCGTCGATCGGCGTCCCGATGAAGATGATTCGGTCTTTGAGCAGCCGCGAGTAGATGTCCATCCCGCGTTCGCCCCGATTCGTGGTCTCGATGACGTACGGGATCAGATTGGTCGGATTCATACCTTTTCCATTATAGGTGGCCTTTTTTAGTCGCGCTGTCGAAATCCATAGACCGCCAGGCTCAACATGAGCACCCCGAAGGCGAGGAGCACGGCCACCTCCGGCCATACCGAGAGCGGGTGACCAAAGATGCTGAGGCCGAGGCTGTCCAGGATGCGTGAGGGAACCCCCGACGCGGTGAGCACCGTGCGCCGAAGCGCATCGATGCCGTAGCTGGCGGGATCGAAGCGTGTGAGCACAGAGAGCCATGCGGGGAGGTTGCCACCGAGGGGGAATAGCGCACCCGCGAGAAAGAACATGGGCATCATCAGGAAGTTCATCACCATCTGGAACCCCTGCATGGTGCGCATGCGTGCCGCCACGGCAACGCCGAGTGCGCTGAGGGCGAACGCGAACAGAAAGATCATCGGAATCAGTTCGACCACGCCGACGAACGACAGCTTCACGCCGACAAGCGGCGCGAGAATCAGGATGACAATCCCCTGAAACATCGCCTGGGTCGCGCCGCCGAGCGTCTTGCCGACAGCCACGGCAGAGCGATGGATCGGAGCGACGAGCACCTCCTTCAGGAAACCGAACTCGCGATCCCAGACGATCGACATCGCGCCGAAGATCGACGTGAAGAGCACCGACATCCCGATGATGCCGGGGAAGATGAACTGCACGTATTGCAGCGACGACCCCGGGCCGCCGAAGCCGCCGGTGCTCCCCCGCAACGAGGAGCTGAGACCACTGCCGAAGACGAACAGAAAGAGCACCGGCTGTGCGAGCGATGCGACAACACGCATCCGGTCGCGCCAGTAGCGGATGAGGTCGCGCTTCCAGATGATGTAGACCGCGCGCAGGGTCGCGCCGCGAATATTCACCGCCCGTGCCTGTGGCAGCGTGGGGGCTGTGAGTATCTGCTCGGTCATCGGCGTCCACCTCCCCATATCCTGCCCATGTTTCGCATCGTATCCAGCGCCGTTGTTCCGTGCTCGCGAATGGCTCGACCGGTGAGCTTGAGGAACACGTCGTCGAGGCTTGGACGGCGCGCGCTCACTGCAGTGATCGGAACGCTCAACTCGGAGAAGAGCCGGGGCATGAACGACGCAGAATCCGCGACCTCGACCTGCAGGATGCCGTCGACCTGGAGTGGTTCGAGATGCATCAGGGTGCGGATCTGTTCGGCGGCCACATTGGTATCCGGCGTGGTGATGGTGATCACATCGCCGCCGACCCTGGTCTTGAGCTCGGAGGGCGTCCCCAGGGCAACGATCCTGCCCTGGTCGATGATCGCGATGCGATCGCAGAACTCGGCCTCGTCCATGTAGTGCGTGGTCATGAAGATGGTGATGTGCTCACGAGTCCGCACGGCGTGGAGGTAGTCCCAGATCTTGTTGCGAGTCTGCGGATCGAGACCGAGCGTCGGCTCGTCGAGGAACAGCACCTGCGGGTAATGGAGGATGCCGCGCGCGATCTCCAACCGGCGCCGCATCCCGCCCGAATACGTGAGCACCGTTGAATCGGCGCGGTCGGTGAGCTCGACGATCGACAGGGCGTCGTCGATGCGCTGTTTGCGCGTGGCTGCCGGCAGCCCGTAGAGGTATGCATGGAAGTCGAGGTTCTCGCGCCCCGTGAGCTGACCGTCGAGCGACGGGTCCTGGAACACCAGGCCGATGCGCGCACGGACCGCGCTGGGGTCCTTGAGGACGTCGATGCCCGCGACCTGAGCGACACCCGAGGTCGGCCGGACGAGCGTGCAGAGGATGCTGATCGTCGTCGACTTCCCGGCGCCGTTCGGGCCGAGAAATCCGAAGATCTCTCCGGCGCCGACCTCGAGGTCGATCCCCCGCACCGCCTCTACCTTCCCGTAGGTCTTGACGAGGTCGCGAACGCTGATTACCGGCTGGCCCATGCCCGGCACAGCTTACCCACGGTTGCCGGAGACCACGCCTCAGGTCGCGACGAAGTCGGAATCCGTGTCCGGGGTGACGATCTCGAGCAGCCGCTGACCCGCAGCGCGGCGGCGCAGGTCCCGGCGAGCAAGATCCTCCAGGCGCCGGCGCTGGGTCGCATCGATGCGGCGGCCTTCCGCAACGGCCCGCGCCTCGCGCTCCACCTGGCTCTCGTCGACCTCGATCCCCTCGGCCATGGCGAGAGCGTCGAGCGCGAGTTCGAGCCTCACTCTGCTCGCAGCCGCCTCGCGGCGTTCGGAGCGAATCGACGCCATCGACTGGCCGCTCATCTCGATATACCTGTCGAGCGGCAGTCCAAGCGACGCAAGCCGGTACTCGAGATCCGCGATCTGCCGGTCGATCTCGCGTTCGATCATCGCCTCGGGGACGTCGACCCGGACGTGGTCACGGAGTGCCTCCAGGGCCGCTCCCTCGTGGTTCTCGCGATCCCGTTCGGCAGCCTCGACCGCCAGCGCGCTGCGGTAATGGTCGCGCAGATCCTCGAGGGTCGGCCCGTGGCTGTCGAGAACGGCGAGCGCGTCGTCCTCCGGGGGCAGGGTGCGCTCGCGGACCGCGTGCACCGTGACGTCGATCGAGACCGTGGCGCCGCGGAGCTCCTCCTGACGGTAGTCCGGGGGGAGCGTTGTCTCGAAGCTCCGCGACTGGCCGGCGCTCAATCCGATGACCCCGTCGACGATTGCCGGGATCACCAGCTCGCGATCCAATTCCAGGTCGCGCTCCTCGCCATCGCCGCCGGTGAGGATCTCCTCGCCGCGGCGCATCACCAGCGTGCTGCGGATGACGTCTCCGGCCTGGGCGGCGCGATCGACGTCGACAATCTCGGAATGGCGCCGGCGTGCTTCCTGGATCGCCTGGTCGACGGTCTCCTCGGTGACCTCGGTGGTCTCCATCGGCACGCGGAGCGACAGGTAATCGCGCAGGTCCACCTCCGGCTTCACGGTGACAGTGGCGGTGAACTTCAGCGGCTGATCGCGCTCCAGTTCGCCGAGATCGAGCTCAGGATCGCCGACCGGCTCGACGCCTGTCTCATCGACGGCACGCCGGTAAAGCTCCGGCACCAGGTGATCGACGGTCTCGTGGCGGATCGTCTCCCAGCCGACCGCCCGCTCGACCATCGCAGACGGCGCCTTGCCGGGGCGGAACCCTGGAATTCGAACTCGTCCCGCCAGCCTGCGCAACGACGCCTGGACGGCCGCCTCGACCTCGTCGGCGGTGGCCTCGACCTGGAGGGCCACCTGCGAGGCCGCTTTCTTTTCGAGTGTGACGGTCATCGCTGGGCTGACTGCCGGACTCACTGCCGGACTCTTGGCCGGACTCTCGGCCGGACTCTCGCTGGGGGTGTCGGTCATCTGGGTACTCATATTTCTGGGTTGCGCCGTGCGCGGACCGAGACTCGAACTCGGACGGGTCGCCCCACGGGATCCTAAGTCCCGCGCGTCTACCGATTCCGCCATCCGCGCCCGGTCGGTCGAACCGGCCGGTCCCAGTTTAGTGCTTGCGTCGAGGCCTCCAGCATGGTGCCGATTTGCGACAGGACGATCGCTGGACAACCCTCTCTCAGGTGCCTACTCTGATGACATCCACCTACCGCACACGGAGGATCTGGATGGAGCCGAATCACTTGATCGCGACGACTGGCCCGCAGGAGGTCGTTGCGAAGATCGACCAGAAGGCGCTCCGGCTGTCGGCGCTGCTGCGGGAGATTGACAACCACCCTATCGAGCTGGAAACCGTGCTACGGGACCAGCTCGATGACGTTCTGGAGATGCTGGCGTGCCGGATCGCCGCCACCAGGACGTTGCTCCACTCCAGCCTCGAATTGACGGGGGCCGGATCACCCGCATAACCGGCGTCTTTGGGCGCCTCAGGACGGCGACTGCAGTTGAAGCTGCGGCCGCCGCCCTGATCGTGATCGCGGCGATCGTGGTGCGCTTCTGGGCGCTGCAGAGCCAGCCCGGCGGCCTGTACCCGGACGAAGCGGCGGAGGGGCTCAGTGCGCAGAGCCTCCTGGCGATTCCCGGCTACCACCCGGTGTTCTTCAACAGTGACGGCGGCCGTGAGGCGTTGTATGCGTACATCGTCGCCGCCGTCTTCAAGGTGTTCGGGTCGTCGGTGGTGACCCTGCGCGGCACAGCTGCGGCGGTCGGCGTCGCCGGTGTCATCGCGACCTACGTCGCGGTTCGACGTTTCGGCCGAGGACCGGCGCTCGTGGCAATGGCGTGGACGGCCGGGTCGCTGTGGATGATCGCCGTTTCCCGAGATGGGTTCAGGAACATCCTGACTGTGATCGTCGGGGCTGCCGCGCTGGCGGCGCTCCTCCGCTGGGGTGACCGGCCGTCCCGGACGAGTGGTGTTGTCGCCGGAATCCTCGTGGCGCTGGGATTCTGGACGTACCAGCCCCTGAAGCTGCTGCCACTGCTCGCGATCCTCTGGTTGGCGTGGATGTACACGCATGAGCGTGAGCGCTTTCGCTCGGTCCGTGCGACGTGGATATGGGCCGGCGCCGCGTTTGTCGTGGTGATCTCGCCGATGGTCTACACGGCGGTCACCGATTTCTCCGGCTACTTCGGGCGTGCAGCTTTCGTCTCCGTCTTCAACGGCAGCTCGATGTCGGCGGACAGCTACCCGGTGCACATCCTCAAGACCCTTGGGATGTTCTTCGTCACCGGCGACCCCAATCCCCGCCATGACGTCTCGGCACTGCCACTCCTCGGCCCGGTGCTCGCCGTGCCCTTTCTGCTGGGCATCTGGCGCTGCTGGCGCCGGCGGGGCGATCATGGTCACGCGCTGGTCCTGCTCGGCCTCCCCGTCTTCCTGATACCTCCGCTGATCGCCAACGAAGGGGGGGCACCGCACTTCCTCAGGTCGCTGGGGCTCGAACCCTACGTTGCCGCGTGCATCGGACTCGGCTGCCTCGAGGGCATCTCGATCGTCCGGCGGCTCGAATCCCGCATAGCGGGGTCGGAGAAGTCGGTGACGGAGACGGGGTGGATGGTCTGCGCAATCACGCTCACCGTGTTGGGCGTCGCGTCGGCGGTGACCTACCTCAATCGCCCGGTCGCTGATCGGTACGCCGCCTTCACCTTTGCCGATGTGGCGCTGGCGGCAGCCGCCGTGAACAATCCGACCGACGGCGGCCCGTCGACACTCGTCGTCCTCGACAGCTACGACGCCATGGACGTCCAGTTCCTCGATGCGGGCCGCCTGCCCACCATCGTCGCCCCGATGACCCCGATCGCGAACCCGGCGGTCTACTCGCTGATCGTCGCCCCGTCGCGAGCCGACATCGCGGCAGCCGCGGGTCCAGGCATCGCCGCGGCGGCGCGGGTGGTGGCGACCGACCCGGAGGGGAATCCCGTCGTCTTCGCGGTGGTTCCTCAGCCCGGAGCGCAACCGCTCCCCTGACGCGGTCCTCGCGCGCCCCTCGCGGGCGCGGAACTAAGGTGAGGCCGATGCTGCGCGGATATGCGGGGAAGGTCTGGCTGATCACCGGGGTTGGGCTCGCTGTCCGCCTCGCGTTGCTGGGATACCAACCACTCTGGCGAGACGAGGCGTTCACCGCCCTGGCGGTGCAGCGGCCGCTCGGCCCGATGCTCGACGTGGTTCGCAACGACAGCGCGCCGCCGCTCTTCTACCTGGTCGAGCGGCTCTTCGCGGTGGTATCGCCCAGTCCCTCGATGCTCCGCCTCTTTCCGGTCCTCGCCGGGACTGCAGCGATCCCGCTCATCGCAGCGCTGGGACGGCGCGTCGCGGGTGACACCGGTGGTCTCTGGGCGGCCGGGATCGGGACGATCGCTCCCGCACTGCTCGTCAGCTCGCTCGATGCGCGAATGTACGTGCTCGCGACAACGTTGGTGCTGGCCTCGACACTCGGCCTGCTGCGCGCGCTCGAGCGGCCGACATTCCTGCGCTGGGCGTTCTACCTCGCGGCTGCTGTACTTGCGGTGTACACCGTCTACTTCGCGCTGTTCGCGGTGTTCGCGCAGGTGATCACGGTCGGGGTGCTCTATCGACACCGGCTGCGCGCTGTCCTGCTCGTCGCAACTCTCGGCGTCGCAATCGTGCTGAGCCTGGTCCCGTGGATCGTGGTCGCACGTGCGCAGCTCAGCCACAGCGCAGGTGCATTCTGGGTGCCGGCGCTGAGCGTCACCAGTCTGTTCGGCGGCCTTGAGCAGTTCTTCACCGGGCCACCGCTCAACACCTGGGTCACCGGGTTCGCGGCCCTGCGCGCGCTCGAAGTCGCCGGTGACCTGATCGGCTGCCTCGTGCTCGTCGCGCTCGTGGTCAATCGAAAGCGTCTCACCGCGGTCGGCGTGGAGACGGCGGCATTTCTGGGCCTCGCGGTCGCGATCGGCGTCGGAGTGATGATCCTGGCGAGCTTCTATCATCCGCTCGAGGACGGGAAGTATCTGAGCGCAGCGTGGGCGCCGATGTATCCACTGGTTGGGGCGGGACTCGCGACGCTCCGGTGGCGCACGGCGGCGGTCGGTGCCGCAGCCGCCACCGCGGCGGTGGCGGCAACGACCGTCCTCTCGATCACCAATCCCGAGACGCCGCTCGCCGTTGCCGACGTCAGCCGGGTGGCGGCGCCTGGCGAGATCGTGACCGCATATCCCAGCGAGTACCTGCTCGTCCTGTACTACGCGAACCACGGCCTTGGCGCGCGCACGCGCGTGCTTGGCGTCAACGTGCCGTGGTTCTGGGGCACCGCCGTGTACCCGCCGGGCGCCGTGCTGCATGCGCTGCCGCAATCGTCACCCGGTCCAAGCGATGCCTGGTACGTGTATGAGCCAGGCGATCCCTTGCCTCCAGCTGGGAGGGGATACACCGTTTCGGGCACACGCTGCTGGACAGGTGTCTGTGTCACGATGCTCAACCCTTCGGCGGCCGGCGGGTGATGGCCGCGCCGTGTGACAAGGAGGACGAATGAAAGGCTTTCGTGACTTTCTCAACCAGGGCAACGTCGTGACCAACATCCCCCAGGCGGCCCGCCGCTGCTCGGCGTGCGCGGCAGCTGTCGAACCTCAAGCGGCGTAGCCGGGCCGACCGAGCGGTGCCCGAGGTCCACGCCGCTCGCCTCGAAGATCTGGCCCCCCGCACGCTCCTCGGGATCCTCGCCGTCCGCCAGGACGTGTTCGTCGTCGAGCAGAACTGCGTGTACCAGGACATCGATGCCCGCGACGGTGAACCGGAGACGGTGCACCTCTGGATCGAGGATGGCCGCGGTCGCGTGGTGAGCACGCTCCGCCTCCTGCGCGAGGGAGCGACTGAAGATCGCATCGGGCGCGTGGCGACGCTTGCGTCAGCGCGCGGAAATGGGTATTCGAGCGCGCTGCTCACCCGCGCGATCGAGCTGTCAGGGCGAGCGATCGTGCTGAGCGCGCAGGCATATCTCGTCGAATGGTACGGGCGCTTCGGATTCGAGGTGTGCGGTGAACGCTGGACCGAGGACGGCATCGAGCACGCGCCGATGCGCCTCGAGATCAGCCGGTGACGATGTTGACGATGCGGTCGACGACCGCGAACACGTCCTTCGGCGTCCGTCCGTCGAGAAGCCCGACGACACGGGGATGGGAAAGCGCCATCGCGGTCAGGTCGGATGTGGAGGTGCCTGCCGCGACCTCAAGCTGACCACGCAGCTTGCCATTCACAGTGATTGCAACGCTCGCCCGTTGCGGAGCAGCAAGCTCGGCGTCGTAGGCGGGCCAGGTGCCGCGCTCATGGACGGAACTCTCGTGTCCGGTGCGGTCCCAGAGCTCCTCGGTGACGAACGGCGCGAAGGGAGCGAGCAACTTCAACAGGGTTTCGGCATCGATGCGCCGGGCCGTGCCCGCAGTCGCCTCGTGGTCGAGATCGCGGGCGAACTCCATGAGAAAGGCGATCGCGGTGTTGTACCGAAGCTCGGCGATGTCCTCCTCGACCTGCTTGATGAGCCGGTGACGTCGCCGCTCTCGTGTCTCGTCGCGGGTGTCATCGCCGGTGGCGAGCTGGACGGCACGCCATGTCCGGTTGATGAAGCGCGTCATCCCCGCAATGCCCTTGTCGCGGAAGTCACCGCCGAGCGTGTAGGGCCCGAGGTACATCATGAAGAGGCGCACGGTGTCGGCTCCGTACCGCTCGATGTACTCGTCGGGATTGAGCACGTTGCCGCGGCTCTTGGACATCTTGGCGCCGTCCATGATGATCATCCCGTGCGCGCGAAAGCGGGTGTATGGCTCGGGAGCAGGCACCAGCGCCATGTCATACAGCGCGCGCATGACGAACCGGGCGTAGAGCAGGTGTCGCACGGCGTGCTCGTTGCCGCCGATGTACATGTCGACCGGGAGCCACGTCTCGGTCCGCTCCTTGTCGAAGGGCACGTCGTCGAAGTCCGTGGAGGGGTAGCGCAGGTGGTACCACGCCGAGTCGAGGAACGTGTCGCTCACGTCGGTCTCCCGCCGAGCGGGTTCGCCGCATTTCGGACAGGGGACGTTCACCCACTCCTCCACCGTCGCCAGGGGTGAGAGGCCCGTGCCCCGCGGCCGGAAATCCTCGATGTCGGGAAGCAGGACCGGGAGATCCTCTTCCGGCACCGCCACGGGGCCGTCCTTGGGGCAGTGGATGATCGGGATCGGTGGCCCCCAGTAGCGCTGCCGCGAGATGAGCCAGTCGCGCAGCTTGTACTGCACGCTGGGCTGTCCACGACGCACCTCTTTCAGCCGCTCGACGATGCGCCGCTTGCCCTCCTCAGAGGAGAGTGCGGTGAACTCGCCGCTGTTCACCAACGTCCCATCACCGGTGTACGCGGCCTCCTCGACGTTGCCGCCGCTGATGACCTCCACGATCGGCAGTGAGTGCGCACGCGCGAACGCCCAGTCCCGCGCATCGTGCGCGGGTACCGCCATGATCGCGCCGGTGCCGTAGCCACCGAGCACGTAGGGGGCCGCCCACACCGAGAGACGCTCGCCTGTGAGGGGATGGATCGCGTGCGATCCGAGCTCCATACCGACCGAGAAGTCGGCTTCGGTGGCGGACGGCGGGAACTTGTTGCGCCACGCGTTGACCTCGCCCATCCGCTCCGGTGGAACGAAATCCTCCAGCTCCGGATGGTCGGCCCCGATCACCAGGAAGGTCGCGCCGAACAGGGTATCGGGGCGCGTGGTGTAGACAGTGACGTCCTTGCGCCGGCAGCCTTCGAGGTCGAAGAGGATGGTCGCGCCCTCGCTGCGCCCGATCCAGTTGCGCTGCATGGTCTTTGTCGACTCCGACCAGTCCAGCGTGTCGAGTGCGTCGAGCAACTGCTGGGCGTACCGGGTGATCTTGATCCACCACTGGCGGAGATAACGCGTCTGCACAGGCGTGTGGCAGCGTTCGCAGCGCCCCTGCTCCACCTGCTCGTCCGCGAGCACGGTGAGGCAGGACGGACACCAGTTGACAGCTCCCTCACGCCACTCGATGAGGCCGGCGTTGAAGAGCCGGACGAAGATCCACTGGGTCCACCTGTAATAGGAAGGATCAGCCGTGTTGACCTGGTGACTCCAGTCGAACATGGAGCCGATCCGTTTGAGCTGGTTCTCGCGGAAGTTGGCGACCGCGCGGCGCATCACGACTGCGGGATGCTCGCCGATCTTCATGGCGTAGTTCTCGGAGTGGATGCCGAAGGCATCGAAGCCCATCGGCTCGAAGACGGTGTCGCCCATCAGCCGCCGCCAGCGACCGTAGATGTCCCCGCCCGCGAACGGAATGATGTGGCCGACATGCAGCCCCTCGGCGGAGGGATACGGGAACATGATCAGGTTGTAGAAGGGACGATCGGGGTCGTCGAGCGGGGTGTGGTAATCGCCACGCTCCTCCCAGATGCGCCGCCAGCGCGCCTCGACCGTCGCGTGGTCGTAGACGTCGAGGCGGGCCGGATCGGGCCCAACCGGGGCGATGACGGTATCCATGACATAAAGGGTATCCCGAGTCCTCGCCCAGCCCAAACGAGCGCCGTGCCGATGCAACGATCGAGGCGTCCCGGCGGCCGCGAGTACACTCGGGCGCTCATGGAACGAGACCGATCCGCAGTCGAGATTCGAGACGCGCATGGTGAGCAGGACCTCCAGCGCTTTGCCGAGGTCGACGCGGAGTTGTTCGCCGGCCAGGCGGCCACCAACATGCGCTGGCTCACCGCTGCGGCGCCACACGCCCCGCTCCGGCTCGCGCATGCAGACGGCGAGATCATCGGCGGCTACATGCTCCTCCCTGTCGGACAGTTCTTCGGTGGGAAACCGGTGCCGGCGCAGGCGGTCACCGCCGTCGCCGTGCATCCCGCCTGGCGCCGCCAGGGCGTCGCGGGGGCGCTCATGCGCGACTGCGTCTCGCTGGCGCGCGAGCAGGGGTCTGCACTCGCACCCCTCCACGCGACGACTGTCCGCCTGTATCGCCGCTGGGGTTGGGAGGTCTGCTCGCAGACCCTCCGGCAGGTCGTACGGACCTCGGCGCTGACCGGGCTTTCCGGATCCGGCAGGATTCGCGCCAAGCCGGACCGCGCCGCCGTGGAGGCGATGCGTCGCGCCCACCTCGCGAAATGGGACGGTCCCCTCGATCGTCCGGATTGGTTCCTGTCGGTGGAGTGGGACCCGGGCGATCCAGAGCCGCCGCGCTCCGAATACGGCTGGTATGAGGGGAACGAGCTCACCGGGTTTGTCCGCTATGAGTCCGAGCGCCAGCCAGGTTCCTGGATTCGTCTTCGCGTCCAGGAGCTCGTCTTCACGACGCGCGACGCGATGCTGGGCCTGCTCGGCTTCCTCGGTGGGCAGGACTCGATGAGCAGCGAGGTGGTGTTCGTCCACTCGGCGGTGACGGACGCGTCGCCCCTGTTGTGGATCCTCCCCGAGCCGCACCGCAATATGGAGATCCAGGGCTTCATCTGCTGGCTGCAGCGCATCGTCGACATCGACAAGGCGATGAGCGCACGAGGCTGGCCGGCACGCGCCGCCGGTCGGGTGGATCTTGAGGTCAACGACCCGGTGACCGGCGTCGAGCGCGTGGTCCTCGAGGTCGAAAACGGATGCGGCCGGGTGACGCCCGGAGGAGCCGGCGCAATTCGCTGCGGCATCGGCGCGCTGTCCGCCTGGTATTCGAGCGCCCTGCGAGCCCAGGATGCGGTCCGGCTCGGGCTGCTCGAGGGTGACCCGTCCCTGGTGACCGCGATGGACGCGCTCATCGCCGGCGGCCTTCCCTGGATGCCTGACTTCTTCTGAGTCCCAGCATGCCTGACGCCGCCCTGCTCCCACTGCGCTTCGCACGTCTGCGCTCACAACACCTCACCGACGACACGCGGTTGCGCGCGGATGTGGCGGCGGTGGCACGCGCGATGTGCGCGCTCCAGGCGCAGGCCTTCGATGCCGCGCGCCACCAGGTGCGCGTTCGAAGCGCGGGGCTCACCGCCGCGGCGGTGGACTACGCGTTTGAGCAGGACCGCTCGGTGGTGCGAACATGGTTGATGCGCGGAACACTGCATCTCTGTGCAGCAGACGACCTGCGCTGGTTGATCGATGTCTTCGGTCCTGCGGTCGACCGCTTCGCCGCGAGTCAACGCAGAAATCTCGGCCTCGATGATGCGAAGTGTGAGCGCGGTGTCGCGGTGATTCGCGAGGCACTCGCCGGCGGCCCGATGGCTCGCCGCCAGATCCGCGAGCGTCTGGTGAGCGCGGGTGTCCTCGAGGAACCTGTGGGTCAGGCGCTACTGCATCTCCTCTATCACGCAGCCGCGCTGGGAATCGTGTGCTCCGGGCCTCGCATGGGCCGGGACGACAGCTTCGTGCTGCTGGATGACTGGGTACCGCGGTCCAAGGGACCGCGCGGCCAGGCCGCACTCGCCGAGCTTGCCCACCGGTACTTCGCCGCGTACGGACCCGCGAGCGAGGCGGACTTCGCCGCGTGGTCACGCCTGCCGCGGCCGGCGATACGCGCTGCGATGACCGCGCTGAGCTCGGAGCTGATGGAGTATCCCGGGCCGGTCCACGGCCTCTGGACATTGGGGCCTGTGGCCTCTGATCCCGAAACGGTCCGGCCGGCGGTGCGTCTGCTCGGCCACTTCGACACCTTTCTCCTCGGTTATCGGAGGCGTGAGCACGTCGGCGACCTGGCCGCTGAGACATGGATCCACGACGGCGGCGGTGGCTGGATCCGCCCCGTGATCTGCGTGGACGGGTGGATCGCCGGGGGCTGGCGCCTCGAACAGCGGTCTGGTCAGATCGAGATCACGGTCATGCCGTTCGATCGGATCGGCCGCCGCGCCGACCCGGCGATCGGCCGAGAGGTGGCCTCGATCGGCGGCTTCCTGGAACGGCCGGCGCGGTGGTCCCGTGGGCCCTTGGTAGGCTTCGACTCCGCGCCGACGTAGCTCAGTGGTAGAGCAATGGTTTCGTAAACCATTGGCCGGGAGTTCGAATCTCCCCGTCGGCTTGCCAATTTCGAGCCAGATCGGTCCTCGCGGGGTCGAATGGCCGCTGCGAGCCCACGTCGCTTCATGCCTACGACGCTGGCACCTGGGCACGTCCGGTGCCGGATACCGGCACTCTTTACACTCCCGCCGTGGAGATCGCTGAGTGCGCATCAGCATGAGCCAGCAATCGCGGTCACTCCGTCTCGCCGCACGACCTTGGACTTTCGCACTGCTCATGCTCACGGCAACTGCGATCGTGGTTGCACACCGGATCGACGCATTCACCAACCCGCAGTTCTACGCAGAGGATGGACTCCGATGGTTCTCCGACGCCTATAACCTCGGCCCCCTGCACGCGCTCGGCCTGTCGTCGTCAGGCTCCTTTCAGTTGGTGTCGCGTCTCGGCCCGGTCATCGGCGCCCCGTTCGGGATCGCCAATCAGCCCCTCGTCTACAACATCTGCGGACTCCTCCTGCAACTGGCCCCTGTCTTCTACTTCCTCAGCTCGCGCTTCGATCCAGTGGTGCCGATGTTCTGGGTTCGCGTAGTACTCAGTTGCATCTACCTGCTGATGCCTGCCGACGAACTCAACGTGTCGATCACAACGGCGCCGGTGCACCTCGCCATCCTCGCAACGCTCGTGGTCATCGCGCCGGAACCAACCCGATGGTATTGGCGGCTCTTCGACGCGGCGACCGCGTTGCTCTGCGGACTGTCGGGGCCGTTTGTCTTCATCCTCTTCCCGATAACCGCACTTTGGTACCTGGTTCGCCGAAGGCGGTTCACTCTTGTGCTTCTTGCCATCTTCGGACTCGCGCTCGCGGCACAGCTCTACGCCAGCAGGCTCTCCCCTCGCATGGAGACAGACATCGGGGCGAGTTTTGGCAATCTCGTGCTCATTCTCAGCGATCGCATCATCCTCGCCGGCATCTTTGCCGAGCCAGGACATACGCATGTCTACCTTGCTGGCAAAGCGCACGGCGCGCTGTTGGCGGGTCTCATCTGTCTGCTCACCCTCCCGGTCGTGCTGTACGCGGTCAAGAAGGCGCCGTGGGAGTTGAAACTCTTCGGGCTCACCGCCCTCGGCATCGTCACTGCCTCGCTGCTGTCTCCGCTTGTGTCCTCAGGCGGCAACCAGTGGTTCATCCTGGCGACCAGCGAAGCAGGCGGACGATACTTCTTCATGGCTCGGGTGGCTTGGGTTGCCACGCTGATATGGGCCGTGGCTCAACTGCCTCGGAGTTGGATGAGACGCACGGCCTGGATCGCCGGAGGGGTGGCGTTCGCCTCCGGGTTTGGGACCTGGGCGTACACCCCGTTTGTCAACTTCGACTGGCCGCGACAGGCGCGCACCATTCAGGCAGCCCGTCCTGGCACGAGGCTGATCCTTCCCATCAATCCCGGCGCCCCGTGGGCTATCGACATCGTCGTGAGATGAGCTGGGCATGGAGGCGGCTCGCGCCACGATCCCCACGCCGTCGCCCCCGAAGCGGGATGCTCGCCGAACTGTGCTTGTCGGCTGTTATCGAGTGATGAGGCGGAGTTCATCGCTGTCGGCGTCGTAGACATAGTCCCGAGCGGCGGGACCTGCGCCACCGCCGTGAAGCCGGAACGTGTGGCCATCAAGTGCCGTCACGTCGTCGATCCAGAGGATGCTCCCGGGATCCGCGCCATGCGTTCGGAACTCGCCCGCGATGCGCAGGCGACGGACACGAAAGCCGCAGCCGGCGACGACGCACCATTCCTGGTCAGCGCTGATCGCGGCGGCTCTCACGCCTCCGCACATGTCATCGAGGAGCAACCACGGGAGCTCATCGCCCTCCACGCAGACCATGGTGCCCAATTCCTGCCACACGACAAAGTTCGGCGATCTGCACAGCACCGCGCCGACAGGATTTCCCTTGGCGAGGACCGTTTCTCCGCCTTGGGGATTCGGCTCGAAGGTGGTTCCGGCCTCAGCCGTCGACTCGGCGCCATCACCACGGAGTGCTGCCGCGAGTTGACGTTCCTCGGCGTAGGTTGGCGACACCCCAGGGCGTATGGCCATGCGTCGCTTCGCCTCGTCGATGGTGTCAGTGGGTTCTCCGATCGTGTCGGTGTCAGCGTCATAGATCCATTCACGGGTGGTCCATGTATTTCCGAGGCCCCATTGTGTCGACAGTCCGAAACAGTGTCCCGTCAGGGCTCGTACGCGCGTGAACATGATTGCCTCTGCGAGATCGCCGGTCATGGGGAGATGAAGTTGCCACCGCTCGTGGAACGGATGGCGCCAGTGCGACCGCACCTCCCGCCCGGGGCGCAGCGGGAAGGCGATGAATCCGAGCCCCACGACAACGCACCACTGTTCGTCATCGCTGATCGCAGCACCGCGCGGGCCTTCCCACATTCGCGCGATGCATACCCATGGCAGTCCCGCCCCTTGCACGTGGACGCGATCCGCCAGCTCCGACCAGACCACGAAGTTCGGTGAGCGACGCATCACGTAGCCCTGGGCGCGTCCGTCAACGACAACCATTTCGACGACCGACCCCGGGACGAGACCGGGCTTGAGCTCGAAGATCCGACCCCCGAGTTCGCTCTCCTGCGCCTCGACGTGCGGGGCGACGTCCGGTTGACCAACGGATGTTGCGTGGCCGCGTCCCAGCGACGGTAGGCGGCTGAGTAGGTGCTTCTTCGGCATGCTCGTCTCCGTTTGCTCGCCGAGTGTTCGGCGAGTGGCATGCCAAGATGGCAGCTCGTTCCCCGAGCTACACGTTGGCGGAACCGAGCGGTTCGGGTCGGCCGACGCGCTCCATCAGCATGCACGCGTCGCACGCGGCGACGAGGGTCACAACCGACTTGTCACAGGCGCACGCGCATCACTCCGTTGCGACCCGGTCGCGCTAACGCGACCCGTGATTCGCCACCACAGGTGACCCTATGATGCAGATGGGAGACAACCATGGGTTCGGCTCAGATCGCCAGACGGGACGGGCGACGATCCACATGTTCATGAGCATTGATGCGGAGGTCGACGCTCGTTGCCGCGCTGACGGCGATGGGGCTGCGTACGGGATCGTGCTGATCGACATCGAGGGTCTGCGAGCGATCAACGCACAATACGGTTTCGACTTTGGCGACGAGGTTCTGGTACAGGTTGCTGATCGACTCCGAGCCTCGTTCACGGAGCGACCACCGAGTTGTCTCGCACGTGTCGGCGGCGACGAGTTCGCCGTGTTGGTGAATCGCATCGATGCGCAGGAGAGTCTGTCCCAGCTGGCGCGGAGGATCAGGCTTGACGTCGCCGGGCGTCCACTGCTCATCCGCGACACCAGCATCCGGCTCCGGCTCCGCACAACGTTCAGACAGGGCCCCAGTCGGAAACCCGTGGCGAGCGATCTGCTGTGGGAGGTCCAGTGGCGGACCGCATCGAGGCAAACCGTGAGCTTCACCAGCGCCTGGAGGCGCTGGAGCGGCGCGACGGCCAGCTCGCCGGCCAGGCAGAGGATCTTCGCGATCGGCTCGCGTCGGCGGAACATCGAGCCACGATCGGCTTGTACGACGATCTCACCGGCCTTCGAAACCGCCGCGGGTTCAAGGAGATCCTCCCGAGCCTCTCCGGCCCGCGCGTGGTCGCTTTTGTCGACATCGACAATTTGCGCGAGCTGAACGGGCTCGACGATCAAAACTGGGAAGCAGGCGATGAGGCGCTTGCCGGCGTGGCTCAACTCCTGCAATCACTCCCGCCGAACTCGATCGCCGCGCGCTGGGGTGGCGACGAGTTTCTGGTCATCGTGCCTGGCGCCGACGTCGCCGCGGTGGTCGAAGAACTCGAGGATCTGATCCAACGTGCGCGATGCGAGTTGCGCTTCGGCGATGTCGAGGTGACGTTCTCGGCCGGGCTCGCGGCGGGCGCGGGCGTCGCCCATCAGGAGGCAGCTCAGGCCGCGGCTCGAAAGGCGGCAAAGGCTGCCAAGGCCTCCGGCCGCGCCCGAGTGGCCGTCGCCGACACCTCCCTCTCGGACTCCTGAGCCGGCCGCGCACCTTTTCAGCCGAGCTCATCCGGCAATGACTCAGTGCCGGCTTGACACGTGCTGCGCCCAAGTGCCAGCGTTGCGGCAATGAACCGACCTGTCTGGCAGCGAGCCTGGTTCATTCTGCTCTGAAGAGGAGGACGAACCATGACCTTCAAGGACTTCTGCATCGTTGTCAGCTTCACCCTGTTCCTGGTGGCAGGAGTGGTCGAGTTAACCACGAATGCCGTGCTGTCCCGGACCGCCGTGGCATTGGCACTTTTCGCGATCGCCTTCTACGTGCTCTCGCGCATCGGCCCGATCAGCTTGCCGACCGCCAGGGGACCCCAGCCTCCCGCTTGACGGGCCGGTACCGGCTCGCTCAGTCACCCCTGCCGTACAGTGCCCTTGGAGGTAGGTCGTGACAAGACCGTTGGTGCGTTCCGTCGTGGGCCCGTTCGTCGTCATCGTTCTCGCCGGCTGTGGAGGCACGGTGTCGGGAAACAGCACGCCATCGACCAACGCGAGCTACATCCAGCAATACGCAAATGCGGGCGCAGCCCTCGACGCCGCCACGACAACCTGGGACACTCTCGGCCAGTCGCTTGTCGCCGCGGGCACGAACACCGTGGCCAACGAGGCCCCGATTGACGCGGCGTACGCGCAGGCGCTGCAGGCCTTCAGCAACACACTGCTCGGCATCCAATTCCCCTCCGCAGCCGGGAGTGACGTGCACACGCTCGTCAATGCGGCAGCTACGGTTCGTATCGACCTCGCCGGCGTCGCGAGTGGCGCCGTGTCAACAACGCAGTTCGTCGGCGATGAGTTCAACCTCCAGGCCGCGATCAACCTCGTCCAGCGAGATCTCGGCCTGGGGCTGAGCACTCCAATTGCCGGTGGGTGACGGATCGACTCACAGGGGCGGCGGAACGGGTATCAATCCTGACACCGGCGCCGGAGGCGCACTCGGGTGCGGAGGGGTTTCGCTGCCGCCCGGATCCAATCGGAACGGCGGATATTCGTCACGCATCAAGAGCACGTAGACAAGCACGCGAAGCACCCAGCGGTTGAGACCCATGACGAAGTCGAAGATGCCGCGAGGGTACCGAGCCGTGAAGAGCAGCGCGATTGCGGCGAACAGGGTGAGGATGGCGATGAGCCCCCACACGTGTACTGCGAGTCCAATCCCGCCGGTCAGCACCGCGATGACGACGTACTGAGGAATCGCGAGCAACCACCACTTGATGAGCACCAAGCCCCGCGACAGGTGCTCGGGATACGGCACGTCGAGCGTTGCCGGATAGTTGGCGTCCGCCGCGAAGCTGAACGGTGGATAGCGGTCGGTGCCGAGTGCGCTGTAGCCGTAGAAGCCGACGCGCCAAGCCCAGCGCAGCACCCCGACGTTGAAATCGAAGATCGCACGCGGATACCGCCCGGTGAAGAGAATGGCGAAGAAGGCGATCACCGTGAGCACGAACATCGCGATGAACAGGAACCACAGGACGATGTAGTGCGGCACGAGCAGCACCCACTTCACGAGCCACAGCCAGCGACTCATGGGCTCGTCGAGGTGGCCCTCCAAGAGGAGCGGATAGCTGAGCGGAGCCGATGGCGCCGGCACCGGTGGTGGCAGCGGGAGACCGGCGGGCGACTGTGCGTTGCGCTGTCGCCGGTTGAGCATCCCAATCCCGAGGATGAGCAGCACCAGTGCCACCACCAGCGCGATGCCTCCTCCGATGAGCAGGGCGAGCGCAATCCCGTACAGGAACGGGGCGGTGGCCCCGACAGATACATCGGCCGCGATCCCTCGTGAACCGTCAGCGTTCATCAAGATGACGATCCACTGCCCCGATGCGACCGGCCAGGTGAGAGTCTGTGTCCCGGTCCCCGATGCTTCCGCCCGCCAGAAGGCTTGCGACGTGGGAGCCGCGGGCGCGCCGCCGCCATGTGGCGTGAGCGTGACCCGGTACGGTAGGAAACGGAGATCCGAGAGTCCGTCGTACGCAACGCCGTTGAGGTAGCGAAGTGCGTCGGCACGTGGCGCGATCCCGATGAAGACGCCCGCCGGCGATGCGCTGGATGCCGTGATGCGCACCTTGCCGAGAGCGGCCTGGGTGTCCGGCCACGCACGGCTCGAGAAATTCAGGTCGACATTGGGACTCGCGATTGCATAGGTCGGTGCGGAGATCGGCCCTGTCCCCGAGGTCAGATATCCGGATGCGTCACGCTGGGTATGGTCGGCCCACATGAGAAAGCCGCCGGCGCCCAGCAACCCCACGGACATCAGTGCCAGGACGCTGCCGACAACGATCAGCACTACTGCGCCGGCCCGCGACTGCGGCTGGGGCGCCACCGCGGGCGGAGCCCATTGCGTGGTCACCGCCGGGAGTCCACGGTCCGCTTCCTCCGATTCCCGCACCGGTTCATGACTCCGGGCTGGCGCGATGCGTCCCGGTGAGCTTGCTCGCGATCGATCGCTCCGAGCCTTCGTTGGGCATCAGCAGCCAGCCGGCGATGTAGAGGGCGACGCCTGCTCCGCCGCAGACGACGAGCACGGCGATGATGATCCGGACGATCGTGACATCAACGTCAAGGTACTGAGCGAGGCCGGCTGCGACGCCCGCGATCATCCGATCTTTCGTCGGACGGTGGAGGGGGCGGCGGGTGCTGTCGACCGGTGGGGGCGGCGGGGGTGTGTTCATGCCCCTACCGTAGGGCCTCTGCCACTGTCGAACAATCGGGAAGTACCCGGGTTCGACCCCGAGATGTCCGCGATCGGCTCAGGGTGTTCCCCAATAGCCGGGGCCGCTTGCGAGGCCCATGATGGCTGCATGGCGGAGCAAGCGCGGACCAAGAGGCGTCGGGGTTCGTGGCGCCGCGTCCCGGAGCAGCGCCGTCTGGGCGGCGTGGCTGCCGGAGTCGCTGCCAGGACCGGTGTCGATGTCACGGTGGTGCGAACCGTCTTCGTCCTCTTCGCCCTCGCGGGCGGGTCCGGGATCGCATGCTATCTGGTGGCGTGGCTCCTGATTCCGGCCGTCGGTGAGCGGACCAACATCGGCAGCGCAGCGATGACCGACCGGACCGGGATCACCCTGGCCACCGGACTCGCGTCCCTGCTCATCGCCGTGCTCGTGCTGATGTCGCTGGTCGGCGTGGGCTGGATCGGCTCGTTTGCCTGGTCGGTGGTGATCAGCGTCGTCGCGATCGTCCTGATCTCGAGAAACGCTCCTGTGGATGAGCAGGTGACCCTGCGGCGTCTTGCGGATCCGTTCATCGGCTTCACTGGCGACACCCGCCGATCGCGCGTGGCTCTACGCGCGCTGGTCGCGAGCCTGCTCCTGATCGCCGGGGTCACGACGCTGCTCCTCGGACACACCAGCGCTGCGGTGTTCCGCCCCCTGGCGGGGGTCGCCCTGGTCATCGCAGCGATGGTGGTGGTGCTCGGACCGTGGTGGCTTCGGGTCGGCCGTGACCTGGTTGACGAGCGACAGGCTCGGGTCCGCGCCGAGGAGCGCGCCGACATGGCGTCGAGGGTGCACGACTCGGTGCTCCAGACGCTCGCGCTCATCCAGCATCGAGCCGCAGAGCCACAGCAGGTGATCCAGCTTGCCCGCGCCCAGGAGCGTGAGTTGCGATCCTGGCTGTTCGATGGTCGCGCGCCCGGGTCGCTCGGCGCGGACACCACCTTCGCCGGCGGCGTTCGGCTCATCCAGAGTGACGTCGAGGCCCAGCACGGCGTCACCGTGGAAGTGGTCACCGTTGGCGACTGCGCACTTGACGAGGATCTCCAGGCGATGCTGGCCGCCGCCCGAGAGGCGACGGTCAACGCAGCAAAGTGGTCGGGAGTCCAGGTGATCTCGATCTACGCCGAGGTGGAGGCGGCCGAGGTGTCCCTCTTCGTACGCGACCGCGGACGCGGCTTCGATCCCATGGTTGTGCCGGCCGATCGCCGGGGGGTGTCGGAGTCCATCCGAGCAAGGATGACCCGCCACGGCGCCACCGCCACAGTCCAGAGCGTTCCTGGAGAGGGCACGGAGGTCCGCCTGACCATGACCCGTGCTGTGGGGGTTGGCGCATCGCCGCCGCCACCACCAGCCCCGGAGCCGCCACCTCCCCCACCCCCCGGATGACAGCACCGATCGGAGACCGTCAACGGCCCCGAGTTTTCATCGTCGACGATCACAGCCTCTTCCGCTCCGGGGTACGGTCAGAGCTCGGTACCCAGGTCGAGGTGATCGGCGAAGCGGACGACGTCGCACCTGCGATCGCCGGGATCGCGAGCTCGGAGCCCGACGTGGTGCTCCTTGATGTCCATCTCCCGGGCGGGGGCGGACGTGCGGTAGTGACCGCGCTGAAATCCAGCCACCCGCACGTGCGATTCCTCGCGCTGTCCGCATCCGACGCGCCCGAGGATGTCATCGCGATCATCCGCGCCGGCGCCCGCGGCTACGTGACCAAGACCATCTCAGGTGTGGACCTCGTGGACGCGGTGCACCGTGTCGCCGCCGGCGAGGCTGTCTTCTCGCCGCGCCTGGCCGGATTCGTTCTCGACGCCTTCGCCGCGCTTCCCGCCGCGGACCAGGAGCGTCCTGCGTTCGACCCCGAGCTCGACCAGTTGACACCGCGCGAACGGGAGGTGCTGCGCCTGATCGCGCGCGGCTTCACCTACAAGGAGATCGCGCGCGAGCTCTTCATCTCCGCGAAGACGGTCGAGAGCCACGTGTCCTCGGTGTTGCGCAAGCTCCAGCTTTCGACGCGCCATCAACTGACTCGCTGGGCGACGGACCGGCGGCTGTCCTGAGTGCCGTCTACAGGAGCAGGTGGAGCGCGAAGGCAACACCGAGAGCAACCACCACGGTGCGCAGCACCACGGGGTGGAGGCGGCGAGCCAGCGCGACGCCGATGAACCCGCCCGCCGCGCTCATCGGCACCATGACCAGGACGGCGATCCACGACACCGGTCCGAAGAAAGCGAAATAGATCGCCGCGACCACGTTGATGACCAGCGACATCATGCCTTTGAGCGCGTTGAGCCGCTGGAGGTCATCTCGGATGAACAGACCGAGTACAGCAAGCATCATCACGCCCAGGCCCGCGCCGAAGAACGCACCGTAGATTCCGCCGACGAACTGGGCCACCGCGAGAAGGGGCGAACGGTGCTGCTCGCGAACCGGTCGGCGTGCACGGACCCGCGACGTGACCACCGGCTGGAGCAGGAGCAACGCGCAAGCAGCAAGGATCAGCCACGGGACGATCGCGGCAAAGACGTGGTTCGACGTTCGCGTCAGGACGATCGCGCCGACGATCGCGCCGGCCACGCTGATGGGCGCGAGAAAGCGCACCCGGTCGCGCTGCACACCGAGCTCCTCGCGATACGCGATGCTGCCTCCCGCGTACCCCGGGAGCAAACCGAGCGTACTGGTGACGTTCGCCGTCAGCGCCGGGAATCCGAGCAGCAGCAGTGCCGGAAACGACAACAGGGTTCCGCCTCCGGCAACCGCATTCACCGCGCCCGCGACGAGCGCCGCGACAGCGACCAGAAGCAGCCGCGCCGCGTCCAGGTGAATCACTGCTCGCCAGAACTCGGTCCCTACGCGGATGCCCCCATCTCGCAGCTCGAGGATGTCGGCGCTCAACTCCCCAGCTGCCAGGCGCGCACGCATCGAGCTCTCGTGGGCAACTCGCTCAACAACACCTCGGGCCACCTCAATGGCCGACGCTGCAGCGACACACGCAACTCCATCGTCGTCGGCGACGATGATGTCACCGGGAGTGACCGCCTGTCCCCCACACACCACCGGGCGATTCACGTTGCCGGCGCCGCGCTTCGTCGTTCCCTGCGCGGTGATCCATCGCGACCAGACGGGGAAGGCCATGGCCCGCA
This sequence comes from Candidatus Dormiibacterota bacterium, assembly GCA_963718525.1. Taxonomy (GTDB): domain Bacteria; phylum Chloroflexota; class Dormibacteria; order Aeolococcales; family Aeolococcaceae; genus Palsa-851. Next base: position 1,563,323 of record OY970355.1, on the reverse strand, counting down.
GCTCGGCGATATCGCGGACCCCCGCATCGACGATCGCGGCAACGACCCCGTGTGCGCGCAGTGCGGTCGCGAGCAGCTCGCCGATCACGCCAGAGGCGTCGCCGGGCGGCACGGTCGCGACCACCAGCACGTCGCCGGGGCGGCACTGCTCGACGGCCATATGGATCATCAGGTTGTCGCCGGCCGGGCAGAGCACGGTGACAGCTGGACCGGCCAGGCGCGCGCCCTGCTGGATCGGACGGATATGCGGGTCGAGGAGGCCCGCTTGTCCGTACGCCTCATGTGCCGCGGCGACGCCGTGCGCAGCCAGCGTTGGCACGGCCGACGACGGGTCGCCTACCGTCAGCCGCTCGACGCCGGACATCAGGCCGGCGATGCGACCACGGCGTTGCGGAGCTTGCCGATTCCCTCGATCTCCGACTCCATGACGTCCCCGGGCTGCAGGTACTCCGGTGGAGTACGCGCGAATCCGACTCCCTCCGGCGTGCCGGTCGCTATCAACATCCCGGGAAGCAAGGTCATGCCGACGGACAGCCATTCGATGATCGCGTCCACGGGATAGATCATGTCGCGGCTGTTGGCGTCCTGCTTGATGTCGCCGTTGATCCGAAGCTGCAGGTGTAACGACTGCACGTCGGAGACTTCATCGCGCGTCAACACCCAGGGTCCCACCGGGCATGACCCGTCGAGGCTCTTGCCCTTGAACCATTGACCGCCCCAACCGTTCTGAATGTCGCGCGCCGTCACATCGTTGAGGACGGTATAGCCGAAGACATGGCTGAGCGCATCCTCTCGCTTGATGTTGGCGCCGCGGCGTCCGATGACCACGCCGAGCTCGACCTCCCAGTCGATCTTGGTGCTCACGGACGGGTCGATGCGGATGTCCGCGTAGGGGGCGGCGACGGTGGTGATCGCTTTGGTGAAGATCGTCGGCGGGCCGACCGCGACGTTCGAGGCGCGTGCGGTTTCCTCGGCGTGCTTCTGATAGTTTCGCCCGATCGCGAGGACGTTCCCGCGCGGTGGATCGAAGGGAGGCAGCAACGTCAGGTCAGCGATCCGGCGGATGGCGCTCGATGGTGCAGCGGACGCGAGGGTGCGCAGGCTGTCGAGCCCGCCCTCGCCGGCATCGATCACACCCAGAATCGTCGTTGGCAGTGTGCCAGTCGTTCCGTTGGCTACAGCGGCGACGTCGACGATCTCCTCCGGCACGCCATCGCGGCCGACGCCGAGACGCGCCGCATCACCGTCGCGAAACATGAGCAGCTTCATACCTTGTTCGCCTCCGAGCCGGACGCCGAGCTGAGACTCGTTGCGGCTCCCAAAAACAGTTCCTCGAAATCCTGGCGATCGAGGAGTTCGCCGGGCCGGCCTTCCATGCGAATGGATCCAGAGACAAGAACGGACGTGTAGGCGGCGATCTCCAGCGCCGCACGTGCGCGCTGCTCGACCAGCAGCACCGCTTTGCCCAGCGCCCCAAGGCCCTTCACCTGCTCGCGGAGCAGTTTGTCGGCCAGCTGCGGGGCCAGGTTTGCGGTTGGCTCATCGAGGATCAGCACCTTCGGATCAAGCATCAGGACTCGCGCGATCGCCAGCATCTTGCGTTCGCCACCGCTGAGCTTGTCCGCGCGCCGCCTGAGCATCGGTGCGAGTGCCGGGAACACCTTCAGCACATCCTCGACACGTGTGCGAATCGCTGCGGTGGGAAGGAGGTATCCGCCCATCTCGAGGTTCTCGAGCACCGTGAGGGGCTCGAAGATGTCCTGCACCTGGGGCACGTAGCCAACTCCCCGGCGCGCGAGCTCCTCGGGGCGGTGATTGGTGACCTCGTGGTCGCCGAGCATGATCCGGCCATTGGTGACACGAAGAATGCCGACGAGTGCTTTCAGCAGCGTGCTCTTGCCGGCACCATTGGGTCCGATGATCGCGACGATCTCGCCTGGGCCGACGCTCAAGCTGATGTCCTGGATGACCGGAACGCCACCGTACCCCGCGGTGATGTGCTCCGCTCGCAGCAGCGGGGCCGGCCTTTCCGCGACGGCCCCCGCCGTGTTATCCGACAAGGTACGCGTCGACAATTTCGCGTTGCTGCCGAAGGGCACCCATCGTCCCCTGGCCGATGACACCCCCCTGAGCCATGACGATGACCGGGTTGCACATGCGTTCGATCATGTGGAGCTCATGTTCGACCATCAGAATCGTCAGACCATCGTCGCGGAGCGCCTCGCAATAGTCGGCGATCTCCCCGACGATCGAGGGATGCACGCCTGACATCGGCTCGTCGAGCAGCAGCAATCGCGGCCGCAGCATGAGCGCGCGCATGATCTCGACGAGGCGTTTCTGACCGCCGCTGAGCGAGCTCGCGTAGTCCGACTCCTTGGCGCTCATCCGGAAGCGGTCGAGCAGGACGCGCGCCTGTTCCACAAGGCGATCCTCATCCGCCTTCCAGTAGCGCTTGCCCAGGATCGCCCCCAGGAGCGAGTCGCCACGATTGTCCGGCGCCGCCGCGAGCAGGTTCTCGAGGACCGTGAGCTGCGCGAATTCCGACGGAAGCTGGAATGTGCGCACCAGCCCGCGCCGTGCACGACGGAACGCCGGCAGGGCGGTGACATCCTCGCCGTCGAAGGTGATCGCGCCGGAGCTAGCCGGCAGCGTGCCTGCGAGCACGGCGAGGAACGTCGACTTTCCGGCGCCGTTGGGACCGATGAGACCGGTGATGCGACCCGGGAGCACCTCGATCGAAACGTCCTCGACTGCGCGGACCCCCTCGAAATGTCTGCTGACGTGACGAGCGACCAGGAGCGGTCGCTCGGCGGGTGGCTGTAAGCCCGAGGCTGGGGTGGGCGCGATGGCGTCAGTCCCGACCGGCATGAAGCTCCCCGACCTCAACGGTCTTCAGTCGCGCTGGGAACACTCGACGCCGCTCGGGGAGCACGCCGCGGGGCCGGAACCAGAGGAAGCCGAGGATCAGACCGCCGATGCACACCCACTCGAGGGCGGGGATGAGTCCCGGCGGCCCGAACGGCGGCAGATAACGCGTGGCTTCCTCGAATCCCACGGGAACGAGCAGCGCCCCAAGCACTGCGCCGAAGTTGTTTCCACGACCGCCAACGATCACGGCCGCGAACAGGATCAGCGTTTCCGGGTAGAGCCACGTCGATGGCGCCCACGTCGTGATGAAGCCGACCAGGATGGCGCCGCTCAACCCGGCGATCGCGCCACCCAGGATGAATACCGTCATCTTCAACGCAACCGCATTCTTGCCGAGCGCGTTCGCAGCCATCTCGTTCTCGCGCATGGCTCGAAGTGAGCGGCCATATGGCGAGTTGATCACCCGCTGCGCGATGAAGAAGACGATCACGGCCAGAACCAACGCACCTACCGTATAGGCCCACAGGTAGCCTTCCGAGTACGGGTTGAACCTGTCTGACAGTGGCTGGGGAACGAGCGAGAGGCCGGCGGCGCCGTCGAGGAAGGCTGGCGTGTTGGTGACCACCAGGCTGGCGATGACCGAGAGCACAAGCATCGCAATCGCCTGATAGTCGCTTCGCAGCCGCCGCAGCGCAACGAGTTCGATCGGGATGGCGAGCAGCGCGCCGACCAACGTGGCGCCGATCCAGGGGAGCGGAAAGCTCAGATGGAGGCCCAGGATGTAGGTCTGGAAGCCGCCGTTTTCGGTGTCCGCCGGCAGCGAGAGCACCCCGGCGGTGTACGCGCCGGCCGCCTGGAAGATGATGAAGCTGAAGTTGACGATCCCGGAAACGCCGAATTGCAGACTGATCGCGAGACACGCCAGGATGTCGACGGCTGCATAGACGAGAATCGTCGTGAGGTAGTAGGTCACCCGGCAGCCGCGAGTGCGCCTCGCTTGGCGAGCAGGCCCTGAGGCCGCAGCACCATGACCAGTACCAGCACTGCGAAAGCGACAACCTGCTTGTACTCGGGCGAGATGATTGCGGCACTGATCTCGGTCATCTCCCCAATGATCACCGCGCCGATCATCGCCCCGTAGGGACTCCCGGCCCCGCCGAGGATCGACGCCGCAATGATCGGAATCAAGAACTCGGATCCGCTGGCGACGGAGAACGAGTCCGAGTTCATGCCGGCGACGGCGCCCGCAATGCCGCAGAGGGCGCCGGTGATGAGCCAGGCGAGATCGATCACCCGGGAAGTTGGAATGCCGCAGTTGCGGGCGAGGGTTGGATTGGCGGCGGTGGCTCGCATCGCCTTGCCCAGGCGAGTGAATCGGAGCAACGCGTGGATGGCGAGCATCACCACCACCGCGACCGCGATGATGGCAAGCTGCTCTCCCGTCAGAGCGATCGACCCAAGGTGGTACGTCGGGCCGGGGTTCTGCTGGTAGGACACGCTGTAGTAGCCGGCGATCGGCAGCATCACGTTCGCGATGACCAGTGACACGGCGAGGGAGATGATCACCATGCCAATGAGGTTCGTTCCCTTGCGCTGGAACGGCGCATATACCAGGCGGTTGAGCAGGAACGAGAAGACCGCCCCGAACCCGGCCGCCACCGGTAGGGCCAGCCAGATGCTCACTCCTGCGCTGTTCACCGCGTACGCGGCATATGCGGAGGCGATCATCACCTGCCCATAGGCCAGGTTGATCATGTTCGTGATGCCGAATTGCATCGTGAATCCAACCGCCGAGATGGCGATGATCGACATGGATACGAGGCCGAAGCCGAATGCGGCGACGATGAAACTCATCGCCGCCGCCCCCGACCGATCGGTGACTCAGCCACCACCCGCCGTGATGATGGCCGCGGTCTGCGCCTGGGTGAGCGTTCCGATGGTGATCTCATTGCCCGACGCGTCATAGCGAACCAGGATGTAGCCCTGCTGGGAGTTGTTGTACTGGTTGTAGTTGGTGAGCCCACCGGCGCCAACCCAGCGAACCTTCTGGCCGTTCTTGATTGCGGCCACGCCGGCCGCATAGGTGTTCACGGTGGTCGCGCCGGCGACTCCGTTGCCGACGTCCTTGATCACGGAGTTGTACACGGTCGGGTCGGTGCTCTTGGTCTCATCCATGGCCAGCGCGGCCTGCATGATGCCGTCGTAGAGGTGAAGCGTCGCCCCGCGCTGCGAATACTTCGGCGCATCAGGGAACTGCGATGCCACGGCGTCTAGATTCGTCTTGAACTCGTCGTACCCCGGTCCGCTGAACGACACGCCGAGGTCCACCGCGGTGAACTTGTCGACCACTGTCTGGACGCCGACCGCCCCCGTCACCGCCCCGAACCACACCGGGTCAATCGTTGCCGACGTTCCCATGAACGGCAGCATGACGCCGTTGTTCAACTGCTTGACCTCGGACAAGTACGTGGCATCGGTCGGTCCGAGTGCCTCGGTGAAGATCACGTCCGGATGGGTCGCCAGCATCGCAGTGACCTCGGTCCGGTACGACGATTGACCGAGCGCGATCGCCTGGTTGATCGTCACGGTGGCGCCGAGGTTCTTGAGAGCGGTCATCGCTGGTCCCACGAACGCCTGGGAACCGATGTCGTTTCCGAAGACAAGGGCGACCTTCTTGTAGTTGAAGTGGTCGAGCGCGCTTCCTACCATTGCGAAGGCGTCGAACTCATCGGGAGGGACAAGGCGATGGAAGTAGGTGAAGCTCGTCTTGTTGAATTCCGATTGGCCGGTCATGCAGAACATCGGGATATGCGCCTGGTTGAGGATCGGTGCCACGCTCGCGGCCTCGTCCGAGGTGCAACCCACAACCGCCATCAGGTTCGAGTGGCTCGCGATCATCTGCTGCGCGGCCGGGACGGCGTCCGCCGGTTCACCGCGAGTGTCAAACTCCTGGCAGCTCACCATGTGCCCCATGACACCGCCTGCGTTGTTGATCGCTCGGGCGGCGGGGAGACATGCCGCGAAATACGCGGGTCCAAGCGCGGCGTCAGCGCCGGTGAATGGCGCGATGACCCCGATGAGCAGCGGCGACGAGCTCGCCGTCGCTCCGGGCGTCGAACTCCCGCACGCAGCGAGCGCGACGGTGAGCATCGCGAAGAGCACCCCCACCTCTTTGCCGACCCGATGATGGCTTGCGAGCATCAGATCCCTCCTAGCGCCCGGAGCGCGGCTGGCGAAGATTGTCGACAATACTAGCGACACTGTTGTGAACAATCTAGCCCCCCCGCTGACACCGAGGAAACAGCGCATCCGCGCCCTTGCGGATCCTTGCGACCGGCTCCGTCAGGCGATTGTCGGAGGCGAGTTTCAACCCAATGAGCGCCTCGTCGAGGCGGATCTATCCGTTCGGTTTGGCGCGGGACGAACGGCGATTCGCGCCGCCCTCGCCGTGCTGGATCAGGAGGGCCTGATCGTCCGCGAGCCTAACCGCGGCGCCCGAGTCCGGCTGATCTCAGCACGTGAAGCGCTCGAGATCGAGCAAGTACGCAACGCACTCGAACGCCTCCTCACCCGCAGCGCCGCGGGGCTGGCGACCAGCGCGGACCTCGCTGACCTTCGAGCCATCCTCGACGCCATGACCGAGCGCCTCCGCGAATCCGATACGTTCGGCTACAGCCAGCTCAACACGCAGTTGCACCGACGAATCTGGAGGATCTCCGGCAATCAGGTGGCGACGAAGGTTCTCGTCACCCTCAAGTCGCAGAGCATTCGGTTCCAGTACGGCACGATCCTCCGCCCGGGCCGGCCTGAGCAATCCCTTCGCGAGCACGAGGCGATCGTCGCCGCGATTGCAGCGCACGACCCCGATGCATGTGATGCGGCTATGGCGGCGCACCTCAGCCACGTCCTCGAGACCCTGCAGTGGGCGATCGACGCGCAGGATCGTCACCGGTCGTGGTCGGCGATGCGCGACCCTGGACCCGACACGCAGTCCTGAGGTTTCCGCACGCGTGCTCGAGCGCAACCGCGCGGACATCCGCGAGAGGGTGTCGCTCGCAACCATCGCTCGCGAATGGTTGCGCCTCGGGTGCATCGGTTTTGGCGGCCCACCGGCGCACATCGCGTTGCTGCGCCGGCTCTGCGTGCAGCAACGCCATTGGCTCGACGCGGAGGAGTTCGAGGACGGCATCTCGGCCACGAGCCTGCTGCCCGGTCCTGCATCGACGCAGCTGGCGATCTTCTGCGCATGGCGACTGCGGGGTGTACCAGGCGCCCTCCTCGGCGGCATCTGTTTCATCGCACCAGGCCTCGCCCTCATCCTCGTTCTGTCGGCGATCTTCCTGGCGACACACCCGCCGATCTGGATTCTCGGCGCAGCCGTGGGGGCCGGCGCAGCCGTGCCCGCAGTGGCGTTGTACGCCGCCTGGGGGCTGGCGCCGTCGAGCTGGAGGCGCGCCGGCACCGGACGGGCGCGGCGAGCTCGATGGCTGGTATTCGCCGTCGCCGGGGCGTTGTCTGCCGCACTGATCGGGCCGTTCCTGGTGCTCGTGCTGCTGCTGTGCGGGCTCGCCGAGGTGGCGGTCCAGCATCGGAACGCGCGATCACCCGGATCCCGTTCCGCATCCGGATTGGTCGTTGCGGCTGGGGTGCATACGGTCACGCTCGCCGGCCTCGGCGCTCTCGCGTGGGTGGCGTTCAAGGTCGGCGCGCTGTCGTATGGCGGCGGTTTTGTGATCGTCCCGCTCATGCAGCACGACGCGGTCGACACCTACCACTGGATGACCGGCGCCCAATTCCTCGACGCCGTTGCGCTCGGTCAGATCACACCGGGGCCGGTCGTGCTGACCGTCGCTGTCGTCGGCTACGCCGCCGCGAGTCTCGCCGGGGGTCTGCTCGCCGTGGTGGTTGCGTTCGCTCCATCCTTCGTGTTCGTGCTGGCAGGCGGCCCGCGATTCGATCAGATCCGGACGAATGCCTCGATCCAGGCATTCCTTACCGGGGCGGGTCCCGCGGTGATCGGGGCGATCGCGGGTTCGACGATCCCACTCGGACTTGAATTCCAGGTGATCTGGCAGATTCCGGTGCTTGCCGGCGCGCTGCTCTGGTTCTTCGTGATCCGTCGAGGCGTCGTCAGCGGCCTCGTCCTCGCCGGGCTGGTTGGTGCCCTCGTGGCCCTTTCAGGCGTCGCCGTATGAGTCAGATGGATGGCGCGCCGGGGGGATCCCGTAGCAGAATATCGCGCGTGAAACGGTCGAATCAGCAGCGACAGATCCGCTGTGTCCGTTGCGGCGAGACCAGGCTGCTCCCTCTGACGGTCCACGTCCCGCAGCCGGAGTACAAGGAGATGCGACGGCGCGTCCGCCCCGTCCGCGCTGAGTTGAAGTGCGTCGCGTGCGGGCACCGGCACCTCGTGGAGCCACGCCTCCTGCTCGCGAGCTGACGCCCGTCCGCGCTCAGCGAGCGACGAGCTGCACCAGGCCGACGAGATTCCCGGCAGGGTCGCGCACGGTCGCGAGAAGTCGGTCGGGACCGTCCGGCGTCGGATGCTCGAGCACCTCGCCGCCATGTGCTCGAACGAGCTTCATCGCATCATCGATGCTGTCGACATTCAACCAGGGGAGCAGCCCCGCACTGCGCGTCGGCGGCTGGTCGGTCACCCACTGACCGATGAGCCCGGGAGCGTCGAACCCGGGGTGCGGGTGCTCGACATGCCACCCGAAGACGCGCGAATAAAACTCCGCTGATCGCCTCACGTCAATCGCCGGGATCTGCAGGTATGACAGCTGTCCGTGCACCGGTCTGAGCGACTGGTTGACCTCCTCCTCGTCGACTGCCATCACCGGAATCATGTCAACAGGACGCGCGCCGGCCGGCACTGTCAGTGACCTGCGCTCGCTTCTCTACAACCCCGTGACGAGTTACGCGCTGACCGGCGATCCGCGCCGCGTCGGCTCACCGCCGGCGCTCAGCACGTCGCCCCGCGCTTCTCCGGTCAGAATGGGCGGGTGCCTTCCGAGAAGTTCGCGGTGCAGCGCGGCACGGCCACCCTCGCCGGCGAGCGCTGGCCGGGCGTCGGGCAGCCGGTCGTCCTGCTCCACTCCGGCGTGACCGACCGTCGCTCCTGGTATGCGGTCGCTGAGGCGCTCCAACCGACCACGGGTGTCGTGGCATACGACCTGCGTGGCTACGGCGAGACGTCCGGGGTCACCTACGGTTTCTCGCACCTCGAGGACCTGTACGCGGTCCTCGATCAGGAGGCAACCGGCCCCGTGTGGCTGGTGGGCAGTTCCATGGGTGGCGAGATCGCCATCGACGCCGCGCTCACGAGCCCGGAACGAGTGGCCGGCCTGGTGCTCCTCGCCCCGGCGGTGAGTGGCGCCCCCGAACCGGGCACCTTCGACGCCAACACCGACCGGCTCGTGCGCATGTGGGAGGCGGCCCAGACGTCCGGCGAGATGGACGAGATCAACCGGATCGAGATCTGGCTCTGGCTCGATGGGCCGCGCGGCCCCGAGGGACGTGTGTCGGGACCGGCTCGAGCTCTCGCGCTCGAGATGAACGCCATCGCGTTGAAGAACGAGATCCCCGAGGAATCCGGGAAGAGTGGGATCACCGCATGGTCGAGGCTGGAGGAGATCTCGGTCCCGGTGACCGTGGCATGCGGCGACCTCGACCTGCCATTCATGATCGCGCAGTCGAAGGAACTGGCCGACTGGCTGCCCAAATCGCGGTTTCACCTGTTCGAGGGGATGGCGCACCTGCCGTATCTCGAACAGCCGAAGGTGGTCGCGGAGTTGATCAACGCCGCAATTCGGTGATGCGGCTCAGGGCCCGGGCGTGATCGTCACGTAGGTCGCGATGGGGACGCCGGTCTGCGTCGTGGCGATGACGTCGTAGCGCGTGGCGCCCGCTGGGACTGTGGCATCGGCGACGAAATGGCCAATCGGATCCAGGCGGCGGGTGACCAGGACGGTGGGCGTACCTCCAGGTGGGGTGATGCCGACAGTGATCGATGCGATGTGGATCTCGCTGGTCTCGTTGGAGTTTGTGAAGAAGGTGACATGAAACTCGTCGGCACCCGCCTTGTCGGGATCGATGTAGACCTGGGCAATCCCGCCGTTCGGCAGCTGGATCGAATACAGGGTGGGCAATCCGCTGAAGCGGGTCGCCGTGACGATCGGTGCGGGTGTGATCGTCGTCACCTGGAGATGGACTTCGGTGGAGTTCGCTGCGTTCTCGATGATCGCTGCGACCTCCCAGATCCCGGCGATCGCGAGGTTGCCGCCGCGCGCTGCAAAGCTTCCATCAGGCTGACGCTTGAGCGTCAGCGTTGACTGGCCGAGCTGCGGTCGCAGCGGCTGCGTGAACTCGAGCTGCGCCGAAGCGGCGTTTACCGTCGCGCCGGTGTCGTAGTCGGTGACGCGAAGGACGAAGTTGTTGAAGCCGGCGGTCCCCGGTGACACGGTGAGACGGACTTTCACGGTGGTGGCAAAGTCGCTGCCGGTGACGACGAGCTGGCTCGACCGTGCCGTTGGCGCCGCAGCCGTGGAGGCAACCGGCGGCGCAACATTCACGAGCGCTGCGGCGACGAGCACAACGGCGGCGCCGATCACGACCTCGGTGGACCCGACGCGTCGCAGGCCTCGCAGCACCCTGGCGGCGCGCGGCACGTTGCGGTAGCGATTGATCGCGCCGAGAGCCGCGAGCACCAGGAACAGCGCCACCTTGACGATGACGAGCACCCCGAAGGCGGTGGCGAAGAGCTGCCCGATCGATCCGATCTCGATCACCGCTCGGAACGTCCCGGTGAGCGCGACCAGGACGATGGCGATTCCCGCGATGGTTGAGAAGCGGCGCACGGCTCGTCCTTTGAGCTCAGACGGCTGCCCTCGGACAGCCACGATGAGAACCAACAAGCCGCCGATCCAGATGCCGCTCGCAACGATGTGTGCCCACTGCGCGAATAGATTGAGCGCGACCGGCGCTTGAGCACCGGCGTGGCTCGCCGCGACATCGACCCACATTGACGCTACCGCTCCGACGCCGGCCAGCGCCACCGCGATCCGCCTTCCGGCGGCGGGGCCTACCGATGCGGCAACCACTGCCAGTCCTGTGGCCGCGATCGCCACGATTCGCTCGACGGCGGTCGTTCCGAGTGATGTTGAAAGCAACGAGCTGAAGGCAACTCCCGCGGCTTCGCGCTGTGCTTCGACGACGCCCGCAACGCCGACGGCGCCGGCGATCCAGGCTCCGGCCAGCATTCGTCCGCTCGAGGCCGGAACTGCCGCCAGCACGAGCAGGCACGTCGACACGATTCCGACCATGCCCATAACGCCGACGAAGAACAGCCAGCGCCCCACCACCGCAAGGACCGACGGCGGCGGTGACACCACTGACCTGCTCGCGTGCGCGTTGGCACTCGCGGCTGACTCCCCGACCCCGAAGGCGTACGCGCCGGTCGCGAGATGACCATCGACCTCGGAGACGGTCTTCCATGTCACCGTGTACACGCCGTTGCCGATGTGCTGCAGGGGCACCTCGAGCTCGAGTGGATGGCCCGGCACGACGACGGTCGGTCCGGCGTCGACGCTCAACCCAGCGCTGTTGATCACGGTGATTGTCGACAGCTTCGGGTCGGGCGTCTCACCAAAGGTGATCTCCACAAGCTTCGGTGCGATTTGCACCTCCGCTCCCTCGGGAGGTATGGCACTCTGCGGCAGCGCATGGGCGGCCGCGGTCAGGGGCAGCCAGATGGCTGCCCCCGCCGCAAGAGTTGCACCGACGATCAGCGACCGCCGCATCCGCATGCTACGTGCTCCGGCGGCGCAACCCGATCACCAGGTTGAGTGCGCTGAGCAGCACCGCCACAACGATCGCGATGATCGCGAGTGTGGTTGCACCGGAGGCGCTCGTCTTCGCGTCACTGGCTGTTGTTGATGCGGACTGTGCGCTCGACAGCGCGCTTGCGGCGCGTTGACTCACGGTGTCGACCTTGGTTGCCACGGCAGCCGCTGCCGGTATGACCACCGGGAACTGAACGGCGCTCGAATCCGCGATGGAGTCGAAAGTCGTCGGGCCCGACGCGACCGTCTGGTTGACCGGAACGCCGTTGATGGTGCCGAAGAGGCGAAAGGTGTAGGTTCCGACCACTGTGGGGATGAGCGCATAGTCGTATTCGTCACGCCTGCCGTTACCGGTATCGGCGTCGTACAGGGGCACCGGGCAGAATGGACTGCTTGTCGTGCTCCCGACGGTCACGGTGACCTGAAAATCCGGATGCGTGCAGTCCTGGTTGAGCGTGCTGACGGGGGTCCCGATCGGGTTCGATGCCGACGGAACGTCGATGAACACCTGGATCGCATTGGGGGCGCCGACATACGTATCGGTGCCACCCGCAGGCTCGAACTGCCAGCCGATGGCGATCCGATACTTGCCGGCGGTGAACACAAAATGCGCCGACGCAACAGCGAATGACGTGGTCAGGGCGAGCAGCGCCGCTGCGGCAACCGCGGACAAACGCAGGCGAGTTCTGGACAACTTGATGTCTCCTCAAGGTGTGAACGGATCGTTGGTGAGCCGAAGCTCACGGACGGTCGGTCAGACTTCGAGGAGCTGCGGGGGTGGCCTCCTCCAGAGGTGCCTGCCAAGCTGATCAAGTGGTGATGCGCACTGAGGGTGGACGGGCGTCCCAACGCCGGCGACCGTGTGCCGCCTCCGGCTGATCGCAGCCCGGAGCATGGCCTCGACCCGCTCGACCGCGACCTCCCGCCTGCGGAACAAAATCTCGCAAATGCGGACGATGCAGGCGAGCAGGAGGGCCACGTAGAGGTGGATAAGCGGGGCCGCCCAATGCACCCCGGTGATCGCACCCCACCCGGGCGCGGGCTGCGAGCGCGCCGCCGCCTCGAGGTTCTCCTGCACGAGATACAGGGCAATCTGAGCCGCGGCGAGCGGTAGCCACAGGGCCACCAGACGGGTCCCCGGGGTCGATCGGGAAGTTGGCGAACTGGGCGCCTCGTCGGCTCGCCCGCGCCAGATCCGCCGGACACCGGCCGCGGCTCGATCGAGCCGGTCGTTGAGCTTCTGCCACGCGCGCGCCAAACGGAACGCGAACACGGCGCTGAGGCCCAACAGGACCCCCGCCACCGGGAGCATGTACGCGTGGACGGGGTTGGTCATCGACGCGACGATCCCTTCGGCTCCCCAGACGCGGAGGTACTCGAGGGTGTGGCCGATGAACAGCCCAACCAGCGCCAGGAGAACGACGCCTGGCGCAGCAATCCTCGCCTGCCGCTTGGGGATCACGCGCGGAGCATACGCTCGCGCATCGGGGGCGTCACCGGAGCGGGTTCAAGCGAGCCATAATTGGCGCCTCGCTCGCAAGCGGGACGCCGCCGGGAGGTGCGGAGGCGACCACTTATCAGCCGTTGCCGAGTGCGAGGATTGTGGATGAAGCCCTCGGAGCGCCTCGGAGGCCTGACTCGTTCCAAGCGTGGGCAGGCGCTGATCGTTGCGGTCGCACTTGCGGGTGGGCTTGGCATCGGGGCATTGATGTCCATGACGGTGCACCCGAGCGTCAGAACGACAAGTGCCCCATTGGAGATCACGCCCTCCGCGAACATCATCGGCTCACCACTCACACGCCAGCCGACACCTCCGCTGACCGGGCTCGTCGACCAGAATGGCCAGTCAGTCTCGCTCGCAGACGAGAAGGGCCATGTCGTGCTCGTCGCATTCATGGACCCACTGTGTGTCAACCTCTGCCCGCTCCTCGGTCGTGACATCGTCGCCGTCGAGCAGGCACTGCCCAAGGGGATCAATCCGGTTCTGCTCATCGTGAGCGTCGTCGCCGACCGCACCCCCGCGAACGTGGCGCAGTTCATCCGCACGAATCTCACAACCAAGTGGGATCCCGGATGGCGCTGGCTCCTCGGACCCGACGCCGAACTGAAGATCACCTGGTTGAAGTGGGGTGAGCCGATCGAAGCTCCGCACACCAATTTTCTCGCTGTCATCGACCCACAGGGGTACGTCCGGGTGATCTACCCCGCTCCGCTCTTTGTCAGCGATGTGGTGCACGCGGTCACCGTGGTCGCGCACGAATAGTCCCTGAGACAAGCCGCAGCAGCAAGGCGCAGTTGAGAAGAAGACCGCTTTTGCGCTAAGGTCGCGGCCCATGCCGACATACAAGATGGGCCAGGCCGCGGAGCTCCTCGGCGTCAGCGTCGACACGGTGCGGCGCTGGGCCGACGCTGGACGCATCGATACGGTCCGCACCGAGGGTGGCCACCGGCTGGTCGACGGTGTCGCACTGGCCAGGTTCGCCGTCGAGGTCGCGAGCAACCACCCGACCGTGCCCGCCACCGAGTCAGCGCGCAATCACTTCCTCGGGCTGGTGACCGACGTCGCCACGGACGGCGTGATGGCGCATGTCAAGCTCCAGGCCGGTCCCTTCCGGATCAGCTCATTGATCAGCAGCGAGGCGGTTCGGGAGCTTGGTCTCGAGCCTGGCATGCTCGCGGTCGCGTCCGTGAAAGCCACCAATGTCGTCATCGAGATGCCTCCGGCGGCGGACTCGCAGCCGAGGAAACCATGAAGCCATGCATCCGGCCCCTCCTGCTGTTCGCACCAGGCGCGATGGTGCTCGCGGCATGCGGATCGACCTCGGCCACCGGATCCTCCGCGCCGGCCGATCCCTTCTCCGGGGCGATCACCGTGTTCGCCGCATCCTCCCTGACGAGCCCGTTCAACGACGCCGAAAAAGGCCTCGAGCTTGATCACCCCGGCTTCACAGCTCAGTACTCATATGGGAGCTCGCAGGCACTGGTGACACAGATCATCAACGGCGCGCCGGCTGACGTCATCGCAACGGCGAACACCTCGACGATGCAGCAACTTGTGGCCAAGGGACTTGTCGATACCCCGCAGGCCCTAGTCAAGAACAAGCTCGAGATCATCGTCGCGCCAGGAAACCCGAAGAACATCAAAACACTCGCCGATCTCGCCACACCGGGCCTGTCGGTCGTGCTCGCGATGGCAGGCGTCCCCGTCGGCGACTATGCGGCCAAGGCGCTCAAGGCTGCGAACGTCAAGGTCACGCCGAACTCGCTCGAGTCCGACGACGCGCTGGTGGTCGAGCAGGTCGAATCCGGGAATGCGGACGCGGCGCTGGTCTTCGTGACCGACGTCTTCAGCGCGGGTGGCAAGGTGACCGGGATCGCCATACCGGACGCCCAGAATGTGATCGGCACCTATGAGATCGCCGTGCTGAAGTCGAGCACCAACATGACCGCTGCCCAGGCGTTCGTCACCTCGGCGGTCTCCGGGGATGTCCAGGCAGAGCTGCTGTCCGTCGGATTCCTGAAGGCGTCGTGAACCGGGGCGTCAGCCGACGTCCACTCCTCGGTCTCCTCATCCCGGCCGCGGTCGCGGTCCTGTTCATCGCGCTACCGCTGATCGGTCTGCTCGTCCACGTGGACTGGCGCAACCTCCCGTCGCAGCTGGTGTCGACAGACGTGCTCACCGCACTGCGTCTGTCCCTCGAATGCTCGGTGATCGCGGTGGTGATAGCGCTGCTGATCGGCGTTCCGCTGGCCTACCTGCTGGCGCGCACGTCGCTCCCGGGACGCCGCGTCGTCCGCGGACTGGTGACCCTGCCACTGGTGCTCCCGCCGGTGGTCGGCGGGATCGCGCTCCAGACCGCCCTCGGCCGGACCACCCCGATCGGGATGCTGCTCGATCATTTCGGCATCGTGCTGCCGTTCAGCACCGCGGGGGCCGCCATCGCCGAGGCGTTCGTAGGCTTCCCATTTCTCGTGATCACCGTCGAAGCCGGACTCCGGCAGCGCGACGACCGCTTCGAGGAGGTCGCCGCGACCCTCGGTGCGCGTCCGTGGCGACGCTTCTGGCACGTGACATTGCCGCTCGCAGCGCCATCGATCGCCGCCGGCGCCGCGCTCTGCTGGGCGCGAGCGCTCGGCGAGTTTGGTGCCACGATCACTTTCGCGGGCAGCTTCCCTGGCACCACCGAGACCCTTCCTATCGCCGCGTACAGCTCGTTCGAGGGCTCGGGGCAGATCGGCATGGCGATCACGCTTTCCCTGCTGCTGCTCGCGATCTCGGTCCTCGTGCTCGTCGTCCTGCGGGACCGCTGGCTGGGTGCGCTGCGGTGACGCTCCACGCCCGGGTCCGCACGCAGCTCGGGAGCCTCCGTCTCGAGTGCGATCTGTCGGTGGCGTCCGGTGTCACGGTCGCGGTGCTCGGCCCGAACGGTGCCGGCAAGACGACGCTGCTGCGCGTCATCGCGGGCCTGCAGCCTGTCGATGATGGACGGGTGGAGGTGGACGGCGTCGTGTTCGAGGAGACGGCGACAGGCACCTGGTTGACGCCCGAGGGTCGACGGGTCGGATTCGTGTTCCAGGACCACGGACTGTTTCCGCACCTCAGCGTGCTCGACAACGTCGCGTTCGGACTGCGCGCACGCGGGGTCGACGCCAAGTCCGCACACGAGCGAGCGGCTGAGTGGCTCGATCGGGTGGACCTCGCGAGATACGCTGCGTCGCGGCCCAGCGCCCTCAGCGGCGGTCAATCGCAGCGGGCGGCGCTCGCTCGAGTGCTGGTCACCGACCCGCGCGTCCTCCTGCTCGACGAGCCGCTTGCAGCCGTTGATGCTTCGGGGCGCCTGGAGTTACGACGGGCGCTGCGCGAGCACCTCGCCACGTTCAGCGGCGTGCGCCTGATCGTGACCCACGACCCGCTGGAAGCCGCATCACTCGCCGAGCGAGTCGTGGTCCTCGAGGACGGTCGGGTCACCCAGGAAGGACCCTTCAGCGACGTATCCGCCCGGCCCCGGTCCGCGTGGATCGCGCGGATGGCGGGGTTGAACCTCCTCCGCGGGAGGGTTTCGAGCGGGGCGATGCTGCTCGGGGACGGGTCCTGGCTGACGGCGGCAACCAACGTGGAAGGTCCCGCGCTCGCGACCATCCAACCGCGGGCGATCGCCCTCTACCGTCAGGCCCCCGGCGGGAGTCCCCGGAACGTGCTGCGGTGCACCGTGGCCGGCGTCGATCCGGAGGGCGACCGCTGGCGGATCCGCCTCGACGGCGCATTTCCGCTTGTGGCGGAGGTCACGCCGGCAGCCGCTTCGGAGCTCCGTCTTGCCGACGGCGGTGAGGTCTTCGCGGTGGTCAAGGCGACCGAGATCGACGTGTACCCAGTCTGAGCGAGCGTCCCGCGCCTTGACCGCGCCGGCGCGGACTCGTCACCCTGAGGCGTGTGACGAATGCCCCGGTCGATGCCGCGCATCCCGCCTCGGTCGACGAGGTTGTCGATCTGCTCGCCGCGAACGACTACCTGTGTGACCGCCGCCTCGCGACGGCGATCCTCGTCGCGATGCGCATCAACAAGCCGCTCTTCCTGGAGGGCGAGGCTGGTGTCGGCAAGACCGAGGCGGCACGAGCGCTGGCCGCTGGGCTCGGCGCGCGGCTGATCCGGCTGCAGTGCTACGAGGGCATCGACCTCGCCCATGCCGCGTACGAGTGGAACTACGCCCGTCAGCTGCTGCACATCCGGCTGGTCGGTGAGCGCGAGGATCGCGTGCGCACCGAGCAGGACGTGTTCGGACCGGAGTTCCTCCTGCGACGCCCCCTCCTCGACGCCATCGACAACCACGACGCGATACCGCCGGTGCTCCTCATCGACGAGATCGACAGATCGGATGAGGAGTTCGAGGCGTTCCTGCTCGAGATCCTTGCCGACTATGCGATCAGCATTCCGGAGCTGGGAACCATCCGCGCCGAGCATCCACCGCTGGTCATCCTCACAGGAAACCGGACCCGCGAAGTCCACGACGCGCTCAAGCGCCGGTGCCTGTACCACTGGATCGACTACCCGGACCTCGAGCGTGAGGTGGCCATCGTGCGCGTGCGCGCCCCGGAGGTTTCGGAGCGGCTCGGGCGCCAGGTCGCAGAGGTGACCCAGCGGCTGCGTGGACTCGACCTCTACAAAGTGCCAGGGGTGGCGGAAACAGTGGACTGGGCGCGCGCGCTCGCCGCGCTTGGTCACACCGACGCGACGCCTGCGGCGCTCCGCGAGACCATGGGTGCGGCGATCAAGCACCAGGAGGACCTCGAGCGGAGCGAGGAGGCGATCGCAGAGCACGCCGGAAGGTGATCGGCAGCGCTGCGGATCCCGTCGAGAGCGTGACGCTGTTCGCGCGGCTGCTTCGCGATGCGGGTCTCACCACAGGCCCCGAACGCGTCCGCGACGCCTGCCAGGCCCTGCTCGCGATCGACCTGGAGCGACCCGATGAGGTGCGCTACGCGCTCCGTGCGGTATTCGTCAGCCGGCGAGAGGAGGGTCCGGTGTTCGACGCGGCATTCGATCTCTTCTTCTCGAGGCCGGGTGGCGAAGGCAGGGCAGGTTCCATCCCCGGACGCAGCCGTCCCCTCGCGCTCGATCCAACAAAGGCCTTTGCATGGATGAACGCGCTCGGACTGTCATCGTCCGGCATCGCACGTGAGGTCGAGGGGCCGCCGGCATCGAGCACGGGCTACAGTGCCGACGAGCTGCTCCGCCAGCGCGACTTCCGTGAGATGAGCTGGGACGAGCTCGCTTCGGTCCGCCGCCTGCTTCGCCAGTCTCCGTGGCGGGTGGCCGAGCGACGGACGCGGCGCCTGCGCGCCGACCGCCGCGGCACCGTGGAATTGCGGCGCACGATGCGCGCCGCGGCGCGTCAGGCTGGTGACGCGCCGCGACTGGCTCGCGCGAGCGCTCAAACCAAGCGCCGGCCGATCGTCATCCTCTGTGATGTCAGCGGTTCCATGGACCGATACTCGCGCCATCTGCTCGTGTTCGCGCAGGTGATCGGCAGGAAGGAACGCGTCGAGACCTTTGCGTTTTCGACACATCTGACCAGAATCACGCATCTGCTCCGCCACAGCGATATCGACTCGGCGCTCGACCACGTGGCGAGCCAGGTGCACGACATCGGCGGCGGGACGCGCATCGCCGAGGCACTGCACACGTTCCAGCGTGACCACGCGCGCCGGGTGCTCGGTCATGGCGCCGTCGTGCTGATCATCAGCGACGGCTGGGACCGGGGCGACCCTGATCAGCTCGGCCGTGAGATGGCCCGGCTGCGCCGCAGCTGCCATCGGCTGATCTGGTTGAACCCGCTGCTCGGCAGTGCGGCCTATCAACCCGAAACTCGTGGCATGGCCGCAGCGCTGCCGCACTGCGATGACTTCCTGAGTGCCCACAGCGTCGATGCGCTCGACGCCCTCGGCAAGCTGCTGGCTCAGCTCCCGCGGCGGGTCAGCCGTTCGTCTCGCGGCGCCGCCGCCGCGAGCGCCGGAGACGGCGCAGCAGCAGCAGGCTGATAAGCCCGGCAAACGCCGCCCCGATCATCTGCGGCCGCACCTTGACCCGGCTGATGCGGTCCCTTGCCACCGCACGGCCGAGGGCAAAGGCATCGAGCGCCGCGGGTTGGGAGGCTGCCGTTGCCGCGGACGCGGACGAGGAAGCGGTTGAGCTGGATGGCGGATCGGTCGCCGAGGCGGGACCCGCGTCAGTGGCAGCCGTGGCCGCCGGCGGTGCCTCGAGCTTCGACTGGATGCACTCGGCCGCCTGCGCCACCAGGTGGCGCGAAACGTCTTCCATGATCCCGCGGCCGAACTGGGCAACCCTCCCGACCACGGTGAAGTCCGTGGTCAGCGTGACCGTTGAGGTTTCGCCTGCCGCCGCGACCGCCATCACGGTGGTGGCCTGAGCGCTGCCGGATCCGGTGGTTTCGCGTCCCTCGGCCTCGAGGGTTGCGGTCCGCGTCTCGGGGTCGCGTGAGGTGATCCGAGCAGTGCCGTTGTAGCTGACCGTGACCGGTCCCACCTTGATCCGGACCTTGCCCTTGAACGTATCCGGATCGACGACCTCGGACAGTTCGGCCCCCGGAACGCAGCTGACGACGTTGTTGACGTCGAGCAGGAACTCGTACACACGATCGGGTGGTGCCTTGACGGCGAAGGAGTTCTCGATTTGCATTCCCGGAATTGTGCTCCGCGGGGCCGCCTGACGGCTTGTGACGTCTGGCCGTGGAAGTGGATACTCATGTCATGCGAGATCTCCTTCCCACGCTGAACGAATGGAGCGAAAGTGAGCCGCTGGTGGCGATCGCGACAGTTGTGGGCACCTCCGGCTCGACCCCGCGGCCGATGGGGGCGCGCCTGCTCGTGAGTCGCGATGGGCGCATGGCCGGCTCGGTGAGCGGCGGTTGCCTGGAGTCGGCCGTGGTCCTCGAGGCGCAGGCGACCATCGCGGGAGACGCTCCGCCCCGCCTGCTCCACTACGGCATCAGTGACGAGATGGGCTGGGCGGTCGGTCTGTCGTGCGGCGGCGAGGTCGACATCTTCGTCGAGACGCTCGAGAGCGACGGATCGGACCCGGTGATCGAGGAGGTCCGGCGCGCGATCGAGACGTCGCGCCCGGTCGCCCTGCTGACGGTGCTGGATGGCGACCACGCCGGAAGCCGGGCGGCGGCCACGGCGGACGGCGGCCTCGTGGGCAGCCTCGGGGGCTCCCCCACAGTGGCGGAGACCGTTGCGGCGGCGCGCCCGCGAATCGGCTCCGGGCTCCCGGGCGTCGAGGAGATCGCGGGCATGCGCGTGTTCGTCGATCCCATCGTTCCTTCCCCGCAGCTCGTCGTCATCGGGGCGGTGCACATCGCCGTCGCGCTCACCACCATGGCTCGCGCAGCAGGATTCAGCGTGTCGGTGGTGGATCCACGCAGCGCCTTCAACAATGCCGAGCGCATCCCCGACGCCGACCGTCTCGTCGTCGCGTGGCCGGACGAGGCTTTGCTGCGCTTCGAGCTCGGACCACGCGACGCGGCGGTGTGTCTCGCTCACGATCCGAAGTTCGAGGACCCGGCTCTGACGTCCCTGTTGCGCTCGGAGACAGGCTATATCGGTGCGATCGGAAGCCGCGGGACCCATGCCAAGCGCGTCGCTCGGCTCCGCGAGGCCGGCTTCACCGACACCCAGATCGCACGCATCCACAGCCCTGTTGGACTGAACCTCGGCGCCGCCACGCCGGAGGAGATCGCGATCGCCATCCTCGCTGAGATCGTGGCTATACGGCGCGGCCGGGACGCAGGCTCACTCTCCGCGCAGCCCGCAACTCCCGTCGGGTGAGACTGGAGGTCCTTCCGGGTTCGGCGCTTGACGGACCCTCAGCGCGCTGGATCGGCGCGGTCCTCTGCCGCGACGTGCTGGATGCAGCTGGGCGCCCCGTGCTGACCAAGGGATCGGTGCTGGCAGCCGATGCAGAGCCGGCGCTGCGCGAGGCGCATCCCGACGTCCTGCATGTGCTCTGGCTGGAGGAGGGCGACGTCGGCGAGGACGCGGCTGCCATTCGCATCGCCACTGCCGTGGCCGGACCCGGCACGTCCGCCCGGCCACCGGTGGAATCCCAGGCACGACTGGTGGCGGCATGGCGGGGCATGGTCGACGTCGATGTCACAGCGCTCGCGGCCGTGAACGCGGTGGACGGCGTGACCGTGTTCACGGTCCCCGACGGTCTGCACGTGGATTCGGGGAGAACGCTGGCCGGTGTCAAGGTCACGCCGCTCGCCATCGATGAAAGATCACTCCGGCAGGCCGAGCGCGAAGCGCGTTCCGCCCGCGAGGGTGCAGGGATCCTCAGCGTCCGGCCGTTCCTGACACTCCGTATGGCGGCGATCGTGCGCCAGCGGCTCACCGACGAGGCGCGGATGCGTTTCGAACGGTCGCTGGGCATGCGCAGCGCCTGGTTCGGGGGCTCAGTCGAGCCGGTTCGCTACGTCGACGACAGTCCCGAGCACGTGCAGCAGGCGCTGGTGGATGCGGCGTCCTCTGCCGACATCGTTCTCGCCGTGGGCGTTGCGTCGGTCGATCCTCTGGACGTCACCTGGCAGAGCGTTCTGGCTGCGGGCGCGACCACGGTCCGGCGCGGCCTCCCGATGCATCCCGGGAGCAGCTACTGGATCGCCGAGCTGCGCGGCAGGCCGGTCATCGGAGTGGCGTCATGCGGCATGTTCTCCCGCCGGAGCGCGCTCGACCTGCTCATCGCGCGTCTCCATGCCGGACTGCCACTCGATGCGGCGTTTCTCGCGTCCCTGGGCCACGGCGGCCTGCTCGGCAAGGAGGCCGCGTGGCGGATCCCACCCTACGACGGAGCACTCGCTGACGATTCCGATGAGGATTGAGCCGCCGGGCGCGCCCTGAAGTCGCATGCGACCCGGCCGTCCTTGATCACGAGCCGGATGTGCGCGGGATCGGCGAGGATGTCGATGTTCGCGAGGGGGTCCCCGCATGCCACGACCACGTCGGCGCGCTTGCCCGGCCCGAGAGTCCCGAGGTCGGGGCGGCGAAGCAGTTCCGCCGGCACACCGGTCGAGGCCACGATCGCCTGCATCGGGGACATCCCGCACCGGACCATCTCCCCGAGCTCACGAAGGTTGGTTCCGTGGGGGCCGACCGCCGCGTCGGTGCCCATCGCGACCTTGACGCCGGCAGCGATTGCTGCAGCGACCGAGGCGCGATGGAGCGCTCCGATCCGCTCAGCCTTCTCGATCATCTCGGGGGGCAGCCCGCCGCCCGCTTTCGCTCCGGCGATCACGTCGCCGGGTGCGACGAGAGTGGGGACGAGGTACGCCCCCCGATCCTTCATCAACGCGATGCCCTCTTCATCGAGAAGGCACCCGTGCTCGATGGTTGTGACCCCGGCGATGAGCGCATTGCGAATCCCAGCCGGCGACATGGCATGCGCCATCACACGCTTGCCCACCACGGCCGCCTCCTCGACAGCAACACGGATCTCCTCGATCGAGAACTGCGCATGGTCGGGGAGATCGCCGGGACTGAGCACACCGCCACTGGTGCACAACTTGATCCAGTCCGCACCCGCCTGGAGCACTTCGCGGACCTTGCGGCGCATGGCGTCGGGGCCGTCAACGACACCGTGCGGGACGTCGATGCCCATGGTGAGCCCGACTCGGGCGCCGCACGGCATGAGGTCGTCGCCATGGCCGCCCGTCTGGCTCAGCAGGCTGACCGCCAGTTCCATGCGTGGCGCCGGGAAATAGCCGGCCTCGGCCGCGAGACGGACACCCACGGGTGTGTGCCCGGCATCACGCACCGTCGTGACGCCCGCAGCCAGAGTGCGAGCACAGTTCGGGACGGAGTTGAGGAGCGCGAGGGACGCCGGCGTCATGAGGATGCGCACGAGATTGGTTCCAGAGGAAGCGAGATGGACATGCATGTCCATGAACCCCGGCAGCAGAGTCAGATCCTCATCCTCGATGACCTCAGCGTCCTCGGGAATCGTGAACGACGACCGCGGCCCGCATGCAGTGATCCGCCCGTTCTCGATGATCACTGCGGCCCGCTCGACGGGATCTCGACCCGTCCCGTCGATGAGCCGCTCAGCGACGATGACGAGTGCCGGCACTGCACCTACCTCCGTTCGGGGATTGGACCGAGCGAGGCTAGCAGAGCGTCAGGCGGGGTCAGCCTCGAGCCGTTCGAAGTCCTCGCGCGTGTCGATGTCGACGGGATGCCCCCCGGGCCGGTCGGCTGCGACCGCGGCCACTATCTCCGGGTGGGCGCGTACCAGCGCCCGGCAACCGACGTCTCCTTCAAGCGCCTCGATGTCACCCCAGAGCTGGCGTGCCAGCACCACCGGCGGGTGGAGCAAACCGTCGAAGCTGAGCGCGGCGGCCGGCAGCCCGGACGCGGTCTGAGTATCGAGGAGCCGGTCGACAACCTCGGCGGTGATGTCCGGCTGATCACCGAGGATGACCACGACTCTGGCGACGTTGTTTCCGAGGGCGGCGATCCCGGCCTTCAACGATGTGCTCATTCCCTGCGCGTGATCAGGATTGACGACAACTCGGGCGCGACCGAGCCGAACCGATCGTCTGATCTCATCTGCATGGGCGCCAAGGACGACGAGCACCTCGTCGAGCTGCGAGTCGCAGGCGGCTGCAAGCGCCGTCTCGAGCAGCGGCCTGCCGCGAACCGGGAGCAGCTGTTTCGGCTCCCCCATCCGGCGCGAAGCGCCGGCGGCGAGGATGACCCCCGCCGACCTTGCGGCGATCACTCAGCCCGCGGCGGCTCGGAGAAACCGGGTCGCTTCTGCGACGAACTGCTCCCGGCACCCGGAGCAGCAGAAGAAATACGTCCGGTCATCGTGGACGGCCGTGTGCGCGGCGTCCTTGGTGTCGACCGTCATGCCGCAGACCGGGTCGACGGCGAAGCCCGCCAGCGCTTCTGGCGCCCGAGCGGGGTTCGCGATCATTCGCTCGTGACGGAGCGCCACGACCTCGGCGAGCGCGTGGAGCGCGATCTCCTCCTGGGCGCCGGCACGCCGCTCCCCGGCCGGGGCGCGGACCCGTGCGAGCTCCGCGTCGGACACGCCGCGCTCGCGCAGCGTGTCCATGACCGCCGCAGAACGGCGGACGCTCGCCACCAGCGCAATATCGGCATTCCGCAGCGTCAGGGCAGCCTCGATGGCGTCATCGTCGTAGTGGCCCATCGTCGCCACCACGACCCAGCAATCCCGTTCCGTGGCGAGCGCGCTGAGGTCGAGGCTGGTCAGGATCCTGTCGGCGCCGGGAAAGTCCGCCGCCGACGCGCCGGGATGCGCACCGACAGTGCGGAAGCCCACCACCCGGCCGAGATCGACGAGCGTCCGCGCGGCAGGGCTCTCGCCGATGACCACCAGCAGCGGCTTGGGGAGATGCGGGTCGATGAAGATGTCGAGCGTCCCGCCGCTCGGGCAGGTGGTCGCCACGGTGAGCTCACCTCCGTTGCGCGTCTCGAGCGCTTCCACGTCCGGGCGGATGCGCACGAGCCGCGGCAGTCCGTCAGTCATCGCAACGAGCGCCTCGCGGCGGATGAGCGCGTCCGAACAGCTGCCGCCGATCCATCCGTGAAGCACGCCGTCGTCGGTGATCAGGGCCTTGTCACCGGGATGCGCAGACGTGGGTGATTCCGTGCGCACAACGGTTGCGAGTGCGCACGGACGCCCCGACGCTGCGTTGGCGGCAAGCAGGGTCACCAGGCGGTCGTCTATTCGGTCACCCCCTTGCTGCGCAGTGCTGCCCACACCTTGTCGGACGTGATCGGCATGTCGATATTGGTGATGCCGAGGTGCGAGAGCGCGTCGATGACCGCATTGACGTAGGCGGCCGGCGATCCGACGGTTGCCGATTCGCCGACACCCTTGGCGCCGATCGGATGGTGCGGCGACGGCGTGACCGTCTCCCCCAGCTCGAATCGCGGCGTCTCCCATGCGGTCGGGATCAGGTAGTCCATGAAGTTGGAGCCGATGCAGTTGCCCTCGTCGTCGAAGGTGATCAGCTCCATGAACGCGATCCCGAAGCCCTCGGTGAGACCTCCGTGGATCTGGCCTTCGACGATCATCGGGTTGATGCGTACCCCGCAGTCGTCCACGGCAACCATCCGGCGCACCTTGACCTGACCCGTCCCCTTGTCGATGTCGACCACGACCAGGTACGTCCCAAACGGGAAGGTCATGTTCGGCGGGTCATAGTAGGTCACGCCCTCGAGCCCCGCCTCGAGGCCATCGGGGAGATTGGTGTACGCCGCAAAGGCGATGTCCTGAATCGTCTTGACGTTGTCAGGCGAACCCTTGACGTTGTACTTGCCCTTAGCGAACTCGATGTCGGCCACGTCGGCCTCGAAGAGATGCGCGGCGATCAATTTGCCCTTGTCGCGGAGCTTGCGTGACACCATCGCGGTGGCGGCGCCGCCGACGGGCGTCGAGCGCGATGCGTACGTCCCGAGACCGAACGGGGTGTTGTCGGTGTCGCCTTCGCGGACCTCGACATCGGATGCGGGAATGCCCAGCTCCTCCGCCACGATCTGGGCGAACGTCGTCTCGTGACCCTGGCCCTGAGACTTCACACCGAGCTTGAGGATCGCCTTGCCCGTCGGGTGCACGCGCAACTCTGCCGAGTCGAACATCCGCAGGCCGGCGATGTCGTAGTCCTTGCCCTTGCCCGCACCGACCACCTCGGTGAAGCTGGCGACGCCGATGCCCATGAGCTCGCCTCTGGCACGCTTCTCGGCCTGCTCCTTACGGAGGTCGTCATAGCCGAGCATGTCGAGTGCGACCTTCATCGCCCGGGGATAGTCACCGCTGTCGTACTCGAAGCCCGAAGCAGACTTGTACGGGAAGGCTTCGGGTTGGATGAAGTTGTTGAGCCGGGTGGTGACGGGATCCTGTCCGAGCTCGACTGCGGCGCTTTCCACGAGCCGCTCGATGAAGTACGAGGCCTCGGTGACGCGGAACGAGCATCGGTACGCCACGCCGCCGGGAGCCTTGTTCGTGTACGCGCCGTTGGCGACGATGTGCGCCGCCGGGATGTCGTACGAGCCGGTGACGATGTGGAAGAGGCCGGCCTTGAACTTGCTCGGCTGCGCATCGGCGAAGAAGGCGCCGTTGTCGCTGAGAAGGTTCACGCGAAGTCCGATGAACTTCCCGTTCTCGTCGATCGCGACCGAGCCGTCCATGTAGTAGTCGCGGGCGAACCCGGTCGAGATGAGATTGTCGGTGCGGTCCTCGATCCACTTGACCGGACGTCCGATCAGCAGCGATGCCGCGGTGGCGACCACGTAGCCGGGATAGATCGGCACCTTGTTGCCGAAACCACCACCCAGATCCGGGGAGATGATGCGGATCTTCTCCTCGGGCAGTCCCGCGACGATCGCGAAGAGCGTGCGATGTGCGTGCGGCGCCTGGCTCGTCATGTAGATCGTCGCGTTGCCGGTCACGGGATCGAGATCGGCCACGCAGCCGCACGTCTCGAGCGGCGACGGATGACAGCGCGGGTAGAAGGTCTCGAGGCTCACCACCTTTGCAGCGCGCGCGAACGCCGCGTCGGTCGCGTCCTTGTCCCCCGCTTCCCAGTGGTAGATCTTGTTGTCGGTCTGGCCCTCCTTCTCGTCGCGGATGACGATGGCGCCAGATGCGATCGCCTGCTGTGGGGTCGTGATCGCCTGGAGCGGCTCGTAGTCGACACTCACCAGTGCGGCGGCGTCCTCGGCGATGTACTTCGTCTCGGCGATGACGCAGGCCACCTCCTGGCCTTGGAAGCGAACCTTGTCGGTTGCGAGCACGGCCTGTGTGTCGCCTGAGAGTGTCGGCATCCACGCGAGCTTGTGCTGCGCGAGCAACTCGCCGGTGACGACCGCGATCACCCCGGGGATCGCCATTGCGGCGCTGCTGTCAATGCCCTTGATGCGCGCGTGGGCGTGAGGACTGCGCACGATGACCATGTGCAGCATGCCCGGGAGCACGACGTCATCCACGTAATGACCCTGGCCGTGAATGAATCGAGCGTCCTCTTTGCGGGCCAGCGAAACGCCGATGCCGCCCATCGCTTGACGCGCGGCTTCAGCGGCTTCGGCGGTGTCGACTGCCATCACGCTACTCCTGCGGTGTTCTCGGTTGCGTTCGCTGCGGCGGCATGCTGGATCGCTTTGATGATGTTCATGTAGCCGGTGCAGCGGCAGATGTTGCCACTGATCCCCCAGCGGATCTCGTCCTCGGTTGGATGCGGGTTGGCGTCGATGAGCGCTTTGCCGACGAGCATCATTCCAGGTGTGCAGAAGCCGCACTGCAGTCCGTGCTCCGCGTGGAAACCCACCTGGATCGCATCGAGCTTGCCGCCCTTCGCGAGACCTTCGACGGTGGTCACCTTCTTGCCCTCGAGCATCGGCGCGAGCAGCGTGCAGGACTTGACCGGCCTGCCGTCGAGCAGCACCGTGCAGGCACCGCAGTTGCTCGTGTCGCACCCGATATGCGTTCCGGTCATCCCCAGCTTGGTGCGAATCAGATCGACAACGAGCGTTCGCGGCTCGACGTCAACGCTCTTCGCAGCACCGTTGATCTCGAACGTGACGTTCATGCCGCCGCTCCCTGCGCGCGATGGATCGCGGTGTGCAGGCCGCGCTGCACAAAGACCCGTGCAACGTCCCGCTTGTACTCCGCGCTCCCTCGGATATCTGCTTTCGGTTCGGCGGCTTCCCCCGCCAGCCGTGCCGCTTCCGCGATCACCTCATCCGTCGGTTGCTGACCGACGAGCGCAGCCTCGGCGGCAGTCGCCTTGATGCTCTGCGCACCCACCGCGCACAGGCCGATGCCTGCACTGGCGATCCGGCCATCACCGCCGAGCACGACGTGAACGGCAGCGGCGACGCTCGCAAAGTCGCCGATCTTGCGCTCCAGCTTGAGATACGTTCCCCCGGAGTTACCGGCGCCGACGGGGATGCGTATCGCGGTCATCACCTCGTTCGACTGCAGCCCTGTGGTGAACGGGCCCTGGAAGAATCCGGCCGACGGGAGCACGCGCTCCCCTCCCGCGGACTTGACGA
Organism: Candidatus Dormiibacterota bacterium; assembly: GCA_963718525.1. Lineage (GTDB taxonomy): Bacteria > Chloroflexota > Dormibacteria > Aeolococcales > Aeolococcaceae > Palsa-851. Next base: position 1,535,022 of record OY970355.1, on the reverse strand, counting down.
CGAACTCGGCGCCGACAGCGAGCATCACCGCGCCCCAGTCGCCGGCCGGATCCGCGTGGCAGATGGAGCCGCCGACCGTTCCCATGTTGCGGATGAGCGGATCGGAGATCAACGGTGCCGCATCGAGGAGAACGTCCAGGGTCCCGCGCAACTCCTGGGCGCTCTCAACATCGCGATGCCGGGTTCGTGCGCCGATCCGCACATGCCCGTTTTCCCTGCGAATTCCCTCGAGCCCATCCACTCTACCAATATCAACCACGATGACAGGCGTCGCAAATCGTAGTTTGAGCAGTGGGATCAGGCTCTGTCCTCCGGCGAGCACTTTTGCGTCGTCACCATGCTGGCTCAACAGGGTGAGCACCTCGTCAAGCGCCCCAGGCGCCGTGTAGTCGAACGCGGCAGGGAACATCCAAATCCTCCGGGATGTGAGCCCACTTTTCACTTGTGGCTGTGTCCGGCACCAGACGGACTACAGAGTACGCCACCGAGGGAGGCGTCGAAACCACCGGTGCCCTGCAGCGATGATCCTGGAAATACCCTGCTGGTAACGGCGACTATGATGGTCGTCGGTATCCCAAACGAGGGTGGAGGATCAGAACGCTCACGATGTTGACGCACGCCGCTTCCACCGACCTCGAATCAGTCGCCAGCGCACAGCGGCGCCTGCTCGACAGGGTCGGCGTGCTGGAACCGGAGACGGTCAGCCTTGACGCGGCGCTTGGACGAATCCTCGCCGAGGCCATCTCGTCGCGGTTCGAGCTGCCCGGGTTCGACAACTCGGCCATGGATGGATACGCGGTGCGCGCGAGCGACATCTCAGCGGCCGGCGTGGACGCACCCGTCCGGCTTCCGGTCGTCGGCGAGTCGCGTGCCGGGACAGTACCCGGGGCACATGCCGCCGGAACCGCGATGCGGATCATGACGGGCGCGCCCATGCCCGCCGGCGCGGACACGGTGGTCCGCCAGGAGGACACGTCGCGAGAGGGCGCGGTGGTCCTGATTGCAGTTGCGGCCCCACTGGGCACCAGCGTTCGCCCGCGCGGCGCCGACATGCGAGCCGGCGACACGGTGATCCTTCCCGGACAGGCGCTGACGAGCATCGACATCGGTGTCGCCGCAGCGCTGGGCCGCGACGGCCTCCTGGTCGGAAAGCGGCCACGCGTCGCGCTGCTCGCCACAGGCGACGAGCTGGTGCCTGCCGGTACTGCTCCCGGACAAGCACAGCTCATCGATTCCAACTCGCCAATGCTCGCGGCCGCCACGCGTGAAGCAGGCGGCGAGGCAACCTTCCTGGGCATCGCGCGCGACTCGAAGGAGTCGGTGCGATCGCTGCTCGAGACGGCGTCTTCCTCGGACCTGGTGGTGAGCAGTGCCGGCGTCAGCGTCGGCGACCACGACTGGGTCCGCGAGGTCGCATCGGAGATGGGAGCCATGTCGACGTGGCGTGTCGCCATGCGCCCCGGCAAGCCCGTGCTGATCGGAATACTTCGCGATGCCATATTCATCGGCCTTCCCGGCAACCCGGTCAGCAGCTCGGTGACGTTCGAGCTGTTCGCTCGACCGGTCATCCGCAGGATGCAGGGCGCGCATGAGCTGCACCGCCGGCGGATTCGGGTGCGTCTCGGCGAGGAGATGACCAAGCCCAGCGGACTCGAGACATATTCGCGCGCGGTCTTGCGCACCTCGCCCGACGATGAGGTGCCCATCGCGCACAGCGCCGGCGACCAGGGGTCGTCGATGTTGCACTCGCTCACCCGCGCCGATTGCCTGGTGGTCCTCACCGCTGAGCTCGAGGTCGTCGCCGCCGGTACGATCGTCGAGGCGATCCCGCTGCGATGACAGCGGTTTCCGCGTTACCCGACGTGGCGATCGGGCCCGACAGGTTCGGCCGGATGCTCCGCGACGTCCGCATCTCGGTCACCGATCGATGCAACTTTCGTTGCCCGTACTGCATGCCCAAGGCACGCTTCGGTCCTGGACACCGCTTCCTGCCGCGCGCCGACGCTCTTGACGCCAAGGAGATCGTTCAACTCGCGGGAGTGTTCGTATCGCTCGGCGTGACCAAGATCCGTCTGACCGGGGGGGAACCGCTGCTCCGTCCGGACCTCGTCGAGATCGTCGAGGGCGTTGCCAGCCTCGGCGTGCCCGACATCGCGCTGACCACCAACGGGGCATTGCTGAGCCGGTGGGCGGTGCGCCTTCGAGACGCGGGCCTGCACCGGGTCACCGTCAGCCTCGATTCACTCGACCCCGACGTGTTCAGGTCGATGAGTGATTCTCGCGTCGAGGTCGGCGAGGTGCTCGAGGGCATCGCCGCCGCACGCGACGCCGGCCTTGCGCCGATCAAGCTCAATTGCGTCGTGCAGCGGGAGGTCAACGAGGACGGCTTGCTCGACGTCGTGGACTTCGCTCGACGCGAGGGGCTTGGCCTCCGATGCATCGAGTACATGGATGTCGGAGCCACCAACGGCTGGCGCGTGACGGACGTCGTGAGCGGCGAGGAGATTCTCGAGCGCGTGCGAAAGGTGTATCCGCTGCTCGAGGAGTCACCCGATCCGGCAGCCGTGGCTCGGACGTATCGGTTCGCCGACGGGAAGGGTGACCTCGGGGTGATCACGTCGGTGAGCCGTCCCTTCTGCGGGGACTGCACCCGCGCTCGTCTCGGGGTCGACGGCAAGCTCTACACGTGCCTGTTCGCCACCGCGGGAATTGATCTGCGCGAGCCACTGCGTTCGGGCGCGGACGACCACGCCCTGCGTCGCATCATCGCCGACCGCTGGAGGCGCCGCGACGACCGTTATTCCGAGCTGCGTGGGCTCGGCATCGCCGATGGTGAGCGCATCGAGATGTCGTATATCGGCGGTTGACCGATGGATGACATCACCGTCCTGGTCTTCGGGCCGCTCCGAGAGCGTGTCGGCGTCGCCGAGGTCCACGTCGACGGAGCCACCGTGCAGGAGGTATGGGATGAGCTCGTGCGCCGCCATCCCGCCGCGGCGGTCGACGCCGCGTCTGTTCGGGCCGCGCGCAACCTGGGCTACTGCGAATGGGACACCGCGGTCCGCGGCGGCGACACCGTCGCATTCATCCCGCCGGTTGCCGGCGGCAGTGACGATCCGACGCCGGTGCGAGTGTGGATCACCGACGTCCCCATCGACATCGCGTCGGTGATCGCCAGTTCGGGGACCTCACGCGACGGTGCGGTCGCCACATTCATCGGACGCGTGCGCGATCACAGTGACGGCATGGCGGTGCATCGCATGGACTACGAGGCGTACGCCGAGATGGCCGAGGCCGAGATGCGCCGGATCGGCGACGAGCTCGTGGCGCGCGGCGGCATCAGCACGATCACCATCGTGCATCGCACCGGAGCGCTGCTGATCGGCGACGCCAGCGTGGTGGTCGTGGTTGCAGCGCCGCATCGGGACGCGGCCTTTCCCGCGTGCCAGGAAGCTCTCGAACTCATCAAGCGCACGGTGCCCGTGTGGAAGCGCGAGCACCGCGACGATGGAGCACGCTGGGTGGACGCACGACACGGCGCCTCGGAGGAGGCGGCCTCGTGAGCGAGCGGCGCCTCACCCACGTTGACGAGACAGGGCGGGCACGCATGGTCGACATCAGCGACAAGGCGGTCACCCGGCGCAGTGCCACCGCGCGGGGCCGCGTGAACTGCAACGCCGAGGCGTTGCAGCGCATCGCCGGCGACACGATCGCGAAAGGCAGCGTGCTCGACACGGCGAGACTCGCCGGCGTCATGGGCGCCAAGCGAACCTCCGACCTGATTCCCCTCTGCCATCCGCTGGCCCTGCGTCATGTCGACGTGGATCTGCGTCTCGACACCTCCGAGACACCCGGCGTGGTGATCGAGGCCACCGCACGGGTTGAGGGTGCAACCGGGGTGGAGATGGAGGCGCTCACCGCGGTTGCGGTCGCGGGGCTCACGGTGATCGACATGATCAAGTCCGTGGACCATTGGGCCTCCATCACGGACGTCACGTTGATGCACAAGGAAGGTGGCCGGAGCGGGACGCTCGATCGCCCGGAGGCTGGTCAGGCTACAGGGCCAGACTGATCGGGATGCCGCGTGTTGCCCGAGATCAGGGCAAGTGCGTGCGGCAGCGCCGGCCACACCGCATCAAGGCATTCCGCAACCGCAGTTGGGCTTCCCGGAAGCGACAGCACCAGGCAGTTCGTGGTGACACCGGCGACCTGACGCGACAGCATCGCGTGGGGCGTGGATTTGAGTCCGTCGTGGCGCATCACCTCGGCCATCCCGGGAATCTCGTAGTCGAACAGGGGAAGCACCGCCTGAGGAGTCACGTCACGCGGACCGAGTCCCGTGCCCCCGGTGAGGATGAGGATGTCCGCGATCTCGGCGCACCGCCTGGCCGCGGCGCGGATCTCGTCGATGTCATCGATGACGCTCTCGCGCGCGACGATGTCGGCGGGAAGGAGCGCGAATCGCGCGACGATCACATCCCCGCTGCGGTCGTCGGCGTCAATGCCCCGGCGACTGTCGCTGACGGTGATCTCGGCGGCCTCCCAGCGGTGCTCTGGGGCGGCCTCACTCATCGCGAATGATCCGCTCGTGTCCGGCGTAGACATTCATCCGCTCACCGCGCAGAAAGCCTATCAAGGTCATCCCCGACTCGGACGCGAGCTCGACCGCGAGACTCGATGGCGCGGAAACGGCCGCCAGCAACGGAATTCCGGCCATCAACGCCTTCTGAGTCAGCTCGAAGCTCGCGCGCCCGGACGCGAGCATGATGTGGGAGCTGAGCGGCAGCATGCCGCGCGTCGCAGCCCACCCGATCACCTTGTCGAAGGCGTTGTGGCGGCCGACATCCTCGCGCACGCAGCACAGCGCGCCGTCGCCGTCGAACAGCGCGGCAGCGTGCAAGCCGCCGGTGCGTGAGAACTGCCGCTGCGCGGACCGCTGCATTGCAGGGAGGCCGAGCAGCAGTGCGGGCAGCACGCGCAGCGGATCGCTCGCCACGTCATATGCCGATGTCGTCCGAACGGCGTCGATGCTTGCCTTGCCGCACATGCCGCACGACGACGTCATGTAGAACGCCCGCGGCGTCACCTCGCGCGCCGCTGCCGCCGCGGTGAGCAGCACTTCGACAATATTGAGTTCGCCGGTCGCGGCCGCGGCGTCAGGACACATCCGCATCGACGCGATCTCGCCGGCGTCGCGGACGATGCCCTCGGTGATCAGAAACCCGGCAACCAGGTCGAAGTCGTCGCCGGGCGTGCGCATGGTGACCGAGAGCGAGACGTCCCCGACACGGATCTCGAGCGGTTCCTCCGTGCTGACATCGTCGCTCCGCCAGGTGACGGCTCCGCCGGCACTCACCTCCATCACACGCCTGTGGCGCACGCTCATCCGTCCACGATAGCGACCAGGTATGAGGACGGTGGATCCCGCCCGCGCCGCCCATCCGCCAAGATCGTTCGCACCATGAGCGACGTCAGCGGCAACGACGATCTGCTCATCGAACTCGCGTCGAAGCTGAGCGCGGCTCTCGAGTCCGGTGGTTTCGAGGCGGTCGACCTTCGCGGCCGGGCAAAGCTGCTGCGCATCGCGCGTGACGTCGCCCATACGACCGAACGCCAGAATGCCCCGCTCGCCGCCTACTTGATCGGCCGGTTCGTTCAGGACGCCGTCCGGTCCGGCATCTCCGAAGCAGACGCGCTCGATCAGGCCGCGGCGGTGGTTCGAACCCTCATCGGCGAGAGCGGCTGACCTCCTCGAGATCCTCGGGCGTGTTGATGTTCCAGGCGAATCCGTCCGAGACACCAGCCCCGCGCCAGTCGGCCTCGGCGACGCGGACCGCGCGAGCCCGTGCGATGAGGCTCCGAAGCGACCTGTCCGGCCCGGCGAGCGCGGCCTCTGCGGCGGGTAGCAGGGAGGTCGCGTACACGGCATGGAGCGGCTCGACACCGCGCGCCGTCTCGCACGCCGCAACGTCTCGATTGCCGATACGGGAGGCGAGCATCGCCAGCAGGCGTGCGTCGATCCAGGGCATGTCAACAGCCACAACTGCGACCAGTCGATGCGGCGAAGCGCGCAACGCAGCCACGAGGCCACCCATCGGTCCAGACGCCGGCACCGCATCGACCACCGCAGACCGTGCGGCGATCGTGTGCGGGAGGTCACCCGGCGCAATCAGCACGGGATCGCAGACAGCGTCGAGACGCGTCACTGCGCGCTCCAGCAGAGTCGCTCCATCCATGGAGATGGTCGCTTTGTCGATCCCCATTCGCGTGCTCAGGCCGCCGCAGAGAACGACGCCGGCAAGCGCGACGCCGCCGTGGGGAGAGTGGTGTGCGAGGAGCGGTTCCACGAAACGCAACCTTACGCACCGCGACGGCCCCCCTCAGTCCGGAGCAGCGATCCCTGCGTTGGCGCAGGGTCGCAAGCACTAGGCGTTCAGGCCGTTGCTGACGTTCGAGAAAACGTTGTTGGTCTGGTGTCCGACCACGCCGACAACCACGATGACCGCGATTGCGATCAGGACGAGGATCAGCCCGTACTCGACGAGCCCCTGACCACGTTCGTCATCGCGCCGCCGGCTGGTGGGAAGGGTCATCGACCTCACCAGGGCTAGCAACGCTGGGAAAAATGCCGGGATCATGCGGACCAGCATCCGCCACACGTAACGGCCAAACGTTGTGGTTGGGTGACGAGGTTGTTTCGGTGGTCGCCAACGAAGTTGCGACCGTTACGCCGACGTTACCTCGAGATCAGCGCGCGAGCTCAGCGCTCTTGATTGCAGCGCCGTACCCGTCAGGGAGCAGGCGCGGCGGCTGGGGTCCGACGTACAGCGCGGAGGGACGGATGAGGCGGTTGTTGGACGCCTGTTCCATGATCGCCGCGGTCCAGCCGACCGTGCGGCTCGAGGCGAATGTGGGTGTGAACATGTCCGGCGGAATGCCGACACTGTTCATCACCACCCCCGAGTAGAACTCCACGTTCGTGTACAGACGGCGACCGGGCTTCAGTTCGTTGAGCACCCGCAGCGCCGTCTTCTCGACCTGCACCGCGAACTCGGCTTGCGGACCGCCAAGCTCGATGGCCACCTCGCGCAGCAGCGTCGAGCGCGGGTCGTCGGTTTTGTACACGCGGTGGCCGAAACCCATCAGGCGCTCGCCGGCCGAGATCTCGCGTCGCAGGTACTCCTCCGCCTTGTCCGGAGTACCGATCGCATCGAGCATCGCGAGCGCCCGCGAAGGCGCCCCACCATGCAGCGGGCCGGCGAGGGCACCGATCGCGCCGGTCAGGGCCGAACCGATGTCGGATCCCGTCGACGTGATCACACGAGACGTGAAGGTGGAGGAGTTGAACCCGTGATCCATGGTCAGGATCAGGTACTGCTCGAGCGCCCGTGTCGCTCGCGCATTGGGGCGCTCGCCGGTGAGCATCTGGATGTACGCGCCTGCGTAGTTCAGGTCCGGGTCCGGTTCGACGGGTTCGAGGCCGAGGTGATGGCGGTGCATCCGCATCAGCAGCACCGGGACGATCGCCACCATCTTCAGGGCTTCCTCGCGAACCTCCTCGGCGGAGATGTCGAGCGTCGGCCTCTGCTCGAGTGCCGCCCCTGCAAGCGAGACCGCCGAGCGCAGCGCCATGAGCGGGGTGTACCCGGGCAGTGCGGCGATGCGCGGCAGCAGATCGGCCACCTCGTCGGGAATCGATCGTGCCTCCACGGCGAGCTTCGTGAAAGCCTTGAGCTGGGCATCATCCGGCAGCTCGCCGCGGTGCAGGAGATGCCAGACCTGCTCGAACGAGCACCTGCTCGCCAGTTCGATGGCGTTGTAGCCGCGGTAGTGGAAGAACCCCTCCTCACCCCGGACATCGCCCACCGCTGTCTCGGCCACCGCGACTCCCTCGAGGCCACGCGGCGCGAGACCCGGCAACGCGGAGCCGGCCGGCTGAACCTCTTCGATGTGCGCGACCCGAACCACGTGGCGGATGGAGAGGATGCCCGCCACCCGGTCGCCATCCATCACCGGGAGGTGGCGGAAACGACGCTCCCGAAAGACCTCGAGCCCCTTTTCCACGGTGTCGGTGACCGAAACCGTGACCGGGTCCTTGGTCATGACCTCCTCCACCTTCGCGGTGCCCGGGTCGACGCCGTGACCGACCGAGCGGAGGAGATCTCGTTCGCTGACCATGCCGCGCAGCCGTCCCTGGGGGTCGAGCACGGCCGCGGCACCGACGTTTGCGCCGTCCAGGATCACCGACGCTTCCGCCAGCGTGATCGTGGTCGGAACGACCACCGCCGGTTTGTGCATCACGTCGGCGACGGTCAGTGAAGCGGTCACGGTGCCAGTCTAGCGCTGCGCGCACGGGAGCCAGTTGTCGCCCTGCGGCGTGATGCGAGCGCGCCCAGGCACTTGAGCGTCACGATCTGCCGACCACATGTCTGGCGACATCGCTATCCCGTCGCGAACCGGCGGCGACATGGAACCTGAGGCGTACCGCCTCGCCGCACGCCGTGTCGCCGACTGGACGGCCGACTACCTTCGCGATGTCGAGCGCTTTCCGGTGCTGACCCCCGCGGATCCGGGAACGGTGCGCGCCGGGCTCCCGCCATCACCTCCGCAGCACGGCGAGTTGATCGAGGCGATCCTCGCCGATGTCGAGGAGCTGATCGTCCCGGCAACGACCCACTGGCAGTCCCCCGGCTTCATGGCGTACTTCGCGTCGAGTGGCTCGGGGCCGGGGATCCTCGGCGAGACCATCGCCGCGGCATTCAACGTCAACGCAATGCTGTGGCGGACAGCACCGGCGGCGACGGAGCTCGAGCAGGTTACCCTCGACTGGCTCCGTCAGATGGTGGGGCTCCCCGACCCCGTGTTCGGAGTCATCAACGACACCGCATCGTCGAGCACGCTCTACGCGCTCGCGGCCGCGCGTGAGGCTCAGACCGATCTGCGCATTCGCGAGCGTGGGATGGCCGGGCGAGCTGACCTGCCACCCCTCCGCTACTACGCGTCGACGGAGGCGCACTCCTCTGTCGAGAAGGCCGGCATCGTGCTGGGGGTGGGCAGGGAGGGGTTGCGCCGGATCCCGGTGGACGAGCGATTCCGCATGGACCCGGTCGCGCTGCGTCAGGCGATCCACGAGGACGTCGCGGCCGGGATCCGGCCGTTCGCGGTCGTCGCCACCGCCGGTACAACGTCGACGACCAGCGTCGACCCGATACCGTCCATCGCGGCGCTCTGCGAGCAGCACGGGTTGTGGCTCCATGTCGACGCGGCATATGGCGGTGCGGCCGCGATCGCGCCGGAGCTGCGCTGGGTCCTCGACGGCGCGGACCGCGCCGACTCCATCGTGGTCAATCCACACAAGTGGCTCTTCACACCGATCGACTGCAGCGTGCTGTGGACGCGGCGACCCGAGGTGCTTCGTGACGCCTTCTCGATCGTGCCCGAGTACCTCACCACGTCCGACGGCTCGGACCAGGTCGCGCCGAACCTCATGGACTATGGAACGTCGCTCGGGAGGCGGATGCGGGCGCTCAAGCTGTGGATGGTCATCCGGCACTTCGGCACCGAGGGCCTCGCACAACGCATTCGTGAGCATTGCGAGTATGCGTCGATCGTGGCGCGCTGGGTCGAGGGAGAGCGCGACTTCGAGCTGCTTGCGCCGGCACCCTTGAGCGTCGTGTGCCTGCGCGCACATCCGCCGGGACTGGATGATCCCGGGACTCTCGACACGCTCAACCAGCGCATCGTGGAGCGCATCAACACCGGCGGACGCTTCTTTGTGAGTCACACGAAGTTGCGGGGTGCGTATGCGATCCGCGTTGCCTTCGGCAATCTCCGTCAGGAACAGCGTCATGCGCACGGCGTGATCGCGGCACTGCGAGGCGCCATCGACGATGTAGGATGACAAGCAATGTTCCGCGCCCTCGGGGCGAGACTCACCCTCGACCATAAGGGGGTGACCGGAGTTGCGCTTTTCGAAGCTGCGACTCACCGAATGTGGGTCTGGGGAACCAGTGGTCTTAAGACTAAAGCGGACGTGTTTGCTGAGGGTGCATTTCGCGAAGACGACCTGGGGGTCAACGTGGTGCGCTTCGACAGCGGTGAACGATCGCTGTGTCGCATCAGCGTCAATCGACCGGACGAGTGGGATCCGTCGATACTCTGGCTGACAACCGTCGACGCGGTGCGCACGGGTGACACGGTGGAGGTGGGTGTCTCCGTGGAGCAGGACATGCGCCATCTTCGAGTGCCACCGTCACCGCTTGCGCCACCGTTGGTCGCGTTGCTCCACGATTTCGTGAGCGCGGGAGCGCGGGCGGGATCGCGACTGCTGCATGCCGTCCCCGAGGTGGTGATGGGAAGCGACCAGATCGACTCCTTCGTGCAATCGTGCCTCCTCGACTCCGGACGCCGCCTCCCGGTCGTGGTGTTCAGTGCCGTCAAGGAGCACGACGGCGTGTATCCGAATGAAGCCGGCGATCCCACACTCACCGCGCGCGAGCTCTGCGCGCTGGCGCACGTCTTCGTCATGCCTCGGGTGGAGGATTCGCATCGACTGACCAAGCGGCTCGGCATGCTTTCCGTCTACGACGGTGCCGTGCGCATCTACTGGCCGCGCTTCCGGCTCAGCGACCCGCCGCCGCGTCATCCGCTGCACCTCCGCCAGCGCCTCAACACTGCGAGCGGGCCTGCGATCATTCGTCGCGTGGTCGAAGCGGGAGCGAGATCCTACCGGCCGCCGGAGGGTACGGCGACGATGCTCGCAACGCGCTGGCGCGAACACGAGCAGGCGCGCATCACCGCCATCACCAGCGACCCTGACCCGGCACGGCAGGCTTCCCTGCTCCGCGACGAGCTGCTGCGGGTCATCGATGCCAAGGTGACGCTCGAGCACGAGATGGAGGCGCTGCGACACCAGCTCATCCGATCCTCGGAGCGCAGCGACGAGCTGGATTCGCAGCTCACCGGGGTTCGGAGGGAACCGCAGCTGCCCACCGAGCTGGCCGGCAGGCCACGACCGACGGTGCGTACGACGGGAGCGGCCGAGCCTGATCCGGCATCGCCGGCCGGCTGACGATCACCTGGTCGGTCGCGGGGTCCTCGGCGTGCGCCCGGATATCACTCGCGTGACTCCGAGGTCGTCCTTCGTCCAGCTGACGTCGAGGAGCCGCGCAGCCCGCAGCGTCGCCTGAGTCCTGCGCGACAGATACGTGCCGACCTCGACGAGGAGGACACCGCCTGGTCTGAGCCAGGCGTGCGCCTCGGTCGCGAGCCTGCGAACCAATCCGAGACCGTCGTCCGATCCGTCCGTGAGGGACTGCAGCGGCTCGAACTGTCGGATCTCCCGGGGCAATTGCTTCAGGTCCCCGCGCAGGACATAGGGGGGGTGAATCGTGAAGACATCGATCGCACCGCGCAGCCGGCGCGGGAGCGCATCCAGAAGATCACCCGCACGAAAATGCGCATTGCCGAGCCCGAGGCGTCGCGCGTTCTCCTTACCGAGCTTCGTGGCTGCGGCGGAGATGTCGACACCCCAGACGTCGGCGTTGCGCACCTCGTTCGCGACCGCGAGCGCCACCGGTCCGGCACCGGTCGCCACATCGACGGCGACACGTTGCCCGCGGCGCCGGCGCAACGCCCTGATCGCCTCGACCGCGAGCAGCTCACTCGACGCTCGGGGTACGAATACTCCATCTCTGATGAGCATGTCGAGGCCGCGAAACGTGTGGTGACCTTTGATACGAGGGATCGGCTCCCCGTTGACACGACGTGCCACCATTGCCGCGTATCGCTTTTTCGATGTGCCGTCGAGCTCGAGGTTGAGGACGGCCCGCGTGAGCCTCCGCCCCAGCACCTCGGTCATCAGCTCCTCTGCGTCGTAGCGCCCGAGGTTGCGATCCCAGTGGTCGATCGCCGTCGATTTGTCGATCTTGCGGACGGCTTTGTCGATATGCTCGGTGACAGTGATGGCGGGCATTCCCGCGCATGGTAAGCGCTAGTGCGACCGCCACGCGCACCATGTTCAATATGGTCGTCAAGCCCCCAGCGGACACAGGCCTGTGTGGTTCCTGCGTCCACGCGCGGCTGGTGACCGGTGCGCGCTCCACATTCATTCGCTGCGGACTCTCGGAGCGTGATCCGCGGTTTCCGCGCTACCCGCACCTCCCGGTGCGCCGTTGCGACGGACATGTCGGCGTGAGCCCTCAGGCCACGCGCCGCTGACTGCGGCGCCCTGCCGGGCGTTCGCGATGCGGCAGGTAGGAACGATCGCCGATCCACGGTGCCGGCGGGACGTCAAGGCCCTTTGTCGTCTGATTGAGCCAGGCGCCGTATCTGCTGCGCAGGTCGCTGAAGTGCTCCCACGCCGCGTCCTGGTTGTGCAGCTGATAGCCCGCGTGCTCGAGGCGGACGCACGCCTCGAGGAACTCCTCGCGCTCAACGCCAGGCACCGCCTCGCCCTCGTAGTGGAAGTGGTCGCGCATGTCGGCGACGAAATGCGTCCCGACCTTGAACATGAGTCGCGCGTGCCCGACCGGTCCGCCGTCGATGGTGCTGAGCACCAGGGTGGCCGCGTCCATGACGGCACCAAAGGAGTTCGCCCATGCCTCGTTGTCGTGGCTTGACCGGAAGTAGAAGAGCAATGGATAGGAGAGATGGCTCTCGATGACATCCACCGTCCACAAACGCCATGCATCGAAGGTCGCGATGAGCTCATCCGGCATGGCGTCCTTGGCACACGTCTCCAGCAACTGCACCCCGGAGGGTGGCGCTCCGGCCAGCGCATCGAGCGCGACCACCGCCTTCTCGCGTTGCTGGAAGGAGCTGAACAGCGAGAACAGCAGGCTGATCACCAGGGCGAACAACCCGAAGCCACTCGCTGCCTCGATGGCGGCAAACACCCGCGTCGCCACGCCGGTCGCCCCGATATTGTCGACGGAGAAGGAGAGCATCGTGCCGGTCGAGAAGTAGAACGTCGTACCGAACGAGTTCGGGCTGGGGTTGGAGGCCATCGTGGAGTCCGCTGAAGATGAATGCGAAGCCGAGGATCAGCGCCGACCCCCACAGCACCAGCAGCGTCACGAGCATCAACGGTGCGAAGGCCGCGAGCGCGGTTTCCCTGATCTGCAGCCGCTTGGGACGTTGCGCCACCTTGTGCCACACACGCCAGGCTCCGCGGATGAGCGTGAAGCTCAGCCGCACCCTGCCCACCGCCGGGCGCGGCATGACCACGGACTGGAAGACGTCATACACCGCCACAAGGACGATCACGGCGCCGATCGCGATCTGGACGCTGTCGGTGACGCTCATCCTTCAGGAGCCATGAGCGTCAGACGTCCAGCTGGCGGCGCATCTCACTGAGCTCGGCAAGCACGTCCTGCAGCGCGAGCAGGTCGTCCGAGTCGACGGCGATGTGTCGCAGCGCGGCGAGCTCGGCGATCGCCGTGTCCATCGTGTCGAGCGTGTGCGGCGGATCGTCCCACCGGCGCGACTGCAACCGCAACCCGAGGGCCCTCGCCTCCTCGGCGACGTGGCTCACGTGCGTGGGCTCATCGCGTCGCGCCTCTCAGCCGGCGGGGCGCCACACGGTCTTGATGTTGACGAGCTCGCGGAGGCCGTAGCGATGCAGCTCGCGTCCGTATCCGGACTCGCCGATGCCACCGAACGGAAGGCGCGGATCGGAGTGGGTCATGCCATTGATGAAGACGCCGCCGGTGTGCATGCGCGACGCGACCGCGAGCCCGCGGTCGGGATCGCCGCTCCAGACGTTGCCGCCCAGACCGAAGGTGGTGTGATTCGCGACAGCCACGGCCTCATCGTCGTCGCGAACGCGCATGACCGCAGCAAGGGGCCCGAAGGTCTCCTCGGTGAACGCGGCCATGTCAACGGTGCATCGACGGATCACCGTCGGTTCGAAGTAGAAGCCGGGGCCGTCCGGCGCATTCCCACCGTGGATGATCTCGGCGCCGGCCGCGACGCTTTCGTCGAGCTGGCGGCGGAGGCTGCGCCGCAGATCGCTCCGCGCGAGCGGGCCCATGGTGGTCGCCGGATCTGTGGGGTCACCAACCTTGATCGCCCGCGCTTCTGCTGCGAGGCGCTGCTCGAAATCCTCGGCGACGGACTCCGCAACGATGAACCGCTTCGCCGCGATGCAGCTCTGACCCGCGTTCTGGAACCGCGACTTCGAAGCCATCGCGGCGGCAGCGGGGATGTCTGCATCGTCGAGGACGACGAACGCGTCCGAGCCACCGAGCTCGAGCACGCTCTTCTTGAGGTGCGCACCCGCGATGCTGCCAACGCTCCGGCCCGCTTCGGTGCTGCCGGTGAGGCTCACGGCGTTGATCCGGGGATCCGCGATGACCCCGCCGACCATGTCGACGGGGATGATCAGCACCGCGAACACGCCTTCGGGAAACCCCGCGTCCCGGATGGCATCCGCCAGGCGCAGCGCGCAGCGGGTGACGTTGTTCGCGTGCTTCAGGACCACGCAATTGCCGGCGGCGACCGCCGGGGCGAAGCAGCGAATCACCTGCCAGTACGGGAAGTTCCAGGGCATGCAGGCGAGGACCGTTCCGAGCGGCTCGAACGTGATGAAGCTTGCCGGGGAGTCACTGGGCGACGGCTCGTCCGCAAGGAATTGCGCGGCGTTGTCCGCGAAGTAGTCGCAGCCGAATGCGCATTTCTCCACCTCAGCGCGCGCCTCCGCAAGCGTTTTGCCCATCTCCGCCGTGCTGGTCGCGGCGAGGAGGTCGGCGTCGCGACGCAACACCGCGGCGAGGTCGTGCAACAGCTGGGCGCGTGCCGCCATCGGCGTGGCCGCCCAGCGCGGTGCGCGGGCGGCGGCGAGCTGCAAGGCCGCGTCGACCTGACCTCCCGCGGTGATGTCGAAGACCTCGATTTCCTTGCCGGTTGCGGGATTGACGGAGCGAAATTGCGCTACTGCAGTGGCCATCGAGCGATGGTACGGCTGCGGTCACATCCCTCGCGTGGCGAGCACCAGGAGCGTCGAGTACCGGTAGGTCAGGCTGCCCCCGACAGCGTCGACTGCGTCGCCGAGCGCATCGAGGAGCCCACGCCGCTGGGCGTCGGGAAGGAGGATGTGATCGGCGAGCGTGGAGACGAACTCGATCCATCCGGCCCGGTCGTACACGGTGGCCCAGGGGAAGGTGCGCACCGAGACGTCGCCGAAGAAGCCACCCTGGCGGAACTCCGCTGTCCGGTCGATGGGTTCGGGAGGCAGGTTCAGCGCGAGGTTCGTCCTGGCGATCTCCGGGGCTACGCGGGTGTACACGGCGTCGAGCGCCGCAGCGGCGGCGCCATCCGGCCGGCCGCGATTCCAGAACACGCCGAGGCGTCCACCCGGGCGCAGCACCGAGCCCGCCTTGGGGATCCCCACCTCCGGATTCACCCAGTGCCATGCCTGTCCGGAGACGACCAGATCGTAGACGCGCCCGCGCGGCTCCCAGTCCTCGAACGTCGCCTCCTCGACGGTGATGCCGTGGTCCCGCGCGACAGCGGCCATCGATGGGTCGGGCTCGATGCCGAGAACGTCGCAGCCGCGTCCGACCAGCAGCCGGGCTGCCTTCCCAGTACCGCAGCCGACGTCGAGGACCTGATGGGGCGCCGGGTCGACCAGCGCGTCGATGAGCGCCGGCGGGTACGAGGGGCGGGCGCGATCATAGGTTGAGGCCACGCCGCCGAATGCGAGGGCGCGGGCTCGGTTCTGGTGGGTCCGCTCCGACAGGTGCTCGGGCATCGCCGGGCTCAGCTCAGCCGCGACGGCTGGGGTGTGAGCGCCGCTGCAAGGTCCACCGTGAATCGGAACGCCGCGTCGTCGTCGAGCCGCGAGGTCGTGACCCGGATGCCGCGTGAGCTGGCGATGCGAAACCGATCGCCACCGAGCACGCCCCACCCACGCTCCTGGAGCGCCGCGACGGTGGCGTCCTCGTGAGCAACCGGGATCCAGACGTTGAGGCCCGAGCGGCCGTGGGACTCGATGCCCCGAGCAGCTAGTGCATCACGCAGCGTCTCACGGCGGTGCGAATAGATCGCCGCGACATCCGCGGCGCGAGCCGCCTCGCCAGGATCACTCCATATGTGGGCCACCAGACGCTGGAGGAGATGCGACACCCAGCCGGCGGCGATGAGGCGGCGGCCTTCGACGCGTGCCACGGTGGTCGCGTCGCCGGCCATGATCGCGAGGCGCAGGTCCGGTCCCAGCGACTTCGAGACCGACCGAAGATGTGCCCAGCGAGCGCGCCCCGGCTCACAGAGGGAGTGGCACGACCGTTCTGTGATGTCGAAGGCATGGTCATCCTCGAGCACCAACACCGCGGGATGCCGGGCGAGCACCGCCCTGAGTTCCTGAGCTCGGCCGGCATCGACGGCCGACCCATACGGGTTCTGCGCGCGTGGCGTCAACGCGCATGCTGCGGCGCCGCCCCGCAGCGCCCGCTCGAGACCCTCGGGCGCCGGGCCGCTGTCATCGATCGCCATCGGCAGCACGGTGAGGCCGAGTGCGGCTGCGAGGTCGATGATCCCCGGGTAGCAGGGATCCTCGACGGCGATCCGATCGCCGGGACGAAGGTGCGCCTGGAGCGCGAGCTGGAACCCATCGAGGGCCCCGCCGACCACGGTCAGATGGTCGCTCGGCACACCGTCACGATCGAGGCGAGCTGCGGCAAGGGCCAAAAGCTCGGGATCGGAGCCCGCTGCGCCGTAGAGCACCGGCTCGCGCGGCAGCGATGCGAATGCCGGGCCGAGGTCGGGCAGCAGCGCCGGATCGGGGTTGCCCGACAGCAGGTCGACGACCCCGGCGGGAACGATCGGCCTGCCTCGAGGCGAGGGCGGCACCCGCGGTGCGATGGTGGTGCCCAGCCGTCCGGCGCCCGCAACGAGTCCGCGCCGGCGCAGCTCGCGATACGCGGAGGCGACCGTTGCGGTGCTGATCCCGCGATGAGATGCGAGCGAGCGCACGGTGGGCAGACGGGTCCCCGCGGTGAGCTCGCCATCGCGAATACCGCGTTCGACGCTCTCGGCGATCTCGGACGCCCGCCGGCCCGTGATGTGATAACGTATCGGTACGTTCAACGCTTTGTATTATAACAAATGAGACGGAACGTGTCCATAGCCCAGATCCCCCGTCCCCAGGCCTCTCGCGCTCAGATCGTGGTCGCCTTTGCCGCGGTGTACCTCATCTGGGGATCGACCTACCTCACGATTCACATCGCGAGCGAGACCCTCCCGGCGCTGTTGATGTCGGGAGCGAGATTCATCTTCGCCGGGCTCCTGCTGATGGCATTCTCCCGCCGTCCCGGAGCTCCTCGTGAGCGGCTGACGCTCATTCACTGGCGGTCGGCGCTGATCATCGGAGCGTGCCTGCTGCTCGTCGGCAACGGCGGCGTTGCCTGGGGAGAGCAGTACCTGCCGTCCGGTTTCGTTGCGCTGATCATCGCCACGGTGCCGCTTTGGATGGCGCTGTTCGCGCCGGCGTTCGGCGGCCGCTGGATCAACTGGACGGCGGCGATCGGCATCTCGCTTGGGCTCGCCGGGATCTTTCTCCTGGTCCGGCCGGGCGGCGCAGGCGCCGGCCATTGGCAGACGCTGGTGGTGCTGCTGGCGCCGCTGCTCTGGGCGATCGGTTCGCTCTACGCACGCACGGCCCCGGCTCCGAGCCAGCCGCTCATGGCGATCGCGATGGAGATGATCGCCGGCGGCGCGCTCCTGACCGTGGCCGGCATTGCCACCGGGGAACTCGGTCGCGTCCATCTCGGCAATGTGTCGGTCGCCTCGGTGGCCGCCTTCGTGTACCTGGTGCTCATCGGGGCACTCGTCGGTTACGTCGCCTACATCTGGCTCCTCCACCACGTCTCGGTCACGGCCGCGTCGACGTACGCGTTCGTGAATCCCGTGGTGGCGGTCGCCCTGGGAGCGGTCGTGCTCGGCGAGCAGGTGACGTCGCTCACGCTGGTGGCGGCCGCGCTGATCATCGGCGCCGTCGTGCTCCTCCTGATCGGCCAGAGTCGAACGTCAGAGCCGGCTGTTACGCTCGAGATGCCCGTCCGCGACGTCGCCTGACCGCGTCGCCTCCGAGGAGAGGTGACAATGGGTCAGTGGACAGCGAGACCCTGATCGCCGACGCTCCGGCGGAGCCGCTTCGACCCCGTCCCGGGATCGGCATCAAGGACGTGCTCTGTGTCGGGCCGATCATCGCGAACACCATCTATTACTACGTCGGGCTGCCGCTGACGCCGCTGCTGCTCGGCCGCAACCCGGTCCTGCTCAGCGCGCTCCGCGGCAGCATCGCATCGATGGTGGCCGCCGGCGGGTTCGCAAGGGTCGGGAGGGTCCCGCTGCTGCTGGCCCTGATCGCACCCATCCCGATCGCGATGGTGACCGACCCGTTCTTCTTCTGGGCCGGCAAACGGTATGGCAGGGGCCTGATCAACTACCTCAGCGCATCGGACCCGCGGTGGCGAAAACGAGCGGCGCGTGGCGAGCGGTTCTTCAAGAAATACGGTGTGTGGACGATCGTGCTGGCGCCGTTTCTTCCGGCACCATCGCCACTCTTCTACATGGCCGCCGGCGAAGCCGGAATGCCGTTCGTGGTCTTCATCCTGGCCGACCTGATCGGCACCCTCGCGTACATCGGCGCCATCGTCGGAGCCGGGTGGGCGATCGGCCAGCCCGCGGTCGCCGTGGCGCAGACGATCAGCAACTACGCTCTCTGGGTCATCGTCGCGATGGTGGTGCTCATCGTCGCGTGGTCAACGTGGTCGGCATGGCGCGCACCCCGCGAAACGACCAGGCGCTGAGCGCCAACTCCAGGGGGGTCGCACGGCGGCGATGGCTGCTCGTCACCGCCGCGATGGTCATCCCGATCGTGCTTGGCGCGCTGATCACCGTGGTGCTCTATGCGACGCGCCCCAAGCCCGCCGTGGTCCGATCGCTGGCCGTGGCAGCGGTTTCCGACGTCGAAGGACGCGACGGCGACGTGATCGTCCTGCAGCCCAAAACCACCGGGCAGGTTCGCGTTCCCCTGGGTTCGAGCGTCGAGATCGTGCTGCTCCCCGGGATCGGCGAGGCCGTCGAATCCGAAAACCCCGACATCCTCGCCGCAATCGCGAATCCGCCCTGCCACCTCACGGCAATCTGCGGGTTCCCCGGCGCCGAGGTCTGGACGTTCCGGACCATCCACGCAGGGGTGGGCTACCTGAGGATCATCTTCGGCTTCAGGGTCTGTCAGGAGAGCGGCGCGTGCACCGTCACGCCCTATGTGTTCAAGCCGATCGCCGTGTACTCCCGACCCCAGGCAAGCTGAGCTCAGGGGATCGCAACCTCCTCATGGTATCTCGGCAACCCGGTCATGCCGCTCTCGACGACGCCGGCGATCCGCTCCACGGCGTCCCACACGTCGACATAGCGTGTGTAGAGCGGAGCGAGCCCGAAGCGGCACATGTCCGGCGGGCGGAAGTCGCCGATGACGCCGCGGTCCGCAACCGCGCGGACGACGGCGAGCCCGTCCCCATGTCGGAGCGACACCTGCGCACCACGACGATCCGGTGACGTCGGCGTCGCCACCTCAAACCCGAGCGCGTCGAGACGCGCATGCGCACGGCGGATGAAAACCTCCGTGAGCGCGGCTGCCTTTTCCCCGACCGCATGCGCGCCGGCCTCGAGCTGGATGTCGACGCCGACACCGAGCGCGCCGATCGCCAGCACCGGTGGTGACCCACTCATCCAGCCACGTATCCCCGGCGCGCGCCGGTACTCGGAGTCGAACAGGAACGGGTTGTCATGCCCGAGCCAGCCCTGGATCGGATTGCGCAATTCATCCTGCAACGCGGTGGCGACGTACAGGTAGGCGGGCGAGCCGGGTCCGCCGTTGAGGTACTTGTAGCCGCAGCCCACCGCGAGGTCGACGTTGTGGCGATTCAACTGGATCTCGACGGCGCCCGCGGAGTGCGAGAGGTCCCAGAGCACCAGCGCCCCTGCAGCGTGTGCGGCCTCGGTCAGCGCGCCCATGTCATGGCGTTCCCCGGTCCGGAAGTCCACCTCCGTGAGCAGGAGCAGCGCTGTGTCGCCATCGAGCGCGTCGACGAGCCCCGCGCGTTCGACGGCGCGAACCTCGCATCGCAGCAGCTCGGCAACCCCCTGTGCGATGTAGAGGTCGGTGGGAAAATTGCTCCGTTCGGTGACGATGACGCGGCGCTTCGGACGCGCCTGCAGCACGGACGTCATCAGCCGGAAGAGGCCGACAGACGTCGTGTCCGCAACCAGCACCTCACCCGGTGACGCACCGACGAGACGGCCGATTGCATCACCGACCCGGACCGGAGAGTCCATCCACCCCGAACTCGGTCCAGCCCCGGACCAGGATGCGTCCCCATTCGCGCTCGGCCATCTCCCGCAACCGCGGGATCGTCGCCTTGGGCAACCGCCCCATCGAGTTGCCGTCCAGGTAGATGGTGACACCGTCATCGAGAAAGCGATCCCGGAACGGTGCGAGCGGATCCTGCGCGTCCAGAGCGGCACACGAGTTACGGTCGAGATTGTCTGGAAGTTCGACGGTCACAGGCGGTTGCGCACCTCCCAGAGCTCGGGGAAGAAGCGCAGCGCGATGGTTGTGTCGAGATAGGCGACTCCACCACCGCCGGTGCCGGGTCGAGACCCGATCTCGCGTCCGGCCATCTGAGCGTGGTGGAAACGCCAGCGCGAGATCGCCTCATCGTGGTCGAGCAGCAGCTCGCACACCCGGTGGAGGACCGCGCGCTCCGCGGTCGCGTGGTCGCTGTAGAGCGCGACCAGCGCGTTCAGGCGCCGCTCGCGAAGCTCCGTGCCGTCACCGTCGGGCGCGTCGAATCCGTGAGCCCGGAGTGAAGCGCACAGCGCTGAGAAGAGGTTCGGCATACCAGCTCGCCGGCGCAACTCCTCGCGGTCGTGGTCCGACAGCGGTGAGGTATCGGCAGGCGTGGCCCCGTCCAGGCCTCCGAGCACCTCGATCGCCCGGAACTGTCCCGACTGCAAACCGGAGGCGGGCTTGAGTGGATCGCGGAATGCGAGGAATCCCTCGGGCGTCAGCGTCTCGAGCACGCGCAGCTGCGCAATCAGCAGCTCGTCGATGCGCGTCGTGCGGTGCAGCGGCGCCATCGCAGCCTCGGGACGTCCGGCCGCCAATTCGGCGGTCGCAAAATCCAGCTCGTGGAGGATGAGCTTGAACCAGAGCTCGTAGACCTGATGGATGACCACGAAGAGCAGCTCGTCGTGCGCACCCTCGGTGAGCGGGTGCTGCAGCTCGAGCAGCTCGTCGATGCGCAGATACGAGCTGTAGTCAGTACCGGCCATGACCGCGCCGGCACTCTATGCTGAGTGCCGCCTCCCTGTCCAGATTGCGAACTCCTCGGCTCATGAACCTCGAGAGACGAGGATGTCGTCCAGCGAGAACTCCTCGGGCGGCGACAGCTGATCGAAGTCGCAGGAGCGCGGCGCCTTATCCGGTCGCCAGCGGAGAAAGCGCGACGCATGGCGGAAGCGGCCGCTCTGCAGATGGTCGAAGGAAACCTCGCACACGAGCTCCGGGCTCACCGAAGTCCAGGCGCTGTCGGCTGAGCGCTGCCAGCGGCTGGGGCCTCCCGGAGTCCGCCCGTGACCGAAGCTATCGCCGCCGACCAGCGGCTGGAGCCGTTCGAGGATCGCCCGCCGTTCGGCGGCGTCGAATGATGACGTGTGCCCGACGTGGTGCAGCGAGCCGTCGGCATCGTAGAGACCGAGCAGCAGCGAACCGATGCCGCGCCCATCCTTGGCGATCCGGTAGCCGCCGACCACGCAGTCCACGGTGCGCAGGTGCTTCACCTTCACCCAGCGACGCTCCCCGGGCCGGTATGTGCCGGCGGGATCCTTGGCGACGACGCCGTCGAGGCCGGCGCCCTCATAACGCGTGAACCAGGTGGACGCTTCGTCGGGATCGTTGGTCTGGGGTGTGACGCCGACTGTCCGGCTGGTCGTGATCGCCCGCATCAACCCGCTGCGGCGTTGCTCGAGCGGTCGCTCGCGCAGGTCCTCGCCGTCACGGGCGAGCAGGTCGAAGAGCACGACGGATGCCGGCGTCTTCTCCGACAGCATGCGCACGCGTGAAGCCGCGGGGTGGATGCGCTGCTGCAGAGCGTCGAAGTCCAGTCCATGGTCGGTGGCGATCACCACCTCGCCATCGACGATAGCTCGCTCGGGAAGCGCGGCCTGAAGCGGCTCGATCAGTTCGGGAAAGTACCGCTCGAGCGCGAGTGCGTTCCGGCTTGCGATGTGGACATTGGCTCCGTCGCGAAACACGATCGCGCGGAACCCATCCCACTTGGGCTCGTAGAGCCATCCCCCCTCTCGGGGAATCTCCGGAGCTGCGCGGGCAAGCATCGGCTCGAGCGGCGGGTCGAACGGCAGCGACACACGGGGAGTGTCACTGATTGCGAGGTGATCCGGCTACGCGGAGAGGACTCGAGGCCTCGCATCGCGGGTGCGAAGCCGGAGCAGGTTGTCAACGTCGGCCACGTCGCCGACTTCACGAACGGCGGTTTCGAACCGCGTGATATCGGTGAGCTCGTCGACCTCACCGCGCAGGGTGATCACACCGCGGCTGGCGCGGATCTCCAGCCCGGTCGCGAGGTCGCCGAACCCCAGCGAGAGGGCAACCCGGACGCGATTGGCGAGCGTCGCATCCCAGCCGGTTGCCCCGAAACGTCCGGGGCGCCTGTCGACGGCCGAACCGACGAGAGATGCGACGCCGACGGTGGCACGGCGGGCCGCCGCTCGGCGGCGCGCTCCAGAACGCGGGTGAAGAAGGAATGCCGCAATTGCGATGACTGCGGCGCCGGTGGCAGCTGCGGCGAGCTTGAGGACCCGGGTCACTGGCGGAACCTCCGGTGGAGTGTGTGCAGGAGCGCTCGTTCAAACGGCCCGCGGAACAGTTGGTTACGCCCTGCGACTAGGAGGTTGGCGGCGGGAAATGACGCACGTCAGTCCACCTGACTCCATCCCACCAGCGCAGCGCTCCGGTGACGCCCTCGGGGTACCAACCAGGGGGAGGCGGCGGCACCGCGCCCCTGTAGCGGATGACGTCATCGCGCTTGGCGAAGCGCCACACCAGCGCGCCGATGATGCCGCCGAGAATGACGATGAGCAGCCACACGATCTTCTCGCTGCCGGTCGCCCGGAACTGGGCATCGGGAATCTTCGCGACCTCGACGATTGCGACGATCCAGTAGACGAAGGCGGCAACCCACAGCCCGATGAACAGGATGGGCACCCAGAGGAACCAGAAGTGAGAAACGATCACGAGCACCGAACTGTCATCAAGCCAGCTTAGGCTCCCGGGCGGTTCTGGCGCGCCCAGGAGGATTTGAACCCCCGACCTTCTGATCCGTAGTCATCATGCCTGCCCATGCGACTAGCTCTCAATTCAGGATGACCGTCTGATCTTCGGAGCTGTGGACTGTATCCCCACTGATCCGACCACGCTTAATCAAGCTAGAATCCTGACGTGCTCGGGGTCCAAGAGATCACCGCCGCCCAGGCTGCCCACAGTGCCCACGAGGCGGCGGTGGCACGCTTCCTGGCGGCAGCCAAACGTCGCAACCCTGAGCGCTTCAAGCGGGTCTGTGAGGCTTCCCCGGTTCTTACCCGCTGGTCGTGGCGCCAGATCATCGCCCACGAGGTGCTCGACGATGACGCGGTGCAGCGCGCCGTGAGCCCGTGACAGCTTAACTCCAGTCAATCTTCGCGACTTTGAACAGACGCGCCAGGCGCCGGCGGTTGCCGGGTTGCGGCTTTGGTCCTCCCTCCGCCTCCCATCGGGACACCTGTACCTGAGAGACGCCCACCGCCTCGGCAACCTCGCGCTGGGTCATCTCTGCCGCTAGGCGCAGTTCACGGAGGGTCGCCACCTGGCGAATGTACGGCACCTCGGCCGCGGTGTGGAAAACGTACTTGCCTTAAGGCGTACTTAAAGCAATCTTTTAGGCGCATACTCCGCGAACCAATGAGGTGTCGGGGTTTGAGGAGATCGGGATGGCAAATTGGATCGGCGGCGAGCGCTTTGACGAGGACGCCCCGGAGTGGGTCTCGCTCCTGGTGATCGTGCTCGTGTTCTTCGGGCTCTTCCTCGAGGGGCTATGGGTCAGCTGATCCAACCCCACGGCGTGCGCATGGCGGCGGAGCGACTCGCCGCGACGACGCTCACCAACTTCGACAGCCATGCGTGGGCGATCTATCCGCTGCTCACCCCGCGATGGGTCTGCGCGGCTTGCTGGCAGCCCCTGGAGACGGCGGGCAGGCATCCCTGCATCGGGAGGGCAGTGCCTATGCGCTGACACCGGCACCAACTCGGGCGCTCCGAGAGGGGTCTCGTCAATTCGACAAACAAAGGGGGAAGGCACACATGGAATCCACTGCGCCGCCGCCCACGGAGGGGTGCTTCGTTCCCTGGTGGATCCCGCTGTCGATCCTCCTCGTCGTCCTCATCGTGGCGGCCGGGGTCGGCCTCCTCATCGCTCATCTGTAAAGGGGAAACATCGATGCATCACCGCGTTCTCGTGACCAAGAAACGGCTCGGCGCCTTCATCGCAGTGGCAGCCGTCCTCGGCAGCACGGCCGGGGTCCTCGCCTACATGGTCGCGGTCGGGACCGGCGCGACCACGGCACCGTCCGGCACCGCCGTCGCCACAGCCGCTCCGGTAAATCTCACCGTCTCGGTGGCGAGCAGCGGATCCGTGACCAAGGCCGGCGGCGGGTCGGACGCAGCGTGGAACTTCACCGACACGCAGACGTTCGCGCTCAGCGTCAGCAACCCGTCGAGCTCGGAGAGCGTCACCCTGCACAAGGTCACCCTGGCGAGTTGGCAGTCGGACTCGCCGAACTGCAACAGCAGTGTCAACAGCGGCGCGCTCGCCGGCACGTACACCATGCCGGATGTGGCCTGGAATACCTCGTTCAGCCCAGGGAGCGGTGGGGACACGCCGAACCTCGTGGTCACGTTCAACAACTTGCCGAGCACGGATCAGTCCGTCTGCCAGGGCGCGACTCCGAGTTTCGTGTTCAACGTCAGCTAGCAACCCAACACACCCCCTCTTCCGGAGGGCCGTCACGTCAACAGGTGCGGTACGTGGCGGTCCTCCTCCTTCGTCTTCTCTGTTTCCGTCGACGCGGGCAGTTACGACGCGGGCGTGTGCGGGCGCCGGCTGCCGAAGGCCGACGGGAGCCGGCCAATCCTGACGACGTTCGGCTCGGGCTCGTCCGTCACCTCGACGATCTGATCCACCGGGGGAGGCGTGCCCAATCCCATGACCGGCAGCGCATCCACGCGCTCCTCGATGACGTACGCCTCGACCGCAACCCCGGGCACGTCATCAAGACTCGTGCCGGTGAAGGAGTTCTTCAGCAGGGACGCGGGGATCTTGCGCCGCTTCTCATCGCCGGCCAACACGGCCTCGTCAACGTCCTGGCCATCCGCTTGAGCGTCCATCGCGTCATAGATCGAATTGAGCCGCGCCAGGGTGCTCGGCTTGGCGATCATGTTCCCAAAGATCTCCTCGAGCTGCCGATCTAGATCGAGGTCTTGGGTGAACTCGAGTTGCACCTCGCTCCGATTTGTGTAGGCGCCGTCGATTCGTGCCAGCTCCACGAGCAAGCGCGATGCCCTGTCGATCCACTCACCGGTAGTCGAGCCTGTCGTCTGGCCGGCCTCAAGCTGGGCGTCGGCATTGCGTAGCACCTCGGCACACAGGCGGCGCAACGCTGCCACCGCATCCGTCACGGGCTCCGCGGGTTGCGTGCGCAGCACTGCAGCAGCTCTTTCCTCAGCGATGCGCTCGCGCGCCTTGCGCTTTGCCTGCGGACTCGCCGACCCGTGGAATTTGCAACGCGTCGACCCCTCGATCGCGTAGTTCTTACACGGGTGCGCGTCCTCGGCGCGTGTCTTCGCGCCGCACCGTTGCGGCGCAGAGGCCAGCACCACGCCATAACGGCGAGCGGGTTGCTTTTCAGATGCCATTACATGCCCCTAGGAACGCCCAGGACGCCCGCGACGGAGCGACCCGGTGTGTTTGTACTCGTGAGGGAAAGGCGGCGGCGGGGAAAGGAAATAACCCCGCACGCCGCCCCCGACAACCGCCGGAGGAAGCAGCCGACGGAAGAGGACGCTGGGACGCCTCATTGCCTTGAAAACGCCCACAGCGCCCACCTCCATCAGAACCGCTGGCTCTGGCGCAGAAGACGATTGAGCCGCGAGCCGCACGGCGCACACACGATGGCGAGGCCGTCAGGCACCGACAGCGACACCAACGAGCTCTCATCGCTGAGCGAGTCGCCACACGACAGGCACCGCCAGCCCTGTCGATCCAAGATCACCCGGTGATCCACGCCCACAGAACGGCCGAACCAAACGTCGCTGGCGGCGCTACTCACGCGGTGCCCGTCGGCCAGGACGAGCTCAGCCCGACGCCACGAGCCTGCGCCACCATGAGGATGCGCGAGAGATCCCCCAGCGCCTGGGTCGCAGCGGGAGACAGCGGCCGGCCCTCGCGTTGATCCTCGACAGCGGCGAGGAGAATCGCGAGCTGCGCGATGGCATCGTCCGCCAGCGTCCGCGACGGCTGCGCCTGTTGCGCCTGTGCCTCTGCCCTGCGCTGTTGATCGAGGCGTACGTCGACCATCTCCGGGGCCAGCGTGTTGCCGCGAGATTGCTCGGCGAAGGGATTTGGCGGTACCGGCGGCGCGTTGCGCGAGAGGGCCTCGTGCGCGTCCTGGCTTGGATTGCGGGTCTTGAAAATGGGCATCACCTTTCTCCTTGGCGATATACCCGCACACCGCGGGCGCTGGTGGAATCGGGGTTCACGTCCCGCAGCTGACTCGGAGCAGCGTTGGGAATCTGATCGCCGAACATGTTTCGCGGCAGCGCATTCGACGCCGGCTCTGGCGGTGCGAAACGCGGCGTGCCAGACGGGAAACTCCCGCTAGTTGGCTCGATTCGCATGCCAGGCGATGGCGCTGCCTGGCGATTCTCCACGTCCGGTGGAGGGCTGAACGGACGCGGCGTGGCGCGACCGCTGAAAAACTGGAAAAGGGAACCGGCGAAAGACATTTCCGAAACTCCTGTTAGTTGTGGTCTTGACGGTGGTTGGGTTGCGGCACGGTTGAGCCGATCATCAGCGCCTTGCTAATGTCGGATTTCAGGGAGGCGATTCGAGTTCTCGAGCGCCTGAGTCCTGGCGCGCTCCTGAGCCTCGGTGATCCCCAACAGACGCCTGATGTTTGCGACTCGCGCGTCACGCCGCGGATCAGCGTCGACAGCCTTGCGCAGCTCGCGCGTCTGCGGGCTCTCGGGTTCGTCATACGAGTAGCGGTGCGCGGACACCGCGACCTCTGAAGACTGCGGTTGCGGCGGTGCGACGAGGACTCGATGGCCGTTGCTGCCGTTGCGTGAGCGGAAGTGCGCCCGGGGCTCGACATACGCCAGGACCTTGGCGATGTCTTGCTCCATCGCGCCCACACTTTTCTCGAGTGGGGTCGGCTCGAGCATGCGGCGGCGATAGTCAGCCGCGAAAACCGGATCGGCTTGTATCGCCTTGGTGAGCGCGCACAACGGACTGTCGTCATCGAGAAAATCCATCTTCAAGAGGTCGGGCTCGACGTGGAACTTCACGAGCTCGCCGCCTACTGCCAGGTGGTCGTCCGGGCCCTCCGCCTTGGCAAGCACGAGCTTGGCGGTGGGATTCGAGCCGCGGTCCACGAGCGAGCACTCGACGATCCGGCCACCGGTAATGAGGCCGCCGGGGGCGAGCGCTTTCTGCGTGTAATCGAGCTGGTGCCCCTTGACGCCAATCGAGAGATACGGCAGCAAGCCCTCGTTGACCTTCGCGATCGTCACCGGATCGACCACACGACCGGAGATGTACACCCCGTCAGGACGCTCTTCGAGGCTCAGCGCTCTCCCGATCGCGCGTTTGGGATCGTGCTGCTCACGCAAGTTTCCACCGGTGGCAAACCATTCCCGCATGGCAGGAATCGCCCATGCCATCGAGACCCGTTGTCCGTCGCCGTCGAGGTCCGGGCCGGTGGCCTTGCTGGCTTCAAATGTGAGCACTCCGTCGTCATCAACGCGACTCTTCGTGAGCTCGCCGATGACGGCATATACAACGTCGTTGGGCATCAGTGTTTTCTCCGTGGTCGCCTGATGGGCGACGGGTTGCAGCGCGCAGCGGCAGTTAGGATGCTGGGGTGGATAGAGAGCGCCTCCCTGGAAAGGGCGCGTGATCGGGATGGCTCCCTGAGCAGCGTTGGCTCGGCAGATTGGACAGGCGGTCGCATCGTCCATCCACTCCTTGTCGTAGTCTCCGGCGTCCTTCGCGTTCTCCCACTCGGCGCCGCTCACGGCGCGAGCCCGCTCAGTGCGAACGATCAGCAGCGCGCGCTTGATGTCGCCGTCCAGTAGCGGGGCGATCTGCTCCGCTATCGTCTGGGTGGCTAGTCCTTTGGCGATGCCATCGGCGAGAAGGTTGCCGATCTCGATGACGACGGAGAAGGGCACGCCCTGCAGATGGATACCCGCGCGGGTCAATACCCAGAGCAGTTCACCGGCGCGGAGCTGATCTTCAGGGTCTCCCATGGTTCTCCTTGTGTGGTGGTAAGGGGACGCCGGCACCGCTTACCGACGCCCCCGAAGAGGGCTGTGTGAGTGCTTCGATCGCGATCTCCCAGCGCGGCGGTTGATCGACAGCAAAGCGTTTCTCCGCGTGGAGTTCGACTACCTGCGCGTCGTCCAGCCAGAGCGGTGACAACCCGTCCATGGCGGTCTTGACGTAGTTGTCGAGGTCAGGACGGCGCTCTGGCCTTGCAGTCGCGCGCTCCCGCTTCGGGATGCTCGCGGGCATCGGTACGTAGACCACCACAGCGAGAGCGATCGGACCACCGAGCGGAGTCCATGCCGGACCGAGCTCGGCAGCCACGTGCTCACGGATGCGCCAGGCGGCCTGGGCCGTCTTCGCCGGCATGTAGCCGTGCGGACGTCCACCACGCACCGCAACCCGAGGTCGACCGGAGGCGACCGGGGCGTCAGGGATGGTGAAGTGCCATTGCTGCCGGGTGTCGAGACTGCTGCCCGTGGGTAGCACGTGGACAGCGGTCACAACGCGGCCTCCAGCAGGGTTGGAGTCAAAGGCTGCGGCCGCTGTGGATCAAGCGGTGTAGAGCACCGCCTTACGTCTTGATGCACCATCAGCCCATCTTCGCGCACCTGCGTAGCACAGAGCGTCTGATTGACGATCAGACGGCACAGACCCAGCTCGCGGACACCTGACAGTAGCCATGCCGGGCGCGTGTTGGTTGGGCGACCAACCGAAGACACTGGCCCGGCGGGTTCCATCGGCTCGGAGGGTTCATGGGGTGCTGCGCTGAGCATCGCGCCCCATAGGGGCCGGCGCCGCGTCACAGCGTCACCAGGGCTTCAGTGGGCGACAGCACACCGCATGGCTTGCAGCGCAGTCCACCAGGGACGGGCTTCAGCCAGCCGTAGGCTCCGCAGTTTGGGCACCGCGCGTCCTTGTGCGCCGTGCCGTTCGAGTGCGGCGCAGATGGTGTGTTCGCGGCGAAATCTGCCGCAACACTTTCTGCCGCTCGTATTCGATCGATAGAGAGTAGAGATGCTGCGGCAGATTCGCCCGCGGCAGAATCTACGCGCTGCCACTTGACGGTGCGGCGCTCGACGTTCTCCACGATTGGGGGATCGCGCAGGATGGCGCCGGACTTGGCGATGGCCGTCAGGACTTGGAGCACCGTGTCGCTCGACGGCCTGGGTGTCATCAGACGTCGCACCTCCGACGTGGTGAGGGGGCCGTCGTTAGCGTTGACGATGGTCAGGACGGCTGCCTCCGCCTCGCTGCGGCTGCGCGTGCGCGCGTCGGGGATGACCACGATGCGGTCGTCCTCGTCCATCTCGTAGACGAGCGCCGGGGTTGCCCTGCGGCGACGGCGTGTCGTCAATCGGCGCCGGCGCTCGTAACCATCGACCGCTTCGAGCTCGAGGACGGCGTCCATCTTCGCGGCCAGGATCACGCTCCCGAGGACGCGCTCTCCGTGTTCGCCTGGTGCCTTCCGATGCTGGCAGATGAAGATCAGCGTTCGGTGTCCGTCCCGGAGCCGGCGTATCCACGGGCTGACCGCCTTCTGCACCGCGTCGTCGTCCTTCAGGGATGCGATCCCGCAGACCTCGGAGATCGTGTCGGCGATCACGACGTCGGCCTCACGACTCGCAGTCAGTTCGAGCAGCGCGGTCGGAGGAGCGCTCAGGGCGTCCACCAGGGTGAGGTTCTCCCACCGCACGGGGTCGTAGATCTCGTCGAACATATCGGCGCGGTCGGCCCATACCGAGTCCGGCTCTTCGGTGATCCAGAGGACGCGCAGCCCGAGCCGCAGCCAGGGCAGGATGACCGCGGCCATCATCTCCGTCTTGCCGAGTTGCCACCAGCCGGCGAGCAGGTGCGTCCACCCCTTCGAGATGTACCCGTCAACGCCGAGTAGGGGCAGGTACTCGATGGATTCCTCGGTGCGCAACCGCGCCTCCGCGATGGTGTAGACGCGCGGGGTGGCCTCAGCTGTATCGAAGATGTCCGCATCCGGTTCCCCGCTCATGCCGACAACACCTGGCGGGCGAAGGCGCGAATGGACTCGCGCTCTACCGCTTCGGCTGCGTGGATGCGCTCGAGCGTGTACGGGTTGACATGCGAGTCGATGCGTTGGCGCACCAGGTCGCGCAGTCTGTCCGGTGGGATGGCATCCAACTCCACGCTGTCGCCCACCCACGAGCGCGAGCGCGAGTCCGTGAACTTGGTTGGCCTTCCCGGTAGGTTCCATTCCGTGATCTGCTCTTCGGTGACCGCGATGCGCTCGAATCGAAGACGCGTGTCGGGCGCGAACTCTCGCAACCGGCGCTCGATGTTTCGGTCGATGTCGCGGCCGCTGGGGTCGTGGTCGCCGAGGTAGTACACAGTCACCGGCTGATCGAGCGCGTCGCGCCAGTCCATCCGCCAACTCTCCGCGGCGGCGTGTAGGAACGACAGGCTGGAGTAGCCACGGGTCACCATCAGCGGCACGTCCCACTCCTCGGTGACTGGGTAGATCACTCCGGCGAGCGCGTCCTTCTCCAGCCATACCTCGACGCGTCCGAGCGCTGGCACAAGGTCACGCCGATACCCGGCCGCCCACCACGTCGCCGCATCCTCCAGGCTGCCGTAGGTGCGTGGCTTGCGCATCCACCGCATGTTGTCGGTGATCCACTCCCACGGGAGCGAACCATCGAGACGCATCTCGACCAGCAGGCGACCCACCTTGTCGTATCCGGCCTCCGTCTTCGGCACCACGCCGCGCACCGTCGCCTGGTAGAACGCCTGCCGGAGGGTGCATGGCTTGACGCTCTCGACGATCGTCCGCAGTGCCTCGCGGATCGCGTTGTCACGTGGTCGCCCTGACCTTCTCGACTTTCTAGGGCTAGCCTTGGAAATGGTCGCGCTCATGCTGCCCGACCCGCCCGCGCGTCCTGGTCAATCTCAGCGCGAAAGGTCTGAACGAACGCAACCGCCTCGCGGTACAGCGACTCGTTGTGCGCCTCCAGGAGCCTGATGTAATTCTGGCGTTTCGCGGACTCGCCGAACCACGCGACATCACCGTCTGGCGGTGCCCACGGGTCGTAAGCGGTGCTATCGTTAGCTTCGGGATGCGGCACTGGTACTGCCCTCCCGATGCGGCGTCGAGGGTTGAGCCCCTTCGGCGCCGCTTTCTTGTGCGGGGATGTTGTCGTCGCTGGCCAGAACTGTCGCCAGATCCGGGCGGTGAGGGCGACCGCAAGGAGGCACTCGACGTCGAAGCCGGGCGGCCAGCAGATCGTCGGCGCCGGCGATGACCGGAGTGATGGCCAGGCCCCGAGCCATCTTCGACAGCGTCGCCTCGGAGATGGTCTTACCGGTCATCGCGTGGGACACCGTCGGCTCGGTCAGACCGGCGATGGTGGCGAACGCGGCCTGGTTCTTGCCTCTTCGCGCCAACTCACGCCGCAAGCTTTCCGGATCGATCGTGACTCTCACGGGCAGGCGTCCTCCAACTCAGCGCCCCGTGGGGTCGGTGAGACGTTGGACGTTTGGCGAAACCAGCCCGCGTTGTCAGCGGGGGCGCCCTACCGTCGGTCTTGCGTCAAATTATCCCGAGTTAGCAGGACTGATGTCAAGCGGTTGGCCGCATGGGCATTCGGCCGTGAAGGGACACGCCACCGTTAGCGCTGGCTCGGTGATGGTCCGCCCTTGGAGCAGCCGCAGACGAGACCTCGCGGTGAAGCGGACGACGGCCTGCAGGGAGGGCATGCTGATCCTCTTCTCGATATAGCCGGGGATCAGGTCACACACGCGCTGGGGGACCGGACCACCGGACCAACGGAGAATGCCCAACCGCTTATGGCAGCGGCAGCAGAAGACCTTGTCATCGTGGATCAGGGCTGGCTTCCCGCCACGCGGCCACCGCGTCTCGTCCGCCGGCCATCGCATAGGGTACGGGTCCGAATCCTGGAGGAGCTGCACTACGTGCGGAGGCGGATGCGGGCTTCGGCGGCGGCGGCGTTGGCGACTCATGGCGCTGCCGGGGGCGGTGCGGGCGGCGGCGTGGGAGCGGACACCACTGGGCGACGACGGGCCTGGCTGATCTGGTACGCCAGCGCGCCGACCACCAGGAGCCCGAGGAAGGTGTAGGCGAGGACAGCGCCGACGGGTCCGAACCATGCCGCCGGACCAAAGATAACGACAACGGCGGCCAGAACGGTGAGGCAGCCGCACGACGACGTCTGTTTGATCGTGGTCACCCGGCCATCCGGGCCGGTGATGCGGGTGGTCCGGCTCACTGCGGTGGCTCGAGCCGGACGAGGTCGGCGCCCACAATCGCAGGGATAAGCGACGAAGCAAACATCACGCACGCCTGGTCGTTCTCTGCGCTGATGGTGAGCTTTGTCGGCTGTCCACCATTCGCCTCGGTGAGCGCCCGCGCAAAGTCCCACGCATCGTCGGGCTCAGCGAACCAGATGTACGCGTCGTTGATGACGCCGTCAGCACCCGGACCGCCTTCGCAGCTCATCGAGGTCTCGATGCCGAGGCTCCACAGCTTCTGTATCAACTCGGCGATGCCGGCATCCAGCCCGACATCTCCCGGTGCATCCATCCAACCCGGGAGCGGAACCCTCACCTGGTGCGCGAGGTGGCCCATGCCCGTACGGCTCATCGCTACTCGTCCCCGCCGAGGAGCGCCTTCATCGCGGCGTCGTACGCGTCGTCGGTGTTGAGGTGGCTGTAGACCTGGGCGATCATCGTGATCGAGCTATGCCCGAGGATCGACTGCAACTGGATCGTGGACATGCCCCGGCGCAGCATCAGAGTCGCGTAGGAGTGCCGGAACAAATGCGGGTACACGCGCCGGCCGATGCCGGCCTCCTTGCCAAGATGACGGATTGCCTGCTCGGCGCCGTTCGCGGTGAGCGGTTCGTACTCGCCGGTACGCGCGCTGCGTCGGGTGCCCACAAACATCCTGTCGCCCTTCTCGGCATGCCTGCGGCTGAGGTGGCGGCGGAGACGGCGGGCGAGCGCCGGGGTGCATGGGACCAAGCGCTGGCCGGTCTTGCCATCGACCCGGAGCTGATAGCGGCCTCGGTCGGTCTCCACCAGATCCTTTGCGCGCAGGCCGAGGAGCTCGCCGAGGCGGATGCCGGTGTCGGCCAACGTGCGGACCAGGAGTTCGTCGCGCTCCGACCGGGCGACGTCCTCCATGCGCTGGATCTCCTCGGTGGACAGCACCTCGAGGAGTTGCCGGGGCAGCTTCTTCATCGGCACCTTGACGCGCTCGCCGAGTTCCTTCTCCGCCCAGTGCAGGAAGGCGCGCACCGAGCGCGAGTAGGAGTTGACGGAGGCGTCGCTCAGCGGTGCTCCGCTCGGACCACCGTGCTCGCGCAGGCTGCTCACGAACCGGACCAGGGCGCGATCGGTGAGCTGGGACGGCTCGGTGATCCCGGCTTCGGCGCACCAGGGCAGGAAGATGCGATCCAGCGACCACTGGTACATCTCGGTGGTCTTCGCCGCCTTGCCGTTGGCGCGCTTGTCGGCGAGGAAGTCATCGGCCAGGCGGTGCAGGGCATCCGATGCCGCCGGCCGGACGAGGGTGAGATCAGCCACAGCGGTTAGACCCTTTTATAGGCTTGCACCGGCTTTCCGACGGATGTCGGTGTTATCTACCGGTTAACCCCTGCAAGTTTAACGCACCCTAAACCATTTTGCAAGTGCCCTTCAAGAAGGGTTATACGGTGCTCCCGATCTGGCGGGAGGAGGGCTGGTGCGCCCAGGAGGATTTGAACCCCCGACCTTCTGATCCGTAGTCAGACGCTCTATCCGGACTGAGCTATAGGCGCGCGCCAGAGCCGTGACTGTACCCCATGCGACCTTAACCAATACCGCGCCGCGCGGCTTGGGGCAGTCGCGGCATGATTCAAGCTCAGAGGCTCATCGGAGGTGGATCCAATGGCAGTGATCGAGAACGCCGAGACAGGAGCGCGTCCGGCGCTGGATTTCGTGGGCGAGGTCGCGCAGCAGATCCGCGTCGACGGGATCCGGGCGAGCACCAAGGCGGGATCGGGACATCCGACGTCGAGCATGTCGGCCGCCGACATCATCGCCGTGCTCGCCGCTCGCCATCTCCGCTACGACTTTGCGCGCCCGGAACTGGCCAACAACGACCACCTCATCTTCTCCAAGGGCCACGCCTCTCCCCTCCTCTACGGCATGTACAAGGCGGTGGGCGCCATCACCGACGAGGAGCTGCTCACCTACCGGACCTTCGGCTCGAGGCTCCAGGGCCACCCGACGCCGATCATCCCCTGGGTGGACGTTGCCACGGGCTCGCTCGGCCAGGGACTGGCGGTGGCCGTCGGGGTTGCCCTCGCCGGCAAGTATCTCGACCGCCTTCCCTTCCATGTGTGGGTGCTCTGCGGCGACAGCGAGCTCGCTGAAGGATCCATCTGGGAGGCGCTCGACAAAGCCGCCTACTACGGCCTCTCCAACCTCACGGCGATCTTCGACGTGAACCGGCTCGGCCAGCGCGGACCGACCGAGTACGAGTGGAACCTCGACGTCTACCGCCGTCGCGCTGAAGCGTTCGGTTGCCGACCCATCGTGATCGACGGCCATGACCTCGCGGAAATCGATGAAGCCCTGGCATCCGCGCGCTCGGGCGGGGACCGCCCGACTGTGGTGATCGCCCGGACGATCAAGGGCAAGGGCTTCAAGGAAATCGAGAACAAGGACGGCTGGCACGGCAAGGCGCTGCCCCCCGATCTGGCCGAGCGGGCGATCGCCGAACTGGGCGGCGAGCGAAATCTGCTCATCGACGTCCAGCCACCGGAGCCACTCGAGTCCGCGTCGTCGACTGCTGTCGACAGGCCCGTGCTGCTGCCAACGTACGAGCTGGGCGACAAGGTCGCAACCCGCAAGGCGTATGGCGACACCCTGCGCGCGCTCGGTGCCCGCCACGACATCGTGGCTCTCGACGGCGAGGTGAGCAACTCGACGCATTCCGAGGAGTTCCGGGACGCGTATCCGGACCGCTTCTTCGAGATGTACATCGCCGAGCAGCAGATGGTCGCGAGCGCGGTGGGTCTTTCGGTGCGCGGGTACGTTCCGTTCGCATCCACCTTCGCAGCGTTCCTCTCGCGCGCGTACGACTTCATACGCATGGCAGGCGTTTCGGAGGTGAGCATCCGTCTCTCCGGCTCGCACGCCGGCTGCGAGATCGGCGCCGATGGTCCATCGCAGATGGCGCTCGAGGACATCGCGTCGCTGCGTGCGGTGCACACCTCGACAGTCCTCTATCCCAGCGACGCCGTGTCGACGGCAAAGCTCGTCGCTCAAATGGCCGATCTCCACGGCATCAGCTACCTCCGCACGACGCGTGGGGCATACCCGGTGATCTACGACAACGATGAGGAATTTCCGATCGGCGGCGCCAAGGTCCTCCGCCAGTCTGGCGACGACGTGGTGACGCTCGTCGGTGGCGGCGTGACGCTGCACGCATGCCTCGCGGCAGCCGACCGCCTGGCCAGCACCGGCACCCACTGCCGCGTCATCGACCTGTACTCGGTGAAGCCGATCGACACCGCGACGTTGCGACAGGCCAGCGACGCGACCGGCGGGCGCCTGGTCGTGGTCGAGGACCACTACCCGCAAGGGGGGCTCGGTGCGGCGGTGATGGAGGCGCTCGCGCTTGAGGAGTCCCCGCCCCGCATCACCCATCTGGCGGTACGCAGCCTTCCCGGCTCCGCCAGCCCCAACGAACTGATGGCCGCCGCAGGGATCGATGCCGACGCGATCGTCGCGGCGGTGAACGCGCTCGTCGGTGCTCCCACGGAGGCCGGCTGAATGACGAACCCACTCCAGCAGCTCGCCGAACGCGGCCAGTCGGTCTGGCTCGACTTCATCAGCCGCGAGCTGGTCACCACCGGTCAGCTGGAGCACCGCATCGCCGAAGAGAACGTTACCGGGCTGACCAGCAATCCCACCATCTTCCAGAAGGCGATCGCGGAAGGGTCGCTCTATGACGATCAGATCCGCGAGTTGATCTCGTCCGGGATCGACGACCCCCAGGACGTGTTCACCGAGCTCGCGATCGCCGACATCCAGCACGCCGCGGACACGCTCCGACCGGTCCACGAACGCACGTCAGGCGCGGACGGATTCGTCAGCCTGGAGGTGCCCCCGAGCCTTGCGCACGACACCGACGCAACCATCGCAACGGCACGGACCCTCTGGGAGCGGGTTGACCGCCCCAACCTGATGATCAAGATCCCTGCCACGCTCGAGGGAATGCCGGCGATCAATCGCACCATCGCCGATGGGCGCAACGTCAACGTCACGCTCATCTTCGCGATCGCCATGCATGACCGCGTGATCGAGCAGTACATCGCTGCGCTCGAGGCACGCCACAGCGCAGGTCAGTCGCTCGACGTTCATTCGGTGGCGTCGTTCTTCGTGAGCCGCGTCGACACGCTGGTGGACAGGCTGCTCCAGGAAAAGCTCGCCGCGGATCCCGGCAATGCGCTCATCGAGGGGTTGCTCGGCAAGGCGGCGATCGCCAACGCGCGGCTCGCGTACGAGCTTTTCGAGAAGCGCTTCGGTGAGGAGCGCTTTCAGCGGCTGCGTGCCGCGGGTGCGCATGTGCAGCGCCCGTTGTGGGCGAGCACCAGTGCCAAGAACCCCAACTACCGCGACGTTGTCTACGCCGAGACGCTGATCGGTCCGGACACCGTGGATACGATGCCGCCCGCGACCATCGAGGCGTTCCTCGATCACGGCGTCGTGGCCGGCGACACCGTGAAGTCCGACCTTGCGGGCGCTCACCGGGTGATGGAACAGCTTGCCGAGGTCGGCATCGACATGGACGCGGTGACGCAGCAGCTGCTCGATGACGGTGTCAAGCAATTCGCCGACTCCTACAGCGAGCTGATCCGCGGCATCGCGGAGAAGATCGACGCCATGGGCTCGGGGTACGCACGTCGCCAACGCATCGATACCGGCGCGACCGACATTCCGCTCAACACGCCCCAGGCCAGCGAGATCGCCACCCGCATCTGGCGCCGCGACCCAAATCTCTGGAAGCCGGGAGACGCCGCCCATGCGGCGGTGATCAACAACCGGCTGGGCTGGCTCGATGTGATCGGCGCGATGCAGGAGCGGTTGCCCGCACTGCGGTCGCTCGCCGCCGAGGTGCGCGAAGCGGGATGGCGCGACTGCGTCCTGCTCGGGATGGGCGGTTCCAGCCTCTGTCCGGAGGTGCTGGGCACCTCGTTCGGCAGTGCGGAGGGACAACCGGTGCTCCACGTGCTGGACACGACCGATCCACTCGCAATCGCCCGGCTCACCGGCGCCATCGATCCCAGGGCAACGGGGTACATCGTGTCCAGCAAATCGGGTACGACGCTGGAGACGCTTTCACACCTGGCGCACTTCTGGGAGCTGACGTCCGGCGTCAGCGACAATCCCGGCGCACACTTCATCGCGGTCACCGACCCGGGCACGCCGCTCGCGACCATCGCGCGCGACCGGGGATTCCTGCACCTGTTCAAGAATCCCCCCGACATCGGCGGCCGTTATTCCGCGTTGAGCATGTTCGGTCTCGTGCCCGCCGCGATCATCGGCATCGATTGCGACCTGCTGCTCGAGCGTGCCGCGCAGATGCGGCGGAATTGCACGGCCGGCGTCCCCGGCGACCTCAATTGCGGGCTCAGCCTCGGAACCGTGATGGGCGTGCTCCACGACGAGGGCCGCGACAAGGTGACCATCCTGGCGCCAAAGGAGATCGAGGCCTTCTCGCTCTGGGCAGAGCAGCTCATCGCCGAGAGCACCGGCAAGGAGGGCAAGGGCGTCATCCCGATCGGCGACGAGCCCATCGGGAGCCCGGCGGTCTACGCCGGCGACCGGCTCTTTGTCGCACTTCGGCTCGGTGATAACGCTGGATTCGATCACTCCATCGATGCGCTGCGAGAGGCAGGACATCCGGTCATCGTCTTCGACCTCGCCGACGAGTACGACCTCGGCGCCGAATTCTTCCGCTGGGAGTTCGCGACTGCTGTCGCGGGCGCGCACCTCGGCATCGATCCATTTGACGAACCGAACGTGCAGGAGTCGAAGGACAACACCAAAGCGGTGCTGCAGCAATATCAGCAGACCGGGTCGCTCCCGGACGAGCCGGCAGCGGTGACCGATGGAGCACTGCGGGTGTACGGCGACGTCTCCGGTTCCAGCGCAGCGAGCGCGCTCGCTGCCCATCTCGACACCGCCCGTCAAGGCGATTACGTGGCGCTGATGGCATACGTCACGCCTGACGATTCGAATGCGGCTGCGCTGCAGCATCTGCGTGTCGCCATACGCGACACACGCCGGCTCGCGACCACACTCGGCTTCGGCCCGCGCTTCCTTCACAGCACCGGGCAGCTCCATAAGGGCGGCCCGAACACGGGCGTCTACATCCAGATCACCGCCGACGACGGCACCGACGTCCCCATTCCAGGACAACCGTTCACGTTCTCGATACTCAAGCGAGCGCAGGCCGCCGGTGACCTCCAATCCCTGCGCTCCCACGGCCGGCGTGTCGTCCGCGTCCACATCGCCGGCGACCTCGATGCGGGGCTCGCCAGCCTCACCGATGCGGTCGCCGCAACCACGGCGGGGCGCTGAGCGCCGCCACACACAAGGACTCATCACCATGCAGATCGGTTTCGTCGGGCTCGGCAGGATGGGCAGCAACATGGTGCACCGGCTGCGTCGCGACGGTGATCACGCGGTCGTCGCGTACGATCCCAACCCGGAGGCACGCGCGACCGTCGAGGCATTCGGCGCCACCACGACCGGTAGCATCGACGAACTCATCGCTGCGCTCGACAAACCACGCGGCGTCTGGATCATGGTCCCGTCGGGAAAGGTGACGGACGACACGGTGGCTGCGCTGCAATCGCTGCTCGAGAAGGGTGACACGATCATCGACGGCGGCAACAGCAACTACCACGACTCGATCGCGCGAGCTGCGAGCAGCGTCGAACGCGGCATCAACTTCATCGACGCAGGAACCAGCGGCGGGATCTGGGGCCTGGAGGTTGGGTACTGCCTCATGGCCGGCGGTGACAAGGCAACCATCGACCACTGGCGCCCGATCTTCACAACCCTCGCGCCCCCAGACGGCTTCCTGCATGTCGGGCCATCCGGGTCTGGGCACTTCATCAAGATGGTGCACAACGGCATCGAGTACGGGATGCTCCAGGCGTATGCCGAGGGGTTCGCGATCATGCAGGCGAAGCAGGACTTCGGCGAACTCGATCTCCACGCGATCGCGCACCTGTGGAACCAGGGGAGCGTGGTGCGCTCCTGGCTGCTCGAACTCGCTGAGCGTGCGTTCGCCCGCGATCCGCAGCTGAGCCAGCTGCGCGGGTGGGTCGACGACTCCGGCGAGGGACGCTGGACCGTCGAGGAGGCGATGCAGCTCTCAGTGCCCGCTCCGGTGCTGGCGATGTCGCTGTTCATGCGGTTCCAGTCGCGCCTGACTGACGGCTTCGGCAACAAGGTGATCGCCGCGCTCCGCAACGAATTCGGCGGCCACCCGGTGAAGGCCGAGTTGCCTGCGGGGACCGCGGCATCACACTGATCGCGGAGCACCCGCGCTACGAGCGACGCAAGGAACCGCGGATACCGGTTCCGTGCTGCGTCGTGATCTTCGGCGCCAGCGGCGACCTCACCAAACGCAAGCTCGTCCCCGCTCTGTATGCGCTGGCGGCGGAAGGAAGTCTGCCGGACGGTTTCACGGTCATCGGCGCCGCACGCAGTCACCTGAGCGACGATGAGTTCCGCGCCGACATGCGCGAAGGCGTGGAGCAGTACGGACGCGTGCAGCTTCGCAACGACGTGTGGGAGAAATTCGCCGCCGGACTCTGGTACGTGACGTACGAGCTCGAAGCCCCGGATGGTTTCGACGCACTCAAGCGCGCGCTCGAGGCGGCGGACGCCGAACGCGGCACTCGAGGCAACCGGCTGCTCTACTTCAGCACACCACCAACCGCCGTCACGCCGCTCGCGGATGGGCTCAACGCCGCCGGTCTGACCACTCAGGTTCCCGGCACGTTCGTGCGCACCATCATCGAGAAGCCGTTCGGGCGCGACCTTGCCAGCGCGCGCGAGCTCAATGCGCGCCTCCATACCGCCTTCACCGAAGAGCAGATCTATCGCATCGACCATTACCTGGGCAAGGAGACCGTTCAGAACCTGCTCGTCTTCCGATTCGCCAACGGGATCTTCGAGCCGTTGTGGAACCGGCAGTACATCGACCACGTCCAGATCACCGTGGCGGAGCAGATCGGCGTGGAGGGTCGAGGCGCGTACTACGAGAGCGCCGGTGCGTTGCGCGACATCGTCCAGAACCACATCATGCAGCTGGTGGCAATCGTCGGCATGGAGGCGCCGTCGAACTTTCAGGCTGAGATGGTTCGTGACGAGAAGGTCAAGCTGCTCCGAGCCGTGCGGCCGATCCATCCCGACGACGCGCTGTCTCACTCGGTGCGCGGACAGTATTCAGCAGGACTCATCAACGGCGAGCCGGTGACCGGGTACCGTGAGGAGAAAGGCGTCTCGCCCACCTCACTTCGCGAGACCTTTGTCGCGCTCAAGGTGGATATCGACAACTGGCGCTGGGCGGGAACGCCCTTCTACCTGCGCACCGGCAAACGCCTGGCGAAGCGAGCCACGGAGATTGTCATCCAGTTCCGTCGCGTGCCCCATTCGCCGTTCGCCGGCAGCGTCCCGCTGGCATCGGGCGCGGTGCCCACGGACGGCATCGAGCCGAACCTGCTCATCCTGCGCATTCAGCCGGACGAGGGGATCACGTTGCGTTTCGGCGCGAAGATCCCCGGCCAGGCGCTCCGGATCGAGTCCGTGAACATGGACTTCATCTACGGCACGGCCTTCCGCGAGCAATCTCCCGATGCGTACGAGCGCCTGCTGCTCGACTGCATGCGCGGTGACCCGACTCTCTTCGCGCGCGAGGACGAGGTCGAGGAGGCGTGGCGCTTCTGCACCGCCATTCTCGACGGCTGGCGCGCGCATCCTCCCGACGCCGTCCATTCCCCGAATTACCCGTCGGGCACATGGGGTCCCGAGGAGTTGCACGCGTTCATGGCGCGCGACGGACGGGCCTGGCACGTCCCCTGACGTGGCCATGGCGGGTGCGCTCGACGATCTGGCCGGCGAGCGCGTCGTCAGTGAGACGGCGCCGGAGGTCGCCGACGCGGTTGCGACCTGGCTCGCCGCCGAGTGCCGTCGCGCCCACGCCGACCACGGCAGCTTCTCGATAGCCCTCTCAGGGGGCAGCACGCCGCGTCTCCTCAACGAACTCCTCGTGGGGGGCGATTGGCGGGGACGGATCGACTGGACCTGGTGGAACGTCTACTTCGCCGATGAGCGCGCCTGCCCACCGGATGATCCCCGCAGCAACTTCCATCTCGCGCAGACCACGCTGCTGAGCCGTGTTCCCATCGACCCCGACAGAGTGCACCGGATGCCGGCTGAACGCCCCGATCTCGATGCG
This sequence comes from Candidatus Dormiibacterota bacterium, assembly GCA_963718525.1. Lineage (GTDB taxonomy): Bacteria > Chloroflexota > Dormibacteria > Aeolococcales > Aeolococcaceae > Palsa-851. The sequence continues at coordinate 1,492,845 of OY970355.1, read as the reverse complement.
GCCGCGGCCGAATACTCGGATCTGCTTGCAAGCTCGCTACCGGCCGGACCCGGCGGTGCACCGCGCCTCGATGTGGTCCTCCTCGGCCTCGGCGAGAACGGCCATACCGCGTCACTGTTCCCCGGGACCCCGGCCCTCAACGTGGTCGATCGCTGGGCGACACGCGGCCTCGCCGACTACGAACCATATGACCGGATGACGCTCACCTTCCCCGCGATCAACGCCGCGGCAGCAGTCGGGTTCATGGTGACGGGCGCGTCCAAGCACCCTGCGCTGGTCGCCACCGCCCGGGGCGAGGCTCCCGCGTCACGGGTCCGCCCGATCGATGGCACGCTCGCCTGGTTCCTCGACGCCGCTGCCGCGGCAGGGTGACGGCTCGGATAATTTCGGTAGCCGGCTCACCCGCGTCTGCCAGAATCCGCGGGATGCCGCGATCGACCTGGAAGCCCTGCCGAGATGCTGTCCGGATCGCGCCGAGCCTGCTCGCCGCTGACTTCGGACATATCGCGAACGCCGCGCACGACCTCGAGGACACCGGGGCCGAGCGCATCCACGTCGATGTCATGGATGGCGTCTTCGTGCCCAACTTCACCTTCGGCGTCGAGACGGTGCGCGTGCTCCGGCGCGCGACCTCGCTGCCGCTCGAGCTGCACCTGATGATCGTCAATCCCGACGCGCATCTGAGCACGTTCGCCACTGCCGGAGCGGATGCGATCACCGTGCACTATGAGGTGTGTCCCAACCTGCACCGCACGCTGTCGACCATCCGCACACTCGACTGCCGATCCGGCGCAGCGATCAATCCCAGCACCCCCGCGCAGATGCTCGACGACATTCTCGAAGCGTGTGACCTTGCGCTCGTCATGACCATCGACCCTGGATTTGGCGGACAGTCGTTGATACCGCGCACCTTGCTCAAGGTGGAGCAGGTGCGGCGTGAGGTCGAACGCCAGGGGCTGGATACCGAAGTCGAGGTGGACGGCGGTGTCGACGCCACCAATGCGAAGGCCTGTGTCGACGCGGGTGCGGACGTGCTCGTCGCCGGGACCGCGGTGTTCCGGCACGCCGGCGGTTCAAAGGGCGGCGTGGCGGCGTTGCAGCAGGCTCTGGCAGAATCCGGCGGCAGGCAATGACCGAGCTCGCCACCGCCACGCTTGCGGACGGCAGCGAGGATATCGACCACGCGGCGTCGGACCTCGCAGCGCGGCTGCCGTCACCACTCGAGCCGCTCGCACGGCTCGCCTACAACTACGCGTGGTCGTGGTGGCATGGCGGCGACGACGTCTTTCGGATGATCGACCCCGTGCGCTGGGAGACGAGCAACCACAATCCCATCCGCCTCCTCGATGAGACCTCGTCGGCGACCCTCGAGCGCGTCGCGGGTGACGCGACGATGCTCCATCGACTCCACGACCTTGTCGGTGCGCTCGACCACGAGTTGAGCCGTCCGCCCATCGAGGGGAGGGCGACACCGCTGCACCCGGTGGCCTTTCTCTGCGCCGAGTTCGCGGTGCACCGATCCCTGCCCATCTACGCGGGCGGCCTGGGCGTGCTGGCAGGCGACATCCTCAAGCAGGCGTCCGACATGGCGCTCCCGATGGTCGGTGTCGGACTCCTCTACCGGCAGGGGTATTTCCAGCAACGCATGGACCGATCCGGATATCAGCTCGAATACTGGCTCCAGGTCGATCCGGAGCGAGTTCCCGCCGCTCTTGTCCATAAAGGCGGAATCCCGCTGACCGTCACGGTCCCGCTCCGCGGTCGTGACGTGGTTGTTCAGGTGTGGCGGCTCGACGTCGGTCGCACGCCCCTCTATCTGCTCGACGCGCAGCGCCCGGAGAACTCGGCCATCGACCAGTGGATCACCAGCCGCCTCTACGTGGCCGACCGGCCGACGCGGCTCGCCCAGTACGCGCTCCTCGGTATCGGCTCGATGCGGGCGCTCGACGCAATGGGGCTGGATCCCTCCGTCGTGCACCTCAACGAGGGCCACGCCGCGCTCGCGCCGCTGGAGATGGCACGCCGGGAGATGTCGCTCGGACGCTCTCGCCACGAGGCCTTCACCGCCGCGCGCGAGCGAACCGTCTTCACGACTTACACTCCCGTGAGCGCCGGCAATGAGGGCTACGACGTCAGCGAGATTGTCGAGGTGCTCGGCGACTATCCCGAGCAGGCCGGGCTCGACCTCGAGGGCTTCCTCCATCTCGGCCGCACCCGGCCGGACAACCCCCACGAGCAGTTCGTGATGACGCCGCTCGGCATCAAGATGAGCCGCTCGCGCAACGGGGTCAGCCGCCGTCACGGCGAGGTCGCCCGGCAGATGTGGCAGTCGCTGTTCCCCGAGCGACCCGCCGACACGGTGCCGATCGGACACGTCACCAACGGCGTGCACGTGCCGACCTGGATGGTGCCGCGGATGCGAGAGCTGCTCGATCGCTACCTCGGTGCGGGTTGGGACGCGCGCGCCGCCGATCCGGACACGTGGCGGGGGGTGGACGACATACCCGACGCCGAGCTGTGGGCGCTGCGCAACGCGTTGCGCGCCGAGTTCGCGCAGTACGTGCGCGAGCGCAGTGTTGCGAACCGGCTCGCCCGCGACGAGCCGCGCTGGTATGTCGAGGCCGCCGAGAACGGTTTCGACGAGCACGCGCTCACCTTCGGATTCGCACGCCGTCTCGCGGGGTACAAGCGCATCCAGCTGCTGACGCTCGACCCGGCGCGTGCCGCCAGCGTGCTCGACAACAAGGATCGCCCCGCGCAGATGGTCTTCGCCGGCAAGGCGCACCCGCAGGACGAGGAGGCCAAGCACGCAGCGCAGGGACTCTTCACCTTCGAGCGCGAGCCCGCGGCGATGAGCCGGGTCTCGTTCCTCGACAACTACAGCCTCGCGACGGCCGAGCACATGGTGGCCGGCTGTGACGTGTGGATCAACGTCCCACGGCCACCGCTCGAGGCGAGCGGCACCAGCGGGATGAAATCGGCGCTGAACGGAGGGCTCAACCTCTCGGTGCTCGACGGATGGTGGGCGGAGGCCTACAACGGGACCAACGGATGGGCCATCCCCGGCGACATCCTCTTCGACCACGGCATGCAGGACTCACGCGACGCGGCAACCCTCTTCGACATCATCGAGCACGAGGTCGTGCCACTCTTCTATCAGCGCGATGAGCACGGCATTCCCCGCGGCTGGGTGCAGCGGATGCGTGCATCGCTGCGCACCAATGGCCCGCGTTTCTCAGCCGCGAGGATGATGCTCGACTACGCGAGGGACGTCTACAACGTCATCCCGGCGCCCTGACGGTGCCGCGTTCACTTCGGCGTCGGCTTGGATGACGGCGTCGGGCTCGGAGTTGCCGTCGTGGTGGGCGTTGGCGTGGGCGCGATGATGGTGATCGGCACCGTGCTCGGCGCGAGCGTCGCTGTCGGCGTGGCCGACGGAGGCGCCGTCGGCGTTGCCGAGGGCGCGCCCGCGGTGTCGATGCTGGTCGGCACGGCGGCGTCGGTCGGCGCGCTCGACGGTCCCGTGAAGATCGGCCCCGGTGGCGGGGTCGGCGAGACCTGAACTCCGGGACCCCCGAGCGCCTGTGCTGCAAAGATCACCATCACGATCAGCGCGATCACCGCTGCAGCCGCGACCGACCACACCTTCCAGCCGACACCGGCGGCACGCGAAGCGTCCGCCGCGGTGCCCATCGCGAGCCCTGGCACCAGCGTGTCGTCGTCATCGTCGATGAATTCGACCGGCGGAGATTTGGGGGCAGGGTCGGCAAGACGGTCGGCGACGACAATCGCCAGCCACGAACGTCCCTGCTCCCGCCAGCCGGGTCCAAGGAACGTCGCTCCAGCGACCTCGACGTCACGACGGAACAGCGCGGCGCTCGCCGGCCGGTCGCGGGGATCCTTCGCGAGGCCGCGAATCACCAGCTCCCTCGCGACCATCGGGACCGCCTCACTGGGCAGCGCTCCCTGGGTGTGCTGGACACCGAGCCCGGTGAGATCAGTGCCGAGGTACGGGGGACGCGCGGTGAGCGCATCGACCAGCACGCCCGTCGCCGCATAGATATCGGTTGCCACCGTGTGCGGTCTTCCGGCCCATAGCTCGGGCGCCATGTACTGGGGCGTTCCGGCGCGCCAGCCGCGGCGAAGCGGCGGCGCCGGAACACCCGCGTCACGAAGGATCGCGGTGCCGTCGGTGTCGAGCAGGACCGCGCCCGGCGTCACGTCGCAATGGATGATCCCGGCGCCGTGGAGCGCCTCGAGGGCGGCCAGCGAATCATCGAAGACGGCCAGCGCCGCGCCCGCCGTCAGGCGCCCGGAGACATCGATCAGGTGACGCAGCGTGATTCCGTCCACCCACTCGTAGACGATCGCGGCATGTTTGTCGTCGAACGCCATGACCGAGAGGAGGTGCTGGTGCCGCAACGCGCCGAGGATCGCCATGTCGTGGCGGATCTGACGTCGGAAGGCGGCATCGGTGGACAGCGCAGGGCTGAGCAGCCGGATGAGCACGCGCGATCCGGTCGCGCTGTCGTGGCCGTCGAGAAGCGCACCGGCCCGGTCGACGCTGATCCCGCGATCCAGTGTGTAGCCGGGAATGTCTGCGCGCGCCCCGACAAGGTCGTGGCTTCCAGCCTGCTCCATTCGTTCTCAGTATGCCGCGACAAAAGCGCGGTGGAGTGGAATTAGGTCACGGGGACCACCGCCGCCTGGCACTAGAATGGCCGGGCAGTGGAGTACGTCGAGAGCATCCTCGACCTGGTCGGCAACACCCCGTTGGTCCGGCTGAGCAAGGTCACCGAGGGGCTCCGGCCTCTGATCCTGGCCAAGCTCGAACAGCTCAACCCTGGCGGCAGCGTCAAGGACCGCATCGGGCTCTCGATGCTCGAGGACGCGGAGCGCCGTGGACTGCTGCGCCCGGGAGGCACCGTCGTCGAGCCCACCTCCGGCAATACCGGACACGGGCTTGCGATGGCCGCGGCGATCAAGGGCTACAAGATGATCTTCGTCATGCCCGACAAGATGTCGGCGGAGAAGATCAGCCTGCTGCGCGCGTACGGCGCCGAGGTGGTGATCTGCCCCACCAACGTCGAGCGCGACTCGCCGCAGTCGTACTACTCGGTCGCGGACCGGCTGACCCGTGAGGTGCCGGGCGCCTATCAACCCAACCAGTACTTCAACACGCGCAACCCCGAAGCGCATTACCGCACCACGGGCCCCGAGATCTGGCGTCAGACCGACGGCCGCATCACGGCGTTCGTCGCCGGTGTCGGGACGGGCGGCACCATCAGCGGCGCCGGCAAATACCTCAAGGAGCAGAACCCGGCCGTCCGGGTGATCGGCGCCGACCCGGAGGGCTCGATCTACAGCGGCGAGATCGCCCCGTACAAGGTCGAAGGCGTCGGCGAGGACTTCTGGCCCGGGACCTTTGATCGAGACGTTGTCGACGAGTTCATCCAGGTCACCGACCGCGAGAGCTTCGTGGCCGCCCGTAAGCTCGCACGCCAGGAGGGGATCCTCGTCGGCGGGTCGGCCGGCCTCGCACTGCACGCGGCGATCCAGGTCGCCGTCGACTCCAAGCCGGACGACGTCATCGTGGTCCTCCTCCCGGATACCGGGCGCAACTACCTGAGCAAGTTCTTCAGCGACGAGTGGATGCGCCAGAACGGCTACCTGCAGCGGCTCGTGCCTGCGCGCGTACGCGAGGTCATCGACTCACACAGTGACGGGGTGCCGGAGCTCGTCAGCGTCGGTGCGGGCAAATCGGTTGGAGAAGCGATCGACCTCATGCAGCAGTACGGGATCTCGCAGCTGCTCGTCACAGAGAACGGGAGCACCTCGGGTGGTGGCGTGGTTGGCAGCATCCAGGAACGAACCCTGCTGGACCGAATCTACCGCGACCCCACCATGGTCACCACGTCGGTGTCGACGGCGATGGACCCACCGTTCGCCCGCGTCGCCGCCGGTGCGCCGATCGAGGAAGCCTTCGAGGCGCTGTTGGGCGGCGAGCCGGCACTGATGATCGTCGAAGGCGACGTCCCCGTTGGGGTGATCACGCGGAGCGACCTGCTCGAGTTCGTCGCCCGCCGCGGACGCAGCTGACAGGTGCAGCACAAGCCGCACGGTCTGGCCACGCGCGCCCTGCACGTCGGGCAGGGACCGGATCCGGCCACCGGCGCGGTGGTCGTCCCAATTCACCTCGCGACGACCTTCGCGCAGGAATCCCCGGGCCGGCATCGGGGATTCGAGTACTCCCGCTCCGGCAATCCAACGCGCGCAAACCTCGAGGAGTGTCTGGCGTCGCTCGAGAATGCCGGGCACGGTCTCGCCTTCTCCTCCGGCCTCGCCGCCACCGCGAACGTGATGCTGCTGCTGGATCCCGGCGATCATGTCGTCTTCACGGAGGACGTCTACGGCGGCACGTTCCGTCTGTTCGACAAGGTCTTACGGCGCTACGGCCTGACCTTCACGGCAGTGGATCCCACCGACCCGGATGCCGTGGTCGCGGCGATGACCGAGCGCACTCGCCTGGTGTGGCTCGAGTCACCGACCAATCCCCTGCTGCGCGTCGTCGACCTCGACGCTGTGAGCGAGCTTGTTCACGGTGCGGGCGCGCTGGTCGCAGTCGACAGCACTTTCGCGAGCCCGGTGTTGCAACGGCCGATCGAGCTCGGCGCCGACCTGGTCATCCACAGCTCGACGAAATTTCTCGGCGGCCACAGTGATGTCCTCGGCGGAGCGGTGCTCACATCGGACGATGCCCTTGCGGAGCGATTGCGCTTCCACCAGAACGCCGTCGGCGCGGTTCCCTCCCCATTCGACTGCTGGTTGCTGCTCCGCGGGCTGAAAACGCTCCAACTCCGGGTGCTACGTCAGTGCGAGAGCGCCTTGACCATCGCTCGTTGGCTCGAGGGTCAGGACGCCGTGGTCCAGGTGTACTACCCCGGACTCGAGAGCAACCCCGGCCACGCCCTCGCCCGGCGCCAGATGGGCGGGTACTTCGGCGGCGTGGTGTCATTCGCGGTGTCCTCGGGAGACGCAGCGCGCTCGTTTCTCGAGCGACTTCGCGTGTTCACGCTCGCGGAATCACTCGGCGCCGTGGAGTCCCTCGCCGAAAGCCCGGCGTTGATGACCCACGCGTCGGTACCCGAGGAGACCCGGAGGCGGGTCGGCGTCAGCGACGGGCTGCTGCGCCTGTCCGTCGGTATTGAGGACGTCGACGACTTAGTGGCCGACCTGGAGCAGGCGCTGGCGTAGTCTCGCGCGGCGGAGCGCCGAGCTTCCATTCGCCGGTGGTGAGCAGCAGCGTCCCGTCGATCTCCGGCAGCGCCGGAGCCCCGAGACGGCGCAGCTTGCGCCACTGTTCGCCGTCATCCTCGCTGAGAAACGTGATCGCCTTGCCCTCGTTGCCGTTGCGCGCGGTGCGCCCGACCCGGTGGGTGAGCCACTGAGGAGTCTCCGGAAGCTCGAAGTTGATCACCAGGCCAACGTTGACAACGTCGATCCCACGGGCCGCGACGTTGGTGGCGACGAGGACCTCGGTGCGATTCGCACGAAACGAATCAAGTGCGCGGTCACGCGCATTCTGCGACAGGTTGCCCTGGAGCTCACCGGCAGCGTGGCCCATGCGAAGTAGATCGCGAACGAGCTTCTTGGCACCGTGCTTGGTGCGGTGGAAGACGATGGTCTGGTTGAGCTCGGTGGTCCGCTGCCGGCGCAGCAGCCTGGACAGCGCGTCGATCTTCTGCGACTTGACGACGTTCATGACGCCGTGCTCGAGCGCGGGCACCTGTTCGTTCACGACCCGCACGCGCGCCGGTTCGTACAGGTGCTTGGTGATCATGCGCTGCACCCAGTCGGGCATCGTCGCCGAGGCGAGCACCGTCTGGCGCCGAGCGCTGCTGCTGAAGTTGGGGCACATCGAGATGATCTTCTCGACATCCTTGGCGAAACCCTGGTCGAGCATCTCGTCGGCCTCGTCGAGGACGAGGTATTCGATGTCCCGGAGGCGTGCGAGGCCGTTGCTTGCGAGGTCGAGAAGCCGTCCCGGGCAGCCGACGATCACGTCCGGGGCATTGCGCAGACCGCCGGTTTGCGGACCATAGCCGACCCCGCCGATGCAGATCACCGTGCGCAGCGCAGGGTCGACCTTGCGGATCACCGCGTTCACCTGGGTTGCGAGCTCACGCGTCGGGGTCACGATCAGCGCCCTGGCGCCGTGACCCTGGTGCCCGGCGAGCCGCTCGACCATGGGCACGACGTATGCGAGCGTCTTCCCCGACCCGGTCGGCGCCTCGATCACGCAGTCGTGACGCGCGAGCAGCGGCGGGATCGCCTCCTGCTGGACGGTGTTGGCCTCTGTGAAACCGTTCTCGCGGAGAGCGGCGGACGTGCGCGGACGCACGCCGATGGATTCAAACGTTGTCACCGTGGTACCTCGGGACCCGGGCCATCCCCGTTATCCCAGAATCCCCTCGCTGGACTGTCGTGTGCCGGATTCTTGAGACCCGCCGATGACCGGCGGAGAGAGGGTTCACCAAGAGGCATGGCTCGCCGATACGCGAGCACTTGCCAAGACAGTACCACAGGTTGGTGCAAAGACCGCAATCGGTAACGCAGGCGGTTTCCGGCTCCCGGGTGTATATCCTCGCTTCGAATGACGTTCGACGCCTTCCTTCACCAGCTTCCCGACGCGGACGCCGCGGAGACCGCCGAGTGGCTGGAGTCCCTTGATGCGCTGGTCGCTTCCGAGGGCACGGTTCGGGCGCGCTTTGTGATCGGCAAGCTCCTCGAGCGCGCGCGCCGCCTGCAGGTGCCCGTGCCATCGCTCGTCTCGACGCCGTACATCAACACGATTCCGCCCGACGAGGAGCCCTGGTTTCCCGGTGACGAGGAGATGGAGCGGCGCATCCGCCGCATCGTTCGCTGGAACGCCGCGGCCATGGTCACCAGGGCGAACAAGCGAAGCGACGGTATCGGTGGGCATCTCTCCACGTACGCGTCGGCGGCGTCGCTCTACGAGGTCGGGTTCAACCACTTCTTCCGTGGCAAGGACGACGGCACCTCCGGCGACCAGATCTACTACCAGGGGCACGCGGCGCCGGGCATGTACTCGCACGCGTACCTCGAGGGCCGGATCACCGAAGCGCAGATGGACAACTTCCGTCAGGAGACGGGAGGCAACGGGCTCAGCTCGTATCCGCATCCGCGTCTGATGCCCGACTTCTGGGAGTTTCCGACGGTGTCCATGGGCCTCGGGCCGCTCAACGCCATCTACCAGGCGCGTTTCAACCGCTACCTGTACAACCGGCACATCGCGGACACGAGCGAGAGCCGCGTGTGGTGCTTCCTTGGTGACGGCGAATGCGACGAGCCGGAGACGCTCGGCGCGCTGTCTCTGGCCGCGCGCGAGCAGCTCGACAACCTGACATTCGTCGTCAACTGCAACCTGCAACGTCTCGATGGGCCGGTGCGCGGCAACGGCAAGGTCATCCAGGAGCTGGAGGGAATCTTCCGCGGCGCCGGCTGGAACGTCATCAAGGTGATCTGGGCCCGCGAGTGGGACGAGCTGCTCGCACGCGACGTGCACGGCGTGCTCGTGGATCAGATGAATCGAGTCCCGGATGGAGAGTTCCAGAAGTACGCGACCGAGAGCGGCGCATACATCCGCGAGCATTTCTTCGGCCCGGATCCGCGTCTGCGCAAGATGGTCGAGCATCTGTCCGACGACGACCTTCGCCACCTGCGCCGCGGCGGTCACGACTATCGCAAGGTGTATTCGGCCTACAAGCTGGCACTCGAACAGCACGGAGCGCCGACGGTGATCCTCGCCCACACCGTCAAGGGATGGACGCTCGGCACCGGTTTCGAGGCGCGCAACTCGACCCACCAGATCAAGAAGATCGGCGAAGCCGAGCTGCGCGCGTTTCGCGATCTGCTCGAGCTGCCCATCACCGACAAGCGACTCGCCGACGCCAAGCCCCCCTACTACCATCCGGGTGCGAATTCCGACGAGGTCGAGTACCTGCTCATGCGCCGGCGCGCGCTCGGTGGGATGCTCCCGCGCAGGGTGGTGCGGTCCAAGCCGCTCGAGCTGCCCGGTGACGCGCCCTACGCGGAGTTCCTCTCCGGGAGTGGCACACGCGCGGCGTCGACGACGATGGTGTTCGCCGGTCTGCTGCGCAACCTGCTCCGCGATCCGGGCATCGGCAACCGAGTCGTGCCGATCATCCCGGATGAGGCGCGCACCTTCGGCATGGATGCGCTCTTCAGCGAGGTGAAGATCTACGCGCCATTCGGCCAGACGTACGAACCCGTGGATGCGGGCATGGTGCTGTCCTATCGTGAAGCGGTCGACGGGCAGATCCTCGAGGAGGGCATCACCGAAGCCGGCTCGATGGGCAGCTTCACAGCGGCGGGGACTGCGTATGCCACCCACGGCCAGGCCGTGATTCCGTTCTACATCTACTACTCGATGTTCGGGTATCAGCGTGTCGGCGACCTCATCTGGGCGTTCGGCGACTCACGCGGTCGCGGCTTCATGCTCGGCGGCACCGCCGGACGCACCACGCTGAACGGCGAGGGTCTGCAACACGAGGACGGGCATTCGCCGCTGCTCTTCAGCGCGATCCCGAACGTGCGCATCTACGATCCCGCCTTCGCGTTCGAGCTTGCGACAGTCATTCGCGACGGCATGCGCCGGATGTACGTCGACGGCGAGGACATCTTCTACTACATCACGCTGTACAACGAGAACTACCCCATGCCGCCGATGCCGGACGGCAGCGACGACGGCATCCTTCGGGGTCTGTACCGCTACAGGCCCGCGGAGGGCGAGCGCACCCACCGAGCGCGCATTCTCGCCAGCGGCACCGCAGTGCAGGCCGCCCTCGAGGCGCAGGCCATGCTGCTCGAACAGCACGACGTCGCCGCCGAGGTCTGGAGCGCCACGAGCTTCCAGCTGCTGCGCCAGGACGCGCTCGAGGTCGAGCGCTGGAACCGGCTCCATCCGGACGCTGAACCGCGCGTCGCGTACATCGATGAGCAGTTGGGTGGTGACGGCGGGCCGATCGTTGCGGTGACCGACTACATGAAGGCGGTGCCCGATCAGATCGGTCGATTCGTCACTGTCCCGTTCATCCCGCTCGGCACCGATGGATACGGCCGCAGCGACACGCGAGCTGCGCTGCGCCGGCACTTCGAGGTCGACGCAGAATCGATCTCAGTCGCCGTGCTGGACGGACTCGCGCAGCAGGAGAAGCTCCCTCGTCATGTCGTCGCCGCCGCCATCGAGCACTACGGGCTCGAGACCGAGCTCGCGGACCCGCGCGACCGCTGACCGCAGTCAGCGCGAAGCCAACAACAGCGACGATCGTTCCGCGTAGATTGCGCCTTCCGGCGCGGATCGCGACTCGAAGAGCACGAGACGTGACGCGGTGAAATGGACGTCCGGCCGAGATTCGGCCACAGCGGCGGTCCACGCCGCACGCGCCGTCTCGCTCCACGGCATACGGGGTCTGCCGAGCGTGCAGTGCGGATGGAATGACCGCTCTTCGATGTCGAAGCCCGCGACGCCAAGCACGTCGCGACATTCGAGCGCGAGCGCGGTGAGCTCGGGGACGTCGCCCGCTGGTCCAAGCCACAAGACATGGGGTGTGCCGCGCTGCGGAAAGGCACCAAGCCGATCCAGGGCCACGTCGAATGTGAATGTGTTGGGGGCGATCGGCGTGACGAGCGCAAGCGCGGTGGCGGCCCGCCGGTCATCGAGCTGTCCGAAGAAGTGCACGGTCAGATGAAGAGTTTCGGGTCGCGCCCAGCGCACCTCCGGAACTCGCTCACGGAGGTCAGCCTGCAGCCGCTGCGCCGTCCCGAGGCCTGGCTCCTCGAGCGGCACCGCGAGGAAGCACCTCACGCGGCAGGGGCAGTCGCGGTCGGCCTTGGGGTCGGACTTGCAGCCGTGGGACTCGGGCTCGGCGTGCACGGATTGCCACCTGCATTGGTCAGCGACACCACGATCTGGTTCGCGGCGCAGAGCTGGTTGACCGCGGTGAACAGCGCGTCAGCGAACCAACCCGGCCGGTCCATCACGTTGTACGGGTTCCCCGCATAGATCAGGATGTGGCGAACACCCCACCCCGCCGCGGACTTCGAATACACCATCACGATGTCGTAGCCCCCGGCGTCGTGGACGGGGGTTTTCGTGTACGCGCCGACCGGAAGCGACTCAACGGCTGTCGCGAAGGACGGGTCGTACGTCTTGAGTTGCGTCGCCGTCAGGACACCCAGATCGCCACCCTTGGCTGCCGTCCCCGTGGAGCCCGAATCGTCCGAATACGTCTTGGCAGTCGTGATGAAGCTCGCGCCGGTCGCGAGCGTCGTCTCGACGAGTGCGGCGCGCTGCTGCGCGAAGACGTTCTCGACGCGCTGTTCATTGAGGTTCGAGGAGATCTCGTCCTCGAGCTGAGCGATCGACCCACCCGCGCCGGCGAGCTCGGTCTTGAGCGCGCTCAGACCACCCGCCTGTTGCGCGTCGGTCGCCACCTCGGCGGACACTTCCGCCGGGGTCGCCACGACGCCGAGCCGTGTCGCCTCTTCGCGAATCACCGTGTCGAGAATCAGGCTGCGCAGAATCGCGGCGCGCAGTTGCGTGACCGCAGCAGGAGGTGGATTCTTACCCGCGCCGCCCTGTTCGATGCTGGTGGAAGCGCTCTGGTACCGGACGTTGAACTGCGCGAGCGTGATGGTGTCCGAGGCGACGCGCGCGATCACCGGGGATGCGGCGACCGCAGCGGGCTGGTTCGAGCCGCACGCCGCGATCACCGCTGTGCAGAGTGCCGCGACCGCAGCCCCGCCTCGTCGATGCACCATCCTCAGCCCAGTGTATCGGGGGCTACGGCCGCCCCGGCTCGGCCCACGCTGAGCCCGCTGACGCGGGCCCGGAACGACGGCGTGACCACCACGAGCACGGTTGCCGCTCCGACGAGCAGGGCACCCACCCCGATGGCGTTGAACAACCCCACCGAGTGGGCCATCACACCGTATGCCACGGTTCCCAGCGGTTGCAGGCCGGCAAAGATCGTTGCGTAGATGCCGAGGAGCCTGCCGCGCAACGCAGGATCGGTGTCGGTCTGGAGGAGGGTGGTCATCGACGTGCTCACGGCGACGAAGGCGAAGCTGATCCCGACGAGCGCGGGCAGCGTGACCGCGAGCACCGCTCCATGGGCCACGGTGAACAGGCTCGCTGCATACACGACGCCGCCGACGAGCATCAGCTGGAGCCGTCCCGCTCCTCGTCCCAGCGAGGCGATCGCCAGACCGCCGACGAGGCCGCCGATCCCGCCGACGCTGTACATGATGCCGAGCGCCGCCGGTCCCACGTGCAGCTGTGTTTTGGCCAGGACGGGCAGGAACGGCATGTAGGAGACGCCGCAGAACGCCAGAACCGAGGCGACGATCACCACGCCACGGACGAGTGGATCCGCCGCTGCCACCCGGAGGCCGGCGGTCAGGTCATGCCAGGCGGTCGCGCCTGCCTGCCTTGGCAGGGGCGCGACGTCGGGGATGACCGTCAGCAGCACGACGATCGGAGCCAGGTATGCCACGGCGAGGAATCCGAAGCAGACAGCCGGGCCGGCGAGCCCGATCAGGAGACCGGCCACGGAGGGGCCGACGATACGCGTGGCGCTCATCGCGGCCGCGCCAAGCGCGACGGCGTTGACCACCAGGTGCCGCTCCACCAGGTCGGCGACGAGTGCCTGGCGGGTTGGCAGGTCCGCAGCATCGGTGGCGCCGAACACGATCGCCACGACAAGGATTGCCGCGAAGCTCGCGTGGTTGGTCGCGACCAGGACCGCCAGCGACCCGGCGCTGAGCCCGAGCAGCGACTGGGTGACCAGCAGGATCCGTCGCCGGGGCAGGCGGTCAGCGAGGACTCCACCGGCCAGCGAGAGGATCACCGACGGGATCCCATCGGCGGCCGCCACCGCGGCCACTGCTGTCGTGCTCCCGGTCCGCTGGTAGACGAGATACCCGAGGGCGACCACCTGCATCCAGGTGCCGAGCAGGGTCGGCCATTGCGCTGCCCAGTACCAGCGGAACGGCCGCACCCGAAGGGCCGGAGGCGGCCATCGGCGCTCCGCGGCGGGGACCGGGTCAGGCGTCGGCGTCACCGCCCAACGATATGTGCACGCTCGTCGACGTCCGCCTGAATCCCGCGTTGCGGTAGGCGCCGTCTGCCCCGGGCGCAGCCTCGAGGAAGATCGTTGTCAGTCCCGCGTCGAGCCCAAGAGACACGAGCGCCGACACCAGCGCTGCAGCGAGCCCCCGTCTGCGGTGGGAGGGCGCAATCGCCACGCCGACCACCTCCGTCGCCCCGCCGGCGGGCGCCCCGGACAGTGCTGCTCCCACCACTGCGCCCGTCTCGACATCCCGGCCGACGAGCGCCCGCCCTCCTCGGGAGAGCGAACGGCGCAACCTTTCGACCGTGCGTGCGTCGGCGGGCTCCGGGTCGTCGAAGACATCGTGCTGCAGGCGAGCCATCTCGAGCAGCGTCGCGTCATCCGGCGGCGCGTCGACCAGGATGCCGTCGGGCGGCGGCAGTTCGCGAACCATCGTCTCCGTGTAGGTCATGAGTGGCAGACGATCCTCGATGGTCCACCCGTGGGAAGTCAAACGTGGCTCCAGTGCTGGCGCCACAGATGGCAGGAACTCGACGCGCGGGATGCGGTCCGCGGTCCGGAACGCCGCGACCAGCGTGTCAAGCTCCGAGTCGTCCGGGTCGGCGTCGTCGTCGGGAATCGCGTAGTTCAGGAAACGCAGTCGTGTCCCCTCGGTGAAGAGGAGCGCGAACGGCCCGGCCCGCGGAAGCTCGCGTGCCCTCCGCGACTCTCGGATGAAGGCCATGATCGCGCGATCCGCCTCCACGCCGACGCCGTTCTCCTGATCCGGTGCCACCCCCGAGCGCCTATGCTGCAACCACCGCGGCCTCGTCGGCGCGCGGCAGTGGCTGGTCGTCGAGGAATGCCGCGATGAGCGTGCGCTGACGGCGTGACAGCTCCGGGCTCCACGCGTGGCCCGCCTGCCGGATGACGTCAACGGAAACGTCCGGAGCACCCGCGAGCGCCGATTGGAGGCGACGCACGTTGACGATGCGGTCGTGTTCGGCGACTAGGATGAGGGTCGGATGCCCGGAACCACGAACCTGAGCAAGGTCATTGCGCTGCAGGACGTCGTGCAGCCATTCGCGAGCGGCGCGCGGGTCCGCGAGTATCTGGTTGTCGAAATTGGCCTTGGCGGCGACCGGGTCGACGTTCTTGCCTTCCACCATCAGCCGTTTGTAGATGTCGCTCATGGTGCGCTGGTGCGCGAGCCAGACGATCGCCGGGTACACGAACGGCGCCAGCATGATGTCCACCTGGAGGTGAAACGCGCGCCGGATGAGCCAGGGCGCAACCAGTGGCGTGTGCAGGATCAGGCGCTCGGTCGCCTGCGGACGAGCGCGTTCGATCGCCAGCGCGACCGGGGTACCGAGGCACAGCCCCGCCACGTCGAAGGTTGCTGCGCCGGCGTCGCTCGCGGCTGCCAGCGCGGCGCGTGCGAGCGCAGGGGCAGAGTGGCCGCCGTCCATCGGAGCCGAGCGTCCGAAGCCGGGCAGATCCGGCGCGATGATCGTTCTGCGCTGCAGCAGGACGTCGAACCAGTCGTTGAAATTCTCGGCCGAGCCGATGAAGCCGTGACAGAGCAGCAGCGGGGGTCCGGCTCCCCCGGTCACGTAGCGCAGGCGCTTGCCTTCGTATGTCGTGAAACGTTCTTCGAGCCCGTTCACGACTGGCCTCACTCCGTATCGATCTGCGCGCGCTGGAGGCGTCCGCTGTAGTCAATGTACACGGACTTCCATTCGCTGAACTCATCGAGCACGTGACCACCCGCCTCGCGGTGGCCGTTACCCGTGTTGCGAGTGCCCCCGAATGGCAGTTGGATCTCCGCGCCGATGGTCGGGGCGTTGATGTAGACGATCCCCGAATGGAGCTCGTTGATCGCATGAAAGGCGGTGCGCAGGTCGTTCGTGTACACGCTCAGGCTGAGTCCGTACTGGGTGGAGTTGGCGGCGGCGATCGCCTCCTCCACGGACGAGACAGGCATGATCGCCGTGGTCGGGCCGAAGATCTCCTCCTGCGCGATCCGCATCGCCGGCTTGACCTCGCTGAAGATCGTGGGACGGTAGAACCACCCTCTGGCGAGCGCTCCCTCGGTTGCGAACTCGCCACCAAGCAGCAGCAAAGCGCCTTCGGCTCTGCCGATCTCCGTGTAGGAGTGGATGCGCTTGAGCTGGGTCTCGTTGATCACCGGACCGACGTCGACCTTCTCGTCGCGGCCGTCTCCGAGGCGGAGGTGTGACGCACGCTCGACCAATCGCGACGTGAAGCGGTCGAGAGCGCCCTGCTCGATGATCAGGCGCGATGACGCGGTGCACCGCTGGCCCGCGGTTCCGAAGGCGCCCCAGAGCGCGCCGTCAACCGCGAGCTCGATATCGGCATCGTCGAGCACCACGATGGCGTTCTTGCCACCGAGCTCGAGCGAGCATTTCTTGAGCATCCGGCCGCAGGTCTCGGAGACGATGCGCCCGGTGTCGACGCTTCCAGTGAAGTAGATCGCAGCGACATCGGGATGCGCGACGAGCGCCGCCCCGGCCTCCTCGCCGAAGCCGAAGACGACATTGACGACACCGGCCGGAAGCCCCGCATCCTCCAGCGCCTCGACGAAGCGCAACGCGCACAGCGGCGTGTCCTCGGCCGGCTTCAGAACCACCGCATTGCCCGCCATGATCGCCGGGAAGATCTTCCACGACGGTATGGCAATCGGAAAATTCCACGGCGTGATGCAGCCGACAACACCGAACGGCTGGCGCATGGTCATCGCCCACTTGTCGCGCAGCTCGCTCGGCACCGTTTCACCGAACGCGCGGCGGCCTTGACCGGCGATGAACTTGCCCATGTCGATGGCTTCCTGCACGTCACCGCGCGCTTCGGTGAGTACCTTGCCCATCTCCTGGGTCATGAGCTGAGCGAGCGCTTCCTTGCGTTCCTCGAGCAGCTCGGATGCGCGCAGGATGATGGCGGCGCGAGACGGCCACGGTGTCCGCCGCCAGGCGTCGAATGCATCTCGGGCGGCGGCGACCGCGGCGTCCACATCCGCCGCGTCGCTGCGGGGGAACACGCCGACGACCTCGCCGCTGTCCGCGGGGTTGCGTGATTCGAACGTGCGCCCGGATCCGGAGGGCCGGAACGCGCCGCTGATCAGATTCCCGACTTCGAGCGACGTGTCCACCGTGGTCATGAGGCCGCCGCCTCGTCGCGCAATGCGGCCTCGAGGATGTCGAGGCCTGCGTCCAGCTCAGCCTCGGGAATCGTGAGCGGCGGGATCAACCTGATCACGTTCCCATCGATACCACAGGAGAGCAGCAGCAGTCCGCGCGTGAGCGCGTTGGCGGCGACCCGGTCCACCAGCTTGGCTGCCGGAGCGCCGCCCTGCATGAACTCCAGCCCGATCATCAGACCAAGGCCGCGCACGTCGGCGAGCGCGGGAATCTCCGCCTGCCATCCACGGGCGCGCTCCATGACCCGGCGGCCGAGCCGGTCGGCGCGCTCCGGGATGCGCTCGCTCGTGAGTGTCTCGATGACCGCGATCGCCGCCGCGCACGCAACCGCATTGCCGCCGTATGTGGTGCCGTGTTCGCCCTCGTGAAACGCGCTCATCACACGGTGACCGGCGACCATCGCGGCGATCGGCATGCCGTTGCCGAGCGCTTTGGCAAGGCACATGATGTCCGGCACGACACGCGTATGGTCGACCGCGAACATTCTCCCCGTGCGGGCGAAGCCGGTCTGCACCTCGTCGGCGACCAGGAGAATGCCGTGCTCGTCGCAGATCCGGCGCAGCGTGGGCATCAACGTGGGCGGCGGAACGACATAGCCGCCCTCGCCCTGCACCGGCTCGACAATGATCGCGGCGACGGTTTCGGGCGCCGTCGTGGTGGCGAAGAGCAGCTCGAGGTCGCGCTCGACGACGTCGCAGACCTCGTCATCGGCATGCGAGCAGTACCTGAAGCAGTACGGGTAGCGGACGTGGTGGACCCCCGGGAGCAGCGGGCCCATGCCGCGCCGATATCCGGCTTTGCTCGCCGTCAGGGAAAGGGCTCCGTAGGTCCGGCCGTGGAATCCCCCAATGAACGCGATGATGTCGGGCCGGCCGGTCGCCCGCCGGGCGAGCTTCATCGCTCCTTCCACCGCCTCGGCGCCGGAGTTGGTGAGAAACACCTGGTCGAGCGCGGGCGGCGTGATCGAGACGAGCGCTGCCGCCGCCTCGATCATCTGAGGGTGGAACGTGGTGACCGACGTATGCCAGAGGCGATCGACCTGCTCGTGCACCGCGGCGACCACGGCCGGATGGCCGTGTCCGAGATTGGTCACCCCGATGCCGCAGCCGAAGTCCAGGACGTCGCGGCCGTCCACCGTGTGCAGATGCGCGCCCTTGGCGCTCTCCACGACGAGGTTCGAGTAGCGGTGGTATGCCGGGGAGATCAGCTCGGCGTCGCGATCACGCCACGTCGCCGCATCCGCGGCCGCGAGCAGACCGCTCACGACCCGGAAGTTGCAGTTGCAGGCCCCGATGGGGAAGCAGCCGCACGCCGGACCCCGACCTTCCCGAGCGCGAGAAAGCCGCCGAACATGATTGCGATCCCGGCCGCCTCGTAGGCGCCGAGGACGTCGAGATTGGCGATGCCCACGGTCTTGGCCGCCGAGAAGCCCACGGCGATGATCAGCGCGCCGCCGGTGAGGAGCACGTTGCAGATCACGCGGTCGATGCCGGCGTGGTCGCGTATGAACCGATATGCAGACCACGCCGATCCACCGACGAGCACCAGGGTTCCGATGATGTTGAGGAACACCACGCCGATGAAGAGGAGCGACCCCTGCTGGATGGCATCCCCGAGCACTCCCTTGGCGGTGGTGAGCTTGGCGGCGTCGACCGGGATCACCGCGGCGTCGACCGCGAGGACGATCGTGATCACCCCGAGCACCACCGCGCAGGCCCACGCCACCCGGCGAGGAGCCAGCAGGAAGATCGTGCCGAGCGCGAGATAGATGACTCCGAGCACCCCGCCGAGCAGATAGAAGCCCCGGAACACCGCCGGCGACCAGCCACCCGTCTCCCCGGCCGCCTGGAACGCCGCCGCGCCCGCAAAGATGAGAAGACCGAGGGTCCAGGCCGCGAAAGCCGGGCGCCTGCTGCGCAGGAATCTCAACAAGACGACCACGGCAAACGCTGCACTCAGCCCACTCGCAACGGCAGCGAAGACCATGACCAATGATCCTAGCGAGGTTGACGGGGTCCTTGGATTACCCATCGATTCTCGCGACGTAGTTCCAATGGGCGATTGACAACCCGTCGTGCCCGAGTGTACACAGGTCCCCTCACCAGCAATTGCCTCGCAGAGAGAGGAGAACCCAGCACATGGTCAAGCCCACCAGAGGGGTTTTGTCGATTGGCGCGATAGCCGCGCTTGGCGTCTTAGCTGCTTGCGGCACGACGTCCACCCCGACGACGAGCAACAGCACCGCAGCCGGTATCGCCGGCTGTAAGGGCACGATCACGGTGGCGACGGACCTGCCGTTAACCGGCGGCGATGCGACTGACGGCCCATTCCCGCAGCTGGCTGCCGAGCTCGCCGTGAACCAGGCGATTGCCGCCAAGCTCTTGGGCGG
Source organism: Candidatus Dormiibacterota bacterium (assembly GCA_963718525.1). GTDB lineage: Bacteria > Chloroflexota > Dormibacteria > Aeolococcales > Aeolococcaceae > Palsa-851. The sequence continues at coordinate 1,473,085 of OY970355.1, read as the reverse complement.
CTGCACCTTGAAATACATCAGCAAGGACGACTCGACAGTCCTCAAGAACGGGCATGACCCGGCACAGGGTGCGACGAACATCACGGCCCTGGCAAACGACGGCACTGTCATGGGAGTGGTCGGGCCATTCAACTCGTCGGTCGCACTGGCCGAGATCCCGGTGGCATCGCAGAACCACCTGGCCTTGATCAGCCCCTCGAACACCAACCCCTGCCTCACCGTGGTGGTGACGGTCTGCAGCGATCCGACCATCAAGATCGACACGGCGGCGCTGTACCCAGGCCCGCACACCTACTTCCGGGTCATCGCCAGCGACATCCAGCAGGGCGAGATTGATGCGTACGTCGCGGCCAAGGTTCTCAACGCGTCCAAGGTGTATGTCATCGACGACCAGGAGGCGTACGGCCGCGGCCTCGCGCTCATCTTCACAAAGGCATACACCACGACTGAAGGCGGCATGGTCGTCGGGTCTGCGAGCCTTCCCGGCTCCACCACGTCGTTCGCCACTCAGATCAGCAACGCTCAGGCCGATCACGCCCAGGCCATCTTCTTCGGCGGCACCAGCGGTAACGGCTGCGGTCTGGTGCGTCGTGACATGGGCAAGGCGGGCTTCAACGTCCCGCTCCTCGGAGGCGACGGCTGCCAGGACACGAAGTTCATCACCGACGCGGACTCCGGATCCAACGCGACCGAAAGCGTTGGCAGTTACGCCACCAGCGCACCTGACGTCACCAAGCTGGCCAGCTCCGCGACATTCTTCTCTCAGTACGCGGCGGCCTACTCGGCCAAGCCCGCGCCCTACAACGACGGCACCAAGGAGCCCTACACCGCGTATGGCTACGACGCGATGAACATCCTCCTCAAGGCCATCCACGACGTGCTGGTTGCCAACGGCGGCCAGCCGCCGTCCAGCACCATGGCCTTCCGGGACGCGGTCGTCGCGCAGCTCCACCAGACTGCGTATGACGGCGCGCTCGGTCACACGACCTTCGACGCGAACGGGGACACGACCAACACCGGTTTCACCCTCTACAAGGTTTCAGGTGGCCTCTGGGTGGGTGACGGCACCTACGCTGTTGACACCAGCGGCAACGTCACCTTGAAGAGCTGATCGACGACATGTAACGATCAGGGGGAGAGCGCCGAGCGCTCTCCCCCTTTTCGTGTTTTCGTGCCGGGGGACAAAGATGAGCGACCCAAGCGGGACACCTGACGCACGTCTGACGCCAACGGCACGTGGTGCCACCGGGCAACCTCTGACCTCCACGCTTGTGGATCAGGCGGGACTGGCACCGCGTTCGCTCGAAGCGGGCAATATCGCACGGGCAATCGGGCCGTCGTTCCGCATCGCCTATGCATGGATCTCCCACAATTTCGCGCTTCTGCTGCTGCTCGTGATCGTGGCGTCGATCGTGGGAACGTATTTCCAGGGCGGCGCAACGCTCATGGGTCACCAGATCGACAACGCGCTCGTCCTGGGAGCGATCTACGCGCTCGTCGCTGTCGGTTACACCATGGTGTACGGCATCATCGAGCTGATCAACTTCGCTCACGGCGACGTGTTCACGGTCTCCGGGTTCTACGCGATCTTCATCGCCGACAGGTTGCACCTCGATTCGCTGGCGACCCATAACTTTGGGGGTCTCCTGCTGGCTCTGGCCATCATCTTTCCGCTGTCCATGCTCGCGGCCGGATTGACCGGGGTGGCGATCGAGTTCGTGGCCTACCGGCGGCTTCGTGACGCTCCCAGGCTTGCTCCGTTGATCACGGCCATCGGCGTCTCGTTCCTGATCGAGGGCGTCATGCTGGTCCGCGAAGGCCCGGACAATGTCCCCACAAAGATGGCGTCGTGGATCAATGGTCAGGCATTCGCGATCGGTGGGGTGAGTGTCGGCTACACGGATATCTTTGTGGTGGGCTCAGCGCTGCTGCTCATGTTCGCCCTCGGCGCCTTCGTGCGGCGCACACGACTCGGGAAGGCGATGCGCTCCACCGCGCAGGACCGCACGGCTGCTTTGCTCTGCGGCATCAACATCAATCGCACCATCTCGGCGACTTTCTTCATCGGCTCCGCGCTTGCTGCGGCTGCCGCGGTGATCTACAGCATCGAGTACGGCGATCTCAAATGGAACGTCGGCTTTCACCTCGGCATCATCGCGTTCACCGCGGCGGTGCTCGGTGGCATCGGCAACATCGTCGGCGCCGGCATCGGCGGTTTCCTCATCGGCATCATCTACGTCTTCGGCGGGTCGCTCCTCGGCGGAGAATGGAGTGAAGCACTGATCTTCGCGATCCTGGTCCTCATCCTCACCTTCCGCCCTGTGGGGCTCTTCGGGGTCGAGGTGACCACTCGTGCTTGATCGTCTCAGGTCCTTCTTCCGGTCCGATCCCGGCACCGGGCAGCGGAATCAGGGCACCACCGTGTTCTGGATCCTCGCCTCGACCGCCTCAGGCCTGCTCCTCATGGGCTGGCTGTTGCCGTGGTTCGTCGGCCCCTTCTCTGCGGGCGTGGGATTCAGCGCACAGGACGCGGTCGTATCGCCTCCGACCGGGATCGGCACCTTCCTCATGTACATCCTCGGCGTCTGCATGCTGATCTTGCTGCTCTCGCCGCTGGCGGAAGTGGCCGCTCGCCTCAGAGGAACGAGCCTCGGCCGCCGGGCGGACCGGATTCGACTTGTTGCCGGCCTCCTGGGACTGGCCCTCACCACCGTGGTGTGGTTCCTCTACAGCGTCGTTCAGGAGGAGCCGTTGTTCGGATCCTTCACTCCCGGCACATACACCGACTCCGCGGTGTGGCTGACCATGTACGGATTCGCGTTGGGAGCCCTTGTCTACGGAGCGCGTCGCTGGGTCGTCGGACGTCAGACGCTGGCATTCGCGGTTGCGGCGTTGCCCTTCGGGCTCTTCCTGCCCCTCATGTTTCACCAGGCCCCTGATTTCCTGCTCTGGGCTGCGGGATCACTGGCCGTATACATGCTGCTGGCGCTCGGACTCAACGTCGTGGTCGGCTTCGCCGGGCTGCTCGACCTCGGCTATGCGGCCTTTTTCGCAATCGGCGCCTACGCCTGCGCGTCGTTCGCATCGCCCTTTCACGGCATCCACCTGCCACTGTGGGTGCTCATCTTCCTTGGCGCCGGGATCGCGTCACTGTTCGGCGCCGTCCTCGGAGCGCCGACACTACGACTCCGCGGCGACTATCTCGCGATCGTGACCCTCGGCTTCGGAGAGATCGTTCCCGACCTCGCGACCAATAACGCCTTCAATCTCACGGGGGGCGCGAACGGGATATCGGGAATCGACCAGCCGCACTTCGGCCCCTTCAATTTCAGCGAAAGTCCGCGCTGGTATTACTGGGCCATCCTTCTGGTGGTCCTCATCGTCGTTGTGCTCTTGCGCAACATCGAACACTCACGGGTCGGACGAGCGTGGGTCGCGTTACGTGAGGACGAGGTCGCCGCCGCCGCCACCGGAATCAACACGACGACCACCAAGCTGCTGGCCTTCGCGATCGGCGCCTCCGTGAGTGGTCTCGCCGGAGCCTTTTACGGCTCGCTGGTCAGCATCGTATCGCCGGACGACTTCAGCTTCTCGGTGTCCATCGCCGTCCTCAGCATCATTGTGCTCGGCGGCATCGGCAACATCACCGGAGTCATCCTCGGCAGCTTCATCCTGACCTTCGTCATCTTCTGGGTGCTGCCGGACATGAATGCATGGGCAACGACCGTCAGTCAGACGGTGCACGTTCCGGCACTGGCGAGCATCGATTTCAGCTCGTTCACATTCCCGCTCTACGGAATCGCGCTCATCCTGATGATGTTGTTACGCCCGGGAGGTCTGCTCCCCAGCCGCGCGCGCCGCATCGAGCTGGAGAGTTCGGGGGAAACCGAATCACTCGCCGCCGTGCAGGGAATCGCCTGAAGTGCCACTGCTCGAACTCGACACCGTGACCAAGCGATTCGGCGGTCTTCTTGCCGTCTCGAGCGTCAGCTTCAGCCTCGACAAGGGCGAGATCCTCTCGATGATCGGTCCCAACGGTGCGGGCAAGACGACTGCCTTCAACTGCGTGACCGGGCTCTTCCCGATCACCTCAGGATCGATCACGCTGGACGGTGCCTCGATTGCCGGTCTCCCACCCCATCGGATAACGAAAATGGGAATCGCGAGAACATTTCAGAACATCCGGCTCTTCGCGTTCATGACCGCGGTGGACAATGTGATGGTCGGTGCGCACTGGTGGATGAAAGAGCGCGTGTGGGATGGTGCCTTCAAAACGCGCCGCGCCCGCCGGGAGGAGCGATCCGTCGAAGAGCGGGCGCTTCACCTCCTGGACCTTCTCGGTCTCGCACGGTACGCCGGTTCCTACGCCCGGGAGATGCCATACGGATTGCAACGTCGCCTGGAGATCGCCCGCGCGTTGGCCACCCAGCCGCGTCTGCTGCTGCTCGACGAGCCGGCTGCCGGTCTCAACACGCAGGAGAAGCGGGAGTTGATGCAACTCATCTCCCGGCTTCGCGACGAGGGTCTCACGATATTTCTCATCGAGCACGATATGCGCCTCGTCATGGAGGTGAGCGATCGCATCGTCGTCCTGGATCACGGCGAGAAGATCGCCGAGGGCAGTCCCGCGGACGTCCGGAAGGACCCTCGCGTCATCGAGGCGTACCTTGGCACCGGTGCGAACGACGAGATGCGCACAGCGTGAGTCAGCTCGGCACGGCAGGGCCGGCGGCCGCCGCGGGGACGTTGGTCATCGAACTGCGCGAGATCGACGTCTTTTACGGTCGCGTCAACGCGTTGCGCAAGGTCTCGATGGAGGTTCGCGAAGGCGAGATCGTCGCACTCATCGGCAGTAACGGCGCGGGCAAGACGACCACACTGCGCACGATCAGTGGCCTCATCGGACCGAGGAGTGGCGAGGTGCGCCTGTTCGGCAAACCAACTCGTGGTCTCGGAGCCGAGAAGATCGCGCGTCTCGGCGTGGGACATGCGCCGGAGGGACGGCGGCTCTTCCCGCGCATGACGGTTCGCGAAAACCTCGACATGGGCGCGTACACTCGCAGCGATCGGGCGGGCATGCGGACCGACCTCGAGCGCGTCTTCACACTGTTTCCCAGACTTCGTGAGCGCGCCGCACAGCTCGCCGGCAGCCTGAGCGGCGGCGAGCAGCAGATGGTGGCGATCGGTCGCGCGCTGATGAGCAATCCGAAGGTGCTGATGCTCGACGAGCCTTCGCTCGGCCTCGCACCCATCCTCGTCGATGCGATCTTCGACGTCATTCGGGAGATCAACTCCAAAGGAACGACCATCCTGCTGATAGAGCAGAACGCGCTCCTCGCGCTCAAGACGGCCGTGCGCGGCTACGTGCTGGAAACCGGTTCGGTCGCACTCTCAGGGCCGTCGGGCGACCTGATCGCATCCCCCGATATCCAGAGGGCATATCTGGGTATGTAATCTGGCAGTGACGGAACCCACCGGCGTATCCGATCCGTTAGGGAAGTGATGGCACAGATCGGGGAGACGGCTCCAGCCTCCGAGCGTCCATTCTCGAAGGCACCTGTTCCCGCGCTCGCGGCCCGGACGGAGGCCGTCATTCCCGAGACCCCGACCCGCGATTTCGTGGGATGGACCCAGCAACCGGAGCTCAGGAACAGCCGGCGTCTCTCGGTCGAAGTCACGCGCAAGGTGCTGGCGACCGCGCTGGGGCTCAAGCCCGAGGCGCTGGCGCCACTTGATCCCGCACAGCTTCGTGCTGCGCTCGACCGCTTACGCGCCATGGCGTCATACACGCACAAGCTGATCGAAGTCGCGGCCACAGACGACCTCACCGGGGCACTGCGTCGAAGTGCCGGCCTGGCCGCCCTGCAACGCGAGATCGACAGGTCCCGCCGGGTCGGCGGCAAGGGGATCGCGGTCATTTTTCTCGACGTCGACAGCCTCAAGCACGTTAACGACACCCAGGGTCATGCCGCCGGTGACCGCGTCCTCGTCGAGGTCGTCGAGGCAATCCGCAAACGTGTCCGCTCGTACGACCTGGTCATCCGGTATGGCGGGGACGAGTTCCTCTGCGCCCTCGTCGACGTTGCGCCCGAAGACGCCGAGCGCACGCTCGCGGACATCCGTCGCCAGTACGCCGCGAGCACGGGTCATTCGGTGAGCGTCGGGATGACCACCGTCGGCGACGCGGACACCGCCGAAGCGGTGATCGCGAGGGCCGACGCAGCCCTCTACGAGGAACGGCGCAAACTCGGACAGTAGGGCGCGGGGCATGCCGTCTGAGCCGAAAGCCGAGTAGCGTCAGGTTCAGGATTTGAGGCCCAAAACCGCGGGTATCGTGTGTCTGGTAAGGAGCTTCGACGAATGGCCATCGACGTGGTCGGCAAGCTGGCGAGAGTGACCGCCGACATCACCCCGGGACACCTCGGTGAGGTGCTCATCGAGGTTCGGGCGGGCACCGAGCGCTTCCTCGCATGCGCCTCGGACAAGGCCGCAACCATCACCAAACACTCCCAGGTCCTTGTGGTGGGTAGCCTGGGCGGTCGCACCGTTGAGGTGGCGCCGACAGACACCATGAGGTTGCCACGATGACAACGCTGGCCTACGTGATCTTGGGAATCATCATCGGCGGGCTGCTGATGCTGGTACTGCTGTTTCGGGCAGCGTGGCGCGTCGCCGAGCCGGACGAGGCGCTGATCATCAGCGGTTTCCGGACCAACCAGCGTCCCGACGGCGTGGGCGAGAGCATGGGCTTCCGCATCGTCACCGGACGCGGATGCCTGGTCGCTCCCGGCATCACCCGGGTTCGCCGCCTCTCCCTCGAAGCGCACGAGAGTGAGATCGGGGTGCCCTGCGTCTCGCAGCAGAAGATCCGCGTCGACCTGCGCGGTGTGATCGTCTACAAGGTGGGCGACGACTACCGCTCGATCGCCAACGCGGCTCGGCGCTTTCTGGACCGGCCGGCCCAGGAGCTCGAGACCAAGGTCCAGAACGTGTTCGTCGGTCACCTGCGGGCCATCGCGGGCTCGATGACCGTTGAGGACATGATCAGCGACCAGGACAAGTTCGCGCAGCAGGTGCGCGATCGCTGCTCGCAGGAGATGGAGTCGTTCGGGCTGGTGATCGACAGCTTCCAGATTCAATCGATCACGAGTCCCTCGAACTACATCGAGAACCTCGCCGCGCCACACCAGGCCGAGGTCGAGCAGAACGCTCGCATCGCGCGCGCCAACGCCGAGCGCACCGCGGTGAGTCAGGAGCAGGTCGCGCAGGCCCTCATGGCCGAGTCAGCCCGCGATACCAACATCAAGAAGGCGGGCTACCAGGCCGAGACCGACACGGCCACTCAGCTCGCGGCGCAGCAGGGACCGCTGTCCGAGGCAAAGGCCCACCAGGCAGTCGTCACCGAGCAGACGCGGGTGGCGGAGTTGCAGGCGCAACAGAAGGAACAGCAGCTCCAGGTCGACGTGCGCCGGCCGGCTGACGCCGAGGCGTACCGGCAGACCACGCTCGCGGCCGCTGGACGCGACGTGCGCATCCGTCAGGCAGAGGCGGAGGCGCAGGAGGTTCGTCTTCGCGCCGAGGCGGTGGCAGCGCAGACCAAGGTGCAGGCGGAAGCACAGGCTGCCGCTCTCAAGATGCAGGCGACCGCCCAGGCCGACGCCACCCGGATCACCGGGCAGGCGGAAGCCGATGCCATCAAGGCCAAGGGCCTCGCCGAAGCTGACGCCATCCGCGCCCGCATGGAGGCGGAGGCATCTGGTATCGAGCGCCGGGCCGCGGCGATGAGCCAGAACCAGGAGGCGGTCATCGCCCAGCAGATCGCCGAGAAGCTGCCCGAGATCGTGGCTGCCGCTGCAGCCCCGTTCGAGCATGTCGACCAGTTCACCGTGCTCAACGGCGCCCAGGGCGTGACTGGTGCGCTCGCGGAGATCATCCAGCAGGCAGGTGCGCTCACCGGCCTGGCCCGTCAGTCATTGCTGCCCGCCATCACGAGGGCGGCGTCCTCACAGCCGGAAACGCAGCATCTCAACGGCGCCCGCAACGGCACGTCGTATGAGAACGGTGACCGAAACGGGCGGCGCAAGCGGCAAACTCCTGTCACGATCACGGACCCGGCCTCCGCCGGGACGGACGCCAGCGAGGAGCACGTGACTCAGTGACAGCAGACCTTCCCGAGCTCTCCCTCTCAGCGCCGGCAGCGGCCACAACGGTGGGCCCGGCCGAGGCAGAGCGCGAGGTGACCATCGACCCCGAGGCTGCGAAGCGGATCGACGGCATGGTTGCAACGTTCGTCGGCGGCCTCCGGTCGATCGACGTCCACGGCGATGACTACCGCAGGCGCGTCGACGACATCGACAGCCTCGCCGATCGCGAGATCAGGTCCACGTCCGACATGAGCAACCGACTGCTCGACCGTCCGACTCGCGCGATGAGCGGCCTCGGTCAGGGCGACGCTCCGATCGCCAAGAGCCTGCTGGAGCTGCGCCGTTCGGTCGAGGAGCTCAATCCTGCGAAGCATGATCTGACCCAGGGTGGTCCCCGGAAGCTTCTGGGAGTCGTGCCGTTCGGCGACCGGGTGCGCGCGTACTTCGCGAAATATCAGCGGTCGCAGAGCCACATCGAGGGCATCGTCGGTGCCCTGCGCGAAGGTGGTGCCGAGCTCGAGAAGGACAACGCGGCGATCGGTCAGGAGCAGAAAGCGCTCTGGTCGCAGATGGAGACCCTCCGCCAGTACACCTACATGGCAGAGAAGCTCGACACCGGCCTGGAAGCCCAGATCAATCACGTGGCGATCGGCGATCCCGAGCGCGCCAGGGTGCTCCAGGAGGACATCCTCTATCCGGTCAGGCGCCGGCGTCAGGAGATCCTCACGCAGCTCGCCGTCGCCGTCCAGGGCTACGCGGCGCTCCGCGTCGTGGAGGTCAACAACCGCGAGCTCGTCCGCGCTGTTCGCACCGCCACCACCACGACGGTTGCCGCGCTGCGAACCGCGGTCATGGTCGCGCAAGCGCTCACCAACCAGAAGCTCGTGAGTGAGCAGGTCAAGGCGGTGAACGAGACCACGAGCTCGATGATCGAGAGCACCTCCTCGGTGCTGCGTGAGCAGACGGCCACCGTGGAGAGCCAGGCAGCCAGCCCGGGCATCGACATGGGCTCGCTCCAGCGCGCGTGGGACAACGTCTTCGCCGCCCTCGACCAGATCGACACGTACAAGCTCCGGGCACTCGAGGCGATGAAGATCACCGTCCACGACCTCTCTGAGCAGGTCGAGAAGTCACAAGCGCAGGTGGAGCGCCTCCACTCCGCAGATGCGACCCCGCCACGGATCGCCGCGGGGCAGGGCCTGCGTCTCTTCTGAGCCTCTCGGCTCAGAAGGGGGCGAGGTGCGCCCAGATCGCGCCGGCAATCGCTGCGATCACGAAAAGGGCATATTCCGCGATGACCCAGCGGCGCCCTGACGGGCCGCCGAATGCGCCGGCGACGCCTCGGGCGCCGTACCAGAGCACGAGCAGGATCGCGGCTCGCAGCCCCGTGTGAGCGTTGCTCGCCCCTATCAGCGCGGCGCCCCCGACGACGACGCCGCCGACCAGGAGAGCGCACAGGATCGTAAGAGGAATGGAGAGGCGCTCGGTGCGCAGGCTGTCGAGGCTCACCAGGAACACCACGAGGAACACGGCTGCGAGCCGGAGGCGGACCGGTAGCGTGGGTGCGAAGGCCCCGATGAGCACGGGTGCCAGGACGGCGATCCCCGAGACGTCCCTGATCAGCCGGGTGAACCACCCCTCCTTCCCGAGCGCCCGGCGACCGGCGAGCTGAGGCACCCCTCCGATCACCACGGCAGCGATCGCGCCACCGGCGATCCGGATCGAGAGGGGCAGCACCGCGATGGCTAGCAGCGTTCCGAACGACAGCACGGCGGCCATGGGCAGCGCCGTGCCCACCGGCCCCGGCCTCGAATCGGACGGATAGATCAAGAAGTCGTATGCGACCAGGATCAGACCGGTGAGAATGGCCAGGCCGGCATCGGCGGCGGCACTCCTGTCGAGCCCGACGGCCTCGGGCCGGAGGAGTACCTCGGCCGCCGCCACTGCGAGGCCGAACGCGGTGTGCACCATGGGAAGCGGGATCTCGGCGAGCACCCGGACCTCGCCGGAGATCCCCAGGGCATTGCGCGCCTGGTCCGCCAGGTAGCCATGGCCCCGACGGCGAAAACCTGTTCGATTATCCACGTCGGCCTGTGGAAACAGTGGAGAACTCGGCGGGCTCAGCTCACGGAGCCGAGGTCCCAGCCCGTCCGTAACTGTCCTCGAGGCGCACCACATCGTCGATCTCCGGCGACGACACCTCGAAGACGTCGCTGTCCTCGACGGCGACGAAACGATGGCGGCGACCCGCACGCACGTGGGCGCTCATGCCCGGAGCCAGCCTGTGGGTCTCCATCTCGCCGTTGCCGTCCTCCAGCTGGAGGTCCAGGGCTCCGGACTGGAGGTAGATCCACTCGTCCTTCTGCACGTGGTACTGCAGGCTCAGCGAGTGGCCCTGGTTGATGTGGATCAACTTTCCCAGGTAGCGTTCGGTAATGGCCCAGCGGAGCTCGTAGCCCCAGGGTTTCTCGACGCGTCTCGAACCGGACGCGTGGATGGATTCGGACGCCTCTGCGATGTCTTTCATTCGCTCGCGCCCACGGCGATGCGCTCGGAGACACCGCTCTGGTTCTCAAGGGCGCCGATGAGCTGCTCCACCCGCTCCTTTGTGGTTGCCTCGGCATAGACCCGCATGAGCGGCTCGGTCCCGCTCATGCGCATCAGCACCCAGGATCCGTCGTCCATGTAGAACTTGTAACCATCATCGGTGCGGGTGCGCGCGACCCTGCTCCCGGCAAGGGTGTCCGGCTCGTTCTGCTGCATGCGCGCGTAGATCTGCTCCTTGCGCTCTTCGTAACCGTCGCGGGGAAACCGAATGTCGTGGCGGTCGTAGGCGTGCGGTCCGACGAGGTCTTCGAGGTGGGCGAGGATCCCAGAAAGGGGCAGCCCGTAGTCGACGATCATCGCGGCCATCATCAGTCCGGACAGGATGCCGTCGCGCTCGGGGATGTGGCCACGGAACGCGTAGCCGCCGGATTCCTCACCGCCGAGAAGTGCGTCGGTTTCCATCATCTTCCCGCCGATGTACTTGAAGCCGACGGGCATCTCGTGCACCGTGACTCCGAAGCGTTCACCCAGGGCGTCGATCATCCCCGAGGTCGTGATCGAACGCACGATGTCGCCGCGCAGCCCGCGCTTCTCGAGCAGGTACATCGCGAAGAGGGCCATCACCTGCAGTTGATTGATGTAGCGACCGGTCTCGTCGATGATGCCGACGCGATCGGCGTCGCCGTCGTTGGCGATCCCGAGGTCGAAGTGCCCCGACCGCATGCGCTCCATCGCCTCGGGCATGTAGCGATCGATGGGCTCCGGGTGCATCCCGCCAAATCCCGGGTTCCGCTCGCCGTGCAGCTCCTCGACGGTCGTCGATCCACCCTGGAGCGCTCGGGCAATGAGTCCCGCTCCGGCACCGTACATGGCTTCGTGGAGCACACGCAGACCGTGATTGCGGAGCGCGTCGAGGTCAACCATCTTGCCGAGTTGTTCGAAGAAGTCCGGGAGGGGATCGACAAAGTCGAGGCGTCCGGTCGCGACCGCCTCCTTGTAGGTCATCGTGGTGACACCCGACTCGATTGCCGCCGCGGTGTGGCGCTCGATCTCGGTGACGACCTCGGGCGGGGCCGATCCACCGAAGTCCGGTTTGTACTTGATGCCGTTGAACTCCGCGGAGTTGTGGCTTGCGGTGACGACGATCCCACCGGCAGCCTGGTGCCGGGTGATCGCCCAGGAGACCGCCGGGGTCGGGGTCACGCGGTCGAGCAGGATGACGCGACGCCCGTTGGCGACGAGCACCTGCGCGACCTCGCGCGCGAACAACTCGGCACAGAAACGCGAGTCGTGTCCCACGACGACGGCGCGGGGGTCAGCCGCGAGATACGACGCGACACCCTGGGCAACGCAGCGAACGTTCGCGTACGTGAAGTCATCCGCGACCACGGCCCGCCATCCGTCGGTCCCGAACCGGATCGGGCTCGGCATCATCTGCCCCATTCTAATCGCACGCATCCGCGGCTTCCCAGGGCTGCGGATCAGAGGACCTCATCGCGGCCGGCCGAGCGAAGCTGGTCGACGACCTCCTTGAGGAGCTGCGACTGCAGCGCGGGAACCACCAGCACGGCGTCCGGGGTGTCGACCACCACAACACCATCGATGCCGGCGACGGCGACGATCCTGCCGGAGCGCGAGACGACGGTGCATCCGCGGGCCGCGGTGACGAACGCGCTGCCTTCGAGAACGTTCCCATCGCCGTCGACGTCGCCTTCCGCCACCCGTGCATCGTGAACATCCGTCCACGACCCGAGGTCGGACCAGCCAAAGGTCGCCTCCACGACGGTGAGGCGGGAGGTGCGTTCCAGCACGAGCGGCTCGACCGCCTGGGCCCGCTGAGCCCCGTAGATTCTGGTGGCCTCCTGGTCGTCGCCTCGGACGCGGGCGTCCACCACCCTCTCCAGGGCGGAGCTGAGCTCCGGGTCGTCGGCGCGCAGCTCGTCGAGGAACCGACGCGCCGTCCACGCGAAGAGGCCGAGGTTCCAGAGATGCCGCCCACCCCTCACGTAGGCCTGGGCCATCTCGGCTGACGGCTTCTCGGTGAATCCCGCCGACTCGAAGGCTGGCAGCAGCCCCGCCGCTGCCGCCGCGTGCGTCGGACTCCCCTCGGGCGCGCTCCAATCCTCGGGGCGTCGAGGCTCGCCCAGCTCGATGTAGCCGAACCCGGTGACCGGTGCGACGGGTACCAGACCGACGGTCGCGAGACCGTCGGTTGCCTTGGCCCACCCGGCTGAAGCGAGCACTGCCGCGCGATACGCCGCCGCGTCGCTGACCCGATGGTCGGCGTGGACGCTCGCGATCAGCGCATCCGGATCCTCGCGCGCGATGAGGCCGACCGCCAGGCCGAGAGCCGGGCCAGTCCCACGAGCGAGCGGTTCCGCGATGTACGCGCTATCGGGGAGCGACAGCTCTGCGAGGGCTTCACGGCAGCCTTCGATCTGATCGCCCGCCGTGACGATCCGGACGCTGTCGCCCAGCCCGACCACGCGGTCAAGCGTCGCCCGCAGCAACGTCTGGCCCCCCCGAGCCAGGGGGAGCAGATGCTTGGGCGTCGACCGCCGGCTCAGCGGCCACAGCCGGGTGCCGCTGCCGCCAGCAAGCACGAGGATGTGCAGACCCACGCGCTGTCCTCCGGAGCCCGCGACTACGCCGTGGCTGCCGCGACGAGAAGAGGCTCGGTGCCGGCGTCCTCGGCCCACTGCTCGGCGAGCGTGGTGCGCTCCCACGGCAGGTCCAGATCGCTGCGGCCGAAGTGGCCATAGGCCGCGACCTGGCGGTAGATGGGGCGGCGCAGCTCGAGGGCGCTCATGATCCCGAAGGGCGACAGATCGATGTACTCGTCGATGAGCGAGGCGATCATGTCGGCCGGCACCTTCTCGGTGCCGAACGTCTCCACCAGGACCGAGACGGGCTTGGCAACGCCGATGGCGTACGCGACCTGGATCTCACATTTGGTCGCGAGCCCCGCGGCGACGGCGTTCTTGGCAGCCCAGCGCGCCCCGTACGCCGCGCTGCGATCGACCTTGGAGGGATCCTTGCCGCTGAAGGCGCCCCCGCCGTGGCGGGCATATCCGCCGTACGTGTCGACGATGATCTTGCGACCGGTGAGCCCGGCGTCGGCCATCGGGCCGCCGATGACGAAGCGACCGGTCGGGTTCACGTACCGCTTGGTGCCCGCATCCAGCCAATCGGCGGGGATCACCTTCTCGACGACGTGGTGCTGGACGTCCTCGAAGATCTGCTCCTGGGTCACCTCTTCGCCGTGCTGCACGCTGACAAGCACCGTGTCGACGCGGCGCGGGCGCCCTTCGTTGTCGTATTCGATGGTCACCTGCGTCTTGCCATCCGGCCGAGCCCAGCGCAGCGTGCCGTCGCGGCGCAGAACCGCGAGCCGGCGAGCGAGCTGGTGGGCCATTTGAATCGGCGCCGGCATCAGCTCGGGAGTCTCGTCACAGGCGTACCCGAACATCATTCCCTGGTCGCCGGCACCGCCATGATTGACGCCCTGAGAGATGTCCGGAGACTGCTCGTCGATCCCGACCAGGACGCCGCAGGTCTCCCAGTCGATGCCGTACTTCGCGCGGGTGTAGCCGATCTCCTTGATTGTCTGGCGGACGAGTCCGGCAATGTCCACATAGGCCTCGGTGGTGATCTCCCCGAAGACCAGGACCGTTCCGGTGCTCAGCGCGGTCTCACAGGCGACCCGGCCGAGTGGATCCTTGCTCAGGACCGCGTCAAGGACGGCATCACTGATCTGGTCCGCGACCTTGTCGGGGTGTCCCTCGGTGACCGACTCGGACGTGAAGAGGCGATGGCGCGCTGGTGGCATTGGAGCTGCCCTCCACCCCTACCGGCAGCCACCGAGGCGCCCTGTGCGTCTCCGGCCTGCTCCTGTCCAGGGATCGCAAGATCGTAACAGCGCAATGGAAAGGCTGGGTTGTCACGCAGTTATCCCTTTGCGAGGACCCTCTCGACCGTGTACTGTTACCCCGTAACTATCACCAACCCGGTCGCCGTATCACAACGCGCCGGACGGAGGAACAAGGCGCGTGTCGGTAGACCAGACTCTACGTTGCCGCGATTGCGGCGTCGACTTCATTTGGACTGAGGGCGAGCAGGACTTTTTTGCCTCTCGTGGCCTCACAAACCCCCCTTCTCGCTGCCCCAGCTGCAGAGCGGCGCGTCGTCAGAGTGGCGGCGGCGGTGGTGGCGGCGGCGGCTTTGGCGGTAGTGGCGGTGGCGGCGGCGGATACCGCAGCAATGGCCCTCGCCAGATGTACGAAGTGCCTTGCGCCGGCTGCGGGGGCGTTGCGCGCGTTCCGTTCCAGCCGCGTGGCGACAAGCCCGTTTACTGCAGCGACTGCTTCCGCGCAGCGCCTCGGTGAGTGACGGCGGCCCAATCGCGGTAGGGACGAGGGTCAGCTTTCCATACGGCGGCAGCCGCCGTACCGGGACAGTCGCTGACGTGTCGATGATCCCGGACCAGTCGGGCGGGAAGTCGCTCGCGTACCTGATCGACGTCGGCTCTCGCAAAGTGTTTGTGCAGGGCGAAGGCATCACCCCGGCCACCGGGCCGGGGGCCGCCTTCGATCCGGTCGCGGAAGGCGTCGCCTACGGCCGCAAACGGCCGCGGAATCCACGTAACCGCTAGCCAGGACCACCACTTCAGCTCAAACGGGCCGTGGCGCTCGCGTCACCGCGTGACCGAGGGATGCTGGCTATTCTGTGAGTGATGGCTTCTCATCTCACAGCCGGTGTCGCTGAGCAGTCGCGGCGTCCCGGACGCAGGAAGGTCCGCCTCTGGATGGTCTTGCTCGCGCTCGGGGTCGCGGCGATCCTCGCAGGCGGCGCCCTGATCGCCGGGCCGATCATCGGCGTGTTCCAACGCGGCGCGACGGACTCCACGGCGCTCAAGCACTGGAACGGTGGCACCACCCACCCGGTCGTCCCGGCCCCGGTGGCATCGAAGTCGCCAACCTGTGGGACGAGCTCTGCGACTGATTACGCCCTCGTGGATTTCGGGGCTCCGGCGCAGTATCACTACGCCGCAGTTGCCGGCAACGGCACGTGGGCGCTGCTGGACTCGCGATCGATGGTCCACTACGCGGGAACACCGGACCCCGGCCAGCAGGGGAACGTGATCATCGCCTTCCACCGTGAGCCGGATTTCCAGTACATCAACGAGCTCAACGTCGGCGACACGATCACGATCCAGAACCGCACCTGCCATACCTATGTCTACAGGGTCACCGCCAAGTGGGATATCGCCCCCAGCCGGGTGACCCAGCTGGCCCCGACATCGGGACACGAACTCACGATGATCACCTGTGACCCGTGGTGGCAGGACTACAACCGATTCGTGTGGCGCGCCGAGCTGATCTCGGCTCCTGCGCCCAGCTCGCCCGGTTCGACGGGCGGGTCGGTGGCCAACCCGGCGTTCTGAACTCCGTCCGCCCGGCCCCGACAGACTACGTGGAGAATCCCTCGAGAGGGCCGGGAAGGGCCTCCTCGGCGACGGCCTCGAGCCGTTTGATGTTCCTGCGGATGAAGATGGCGCTCGCCACGATCACCACGACGGCAAGCGCCGCGAATCCGATTTCGACTGGCGTGTTCAGCGTCGCGATCACACTGCTGGCCGAATACGCTCCAACGCCATACAGCGTCGCCCAGACGATGCCACCCGCCGCGTTCGCGACGAGAAACCGCGACCAGTGCATCCGGTTGGTCCCGGCAAGGAAGGCTGCGTAGGTTCGCAGCACGGAGACGAACCGGCCAAAGAAGACGACCTTGGAACCGTGGCGCATGAAGATGTATCGGCCGACCTTGAGCTTGGCCTCGTCGAGGCGAACGTACCTGCCGAAGCGCCTGAGGATCGGATAGCCGCCGAACCATCCGATGCCGAAGCCGATGTTGTCGCCGATCACCGCGCCGATGATCGCCGCCGCGATGATCCCGACGATGGACAGCTGATGCGTCGTGGCCGCAAACACCGCGGCGGTGATCAGCATCGTCTCGCCCGGAAGCGGCACCCCGAGGCTCTCGATGCCGACGAACAGTGCGACGGCCAGGTAGCCGATGCTCTGCAGCCAACCATTCAGCCCTGCGTTGGCCATCTCTCCCTACCGACCTCGGCTCAGACAGGCGAAACCGGGTGGTGGCGCAGGACATCCGCACGGCGCCTCGACCGGTATGCGTGAAAGCGGCGAACCAACTCCGCGCGCAGCTCCGCCGGTTGCACGACCGCGTCGACGATCAGCTCGGACGCCAGCCGAGAGATGTCGATGTCAGCTCGATAGTCATCCTGAAGGTCCTTGACGAACGCAGCGCGATCCTCTTCCGGAGTGTCCTGGATCTTGTTGTAGTACACGGCATTGATCGCAGCCTCCGGCCCCATCACCGCGATCTGCGCGGTGGGCAGTGCGAGTGTGCAATCGGGGTCGAACGCGGGTCCGCTCATCGCATACAGCCCCGCACCGTATGCCTTGCGCAGGATCACGCAGATGCGCGGGACCTGTGCCTGCGCAATCGCCGCGATCATCTTTGCGCCATGGCGGATGATCCCCTGACGCTCGACGGCTGTGCCGATCATGAACCCGGGGACATCGGCGAGAAACAGCAGCGGAACGTTGAACGCGTCGCAGCAGGTGATGAAGCGTGTCGCCTTGTCCGCCGAATCCACAAAGAGAACGCCTCCCTTGAAACGAGGCTGCGAGGCGAGGATTCCGACAGCGTGGCCATCGATGCGTGCTAAGCCGCACACGATCTCGCGAGCGAAGAGTCGCTTGATCTCAAAAAAGGAACCGGCGTCGATGATGCCCCGAACGAATGCCATCACGTCGTACCCCTTAGCTGCTTCCGGAGGGATCACGCCGCTGATGTCCTCGTATCCTTCATCGACATCGCGTGACGCCGCAACCGGCGGTGTGTCGTGCCACGACTGGGGCAGATACTCGAGATAGCGACGTGCGGACACGATGGCTGCTTCCTCGTCGGCGACGAGCACGTCACCGCAGCCGCTCACCGTGCAGTGCATGCGCGCGCCGCCCATCTCCTCGAGGGTCACCTTCTCGCCGACCACGACCTCAGCCATGCGTGGCGAGCCCAGGTACATCGACGCGTTGCCCTCCACCATGATCACGACGTCGCAGAACGCCGGGATGTATGCGCCACCTGCGGCGCTCGGTCCGAAGAGCACGCACACCTGCGGCACCTGACCCGAAAGCCGCACCTGCATCTGGAAGATATGGCCGGCGTGGCGTCGGCCCGGAAACATCGCCACCTGTTCGGTGATGCGCGCGCCTGCGGAATCCACCAGGTACACGAGCGGAATCTGCAGGCGTTCCGCTGTCTCCTGAATGCGGATGATCTTCTCAACGGTGCGCGGGCCCCATGACCCGGCTTTGACCGTCGGGTCGTTCGCCATCACCGCGCACGTTCTACCGTGCATGACGCCGATACCGGTGATCACCCCTTCGGCGGCAAGCTCGGGGTCCTCGGTGCCGGCAAGCAGGCCGTCCTCGACGAACCAGGTGCCGGGATCGAACAATCGCGCGATCCTGTCGCGGGGCATCAGTTTGGCCTGGGCGGCGAGTTTCTCCCGATGGCGCTGCGGACCCCCGGCGCGCGCGCGTTCGAGCCGCTTGGAAACGCCTTCAGCCAACGCTCGTCTCTGCGACCGCTTCCTGCGGAGCCCTGCTCCAGATGCCTGCTCGATACAGCTTGCCGGGAAGATCGCGGCGCAACTCGGACGCCAGAGCCTCGGCGACCGCACACATTGCACCGAGATCGATGCCGCTCACCGCGCCCAGAGAATGCAGCGCCTGCAACGCGTCCTCGGTGCAGACGTTGCCAGTCGAGCGCGGAGCGAACGGGCAACCACCGACACCACCCACCGACCCATCGAAGCGGCGAACGCCGGCGGTGAACGCCGCGATGACATTGGCAACACCGAGCCCGCGCGTGTCATGCACGTGCAGCGACAGACGATCGATCGGCACAGCGGCGGATGCGAGCGCGCACATCGCTGTCACGTCTGCGGGGGTCGCCACGCCGATTGTGTCGGCAACGCCCACCTCCGAGACGCCACGGGTAACCAGTTCGCCGCAGAGCTCGACGACCCGCGCCGGCGCAACGACCCCTTCGAACGGACAGCCGAAGCTCACGGAGACAGCGGCGTCGACCGTGCACGCGCGTTCGCCGGCGAGCTCGACGATGTGCGAGATCTCATCGAGCGACTCCTCCACCGTGCGATTGACGTTGCGACGGTTGAAGGAGTCCGTCGCGGCGATGGTCACGAGCACGTTGCGAATACCGTGCGCGAGCGCGAGCTCGAGGCCGCGAAGATTTGGGATCAACACGCGCAACCGCCCGAGCTCGTTCTGCAATCCGGCCAGTACCGCGGGCGCGTCCGCCAGCTGCGGCACCCAGCTCGGGGAGACGAACGACGTTGCCTCGACACGCGGCACGCCGGCATCGAGCAGCCCGCGGACCAGGGCGATCTTCGCCTCGGTGCTGATCGAATCGGCGATGTTCTGGAGCCCATCGCGTGGAGAGACGTCGGTCCAGAGCACGTCGTTCAAGCGATCTGCCTCCCAGGAGTGGACGTAGTCCCGTCACCGTAGCAAACCCGAGGGCTACACTCTGCGCCAGCCGATGCCGCGGTTCCGCGTTCCCGACTACATCCGAACCACCTTCGCGGTCAGCGATTGGCGCGCTTTCCGCCTGTGCGGCATGGACGAGGTCGGTCGCGGTGCGTATGCGGGCCCGCTGGTTGCCGCCGCCGTGGTGCTGCCGCAGCGCTTCCGCCACCCGTTGCTCCGCGACAGCAAGCTGCTGACGGCCAAACAGCGTGAGCTCGTCGGTGCTGTGCTGCGGGAGCGGGCAGTGGCCTGGGCGGTTGCCGAGGTGAGCGTGGACGAGATCAACACACGGGGGCTCGGGTGGGCGAACGTGGAGATCTTCTGCCGGCTCGTCGCCGCCGTCGACGCCGACGGCTACTGCTGCGACGGCAACCTCCGGATCCCGGTGTCCCGCCCCCTCCATTCGCTCGTGGCCGGTGACCGCAAGGTGCCGGCGGTCTCAGCCGCCTCGATCATCGCCAAGGTGCATCGCGACGCCCTGATGACCCGCATGCACGACGAGGCTCCACACTACAACTGGGCGAGCAACAAGGGGTATGGCGCCCCCGAGCACCGTGCCGCAATCCGCGAGTACGGGCCCCACCCGGCCCATCGGCGGGTCTTTCTCGCCTCAGTCCTGCAGACGGAGCTCGACCTGACGGGGAGCCTCGCTCAGCGAGCTGTCGCGATCCCCGCCGTCACTGCCGGCTGAACGTCGGTCAGTTCGCGCAGCCGCAACTGCCGCCACAGCACCCGCCACCGCCACCGGTCATCGACGGCGACGCGTCCGACCCCGTGCCGGCGTGGACGGCCACCCGGCTGATGAGCGGCATGCTGGCCCGGCTCTCGCAGCCCGGGCAGACGGCGGCAACCTCGCGATCGGCCATGGGACGCAGCAGCTCGAACACGGCCGAGCAGTCGTTGCAGCGGTATTCGTATAGAGGCATCGAGGCAAGGGTACTCACGATCGAGCCGATTTGACAAGTCGAACATCCGTTCGTTACACTCGACGCATGCCCATCCGCACGATCGAGCTTCAGCTCCCTCTCGATGCCGATGAGGCCGGTTCCCTCGCCCGGCGCCGGGTGAGCCACCTCGCCGGGGTCGACGGTCTCGAGCCTGCCGCCTTCGTGAAGCTGATCCGATCCTACCCGTCACTGCGATCGATCTACAGCGCTTCGGAGCCAGAGCTTGCCAAGCTCGTCGGACCGGTCGCTGCGGCGCGCATCAGGTGGTTTCTCGACGCGCCGCTGGACACAGCGCTTGCTCGCGAAGCCTCGCCGATCAGTCTCCGCGACATTGCCCCGGCGCTTTCCTCCGCCGCCTGAGCGTCACAGCCCGCCGCGTACGGAGCGTTGAACCGTGCAACCAACGTAGAATCAGTCTGTTCGCGCCACTTCAATTAGTTGGCGCCATAGATGGCAGGTGAGAACGGAGGTCATTGCATCATGCGGAGTCGACGTTCCAGAGCTGCCGTGCTTGACCGCGCTCGCGCGGCCGATGCGATCGGTGATCTAGCGGATCATGCGGTGACGCTCGCGCGCGGTGCGGGTAGCGCTGCACTCCCCACCGTGCAGCGCGGCGCGGAAAGTCTGAGCCAGGTGCTGCAGAGCGCCGCCGGGACATTGGCGGAGACCGCCGAGCAGATTGCGGCAGACGGCCGGGTCACGGCCGCGAGCAATGCCGCACGGGAGCGCATTGCCGACGCGTCGGGGAAGCTGAGCAGCGCAATCCGGCCCAAGAAGAAGACGCACCGCGTGCGCAACCTGCTGATCGGCGCCGCGGTCGTCGGTGGGGTGTTCGCGCTGATCCAGTCGCCGCTGCGCGCCAAGATCCAGGAGCGTCTCTTCGGACCGGCGCCGTCGGATGATGACGATCTCCCCCAGATCACCCTGCCCGACGATGATCGCCATGTCCAGATCACCGACCTGACCAAGGAATCGAAGGCTGAGGCCGACCCGGACGCCGATGTTGTCGGCAGCCCGGTGGTCGCGGAGTCGGCGCCGAGGGCCGCTCGGAGCCAGGGACACAACCACGACGAACCCACAGCCAACCAGGAGACCAATGCCTGACGACCGCCCCTATCAGGGACGCCCCTCTTCGGACCGTCCCTCGTTCTCCGGCCCCCGACAGTTCTCGGGCCCGCGACCCAATTTCAACAACGATTCCCGGCCGCCCTTTCGCCCGGCGCCCCGAGTGGAGGTGCCGGCCGCGCCGATGTCGCACTCGCTGCGGCTGCGCGATGGCGACCGTGAGATCGAGGTGAGCGGTTCGGCAGCGTTCGTCCGCCAGGTCCTCGACGACCTTCCCGCGATGTGGGCTCGCCTGCACGGCGAGGGCTCCTCGCGGCCTGCTCGGATCGATCTCCCGGGACGGAGCGAAGCCCCGCATCCGGCGGCGACACCGGTGCCAGTTGCCGTCGAGCAGCCGATGCATGTCCCGGAGAGCGCTCCCGAGCCGAAACGCGCGCCTGCGGTGGCGTCCAACGGCAAGCACACGGCCACGCGGAGCACACCTGACGACAAGGTGCTGGCGATCCTCAAGGAATCGACCCGGCCCCTGGCAGTTGCGGCGATCCGGAAACGCCTTGGCGCAACGTTCACGCCTCAGCAAGTACGGCGCATCCTCGAGCGTAACGCGCCGAAGGTCTCCGTCACGGACGAGCGGCCGGCCACCTACCGGCTGCGTTAGCCGGCCCGGCTAGGACGGCGGCATCGGTATAGGGGCCCGCGGCACCACCGCTCCTCATAATGGCGTGGGCAGGGAACTGAAACGATGCGACGCCCATTGCTCGTCCTCCTGACCGCGCTGGTGCTGTGCGTCACGGCGTGCAGCTCGGCCGCTGCCGGTGGCGGACCTTCCGCCTCGGGAACGCCGGCGGCCACGCCTTATCCCACCCCGTCGGGTGGCCTTGGTCACCGGCCGTCGTCACCGGTGAAAATCACGCTGATCGCCCCCACCAGCGGTGAGGTCGTCCACGGCACCACGCTTGTCGTCAGGGTATCGATCACAGGCGGAGTCGTGACAACGGTGACCACGAGTGACATCACCCCTACCAAAGGCCACGTCCACCTGTACCTCAACAACCAGTTGATCTACATGCAGTACACGCTCTCGCAGCCAATCACCGTGAAACCGGGGCTCGAATACTCGATGTATGCCGAGTTCGTCGCGCAGGACCACTTCCCCTTCTCCCCTCGCGACGTGACGCCGACGATCTTCTTCACCGTCGCCCGCTGACCGCGAGCACCAGTGATCGCACACATCGTCAGCGGGCTTCCGCTTCCCCTGCAGTGGGGCCTGGCGCTGTTGATCTTCGGCGGCGGACTGCTGGTCTTCGCAGTTCGTAGAAGCGCGTTGCGCGTCGCGGGCGGTGTCGCCGCCGCCGGTGGCGCCGCCGCCCTGCTGGCGAGCTGGGTGTTCAGCCCCGCCCTGATCGTGTCGGCACCGTACCCTGTGCGCATCGTGTCGCCCGCACCCGGGTCCACAGTCGGCGCGCCACTCACGCTCACGGTATGCGGAGTACCGTCGCCTGGGCATCTGGTCCCTGCAACGTCGGCGCAGTACTACCTCGCCGTCATCGTCGACGGTGTTCAAGGGCCCACCGTCGATACCTGGCAGATCCCGCAGGACCTGTCCTCTGGCCGGCACGCCATCGAGGTCGAGCTCGTGTCGCCAAGCCACCAGGCGTTCGCTCCGCCCGCGACCTTCACCGAGACGGTCACGGTCGTCCCGGGCGCCACCCCACCGGGTCCGGGTTCCTGTTGACGGACGAGCGCCGCACGCACATCCTCGTGGTTGAGGACGACACGGCGCTTCGCGAACTGCTCGCGAGCGCACTCACCGCCGCCGGCTATGTCACGTCGGTCGCGACCCACGGCATCACCGCCTCGCAGATGCTTCGCGACGCCAACACGAGCGACATCGTTCTGCTCGACATCGGTCTGCCCTTCATCGACGGCTGGCAGATCCTCGAACAGATGGAGAACCGCCAGCGACCGGCCGTCATCGTGATCAGCGCTCGCGGCGAGGAGAGTGACAAGGTCCGCGCCCTCGACCTCGGGGCGGACGACTACCTGGCGAAGCCCTTCGGCGCAGACGAGCTGCTCGCCAGGGTGCGAGCGGTGCTGCGCCGCATCAGCCCGCCCGACGGCGCCGGGGGCATCGTTGTGCAGGGCGATGTTCGCGTCGATCTCGGCGCACGTTCGGTCACGCGAGACGGCGTGGAGGTCCGGCTCTCGCCAACCGAGTGGCTGCTGCTCGCCGAGCTGGCGCGCAACGCGGGGGCCACGATCGACCATCGCACGCTGCTCCAGCGCGTCTGGGGGCCGCAGTACGCGGACGAGCGGAACTACCTCCGGACGTTCGCGCAGCGCCTCCGAGTCAAGCTCGAGAAGGACCCGCCGCACCCCGAGATCGTGGTGACCGTGGGACGTCAGGGATACCGTTTCGGACCGCCCCGTTGATGCACCGTTGACGGCCGCGCTGAGATCCTACGTGGTGCACGACGACGATGAAGGTGAACAATAGGGATCGAGATGATGCGTGAGGATGAGTACGTCGTTGTGGCGTCAGGGACGGAGAACGTTACCCCGGGGGCGCATGGCGACCTCGTCCTCGCGTGCGACGATCTCAACGCTCGGGAGGCGGCGGTCGTCGAGTGGCCGACCGGAGGTGGCATCTAGCCGGGCGTGGTGACAATGCTCCCGAGCGCGACGCCGTCCGAGCCGGACAGCCCCCGAAGGGGCTGGTGGACTCGGGTGCGCGCGATCGCGCCCAGGATCGTGCCGATGGCGGTGCTTATAGCCGCGGTGGTCGCGCCTATCGCGCTCGCCTTCGCGCTCCTGCCGTTTCGTGGCCAGGCATCGGCTGCGTCTGTAGCTCTCGGTTTCGCCGTCCTGGTCGCGTTGCTCGCATCGATCGGGACGCGATTCACCGCACTGATCGCTGCCGTATCCGCGGCACTCTGCTACGACATCGGCTTCACGCAGCCCTATGGATCCCTTTCGATCTCTCATCCGCAGGACATCGAGACCACGGCGTTGCTGCTCATCGGAGGGCTGATCGTCGGCCAGCTTTCCGCGCGGAATCGCAGAAACCGTGGACTCGCGGTGCGACAGAGCGACGACCTCGCGCATATCCAGGCCGTTGCCGAGTTGATGGCCGCCGGAGCCGAAGCGGACGAGGTTGTCGACGCGGTTGCCAGGGAGTTGCGCAGCCTGCTCGGGCTGCGCGACTGTTGGTTCGACACATCGCGTCCGGAGCGCCCGGGTCCGACCATCGATCGAAACGGCAACGTGAGCTGGGGGCGCATCTGGTGGGGAGTTGACACGCTCGGCCTCCCCGGCAAGGAGATCACGATCGACGTGGAGCACGACCAGCGACGCCTCGGCCGTTACGTGCTGGTCGCCGAGCCGGGTACGAAGGTGCGACGCGATCAGCTGCTCGCCGCTGTCACACTCGCCGACCAGGCCGGTGCGGCGCTTGGCGCCGGTGCACCGCGCGTGAGGCTGGCGCATCGCTGAGTCGCACAGGGTGCGAACTCGGTAGCGGGCGGCGGGACCAGGTTGACCCTTCGTTGACGCAGCGTTGACGCAGCCGATTCGATACTCGTCCCGTGCCACTCGACCTGCTGGTTGTGCTCTGTTTCGCCGGGATGCTCGTCGCGGCGTATCTTCTGGCCGCCGGGCTGGGGAGGATCTGACGTGCTCACTGGGTACATCGTGTCCGCGATCATTGCGTTGATTGCGGGGATCTACCTCCTCGTCGCGCTCATCGCTCCTGAGCGCTTCTGATGGTCCTCGACATCATTGCCGCGGTGGTCACGTACGCCGCGGTCGGCGTCGGCGCGTGGTTCATCGGCGGCTACATGGTCAAGGTGTACAAGGGTGAGCGCGTCTGGCTGAGCCCGCTCATCCGCCCGGTTGAACGTGTTACCTACCGCCTCATCGGCGTTGACGAGAGCCACGAACAGGGCTGGGTCGCGTATCTCGTATCGATCATGGCCGTGACCTTCATGAGCATCGGCTTCACGTATCTGGTGCTCCGTTTCCAGGACCACCTGCCGTTCAATCCGGCGAACCTCCCCGGCGTTGCACCAACACTCGCGTTCAACACCGCGATGAGCTTCGCCACCAACACCAACTGGCAGAACTACGCCGGCGAAGCGACCATGAGTTACTTCTCGCAGATCGTCGGTCTTGTGCTCCACCAGTTCCTCAGTGCGGCGATGGGCATGGCGGTGGCGATCGTGATCATCCGCGCGATCGCCCGGCGAACCATGAGTACGCTCGGCAACTTCTGGGCGGACATGGTGCGTGGGATCCTGTACATCCTGCTCCCGATCAGCGTGGTTCTGGCACTCGTGCTGGTCGCAAACGGCGCGATCCAGAACTTCAGCAACTACTCGGTGGTGCACACGCTCACCAACGGCCTGCAGACGATCGCACAGGGGCCGGTGGCGTCGATGGAGGCGATCAAGGACCTCGGCACCAACGGCGGAGGTTACTTCAACGCGAATGCCGCCCATCCGTTCGAGAATCCCAACGGCTTCACGAACTCGCTGGAGATCTTCATCTGCCTGCTGATCCCCTTCGGATTGGCCATCACCTTCGGGAAGTGGGTGGGCAAGGTCAAGCAAGGGATCGCGCTCGGCGCGGTCATGGGGATCATCCTCATCGCGGGATTCGGGGTGGTCGCTTGGCAGGAGCAGCAGGGCAACCCGGCGCTTGTTGGCACGGGCGCCACGCAACTCGCCACGAGCCAGTCCGAGGGCGGGAACATGGAGGGCAAGGAAGTCCGCAACGGACCGGTCCAGTCGGCGCTGTACAACACGGCCACGACCGGTACCAGCACTGGGTCGGTCGACGCGTCGCAGGACAGCCTCACGCCCATCGGAGGCTTGGTGCCACTCGTGCTCATCAAGCTCGGAGAGATCACTCCGGGGGACGTCGGCTCGGGCCTCTACGGCATGGTCGTCTTCGCGATTGTCGCGGTGTTCATCGCCGGTTTGATGGTCGGCCGGACGCCCGAATACATCGGCAAGAAGATCGAGGGGCGCGACGTCAAGTTCGCGGCCCTGGCGCTTCTGATCCTGCCGGCGTCGATCCTCGGTTTCTCGGCGATCGCCGTGCTCACCGCGGGAGGTCAGGCTGGACCGATCGCAACGCAGGGAACGCCGCACATGCTGACGGAGATCCTCTATGCGTTCGCATCCACGACCGGCAACAACGGCAGCGCGTTTGCCGGTCTTTCGGGCAACACCGTCTTCTACAACCTGATGCTCGCCGGCGCGATGTGGACGGGGCGGTTCCTGTTCTTGATCCCCGTGATGGCGCTGGCCGGCAGCCTCGTCAAGAAGAAGATCGTGCCGGCAAGCGCGGGTACCTTCCCAACTGACGGTCCGCTCTTCGTCGCATTGCTGATCGGGACGATCATCATCGTCGCCGCCCTCACCTTCTTCCCGGCTGTCTCGCTCGGGCCGATTCTCGAGCACTTCAAGCTCATCACGGTGCACTGACCATGGCTCTCGCAGCGGTACGCAACCCCAAGCGCCGGCGCAGCAGCGTCACTGATCCAGAGCTGCTCCTCCCAGCCATCGGTCAGAGCTTCGTCAAGCTCAATCCGCGCGTGATGGTGCGCAACCCCGTGATGTTCATCGTGGAGATCGGCGCCGTGATGACGACGTATGTGTTCATCGCGGACATCTTCGGAGGTGCGACCGACACAAGCTTCGTCGGGCAAATCGCACTCTGGCTCTGGTTCACCGTGCTCTTCGCGAACTTCGCCGAAGCCATCGCTGAGGGCCGCGGCAAGGCGCAGGCGCAGGCGCTGCGCCGCACGCGGACGGAGACGATCGCCCGCAAGCTGCAGGGTGGTATCGGCGGAACGGAGACTCCCGTGCCCGCGATCGAGCTGCGCAAGGGTGACATCGTCGTGTGCGAGGCGGGCGACGTGATCCCGAGCGACGGCACGATCGTCGATGGCATCGCCAGCGTCGATGAGTCGGCGATCACAGGTGAATCCGCACCAGTCATTCGCGAGGCCGGCGGCGACCGGAGTGCCGTCACGGGTGGCACGCGCGTCCTGAGCGATCGCATCGTCATCGAGATCACGCAGAACCCGGGAGAGACGTTCCTCGATCGCATGATCTCGCTGGTCGAGAGCGCCTCACGTCAGAAGACGCCCAACGAGATCGCCCTCAACATCCTGCTCGCCAGCTTGACTCTCATCTTCCTCATCGCGGTGGTGACCCTCCAGCCGTACGCCATCTACTCCGGCGCTTCGATCGAAGTGACGGTCCTGATCGCCCTGCTCGTCTGCCTGATTCCCACCACGATCGGTGGGCTGCTGAGCGCCATCGGCATCGCGGGTATCGACCGCCTGCTGCAGAAGAACGTCCTCGCCATGTCGGGACGCGCCGTCGAGGCCGCAGGCGACGTCGACACCCTGCTGCTCGACAAGACCGGCACCATCACCCTCGGCAACCGTCAGGCGACGGAGTTCCTGCCTGCGCCCGGCATCAAGATGGAGCGGCTCGTGCAGGCGGCCGACCTGGCCAGCCGCGCCGACGAGACCCCCGAAGGCCGCTCGATCGTCGCGCTGGCACGGCGCTTCGGCGCCCCGGAAGAGGCCGCCGGTGATCCCTGGACGTTCGTGCCGTTCACGGCAGAAACCCGGATGAGCGGCGTTGACCGGGCGAGCGACAGCATCCGCAAGGGTGCCGGTGACTCCATCGACAAATGGGCCGGCGGCAACGCGGTGTCGACCGAGGTCAACGCCCAGGTCGAGGTGATTGCCCGCAGTGGTGGGACACCGCTGCTCGTCGCCGAGAACCGCGTCGTTCTGGGGACGATCCACCTGAAGGACATCGTCAAGCCGGGCATCGCCGAACGGTTCGCGGAGCTGCGTCGCATGGGACTTCGCACCGTGATGATCACCGGGGACAACCCCCTGACCGCGGCGGCCATCGCCGCCGAAGCAGGCGTCGACGACTTCCTTGCGCAGGCGACCCCGGAGAACAAGCTCGACCTCATCCGTCAGGAGCAGGCCGGCGGCAAGCTCGTCGCCATGACCGGTGACGGCACCAACGACGCTCCGGCGCTGGCGCAGGCTGACGTCGGCGTCGCCATGAACAGTGGCACCCAAGCCGCCAAGGAGGCTGGCAACCTCGTCGATCTCGACAGTGATCCGACCAAGCTCATCGAGATCGTTGAGACCGGCAAGCAGATGCTGATCACACGCGGCGCGCTCACAACCTTCAGCATCGCCAACGACGTCGCCAAATACTTCGCGATCATCCCGGCCATGTTCACTGCGTACGCGGCACTCAAGCCATTGTCGGTGCTCAACGTCATGGGTTTGCATTCGGCGCACAGCGCGATTCTCAGCGCCGTCATCTTCAACGCGCTCATCATCATCGCGCTCGTCCCGCTCGCGCTTCGCGGCGTGCGTTTCCGCGCCGTCGGCGCTGCGGCGCTGCTGCGCCGCAACCTGCTCATCTACGGTCTGGGCGGCATCATCGCGCCCTTCATCGGCATCAAGATCATCGACCTGATCATCACCGCAGCTCACCTGGTCTAGGCGACACACCATGCGCAACCTTCCCAAGCAACTCCTGATCGGCCTCCGGCTCACCGTCTTCGTCGCCGCGCTCGCGCTGGTATACACGTTCGTGATCACCGGCATCTCGCAGGTCGCGTTCAACAGCAATGCCAACGGCAGCCTGATCACGGTCAACGGCAAGGTCGTCGGGTCCACGATGATCGGACAGAGTTGCCCGCAGGAGACCCTTGCCAAGGACGGGAGCTTGAAGATCACTATCAACACCAAGTACTTCCAGGGACGCCTCTCGTACACGACCAACGCCAGCACCGGCGTCCTGCAGCCCTGCAACGCGGCGAACTCCACGGGTAGCAACTACGGGGCGTCCAACTCTCTGTTGCTGGAGAACACGAAGGCGGCCGTCGCCGCCTACACCGCGGCCGGCGTCTCCACCCCCATCCCGATCGACCTCGTCACCTCCGATTTCACGGGCTTCGACCCTGACATCAGTGAGGCCGCCGCGCTCGCCCAGGTGAACATGGTGGCAGGTGCCCGTGGCCTCAGCGCCACCAAGGTCCAGGCGCTCGTTGAATCGCAGCTGCAAGGCCGCATCCTCTGGATCTTCGGCGAACCGGTGGTCAACGTCCTCAAGCTCAACCTCGCGCTCGACGCCCAGCAGGCCAGTCTGAGCGGGTAACGCGTTTAGGGGGCTGCCGGCGCGCGCATGATTAGTCAGATGACCGGCACGCTCGCGACCGATACCATGGCGGCCCCGGCAAAGACGGGGCGCGGCCATCTGCGCGTGTTCCTCGGGGCCACGCCAGGGAGCGGCAAGACCTTCGCGATGCTCCGTGAAGCTCACGACCGCCGCTCCCAGGGTGAGGACGTCGTCGTGGGATACGTGGAAACCCACGGGCGCAAGCTCACCGAGCAGGCCATCGGCAGCCTCGAGGTCGTCCCGCGGCTCAAGGCCGAGTACCACGGGAAGCTCATGGAGGAGATGGACCTTGACGCGATCCTCGCGCGCCGCCCCCAGGTCGTGCTCATCGATGAGCTCGCTCACACCAACGTGCCCGGCGTTCGCCACGCCAAGCGCTACGAGGACGTCGAGGAGATTCTCGACGCCGGGATCGACGTGGTCACCACCGTCAACGTGCAGCACCTCGAGTCCGTCAAGGACCTCGCCGAGCGGATCACCGGCATACCGGTTCGCGAGACCCTGCCCGACCAGGTTCTCGACAATGCTGACGAGATCCAGTTCATCGACATCTCCCCCGAGGCGCTGCGAAAGCGCATGCGTCACGGCAACATCTACGCACCGGAGAAGATCGACACGGCGCTCGCGAATTTCTTCCGGCCGGGAAATCTCGCAGCGCTCCGCGAGATCGCGCTTCGACTGGTGGCGCAGACCGTCGGTCGCGCGCGGGGCGCCGTCCGCCCAGCTCCGCAATCCGTGCTCGTCGCCGTCAGCGGCCGTCAGAGCAGCGGCCCGCTGATCCGGCGTGCCAGCCGCCTCGCGCGGCGCTTCGGCGGATTCTGCACGGTGCTCGTCGTGTCGGGGCGGCACGATGAGGAGACGGAGCGCGGCCGAACCAAGGCAAGGGAGCTGGCCGAACTCCTGCAGTGCGGGTTCCTCGAGCGCGAGGGCAAGGTCGCCGATGCTGTGATCGGCGTCGCGCAGGAGCTCGCCGTACAGCACGTCGTTGTCGGTGAGGCGGCCCATGCCGGAGTGCGCGGCCGTCTCCGACGCGGGCTCGTGGACCGGTTGATCGCCGAGCTGCCGGACGTGAGCGTGCACGTCGTTGCCCGTCCTGCTCCGGTCAGCCGCGACGTTCCATTCGCCAGCGACCAGCGCCCCGACTCGGACATGCTCCTCCGCGCGCTGCACGCCAGCGCGAGCCGCTCCGGGCTGCGCGTCTACCTCGGATATGCCCGCGGCTGCGGCACAACGGTGGCGATGCTCGATGAGGCGAATCGTCGCCAGCAGCGCGGCACGGATGTCGTCGTTGCCGCGGTGAAGACGGATGGGCGCAACCGCTGCGAGCTTGCGCTCGGCGACCTCGAGATGCTCGGCGGCCGGAGCTCGCCCGCTCGCGACGGGATTGTCGACGTTGAAGCGCTGCTCCGCCGCAACCCGGAGGTCGCATGCCTCGACGATCTGGCGGGAGTTGACACGCAGGGGCGGCCGATCACCGAGGCGGTGCCACGTCTGCTGCGGGCGGGGATGATGCTGATCGCGACGCTGCATCTCACCGATCTCCGCAGCACGGTTGAGGGCATGGGCGCGATGCTCGGGGCGCGCCCAGAGCACGTTGTCGATGACGCGTTCCTCGACCAGGTGACGGAGCTCGAGATCGTCGACATCACGCCGTCCCTCCTTGATGAACGCCTCCGCCGCGGTGAGATCGTTCCGGCGAGCGAGGCCGCGCAGGCTCGCTCCCTCGCCTTCCGACCCGAGATCCTCGCGTCCCTCCGCGAGCTCGCCTTCCGCATCCTCGCCGAGCACACGGATCGCCGCCTGGTCGCGTACATGCGCGACCGCGGGATCGAGACGCCTTGGGAGGTGAAGCCGCGGGTCATGCTGTGCGTGCCGCCTCGTCCCGGCATGGAGGACGTCATTGCCAGCACCGCCGCGCTCGCTGCCCGGCTGGACGGCAAGATGACCGCCGTCACGGTTCGTGACCGCAAGCGCTCTGAGCAGGAGATGCAACTCCTCGGTGCCTATGCCGCTCTCACCCACCAGGCAGACGGGACGTTCGTGACCCTCTACGAGCGGGACCCGGCGAGCGCCCTCACGCACTACGCGCGCAAGATTCTGGCCACCGAGATCGTGGTCACGCGCGGCCGCGGACGTCGCGGGACGCTGCGCAAGCTCATCGAGCTGCTCACCGACGTGGACGTTCACGTGCTCCCAAACCCCCACGAGAGCGCGGCCGTTTAGGACGCGACTGCGGGTCCGGTGACGGCGGTCTCGGGCTGTGCCTGCTCGACCGGGGCGGCTGGCAGAGTGAAGGCGAACACAGCGCCGCCGGCGCTCTCCGGGTCGTCCAGCCAGACGCGACCGGCGTGCGCCTCGATGATCCCGCGCACGATCGCAAGGCCAAGGCCCGTGCCCTCGGCACTGGCGTCCTCATCGCGGACGAAGCGCTCGAAGATGCGCTCCCTCATGTTCGCGGGGACGCCGGGACCGTGGTCGATCACTCGGGTCAGGACGGTTCCCCGGGCACCGGGAGCGACCCGAATCTCGATCGGCGAGGTCACCGGCGCATAGCGGTCAGCGTTGACGAGCAGGTTGTCCAGCACCTGTCCGAGCCGCTCCCAGTCGGCCAGCGCCTCCAGGGATCCCCGCTCCCCGACCACACGGACGCCCCGCGATGGACGCGTCTGTATCAGGCGGGCAGCGGCGGCCTCGGCTGCGGCAACGACATCGACTGGTTCGAGGTGCAGCTCGAGCGCGTGACCCTCGATGCGGGCCAGGTCGAGCATGTCACCCACCAGGCGATCGAGCCTCCGTGACTGCGTGACGATGCCGGTCAGGCCCCCGCGGACAGCCTCGGTGAGGTCGGACCGTCCGAGGAGCACCGTCGCACCTGTCAGGACGCTCGCCAGCGGGGTGCGCAGCTCGTGGCTGACGTTCTGCAGGAGCTCGCGTCGGATGCGGTCGGCGTCGCGAAGCGCTGAGACCTGCTGCTGCGTCTGGGCGAGCCGAATGGCGGTGCGCGCTGACGCCGCCTGCTCGCGATATAGCCGCTCGAGTTCAGCGTTGGCGGCGCCGAGCGTTCGCGACAGCTCGCGCGCCTCGTCGATCGCCCGGCGCCGAAGTGCCGCGACACCACCGACGGCGGCGCCAGTCACGAAGAAAATGAGCAGGTAGAGCACATCGCTCGGATTGGCGAGGCTCAGGCTGTCGACGGGCGGAAGGAAGAAGTAGTCGGCGAGCACCGACGAGATCGCGGCCGCAACGATCGCCGGGACGAGTCCGGTGAGCAGACCCAGCGACACGACGATGCCGAGATAGAGAAAGACGTATGCGCGGGCCTCGGAAGACGGCAATCGCGCCAGCACCAGGGTCAGGATCGGCGGACTGACCACCGCGACGACGATGCCGATGAGGAGCACCCGGTCGGTGCGGAGGCGAGTCATCTCAGGGCTCGCTCACCTGTTCGTTGAGTGCTTCAACGAGCCGGCTCGATGCCGCCTGCAGTCCGTGCTCGGACATCAGCACATTGAGCGCAGCCGGGTCGGCGGGGTAATGATCCCGGTTGCCCGCAGGGAGCTCGATGTCCAGGTCCGCGACCGGGGGAACCACGCGCAGCGCGCGGGTCAGGTACTCCTGGTCGTGCTCGTTGAGCCTCCGCGCCTCGAGTATCGCCGGCACCCCACCGTGCTGGCGAATCATCGATGCCGCGGCGATCGCGCCGACGCCCTTCAATCCCGGCAACCCGTCCGACGGGTCGCCTCGGAGCATCGCGAAGTCCGCGTAGTGACGCCCGGGAATCCCGTATCGGCGCGTGACCTCGCCTTCGTCGATCACGGCCCAGGCACCCTTTTCTGGATAGAGCACGATGACTCGTGGATCCTCGATCAGCGCAAAGAGATCGCGGTCGCCGCTGACGATCTCGACGGTGCCGGTTGTCTTCGCCGTCCAGGTTGCGATCACGTCCTCCGCCTCGTAGTCAGTGACCCCGAGGGCGTCGATGCCGATGGCGGCGAGGAACGCGTCGATGACCGGCATCTGCGGGATGAGCGCGGGTGGAATGGGTTCCGCGACGCGTTGCGCCTTGTATCCCGGGATCAGTGCGACCCGCCAGTCCGGGCGCCAGTCGGCGTCGCTCGCGACGGCAAGCCGTCGCGGATGCCTGGTGCCGATAAGCCGCGTCAGCGTCTCGAGGAAGCCTCGCGCGGCGTTGATCAGACGCCCGTCGGGCGACCTCACCGTCTTCGGAACCCCGTAGAACGCGCGAAAGATGAGGCTGGACCCGTCAACGAACAGCCAGTCGCGGGACATCTGCTACCGGCACCGGTTCATCAGAGCGGCCATCGTACCGTCCGCCGGTGCGCTGTTCCCCGCGCCATCTGCGACGCTGGACCGATGGCAGACGACATCCCGGAGCTGATCGTCCCCGATGCCGCAGCGTGGCGGCGCTGGCTGGGCGAGCATCACGCCAGTCCCGCCGGCGTCTGGCTCGTGCTGGCCAAGAAGGGCACCACCCAACCAACGAGCCTCACCTACGCGCAGGCCCTCGACGAGGCGCTCGGTCACGGCTGGATCGATGGTCAGACGGCGCCTGGCGACCAGGCGACCTACCGGCAGCGATTCACGCCGCGGCGGGCACGGAGCCGGTGGTCATCACGCAATGTGGGGATCATCGGTCGGCTTCGCTCGGAAGGGCGGATGCATCCCGCGGGCGAGGCGGAAGTCCACCGGGCCCAGCACGACGGACGCTGGGATGCCGCCTATGCCGGCCCCGCGTCCAGCGAGGTGCCGCCCGACCTCGCCGCGGCACTCAACGCGGAACCCGGAGCGCGGGCGATGTTCGAGATCCTGACCAGTCAGAACCGCTACGCGATCCTCTTTCGTATCAGCGACGCCAAGCAGCCTGCAACCCGCGCGCGACGGATCAACCAGTTCGTGGCAATGCTCGCCAGGGGAGAGACCGTGTATCCCCAGAAGCGCACTCTCTGAGGGTCATCTCGCCGCCGCTGCCAGGTGGTGGCGAGCTCGGCGTTGGCGGCCGACCGAGTTGTATGCGACGGTGAGGTCATTAGCTGGCGAAGGTGCCGGTGCGGCATGGCGACCTGCGCGATGAGGATCGCGAGGACGAAGACCGACATGTTCGCGGTCGCCGACTCGGGTCCTGTCGATCCGGTCACGTGGAAGATCAGCGCGATCACAGCAACGAACGCAGCGATGGTCATCTGCCTCGAAAAGAACCTCGCCACGCGAGTGGGGCGGTCAGCTTCGACCTGAACGTCAATGGAACTGACCACTCCCCCTGTCATCGGCCAATCGTAGCTAAAGCGTCACTCGGATGCAACCAACCGTCGTCAGGTCCGCGTTCGTCAGTCCTTAGCCGGGATTTACCACTCCGTAACGCTTGCACAGAACGTCCTTAACTGCGAGCCGATCATCTTGGGCCGTCAGGAAGACGACCCCGGGTTCGTCGAGGAGGAGACATGACCAGACGACCATTGATCACCCTGGCGCTGGTGGGCTCGGCCACGATTGCCAGCGCAACGCTCGCCACGGCGTCATCTGTGAACGCCGCACCGACGGTTCAAAGCGGCACCACGACGACGTCGCCCATCAAACACCTCGTCGTGCTCTTTCAGGAGAACGTCTCCTTCGACCACTACTTCGGCACGTACCCGAACGCGACCAACACGGACGGGCAGCGCTTCAAGGCCAAGCCCGGGACTCCGGCGGTCAATGGCCTGACCGCGGAACTGCTGACCGCCAATCCGAACGGTGTCAACCCCAGCCGCCTCGGTGCGGCCAATATCCTGACGTGCGACCAGAATCACGACTACATGCCCGAGCAGCAGGCCCTGGACGGCGGGCTCATGGACAAGTTCCCGCAGTACACCCAGGTCGAGACATGCTCGGCACCTGACACAGCACCTCCGGGACTGGTCATGGACTATTACGACGGCAACACCGTCACCGCGCTCTGGAACTACGCGCAGCGTTTCGCCATGAGCGACAACAACTTCGACACGACGTTCGGACCCTCGACGCCGGGCGTTCTCAACCTCGTCTCAGGCCAGACCAATGGCGCGACGCCCGCGGTGCTCTCCGGCGTCACCGACAACGGGACCATCTACGGCGATGCCGATCCGACGTACGACCAGTGCTCGGCCGGAACGACGGTCGCGATGTCCGGCACCAACATCGGTAGCGAGCTCAACGCCCGGCATGTCACGTGGGGATGGTTCCAGGGCGGCTTCACTCCCACCGGGACCTCCGGCGGGTTGGCCGTATGCGGCGCGAGCCACAACAACGTCGGCGGTGCCGCGGTGACCGACTACAGCGCACATCACAATCCATTCCAGTACTACGCGAGCACCGCGAATCCAGCGCACCTCCCGCCCAAGAATGAGGCCGAGGTCGGTCACAACGGACAGGCGAACCACCAGTACGACCTCAGCTACTTCTACAAGAGCCTCACCGACGGCAACCTGCCCGCGGTGAGCTTCGTCAAGGCGCCGCGGTACCAGGACGGGCACGCCGGGTACTCGGATCCGCTCGACGAGCAGACGTACCTCGTCAAGACAATCAATGCGATCGAGCATTCGCCGTTCTGGAAGTCCACCGCGATCGTCATCGCCTACGACGATTCAGACGGCTGGTATGACCAGGTGATGCCGCCGATCGTCAACTCGTCAACCTCCACCGAGGATGCGCTCAGCGGCGCCGGCCACTGCGGTCACGGGACGCCGCTTGGCGGTTTCGAGAATCGCTGCGGCTACGGACAGCGGCTTCCATTGCTCGTGATCTCGCCATATGCAAGAAGCAATTCCGTGGACAACGCGATCACCGACACGACATCGATCCTGCGGTTCATCGAAGACAACTGGTCGCTGCCGCGCATCGGTGGCGGTTCATTCGATGCACTGGCCGGCAGCATCGACGGTATGTTCAACTTCAACCATCCAATCGATGCCCGTCTGATCCTCAACCCGGCGACGGGAGAGCCGGTCGCCTGATCCGACCCTCATCCTCCTCGAGAGCGGGGCGCGTCCGGCGTCCCGCTCTCGTCCCGGGCGCGAGGGTGGGCGGGCCAGGATTCGAACCTGGGACCGTGGGGTTATGAGCCCCCTGCTCTAACCGGCTGAGCTACCCGCCCTGGCCCGACTCTATCCCGCGGATGGCACACGGCACGAACCTGACGCTCTCGGCCACCATAGGGATATGAGCGCCCCAGCGCCGCACCGCCCGAGCAAGGATCAGTACTTCCTGCTGATCGCACTCGCCGCCCGCACGCGTGCCGATTGCCTGGGACGCAGAGTCGGCGCCGTGATCACCCGTGACGCTCGAGTCCTCAGCACCGGGTACAACGGCACGCCCTTCGGCATGCCGAACTGTTCTGACGGCGGCTGCCACCGATGCTCCCGGCGCGATGACGACGGACTTCGTGGCGGGGCGTATGACATCTGCATCTGCGTGCACGCCGAGCAGAACGCGCTGCTCACCGCGGCCCGATTCGGGCAGCAGACGCTGGGTGCGTCGATGACCACCACCACCCAACCATGCTTCGGCTGCCTCAAGGAGATGTTGCAGGCGGGGATCAGCGAGGTGCACTACCTCCATCCCTGGGATCCCATGGAGGCGTATGACGACAGGGCGTTGGTGCAGCAGTACGCGGCACTGCGCGCACGATTCGACGCCTTCGCTCAGGTCGGTGACCCCGCCGTGGACACGCCGGAGCTCTTTGGAGCGTTTCTCAAGGGAAGCTGATCAGGCGCCGGTCTGGTCGACGAGCTGGACGCGCTCGTGCTCGATCGCCATGGCAAGGTCGCGGACCCGCGACAGCGTGTCGATATCGGCAGGAGCCTTGTCGTGACGCCAGCGCGCGATGCGGGGAAAGCGCAAAGCGAAGCCTGACCTGTGCCGTGACGACGATTGCACCGCGTCGAACGCAATCTCGAGAACGATGCG
This sequence comes from Candidatus Dormiibacterota bacterium, assembly GCA_963718525.1. Lineage (GTDB taxonomy): Bacteria > Chloroflexota > Dormibacteria > Aeolococcales > Aeolococcaceae > Palsa-851. The sequence continues at coordinate 1,435,574 of OY970355.1, read as the reverse complement.
CGGCTGCACGGTGCGGTAGTGGCCGTGATCCGCAACCGTGATGTCGAGCAGCAATGCCGTCATCTCCGCGATCTCGGTGTCGGTGAGCCCGGTGTACGCCTTGCCGATGGTCGCGAGGTCATCGCTGCCGTCGACACGCACCGCGAAGGTGACGTCACTGAGCACGCCACGCCGCTTGCCGTGCCCCCATTCCGCGCCGACGACCACCACGTCGAGTGTGTCGAGCGGTCGCTTGAGCTTGAGCCAGTTCAATCCACGACGCCCGGGGGTGTACGGCGACTCGGGTTGCTTCAGGAGCAGCCCCTCGTTCAACCGGGCGCGCGCATCGGCAAAGCGGCGGTCGATCTCGGCTTCGCCGTGGACGCGCTCGAGGTGGGCGAGCGCGAGGGGATGCAGCACCGCGAGCGCCTCGAGCCGGGAGCGCCGTTCGCGCAGCGGGAGATCGATCAAGACGTGGTCATTCACCACCAGCACGTCCCACGCCACGTAGATCACCGGGACCGCGGCCATCACCTCGGCGTCGGGCGAGACTCGACCGAGCCGTGTCTGGAGCGCGTGGAACGGCATCACCCGCCCGTCGTGAAACGCGAGGATCTCGCCATCCAGCATCACGTCAGCGTGGAGCCGCACGGCAGCATCGGTGATCTCCGGGAACTGTGCCGAGATATTCTTCAGGTCGCGGCTGTACAGCGCCACCTGGGCGCCGCGACGATGGAGCTGGCACCTGATTCCGTCATACTTGTCTTCAACCCAGACGTCCTCACCGAGTTCGAGCCACAGCCTCAGCGGCGTCGGCGACCGGCGTCGCAAGCATCGACCGGAGTGGAACGAACCAGCGCGGCGCGGCGTCGTCGAGACGTCCTTCTCTGGCGAGACGCGCCGCTTCTCCGAGATCACCGGTGAGCATGATGGCACGGCCCACCGCGGCGGGCGGCGCGCCGAATGCGATGGCGATCGCCTCCTCGACGAGCCCTTCACGGAGGCCGACGCGCAACTCGCCGGTGATCAGCTTGGCGATGTAGCGGGCTTCATCCGGGCTCACACGTCCGAGCAGCGCGCTGAGCAGGGCGGTGCGGTTGCGTGCCACGCGCGCACTCGCAATCTCCGCGAACGCCGCGTCGAGCTCGCGGAGCGAAATCTGCTTGACCTCGCGGCCCTCGATGCGTGACAGCAGGTCGCCGGTGACATCGCCCGCGTCGGAATGGCGCCGCCACGCCGCTCGGATGGCCGCATCGTCTGCTCCACTCACGTGGCGGAGCACCGTCGAGAACGCCGCCCCGCCCACCTGGAGGGTGCGCTGGTCGCCCGCAGGAAAGATGCTCCCCCCGAAGTACCGCACCGCATGCGCCAGCTCGTCCGCATCGGTCGTGGCCAGGAACTGACCAAGCAGGCGCACCTTCTCGGACTTCGACGATGTCCCGGCGATGGCGTCGCCGGTGGTTGCCAGTTCAGACAGCGTGGTCACCCGGGGATCATCGCCTCCGCCGACCAGCCGCCGCTGCGCGGCCCTGTGGTGAGCGCTAAGCGGCCGGGTTATAGACCGGCGGCGGGTGCGCGGCGCAGCCGTCACACGCGGGCGACCACCAGAGGCTGCCGCCGGTTCCCTGCCAGAAGGCTGCGACGGCGTTCCCATACCAGCTCACCGCCGAGAGCATCGAGCTCGCGGTGACCTGGTTGAGCTGCTCCGGTCCGACCCATCCGTTGATCGGGTCGTAGATGGCGGCGGCGAGGCTCCCGTTGGCGCGCTGCATCACCACGGTGACCGCACTCGCCGCTGTTCCCGCCGCTGCCGGCCGCCCCATGCTCACCGCGGAACTGACCTCAACCTGGGCGGGTCCGCCATTAGCCGTCACTCCCGCGGCCCAGACCGAGCCCGCTGCGGTTCGCCAGACGGCGTCGACAGTGCCTGAGCCGGCGGTGACCACGGTGGGATCGTTCGCCAGTCCGCCAGTGCCGACCTGATGGGCGCCGAACCACCCAAAGGACGTGCCGAGATCACTCCAGAGATTGCCTGCGGCATCGCGCCACACCACTCCGACGGTGCCGTTGGCGGTGGCCACCGCGTCAGGATTTCCCAGGACCGCGCCCGAGTTGAGCGGCGCTGCGCCCGACCAGGTGCCGTTGAAGGTGTCCACCCACAGCTGCCCGTCTGTCGCCTTCCAGATGACCTGCATGTCGCCCTGAGCCTGACTCACGGCAGTTGGAGCCGACCCCGGCGCAAGCGCGCCCGCCTGGAGCTCCACGGGTGGCGACCACGTCTCTGAGCCGAAGAAGCCGCTCTGCGACTGAACCTGCCAGAGGTTGCCTGATGCGTCCGCCCAGAACGCGTCAACCTGCCCTGCGACCGGCGAGACCACCGCAGGGTCCGACGCGACGTTGGCTGCGCTGATCGCCGCCATCGACTGCGACTGCCAGGCTTCGCTGCGATACGCGATGTCATGGAGCTTCGCATCGGTGCCGCGCCAGATGACATCGATGTCTCCGGGCTGATCTGAAACGCTCTTCGGGGTCCCGGCGACACTGGTCACCGTCAGCTCGGCGGGCGCCTGCTCGGTCTGGCGCAGCCAGCCGATGATCGGCGTGTACCCGTTGGCGGTGACCAGGGAACCGCTCAGCGCGAAGCGATCTGTGCCGGAGGCGGTTGCGTTCTGCTCGACAACGTCGACATAGCCCGGCCCCACGTCTCGCACGATGGCCACGTGACCAGACCCATCCCAGTAGTTGCCGAGCCACCCGGGCCCGAAGATCATGAGGTCGCCCTGCATCGGAGCCACGCCCGCACCGTTGGCGAACTGCTGGAGCGGGATCGGCAGATTCGGTCCCGCCGCCCACATGGTGTATGCCGCGCCACTCCAGGTCGCGGGCTCGCCCCACGCGTAGTACGCATAGCGCTGTGCGAGTTCGGAGCACTGAAATTCGGAGCCGAACTTGCAACCGTTCGGGGTGCCACAGCCCACGTCGTCGAACGACGATCCGTTGCCATATGCGGTGAGGTTCTGACAGTTGGTCACCCAGGTTGCCCAGGTGCAACCGCTGATCAGCGGCTGGCCATAGTTACCGGTGCCCGAGTTCTCGGCAGCGAGCATGCCGTGGGTCACCGTCGGCGCCGCCGGAGGCGGGCTGCCGAGTTGCGTTGGCGGTGCCGGGGCGCTCACAGAGGCAGTCAATGCGACCACTGCCCCGATGCTGCTCACAGCGGCAAGAGGTGCGGCTGGTACCGGTGTGAACGGGGCCGCAGCTCCAACGCCCAGGAGGGGAGCGAAGCTCGCGGATCCAGCGAGCACCGCGGCAAGCGCGAGCCGATGGAAGGACGTATGCATGCCGGCCCAGACTGCCAGACGTCCTCTGACGTTGCCGTCACGGGGTCGCAACGATCGAGTTCGCCGGTCGGTGACGCTGCGGCACCGGACTCAGGCGATTACTGGAACCAGCCCTCGATGTCCACGATTGCGTTGACGCTGCCCGCGGCGTTGAACAGGTAGATGTCCCCCTGATTGGCGCCGGTGGCCGGGTCGAGTTGCACCACGGTCAGGTTGGGCAACACCTCCCCCGCATTCACGTTGAGGTCCGAAGCGCCAGGGGGGGTCGTCAGATTTGCGGGGTACACGATCAAATACGTACCCACGGTCGGGTTGATGGCCGTGAGGTTTGCGATGACTGCCACCGCGGTGATCCCGGATCCGATCGCCGGCACTCCGCCGTGCCCCGCCACCCCGATGAGGCCCTTGGCACCCGCTCCCAGCGCGCCCGGACAGACCGAGCCTCCAGACCGCGTGTCGCAGATGCGTGTTGGCTGGATTCCCTGGTATTGCGCACCTGCGGCTGCCGTGTTGGTCCCGAACCAGCCACCCGCGTCGATGAGGACGTTGATGACGCCGGCGGAGTTGTAGACGCAGAGCGATGTGTCAGGCCCGCCTGTCGTGGTCGGACCGAGCGCAACCATCACCCGGTTGGCCGCCACCAACCCGGCCGAGAGATTGATGGTCGAGAACTTCGGTGCGTTGGCACCGCTGTAGGGACACTGTCCGTTCGGATTGGTCGGACTGAGGCTCAGATACGTGCCGACGGAGCCGACCACGCCGGTCAGATTGACCACCGCCGCCGCCGCGGTCCCGTTCCCGGGAATTGGATTGGACCCGATGCCGGTCACATTGACGAGCATTGCGGCGCCCGGCCCGAGCGCGCCGTGCGCCTTGCAGGCCGGCGTCAGTGAACCGGTCCGGGTGTCGCACACCCGAACCGGGGCGATGGGGTGGAACTCGCCGGTCACCACGGTCGACGCCTGGGGCTCGAAGTATCCCTCGACGTCAGCGAGGACGTTCACCGTTCCGACGGAGTTGAAGAAGTTGACCGCGCCACCCTGGCCGAGCGTGACGGTGACCAGGTTGGCGATGACCTTGCCGGGCGCGAAATTCAGGTTGGACGTCTTGGGCATGCCGGTGCCGTACGGCCAGACGGTCAACAGGCTGTTGCCCGTACCGAGGACCTCAGTCACGTTGAGCACCACCGCTGTCGCGTTGGTGGGAATCGGATCGGCAACGCCCCCGATCGTCACGCCGGTCAGCTGCACCTTCTCGGTCACGCCCTGGCCGAAGGTCGGATCGGCCGTGCACTGGACGCAGGTTCCGGTTCGCGTGTCGAGAATCCGGAACGGATTGAGGGCCACGTAGTTCGCAAGGCCCACGTAGATGTATCCCGAGCCGACGCCAGTTGGGCTGGTGCCGAGTGAGTCGTGGACCTGCGCCTGCACCAGGCCCGACGAACCTGGAGGCGTCGTGAACGTGAATGAGTCCGGTGTCAGCGACCCGATCGGCGTGACCGGCGCGCCGTTGAAGGTGAGGGTACTATCCGCCGCGAAATCAGAGCCGCTGACGGTCACGAGCTCTCCGCCCGTCGCCGGCCCGGCGGACGGGGAGAGCGACGAGATCGTTGGACCCGCAAACGTGTAGCGGCCGATGTACGTGTTCCAGCACGTGTTCGCGCTCGCGCAGCTGGTGCCGGTGTTGCCGTCGGTCTCCTCGGCGAGCACCCACACATCGGTGGGATGCGACGGATCCTGGACGGCCGCTGAGTAATCGCCCCACGCGCAGCTCGTGCATGCGCCGGGGCTGTAGAAGGTCGTGCTCGGGTGCAGGGTGGTGAACGTGCTCCAGACGCCGCCGGTGATCGCCGCGACCATCACCGCCTCGAACGCCGTGCTCGACAACTCGTCAAACGTCAGGATCGCGTCGCCTGAAGAGTTGAGCGCAATTGCGGGATCAAACAGATATGCACCGTTGACGCCCTGCGCTGGGAATTGCGTCGGCGATCCCACCGTCCCGGTGGACGACGCGGCGATCGACATCACGTTGAGGCATGACACGATGCCGCTCCCGGGGTTGCATCCGGTGTTACCCGCGACCCAGAGCGTGTTGCTCTGCCAGAACGCGGTGAGGAAACGATCGTTCCCGGTGCTCAGCGTGGCGGCGGTGCCCATCTGCGCAGCGGGGGGCGGGACGCTGGTCACCGCCGATGCCACCGCAGCGCACGTGTGCGCAACGTTCTTGGCCTCGGGCGTTCCCGTGATGGCGAAGACGGCGACACTCCCTGAGGCAACCGTCGTGCAGTTCGCGTCGTTCGCAACCTCGTACGCGACGGATTGCGCGTTCACCCCCATCGCGGGTAGCAACCCGATCGGGCCGGGGACCATGAAGACGTAACTGTTGACGCCGAGCGCGCCGCTGACGAGATCCGATCGCTGAATGATCATGGTCTGGCTCGCTATGGCAAGTCCCGTGGAGCAGCTCGCGTAGTCACTCGAACTCGACGACGAGGTTCGCAGTGAGGGCGAGCGAGACGTTCGAGAGTTGCAGGCCGCCGCCGAGCTCAGGATCGAGGTTGATCGTGCCGTGTGACGTCCAAGCCAGCGCGGGGTTGGCCTGCGACACCATCACCGCCACCTGACTGCCACATCCCGACGGATTGAACTGCAGCACCATCAGGATGAACAGACCCGACACCGGGTCGTACACCACGCGTGGGTAGCGCACGTCCCACGTCGACGTGTTCCTGATCATCGCGCTGATGTTCATCGGAGCCCCCAGCGCGGCGCCGGCGCGGGTGGTGATCTGCAGCGCGCTGTTCACCGCCTCAACAATGTTGTTCGGGCCGACGGCGATGCTCGGGTCGGCCGGAGTGGTCACGGCGGCATTGCCTGATCCTGCAGCAGCAATGGCAGCCAGCTCGCTGAGCCCCGCCTGCTTCTGCAACTGTGATGGGACGCTCCCGGCAGCGACCGTGGTCGCGGCGAGCGTGTGCGCGTGCGTTTGACGAAGAACGTGCTGTGAAGTCGCTGTGAGCGCGTGAGGTTGTGCGTACGCTGCGAGCACAGATGTCGCCGACGACACAACTGTCAGTGCGGCGACCAATGCGGACGAGTACAGGAACGTGCGGCGCACCGGGTCGATTGTAGGAGTGAATCCCCGTCGTGACACGCCGCTGTGACAGAGGTCATCGCTTCGTGACATCTGCTATGTGGTCGCCTGACCACTGTCGGGGCGTCCCGTAGTGGCGATGGCGTATAAAATTGCCCTACCGGAGATTCCGGCAGATCGCCATTCCAGGAGACCCTTGATGACCGACCTTCGCGGCTGGAACCCCATATCGCTCGCCGATGACGACGACGAAGAAGAGGGTGACGAAGAGGACGACGACGAGGACGAGGACGAGTAGCTCCCTCGGCGCGGCGGAGCGCTTCCGTCAGGTCAACCTCATCGCCGATCCGCTCTATGGCTACATAGAGATCACCAAGGATCGGCCGGGTGAGGCGAGTGAGCGTCAGCTCCTCGACACCGTCTGGTTGCAGCGCCTCCGCCGCGTACACCAACTCCAGTCGGCATGGTGGGTGTTCCCCAGCGCGGAGCATTCGCGATTCACCCATCTCCTGGGCGCCATGCACCTTGCGAGCCTGTTCGCTCGACGCGTCGACGCCTCGCTGCGTGTCGCGTTCCCCGATGCTCCGTCACCCGCGCTGGTGGAGGAGACACTCCGCATCGCCGGCCTGCTGCACGACGTCGGCCATGGCCCGTTCGGGCATTTCTTCGACCGTGAGGTCCTCGAGCAGTGGCATCTCGACCATGAGGTGATCGGCCGCCACCTGGTGACTCACCAGCTTGCCGACATCGTCGCATCGCTCCGCGCAGAGTCCCACCGATCGATTCTCAGCCGGCGAGCAGATCGACCCGATGTGGGTTGCCTGGGTGATGGCCGACGCTGACATCGACGGCTACTCGCCTCCCGGATGGCTGCGTGCCTTGAAACCGATTCTCTGCGGTCCCGCAACGGTGGACAACCTCGATTACGTCCCGCGCGACGCATACATGTGCGGCATCAGCCTCGGCGCTGTGGAGGTGCAACGCATCATCCACTACACATTCGTCAGCGGCGACAGCATCGTGCTGCACGCGCACGCGGCCGGTGCGCTCGAGATGTTCCTCGCGTCGCGTCTCTACATGTACCTGCAGGTCTATCACCACCGGACCGGGCGCCGGTTCGACCTGTCGATGCGCGAGGTCTTCGCCGACACCATTGCGCAGCTCCTGCATGGCAATCCCCTCGAGCATCTCGACGAGTACGAGCAGCTCAACGACTGGTCGATGCTCGTGGCCGTGCAGCGCTGGCTGCGAGACCCGCCGGGCAGCGAACGCCGCCGTCTCGCAGAGGCGTGGGCACGCATCGCCGCACGCGACCTGCCGTGGCACCTCGCCTACGAAAGCGTCGTCCACATGGGGATGGACACGTCCTCGCTGCAGGAACGGCTCAACAAGCAGCTCGCGTCCAAGGCGCTGGGCGCGCGGGTCGAAGTCGATGTCGCCATCGCACGCATCGCACCGCAGAATCCGATGACCGATGACGGCATGGTCAGGATCTACGACCCGCTCAATGACACCATCGAGGCCGCGCGAGCTGCGGAGCTGGTGGCTCGCCTACCCCAGCACAACCAGGTGATTCGCGTCTTCACCGACGACGCCTCCGCGCTGCAGATCGTCCGCGACGCCGTCAAGGCTGTCATCGACGGCTGATCAGGCGAGCCGCCGCTCGACCCACTCGACCGCTTCCTCCGGCGTGGACGCAGGGTGCACCGTGGCATCGGATTCGAGCTCGCCGGGCGGGCTGATGCGCCAGCTGTTGAGCGCGACCACCGGCTTGCCCAGGATGAGCCCGAATGCAATCTCGCTGAGCGTGCCGTATCCCCCGCCGATGGCGATGAGCGCGTCACACGATCGCGCGATCAAGGCGTTGCGCACGTGGCCCACACCGGTGGCGATCGGGATGGTCACGCCTGACGCCGCGTCCTCGGGTGCGTCGCCGGGAAGCAAACCGATGCAAGTGCCTCCGGACGCGTGCACGGCGGCAGCGACTGCGGTCGCCACACCCGTGCCACCACCACACACAACGAGAAATCCACGCTCCGCCAGGAGCCGGCCCACAGCCGCTGCGTCGCTGCGATCGTCGTCGCCGGCCTGCGAGGCGCCGCACACGGCCACGAGTCGCGGTCGTGCAGGCATCGCGTCCCCGGAGGAGTTCCTAGGGCGCGACGGGCAGGCGCGGACCGGACGGCATGACCGGACCCGCGGCGGCGCTGAAGTTCTCCTGGCTGACCTGCGCGGCGATGTGCGAAGCAACGTCGCGGAACACTTCACCGATCGGGCTCGACGGAGCAGCGGCCATGATCGGTCGGCCGTCGCCGTCCGCACCGCGGATGCGCGGATCCAGCGGGATGGCCCCAAGGAAGGGCAGTTCATAGCGAGCCGCAAGGTCGCGCCCGCCTCCCGAGCCGAAGATATCCGTGCGCTCATCGCAGTGCGGGCAGATGAATCCGCTCATGTTCTCGACCACACCAAGGACCGGGACATTGAGCTTGCGGAACATCTCGATGCCCCGGCTCACGTCCGCCAGTGACACGTCCTGCGGCGTGGTGCAGATGACCGCGCCCGTCATGGGCATGCTCTGCGCGAGACTGAGCTGGACATCGCCCGTTCCCGGCGGAAGATCGATGACCAGATAGTCGAGCTCACCCCAGGAGACCTCATAGAGGAACTCGCGCAACGCCTTGGCGAGCATCGGACCGCGCCAGATCACCGGTTGGCCGGGATCGAGGATGGTCCCGAACGACACGACCTTGAGCCCGTGGGCCTCGAGCGGCTGCATCTTTCCGTCAGGGCTGGCGTGCGGGCGCTCACGAATCCCAAGCATGATCGGGACATTCGGCCCGTACACGTCGGCGTCGAGCAGACCAACACGTGCACCCGCGAGGCGCAGCGCTATCGCGACGTTGACCGCAACCGTCGTCTTGCCCACACCGCCCTTCCCGGCGCTGATGGCGATGGCATTGCGAACCCCGGCGATCTCCTGGCGTCCGGGCAACCCTCGCGTGGTGCTCACGTCGGCGTCCCAGCGGATCTCGACCCTGGTGATGCCGGGGACGACGCCCAGGACCGCGGCATCGATGTCATCGCGAATCCGATCTTTCAGCGGGCAGGCCGGCGTTGTGAGCACGACCCGGATCGAGGCGACCCCGCCGTCGATCGCGAGGTCACGCAGCATCCCGAGTTGGAGCATCGGCTTGTGCAGCTCGGGATCGATGACAGTGGCGAGAGCCCGCTCGAGGGCGTCGAGCGTTCCGGGATCACTCATCTGGCTTTGAGTATACCCACGGCCCTCCAGGCCAAGCTCAGGCAGGTTGAGCGCTGAACCAGTGTTTGAAGAACGGCATCGTTGTTGCGAGGCCGATGCGGATTCTCGGTAGCTGCCACAGCGCGGTGCTCGTATCGGTGGCGCTGTCGATGCGCAGATCCTGGACACCCGCGATATACCCGTAGCTCGCGAGTGTCGCGAACATCGATGCCTCCTGCACCGCGCCCTGCGTGCTCGTCGGCCACGGCCAGAGCCCTGTATACGCGAGGAATTGCACGGGATCACCGGTCAGATTCTCGAGCACGGTCTTGGTGCGATTGGTGAGCACATCAAGTACGTGCGGTCCCGCGGAGAAGAAGTCGGTGTCATCGTTGACGGTGTGGTCCTCGATCGAGAACCCTGTTGTCGCGAGGTTCTGGATCTCTGATGCGGTCATGTACGTCTGTGGTCCGACCTTGCCACCGATGAGCGCGGTGCAGGGAAAGAACACCGCAGTGAATCCATACTGGCGCAACACTGGGACCGCATTCGTCCACTGGCTCAGCCTTCCATCGTCGAAGGTGATCACAAATGGATGTGGCGGCAAGGCAAGCCCGTAGAGCAGTGCATCGGCGAGATGCTGGAGCGAGATCGATGTCGCGTGGATTTCCGAGAGATAGGCCATCTGCGTATCGAAGGCGCTCGGCAACGTGGTGAGGCCGACCTCCAGCTTCCATCCATATGTCGACGGCTCGATGGAGCGCGGTGGGATCTGATCGACCAGGTGATACATCAGGATCGGGACGTCGAGGCTGACGGGCGCGATCGACGCCGGCAGGATGATCGGCGCGTCGAGCGACTCCGGTCCCTCCCCAACGACCGCGGCCGTGCCTGATCCAGGGTTCGCGACGATCTGCAAGGACGTCATCGAGAACAGCGCGGCGACGCCGGCTGGACGCAGGGCAGCCGGGCTGGCAAACGAGACCTTCACCGGGAAATCCCAGACACCGTCGACGTGGACCGATGGGTTCTCGGGCGCGGTCCAGGTGGATTCGAACGCGGGTTGACCGATGGTCACGCCGGCCACCGCCGCGTGAGCGAATTTCCTGGCGAGCATCGCTGTTCGCGCACCCTCCGACGGCCACAGCGCCTGAGCCTGCGGTGCCAGCTCGTTCCATTGCGCCGCATACGCGCTCGTGGTGAATTGCGCCTCAAAGGCGCTGGCGAGCGCGACCACTGCCGCCGGCGGGATGAGCGCTCGTATCGGCGCAACGGTGGGGCTCGGTTGCGGCCGGTTCGGCGGTGACGAACTGCAGGCGCTTGCAAAGAGGATCGCGAAACAGCCGAGCGACAACGCGGCGGCACGTGGTCTCACCGTCCTATTCAACGTCATTGTCCCGGCGCCCGCACGGACGGCGGCAGCCATGTGCACCGGAATTGATGCGCTCTCTACAATGCGGCGGGCATGCTCGATCGCCGCGTGATTCGCGATCTCGAGGGTCAGGTCTCGCCCTCACACGTCTACACACGCCCCGCAGATCTCGCCGCGTACGCCTATGACGCCTGGGGAGCGTCCGGCGAGCGACACCTTCCGGACGCCGTGGTCTTCCCGGCCTCGACCCAGGAGGTGGCGGGCGTCGTCAGCGTCTGTGCCGTCCACCGGGTGCCGATCGTGCCTCGAGGCGCCGGCACGGGCTACGCGGCGGGGGCATCGCCGTCGTGCGGAGGGGTGATCCTGAGCCTCGCCCGTCTCAACCGGGTTCTCGGCGTCGAATCCGATGCGCTGCGCCTGCAGGCCCAGGCCGGAGCCATCACCGCGGGGATTCACGCACACGCCACGGCGGCCGGCCTGTACTACCCACCCGATCCTGGCTCATCGGCGACCTGCACCATCGGGGGCAACGTCGCCTGCAACGCCGCCGGCCCGCATACCCTCCGTTACGGGGTCACGGCCGACTTCGTCGCCGGCGTCACGGCTGTCATGTCGGACGGACAGATCGTGCGCATCGGCGAGGGCGGTGACATGTCAGCTTCGGCGCTGCTCACGCTGCTGGTCGGCTCCGAGGGAACCCTCGCGGTGATCACGGAAGTGCTCCTGCGCCTGATCCCTGCTCCGAGAACACGCTCGACGCTGGCTGCCACGTTCACGGGCATGGAGCGCGCCGCGGCGGCCGTCGCCGAGATCAGCGAGGCGGGCATCGTGCCGGCTGCGCTCGAGTTCCTGGACGCCGGGGCGCTCGACGCGGTTCGCAGGGCCGGCGGCGGCAACATCGGCGGCGACGCAGGCGCGCTGCTGATCGTCGAACTCGAAGGTGACACTCCAACGGTCGGGGGCGACACCGAGGCCGCGTGTACTGCGATCACCCGCGCCGGCGCATCACAGCTCCAGCGTGCGACCGAGCCCGGTCAGGCGCAGCGCCTCTGGGCCGCCCGCAAGGCCGTCAGCGCCGCGGTGGCCAAGGTGCAGATCGGCAAGGTGAACGAGGACGTGGTCGTCCCTCGCGATCGCGTCACGGAGCTGGTCGCACACACCCGCGAGCTCGGCGTGAAACACCAGCTTCCGGTCGTGAACTTCGGTCATCTCGGTGACGGGAATGTTCACGCCACGTTCCTGATAGATCCGCGCATCGAAGGTGAGCGTTCCCGGGCCGACGCCGCTGCCGGGGAGCTGTTCGAGACCGTCCTCGCGATGGGCGGTTCGCTGTCCGGTGAGCATGGGGTGGGGGCAGCCAAGCTCCAGTACGTGGAGCGGCAGCTCGGACCGGGAACCGTGGAGCTGATGCGCAGGATCAAGACCGCCCTCGACCCGAACGGCGTGCTCAACCCCGGCAAGAAGATCCCCGAACGTCAGTCCACGGCGTCGAGCGCGGCGAGCAACGAGGCCGCGTAGTCGGTTTCGTCAATGCGTCGCGCGAGCTCGCGCCCGTCGTCGACCGGGAGCTCCATCGATGCGTCGTACACGAAGCTGTACACGTTGCTCAGCGTCCAATCGCCGAATCCGAGTGAGCGAAGCGCGTCGGAGAGCCGCGGTTCGCTCTGATCGGCGTCAAAGGTGTCTGTCGCCGCCTTGTAGAGCGAGCTGAGGTTGCGGTACTCGGTCTCGTACTCCTCGATCAGGGCCGAATCCGCCTCCTCGTCACGCAACCGTGCGAGCGTCCGGCGCAACGACTGGATCTCCAGCTGATACTCGTCCACCCTCTCTCGAGTGTAGAGGACTGATCAGGCCACGCATGACCGGGTCACTCGCGGTGCTGCAACTCTAGCCTCGCCTTCCGTTTCCCCCGTTTGACGCGACAGGACTGGATCAGCCCGTCCGCACGTTCACCAGATTGCCGACCAGGTGACCGACTCCGAATGCTACCGCCGCCGCGCAGGTGGCGAAGGCCAGCTGCCTGAGGGCGGACCGGACTCGCGAGCGTCCGGTGAAGATCGCAACCGTCCACCCGACCGCAAGCACCGAGACGGCTCCGAGCACGATCGACGCAAGCGCCGCCGGCGTCCCACTGGTGATGAACCACGGGATCAGCGGGATGATGGCGCCGATCGCGAACATGACGAACGACGACCCGGCTGCCTGCCAGGGATTGCCGGTCTTGCCGGGACGCAGCCCGAGCTCTTCGCGAGCGTGGACCTCGAGTGCGACCTCGGGGTCGCGCATGATTGCCTCGGCGATGCGACGCGCGTCCGCTTCTTCCACGCCGCGGAGGCGGTAGGTGGCCGCGAGCTCTCGCGTCTCGTCCTCGGGATGGCGCTCCAACTCACGACGCTCGATCTCGAGCTCACGCTGGAGCAGTTCGGACTGAGCGGCCATCGAGACGTACTCGCCCGCAGCCATGGAGAACGCGCCCGCGACCAGCCCTGCCAGGCCGGCGAGCAGGACCACCGAAGGGAGTGGATTCGCACCGGCGACCCCGAGGATCAGCGAGATATTCGTTATCAGACCGTCGCTGATGCCGAAGACCGCGGCTCGAGCCGCACCACCCTGGAGGTCGCGGTGGTGGGACCGCTCGTGTGGCAAACGGTGAACGCCGCCCGTCTCGTCGACCGGAGCAACCCTCTGTGCCATGAGCAACAGTATGCCGACGTTCCGGGATATCGCGCCGCCGGCACCCGCCGCTCGGCGAACTGCTAGAAAAAGAGGTGGTGCAGGGCGATTGTCGGGATGGCGAGGATCGCGATGATGTTCATCACCTTGATCATCGGGTTGATCGCGGGGCCGGCGGTGTCCTTGTACGGGTCGCCGACGGTGTCACCGGTGACCGCGGCAGCGTGCGCGTCCGAGCCCTTGCCGCCGAAGTTTCCCTCCTCGATGTACTTCTTGGCGTTGTCCCACGCACCACCACCGGTGGTCATCTGGAGCGCCACGAACAACCCGACAACAATCGTGCCAAGGAGCATTGCCCCGAGTGCCTGCGGGCCGAGCACGAAACCGACGACCAGCGGCGCGACCACGGGAAGGATGCCCGGGATGATCATCTCCCGCTGCGCGGCCGCAGTCACCAGGGCAACGCATTTGCCGTACTCCGGCTTGGCCGTGCCCTCCATGATCCCTGGGATCTCGCGGAACTGGCGGCGCACCTCGATGACCACCTCGCCCGCTGCGCGTCCGACCGCCAGCATTGCGAGTGAACCGAAGAGAAACGGCATGATGCCGCCGAGCAGCAGTCCGGCGATCACCGGCGGAGTGGTGAGATCGAACGAGATCGAGGCCAGGCCCGCTCCGTGAAGCGTGCTGTTGAGGATGTCGGTGTAGCTCGCGAAGAGCACCAGCGCCGCGAGCCCGGCGGAGCCGATCGCGTACCCCTTGGTGACTGCTTTGGTCGTGTTCCCGACCGCGTCGAGGGGGTCGGTGACCTGACGCACGCTCTCAGGGAGGTCGGCCATCTCGGCGATGCCGCCGGCGTTGTCGGTGATCGGGCCGTACGAGTCGATGGCGACGACAATCCCGGTCATGCTCAGCAACGCGGTCGCGGCAATGCCGATGCCGTACAGGCCGCCGAGCGCTGCCGACGCCAGGATTCCGATGGCGATGATCAGCACCGGGATCGCCGTCCCCTCCATGCCGATCGCGAGCCCCGCGATGATGTTCGTGGCGTGACCCGTCTGCGATGCTCGGGCGATGGTGCGCACCGGCCAGAACTGGGCGCCGGTGAAGAACTCCGTGACCGCGACGATCAGCACCGTGATGACGATCCCGATGACCGCGCACCAGAAGAGGTTGAACACCGGATGGTCGAAGTGGGAAAGATACCCGCCGTTGTTCAGCACGATCGTGATCACCAGGAAACCGGCGAGCGCCACGACGGCTGACACGATGAGGCCTCGGTAGAGCGCCCCCATGATCCAGGTCCCGCGGCCCATCCGGACGAACCAGGTGCCGATGATCGACGCCACGATGCTGACGGCGCCGAGCATCAGCGGGTAGAACACGAACACGAGATCGGGTTTCCCGCCAACCTTGTAGAGCAGGCTGCCCAGCAGCATGGTGGCGACAGCGGTGACCGCGTACGTCTCGAAGAGGTCCGCGGCCATGCCAGCGCAGTCGCCGACGTTGTCGCCGACGTTGTCGGCGATGACCGCCGGGTTGCGCGGGTCGTCTTCCGGGATGCCGGCTTCAAGCTTGCCGACGAGGTCGGCGCCGACATCGGCCGCCTTGGTGTAGATGCCGCCACCGAGGCGGGCGAATACCGAGATGAGCGAGGCCCCGAACGCGAAGCCCACGAGCGCGTTGAAGTCCTGGAACAGTCCGTAGGCGAGAGCAACGCCGATGAGCCCGAAGCCGACGACGAAGAAACCCGTGACAGCGCCGCCCCGGAACGCGAGCTGGAGTGCGGGGTTGATGCCGCCTCGCGCGGCCTCGGCGGTCCGGAGGTTGGAGCGCACCGAGATGTTCATCCCAACGTAGCCGGCCGCGCCGCTCAACACCGCGCCGATGAGGAAGAGCACACCGGTCTTCCACCCGAGCGTGAACGTGAGGAACAGGAAGATGACTGCCCCGATCCCGGCGATGATGGTGTACTGCCGGTTCAGGTATGCCTGAGCGCCTTCCTGGATCGCCTTGGCGATCTCCCTCATCCGGTCGTTGCCTTCCGGCTGACGCAGGACCCAGAAAATCAGATAGATGGCGTAAAGAAGAGCCAGGAGTCCCGCAGCGCCGATGGGCAGCAGGATGGCGCGGTCGAGGGTCGGCATGCGCTCAGGTCTCCTCAGGGAAGTGAGTAATTGCCCGGGCGGCTGTAACCCACGCCACCCCGGGGCCGCCGCATTGTACCCGGCCGGTCCTCCCACACACCAACGCCTATGCTGCGTCGGTGCCGAAAGCCACCGGGCTGACCGCGATCGTCACGGTCGGCGACGAGATTCTCAGCGGGCACACGCAGGACACCAATTCGAGCCTGCTGGCGCGTCTCGCGTTCGCCGCGGGGCACCCGGTCACCCACATCGAGGTCGTCGGCGACCAGCCCGAGGCCATCATCGCGGCAATCCGGCGCGCGATCGACGACCCGGAGATCTCGCGAATCGCGGTCTGCGGCGGGATCGGCCCCACGCCGGACGACCGCACGTTCCAGGCCGTCGCCGACGCCCTGGGCCGGCCCCTCGAGCTGAACCCGATCGCCTACGGGAACATCGAAGCGATGGCTCGCCGAATGCATGCAGCCGGCTGGATCGACGAGCCCAAGGTGTCGGAGGCCAACCGACGCTGCGCCATGGTGCCGGTCGGCGCCACGGTACTCGCCAACCGGCGAGGCATGGCCCCGCCGCTGGCCATCGACATCGGTGAGGACCGCTGGCTGTTCGTGCTCCCAGGCATCCCCCGAGAGTTCGTCACCATCGTCGAGGAGGAGCTCATTCCCGGGTACTTCGGCGGCGGCACCGCGCCGGTCGTGCGCGAGGTGCGCTACCGATCGGTCCCTGAGTTGGAGATGTCGCAGCCCATGCTCGTGCTCCAAGCGGAATTCCCCGACGTGACCGTGGGGTCGTATCCGCAGGTCGAGCAGCGAGAGCTGGTCATCCGCCTTCGCGGGCGCGAAGCCGAACGCGTGGACGCAGCAGTTGCCCGGCTGCGCTCCCTGCGCAGCGACGGCTAGGAGAGAAAGAAGCGGGTTACCCCGCTGCGATCAGACCTTCTGGAGGTTGCGTGCCCGCGGGCCCTTGGGCGAGTTGACGATGTCGAACGTCACCTGCTCGCCTTCCTGGAGGGCATCGAAGTCAACGGTGGTCAGCTCGGTGCGGTGAAAGAACACCTCGTTGCCATCGTCTGCACGGACGAAACCAAATCCACGGTCGGGAATAATCTTCTTGATTCTTCCAGCGGTCACAGCATGTCCTCCAGGACTCTCGCCGACACGGACGCCCACCGCGTTCACGACCACTATGGGAGCGTCCCCTGTCAGCAACGGGAACCCGCAAAAGACCGCGATGGAAGCACCGAAGGATGACGATTTCCCGCCGTTCCGGTGCTCATCGCAGCATAGCAGGGTGATCGCCTGAGCCGCGTTCCCAGGCCGCGCGCAGCTCAAGCAGGCTCTCAGGAAGATTGGCGTAGTAGTCGTCGGCGTCGATGTGCTCGAGCCACGGACTCGGAACCGAGCGCTCTCGCTCGTGACGCGCCGCCTCGGTCCAGACACTGCCGAATGCTGTCTCGACACCGGAGGCATCCACGACGCCTGCGTGCCGCATGTACAGCCGGCGGTCGAATGGTGGCACCTGCGCGGCCCGCGGCCCTGGGTTGCTCCACATGGCCGCCATCAGCCCGACACAACCGCAATCGACCAGCCCATCGAACGCGCCGCCGACGAACCTCCGCGTGAGCGCGTCGTCGTCCTCTTCGGTGTCATCAGTGTTCGTGCCTGCCTCCTGCCGGATCCGTTGCAGGTGCGCAATCAGCGGTGCCGAGTTGCTGAGCGATTCGCAGAGTTGGGCGAGAAAGATCGCCGCGGCCGGGTCGCGCTCGCCGCCGACCTGCGCGAGCGCCGCGCCGCTGAGGTCGAGCCCAACAGTGTCAACGAGAGTCCTGACGACTGCAGGACGCACTGCACGTGCAATCACCAGGTCATCGGCGCTCAACGAGAGCATGCAGCGCTGTTCGCGTTCGTGGATGCGCTCGCTGATGAGCGCGAGCCAGCTGCGCAGGTGCTCGATGCGCTGCGGCCGCACGCCCCCCGCCGGATCGTGTCCAAGGTCCCACGTGACAATCGCAGGATGCCCCGCGAATGCGCTGAGGATCTCGTCAATCCAGCGCACACATACCTCGAGCATCATCTGGTCGGTGTAGACGTAGCGTGAGCCGCCGGGCTGCGTCACAGCGTCGGTCACCACGCGCACGTCGTTCCTCCGCGCACCGACGTCGATCGCGTAGGACGGGAGCATCAGGCAACCACCCAGCGCCTGTACGAACAATACCGGCACAACCTGCAGGGACAGCTCAGTGGCCACGTTCAGGAAGTGCTCGAGGTTGCGGAGGCGCGCCGGTTCCACACGCGCCGGCGTCGGCATGAATGCGTCCCAGAGCAGGTGCGTGCGCACGGTGTGATGGCCCGCCGATTTGATCGCACGCAGCTCTCCCACGGTGCGCGCGTCGTCGTACTCGTGCCACACGTACGGACCGACCTCGCGCGACCAGTACGTCACGCCGACATCCAGGGCTTGACGCGTCAGGTTCGGAGGGCTCGGGTCAGTAGACGAAGAGGTCGATGCCTCCCGCAACGGTGAGGACCTGACCGGTGATGTAGCGCGCCTCCGGCGACGCGAAGAAGACGACAGTGGCGGCGATGTCCTCGGGCTCGCCGGCGCTTCGCATCGCGGTGCGCAGCACCATGCGATCGTTCATCTTCGCGTCACCCATCTTCCACGCCTCGGTGCCGATGATCCCGGGCGCGATGACATTCGCGGTGATGCCGAAGCGCGCACCCTCGAGCGCCATCGACTTGCCGAGCCCGATCACCGACGCCTTGGTTGCCGCGTATGACGCCTGACCGAATCCGCCGAGCGTCCCCGCGACCGATGCCATGTAGATGATCCGGCCCCATCCCTGTTCGCGCATGTAGGGCCATGCGGCCTTGGTGCAGTTGAACGCGCCAGACAGGTTGACGCGGAGGTCGCGGTCCCACAGCTCGTCGCTCTGATGCTCGATCTGCGCGATGTGGTCGAGCGTTCCCGCGTTGTTCACCAGGATGTCGATCGATCCGAAGTCCTTCTTGACCGTGGCGAACACCTCGCGAATCTGCTCGCGATTGGTCACGTCCATCTTGATCGCCGCTGACCGACGGCCCATCTGACGGATCTCGTCGCTCGTCTTCTCCGCGTACACGACGTGCTGCGACGTGAAGAGCTGCGCCAACGCCGAGTGTGCGTCCTCCGCGGTCTGCTCGAGGGCCGGATCCGACTCGATGAGGATGTCGGTCACGACGACGTCAGCACCGGCACGCGCGAGGGCCAGCGAGTCCGCTCGTCCTAGGCCGCGCGATCCTCCGGTGACGACTGCGACCTTCCCGGTCAGATCGAACATGCGACGCTCCTCGAGAGGCTGGTGATACGGCGATCGGAGAGCTTAGCGCTCGATCCGAGGGACGGGCTTGACGTCCCGTGACCGGGATACACGAGGCCCGCCGTACCGAGGAAGGCGTCAGCTCGCGGCCGCGACCGAAGCCGAGGGAGTGTCGGTCACCACACGGGGACGCACCGGCGTGGCGGTGCGCTCGCCCAGTACGTACCGACTGATCACCAGACGTTGGATCTCCGCAGTCCCTTCCCAGATCTGGTAGATCTTCGCGTCGCGCATGAACCGCTCAACGGGGTAATCCTTGATGTAGCCGTAGCCACCCAGGATCTGGACGGCGTCGACCGTGACGCGCATCGCCATGTCCCCGGCGAACAACTTCGCCATCGAGCCCTCGCCACGGGAGAGCGGGATGCCGTTCATGACCATCCATCCCGCGCGCCACGTCAGCAGCCGCGCGGCATCGATCTCGGTGGCCATGTCGGCGAGCTTGAAAGCGATCGCCTCGTGCTTGGCAATCGCTTTGCCGAATGCCACTCGCTGCAACGAGTAATCGCGGGCAAACTCGAATGCGGCCCGGGCGATGCCGAGCGCGCCGGCCGCGACCATGGGCCGCGTCGCCTCGAGCATCTTCATGGCCCCGACCCGTCCCGGACCGGTCTCCTCGCCGTTTTCGTCGTAGCCGAGGTGCTGGTCGTCGGGGATGAAACAGTCCTCGAAGATGACCTGCGCGGTGTGCGAGGCACGGACGCCGAGCTTGCGTTCCTTGCGTCCCTGACGCATGCCCGGGGTGCCCTTCTCGATGACAAAGCCGGCCACGCCGCCTGCCCCGAGTGACTTGTCCGTGGTGGCGAAGGCAACCTGCACGTCGGCGATGCCGCCGTTGGTGCAGAACTGCTTGGTCCCGTTGAGGACGTAGCCACCGTCCACCTTGGTTGCGGTTGTCTCGAGCGCGAGCGAGTCCGAGCCGCTGTTCGGCTCGGTGAGGCCCATGGCGCCGATCTTCAGCTCGGGTCCGGTGAGGATGCTGATGTACTTCTGCCTCTGCTGCTCGGTGCCCATTGCGAGGATTGCCGTACCGGCGAGGCCGCTGGCGCCGATCGACGTCGCGATCCCGGCGTCGCCCCAGGCCAGCTCTTCCTCGCGGATGAGGTTGGTGACGAGGTCGATGCCCCCGCCGCCGTACTGCTCCGGGAAGCTCGCCGTCGCGTCGAGCCCAAGCGCATGCGCCTTGCGCATCACGTCCCACGGGGTCTCCTCGAGCTCGTCGTAGTGATCGGCGACCGGGCGCATCTCCTTCTCGGCGAACTCATGCGCGAGCGCGCGGATCTCCTCCTGTTCGCGGGTGAGCGAGAAGTCGAGTCCCATGTTCGTACCCCCTTAGCGTGAGAACCGGACTGTTGCCCGGCCGTTGGTCAATACGCGGTCGCCGCGATCCGAGGAGGCCCCCACCTCAAGGGTGGCGGTACCCGCATCGTCGACGCTGGTGACGG
The DNA here is from genome assembly GCA_963718525.1 of Candidatus Dormiibacterota bacterium. Lineage (GTDB taxonomy): Bacteria > Chloroflexota > Dormibacteria > Aeolococcales > Aeolococcaceae > Palsa-851. Next base: position 1,414,928 of record OY970355.1, on the reverse strand, counting down.
TTCCGGTGCAGATGATCGTGTCTCCGGGCAGCAACGGCTTGCTGAACCGGCACGAAAGGCTGAGCAGGTGCTCATTGCCGCCCGCCCACGACGCGATGGCGTCGGCGAGGATGCCCATCTCGAGCAGACCGTGAGCGATCGTCCCTGGCAGACCGACGGATCGAGCGAAATCGGCATCGAGGTGGATCGGGTTGTGGTCCCCTGACGCGTCCGCGTAGGCGTTGATCTGTTCCTGGGTGACCGTCCTGGAGAAGGGTGTCACCGCGTCGCCGACCGCGACCTGGAACGCCGCCGGCGCCGTCACGCAGGTGCTCGAACGATCATGAGTGAGGTCGCCCGGCAGACCACCGTGTCGTCGGCGGGACGGGTTGCCTCCATCGCCAGGCGCACGAAGGTCATTCCCCGCTTGGTATCGATACCGGTGATCTCGGCAGTGGCGTCAACCACATCGCCCGGATGCACCTGCGCCGGCCATTCGAATGACTGCTCGCCATGGATGAGCCCGGCAAGGTCGATGCCGACCTCCTCATCGCTGAACAGCTGCGCGAGCGCCGGCCCGAGACAGTAGACGGCTGCGAACGTCGGGGGCACGGCCTCGACCTCGCGAACCGGGTCTCTGCCGGCGATCGCAGAGGCCACCGCACGCGCGGCTTCCGGGGCGATGCGCTGGCCGGGCGCGGAGTAGCGCCGGCCGACGTGGCTCTGATCAGGCACCGATCTCTACGCTCCTCGGCGAGGCGAATGCCTCATACGTACCGGTCGTCCGGAAATTGACATCCATATCAACTATTCCTGCAGCGAACGATACACCGGCATCGAGTCTCGGTGAAAACCAGTTGATGGCATGGCAGGCAGCTCGGGCCGGATCTCCCCCACGTCGCGGCCAGCCCAATTACGCAGCCTGACTTTCCCGAACGGAAGGAGCCTGTCTGGGAGGTCGCGCGGTAGCACCTCCAGGCGTTGGAGGACCGCGGTCGCGACCACCGGTATCGCCTCGCCGGCGCCCGCTTCGAGCTTGATCGCGATGCCGGGTCCGTTGGGCCGCACCACCGCCGCCCATACGCCCGCGCCACCGATCTTGGCGGTGAGCCGAGCGCCTGCCACCTCGAGCAGCGCGGTGTCGAATCGCCCTGTCCCCGCAACCAGGAACGGGTGCGCCGCCATCGCATCCTGCGCTCGTCTGAAGGCGGCGTCGGATCTCGCGACCGCAAACCCCCGGGCTATGGACGCGAGGGCTGGTCCATAGGTGGTCAGGCCGCACCCGTCGATACCACGCGGGATCGTATTCAGCGCAACGCCGAGCATCTCCTCCAGCGCCGCGCTGACCGCCTGCTGGCATGGGTGGGAGGGATCCATGTAGCCGTCCAGTGGCCATCCCATGACCGAGCACGTCGCCAGCATCGCGGCGTGCTTCCCCGAGCAGTTGTTGTGGATGCGTCTGGGCGTCTGACCGGAGGCAAGCAGGCGGCGAGCCGAGCTCTCGTCGGAAGGAAGTTGTGGTCCGCAGCGCAGCGCTTCCTCGGGGACGCGCGCTTTGACGAGCAAGCCGCGGACCGCCGCGACGTGCTCATCCTCGCCCTGGTGCGACGCACAAGCAATCGCGATCTCAGCGTCGCCCACCTCCAGTCGGTCAGCCGCGAGACGGAGGAATGGAAGTGCCTGGAGCGGCTTGACGCAGCTGCGCAGGGTCGTCTCGGCGTCGGGCGCTCCGAGGGAGCTCAGCACCCGACCTGCGCCATCGACCACAGCTACGTGGCCCCGGATTCGAGCCTCGACGACGGTTCCTCGCCAGGCCGTCGCGAGCACAGGAGGAGCCGGGTCGTTCACCGCGCTCACTTTGACGCCGACAAGCTGGTTTTGGTACGGTCCCGCGGTCACCGGGGAAGCGGGGCTCATTCACCCCCGGCATCGCCTGTATCACTGAACGACCGAGGGGAGTTGCGATCGCGACCCACGTTCATCGGTTAATACGGCACCTCTGGGTCATCGCCACAGCGGCGGTGCTCGTCGTGCTCGTGGCCCGGCCGGCTCAGGTTCCGGCTGCCCCGATGCTTCGCAACCTCGCCGCCATCCAGATCAACGCGGTGGTCGAGAACGCCACAGCGGTGACCGCGCTGGCCGTCGAGCCGGTGAAGACTGTTGTGGTCCAGTCAGGACAGACGCTCGCCACCCTCTCGGCCGCCTATGACGTCCCCACCTCGACGATCCAGTGGGGAAACCAGCTCACCCCCTACGTCGCGCCGAGGGCAGGGTCCACATTGCTGATCCCGCCGGGGCCTGGTGCGCTGGTCGAGGTGCGTCCCAGCGAGACCCCCACCGAGTTCGCCGCCCGTCTCCATCTCGACCCAGCGGTGATCCTCGACTACAACGCATTGAGCAGCAACTCACCGATGCTGGGCGGTTCCTACCTCCAGGTGCCGCTGTCCCGAGCGCCATCGGGGTCGCTGATCTCCTCCTACTTCGTGGACGCGCAGAACGGCGTCCCGTCGGTTCCTCCGCAGATTCCCCTCCACGACGGTTTTCCCTTCGGTCAGTGCACGTACTACGTGGCCACCCGTCGCGCCGTTAACTGGAGCGGTAATGCCATCGCCTGGTGGCGGGCTGCGCGCGGCAAGCGCCCCGAGGGCCACGTCCCCGTCGAGGGAGCCATCGTCGTCTTCAACATCGGCTGGGTCGGCCACGTCGCCTACGTGGAACACGTGAATCTCGATGGCACCTTCGAGATCTCCGAGATGAACTACCGCGCCGACGGCGGAGGATGGGGGCGCGTGGACTACCGCACCATTTCGACATCTGACTCGGCCATTGTTGGGTTCATCTACTGAGGGCTTAGCGGGCGGCTTGTGGTTTGGCGGGAGGGGGCGGGCGGCGCCGTGCTCAGCTTGGCCGCTCCCTCGTTCGCGCAAGCACATTGTCGCGCTCACTCGGGAGCTGCCAAATTCGCTGGGCGCCGCCCGCCCCCTCCCGCCTTACACCTGTTGCGCCATTTGCCCTGTGCTGAATCCTGCGCAGCGCCGCCGAGCAACGCTGCGGAGCAGTAGGTCCAACGCTAGAGGCCGCGGAGTGACTTGCCCGGTCGGTGCGCGGCTTAGGAGGCCCGGTTGACCTTGTCCAGGTCTATGTACCCGACCGCGATTGGCTCCGCGTCACGGAGGCCGAGCAAGGCGATCACGTCGTCATGTTCGGTAGCTGCGTCGGTCTCTGACTGATCATGAATCGCCGTCTCCAGCTCGACGAAACGGCCGAAGCCGACGACGTCGTCGAGGTGGATGCGCGTGTTGCGAAGGATGAGCAGGTGACGCGTCTTCTCTAGCGACCCCGTTCTCACGAGTGCCCGTCCGAGCACCTCATCAAGCAGCTCAGCATCACCGGTTGAGAACAGTCCGTAGTCAGACGCCCGGGCCGCAGCAATGTCCTCGCGGTCATACGCAATCAACTCCCCGCCTGCGCCCGCAATGGTCCGAAGCTTCAGCCGACCCGTCGACACACCGTAGAACTGGTCATGCTGCAGGAGGAGACCCTCGTCGCTGGCTCCGGCTTCGAGGGCGCGCGCAAGCACAACCTCGTGGTCACTCCACCGAAACTTGCTCTCGACCTGCCGCACACCCAGATCCTAGCGACGCCGCGGAGCGACGGCACAACGCACTCTAAGGAGGGGAGATCGTCCGGGCCGCAGCGAATTTGTGAGCGAGCGAGAGAGCGCGAAAATTTACTTGCGCGAACGAGCGAGCGGGCAAGCTGAGCAGCGGCCCGGACGATCTCCCCTCCTTCCGCGCTGAGGTGTCCTCAGCGAAGCCTCACCCGGAGAACCGGTACCCGATCCCAGGCACCGAGTGGATGTACGTCGGCTTCTCCGCGTCGGGCTCGATTTTGCGACGCAGACGGTAGACGTGCGCGTCGACGGTGCGGGTCTCGATCTCGACCTCGTAGCCCCAGACGCGTCGCAGCAGCTCACCACGGCTCATGACCTGACCAGGACGCGACGCGAGCAGCGCGAGGAGGTTGAACTCGGTCAGCGTGAGCATCACTTCCTCACCATCGCGGAAGACCTGGCGGCGTCCGAGATCGATGGTCAGGCCCGGGAATTCGAAGCGGTCGCGCGGCTGCTCCTGTGCGGAGATCTCGCTGCGGCGCAGATGCGCTCCGATGCGCGCCATGAGCTCGCGAACTTCGAATGGCTTGGTCACGTAATCGTCCGCACCGAGCTCGAGCCCGACGACCACATCAATCGTGTCGCTCTTCGCGGTGAGCATGATGATCGGCACGCGCGCACCCTCGGCGCGAAGGCGCCGGCACACGTCGAGTCCGCTCATACCGGGGAGGTTGACATCGAGGATGATCAGGTCCGGGTTCTGCTCGCGCGCGAGGTTGAGTCCCTCAACGCCGGTTGCTGCTTCGATGAGCGTGTGGTTCTGCGCGCTGGTCGCAAGGCGCACGACCTCGCAACTCGGTGGGTCGTCCTCGACGATAAGGATGGTCTTCCCTGCCCCGCTCATCAGACAGGCACCTCGATGAATGTGGAGATGCGCTTCACGAAGTTGGCCACCTCAATTGGTTTGGTGATGTAGCCGGAGCAACCGGCTGCGAGAGCTTCCTGTTCATTGCCCTTCATCGCATTCGCGGTCAATGCGACGACGGGGACGCCTGACGTCTTGGGATCCGCCTTGAGCATGCGGGTGAGAGTCAACCCGTCCATGCCAGGCAACTCCACGTCCATGAGCACGAGATCGTAGACCTTGGACCGCACCTTGTGGAGCCCCTCCTCACCATCGACTGCGATGTCGACCTCGAACCCACTGCCGAGCAGCACCATCTTGGCCAGGTCCCGGTTGCTCGCGTTGTCCTCGACGAGCAGGATCCGATTGTGCTGGTGTCCGTTGAGCACCTCAATTCCTGCCAGAGGTAGCCGGAACGTGAAGACGGAGCCCCGGCCAGGATCACTCTCGAGCGAGATGTCGCCACCATGGAGCTCCACGAGCCGGCGGGTCAATGACAGTCCGAGGCCGGTGCCCTCGACCTGCCGGGTGGTCGCATGATCGAGCTGATAGAACTCGTCGAAGATCCGCTTGTGGTGCTCGGCCGGGATGCCGACGCCGGTGTCGCCGACATCGACGATCAGGTTCTCGCTGTCGGCTCGTGCCGATACCCAGACCTTGCCGCCCTGCGGCGTGAACTTGATCGCGTTGCTCAGCAGGTTGTACAGCACCTGCTTGAACTTGCTCTTATCGGCGCGGATCTCGAGATGAGCCGGCACCACGTCGATGCTGAGGTCGATGTCGCGCCGCTCGCTCAGGGAGCGAATGACGTTATGGACCTCTTTGACCGCATCCTGCACGCCGAAGCGATCGTAGGCGAGCTCCATACGACCCGCCTCGATCTTGCTCAGATCGAGCACGTCGTTGACCAGCTCGAGCAGGTGCTTTCCCGATGCGTGAATGTTCTGGAGGCACTCCTGACGCTGCTGCGGCGTCAGGTCCACCAGGTTGTCCTTGAGGATTTCGCTGAACCCCAGGATGGCGTTGAGCGGCGTGCGCAACTCATGGCTCATGTTGGCCAGGAACTCGCTCTTCAGCCGTGAGATCTCCGCGATCTGCGCATTGGCGACCTCGACCTCACGCTTCTGGGTGGCGATCTCGCCGAGCTGTGCCCGCTGCGCCGTGTACAGCCTCGCGTTGTCGATGCTGATTGCCGCCTGGCTCGCGATGATCCGCATCAATGCCTGTTCGATGCTGGTGAAGGGCTGCACCTCGCGCCGAGCCAGTGTCAGGGCCCCGACGAGGCGCTGTGGGGACTCGAGTGGCATCACCAGGCACGAGCGAGGGGCGTATGCGAGGCCGAGCGTTTTGAAGCGCCGGTCCTTGGTGGCATCGGCGACGGAGACGAGTTTGCGGCGTTGCGCAGCCCATCCGACGATGCCCTCACCGAGCTCGAACCGGGCAACCTGACCGAGGTTGTCGGTGAATGGGTACGTCGCGATCGCGGACAGGGCGCGGCCGTCCTCCTCAAGCAGGAAGACTGTGGCGGCGTCGCAGTCGACGAGATCGGCGGCGGCCTTGAGCATGAAGTCGATCGTCTCCTTCAGCTCCAGACTCGACGTGAAAAGATTTCCGACCTGGCCCAGAAGGTCGACAATCACCTTGTCGTCCATCGCAGACCCGAGTATACCCGCGAATTTCGGCGCCAGCGGACTGTCGGCCAATTGCAAACGCTCCAGCGCAGTGCTCACGACCGGCGCCTTTGCAACTCTTCGACGAGTGCGGGGAGCACCTTCAGGGCATCGCCCACCACTCCGAGGTCGGCCAGCTTGAAGATCGGCGCGTTCTCGTCTCGATTGACCGCAACAATTGCTTTCGCGCCCTTCATTCCGACGGTGTGCTGCATCGCGCCGCTGATGCCGAACGCGAGGTACACGGCGGGCTTGACTGTCTTGCCGGTCTGCCCGACCTGCATGGCATAGGGGACCCATCCGGCGTCGACAACTGCTCTGCTCGCGCCGACCGCTGCATTTCCGAGCACCGCCGCAAGCTGGTCGAGGAGCTCGAAATTCTTTGGATCGCCGAGACCGCGCCCACCGCTGATCACGATCGGCGCCTCCTCGAGCTTTGGACCAGCGGCCACATCGGCGACACGGTCAGTCACGCGGACCGTCTTGTGCTTGTCGGCGATGGGCGAGGTCACGGGCGTTACCGCAGCGGCAGCTCCTCCAGTCGGCTCGGCCGCGAACGACTTTGGCCGGAGGATCGCGATCGCCGGGGGACCTCCCTCGAAACGGGTCGCCACATTCTGGGTGGCGCCGAAGACGGACGACTGCACCGAGATCCCGTCCGAATCGCTCACGTCGATGCCGTTGGCGATCACCGGGACACCGAGCTTCGCAGCCAGGCGGCCGGCGACATCGCGGGAGTTGTACGTCATCCCGAAGAGGATCAGGTCGGGTTTGTGCTCCTCGATCAGGGTCGCCAGCGCATCGGCCGCAGGACCGCCGAGGAGCAGCTCGCCCCACAGAGGATCGGTCCCCGCGTACAGGGTCGACGCCCCGTGAGCACCCAGCTCACCGGCGGCATCGGCTGCGTCCGGCGCAAAGGCGACGGCCTCGACGGTGCCACCGAGCGATCTCGCCTTGGTCAGGAGTTCGAGTGCGACGGGCGCCGGTTTCCCGCCCGCGACCTCGGCGAACACCCAGATCTTGTCCAGGGCCATCGGTCAGATCACCTTCCTGTCAGCGAGGAAGTCGGCGATGCGCTTGTACCCCTCGCCATCGTCCTTCACGATCGATCCTGAGGCTCGCTGGGGTGCCGGCTCGACACTCGTGATGCTCTGGCCGGCGCTGCCGCCACCGGCGCCGTCAAGGCCCAGATCGCCCGATGTGAGGCGATCGAGCGGCTTCGACTTGGCGCCCATGATTCCTTTGAGAGACGGGTAGCGCGGCTCGTTGACGCCGGCGGTCACGCTGACGACAGCCGGAAGGCCCGCCTCGACGAGGTCGTAGCCTGCCTCGGTCTGCCGCTTGACCTTGAGGGTCGAACCGTCGACCTCGAGGGTCTTCGCGAAGGTCACGGCTGGGACGTCGAGGAGTTCCGCGACCATCTGCGGGACCACGCCTGTATAGCCGTCCGTCGATTCGGTGGCGGTGATCACGAGGTCGAAACCCTCGCGCCGGATCGCAGCCGCCAGGACCCGCGCCGTGGTGAGCGCATCGGAGCCGCGCAGTGCGTCGTCGGAGATCAGAATGCCCTTGGACGCGCCCATCGCCAGGGCCTTGCGGACCGCGTCGATGCCGCGCTCAGGACCCATCGACACCACGGTCACCTCGCCGCCCTGGGCCTCGACGAGCTGCAGTCCCGCTTCGACGCCGAACTCATCGCCGGGATCGAGCACCACCTCTACGCCGTCGCGTTTGAGCAGGTGCGTGGTCGGATCGAGCTGGCCGGTCGTGTTCGGGTCGGGGATCTGCTTGACGCAGACGACGACCTTCATGAGTGCCTCCGTAGTAATCGCCTCGGGATCGAAACTCTAACGCACCTACGCCCGAATGCCCGGATCGGGGCGGCCAAGAGCAATCGCCGTGGCTCCGAGATCGACCCGTTCGGTCATGGAAACTCGCACCGCCTGTGGCTGAGTGGCCTCCAAAAGCGCGCCCAGCGGACCCGTCTCCCAACGTGGATCAGCCAGGGCGACGATGCCGTAGTGGTACCGGCGACCGGCGAGCCATTCGTCCCACGAATCCACGGCGGTGACGGCTTCGATCCCGGCGTCCCCCATGGCGTCGGGTCTCGTGACCGGCTCGCCGTCGAGCGAGGCGACCGACCAGCGGGCCTCGGACCAGCGGCGCGCGGCAGCGCCGACCAGGGAGTGCAGCCGGCGCTGCTCGGCGGTGCCGGCGGCGTCGGGTCTCTGACCGGTGAGCACGAGGACTCGCTCGCAGGTCATGGCGTCGCGCCCGCCGGCGATCGCGGTCGGCTCGACACGCCAGCTCTCAGGGGGCCGGCGGTCGAGGAGCTCACGCCAGCGCGCGCGGAGCAGGCGGCGGTTGCGTTCGATTCGGGCGCCCTGAACTCCGCCGTTGCTGGAGGCGCCGCGGACGTGTTCCACCACCGATCGAGGCTGGTAGACAACCCGGCCAGGTCCTGCCCCGAGAGCGAGGCAGAGGTCGACGTCCTCGCAGTAGACCGGCGCGAATCGGGGATCGAATCCACCGACCGCAATGAACGCGGAGCGGCGGATCAGCAGACACGCTGCTGACGCGTAGTCGACCGTCCTGCGGAAGCTGTACTCGGGGCGGTTGGGAATATCGCCGTCGCCGTACTGGCGGACTCTGGCGTCGCGCCAGAGGATGGAACCCGCTTCCTGGAGCCGGCCATCCGGGTAGAGCAGCTTCGGGGCGACCGCAGCCACCCCGGGATCGGCATCGAGCACGTCGATCAGAGGCTCGAGCCACCCCGGTCTGACCCACGCGTCGCTGTTGAGCAGGAGCAGGTACCGGCCCCTGGCGATGGCGGCGCCCTGGTTGTTGCCGGGACCAAAGCCGAGATTGCGCGGATTGCGAAGGATGCGCGCCCCGCTGACATGGTCGAGCTCGCCGAGGGTGCCGTCGGTTGAGGCGTTGTCGACGATCACGACCTCGTAGCGCGGTTCGGTGACCTCGGCGAGCAGCCGGAGCGCTTCCTTGGTGAGATCCCAGCGGTTATAGGTGAGCATGACCACGGTCACCTCCGGCCGCGCAACCTCCGGAAACTGGATCACGTTCGACGTCGCTGCCACCGTTCATAGCCCTCTCGGATCGGCCGGGTGATCCGATGCTCCGGCGATTCGCGGAGGTGATCGAGCTCCGACTGAAGGCGTGAAAGCTCCGCCTGCAGGGCCGTGCGCTCATCGGCCAGGCGCCGTTGCAGGACGGTCAGCGCCGAATCGATGCCCTCTGGATCGATCGCGGGCCGCGGCGACCCTGCGCTCCGAGGAAGCCGCTCGGCAAGCTCGGCGAGCGCACCGTCGAGCGTCTGCATCGCCGCGTCGATGCTCGCCGGTCGCCCGTTGGCGAGGAACGCCTGCATCGCCGGAACGTCGGCGGCGAGCGCCGGTATGGAGGAGTCGAACCGGTCGCCGATCCCGGTATCGACCGCCGCCACGGACACGCCGAGCGACGCGGCGATATGCGCCGCTGCCGGGGAGGTGGCGATCATCGCCGCCGAACCCGAGATCGCGGCCGCGATATCGTCGAGCCCCGCCCAGTCCGGAAGACGATGGACGCGCTCCGCGAGCAGGCCTGGCACCCGGAACGTCTCCACAAGGTTGAGTTGCCGGGTGGGCCTGAGGTCGACGACGACCACGGAAAGCTTTTGGTCGGCGCGCAGCGCCGCCGAAACCGCCTCGACAAGGCGTTCACAGGAAGGTGAGGCAGAGAGGCTGGGCGCCACCTCGACCACGATCCTGCGTCCTGCCGGAACGGCGCCGCAGAGACGGAGCAGATCCACTCGCCTGCGCAGCACCTCCGATTGGAAGATCCGGTGGGCCATGAGCAGCGGGTCTCCAGACTGCGCGGACGTCCCGCCGATGTGCTCCTGGGTCGCCCGATCCCGCGCCCAGACGTCCCTGCCAACAAGAGCCGTCAGATCCACATCACCGCTGGCCGGGCCTACTCCGAACCACGTGACGGCTTTCGCAGCGTCGCGGTCGCCGAGCCTTCCGCTGATAACCAGGGAGCCGACGCGGCGCTCCGTCATCGCCTCGCCTGCAACCGGATACCGGAGAGCCCATCGGTGGTCGTCACCAAGGACGTCGCCGGCGATGATCATCGCGTCGAGCGCGACCGGGTCGTCGCCGGACACTCGCGCGAGTGGCAGGGCTGGGCGTCCTTCGTCAGCGGCAACCGGGCGTTCGGAGCCGAACGGCGCAAGCGGTATGAGCGCGATGTCCGGGCGTCGCCGCGCGATCTCCGACTCGAGGACACGGCGCAGCGCAACCTCGCCGAGTTCGCCGGAATCGAACGCCCCAAAGAGCCCGACCACCGGCCTCTCAGCGGCACCGTCCACGTGATGCCTCCGTGTTGCAGGGCGGATCGGGGAGGAACCTCACGTCTCAGGACCGGCTCAGGGAACGCGCGTCAGCGCCGAAGACAATGAGGACACCGCCCACCATAAAACAAGTTCGAATCCAGAGGAGCGCCAGGATGTTCGGGAATTTCTTCACCAAACGGGTCGCGATCAGCGCGGCCGCATTCGCGGTCGTCGCGGTCGCGGGCATCGCAACCGTCTCGATCATCCCAGCCCTTGCTTCCGGTGTGACCGGAGGCAACGCATCGACGCTCGCGACCACACCGGCACCGGGAGGTGCCAAGACCGGCCATGCGGGAGCCAAAGCGGTGGCAGCGAGGCACATCGCCCTGGCGCTCTTCCGCGAATCGGTCAAGGAAACCGGGCTCAGCCGCACGACGGTCCTCAAGGACTTGCTCAATGGAGAGACCCTCGCCCAGATCGACGGCTCCAAGGCGCAGGCCGTGGAAAGCGCCGTCATGGACAAGCTGACCACTCGACTGAACAAGGCTGTTTCCGAAGGCAAGATCACCAAGGCGCAGGAGACCACCCTCAGCGCCGCAGCAACCGCAGGCATCAGCAAGCTGATGAACCTCAACCTCAGCACCTACATCCACGTCCGCTTCGGCGGGTTCCCCAAAACCCCCTCCACGTCGACGCCCCCCACGTCGACAGGCTCCCCAGCCGCCGTCACTGGGTCGAACTCCGCGCTCTGACCCGTCCGGCGGATCGGCAGTCTACCCGGCCACCCCGGGTAGACTGCCTCGATGCCCAAGAAGTACACAGCCGCAGAGCAGGTCATCGATCCTGCAAAGCGGTATAACGCGACCATCACGACCGACCGCGGTGACATCGTCATCGCCCTCGACCCGGCGCGCGCGCCGAAGTCGGTCAACAACTTCGTGTTCCTCGCCCGAGATGGCTTCTACGACGGCCTCACCTTCCATCGCATCGTTGACGACTTCGTCATCCAGGGCGGCTGCCCCGAAGGAACGGGCCGCGGCGGTCCGGGATACCGTTTCGAGGATGAGCCCGTGCAGGGCGAGTACGAGGCGGGAGCAGTCGCGATGGCGAACTCCGGACCGAACACTAACGGCTCGCAGTTCTTCATCTGCACCGTCGACGATCGCCACAAGCTCACCAAGTCGTACAACCTGTTTGGTCAGGTCGTGAAGGGCATGGACGTGGTTGGTGCGATCCGCAAAGACGACGTGATGCGGTCGGTCAAGATCGACGAGGAGTGATGGCTGATCCACAACTGCGCCTGATGGCGGTGCACGCGCATTGTGATGACGAGACGATCACCATGGGTGGCACACTCGCGACGTATGCGGATCGCGGGGCGCGAACCTGTGTCGTCTGCTGCACGGATGGCAAGCTCGCGACCATCGTCGACCCCAACATGCCCGAGGAGACTACGCGTCCACACCTTGCCGAAATTCGCGAAGCCGAGTTGCGCGAGGCGTGTCGCATCCTCGAGGTCGATGAGGTCGAGTTCCTCCGGTACGGTGACTCGGGAATGGCCGGGACACCGACCAACTTCCTCCCCGACGCTTTCTGGATGGTGCCAATCGACGAAGCCATTGGGAAACTCGTTGCCCAGATCCGCCGCTTCCGCCCACACGTTGTAGTCACATATGACGGCAACGGCGGTTACGGCCACCCGGATCACATCCAGACCCACCGCGCGACCCTGCTGGCGGTCGAGGCCGCTCAACTCAAGCCGATGTACAAGGATGCCGGCGAAACCTGGCGCGTCGAGAAGCTCTACTACACGGCGTTTCCGCGGGCTCAGTTCGCACGCATGGTCGAGATGGCAAAGCAGGCCGGGATCGATCCGCCGTTCGGCGAGACGAGCCCCGACGAGATGGAATTCCTCACCCCGGATGAGGAGGTGACCACAACCATCGACTGCGTCGACGTGATCGGGCGGAAACGCGATGCGCTGCGCGCGCATCACAGTCAGATCTCAGAGGACTGGCCTCAGCTCTCCATGCCAGACGACGTGCTCAAACAATTCGCCGATGAGTACTTCCAGCTCGTCATCTCGCGCAAGCCCGCCGCGCTGCCGGAGACGGACCTGTTCGCGGGCATCGCCGCGTAGGCATCACCAACTGCGCCGGTCGCGGATGCGGGCGCCGTTCAATCAGGCCGCGGCGTTCTCCGAACCATGAGGAGTGCTGACACCCTCTCGTTGGGGCGGCCCGCACCATCGACATTCCATCGAGCCGTCGATATCGTGGCCTGCATGAGCATGGCAAGGCATCGAGACGCTGCTCAGGTCCTGGCCGTCGGCCTGGGTGCCCTGGCTGCCGCCATCGGAGTCGCAACCGTTCTCCTTGTCATTGCAAACCGCTCCGCCAGCGCGGCCTCAAGTGACATACCTATTGCTGTTGTGTCCGTGAGCTTCGGGTTCGTTGGTGCACTGGTCGCGTCGCGGCAGCCGCGCAACCCGACTGGTTGGCTGTTCCTCTTCGTCGCCGTGGCCATCGGGTTGGGGGGCATGGCTGACGAATACGCGCTTTACGCACTCCTCACCCACCGCGGTTCGCTGCCAGGCGGTGTCTGGGCCGTTTGGCTCGCCTCCTGGGAGCAGGACCTCCTGTTTCCCGCCGGTGCCATCGCCCTCCTCATGCTTGTCCTTCCCGACGGCCGTCTACTGTCGCGCCGCTGGCGGTGGGTGGCATGGGCGGCGGTCATCCTATCGACGCTCGCAGCCCTTGGTGGAATCTTCGCTGCGGGGCCCTTGGTGTCCGGAACACCAAATTTCCCGACGCCACTGAATCCTCTTGGCGTCGGTGCCAATGGACCAATCGGCGCCACAATCACTCTGTTCGGTGCTGCCTGGCTGCCGGGTTTCATTGTATTTGCGTTGGCGGCGGTCGCACCGCTTGTGCGCTTGCGCAGATCTCGAGGCGACGAACGTGAGCAGCTCAAGTGGATCGCGTACGCCGTGGTCGTGGCAGGGACTGCGGTCCTCCTGGCGGCTCTCGGCAACCTCTTCGTCGCGCACTTTCCCTCATGGCCGGCCGCCGCGGCGCTCGGATTGGGGTTCGGCGTGGCTCTTCCCGCTGCAACCGGCGTCGCCATTTTCAAGTACCGGCTGTACGACATCGACATCGTCATCAGCCGCACCCTCGTGTACGGCTCACTGGCCGTGTTCATCACGGCGGTGTATGTGGGCATCGCGGTGGGAATCGGCGCGCTGGTCGGGAGCGGAGGGAAGCCCAACCTAGCGCTATCGATCCTGGCCACGGCGATCGTGGCGATCGGGTTCCAGCCGGTGCGGGAGCGGGTGCAGCGGATTGCCAATCGTCTGGTGTATGGGAAGCGGGCGACACCGTACGAGGTGTTGAGCGAGTTCTCGGGGCGGGTGGCGGAGACGTACGCGGCGGACGAGGTTCTGCCCCGCATGGCGCGGGTGCTCCAACAGGCGACCGGAGCGGAGTTGGCGACGGTGTGGCTTCGCGGGAAGGCCGAGCTGCGTCCGGCGGCGACCTTTCCGGAGGGCTTGGGGATGCACGAACCTCTGTCGATGCGCAATGGCACTCTGCCGGCGATGCATGGTGTCACCCGTGCGGTCGAGGTACGCTATCAGGGAGATTTGCTCGGGGCGTTGAGCGTGAGCAAGCGCCGCAGCGAAGCCCTGACGCCGATCGAGCAGAAGCTGGTGGACGACCTGGCCCACCAGGCGGGATTGGTGCTCAAGAACGTGGGGCTGAGCGCAGACCTGCGAGCGCGGCTCGATGATCTACGCGCCTCGCGGCAGCGATTGGTGAGCGCGCAGGACGTGGAGCGGCGCCGGCTGGAGCGCAACCTACACGACGGGGCTCAGCAGCACCTGGTGGCGTTGAAGGTGAAACTCGGACTGGCGGAGATGCTCCTTTTGCGGGATCCGGCGAAAGTGGCGGCGATCCTGGAGCAGCTGAAGGGCGATGCGGACGAGACCCTTGAGACGCTTCGCGATCTGGCCCGGGGAATCTACCCGCCGCTCCTCGCCGATAAGGGGCTGGTGGTGGCCCTGGAGTTGCAGGCTCGCAAGGCGACGGTGCCGGTGCGCGTGGAAGCGGCGGGGGTCGCGCGCTACGCTCAGGATGTTGAGGCGACGGTGTACTTCTGCGTGCTCGAAGCGCTCCAGAACGTGCAGAAATATGCGGGGGCGTCCCACGCTGTGGTGCGTCTGCGTGCGAGCCCCGATCCCGCTACGTTGACCTTCGAGGTGGAGGATGACGGCGCCGGGTTCGATACTGCGACCGCGCGCAAGGGTGCCGGGCTCACCAATATGAACGATCGGATGGACGCGCTCGGCGGTAAGGTGGAGGTGATCTCTCACCCAGGTGATGGCACCAGGGTTATCGGCGAGTTGCGCGTGCAGGAGCCCGTCCCGGCCGCGCACGGCTAGGTGTACGTGCCAAACGGTCGGCCATTACGTTGCGGTTGTGAGCGGCGTAAAGCCGCTGTCAGTCGGCGCTCCGCTGAAGTAACCAGGCTGCCTCGAGTGCATCCTCGATGGCGCCAGAGCTGCCTGTGGCGAGATCAGCGACAACCATCATGTGCTTGATGTACCGGGTCGGGACGCTGAAGGTCTCGGGAAACTGGCGCAGCATGGAGTCGCGGTAGTCGAAATCGGCACGGATCACCAAATGCACGTCGTCAAGTTGCCGCGCCACCAGCCTGCCGTGGTACCGCCACTCAGCCAGCCCCTTCGGCGCGGTGAGGCGGACACTCACCAAGGCCTCGGCCAGGCGTGCTACGTCACCCATATCCATGAACATAGGCCCTCCTGCTTTTCTCTGATCATGCTTTGGGACCATCGCGTCCGCACCGGCCAGCGCCGTGCGCGGACTAGCGGTCCACGCACGAGGTGAGGTCCGCCACCGCGCCGTCTGCGGCGCGGCGAAAGACAAGCACCGTGTCGCGAGGAGCCCAGAAGGCTGCCCACGCTCGTGCCACCCGTCCCGGGCCGAGCAGACTGCGACGCTCCCAGCGCGCCTGGGCGCGAGCTCGCGCAATGACCGCGGCGCGCAGGTGCTCCTGCTCCGCCACCCGTGCCATCTCAACCAGTTGCGCTCCGTACATCGCGATCGCCTCCGTTTGAATCACTCGCTACGATGTGCATCGCGAAAGATCGCCAGCAGGTTTCCGCGCGACAAACCGCACGTCGTAGCCCACCGATACCATCACATGGTCGAACCCGATCGTCTGAAGACGGGTGACCAATGAGGAAGGTTCGATTGGGTTGTAGGTATCCCCTACGTGGAAGTCGCGGAGCTCCGTGCAGCCCAAGCTGTCAGATCCGACCAGAATCCCTGCCGGCCGCAACACCCGCCAGGCTTCCTTGAGCACCTGATTCTGCAGCGCGACCGTAGGTAGATGGTGCAGCATCGTGAAGGTGCCGACGGAATCGAACGATGCGTCGTCGAACGCAAGCCTCGCGGCATCTCCTGTCACCACCTCGACGTTCGACGCTGTGTACCGGGTCGCGAGGCGCTGCGCAGATTCGGGATCGACTTCGATCGCGATCAGCCGGCGGACGCGTTTGCGGAGCCACTCCGTTGCTGCGCCAGGCCCCGGCCCAACTTCGAGCATCTCGTCACCGAGGTCGATTTCTGACAGCATCGATCCCAGTACATCGCGGTGAATGTGGTCGGCCCATTCGGTGGTCGCGCACAGGGCGTGGTTCCCGTTCATGTATGCCACCTTGACGGTCGGCTCCCCGACGAGCAAGGGCGTACGCTGACACGCTGTGTCGCGAGAACGACAATCTGTCGACGGCCGTCGCGCCGGCGTGCGAGAGATCGCCGCCTGCGTGTTTCCGATGGCGCCGGGATCGCGGTTCGAATCGCACACGCACGACGACGATCAGCTCGCATGGGCGTCACGAGGCGTGCTCGCTGTCATCACCGATTCCGCAACCTGGCTGCTGCCACGGTCGCGCGCCGTATGGATTCCAGCCGGCGTCCGGCATGAGGTGCGTGCCCAAGGTGCGGCGACCATGCGGTCGCTTTACGTCAGGACCGAATTCCTCTCGATCGATTGGAAGAGCCCGACCGTTGTCAGAGCCCGGCCGCTCTTGATTGAGTTGATCGAGTATCTCGGCGACGAAAGGATCGACCGCGCGAAGCGCGAACGTGCTGCCGCGCTCCTTGTGGATCTCCTCGAGCCTCTCGACGTAACGACGATCGAGGTGCGGATGCCTGCCGATGGTCGCGCTAGGACCGTCGCCGAGGCACTGATCGAGCATCCAGCCGAGAACCGCACCCTCGCGTCTTGGGGGCGGGAGGTGGGTGCCAGCGGGCGCACGCTGGAGCGAGTGTTCCTCTCTGAAACCGGCATCCCGTTCAGCAGGTGGCGAACCCTAGCACGGCTCAATGCGGCACTCCCATTGCTCGCATCCGGGCGGGCGATAAGTCACGTGGCCCCTGAGGTTGGATACGAGTCGACCAGCGCATTCGTCGCTGCGTTTCGGCGCGAGGTCGGGCTCACTCCGACGGCCTACTTCCGAGCCACATGAACCGCGCGTCGACAGCAGCACGAGCAACCTCGTCCATGGTCAATACAACCCCCTCGATGGACGTCGGGTGAGATCACCGTCGGCTGATCGAGGGTCATGCTTCAGGGTTTCCGAGGCTTAACCAGGGCGTCCTTGATGTTCGTCCTTCTGTGGCAGTTCGTCTGCGTGGCGCAGAACGACCTTCCACTGACCGTCCTCATAGCGGTAGACCTGGGTGCAGCGGAGTGTTCTAGGGTGCGGGCGACCCCCGATGTGCCGAATCATGTGCTCAAGGTCAACGGTGTAGGCGAGGTCATCGATTACCACCGTTACAACGTTTTCCACCTTGCGATCGGTTGCTGCGATGCCCTTTGACGCCCAGTCGAGCCGGCGGCTCACCTGCTCCCACCCGCGCTCGTAGCCGCCAAACGCGCCCATGATGACAACGTCATCAGCATGTGACCACAGCGCCTTGAAAGGCTCGGGTCGTCCTTCTACCAACTCTCCCAGCGCTGCCTGACACTTCGTGGCGAATTCGATCCATTCAGCGTCCATGGAGACAATGATGTCAAAGCGCTGCGTACCGCAGCAGCGCTCACTCGAGGCTCCGGCAAGTCGGCTCTCGCTGCAGTGGCGCCCATCATGGCGCTTCAGAACGTCTGGGTGACCCGACCTCCGGGGTCGGTCCAGAGGAAGACTCACTCGCGGCTGTCCGTCAACCCGCTCGCTTTGAGACACTTGCGTACTGTCACGAGCGCGGGAGAAAAGCCGACGCGTCCTCTACCGCGCGGCTCTCAGCATTGCGGTGACCGGCGGGCAAGCTCCGGCTTGGGCCTCCCCCGTGACCACGAACCCGTGCCGCTGGTAGAACGAGATGTTCCGCGGATTAGGGGAGTCGAGATACGCGGGCAGATGGTCTTCGTCGACGACCCTGAGGCAGTGCTTCATCAACGCACCGCCGAGGCCTCGTCCCTGTACGGCCGGATCAACCCCAAACCATGGGAGGTACCAGTGCGGAAATTTGGGGTGGGCATCGTCCATTTGGCCGAGCACTGCAAACGTATCCTCGTGCTTCTCCGGCGCAACGGTGTCCGTCAGCACGGCGACGATACCGTCACCGTCTAGGTCCACGTGCGGTGGCAACCACAGGGCCACGCCCGAATACGCACCGAGCCGCCACACGCTTTCCTCAGCGAACGCCTTGCCACCAAACGCCGACAGAAAGGCTGGGAAATGCGTCAGGTACTGGTACGCCTCCGGATAGAGCCAGCGTTCGACTGGGTCCGCGCTGAACGCAACCACGAGCGTGTCCAAGGCTATGCGCTGCTCAGTTTCTCGTACCGCGACTACCTGCAGTGCACCCATTTGCGCTCCTTCGATTCAGGGGAGACGGCTCCCTTGCTGGGCAACTCTAGCCCTCGTATGTGCCGAAAGAAGCCCGTCCCACCCGGGTGAATAACCTGGTCTCGCTGTGCCGGCCGCATCATCGCCTGGTGCACGAGGAGGGTTGGCGCCTCCATCTCGCCGACGGGATCGCCGTGTGGAGCCGCCACCCTGACGAACGCGCCGTAGGTCACCTCGCTCGAGTCCTGTCCCGTAGCTTCACGAAGCAGCGCTCTCTAGCTGCGCTCGAGCACCATCGCGATGCCCTGGCCGCCGCCGATGCACAACGCTGCGACACCAAGGTTGGCGTCGCGCTTCTGCATCTCGTACAGCAACGTCACGAGAATGCGCGTCCCGCTGGCGCCAATGGGATGTCCGATGGCTATCGCGCCGCCATTGACGTTGAGGCGGTCGTCCGGAACCGCGAGCTCGCGACCGACCGCGACCGCCTGGGCCGCGAATGCTTCGTTGAGTTCGAAGAGGTCGATGTCGCGCAGTTCGACACCGGCTTTCTGCAGGGCGGCTCTGACTGCGGGCACCGGTCCCATGCCCATGATGCGTGGCGCCACGCCTGCGCTCGAGTAGCTGCGGATCCGTGCCAGCGGGACGCGATGTTCCGCCTTGGCGCGAGACGCGCTCATCACAACGACCGCGGCGGCGCCATCGTTGATGCCACTGGCGTTTCCCGCGGTGACCGTGCCGTCCTTCGCGAAAGCAGCACGCAGCGCGGCGAGTGTTTCGGTGGTGATTCCGGGGCGCGGGTGCTCGTCGGTGTCGACGAGCACGGTCTCCTTCCGGCACTGCACCGACACCGGAACGATCTCGTCCTTGAAACGTCCTGACGTGATTGCAGCTTCAGCCTTTTGCTGCGATCCGGCGGCGAACGCATCCTGGTCCTCCCGGCTCACCTCGTATTCGCGCGCTATGTTCTCGGCGGTGCTGCCCATATGGCAATCGTCGAACGCGCACCAGAGACCGTCGCGGATCATCTCGTCGACCAGCTGCCCGTGGCCGAGCCGGTAGCCATAGCGGCCGTTCTCCATCAGGTAGGGCGCGCGGGACATGTTCTCCATGCCGCCCGCGACCAGGCATTCGGCATCACCGGCACGGATGGCCTGCGCGGCGAGCGCCACTGTCTTGAGCCCGCTGCCACAGACTTTGTTGATGGTGGTCGAGGGAACGCTCTCTGCGAGCCCGGCGCCGATCGCCGATTGGCGTGCGGTGTTCTGACCGAGGCCGGCTTGCAGCACGTTGCCCATGAGCACCTCGTCGACCGTATCGACCCCCGCGCGGCGCAGCGCCTCCTCGACGGCAACCGATCCGAGCCTGGTCGCGGGCACATCGGTGAAGGCACCCCCGAAGGTGCCGACCGGGGTTCTCACGGCGCTGACGATGACGGCTTCTTCCATGCCGACCACTCTACCCTCAGCTCTCGAACCGCATGTCCAGCGTGTCGCCGAACGACGCCGCATAGCGCGCGCGGAATGTGGCGGGATCGAATCGATGACGCTGCGGTCCGTGTTGCTCAACGACGTATGCGGCGGCGAGCGAGCCCATCCGGCCAGCGACCTCTGGCGATGCGCCGGCGCGGAAACCAGTGACCAGCCCGGCGATGTAGGCATCGCCGGCGCCGGTCGGATCCACCACCCCGGCGACGGCCGCCGCTGGAATCACCGAGACGCCGTCGGCGCTGCGCAGCTCGCTGCCCGCCGAGCCGTGCGTGACGGCGACCACGCGTGCTGCGCTCAGCGAGTCGACCGACAGACCGGTGCGGTCTCGGATCATCTCGAACTCGTAATCGTTGCCCGCCACCAGCCACGCCCGCTCGAGACCGCGCCGCAGCGCGTCATCGGGCATTGCGGGGATCTGCTGCGCAGGTGCGAAGATCAGGCGCGCCCCGAGGGCCTCGGCCTGCTCGACATGCAGCGCCATCGCTGCCGCGTCGTCCGCGCCGACGATCACCTCCGACACGTCGGCGATCTGGCTGAGATCGACGCCGGCGGCACGAGCCATCGCGCCCGGGTGGAACGCGGTGATCTGGTTGCCGTCCCGATCGGTCGTGATGAAGGCGGTCGCGGTGCTGACGTCATCGCAGGTCAGCACTGCCGACATGTCCACACCCTCGGCTTCGAGCGCGGCCGCGTAGTCGACGAAATCAGCCCCGCCGACGGCGGCGCAGAGCAGAGGCCGGCCTCCGAGCATCGCCATCGAGAAGGCGATGTTGGACGCGGTGCCGCCGCGCCGTTTCTCGAGGCGCTCGACGAGGAACGCAACGTTGAGCTCGTTGGTCTTCTCGGGCAGGATGTAGTCGCCGAAGCGGCCCCCGAATTCCATGATCGTGTCGAACGCAACCGATCCGGTGACAGCGATTCGTCCCACAGCCGGGGCAGGATAGCCAGCCCGGCGTGCCCGCCGCATCGTGAGCGGCGACAATGCGTTGTGATGGCGCTGCACGAGCTGGGACGCGGGCCTGCCCCGCAGGCTCCCCTCTCCGGCCTGTCCCGATCCGAGCCCGAGGCAGAGGCGGCCGCCCTCGTTGATGCCGTCGAGGTCTACCACCGGACCTACACAACGATCCTGCGCAGCAGTGGCGAGACCCAGCTCCGAGTCTTCGAGCCTTCGCACAAGGCGATGGGTTCGAGCCTCCATCCGCTCGCCGGGTCGGCGGAGCTCGACCTTGGCGCGCTGCTCTACGCGATCAGGCGCCTTCCCGATGCCATCTTCCGGGCGCGCAGGGTGGTCATGGGCCAGTCGGCCGAGGTCTTCGCGCAGCGGGGATTCCGCCCGTTCAGCGAATGGACGGAGGTCAGCGCTCCCGGCCGGCGGCGCCGCTGGTACGACGATGGCGACGGCACCCTGGCGGTGTTGATCGCCAGCGCGTCGGATGTCGACGATCTCATCCCGACGATGGTCGCCCTCCAGATCGAGGTGAACAAGCTTCGCGTCGCGCTGCGCGGATCGGGGATCGAGCGTATCGACGACGCCACCCCGGGTGACCTCGCCGCGGCGTGCGGAGGCCGCGAGGACGACTGGCTGCAGATCTACGAGATCTGGGGCCCGGCGTTCGGTCCCCGCCTCGCCGAGATCGCCGAACACGGCATGGCATGCCGAGTGCGCATGCTCGGCGGCACCCAGGTCGGCTACGCCAGGGTCACCCGCCGCTGGTGGCAGCAGGTCACCGGGCTGATGCGCTCCGAGTCCCTCCTGGATCGGCCCGTGTATTTCGTCAGCAGCAACTCGCACGCCATCGCCAACCTGCTCACCGGGGTGGCGCCGCGCCACGCCGACGAGCTTGCGGCCGCCGTCGATCGCGACGGTGGCGGTGAGCTGCGCGACGAACTGCGGCACTTCCGCGACGGCACGGCCCAGGGCAACTGGAACAACTTCCTGTACTACGCCGCCCGCGAGCGCCTCCGCCTCCTCCCCGATTCCGAGCGAGCCGCGCTCCGCCGTGAGGAGCGTGATTCGGGCTCATTGAGCGTCACGAGCCGCACGGCGCTCGACGTGGCCGCGCAGGTCATCCCCCTCGACAGGATCAATCCCGAGCACTGCGATGAGCGGGTCCTGCCGATCGACGCGGCCGCACTCGCAGCCAGCCGGGCGGTGATCGTGAACATCGACTACCCGCTCGGGCTCGCCGCGTACAACATCCTGCGCGAGGTTGCGGAGACCGTCGACCTTCGCGGGGTCTACGTCCTCGGCAAGGCCGCGACGCTCAACGCGGACGTCGGCGACGTGATGATCAGCAGCGTCGTCCATGACGAGCACAGCCGGTCGACGTACTGGCTCGACAACGCGTTCTCGGTGTCCGACATCGCTCCGTACCTGCGCTTCGGCAGTGGCCTCGACAACCAGCGCGCGGTCAGCGTCAAAGGAACCTTCCTGCAGAACCGCGGCTACCTCGACTTCTACTATCGCGAGGCGTTCACCGTGGTGGAGATGGAGGCTGGTCCATACTGCAACGCCGTGTACGAGATGACCCAACCCGCCCGCTACCCGACCGGCGAACCGGTCAGCTTCTCCAAGCTGCCCATCGACTTCGGGGTCATCCACTACGCATCCGACACCCCGTTCACGCAGGCTCGCACGCTCGGCGCACGCGGCCTCTCGTACTTCGGTATCGACTCGACGTACGCGTCGTCGGTCGCCATCGTGCGGCGCATCATCGCCCGCGAGGCCGCGGCGGGGCAGTAGCCGCTTGTCCCTGGTCAGCCTTCGCGACGTGGGTGTCGCCTTCGGTGCCGAGAGCATCCTCGAAGGTGTCACGTTCCGCGTCGAAACACGCCAGCGCATCGCCGTGGTCGGCGCCAACGGCGCCGGGAAGACCACGCTGCTGACGCTCATCAACGGAGCACTCGAGCCCACCGCGGGCGAGATCGAGTGGCAGCGCGGATTGCGCATCGGCTACCTCCCGCAGGACGCACCGGAACCGGTCGCCGCGACCATCCTCGACGAGGTGATGGCGTCCCGCGAGGATCTCGCCGCGATGCACCACGAGATGACCACGCTCGAGCCGCTCCTGGCGGACAGCACGCGCCGTGACGCCCAGGAATTGCTGCTCCGCTATGGGGATGTCCAGCACCGCTACATCGACCAGGGTGGCTACGAGCTCGAGGCGACCGCTCGTGAGGCACTCGGCGGCCTCGGCCTGGACACCGAGACTCAGCAGCGCCATCCGTCGCAACTGAGCGGCGGGCAGAAGCGGCGGCTCGAGCTCGCCAAGCTGCTCGTCCAGGACGCGGACCTCCTGCTCATTGACGAGCCCACCAACCACCTCGACCTCGCCGCCATCGAGTGGCTCGAGGACTTCATGCGCGGGGTGTCAACCGCGTTCGTGCTCGTCTCCCACGACAGACGATTCCTCGACAACGTCTGCACCCAGGTGATCGAGGTCGCCGGCGGCACCATCGAGGAGTACCCCGGCAACTACACGCAGTACACGAAGTTGCGTGTCGAGCGACGCGAGCGGCGACGTCGCGAATTTGCCGCGCAGAAGGCATACATCGATCATCAGGAAGAGTTCATCCGGAAGTACAAGGCCGGCCAGCGAGCACGCGAGGCCCGCGGCCGGCAGACGCGACTCAACCGGCTCGAGCGGGTGGCGCCGCCCACCATCGACCGCAAGCCCCGTCTGCGCTTCAGCAGCGCGCCGGCGTCCCGGGTGACGTTGAAGGGTGTCGGGCTGATCGTCGGCCGCGACGAGCCGCTGTTGATGGTGCCGCCGCTGACGATCGTGCCCGGCGAGCGCATCGCCGTGATCGGGCCCAACGGGAGCGGCAAGTCGACGCTGCTGCATACGCTCGCCGGCGACCTCCCTCCGCTCGACGGGACACTGACGCTCGGTCCTCGGAGCGTGCGCCGGTTGTATCGCCAGGACCTCGGCCAGTCCACGGAGCATGGCGCCGCCGATGTCCCTGCGGGTGAGGACGATCGCACCGTGCTTGCGGATCTGCTCGCGACGCACCCGGTCGGCGAGGAGCGCGCACGCACCCTGCTCGGCTCGCTGCTGTTCAGTGGTGACGACACGCTCAAGCTCGTCGGCGATCTGAGTGGCGGCGAACGGGCGCGCCTGATGATGGGCAAGCTCGCCATCGAGGAGACGAATCTCCTGCTGCTCGACGAGCCGACCAATCACCTCGACATCCCCGCCCAGGAGGTCCTGGAAGCCGCGCTGGTCAAGTATCCGGGGGCGATGGTGCTGGTGACGCATGACCGGGCGCTGATTGACGCGGTCGCAACGCGCACGTGGGCCATCGAGGACGGCAGTATCCGCGAGGTGCTTGGCGGCTACACCGCATTGCAGAGGGCACGGGATCGCGAGCGCCACAGGTGAGCGTGGCGGCCGCGCGCGTGCGCACTCCCTCGCCGGGGTGGGCGCTGGTTGCGGCAACCGTGGCCGTCTCGTTCTCGGCCATCCTCATCAAGGCGGCGGGCGATGACCCGGCGACGATCGTCTGGCTCCGCATGGGCATGGCCACCGTGCTGCTCGCTCCCTGGGTCCTCCGCGATGCCCGTCGCGGCGTGCTGCCGAAAGGATCGACGCAGATCGCGCTGGTGGTCGTGAGTGGCCTGCTCCTGGCGGGACATTTCCTGCTCTGGACGGCGTCCCTGCGATACACGTCCATTGCGGCGAGCGTGCTGCTCGTGTCGCTGCATCCCCTGATCGTCACCCCGCTCGGGAGACGGCTCCTCGGCGAGCGAGTTTCTCGCCGGATGCTCGCCGGTGGCGTGCTCGCGATCATCGGCACGATCGTCACCTGCGCCGGCGATTTCCGCGTCGACAGCATGGCGTTCGGCGGTGATCTGCTTGCAATCGCAGGTGGTCTGTGCCTGGCCGGGTATCTGCTCATCGGGCGCAGCGTCCGGGCGAATCTCGGGGTGGCCGGCTATTCCGCGTCGGTCTATGCGGTGGTGTGCGTGATCGCCGCCATCACAGCGGTGGTCGGACGCGTCGCGCACCTGCCCTCACCACGCGTCGCCCTTGCGTGCCTCGGGCTGGCGGTGATCTGCACCATCGGCGGGCACACCGTGTACAACTGGGCACTTCGCCATGTGCCCGTGCTCCTCGTCTCCGTGTCGTTCCTCGGCGAGCCCCCGCTCACAGCGCTGCTTGCCCTCCTCATCCTCGCGGCCGTCCCCTCGCCGGCCACCGTGGTGGGGGGCGTGCTGATCCTCGCCGGTCTCGCGCTTGCCCTCATCGAACCGGGGTCGCGGTGGAGACGAGCTGCCGACATCGCTATCGCCCAGTGACGGCACCCACCGCGTGCGGCCATCCGGGCGCGGCATTGGAGACCCTCTTCGAGGCGCCGGATCCCGCGAGCGGGGATGTGTTCAGCATCGTCCGCTGCAGTGAGTGCGACCTGGCCCAGACCGCCCCGGCGCCGTCCGAGCAGGAGCTCGACGGCTATTACCCTGGCGGATACCACAGCACGACCAAGCGCTATCGCGGTGGTATGGACCGCGTCCTCTCCCTGGTCCATCGCAGCCGGATCCGGTCGATCGAGCGGCTCATCGGCGGCGCCGGAAGCGTACTTGACATCGGCTGCGGGCCGGGGGTGTTCATCAATCAGATGCGCTCGCGCGGCTGGCACGTACGGGGGACCGAACGCTCACCCTCGGCCGCGCAGCAGGCGCGCGATGGCTTCCATCTCGACGTCAGCGCAGTGGACGTCGATGACCTGGTTGAGGCCGGCGCCACCTACGATGCCGTAGTGCTCTGGCACGTCGCCGAGCACCTCCATACTCCGCGGACGACGATGCGCGGCATCGCTCGGCTGCTCCGTCCAGGTGGCGTCCTGCTCGTCGCGGTGCCGAACTTCGCCTCTCCCGAAGCGAGAGTCGGCCGCGCCGGTTGGTTTCACCTCGACGTCCCGAGGCACCTGGTGCACTTCACGACGTCGACGCTCACCGCGATGCTCCGTGCGGAAGGATTCCGTCTGGTCAAGGTCACCCGCCTGGTGCCCGAATACGACGTCTTCAGCTTCGTGCAGACGGTCGAAAACCGTCTCGGGCTCCCTCCGAACCTGCTCTACGACGTGTTGCGCCGGCCGGAGGCGCGCCTACGCCGGCAGCGGAGCACCCGCCTCCAGGCTGGCGTCGCGGTGGCGCTCGCCGTTCCCCTGAGCGTTGCCGCAGCTGTCGTCGCTCCGCTGGCAGCGGCTGCGCGGCGAAGTGCGACAGTGGCTGTGTACGCGGTTCGCGATCCCGATCAGCGGGAGTAGCGTCGCGAGCGCAGCCCCAGGCGGTGGAGCACGTACCGGTTGACGGTCCACACGGTTTTGAGCCCGTAGATCAGCGAGACGCGAAAGTTCACCGACGAGGCGTCGTCGAAATACTTGGTCGTGACCGGAACCTCAGCCACCTTGAACTTGAAGGACGCGGCCTGCGTGAGGATCTGCGTGTCGAAGACGAAATCATTCGAGTTGCGCAGAAATGGCACTGTGGTGAGGAACGCGCGGCTGTACGCGCGGTACCCGGTGTGATACTCGGTGAGTTCGAGTCCGAGGACACGATTCTCGTACCCGGTGAGGAAGCGGTTCGCGATGCGTTTCCACCACGGCATGCCCCCGGCGCGAGCACCGCCGCGGTTGAGAAAGCGTGACCCCAGCACGACATCGGCGCGACCGCTGCGGATGACCTCGACCATGTCGTCGAGGATCGCTGGGTCGTACTGCCCGTCCGGATGCAGCATGACGATGACGTCCGCGCCGTCTCGCAGTGCCTCGATGTAGCACGTCTTCTGATTGGCGCCGTAGCCGGCATTGTGCGGATGCGAGATGACCACCAGATCGAGCGATACCGCAAGGGCGGCCGTCCCGTCCCGGCTGCCGTCGTCGACCAGGATGATCGTGTCCACGACGCCCGGGGGAATTTTCGCCAGCGTTGTCTCGAGCGTCTTTGCCGCGTTGTACGCCGGCATCACGACGACTGTTCGCAACGGCTCGATCGTACCCCGTCCTACGGTCAAACCAGCGCGCTTCTTCTGGGCTGTGTCAGGCAACTGCATCCACCCGTCTGGGCCACACCAACTCCGGTGTTGGCGCGTTTGACCTCTTTCGACGATCGATGATACCGCATCGATACGACGCCTTTCGCGAGGCTCAACCGGCATGCACGGGTTTGTAGTTTCGCTGGTAGAACTCCCAGAACTCGCCGGACTTGAGCGGTCGCCACCAATCCTCGTGTTCCACAAACCATGCGACGGTCCGCTCCATGCCGGCGTCGAAGGTCACCGTGGGATGCCATCCGAGCCCGGTGAGGCGCGTCGAGTCGAGCGCGTACCGGCGGTCGTGGCCCAGCCGGTCGCGGACGAATTGCTTGAGCGAGCTGGGTTTGCCGAGCAGACGGAGGACAGTGTCAGCGACCGCGATGCCGTCGGTCTCGCCGCCCGCGCCGATGTTGTAGTCGGTGCCCGGAACACCGTGCCGGAGCGCGCAGTCGATACCGCGGGCATGGTCCTCCACGTACAGGTAGTCGCGAACCGCGCCGCCGTCTCCGTAGATCGGAAGCGGGCGGTCGTCGATTGCGTTGGTGATGAACAGCGGGATGATCTTCTCGGGGTACTGATACGGCCCGTAGGTGTTCGAGCCACGGGTCACGATCGCCGGGAATCCATACGACGTTCGATACGCCTGGACCTGCAGCTCACCCCCCGCCTTGCTGGCGCTGTACGGGCTCCGGGGTTGCAGCGGATCGCCCTCCACGCTCAGCCCGCTTGCGACCTCGCCATAGACCTCGTCGGTGCTCACCTGGACGAACCGTTGATGGTCGTGCTCACGGGCAGCGTCCATCAGCACGAATGTGCCGTAGACATCCGTGAGGATGAACTGCCCGGGTGCTTCGAGCGACCGGTCGACGTGCGACTCTGCGGCGAAGTTGACGATGACGTCGACACCCGCGGCGAGGTCGCGGACGATTCCCGCGTCGCAGATGTCCCCACGGACGAACCGGAACCGCGGGTCCGAGTTCACGCTCTCGAGGTTGCGCTCGTTGCCCGCGTAGGTGAGCTTGTCGAGCACGACCACGGAATCGTCAGGGTGGTCACGGAGCGTCATGCGGACGAACTCGCTGCCGATGAAGCCCGCTCCACCGGTCACCAACAGACGCACGTCAGATGTTCTCGATCGTCCAGTCGAAGCCGATGCGAGGATCGTTCCAGGGGATGCGGCCCTCGTCGGGGTCGGCCGGGCTGTATGGCTCGGTCACGTAGTAGTTGAGGATCACGTCGCGCTGGGAGACGCACTGGTAGCCGTGGGCCACGAGCGGCGGGATGGCCACCATGCGCGGGGCGTTCTCACCGAGCATCACCGACTGGATCCTGCCCGCCGTCGGCGAATCATGGCGAAGGTCCACCAGGACCACGCGCGCATCCCCCTGGACGATGTCCCAGTAGTCCCACTGGCGCCGGTGCCAGTGGAAGGCCTTGATCAGCTCGGGCGGGTTGCCGCCCCGCGCGTAGGCAAGGCTCCGGGACATCTGGGCAAAGGGCTGATCGGGGATGAACGGCCGGCCCTGGTCATCGAGATCGCCGCGCTTCAGCTGCTCGATGAAGTAGCCGCGCTGGTCGGCCCACTTCTTGAACGTCTTGACCATGACGCCGTCGATCGCGCCGATCCGCTCGGCGAGTGGGCGCGAGGCCATCGAGTTCAGCACCCCGTCCATCTCGGGGAGCACTGCCATCCATGCCACAGCTACTGAAACCAGCCCTCTAGGTCGATGATCGCGTTGACGCTTCCGACGCTGTTGTACAGGTACACCTGACCGTCGTGCGCGTCAGCAGGGATTGTGTCGAGTTGGACCACCGCCAGGTTGGGGAGGACCTCCGCAGCGTTGACGTTGACGTCGGACACCCTTGGAACGGGGAGATTCGCCGGGTACAGGGCCATGTACGTCCCGGCCGAGGGCGTTACCGCAGTCAGGTTGGCGACCATCGCCACGACCTTCGTCGAACTGCTGAAGCCCGGCACGCCGGCATTCCCGGCCACCCTGATCAGCCGGCTCACACCGCCACCGATCGCTCCGGGGTCGCAGGAGGTCGACGCGTACCGCGTGTCGCAGATGCGCGTTGGGGGAAGCGGCTGGTACTGATAGCCGGCCGGGGTCGCCGTGATGGTGGAGCTTCCATACCAGCCGTTGGCATCGACGAGCACGTTGATCGTACCGGCCGAATTGAACACGCACAGCGCGTCGTTCTGCCCACCGGGGCTCGTTGGACCGAGTTTCACCATGACTCGATTCGCCACGACGGCGCCGGCCGCAAGGTTGCTGGTCGACGTCCCGGTGGGCGTGCACGTGCCGTCGGAATTGGTCGGGAACAGGCTGAGATAGGTCCCGGTGCTGCCGACCACGCCTGTGAGGTTGACCACCGCCGCCTCGGCGGTCCCGTCACTGGGGATCCCGCCGGAGTTCGCGACTGTG
The DNA here is from genome assembly GCA_963718525.1 of Candidatus Dormiibacterota bacterium. GTDB lineage: Bacteria > Chloroflexota > Dormibacteria > Aeolococcales > Aeolococcaceae > Palsa-851. The sequence continues at coordinate 1,385,606 of OY970355.1, read as the reverse complement.
ACCACTATCGAATGTCCGGCGCCCACAGCGCTATGGCCGTCGCATTTCGCGGGTGTGCGCGTGTCACAGACGCGAACCGGCGCGATCGGATGGAAGAGCCCCTGGTAGGTCGTGGCTGGAGCCGTCGTGAAAAATCCCTCGACGTCGACGATCACGTTCACGCTGCCAACGGCGTTGTAGATGTCGATCCAGCCCTGGCCGCTGTGAGCGCCGAGGGTGACCGTGACAAGGTTGGCGATGACCGTCTGCGCCGCGAAGTTGAGGTTCGACGCGGTCGGCCTCACGCTTCCGTACGGGTAGACCGTGAGCAGGCTCGACGCCGACCCCACAACTTCGGTGACGTTGAGCACCGCGGCGCTCGCACTGCTCGGTACCGGGATTGTGCCCAGCCCGGTGACCTGCACTGCCCTGATCAGCCCTTGACCGATCGGCCCGCCAGTATTGCGCGTGTCCAGAATGCGGAAGGGCGTCAGCGGCGTGTAGTTGGCGAGGCCCTCGTAGGTGTACGTGAGCGTGTTGGTCGTTCCCAGCGCGTCTGTCGCCTGGACGACGTCGGTCCCTCCGCCCGGACCGCTTGCCGGCGTCACGAAGGTGAACGTCTGCGGCGAGGTGAGGCTGATCGTGATCGGGCTTCCCCCGAACGTTGCCGTGGTGGTTGGATCGAAGTCGGTCCCACTGACCGTCACGGTCTGTCCACCGGCGACCGGCCCCAGCGACTGGGTCAGGGCCGTGAGCACAGGCCCGGACACCGTCACCTCGTTGATCTGCGTGTTCCAGCACGCATTAATCGTTGCGCACGGCCCAAGGGTGGTCGTGTTGTCCACCGACCCGGACACCACCCAGACGTCCTTTGGATTCACCGGGTCCTGGGCCGCACCCGAGTAGTCACCCCACCGGCATCCGTTGGTGTCGCACGCACCTGAGAAGAGGTCATTGCCGTTGTAGTACGTCGGGCTCGTGTGCAGGGTGTGATAGCTGCTGAGCGTGGCGGTACCCGACGCGATCGATGCATCGATGATGCTGGGGTTCATCGTGGTGGACAACTCATCGAACACCGTGATCACGTCGCCTGCGCTGTCGAGGCTGACCGCCGGGTAGAAGAGGTCCGACCCGATGATCGACACATTGTCAAGTTGATTGGTGAGCGTTCCGCCGATGGTGTTCGTCGTCCCGCTGGCGGCAATCTCCACATAGTTCAGACAGTCTCTTTGCGCGGTGTCGCCGGAGAGCTGACAGCTGGTGCCGTCTGCGGTCCAGATCTGCCCGTTCTCCCACACCGCGTTCAGGAAGCGATCGTCGTTGGTCTGCAGTTGAGGTGCCGGGCTCGGTTGGTCGGCCGGGGGCAGGAACCCGGTGCCACTCACCGCAGTCGGGGTCATCGGGACGAACACGTACGGCCCATTCGTGACACCACCCAACTCCGGCGTTCCGGTGAATCCCTGCACGAGCGCGTCCGGAGTGCCGTTCAAGCATCCGTTCCCGGCGCAGTCGGACTGGTTGCTCACAATGTACGTCAGCGACATCGCTCCGAGCGCCTGCACGGGCTGCGGCGCGAATGGCCCGTCATAGAAGTAGTAGAGAGAACTGAAGCCCTGGTTCTTCTCGAAGTCTGTCTTCTGTAGAACGTCGATCTCGCTGCCGTTGAACTGGTTGTCGCACGTGTAGTCATCGAATGTGACGGTCACGGTGTTCGTCGAGATTCCCAGACCCGGCTGGTCAGCGAATTCTGTCAACTGCTGTCCAGTGGTACCGCCAAATTGCGCCATCGGAAGTCCGTACACGATCCACCCGCCGAAGGGCAGCGGATTCGACGATGCAGAGACCGCGATGAGTACAGGCGCCGCCAGTGGGCAGTTATTCGGCGAGAGGTAGCTGTCGGGAACCTCGGTGACCGTCACCCAGAATCGTCCCGCACTGGCGTCGTAGATCACACGCGGGTCGCTGCTGTGGTAGCCGGAGAGGACGTTCATGAAGACGTTGAGATCGGCCGCACCGACCGCGGTACCTGTGTACCGACTGAAGACATAGATCGTGGAGTTGACGACCTCGACGACGTTCGACGGGCTCGCGGCGACATCCTCATTGGGAGGCGTGACCTGCTGATCGTTGCCGAAGGCGCTGATCGCGGTCTCCTGTGCTGTTCCCGGAAAGGACACCAGCGTGTTGGGAGTTGTCGATCCGACCAAGGGAGCAGTTCTGGAACTGTGCGGCAGTGCAGCAGCACCACTGACTCCACGAAGGCCTGCGGCAGCCGGTCCGCGTCCGAGGCTGCTCACGGGCACGCTCCCGCCGCGCTTGAGTGTCCGAGATCTGGCGACCGCGCGATCGTTGGCTGTCAAGGGGAAGAACGGCGAACTGTGCGAGGAGTGAATCGAAGGCGCAGATCGAGTTGCAGGCGCGGCGGCACGTGCGGCTGCAACGTTTGTCGATCCGAATGCAGGGAGCACTGCAACGATGACGACACCAAAGATCCAGCTGCCCAGTCGACGTCCAACCTTCACACCACGCCTCCGTCCCGGTTGTTGTCCCCTTCGCGCCAGAGTGTACCGTGGATCCTCGGAAATGACGGATGGGTGACGACTTTCTCAGCTAGTCGACGCGGAGGCTCAGCGGTTCAGGCCAGAGCACGTTGACGTTGAGGTAGGGATCTTCGATCTCATCGACTCCGCCCCATCGCTGCGCGAAAGTCCGTGAGTTGGCGGTCATTACGCCGGAAGTCGAGCGAGCCGCGTCGCCCCACGTCATCTCCGCGAGTGGCGTGCATAGCACACGATGCCCGAGCGCGCGTATGCGCATGCAGTAGTCGACATCCCAGAGAGACCGAGAGAACCGCTCGTCGAATCCACCTGCATCGTCGAACACATCGCGACGCGTCATCAGGCAAGCCCCGGAAACCGCACTCATCTCCTTGATGACGCGCAGGTGCTGATCGACATTGCTCGCGAGCCCAAGGCGTCCGCACACCATGCCCTCGTGCGCGACCGTGCCATCGGGATATCGCAGCCGGATCCCAACCGCACCGATCCCCGTGCGCTGGCTCAATTCGAGCATGGTCTCGAGCCACTCGGCCGTGATCACGCGAGTGGACGCGTCGACCACCACGATGTGATCGCCTTGCATCGCTCGAGCCGCTTGGTTGATCGCGGATGGCATGTTGCGACCGGCAATCACCGTTGCGACGCTGCGGTGCTCATACGTGGAGATGCGCTTGATGGTCGCAAGGCAGTCGGTCAGGTCGGTGCCCTCAGTCCTCGCGACGACGATCACGTCGACCGATGGCGCGCCGGCGAGACGGTACCGTGGAATGTAGAGGCCCGGGCTTGGACCGAGGTCGACGCGTGCCTCGACCCCCCGCCGCTGCAGCGCGTCCGCGACCGCCCGGCGCCCGGCGTCGCGCGCGAGCGGCTTGAAGCCGGCCGAGATCGCCGTGGAACCCGCGACCATCCTCCAAGCATAGAGCACGTCGGGCACGTGTCCGACGTGTGTCGCAGCCTCGGTGACGCGCAGCATCAGATCGTGATCCTGGCTGCCATCGAATCCTTCGCGGAATCCTCCCACCGCAAGAGCGAGGGCTCGTCGCACCACCGTGAAGTGGTTGATGTAGTTCTCGGCGAGCAGGCGGTCCGGTGAGAAGTCAGGCTTGAACGTCGGAATGCCAAGGCTACCGTCCGGGAGCAACTTGTCCTCGTCCGAGTACACGACGTCCGCGTCGGGATGTTCGCGCAGGTATGCCGCCACAGCGTACAGCGCATGCGGTCGCAGCACATCGTCGTTGTCAAGGAAACCGACGAAGTCGCCGGTCGCGAGATGCAGCGCGGAATTCGAGGCGGCGGCGATGCCACCCTGCTCGTCTCGATACGCCACGCGCACACGAGGATCGGCAAGCGCGGCGTCAAGGACGTCGCGCACATGGGAGTGCGTCGACGCGTCATCAGCAATGCAGAGCTCGAGGTTCGGATAGGCCTGCTCCAGCACTGAGGCGATGGCTGCCTCGAGCCAGTCGCGAGCCGGGTTGTAAACGGGCATCACAAGGCTGATGACCGGTGCGCCGGCCTCCGCCTCGGACACCCGGCGCATGTTGCCGAGCTCCGCCGCCTCCGGGGTGTGCAGCTCGAGCCAGCGACGATACTGGCGGCGTCGCGACGCATCGGTGTCGGCAACACCGATCGCGCGGCGAAGCGCGCGGTCACGGCGTATCGACCCGGCCACCGCTGATGGACCGTGGTCGACGAGTGTCAGCGTCCTGGACGCCACGCTGTGCAGGGTCCGCTGGCGTCGCGAGTTGGGCGGCACGACCCGCCGCAGCTTGCCGGCGACGGCCACGGCGATCCGGGCGGACGCTCTGTCGGTGGCCTCGGCCAGCTCGGCCCGCAACGCCTGGAGCTCGGCCTCCAGCTCCGCGATGTGGTGCCGTGCCGCGCGCAGCTCGTCGCGGAGCTTGTCGGTCTCGCGAGGGGTGGTCACACGGTGGATCCCGGTGCGATCGGCAGGTCCATCTCAGGGTGCATCGAACCACGATGGTATGCGGGGTGCCCGCAAATCGCCGCCGCTGAGTATGCTCGAACCGAAGCGACACGCCCGCCGCGTGCGATTCGCACTGGAGATTCCAACCTTGACCGTCGACGCCAGGGGCGCCGGTATCGGGGCTCGGGCTCTACGATCCCTGGGATGACCGCCATGCACCTTCACTCATCATGAGTCAATCAGTGGCAGAACAAATCCCGCGTCGCGCGCTGTCAAGAGCAAGGGCGCTCGCCACCGCGTTCGCTCAGCCCCGCGCTGACGCGCTGGCAGCCTGGTACCTGCGCAGGCGGGGATCCGGGATCGCAGCACTGATCACGCACAGCTTCGACTGCCTCTCGCCCCAGGCTCCGGGCGGACAGCCGGACCTCGCCGTTCGCAAGGCGATCGTCGACCAGTTTCACCGGCTGTACTACAACGATCCCGGAACCTGGCTCGAGACGCGTTGGATGGGTGTGGACGCCTGGAAGTGTCCGCTTGACCTCTGGATCTACCAGGAGATCCTGCACGAGCTGCGCCCCGCGCTGATCATCGAGTGTGGGACGGCACATGGGGGCAGCGCCGCCTTCCTGGCATCGATGTGCGATCTGGTCGGGACTGGCGAGATCATCACCATCGACATCGATGCCAAGCCCGGGCGCCCGGTTCACCCCCGCATCACGTATGTCCTCGGTTCATCAACCGATCCAGAGGTGGTCGCCACGGTTCGCGCACGCGTTCCGACGACAGGGAACGTCCTCGTGATCCTCGATTCCGATCACAGCGCGCCGCATGTCGAGCGCGAATTGTCTGTGTATGCGCCGATGGTGACGGTCGGGTCATACGTGATTGTCGAGGACACCAACGTCAACAACCACCCTGTCCTCCCGGATTTCGGGCCAGGTCCGATGGAGGCGGTATCGGCGTTTCTCTCCGGCAACGACGAGTTTGTCGTCGACGAGGGAAGGCAGAAGTACCATCTGACATTCAATCCGCGTGGGTTCCTGCGTCGAGTCTCTCCGCCATGACCGTTGCAGTGCACGACAGCCACATCCTTGAAGGCGTTCCGCGCTCTCGAAGCGTCTTCCAGCGGAATCTGAACCTCATCCGGGAGCTGTCGATCACGGCGTTCAAGCTCAAGTACACGGGCTCCGCCCTCGGGTACGTCTGGTCGCTCGTCAAGCCGCTGATGCTCTTCGGCATCATGCTGCTCGTCTTCAGCATTCTGCTCAAGGCCGGGCAGGGCCAGTGGGAGTTTCCAATTCAGCTGCTGGTCGCGATCGTGGCGTGGACATTCTTCACCGAGGCCACGACCAACGCGATGAACGCGATTGCGGGAAGCGGCGACCTGATTCGCAAGGCGTACTTCCCGCGATGGATCCTCGTCGCCTCGTCGATGACGAGCGCACTGCTGACCTTCACGATCAACACTGCGCTCGTGCTGATCGTGACGTTTGCGCTGGGTCAGCTCGATCTCACCTGGCTCAGCCTGGTGGCGATCCTCTATTACCTCGAGCTGGTCGTGTTGATCCTGGGACTCTCGCTCCTTCTGTCGTCGCTATTTGTCTTCTTCCGCGACCTCGGACACATCTGGGAGATCGTGTCGCTGGTGCTCTTCTACGGGTCGGCTGTTGTCATTCCCTTCCAGACCGTCTGGGATCACTCCAAGAAGCTGGCATATCTGGCCGGCGTGAATCCAATCGCACAAATCATCACGGACCTCCGCCACGTGCTCATCAACCCGGGGAAGGTGCGCTCCATGGCGTCCTTCATCGGCCCGCTGGAGATCGTCCCGATCGTGCTGACCATCGGCATCTTCCTGCTTGGTTTCGCCGTCTTCCACAGGCTCACGCCGCGCTTCGCCGAGTCGTTGTGAAGCCGGTCGTCGAGGTCTCCGACCTCCGAAAGCGATTTCGCCTGCCGCTCGACAAGAGCACCACGCTCAAATATCGAGTCACGCACTGGCGCAGCGCATCCCGCTACCGAGACCTCATCGCACTCAACGACGTCTCGTTCGAGGTGCCTGCCGGGCAGTTTCTCGGAGTGGCCGGACCGAATGGCTGTGGCAAGAGCACGCTGCTGAAGATCCTCTGCCGCATCTACGAAGCTGACTCGGGATATGCACGGGTCAACGGCGAGTTCTCCGCGTTCCTTGAGCTCGGCGTGGGGTTCAACCCGGAGCTCACCGCCCGAGAGAACGTCTTCCTCGGCGGCGCGATGCTCGGCCTCACCCGTGCGCAGCTGCGGGACAAGATTGACGAGGTCTTCGCGTTCGCCGAGCTCGAGGACTTTGCCGAGCAGAAGCTCAAGAACTTTTCATCCGGCATGCAGGTGCGTCTCGCGTTCAGCGTCGCGATCCTCGCGGAGACCGATCTCCTGGTGATGGACGAGGTCCTCGCGGTGGGTGACGCGAGCTTCCAGGAAAAGTGCTTCGACACCTTCAGCCGGTACAAGCGTGAAGGCAAGACCATCGTCCTGGTGAGCCACGACCTTGGCGCTCTCGAGGAGTACTGCGACCGAGTGCTCCTGCTCAACCGCGGGGAGATCATCGCTGACGGCCCCGCCGCCGAGGTCACGTCCACGTATCACCGCATGATCGCCGACCACGCGCTCGCCGCCGAGCGCGACGTGCCGCAGGAGCTGCGACGCGCCGATCCCGCTCAGTGGGGTTCGCGAGCGATCGAGCTTGTCTCGGCGAGCTTGCTCGATGCCAGCGGCCGGAGCACGAGTTGCTTCGACACCGGCAGCGCGATGACGCTGGACATGCACGTGCTTGCCCACAGCGATGTCGGCGACGTTGTGTGCGGTCTTGCGATTCGTCGCGCAGATGGCATGCTGCTGGCAGGCACGAACACGTTTCTGGACCATGTCACGATCACCAGTCATTCGCCTGGCGAATCCATCTCCATCCGCTACGCGATCGACTCGCTGCCATTGCTCGCCGGCGGCTACATCATCCAGGTCGTCCTGCAGGATGTGTCCGGCAGTCATCGCTACGACTTCGCCGATCCCGCGGCGACCTTTCACATCAACAACATGGGCGGCCACATCGGCATCGTCGAGATGCGCGGCCGGTGGCAGGTGGCGCAGGAGCAGGACGTGCGGAGCAGCGCCGTCCCCCAGACCGCGGGGTAACCGCAGCGCTCTTGAGCCCGGGCAGGCACCCCTATCAGATCGGCGCACCCGTGACGAAGAAGAGCAGGTGCGCGGGGACGACACCCATGACGACGCTGATGATCAGCACGTAGAGCATCGCGGTCGCCGGTTGGTTGGCGCGGATCCGGGCGAAGTGCCTGGTGAGCAGCGCCACCCCGGTGGTGAAAACGATCCCGGACCCCACCACGAGCAGCCAGAAGGGCACGGCGTCGCCGGACCAGAGCAGCTCGTGCCGCACCGTCGCACCTGTGGTGACGATGACCAGCACGATCACCACTGCCTGGACCGCCACGGCGATGAAGACCACATCGATGGCCCGGCGCAGCGGACGGAACGAGAGGTTGGGAGCAACCAGGTACCAGTGGCCGAGCAGCATGCCGGCGAGCGCGCTCCCGGACACGAGCGCCGCGGGTACGAAGGCGACCACCGCCGTACCCACTCCCCCGAGCGAAGGACCGAAGGCTGCTGCGGCCTTCGCGATGGCCATGGCGCCGAAGCCGATCGCAATCGCGCCCACGACGCGGCGCGCGATGTCGGTCATCACCGAGCAGAAGAACGCGTACCCGAGGAGCGCGACGGTGAACGCGATCGACCAGTGGAACAGCGATGCCTGCGCACCGGACGGCAGTGGCGCTCCGAGCAGCGACGTGCCTGACGGCAGCAGCGCCTCGAGGAGCACGTCGAGCGCCATGACACCGGCACAGATGAGCGACGTGGTGCCCACGAATCCTCGCCCGACCTTGCCGACCAGGTCCACCGCATACGCGGCCACCGTGGTGCCGGCGGCCACCTCGAGCAGCACCACGACCGTCGCGATCGGAGCCAGTGCGGGCAGGGATGTGGGATCGGTCACGGCTCGATCCTACGGTGGTGGTGGAGCCGAGCCGAGGCGTGAGCCGGTCACGCCTCCGGCGAATGCCCTCGCAGCCGATCCACGGTTCTGAGCGCCCGTTGCAGCAACCGCCGTCTCGAGGTTCCGAGTGGCGCGGCTTTGACCATGGCGTCGTCCACCCTCATGGCGAGGCGCACCGAGCGGCGCCGGCTCCAGGCCATCGTGCTCTCAGCGGTGCGCAGGCGTTCGTGCAGCTCCGTGAGCTCGCGCATCTGGTCGACCACGACGGCGTTGCGCTCCTGGAGCTCGTGCTGCATCCTCGAGTAGGCTCGATCGTAGCCGGCGACCACCCGATGGATCGGTTCGTCGGATCTCCGGTAACGCGCCGCCCATGGGGCGATGTACGAGCCGTCGTACTCGACATCGCGGATGAAGCCCTGGCGAGCGAACCGCTCGGTCCAGTACTCCTGCGGATGGATGTTGGTGTGCGTGGGATCGCGATAGTGGATCGGCGTTGAGGTGAGGATCACGTCGTCCGTGAAGGAGCAGAGATTGGCGATGGCGCGATCGGCGTCCTGTGGCGACATGTGCTCGACGACCTCGAAGCAGGTGATGACGTCGTAGCGCCGCGAGAGCGGTTCGGTGATCGACCCGACCCTGAGGAAGGGTCGGAGGTCCTCCGGAGCGTGTTCGATCGCGAACTCGCTGAAGTCGACTCCCTCGGCGTCGACGCCTCGGGCCCGTAGGGCTTCGACGAGCAACCCGATGGCGCATCCGGCGTCGAGCGAAGTCTTGGGGTGGAAGTCCTCGATCAGGCGGTCGGCGACGTGGCCGAAGAATTCCAGCCAGAGCGGTGTCCGCTCGTAGCTGACGCCGGCCGCGGCGTAGTGGCCGTAGTAGCCGGCGCCGTAGTCTGCCGCGACGAACCCGTCGTGCTCGGCCTCCGCATCGCCCCGCTCCGGCGCTGATTCGTCGTGGGCCGTATCCAATGCACTCCTCACCCGGGCGCATGCTAGCACCGGTCGAACGAGTGGATATCCCTCGGGTGACGGTTTCGCACACCGGGTTCCAATGCGATTTGGCTCTGGTAGGTTGGCCGCGGATGGTCAGCGCACCCTTGAGGTGGCGATGGGTCATCGGCGTCGCGGGCGTCTGCGCCGTGTACCTGATGGTCAGATCCATCGCCGACCTGCACACCGTGTTCGGCGGCGGCTCAGCCGTCGATTACCTCGCGATCGCTTCCGCCGGGCGGGTGGTCCACGGGGGATCCGCGTGCGTCTACTGCCCCGGCGCCCTCGCCGCGGCTCAGGCGCAGCTGCTGGGGTACACGCCCGCCGCGAGCGGCACGTTTCCGATCCCCTTCGTCAACCCAGCCCTGATGGCGTGGCTGATCCAGCCGCTCGCAGTGCTGCCGTTGCAGACAGGGACCGACGTGTTCGTGACCCTGAACATCGTGGCGATGACGCTTTCGGCGGCGATCCTCGCCCGTCGCGCAGCCCCCCTACTCGGGACGCCGCTGGCCGTGAGCCTGGTGGTCATCGCAGTGTTCTCGCTGGAAGCCGGGACCGGCATCCTCCTCGGCCAGTCGGACGGTCTCATGCTGCTCGCTGCGACGCTCGCCATCGAGGCGCTCGCCGGGGGGCGCCCGGTGTTCGCCGGCCTGCTGCTCGCCCCGCTCCTGCTCAAGCCGCAACTCGTCTGGCTCGTGCCCCCGGCCCTGATCGTGGCCAGGCAGTGGCGGATGCTCGGCGCTCTCGCCGCCGGCGCAGTGGTTGTGCTGATCGGGTCGGTCGCGGTCGCAGGCTCCACGCATCTCCTGGACGCCGTTGGCCTCGTCACGGCTCCGGCGTATGCCCACCTGGATCTTCAGAGCAACTCGATTCCCACCCTCATCGCGCGGCCCCTCGCGAGCAACGCAGCCGCCTGGGCGGCGGCACTGGCCCTGGCGGCGTCCGCCGTGCTCGCCATGTTCGTGCTTCGCGACACGATGCGGCGCAACGTGGTTCCGGCGGTCGCGATCGCGATCGGACTCTCGGTCGTGCTCTCGCCGCACCTCGGCGACTACAGCCTCATGCTTCTCGCCGTTCCAGTTGCCGTCCTCGCACCGCGAGCCCCGGTGGTCGCAGTGGCCCTGGTGGGGGCGTACACGGCGGCGTCACTGTTCAACCCCTTGATCTCGTTCAACGAGAGCACCGTCGCCGTGGTGCTCCTGGCTGGGCTGGTCGCGGTGGTCTGGCAGGCAGCCCGCGCGGGGTCCGGCGGCGTCGCAATCAAGCTGGGCAGGCGCTCTGCCGCAGGTGTCGGCAATGCCTGACCAGCGCTCGCTCCTACGGGGCCGGCTCGCCAACGCGATTGACGGTGTCGTTGATGTCGCTGCGCGCCTGGGGCCCCCGGCAACCCACGCAGCCGCACCAGCGGCCCCGAAGCCACCGCTCGAGGCCGTCGGGAGACCATGGACAGTCGCCGCCGCGATGGAACCGATTCTCTCGCCGATCGCCGAGGCCGGAGCTCCGCACCGCGGGTCGCTCTCGCAGCTGCCTCCGGAGCCGCCACCACCGTTGGAGCACCACCGGTCGAGACTGCCCCTGGCCGTCATCGGATCGACCCTCGTCGGTATCCTCCTCATCGCCTTGATCACGATCCGTTTGCTCCAGCCCGCGGCGGCGCCACAGACGCCCGCGCACACCGCCCAGGAGATCTCGCTGACCGGGGTTCGTCCTGTTGCCTCGGCGCCCGGTGGTACCGGAACCGTGCCCGAGACGCAGGTCTCGTTCCCCGCGAAGACGCCCGTCGTCGACATCGAGGTGAACTCCGGGGGACCCGCCGGCCAGGCTCCGGTGCAGATCGTGGTGTCCGTGGGCCAGCCGGCGCAGACGATCATCCAGAACGCGTATGTGCTCAACCAATCCGGCGCAACAGTGGTCGCGCTCAGCCCGCCCGGGGGCGGCTTCGCGCCCGGCAACTACACGGTGACCATCACCTATCGAGGCGAGCTTGTCGGTTCAACCGCCTTCGCCGTCCGCTGACGATCGGGTCGGTCAGCGCGCCACGGGCAGGCCGGCCTCCTCCCAGGCTTCGATCCCGCCAGAAACGTTGTAGGAGTTCGCCCGGCCGACGGCCCGCAGGTAGTCGACGGCGCGAGCGCTGCGACCGCCCATCCGGCAGTGCACGTAGACATCCCGGTCCGTCGGGACCTCGTCGAGACGAGTTCCCAGCTGCCCCAGGGGGATCAGCACCGAGCCGGGAATGTGCGCCTCGTCGTACTCCGACTTCTCGCGTACGTCGATGAGGACGGCGCCGTCGGCGATCGCTTCGCTCGCGGCGGCGGGCGTCACTTCGGCGCTCTCCGTCTCGGACATTCGCGGCAGTATAGAGGTGCCGGCGGCGTGCGCCTCGCTGCGTCCAAGCGCGCGGGAGCCTGCTAGGCTCCTGAGCGTGAGCACGGTTGCCGCGCCGGCGGTGGTGGACTCTCCCTGGCTGAACGCCCAGCGCCAGTTCGACAATGCCGCTGAGATCCTCAATCTCTCATCGGGCTTGCGGGCGGTGCTGCGTGAGGTTCGGCGGGAGCTGGTCGTGCGCTTCCCCGTGAAGATGGACGACGGCAGCGTCCGCATGTTCGAGGGCTATCGCGTCCAGCACAACGTAACTCGTGGCCCTGCGAAGGGCGGCCTTCGGTTTCATCCGGCGACCGACATCGACGAGGTCAAGGCACTGGCGATGTGGATGACCTGGAAGTGCGCGCTCGCGAATCTGCCGTACGGCGGTGCCAAGGGCGGTGTTGCCGTCGACCCCGCCACGCTCAGTCATCGAGAGCTCGAACGTCTCACCCGCCGGTTCGCCGCCGAGATCAGCGTCCTGGTGGGACCGGAGTCGGACATCCCCGCGCCGGATGTCAACACGAACGCCGAGATCATGGCCTGGATCATGGACACGATCTCGATGCAGGCCGGGTATTCGGTCCCCGCCTCCGTGACCGGCAAGCCCCTGGAGATCGGCGGTAGCGAGGGGCGCCCGAGCGCGACCGGACGTGGCGTGAACATCGTCGCCATCGAGGCGTGCAAACGCCTGGGAATGGAACCGTCGCAGACGACGGTCGCCCTTCAGGGCTTCGGCAACGTCGGCAGCTGGGCCGCGCAGCTGATGCATGAATCGGGATTCACGATCTGCGCGATCGCGGATGTGAGCGGCGGCGTGTACTGCAGGGACGGTCTCGACATCCCGGCACTGCTCGCGCACCGGCAGCAGCACGGAGGCGTTCACGGATTTCCCGGCACCGAGCCCGTCACCAATACCGAGCTCCTGGAGCTCGGGGTCGACGTGCTCGTGCCCGCGGCCATGGAGAACCAGATCACCGCGCGCAACGCAGGCAGGATCCAGGCGCGGCTCATCGTGGAGGGGGCCAACGGGCCGACAACTCCCGACGCGGACACCATCCTCGAACGTCGCGGGATCACCGTGGTGCCCGACATCCTCGCCAACGCCGGCGGTGTGACGGTCTCGTATTTCGAGTGGGTCCAGGATCTGCAGTCGCTCTTCTGGGAGGAGGACGAGATCAATGTCCGGCTGAAGAAGATCCTGCAGAAGGCGTTCGGCCAGATGTGCGACCAGGCCGACCTCCATCACGTGTCGCTCCGCCTGGGCGCCTACCTCGTCGCGGTGAAGCGGGTCGCCGACGCGACGGCAGTGCGAGGCATCTACCCGTAGGGGCCTCCCCTCCTCCGGCCTGGTCATGAAGGTTCTCGAACGGGTGCGCGCGCTGCCGCTGCCGGTGGGGACGATCCCGGTCGCCATCGGCCTCGGGCTCGCCGGTGTCATGCAGTACGGCTTCCTCGTGGTCGCAGCCCGCGCCCTCGGCACCGCTCGATTCGCGCCGCTGTCGGTTTTCTGGGCGCTGCTCTTCGTCTGCGGTCCTGGGTTCTTCCTTCCTCTCGAGCAGGAGACCGGACGGGCGATCGCCGCCCGACGCGTGCGCAACGAGGGCGGGCGCCCGGTGTTCATGCGCGCCGCGCTGCTCGGAAGCATCCTCGCCGTCGTGTTGATCGTCGCCACCCTGGCGGCGGCGAACCCGATCGACCAGCATGTCTTCAAGGGCGACGCTGCCCTGCTCGCCGGCCTGATCGGCGGGTTCGCCGCGTACCTGTGCGAGTTCCTCGCTCGCGGCGCCCTGGCGGGGAATGCGCGCTTCGGTGCCTACGGAATCCTGCTCGGCGGTGAAGGGGCGCTGCGGGTGGCGTTCGCCGCGATTCTCGCGATCGTCGGCGTCAAGACCGCGGGGCCGTACGGGATCTCGCTCATCGTCGCGTCGTTCGCAGCGATTGCGCTGGCGACCATCGGCAGGCGCGGATTGCTGCGTCCCGGACCTCCGGCCCCGTGGGGGGAGATCACCCATGCGCTCGGGTTCCTCCTGATCGCCTCGGTGTTCACCCAGCTGCTCCTCAGCGTCGGCGCCGTCGCCGTGCAGCTGCTTGCAACGCCGGCGCAGCAGACCGCCGCCGGGCGCTTCCAGCTGAGCCGCATTGTCGCCTACGTCCCGATATTTCTCTTCCAGGCGGTCCAGTCAGCGCTGCTCCCCAAGCTCTCCACGCTCGCCACGGGCGGACGCCACGACGAGTTTCAGGCGCTGCTCACCCGCCTCCTGCTCCTCATGGCCGGTCTGGGTGCGGTCGCCATCGCCGGCTTCACGTTCCTCGGGCCGAGCGTGACCCGGATCCTCTTCGGCCATGGATTCGAATTGAGCAACCTCGACTTCGCGCTGCTCTCCGCGAGCTGCATCGGGTTCATCTTCACGCAGATCTTCGGCTACGTCCTGATCTCGCTCTCCGGGTACCGGCGGGTCGCGCTGGGATGGACGGCCGGCGCGATCGTGTTCTTCGTCGTCACCGCGGTCGGGTCGTCACTCTTCCTTCGTGTCGAGTTGGGACTGCTGTGCGGGGCGATCGCTTCGGCGGCGGTGATGGCCGCCCTGCTCGTCCCGCTGTTGCGGGAGCGCGGCGCTATCGAAACGGACCTGCAAATCTTCGATCTGGGAGGCCCGCCGGGCTGAGACTGCGCCCATGGGTGCACGCGCTCGGATTGCGCTGGTCGGAGCCGGGGCGATGGGGGCCAATCACGCGCGAATCATCGCGGAGTCCGACGGCGCCGACCTCGCGGTGATCATCGACACGGATCCCGAACGGGTGCGACCGCTGGCCGAACGGCTTGGCTGCGACTTTGCCGAGGATCTCGATGCGGCTGCCGGGTGCGACGCCGCCGTCATCGCGACCCCGACCGCGTTCCACGAGGGCGCGGCGCGAGCGCTGCTCGAGCTGCGCAAGCCGATCCTGGTCGAGAAGCCGGTGACCCCGAGCCTCGAGGCCAGCCGCGCGCTGGTGGCGTGCGCCGAGCGCCTCGGAGTGCCGCTGATGTGCGGGTTCGTCGAACGGTTCAACCCTGTGGTCGCCACGATGCGCAGCCTGCTGCACGAAGAGCCGGTGCACATCGTCGGGCTGCGCCACTCACCGGAAACGCCCCGAAGCACCCTGAGCGTCGTCCACGACCTCCTGATCCATGAGATCGACCTTGCCCTCTGCTACATGGCCGGGGCACGACCGTCTCGCTTGTGCGGTGCGACCAGCACGGCGGGTCGCGACCCGATCATGGAGGTCGCCGATTGCCTCCTCCAATTCCCCGGGGGCGCGATCGCGACTCTTTCAGCGAGCCGCGCGAGCCAGCGCAAGGTGCGCTCCCAGCTGGTGGCCACGTCGACGGCGCTGTACGACGTCGACCTCCTCCGCCAGGACCTGACCGTCTACCGCCATCGCGCCCATGCGCAGGGAGTCGGTGCGGGCCAGGCGGCCGGCTACCGCGCCGAGACGGTGGTCGACATCCCGTTCGTGCGGCACACGGGCGAGCCGCTGGCGCTGCAGTTCGCCCACTTTCTCGACCTGATCTCGGGGCGGGCCGATGCCTGCGCGGAACGCAGATCGATTCTTCCCCCACACGAGGTTGCAGCGGCCATCGAGGAGTGCGCATGAGCGAGCCGAGCGTCAGCTACGTCATCCCTGTCCACAACCAGATCGCCGAGCTGCGCAAGACGGTGCGACTGCTGGTCGAGCGCCTCGCTCACCTCCCCGGGTCGGAGATCATCCTCGTCGAGAACGGGTCCTCCGACGGGTCGGGCCCGCTCTGCCTCACGCTCGCAACCTCGTTCGCCGGCAATGAGGTTGGCGTTCGTGTCACCACATCGGCCAAGGGCCTCGGATTTGCCTGGCGCCGGGGCATCGCCCTGGCTCGTACCGACACGGTTGTGCTCACCGCGGCCGATCTGCCCTTTGGCTTCACCGACCTCGACGGCTTCCTCGGCCTCAGCCCGCGGCCCCAACTGGTGATGGGATCGAAGACGCATCCTGAATCGCAGATCGAGACCGCGATGGTGCGGCGCGCCATGTCGGCCGGCTTCGGCCTGCTGCGAGCCGGGCTCGTCGGCCTCGCGATCGACACCCAGGGGTCGGTGCTCATCGACCGGCTGCTTGCCCAGGCACTGCTGCCGCGGCTGCGTGCCGGCGACTTCCTTATCGGTGCCGAGATCAATCTGTGGGCGGTTCACGCGGGGGTGACGCCCGTGGAGGTGCCCGTGGTCTACATGGCCTCCGGACGATCCACCGTCTCCCCCCTCCGCGATTCGATCGCCATGGCCGCGGGGCTCATCGCCCTGCGCCGGCGGCTCGCGGAGGAGCAGCGGCCGATCCGCCACGCCGGCGAGGTGACGGCAGCGTGACCGTGACCCAGGCGCCGCCGGAGGCGCGCATCCGGATCTCGGCCCCGCGGCTCGGCCCAGAGGTCGAGAACCTCGTCCTCTCAGTCCTGCGCAGCGGCCACCTTGCCCAGGGACCGATGGTCGCGCGGTTCGAAGCGCTGTGCACGACCATGGCCGGGACCACGCACGCCGTTGCTGTGGCCAATGGGACGGTCGCGCTCGACGCGGCACTCGCAGTTCTGGAGATCGGCCCCGGGCAGGAGGTGATCACCTCCCCGTTCACCTTCGCGGCCACGATCAACGCGATCCTGCGCAGCGGTGCGTCGGTGCGTTTCGCCGACATCGGCGACGACTTCACCATCGACCCCGATTCGGTTGCGGCGTTGATCGGACCCGCCACGGCGGCGATCGTCCCCGTACATCTTTACGGACTCCCCGCGGACATGCCTCGGCTCATGTCGCTCGCCGCGGCACATGGCCTCGGGGTGGTCGAGGACGCGGCACAGGCGCACGGCGCCGCCGCCGGCGGCCGGCGTGCCGGCGGCTTCGGCATCGGCTGTTTCTCCTTCTATGCCACCAAGAACGTGACCAGCGGCGAGGGTGGGTGCGTGACCACTGACGACCCGATGCTTGCGGAGCGCCTCCGGATCCTGCGCAACCAGGGGATGCGGTCCCGCTATGATTATGCCATGATCGGCCAGAACTGGCGGATGACCGACCTGGCGGCCGCGGTCGCAATTCCCCAGATGGAGCGGCTCGATGCAATCGTCAGCGCACGCAGGGCCAACGCCTCGGCGCTGACGTCACTGCTGGTGGACAATCCGGCCATCACCGTTCCCCGCGAGCCCTCCGGCCGGACCCATGTCTGGCATCAGTACACCATCCTGCTTGAGTCCGGGATCGATCGCGACCACGTGGTCACGTCGATGTCGTCCGACGGGATCGATACCGGTGTGTACTATCCAGGCCTGGTCTGGGACCACGATGCCTACCGCGACCACCCCAACGTGCAGCGTGGCGACACACCGATCGCGCGCGACGTCGCGTCGCGCTGCCTCTCACTTCCGGTGCATCCGGGGCTGAGCGCGCGCGACCTGGAGCGCGTGGCCCTCAGCCTCGAGCGCGCGATTCTCGCGTAGCGAGGCTCGGCGTCAGCCCGAGGCCGTCGATTCGATGGCCTCCAAAAGTTCCGGTCCTTGATCCGTCGGCCCCACCAGCGCCATGCGCACGTCCGGGATGCCCTCGGCGATCTCCTCCGCGATCGACTGCACCTGAGGGGCAGTCACCTGGAGGATCGCCTCGGCGCGTTCATCCGGGGTCTCGAGCGGAAGTCCGGCGCGCCAGCGACTCCCGTAGAAACGCGCGCTCGCGATCGCTGTTTCCGTTGAACGCAGCAGGCGACCGATCATCGCCGACTTCGCGGCGGAGAGCTCGTCGGCGGCGACACGCTTCGACGCGATCTTGCGGAATTCCTTGAACGTGAGCGTGGTGGCTTTGCGAGCATCCTTGGGGCGAGTTGCCGTGGCGATCGCGAACAGCCCGGTGTCGTCGAAGCCGGCGTGGTGTGCGTAGATGCTGTAGGCGAGGCCGTTGCGCTCGCGGACAGTCTGGAACAAGCGCGACGACATCCCGCCCCCGAGAACGTGGGTCATGACCGACAGCTGGGTGCGGCGCGGATCGGCCGCCCGTATCCCGGGAACCGCGAACACCATGTGCACCTGCGGCTCCTCCTGCTGGGTCACGGGGCGCACGTTCGCCGTGTAGCGGTCACCAAGGCCCCACTTGGCCTTCTTGCGTGGCCGAGGCTTCCCACGCGGGATGTCGGACAGCAGGTTGAGCGCCTCGTCCTCGGTCAGGGCCGCGCCGCCGGCGATGACCAGGCACATCGACTTCGGCGCGTAGAACGCGCGGTGGTATTCCGTCAGCTGCTCGCGCGTCGCCTTTTGGATGACGGCGGGAAACCCGGCGGCGGACCACGACATCGGCTGGTTGCCGCCGAAGGCGACGGTTCCGAGGCGATCCCAGATCCAGCCGTCCGGATCCGACAGCCGCATCGAGAGTTCCTGGAGCACGACGTTGCGCTCGCGCTCGACCTCCTCGGCAGCGAAGAGCGGCCGGCTCAGCATGTCGCAGATGACGTCCGCGAGCTCGTGCATCGCCGTGGCCGGGCCTTCCGCGAAGTAGGCCACCTCTTCGGTGTCCGTGTACGCGTTGGTGTTGGCGCCAAGGCGATCGATCTCTCGCGAGATGATCTTCGTCGTCGGCCTGCGCTCGGTGCCCTTGAAGAACATGTGCTCGAGGTAGTGCGCGAGCCCCGACGTTTCCGCCGTCTCGTCACGCGACCCGGCACGCACGATCAGGAAAACGCCGGAGTTCCTGCTGCTCGACGGTGCATTGAGCAGGCTGACGCCGTTGTCGAGCACCGTGATCTCGGGTCGGTAGGGGATGTTCGCAGCCATGCCTATGTCGTTCCGGATTCCCAGGAGGCGAGATACTTCTGCTGCTCGTCGGTGAGCGTGTCGATGCTCACTCCCATCGCCTGAAGCTTGAGCCGCGCAACCTCGCGGTCGATCTCCTGGGGGACGTCGTGCACCGCGAGCGTCAACTCCTTGTGGTGCTTGGCGATGTGCTCTGCGCAGAGCGCCTGGTTTGCGAAGCTCATGTCCATCACCGCAGCGGGGTGACCCTCGGCGGCGGCGAGGTTGAGCAGCCGACCCTCGGCGAGCACGTGGATCGTTCTGCCGTCACGGAGCCGGTGCGACTGAACGAACGTACGCGGGGCGGTGACCTCGACCGACACGTCGTCGATGGCGGCGAGGTTGATCTCGTCGTTGAAATGGCCGCTGTTCGCGATGATGGCGCCGTCCTTGAAACGTTCGATGGAGCCACGGTCGATCACGTTGATGTCGCCGGTCACGGTGATCACGATGTCCGCGCTCGGCGCTGCCTCTGCGAGCGGCATCACGCGATAGCCATCCATCACCGCCTCCAGCGCTCGGGTCGGGTCCACCTCGGTGACGATCACGTGGGCGCCGAGTCCAGTCGCCCGGCTGGCCAGGCCACGCCCACACCATCCGTAGCCGCAGACGACAAATGTCTTGCCGGCGAGGAGCACATTGGTGGCCCGGATGAGCCCGTCGATGGTGCTCTGCCCCGTGCCGTACCGGTTGTCAAAGAGGTGCTTGGTGAGCGCCTCGTTGACCGCGATGATCGGAAAGCGCAGCGCGCCGTCGCGCGCCATGGCGCGCAGCCGGATCACGCCCGTGGTGGTTTCCTCGGTACCTGCGATCACGTCGTCAAGGAGCTCGCGGCGACCCTTGTGCAGCTCGGCGACGAGATCGGCGCCGTCGTCCATCGTGACCTGCGGGCGGGTATCGAGCACGGCCTGGATGTGCGAGTAATAGCTGGCGGAGTCCTCGCCCTTGACGGCGAACGTCGGAATCCCGTGCTGGCGGGCGAGCGCCGCGGCGACCGCATCCTGCGTTGACAGCGGATTGCTCGCGCAGAGACTCACATGCGCTCCACCTGCCTTCAGCGTGATCGCAAGGTTGGCCGTCTCACTGGTGACGTGGAGGCACGCGCCGAGGCGCAGACCCTCGAGCGGTCGCTCGCGCGCAAAGCGCTCTCGGATGATGCGGAGAACGGGCATCTCCCGCGCCGCCCAATCGATGAGGCGCTGTCCTTCGCCGGCCAGGCTGGGGTCGGCAACATCCGCCTCGGCCACTTTCAACACGTTGGTCACGCGATTCCTCCATCTGTCTTCATGGGCAGCAGTGCCGTGTAGGGACGCCCACCGAGCGCCGCCGATCCCCCGAGGTCACTCAGCTCGATCAAAAAGGCAAACCCCACGATATCCCCACCGAGCCGGTCGACGAGCGCCGCGGCCGCCTCGGCGGTGCCCCCGGTGGCGAGCAGGTCGTCGACGATCAAGAACTCGCTGGCCCGGCTGGATTGCGTCGGAGTGCATCTCGACGACGGCCTCGCCGTACTCGAGGGTGTACGACTGCGAGATCCGGGCTGCAGGGAGCCGCCCCTCCTTACGAACCAGCGCGAAACCGGCGCCGAGGTGATCAGCCACGGCGCCACCGAGGATGAATCCGCGCGATTCAATGCCGGCAACGATTTCGACCCCACGATCGACATGCGGCTCTGCCATGGCCGCCACCGCCGCGGTGAATGCCGTGGCATCGCCGAGCAAGAGCGTGATGTCCTTGAAGACGATGCCGGGGCGGGGAAAATCCGGAACGTCTCGGATGAGTGAGCGCAGCCGATCCACCACGTCCCGCTCTTGAATCGTCACCGTCGCCAGTCTATCCGACAGACTCTCAGCCCGTGCCCTGCCCTCTGAGTTGCCCGCGATGAGGGTCGTCATGGACGGCCGCCCGCTCCAGGGGGCGTCGTCGGTGCGAGGGATCGGCAGCTACGAGCGTGGGCTGATCGCCGGTTTGGGCGAGCTCGCGGAGCCACCTCAGGTCAGCCTGCTGCTCTCGACGCATCTGGAGCCTCCTTCCGAAGTCACCAGGCTGGTCACGCCGTCCGCACGCCGCATCCGAGTCGTCCACCCGACGCTCCAGCCGATCGCCGACACCCTCCTGATCGCAGACGCGCTGCGCGGCTCCAGGGCCGACCTCTACCACGCGATCGAGTTCGGACAGCCGCTGCGCAGCCGCCTCCCGGTCGTGGTCACGGTCCACGACCTGATCCCGTTCGTGATGCCGCGCGGCTACCCATGGGTCCGGCGAGCGCGGATCCTCGGGTTGCGCCTCCTCCGGCGCGCCGATGCCGTGATCGCCGTCTCGGACGCCACCCGGCGTGACGTGCTCCGATTCACGGCGACGCATCCCGATCGGATCTCCGTGATCCCGGAGGGGATCTCGCCGGCATTCCGGCCGGCCCACCCTGAGGCGGTGCAGCGGATTCGCAGCAGGCTGCGCCTGAGCCGTCCATTTCTGCTGGCCGTCGGCACCTTCGATCCGCGCAAGCGCATCGCGCTGCTTGCCGATGTGGTCAGCCGTGTTCGCCGAGATCATGACGTCGCCATCGTCATCGTCGGCGATCAGGGCACCTTCACGGCGAAGGTGACCGAGACGCTCTCCGCCGCAGGCCTCGCCGAACACGCTCGCGTGATCGGCCACGTCAGCGACGACGACCTCGTCGCCCTCTACACGGCCGCGGAGGTGTTCGTTTTCACGTCCGCCTATGAGGGGTTCGGATTGCCTCCGCTCGAGGCGATGGCCTGTGGCACCCCCGCGGTGGTCTTCGACAACTCGTCACTTCCCGAGGTGAGCGGCGGGGCCGCGACAGTGGTGCCCGACGGTGACGCGAATGCCATGGCGGCTGCGATCAATGGCGTGCTCGACGACACCGCCCTGCGTGCGCGGATGCAGGCACAGGGGCTGGCGTGGTCCGCGACCTTCACGTGGCGGCGGGCTGCCGAGCTCACGTACCAGACGTATCGGGCGGTGCTCCAGCGCTGACACGCCGGCGGCTCATTCCTTCTCGGTGACGTGATATTCGAGGTATGCCCCGAACATCAGCCGCGTCTGTGCCTCGAGCGCCGGGATCACGCTGAGCGCCAGTCCGACCACCGGATACGTGAAGAGCTGCAACTCTGCCCACCGCCTGCGCCACCATGGCCACGACGCTGGCTTTGGACAGATCCTGTAGTCGACCTGCACCAGCAGCAGCGTGTTCAGCAGCGTGATCGTGAGAATGCTTGCGCTGAGACTGCCGAGCAGGGCCGAGGTCGACGACAGGCTGTAGTCGAGGTCGATGAACGCCGGCAGTGCGCCCCCGAAGAACAGCAGCAGCGGCAGCGTCGCCCAGGTCAGATGGTTGAAGATGAGGTTCGAATACCGCCGTGCGCGAATGCGCCACGGGATCTCCGGGTGCAGCAGCATTCGTGAGGTGACGTAAGGGATATCGGTCGCTCCCCACGCCCACCGCTTGATCTGGTTGTACTGCGATGCGTGGGTTGCCGCGTAGCCCCGGGCGCGCGGCGCATCACCAAACACCGGCAGGAATGCGGGACGGGTGTTGAGTGTGCCGCGGGTGTGGAAGAACGCCTTCCAGAAGAATCGCGAGTCCTCGGGAATCACATCGGAGTCCCAGTAGCCGACATCGGCGAGCAGGTCGAGCGACATCGAGTACGACGAGAACATCACCAGGCGATGCGGGTTCTGGTGCAGGAACATCTGCCATTGGGTCGCGGCTGTGGCCATCACGCGCACGGCGGTGGGCACACGCCAGATGTTGTTGAGGAACACCGGCACCGGCTGCCAAATCGAGACGAGGCGGTCCGTGGCGGTGCAGAACTGCAGCGCGATGTATGCGAAATACTGCGGGTGCAAACGAAAATCGGAATCGAGGTCGGTCACCATCGTGCGCGAGGGATCGAGACCAAGCTCGTCGCACGCGGCTTTGAGCACGGGACCGCCGTACGCCATCGCCGCCGATTTGCCGACGACGATGCCGGGGAGCAGCGGATCCTTGATGTGCAGGAACAGGCGAAACGATCCGGCGAACTCCTCACGCAGCCTGGCCACGTTCTCGATGCCGCCCGAGTCGGTCTCGCGGGTGATGATCGCGCACACCCGGAGATGTTCCGGATAGTTCTGCGCCGCGAGCGCCGCGACCGTCGCGCGAAGCACGTCGTACGACTCGGTGTAGGTTGGAATGAGCGCGCACTGCACAATCTCTGACGGCGCCGGCGCTCCTTCGGGGAGATTCGCCTCGAGCTCCTGGCAGCGCTGCCACCAGTCGATGACCTCAGTTTCCTTGAGAGCCTTCAGCGTCTTGCGGACACCTCGAACCGTCACCGTCGTCCTCACCAGCCAGTAGCTATCGAGCAGAACGGCACCCGCGCCCAGGATCCAGAGCATCCCGGGGTCATTGAGCCTGATCGCGAATGCGGCAACCACCGGAACGAGCAGTGCGAACCATGTGAGCGCGCCCGGAAGGATTTCAAGGAGCCGCTGTTGGGTATGGTGCGACAGCGGGATCGCCGTGGATCGCGCGATCATCTGCACGTCAGTCTACCCATCCGTCACATATGAGCCTGAATGCCCCAAGAACCACCTGACCCCACTGTCGACGCCGACCAGGAAGAGCCGGAGACCCCCGTCGTTGAGGCCGAGGGTGACGCCGTCGAGCTGGACGACTTCGACGAGATCGAGATCGAGATCGGCGTGGTTGTCGAGGTCGATGACGATGATGATGACGACGACGAGGAGGAGGAGGTTGTCGCGGTCGCGGCACCTGTCGTCGTCGCCGCGGTACCACGCCCCTCGCCGACTCCCGGAAGGCCGCCGGGAGCACGCGAAGAGCCCCCGCCACCCTTTGGCGTCGGCGAGCATGTGATCCTCACCTCGAACACGCGGCCCCGCACCGGCGCCTCGATCGGCGACTACCCGGTGGGCTCCACCGGAATCGTCGAGACGGTGTTGAGTCAGACGGCGATCGTTCGCTTCGACAGGCACTCGGAGACCAAGGAGGTCGTCGCCTTCACGTGCCTCGAGACGTCGGAGACCCCCGAGCGCCACGCTGAGCTGACGCAGCTCATGGTCGAACCCGTCCGCGTCGGTGATCGCGGCCCGCGTCCCCCAGCCAACGGCTCATCGGCTTCGCCTTCGGCTGAGGCCGAGCCGGTGGCGCCCGCGCCTGCAGCGCCCGCGCCAACCAGGGCCGCCGCCCCGGCCTCGAAACGCACGGAGTCCCGTCCCGAGGTCAAAGCCCCCTCACCACCCGAGCGCTCGATTGCTCGCAAGCCGGCGGTGGCCACACCATCGCGGAAGCCGGCGCCGGACAGGTCTGCTCAACCCGTGAAGAGCAAACCCCCTGCCAAGACTGCTTCTGCGGCCAGGGCGCAGACGGTGGCGAAGACCACGGCCGCCAGGCCGGCGCCCGTCAAATCGACGCCGGCGGCCAGGCCCAAGCCCAGTGTCAAGGCCAAACCGGCGGTCAAGGCCAAGAGCACTCCGAAGAAGAGCGCTGCCAAGGTGAAGCCCCCGGGCACCGCCAAACCAAAGCCGGTCGCAAAAGCAACCTCCGGCGCCAGGACCTCGGCTCGATCTGCCGCCCCGGCACCGAAGGCGAAGAGCAGGACAGTGGTCAAGCCGGCCGCGAAGGCCAAGGCGCCCGCTACCAGGAAGCCGGTGGCCAAAGGTCCAGCCAAGGCGTCCGCCAGCAAGGCACAGGCCTTGCGGTCGGCTGCCGCCAAGCGGCCCTCGGCCGCACACGCGAAGGCGACCCACGCCAAATCCCCGAGCCGCAGGGCTCGCTGACGCTCGCGGGCCGCTACCCGGCCTGACGTTCGGCTTTCTCGCCCTCGCCGAGGGACGCGTAGACGCCGCGGTAGGCAGGTGGGAGCAGCTCCGCGATGCGCGCTCCGATCAAGTCCGCGACCGCCTGGTCGTCGCGCCGCTCCCCCGGGACGCGTTCCGGGAGCTGGAAAACCGGACCCAGCTTCAGCCGGATCGGCACCCGCCTCGGGAGCTTGTGGCCTCGAGGGAGCGCAGCCTCGGTGCCCCAGACGCCCACCGGGAGGATGGACGCGCCGGATCGCCGCGCGAGGAAACCGACGCCGGCTTCCGCCCTCCGCATACCCGGGATGGACGAGCGGGTGCCCTCGAGGAAGATGAGCAGGCGTCCACGGCGAGAGAGGATGTCGAGCGCCGTTCGCAGCGCTCGGCGATCGGCGGTCCCTCGATCGATGGGGAAGCAGTTGCATCCCGCGAGGACCCACGCGATGAACGGGTTCTTGAACAGCTCGCGCTTTGACATGCAGTAGAGGACGCCTGGGCCGAAACCCCCGAAGATCCACGGGTCGATGTTGCTCAGGTGGTTGCAGACAACCAGCAGCGGACCCTCGGAGGGAAATTTCGACATCGAATCGAGCTGGAGCCCTCGCCCGAAGAACCCGCGCAGAGATGCCCTGCAGATCAGGGAGACGGCCCGGTAGCGCCAGCTTCTGACGCCGTCGTCGCGGACAGGGAAGTGCTCCGGAAACCCGGGGATCTCATCGGTCACGTGTGCCGATGGTAGGGCGTGCTGCACAGGCGGCAATACAATCCGGGTCCCGCCCCCTTAGCTCATCGGTAGAGCAGCCGGCTTTTAACCGGTTGAGGGAGGTTCGATTCCTCCAGGGGGCATGCTCTCGCGCCGCCTCCTGGGACGCGGGCCGTGAGGCACGGGGCCAACTCGGCGTCTATGCAAGCTCGACGCTGAGCCGCAGCTCCGCCTGACGCAGCGCCGACTCGACCGCGTCCGGCGTATCGCCCCTCGCGAAGATGAAGCCGAGATATCGATCGCCCTCCGGAAGCGGCGTCAATCGCTCGCCGGGAGGGACCGAGATGGTGACGCCGGTGATGCCGGGGAGCGACATGGCCTGGTCGAGGCCGTGCACGTGCCTGAGGACCCCGGCGTCAGGCACCGGCAGCATGAACACTCCCGAGGCGGCATCGAAGCGCTCGATCGCGCCCAGGGGCAATCCACACGCCTGGCGAAGGATCACGTTCTCCAGAGACCGAACCTCATCGGGTGCATCCCCGCACACGAGACGGATGACCTGCGAGCAGAGGCCGCCGATCGAACGCGCAGCCACCTCGATGACAACGGGGTCGTCGTCGCCCATCCGTACCTCCGCGTGGATCGGTCCGTCCCGCAATCCGAGTGACGACACCGCATCACTGACGGCGTCGATCGCGGCGCGCTGGGACGCCGCGTCGAGGCGTGACGGCGTGACGTAGATGGTCTCCTCGAAGAACGGCCCGGTGAGCGGATCCGGCTTGTCGAACAAGGCGATCACCTCGAGCCGCCCTGCTCGCAGCAGGCCTTCGACAGCGATCTCTGCGCCATCGACGTAGCTCTCGACGATCATCGGCGGTATCGCACCGCCAGCGCAGATGCTCCGCAGGAGTCTCCCAACGCGTTGCACGGCACTGTCGACGTCAACACGGCTGTCGGCTCGGATCACGCCACGACTGGCAGCCAGGTCAACCGGTTTGACCACGCATGGCAGGCCGGCACGGCGTACCGCCGCGTCGAGGGTGCGCTCGTCCGCATCGGCATCGATCTCCGCGACCCGAGGCTGCGTCAGTCCTGACGCGGTCAGACGCTTGCGCAGCTGGCGTTTGTCCCGCGTTGCCGCGACAGCCGCGATGGGATTTCTCCGCGTCACGTCCAACCGTTCGGCGATGTTGGCAGCGGTCACCACTGACAGCTCGTCGACTCCGACAACGGCGTCGACCGGCCACCGAGCGGCGAACTGCAGTGCGCGGGCGGCGGACTCGTCGAGTCGCTGCAGATCGAGCGTGAGAACGCGGCCCTCCATGAGCGTCGCCAGCGTCGGCGCCTCGTTGGAGGCAACCACCACGTCGAGCCCGAGTTCCTCGGCTGCGCGGAGAAATGCTG
Source organism: Candidatus Dormiibacterota bacterium (assembly GCA_963718525.1). GTDB lineage: Bacteria > Chloroflexota > Dormibacteria > Aeolococcales > Aeolococcaceae > Palsa-851. The sequence continues at coordinate 1,358,973 of OY970355.1, read as the reverse complement.
TGGCTCGATACGTCTCGGTGGGCAGGACGAGCATCACCCTCGGCATCCACTCAGCCTACGCTCGAGATTCGAACCGACGTACCATGGACGACAGCGTGAAGGAACCGAGAATCGCAATCACCGACTACGCTTTGACGCGGATCGAGCAGGTGAGGGCCAACCGCAAACAGCCGGACGCGGGCGTGCGAATAGCGGTCACCGGACGGCAGGGCGGCGCGTTCACGTACGACCTCTCCCTGGTCAATGCCGGCGACGAGCGCGACGGCGAGATGGTCGTCAACGGGCCGTCGGGCGTCCGTTTCACTATGCCCATCGCGTCGGCGCCATACCTCGACGGCATCACCATCGACGCCGATCGCGCACGCGGTGCGCTCACGGTCGACAACCCGAATCCGCTCTGGTTCGACGACCTTGCTCGCGACGTGCAGCGGCTCCTCGACGACGAGATCAACCCGTCGGTCGCCACCCACGGCGGTTATATCGACCTGCTCGACGTCAACGATGGAGTGGCGTTCATCCACATGGGCGGTGGCTGTCAGGGCTGCGGCATGGCCGAGGTCACGCTTGGACAGGGGGTGCGCGTGGCGATCCTCGAGCGGTTCCCGCAGATCACCGAGGTTCGCGACACCACGGATCACGCGCAGGGCGCGAATCCCTACTACCAGGCCGCGAAGAAGTAATCCGCGGCCTAGCGCCGTTCCGCTGTCCCTGTCGTCCGGGTGTCGATCCAGTAGTCGACCCAGCTTTCTCTGGTCGCCCCGACGTGGTCGTACACCGCCTGGGCGGACACGTTGTCCACGGCCGTCTGCCAGATCATTCGGGCCGCGCCATGATGGCGGCATCGCTCCAGGCAGGCGGCGATCAGCGCCGAGCCGATGCCGCGACCTCGCGCCGGGGCGGCAACAAACAGATCGTTCATGACGCCGACGCGCCCTGCGGTGGTGGTTTCCCAGCTCCAGAAGAGGGTCGCAAACCCCAGGTCCGCGGCCCCGTCGGTGGCGATCAATTGCACACCCTCGTGGGTTGGATCGGCCATCAGTGATCGCGAAAGCAAGAGCAGCGCCTCATCCGAGGGCTCGACGCGGTAGAAATCGCAATAGGCCCGCATCAGCGGGAGGAGCCTCCCAAGCTGCGCCTCGGTGCTGACGATGCTCACCGCCACCTGATCAACTGCCGCCATTCCAGGTCCCCCGCGTTTGCACTGAGCGGCCGCCTTTTTAGCGGCCTGAGGTCATTGTCGTTCCACAGTCGCAACCGGAATTCAACACGAGATCGGCAAAGCTGCTGTGGTGAGTTCGGCGGCCCCTCGTGAACGGCGGGCACCCCCGGCATTCCTCAGACCGACCGGGGGAGCCCCGTTGGCCCTCTGGGTCGTGTATGCGGTCATGGGCGCGCTGGTCACCGCTTACGTCGTCTCGCTGCTCGTCCGCTCTCCGGGCGCGAACTGGCCTTGGGTCGACGACTGGGGCGTCGGAATCTACGAGGTGGTGGCCGCCGGCCTGCTGCTTGCCCGTGGATTCACCCGCCAGCAGGGCCGGGCGATTCCCCTGGTGCTCGGCACCGCCGTGCTCTTCTGGTCGCTCGGTGACCTCGTGCTGGCCGCCGAGACCTGGGGTGGGTCAATCGCGGCACACCCATCACTGGCCGACGCGTTCTATGTGGGCTTTTATCCGCTGGCCTACGTGGCGATCGTGCTCATGCTCCGCAGGGAGATCGGCCGGCTCCTGCCGGCCACGTGGCTGGATGGAGCCATCGCCGGACTCGGCGCAGCCGCCGTATGCGCCGCGTTCGCGTTCCACGCGGTCCTCAGGTCGCTCGGCGGGGACACGGGTGGTGTCAACCCCTTCGGAGTGGTGGTCGACCTCGTGTACCCGATCGGCGACGTTCTGCTGCTCGCCCTGGTGGTGGGCGGCACCGCCATCCTTCCGGGACGGCGGATGCCCTGGCTGCTGTTCGCCACCGCCTGTGCGGTGAATGGGATCGGAGACACGTTCAATCTCTTCGGTTCGACCGCACAGGTGGGGATCGTCTTCAACGGCATCGCGTGGCCGATTGCGATCACCCTGATGTCGATCTCGGTCTGGTTGCCTCCGGGTCTCCGCGACCTGGTTGAGAGCGGAAAGCTGCCTGGCTTCGTCCTCCCCGGAGCGGGCGCCGCGGCCGGGTTGGTGATCATGTTCGTCGGTTCGGTAGCGCATGACGTCAGCCAGATTGCGGTGGGTCTGGCCACCGCCACGCTCGTGGTGGTCGGGCTGCGCCTCGCGCTTTCCGTGCATGGGCTTCGGGCCCTGACCGAGGAGCGACATCGCCAGGCGGTCACGGACGAGCTCACCGGGCTGGGCAATCGCCGCCGGCTCACAGCGATCCTCGATGCCTACTTCGAGGACCTCGCCGATCCGTCAACGCCGCAGAGGACCATGGCATTCCTCTTCGTGGACCTGGATCACTTCAAGGAGATCAACGACTCGTTTGGGCACTCCGCAGGGGACGAGCTGCTCAAACAGCTCGGACCGCGGCTGAGGAGCTCGCTACGGGCCTCCGACGTCCTCGTACGAATCGGTGGCGATGAGCTTGGTGCGGTGCTCATCGATAGCGATCCCGCGTACGGAGCAGGACTCGCTCGGCGTCTGACGACGCTGCTCGAGCAACCCTTCGTCCTCAACGGGGTCAGCGTGCGGATCAGTGCGAGCATCGGGATCGCGACGGCGCCGGCGGATGCCGGTGACAGCATCGGCCTCATGCGCTGTGCGGACGTCGCCATGTATCGCGCGAAGATGACCCACCAGTCGTACGAGGTGTACACGCCGTCGATCGACGACGGCGGCAACCGGCTCGCGCTCGTCGAGGAGTTGCGTGCTGCGGTCGAGAGTGAGCGGCTCGTCTTGCATTACCAGCCGCAGGTGGATCTGCGCAACGGGGAGACCGTCGCTGCCGAGGCGCTCGTGCGCTGGCCGCATCCCCGGCTCGGCCTGATTCCACCGTTGGAGTTCCTCCCGCTTGCCGAGGAAGCCGGTCTCATGGGGCCGCTCACGCGAGTCGTGCTCGAGCAGGCGCTCGCACAGTGTGCCGTATGGCGCAGCGCGGGCAGCCGCATCGCCATGTCCGTCAACGTCTCGTCGTCGAACCTCCTCGATCCAGGGTTCACCGACCTCGTCCGCGCGGCGCTCCGGCGCCATCGTCTTCCCGCATCCGCCGTGATCCTGGAGATCACAGAGACGACGATCATCCGCGACTTCACCGCCTGTCAGGGTGTCATCGAAGAGCTCCGCGCGCTGGGCGTCGGGGTGTCGATCGATGACTTCGGCTCGGGGTTCACCTCGCTCGCCTACCTTGGCAGCCTCCCGATCACGGAGCTGAAGCTCGATCGCACCTTCATCGGTGGCCTGAGCGTCAGCGGGCGCGAGCAGGACACCAAGCTGGTGCGCGCCACCATCGAGCTGGGCCATGCGCTGGGGTTGGTCGTGGTCGCCGAGGGCATCGAGACGCTGGCGACGCTGGAATTGCTGTCATTGCTTGGCTGTGACCGCGCTCAGGGGTACTTCACCGGCAGACCGGTGCCCGCTCAGGAATTCGAGGCTGCCCCTACCCTCCCTGCGCTGCGAGTGGCGCCCCCTGGCGGCGTCGAGATCTTCCCGAGCTACCTGCGCACAGCCGTCTGACCTGAGCGCCGGCTGCGGCCTGTGCTTCGCGTCCAGTGTGAGTCGTGCGCGGAGTACAGCCCGCGGCCGTTGTATCTGTGCGTTGCGGCCGAAGAACCCAGCGCCTGCCTCTGACAAAGTTCCGACCAAGGCGCATGTCGGTGCATTTGCACATCAGCAGAGTAAGAGGTGAGGTATCGCAATGTTGTCTGCCCTGACCCCGGATCCAAGCTGGCTGAACTCCGGCGATACGGCGTGGCAGCTCACGTCGGCGACGCTGGTCGGGATCATGAGCATCCCGGGCCTCGCGATCCTGTACGCAGGGTTGATGAAGCGCAAGTTTGCCGTCAACTCCGCGCTGATGGTCGTTTACGCATTCGCGATGACCTTGGTCATCTGGATGTTCTTTGCGTATGACATGAGCTTCGGCCAGCCGCTGCACGTCGCCGGCGCCGCTACGACGTTTGTGGGAATACCTCACCCCATTGCCGGAGCGAGTGACCTCGAACAGCAGGCGAGCATCCCGCTGCTCACCGGGCTGATTCCCGCACTGCGCTTCCCGATGTCGTCGCTCGTGTACTTCCAGTTCGTCTTCGCGACGATCACGGTCATCATCCTGGGCGGCGCGCTGCTCGGGCGCATCAGCTTCAAGGCGTGGGCGCTCTTCGTCCCGCTCTGGATCACGCTCGTGTACTCGGTGGGAGCCTTCAGCCTCTGGGGCGGTGGCTGGCTCGGTGCCCTCGGGGCCGTCGACTACAGCGGTGGCTACGTCATCCATGTCGCCGCTGCGGTATCCGCCTTCGTCGCCGCTGCCGTGATCGGTCCACGACTGCTCAAGGACCGGCAGAACAACACGCCGAGCAACATCATGCTGGCGGTCGCCGGAGGGGGACTCCTGTGGCTCGGCTGGAGCGGATTCAACGGCGGTGATCCGTACTTCGCCAACGCCGACGCATCAGCAGCGGTGCTCAACACCCATCTGTGCACGGCGACTGCATTGCTGGTCTGGATGATCATGGACATCGCCTTCCTTAAGAAGCCGACCATCATCGGGATGATCAGCGGCATGATCGCCGGCCTGGTGGCGATCACCCCCGGAGCCGGTTACGTCAATGGCTACGCGGCGTTCATCATCGGCATCGGTGCCGGAGTCCTGCCGTGGCTCTCCATGAACTTTCTGGGCAAGACCAAGTTGTTCACCGGCAGAGTCGACGACACGCTCGGTGTCTTCCATACGCATGGCGTTGCGGGAGCGTTCGGCGGCCTCATGACCGGTGTGCTCGCGTCGCCGAACATGATCGTCTACGTGGGCACCGCAGGGACCGCATCTGTCGCCGTGACCGGCCTCGTCTACGGCAATGCAAAGCAGTTGCTCCTCCAAGCGATCGCCCTGGGTTTCATCATCGTGTACGACGCGGCGGCAACCTTTGTCGTGATCAAGCTGGTCGGGCTCATCGTTCCGCTCCGCATGACCGACAAGCAACTCGAGGTTGGTGACCTCCTGCTCCATGGGGAGGTCGCGATCGACATGGAACCACCCGAGGAAGTCATGTCGCTCAACGGACATCTCAGTCCGACGCCGGTGGAGGCCGGCACGCCGGCCTGAGGTCCGCCGTCAGTCAGTAACGGCAGTCAACCCCGGAGACCGTCCAGCACCTGCAGGGCGGTCTCCGGGTTGACGAACGTCGCAGTCCCCACCTGCACCGCGCAGGCTCCGACAATCAGGAAGTCACGTGCCGATGCAGCGTCCGCGATGCCGCCGACGCCGATCACCGGGATGTGCACGGCTTCGCAGACCGCGGCGACAGCGGCCAGCGCGAGTGGCTGGATCGCAGGACCACTGAGGCCGCCCGTGCCGAGGGGAAGCACTGACCGGCCGGTCGCCCTGTGGATCTTTCTGCCGATGTAGGTGTTCACCGCCGACACCGCGTCGGCGCCGGCTTCCTCAACGGCTCGGGCAACCGCCCCGATGTCAGTGACGTTGGGGCTGAGCTTCACGATGATGCAGCGTTCGGTGACGGCTCGCACCGCGCCGACCAGTCGAGCGGCCGCAGCCGGATCGCGGCCGAAGTCGAGCCCCTGCGCGATGTTCGGACACGAGATGTTGAGCTCGATGCCCGCGACTTCGGCAATCGGTTCGAGGACTCTCGTGCAGTGCACGTAGTCGTCAATCGAGCCGCCGGCGATGTTCAGGATGATGGGAATCGCCCAGCCCCTCCAGCGCGGCGCGTACGTGGATGCGACCACGTCGACGCCGGGATTCTGTAGCCCGATGCTGTTGAGCATCCCTCCGCCGGTCTCGGCGACGCGGGGAGGCGGGTTGCCCTCGCGGGGCTGGACGGTCGTGCCCTTCGTGTACAGCGCCCCGAGGCCATTGATGTCGATCAGCTGCTCGAGCTCGAAACCGTATCCAGCGGTTCCGCTCGCCAGTCCGACCTGGTTCGCCAGCGTCAGGCCGCGCCCGAGATCGACGCCACCTGCTCGGTTTTCGGTCACGCGACGTCCGCTCCCGGGAGCGCGCGGAGAGCATCCCAGTCGACGTCGCGCATCGGCATGACCGGACCGTCGGTGCAGCAGAGCCGCCACGCCGGCGATCCATCCTCGCCGCGGACCGGCAGCGCGCAGCCGAGGCAGGTGCCGAATCCGCAGCCCATCGGCGCCTCCAGCGACGCCTCGAGCGTCGGAGGGAGATCGGCTCCGGATTCGAGCAGCGTTCGCATCACCGCGCCGAGCATCGCGTTCGGTCCGCAGGCGTAGATGGCCGACGGGTGCGACTCCAGCGCCTGGCGGAGCAGGTCGGTGACGTACCCGCGGTGGCCGCGAGTGCCGTCATCGGTCGCCTCCGCAACTAGGGGCACCGCCGGACGAGCAAATCGCTCAGCGGGATAGAGGCGCGTCGCGGTGCGCGCCCCGTTCAAGACAAGTATGTCTTCAACGCCCCGGCGCCGGAGCTCGTTGATGAGCAGCGGGAAGGGAGCACAGCCGAGGCCGCCGGACACGCAGACGACCGATCCACCGTCCGCGACGCTGAATCCATGTCCAAGCGGGCCGAGGATGTCGAGCGGATCGCCGGGCTCGAGCTCTGCGAGCAGGCGAGTGCCCGCGCCGACCGCCTCGAAGATGAAGCCACACGTGTCGTCCTGCGTCCATGCAACGCTGAACGGACGCCGGAGCAGCGGTGAGGTGCTGCGGCCGCAGCGCAGCTGGGCGAACATTCCCGGCATTGCGGTCGCCGCGAGGTGTGGCAACCGCACGACCAGCTCCAGCAGCCCCCCTCCCAGCCGTTCCACGACGAGCACCTCCCCGGTCTCGAGAGCTGCCCTGCTCAGATCCGCGGTCACGACACCGCCTGCACCACGCCGTCGCGGTATTGACGCACCGTCGCGACCCGAACGCTCTGTCCCGACCTGTGGCGGCCGATCGCGTCCACCAGCGAAGCCGCGGTGTCGAGCGACGTGCAGCACGGGATCCGGCGCTGTTCGGCCGCCAGCCGGATCCGGTAGCCGTCCTTCACCGTCCGACCCACCGCAGCCGCCGCCAGCCCGTCGGATCGGAAGTCGAGCTCGTCGGTGCCGAAGTTGGAGACGGTGTTGATCACGATGGAGACGCGCCCGTCCTCGATGACGTCGATGACGTTGGGTCGTCCATGGCCGATCTTGCCGACCGACACGGCGGAGATGCCCGCGCTCGCAAGCGCCGCCGCCGTGCCGGCGGTCGCGTAGATCGTGAAGCCAAGCGAGCTGAGCTGCGCGATGATCGGCAGCGCCTCCGCCTTGTCGATGTCTGCGACGCTGCACAGGGCGCCACCGCTGGTCGGCACATCGCCGAGCGCGGCGACAAACGCCTTCTCGAGGGCGGCGCCGAGGTCGGTGTCGATGCCCATCACCTCGCCGGTCGATTTCATCTCAGGGCCCAGTGCGGTGTCGACGTCGATCAGCTTGACCGTCGAGAAGACCGGTGCTTTCACAGCGACCAGCGGTCGCGCCGGAACCAGGCCCGTGGTCCAGCCGAGGTCGGCAAGGGAGGCGCCGCGCATCACCCGAGTCGCGAGCTCAACCATCGGCACCCCGGTGACCTTGCTGAGGAAGGGGACGGTGCGCGAGGCGCGCGGATTGACCTCGAGCACGTGGGGGACACCGCGGTGGACCGCGAACTGGATGTTGCACAGTCCGCGGATGTCGAGCGCGCGCGTGATCCGGACGGTTGCGTCGACGATCAGCGTACGAACGTCGTCGCCGAGGATGCGCGCGGGATAGGCCGCCATCGAGTCGCCGCTGTGCACGCCGGCGCGCTCGACATGCTCCATGAGCCCCGGGATCACCACCGTCTCGCCATCGCTGATGGCGTCGACATCGACCTCGGTGCCGAACAGGTATCGATCGATGAGCACGGCGCCGCGGCGACGCCCGCCCTCGGCGGGGAGTGCCGCCATCGCGGCTTCGAGATACCGCTGCAGCTGGCTCCGGCTGTGCACGATCTCCATCGCTCGCCCACCGAGGACGTAGGAGGGTCGCACCAGGACGGGGAAGCCGATGCCGTCCGCGATGGCAAGCGCCTCGTCGAGATCGGTCGTCGCGGCGCCCTGCGGTTGCGCGATGGACAGCGATCGCATCAAGGCTTCGAATGCACGGCGATCCTCGGCGAGGTCGATGCTGGCGATGCTGCTCCCGAGGATCGTGACGCCGGCATGGTCGAGCGGCTCGGCGAGATTGATCGCCGTCTGTCCCCCGAACTGAACAACGACCCCCGATGCCTGCTCCTCATGGATGATCGCCGTGACCGCCTCCTCGTCGAGCGGCTCGAAGTACAGGCGGGTGCTGCAGTCGAAGTCGGTGCTCACCGTCTCCGGATTGCTGTTGACCATCACCGCGTCCACGCCCTGGGCGCGGAGCGCCATGGCCGCATGCACGCTGCAGTAGTCGAATTCAATCCCCTGTCCGATGCGAATTGGACCGCTGCCCAGCACCACCACCGTGTTCGGCTGCGGTGCAGTCGCCGCCGGCCCTTCGTCCTCGAACTCGTATGTCGAGTAGTAGTACGGCGTCGCAGCTTCGAACTCGGCTGCACAAGTGTCGACGCACTTGAATACCGGGTGCATCCCCGCGTCCCTCCGTCGCGCGTGAATGGTCTCCGGCGTGCCTCCGGTGAGCGACGCAATGCGTGCATCGGTCAGGCCGGCGCGCTTGGCGACAGCAAGCGCGTTGTCGTCCAGGCCATTCCAGCGGAGCTGCTCCTCGCAGGCGACGATGTTGCCGAGGCGGCGGAGGAACCACGCGCCGATGCCGCTGCGGCGGGTCAGCTCCTCGGGCGTCGCTCCGGCTCGCAGCGCCTCTAACAGGGCGGCCGCGCGGCGGTCGTTGGCGACGTCGATGAGCACCGGTTCATGCAGTCCAGCCGGGTCCGGCTGGGGTTGCTCCAGCGATCGCAACGCCTTGCTGAACGCCGCTTCGAACGACCGCTCAATGGCCATCACCTCGCCGGTGGATTTCATCTGCGTCCCCAGCCGTCTGTCGGCCTCGGGGAACTTGTCGAACGGCCAGCGCGGAATCTTGACGACGCAGTAGTCGAGGGCCGGCTCGAAGGCAGCGCACGTCTTGCCGGTCACGGCGTTGGGAATCTGATCGAGCCGCCGTCCCGCCGCGATCTTCGCCGCAACTCGCGCGATCGGATAGCCCGTCGCCTTGGACGCGAGCGCCGACGAGCGCGATACCCGCGGGTTCACCTCGATGACGTGATACTCGTGCAAGTCCGGAGCGAGCGCGAACTGCACGTTGCACCCACCCTGGATGTCGAGCGCGTTGATGATGCGAAGAGCAGCGCTGCGCAGCTGCTGGTGCTCGCGATCCGTGAGCGTCTGCGCCGGGGCGACGACCATCGAGTCGCCGGTGTGCACCCCCATGGGATCGAGGTTCTCCATGTTGCAGACGGTGATGCACGTGCCCGAGGCATCGCGGATGACCTCGTACTCGATCTCCCGCCATCCTGCCACCGAGCGCTCGATGAGCACCTGGCTGATCGGCGAAGCCGCGAGCCCCGCGAGCACGGTCTCCGTGTAGCGCTCCTCCGTCTCACAGAGACCGCCGCCCGTCCCCCCAAGCGTGAACGCGGGCCGCACCACCAGCGGCAGGCCCATCCGCTCTCGCAATGCCCGCGCCTCGGCAAGTGACGCGACCGTCGCCAACTCCGGCGCCGGCTCGCCAATCGCCGCGAGCAGCTTCTTGAACTGCTCACGGTCCTCGGCAGTCCTGATCGCGTGCAGCCCAGTCCCGAGCACGCGCACGTTGTGCCGCTCGAGAACCCCGGCATCATCGAGCGCAACCGCAAGGTTCAACCCCGTCTGCCCCCCGAGCGTCGCCAGCACCCCGTCCGGACGCTCCGCGATGATGATGCGCTCCAGCACCTCCACCGTCAGCGGCTCGACATACACCGCGTCCGCCGACGAATCGTCGGTCATGATCGTCGCCGGGTTGCTGTTGACGAGCACCACGCGAATCCCGTCCTCGCGCAACGCTCTGCAGGCCTGCGTCCCCGCATAGTCGAACTCCGCAGCCTGCCCGATGATCACCGGCCCCGACCCGATCACCAGCACACAATCAGGTCGTTCCGCCGTGAGATCCGGCGTTCCAGCGCTGCTTGCGGAGGCGGCAGCAGGCGCGTCGATCGCGCTGGTCCCATTCCCGCCGACGTCCTCGGCGAGCGGGGGGTGGGGATTCGTGGCGAGTTCGCGTAGCGGTTCGACCGAGCGCGATGCTAGCTCGTTGCGCGAGGGCGAACCGCGGAGCGTTGTCCGAGCAAGCGAATCCCCACCCCCCGCTCGCCCCGCACTGCACATCCGCAGAAACTCGTCGAACACACTAGCGCGGTCCTGCGGACCAGGCGCCCCCTCCGGGTGGTACTGCACCGAAAACGCCGGCAGCTCACGATGTCGGAGCCCCTCTACGCTGTCGTCGTTGAGATTGCGCTCGCTGACGTAGAACCCCGAGCCCTCGGGCAACGACGCGCCGCCGACCTGGAACTCGTGGTTCTGCGATGTGACGTACACGGTGCCGAGCTCCATGTCGCGAACCGGGTGGTTGCCGCCGTGGTGCCCGAAACCGAGACGCGACGTCGACGCTCCCGCGGCCTGTCCAAGGATCTGATGCCCGAGGCAGATGCCGAGCAGGGGGACACGGCGTTCGAGGAGGTCCCGACACAGCTGGACAGCGTGCGGTAGCCGCGAGGGGTCACCCGGTCCGTTGGACAGGACAACTCCGTGCGGATTGTGACGGAGAACGTCCTCGATGCGCGCGTCCTGGCGCACCAGGATCACCTCCGCGCCACGGCTGCACAGCGCGCGCATCTGGTTCAGCTTCACGCCGTAGTCGAGTACGACCACGCGGACTCCACGCCATGCGTTCTCGCTCCCCGAGAGCATCACACCGCGGTGCAACGTCGGATCGAGAGGTTCGGCATACCGGCGCCAGGGTTCGTCGATGGACACCATCCCGACGAGGTCCTCATCGCTCACGAAGGGCGCCGACCGCGCCGCGTCGACCTGTTCACTCGGGGACATCGCCGACGACGCGGCGATGATGCCGCGAAGCGTGCCGTGGTCGCGGAGATGACGGGTCAGAGCGCGCGTGTCGACCCCGCGAAGACCCGGGATGCCGTTGCGCTGCAACTCTTCTTCGAGGGTGCGCTCACCCCGCGCGTGCCCGATGTCCGCCGAGAGCTCACGGACCACGAGCGCGCGGCACTGGACGCGGGCCGATTCGGCTGTGTCGTCGCGGCAGCCGTAGTTGCCGATCAGGGGATAGGTCATCACCACCACCTGTCCGGCGTACGAGGGATCAGTGATCACCTCCTGGTACCCGGTCATGCACGTGTTGAAGACCACCTCGCCGTTGTGCGCATGCTCGAGCGGCGCGCCGAAGAGCGTTCCCTCGTAGGTGGCGCCGGATTCGAGCGCGAGGCGCCCGCGTGCTTCAGGCATTGGATACCCGCTCCGGCGCGAGCGGCACCCGCGCCGCATTGCGGTGGACGACGCGGCCGCCCGCCATGGTGAGCAGCACGGTGCCGCGAAGTCTCGCCCCGATGAGCGGCGTGTTGCGCGACCTCGACTCCAGCGGGGCCTCTCCCACGGTCCATTCGCTGTTGGGGTCGAACAGCGTGCACGTCGCCGACTCACCGATCCTCAGCCGTGGTTCCGGCACGCCCGAAGCCGGCCCGAGAATCCGATGCGGCCCGGCGGTCAGTCGCTCGACGAGCGTGGCCAGCCACTCTCCGCCCATCCCGCCGATGGTGATGCACGCGGCAAGGGCCGTCTCGAGGCCGATCATCCCCGGTGCCGCGTCCGCATACGCCAGCGATTTCTCGTCGGCACGGTGCGGGGCATGGTCCGTCGCCACCGCCTCGATGAGGCCCTCACGCAACGCTCGCACCAGCGCGTTCCTGTCGTGCTCGGCGCGCAGCGGCGGGTTCACCTTGCGGAGCCCCTGCGGGTCAGGCTCCTCGGCGATAGGGAGCCACATCGACAGGTGATGCGGGGTGACCTCGGCGCTCACGGCGAGGCCCTGGTGGCGCGCACGGCGCAGTGATGCGACCGAGCCTTCCGCGGACAGGTGCTGGAGATGGAGATGTCCGGACCGCGCATGGGCGAGCGCGCGAATCGCGAGATTCACGGCGCGCGTCTCCGTCTCCGCGGGGCGGATCGTGCTGCGTGTCACCGATCCCTGGGTGGCGTTGGCCTGCGCGATCATCTCCTCATCCTCGGGATGCACGAAGACCCCACGAGACAGGTGGGCCGCTTCCGCGAGCGCGATGGCAAGCTGGCGCGGCGACACGGCGTTGCGTCCGTCGTCGCCGACCGCTACGGCCCCCGCCTCGATGCATTTGCGGATGTCGACGAGCTCCGCGCCTGCGAGGTCGCGGGTGAGCGCAGCGACCTGCAGGATCGACACCGGGAGATTGCTGGCGGCAAGGCGAGCTTCCGCGACACGTTCCGGTGTGTCGATGGGCGGTGATGTGTTCGCCATCGCGACCACGGACGTGAAGCCGCCGGCCGCGGCTGCGCGCGATCCGCTCTCCAACGTCTCGGCCTCGTCGTCACCGGGCTGACGAAGATGCGCGTGGAGGTCGATGAACCCCGGGCACAGCACGCAGGGATCCGTCCCCGCCGGGGGGGTCAGGTCGACGATCGGTACCCCCGCGGCGTCGATGTGGTGGTAGATGGCGAGGATCTTCCCGCCGTCGATCCACACGTCCTGGCCGGCGGCGTCCAGACGCCCGAGCGGGTCGATGACGCGGACGCCGCGCAGGATCGCATTCACAGAGCGGCACCTTGGCGCAGCCATGCGCCGTCGACGCCGTCCACGTCGCGAAGGCGCACGAACACGCGATCACCCGGCGCCGTCGGCACGTTCTTGCCGACGTACGTCGCACGCAGTGGGAGCTCGCGGTGGCCTCGGTCGATCAGCGCGAGAATCTCGACGGTGGCGGGGCGTCCGCAATCGACGAGGGCATCGAGCGCCGCTCGAACCGTACGACCGGTGAAGAGCACGTCGTCGACCACGATCACAACGGAGCCGTCGATCCGGGGCATGGGACCACCATCGACGTCATCGAGCGCCGCGTGCGGGGCCGCCGGACGCGGACGGTCATCGCGATGCGCGCTCGGGTCGAGCGCCGCAATGGGTGGGGCGGCGTGTCCCAGTTGCACGAGGTGATTCGCCACGACGCGGGCGAGCGGGACGCCGCGCGTCGGAATGCCGACCAGCACGACGCGGTCCAATGCGGGGTGGCGCTCCGTGATCTCGTGCGCGAGACGCATGGTGATGCGTTGCAGCGCCGCTCCATCGAGCAGCTGCGGGCTGCTCTCGAGCGGCTGCGCGAGGCCGTTCATCGGAGCACCGTCATAGGAGCAGCATCTCGAGCAGCGCCATCCTGATCGCGACGCCGTTCGCCGCCTGCCGGAAGTAGGCGGCGCGTGGATCCGCATCGACCTCCGGCGCGATCTCGTCGACGCGCGGCAGCGGATGCATCACGATCGCCGCGGCTGGGAGCTGCTGCATGATCGCGCCGTCGATGCGGATGGCCATTCTTGCCTGCTCATATTCGAGCGGATCCGTGAAGCGCTCCTTCTGCACGCGCGTCTGGTAGACGACGTCGATGTCGTCGATGACATCGGTCAGTTGATCGGCGAGCCGGCACTCGACGCCGCGAGCCTCGAGGCGGGCGAGGATATCGCTGCCCACCTGGATCACCGCGGGGGCAACGAAGGAGAGACGCACGCGGGGATAGAGCGCGAGCAAGAGCGCAAGCGATCGCGCTGTCCGGCCGAAGCGGAGGTCACCGCAGAATGCCACGCGCACCCCGTCGACGTGGCCGAGCTCGCGCTCGATCGTGTACAGGTCGAGAAGCGCCTGTGTGGGGTGTTCCCCCGGACCGTCCCCCGCATTGACGACCGGCACCGACGCGACACCTGCCGCCCGGGCGGCCGAACCGGCTTCGTCATGGCGCAGGACGATCAGATCCGCGTAGGTCGAGACCATGCGCACCGTGTCCTCCAGGGTTTCGCCCTTGATGGCGCTGGAGAACGTGCGAGCGGCCTCGGTCCCGATCACCGACCCGCCGAGACGCAGCATCGCCGATTCGAAGCTCAGTCGGGTCCGGGTGCTCGGCTCGTAGAAGATCGTCGCCATGATCCGATGCGCCAGCCTGTCGTCGCGCACATCTGCGAGGACCGTGGCGCGCAGAAAGAGGACGTCGAGCAACTCGCGACCGAACTGCTCGGCGCTGATCACGTGGCCGAGCATCCGGTTTCGCGCAGTCGTTACGGTCATGGCGCTTCGCCCTCCAGCCCGTGTCGGTCCGGGCAAAGGGCGGCCGCGCGGGGGCGCCGCGATCCCTTGCCGGCCTCTCCGGACCTGCTTGAAGTGGATGCGTTTCGCGGACTCTACCTTAGAGTGTCGATATGGCACTCGGTGACGTTGGGAAGCTGCTCCTGATCGCCGGCGCGCTCCTCCTGGTGCTGGGTGGGGTGTTCGTGCTCCTGACCCGCCTGGGGGTGACCCAGCTCCCGGGGAGCATCTCGGTGAGCACCGGAGGCTTCTCGTTCTTCTTCCCGGTGGCCTTCTGCGTTGTGGTCAGCGTGGTCCTGACCGTGGTCATCAACCTGATCATGCGCCTCCGCGGATAGACGACCCAGCCGTGACCGACACCGCCGCGGCGGAGCTGACCGTCACCCCCGATGGGAGCTTCTCCCTGGCAGCGGCGGCGAGCTTCGGGTTCGGTCCCAACACGGGGCGACCAAAACCGGACGGGAATTCGATGTCACTGGCCTTCGTCGCCGACGACCTCGAGCATCACGCCGCGGCCTTCGTGACACAGGACGCCGAGGGGGTATTGCACTGCCGGATCTTTGGTGAAGCCGAGCCCGACATCGTCCTGTCCCAGCTGCGGAGAGTGCTGTCATTGGATCAGTCCGGTACTGCCTGGGCCGCGGTTGGAGGTCGTGATCCTGTGATCGGACGTCTCCAGGCGGAGTTCCCGGGGCTCCGGCCGGTGCTGTTCCATTCGCCGTATGAGGCTGCGGCCTGGTCGATCCTCAGCCAGCGCAGGCATCGAACCCAGGCCACCGCAGTTCGGCGGCGTCTGTCGGCCGCCCATGGCCACGTCTTCAGCCTGCCAGGCGGCGAGCTCGAAGCCTTCCCCACCCCCCGGGCGCTGCTCGCGGTCGATGGTTTCCCCAGCATCGAGCCGCAGCGCATCCAGCGGCTCCATGCGATCGCACGAGCCGCCCTGGACGGGCAGCTCGACCGCGGACAACTCCTGGCCCTGGCACCCGAGCAGGCGATGGCCGAGCTGCAGGAGCTGCCCGGCATCGGCCCGACCTACGCCACCCTGATCCTGCTGCGGTCGACCGGGGCGACCGATATCCTCACCCTGGGCGAGCCGCGTATCCCCTCATACGTCCGGCACTTCTACGGGATGGCGGGTCCGGCGGCTCCAGCTGAGATCTCCTCACTCGCGGAAGCTTGGCGACCCTTCCGGACCTGCGCATGCGTGCTCATCCGCGTCGCCGGCGATCGCGAAGGCGTCGCCCTGGAACCTCAGCCCGGCGGCGGCAGGTAGCGGCCCCCGCGAATCCGCCCACCGGCGATCGTGAACTCCCAGGTCCCCGCCTTGGCCCACTGCGTCCCGCCGGCCATCGGCACCTTGGCATCAGACAGGCTGATCACGATCGACGCCATGACGTCCCCATGGGTGCACAGCACGGCACCCGGCGTCCCCGCGAGCTCGGCGATGGCCCAATCCGGGTCGGCACCCTCCGCAAGACGTTCCTCCTCCTCGAGGCGAAGGCCAGCGGCCGCCGCCAGGGGAGCGACGGTCTGGACGCAGCGCAGATAGGGGCTCGACATGACGCTGCGTGTTCTGGGCGCGAGCAGCTTCGCCAGAGCGGCAGCCTGCATCGTGCCGGCGTCGGACAGGGGCCGGTCGCGATCCGGAGCCGTCCAGCGCTCTCGTGACCCCGCTTTCGCATGCCGGACGAGGTAGCTCGTCGCCTCATCGCCAGGCATTCGACCAGCCTTGCTCGACACGTTTCCAGACTGCCGGCCAGCCGATGCGCGCGCGCTCCGCGGCATCGCGCTGGAGGGCGACCAGCTCGCCTGCCGCAAACAGCGCCGTCTCGTGCACCCTGGGTGCCTCCGACCGGTCACGCAGCCACGCCTCGGCAACGACGGCGTCGTGCAGCTCCCCGAGGATCTCCTGGAGCGCCGCGACCTCTCGAGCGAACTTCGCGGCGCTCTTGCCCGTGGCTGCCGCGGCCGCTTCGGCTGCGTACCGGCAGCGCTTGGCCCGTATCCGCAGGTCGTGGAGCTGCTCGTCGGGCACATTGCCCGCTCGAGCCGCGAGCGCACCGGACTTGAGCGATCGCCAGGGTTTGCGAACGAGCCCGGGGAGGACGTCGCGCGCCGGCGACGCCGCTATCTCGGTCAGGACCGGCGCGCGCGCCGCCGCGACCAGATGGTCGACCACCTCGACGTAGCGCTCGGTGTCCATCGCGATGACGAGATGGCGGCGCGCGGAGCGCACCTGAGCGACCAGCGGCGCGACGACCGCCAGGGCCGAGTGCCGGTCCGCCGCCGGAAGGGCCGCGGCCGCCGTGCGGAGGCGATCGCGGAGGACTTCCGCATCGCGGACTCGCCCGAGCTCACCGCCGATCCAGCGCAGGTCGTCTCGCAGCGATTCGACCCACGTCTGCTCCAGGAGTGGCCGGAACGTCCGCAGATCGCTGCGGAGGCGGCGGGTGGCGACGCGCGCCTGGTGCACATCCTCGGCGTCGATGCCCAACCGCACGCCGGGGTCGTGGCGCATGAGCCGGACGACCGACGTGCTCAGGGCTCGTCTCACGACCTCGCCGGCGGTCGCCGCGCCGCCAAGGGTGACCGATCCGATTTCCGCGGGCGGTGTGCCCACCAGCCCGAGGGCTCGAGCGACGAGCGCCCGAGGTCGCGCGGGTTGCGCGCCCGCCGCCTGGTACCGGCTCGCGAGCTCGTCGAGGAGCTGTCCGCTGTCACTGGCGAGGTCGATCTCGCGGAAGCGCTGCGTGATGCGCGGGCCTGAATACACCGAGACGGTGCTGTCGACCAGGCGCGCGGCCACCGCGCCATCTGCGTCAAGCAGCGTCGCCTCCGCGGTCGCGGTGACGAGGCGTGCCACAAGCTCGAGGGGCGCACGGCGCCCGTAGACGCGGACGAGCTGCAACGCCTGCTCCGGCACGCGCTCCGAACTGCCCTCGAAGTGCAGCTCGGCCCCGTCTGGAGCGGCCATCCCCTCGCTGGTCGGCGGCAGACGCAGGGTCCAACCAGTCTCGCCCGAATGCTCGAGGGCGACGCCCCAGCGCGCAAGGCGGAGATCCGCAGTGTCCCAATGCGTGGTGCGGAGCTTGCGGACGGGTTCGGAGATCGCCGTCAGGGACGCGTCGATGGCGTCGAGCGGCACCGGTGAGAACGTGATCGGCACCTCGAGACGAAGCCCGCGCCCGGGCTCGTTCCCGGCCGGGCTGGTCACCGCGAGGCGCGCTCGACCGCGAGCCGGTGCAGCTCTTCCTGGGCGTCGAGCCCGCGCACGGTCGGGACCTTTCGCCAGCTTCCATCGGCCTGAAGCTCCGAGGCAAGCACGTCGTCGGCGAGGAGCACATCGACGATCTCGGAGAGCCGCGCCTGGAGGCCGGGATCGATCACCGGCACCACAGTCTCGATCCGACCATCCAGGTTACGACCCATCAGGTCGGCGGATCCGATGAACCAGCGGTCGTCACCGAAGTGGTAGATGCGCGAGTGTTCCAGGTAGCGACCGACCAGCGAGCGCACCCAGATGTTCTCCGACATCCCCTTGATCCCGGGACGCACGCCACACGAGCTCCGTACGATGAGGTCGATGCGCGCGCCTGCCGTCGACGCCGCATAGAGCGCTTCGATGACCTCCGGATCGATGAGGTGGTTGCACTTGATGATGATTCGGCCGGTGCTGTGTGTCTGGGTTCGGATCAGTTCGACGATCCCGCTGCGCAGCGTGACCGGGGCCACCAGCAGGCGTCGGTACTGCCGCTGCCTGCTGTAGCCCGTGAGGTAGTTGAACAGGTCGGTCAGGTCCTCTCCGATATCGGCGTCCGAGGAGAGCAGACCGATGTCCTCGTAGAGCCGCGCTGTTTGAGAGTTGTAGTTCCCGGTGCCCATGTGCCAGTAGCGGCGGATCCCGGTCCCGGTGCGCCGGACCACCAGTGTTGCCTTGGCATGGGTTTTGAGCCCGACGACGCCGTAGACCACGTGCACACCGGCCTTCTCGAGCTCGGCGGCCCACGTGATGTTCGCTTCCTCGTCGAATCGAGCGGTCAACTCGACGAGCGCGACCACCTGCTTGCCCGACTCGGCGGCGCGGATGAGCGAGCGGACGATCGGGCTGTCAGGGCCGGAGGTCCGATACAGCGTCTGCTTGATGGCGAGCACGTCGGGGTCGCTCACGGCCTGGTCGATGAATGCTTCGACACTGCTCGCGAATGACTTATAGGGGTGTTGGACGAGCACGTCCGCCTCGTCGATCACCCGGAAGATGTCCACCTCGCCGTCATCGGTGGGAGGCTTGGCGAGGGAGGGAGGGATCACCGGGGCGGGGAGCCGCTCCTTGAGATCGGGCCGGTTCAGGTCGTAGAGCCCCCAGAGGCCGCTGAGGTCGAGCGGACCGTCCACGGTGTAGACGTCTTCGGCTGAGAGCTCGAGCTCCCGCATGAGCAGACCCTTGACCTCAGCCGTCATCGTGATGTCGATCTCGAGCCGGACAACCTGCGGCGAGCGGCGGCGGCGGCGCAGGTATTCCTGCACGGCGGTACGCAGGTCCTCTGCCTCCTCCTCCTCGAGCGCCGGGTCGGCGTTGCGTGTCACCCGGAACGGGTACTGGCCGATGACGCGCATGCCGGGGAAGAGCCGATCCAGGTGTGCGGCGATGACCTGTTCGACGGGCACGAAGCGCTCACCGTCGGGCATGACCACGAATCTGGGCAGCAGCGGGGGGACCTTGACGCGGGCGATCCGCTGCTCGCTGCCACGCGGAGCGCCCACGACCACGGCGAGGTTGAGGGAGAGGTCGCTGATGTACGGGAACGGATGCGCCGGGTCCACCGCGAGCGGTGTGAGCACCGGAAAGATCCGCTCCTCGAACACGGAATCGACGTACTCACGCTCGCCCGGATCGAGCGCGTTGTAGTTCGAGAAATGCAGCCCGTCCTGATCGAGACCTTCCACGATGGCCCGGAACGCGCGCACCTGCCGGGCGGTGAGGTCGACGCAGCGACGCTGGATCTCGAAGAGCTGCTCATCGACGGTCATTCCGTCGGGGCTCAGCGCAGCGACACCCGCGCGACGCTGCTCGATCAACCCGCCGACGCGGACTTGAAAGAACTCGTCGAGGTTGCTGCTCGAGATGGCCAGAAACTTCGCACGCTCGAGCAGGCGGCGGGTTGCATCCTCCGCGAGCTCGAGCACCCGGGTGTCGAAATCGAGCCAGCTCAGGTGCCGGTTGATGTACCGGTGCCGGCTGCCCAGCTCAACCGCGTGCGGCCGTGCGGCATCCGGCGCGGGCGGCGGCGCGTCCTTGGGCGCCTCCGCAGGCTCGGACACGGTCATCACCCGAGCTCCTCGATGGCCCCGGAGTTGAGGAACACGAGATCCTCAGCGATATTGGTCACGCGATCGGCGATGCGCTCGAGGTGATGAGCGATGAACACGAGGTTCGTTGCTCTGAAAACGGTGGTGTTGTCCTCGGTCATCATCTGGATCAGGTCGTCGAACAGGCGGTGATAGATGCGGTCGACCCGGTCGTCGCCGGCCGCGATACGGCGCGCCTGGAGCACGTCACGGGACACCATCGCGGCCAGGATCCCCCGAACCTGATCGCTGCAGTAGGCGGCCATCTTCGGGACGTCGACGTACGTCTCCAAGGGCGGCAGGTCGGCGAGGTTGCGCGCGAGCTTCGCGATGCTGACGCAGTGGTCACCCATGCGCTCGAGCTCCGAGGACATGTTCAGCAGCCCGATGATTTCGCGAAGCTCGCGCGCCTCAGGGCTCTGGTTGACGATCAGCGAGAACGACAGTTCGCGCAGCTCGCGCTGACGGTCGTTGACCAGCGCGTCGTCGGCGATGACGCGTGCGCACAGGCTCACGTCGCGCTCGGCGAGGCCGCTCGTCGCCTGGGTGATCGCGGCGTCGACGAGCTCCCCCATGTCCGCGACGATGCGTCGCAGATGAGTTAGCTCAGCGCCGAGCGTCGGGTGGTGGGGGTGCAGCAGCGGTTCGCTCATCTCCACCCACTGTAATGGGTGTCGAGCCTGCCACCATCAGATCTGCCCTGCACCATATCCATTTCACAATCGCCTTGCGGCAATGGCTCAACGCATACTCGAACGCGTGCAACGACTCGCATCGGACCCGTGGGACCGGATCGACGCGGTCGACGGGCTGCGCCGCCAGGTCGCGACGATCGAGGCCCTCATGTTCGCCTGCGAGGCGCCTCCCATCCTGATCACGCTCGTCGAGGACCTCTACCAGTCGATCGACCGTTTGGAGAATCCGGGCCTTTCGTTCGGTCACCCGCCGTCTCTGCTGGGCGCAGGCTGAGCGTTCGGCCCAGGCGGGTCCGGAAGCGTCTGGTCAGGTCCTCAGGCTCCCAGGTGTACGGGAGCCCGGTCGACACGACCACCCGGTTGCGGCGCTCGTCGAACCGGAAGGTCGGGGGCCCCCCGCCGTTGACGCGCCGGTCGAGCTCGTCGGCAAGTTCGAGGATCACCGCCAGCTTGTCGATCCGCTTGATGTCATCGCGAGTGCAGAGGCGCGCGTAGCGCGGAAGGTTGCTTCGTGCCTTGCCAAGCCGGGCGAGCGTCGTGGCGATGAGGGCCACCTCACGATGCGTGAAGCCCTGGAGGTCCGCGGAAGCCGTCACTCCGGCTGCATGGCTCCAGCGATCGTAGTAATTGATGCTCTGACCGACGTCGAGCAGCGTGGTCGCGTGGTCGAGCACCTCACGCATCTCGGCGGGCATCGTCGGATCGGCGACGCCGAGGATGGCCCGGACCATCTCGACCCGGCGCGCGGCCCTGGGCGCATTCCAGGTCGAGAAGCGGGAGGCGAGCGCCGCGACCGAACTGCGCCGCACCTGCCACACCTCGGGAAGCGGCAATTTGAGCTCCGCGAGAGCGATCCCTTCACGCAGCCCGTGCCCGGAAACCATCAGGCTCCGCGCCCCGAGCGCCTCCATGGCGGCGATCACGACGAGTGCGCCGCCGGCAATCGAATCGGCGCGATCGGTGGAGAGACCCGGTACCGTGCGCAGGCCCGCACGATTCCGGGTCGTGAGACGCGACGTCAGATCCCGCACCTCGCGGCGCTGCAGAACGTAGCCGTCGACACGGGCGATCGGATGGGCGACCGACCGCATGTGGATCTTGGCGAGGTTGCGCACTGTGCCACCCGTCCCGACCATGCCGCCATCCTCGGGGAGGATCGGCACTCCGGCGTCGAGCAGGGTCTGGGTCACGTGGTCGCGCAGGGCTGACATCTCCGAGGCGCGCGGCGGATCGCTCGCGAGAAACTGGTCGGTCGTGACCAGGGAGCCAAGCTCGAAGGTCCACCAGCGGAGAGCGCGCCGCCGTTCGAAGTACGCGAGCTCGAAGCTTCCACCGCCGACGTCGATGAGGTAGCCGGTGTCGATCGGCAGGCCGTGGACGGCTCCGAGAAAGGCGAATCTCGCCTCCTCCTCGCCATCGATGACCTTGATGGCCAGGCCGGTGTCGGCCTCCAACCGCGCGAGGACGCTGTCGCGGTTGACAGCGGTGCGGATCGCCGCCGTGGCGACGGCGACAGTCCTCTCGGCCCCGGCGGCGGCTGCGACAGCGCGAAAATCGCGCACCGCCGCGATCGCCTCGGTGATGGCGGCGGCCTCGAGCCGGCCGCGCGAGTTGATGTGGCGGGCAAGCTGGAGCGAGGTTCGGGCGTCGGCGATGATGTCGAGCTGGCCCGAGCCGTCGAGCCTCAGCACTGCGATTCGGGCCGAGTTTGACCCTATGTCGATGACGGCGAGCGGCGATTCCACGGCGGCCATCTCCCTGGTCCGTACTCGGGCGGGAGCGGCAAGTATAGGCAGGGCCGACTCCAGGCCAGTCAGCGCCGTCCGATGACGGCGACGTCGGGCGCCGAAGGGTCGCGCTGCTCGAGGACACGGTCCAGGCGGTAGCCGACTCCATAGACAGTCGTGATCCGGAAGGGAAGTGCCTCGAAGGGCTCGAATTTTTCACGAAGCCAGCGCACGTGGACGTCGACCGTCTTGCGCTCGCCAAAGAATTTCGGACCCCAGACGCGGCGGATCAGCTGCTCTCGCGAGTGAACCCTGCCGGGATTGGCGAGCAGGAACGAGAGGAGGTCGAACTCCTTGGGTGAGAGCCGCAGTCCCTCCTGTCCGACGCGCACCGAGCGTGCGCCGCGATCGAACCGGAAGTCGCCGAACTCCTCCACCTCGACGACGCCTCGTTCCTCGATCGCGGGTTGCGCGCGGCGGAGCAGCGCCATCACGCGGGCGGTGAGCTCCGCGAGGGAGAAGGGCTTGGTCATGTAGTCGTCGGCGCCGACTCGAAGGCCCACGATCTTGTCGAGCTCGCTGTCGCGAGCGCTCAGCACCAGCACCGGCGTGGTGGTTTCCTGGCGAAGGATCCGGCACACCTCCAGCCCGCCGAGCTCGGGAAGCATCAGGTCGAGCACGATCAGGTCGGGGCGCAGCTCCCGCGCCTTCTCGAGCGCCTCGATCCCGTTGGACGCCTGGCTCACCTGGTATCCCTCGCGCGCGAGGTTGAACCGGAGGGTCTCTCGGATGACCTCCTCGTCCTCGACCACCAGGATGTGCTTTGGTCCCACGATACCGGGTGAGCCTAGCCGCCTCTCTCTTATGGAGGGGTTAAGGAAAGGTCAAAAGACGGGCGCCTCCCGGTAGGTTCCGAAGACCGAGCGCAGCGCCTCGACGATCTCGCCCTCGGTCGCGCGTGCGCGGACGCAGTCGATGATCGCCGGCATCATGTTGTCGCTGCCGCGCGCAACCTCCTGGAGCGCGTCGAGCCGCGTGGCCACGCTGACGTTGTCGCGACGCTCGCGCAGCTGCCTGAGACGATCCGCCTGCTCCACCTCGACATCGGGGTCGATCACCAGAGTGGGGGGCTGGGTCATGTCGACGCTGTGCTCGAACACGTTGACGCCAACAATGACCCTTTCTCCGGTCTCAAGCTGGCTCTGATATCGGAAAGCCGCGTCGGCGATCTCGCGCTGCGGGAAACCTTCGGCGACGGCGGCGAGCATGCCGCCGCGTTCGCCGATCGCCGCGAAGTAGTCCTCCGCAGCCTGCTCCATCCGGTTGGTGAGGTCCTCGATGAACCACGAGCCCGCCAGCGGATCGACGACCGAGGGAACGCCGGTCTCGTATGCGAGGATCTGCTGGGTGCGCAGGGCGATCTGCGCTGCTTTCTCGGTCGGGAGCGCGAGCACCTCGTCCATCGAGTTGGTGTGGAGTGAGTTCGTGCCGCCGAGGAC
Organism: Candidatus Dormiibacterota bacterium; assembly: GCA_963718525.1. Taxonomy (GTDB): domain Bacteria; phylum Chloroflexota; class Dormibacteria; order Aeolococcales; family Aeolococcaceae; genus Palsa-851. The sequence continues at coordinate 1,335,230 of OY970355.1, read as the reverse complement.
CGCGGCGAGCGCCTCGAAGGCAGTCCGCGCGACGTTGTTCTCGATCTGCTGCGCGGTGAGCGAGCATCCCGCCGTCTGCGTGTGAAAACGCAGCTTGAGAGAACGCTCGTCCTTGGCGCCGTACCGCTCGCGCATGTGGCGCGCCCAGATGCGTCGAGCCGCTCGATATTTGGCGATCTCCTCGAAGAAATCGATGTGGGCATTGAAGAAGAACGACAACCTCGGGGCGAACTCATCCACATCGAGTCCACGCTGAATGCCCGCCTCGACGTACGCGAAGCCGTCGGCGAGGGTGAACGCCAGCTCCTGGGCAGCCGTGCTTCCCGCTTCACGGATGTGATATCCGCTGATCGAGATGGGGTTCCAGCTCGGCACGTTGCGCGTGCAGAACTCGACCACGTCGGTCACGAGCCGCATCGACGGACGGATCGGAAAGATGAACTCCTTCTGCGCGATGTATTCCTTGAGGATGTCGTTCTGCAGGGTCCCGCCGAGCTTCTCGTAGGGAATTCCATGCTCGTCCGCCGCCGCCAGGTACATCGCGAAGAGTATCGGCGCAGGCGAGTTGATGGTCATCGACGTGGTGACCGACCCGATGTCGATACCACTGAAGAGGGTGAGCATGTCCTCCACCGAGTTGACGGCCACACCGCAGCGGCCAACCTCGCCGAGCCCGTGCGGTGAATCCGAGTCGTAGCCCATCAAGGTCGGCATGTCGAAGGCAACCGAGAGCCCCGTCTGGCCCTGGTCGAGGAGGAACCGATAGCGCTCGTTGGTGTCCTTCGCACTGCCGAAACCGGCGAACTGCCGCATCGTCCAGACCTTGTCGCGATACATGGTCCGGTGCACGCCGCGCGTATAGGGATACGAACCGGGGTCGCCCAGGTCGCCCTCGGCGTCGACGGCGACGCTGTCAGGCCCGTACCAGGTTGCCAGGGGCAGACCTCCGAGCGTGTCGGGAGGGATGGGTGGCGCCGCGTGTGGGCGCGGCGCGTCGGGGGAGCCCGAGGGCATTTCCGCCCGGTCGATCGTCTGGGTCATTGCGAGGTGGGTTCCCTGCTGTGCCCGTTTAAGGATTCGTTCGGCCAGGGCGTACGGGTCCACCCGGCTCAGATCGCCTTCGAGCTCTCGACTCATTGTGCCCTCATGCAGCGCACTTCGCGCCCGCTCGGCCGCACGCTCCACCACGATCGCCTCGACCTCCGCCCGGAGACGCGCGATCCGCCGGCGCTCGAGCTCTCCCGAGGCCGCGATGCTGTCGCCGTGACGGTCGATCGCCTCGACGAGATCGTCGACGCCCTCCCCGGATTCGGCCACGGTGGTGAGCACAGGCGGCGACCACTCGGTCCGGACCTTGCCGTGGCGGACCAGTTCCTTGAGGTCGCGCACGACCTTGGACGCCCCAGGGAGGTCGGCCTTATTTACCACGAAGATGTCGGCGATCTCGAGAATGCCTGCCTTGATGATCTGGACGGCGTCTCCCGCTGCAGGCGTCGTGACCACGATGGTGGTGTCGGCCGTCTCCATGACCTCGAGCTCCGATTGCCCGACGCCGACGGTCTCGAGCAGGCACCGGTCGCGCCCGGACGCGTCAAGGAGGCGGATTGCCTCTCGAGCGGCGGCGGCAAGCCCTCCGAGGTGACCACGGGCGGCCATGCTCCGGATGAAGACCCCGGGATCGAGCGTGTGACGGACCATGCGGACCCGGTCGCCCAGGATCGCGCCACCTGTGAACGGGCTGGAGGGATCCACGGCGATCACGCCGATGTGGTGTCCGGCCGCCCTCCAGCGCTCGATGACCTGGTCGCACAGGGTGCTCTTGCCGCTTCCCGGCGGCCCCGTGACCCCGACCACCCGGGCTTTTCCGGCTCGTTCCCGAACCTGCCGGAGGAGGTCGGCGATCCCTGGATCCCGATCCTCGACCATGCGGATCGCCCGCGCCAGCGCGCGGGTGTCTCCTGCCATGAGGCGCTCGGCGAGGTGAGGATGGGACATCGCCGGAGTCTACCGGCGGCCCGAGCTGATTCCGCTTCACCGTAACCGTGACGTCAGCCGAGTTCGTTATAAAGCCTCAGGTGAGACGTCAACGCGCCTCGCTGCGCCGCCCCCGTAAGCGGCGCAGCCGGGTCCTTCTCGGGTTTCTTATTGCGCTCGGCTTCGTGCTGTCCGGCGCCATCGGCGCGGTTGCCTACTTCATGCCCGCGATCGTGACAGCGTTTCAGGACACCGGGCACGCCATCGATCGGAACCTCCCGACGGCCAAGTCTTCGCCAACGGCCTCGGCCGCAGCCTCGGCGTCAGCGTCGGCGACGCCGCCCCCGGCGGTGGCGCCGCCCGGGCACCCTTTCACCGTGCTGCTGCTCGGCTCGGACAACGACGCCAAATTCGGCGGCACGGTCCTCACCCAGTCGATGATCCTGGCCCGGGTCAATCCGCTCACGAGACAGGTCGTCATGGAGTCGATTCCTCGCGACCTGTGGGTCCCGCTCTCGAGCGGGGGCAGCGCGAAGATCGACGCCGCCTATCTGCATGGTGGCGCCAGCGCGTCGGTGGCGACCGTCGAGCAGGATTTCCACATTCACATCGACCACTACGCGTGGATCGGCTTGCTCGGCCTGGTCAACCTCATCAACCAGGTGGGGGGCATCGACGTGGTGGCCACCAACCCGGTCATGGACGACTTCTATCCCGCCGACCTTACCGGCAAGAATCCGTATGCGTACGAGCGGGTGGCGGTCCTTCCCGGGCCGCAGCACATGGACGGGATGCAGGCGCTCATGTACGTGCGCTCGCGTCATGGCGATCTGCGCAGCGACTTCGGCCGTTCGCAGCGCCAGCAGCAGGTCCTGCTCGCCCTGCGCGCCAAGGCGAAGCTGCTCGGCATCGCCGACCTTCCGGACATCGCGACCGCGATGGCCAACGATTTCTCGACGGACATGAGCATCAGCGAGATCGCATCTCTGCTGCCGATCGCAAGCAGCGTGCAGTTACAGAACGTGCACCAGGTGATCCTTGCCTCCCCGTACACGTACACAGGTCACATAGCCAACGAGGACGTGCTGCTCCCCAACTGGAACTTCATCCTTCCTGAGACGCATCAGTACTTCCCCGCGGTGTGAGGGAGTCCACGATGAGACGGTCGATCACGGTCATCCTGCTGCTCGCGCTCATGGGAGGCTTCGGTTTCGGCGTGAACCGCCTGATCGCGTCGCGGAAGCACAAGATCCCGAGCGAGTCGAGCGTGTTCATTCCCACCGCGACGCGACCCAAGATCGTGCTGCCGGGGACGCTGTACCTGGCGCAGAACGGGGACATCTACCGGCTCAGTGATGGGTACTTCACTGATCTGCACCTGCCCGCGGCGTTGGGGTCATGGATGCAACCCGCATATGTGCCGAACTCCCAGGACATCGTGGCGGTGGTTCGCGCCGCGGAATACTCGAACCTCTATGTGCTGAACAGCCAGGGGTCGATCATCCGCCGGCTCAGCAACAACGCCAACGTGCATCTCGACACCGTGTACCTCAATCACTGGATGTTCTATCCGCACATGGGCGCTGACGGCAACACCATCTACTTCAGCTACGACCAGCCAAAGGACTCGTCGCAGCTCGCCGTCGACCTCTCGATATGGTCCGGGACGCTGAATGGAAAGCTCGCCGCCACCCTGCTCAGCAATTCCAATCCCTTCACGGGTGGCGACGTCGAGCCGACACCCATGGCCGGGGGCGCCGTCATGTATTCGAAGTACGCGATCAGCGGCGGCAACGCCTACTCGGAGATCGTGATACAGCCGAAGCCGCTCGTCAGGCCGACCGTGCTCACGACAGCCGCCCAGGACTGCGGCCAGCCGGCGCTGTCACCTGACGGCACCAAGCTCGCGATGATCTGCATCGGGGAAACGGGTTTGCAGAGCACGAGACTCGAGGTGGCGACGCTCACCGGCGGGAAGCTGGGGATTCCCCAAACGGTGGTCAACAACTGCCTGTGCGCATCGCCGGTCTGGGCTCCCGACGGGAGCGGTCTCGTGTACTACAACACCGCCGACGCAACGGGTCATTTCGAGCTCTGGTGGATCAAGGGGGCGCTCACCGCGGCGCCGTCGCCGCCGTTGCAGGTCACCACCAACCTCGATTTCACAGCAACCTCGCCGCCGAGCTGGTCACCGCTGAACAGCGTGCCCGTGATGTCCCGCTAGCGTGCTTCGGGGCTAGTAGAAAACCTGGGCGAGCTCGTACAGCTCGCGCGGGACGCGTCGCTGCTCGGCGACCACGTCGGCAATGCTCGCGACGTCGACGGTCCCGCTGGTCACGACAGGCATCTCGCCGAAGAGTCCGTCGACAACAAGGTCGTACGCCTTGGCCCCGACGCGCGTCGCCCAGATGCGGTCATACGCTGTCGGCGACCCGCCACGCTGGATGTGCCCGAGCACCGTGGCGCGAGTTTCGTGCCCGGTGCGCTCCTCGATGATCCGGGCGAGATTCTCGCCGACGCCGCGACGTGAGAGTTGCACGTGACCGAACGCATCCCGAGCACCGTCCGCCTGGTCCTTGGATTGCAACCCGTCCATCTCGACGCCCTCGGCAACGACGATGATGCTGAAGTCGCTGCCGGCGCTCCTGCGCACTTCGAGATGCGCAACGACCTCGTCGACGGTGATGCTGAACTCGGGGATGATGATCATGTCCGCACCCCCCGCGAGCCCACCCATCACCGCGACCCAGCCGGTATCGCGACCCATGACCTCACAGACCATCACCCGGTGATGCGATGTGGCCGTCGTGTGCAGACGGTCGAGCGCTTCGGTGACCACGCTCACGGCGCTGTCGAAGCCGATGCAGTAGTCGGTGACGCTCAGGTCGTTGTCCATGGTCTTGGGCACGCCCACCACCCGCGAACGTTGTTCGGCCAATCGCGCGGCGACGCTGAGCGTGTCATCGCCACCGATGGCCACGAGCGCGTCGAGACGCAGACGCTCGATGTTATGCAGGACCTCCTCGACGCCATGGTCGAGCTTCAACGGGTTCACCCGCGAGCTGCCGAGCATCGTGCCGCCGAGCTGCAGGATGCCAGAGAGTCTCGAGCGCTCCAGAGGGATCACGTCGCCGTCGCCCACCAACCCGGCCCAGCCGTTGCGGACCCCGAACAATGTGTCACCGGCAGCCAGCGCCTTTCTGCCGATGGCGCGGATTGCCGCGTTGAGGCCTGGTGCGTCACCGCCGCCCGTGAGGACGGCAATCCTCTGTCCCACTCTTCGCCTACTGTGTGCGGGGCTATTGACCAACTCCGGGGTCACCGAGGAACGCTTGCTCTTCGGCGCTGCCGAGTATGACGGTCACACCACCGGGGGCGACGGCCGCGGGCGTGGCCGGCGGCGTGGTCGCCACAGCCGTCGGGGCCGGCTCGGTGGTCACGCTGACGCCGAAGTACGCGGCCAGCCATTGCGCAGCGACCGCGCCCTTACCGCCGCTGTTGTCGATCACCTGGGTCACGACCTGGGTGGGCGCCTTGCCCCCGGCCTTGGTCGCGAAACCCACCATGTTCATCAGCGACGCCCAGCGCGTGGTTGCATTGTTGTTCCGGCCACTTGCGTTGACGAACGTGACCTGCGCGCCCTCAGCGAGCGCCGCCTGTGGGGGGAAGACGTCCTGGACGAAGTGCGAGAGCGACGTGAAGCTCTTGTCGTTGGCGTAGAGGTAGTAACCGCCGCATCGATACGGATACCCGCAGTCGTAGAGGAAGTTGGTGTCGTCGATGCTGATGTGTTCGATGCTCGCGGGATTGACCCCGTTCACCAGTCCGTAGAGCGATTCAGCGTCGCCGATCGTCAGGTTGGTGAGCACGTTGTCGCCGAGTGCGTTGATCACGTCCGGCAGCTTGCCGAAACCGCCGAGGCTCTCGATCTGCGACCTGAGCGCGACGATGATCTGCTGCTGGCGGCGGCTACGGGCAAAGTCAGATCCCTGCCCGTTGTTGCCGTGGCGCGACCGGGCGTAGATGAGGGCTGTCGCTCCATTCATATGCTGCATGCCCGCGTTGAAATGCACGGTCTCGTAGCCGCAGTTGCCGAGGTCACATTCGCCGGCGGGGTACAGGTGATCCGTGAACCCAGCCGTGACGTTGACGTTGATCCCACCCACGGCGTCGACGGCCTGCTTGAATGCGTTGAAGTCGACGCCGACGAAGTAGTTGATGCCGATGCCGAGCAGGTGGGCGATCAGTGGATCGGCAACGGCCGCTCCCGCATCCACCGCGCTCGCCGGCTGCGGTCCTTCCCCGAGCATCCCGGCCGCATATGCAAAGTTGATCCGGTCCTGGGTCGACCGGCCATTGCGCAGAGGGATGGTCACAAACCAGTCGCGCGGGATCGAGATCTCAGCGATCTGGGGCGGGTGGCCCTGAATTGGCTGGATCGAGATGACCATGATCGAATCGGTGAGGAATGCGCCGGAGTGCTGCGTGCCGCCATACCCGTAGAGCACGATGTTGATTCGCTGGTAGTGCTGGCTCTCCTGAGCAACTGCCGAGCCGCTCCCCCCGTGCAGCGCGCCGATCACCGCGCTGATCGGGTTGGTGTGGAAGGTCTTGGCCAGCGCGAGCGAGAGCCGCACACCGTAGACCCCGCCGGCGACGAGCAGCAGCGAGAACATCACGACGACCGACACGATCGCGCGCTTCCGTGTGATCCAGCCGGGTACAACGTTGTACCGCGACCGGCGCCTGCGACGGACTGATGATCTGCTGATCGTTGCCATGGTTGAGGTGTTGCTCTCGACTCTGCAAACGGGTGTACTGACCGCCGCAGGAATGCTGCGGGGCCGGCGCGCCACGATGGGCTTCCTTGAGGGGAACGGTCGTGTCAACTCCCCGGTTACCCGCCGCGAACGACAGGGTACCCCAGGGTCGGCTGATCAGGAGCCGACGTGGCATCATCAGCGGCCAGCATCGGGACGGAGGAATTGGATGCGCGCTCAACAGCTTCAGGGCCTCGAAGGCCCGTCCGGACTTCACCTGGTCGAGGTCGACGAGCCGGAGGACATGACGCGTGTCGTCATCGAAGTTGCCGCCGCGGGCGTGAGCTTCCCCGATCTGCTGCTCACTCGGGGCGAATACCAGATGAAGCCGCCGCTGCCCTTCGTGCCGGGCGTCGAGGTGGCCGGGCGCGTGCGCTCAGCGCCCGAGGGGTCGGGATTCGTCGCCGGGGACCGGGTCATGGCGTTCACGGTGCTCGGCGGCTTCGCGGATGTGGCGCTGGCCGAACCGGCGCTCACCCTGGCAATCCCGGACGGATTGAGTGTCGAGTCGGCGTCGGGATTCATCATGAATTACCACACCGCGTATTTCGCATTGGCACGCAGAGGCCGGATCCGGCCCGGCGATCGGATCGCCATCCACGGCGCCGCTGGAGGCGTCGGCACGGCCGCCATCCAGGTGGGGAGGGGAATCGGCGCTGAGGTGATCGCGATCGCGGCCGGCCCCGACAAGATGCACATCGCCGAACGGGCGGGCGCCCACCATGTCCTCGACGCCGAAGAGGACTGGGTCGCCGCCCTGCGTGCTCAGAACGATGGACTCGGTGTCGACGCGATCCTCGACCCGGTTGGCGGCGAGCGCTTCGACCAGAGCGTTCGCTGTCTGGCACCAGAGGGACGCCTGATCGTCGTCGGATTCACCGAGGGGCGCATTCCCAATCTGCAGATGAATCGGGTGCTGCTGCGCAACATCGACATCGTCGGCGCCGCATGGGGTGCCTTTCTCGGTGTCCAGCCTTCGCTGTTCGCCGACACCCAACGGGCGCTCAACGCCATGATCGAGGCGGGTGTCGTTGCCCCGATCGTCGGAGCGACCTATCCCCTCGAGGAGGCGCCCGCGGCGCTCAACCTCCTCGGTCGGCGACAGGCGCGTGGAAAAGTCGTCCTGACGATGTAGTTCGCGCTCGCCTACCCGCGTAACAGGTCCCTGGCGATCACGACGCGCTGGATCTGGCTGGTTCCCTCATAGATCTGCGTGATCTTGGCGTCACGCATCATCCGTTCGACCGGATACTCGTTCACGTACCCATAGCCACCGAGGATCTGGACGGCGTCCGTGGTCACCTTCATCGCAGTGTCTGCCGCGAGCAGCTTCGCGATCGCGGCGAAATGACCGACGTCCGCGCTCTTGTCGTCGATGAGCTGTGACGCCCAATAGACCATCGCCCGAGCCGCCGCGGTCTGGGCTTCCATGTCCGCAACCATGAACTGGACTCCCTGGAATTCGGCGATCGTCTTGCCGAATTGTTTGCGCTCCTTGGCATACCCGACAGCGTAGTCGAGGGCTCCCTGCGCGATTCCCAGAGCCTGCGCGGCGACGCCCGGCCGCGAACGATCGAGCACCTGCATCGCGATCCGGAAGCCGTCGCCCTCCTCGCCGAGGCGGTTCGCGGCGGGGACCACCACCTCATCGAGCTGCAGTTCCGCGGTATTGCTGCCCCGAATACCGAGCTTGCCGTGGATAGTGTTCGCTGTGAACCCCTTGAGGTGTTGCGCATCCTCGAGCACGAACGCGCTCACCCCTTGTGCGCGCTGGCTCGGGTCGGTCTTGGCGAAGACGGTGATGGTGTCGGCGACGCCGCCTTCTGTGATCCAGAGCTTGCTACCGGTGATGACGTACTCGTCACCGTGTCGCTCGGCGCGAGTCTGCATGCCGGCAGGATCGCTGCCGGCGCCGGGCTCGCTGAGCGCGTACGCGCTGAGCTTGGCACCGCTCGCAAGCTCGGGAAGCAGCCGTGATTTCTGCTCCTCGGTCCCGGCGATCATCAGCGGATAGCCGCCGAGCCCCTGAACGACGAGTATCAACGCGCTGGTCGCGCAGACTTTGGCGATCTCCTCGATGGCGACGTTCAGCGTCAGCGCACTCCCCGAGAGCCCACCGTAGTCAGGTGGAAACGGCAGCGCGAAGAGATCGTGCGTGCGAAAGAGATCCACCACGTCCCATGGGAATTCGCCGGTGCGATCGATCTCCGCCGCACGGGGCGCGATGCGCTCGCGAGCGATGTCGCGCACCGTATCGCGGATCATCGTCTGCTCGTCGTTGAGACGGACGTCCATCCCGGTGATGCTACCAAGCCACCACTGGCGAGTCGCAGGCGTCAGTCGCCGAGCAGGTGACGGGCGATGACCACGCGCTGGATCTGGTTCGTGCCTTCATAGATCTGGCATGCCTTGGCGTCGCGGAAGCGGATCGCGGCCGGATGGTCGTCGAACCCGGATTCCGGGGCGCACACGTCCACGGCGGACTGCGCCACCGCGACGCAGGTGTCGGTGGCGTACAGCTTGGCGATCGCGGCGTCGAGCGTGACACGCTGGCCCGCGTCCACCAGGGCTGCCGCGTAGCAGGTCAGCTGGCGAGCAGCCGCAGTGCGAGCGTCCATGTCAGCCAGCGCAGTGGTGTTGACATCCAGCCCAGCGTCCCGGCGATGGCGCGAGGCGGCGACAGCGGCATCGAGCGCCCCCTGCGCGATGCCGACCGCCTGTGCCGAGATACCCACCCTCCCGCTGTCCAGCGCGGACATCGCGACGGTGAAGCCGGTGCCGTCCGCGCCGAGGCGGTTGGCGGCCGGAACGCGCACGCCATCCAGCACCAGCTCCGCGGTCCATGAACCGTGGAGACCCATCTTGCGGAGCGGTGTCCCGGCGCTGACACCCGGCCATGCCGCCTCGACCAGGAAGGCGCTCACACCGTGTGAGCCCTCGCCGGTGCGCGCCATCACGATGTAGAGATCGGCATCGCCTGCTCCGGTGATGAAGGCCTTTACACCGTCGAGAACGTAGGCGTCGCCGTCTCGCGCGGCGTGCGTGCGCATCGCGAGGGCGTCGCTGCCGCCGGCAGCCTCCGTCAGCGCAAAGGCCGCGAGCCACTCGCCGCGAGCAAGCTTGCCGAGGTACCGCGACTTCTGATCATCATCGCCAAAAACGAGGAGCGGCTCGGTTCCGACCGAGAGGTGCACGTCGAGGATCACGGCACAGCTGGCGTCGACGCGGGCGACCGCCTCCACCAACCGGACGAAGTCACCGTGAGTCCCGCCCGCGCCGCCGAAGCGCTCCGGGGTCAGGATGCCGGCGAGACCGGCTTCGCCCGCTGCTTCGACAATCCCCTTCGGTGGCGGACCTTCGCCGCGAGCCATGGCGGGGGCCATCGGCGCGATGGCGTCGTCGACGAACCTCGCGATGCGGGCGGCGAGCTCGCGGTCGCCGATGTCAGTCGACACGGACGAGGGTGGCCTCGCCCTGCGCGACGCCGCTGCAGATCCCGGCCGCCCCGTAGCCCCCGCCGCGGCGTCGCAGCTCGTAGAGCAGCGTCATGAGAATTCGCGCTCCGCTGGCGCCGATCGGGTGTCCGACCGCAATCGCGCCGCCGTTGACATTGACGCGGTCCGGATCCACTTCGAGCATCCGCGTGCTCGTGATCGCAACGGCCGCGAACGCCTCATTGATCTCGACCACCTCGAGCTTGCCGGCGTCGACCTCCCCACGGGATTTGGCGAGGGCCGCCTCGATGGCGAGCGCCGGCACCGTCGCCAGGTACGGATGCTCAGCGGCCGACTCTCCGTACGTCAGCCAGGTTCCAAGCGGCACGAGCCCTTCGGCGCGCGCCCGTTCAGCGCTCATCAGGAGCACCGCTGTGGCGCCGTCATTCATCCCTGGCGCGTTACCGGCGGTGATGGTGGTGCCGTCACCGAAGGCGCCTCGCAGGGCGGCGAGCTTCTCGATGGTCGTGTCCGCCCGCGGCTGCTCGTCCCCGCCGACGCTCGAGCCGTTGACACTCACCGGCACGATCTCCTCCGCAAACTTCCCTGCCGCGAGCGCCTCCTGGTAGCGCACCTGAGAGCGCAGCGCCCAGGCATCCTGCTCCTCGCGCCGGACCCCGAGCTCGGACGCGACATCACTCCCGTGGACACCCATGAGCACCCCGTCCACCGGGCAGCACAGCCCGTCACGGATCATGCTGTCGACCGCCACGCGATCGCCGAAACGGCTGCCGAACCGCTGATCTTCGAGCAGGTATGGAGACCGCGACATCGACTCCATGCCGCCCGCGACGACGACGTCCGCCTCGCCGGAGCGGATCAGCATCGCGCCGAGGTTCACGGCCTTCAGCGCGCTCGCGCAGACCTTGTTGACGGTGAACGACGAGACGCTCGCAGGGAGGCCGGCGCGCAACCCGGCCTGGCGCGATGGCACCTGCCCCTGTCCGGCCGCGAGCACCATCCCCATGATCAGCTGATCGACCTCAGCGGGATCGGTGCCGGTGCGCTCGAGCACCTCACGAATCACTCGCGCACCCAGGTCGACCGCAGGCACCGAGGCGAGCCGCCCGCCGAGCTTGCCGAAGGGGGTCCGCGCCGCAGCGACGATGACGGGATCAGTTGGCACGGTCTGCCTCCAGCACCTCGAAGGGACGCAGCAGGTGACGGGCGATCAGGATGCGCTGCACCTCGCTTGTTCCCTCACCGATCTCATTGATCTTGACGTCGCGATAGAGGCGCGCCACCGGCGTCTCCTCCATGAATCCCATGCCCCCGTGGATCTGCACAGCCTGGTTTGCGCACGCCGTCGCGACCTCGGACGCGTGCAGCTTCGCCATCGACGCCCAGGGTGCGGCGCTCTTACCCGCGTCGATCGCGGCGGCGGCCCGCCATGTCATCAACCGCGCCAGCTCGATCTGCGTTCCCATGTCGGCAAGCTTGAATTGGGTGGCCTGGAAGGTGGCGATCGGAACTCCGAACTGGCGCCGCGCCGCGGAGTACGCGAGCGAGGCATCGAGACACGCCTGAGCGACCCCCACGGAGAGTGCCGCGATCGCGACGCGACCGCCCTCGAGTATCTGCAGGAATTGAGTCAGTCCCTGACCCGGCGACCCGACGACGTTGCCGATCGGCACATGGCAATCCTCGAAGATCAGCTCTCGCGTGTCGGATGCGTGCCATCCGAGCTTGCGGTATTTGGGAGCCTGCGAGTACCCGGGGGTCCCCTGCTCCACGGCGATCGTGCTGATCTGTTTGTGGCCGTTGTGCGAGCCGGTGACCGCGGTGATGGTCACCCCCGCGCTGATGTCGGTGCCCGCGTTGGTGATGAACGCCTTGCGGCCGTTGATGACCCATTCATCGCCGTCGCGGACTGCGCGCGTCTGGGTGGCGGCGGCATCCGATCCGGCATCGGGCTCGGTGAGCCCGAAGGCCCAGAGACGTTCGCCGGCCATCAGGGGCTCGAGCCAGCGCTGCTGCTGTTCCCGCGAGCCGAATTTCACCAGCGGCGAGATTCCCAGCGAAACGGCTGCCTCGAGCGTGATGGCGCAGCTCGCGTCGGCCCGCGCGATCTCCTCCATGGCGAGGCAGTACGAGATGAAATCGCCGCCGGCGCCCCCGAGCTCGACAGGGAAGGGCAGCGCGAACAGCCCGAGCCGGGCCATCCCCGCGACGAGCTCGTACGGAAACTCGCCCGTCTCGTCGTAGTGGGCTGCCGCAGGCGCGATCTCCGCCTGGGCGAAGTCGCGCACCACGTCGCGAATGTGACGCTGCTCGTCACTGAGATCGAAGTTCACTCGCACCTAACCGTACCGCGGCGGACTGGGCTCAATCCATGCGATTCACGTCAAGCGCTGGACGCTTCTTCAGCGAGAGCGAGCGTCCAGCCTCGCCGCCGTCAACCGCACCACGTCCTCGATCGTATCGGCGATCTCCGCGCCAGCAGCGGTGAGCGCGTCGATCTTGCTCTGCGCGCTGCCGGTGTTGCCGCTGATGATCGCGCCCGCGTGGCCCATTCGCTTTCCCGGAGGCGCCGTTCGACCGGAGATGAACGCCACCACCGGCTTGTCGAATCCGGTGTCGCGAATCCACGCGGCCGCGGTCTCCTCGTCGGAGCCACCGATCTCACCGATGAGCACCACGGCGCGCGTCTCCGTATCGTCGGCGAAGAGACGGAGCACATCCGGAAAGCTGAGCCCCATCACCGGGTCTCCGCCGATGCCGACTGACGTCGTCTGGCCCATCCCTCCCTGTCCGAGCCCCTGTATCACCTCGTAGGTGAGGGTGCCGCTGCGCCCGACGATCCCGACCGGCCCGGGAGTGTTGATGTGGTTGGGGATGATCCCGACCTTGCACTGCTCGGGGGTCACGATTCCCGGGCAGTTCGCGCCGAGGAGGTGGTTGCCTGTCCGGAGCACGAACTCGCGAGCGCGAATCATGTCCAGCACGGGGATTCCCTCAGTGATGCACACCGTCAACCGGATCCCTGCGGCGGCTGACTCCATGATTGCGTCAGCGGCAAAAGCAGGCGGCACGAAGATCCCCGACACGTCCGCGCCAGTGGCCGCAGCAGCATCGGCGACCGTGTCAAAGATGGGGATCCCATCCTGGTCGCTCCCACCCTTGCCGGGCGATACCCCCGCGACGATGTTGGTCCCGAAAGCGCGCATCTGCCCCGTATGAAAGCTCCCCTCGCGCCCGGTGATGCCCTGGATGACGACGCGGCTGGACCGATCGACAAGGACGCTCATGAGACGGCTTCAGTGGGCGTGGGGAGGGCATGAACTACGGCGGGCACGGGGTCGGAACGCCTTCGCCGTTCCGCCCCTCGCTCTCGCCCGGGGGGGTAGCCCGGGCTGCGAGACGGCCCTCCTCCGTTCATGCCCTCCCCACTCCGTGCGAGACGCAGTTCATTCGCTGCCCCCCCTGGTAAGCGCGACGATGCTCTCGGCCGCTTCGCTGGCGCTCTTGGCCGGGACGATGCCTGCTTCTTCCAGTAACTGCCGACCCTCTTCTTCCATGGTCCCCGTCATGCGAACGACCAATGGCTTGGTGATTCGCAGCTGGTCGCGCGCCGCGATGATCCCGCGCGCGACCTCGTCACCACGTGTGATCCCCCCGAAGATGTTGATGAACACGCCGCGCACCTTGGGGTCGAGGAGCACCATCTCGAGGGCGTTGCGCACGCGTTCCGCGTTCGCGCCGCCACCGATGTCGAGGAAGTTGGCGGGCTCACCGCCGTGCTGCTTGACAAGGTCGAGCGTGTTCATCGTGAGTCCGGCACCGTTGCCGATGCAGCCGATGTCGCCGTCGAGGTGTACGTAGGTCAGACCACGTTTGCGCGCCTCGACCTCGAAAGGGTCGTCGCCGCTGCGGCCGTCATCGCCGGTCTCATCGCGCGCCAGCTCCTCGGCAACATCCCCGTGCCGGTAGTCCGCGTTCTCATCGGTCTCGAGCTTTCCGTCCGCGGCAACGAGGGCGCCGTCCGGCGTGAGCACCAGCGGGTTGATCTCGCACGTCAGCGCATCGAAAGACACCGCGACCGAGTAGAGCCGAGTGGTGAGTCCGACCAGGGTGCTCACCAACTTCGGGACGCGGTCGCGCAGCTCCGGCGCATGCGCCAACCCTGCAAACGCCAGCCGGCGGATCTCGAAGGGCTGCGGACCCGCAAACGGATCGGGCCACAGCTTGGCGATGCGCTCAGGAGCCTCGACGGCGACCTGCTCGATCTCCATGCCGCCCGCCGCCGAGAAGATGATCACCAGGCGGCGGCGATCGCGGTCCAGCGTGATCCCCAGGTAGAGCTCCGCTTCGATGGAGAGACCGGTCTCGCACCAGACGCTCCGCACCGGGTAGCCGCGGATGTCCATCGCCAGGATCCGCGCAGCCTCGCGCTGGGCCTCCTCTGGGGTGTCGACGACGGCGATGCCACCCGCCTTGCCTCTCCCGCCGATGGGCACCTGCGCCTTGACAGCGACGCGGCCGAGCTCGCGAGCCGCTGCTGCGGCCTCCTCCGGGGTTCGCGCCAGCCGGCCCGGCGGGACCGCGATGCCGGCTGAAGCAAAGCGCTGTTTCGCCTGGTACTCGAGCAGCTTCATCGGCGGGCCAGTCTAGAGAAAGCGTGCCGGGTCATCGACGAGGCGCGATCCGGTCGAGCTCCTCCAGGTCGTCGGCGCTCGGACGCCACCGGCCGGCTCGTGCATTTGCCCGCACCTGCTCGACTGAGGTTGCCCCGGCGATGACCGAGACCACCTGAGGTTGCGCGGCGAGACCCCCGATTGCGACCTCCAGCAGCGAGATGCCGCGCTCGTGCGCATAGCCCTCGAGCGCTTCGACGATGTCGAAGTTCGCGTCGGTGAGCCAGCGGCTCGGGTTGGCCCCAGGCACCGAGGCGAGGCGGCTGCCTGGCACGGGCGGCTGGCCGCGCCGGTGCTTGCCCGTGAGCAAGCCGTTGGCGAGTGGGCTGTACGGGAGCATCCCAACGTCGAAGCGCGCGCACGCCGGGATCACCTCCACCTCGATCCACCGATCGAGGAGGCTGTACGCGTTCTGCGCGGTGACGAACCTGGTAAGTCCTCGGGTGCGCGCCATCCAATCGGCGTCCGCGATCTGCCATCCCGCCAGGTTCGACGAACCGGCGCAGCGGATCTTGCCCTCGCTCACCAATTCCGTCAGCGTCGCCAGCGTCTCCTCGATCGGCGTCGCAGGGTCCGGGGTATGGAGCTGGTAGAGGTCGATCCAGTCGGTGCCGAGGCGCCTGAGGCTGTTCTCGACGGCGACGCGGATCCATTCGCGAGAGCCCCCACGCCCAGCCCCACCGGACGAATGCCCGAATTTGGACGCGATGACCACATCCTGGCGACGCCCCTTGAGCGCAGCGCCAAGCATCTCCTCGCTCTGTCCGCCTCCGTAGATGTCGGCGGTGTCGAAAAAGGTGATCCCCTCCTCGAGCGCAGCGTGGACCACACGCGCCGTGCCTTCAGCATCCACGCCGCGGCCGAAATTGTTGCAACCTAGTCCGACCACCGAGGCCTGGAGGACCCCTCCGTCAATGGGACGCGCCTCGAGGCCGCTCACGCAGGACAGAGTACGCAAAGCCCATGTCTCAACCGCAACCGGAGGCTGGTAGGCTGGCCCGGTTGGCAGAGCGCGTCGTCGGGACTGAACCAGACGAAGGTCCGGCGCCAGAGCCGGCTGAACCTCACATCGGGGCTGCTTCCGACCGCGTCGCCACCGAGCCGCCGAAGACATCGCGTCGCGAGGGCGTCAACGTCATCAGCGTGCGCACGCTCGTGACCGCGGCGCTCATCGTGCTCGGCGTTGTCGCACTGGTTGCCTTCCTCGCGTCGATCATCAGCATCGTCCTCGTCGTGCTCGTCGCGATCGTGTTCGCCGAGGGGATCCGGCCACTGGTCGACGACCTGCACCGCCGCCGCGTTCCACGGCCGGTTGGCATCCTGATCGTCTACATCGCCGTGCTCGCGTTCATCGCAATCATGGTGCTGCTGCTCGTGCAGCCGATTGTCAGTGAGGCTTCGTCGCTTGCCACCAACTTTCCCGCGTACCAGAAGGACTTTCTCAAGTGGTTCACCGGGGTCGAGCAGCAATTTCACTTCAACGTCAACATCGCCCAGCAGGTGAGCACGTTCATCGACGCGACGCGCAACATCCTGCTGGCAATTGGCGGCACGATCTTCAGCATCATCGTCGACTTCGTGCTCGTGCTCGTCGTCGGCTTCCTCTGGCTGGTGAGCAGCGACCGCCTCAAGTCGTTCACCGTCGACCTGTTCCCCGAAGCCCATCACGACCTGATCGTCGACATCTTTCGAGAGATGGGATTCCGTATGGGCGGCTTCCTGCGCGCGGTGGCGATCAACAGCCTCGCGCTTGAACTCGTGGTCGAACTCGTGTGCTGGCTGCTCCGCCTTCCCGACCCGGTCATCCTCGGCATCTTCGCCGGCCTCACTGCTGCGATTCCCATGGTGGGCGGCATCATCGGCGTGATCCCAGCGGTGTTGCTCGGCTTCACCATCAGTCCCGAGTACCCGATCGTGGTGCTCGTCGTCCTGATGGTGATCCAGTTCGTCGACGCGAACACGGTTGTGCCCATGGTGATGAACCGCGTCGTGTCGCTGCCGGCGCTCGGGGTCGTCCTCGCCCTCCTGGTCGGCGGAGCCATCCAGGGCCTCATTGGCGCGATCCTCGCGGTGCCGGTCGCGGCCGCACTCCAGGTGCTCCTGGTGCGCGCCGCGGTCCCGGCCATCCACCACGCCCAGGGCCGTACCGATAGGGCCTACGCCAAGGCGTACGTCCCGCTGTCCGCGAGCCTCAAGGATTCCGCACCGCGAACCGGTGGACGGCGCGTCAATCCGCGCTGACCGTCAGAGCGGGATGTTGCCGTGCTTGCGTTCCGGCGTCCGAACCTTCTTGTCTCGCGCCATTCGCAGCGCCGCGATGAGTGCGGCGCGCGTCTGGCGAGGCTCGATCACGTCGTCGATATAGCCTCGCTCCGCCGCGTAGTACGGATTGGCGAACTGCTCGCGATAGTCCTCGATCAGCTCGTCTGAGCGCTGCTTGGGGTCGTCCGCCTGAGCGATCTCGCGCTTGAAGATGACGCTGACAGCGCCCTGCGGTCCCATCACGGCGATCTCCGCAGTGGGCCATGCCACGTTGTAGTCGGCGCGGATGTGCTTGGAGCACATGACGTCATACGCGCCGCCGTACGCCTTGCGCGTGATCACCGTGAGCTTCGGCACTGTCGCCTCGCAGTACGCGAAGAGCAGCTTGGCACCGTGGCGGATGATGCCGCCGTACTCCTGGTCAGTCCCGGGGAGGAAGCCGGGCACGTCGACGAAGGTCACGAGCGGCACATTGAACGCGTCGCAGAAGCGCACGAAGCGCGCCGCCTTGATCGACGCGGAGATGTCGAGCGCCCCCGCGAGGACACGCGGCTGATTGCCGACGACGCCGACCGGGTTGCCGTCCAGCCTGGCGAACCCGCAGATGACGTTCTCGGCGTGGTACTGCATCACCTCCAGAAAGCGGCCCTCGTCGACGATGCGCGTGACCACACCGCGCATGTCGTAGGGCTGATTCGGGTTGTCAGGGATGATCGTCTGCAGCTCGGCATCCTCGCGATGGGGATCGTCGAGGGTGGGCCGGTAGGGCGGCCGCTCGTGGTTGTTGGGCGGCAGGTACGACAGCAGCTCACGCATCTGTCCGAACGCCTCATCCTCGGTGTCGGCGATGAAATGGGCGACCCCGCTTCGCTGATTGTGCACGTCCGAGCCGCCGAGTTCCTCGAAGGTCACCTCCTCGCCGGTGGTGACCTTGATGACATCGGGGCCGGTGATGAACATGTACCCGACCTTGCGCACCATGAAGATGAAATCGGTCATCGCGGGTGAGTACACCGCGCCGCCTGTGCACGGCCCGGCGATCAAAGAGAGCTGCGGGATGACCCCGCTCGATTCGACGTTGCGGTAGAAGATCTCGGCATAGCCCGCCAGGGACACGACGCCCTCCTGGATGCGCGCGCCCCCGGAGTCGTTGATGCCGATACACGGGCAGCCGGTCGTCAGCGCCAGATCCATGATCTTGGTGACCTTCTCGGCGAACACCTCGCCGAGCGATCCGCCGAAGACCGACGCGTCGTGACTGAACACGAATATCTGGCGGCCGGCGATCGTGCCCCAGCCGGTGATCACGCCATCACCGCGGATCCTCCGCTCCTCCATGTCGAAGTTGGTCGTCCGGTGAAGGGCGAACATGTCGAGCTCCGTGAAGGAACCGGGATCGAGCAGGCGGTCGATGCGCTCGCGCGCGGTGAGCTTGCCCTTCGCGTGCTGGGATCGCTCTGCGGCACCACCACGATGGACGGCGTCGTACCTGCGCTTACGGAGCATGTTGATCTTCCTGCCGGTGCCAACACGCGACCCGCTCGTCGACGCTCCGCTCTCGCCGGCGGAGCCGGGAGTGCTCGCGGCGTTGACACCGTCGCCGGCGCCGACCGGAGGGACGCCCTTGCGCGCCTGTCTGCTCACGGCGTCAGGCTACCAGGGGACCACTTGGGCTTCGTGCTCACACCGTGACCGCCGGACGATAGACGCCGAACACTTCGCGAAGCGTGCCGCACACCTCGCCGACGGTCGCGTGGGCGTCAAGCGCGGTTCGCATCAGCGGCAACAGATTGTCGCTACCCTCGGCACCGGCGTGCAGCGCATCGAGCGCACGGGTGACTGCCGTGGTGGAGCGGGCGGCGCGCATCTTCTGCAGCCGCGCGATCTGCTCGGTCTCCAGGCCGGCCTCGACACGGAGGATCGGCACCGCCGGTTGCGACGTCTCGGTGAACCGGTTGACGCCGACGATGACGCGTTCCCCAGCTTCGACGAGGCGCTGATGCCGGTAGGCCGATTCCTGGATCTGCTGCTGGTAGAAGCCGGCGTCGATCGCCGCCACCGCACCTCCAAGTTCGTCGACACGGCTCATGAGCGTCCGCGATTCCTCCATGAGCTCGTGGGTCAGCGCCTCGACGAGGTGTGCTCCACCAATTGGATCGGTGACGTTGGCGGCACCGGTCTCGAAGCCGATGACCTGCTGGGTGCGCAGCGCGATCTCCGCCGCCTGTTCCGACGGCAGCGCGAGGGCCTCGTCATAGCTGTTGGTGTGCAGCGATTGCGCGCCACCACAGATTGCCGCGAGCGCCTGCAGCGAGACCCGCACCACGTTGTTCAGCGGTTGTTGCGCCGTGAGCGTCGCACCGCTCGTCTGCGCATGAAATCGCAGCTGCAGGCTGCGCTCTCCGGTGGCGCCGAAGCGGTCGTGCATCACCTCCGCCCAGAGCGCGCGAGCGGCGCGGAACTTGGCGACCTCTTCGAAGAAATCGTTGCTGACGTTGAAGAAGAAGCTCAGTCGTGGGGCGAAGTCCTCGACATCGAGGCCGGCATCGATCGCGGCCTGCACGTATGCGACGCCGTTGCTCAGCGTGAAGCCGATCTCCTGTGGTGCCGTCGCCCCGGCCTCGCGTATGTGGTAGCCGCTGATGCTGATGGTGTTCCAGCGCGGCAGACGCTCTGCGCAGTACGCGAAGGTATCGGTGACCAGCCGCATCGACGGCTTCGGCGGAAAGATGTAGGTGCCCCGCGCGGCGTATTCCTTGAGGATGTCGTTCTGGATCGTCCCTCCGAGCGTGGACGCGTCGATGCCCTTGCGTTCGGCCGCGAGCTCATACAGCAGCAGGAGCACCGACGCGGGCGCGTTGATTGTCATCGACGTGGTCACGCGGTCCTGCGGGATCCCACGCATGAGCAGCTCCATGTCCTCGAGGGAGTCGATGGCGACGCCGACCTTGCCGACCTCCCCGTGGGCCACCGGGTCATCGCTGTCGTAGCCCATTTGCGTGGGCAGGTCGAACGCCACGGAGAGCCCGCTCTGGCCGGCACGCAGCAGGTAGTGGAACCGTTCGTTGGTCTGCTCAGCGCTTCCGAAGCCCGCGTACTGACGCATGGTCCAGAGCCGCGACCGGTACCCGTCGGCGCGGATTCCCCGCGTGTACGGGTACTCGCCGGGTGGAGGCGGGGGGTCGTGCTGGTCGGCGTAATAGGGTTCCAACGGGATCCCCAACTCCGTATCGGCGCGACTGGCCTCCGCGCCGGGGTGGTCGCTCATGCGTGCGACCCGCTCTTCTCCTGGTCCGGCTGACACAGTTCGGTGAGCACCCCGGCTCCGGCCGACGGGTGCAGAAACGCCACCAGCCTGCCGGCCGCACCCTGGCGCGGACACGTGTCGAGCAGCTGGAGACCGAGCTCGGCGAAATGGTCGAGGCTTGCCTGGACGTCGTCGACGCCGTAGGCGACGTGATGGAGCCCGCCGCCGCGGCGCGCGAGGAATCCGGCGATCTTCGAATCGGGACCGGTGCTCCCGAGCAGCTCGATCCTCGATTCGCCCACCTGGAACATGACCGCCTCGATGCCGTCGGACGTGACCACCTGGCGATGCGCGGGCGCCGAACCGGTAAGTCGCTCATAGGCGGCGACCGCGAGATTCAGGTCGGCGACGGCGATTCCCACGTGGTCGATCCCGGTGAATGCGCTCGCCATCGTCGGCCGAGTATAGGAAGCAATACGGCAACGCCGCGTTCGCTCCTGGGAGCTCGATGCTAGCGTCCGGATGCCGTGAGAACCAGTCGCGCGGTCACCATCGCGGCCGCCGTCAGCACCGTCCTCCTCGCCTACTACGCGATCGCATGGGCCCAGGTGACCCCTGTGCGCGAACGGGGCACCGACTTCTCAGCGTCGTACGTGGCTGCGCTGCTGCTGCGCGGCGGTGACGGAGCCCAGCTGTACGACCAGCAGGTCGAGCATTCGCGGCACCTCACCCTGCTCCCCGCGGGCACGGTCATCAATCTCCCGTTCATAACCCCGCCGACTGCCGCCCTGCTGGCGCTCCCGCTCACGGTTCTGGACCCGGGGACCGCCTTCCGGGTGTGGTCGGCGATCGAACTCCTCCTGGTCGTGCTCGCCGTGTGGGTGGCCATCCGGGCGGGGCCGTGGCCCCTGCAGCTCGGACGTGGGCCCCGCGCCGCAACATTGCTCGTCGCGGCGGCCGGGGGCGGCACGTACGCGTTCCTCCTCCTCGGCCAGATCGATGGCGTTGCCGCCCTCGGGCTCGCCGCCGCATACGCAGCCTGGCGGAAGGGGCATCCGGGGCTCGCCGGCTTCTGGATGGCGCTGGCATTTGCCTCGACCAAGCCACACCTGGCACTCGGGCTCGGCATCTGGCTCATCGCGCGGCGTGACTGGCGAGCGCTCGCCGGTGCCGCGTGCGGCTGCGCCATTGCCGCCGCGGCGTCGCTGGGGCTCGTGGGTCCCGCGGGCATCGCCGGGTTCATGTCCGCGTTGGGCTTCGCCATCGGCAACACGCCGGCGGCGAGCACCCTCGGCATGCCTGGGCTGATCGCATCCTGGCTGGGAGGCGGCGGCGCGGCGGTGGCCATCGGCATCGCCGGGTCGGCGGTCGCGCTGGCCGCTTGCGCGCTGCTCGGGATTCGATCTCGCGGCAACCCGGGAGCGCTCGAGGTGTCACTCGCCGGCGCGACGGCGCTCTCGTTGGTCGCGTCGCCACATCTCCTTGCGCACGATCTCGTGATCGTCGCGCCCGTACTCGCCTGGTGCATGGCTCGCGCCGCTGCTTCGGAGGTCGCGCCCTGGCCCGGCGTGATCACGATTCGGGTGCTCGCGGCCTGGGCGATCCTCGCCGTCTTCACCCTCATGGACACCGGCAACGCGGCCCCCGCCCCGCCCGGCAGGCTCGTGCCCCTCGCGCTGCTGGGCATGGGTGTCGCGGCCCTGATGATCCCCGCCACGAGAACGCGCTCCGGGAGCCCCGCTCGCGCGGTGCTCGCTCAGTCGGGAAGCGGCAGGGGCGCCGGCGGGTCGACCGCGTAGTCGTAGAAGCCCCGGCCGGTCTTGCGGCCCAGGCGGCCGGCACGCACCATCCGCTCGAGGACGGCGACGGTGGCAACGTCACCCGGGGCGTTCTCGCGCTCCATGCGATCGCGACGGATGGTCAGGACGGTGTCAAGCCCAGAGAAGTCGGCCAGCTGGAACGGGCCCATCGGCCAGTTGAGCCCCTTGCGTACCGCGATGTCGATGTCTTCGGCAGAGGCCAGCCCTCCCTGTAGCAGCGAGAACGCCTCCCGCGAGGCCGCGCCCAGGACGCGGTTCACGATGAAGCCGTCGATCTCCTTCGCCACCACGATCGGTGTCCTGCCCATGCGCTTCGACCACGCCACGGCTCGCAACGTCGTCTCGTCGGAGGTCTCGGGTCCTCGCACCACCTCGCAGAGGTCCATCACCAGCACGGGGTGGAAGAAGTGCATGTTGCAGCACAGCTCCGGCCGCGCGGTCGCATCGGCGAGACGAGACACCACGATGTTGCTCGAGTTGGTGGCGATCCCCGCGCGCGCCGGAAGGTGAGCATCCAGCTCGGAGAAGATCTCGCGCTTGACCGACGGAAGTTCCACGACGGCTTCGATCGCCCATGCGGACTGGGAAGCCGCCGCGGCGAGGTCGGTCGTCGGCGTCACGCGGCTCGCGGCGGCCTCGGCGTCCTCACGTTCCAGCCTGCCTTTCTCAACTCGCCGGTCGAGCAGCTGCCGGTTCGATGCCATGGCCCGCTGGAGATGCTCGGCGTCCACGTCGACGAGCGAGACGTCGATCCCGTTGAGCGCCGCCTGCTGGGCGATCTGGGCTCCCATGGTCCCGGCGCCGACGACGAGCAGCCGGCCGCGAGCGCCGGCGTCCCGTCGGGATGCGGGCATGGGCGTCAGGTCTCGTCCGGCCACCTGACCGGCACGCGGGTGGTGCAGTTGGTGAGCTCCTGCGACGCCTTGGTGTAGCGCACGATGGTCGGAAAGTCACCCTTGAGCTTGAGCCGGCCGAGCATGATCCCCCTGGTTGCGTCGAGCTCCTTCTGCGCCACCTGCTTCCAGCGCGAGTAGGCGCCTGTGATCACGAACTTCGCCTGCTGCGCATCCTCGCGGGTGCCGACACGAACATCGCGCGCTTCGCCATGCCAGAGATCGAGGAAGACACCCATATCGTCCGGGAAGTTCTTGTCCGGCTCAGCGAGCACGACCAGCCCTACGGTTCCCTCCCAGCCCGCCGCTGCCTGCTTGTACACCGGCGACCTGTTGATCTCGGCCTTGAAGGCCTCCGCCCACTCCGGACTGTATGCGTCGACAACGTCGGTGTCTGCCACGTGCTGCCTCCTTGGATGGGTCGCCCGGCGCCGCCGGGACAGCCAAGTGTGCCCTGACCGCCCGCCCGTGCGCCACTTGCCGGGACCTGCCATCCTCTTGACATGGGTCGTGATCTCGTTCTGCCCCTGGATCCTCCCTGCGCGCGCTGCGAGGGTACGCGCCTGGTCCCGCTGACCTTTGGTGATCGTCAGATCGGGTACGACCAACCCGGATTCAAATGCGCTGATTGCGGCGCGCGCTTTCAGACACTGCACAACCAGCGGCTGCCTCGCCCGATCTGATCGTCGTAGCCCGACCGGATCGGGGCAGCCCCATCATTCCGAGACCGGGTCTTTGAGCGAACGCGCGACGTAGACGGCCACATCGTCGACTGCGAGCGTGCCGCCGATCTGCTTGGCGGAGATGCCCTCGTCGAACATGGCAAGGCAGAAGGGACATGCGGTGGCGACCTTGGTCGCATGCGTGTCCACGGCCTGATCAACCCTGCGGTGGTTGACCCGCGGCTGGCCCTCCTCCATCCACATCCTGCCGCCGCCGGCACCACAGCACATGCCCTCGCTCTTGCTGCGCGCCATCTCCACCACCTTGAGCCCGGGAATGCGTTCGAGGATCTGGCGCGGCGGCGCGAAGATGTCGTTCCAGCGGCCCAGGTAACAGGAGTCGTGGTATGTGATCGTCTCCTCCTGCGCCTTGGCCGCGTCCAGGGTGATGCGCCCCTCTTTCAGCAGCCGCTCGATCAACTGGGTGTGGTGGATGACCTCGTAGTCGCCGCCGAAATCGGCGTACTCGTTTGCGAATGTGTTGAAGCAGTGCGGGCACGACGCGATGATCTTGCGAACGTTGTACCGCTTGAGCACCTCGATGTTGTCCTTTGCGCGCTCCTGGAACAGGTACTCATTGCCGATCCGCCGCGCGGGGTCACCAGTGCACTTCTCCTCGGTCCCGAGGATGGCGAAATCCACGTCGGCCGCCTGCAGAATCTTGGAGAGAGCGGCGGCGATCGTCCTGGCGCGCTCGTCGAAGGATGCGGCACAGCCGACCCAGTACAGGTACTCGGCGTCAGGTTTGTCGGCGATGAACGAAACGCCGAGATCCCTGGCCCAGTCAGCGCGTGACTGGTGCGAAAGGCCATACGGGTTGGCGACGTTCTCGATGTTGCGCAGCGCTGATTCCGCCTGCTTCGGCATGCGCGACTCGTCGAGGACGAGATGCCGGCGCATGTCCATGATCTTGGGAACATGCTCGATCAGGACCGGGCACTGATCCATGCACGCGCCACACGTGGTGCATGACCAGAGCGTCTCCTCGAGGATGGTGCCACCGATCAAAGGCCGCTGCATGTCTGACGGCACCGCCGCGGCCACCTGCTCGGGCGAGAGCCACGACGGTTGGAAATGTCCAGGGAGGTCGTGCTCGGCACCCGGGTGATGATCGCCACTCGTCCACATCACGGCGCCGTCATCGCCGGGAGCGGCGATGTGGGCATCGTGCCTGGTGGCGGCGTATCCACCCGCGAGGTTCTCGTATGCGAGGTCCCGGAGGTCGGTGATCAATGTTTTCGGGGACAGCGGCTTGCCGGTGTTGTACGCCGGGCAATGTGTCTGGCAGCGACCGCACTCCGTGCACGTGTAGAGATCGAGCATGTCCTTCCACGAGAACTGCTCGAGCGCTCCGACACCGAAGTGCTGATCCGCCTCGCTCACCGCGTTCATCACGGCCTCGATGTCGAGGCTGCGCAAGGCTCCTTTCGGTTGTTCGTTCTTGAAGAAGACGTTGGGGACCGACGTGATGATGTGAAGGTGCTTGCTGTAGCCCAGGTAGACGAGGAATCCGAACACCAGCGTGAGGTGCGCCCAGAAAACGATGCCGTGGACGACGATCAGCGCCTCACTGTGAGCGCCGAGCGGCCGGAACACGCTTGCGAGCGCGGCGGCGATGGGCCGCCACTGGCCGAGCGCTTCCGGTACTCCCTCGGCGATGCGCGTGGCGTAGTTGAGCTCCATGCAGACGAGCAGCACCCCGATCCACGCGAGGATGAGGATGGCATCACCGCGGTGGCTCCCTCGAAAACGCGTCGGATTGATGACCACCCGGTTGAACAGCGCGAGGGTGATGCCGCAGATCACGACCAGGAAGAACAGGTCCTGAAGGAAGGCGATCGCGCCGCTCCCCGGGAGCTGGTTGAACTGGAATCCCTGCCAGAGCGCCTCCACGATCCCCTGCGCGATCGCTGTGAGCAGCACTACGAAGCCCCAGAAGATGAAGGCGTGCAGCACACCGGCCAGCGGCCAGCGCAACAGGCGGCCCTGGGCCACCACATACACAAAGAACGCGCGAATCCGCTCCGGGAGGTGATCGAGCCGGCTGTCGGGACGCGTGGTGCGCCGCATCTCGCCGAGCAGCTTTCGCCAGCGCAGCCCGCTGGCCGCCAGCGACGCGCCCGCGAGCAGCACCAGCGCGATCGGGCTGAGGATCGCGGTCACAGCCGCGGACACTATCGGGCCTTCCACTCCGGCTGACGTTTCTGCATGAACGCCGAGATGCCCTCCTGGGCATCCTCGGTGGCGAACAGTGCCACGAACTCGCTCCGCTCTTCCTTGAGCGCGTCGGCAATCGGCAGTTGAGCGCCGGCACGCATGGCGCGCTTGGTTGCCGCCAGCGCAAGTGGGGCTCGCGAGGCGAGCAGCGCACCCCAGCGCTGGGCGGCGGCCGGAAGCTCCTCGGGTTCGACAACCTCAGCGATCAATCCGATTTCGAGAGCACGATTGGCGTCGATCGGATCGCCGGTGAGCAGTAGTTCGGTGGCACGGGCCGTACCGATCAGCCTCGGCAGCCGCTGGGTTCCGCCCCAGCCCGGGATGATGCCGAGCTTGATCTCCGGTTGACCGAAGCGCGCCGTTCGCGCTGCGATTCGCACGTCGCACGCGAGGGTGATCTCGCAGCCGCCTCCGAACGCGATGCCGTTCACTGCGGCGATCACCGGGAGTCGCGACGCCTCGATCCGAACGGTCAGGTCGGTTGCCTTGCCGATCGCGTCAGCGCCGGCGCCAAACCCACTGATATCCGCCCCCGCCGAGAAGAACTTCGGTCCACTGCCGGTGATGACCAGGGCGCGGATGGTTTCGTCGGCCTCCGCACTCGCGAGCCCCTCCGCCAGGCCGTTGACGACGTCGCCGTTGACCGCATTCGCCGGGGGGTGGTCGATGGTGAGCGTGAGGACAGCGCCCTCCCGCTCGACTCGAATGACGTCATGGAGAACCTGACCCACGAGCTGTGCCTCCCTCAGACGCGATGACGGCGGTGTGCGTAGTAGAGCAAATGGACCCGCTCCCGTCGCGACGGACACGCAGGCCGCTATCGTGCCGAAGGTGGAGCTTCCCCCGCTCGGCGATCGTGTGGAGCCCGACGCGCTCCACGAGTTGAGCGACGACGGCCTGGATGCACTGGGTGGCCACTTGCAGGCAGCAGAACGCGCGACCCTCGCCGCCATGGCCCCATACGAACAGCACCTGCGTGAGATCCGCATTCGGGCGACCGAGCTAGCCACCGAGCGGCGCCGCCGCGAGCGCGCGCAGCAGGTTGCGAAACGAGCCGGGGTCCGCGAGGCCGCGAAGTCCGGTGGCATGCCGAGCCTCGCGGCTGCGCTCGAAAGCGCCGAGGACCTCTTCGACGACGCCACGCCGCTGACCGGCCTGCAGGCATTTCTCACCACAGGAGGCGAGGTCGGGTTCGGGTTCGCGACGCGGCCGGGGACCATGACGTTCACCGATGGCCGTCAGCAGCGCATGGCACGCACATGGGGTGACGCTCGCGAACTCCACTCGCTCGGATGGGATCCGGGCGCTCCCGGGGTCCCGGGAGTGCGAGTCCATCTCGCAGGGAGCCGTGTGGAGCGAGTGGTGCCGGCAGCGGAGGTGGTACTCAGCACCGGAGGTGGCGAACCAGGTCGCGATCAGCCGACCGGTGCGCTCCCGTAGGGGCTGGACTCGAAACCGCCGGAATTCCTTGCGGGCGACACAGGTGCCGGCGCCGGAAGTCGCTGCACGATGACCTTCTCCACATCGCGGGACACCAGGATCGCGGGTCGGGTCGCGTCGATGCGCACGAATCTGCGTGGATGCTGCGCAGCCAACTGTTCGAACCCGGCCTCGACTGCCGCGTGGAACGTCTCGGGTGCGACCTCGAAGCGATCGAGCGGCAACTGCTGCGCTCGCTGCCGCTGCGCCGCCGACGATGCGGGGATTGCAAGGTAGATGGTGAGATCCGGCCAGACGTCACCGCATGCGGCCGCGTGAAGCCGGAGCAGGTCTGCGGTCGGGATCCCTCGTCCGCCGCCCTGGTACGCGATCGTCGAATCGGCATAGCGGTCGGCGATCACCACAGCGCCGCGGCGCAGCGCGGGCAGAATGGTTTCGTGCAGCAGCTGCACGCGTTCGGCCGTGAACAGGAGCGCCTCAGCCCAGGCTTCGAGCGCCGGCCCTCGCTGGTGCTGCAGCACGAAGCTGTGCAGGATCTCGCCGAGCGGCGTCTCGTCCGGTCGTACCGTCACGACGTCGTGGCCCTGCTGACGCAGCGCACCCGCAAGGGCTGCTACCTGAGTGCTCTTCCCCGCACCATCAAGTCCTTCGAACGAGATGAAAAAACCGCGCCATGCGCTCATACGGATCACTACTCCCCCGCCGTCGGGCCCCTTGCCCGAACGGCTCATTCCGAAGGTCGAAGTATGACGAGTTTTCGGTTGGGTTCGTCACCGGTGCTGCGTGCCGTGAGCGCGTGCTGTTCCACGAGCTGGTGCTGGAGCCTGCGCACGTACGCATTCTGCGGGGTGAGCTCGACGTCGTTACCGGTTCGTTGCATCTGCTCGATCCCCTCGAGCACATCCTGCATCGCCGGCTCGGTGTCATCGGCGGTGTCGGTCTCCACAGGAGCATCAACGCCGTACACACGAGCGAGCGCACCCTTAATCTGCGCAACCGTGTTGCTGCGGAGCACATGGATCGGGATGCCCGAGGACTCCGCGGCGCGTACCGGCGAATCGTGGCGGCGGTAGTAGTTCTTCAAGGTCAGCACGAGGTCGGCATCGTCGACGTGATGCTGGATGCGAACGGGCAGACGCATCTCCCGAAGTGACTGCTCGAGATAACTGCGCGAGACCCCGTAGGGAAAGATCGAGAGCGGCGGACCCGGTCGAACCGACGGAGCGGGTGGCTCCCACTCCCGTTCGCGGCGCTGCTGCCCGGCGATGTACTCGTCGACATCGAAGCGCCGCCGTCGCTCGCGAGTGCGCCTCCCACCACGTCCGCCGCCTGGGAAGGGTGCCGGCTCGAACGGCGATGGACGCGTCGCTGCCGCGCTCGTGTCGACCCGGCTGACGATTGCGCCGGTGTCGTCGCGGGTTCGCAATTGCGGAGGGCGAACCCGGCCGCGCAGCGCCTCGTCGACCGTCTCCGCGAGCGGCGCGTGCACGACCACCCGGTCGCGCTCCTGGATCTCGATGAGCACGTCGAACGTCGGCGGAGACTTGCGCTCGAGCACCGACTTCTGCGTGCCGCGGCGGCGCGCCTCTTCGTCCGACAGCGTCACCGTCTGGATCCCGCCAAGGAGATCGTTGAGCGTCGGGTTCACGAGCAGGGAATCGATGTTGGACCCGTGGGCCGTACCTACCAGTTGCACGCCACGCTCGGCGATCGTCCGGGCCGCGACCGCCTCGAGCTCGGTGCCGATCTCGTCGATGACGATGCATTGCGGCATGTGGTTCTCGACCGCCTCGATCATCACCGCGTGCTGGAGCGCCGGTGTCCGAACCTGCATCCGGCGCGAACGCCCGATGCCCGGGTGCGGGATGTCCCCATCGCCGGCGATCTCGTTCGACGTGTCGACGATGACCACGCGCTTGCCGCACTCGTCACTGAGCACGCGCGCGCATTCGCGCAGCATCGTCGTCTTGCCGATACCCGGAGGTCCGAGCAGCAGGATCGACTGGCCGCTGATGACCATGTCCTTGATGATGTCAATGGTTCCGGTGACCGCGCGGCCCACCCGGCAGGTCAGTCCCACGATGTTCCCCTTGCGGTTGCGAATCGCGCTGATCCGGTGCAACGTGCGCTCGATGCCCGCCCGGTTGTCATCACCGAAGAGGCCGACGTGCTCGGTCACGTAGTCGATCTCGGCGTTGCCGACGTTGGCGGAGTTGAGGATCGCCTCACCGTCGGTGAACCTCGCCTCGGGCTCACGGCCGAGGTCGAGCACCACCTCGAGGAGGTCGCCCCGTCCCTGCGAGAGACGTTGCGCGGCGGCGGCGATGCGGGGCGGGAGCGCTGCGAACAGCAGGTTGAGCTCCTCTTCCCACGAGGATCCGTAGGGCATCATCTGAGCGACGATCTCTGTCTCCTCGGTGTGGTCGTTGACAAGACGCGGAGTGGAACCGACGGGCTTGGTGACGGAACGCTGCGGGCGATCCCGGCGTGCACGAGGACCGGCTTCTTGCGCCGCGTCGGCGCGTTGATGCGCACCTTTTCACCAAGCTCACTGATCAGCAGCAGCTGCGTGCCGTACACCGCGAATCCGCGTTGCTGCAGCGCACGGATGAGCTCGGAGTCATAGTGGCGGAGCACGCAGGAAGCGGGTCCTGACGGCAGCTCTGCGAGCACCGCGTCGATGATTGCGTCACGCAACGCGGGATCATGGCCCTCACACATCATGCTGAGACCCGCCGGCTGTGCCGCTGTCGGCTGCCTGATCGCCGCCCACGCAACGATGCCGGGACGTTCGACGACCAGGTGGCGCACGCTGTCGCGACCGAGGGCGGCGATGAGGCCCTGCGCGTATCCCGCTTGCCACGTCTTGAGCGACGGCCCCTCGACGGCGGCGACCTGCGAAGGCGTGGTGCGCAGGTAGAGCAGGTAGATCGCAGCGATGTCATCTCGCCGTGCAGGACGGATCAGGACCGACTTCACCGCTGGTTCGGGGTCGGCCGCCGCCTGGTCGCGATAGAGGATCTGCTCGGTGGCGAACTGCGTGAATCCGTGCTCGAGAAAGACGGGGAGCAGTGGATGGTCGAGGGGCAGACGCACGTGGACGCGCTGCACACCGTGCTCGAGACCTCGGTTGCGCACTCCGTCGAGCAGCTCGGCCCGCGCGAAGTGGCCGTGCGCTGTCGTCGACGTGCACAGGTTGAGGATCTGCCACGAGCGCGGTCGCACCGACAGCGACTGCACCTGCACGAAACCGACAACCCCCTCCTTCGCATCCTCGGCGACGAGCATCTCCTCCGAAACATCGGTGATCGGAACCAACGAGGAGAGCGATTTCGTGACCGCCTGCCACAGGCGCATCAGCGTCGCCTGAGGCACTGGACTGTCAGGGGTCATCTGCGCCCCGTGGCGCTCGTCCTCAGTGGCTTCCCGGTACAGCTGCTCGATCCGTGCGAGGTCGCGAAAGGATGCCGAGCGGATGATCACGCGGCGTTGACCTCCAGCGCAGCGGCCGCGCGCTCCAGGAACAGCTGATGCAGCCGGGAGTCGTCGGTCATCTCGGGGTGGAAGCAGAGACCGATATGGGGTCCCTGCACGACCGCAACGGCGTTGTCGCCGAAGGTGGCAACAACCTCCGCCTCCGGGCCGGTGCGCACGATCAAGGGCGCTCGGATGAAGACTGCGTGAAACGGAGCGACGCCCAGCGGCGCAACCGGAAGGTCGGCCTCGAACGAGTTGACCTGCCGTCCATACCCATTGCGCCTGACGCCGAGATCAAGCACCCCAAGTGCGATCTGATCGGGCCGGCCGTCGAGCACGTCGCGGCTCATCAGGATCAGCCCGGCGCACGTCGATAGCGTGGGCATTCCGGCGGCCAGGCGCTCGCGGAGCGGCATCTCGAGGTCGAACACCTGGAGCAGCCGGCTCATCGTCGTCGACTCGCCACCCGGAAGCACGAGCGCATCGACAGCATCCAGCTCAGCTGGCGTCCGCACGGTGGAAGCCTCCGCGCCACAGCCACGAAGTGCCGTCAGGTGTTCCCGGACGTCGCCCTGCAGGGCGAGGACGCCTACCCGAAGGATGGTCAACTCCCTCTCAGCGGACGCTCGCGCTCCGTCCCTGGCGGGGCAGGCTTCGCGTCATTCGCACGGCTTTAGTGTACGCCGCCGGGCAGACCGCGGAGCCCTACCAGCCCCGGCTTGCGAGCAGCTCGCCGGCCGGCATCGATGCCACGTCGAGCCCAGGCATCGCCTTGCCCAGGCCGGCGCTCACCTCGGCAATGACCTCGGGTTTGTCGAAGTACGTCGTCGCGGCGACGATTGCCTTCGCATAGGCTGGGGGATCGGTGCTCTTGAAGATGCCGCTGCCGACGAAGTTGCCGTCGCATCCGAGCTGCATCATCAGCGCCGCATCAGCCGGAGTGGCGATCCCGCCGGCCGAGAAATTCACAACCGGGAGCTTCCCGGTGCGATGAATCTCCTGGACGAGGTCGAAGGGTGCGCCGAGGTGCTTGGCCTCGGCCATCAACTCCTCGGGACGCATCGAGGCGATGCGGCGGATGCCACCCTGCACTGCGCGCATGTGGCGCACCGCCTCGACCACGTTGCCGGTCCCAGCCTCGCCCTTGGTGCGGATCATCGCCGCGCCTTCGCCGATGCGCCGCAGCGCCTCGCCGAGATCCCGCGCTCCGCAGACGAACGGTACGTCGAACTGCCACTTGTCGATGTGGTGCTCCTCGTCAGCCGGAGTCAACACCTCGGACTTGTCGATGTAATCGACTCCGAGGGATTGCAGCACCTGCGCCTCGACGAAGTGTCCGATGCGCGCCTTCGCCATCACCGGAATCGTCACCGCCGCGATGATTTCCTTGATGAGGGTGACGTCGCTCATCCGCGCCACGCCGCCGTCGCGACGGATGTCGGACGGGACGCGCTCGAGCGCCATGACCGCGACAGCGCCTGCATCCTCGGCGATCCTGGCCTGCTCGGCTGTGACGACGTCCATGATGACGCCGCCTTTCAGCATCTCGGCAAGGCCGCGCTTCACCCGCACGCCGCCGGTATGCGGCTCGTGTCCGTTGGCTGCAGTCTTGTCGCTCGTCATGTTCTCGCTCCTCGCCCGGGCGGCTGCGCCGGGAACGAACTCATTCTAAGCGTTTCTTGACGGCTTCTTCGCCCTCGATCTTGGCTGTGTGCCTGGCTTTGTTGCAGATTTTGTGGTGCTTCCGGCGGCCCGCGTCGCAGCCTTTGTTGCAGGTTTTGTGGTGGCCTTCGGTGCCGCTTTCCCCGTTGAACGTGGTCCGGCGAGCTTCTCCGTGTGCAACTTCAGCGTCTCGACGGATCGCTGCAGATTGCCCCGCACGATGGGTTCGGCCGCGCGGCCCAGCAACTTGCCGGCGATCCCGCCGCCGAACTCGTACTCCATGTCGAACGTCACCTGCGTCTTCTCACCCTTGGGCGCGAACGCCCATGTCCCGATCTGTTTGAAACCTTCATTGGACCGCCACCCGATCGCCTTGTTCTCGGTCCACGTGGTGATGTCGACGACAGAGCTGAGCGTGGTCGGGCCTGCCTTCATGCCGACATCGAACCGCGCGCCCTTTCCGTGAGTGACCTTGCCTGTTGGTTGCCACTTGACCAGGTCCTTCATGTATCTGGTGGTGTTGCGATAGTCGTCGACATATGCGAACACTGTGGTCACGGGAGCATTGATGGTCATGTCGATGGTGATGCGACCCATATGCCTGGACTCCTGGCGCGGCGGCACCGCGCGATGGCTTCAGTATGCGATTCCCGCGGCGACGATGTCGGCGCGTTTCCAGGGCTCGTTGAGGCGGGTGGTATCATCCGGGCCGGGCACCGGGAAGTAGCTCAGCCAGGTTAGAGTGCACGGTTCGGGACCGTGAGGTCGGGAGTTCGAATCTCCCCTTCCCGACGGTCTTATTCCCGCGATATCGCGCGTCAGCGCGCGACCGGGTAGAGCATGTCGGCCCACTGCTCACCGCTGAAGTCGAGATCGAGACGCTGGAAGGGACCGACTCCCCGCTTGGTAAACCGAATCTGGCTGGGCATACGATCCGCGAGACGCGAATCCAGCATCACCTCATATCCGTGCACCGACCCCAGCGTGATCCAGGAAGCGCTCCGAATTGCGGGTTGCGACGTTGTGGCCTCGACGCGCACGCGGACATCACATACTTGAGCGCCGGAACAGCACGCTCGTGACGACATGAATGCGATGTACAGGCGCGACGCCTTTTGATGCCTGCTCAGCCAGTCGCGCGCCTCGAGGTCGAAACTGAGCGCGAAACGGTCATGAGGGGCCAATGCGGTCACCTCGTCAAGTTACAACGACCGTTACGGTGTCGCCGACCAGGGCGTGGCGGGTACCACAGGTGGCGCACACGAGCGCTGCGTCAAGGGGGTGACCGCACCGACACGCCCATCCGATGCGTCGAGCCGGGTTGCCCACGACGATTGCATGAGCAGGCACGCTGCGTGTCACCACCGCCCCGGAGCCGACCATCGACCATGCACCGAGGCGGACCCCACCAACCACCACCGCATGCGCGCCAATGGCGGCTCCACGCTCGACCATCACCCCTGAGACCACCCAGTCCGAATCGTCCTTGAGTTGCCCGTCCGGGGTTGCCGCGCGAGGATAGCGATCATTGGTGAAGCATGCGGCCGGTCCGACGAATACCTCGTCCTCGAGCACCGTGCCGTGGTAGAGAAGGGCATTGCTCTGAATCTTGCAACGGCTGCCGATCTGCACATCGAGATCGATGAGGACGTTCTCGCCAATGACGCAATCATCTCCGACGGAGGCGCCTCTGCGGAGGTGTGATCGAGCCCAAATCCGAGTGCGCAACCCGATCGTGACCCCACGCTCGATATCCGCCGTCGAATGAACCATTGGGGAGCTGTCAGGCGGGGAAACCTCAATCTCGCTCACGAGCTTCCACTCTGCGCGCTGCCGGCTGGCGCGCGATGACGGCGACGCAACATCTCGACACAATCATGGCGTGCGCGACCGGCTGCCGGTCTCCGCACCCCGTCCACCCGTCCTGAGCACTGCTGTCTGATGGTGGTACAAATGGCGGGACACAGTCGCCTTGAGTTCGGAAAACCTCTTGAGGCCCCGTAGCTCAGTGGATAGAGCAGAGGTTTCCTAAACCTTGTGCGCAGGTTCGATTCCTGCCGGGGCTACCACACGAAACCACTGCAGCCCTGCTCGAAGCGATGCTCGGACGGGTGCCGACCGTGTGACTGCCGAGCCGGCAACAGCGCAGACGGCGATCACGCCGAGCAGCGCGACATAGTTGCCGAGGCTGCGCGGACCGACCCACAGTCCGAGGCTGGAAACGATGATCCCCGCGGGTGCCCATCGCCGGGGAGCGACGGCGCACCAGACGCATCCCGCCATGACGGCCAGGATCATCAGAACCGAGAAGACGAGGGCAGCGCTGCTCCCCGCCGGTACGAACGCACCGGGTCCGAAACCGAACGGGAACACCGGTTGCAGTTGCGGGCGAAGGATGCCGGTGATCCACGCCGAAGGACCGGCCGCGATGAACGGAACGTTCAGCGCCGCGAAGCCGAGCAATGCGCCTGCCGGATACCTGAGATCGCGAGTCCTGCCCCCGCGCAATGCCAGGATGAGGAGCGCGGGGGCAACGAACCACGCGGTCTGCTTGATTGCGCACGCCACACCCAGTGCAATGCCCATCGCCCATCCGAGCCGGCTGCTGATCGCGATCACGAGAAGCGCTGCTACCACGGCGTCGGCTTGCGCTGCGCCGATGATGCCGAGCAAGCCCGCCTGCGCGCCGAGCGCGAGAATCATTGGACGGCGCATGGGCGGCGGCGCCCGCCGCACGACGACAAGCCCCGCGAGCAGCAGCACCAGAGGCGAGATGAACACCAGCGCATGCGGACCCAGGACACCGAGCAGTGCCGTCCCGGCCGGGTAGTTGAAGCCGACGAGCAAACCGCCGGTGCTGCTTCCCTGCAGGGTCGCCTCCGCGGCGCGGTCGATCTGCGCTGCCGTCGGGAGCGAGGTGAAGGAGGCGAAGATGCCGGAATGCAGGGGGGTTACCGAGTAGCTCGGACACCCGAGAGCGCGCTCCGCGGTGAGCAGGTTGAACGACGTGTACGGGTCAGCGCCGCTGAGCACCTCCTGTCCGCCGACGACCGTGTCTGGAGCCACGTCGTCGCGGCAGACCAGTTGCTGGTCTGATTGCCGGAGGCTCGATACCGTCTGCGAGATGCCGAGCACCCCGGATACCGCGCAGAAGACGACCAGGAGGCCGAGCGCGCCACGCGTCACGGCTGCGCGGGGCGACCACGACGCGCGGAGGCTGGCGACCGCAAGCACAGCCCCGCAGCCGGTGAGCAGCCAGCTGAGCACCGGATACGGCGCGACAGCCTGCTGCATTGAAAGCGGCGCGGTGAGCAGGATTCCGGCGATGCCGGCGATCGCGATGCGCCCCCCAGCACCATCCGTCGGAGGCGCGAGCAAGGACCGGACCGCGAAGCGTGGCGACGGCATGGACGTCGTTGTACCCCGGGCGTATCCGGCGCTCTGGTGCCGTCACCCACTCGCGACCGAACCCGGCAGTCGGAGGCTGCATGGCGGCGGCGGCGCAGCCCGGGATCAGCTCCTCGCGGGATCGGCCAGCGTGTGGTAAGCGAGCACCCCCCCGAATCCGATCAATCCGGCGCCGGCGACGCCATCGGTGACGCGGATCGCGCGCGTGCCGATGGACCCACCGGCCAGGGCAACCCCCGTTGCAAGCACGCTGACCCACGTCAGACTGCCGATGCCGGCACCGCACACCAGGAGAATCGCGGCCCCGGTCGTGTGGACGAGCCCGGCAGTGGTTGCAGCGGCGAAGATCGCGCCCCACGAGACGATGGTGGAAGGGTTGGAAGCGGTCCCGCCAAGAGCCGTGAGAAACGCGCGCCGAGGCGTCGCGACCTCGAAGGGTGCCTCGCCGCCGATCCTCACCCGGAGCGCGCCGTACAGCGTCCGGACTCCGAGCGCCATCAGGACGGCTGCGCCCACGAGACCGAGCACGAGGCGGAGGGGATGCAGGGTCAACAGCGGCGTCGCGCCGCCCGCGCCGGCAGCGGCGTAGAGGGCGTCCACCGTGGCGATTCCCGCGCCAATCGCGATTCCGACCCTCCAACCACCGCGAAGGGTCGACCTGATCAGGAAGAGCGACATCGGGCCGAGCTGGAGCGCCACGAAGAACCCGAGTCCGAATCCGACGACCGCCGCGCTCACCCTCAGATGGCTCCGGCGGTGATCGCCTGCCCGATCCACGGGATGACGTGGTCAAGCATCTGATCCAGCGTGGTCGTTGCCTCGAACCCGAGCACACGCTGTGCCTTGTCCACCGAGGGAATCCGGCGCTGAACGTCATGCGCGAACGGGGTGTCGCTGACGTACCGGAACGGCACGTCGTCGCCCCTGATCCGGTGCCAGATCTTCTCTGCAAGCGTCAGCACCGTCGTCGACTCGACGGTTGAGAGGTTGAAGTCGTCATTGAGCGCGGCGGTACTCTCCATCGCGGTCACGATGCCTCTCGCGAGGTCGCCCGCAAATGTGTAGTGCCGTATCTGCGAGCCATCGCCGAGGATGTGCAGGGGATCCTGCCCCTTGAGCACCTTCTGGACCAGGTCGGGCACGACGTGGCTCATCGCCAGCTTGACGTTGCCGCTGAGAATCTCGACGTCCCCGAGCGCGCGGCCCTCGCCGACGCCGACACAATTGAATGGCCGGACGATGGTGTACGGCAGCCCATGCTGACTGTGCGCGGCCCGGGCGAAGTACTCGACGGCGAGCTTCTGAAAACCATACGACGACCCGGGAGGCGGAATCTCGAGCTCCTGGCCCTCCGCTGAAGGCCACGAGGTGGCCGACTCGAACACCATCGAGGAGCTGAGGTAGGTGACCTTGCTCAGCGTGCCGCCCTGGTGCGCGCGAATGGCGGCATCGCAGGTCGCCGCGAGGATGCGCTCGTTGGTCGCCAGCAGGTCGTAGGCATACGTGTGGAAATACGAGATCCCACCGATCATCGCAGCGCCGGCGATCAGGTGGTCGCAGCCCACGAGGGCATCGCTCATTAGGGCCGAGTCGCGCGCATCCCCGCGAATGAGCCTGTACGCAGGATGATCATCGAACGACCGGAGGACGGGGCCGTACTTCGACTCGTTGTCGACGCCCACGACCTCATAACCGCGACTGAGCAACTCCTCGACCACGTACCCGCCGATGAAGCCGGCCGAGCCGGTGACAAGGACTCGGGTCACGATCCGGTCGCCGGCCGGTGATCGTCGTCCGAACCGTCACGTCTGCTGATGCCGAGTGCATAGAGATACCAATGCAGGTAGCGCGGTATCCACGCCTTCACCTTGAAGTTCGAGGTGCCGTTGGCGCGGTCGAGCCAGATGGTGGGCAGCTCGGCCACCGGGAGACCGAGGCGGCGCGCCTTGGCAACCAGCTCGATGCCCAGCTCGAAGCCGGCATCCGAATCGATGCCGACACGCTCGACAAACGCGCGCGAATATGCCTTGAAAGAGTTGGTCGCATCGTGGGTGCCGACATGCGCGATCAGTTGCAATGAGACTCCGGCCAGGCGGGAGACGCGGCCTTTGACCCACGGACCGCCGACCTGCTGACCGCCACGCATGTACCGCGACGCACACGCCACCACGACCCCACGCTCGACGAGCCGGGTGAGTTGATCGATCTGCATCGGATCATCGCTGCCATCCGCCATGGTCACAACCACCACGTCAGCGGTCGCCTGGCCGATGCCGAAGCGAATCGCGTTCGCCGGGCCGCGTCCAAGCGTGTTCAGGACTGGTCTCAGTCGTGGTTCGCGTCGTGCGTACGTCTCGAGAAACGGGACCGTCGTGTCCTCGCTGGTGTCGTACACCACGAGGACTTCAGCCGGCAACGTGATCGCCTCGAAGATCCGGTCGAGGAAGGCCACCACCGCGTCACCTTCGTTGTACGCGGGAATGACGACGCTCACGCGCGGGTTCACACCCTGACCCCGTTGCCGAGCAGATTGGTGATGTCGACGACCGGTTTCGCGGTCCGCAGCTCGACATACTGCTTGTGCGGCGCGGCGATGATGAGCAGATCCAACTCGTCGACAACGATGTCGAAGGGCACGATGTCCGGGTCACCCACCACGTACGGGTCGGTGCAGAGCACGCGCGCAGCCTTGCCCGTGAGGACGCGCTTCATCTTGTAGCTCAGGCTGGATCGGGGGTCATCGGACTCGGCTTTGAACGCCATGCCCAGGACGCCGACCGTCAGGGTCGTGAGGTCGAACCGCTGTTCCAGCCTCCCCAGAACGTAGAGCGGGATGCCCTCATTGATCATCACCGCGGCGTGACCCAGCGTGAAACGGTTCTCCGCAAACGCGGTGATCTGCATGGTGTCCTTCAGCAGGCACGGCCCAGCCGTCAGTCCCGCCCCGGGCAGGTCGGCAGCGCGCGGGTAGTGGTAGGTCACGGCGCCGCGGATCCGTTCGTAGTCGAGGCCGTTGTCATTCGCAATCATGTACAGCTGGTTGGCCACGGCGAACTTGAGGTATCGCCAGCTGTTTGTGAACAGCTTGGCAAGCTCTGCCTCCTCCGGTTCCAGTTCGAGGATCTCGGGAGTGAGCCGCCGGAAGAGTGCGTCGGCGCGCGCGATTGCCCGGGGAGTGGTTCCGGAGACGATCTGGGGCAGCGTGCGCAACTCCACCAGAGCGTGGCCCTCCGCGATGCGCTCCGGGCAGAAGCTGACGTCGATGTCGCGCCCGAGCTTGGCGATCAACCGCGCAACGCGCCTGGTCACGCCGGGATAGACGGTGCTGCGCAGCACGACGAGCTGACCGTCGACGAGGTGGTCCATCAGTGGCGTGATCACCCGAGCGACGGCCTCGACATCCGGGCTCAGATACTGGTCGACCGGCGTTCCCACCACGACGACGATGTGTTCGCCGCGGTCG
Organism: Candidatus Dormiibacterota bacterium; assembly: GCA_963718525.1. Lineage (GTDB taxonomy): Bacteria > Chloroflexota > Dormibacteria > Aeolococcales > Aeolococcaceae > Palsa-851. The sequence continues at coordinate 1,295,697 of OY970355.1, read as the reverse complement.
ACCGCGGCAGCGTCGGTGGTTGCGTGCAAGCGGCCGGCGGCGATCACGCGCGTGAGCGCCTCAGGCGCTCCCACTTCGGCGAAGGGCATCGATCCACCGTTGACGACATCGACGACGACCGCATTGGTGTCATACAGGACGACGTCGAGGCCGGTTTCCGCGAAGGCAAGACCAAGTGGCAGGCCCACGTGGCCGCAGCCGCCGACGACGACGACGTCGTGTTCGAATTGCATCGGTCTTCCCACCTACGCGGTTGCGACGGGCTCCTGGTGACTCGCTGGTTTGATCCGGGGCGCGTACTCTTCGGAGCGCGCGCCGCTGCGAACAATAGAGAGAATTACCGGCTCGCCACGAGTTTGGGCCCTTCCGACGCCCCTGACGCGCAGGCTGGGAGCCTCTGCACGACACGGCTGCGTCCCGTCGTGATGCAGGCGAGCACCGCCGCAGCCAAAAGTGCCCATCCGGCCAGCTGGCCGGGCGGAAAGACCGCGGAGTCGACGAGGTCCGCGCAGGCGGCCACCGTGATCAGCGCCCAGCATCCGAACACCAGGGCAAGCGGTGACGTCAGCGTCAAGCTCGCACCTTCGGATCGCATTCGTCGCGCCGCGACCGCAACGCCGATCACCAGGGCGGGGGCGAGCATCACCAGGTCGTCCGGGTAAGCGTGGGGTGACGCGACCAGCGAGAGCACGACGGCGCCGGCGAGCGCCGATTCCAGACGGCTGGGATCGCGACGGACGGTCGTGCCGAGCCACACCGCGGCGGCGCACGCCAGGAGCGAGGCCACGAGGCCGATCGCGTGCGCCGCAAGGCCGCTTCCGAACAGCGATCCGACCACCCCGATGAAGCTCACCATGGTCGCGAGCTCCCACCGCGTTGTCGACGACGCGAGGATGCCGACGAATCCCGCCATGCCGGCCGGTCCGACGAGCGCGAGCGAGGCGACGGCAAGGCCCGCCGCGCCGGCCAGCGCACCGACGATCAGCCTGCGATCGCGCCAACCGGCGAGGAACGCCAGCAGTCCGAGCGCCAAGTGCGGTTTGGCGATCCCGGCCGACACCACGAGCACCGCTGCCCCGACTGCGTGGTGGCCGCTCTTCCACCAGCGGTAGGCCAGGACCAGGCCAAGAGCGAGCAGTGGCGTCCACTGCGCCTGGACGAACATCGTCAGGGTTCCCACTCCGGCCAGTGCAGCCGCTCCCGCCGCCACCTTCCAGACACGGGCGGTCCCGTCCGGCCATTCGACGCTCCGGATCGCCAGCACGACGGCGAGCACCAGGACGGCGAGCTCGAGGAGGGACCAGAGCCGGTACGCGGCGTCGAGGGGCAGGAACGTCACGGGTACCACGAGTGCGGCCGCCACCGGGGTGTTGACGAACGGAAGATTCGCCTCGGGATCGGGGGCGATCAGCGCGCTGTGCAGTGGCTGCTGCACCGCCTGGCTGTAGAGATCGCCGGTATGCCCCTGGCGGAGCAGCGTCCCACCGACATAGAACGCGGTGAAATCGCTCCGGCCTATGTCGAAGCTGCCGACCTGGGTCCAGATGACCGCGTAGGCGAGCAGCACAGCCGCCGCGATCGCGACGATCAGCCGGGCAGGCCTGAGAGATCCGCTCACCTCCGGCAGCCTATCGGCTGAGATCGCGGATGCCTCACGCGTTGTCAGCCCGTCACACTGGCAGCGATGCATGAGAAGGACGTCTTCGTCCTGCGGATCGCGCGCTCGATCGCGTCAGGGCGTGACCGACAGTGATCACCGCCGCCCACGCCATCCTGTATGCCGACGACCCGGACCGGGCCAGGGCGTTCTTTCGTGATGTGCTCGAGATGCCGAACGTCGACATCCATGGTGGCTGGCTCATCTTCAAGCTTCCTCCGGCCGAGCTCGGCATCCACCCCTCCGGCGAGGGATCGCCCGGCGGCTATCACGAGCTCTTCCTGATGTGCGAGGACATCGATCGGACCGTTGCCGAGCTGACCGCGAAGGGCGCGGAGTTCTCCGCACCGATCACCGAGGCACGGTTCGGACGCCTCATCCGCATGCGTATTCCCGGTGGCGGCGAGGTCGGGCTCTATCAGCCTTCGCATGCCACCGCATACGACCTCGAACCCTGAAACGCGTCGTGCCTGGTCACGTTCGCGGGCGGCTCGGTACCATGAGACGGTGAGTTCCGAAGCTCGTACGCAGATGGTCCAGGCGCCGGACGGCCGGCAGTTGCAGGTGGTTTCCGCGGGACCCGAAGACGGCCGTTGCTTCCTCTTTCACAGCGGGACGCCTTCGGCTGCAGGCGCCTATCCACCCCTGGTCGCGGCCCTCGCCGAGCGCGATCTGCGCCTCGTGACCTTCTCCCGGCCTGGCTACGCCCGCTCGTCGCCCATGGCGGGCCGCGCGGTGAGCGATGTAGCCACCGACGTGCAGGCCATCCTCAACTCGTTGAACATCGGAGCCTTCTTCTGCGCAGGCCAGTCGGGTGGTGGGCCGCATGCGCTGGCCTGCGCGGCGCTGCTGCCGGACCGCGTGATTGCGACGGCGACACTCGCCGGCGTGGCGCCCTGGCCCGCCGACGGGCTCGACTGGTTCGCCGGGATGGGACCGGAGAATCTCGAGGAGTTCGGCGCAACCATGCAGGGTCGCGAACCTTTGGAGGCATACCTCTATCGAGAAGCAGCCGGGCTCCAGGACGTCGAACCCGCCGATGTGGCCGCCTCGTTTGGGGGCCTGGTCAGCGACGTCGACAAGGCCGCTCTGACGGGCGGGTACGCCGAGTTCATGACCGCGAGTCTCCGCGGAGCCATCTCGACCGGCATCGCCGGGTGGCGAGATGACGACATGGCGTTCGTGAACCCCTGGGGGTTCTCTCTCTCGTCCATCCAGACCCCCGTCGCCGTCTGGCAGGGAGGCGAGGACCGGATGGTGCCGATGGCGCACGGAGCGTGGCTTGCAGCGCACATCCCCGGAGCGCAGCAGCACCTCCTCCCCGAGGAGGGCCACCTCTCGCTTGCTCTCAATAAAATCGGTGACGTGCTGGACGGCTTGCTCGCGATGGGCGAGTCCGCAGCCCGCCCGGCCCGCGCATCGTGAACACCGTATAGTCGCCGCAGCCCACGAGGACGCGGAGAGGAGATCAAACCATGACACCTGATGAGGTCAAGCAGAGCATCACCGGCTGGTGCTCGTCGGATGACGACCTGGAGATTGCCTCCGACCGCTTCGAGCCTGGCACGGACTTCGCGTTCGGGCTCAAGGCAGGAACGCTCAGCTCCGCTCCGGTCGACCTCGTCGTGGTCAAGTCGGCGGGCGCCGATCGCGTCACCATCCGGCGGAGCGTGACCCTCAGCGGCGACAACGTCGACGCAGCCAACCGGCTCATCGCATCGCGCCCCGGTTCGGTCACCGCCGCAGCCGAGCGCTCCGGTCTGGACACCACTGTGGTTGCCCAGACGTACGTGTACCTCGACGGGTTGAGCAAGCACACCTTCGTCCAGGCGGTCGCGGAGCTGGCGCGCACCAGCACCCTGCTCGATGCCATCGGTGGCGTCGAGACAGCATCCGCGGTTGACGCCGAGGCCGCGACGGTCGCGAGCGATGCCGTTGACGCGGATTCCGAGCCTGACTCGACGTCGGTTGTGGACACTCCGGTGACGCCCGAGCCCTCCTTCACAGATTCCACCTTCCAGCAACCTTCGATTCCGCAGCCGAGCTCCATGCCCGCCGGGATCCCGGTCGCTCAGCCGCTGCCAACACCCAGCTTCACGCCCCAACCGTTGCAGGCACAGCCGGTGCAGCAGACCTACACGCCTCAGCCGGTCCAGCCATACCAGGCGCAACCCGTGCAGGCGCAGCCGGTGCCTCAGCCCGCGCCTGCCGGCGGATGGAGCCCGAGTCACTCCGTGCCTCCGCAGGGAATGCGCGCTTGGGGCGCCCCGGATCCTTCGGGTCCCGTGGTCGCCAACCTCGCGCCCGGCCTGCCGATTCAGGTGGCTGAAGTTCGCGGCGCATGGGCGCGCGTGATCTGCTCCAACGGTTGGACGGGCTGGGTCGACGGCAGGATCATCGGCGTCGCTGCCTGACGTAGCGCGTGCCACCGGTATGAGGAGGGCACGGTGACCGAGGTCAAGGCCGAACTGGTCGGCAATCTCTGGAAGATCGTCGTCGAGGTTGGTCAGGCGGTCGAGGAGGACGACACGCTGATGATCCTCGAGTTGATGAAGATGGAGATCCCGATCACGGCTCCGACCTCGGGTACCGTCAAGCAGATCCTGGTCACCGAGGGTGAGGTCGTGCAGGAGGGTCAGACAGTCGCCGTCATCGACTGACGGAACCGCGGTCACCGTCTCGCGACGGCGGTGGCGGGCGCCGTTGAGCGTGCGACGATGATTCGGTGGATTCGAGCCAGCTCGACACAATCAGCGTCAAGACGTCCGACAACGTCACGTTGGGATACGGCGTCGCGGGCCTGGGGAGCCGTCTCGTGGCGCAGATTCTGGACAACCTGATCGCGCTCCCACTCACCCTGGTTGCGATCCTCCTCTACGGAGCCCTCGCCAGCGTGTTCGTCACCAGCTCCGAAGGCGCCGGCTTCGCGGGCGCCGGCGCGGGGTTCTTCGCAGGATTCGTGTACTTTGGATACTTCTTCGTGGCGGAGGCGGTGACAGGGGGCAAGACTCCGGGCAAGAGCGCCATGGGCTTGCGCGTCATCCGGGTCGACGGCTCCGCTGCCGACTTCGGTGCGCTCGCAGTTCGCAATGTCATCCGCATCGTTGACGTCGTCGTCGTGCTCATCGGCATTGTCGTGATGTTCTTTCAGCCGCAGACACGCCGCCTCGGGGACCTCGGCGCAGGCACGATCGTCGTCCGCGACCGGGCGATGGTCACTCTCGCGGCGGCGGTCGCACCGCCACCGATCATTCTTCGAACCCCCGACGCCGGTCCCCCGATTGACGGAATCGACCGCATCGGTGGTTTCGAACGCGACGCGCTTCGAGTGTTCCTCTCTCGTCCGGGGCTCAGCCAGAAGCTCAGAGCTGAGCTCGCCGCCGACATCTCGCGGCGCCTCTTCGACCGCCTCGGGCTTCCACCCGGTGCGCCGGAGCGCCTGTGGCCGCCGGAGCTCTTCATCGAGCGCGTGTACCTGCAGCTCGACCAGCGCCATCCGTGAGCCTCGACGCCTTCATCGCCGAGCGACAGACGCGCTGGGCAGCGCTCGAGGCAGTGATCAAGGCCGCGAAGCGCGGCCGGCTCCGCAACCAGCCGGCCAGCGACATCGAGCGCTTCGGGCTCCTGCTCCGCCAGACATCGAGCGATCTGGCGATCGCTCGTCGAGATCACCCCGATGCGCCGATCACGGAATACCTCAACGCGCTATGCGCGCGAGCACATCCACTGCTCTACCGGGGGAGGCCATGGCGGTTGGGAGCGGTGGGGCCGTTTTTCGCGACCGCGCTGCCGCGTTCCTTTCGGGGGGCGTGGCCCTATATCGTTGCCAGCCTGGCGCTCATGGTGATCGGGTTCATTGCCGGGTGGGTCGCTGTTTTCGTGCGCCCCGACCTGCGTGCGTCGCTGGTGCCGCCGTCACTCTTTGACGAGATGGCGCGCGGCCAGATCGGCAGCGGTGTGCAGGACGCACCGTTCGCGGCTGCTTTCATCATTCAGAACAACATCCGAGTGGCCCTGATCTGCTTCGCGGGGGGGATGCTGCTCGGCATTCCGACAGCGTTCATTCTGGTCACCAACGGGTGGGTGCTCGGCACAGTGGCGGCCGCCGTCCAGCTGGGCGGCTACAACTATCAGTTCTGGTCACTGATCGTGCCCCACGGGATTCTCGAGCTCAGCGTGATCGTGATCAGCGGCGGCACCGGGCTCATGCTGGGTGACGCCATCCTGCGCCCGGGACAGCTCCGCCGCACCGAAGCGCTCGCGCGAGTGGCGGTGCGCGCCGTGATGCTCGTACTCGGCGCTGCCAGCCTGCTCATCATCGCGGGCATCCTCGAGACATTCGTCTCACCGAGCACGCTACCGGGCGGGGCCAAGCTGGCGATCGGGGGGTCGGTTGGATTGCTCCTCTACTCCTGGCTGCTGCTCGCGGGTCGGAGCCCACGAGGGCGACGGGCCCGCGCGTTCGACCGTCCTGCGGAAACCCCCGCGTAGACTGGAGTCGATGGACGTCGTCCGGATCACCCCGCGTGGCTATTGTCACGGCGTTGTCGAAGCGATACGGATCGCAAAACGTGAAGGCGCAGCTCGCGCGGGCAGCGAACCCGTGACCATGCTCGGCTATCTCGTGCACAACGAGCACGTGACCCGCGAGCTCGAGGAATCCGGCGTCGCGCTCGTTGCCGAACCCGACCGCATGAAGGCGCTCGAGCAGGTCACCGAAGGGACTGTCATCTTCACCGCGCACGGGATCTCGCCGGCGGTCGTCGAGGCTGCGCGTGCGCGTGGGCTCAACCTCGTCGATGCCACCTGCAGCGACGTCACCCGGACACACGATCTCGTGCGGGAGCTCGTGGCCAGCGGGCATCACGTGATCTACATCGGCAAACGCGGTCATCCCGAGCCCTCCGGTGTGCTCGGCATCGCACCGGAGCACACCACGCTGATCGAGAGCATCGCGGAGGTCGATACCCTCGATCTGCCCGACGCAAGGCCCCTGGCGGTCACATGCCAGACCACCCTGAGCATGTGGGATACCCAGGCGATCATCGAGCGTCTCGTCGAGCGGTTTCCCACCATCGAGGTCCACAACGAGATATGCCGCGCAACGCAGGAACGGCAGGAGGCCGCGGTGCTCGCCGCGGATGACGTTGATTGCGTGGTGGTCGTCGGCAGCGAACGCAGCAGCAACAGTCAGCGACTCGTGCAGGTGGTCCGGGAGAAGGGTCACCGGCCCGCATATCTCGTCGACACGGCCGCCGACCTCGACCCGGCGTGGTTCCGAGGCGTTCGACGAGTTGGAGTCACGTCGGGTGCGTCGACGCCGACGCAGATCACGCGCGCCGTCATCGCCGCGATGGAGGCGATGCCCGAAACCGCGTGAGGTGACGTTTTGGCTGCAAGGGTCACAAACCACGGAAGACTGCTAGTGTCCGGGCGATGACCGCAGGAGGGCCGCCGCTCCCGCCGCCTCAAGCGCCCGGTCAATGGGATGGGGGGCAAGCTCCCCCGGCGCCGCCTCCAATGTACCCGGCAGCGGCCCCGATGTACCCGGCGACGCCCTACTACCCAAACCTGCATCCTGGCCCCGCGCCTGGTATCGGGTACGCGGGTTTCTGGATCCGCTTCGTCGCCACGATCATCGACTCGATCATCGTCGTCGTGCCGATCGCGATCCTGTTCTTTGTTCTTGAAAGCTCGGCGATAAGCACCTACGTCAACTGCGTGAACAGCGCCACCGCGTCCGGGTCGCTCGCCATCACGTGCCAGGGCCTCTTCCCCAGCTCCTCCATCACGTACTTCGAATTGATCTCATTGGGGGTCGAGCTCCTCTACTTCGTGATTCTCTGGTCTCAATTCGGCGGGACGCTCGGTCAGCGAATGCTCGGTCTGCATGTCGTCGACGCGGCCACCGGCCGGAACATCGGCGTCGGCCGTGCCATCGGCCGGTTTGTCGGTTACATCATCAGCGCCGTGCCGCTGTACATCGGTCTCATCTGGGTCGCCTTCGACCCTCGGAAGCAGGGCTGGCACGACAAGATAGCGAGCACATTCGTGGTCCGCAAAGTCTAGAATCCGGCCACCGTCTCCCCGGACGGGAGGGCATCACGAGGAGGAGACCAACCGTGGCAGCACTGCCGCCTCAGCCACCAGGGAATCTACCCCCACAGCCGCCGGGCGTCGGACCGCCGGCTGGACCCCCGGCCGCCGGGCCACCGCAGGGACCGTATTCTCCCGGCGGCGCGTACGCAGGCCAGATGCCGGCTCAGCCGTACGTCTCGCAAGCGATGCCGCAGCCGGTCGTGGTCAAGGTGCACAAGCGAACCTTCTGGCTGACGATCGCCCAAATCATCATGATCGTGTTTGCAATCGCGCGAATTCTCATCGGCGTCGGCTTCGCTGCGCTCGGTGTCCTGTTCCTGGTTGGCGGACGCGCCCGCATCGCATCGCTTCCTGGATACGACCAGGCACTGGGTCAAATCGGAAACGGTGTACTCAACGTGCTTGCTGCATTTCTATTTGCTGTTGCTGTGTATTTCATCATCACGGGTGTGATCGACCTCTTCCTCGGAATCATCGTCGGGCGTCCGTCCAACGTTGCCCGCTGGCTGATCATCGTGCTCGACATCTTGAGCCTTCTCTATGTCATTGACGGTTTGACTCATGGCGCGGGCTTCTGGACCGTTGGTCTTATTGTTTTCCTCGCCGGCAAGGTCATCGTCCTGTACGCAATGCTGCTCGACCCGGCCACACGGCGGAACTTCGCAGGCACGAGCCGCTGAGCCGCTCCGGCGAGCGCCGCCTGAGTCACAGGCGCGCTCGCCGTTTGAGGTCGAGATAGCGATTCACGAGCCGGGGTGACAGCGTTCGCGCGTCAGCGTCGATGGTCTCGACGCCCGAGCTGCGCAGCAGGCGCAGAGTGTCGTCGCGATCCGCGATGAGTCCGCCTGCCACGGCGCGGGCGTACGCGTCGTCACCGGTGCGCGGCACGGCATTCGCCGCGTGGTCGAGCGCTGGGTCGCGGACCGTGACCACCAACGGGAGATGGCGCCTGCGCAGGCGCACGCACTGGCGGATCAACGCTTTCCCCTGGTCGGGATCGAGCACGTCGGTGAAGATGACCACGAGCGATCGCCGCGTCTGCCACCTGCTGAAATATCCCAGCGCGTCGTCGTAGTCGGCCTCGGTCTCGCCGGGCTTGATCGGGCGTGTGGCGTCGAGAAAGCGCCGCAGCTGAGCGGTGCCGGCGCGCGGCGGGAGCGTCCCGGTCACCGTGTCGGAGAACGAGAGCATGCCTGCACGGTCGCCACTGCGGAGCGCGACGTGGACGAGGAGGAGGGCAGCGTTGATGGCGTGGTCCAGCTTGGTGAGCTCGCCTGCACCGATGCCCATCAGCCGGCCGTGGTCGAGGCAGATCACCAGCGGTTGGGCTCGCTCGGGGATCAGCTCGGTGGCCATCAGACGCCCGGTCCGCGCCGTGGCTCGCCAGTTGATGGAGCGAAGCGGATCGTCGGGGAAGGCCTCGCGCACCCTTTCGAATTCGCTACCTTCGGTGCGCAATCGCATGGTGCGAAGCCCCAGCTCGGCGAGCTGACCGCGGCGCGCCAGCGCCTCGTACACGTCGATGGCCGCCAGGTTCGGATCCACTCGCACCGGGCGAACCGCCTCGACGGTGGTCTGCCGCCAGCCGATTCCCCACGGGCCGGTGACGCGAACAACCGCAGGCCCCAGCACGACATCGCCCCGGGCCACCGGGGTGACGGTGTACTCGAGGCTGGCAGGAAGCCGGACGTTCCATCGGCTGCGCGACGGATGCAGGCTGGGATGGACGCGCTCGTGAACGATCGCGACCGCCCCGGCCGAGCGGGCCGTGACCTCGAGCGCCACGCGGTTGGCGACTCCGACGGAAAGCAGGTCATTGCACACGCGGTCGAGCCGAAGTGCTGACTTCCCCGCCGCGCGGCGCGAATCGACCACGATGGCGATCACGCTTGCCGCGAGCAGCACAAGCCCCGCGATGAACAGACCGGGCACGGCCGCACCGGCGGCCATGATCGCGACCGGCGCCAGGAGGAGACCGGCGCCACGCCACGTCATCGCGCCGCGGTCACCTGGGGACCGGGACCCTTCCCACGGCTCGCTGCACTGCCGCAACCTCGGACACGCCCTGGATCTCCGCCTCGGGGCGGCGAATCATCCGGTGCCGGAGCGCGGGGATGCAGACGTCCTTGATGTCGTCGGGAACGACGTAATCGCGTCCCTGGATGGCAGCCATCGCCTTGCCCGCCTGGAGCAGCGCGATCGATCCTCGCGGACTGGCTCCAAGCGAGAGATCCGGACTCGTGCGAGTGGCCGTGACGATTGCCGAGATGTAGCCGAGCACCTCATCGGACACCCGCACCGCGGCGACGTCCGCGCGAACTCTCGCGAGCGTACCGCCGTCGATGATCGAGGTCACCCCGGCGGCGACGAGGTCGTGGGCGTTGAAACCACTGTCGACGCGCCGAAGCATCACGATCTCGGTCGCCGGTTCGGGAACGCCCACCTCGAGCTTGAAGAAGAATCTGTCGAGCTGCGCTTCGGGGAGCGGATACGTGCCCTCGTACTCCACGGGGTTCTGGGTGGCCACCACGAGAAAGCGATCGCCGAGCGCGCGACTCTCCCCGTCGGACGTGACCTGGCGCTCCTCCATCGCCTCAAGCAATGCCGACTGAGTCTTCGCCGGCGCGCGGTTGATCTCGTCCGCGAGCAGGGTGTCGGTGAAGATCGGCCCCTCGCGGAACTCGAAGGTGCCAGAGCCTGGTCGGTAGACGCTGGTCCCGACGATGTCGGAAGGGAGCAGGTCGGGGGTGAACTGGATGCGCGTGAATCGGGCGTCCAGGGCTGCAGCCAGGGTTCGAGCCATGAGCGTCTTGGCGGTTCCGGGCACTCCTTCCAGGAGAACGTGCCCGCCACAGAGGACCGCGATGTACAGCCCGTCGATGACCTGGATCTGACCGACGACGGCACGACCCATGGTCTCGTGCAGGGCCGCGCGCAGAACGGCGGCGTCGGTCTGAGTTGCCACGGGAGGCATTGTGCCCTGCCCGCGCTCGTGATCAGCCAACTGGAGCACCGCTCCACTGGCGTTCGCAGGCGTCGACATCGCGGGCGAGTCGCAGCAACTCGCTCTCCTCGGGTCGCCCCGATGCCAGCCTGCGAGCATGGGCCAGCAGTGAAGCCAGCGCCGGCGCCGACTGTGCGTTGGTCACGGAGATGGCGGCAGTGAAGGCGTCGTCGTCGAGGTGCGAGTCCACGCCGGTGGCGGCGCCGATCCGTCGCTTCAGCTCATCCGCATAGCGCGCCGCGATCGGTCCGCGTTGACGGCTGCGAGCGAAGAGCTGTCCCATCGCGGTGACGTACGCCGTCGCGCTCGGCACAGCAGCTTCGCCGCGATCCTGGACAGGCTTCCCGAGGCGGCGACCGTTCAACGCGATGGCCAGCAACACGACCCCGGCGATCAACAGCGCGGCCAGTCCGACCGGGCCGTCGAAGATCGCGCCGGCGCCGTTGGTCTGGGCGCCCTCGCCATGGTGATACTCGTCAAAGCTGATCCGGCCACCGCGAGCGCGTTGCAGCAGGCTGAGCGCGAGAAATGAGGAGTTGCCGTGACGCAGCCCGTCGTTGGAGAGCGGCTCGGTGTCGCCGAGGACGTAAGCGCGACCGGCGCCGACTCGCACCATCCCGGCGACAACCCCGTTCCGCTCCACCAGCATCGGAACCAGCGGCGCCTGGTCGGCGAGCGTCAATCCGTTCCCGACCGGCACCGCGTGGACGCGATCGGTGCTGTCGAACGGGAGCGCGACCATCGCAGTGCCGGCTCCGATCGACGCGGACGGGTTGACCTCGAGCTTGTTGAGCAAGGGCGCCGCGGCGGCCAGGCTGTCGGGTGTGACCACGAGTACGAGATCGCCACCGGACTGCAGGAACGTCATCAGCGATGCGACGTCGGTGTTGGTGAGCGCGACCGTCGGGTCGTAGCAGAGCACCACGTCGCTGCCGCTGACATCAAAGGTGGTGCTGATCCTTCCCACGTCGAGCCCGAGGTCCGAGAACCACGTGTACAGCGCGAGAGTCCCCAGGCTTCCCGCCGATCGCGATGACGGGTTGAGCTGGTCGTTGGGAGGGATGGCGGTGCTGATGGCGACGACCGCAAGAATCGCCAGCGCAGCGATCAGCGTGAGCATGGCTGAGAGCGGCGGTCTGCTCATCCGTTCTGCTTCCCCGCGGCGTGCCGCGCAACGCGCCGCACCGCCTCGCACCTGACCCGAGCGATCTCCCAGTCCGGGGAACCGACTGTGGCCCCGCCATACCAGGCCTTGTCGAACGACGCGGCAGCGGGCGCGACCGCCGCGAGCAGGTCCGCATCAGCCGAGAGGGTGGCGAGCATCTCGCGCGTGGTCCAGGCGCGATCGAGATGGGCGCGACGATCGCCGACATCGAGCAGCGCGGAGCGGAACACGCGTCGAATCGCCTCGCGATAGTCGCCGCGCTGCGCCGCCGCGAGTTCGAGCTGCCACTCGCGCTCCGGGTCGTCGCCGGCGGTGGCGGGTTCCTCCGTCAAGGCAGCGCGCCGGCCACCGATGACGCCGCGCAGCCGGTAGATGACGAACGCAACGATGGCGGCGAGAACGAGCAACCCGACGAGGATCGAACCTCCCTGTCCGAGCAGCCCGAAGAGATGCGAGAGGATCCAGTTGATCGCCGCACCGATGCGCTCAAAGATCGACGGCGGCTGGTTCTGGTCGAGATCGGCGAAAACAGACGAGGCGTACACCTGGTGCAGCAGGTTCTGGGCCACCTGGGAGTCGACGTTGCACGCTGACCCAGCCGGCAACGCGAGGGTCCCGACCATGAGATCGACTCGCTGCCTGGCGCCGATGACGTCTGGTGGCGACGCCGTGAGCTCGGCGATGACCGGGGCGAGCTCCGAGCTTGACGACGGCGCGAGATCCTCAGCCTGGATCACCGCTGTCAGCGCTGGGGGCGCCTGCGCGGGAGCAGCGGTCAGCGCGTTGTCCGCACGCCCGAGCAGCCCGATGAACTCGAGGGTCACGCACGGCCCTGCCGCCACCGCCGGCACCGCTACGCCGACCGCTGTCGTCACCAGCGCCGCGCAGATGGCGACCGCAGCGAGCGCGCGCCTCACAGCGACTGCGCGAGCATCTCGATGTCGAACCCTTCCTTGCGGATGCGGAGGTCGTAGTACAGGAGGGTCACGCCGATATACGTGATCGGGCCGACGAACACAGCCGCGATCGCGCTCGCCACCTGGTCGAAGACGAACGCGTTGCCGGGGTCGAGGATTGAACCTGGAACCTCGAAGATCGCTGCGACGACCGAGGAGATGATCGATGCGATCAGCGCAAGCAGGAGCATCCGTCCGAACGTCGGCCAGAAGCGACCGCTGACCAATCGCCAGCTGCGCTGCAGGCCGTGCCAGCCGGACGCGTGCTCGAGCACGATCGCGGGGACGGCGACAACCGTTCGCACGTAGACGATGACCAGCACCGGTATGAGCGCGATGAACCCGACGAGTGCGATCAACCCCCCGAGACCGCCGGCGCCGACCGCGCCGAGGAGCAGCACGAGCGCCACCACCACGGCGATCGAACCCAGGTAGGCACCGATGAGAATGAGGATCATGGTGATCAGCGCACCAAGGCGGCTCCAGGCTGCGCGATATGCGGAGAGCAGCGAACTCTTGCGATCCAGGTACCGGTCGCTCACCGCTCTCGTCGTCGCGGCCTCGCCCAGAGGCACGATCACCAGGAGGCTGACCAGGAGCAAGCCGAGGGTGACAGCGAGCAGCCCGACGTACGAGTTGAGGAGGTGCTGGGTCTGCGCCGGGGTGATGGTCTGCGCGTTGATCGAAGCGAACGGCGAGCGTACGAACGCCGAGATTCCAGTGAGTCCGAACAGCAGCCAGGTGAGCAGCGCGTAGGGGATCTGCACCACCGCGCTGATCGAGGCGATCAGCGCGAAGTTGCGCCGATACATCGTGAAGGTGGCGTCGAGCCATTCGCCCACCGACATCGACCGGAACCGTCCCGATCCCACCTGCGACGGGATCAGCCCCGGGTTCCAGCCCGGCTGTGGCGGTCCCCATCCAGGCGACTGAGATCCCCAGGCCGGCGGTTGGGCGCCCCAGCCCGGGGGCGGCCCGCCCCAGCCGGGCGGCGGAGAGCCCCAACCTCCCGGCGGCGACCCCCAACCGGGTTGCGAGGCGCCCAGTTCTGCGGGGGGTGGGCTCGGGGGCGGCGGCTGGTCCGTCATCCGACCATTGTCAATGCTGCACCGCAAGCCTGATCAAACGGTATCCTCACAACTTGAGGCGATGAGAGAGTTCACTGCCGCGCTTCTTTGCGGCCATTCCGCCCTTTGGCACGCCCGATGCGGGCGCTAGTCGTCGATCTGAGCCTGATCGATACCGGTTCCGGTCGTCGGGGCCGTGGCCGGCGGCGTCGCGTGCAACAGGGTTCGTCGCTGCCGGTCGAGGTCCGCGACGTCCGGACCCCGGTTCCCCCGGGTCCTGGCTGGGTGCTGATCCGTCCGGCGCTCGCGGGCATCTGCGGCACCGACCTCGCTCTCGTGCACCGCGACCCGGTGCCGAACGTCCTCACCGCCTACGCCGCGGCGGGCTCGTTCATTCCCGGCCACGAGGTGGTCGGGGTCGTTGAGCGCGCCTCCTCCACGCGATGGGCCCGCGAAGGGGATCGCGTCCTCGTGGAACCGACCCTGCGGTGCGCCCACAAGGGCCTGGCCGAGTGCCGCCGCTGCCGTTCAGGCGATACGCATCTCTGCGAGAACGCCGATCGCGGCGGGTCGCTGTGCTCCGGCCGGTCGGTCGGTTCGAGCGAGAAGGCGGGTGGCGGCTGGAGTGAGGGCTTCCTGGTGCACGAGGACATGCTCGTCCCCGCGGACGGCATCTCCGACCAGCGTGGCGTCCTCGCCGAGCCGACGGCGACAGCGCTTCACGCGGTCCTCCGATGGACGCGTCGTGGCGACACCGCGGTCGTCATCGGATCGGGCGCGCTGAGCCGGCTGATCGTGGCAACGCTCCGGCGGCTGCACCCCGACCTCGACATCATCGTGCTCCACGACGCTCGGAACACGACCCGCCCTCGCATGGGACGGCGCCATCGCGAGAGCGGTCCGCTCAGCGGGGATCCCAACGCAGCGTTCATGGCGATCCGATCGATCGGCGCCAATCGCGTCTGGCACGGGTCGTCCGAGCAGATGCTTCAGAAGACCGCCGAGCACATGGAAGCGCGCCTGATGCGACCGGCCGGTGGCGGTCTCCCGGTCCTCGACGGTGGAGTTGACGTGGTGTTCGACTGTCGCGCATCCGAGCTGAGCATCGACCTCGCGGTGCGACTGCTCCGCGCAGGAGGCACGCTGGTGCTCTGCGGGCGGTCGGGACGGCACGAGATC
The DNA here is from genome assembly GCA_963718525.1 of Candidatus Dormiibacterota bacterium. GTDB lineage: Bacteria > Chloroflexota > Dormibacteria > Aeolococcales > Aeolococcaceae > Palsa-851. The sequence continues at coordinate 1,280,570 of OY970355.1, read as the reverse complement.
GAGTGGTCGCTCATCTGGGCCAGAGAGCTCACGGTTCGCGGCGCCGCCTCGTACGGCCGCGAACCGGACGGTAAGCGCACCTTCGGCACCATTCGTGAGTGGTTGAGCGATTCGAGCTTCCCGGTCGACGGCGTGGTGACCCATCGCTTCCCGCTGGATGAGTACACGGCGGCGCTTGCGATCGCCCAGGCGGGCACTGCCGCCGGCGCCGTCAAGGTGGTCTTCGAGGGTCCTGCGGCCACCAGCCTCAGACCGTCGCCTGCCGCCATCGTCGTCGAACAGCCGGACGAGCCGGTGCTGCTGCAGTCCACCGCTGCGCGGGTTCGCGGCAGTCGCGTCAAGGTCTCATAGGACCACGCCGCTTGGTCCCGCACCCAGCGGGCGCGTCGGCGGGTGATCCGCTCACCCTCTGCGCTCGTACCAAGAGGTGCCCAACCCCCGAGCGCGAGTCGGAGCATGAGATTGCACCTTAGTGACGACGACATCGTCCGCTCGATCTCTGCCCACTCGCCCGAGGGGATCGAAGCCTTGTACGACCGATATGGTGGCCTCGCACACACGGTCGCGCTGCGCATTCTCAGTGACCGAGGCGCGGCGGAGGACGTCGTCCAGGAGTCCTTCCTCACGGTGTGGCGGCGAGGTTCGACGTTCCAACCGGGTCGGGGATCCCTTCGTTCATGGGTCTGCACCATCGTCCGGAACCGCGCCATCGACCGTTTGCGAGGTGATCGACACCGGACCCGGCTCGACACGCCGATCGAGGACGAGTTGATCGAGCCCGCGGTGACCGATCCCTGGGTGGCGGTCGCCATCGAGCTGAGTGGCGAGGAAGTCCGCAAAGCGCTTGCAGAGCTGCCTGCCGAACAGCGTCAGACCATCGAGCTCGCCTACTACGGCGGCTACTCCCAGTCCGAGATCGCCAAGGCGATGGAGGTGCCGCTCGGCACCGTGAAGGGGCGGGTCCGTATCGCCCTCGACAAGTTGCGAACGACCCTCGCCGACCGCATGGAGACACCGTGGCAGACGCAATGACCCACGACGAGGTGGCCGACCTCCTTGCGCTCGACGCCGTCGGCGCGCTCGAGGCGGCGGACCGTCAGCTGATGGAGCGCCACCTTGCGATCTGTGGACAATGCCGGCAGGCCGCAGCGCGGTATGCGGATCTCGCCTCGCTGCTCCCGGCCGCACTCAAGCTCGTTCCGCCGCCGGCTCGCCTGCGTCGCTCGCTGATGGCGCAGGTCTATGCCGAGGCGACCGCCTCGCCGCAGCTTTCCTGGTGGCGACGCATGGTCGCCGCGATCCCTGCGAATCGGGCGTTCACCGTGATCGGCGCTGCCGCGGTGCTGGCAGCGATCGCGCTCGGCATCTGGGGCGCGGCCGGAAGGAACGCCGCTCCGGCACCGGTCGCGTACAGCGTCTCGGGCACGACGGCTACGGGGACTCTCGCCGTCGACACACAGCCCGCGCAGGCGGTGCTGACGGTCAGGGGCCTCCAGCCACTCCCCCCTTCGAAGGTGTACGAGGTCTGGTTGATCCCGAGCCAGGGGTCACCGAAGCCTGTCGGCTTCCTCAGCCCCGGAGTTGCCGGTGGTGCGTGGACAGCCGTCGTACCGGGCAGTCTCGCCGGATACAAGAGCATCGCGGCGACGGTCGAGCCTGCCGGAGGGAGCGCGACCCCCTCCAACACCGAGGTGTTGAGCGGTCAGCTCGTCGAGTCGTGAGACGGCGGCAGCGCCGCCTTGCGGCGTTTCTCGGCAACTGCGGGGAGCACGCGCTTGACACCGGCGTTGTCGACCACCATGCGACGCTCGCGCTTGCGATCGCGCTGACGGATGCGCTCTCGCTCCGCATCAGGCACCTGCGGGTCTGGCTCCATCGGTGCGATCAGGCGCTCAGCTCGGCGGGGCTATGGCGCCTCCCTCGTGCGATCGCGACGCTGACGGCCGTCGCCGCAGCGAGCGTGACCACCGCACCGCCGGCCAGCGCCTGGAACCTGCGGTCGAGCCCCAGTGCCCGGATGCGCAGTCCCAAGCCGGATGCGTCGACGATCGCCATTGCGGTGGCGTAGATCTGCGCTCGCCGTTCGGGGTCGATCCGCCAGGTGGCGAGTGCCATCTCGACTTCGTCGCTGGTGTCGACCAGACCCGGAACCTCTGGCGCTGCGGCGAAGGCGAGGATGTCACCGCCGAGCGCCGCATCAAGACGATCCTCGACGCTCACGATCCGGATCTCGAGAGGCGTTCGGCCGGCGTCGGGGCGCCGAGGCGGCGCCGGAGCGCGGTCAGGGCTCGGAAGGTCAGCAGCTTCACTGCCCCCTCGCTCCTCCCCATGAGGTCGGCGATCTCCCGGTTGCGCAGGTCGCCGCCGAAGCGCAGCAGGATCACCTGCCGCTGGTCGTGGGGCAGGCGGGCGACGGCCGCCCGGACTTCGTCGGCCCGATCGTCCTCCTCCGCGTGCACCGCGGGATCCGCCGCGGCGTCGGGAAGCATTCGGGGCTCGAGCTCGATCCAGCCCGGGCGCCGGCGCTCCCTCGAGACCAGGTTGGCCGCCACCCGATACAGCCATGCGGAGTATGGAACCCCGCGCCACTGGAAGCGCGGGAGCTCTTCGAGAGCCTTTGCGAAAGTCGCTGCGGTCACGTCGTCGGCCTGCTCCATGTCGTGTGTGAGTGTGTAGACGTAGGCGTGGATCTGGTCGACGTAGCGTTCATAGAGCGTCGCGAACGCCGCCCGGTCACGCTGCGCGGCCAGGATCTCCAGCCGCTCCTCCTCGAGCTCGGCAGCGGAGCGATGAGCCATCGCTAGCGCCGCATTCCCCGCGAAGAACGCAACTCGCAGAAGCGTGTTGGGACCATCGCGTTACGCCTGACGGCGCGCTCCGATCAGTCCGAGGCGGGTGCCGACCTCCTCGAACGCGAGCAGCGCACGGTCGAGTTGCGCGTGGGTGTGGGTCGCGCAGACGATCGTGCGCACCCGCGCCCGGCCACGCGCAACGGTCGGAAAACCGATGCCCTGGGCGAAGACTCCCCGCTCGAGGAGCCGGTCCGACAGCTCCATCGCGACCGGGGCCTCGCCGCACATCACCGGTGTGATCGGCGTTTCGCTCTCGCCGATATCGAAGCCGAGCTCGCGGAGTCCGCTCTTGAAGTGACGCGTGTTGCTCCAGAGCTGTTCGATGAGCTCCGGCTCCTGCTCGAGCACGTCGATGGCGGCGATGCATGCGGCAACCACCGCCGGCGGATGCGAGGACGAGAACAGGAACGGCCGCGACTTGTGGATCAGGTGATCGCGGACAACCTGCGACGCCGCGACGTAGCCACCCACCACGCCGATCGCCTTGCTCAAGGTGCCGATGTTCAAGGCGACCCTGCCGTGGAGGCCGAAGTGGTCGGTGGTGCCCCGCCCGTTGGTACCGAGCACGCCGGTGGCATGCGCGTCGTCGACCATCACCGCAGCGCCGTACTGCTCCGCTCGTTCCACCAGATCGGGAAGCGGTGCGATGTCGCCGTCCATGCTGAAGACACCGTCCGTCACCAGCAGGATGCGGCGATATCCCTTACCCCGAGCCTCACTGAGCGCGCGCTCGGCATCCTCCGGATCGGCGTGCTCGTAGAGGATTCGTTCGGCTTTGGTCAACCGGATCCCGTCGATGATGCTCGCGTGGTTGAGCTTGTCGCTGACGACACAGTCCCCCGCATCGAGCATGGACCCGATGACGCCGACGTTCACCGCATACCCGCTCTGGAAGGTGAGCGACGCATCGGTGCGCTTGAAGGCTGCCAACCGGCGCTCCAACTCTTCGTGGAGCGTCTGGGTCCCCGCGATGGTGCGCACCGCTCCAGTGCCCGCACCCCATTCCAGCGCCGCGCGCGAGGCCGCCTCCACGAGTTGCGGATGCGTGTTGAGACCGAGATAGTTGTTGCTGGAAAGGCTGATCACGGCCTTGCCGGCGATATCCACCTCGGGTCCCTGCGCCGATTCGAGCACACGCAACGGACGCATCAACCCCTCGCGACGCAGGGCCTCGAGATCCTCGTTCAGCGACGCGTCGAGCGCCCGGACGGCCTGGGACGCACTCGTACTCATGACCATGAAACCAACGATACCCTCCGTGCCGCTATTCGGGCGTGAGGGTCACCTTGCCGCACTGCCCCGACTTCATCAGTTCGATGGCGCCATCGATGTCATGGAGCGCGAAGCGGTGCGTGATCAGCGCGCGCACGTCGACCGCGCCGTCCTGGACGTATGCGGTCACCTGCTCCCAGGTTTCGGGAATGCGCCGCCCGGCGACGCCGTAGATGCTCAAGCCCTTCATGACCACGTCGCTGGAGAGATCGACGACATCCGGCCCGTCGCCGATGCCGAGCAGGCTGATCCAGCCCCCCGGGCGGACGAGCCGCGTCGCCGACGCGACCGCGACAGGGGATCCGCTCATCTCGAGCACGCAGTCGATGGCGCCTCCGGCCGCTCGACGCACCGCCTCGTCAACGGCCTCATCGCCGGCCTGGACGATGGCATTGGCCCCCATGCGCTCCGCCAGGTTGAGTCGATACGTGTTGCGGTCGACGCCGACGACGCGCGCTGCCCCTCGGACTCGGGCCACCGCAATCGCCGCGCACCCGATCGGACCGCAACCGAACACCACCACCGTCCGTCCGTTGAGGTCGCCGTACGAGCACGCGTGCACCGCGTTGCCGAACGGCTCCATCGCAGCCGCGACATCCGGCGATACCGCGTCGCCGACGGGCCACACGTTCGCGACCGGCAGCGCGAGATGGGTCGCGAAGGCTCCGTCGACATCGACGCCGAGGATGCGGGTGTTCTCGCACACGTGAAAGTCGCCACGACGGCACTCGTCGCAGTAGCCGCAGACGATGTGCGACTCGACCGCGACGCGACTCCCGAGTGCTGGACCGTGGACGTTCTCGCCCCACGCCACCACTTCGCCGCAGACCTCGTGTCCGACGACCCGTGGAGGGTGGACGCGCGCAGCAGCCCAGGGATTCCAGTCATAGAGATGCACGTCGGTGCCGCACACTGACGCCGCGGCGACACGGAGCAGCACCTGACCGGCCGCCGGTGCGGGCATCGGGACGTCGCCGACGACGAACCCCGGCGCAGGCGCCGGCTTGAGGATTGCGAGCACTGCGCGGTGATTATGCGTTCGTGCGTGGTCCGCTCAAACGTCTGCGCCGTGTCCGCCGAGCCCGGGGAGACTGCGGCCTATCGCGGCGATCACACGCCGCTCAGCGACAGGCGCGGGAGGACATACGCATGCTCGATGGCATTGACCGGCCGGTTCCAGGGCCTCGCCCTCGCCGGATCCCGGTCGAGGACCTCAGCGTCTACGAGGGTCGAGGTGGGCATACGCTGAGACGTCACGTCGATACCCGGCCGGGCGACGAGATGCGCCGCATCCTCCGCGAGGGCGTGGCAGCTGCGGGCCGGTTCGTGAGCCGGGCAACCGCGCAACGCTGCGTCGACATCGCGGTCACACGGCGCAGCAACGACATCGCCGCGTGGCTCGGGGGCAGGGACAAGGGCGCACCGTTCACGTTCGTCGAGGACATGGGCGAGGTGGTCGGTCACGTGCTCACCTACGCGGAGGTCAGCCGTGGCGTGGTGGTCCCCACGCAGGTGACGGCTGTTCGCCTGGTCCTGCGCCGCAACGACGAGCTGCCTGGCGGGTTCACGCTCGTGACCGCCTATCCGACCCGGTCCCCCTATCGGGACAAGAGACACAAGGAGCGCTGACAATGAACGGCACCATCGATATCGACAACGCGATCGACAGCGCGGCCACCGACTACCCCGCGCTCGCCCAGCTCCTCGCCGGCTACTACCACCAGGATTGGCGGCAGGATCACGCGACCCCGGACGCCGCCGTGCATGCGTTCGCGGACGACGCGTCCCCCGACACCGTTGCCGACGCCGCGAGCGACATCGACCGGTTGCTCGGCGCGGGATTCGACGACGACGGACTCACGCGCGTCCTCGCCGACGGGTTCGATTGCAATTACGTCCCTGGTGCGAGCGGGGTCACCCCGGCCGGCTGGCTGATGCACCTGCGAGACACGCTCCGCCCCGCCGCATCCTGACCCGATTCGTCATCGTGCCCGCGGCGAGGCCGCGACCCGCTGGAAGAGCGCCGCAAAGTGCAGCAGCGCCGTGGGCACGAGGGTTGGGAGCGCGAGGATCAGCGCCAGGATGTCGACGGGTCCGCCGAAGAGCCGGACCCAGTACAGGATGAAGAGCACGATGCCGGTGAGGATCGTGTTGCGCCGTCCCCAGACCGTGTAAACCAGTTCCGGGCGGCGTCCGGTCATCAGCACGATCGGGGTCAGCAGGACCGGTCCAAGATACCGGGCCACGATCAGGACGGCGAGCCAGAGTGGGACGATCCCGAGCGCCCAGGACCCGATCGCCCCGACGACGAAGTACAGGGCATCACCGAATGGGTCCATCGCCTTGCCGAGCACCGTCACCGGACCGTAGCGGCGGGCGATGAACCCGTCGACCGCATCCAGCAGCCCCACCGACCCGCCGATGCTGCCCCAGAGCGCCAGCCCGAGACGCCCCGGCAGCGAGAGCGTCCCCATCAGCAGCACCGGAACGCACGCGTATCCGCGGAGCGCCGTCAGCCCGTTGGGGATCCCGTAGCGATCGACTGGCGTTCCGTCCGGTGTTCGTAGCAGCGCGGCACCGCCGATGACACCGATCGTCACCAGGACCCACCAGATGGCGGTGGCGACGAGCGCCAGGATCAGCGTCCCATGGTCGTGCACGAGCGCCACGTCACCCGACAGGGCTTCGCCCAGGATGAGCCCAAGCATCGACCACGACACCAGCGACCGGCGAAGACGCGCGCTGGCGCGGATGCGCCCGAGCGCTGCCCCGTAGAGGGTGGTCAGTCCGCCCAGGCCAGGGTTCCCGACGTCTGTGGCCGCGTCCGGGTCAGACCGCGAGGCACGTGATCGTCTTGACCACGCCGTCCGCAGACTGGATCCGATCAAGGATGACGCGCCCGATGCCTGGGACATCCTTTGCCTCGACCTGGGCGATGACGTCATATTCGCCGGTGATCGCGTCGACCAGGACGATGCCGTCAGTGCCTCTCAGGGCATCAGCCACGTGTTGTGCCTTGCCGGCGCTCGCGGTCACGAGCACGTACGCACGAATCATCTCGTTGCTCCCACGGTTGAAACGCCCGGCGACTGTAGCATGAGGACATGCCGTGGGCCATCGTGATCAGGCTCCTCGCCCGGCTTGCGGCGAGCCTCTTTTTCTGGCGAATCGCCACCAGCCGGAGGCGGGCCTTTGCGGGTGGTCAACCGGTGCCCGGCGCCGCGCCAAAAGCTCGCATCGACGCGGAGGCGGCGGTCATTGCGGTCAGGAACTCCATCCTGCTCACGTGGCGCGCGTTGCTGACCGTCGCGCTCCTGACCGCCACCACGGTCCTCCTGGTCGCAGGCGTCACGATCGTCGTCCTGACGCCGCGCTGGCTCGGTGCCCTCCTGCTCGCCGCTGCGCTCGCGACTGGGTGGGGGACTTGGTTCGAGGGGCGTGTCCTAGTCATCGCGCTGCGGATGCGAAACCGCAGGCGCCGCGACGAGCGTCTCCGCAAAACAGCGACGTCCTGAACTGAGCGTGCGTCTGGGGCGGGAGGGGTCACCCGCGCCACCGCGAATTTGGCAGCGCCCGAGCGAGCGCGACAATCTGCTTGCGCGAACGAGGGCGCTGACAAGCTGAGCAGTGGCGCGGGTGACCCCTCCCGCCCCGCGGAGCAGCGCGTTCAGCTCAGATATGGAGCGACGCCTTCGCCTTGTTCGGCCGCGTCCATGATCAGTTCGCTGACAGTGGGATGCGCGTGGATGATCGAGCCCAGGTCGTCCATCGACAGGCCGTCGCTGATGGCGACGCCGACTTCGTGGATGATCTCGACCGCGTGGACACCCATGACGGTGGCGCCGACGAGTTGGTCGGTTGCCGCGTCGGCGTACAGCTGAGCGAGGCCGTCGGGCTCACCTTCGCCGAGGGCTTTACCGTTGCCGAGGTAACGCGCCTGGCCGAGCTTGAGCTCGATACCGGCGGCCTTCGCCGCTTCCGGGTTCAGGCCAACCATGGCAATTTCAGGGTGGGTGTAGATGCACGAGGGCACTACGGTACGGTCCATCGGCATCACCTCATGGCCGAGCGCGTTCTCGACCGCGCGCCCGCCTTCCGCGCTGCCGAGATGGGCCAGCTGGAGGCCGCCGATGCAATCACCGGCGCCCCAGATCTTCGGGTTGGCGGTTCGCAGGAACGCGTCCACCTCGATGTGGTCGCGGTCGCTGATGATGACGCCCGCGTCTTCGAGGCCGATGCCGCGGGTCTGTGAACGACGTCCGACCGAGATGAGCAGCAGGTCGGCGTCGATGGCAGTGCCGTCGTCGAGGTGAGCCTTCACCGAATCCGTGGCGTACTCGACCGATGCGACACGGCGTCCCGGGAGAAAGGTGATTTCCTGCTTCTCGACGATGCGGCGCCACTGCTGGACGATGCGCGCATCCACACCGGCCAGGACCTGGGGGAGCACCTCGACGACGGTGACCTTCGATCCGAGCGCTGCGAAGAGGCTCGCGAATTCGCATCCAACGACGCCGCCCCCGATCACGAGCATGTGGTCGGGGATTCGCTCCAGGCGGAGGATGCCGTCTGAGGTCACCACACGCGGATGGTCCATGTCGATGCCGGGAAGGCCAGAAGCCTCGGTGCCCACGCAGACGATGAGGTGATCGAACTCGTGGCGTTCGTCGCCGGTGACGACCGCGTCGCCGTCGACCACGCCCTGGGCGCGAACGACCTTGACCCCCTTGCGCTTGCACGCGGCCTCGACGCCCTTGCGCATGGTCAGCACGATCTCTTCCTTGCGTTCCATCATGCGCGGGAAGTCGATCTCTGGTTCGGGAACGCGGATGCCGAACGACGCGGCGGCGCGAATCTTGCGCAGCAGATCGGCTCCGGCCAGCAGCGACTTGGTCGGGATGCAGCCCCAGTTGAGGCACGTCCCACCCAGTTCGGCCCGTTCGATAAGCGTCACCTCGGCGCCGAGCTGTGCGGCGCGAAGCGCGGCGACATCTCCGGCGGGACCTCCGCCGAGCACCACGACGCGCTGAGTCATGCGCTGGTGGCGGGGACGGCGGCCAGCGATGCGTTCCGATCGCGCCGCGAGGTGGAGAACGCCTCGGTGACGATACGTTCCTGCTCGAGCTGATGTGAGCCCGCGTAGCCCTCTGACGGACTCGCGCGGCGCGGTCTGCCGATGTAGTCCCACTGGATGGACGACGGTCGAGCCAGGCCGAGAGCGCGCTCGAGGCTCCCCCATGCGCCCATGTTCTGCGGCTCCTCCTGGACCCAGTACAGACGCTCGAGCTTCGGGTAGGAGGCGACCAGCTCGAGGATTGCCTCGATCGGCAGCGGATAGAGTTGCTCGAACTCGCGCGATCGCGACGTCGCGGGACTCTACTCGTTGCGGCGCAAGGCTGAGCTCGTAATAGATGCGTCCCGAGCAGAGCAGCAGCGAGCGCACCTCGTCGCGTCGCTCCGAGCCCGTCGGATCGTCGATCACCGGCTGGAACCTGCCGGTGCTGAGCTCCGAAAGCTTCGAGGTTGCCTCCTTCAAGCGCAGCAGGCTCTTCGGCGTGAACACGATCAACGGCCGGGGGTCGTTGAGCAGTCCTTGGCTGCGCATCAGATGGAAATACTGCGCACTGGTTGTGCAGTTGACGAGGCGCATGTTGTCGTTCGCGCAGAGTTGCAGGAAACGCTCGATCCGCGCGCTCGAATGCTCGGGACCGCTGCCCTCATAGCCGTGCGGCAGCAGCATGGTCAAGCGCGAGTGCTGACCCCATTTGGCACGAGCCGACGAGACGAACTGGTCGACGATCATCTCGGCGTTGTTGAAGAAATCGCCGTACTGCGCTTCCCAGATGACCAGGGTCTCAGGGTCCGCCGCGCTGTAGCCGTACTCGAATCCGAGACAGCCAACCTCGCTGAGCGGACTGTTGAGGACCTCGAACGTGGCCTGCGCATCGGTGAGGTGCTGCATCGGTATGAATATTTCCCCGGTGCGCTCATCGTGAAACGCAAGGTGACGATGGCTGAACGTGCCGCGCACGGTGTCCTGCCCGGTCAGCCGGATGGGATGACCCTGTGTGATCAGTGACGCGAACGCGAGCGCTTCGGCGGTGCCCCAGTCGATGACTCCCTCGAGCATTGCCGTCTTGCGACGATCCATCTGCCGCAGCAGCTTGGTGTTCGGCGTGAAGTGCTTGGGGAAGGTGAGCAGCTGGTCGTTGAGTGAGGCGAGCAGGCGTCCCGGGACAGCGGTGCGCAGCATGGGGTCGTCCGCCTCCTCGATGACCTGCTCGTGAGTCAGATCGTCGAGCTCGGCGGCGAGGTTTTCCTTCACCTTCTTGTGCGCGTCGGCAAGGCGCTGGTACATCGCCTTGGACTGCGCCTCGGCCTCCTCGGGCCTGATCAGTCCGTCGGCAACGAGCTTCGCGGCGAAGATCTCCCGCACCGTCGGGTGCTGACGGATCTTCAGGTACATGAGCGGTTGTGTGTATGCGGGTTCGTCGCCCTCGTTGTGTCCGAATCGCCGGTAGCCGATGAGGTGCACCATGACGTCGCGGCGGTAGGCGCGGCGGTAGTCGTACGCGAAGGTGATTGCGGCCAGGCACGCCTCGACGTCGTCGGCATTCACATGGACGATCGGGATGTCGAAGCCCTTGGCAAGGTCGGAGGCGTAGCGCGTCGACCTCCCCTCCTGCGGGTCGGTGGTGAAGCCGACCTGGTTGTCGGCGATGAAGTGCACGGTGCCCCCGGTCGTGTACCCGGGGAGCGACTGGAGGTTGAGCACCTCCTGGACGATGCCCTGCCCGGCGAACGCGGCGTCGCCGTGGATCAGCACGGGCAGCGCAGCCATGGGATCGAGGTGCAGCGTGGTTGCTCGACGCTGCGTCTGTGCCGCCCGGGACCAGCCTTCCACCACCGGGTCGATGGCCTCGAGGTGGCTGGGATTGGGCAGCAGGCGCACCAGGATCACCTTGCCGTTCTCGGTGTGATACGTGCCGGTGGCGCCCATGTGGTACTTCACGTCGCCCGTCGACTGGAAGCGCCTGATCGCCCGGCGTGCCGACGCCAGTTCGAAGGCGTTGAGGATCGATTCGTACGAGTGATTGGCGACGTGGGCCACCACGGCGAGGCGTCCGCGGTGGGGCATGCCCATGACCACTTCCCCGATGCCATCGTCGGCGACCAGGGTGAGGAGGGTCTCGAGCATCGGCACCAGCGCGTCGAGGCCTTCGAGCGAGAACGTGTGCTGACCGAGGAAGGCAGCGCGCTGATAGCGCTCCATCGCGTCCACCTTGGTCAGGCGCTCGAGGATGCGCAGCCGGTCCTCCACCGTGAGCGACGGGCGGTACTTGCCGGACTCGATGTGCTCGCGCAACCAGACGCGCTGCTCGTGGCTCGAGATGTGCTCGATCTCGAACGCGATCGTGCTGCAGTAGGTGCGGCGGAGGTTGGGGAGTACCTCGGCGAGATTGCGACCCGGAACGTACACGCGGAGCAGATCGGCGGGGATCTGCTCCATCAGGTCCTGGGTCAGCCCATAGGTGGACGGATCCATGGCGGGGTCGCCGATCGGCGGTGAGCCGAGCGGGTCGAGGTGGGCTCCCAGATGGCCATGGGTGCGATGCGCTTTCACCAGCGATGTGGCTGCCTGCATCGCGGCGAGCAGCACGCGATCCGGTGCCGTGCCTGGGGTCGGTCCTGGGGCGGGCGCAGGTGCCGCAGGGGAAGCGCTGCGGACCGGCCCAGCTTCCAGCTCCGGCATGATCTGGCCAAGACTGGAGAAAACCGCGTCATAGAAGCCGTCGGCGCCATCGAGCAAGGCCTCGACGCGACCGAGGAACTCGCCCAACTCAGCGCCTTGAATGACCCGGTGGTCGTAGGTGCTTGTCATGGTCATGACCTTGCCGACGCCGAGGTCTCGGATGGTCGCGTCGGCGACGGTGCGCCACTCGGCGGGGTAGCCGATTGCGCCGACGGCCACGATCGTTCCCTGACCGGGCATGAGCCTTGGTACCGACGCCACGGTCCCGATGCCGCCGGGATTGGTGAGCGTCAGCGTCGCGCCCTGCAACTCGTCCGCCGACAGCGCGTTGCCGCGAGCACGTTCAATGAGACGCTCGTACTGTGCGCGGAAGTCCGTGAAGGAAAGGTCCGCCGCGTTGCGGATGACCGGGACGACGAGCGACCTCGACCCGTCCCTGCGAACGCTGTCGACCGCCAGCCCGAGGTTCACCGGTCCCGGGACTCGCGCCGGCTTGCCGTCCTGGGTGCGGGCGAAGTGCGTTGTCATCGCAGGGCTTGCCGCCGCGGCGCGCGCGATCGCGTATCCGATGAGGTGGGTGAACGACACCTTGCCGGCGTTGCCACTCGTCGCCAGCGCGCTGTTCAGCTGGCGACGCCGGCTCTCGAGGACGTCCACCGCAACAGTACGGAAGGACGTCGCCGTGGGGATGTCGCGGCTGCGCTCCATGTAGTCGACAAGAGCTGCCGCCGGACCCTTGATCGGCTCAGCATGCTCGCCGTCAGCCACGCGCACCGTCGTGTCGATTCGGGTTCCGCCTCCTGCTTTAGCTGCGAGCACGTCGCCTTTGGTCACGATGCCGCCCGGCCCCGAACCATGGATGTTGTGGAGGTCCACTCCATACCTTGCGGCCGCGCGTCGCGCGAGTGGCGCCGCGCTCACGTCAGTTCCGTCCGAAGCGGACACGGGTTGCGGCAGCGGCGTAACCGGGGGTGCTGCCGGCGGCGGTACAGAAGCTTGGGCTGCTGCTGCCGGCTGTGATTGCGCCGCTGCCGCCGGGGTGGCGGACTCCACCACGCCGCCTGCCGGAGCTTCAGCTCTCTGCTGTGATAGGCGGGAGTCGGAGGCGGCCTCCTCTGGTTGCGACGGGCCGGGGTGGGAAGCGACCTCCGGAGCCGGGGCGCCTGGGGCGATCACCGCCAGGGTCGCACCGACCGCGACGGTTTCGCCTTCGGCGGCCACGATCTCGGTGAGCCGGCCGGTCGCAGGCGCCGGCACCTCGACGTCGACCTTGTCGGTCGTCACCTCGACGAGCGGCTCGCCCTCGTCGACGTTGTCCCCGACGACCTTGAGCCAGCGGGACACGATGCCTTCGGATACGGACTCACCCATCGCCGGGAGGGTCAGCGAAACAGGGTCAGCCACTCTTGAATCGTCTCACCTTCGCTCTTCAGCAGTGCGGACGGCCGTCGATCACAGGCGACCCTGCCGGCGCTGGTGTGGCGATCGTTGAGGGCACCGGCGTCGGAGTGGCGTTGGGAGGCAGCGACGGCGCCACCGCCGGGGGATCGATCAGCGGGGCACCGAGCGCGGAGTAACACTGGACCTGCGGGGAGCACCCCGTCAGCACCAGCCCCCAGTCGGGTAACTGGGCGAAGCTCGTGCACCGCCAGTCGAGCGCTGTGGTCTGGACGCTGTTGTAGTCGTAGACCACGTAGTCGTCGACCCGGCAGTGGTCACTCGGCGTAACGATGAAATGCTCGTCGACCGAGTTCGAGAAGCCGTCGCCGAGGACGTCGAGCTCCATGCTCTTGCAGTGTTTGGCCGCCGCGACGAAGCAGGCGACGGCCGGATCGGCCGAGATGGCGGCCGTGTGCGCAGGGTTCGGCATCCCGCATTCCGGTGCCGTCGGATAGCCACAGGAGGCGAGGCTCACCCCGAGCACGACCAGCGCAGCTGCCTGGATCAGAGCCAGCCGGCGAACAACTCTCCTCATTCGCGGCCAGTCTATGTGGGAGGCACCGGCGTGGCGCCTACCCGGCCTGCGGCTTGTGAGGTTGGCCGGACAGCCGGCGCCGCGCGGCTCTGAGCCATTGCCGCGTGACGGGAATGAACTCCTCGTCCAGAACAGCACAGGCGATGAGCACGATGACGGCGCATCCGAGGCCGATGAGGCCGCTCTGCCAGGTCGCAAACGCCTGTGGGGCGCCGGCGCACGCCCCGCTGCACGAGGTCGTCACCTGCGCTGTCGCCAGGCCGAGCAGGATGCCGACGATCCCGCCGACGGTGTACAGCAGGACGGTTCGGGCCTCGTTCACGGATGTGAATATAGGAGTCCGCCGCCCCTCTGCAGGGTGGAGCGCGTCTGACCTGGAGACGGCGACCCGCGCGCGCGGGTCCGACCTACCTACACAAATCTGTATACTTTCGGCGACCGGGATCGTCCGGTGCGGCCGGAGGGGCGACCGTCAAAGCGAAGACTTTGGAGGAAGCCCATGCTCGGTCGTCATCGATTCCATCTGCTGGTTGGCGGGGCTGCGGCCGCCGCTCTGGTTGCGTTCGCGGTCCACGCCGGCGCACAGGCTCCAGCACCCGGCCGGTACATCAGTTGGGCGCCGCCCGCGGTGGCAACGGCAACACCGGGCCCGGGTCCGGCGCTGCCGGTCGCAAGCGCTTCCCCGGTTGCGAACGCCGGGCCGTTTGGTGGGCTCACGTCACCGCTGTCGGGCCTCTTCAAGCAGCTGAATACCAATACTGCCGCCACAGCGACAGGCGAATATGGGGTCCTCCAGAACCTCGAACAGGCTCTGGCGGAACACATTCAGCAGTTCCTGCATTGGGTCACGGGCGGCCGATAAACGCCGGGCGGTCAGAATCGAGAGGTGCCACCTCCTCTCGTGCCCGGCGAAAAGCGCCGGGCGGACATCCGCAACGTCGCGATCATCGCGCACGTCGACCACGGCAAGACCACGCTCGTGGATGCCCTGTTGAAGCAATCGCGCGTCTTCGCCGCCCACGAGCAGGTCGGCGAGCTGATCATGGATTCGAACGATCTCGAGCGCGAGAAGGGAATCACGATCCTCGCCAAGACCACATCGGTTCGCCACAACGGCGTCAAGCTCAACATCATCGATACCCCCGGCCACGCAGACTTCGGCGGCGAGGTCGAGCGGGTCCTCGGCATGGCCGATGGCTGCCTGCTCCTGGTCGATGCCGCCGAGGGGCCGATGCCGCAAACCCGGGTCGTGCTTCGCCAGGCGATGGCGCTCGGTCTCCAGCCGATCATCGTGGTCAACAAGATCGATCGAACCAACGCGCAGCCCGCTGAGACGGTTGAGGCAACTCACGATCTGCTGCTGGAGCTCGCCAAGGAGTTGTGGCAGCTGGACGCGCCGGTGCTCTACACCAATGCGCGCGAAGGCACTGCGACCGCCGACCTCACCCACGCGGGCGTGACCCTGGAGCCGCTCCTCGACGCGATCATCGAGCACGTACCACCGCCCCTGGCCGACCCCGACGGGCCGCTGCAGATGCTGGTGAGCAACCTGGATCACGACAACTGGAGCGGCCGCCTCGCGCTCGGACGGATTCAGCGCGGCACCGTCCATCCCGGACAGAGCGTGGTGTGCTTCACGGCGTCAGGCGTGGGGCGGACCGAGCGCATTGCGACGGTGCTCACCGTCGAGGCGCTGCAGCGACTCCCGGCGGAAGCGGCATCCGCCGGAGAGATCGTCTACCTGTCGGGACTGGCTGCGGTGGCAATCGGCGACACCGTCGCTGATGCAGAACATCCCGAAGCGTTGCCACGCCTCGAGATCGGCGAGCCGACATTGCGCATGCAGTTCTCGGTCAATCAGTCGCCGCTCGCCGGACGCGAGGCAACCGTGAGCAGCACGTCACGACAGCTGCGAGCGCGGCTTGAGCGGGAGTTGCTCACCAACGTGGCATTGCGCGTCGAGGACGGGCCCACCGCGGATATCTTCGACGTCAGCGGACGAGGCGAGCTGCACCTCGCGATCCTCATCGAGACGATGCGCCGCGAGGGCTACGAGTTCGAGGTATCGCGCCCCGCGGTCATCACCAAGGAAATCGATGGCGAGCGCGTGGAGCCGGTCGAGGACTGCGTCATCGACTGCTCGGCGGACGTCGTCGGGGCCATCACCGATGCACTCGGCACTCGTGGCGCGAAGATGACCGCGATGCGCACCGACGCGGGCGGAGGAGTGCGGCTCACCTACCACGCACCGACCCGGGCGTTGATCGGGTTGCGCAGCCAGATCCTCACGCTCACTCGCGGCACGGGCGTGATGGCGACGCGATTGCTCGGGTGGGAACGCATGTGGGCGCTCCCGACAACAACGCGTATGGGTGTCCTCACCGCGAGCCAGCCGGGGGTTGCCGTCGCGTACGGGCTGGTGACTCTCCAGGAGCGCGGCCAGCCGCTGATCCCGCCGGGAACGCCCGTGTACGAGGGCATGATCGTCGGCCTCAACCGCCGGCCCGGCGACATCCACCTCAACGTCACCAAGCAGAAGCAGAAGACCAATATCCGGTCGTCCACCGAGGACATGACCATCCGTCTGGTCCCCCCTCGAAAGATGTCGCTCGAGGAATGCCTTGACTTCATCATCGACGACGAGCTCGTCGAGGTCACCCCTGTGGGCATTCGGATGCGCAAACGCGTCCTGAATGCCGACGAGCGCAACAAGCTGAGGAAGCGCTCGCTGGCCGCGGAAGTCAGTTAGACCCGGAACGCCCCGGCGCTGGCGTCAGCTCTGGTTCGGGGACTGCGCCGCCGTCTGAGCGGCTGCCTTCTTTGCCGCCTTGGCAATTGCGGCAGCCTTCGGCTTCTTCCCCTGCCGCTTGGGTGCTCCTCGCGATTTCTCTCCAGCCACGCTTCTTCTCCTCGACGGTGTTTATCAGTGGCTACTGAGATTAGTACAAGTTTTGGGTGCGGGGCGAGTACGTGGCCGTGGGCCTGTGATCCGGATCACCGACACGCCCCCGGCCGGCGGGATAAGGTGCGTCGCCGCGGCCCGGATCGACCAGGTCTCTCGTGGCCCCGAAACTCATTCCCTTCCTGAAGGAGGCCCCTGGCACGCGTGCCAGGGGCCTCTCATGGGAGTGATCAAGGATGCCGGCCCGAATCGTCCGGCCATCGCAGCGTCACCGTGATGCGTTGGTGAGTCCCGGACGGGTTGGGCAGTCCCAACTCTTCCTATCAGGAAAAGAGCGAGCTGTATCCGTTGATTGCCGGCTGCCCGCCGAGGTGGGCATAGAGGACCGTCGAACTGCTGGGGATCTCCTTGGTGGAGATCATGTCGATCAAGCCCGCAAGTGATTTGCCCTCGTAGACGGGGTCAGTGATCATTCCCTCGAGCCGCGCACCCAGCTTGATCGCTTCGACGGTTTGCCGGTCGGCAAGCCCGTACGTGCCCGCGTGGTAGCGGGCGTCCAGGATGATCTCGTCGCTGCGCAGCTCACGGCCGATGTCGATCAGCCCGGCTGTCTGTCGAGCGATTCGGGTGACCTGTTCAAGCGTTTCCTCAGGCTTGGCCGATGCATCGATACCGATGACACGCCGCGGTCGGTCCTGCGCGGCGAAACCGGCGATCATGCCCGCCTGGGTGCTTCCCGTAACCGAGCAGACGATGATCGTGTCGAAAAAAATCCCCAACGCCCGCTCCTGAGCTTCGACCTCCTGAGCCCACCGGGCAAATCCAAGACCCCCCAACGGGTGATCCGATGCGCCGGCCGGGATGGCATACGGTTTGCGACCCGCATTCCGAACATCTGCAAGTGCCTGTTCCCAGCTTGCTTTGAAGCCGATGCCGAACCCCTCCTTCACCATCCTGATGTCCGCGCCGAGGATGCGGCTGAGCAGGATGTTGCCAACCTTGTCATAGACAGGATCAGGCCAGTCGACCCAGCTCTCCTGGACGAGCACGCATCGCATGCCCATGCATGCCGCCGCTGCGGCAACCTGACGGGTATGGTTGGACTGCACACCCCCGATGGAGACCAGCGTGTCGCAGCCCTGGGCCAGGGCGTCCGCAACCAGGTACTCGAGCTTCCTCGTCTTGTTGCCTCCGAAGGCGAGACCGCTGTTGCAGTCCTCGCGCTTCGCCCACACCTCGGCGCCGCCCAGCGATGTGGTGAGCCGCTCAAGGCGATGCACAGGCGAGGGTCCGAACAGCAGCGGCTGGCGGGCGTATGCAGCGAGTTTCATGAGCCTCCAGCAGAGTAGAACGGCGCGAGTTTATCGCCCGGCATGCCTCCATGCCACCGCGCGTGGGCGCGATCCCGAACGGTTAGCGATAACTGTTGAGGGCCGGCAGGTGCACGCCAGCGACGTGACCAAGTTATCCCAGTGCGGCCACATCCAAGTGCGGCGATCCCGCACTTGACAGACATACACAAATCCGTATAGTCTGCTGATTGTCCGGGCGCTCGCCTGGACCGGCCGGAGGGGCGACCGACACCGCACATGTACGGAGGTCGCTCGTCGTGATTCAACTCAAGGCGCTCATCGACAACTGGATCCTCATCGCCCAGGGACTGCTCGCCAGCGTCGGCGCACTCGCATTCCTGATCGCGTTCATGTACAAGATCGTGGCCGTCGATCCGGCGAGCGTGGCCCAGGCGAAGAAATGGATCGGCCGCATCGTCTTCGGCACCATCGGCGTCGAAGTCGCGGGCACGCTCACCCACGCGCTCATCGCCAGCGTCCCGGCAACGATTCACTGAGCCGGCTTGATGCAATCGATTCCTGGAATCGTGCAGGGGATCCGCGATCCCCTCGGCACGATCCTCCAACTGCTGACCGGCGTGCTCTCACATTTCATCGGAACCGCTCGCGCCGACCTTGACTCCGAGCTGAGCCGCTACCTGTTCACCACAGTCGATCCGACTGCCGCCGGCGTCCGTGCGTTGACAGCGAACCCGGCGATCGCGCGCTTGAACGGGTCGCTCGCGCTGGTCGCGGACGTCCTGGTCGGCGCTTTGCTGCTGTACGCCTCGCTGCGGAGCATCTTCGAGCACTCGATCCACGCGCGCTACGCGCTGCATCTGGTGATCCCACGTGTCATGGCGGCACTCGTGATGGTCCATGGGTCGATCTACTTCATCCAGATGGCCATCGATCTCAACAACGCGATCGGCGGCGTCACACAGTCCCTTGGCGGCACCTTGACCATCGACTCCCTTCCGTGGTCAGGCTCGATGAGCGCAGTGACCGTCTCGATCATCCAGGGTTCACAGGATCTCTTCCACGCGTTGTTCGCGCTGGGCGTCGTCGTAGCGGTCGTGATTCTCGTGCTCACATATGTCATTCGCACGGCGCTGCTTGACATCCTCGTCGTGCTCGCCCCGCTTGCCGCGTTGTGCTCGGTGCTTCCTGAAACGCGCCGTTATGCGTCCACGTGGCTTCGCCTGTTCATGGTCGCCGTGTTCATGCAGGCCGTCCAGCTGATCATCCTTCGGGTCGCGACCGCCGTCGGATTCGGCGCCGGGAGCGGTATCGCAGAGAGCCTGTTCGCGCTGGCGATCCTCTGGATCGTGCTCAAGGTCCCCGGGACCCTCCATGCGGCAACCCACGTCGAGACCCACGCGCACACCGCGATGCGCCACGTCCAGCGTTCGATGCACAAGGCGCTGGCGCCGGCACACCATGTCGTGCGTCATCGGGCCGCGCTGTGATTCGCGCTTTCGCGTTGCTCGTTGGGCTGTTGTCCCTCGGCCTCGTCGGCGGCACGGCGCTTGCGAGCGCTGCGGTTGGAGGCACTGCGACAGGTGCTGCGTTCGTCAAACCCGTGACGCATTCGTGGATCTCCCAGGGGTTCGGGTGCACGAGCTACGCCTTCGAGCCGGTGGACCTCGCTTGTCCCGGCCGCCACTGGCATTCCGGCATCGACCTGGCCGCGGCGCGGGGCACACCGGTGATGGCAACGCTCCCCGGCACCGTCACCGTCATCGTCTCGGCGACGGGGTACGGACTTCACGTGATCATCGATCATGGCGGCGGGCTCAGCAGCCTCTACGGACACCTCGACACGGTCATCGTCGCGAACGGCACGTACGTTGTGTCGGGTCAGGTCATCGGCACCATGGGGTCAAGTGGCAACGCCACCGGCCCGCACCTGCACTTCGAGATCCGGCGCGATGGCATCGCTGAGGATCCGCGTCAGGACGTCGCACTCCCGTGAGCGACCTATCCGGTGCTGACTCCGGGGGCGCTGCGTGTCTCGGCTGCGATGCGTCGTGCCTGCTGCCACACAACCCAGATCCGCTGCACCGCGGTCACGTTGGTGAGGATGGCCAGGATCCACAGCGCCCAGATGAGCAGCGGCGCGATCACGAGGCCGATCACGGTGATCACCACGCGCTCCGGACGGGCGAGCAGCCCGCCGTCGCCGTTGAATCCCAGCGACTGTGCGCGGGCGCGCACGTACGACACCAACAGCGAGCCCGTCAACGCAAACACCACGAGCATGGGCTCAAGGGTGTGATGGCCGTGAAAGAGGAAGTACGCAAGCAGCGCGATGGATGTCATCGCCTCCGCGTAGCGATCCACCGTCGAGTCGAGGAACGCTCCATAGCGCTGCTCGCGGCCGCTGACTTCGCGCCAGGGCGCCGTCAAGGATGTCGAAGCCGCTGGCGATCAGCAACAGAAGTCCGCCAGGCAGAAGAAATCCCAGCGCGATGAGCACGGCGGAGCCGGCACAGATGCCCAGCCCGAGCATGGTGATGATGTTCGGCGTCAGGTGCAGTGCGCGAAGGGCAGGAACGACGCGGCGAGCGCCGGACCTAACCCAGTCCTGGAGCCTGGACGTGAACACCGGATACCACCGTGCTCGCTCCCGCACGTTCACGTGCCACGCGATACACGTCGAGAACCTCGTCGACGACATGTTCCCAGTCATACAGCTGCGCTTTGGCGAGCCCGCGCTCGCTCATCTCGATGCGCCGCGACGGGTCATCGATCAGTGCGTCGAGCGCCGCCGCCCAGTCCTTCGGGTGGCGCGGGGGCACCAGTACACCGTCGACGTCGTGGAGGATCACGCTGCTGAAGCCGGGTATCGACGACGCGATCACCGGAACGCCGCTGGCCATCGCCTCCAACAGCACGATCCCGAAGCTCTCACCGCCGGTCGCGGGTGCGCAGAAGATGTCTGCCGAGGCGTAGTACCGCGGTAGCAGTTCCGCGGATACTCTGCCTGCGAATTCCACGTCGGGGATGCCCATCGCCGCCACCTGACTCTCGTATCCCCAGCGCATCGGGCCGTCTCCTACGACGACAAGTCGCGCATCGTCACGACTGCGACGCAGCTGGCCGTACGCTTCGAGCAGCGTCGGCAGGCCCTTGCGCGACTCGAGACGCCCAACAAACAGGATCGTTGCCTTGCCCGGGGTACGCAGCTCCTCGAGCTTCGGATGCTTGGGATTGAAACGCGAGCAGTCGATGCCGTTCGGGACGACCCGATACTCTCCCTCGAAATACCTCGCGATGAAGTCTCGCGCGGGGACGCTCACCGCCACGTGCACGTGAAGACGGTTGAAATAGCGCTTGAGAAACGGCCTGCCGTAGTAGTAGCCGAGGTTTCGCCGCGCCATCGCATGGAACGTCCCGACGTTCGCTCCACTGTGGAAGCGGAGCACGGTGATCGGTAGTGAGGGCACCAGCGGCTCGTGATAGTGAACGACGTCGAAGTGGTTCTCGTCGAGAAGCGCGCGAACCCGACGCACCAGGTGGAATGAGAGGGCGATGCGCGCCACCGACCCATTGGTCCGCACCGGGACGCTGCGGCCGATGCGCACGTACCCGGGGATGCCATGGTCGTCGCCGACGCGGCTCGACGGCGCGAGCACAGTGACGTCGTGCCCGCGTGCCCGAAGCTTTGCCGAGAGGTGGCGTACGTGCTCCGTGACTCCCCCGGGGTGCATGAAGTCGTATGGGGAGACCAGACAGATCTTCATCACGTCCCGGCCGCCGGCCAGATTGGATCGAGGACGTGCCATTGCTCGGGATGCTCGCGGATCGCCCCTTCGAAGATTCGCAGCAGCATCTGCGCAGTCTTGCGCACCTCGGCATCCCTGGGGGCGTCTGGCGAGTAGGAGATCTCAGGATGCACCACGGCATTGACCCGATATCGATCTCGGAAGAGCACGATGGGGACGATCGCCGCCCCGGCTCGGATGGCGATCTCCACCGCGCCGATGGGGATCGGCGCCGGCCGCCCGAAGAACTCGAGCGGCTCGCCGTTGCCGATGAGATCCCGGTCGAGGGCCATGGCCACGACTCCGCCGGAGCGCAGCACCTTGAACACCTCGCGCATCGACGCGGCGCCGAGGCGTCGAGCGGCCTGGGGGTCCCCCTCACGCATCGCCTGGGTATCGATCGGAATGATATGGACGCCCTGCGCTCGCCGTGCCCCGACCACTCGATCGAAGAGCTCTTTCGGACGGAGCACCTCGGCGAGGAGCGCCATCTTGCCGCCCATCTTGTTCCAGCCGGCCAGGCCGACCTCCCACGACCCGAAGTGCATCGACGCGACCACCACGCCGTTGCCCCGCGCGATTGCGTCCTCGAAGTGGTAGAGCTCCTTGATGTCGATCCGCGACGGCAGGTCGGTCCGTCGCGAGGACATCTCCATCACATCGACCCAGCAGTGCGTGAGGTTGCGTAGGTTGCGACGGACCAGGTGGTTGAGCGACCGGTCGCCGATGCCCGGAACGACGTGGCGGAGGTTGTCGCGAAGACCATCGAACCGGTTTGGCACGGTGGCCAGAAGTGCGTCGGCGGCGCGGTCACCGAGCCAGTACGAGACTGACTGTGGCAGCGCGCCTACCAGAGCCTCGGCGCCGCGATACGCGTAGTACGGCAGCATCGGATCCCGCGCAGCGCGCTTGCGCGCGCCCGCCTTGATCACCACGTCGCCGGCCTGCATCAACGCTGTCGGCTCCTCCGATCGCTCGGCGGGTTAATTCGTCGCGGGTGTGGCGGGTTCCGCCTCCGCAGCTTCGTGCAAAACCTCGGCCCGGCCGTTGCGCCGCCCGCCGGCCGTGTCCACTCCGGCAATGAACTCCTCGGTGGCGCGGTGGGCTTCGTCGTCGGAGACCTGGCGGGGCGGTGACTTCATGAAGTACGACGCCGGGCCCTCGAGCGTGCCACTGAGGCCACGGTCGAGCCCGAGCTTGCAGCACCGCACCGCGTCGATGACGATCCCAGCACTGTTCGGAGAGTCGTGCACCTCGAGCTTCAGCTCGACATTCAGCGGCACGTCACCGAACGACTTGCCCTCGAGGCGGATGAACGCCCACTTGCGGTCGTTGAGCCACGGCACATAGTCCGACGGTCCGATGTGGATGTGATCCTTTTGCATCGGCGTCGCCAGCTGCGACTGCACGCTGTTGGTCTTGCTGATCTTCTTGCTCATCAGGCGCTCGCGCTCGAGCATGTTGAGGAAGTCGGTGTTGCCGCCGAAGTTGAGCTGATAGGTGTTCTCGAGTTCCACACCACGCTCACGGAACAGATGAGTCAGGACGCGGTGGACGATGGTCGCGCCGACCTGCGACTTGATGTCGTCACCGATGATCGGCATGCCCGCCTTGCGGAATCGCGCCTGCCAGTAGTCCTCGCGAGCGATGAAGACAGGCATGCAGTTCACCATGGCGCACGGCGCCTCGAGGATCTGCTCGGTGTACCAGCGGGTTGCGGCCTCACTGCCGACCGGCAGGTAGTTGACGACCACGTCGGTGCCGGTGTCCTTGAGGACCTGGGCGATATCGACGGTCGATCCCGGCGCCTTGGTGATCACCTCGGACAGGTACTTGCCGAGTCCGTCGTGCGTCATGCCCCGCTGCACGGGAATGTTCAGCCTCGGGACGTCACTGAACTTCACGGTGTTGTTCAGCCCGCTGAAGATCGCCTCGGAGACGTCCTTGCCGACCTTCTCCCTGTCGATGTCGAACGCCGCGGAGATCTCGATGTCCGAGATGTGGTACCCGCCGAGGTCCACGTGCATGAGACCAGGCACGGTGTCGTTCGGATCAGCGTTCTTGTAGTACTCGAGTCCCTGGATGAACGACGAGGCGCAGTTGCCCACGCCGATGATCGCCACTCTGACTTTGTTGCTCACGACGCGCCCTCGTGTATCGGTGCTGTTGATGTGATCTCGGCGGGCATCCCTGCTGAGGAGATCAGCCGAGCGAAGCTCTTGAAATGGGTGGCAATGGCGTCCCGATCGAGCCGGCAGAACACCTCTCGCCCCTCGCGACGGGTGCGGATCACCTCCGCCTTGCGAAGAATGCGCAGGTGCCAGCTCATCCGTGGCTGACTGACCTGACAGAAATCTGCAAGTTCTGACACGCGCATCTCGGGGGTCGCCGCGAGCCGCTCGACAATCAGCAGTCTCGTCGGATTGGCGAGTCCCTCGAAATAGACGGACAGGTCACTCGCGCCGATGGCGATGCTTCCCGGGAGCGCACGCCGCGGGGGGCGCGCTGGGGCTTCGGAACTCATAAAGGAATCTTTCATAAAGGATCGCTTATGAATGTTAGCCCGTCCAGGGCATGGAGCGCAACCCCCGGAGGTCATGCCTCGGGAGCATCGTCCGCCTGAGGTCCCGCCGATGGCGGTTCAGCGGTGGCGGGTTCTCCGGCGACCGGCTCGTCGGAGGCGTCCACTGGTGGGTCCGCCTGCTCGTATGACGGAAGGATGACAGCCAGCAGCCGAAGGATCAGCACACAAACGGCGATCACCACGATGAAGGCAACCACCGCCAGGCCGATGCCGACGAGCACCGATCCGATGTCGAGGAGCATCAGGGCGAGAAGCACCCGGGAAGGATGGCAGGCACGGCTACGATCGAACCGATGACCGAGGTGCCCAACCCCGCAGAGCTCCCCGCGGCGCTCATGGTTCGACGAGGCAGGATCGTGTTCCGCGCTCGACGACCGGTTGCGCTGGTGCTACCCCTCCTGGCGGTCACCGAAATCGCCGGGGTCATCTGCCTGCTGGTGGGCGCCACCATCGGCTGGTTCATCATGGCCGCTCCGCTGATCGGCCTCGCGACCACGGCCGTGGTCGTCCGCCCGTCCCTGGAACTCACGCGCGATGGATTGATCCTTCGGCAGTACCCCTACAGCAGTCTCACCCGCTGGGACGTGATCGATTCGGTCGGCATCGCGAGGGCGGGTAATCGCACGATCCTCGCCTACAAGCTCGTCCCCGATGTGCCCCCACCTCGGCACCAACCCGCCGCGGACTTGCTCCGGGCCGTCAACGCGCCCTATGACGGCGGGTGGTTCGCGGATTCCCTCGCCGGAGGACCCGACGAGGCGATTGCGGTCGTGAGCCGCTACCTGAAAGACCCGGCCCTTCGCGAGGTGCTCCCCGTTACGCGGCGTTGAACCGCCGCAGACGCCGACGCGGCCAGAGTGACGTTCCGGTGGAGTACGGTCAGCCGCCTCGTCGGTATGTCGAAAGTGGGGAGACGTCCATGACCACGGGTTCCACGCGTTTTTGGCATCCCTTCTCGGACATGAGCAACGTTGCCGGCAACGAGGTCATCCTCGATCGCGGCGAGGGAGCATGGGTGTGGGATCGTGCCGGGCGCCGCTACTACGATGCCACCGCCAGCCTCTGGTACTGCAACGTCGGACACGGCCGCGCCGAGCTGGCGGATGCCGCAGCCAGACAGATGCGACGGCTCGATTCGTATTCCACCTTCGGCAGCTATGCGAATGAGCCGGTTATAGAACTTGCAGAACGGGTCTGTTCCCTGGCTCCGATCCCAGAGGCGGTGGCCTTTTTCACCACCGGCGGATCGGATGCTGTCGACACCGCTGCAAAGCTGGTCCGCCGCTACTGGGATGCGGTCGGGCACCCTGAGCGGCAGCTGTTCGTGGTCCGTGATGGGGCGTATCACGGCATGAATACTTATGGCACCAGCCTTGCCGGGATACCAGCCAACGCGGCGGGCTACGGTGAGCTGGTTCCCGGGGTCGTCCGGGTTGCACGTGATGACACTGCGGATCTGGAGCGAATCCTTCAGGAGCATTCCGGCCGGGTGGCAGCATTCTTTGCCGAGCCGATGATCGGTGCCGGCGGCGTCTACCCACCCGTGGACGGTTACTGGGCTCGCGTCCAAGAGCTCTGCGGCGCCCACGACGTCCTGCTTGTTGTCGACGAGGTGGTCACTGGGTTTGGTCGCCTCGCCCACTGGTTCGCGAGCGAGCGCTATGGCATCCAGGCCGACGTCATCCTGGGCGCCAAGGGCATCACGTCGGGATACTTTCCCGTTGGAGTGGTCATTTGCGGACCGCGAATCCAGGAGCCCTTCTGGCGAGGCAGCGCTGGCTTGCTCCGACACGGCTACACGTATTCCGGTCACGCCACCGGGGCTGCGGTGGCGCTGGCAAACCTGGACGTGATCGAAGCGGAGGGCCTGCTGGTGCGTGTGCGTTCTCTGGAAGGAACGTTGGCCTCCGCGCTCTCGGCACTCTCAGGTCACCCGCTGGTGGCAGAGGTGAGGACCGCCGGCCTCACGGGTGCCGTTGAGCTCACTTCCGACGCCCTGATCGATGATCCCGGGATCATCGATCGAGTGGTCCGGGCCGCCCACGAGCGTGGCGTACTGACGCGTGGGCTGGTCGGCAAGGCACTGCACATCTCCCCTCCATTGATCACCACCCCTGCCGAACTCTACGATCTTGCGGAGGTGCTGAGTGACAGCATCGATGCCGTTGCCAGGCAACGTCTGGCGACCGCTGTCGATCGTCGTTAGCCCCTGGCGCACGACCACGAGCCCACGATCGTTGTCGTATTCAGTTGTCTGGCGACGACGAGGTCACCCGTCAACGTCTTCGCGGCTCCAGAACCGGTTGACAGTTGACCAGATGGGTCGATAGACTTCGGTCGCCTGATGCGGAAAGGCGTGCGTCAAGGCTGCGAAGTGTCTCAGTGGGTTGAGATTCAGACGGTGACGAGGTGCGACACATGACGGCCGATAGATTCCAACCCCGACAGCGGGCAATCCCATCACGGCTTCGGGTGCTCGCGCTGGCTGCACTGCCGGCAATGGTCGTTGCGGCGTGCGGGTCCGGCTCCGGATCCTCGGCAACGACGAAAGTCCCCGTAACGTTTGCCGCTTTCAACCCATTCACCGGCGCCGATGCAGTCTTCGGAGCACTGATGATCAGCGGGTGCGACGCCGCCGTGCAGGTGATCAATCAAGCGGGGGGAATTCTCGGGGGGAAAGTCAGCTGCGTTTCCGTTGACACGCATGGCGATCCTGCGGACGCGGTGGTGGCGGCCAATCGCGCCATCGCCACCACCAGCCACCTGGATGGTGTGGTTGGACCGAGCTCTGATGAGGCACTGGCCACCGTCCCCGTCTTCAATCAGTCGCACATCCCGATGTTCGGAGACACCGGCCAGGTTCAGTTCGATCATTCGACCTACCCGTACTTCTGGAGACTATCCCAAGCGGACGATCTGCAGGCCAAGGCCATGGCATTTCTGGCATACCAGAAGGGCTATCGATATGCGACGACCGTCTTCGGAGGCGACCCAGGCGGTCAAGCTGTTGATACTCCTGTGAAGGCAACGTTCACTGCGCTCGGCGGAACGATCGTCAAAGACGTCCAGCTGACCTTCGATCAGACTTCGTATCGCACCGAGATCGAACAGATACTCGCCGCGAATCCGAAGCCTCAGGTGATCTTCACGGAGACAGACCCGCAGACGAGCGCCACATTCTTCGCCGAGTGGAAGGAGTTGACCGGAGGGTTGATTCCGATCATCGGCGACGAGACCACCCTCGACTCAACCTATCGACAGGCTATCTCGAACGCCGTCGGAGCCGCCGTCCTGGCGCCCAACTTCAGCGGTATCCAGAACTTCGTCGATCCAACTTCAACGCCATTCAAGCTGTTCGCCAATTCGCTGAAGCAGGTACCCGGCCTGTCGGCCAGCAACATTGCCTCGTACTCCTCGGACCCATTCCCAGCCAACGTGTTTGACAGCGTCAACATCATGGCTCTCGCAATGGTGGCCGCGAACAGCACGACGAACTACAACAACTTCATCAATGCCGTCGTCAACCCCGGCGCCGGCAAGGTTGTCGTTTCGTCCTACGCGGACGGAGTTACGGCGTTGAAGGCGGGCCATCAGATTCAGTACGTGGGCACTGTCGGGCCGATCACATTCAACAAATACCACGACTCTGCCGGCACCTTTGCAATCGCAACGTATGACGTCGCGGGTAATCGACTGGTGACCGGCATGATCACCTCGTCGCAGATCGCCGCACTTCCGACCTGAGCCTGCCGGGTTGCAAGAGGAATCCGCCCCGGCAGTTGCGATGGACAGACCGGTTGTCGAGTAGCTGAAGGATGAGCATCGTCCTTCCGGCAATCGGCTTTGGGCTGATCACGGCCTCGATTCTCGCGATCGCCGCGGTCGGGTTCACGCTGCAGTTCGGCGCGACCAACGTGCTGAATCTGGCTTACGCGGACACGATGACAGCGGCCGCGTTCATCGCCTACATGGTCACGCACGCGGGCCTCAGCATCTGGGTAGCCCTGATCGCGGGAACCGTATTCGGGGCGGTGGCGTCCTTCGCTCTCAACCGCTTCGTGTATGTCCCGTACGTCCGGAGAGGTACGAAGCTTTTCGGCATGGTGATCCTCACCATCGCGGTGAGCATCATCATTCAGTTCGGGCTCATGGCGATTTATGGTTCTGACTTCTACAACCTCCAGAGCTCATCTGGGTCCTCGTTCAAGATCGGTCCGTTCATCTTCACGGCAATCCAGATAGCGATCATCGTGATCGCCGTCGTCGCGATGCTCGCAGTCCATCTTCTCCTCACATATACAAAGCTCGGCAAGGCAATGCGCGCGACGGCCAACGATCCCGATCTCGCCCGCGACTGCGGCATCAACACCGATCGGGTCATCGACCTCGTCTGGTTGGTGTCGGGGGCGCTCTGCGGTCTGGCGGGGGTGGTGCTCGTGATGAACGTCACCGGCTTCGACGTGACAACCGGGAACGGTTTTTTGATCCCAATCCTGGCGGTGGCGATCCTCGGCGGGATCGGCCAAGCTCGTGGCGCGATGCTCGGCGCTCTAGTCATCGGAATTGCCAGTGAGGTCGCGGGGGCTGTGATCAGTCCCGGGTACAAGACGGTGGTCGCGTTCGTAATCCTGGTTCTGGTCCTGCTGTTCCGGCCTCAGGGCATCTTGTCCGAAGTCGCAACTCAGAAGGAGTTGGCGGCGTGAGCTCGGCTGTTCAGTTCTACGTGACCATCCTGCTGATCTACCTCGGCGTGGATGCCATGGCGTGCTTGGCGCTGAATCTTCAATTCGGGGTCACCGGATTGGTCAACTTCGGATTCATTCTGTTTCAAGCTGCGGGTGCGTACACGGCCGCCGTGCTGACGTTGGGGCCGTCATCCGCCAACGGCGGGTACCAGGAGTACATCGGGGGGGCCTCACTTCCCTTCCCCCTTCCCATCCTGGCTGCCGCGATCGTGGGCGCCCTGCTGTCGCTCCTGGTTGGACTGGTCGGGTTACGGCGGCTTCGGACCGACTACCAGGCGATCGTGCTGTTGGCGGTGTCCCTCATCGGTGCGACGATCGCCACGAATCAGGTCGGGCTGTTCAACGGCGCCAGCGGCTTGAGCCTGGTACCCCATCCTCTCTCTGATGTGCTCAACCTCGACCCCATCAGTTACGCCTGGGTCTATGTCGCCATCACCATGGTGTTCTTCCTGCTGACGTGGTTGATCGTTCACAGGATCACAAGCTCGCCCCTGGGACGGACGCTTCGAAGCGTGCGCGAGAGCGAAGCCGTTGCAGCCTCAGTTGGGAAGAACGTGATTCGACTCAAGCTCACGGCGTATGTGCTTGGTGGCGCGATCGCCGCCGTCAGCGGCGCGCTCCTGGTTGAATTCATCACCGCGTGGTCTCCCTCGTCATGGTTGCCCGCCGAGACCTTCGTGTACTTCGCGGCGGTCATCGTAGGAGGTGCTGGGAACAACCTCGGAGCGATCGTCGGTGCGGCTCTGGTTCCAGTGGCATTCATCGAGGCGAGCCAATACATCCCAGCCTTCGGGCGTCCAGGCCTGATCGAGTCGGTGCAATGGATAGTGATCGGTCTCCTGATAGCGGTGTTCCTCTGGGTGCGACCGGCCGGCATCTTCCCCGAGCGACGTCGCCGCTACGCGAAACCACGTCCGGCCGGGGATGGAGCGCAAACGCCACAGTCCGAACCCGTCCTGCCCAGCGGCTGACCCGGATGGCTCAAGCGCAACTCGTGCCGCAGCCGATGCTCTCGGTTGTCGATCTGCACAAGGATTTCGGCGGCCTTCACGCAGTGGATGGAGCCACGTTCGGGGTCGAGGCAGGAGCCATCACCGGGCTGATCGGGCCTAACGGTGCGGGCAAATCGACGGCGCTGGCGCTGGTTGCGGGTGCACTCAAGCCGACCTCGGGCTCCGTCATTTTTCGTGGAACCGACATCACCGCGACTCCTCCGCATCAACGCGCCCGTCAGGGCCTGGTCCGCACATTCCAGATATCCGGGGAGTTTCCGCGCCTCACGGTGCTGGAGAACCTGCTCGTCACGGCGCCCAACCAACGAGGCGATTCCCTCGCGAGAGTGGTGCTCGGCAAGTGGACATGGAAGGCGCAGGAGGCTCGCCTTCTCGTACGAGCTCGAGAGTTGCTCGCGCGATTCGAGCTCGCCGACAAGGAGGACGAGTACGCCGGTAACCTGAGCGGCGGTCAGAAGCGTCTCCTCCAGATAGCTCGCGGACTGATGGCGGAACCCGCCCTGTTGCTGCTCGACGAGCCGATGGCGGGCGTCAACCCTTCGCTGAGCCGACGGCTGGAGCATCACTTGCTGGAGTTGCGTGCCGAGGGCTTGACGATCCTCATGATCGAGCACGAATTGGGCGTCGTCGAGCGCTTGTGTGATCAGACCATCGTGATGGCGCAGGGGCGCGTGCTGGCGCAGGGCACCATGGTGGAGTTGCGACGGAACCAAGAGGTGCTCGATGCCTACCTCATCGGCTGAATCAAACGGTCGACCCGAGCAGCTGCTCGTGATCCA
The DNA here is from genome assembly GCA_963718525.1 of Candidatus Dormiibacterota bacterium. Classification (GTDB taxonomy): domain Bacteria; phylum Chloroflexota; class Dormibacteria; order Aeolococcales; family Aeolococcaceae; genus Palsa-851. Next base: position 1,249,597 of record OY970355.1, on the reverse strand, counting down.
CGGATTGACCGCGGGCTACGGTGGGTCCGCGGTGATTTCGGATGTCGATCTGACCGTCGGGGGCAAGGAGATCGTCACCGTCATCGGCCCAAACGGAGCCGGCAAGTCGACGATGCTCGGCGCAGTGATGGGCCGGGTCAAAGTTATGGCCGGGTCAATTGAGCTCGGGGGTACACCGATCACCCGCATGCGCGCTCACGAGTTGAGCCGGCTCGGGATCGGCTACGTTCCTCAAACGCGGGACATCTTCGAGACGCTCACCGTTCGCGAGAATCTGGAGATGGGTGGCTACTCACTTTCGAGTTCGCGCATTCCAGCCGCGGTGGAAAAGGTGCTCTCGATCTTCCCGGATCTTGCCGCCCATCTCTCCAAGCGCGCTGGAACGTTGAGTGGAGGGGAGAGAAAGATGCTCGCCGTCGGACGCGTGCTCATGCCGGACCCGAGCCTGCTTGTCCTTGATGAACCCACCGCCAATCTCTCACCGAAACTTGCTCGAATGGTTCTCCGAGAGCAGGTGCCAAGGCTCGCGGAGTCAGGCGTGGCGGTGCTGCTGGTTGAGCAGAAGGCGTTGGAGGCTCTGGAGATCTCTGATTGGGGCTATTTGCTTGTCGCTGGGAAAGTGCAGCTCTCAGGACGAGCACGCGATCTGGCAACGCGTCCTGGCCTTCGAGAGATGTTTCTTGGTCAGGTGGTCGCAAGTGTCGTGGACGAGACCGAGCCGGCAAGCGAGAGACCATAAAGGGAGACGAATATGCCGAGCGCGAACATCAGAATGTTCAACCCGAGGACTTTGCCGAAGCCCTCCTATCATTGGAGCAACGGCGCCGAAGTCACAAATCCGCAGCGGATGGTGTTCACCGCCGGTCAGGGCGCAACGGACGCGGACGGCGTCTTCGTAGGTAAAGGCGACGCCGACGCCCAGATTCGCCAGGTGTTCAAGAATATGAAGGCAGTCCTTGCCGATTGCGGGATGACCTTCAAGAATGTCGTCAAGTTCACGGCGTACTTGGTGAACGCGGATGACATCCCGGCGTTCACTCTTGCGCGTCAAGAGATCTACCGGGAGATCTACCCCGACGACCAGTACCCGCCCACAACGCTGCTCGTGGTGGATCGACTTCGACCGCCGGATCTGCTGTTCGAGCTTGACGCGATCGCGGTCGACTGAGGCCGACTAGCCTCGGGTTGCTCCAACAGCCGCGGCGATTTCGTCCGCGCTACGAACCCCGTTGATTCGCTCGACCAGGTAATGGACAAACGTCGTGATTCCGAACACCGGCAGGTTGGTCCACATGTGCAGCGCTGATTCGAACGGGAGCATTGCTGTGCATTCGACGAGAATGGCTTTCGGCTTATGCTCCCGGCACAGCGTCAAGGCGACGTCGCGCAGGTCGTCCTCCATTCTGTTGTAGTCCAACTCAGGGCGGGTTCGCGAGCGCATAGCCATCCATGCCGCGCTGCCGGAGACATCGGCGATGGCAGGTGTCAGGTCAGCCGGCCAGCCGGCCGCCGCACGCCGAGCCTCATCGATGTCGGCGGTGCTGAACGTCAGTACCGCAATCTCTCCATTGAAGACGCGGCTCAAGAGCGGCGCGAGCATCAGACTGGACAGCATCGTGGGAAGCTCGACGGCGCTGGCCACCGAATCCTGAAATGCCACGCTGAACCCGCAATTCGCCGTGATCATGCTCACGCCCGCGTCCCGTAGCGTCCGAGCCGCGGCCACATACCCATCCTCAAGTCCGGCGAACCGAGAGCTCGCGATGACTTCGGTTTGGGCACCAGGGACGAGTTGCTGCACCACAGGAAAGTCGAAGCTGTCAGCACGTCCCATGCCACCGGGCAGGTCCATGTACGTGCTCTCGAGCAAGAGAACGCCGACGGGCGGTGACTTCCGATCCGCTTGCGAGGGGTCTGTCATGGGTTGAACCGGACGACGTTATTGGTTCCTGGGATACCGTCAATCCACACCTCGACCACGTCGCGATCGTTCAGGAGCCGCGGAGGAATGTCTGCAATTCCCACCCCGGACGACGTGCCCATGCTCAGCACGTCACCTGGGCGCAGGGTCATGAATCCCGAGAGGAATGCGATCACCTCGGCTGGCGAATGGACCCAGTCATACGCGGGATAGTGCTGGCGTACTTCGTCGTTGACCTTGCAATTGACATGGATGTCTGTGCCCATGGCCTCCCATTCGTCCGCCGTTACGACCACGGGACCCATCGGACAGAAGTTGTCAATACCCTTGAGCCTCAGCTGAATGGTCTCAAGGTCCATCTTGGGTCGCGGAAGGATCTTGGCTGTCATCTCGTTCAGGGCGGTGTAACCTGCGATGCACCTGGCAGCCTGGTCCAAACCGACCCGACGCGCCGTGCTCCCGATGATCACCCCTACTTCAGCCTCAAAGTCCACATGGGTGATGGCGGACGGCACGCGAACAGGCACGCGTGCCCCGAGGATGCTGCTCGGCGTTTTCGGAAAGACCTGTGGGATCGGGGTGTCTTCGATCCCCTCCTGCTTCTTGAATGTGCGGTAGTTGTAACTGACCCCGAGGACCTTCTCGGGAGCATCCACGAACGGCAGCACGGACAGGTCACTGAGCTTGTCGGCCTCGACAGGAACGCTGTCCACCACGTCACGCGCCTCGTCGATGGCAGCGCGGATGATGTCGAGCGACGCAAGGAAAACCCTTGCATCATCGAGCGCCAACTGGATGAACTCTCGCGAGATGCCGAGCGCCGGCCTGCTCGCAAGCGCCTCCTCGAAGAGAGAGTAAAGCGGTGTGACCGCCTCGCCGTCGTCGAGAACGCCGAAGCTCGGACCCACCTCGGACATGTAGCGAACAAATCTCAATGCTGTTCCTCGGTGATTGCAAGACCCAGCGGGTATCGGTCTTGGCGTATCAGTGCGGCTGCAAACTCCCGCGGACAATCAGACCCGCAAGCTCCATAAGAATACCACGGCGCCATAACGGATTAGCCTCGCTCGATGGATTGCGCTGTTCATCGAGTCGACCTGACATGGCTCAAGCCGATGAAACGTAACCGAGCGACTTGTCGATGACGTGCAGGAGCGAGGAGCCGGTCATCCACCGCTCCAGATTCTTCATGAAACCGTCAACGAACCGTTCATGTGTGTCAGTCACATCACCGGCCATGTGCGGAGACACGATAACGTTGGACAAGTCCCAAACGGGGTGCCCCGCCGGTAGCGGCTCGTCCCAGTAGACATCCAGGGCTGCGCCCGCAATCCGTCCCTCGCGCATGGCCTCCAGGAATGCGTCTTCATCGATCAAAGGGCCGCGACCCAAGTTGATGAGCCGCGCCGTTCGTTTCATCCGGTTGAACACATTCCGGTCGATGAGCCCCGTGGTTGCCGCGACCAGCGGCGCTACTAGCAGGACGTAGTCTGCCATGCCGACAATATCGAGCAGGTCACTGGATGGATGGACAACTCCGAAGTCGGGGTCGTGGTCACGTCGGGTCCGCGCCACCCCAATCACCTCCATCCTGAGGGCTTGGGCCAGGCGAGCAATCGACCGGCCGATCGGGCCGGCGCCGACGACCAGGAGCACGCGCCCTTCGAGCGTATCGACCCGCCTGAAGTTCCATCGGTGCTCCCGCTGGTCTTCCCAGGTGCGAACGGCATCCTTGGCCATCTGCAGCATCAGCATCACGGCGTATTCGGCCATGCTCTGCTCGTACACGCCACCGCTATTCGTGACAATCACCGAGCTGGCGACGAGCTCTGGGAAGAGCAACCGTTCGACGCCGACCCCCGCGGTGTGGATCCAGCGCAGGTTGGTCGCGTCGGCAAACGTGTTCCTGAAGATCGCCGGGTCCCCGAAACCCGTTGCAAAGTTCCAGGCAAACATGATCTCGGCTTCCTTGAGGGCTTCACGCAGCTCCTCTTCATTGCGTGCAAATTGGTAACGGGCGCCAGACGTGTGTTCAGGGAGGCCCGGTGGCGGCGTGTCCACCCGTGCCACAGCGACCAGAGGACCCACGCTAGCCCTGCTCGGCAACGCTTTCGAAGCGCCGAGCAATCTCATCCACTGTCGCCTCGGTCATCACCGTGGCCATGCACATCATTCCACTTCGTCCGATGAGGATCCCGGCTCGGTACAACTTCCACCACAGCCCGGTCGGGTCATCGCTCATCACACACGAGAGCGACCCTCGGCCGTTAACCTCGTACCCGAGTTCGGTGAGACGCATCCGGAGCATGTCACCAAGTCGGTTGATCCTATCGATCTCGTTCCTCGTGAGGAGCTCGAGCGTCGTGAGACCGGCCCGCATGACGAGCGGGTTCGCGGTGAAGGTTCCGCCCTGCTCGAGGGGATGAAGCATTCGAGGGTCGAACATCTCCATGATCGCGCGCCGCCCTCCAAAGGCCCCGATCGGAAGTCCACCTCCGATCACCTTGCCGAGGGTTATGAGATCGGGGTCCAGGTCATAGCTCACATGGAGACCGCCATATTCCAAGCGGAAGGTGATCACCTCGTCGACGATCAAGAGCACATCGAGTTCGCGAGTGAGAGCGCGCACCGCTCGCGCGAACTCCATCGAGACGGGCTTCAAACCCAAGCGATTCGGCATGAGATCGATGATCACCGCGGCAAGACGCGACGCATGCTTTCGGATCGCCTTCTCAAATCCAACAATGTCGCCGTAAGGGACGGTGATCACCGTGTCCCGCACTGCTGCGGGCACGCCCGCAGAGCCGTCGGCGAGCACCGCGTCATACGTCCCGTGGTAGCAGCCGGCGAACCTCAGTATCGAATCGCGTCCAGTGTGGGCTCGAGCCACGCGCAGCACTGTCATCACAGCTTCCGTTCCCGAGTTGGTGAACCGAACGAGCTCAAGGGCCTGTATCCGGTCGACAAGGTGGCGCGCCAGCTCGACCTCCGTCGCTGTGGGCAACCCGAATGACGCACCGTCCTCAACCGCTGCCTTGATCGTGCCGACGATCGCAGGGTGGGCGTGACCATGCACCAGTGCCGACATATTTGCTTGGAGATCGATGACCTCGCGCCCGTCGGCGTCGACGACCAGGTAACCGTGCCCGCGAGACGCATACGGCGGATGCGGCGAAACAGCCAGCGTCGACCTCGTATTTCCACCGGGAAGATAGGTCACTGCAGTCGCGAAGATCTCTTCAGATCCGAACCCCTCACGCCCCTGGCTTCGCTCCGCGCTCACCGGGCGTCCGTGCGAGCCAAATCCATCGGTTCCGAGAGCGACAGCGGTGCTACTTGGGTTGGAAATCCTTCGTGGAATTGACGCAATCCGCACCCCAGGGGACACGAGATGCCGTCGGCGCGCAAGGGCAGATATGCAATATAAGTCATCGCACGGGGGCGGTGACAAGTGTCCCACCGAGCGGACGGCCTGTCAATCACTCTGTGCTGACCCGCTCCGGTTGTGCACATACTTGGGACAAATGCGAAATGCGCTCGAGGCGGCAGTGATCCAAGGTCTGACTGGGCGTGCTGTTCCCCTGCCGAGCGATGAACTGGCGGAGTTGACCCGAGCGTACGAGACGCTGCTCGATCTCGAGCGCGTCCTCGAGCTGATGTTGACCGACACGACCGAACCGGCGTTCATCGCACCAGAGGACTCGCCGTGAGCGGGGTTCGATCAGAGCTGCATTACCTGTCAATCACCGAGGTGGCAGCAAAGATTCGAGCGGCCGAGGTTTCTCCGGTTGAGGTCACCGCTGCGATTCTCGAGCGGGTGCGACTCATCAATCCCCGTCTCTCCGCCTATTACGCAATTTTCGAAGCACAGGCCATGAAGGATGCGACGGAAGCTGAGCAGCAGATGGTCAAGGGCGACTACCGGGGACCACTTCACGGCGTCCCGATCGCCATCAAGGATATCGTCGCTTCGGGACCGACAACGGCGGGGTCGGAGCTACGGCGTGAGTACGTCGCCGATCATGATGCGGCGGTCGTGCACCGGCTGAAGAGTGCCGGCGCCATCATCGTTGGGAAACTGGCCACCAGCGAGTTCGCGCTCGGTGGCCCGAGTCTCGAAGGACCCTATCCACCGCCGCGCAATCCATGGTCACCCAGTCTCACCCCGGGTGGTTCCAGCTCTGGACCCGGAGTTGCGGTGGCAGCCGGAATGGCGTATGGCGCTGTAGGTACGGATACCGGCGGCTCGATCCGGATGCCGGCCAGCCTGTGCGGGGTGGTTGGCCTGAAGCCGACCTACGGTCGGATCAGCCGGCAAGGGGTCTTCCCACTCTCCTGGAGCCTGGATCACGTTGGACCGTTGACTCGCACTGTCGAGGATGCGTCGATGATGCTCGAAGCGTGCTCAGGTCGCCCGTACGTCGACGAGGGCACAAGCCCACCAGGTGTTGCGGGCATGCGAATCGGAATTCCGTGGACATTTTTCCAGGATCGCTGCGACCCGGAAATACTGGCCTCATTCGACGCCGCAGCGTCACATATGCGGAGCCTGAGCGCGGAGGTCACAGGAGTGGACATCGGAGTGAGCCTGACGGCGGCAACCGCCGCGTTCTATCTGATCACGCTACCCGAAGCCGCCGCATATCACCTCAATGACCTTCGCACCAAACCCGAACTCTACGGTCGCGAATTCAGGCTCCTTCTGAAGGCCGGCGCTCTGCTGAGCGCAACGACCTACCTTCAGGCGCAGCGAGCTCGCCGCGAAATCGCGCGGCGATTGGACGCGTGTTTCCGATCGGTCGATGTTCTCATGCTTCCCACGATCGGCTATGTCGCGGAGCGGATACCTGATCATCCCCGACCCGTCGACCGTGTTCTCAAGGTCCCGCCATCAGCACTCTTCACATCGCTGTTCAACCTGTCCGGCGGGCCGGCCATCTCCATCACCTGCGGTTTCGGGAGTCATCAACTGCCGATTGGCCTGCAGTTTGCGGGTCCTCCGCTCGGTGACCGAGATGTCTTGCGGGCAGCACACGCGTATGAATCGTCGACCGAGTGGAGCGGGCGCCACCCTGACATATGACAATCGTGATATTGCCCGACGTGGCTCGATCAGTCGCCCGCTGCCGTAATCTGCAGTTCGATCAGGAGGTCTGGATCGACTAACCGGCTGACAATCAGCAAGGCATTCGGCGGGAACTTCCCATCCGGATAGAGCTCCTGATAGACAAGCTCTCGAACTCGATAGAACTCAGCGATGTCCTGCTCACGCACGAGATATGTGGTCATCTGCACGACATTCGAGTAGGTCAAGCCTTCGGCCTTCAGAGCTTCACCCATCTCCGTGTACATCGCGCGCATCTGCGTCTCGAGGTCGTCCTTGCCGATGATCGTTCCGTCCGCGTCGATGGCGGCCATGCCGGCGAAGAATGCCAGGTTGCCGGCGCGGGCCACGTGCGAGTACAGGCCAATCGGAGGCGGAAGCGTGGACAGATTCCGGTACGTGACGGTCATCCTTGCCTCACGCCCCCTGCGCCGTTGTGACCGGGGACGTCAATCTTCCCAGTCCGGAGATTTCAACCTCGACGGTATCCCCCGGATGCAACCAACGGGGCGGTGTGAAACCAGCTCCGACGCCCGAGGGTGTGCCGGTCAGAATGACGTCGCCGGGCTCGAGGGTGAGGTCCTGGCTGACGAACGAGATCAGCTCCTCAACGCCGAAAATCATGTCACCGCACAATTCATCCTGTCTCGACTCGCCATTGACCCAGGTCTGGAGGCGCAACAATCGCCAATCGGCGACCGCATCGGCCGTGGTGAAGTAGGGTCCCATCGGGGCGAAGGTATCCAATGATTTCCCGCGCACCCACTGAGACGCGGGGTCGCCCGACTGGATGTCACGGGCTGTCACGTCATTCGCGACGACATAACCGGCGACCGCAGATGATGCGTTCTCGACGGCCACGTTGGTGACCCGCTGGCCTATCACCACGCCCAACTCACCCTCATAATCGAGACTCTCAGAGATGTGGGGGTGAGCAACGCTCTGGCCGCAAGCGATCAGGGTGTTTGAGAACTTTGCGAAGATGATCGGACGCGTGGGCAGCGGGTCGCCGCCCTCGGCAGCATGAGCACGGTAATTCAGACCAATGCAGATGATCTTCGAAGGATTGGTGATCGGCGGCGCCCACTCCAGATCGCCCGCGCTGAGCGTTTCTCCGGACGTGTTGCCGGCCTCCAGCGATCGTACTGCGGCCATGGCGTGGCTTCCGGCTCGTAACAGCGCTCCCACGTCAGACACGCCGGCGGCTTCAGGCACACGTTGTGCTACGTCAAGCATGCCTGCCGGCGTTTCGAGGAACAACCGAGTCTGGCCATTCACCAAGGCAGTCGCAAGTCTCATTCAACGTCTCCAATATTCAGATCAATACCAGACATCAACTTCGCGCCCAATCCCACCACTGACGCGCGCTACGCGGAGACGCGTGGGTCGACCACGAGTTGGCCCGTCTGAAGAGGTTCGTCACGCAGGTAGTTCAAGACACCAGCCAGCGTTTCCGTGCGCACGCGCCGTTGAGACGAATCTGAGTACCACGCAAAGTGCGGGGAGAGCAAGGCGTTTGGGGCCGTCAGGATCGGTGCGTCCCGCGGGGGTGGCTCCGTAGTCACAACGTCCAGTCCTGCGCGGATGCGGTCGTCGGCGAGCGCCTCGACAAGGGCCTCTTCATCGATCAGGCGCCCGCGAGAGACATTGATGAGCAAGGCGCCCGGCCGCAGCAGTCCGATCTCGCGCCGACCGATCACCTTCACCGTCTCGGGGGTTACCGGCAGATGGAGCGTCACGATGTCAGATCGCGTCAGCACGTCGTCCAACGAGCCTGCTCGCTCGACACCGGGCACCGGCGAGTCCACGAACGGGTCGAACCCGATAATCGTCGGGCGAAAGGGCACAAGTCGCTCGATGACCGCTCGACCAATGCGGCCGAGTCCAACGATCCCCACCACCTGATCGCTGAGGGGCTTGACCGGAAGCAGACTTTCATACGCCGGCCAATTCGACCGCGCGACCGCATCACCCTCGACGATCCTTCGATTCAGCGCCAGTATCAGCGCAAGGGCATGGGTGGCCACTTCCTCAGTGGCGTAATCAGGTGTATGGAAGACCGCAACCCCGTGCTCGCGTGCCGCATCCATGTCTATCGCGTCGAGGCCGATGCCTGCACGACCGATGATCTTGACCTTGGGACCGAAGCGCTCGATAAATGGACGCGACATGGGCTCGGTGCCGACGATGACAGCGTCTGCGTCCACGGTTTCACGACCGACCGCGTCAGCCGTGTCGAGAGGGGTGATGCGGATGTCGACGTCCTGCCCCTTGAGGAATTCCTTCTCGATGTCGAGGTTTGGGGCCGTCCCCTCCGCCATGACGAATCTGAGCTCTGCCATATCTGCTCTCAAACCGCCGACGCCGACAGCGGTGCGAATCCCAGCCGCTTGTCGACGACGTTCACCAGCTGCCGGCCGGACTGCCAGCGCGACAGATTGTTGAGAAAGAGCTCGACGAACTGTTCCGGTGTGGTCGCCACGTCTCCGGCGATGTGAGGAGAGATGATGACATTCGGCATGTCCCAGAGCGGGTGGTCCTTGGGCAGAGGTTCCTTCCAGAACACATCCAGCGCAGCGCCGGCGATCTCACCATTGCGTAATGCGGCCATCAGCGCGGCCTCAACCACGAGCTCACCGCGACCGAGATTGATGAGCCGCGCCGAGGGCTTCATCAGCCCGAAGGCCTCCTCTCCCATCATGCCGTTGGTGTCCGGCGTCGAAGGGACGATCAGCACGACGTAATCGGCAGTTGGCAAGACCCGGAGCAGTTCGGATATCGGATGGATGATGTCGAAATCCGCATCGCCATCACGACCGCTGCGTGCGACGCCGATTGTCTTCATTCCGAACGTCCGGCCCTGGCGAGCGATCGCACGGCCGATTCCCCCGACGCCGACGACCACAAGCTCACGGCCCTGCAACGTATCGTTTTTCGGGCCCCGGAACTCCCAGCGATGTGCCTGCTGATCATGAACAGTCTGGACGACGTCTTTGGCGAAGAGCAGCATGAGCATCACCGCATACTCGGCGATATTCTGCTCGTACACTCCTGCGCCATTGGTGAGGATGACGTCGCTGTTGATCAGCTCTGGGAAGAGCAGCCGCTCAATGCCTACTCCAGCAGCCTGCACCCAGCCCAGATGGTTCGCGAACGGAAGCGCCCGTTGCAGCATCTTCGGATTGGTGAAGTAGTTCCATCCGAACACGACATCCGCGTCTTGGATCGCCGACTGAAGCTGCTCGTCAGTGTTGGCGAAGACGTAGCTGGCCCCGGAGCGATCCTCGGGGAGGCCCGGTGCGGGTCCGGCGAACGGCCCCAGCAGGTCGGGCGTCGCAAGCTGGTCCGACCACACGACGACGCGGGTCGGCCGCGTTACGCCCTGAGGCGATCCGTGTCCGTCGGTTTCAGAGCCTGTCATTCGTGTGCGGTCTGCCTCCTTCGATTCCTTGAGAACGTGCATTTGCTCTCCAAGGCTCCCCTGCCCCTGGCTGGATGATGCCGGGCCGCGCCATTCTATGAATGTTGGTGGTCAAGTGTCAATGGTTGACCAAACAGGTCAACCGGCGTCGGATTCCCGGAGCGCAAAGGGCGCCGAAAGGGCCTTCAGAACGTCATCCTCGTATTCAAGGGCGTGTTGCCGGACCACTTTCTTGGCCGTCGCCAGGGGTCCTTGCTTCATCGCATCCAGGATCACAGCGTGCATTCGCGGCAAGTCTCCAATCGTGTCGACGAGCGGTCGGTGGAGCCTGAAAGTCTGAAGCACCGGCACGCTCAACGACTCCCATACACGCTCGAGGCGTCGGCGCCCGCAGAGCGTGTACACGAGGCTGTGAAACTCCATATGTACCCGCGTAGCCTCGGGCCAGTCCTCCGCATCAGCGGCTCGCTGGAGTCGCTCGAGACAGTCGTCGAACGGCACGAACATATCCGGAGCCTTGCGCTTGAGAAAGAACTCGGCCGCCACGGGTTCCACAGCAGCCCGAAGGGCGAAGAACTCCTCGGCGTCGTCGCGTGTGATGGACGCGACCCGCGCACCTCGTCGAGGGAGCCAGGTGATCAGTCCCTCATGCTCCAGCTGACGAAGCGCGTCGCGTATCGGCCCTCGGCTGAGACCCATGTCCTGAGCAACGTCGCGCTCGACGATCCGGGCGCCATCACCCAGTTGCCCCGACAGGATTTGCTCGCGGAGGCGACGCGCAACCTCCTGGCTCAGACCGGCGAACGCAATCGGACCGCTCGAAGAGACCTTAATCACAGGGTTCGTTTGTTAGGATTTGGCCGACCCGCAAGGGAGACCGTCGCCTGAGAGTGCTCATGCTCAGCTGTTGCATGAGATGGAAGCACCGAACCAATTGCGGTCCGAGGCCGGAGTGAGGCAGGCAGACCACCACCGCATGGTATTCTCGAATGCGGTCGACAGTCAACCGTTGACCAGTTGAGGCACGAGACAATGCAACCCCTCCTCGTGTGGAAATGCGCGGCGGCAATGTCGCGGTCAGCGAACCGAAGGCGCGCGCACGTGTCGAATGATTGAGGCGCGGGTCAGCAGATTTGATCACGCGGTGATCGCTGTCCGAGACCTCAACGAGGCAGTCGAGGCCTACAGAAGTCTCGGGTTCCATTGCGTCGCCGGCGGCCGCCACAAGGGAAGAGGCACTGAGAACGCGATCATTCGATTTGGTGTTGACTACCTGGAACTGATCAGCGTTCATGATGAGGACCTGGGGAGGGCCGCGGGCGGGAACTTGCTGGATCTCATCAGGTACCTTGACGCACATTCTGGCGGGGGAGTCGGATTCGCGATGGCCGCTGATGATCTCGATGCTCTCGCCTCGACGTGGAGCCCGGCCCTACCGGCTGGACTCGGGCCATTTTCCATGGAGCGCGCGCTGCCCGATGGCCAGCGCCTGAGCTGGCGCCTGTTCGTGCCCTCTGGCACCGCCTGGCGACGTCCGTGGCCCTTCTTCATTGAGTGGGAGACACCCACGGCCGAGCGTCTCATGCTCGACGGGTCAACGCATCATCCCAACGGCGCCTCGGGCGTTGCTGGAGTTGGTGTTGTGCTTCGAGATCTTCCTGCAGCGCTGCAGCTCTACGTTCATGGGCTCGGGCTGACCGTCGAGGAGCAATTGGTGGAAGAACCGTCTGTGGGTGCGTGGCGCACGAGACTCCGCCTGGGAGACTTCTATGTCGATCTCCTGCAACCGGCTGGTGCCGGGTCGGCTCTGCATGCTCTCCAGCGGGAAGGTGAGGGGTTGTTTCAGATTGATCTGAACGTGCCGGACCTGACGCTCGCCATGGCACGTTCCGGAGCCCTGAGCTCGGGCGACGGCGGTGCGATGGTCTCGCCCGGCGCGGCATGTGGCGCTCAACTCATGTTCCGTTCGCAACGAAACAGCTCGACCTGAGATCTGCTGAGGCGTGGAGGCTGAGCCGTGCCGGGCCACTGGTTAGACTGGCGCCCACTGTTAGCCGATGAGCCACCACTGAGGAGACAACGGTGACGGTCGAGTACAAGCTTCTCGAAACGCTGCCCACCCCGATTGGTCTTTACTCCCACGTGGCGCGCGCCGGCAATCTTGCTTTCTTCGCCGGGGTGACCGCGATGGACACGGATGGAAAGGTCATCGGGAAAGGTGACCTCGAGCGTCAGATGCTTGCAGCCTATGCCGAGATGGGTGAGGCTCTCAAGGGCGAAGGTCTCTCGTACTCGAACATTGTCCACATGACCACGTACCTGGTTCGGAAGGAGGACATCGCCGAGTACTACCGAGTGCGCGCGGCCGTATACAAGGACCTCTATCCGGAGGGCAAGTTTCCTCCGACCGTCCTGGTGGTCGTCAGTCAGTTGGTGGATCCGGACTTCCTCATCGAGATACAGTTTGTAGCGGCTGATTGAACCCCCTCGTTCGCCGCTGAGACCACGATGAAACCACCGCCCCTCAAGTACGCACGTCCAGACGACCTCAGCGACGTGCTCACACTCCTAGCACAGCACGGCGACGAGGCCAAGTTGCTCGCGGGCGGCCAGAGCCTCATGCCGATGCTCAACTTTCGGCTGATTCGACCGTCGGTGCTGATCGATCTCAGCGCCGTGAGCGGCATGGACTCCCTGACGGTCGACGGGGGGACTCTGATCGCTGGAGCGATGGTGCGCCAGACCTCGGCGAAGCAATCTCACGAAGTCTCGGCAACGACACCACTGGTTGTGCAGGCCCTTCGCCACGTCGGGCATCTGCAGATCAGGAACCGCGGAACCATCGGTGGAAGCCTCGCCCACGCGGCTCCGGCCGCCGAACTGCCGGCTGTGGCCCTGATATTGGATGCAGAGATGGTCCTTCGCAACTCCAGAGCTGACCGCATCGTCCACGCCTCAGACTTCTTCCGTGGGCCGTTCACCACAGCGGCGAACCCGGACGAGGTACTGACCGAGATCCGCTTCCACAATGTCGCCGGAAGCCGGACGACGTTTCTTGAACTGGCCCGGCGCGCCGGTGACTTCGCATTGGCGGGCGTGGCTGCGCTGGTCCGCGTCGGCTCGGACGCCAGGACCATTTCCGAGGCCCGCCTCGCGGCGATCGGCGTGAGTGGCGAACCCATGCGGCTGTCCGAGGCCGAAGTCGTGATCACGGGTGCGCCGTGCACGCGGGAGACGTTCCTCGAAGCGGGTGTCGCGGCGGCCCGTCAAGTCACGACCTTCACCGATCTGCACGCGACCGCCGAATACAGGAAGGAGATGCTCGCGGTCTTGGTTTCGCGAGCGTTGTCGGAGGTGGCCGCACCGTGGGATCGGTGAGGGAGCCGCTCGAGACGCTGGAGATCGAGGTCGTTGTGAACCGAGAGCGCATCCGATGCGCCGTGGCAGCTCGCCGGCTGCTCAGCGACTTCCTTCGTGAAGACCTGGGCTTGACCGGCACGCACGTGGGATGCGAGCAGGGAGTCTGTGGAGCGTGCACGATCCTGGTGGATGGTGCGTCAGTCCGGTCCTGCATCATGCTCGCCGTCCAGGCCGACGGTGCAGAGATCACCACCATCGAAGGCATCACACCAGCCACGGGGCTGAACCACATGCAGCGATCGTTCGAGCAGCACCGCGCGGTTCAGTGCGGGTTCTGTACAGCCGGAATCCTGATGACGCTGGAGGGCGTTGACCCGTCCAACTACCCCGACGAGAAGGCTGTTCGGGAACTGTTGTCGGGCAATCTCTGCCGGTGTACCGGGTACCAAAACATTGTCGCTGCTGTCTTGGAGGCCTGGTCGGCATCTCCTCCGAGTCCGCAGTGAAGATTCCCTCCGTATCGGGAGGCGTCGACATGGACAGTCGACCTGCGACGCCACAGAGCCGCGCGATAAAATCCCTCGACGCTCACACACTTGTGCAGCACAGTCGTCGTCAAGTCCTGTAGGGGTGGACGCAAGATGGTCGTGATCGCGCAGGCGCCGGAACGGAGCCTCATCCAGTTGATCGACGAGCACGGGCGCGCAGTGAACGAGGCACGATTGCCCTCCGGCGACCTCATGCTGGCGATGTACCGCAAGATGCTTCTGGGGCGCCGCTTCGACGAGCAGGCGACCATCCTCGCGCGGCAGAGACGCCTCGCCGTCTATGCTGCGTCACGCGGCCAGGAAGCCTGCCAGGTCGGTGCGGCAATGGCGTTGCAGGCAGAGGACTGGCTGTTCCCGACGTACCGCGATTCTGTGGCGGTATTTGCGCGCGGTGTTGACCCAGTCGAGGTGCTCAGCTACACCCGCGGCTTCTGGCACACCGGATACGATCCCTATGCGACCCGGGTCGCCCCGCAGTGCAGCCCGCTCGCCACGCATATCCCCCACGCGGTTGGCCTCGCGTATGCGGCCAGGCTCAAGGGCGACGCCCTCGCGGTGATCGTTCTCCTCGGCGACGGCGCGACGAGCGAAGGCGACACTCACGAGGCCTTCAACTTTGCAGGCGTCTTTCAGGCTCCGGTCGTGTTCTTCATCCAGAACAACGGCTACGCCATCAGCGTGCCGGTTTCCAGGCAGACGCATGCGACGTCGCTCTCGGAGCGGGCGCGTGGATACGGCATGGATGGGCACACGGTGGACGGCAACGACATCACGGCCGTGCATGCGGTATTGGCGGCCGCGCTGGCTGCCGCCCGTCAAGGGCAGGGACCGAGTGTCGTCGAAGCGATCACCTACCGCATCGAGCCCCACACGAATACTGATGACGCCTCCCGATATCGGTCCGACGAAGAGGTGGACTCGTGGCGACGCCTGGACCCGGTCAAGCGACTCGAAACGTACCTGCGGGGCGCCGGACTGCTCAACGATGGACTGCACGACGAGTTGATGGTCGAGGCCGAAGCCCTCGCCGGCGAGGTGCGCGAGCGGATGCAGCAGGAGCCGTCCCTCGATCCAGCCGAGCTGTTCGAGCACGTCTACGCGAGCCCAACACGTCCACTGCTGCGCCAGCGCGCACAGCTGCTCGACGAACTGCGTGCGACGGGCGACTGACGATGACCACCATGACGATGGCCGGCGCCCTCAATGCGGCGCTCCGAGACGCGTTACGTGAGGACCCGAACGTCCTTGTCTTCGGCGAGGATGTGGGACCCCTCGGTGGCGTCTTTCGAATTACCGACGGCCTCACCGCTGAGTTCGGTTCTGAGCGCTGCTTCGACACTCCCCTTGCGGAGGCTGGAATCGTGGGCACGGCGGTCGGCATGGCGATGTACGGATTCCGTCCCGTCGTCGAGCTGCAGTTCGACGCGTTCGCGTACCCAGCTCTCGAGCAGATCATCTCCCATGTCGCCAAGATGCGAAACCGAACCCGAGGTCGGGTCGGACTGCCGATGGTTATCCGGGTACCCTACGGCGGCGGTATCGGCTCGGTCGAGCATCATTCAGAGTCATCTGAGGCGTATTACGTACACACTCCGGGGCTGAAGGTCGTGACGCCTGGTACCGTCGAAGACGCGTACGCGTTGCTGCGAGCGGCGATCGACGATCCCGACCCGGTCGTGTTCTTCGAGCCGAAGCGACAGTACTGGAGCAAGGCCGAGGTCGAGCTGCAACGCGGGTCTTCGCACGACATCGGCCAGGCTCGCATCCTCCGCGAAGGCGGGACCGCGACGGTCATCGCTTACGGGCCAACCGTTGCAACGGCGCTCGAGGCAGCGGACGCCGCGCAGGCGGAGGGTTGGCAGTTGGAGGTCGTCGACCTCCGCACGCTTTCGCCGCTGGACACGGAGACTCTTGTCTCCAGCGTGCGGCGCACCGGGCGGGCGGTGGTCGTGCACGAGGCACCGGTCTCTGGCGGGTACGGCGCTGAACTGGTGGCAGCCATTCAGCGGGACTGCTTCTATTACCTTCACGCACCCGTCGTCCGTGTTACCGGCTTCGACATCCCGTACCCCCCCGCCCGGATGGAGCACTATTACCTACCCAGCGTGGATCGGATTCTCGCCGCCGTTGCCGAGTCACTCACCGACGAGACTCAGTGACCGGCGCGATGGAGACATTCTTGCTCCCCGACCTCGGCGAGGGGCTCGCTGAGGCGGGAATCGTTCGCTGGCTTGTTCACGAGGGCGACACTGTGGCAATCGATCAGCCAGTCGTCGAGGTCGAGACCAGCAAGGCTGTCGTTGAGTTGCCGAGTCCGCGCGCCGGCACCATTGCGACGCTGCACTGGCAGCCCGGCGACGTGGTGGCTGTCGGCGCGGCGCTTCTGTCCTTCGTGACGACCATGGAAGATGCGCTTGACGATATGCCAACCGAAACGCACCCCGACGTACTGGTGGGCTTCGGGCCCGCGTCGGCACCGTCCGACGGCCCCCGCCCTCGGCGCCGATTCGACGAGAGGAAAGACCGAGACCCGCTCGGGGCAGCGGTTGTCAGCGGGGCGGGACCGGCCGTCGTCTCGCCTGTCGTCCGGCGCTTGGCGCGTGACCTCGGCATCAAGCTATCGACCGTTGCCGGAAGCGGTCCGAATGGACTGATCCTTCGCAGCGACGTCGAGGCCGCGGCAGCAGCAACTACGAGACCGCCGTTGCCCGCAGCAGACACGACGGCGCGCGGGGCGATGCCACCGAAGCCCGCCGTTGCGAAGCTCATCCAATCCAGACGCGAGATCCCGGATGTCACGGTTTGGGTGGACGTCGATGCCTCGGGATTGCTGGCGGCCAAGACAGCACTCAGCGCCGGCGCGACTCATCCGAGCATCACGCTGCTCGGATTACTGGGCCGGATCTGTGTGCTCGGCCTTACCAGGTTCCCATTGCTGAACGCACGCTACGACGGCGACAGTGGCACGATTGTCCCGCACGAGAGTGTTCACCTCGGTGTCGCCGTCGCCTCCTCGCACGGCCTTCTCGTGCCGGTCGTCCGCGACGCGCAGCTGCTCACGACTGAGGAGCTCTGCACGCAGCTGACGGACACGGTCGAGCGTGCCCGTACCGGTGTCCTCAACGTGCGCCAGCTGACCGGGGGGACCTTCACACTGAACAATTACGGCAACTTCAACGTCGACGGCTCCACGCCGATCATCAACTACCCGGAGGCGGCGATCCTCGGTATTGGTCGCATCATGGACCGCGCCTGGGTCGTTGCAGGGTCAGTCGTCGCGCGACCGGTGGTAACCCTGTCGTTGGCCTACGATCACCGGGTTTGCGACGGACGCGAAGCCGCCGAGTTTCTCGGCTTCGTTCGGGCGAACATCGAGGCGCCCAAAGAACTGCTCGGTCAGATCTGAACCATTCGGACGCGGAATGACCCTGAGTCGTCCAGCGCAGGGCCTCGGCGCACTCGAGTGCTCAGGATGTACGACCGCCAACACCCCATCGCCGCCGCGGAGTCTCTTCCAGGACGACCCACGTCTGCTCCCGAATCTCCGGGCCGAAGACGGACACGAGGGCATCGGTCAACGCCTCCACCAGCTTGGGCTCGGTCTGAGCGTTCAGTCTTCCCTCGTAGAACTTGGCTGTGATCAGCGGCATGGCGTCTCCTTGGACTCGTCTAACACGTCGACCCTGTTCACATGGTGCCACTCGGCGCGACCCGTGGACAAGCGTCGACCTGCATTGCACACAACGCGCTCACGGAGCCGCTCCGATTGACACACGCAAGCGCACGGCTGTAGGGTACGGGCAGCTATTGCAGGAGCAGTTCGCGCGCGCCGCGAACGGTAGAGAAATCGTGTGCGTCCTGTGTGAACGGGGCGGCCAAGGAGGCTGATCAAGGTGGAGTTGTGGCTGGAAGCAAGGCCCAACCACTTGTCGGAAGTGGGCGAACTGTGCGAGCTTGTGGAGCAGGCTCACCTTCCGGGGATCGCCTTCAATGAAATGAAGAGCCCGCCCGACTTGGCGGCCTGCGTGGCCCTCGGGAAGACAACCCACGCGCGAATTGTCACCTCGCTCCTGATCGCTTTTCCCAGGAGTCCAACGGTTGCAGCCTACGAGGCGTGGCATCTGCAGGACATGTCAGGCGGCAGGTTCGAGCTCGGCCTGGGGACGCAGGTGAAAGGACACATTGAGCGCCGCTTCGGAATGGAATGGTTTCCGCCGAAGCCACGTATGCAGGAGTACATCGGCGTTCTTCGAGCGTTGTGGGCTCGGTGGCAAACAGGTGAACCCCTCGACTTCGACGGCAAGTTCTACAAGGTCAACCTCATGACCCCGGACTTTGATCCGGGACCTCTGAGTGTGCCGGGACCAAGAATTCATACGGGCGGTCTGAACGAGGGTATGTGTGAGCTGGCCGGAGAGTTGAGCGATGGACTGATCATCGCCGAACCCGTGACCAAGCGATTCACCGACGAGGTGATTCTTCCTGCTTTGGACAGAGGATTGGCGAAAAGCAATCGAGGTCGCTCTGACATCGTGATCACCGGGGGCGCTTACATCGGCGTAGGAGAGACCGATGACGAAGTGCGCCAGATCCGAGAACTCGTCAGATATCGGATCGCCTTCTACTCGTCCACCCGCACCTATCGGAAGCCTCTCGAGATGGAAGGATGGGGCGAGGTCTCGGACGTGCTGCACGATCTGTCGCTATCGGGGCAATGGGATCATCTCGCCGAACACATCACTGACGAGATGCTTGACACCTTCGCTGTCATCGGCCGGTACGATTCAGTCGGCGAGCGGATCAAGGAACGTTATGGCCATTTTGCGGACCGGGTGTACGTTGGCCCGCTGTTCAGCAAGAGCATCACGCCAAAGAATCTGCGCACGTTGGCCGAGAGCATCAGCTCCTAACCCCTCAAGCTGTCGTTGATTTCAGCTGTTGGGCTATGTATGAGCCTCGCCTTCCTGCGCCGTGGCCCAGAACTCAACCTCGATGAGCATCCCCTTTCGCAGCAGGCTGTGTACGACGACTCCCGTCGCGGCGGGATATGGCGGAGAGAAGAACTCACGCCGCACGTGCCGAGTGAGGTGGTAGTCGTCAATCGCCTCGGGCACGATGTAGTCGACGGTCTTCACCACCAACTCCATCGCGGTCCCGGCGGCACGCAGGATCTCGGCGGCATTCGCGTAGATCTGACGCGTCTGCTCGACGAGGTCTGACGGATGCAGCAGCTCGCCATCCGGACTCGTGCTCCCGATTCCGGAAAGAATCCACGTCTCGCCCGCGAGGACCGCTGCGCTGTATGTGACTCGCTCAAAACGCGGCCAGCTTGGGTTGGCAACTCGCCGAGTCATTCCGCGTTCTCGCGTGGTTGCGGAGTTGCATCCAGATGGTCATCGTTGTTGTGCTCGCCGAGCAGGATCCTGCCCGATCGAAGGATCGCCTCGACTTCAGTTTCGCTGAATTGCACCGGCAGGTCTGCGCGCGTCGGCAGACCTCGCAGGAACGCAACCCACTCCGCCGGCCGCATGAAATAGTCGAATGTGGGACTGTCCGTTCCGAAGAGCACCCGGCGTTCGCCAAAGGCGTCGATCAGGCGGCGGAGGATGACCGCGAACTTCATCGGAGTGACAGACGCCGTCCACTGAAAGCCCGACACGTCGCACAGAAGATTCGGCAGCGCGGCCATGTCGACGAGCTCGCGCCACCAGGCGAATCCCGCGTGAGCAGCAACAACGGCGAGGTCCGGGAACGCTGTGAGCACATTGGCGAGGCGAGCCGGCCTCGCAAATGCACTGACAGGATCCTCCGGCCGCGGTCCCAAGTGCATCACGATCGGTCGCCCCCGATCTGCGATCACCCTGTAGATCGGCATCATGCGATCCTCATCAATCTCGTACCTACCGGCCAGCGGATCGAGTTTGACGCCTCCTACCACGCCGTCTGCGTCCAGCCATGATGCGAGTCTGTCCGAAGCGTCGCGACAGCTGGGATGGGTGCCGCAAAACACGGTGAACCGACCGCGGTATCGCGATGCCAGCTCGACGAGCTGCTGGTTGGTGGCTTGGAAGGTATCGGTCGGGTCATCCACGTCGAAGCGGAACCCTCCGACCAGCAGTATCGAACGCGATATGCCCGCGTCGTCCATGGAGTCAATGGTTCGCCTTCCATCAGGATCGACCCAGAGGCGCTCGAGCTCGTCCCGGAAGGCTGGCCATCGGACATCATGGCCCAATTCACGCGCCGCGGATGCGAAGTACTTGGCGAGTGAGCTGCCAAAAGCGTGCGGAAGGACGTCGGCGCTCGGCCACAAGTGCCTGTGGCTGTCGACCACTTCCGGCGACGTCATTGACGGCTTTGTCGCCGAAGTCACGATGTCCGCGCTCAATATGGCCCCAATTACCCGAACTCTTTGATGATGGCGAGCAACTGCGCGGGGTGGAGTGGCAGCGCGGTGAGAAATGGCGCGTTCGGTGGCAGGGCATCCTGGACTGCAGCGACGATCGTGGCTGGAGCACCGACGCATCCCGACTCTCCAATGCCGCGGCGCCCGGATTTCGTGAAGGGAGACGGGGTGGAAAAGTGGCAGAACTCGATGTTGGGACACTCGCCGCTCGTGGGAAGCAGATAGTCCATGAAAGAGACAACGCCGGGCTGGCCATTCGAGTCGTACGTCAAGCTCTCCATCAACGCCTGACCGATGCCCTGTGCCGTTCCACCGCTGATCTGGCCTTCCACGCCGGCCGGATCCACCATCTCGCCGCAGTCGTGCACCACCACATATCGCTCGATCGACACCAACCCGGTGTCGGGGTCGATGGCGACTTCTGCAGCATGCGCGCCGTATCCAAACGACGGTGCCTTCAACTCGAAGGTCACCGTCACATCGAGCTCCACCCCTCTGAGGTCAGTCGACCGCACGCCGTAGTAGGCGCGCGCGACCTCCGATAGGCTGATGCTTCGACTCGCATCACCTTCCACCACGACTCTGCCGTCGGCGAGAGTGAGTGCGTCCACAGGCACGTCAAGGAGCATCGACGCGGCGCGAAGGACCTCGTCCCGCAGCCGTTCTGCGGCTGTTTCGACCGCTGCGCCACCGCTGACAACGCCTCGGCTCGCGGCTGTGCCGAAGGCGCTGAACGCTCCACTCCTCGTATCTCCAAGCCGTACGTCGATCATTGATGGGTCGACGCCCAGTGGAGCTGCAGCGATCAGGGCAAGGGTTCTCTCGACGCCTTGACCCATTTCGACGAGGCAGGATTCGACCACGACGCCTCCATCGGGCTCGAGCCAGAGCCGGACTCTTTCGAAAGTCGGCGTCGTCCACCCGGCTTTCGCAGCCTGCTTGGATGAGGCCAGGCCCGTGTTCTCGACGTAGAACGCAATCCCCACGCCCCGAAAGGGAGGTCGTGGTCTTGTGCGTTCGTACCCGATTCGTTCCGCTGCCACGTCCAAACACCGTACATAGTCGCCCGAGTCCAGGACCTGGCGAGTCGGAGTCTTGTACGGAAGCTCGTCGGGTCTGAGGAGGTTGCGGCGCCGCAGAGCGACGGGATCGACACCGAGGTCCCGAGCGAGAAGGTCGATCCCGCGTTCCAGCGCGAAGATGGCCGCCTCCTGACCGAAGCCTCGGTAGGCTCCATATGGTGTCTTGTTGGTGATGGACACCGCAACAGCGGCGTCCACAACCGGCACTCGGTAGGGGCCGGACGCGAGAAACACCGAGTTGGCAGACGGCGCGGGGCCGGCCGTATGGAAGTACGCGCCCTGATCAGCGACCGCGCGGCTTCGGATTCCACGAAGACACCCCTGGTCGTCGGAGTCAAGGGAGATGATGGTTCGCTGCTCGCGGGCATGGACTGTCGATACGAAATGCTCGTAACGGTCTTCGATCCACCTCACGGGCTTGCCAGTCGCCCGGGCCATCGCCGCAACAGCCAGGTCCTCGGGGTACAGATGCCACTTCGATCCGAACGATCCCCCCACGTCCGGGACGATCACGCGCACATTGGATGTCCGCATCCCCAGCGCCTCGGCGATCCACGTGCGCGCAAGACTGGGTAGCTGCGTCGGCAGCCACACGGTCAGGCATTCCTCGAGTTCGTCGAAGACCGCGAGCACGCCTCGGGTCTCGATGGGCATGGCGGCGGCGCGGCCCAGGGTGATGTCCGCATTGACCACACCGACGCCAAACTCCCTCGCTACAAACATGCCGTAGTTCGCAGTCAGCACGCCCTGGACAGGTCCATCGTGTGTCGCAATGGGAAGGACTGATCCGAACACGTCATCCGGAGATGGGGCACGAACGGTTGGCCGCTCTTCCTCAATATCAAGAGTCACCTGTTCGATCGCATCTTCTGCCAGCGCACGGCTGGAGGCGAGCACCGCGGCGATAGGCTGCCCGACGAACGCAACTCTCTCGTCGGCAAGAGCGGGGAACGGGATTTCGACTTGATCAGGGAAGCGGTACAGACCGCGCGGCATCCACAGATCCCCGCCGAAGGTGGCGGCAGTGAAAAAGGTGACTCCCGAAATCGCGCTCCGCGGAGGTGCAACACCAACAATCCTCCCCCTGGCCACGGGACTTCGCAGGAAGCAACAGTGCTGCTCTTCCGGAAGATGGATGTCATCGATGAACCGGCCGCGGCCCATCAGAGCTCTGACGGCCTTGCTCTTGTCGTGCCGGCCGGCGGTTTCCATCGCCGAATTCGATGGGCCGCTGCTCAAAGCCGTCCGCTGCATCGCACGAACAATAGTCCTGGCTACTATTGGCAGGCAATGCCGGCGCAGGATCCCAAGCGCGCAGGCCGGGGTCTACCGGGGTATTGCGCAGCGCTCATCCGAATCCTACGTCCCAGGGTAGCCAAGTGGTCAAGGCAGCGGTCTGTAAAACCGTGTACCGATGGTTCGACTCCATCCCCTGGGACCACGCCAAATTCATTCACAAATAAGGACGTTGGGCACGTCAGCGGCCACCCAGACGGGTCCTGCCGTCGAGCAGCTCCCTCGCGATGTCCAGATGCCCGGCATGCCGCGAAGTCTCCTCGATCATATGCAACACGACCCAACGAACATTCGGTGGTTCGAATTCGCCAAGCCCGTGCTTACCCAACGGCCGCGCCGACAATGGCGTTGCCGCCAGCACCGCCTCGGACTGCACGCACTGGTCGCGGTAGAACGTGACGACCTCCGCCGAGGGCGCGTCGGTTGTGAACACCACGGTCATGGGGTCGTACGGCGGCTGATCCTCGGCGAGGTCGCCTGGCAGCTCCGGCTCCTTGCCCGCCACGACGCCCTGGAACCAGTGCCACTCGGCGCCGCCCAGATGCTCGAGCAGTCCGGCCGGCGTCCAGCCCGTGGGCACGACGGAGCGGTGCCACGCCTCCTCGTCGAGCCCGTCGACGATCGCCAGCACCGATTCGCGCTGGCCGCGGAGAAAGTCCCGGAGCATCTCGTCGTCGGCTTCGCTTGCCTGATCACCAGCCACGTCCACTCTCCTTGCATATCGAAATTGGGTGCAGGCTACCGCGTCACATAGCGGTCGTACCGGGCACGCGACACCACGTAGCCGACGAGCATCAGTCCCACGCACCACGCCACCGCAATGACAGCGGCGTTGCCGATCGGCGTGCCGGTGAGCAGCCCTCGAATCGCATTGATGATGGGGGTGAACGGCTGATTCTCGGCGAACCACCGCACTCCCGCGGGCATCGAGGCCGTCGGCACGAACGCGCTGCTGATGAACGGGAGGAACTGCGGGATCAGGGACAGGCTGTTCGCGCCGGCAGGCGTCTTTGCCTGTAGGCCGATGGCGATGGCCAGCCAGGTGAGCGCGAGGATCAGGAGTGAGAACAGGGCGGCGGCACCAACCCACTCGAGCGGTGCGGCGGTCGGCCGGAAACCGAGGCCGATCGCAACGGCGACGACGAGGACGCCGCTGATCATGGTTCTGATCAGGCTTCCGAGCACCTGGCCGGTCAGAACCGAGGTCCGGCTGATGGCCATGGTGCGAAAGCGGGCGACGATTCCCTCGTTCATGTCGATGCAGACGTTGATCGCGGTCGCCGCTGCACTGGCGCCTACGGTCATGACGAGGATGCCGGGAGCGAGAAAGTCGATGTAGTGGCCTCCGGCAGGTGCAGCCGCGCCGAGCCCTGCCAGCAGCGTGTTGCCAAAAACCCCCACGAACAGCAGCAGGAGAAACACCGGCACCAGCAAACCGCTGACCGACAGGAGCGGATACCGCACGGCGTGACGCAGGTCGCGTCGCAGCATGGTTGTCGAATCGCGCAGCGCATATGCCGGAGTGCTCATCTCGTTGCCTCTGCTGATTGATGGGGTGCGCCCGTGAGCGCGAAGAACACGTCGTCGAGGTCCGGTGTCTGCACGCTCACTCGCTCGACTTCCAACGCGGCCCCGTCAAGCCGATCAAGGAGGGCTCGGAGCGACTCCGGCGTGCCGTCCGTCGGAATCTCGAGGACGAGCGCTTCGTCGGCGACCGATGCATGTCCCAGCAGCGCCGCGGCGCTGGTCCGCGCGCCGGCATCACGAAAGTGCAGCAGCACCCGGCCACCCGGGATGCGCTGCTTGAGCTCGTCGGGCGTGCCTTCGGCAACCAGATGACCCTTGTCGAGGACGGCGATGCGGTCGGCGAGCTGGTCCGCCTCCTCCAGGTTCTGGGTGGTGAGCAGGATGGTGACACCCCCGGCCACGAGCTCACGCGTGATCTGCCACATCGTGTGGCGGCTCCGCGGATCGAGGCCGGTCGTCGGCTCGTCGAGAAAGATGATCCGCGGATCGCCGAGCAGGGTCATGGCGAGATCAAGGCGGCGCCGCATGCCTCCGGAGTACTTGAGCGCCATCTGTCCGGCTGCCTCGACCAGGTCGAACCGGTCGAGCAACTCGTCGACTTGCCGGCGCCCGCTCTGCCGGTCCAGGTGATTCAGGTTCGCCATGAGCAGCAGGTTTTCCCTGCCGCTCAGCATGTAATCCACGGCAGAGAACTGCCCGGTGACGCCGATTGCCCGCCGAACCTTGTCGGGATCAGCGCTGACATCGAAGCCTCCGACGCGCATCACGCCGGCGTCGGCGCGGATGAGTGTCGAGAGGATCTGGACGGTGGTGGTCTTGCCGGCGCCGTTCGGGCCGAGCAGCGCGAACACCGACCCTTCGGCGATCTCGAGGTCGATGCCTTCAAGGACCACCTTGCTCCCGAATGCCTTGCGCAGTCCGGCGACCTGGACCGCCGGTGCACGGTTGATGGCGTTCATCCCACGCCCGCCTCAGTCCCGACCGTCACGGCGCGGTGCACGGTGATGTCGCCGAAGGACGTGCGGGCGCGGACGTCGACGGCTCGCTCGCCTGGCTTTGGTGGCCCCGCCGCGTCGAGTTCGTTGTGCACCTTGCCGAAATGCGTGTCGAGATCCAGCCATGCGGCGACGCCGGGCCCAATCCCGATCTCGACCTTGCCAAGCGCGGTGTTGGCGACGACTGTCCCGCTCTCGACGTCGCCGATGCGAATGTCCCCATTCGCGGTCTTGGCGACGACGGTTGCGTGCGCATGGCCGACGGAGATCGACCCATTGGCGGAGACGATCCTGAGGTCTTGCGAGACGTCGCCGATCCAGGTGTCGCCATTGGCGCCTTTGACGTCCGCGGTCCCGTCCACGGTGCCGATTCGAACGGTGCCGGATCCGGAGCTGATCTGGGCGCGGCCACTTGCGCGATCGAGCGAGACGTCGCCGACCCCGGTGCTGAGGTGTGCAGGACCCGTCCGATCGAGCTGAATGTCGCCGACGCCCGTTGTGTACTTGCATTCGCCGAGCGTGCCGGCGCCGTGCAACGCGGCAATACCGGCCTCCCCGCGAAGCTGCGAGCCCTCGGGAAGCTCGATCTGCACATCGATCGATTCCTTGGGCCCGATCGGCGAGTAGCGCCGCCAGCCCTTCGGTCCCCTGATCTGGAGGTGCCCGTCGGAGAACTCGACTCGGGTCTGCCCGGCAGCGGCCACATCGGCCTGCTTCGCGGGGTTGGTTGGTCGGACCTCGACTGTGGTCTCGGCCCGATTACTCGCGGTGATCCGGATGTCGCCGACGCCGATGTCGAGGGTGACGATGATCGGGGCGGGGGTTGCAAAAGTGGGCATGAAGTCTCTCCTCTGATATGGACGGGCTAGCGAACCCAGCCCGTGAAGCGTCCTGGTCCCGGGGCGGCGCGCCCATCGCGGCGGCGACCCGATTCGACTCGATCAAGCGCCGAACCTGCGGCTCGAACCAGCCAGCTGTTCACCGAGACTCCCTCGCTGCTTGCGGCCCGCTCGACCCGTGCTTTGAGGTGCTCGGGCATGCGCAGATTGATGCGCGACATCCCACCGTCCTCGACGTCCTCGGAGCCGAACGGTCCCGGAGATGTCGCGCCGTCATAGCGCGTGCCGGCGAAGTCGCCGGCAGCCGATTCCGCCGGCGGCGGCGTGACGACGAATTCCGGATTGCGTCCCCGGAGACGGAGTTCGACGGATCCGGGTGCGAGCTCGGAGGTGATCTCGGCCGCTGCCGCTGCCAGCGCGTCCTGTAGTGCCAGACGGATGGCAGCGTCGAGCGGCGCCGCAAGGCGTTCGGCGAGGGCGCGTGCCTCGTCTCCGCCGGCGTCGGCCGCATCGGCGAGCTGTTGATGAATGCTGTCGACGAAGGGGCGTAGATCCATGACGCCACTATGACACCACAGTTGATGCCATGTCAAGCCATCCTGGGCCAGAATGGCACCACAAAGCGCGAAACGCCGTCCCTACGGGGTGAGCACGACCTTCAGCGCCTCGCGCCGCTCGAACAACTCGTAGCCCAGCACCGCGTCCTCCAGTCGCAGCCGGTGCGAGATGATTGCGTCAGGGTGCGCGACGCCGCTCGTCACCATCGCCATGGCGTCGTCCCATCTGCCGATGATGTTGGCGGTGCCGCAGAACTTCAGGTCGATGGCTTTGATGAATGTGATGTTGAGTGGCAGCGCTAGCTCCTGGTCGCTGTGCACACCGATCACGCTGATCCGTCCGCCGGCTCGCGCGATGTCGAGGCAGTCGAGCAGCGCGGGAACGAGCCCGACACACTCCAGGACGGCGTCGGCGCCGCGGCCCCCGGTGCGATCCTGGACGAAGCTCGGGACGTGGACGTCGTTCGCGTCGACGGGCACCGCGCCGAGGGTCTGTGCCATTTCCAGGCGATGCGACACCGTGTCGACGGCATAGATCGTCGAGGGCTCGAAGCGACGTGACCCGAGGATCGCCATGAGGCCGACGGGTCCGCATCCGACCACTGTGACGACGTCTCCCGGTTCGATTCGCGCTTCACTCGCGCAGTCGTACCCGGTGGTGAAGATGTCACCGACGAACAGCGCCTGCTCGTCGCTCATCGAGTTGTCAATGCCGTGCAGGACGAGGTCGGCATTCGGCACCCGAACGTAGTCCGCCTGGGCGCCGGCGACGTCGCCGAAGAACGAGCCGTATCCGAAGACGCGCTGATCCGGGCACCGGCTGAACAACCGCCGCGCGCAGTACCAGCAACTGCCGCAGGGAATCGTGAACGAGCCGACAACTCGATCGCCCTCCCTGACACGGGTCACGAGGCCGTCCACGGCCTCGACGACACCGACGAACTCATGCCCGAGAACGCCGCCCGCGGTCATTCCGGGAATCCGTCCATGCAGCACGTGCAGGTCGCTGCCGCAGATTGCGGTTCTGGTGACACGGACCAACGCATCACCGGGCTCCTCGAGGCCCGGTTTCGGCACGTCTGCAATCTCGATGGCGCCGAAGTCCGTGAACACGAGCGCTCGCACCCTCAGCCTCCCCGGCGAGCGCGGGTCAGGGTGCCTCGTCCTCTGCCGCGCGCCGCTGGATGACACGATCGCGAAGCTCGTCCTCGAGGTCACCGGCCTGATCCACGTCGCGCCGCAGCCAGAATGGAATGCGCTCAGGCTCGCCGGCGGCGAGCGCCTTGGCCTGCGCCTCCAGATAGGCTCGGAGCGCCGTGTCCACCGCGGTGGAGAGGCCGGCGCCACCTGCGGTCAGGGGCTGGACGAGATCGCTCGCGACGACGACGCTGTTCAGCGGCGCAGCCGGTGGCTTCGACCCCAAAAGACGCCCGAGCCACGACATGCGCCGAGTGTACGCAGTCGCGCGCTTGTCCCTCAGTTCCGAACCGCGGCGCGCTACCGTACACGCCGTGGCCAAGACGGCAGCGACCACCCTTCGACTCGCGTGGACCGGCGACCCCGCGGCGGATCGACTTGTCAGTGAGGATCCCACCGCGCTCCTTATTGGGTTCTGCCTCGATCAGCAGGTGCCGATCGAGTGGGCGTTCCAGGGTCCACTGCGCATGCGGGAGCGACTCGGCACCATCGACCCGGCCGAGGTCGCGCGCATGGACCCCTCCAAGGTCGAGCAGGCGTTCCAGACCCCGCCGGCGCTGCATCGCTTTCCCGTCAGCATGGCGCGACGCGTGTACACGCTCTGCCAGATCATCGCCACGGACTACGGTGGAGATCCAACCAGGATCTGGACTGAAGCCAAGGACGCGAAGGATCTGCTGCGGCGGTTCGCGGCGCTGCCCGGATTCGGCACCGCCAAAGCGCGGGTGATGGTCGGCGTCGTCGCCAAGCACCTCGGCGTGCGGCTCGAGGGATGGGAGAAGGTCGCTCCCGATTGGCCGACCCTCGCAGACGTGCGGACGGTGGCGGAGCGCGAGCACTACCAGGCGCAGAAGCGCGCTTTCAAGGCGAAGTTGCGAGCCGAGGCGGCGGTGCAAGGCGACGCCAAGCCATCGCCCGCAGCGAAGAAGCGGCCCGCGAAGACGGTGGCGAGTGGCCGGCGCTGAGATCACCACCTTCGAGGACGGTGATATCCGCATCGTCAAGATCGGGCCGATGGGCCCGTACGGGAACAACGCGTACGTGGTGCGCGACGTCAGCGCCGGGGCGGCGGCGCTCGTCGACATGCCCCTGGATGAGGGGCCGTTGCTCGAAGCCGTTGCCGCCGAGGGCGGCGTGCAGACAGTCATCGCCACCCACTGGCACCCAGATCACTGGATGACGTACGACGCCGTCCGCGCCGCAACGGGGGCGCCGGTCCTGGTCGGGAGCAGCGAGATCAGGATTCCAGAGGAGCGCATCGACGGTCGCCTCGACGACGGCGCAGAGGTTCCCGTCGGCAACGTTCGGATCGCCGTAATCCACACTCCGGGGCACACGCCGGGCAGCATCTCGCTGCGCATCGGCAGGGCCGTGATCTCCGGCGACACGCTCTTTGCCGGTGGCCCGGGCAAGACCAGCGCGCGCGGCGACCTCGAAACCATCATGGCGAGCATCACTTCCAAGTTGCTGCCATTGCCGGCGGAAACGGTCGTGCTCCCGGGCCACGGGACGACCACCACGATCGCCGCCAGTCGGAGCGGTGTCGCCGCGTATCAGCGTCACCCTAAACCCGCGGGCTTCTTCGGCGACGTCGAATGGGGTGACTAAAGCGGGACCCTCACCGGGAGCCGGGACCGCACCAGTCTCCGACGGCCTCCATCTGGCCACGGCCCGCGGGCGGTGGGTGCTCACCGCGACGGTGCTCGGCAGCGCGATGGCGCAGCTCGACGCCACCGTCGTCGGCATCGCGCAGCCGGCGATCGGCAAGGAATTCCACGCTCAGATCTCCGGCTTGCAGTGGGTGTCTGCCGGATACCTGCTCACGGTCGCCGGCCTCATCCTGCTCGCCGGCGCGCTGACCGATCGCTACGGGCGCAGGCGCATCTTCGTCATCGGGGTGACGTGGTTCGCGATCGCTTCGCTGATCTGCGCGATCGCACCCAACATCGGCCTGCTGATCGCGGCACGAGGCCTGCAGGGTATCGGCGGCGCGCTGCTCACGCCGGGAAGCCTCGCCATCCTCGAGGCGTCGTTTGTGAAGGAGGACCGCGGCCGCGCCATCGGCGCCTGGTCCGGGCTCGGCGGTGTTGCCACCGCACTGGGACCGTTCGTCGGCGGGTTTTTGATCACCGCGGTGTCGTGGCGCCTGATCTTCCTGATCAACCTGCCGATAGCCGTCGCCGTGATCTTCATCGCGATGCGCCATGTCCCAGAGTCGCGGGATCCGAACGCCACCGGCGACATCGACTTCGCCGGGAGCGTGCTCACCGTGCTGGCGCTCGTCGGCATCTCGTACGGGCTCATCCAGGGGTCAAGCGGCAACTGGGGGTCCAACGTTGTTCTCGGTGCTCTCCTCATCGGAGCCGTCGCCGCCGTCGCGTTCGTGGTCGTCGAGTTGCGCGTGCGCGCGCCGATTGTTCCGCTTGACATCTTCAAGTCCCGCCAGTTCAGCGCCACCAACGCGGTCACGCTGCTGATCTACGGGATGCTCGGGGGAATGTTCTTCCTGTTGCCCATCGAACTCCAGCAGGTATCGCACTACGGGCCCACCGCCGCAGGCGCGTCACTGCTGCCGATCACGTTCATGATGTTCGCGCTCTCATCGCGGTCGGGCGCACTCTCCGCACGGATCGGACCGCGCCTGCAGATGTCGGCCGGACCGCTCGTCGTCGCCGCGGGGCTCGCCCTCTTTGCACGGATCAACGCCGGTGGCAACTACCTCGTGGAGGTGCTGCCGGCCGTGCTGGTGTTCGGTCTCGGGCTCGCGATCACGGTCGCGCCGCTCACCGCAACCGCGATGTCCTCCGCGCCAGCGGAACGAAGCGGTCTCGCGTCCGCGGTCAACAACACCGTGGCCCGCACGGGCAGCCTGCTCGCGGTCGCGCTGCTCCCTGCTGTCGCCGGCATCACCGGCGACAGCTACCTCCACCCTGCGGTGTTCGAGACCGGCTTTCAGCACGCGGCGTTCATCGCGTCGGTGATCTGCGCGGCGGGCGGCCTGCTCGCCGCCGCCACCATCCGGAACGCCCAGCGCCCGGGAGCGAAGCGGCGATCGGTGGAGGAACCCTTCCACTGCGCGGTCGATGGGCCGCCGCTGCGGACTGGCACCGACGCCGCCGGCAGCTAGCGGCATCCGAGCCGTGGCCGCTCACCGCAGCCCACGAAAGAACTCACGGACGTCGCCGATGAGCAGATCCGGTGCCTCCATCGCGGCGAAATGCCCGCCGCGCTCGAAGTCACTCCAGTGCGTGATGTTGTGGCCACGCTCCGCGTATCGCCGGATCGAGACATCTTCGGCGAATGCCGCGACGCCGACCGGTGTCGGTGACGGCGCGCGCCCCCACGACATGGGTGCGTGCATGTTCTCGTAGTACATGCGCGCCGCAGACGTCGCTGTTCTCGTCGTCCAGTACACCATCACGTTGGTGAGAATCTGGTCGCGCGTCAGCGCCTCAGCGATCGGTCCCTGTGTCCATGCGGCCATCCGGTCGAGCGCCCAGGTCAGCTGCCCGACTGGCGAGTCCGTGAGCGCGAAGCCGATCACCTGTGGCCTGGTCCCCTGAACCTGAAAGTACGCGCTCCCGGCCGGCGAGAGAAATTGCTTGATCTGCTCGACACGTTCCCGTTCGACCTCCGTCAGCGTCGCGAGTTCGCTCGCATCGAGGTCGCCGAAGGGAATGAAACCGACGGTCGCGGCATTGACGTGGATTCCGACCACATGATCGGCGTCGACATGACCGAGCTCGGGCGCGACGAGCGCGCCGAGATCGCCACCCTGCGCCCCGTAGCGGTCGTACCCGAGGCGGCGCATCAGCTCGGCGAAGGCGGCGGCGGTGCGGCCGCTGTTCCACCCGCGGTCCATTGTGGGACCGGAGAAGCCGAACCCCGGCAGCGAGGGCACCACGAGGTGAAAGGCGTCGGACGGGTTGCCGCCGTGCGCCACGGGGTCGGTGAGCGGGCCGATGACTTCGAGGAACTCGGCGATGGAACCGGGCCATCCATGGATCATGAGCAGCGGGAGCGCATTGGTCTCGGGCGAGCGGACGTGCAGGAAGTGCAACTGCTGGCCGTCGATGCTCGTGCGCCCCTGCTCGAAGGCATTGAGGCCGGCCTCCTGGGCACGCCAGTCGTAGCCGCTGCGCCAGTAGTCGACAAGCTCGCGGACGTAGTCGAGCGGCACACCGTAGTCCCAGCCGGTTCCGGGAAGCTCGTCGGGCCACCGAGTTTGCTCGAGGCGCAAGCGCAGATCCTCGAGCTCCGAGTCCGGCACGTCGATGTGGAACGACTCGATCGGATCGGGGTTGGTGGCGCCGGCAACAGCCTCGTCAGTCATCGCGAAACCTCCTGCACAACCCCTGTTGTCTTGCGAACTCGCTCCAGGTTTGACATCATGATGTCATGCTGAATTCTAGGCGATTGACACTGTGATGTCAACTCACCCGGAACGCGGAGCGCGGACGCCTGCCGGCGATGCCTTCACGTCGTTCGTCGTGGAGGTCGGCGGTTTCGGCCATTTCGTCACCGCCGCCGGCGAGGCACTTGCCCGGGAAGGCGATCAATCCCTGGCGCGATGGGTCATCCTCGAAGCAATCGCGGACGAGCCTGCAACGGTCTCTGACATCGCCCGCCGGCGCGGCATGGCACGTCAGCCGGTCCAGCGCATCGCGGACGTGCTCGTGGACGACGGTCTGGCGGCGTATCAGGCCAATCCCCATCATCGACGTGCCAAGTTGCTAGCGTTGACTTCGCGAGGGACATCGGTGCTGGCGAGGATTGCCTCGAAGCAAAGGGCATGGGCGGATGCGCACGGTGCGGTGATCGGCGTCGACGCACTCGCGCGAGCGCGAGAGCTCCTCGCGGCCATCCGCCCCCACATCTCGATGCCCGAAACAACCGAGCTCGAGTGACGTTGGCGCGATCAGCGTACCCGCACGGGGAGTCGAACCCCGGTTACCACCTTGAAAGGGTGGTGTCCTGACCGCTAGACGATGCGGGCGCGACCGCCAATCTTAGGTTCGAGCGGTGGCACGACACCCGCCGCGAATCGAACTCAGCACGCCGGTATACTCCCGGCATGCCAATCCGGGAGATTGTCGGCAAGACGGTGGGCTTCGGCCTGGTTGCGCTCGCGCTGATTGTCGGGGGGATTCTCGACCTGCTCGGCGGCCACGTCTACAACGATTACCTCAACACCGCGCTCGGCATCATCCTGATTGCGATGGGCGTGGCGACGGGCGGTCTTGGGACGTTCCTGATCGCCGGCATCCTGTACGAGGAAAAGCTGCGCCGTCAGGACGAGGAGGTGCACATCACACCTCGGGGCACGCCACTCGCGCCACCTCCGCCCTGGGGGATGGCCGACGTCGGCAAGCCGCCCGGGGTTGTCCGAGTCGGTGACGCCGCCACCTCGCCGAGCGGCGGGGGATCGCCGCGAGTGATGTCGGTGGTGGTCTCGAACCTCGACGCGCCGATGCTCATCGTCGGGTTGCTCGCATGGACGATCCTGACGCTCGTGCTCTTCGCGCCGCACTGAGCTTGTCCTAGTGCCGGACGCGCGGGTTCGCACCCGTTTCGCGCCATCACCAACCGGCGCGTTGCATTTCGGGTCTGTTCGCACGGCCCTGTTCGCGTGGCTCGCCGCCCGGCACGACGGCGGCAACTTCATCCTGCGGATCGAGGATACCGACCAGGAACGCTACATCCCCGGGACCGAGGCGCTCATCCTCGAGACCCTCAGCTGGCTGGGGCTCACCTGGGATGAGGGACCCGAGGTCGAAGGTCCGCACGCCCCGTACATCCAGTCGCTGCGGATCGCCACGTACCGCGAGCACGCGGACAGGCTCGTCGAAAACGGCCACGCCTACTGGTGCACGTGCACGCCGGTACGCCTCGCCGCCATGCGCGACGCGCAACGCGCACGCTCGGAGGCGACCCGTTACGACCGCCGGTGCCTCACGCGGCAGGCGGAGGTGGCGCTGGAGCGAGCCAACGGGATGGCCGCCGTGGTGCGACTCCGGATGCCGGATGGCACCACCGCGTGGGATGACCTGGTCCGCGGCCACGTGAGCTTCGAGAACGCCGACATCGACGACCAGGTCCTGCTCAAGTCCGACGGGTTTCCGACGTATCACCTCGCCGTCGTCGTCGACGATCACCTCATGGAGATCACCCACGTGATCCGCTCCGACGAATGGATCCCATCGACGCCGAAACACCTGGCGCTGTATGCGGCGTTCGGCTGGGATGCCCCGCGATTCGCGCACGTTCCCGCGGTGCTCGGGCCGGATCATCAAAAGCTCAGCAAGCGTCGCGGGGCCCGCAACGTCCT
The DNA here is from genome assembly GCA_963718525.1 of Candidatus Dormiibacterota bacterium. Classification (GTDB taxonomy): domain Bacteria; phylum Chloroflexota; class Dormibacteria; order Aeolococcales; family Aeolococcaceae; genus Palsa-851. The sequence goes on along the minus strand of OY970355.1, from coordinate 1,215,016 downwards.
CGAGTACGGCGAGCTCGGCTACCTGCCCGCGGCGATCGTCAACACGATCGCACTCCTCGGCTGGTCATCAGGCGACGGACAGGAGGTGTTCACGCTCGACGAGTTGGTCGAGCGGTTCACCCTCGACCGCGTCAACGCCGCGCCGGCCATCTTCGACCCGAAGCGACTCGACGACCTGAATGGAATCCACATCCGTCGCATGAGCGTCGACGAGCTGATCGAGGCGCTCGAGTATCACCTTCCTGGTACGAGCAAGGAGACCCGACGCGCGTTGGTGCCGCTGCTCCGCGATCGGATGGTGACCCTCGCCGACGCGACACAACTCTGCGCGCCGCTGCTCGGCGAGGTCAGCATCGATCCGACCGCCGAGTTCCCTCCGAAGAAGATCGATCGCACCACCGCGATGGCGATGATCGATGCCTGCATCGAGGTCGTCGAGGAGGGGTTGCTCGAGAACCACGACGCGATGCTCGAGCGGCTTCGCGGAGCGGCCGAGAGGTCGGGCGTCAAGCCTCGCGACGCCTTCCGCGTGCTGTATATCGCCATCCTGGGCTCACCCGCTGGATTGCCGGTCATCGAGGCTATGGCGTTTCTGGGAAAGGACACGACGCTGCAACGGCTGCGTGCGGCGCGCGCCCGTCTCGGGTGAGTCATTCGCGGGTCAGAGTCCGAGCCCGTCCATCCTCGAGCCGGCGTGGCGCTCGGGAGTCGCGGGGCGTCGGGTCCTGACCGGTCGGTGTGCAGCGGGCGTCTGTGCATGACGACCCCGGCGCAGCTGCGGTGACGGCGCCGCTGGCGTGTGCGCCTCGCGTCGAGGGGCTGAAGGTGCAGGCGCAGCCGGCTCCGGTGCCGTCGGCACAGGTGGGGCGGGAGCCGGTTCGGGGTGATCGCGGTGGTATGCCGACTCGCTGATTCGAGTGGCGAGCCGCTCGACGAGACGCAGCGCCGTGCGATCCAATCCGGTCGCATGGCCCGCCACCGCGACGGCGACCACCACTGCACTCACCGGCCAGAGCGCCGAGAACAATGAGAGCCCGGAGAGCACGCCGAACGCCGTGAGTATCGGGTGCCGGCGAACGTAGGATGGCGGCGCGGCGCTGGGTGCGGGGACCGGGGTACGGTCGTCTGTGATTGTCATGTCACGAGGCTATGGCGCGGCACGGGACAGATCGCGGCCAATGGGCAATTCAGGTCTGACAGCGCTGTTCCGGTCTCGTTACCACGCTGTGACGCTCCCGTGGACGGCCGCGGTGCGATGCCGCGACACAATCGAGCGGCCGGTCATGGGGGGCTGATCGCGGACGTGACAGGAGGTCAGCACAGTGTTCAGGGGACAGCCGCGTCGTGACGTGACATGAGCGAGATGACGGTGGCGCATCCACCGGTTCTCGTCGCACGAGCGCGCGCCCATTTCGGCCGCCTCAACGGTCCCCGACGCCTTGTCGTCTTCTCGATCGGCCTCGGGCTCATCGGCGCTGCGCTGTGGATGCTGCCGCTGCGCGACGTCCAGCGCATCACGACCCTGAGCGCGATTCCATGGTGGGCTGAGCTGGCCACGTGCTATGTGACCAGCCTGCTGTTCGTCCGAGTGCGCGTCCATCGGGAGGTCTCGACGCTCTCGCTGACGGAGATCCCCGTTGCGATGGGCCTGTTCCTCATCGACCCGCACCAGCTGCTCGGCTGCTACGTCGCCGGCGTGCTGCTCGCCAGCTGGACGCGGGAGCGGCGAATCCGCTGGGTCAAGGATTTCGCCAACGCCGCCCTGGACGTCGTCTACATCGGCGTCGCCGTCCTCGTCTTCAACGCGGTGGGACCGGTCGCCAACCAGCCACTCGCGGTGCACAGCATCGTCGCGTTCGCCGCGGCGATGATCGCCGCCGGGTGGCTCGTGTATCCGATTGCGCTCAACGTCGGGACCACGATCGCCCAGGGCCGATTCAATGCCGGCGAGGTGATGCGGGCCTATCTGTTCCAGGTGATCGCGACCACGACGAACGCGTCGCTCGGGATCGTGGCGGTGCTGATCCTGACGGTCCAGCCGGTGCTCGCATTTGCACTGGTTCCGCCCGTGCTCCTCGTGCTCGCAGGGCAGATCGCCGCCGGCGAAAGTCATCGCCGCGCCGACCGCAATGAGTTCCTGTATCGCACCACGGAGATCCTGCACTCGGCTCGTCAGGTCAGCGAGCGTGCCGACGAGCTGTTGAACGGCATCACGAAGATGTTCGGCGTTGAGCGCGCCGAGCTCGTGGTCATCCCTGAGGTGCGCGGCCCGGCGGTGCGTTTCAACTCGAGCGGCGATGACGAGCGCGCCCAGGCGACCACATCCGAGCTGACGTTCGCCGAGCAGGAGCTGCTCAACGAGCTGCGCTCCACCGCCATCCTGAGCGGTTCGTTAGCGAGGGACCAGTCGCTCGGCCTTGCGCTCGCCGAACGGGCTGCGACAGCCGGCACGGTTGTCGTGCTCCGCGGACTCGAGGGCCCCCAGGGCATGCTGCTGCTGCTCAATCCCGCACGTGGGGTCAAGCTCGGAGCCCACGAAGAGAGCCTGCTCACCACGGTCGCCGGTCTGATCAGCGTCGCCCTCGAAAACGGTCAGCTCGCCGAGGCGATCAGGGCGATGTCCGTCGAGAAGGCTGAGCTCGCGCGCCGCGCTTTCTACGACCCGCTCACCCAGATCGCGAACCGGTCGCTCTTCATCGAGACGGTCGCGACGTCGCTGTCCCAAATGGCGAGCTCGCAGCGCCCGATCGCGGTGATGTTCATCGACCTCGATGGCTTCAAGGAGATCAACGACAACTTCGGGCACGCCGTCGGCGATCGGGTGCTCAGCGCCGTCGCGGCGCGGCTCCGCGTCCAGGTCCGCAAGCTCGACCTGGCCGCGCGCATCGGCGGCGACGAGTTCGGCATGCTCCTCGACGGCATGCGCCATTTCAGCGACGCGGCCGTGGTCGCCCAACGCATCATCGACACTCTCCATCGGCCGATTCCCATGGGCGACGCCATGGTGACGATCGGGGCGAGCGTGGGCGTTGCGGTCGTGGAGGATGCCGCCGACGCTCCGGAACCCGAGGAATTGATGCGCCGAGCCGACATGGCAATGTATCTCGCCAAGCGTCAGGGCAAGAACCGCTTCGTGGTCTTCGACGAGACCGCTCGGACACCGGTGATCGCGCGCATCCCCGAGCCCGCACGCCAGGCCGCGGGCTGAGCCGGCAGCCGGCTCCATCTACGATGGGCGGGTGACACCACCGCGTTGCCTGTCGATCGCCACCTCGGATTCAGGCGGTGGCGCCGGGATCCAGGCGGACCTGAAGGCCTTTGCAGCCGCCGGCTGTCACGGGATGACCGCGATTGTCGGTGTCACCGCACAGAACACCCGAGAGATCGTTGCGACCTACGCGCTGCCAACCTGGGTGATCGCGGCGCAACTCCAGGCCGTGTATGACGACATCGGCGTCGACGCCGTAAAGACCGGCGCCCTGCTCTCGGCGGATGTCATCGTCACGGTCGCCGAGTTCCTCGGACGCCATCCGACCCCGCTCGTCGTCGACCCCGTCATCCGAGCCAGCATCGGGGCGTCGCTCCTCGACCCCGAGGCGGTTGAGGTGCTGATCGAGTCGCTGCTGCCGCTCGCCACCGTGGTGACCCCGAATCTCGCGGAGGCTCGGGTTCTGGCCGGCGGCGACGGCGATCGCCGGGCGCTGGCCGCGCGAATCGTTGCTCGAGGCGCCCGCGCCGTGGTGATCACCGGCGGTGAGGGCGAAGGCTCAGACCTCCTGTTCGACGGCATCGAGTACCTCGAGATCCCCGTCGTCTGGGTGGGCGGGACAGCGACGCACGGTACGGGCTGCACGCACTCGGCGACGCTTGCCGCCGAGCTCGCGCGCGGCACCCCGCTCGCAGAGGCGGCACGTCGTGCAGCTGCAGTGACCGCGGCGGCCATCGATCAGGGGCTCGAGGGGATCGGCCAAGGCGCCGGGCCCGTCGCTGTCGGTCAGGCTTCGGGCGCGAGCCAGCGAGTACGGACCAGGTAGACGAGCAGGCCGATCCCGATCAGGTCGATGAGGGGCAGGAGCGGTCCGAGGTTCAGGCCGTTGCCGAACTCGAGCCCGCTCAGCGGGGTGAGCGCCTCAACCGGCGGGATCCGGGCCGCGTCGAGGCTCTGCCCGGACGTCGCCACGGTCACCGTGCTGGCAAGCGGCGCAAACGGCGTGGGATCGGCTGGCGCCTGAGCCCGGGTGGCTTGGGAGCCGCCCGTGGCCCCGCTCCCGGAGGTACCGTCACCGTCGGAGTGGCTGCCGCCAGATGTTGCCGGGGTCGTCGCCGGCTTGGAGGTCGGCGCCGGAGTGCCGGTTGGGGCTGGGGTGGCAGTCGGCGCCGGCGTGGGCGTCGAGCCGCCCCCTCCATTCCCGTTGCCGCCGTTCTTGCCGGCACCGGTTGGGCTCGGAGTTGCAGTGGGGGTAGCCGTGGGCGACGGTGTTGGGGTGGGCGACGGTGTTGGGCTGGGCGACGGGGACGTGCAGGGTTGCCGTCTCGGGCAGCACGAACCGTCCGGCCTGGTTCCGTGGTGACAGACGCTCGGGGACTGTGCCGACAATGTCGTCGCCGTGGGCGATGGCGCCGGCGTGGGGTTGCCGGCCGCAGCCGCACTTGAAGCCCCTGCCAGCATGAGTGCGAAGGCGCCCGGAAGCAGCGCGATGGCGGCGAGGCTTCTCGCACGCCCCCGGGTCGTCAGCCGGCTGATGACGTTTGCATTCATTGACGTGTTCCAACTTTGGTCTTAATACCGCCCCGACGAGTTGGAAGTCGGCGGGTCGTCACGGCGTCGCGAGGTCGCGTTTACAGAGTTCACAACAGAGTTGCGTGTCCGCATACGATTCGACCGGTGTGCACGATCCTCCTGGCCTGGCGGTGCCACCCGGGGACGCCGATCGTGCTTGCGGCGAATCGAGATGAGCTGATCGCCCGTCCTAGTGCTCCGCCGGGGGTGCTGTCGGAGAGCCCGCTGATCCTTGGTGGCCGGGACCTGACGGCCGGTGGGACATGGCTCGCGGTCGGCGCCGGTGGCAGCGTCTGCGCGGTCACCAACAGGCACCCTGGTGAGGGCGCGCCTGGGGCGCCCGATCCCTCGCGCCGATCCAGGGGCGAGATCCCGGTCGCGATGCTCACGAGGGACCCCGACGACGTTCCCAGCCGCCTCGCCGGCCTGGGTCCAGGTCGATACAACCCGGTCAACGTGCTCTGGCTCAGCGCCGAGCGAGCCGTCGCGGCCCACGTCGACGACTCCGGTCCGGTCCGCGTGGTCGACCTCGATCCGGGACTCCATGTGCTGACGACGCGCGATGTCGATGACGTCCGCAGTGCGAAGGTCGCCATGCTTCGAGAGGCGATGGACCGAGCCCTGACCCCGGGCAACGATGCCGAGGCGACGCTGAACGGGCTGCGCGCCATCCTCCGCGATCACACGTCGGCGAGCGATTCGCCGGCTGATGCCGCATGCATCCATGGCGACATATACGGGACGGTGTCGGCGTCGATGGTGATCGCCGGGACTGATCGTGTTGTGTACGAGCATGCGCCCGGCCGCCCCTGCGTCACGCCGTTCAATCGGGTGCCGATCGCGGCTAGTGCCCAGTACCCAACTGCACCGCTTTGACGAGGAGGAGCAGCACCGCGACCACGAGATAGCCGCGCATTGAGTACAGCGCGACGAGCCGGCTCCGCGACGGCTCGGGTCGCGTCAACAGTGCCAGCGGTGGCATGCGCCACGTCTCGCGGTCCTCGCGCGACAGCGTGTCCGTCCGGCTGGCGCGCCCTACGCGGGTCGTGAACACGGTGACTTCCACCAGCCCCGCCAGCATCACGCCCGAAAGCACGGCCAGCAGCAGCGGAACGTTCGCCGACGAGAACACGGTGGTGATGACCAGGATGAGCGACAGCATCACCAGCATTCCGAGAATCAGGGTCGCGACGATGTTCAACCACGTGCGGTTCACCCACGGTCCGAGCACGTCACGGTCATTGCACAGGAGCAGCAAGAAGAGGCTCGCGCTCGGAAGCAGCACACCGGCGAGTGCCTGCACCGCAGTGGTGATGAGCCCAAGCGGGGCGTTCGGGGTGAGTGTGAGCCCAGCCGCAAGGACCACCAGCACGGTGTAGGACGCGTAGAAGGGCTTGGCCTCCCGCCACGGGCGGTGCAGCGAGTGCCTGATACCGAAGGTATCGCCGAACGCATACGAGGTCGCGAGCGTTACAGCACTTGCGCCGATGATCGATGCGTCGATGAGCAGGATCGCGAACAGCGCTCCGGCCGCTGATCCGAGGCGCGACGCGATGCCGGTCGCAACCGTTCCCGCGTCGACGAAATGTCCCGCGAGCGGAGTGTTCTGGAACGCGAAGGCCGTTGTCACCATGATCGCCGTCGCGCCGATGACGACGACGAACGCGCCGATCACGGTGTCGGCTCGCTCGTATGGGATCCATCGCGGCGTGATGCGCTTGTCGACGACATTGGATTGCTGGAAGAACAGCTGCCAGGGCGCGACGGTGGTACCGACGATGGCGATGATGAGCAGCACGCCGTTCGACGTCAGACCACCTTTCATTCCCGGGATCACAAGGTCGTGGACAACGTGACCCACGTTGGGATGGCTGAGGATCACCAGCGGGATGATCAGCAGGTTGCCGAAGAGGATCACGAACATCAGGCGTTCCCAGGTCTCGAAACGACCGGTGACGGTGATCCCGATGAGCAGCAGCCCCGCGAGCGGCACCGCAAGGTAAGGCGACACCCCGAAGTACGCGGCGCCGAGCGAGATTCCGATGAACTCCGTCGCTATGGTGAGGAAGTTGAGGATGAACAGATCCCCAACCGCAAACCAGCCCCAGAAACGGCCGAAACGCTCGAAGATCAGCCGGCCGTGTCCGACTCCGGTGACAGCGCCGAGGCGCACCACCATCTCCTGGTTGACGATGAGCACCGGGATGAGGAACACCAGGGTCCAGAGCAGGGTCGTCCCATAGTTCTGCCCGGCCTGCGCGTACGTCGAGACGCCTCCGGCGTCGTTGTCGCCGACCATCACGATGAGGCCGGGACCCATGATCACCGCGAGCGCAAGGAGGCGACGCCGCCATGTGCGCGGCGCGTTGGTCTCGTGCTCGGGAATGGTGCCGAACGCGCCGCGGATGTCTCCGAGGTGTGCGGCATCAAGGACCGCTGTATTGCCGCGCGCCACGCTGGCGTCAGCCTTGCGAGCCTTCTCCTTCGCCAAGTCGGACCTCCCACCGTCGATGACGGCAAGACTGAGCGGGCCTTTCCGCTCAGGAGGTCACGACTGGTTCGCTACCTCGCTGCGGGCCGGTCCGTGAGTTGCCGGGACTGGGGACTCTCGCCGCCGTCCATGTGCTGGTGAATCCACTCCAAAAACACGGTTGCCGTATATGAAGTGTACAACCGCACCTGGACCGATGGCCCGAGGTTCAGTCGCCGTCCGCCTCGGCTCGTCGCCGCCATGAGTTGGGCAGCATGGCCTCAAGCACGTCGTCGACGGTGATGACCCCGATCACCCGGTTCTCATCGTCGAGGACCGCGACGACCGTGAGGTTGAAGTCGGCCATGCGCCGGGCGACCTCGGGAAAGTCATCGTCGACGTGCACCGACGCGTTGCTGTGCTCGACGAGATCCGAGATCCGTTGGGCGCCGTCGGCGCGAAGCAACTCGATGAGCGGCACCGATCCGGCGAGACGTCCGTCGTCGAGGATGAAGACATCGGCGACGACCTGGGGGAGGACGTCGGCGGTGCACACTGCAGCCAGCGCATCCGCGACGGTTGCGTCAGGCCCGACCGACACGAAGTCCGGGCTCATCAGCCCGCCTGCGCTGCTCTGCCCATAGCTGAGCAGCGCGCGAACCTTCGCCTGCTGCGACGGTGGGAGCAACGACAGGATCGGCGCCCGTCGCGGTTGATCGAGCTCGGTGACCAGGTCGGCGGCATCATCCGGTCCCATCTCGGCCAGCACGGCTGCAGCTTCGGCATCCGACTTGTCGCGGAGGAATTCCACCTGGTGCTCGGTGTTGAGCTCTTCAAAGACGTCGGCTTCCAACTCCGGGTCTCCGTGCACGGCCGAGATGATCTCCTCACCTTCGTCATGCGATGCCGCCTCGACGAGGTCGGCGATCTGCGCGGGGTGCAGACGGCGCAGACGGCGCAATGGCATCAGCAGCCGTGACGACGGCACGTGCCCGACGAACGGTTCAACCGCGGCCCAGTCCACGAATCCCCGGCTGTCGCCTCCCCCGCCCAGGAGGCGTCCGCGCCAACCGCGGGGCCGGGTATCGACACCTGCGACGACCCACCTCGAACCCTCCTGCCGGAGGACGATGTCGTGGGCCACGACCAGCCTGCCGGCGTCGACGCTGATGAGGCGCCGGCCGAGAACGTCCTCACCGAGCAGGACCTCACCCTGGCGCCGTTCGAAATGGGCGAGGTTGAGATCCTCGCCCGCCAGCTGCACGCTCCCTGGCTTCATCGAGGCGATGCGGTCGCGAGGGATGAACAGCTTCCGCCCTGCAATGCGCCCGACCAGACCGGTTATAGGCGGGTAGCCGCCCTCGGCGAAACGAGCGATGACGTCATCCACCCGGCCGAGCCGGCCCCCAGCACTGTCGATGAGCGGGCGATGCAGGATCTCGCCCAGTGCCAGCCGGACCGAATCGGCGGCTGGCTCCCCGGCGTCTGAGGTGGACATACCGCGCTCAGTCTGCCACGTCTCGGCCCGCCTTGTCTGTCCGCGCGATGTCCGGCTCGGCCCCCGATGGTTACACGGTGTCCGTGTCCGCCTGTCCGGCCCGTCCCACCCCCGTCACCCCTACACTGGCTGAGGCCGCCCGCGGGCACGGACCTTTCCGTTCTCTCGCGATGCGCGGCAGGGAGGGACGTGTCGTGGTGGTCACCAACGCTCAATGCATGCTTGGCGTTCGCGTCCCGGATCGGAGCCGAGCGATCCTCGTGGTGACCGTGGACGGTGAGCTCGCAGTCGCGGTTCGCGACGCCGTGTCCCCGGGCATGGCCGTCGTGCGCGACGCGCGCTCCGAAGATGCCGGTGCGATCGCTGCCAGCTGTCTTCCCTGGCCATGGATGGTGGTGGGCAGCGCTGTCTCGTTGTCGCCCGCGCTCGCTGCGGTGCTGCGCGATCGTCCTGTGCTCACCTACTGGTTCGGCGCAGCCCCGACAGGGCTGCCCGGACACGCTCGCGTCTTCGACCGTCCGGCGGCGCTGCTCGACGCGGTCGGCCGAGCATGCGTTGCGACTGTCGGCGGCATGCGGCTCGCGCCGGGAAACGGCGTCGAGCTCGAGGACGGGACCCTGCTGCGGGGAGCGGCGCTCGAGTCGCTGGTCGCAGCGTACCCGGCCGGATTTGCGCTCCCGACACGCACGTTCCGCTCGGCCGCCAGTGCGCTCGCGCAGTACCACGTCGGATGGGAGGCCAGACGTGACACCAACCAGAGCACGAGACTGGTGCGGTCTCCGGTTGCTGCCGCGCGATGAGAGCGAATCCGGAGGTGCTGATCCTCGAGGACGACGCAGAAACCCTCGAGGAGCTGCAGGGTCATTTCACCCGCAAGCGGTTCCATCCGCTCGGTGCGCGGAGTGCGTCTCGCGCGCTCTCGCTCCTCGAGCACAACCGATACTCGAGCAGGCCTGTGCTCGCGATCATCGATTGGGATCTCGGGAAGGCACCGGACCGGAGCGCGAGCAGCGGCGACGTGCTTTCACGGCTCGCACGGGAGCTTCGAGAGTGCCCCGTCATCGTGTATTCACAGAACATCGACGCGTTCAACGTGCGCAGCCAGATTCAGCGATCGCACCCGCGGGCCCTGCTGCACGACAAGCGTGACGGCGACGCGTCACTGCTCGAGCGCATCGACAGGATGCTCGACCGCACCGTCGGCGACCTGCGAATCCACGACGGGACGGTTGTCGTGCATCTTCCGACGCTGGCACAACACCACCACCGCGAGGCAATCCGCCTGGTGGTGCACCACCCGGACATCGTCACCTTTCATTCGGACACCGCCACCAAGGCGGTTCGCCGCTTCGGCGAATGGCTGCAGACCCGCGGCTCCGCAGTTCGGCTCGTGAGCCACGGCAATCGCAAGTACCGGCTCAGCGTGACCACGACTGAGCACGCTGCACCCGCCAGCAAGTCGTGAATCTCAGCCTGGCCGAGATCGCCGAGCTCCCGCTTGCCGCTGCCCTCGTCGACGCTTCTGGAACGGTGGTCGCCAGAACTCCTGAGTGGGATGGATACGGCCCCGGCGCGGTCTCCTACCCCGTACGAAGCATGCGTCTTGTGGTTCGCACTCAGCCCGCGTCTGCGCACTGCGATGCCCTTCTGAGCAGACTGCTCGATGCCATCGACGCGGCGGCAGCGGGGTTGCGCGGCACCCAGGCACAGCGCGTCCGAATGCTCGGAGGGTCACTGCGTTTGGTGGCCGGCCGGGAGCCGGGCGGCTGGGGAACAACGGAAGACGTCCTCGACCTTGCCCGTGCGGGCATCACCGCGCGGACTGCGCTGACTGTCGATGCGATCGCCGGAACGGCCCGGCCGGTGCTCGGCCCCGAGGTGGCAGCGCTGGTGCTGGTGCAGCTCGCGGTCAATGCCGAGCGTCACGACGCGGCGACTGCGGTCCGCCTCGAGGTCGATCGCACGACGTTTCGGGTTGTCTGGCGGCACGCCGGTCCGGCGCCTCGAATTGCGACGGCGCGTCGCCGAGCCGGCCGCGACCGCTGGGGTCTCGGTTTCGCGCGCGTTGCGGCAGACGCCATCGGCGGCACCGTCTATCCGCCCAGGCCAATCGGTGACGGCAGTCGCGCCGCGACCCTGGAGCTGGGTATCCGGCGCCTGGCGCTCCCACTTGGGGCAATCCGCGAGGGTCGCGTGTCCCGAGCAACGCGCTCCTGGGACGAGGAGACCCGGCTCGCCCCGGGAAGCGTGATCGCCGCCGAGTTGCAGCTCGCGAAGCTCCAGGTGGCGGCCGAAGCGTCACCGGGGAGCATCGTCGTCGACGCCGGCCTCACCGCACGCGCCGGGCGGCGCGGACTGTGGGTGTCCGTGCCGCCGGACGACGCGGCGGTCCGGGCGCGCGAGGTTGTCGCCGGCCTGCTCCACGAGCGCGCACTCTCGGAGCACATCGATGAACCTGCGCGCTCCACGATCGGCGGCCTGGCGCTGCTGCTCGCGACTCTGCTCGGCGAACCCATGCCCCGAGTACCGATCGCCGCCTGGACCCGACGGATGGCCGAACTTCAGACGGCGTTCGGAATCGCCAAGCACATCCCCGAGTTCGACGGTGTCGGCGCCATCGACCCCCAGGCGGTCGCCGTCCTGGCGCCGTGTGCTGACGGATTCGAGGTCGACGGTGACCGGCTCTGGCTCCGGATCGGCGCGGAATCCCGCGACGACGCAGCGGTGCGAGTGCTGCTCAGGCCAGGCGAGAGTTGGATCCCGCTGGGCTGACCATCGGCGTCGCCGGGGCCCTCAGCAGGAGTGACGTGATCGCGTTGACCAGCGGGTGCCCGGCACGTTCGCCGGCCGAGGCGCCTGCCTCGTCCAGTGCCGAGTCCAGCCGGAGCAGGTCAGCAGCCAGGACTCGAACCGCGGCGTGAATGATCGCCGGCGGGTCGCCATTGGCTGCGGGCTCCCAGCCGTTGTCATCGGGCATCGGGACCATCTCCGGGGCGTACTCGATGCCATCCGGCGCTCCGGTGAGGTACGCCGTTGCCCAGACGTCAAAGCCGAGGGCCTCCTGAGGGCGGATGCGCGCCGAGAGACGTCTCAGTGGGTCCGGATCACCGCCCAAGGCCCCGGCCCGCTCCGCAAGCTGCAGGACGAGATCCCGCTGATATCTGGCCACCCAGTATCGAGAGATGCCCGCGGTCAGAAGGCGGGAGAGACGAACGTCGGCGATGCTCGCGCGGGCCTGCGAGGTCCCGCCACCGTCGGGAACCAGAACCTCGACGTCTCGGCGGACGTCCCAGACGCCACCGAGGAGGCGAACGATCGACGTTGGACGCCAGACCTCCACAGCTCGATCCCACCAATCGACCGGGACGTCACTGAACGAGCGCTCAGAGGTGCTGGTCAGCAGCGCCTGGTGGAGCTCCTCGCGCGGACGCGTGGCGAGAAGCGACCAGCCTGCGGGAAATGTGTGTGTGGCCATTAAGTTCGGGTGCTGAGATGTGGAGAAGAACGACTGCTGTATCGGCGCATCGCCGTGACCTGGCGTGCAGTATGCCCCGGATTTCTTGGGAACGGGGTACTGCAGGCGACATATGTGGCGACGGCCGTCGTGTGCCTACCTCAGCCCGAATCTAGCGACCGGCAACGTCGCTAAGCTGGGCTTCGCGGGTCGGCAGAGGTGGTGGCGACACACCGGCTCGCTTGCTCAGCGTTCGCATCGCTGTCGCTTGCTGCGAGATTCGCCGCGAGCCGGCGTGTCACCGCCACCTCTGCTGCGCGGGGCCGGGCGCGCTCTACGGCCGGTCGCTCGGTTCGGTGAGAGTCGGCATCGCCGACGGCGGCCACCACGAGTTGACATTGCCGTTCCACGATTCCTCGCGGTGGCTGGCTCGAACGATGGTTTTGATGTTGCCGCGGACGTTGAAGTCTCCGACGACTTCGCAGTAGCGGGGGTGGAGCAGGCCGACGAGGTCATTCAGGACGATGTTGACGACGTCCTCGTGGTAGACGTGCTGGTTGCGGTAGCCGTTGATGTACAGCTTCAGCGATTTCAGTTCCACGCAGCGGGGACCCGGGACGTAGCGGATGTGCAGGGTTGCGAAGTCGGGGAACCCTGAAATGGGGCAGAGACACGTGAACTCCGGAACGGTGAACTGGACGGTGTAGTCGCGATCCGGGGTGCGGTTGTCGAATGCCTCGAGTTTCGCCTCTCGGATCGCGCGCGCCCCATACAGCTCCTCGCTCATGGCTGTGCGCCGCGCACACGCGCGCGCAGCGCGGCGAGCGGGATGGGTGCGAACTTCGTCTCACGGTCGTAGGTATCCACTCCCTCGATGCGTTTGAGCGTGGTGACGAGCGCGTACGTGAACGGCGTCGCGATCACCTCGTAGAGCACCTTCACGACCCAGACATCGCGAATGATGATGAGCAGCACCGACCATGGCTGGATTCCCGCAAACGCCAGTGAGATGAACACGGCGCTGTCCACTCCCTGACCAATGACAGTTGAGCCGATGGTTCGTGTCCAGAGGAAGCGGCCCCTGGTCGCGATCTTCAACCGAGCCAGGACGAAGGCGTTGAGAAACTCGCCGAGCAGGTAGGCGGTGAGCGACGCCGCGACGAGGCGCGGGCTCTCGCCGAGTAGGCGCGCGTACGCGGCTTGGTCGGTGTAATGCGGATCCGCGGGGATGGCGATCGCTGCGGCGATGAAGAGCACCACGATGATGTTGGCGAGGAACCCCGTCCATATCACCATGCGCGCGACCCGGTATCCCCACACCTCGGTGAGCACATCCCCGAAGAGATACGCGAGCGGGAAGATCACGATCGCCGCCGGCACGGAGAACGGTCCGACGCTGGCGATCTTGACAGCGAGGATGTTGGACGCGACGAGCGTCGCCACGAAGAGCGATGAGATCGTGAGCAGCAGAGGGCTCGGGGCGCGGTTCGAGACGGGTTGTGGCATGTGGAGCCGCACAGCGTAGAAGATCTCGCGGTGAGCAGACGCGGGCTGGCGCTCTTCATTGCCATGTGCGTGATCTGGGGCATCCCCTATCTGCTGATCAAGGTTGCGCTCGAGGGCCTTGGGCCGGTGGACCTCGTGTTCATCCGGCTCGCGCTCGGCGCCCTGCTGCTCGTCCCGATCGCGTTGAGTTGCGTCAAGGTCCGTCCCCTCCTCGGACGTTGGGGTTGGATCGCCGCCTACACCGTCATCGAGATGGGGATCCCGTGGGTGCTCCTCTCCGATGCCGAGCTGCGCATCTCGAGTTCGCTGTCAGGCCTCCTGGTGTCGACCGTGCCGCTCATCGGCGTCGGCATCGGCCTGCTGACCCGCAGCGGAGAGCGGCACGGTTGGCGCCGGATCCTGGGCCTCTGCATCGGGCTGGTGGGGGTGGGCGTGCTCGTCGGCTTCGATGTGTCCTCGTCCACGTTCGGCGCCATCGCCGAGGTGCTCGTGGTCGCGATCTGCTACGCCGTCGGTCCGTACATCATCAGCAGGAAGCTGAGTGACCTTCCCGCGCTCGGGGTGATCGCGAGCTCGCTGCTGCTCGCCGCGATCGCCTATGCGCCGGCGGCGATCATCCAGGCCCCGCACGCGTGGCCGTCGGGCCAGGCGATCGCCGCGGTGATCACGCTCGGCGTCGTCTGCACGGCACTCGCCTTTCTGCTCTTCTTCGCACTCATCCGCGAGATTGGTCCGGTTCGGTCAACCGTGATCACGTATGTGAACCCCGCGGTTGCGGTGACGCTCGGTGTCCTCCTGCTGCACGAACGGCTCACCGGCGCCATCGCCGTCGGGTTCGTGCTGATCCTCTGCGGCTCGGTGCTCGCCGCGAGGGCCGCGCCGGCTCGGGGCGCGACGGCCGTCAGGCGCCGGCGGTCACGTCCGCCATCGCCGGCGCAGCGGCCGGCTCGGCGCGAGTGATCACGATCTGGCCATCGCTGGCATCAACTTCGATGGTGTCACCCTCGGTGAACCGTCCCTCGAGGATCGCCATCGCGATCGGGTCCTGCAAGCGGCGCTGGATCACTCGCTTCAGCGGGCGGGCGCCGTAGGTCGGGTCGTAGCCCTCCGCGGCGATCGCATCCATCGCGCTCTCGGTGACGTGGAGGCTGAGCTTGCGAGTAGCGAGCCGCTCACGGACACCGCGCAGCTGGATCTCGACGATCTCCCGGATCTGCGAGCGGTCGAGCCGGGAGAACAGGATGATGTCGTCCACACGGTTCAGGAACTCGGGACGGAAATTCGCGCGAAGCTCTTCAAGGACGTCATCGCGCACACGCTCCCACAGCGCCGGAGCGGCGTCGTGGGGAACGTCGGCGATGAGCTGCGAGCCGATGTTGCTGGTCATGATCACGACGCAGTTGCGGAAGTCGACGGTGCGTCCCTGCCCGTCGGTGAGGCGCCCGTCCTCGAGAAGCTGCAGGAGGATGTTGAACACGTCCGGGTGCGCCTTCTCGATCTCGTCGAGCAGCAGCACGCTGTACGGCCTGCGCCGCACGGCCTCGGTGAGCTGTCCACCCTCCTCATAGCCGACGTATCCCGGAGGAGCACCGACCAGTCGCGACACCGTGTGCTTCTCCATGTACTCGCTCATGTCGAGGCGGATCATCGAATGCTCGTCGTCGAAGAGCAGCTCGGCGAGCGCACGCGCCAGCTCGGTCTTACCCACGCCGGTTGGACCCAGGAAGATGAACGAGCCGATCGGACGGTTGGGGTCTGCAAGCCCTGCGCGACCGCGGCGTACGGCGCTCGCCACGGCGGTGATCGCGTCGTCCTGGCCGACCACCCGCTCGTGCAGGTCCTGCTCGATGCGCAGCAACTTCTGCATCTCGCCCTCGAGCATCTTGTTGAGCGGCACACCCGACCATCGCGAGACCACTTCGGCGACGTCCTCCTCGCCCACCTCTTCCTTGAGGAGCGGGTGGTCGCCCTGCAGCTCGCGGAGGCGAGCCTGTTCCTGCTCGAGGGCGCGTTGCAGCTCGTTCAGCTGGCCGTATCGGAGCTCGGCGGCGCGGCCGAAATCACTCATCTGCTCGGCGCGATCGGCATCGTGGCGCACCTGCTCCGTGCGCTCCTTGATGTCGCGAATGGCCTGCAGAGCGCCCTTCTCCTGCTCCCAGCGAACCCGCAACGCGCGGGCCCGCTCCTGGTGGTCGGCGAGCTCACGCTCGAGCCGCTCGAGGCGTTCCATCGAGGCCTTGTCGGACTCCTTGCGCAGGGCCTCACGTTCGATCTCGAGCTGACGGATCTCGCGTTCCACAACGTCGAGTTCCGTCGGCAGCGAGTTGATCTCGATGCGCAACTTCGACGCGGCCTCGTCGATCAGGTCGATCGCCTTGTCTGGAAGAAAACGATCGGTGATGTAGCGATTGCTCAGCACCGCCGCGGCGACGATGGCTGCGTCAGTGATGCGGACGCCGTGATGCACCTCGTAGCGCTCTTTGAGACCACGCAGGATGCTGATGGTGTCCTCGACCGACGGCTGATCGACGATGACGGGCTGGAAGCGCCGCTCCAGCGCCGCGTCCTTCTCGATGTGCTTGCGATACTCGTCGAGCGTCGTGGCGCCGATGCAGCGCAGCTCGCCGCGCGCCAGTGCCGGCTTGAGCATGTTGCCCGCGTCCATGGCGCCCTCGGCGGCGCCGGCGCCCACCAGCGTGTGCAGCTCGTCGATGAAGAGGATCACCCCCCCGTCCGAGCTGGTGACCTCGAGGAGGACCGCCTTGAGCCGGTCCTCGAACTCACCGCGGTACTTGCTCCCGGCGACCATCGAGCCGAGGTCGAGCGCGACCACGCGCTTGTCCTTCAGCCCCTCCGGGACGTCACCCGACGCGATCCGCTGAGCGAGCCCTTCCGCGATGGCGGTCTTGCCCACACCGGGCTCGCCGATGAGCACCGGGTTGTTCTTGGTCCTGCGGGAGAGCACCTGGATGACGCGCCGGATCTCCTCGTCGCGGCCGATCACGGGGTCGAGCTTGCCGCTCCGTGCCGCCTCGGTCAGGTCGCGCCCGTACTTCTCGAGCGCCTGGTACTTCGCCTCAGGATTCGCGTCCGTGACGCGTTGCGAACCGCGCACGGCCTCCAGCGTCGAGTAGACGCGATCGCGCGTGACCCCTCCCTGCTGGAGCAGACGCCCTGCTTCGCCCTCGGGCTTGGCCACCAGCGCCAGCAGGAGATGCTCGGTGGAGACGTACTCGTCCTTGAGACGGCTCATCTCGTCGAACGCCGTCATCAACACCGTGCGCAGCGCATTGCTGATGCTGGGATCCGTGACGCCAACCTGCTTCGGCCGATTCTCGAGGGTGGCTTGGAGCCGGGCCGCCAGGGGCTCGGGCGCCACCTCCAACCGGCGGAGGAGTGTCGGCACGAGCCCGTCCTCCTGCTCGAGCAAGGCCAGCAGCAGATGCTCCGGCTCGACCGCCGGATGCTGCAGTTGCTGCGCCGCCTGCTGTGCGGCGGTCAGCGCTTCCTGCGAACGCTCCGTGAACCTATCCAGTCGCACGGTGATTTTCTACCCATGCGCTTCGCCGTCTAATCTTCCGCCTGTGCATGTCACCGTCCTCGGCAGTGGGAGCGCCTTCAGCGGCTGTGGCTGCAATGCAGGGTATCTCGTCGATCGACGCGTACTGGTCGACTGTGGCGCGCCGGTCCCAGCCCTGGTTCGCCGCGCCGGGGCGTCAATCCACGCGATCAGCCTGGTGCTGCTGACGCATTTCCACGCGGATCACAGCTTCTCGCTGCCGACCCTGCTCGGCGCGCGCGCCCTCGCCGACACGGCGCCTCCCGGCACGCTCGTCATCGGCGGACCCGTCGGGACCAGGGAGTACGTGGCGCGCCTGCTCGGCGATGGGTACGGCTCGCACGTCCGCCGCGAGGTCGACACCAATGTCGCCCCGGAATATCTGGTGCTGCAGGACGGCAGCGACGTCGAGGTTGCGGGTTACCGGGTGCAGAGCCATGCGGTCGTGCACAGCACCGGCCCGTCGCTCGCGTACCGGATCACCGCGGGCAGCGCCTCGGTCGGCTTCTCAGGCGACAGCGAGCTGTGCGCCGGGCTCCGTCGATCGATCGCAGGATGCGACCTCTACGTCTGCGAGTGCACGGGATGGGACGGCCCGGCCGCGGGTGGTCACCTCTGGCGTGACGAGGTCGCGAGCCTGATGGCCGAGAACCCGGACACGCGCTTTCTCCTCAGCCACCTGAGCGAACGTCGCCACCTCGAGGGCGCGCTCATCGCTCACGACATGCTCAGCCTGGAGATCGCCTCGGCCGCAACGTAGCCTGAAGCAGCGCCCTGCGCCAGGTCCGCAGCGCCTGCGACCGCTCCGGTCCCGAGGCGCCGGCCTCGCTGAACTCAGCCCGCGCGGTGACGGTGGCGAGCTCGCCCAGCGCGGACCCGGCCTGCGGTCGAGCCCGGGCGAGCCGCGCCGCAAATGCCCGGTGCGTCTCGGCTTTTCGGCGGTCCACCCCCGCGATGAGGCCGAGCGTCTCGACCCGTCGCCATGCCCCCGCCAGCGAGCGCGGGAGCAGCATCCAGAGGAGTGCTGCGGCGATCAGCACGACAACGCCACCGAGCACCGCAAGTGAGATCACCACCGTCATGGGCACCGTGCCTGGGGTCTTGGCCGTCGGCGTCACCTGCGGGTTGCTGCCAACAGCGTTGCCGGGCTTGACGGTCGGCACCGGCTTCGCGGTCGGCACCGGCGGCGGGGTGCTGCTGGTGGCCGCCTGGGTGCCGCGCGGGAACGGCTGATAGTCACCCAGAGACGAGGGAGGTGTCGGCTCGAAGGGGATCCAGCCGTAGCCCGGGAAGTAGGCCTCGACCCAGCTGTGTGCGTCGCTCGTGGTCACCTCTTCCTGACGCTCGCCGGCACGCCCGCTCTGCGCGCGTGCCGTCCCGGGGCCGTAGCCGCTCACGAGTTTCGTGGGGATCCCGAGACTGCGGAGCATCGACCCCATCGCTGAGGCGAAGTACTGGCAATAGCCCTTGTGGCTCGTGGTCAGGAAGTAAACGACCGGCCAGACGCTGAGGTTGGGATCCTGCGGCGGATTCAGCGTGTACTGGAAGAGCGCGGGGTTGCGCAGCTGCTGCTCGATCGCCAGCGCTTTGTCGTAGGGATCGCTCGCGCCGACCGTCCATTGCTGGGCAAGCGTGCGAATCGTCTCGACACCCTTGCTGGCGTCGTCGTTCATCGCCGTGAACTGGCGGGTCCAGCTCGGGTAGTTGATGCCCGCTGCGCGGAGTTGCGCCTCGGTTGCGGTCGAGATGTATGCGTTCGTCTGGATCGTGGTGCCGGCAACGATGTCCTGGTCGAGCACCACCTGGTCGACGGTGAGCAGACTGCTCGTGCCGGCTGCGGTGGTGGTGCCGTATGCGATGCCGGGGAGATTGCTCGAGGCCGGCTCCCCGGTGAAGGGTGCGAGTGGCAGCTGCCCGGTCGCGTTCGGCTGCAGGGTGAGCGTTGCCGCGACCGTCGCCTCGTTGCTGCCGATGCCGCCGTCGGCAGGATTGAGATCTCGGGGCAGCAGCCCCTGTGGATACTGGATCGCGTTCCAGGTGGAACCCGCGTCCGTGTTCTCTCCGCTCTCCGGATTCCAGGTTCCTCTATCGAACAGGGTGTCGTCCGCGACCCTGATGTAGACGGCCGCGTTGGTGTTGACCACGTACGTCATTGCGAGCTGTGGGTGGCTGACCAGCGCCCCACCCAGGGTCACCGAAGGATTGAAGCCGATGGTGTCAGCGCCTCCGACGATTGTGCGACCGGCGCCCTTGCCGCTCGAGCCGAAGCCGACACCCTTGGGGAACAGCTTTGTGGAGATGTCCGTGGTCGACACGGGTGGGAGAACGAGCGCAACGATCGTCAGCACCACCGCCACGCCTGCTGCGCTGGTGCCGAATCGCCAGCCGAGACCGTCGAGCGCGGTGATTCGCGAAGCAGCCCAGCGGTCGCCGAGCGATCCCAGGTAAGCCGCCGCGACCACGCCGAGCGCGAGCACGACGGCGATTGTCTCTGGCAGCGCAATCGGGTCGGGGTCCTGCGCGTTGACGACATTTGTGGCAAGAACAGAGAACACAGGAATGACTGCAAGCACGCCCCGATGCTCGCGGAGCACCATCCAACCGAGCCAGTAGCCGCAGAGAAAGAGGATCGCGCACAACCCGACGGTGAAGTCCCAGTCCTGGGTCGAGCTGAGACCGGTGAACAGCGCCTGCAGGTAGTGCCCAGCGATGGCACCGACGGTCTGGCCCGGGACCGCGGGCATCGCCGCCAGCGTCGTGGGCACGATCGCGGCGAGCCCGAGGAACGGCGCGGCTATCGCCGCAGCGATGCGCGGGGCTCGGGCCTGCGCGAGCAGGGCCGCCTCGATCACCGCTGTGACCGCAACCACGATCGAGCCGCCCCCACCATGGACCCAGTTCGCGGCGAGCACCGCCCACGCAGTCGCGGCGATCAATGCGACGCAGAGGACTGCCGCAATCTCGAAGCTGTAATTCCTGCCGGGGGCTCGTTCGCGTGCGCTCTCGCGAAGTTGGATGGTGCGGTCGACGTAGGCGTCCATGCGGTCAGCCGGTGGCCGAGGTGCGCTCGCCCGATCCGAGCACGTCACCGCGACGGATCACCCACCAGTCGAGGGCGAGGCGCCAGGCAGCGGGGATGCGCAACGCCTGTCCCTTTGCCCCGAACGACGTCGGCTCGATGAAGATGCAGAGGTGGCGCTGGCCGCGGGTCGCGCTGTCTACCAGCGCTTCGACCCAGTCGCTCGAACGGTTGGGTGTGATCACGACCATGCCGCCCCGCCCGCGCCAGCCATCGCCATGCCGTTTGATGGTTTCATCGAGGCCGCGGACACCGTCGTCGGTCGCGAGTGCGAGAAAGTCGAGGAGGCGCAGCCGCTGTACCTCACCACGGCCGGCTCCAAAGCTGGTGCCACCGCGTGAGTTGGTGACGAGCCCGACCGCCTGGCCACGCCGGATCGCACCGTGCACCACCGAGGCACACGCGGAGATCGCGTACTCGACGGACGACTCGATGCCCGAACCCGCATGAATCCCGCGCTGCAGGTCGAGGACGATGAGCAGGTCGGCGCTCTGCCCCGTGTCGAATGTGCGGCTGATCAACCGGCCGGTCCGCGCCGTCGACGCCCAGTGGATCCTGCTCAGGCCGTCGGTGGGAGCGTAATCGCGGATGGTGGACACGTCCGGCGGCACGTCCACCGGCTGGCCTCGATGCGCCTCGGCGACACCGTTGCCGCTCCACTGCGGCACGTTGTGCAGCAGCGCGTGAATCGCCGGATAGACGATGACCTCATTCTCCGGAGCCACGCGAATGCGCCGCGGGAACAAACCAAAGGGATCGCCAAGCCGCGCTTCGAGCGGGCCGAAACGGTGAACGCCGCGTAGGTTGAACATTCCCCGCGCAGTCCAGGTGACGCTGCCCCCGGCAGCGAGCGCGAACGCCCTTCCCGGCGCGTAGCCGGGAAGCTTGGTGCCGTCACGCACCTCGCAGTAGGGAAGCCGCAGGCCGCTCTCGTTCTTGACGGTGAAGGTCTCCTCGAACGGCTCGCCCATCATGAACGATCCCTGCGGCGACTCCCGGATGACGCGGAGCTTGCGCGCCAGCAGCCGCGACCAGATATAGGCGACGGCGAGGAGCAGAACGAGCACATACGCCAACGTGTACGCAAGACGGACGCCGGTGATCCCGGCAAAGAACGCGAGCACCGCCACACAGGCGATCAGCGGCACGCGCGCGTTCACGGCGCGCTCCGGGCGCACGCCGCGATGCCGGTCACGCCAGACGCCGGCCCGTCATCGGCACCGACTCCGTCGCCAGCACCTCCTCGAGCACGGCTGAGGCGGTGAGGCCCCGCAGCTCCGCATTCGGACGGAGCATGACCCGGTGTTCGAGCACGTTCGCGGCGATGTCCTTGATGTCGTCCGGCAGCACGAAGTCACGTCCGGCGAGCGCAGCTCGAGCCTGTCCAGCGTGGAGCAACCCCAGCGTGCCACGTGGCGACGATCCGAGCGACACGTCGCGATGGTCGCGGGTCCGCCGGACGATGCGCACGCAGTATTCCTTGAGCGACGCGTCGCAGTAGATGTCCCTGCAGACCGCCTGGGCGGCCTTGATCTCCGCCGCGTCGGTGACCGGCTCGAGCGACCCGAGGGGGCTTCCCGATTGGAAGCGGTCGAGCATCGCCACCTCCTCATCTGCAGGCAGGTAACCGAGGCGCAGCTTGAGCAGGAATCGGTCGACCTGCGCCTCCGGGAGCGGGAAGGTGCCGCCCAGTTCGATCGGGTTCTGGGTCGCCAGCACCATGAACGGGTCCGGCAACGGATGGCTGGTGCCATCCACGGTCACCTGCCACTCCTCCATTGCCTCGAGCAGCGCCGATTGGGTTTTCGGCGTGGCTCTATTGATCTCGTCCGCGAGCAGGACCTGGGCGAAGATCGGCCCTTTCCGGAATTCGAAGGTCTGCGCCTGAGGGTTGTAGACGCTGACGCCGGTCACGTCGCCCGGGAGCAGGTCGGGCGTGAATTGGACCCGCTCGAAGCTGCACCCGCTGCTGCGGGCGAGAGCTTTGGCGAGGAGCGTCTTGCCGGTGCCCGGGACGTCCTCGATGAGAAGGTGACCGCGGCACAGAAGCCCGACGATGCAGAGTTCGATCTCCGCTTCCTTCCCAACGATGACCGTTCCCAGGCTCTCCTGCAGACGCCGAGCCATTGCCTGGACATCGACGTTCATTGGTGATCCTCGCGCCTTCTCAACCGGGCTGGTGCATCAGGTAGCCTCGCCTGGAGTATACGTTCGGTCGCTACGGTCCCAGCATCACTCAACGGGATGACCCACACGTCGCATCCAAAGCGTTGTATAACTGCACCTTGGGATCCGTGTCCGGGTCTCTCTACGCTGACGGTCTGGAGGAGGAGGAATTGGCAGAGCGCGAGGAAGAGATCCTCACAACTGGCGAAGCGGCGGCACTCTGCGGTGTGTCCCGTTCGACGCTACGTCGCGCCGTCGCTCAGGGTCATTTGCGCGCCTGGCATACGCCCGGAAAGCACCTCCGATTCACGCGCGCCGCGTGCCTCGAGTTCGCCCAATCGCTGGGCCGGGTTGATCTCATCGGCCAGTCCTATCGCGAGGTCCCGATTTCGGGTCAGCCTGCGCAGGCGGGAGCCGTAGGAGTCTGACCCGGGGCCTGTCTGATGCGGCCACGGTGTGCGGGGCGTGTGATCTATCGTTTTCCTGACAGAAGGCCGCCCACCGAGCCGCCGAACAGCGCGAGCAGATCGCCGCTGAACAGGTTGCCCAGGTCCATCGGCCCGAGATCGATCAGGTGATGGCTGTTGGTCGCGAGCGATGACGCGATGATCGACGACTCCTGGAAGAAGGTGTAGATCGCGCCGACGGCAATGAAGCCGATCGCGACCACGATCCCCTGATACAGACCGGCACGGCCGGCCAGCTTCGCCGCGAGCCAGCCGCCGGCGATGACCGCAAGGAGCGTCGAAACGCCGACCACGCCACCATCGATGCTGCCCGAGGAGCCGAACGCCGCATTGGTGGCGATGAGTTCGAGGTTGCTGAGCACCAGCAGGGCGATCTCTCCGACAAGCAGCCCGAGCAGGCAGTGGCGCCACGAGATCGTATGACCTGAGTAACTCGCAGCCGGGGCGGGCGCGTGACGCGTGCTCGTGCTCGCCGACGTCTGCCGGCGCTTGGGAGACCGCGTCTCGGTGGACATCGCGTGGAGTATACGAATCTGTCGCCAGCCGGCCGCGATCGGTGTACGCGAGCGCGCGACACCTACGCTGCGCTCGCATGGCAACGCTGACCCGAGTTGCTCCGCCGCCTCTCCCGCCTGGGGCACCCCCGGTTCGCCGCGGTCCGCTCGCCTGGCTGTCCGATCCACGCCGAGCGCTGCTCGGCGCAGTGCTGATCCTCACGGGCGCGGTCGGTCTGGACGCCTTGAGCGACCCGGATGTCTGGTGGCACATCCGCCTCGGCGACTGGATCATCGCCCACCATCAGGTCCCCGCCGGGGAGCTGTTCGCGTACACGGCGTTCGGCAATCCGCTGGTGGCGCACGAATGGCTGTCCGAGACGATCTTCGCGGCGCTCGCCGCTGTGGGCGGGCTCGTTGCGGTGACCGTGCTGATGGCTCTCGTTGCCTGGAGCGCCATGATCGCCACCGTGCTGCGAGGCCGGTTGCGCGGCGCCGGGCCGGTGGTTCTCGCCATCGGGGTCGCGCTCGGGGCTCGTGTCGCAGAACCTGTGCTCGGCACCCGTCCCCAGGTCTTCACGTTCGCGTTTGTCTGCTGGACGCTGCTGATCGCCGAATCGTACCTGCGGGTTGGCGGGCGGCGGCGTTGGTTGCTGCCGCCGCTGTTCCTCCTCTGGGCGAACCTGCACGCCGGGTTCATCGCGGGAATCGGCTTCCTGGTGATCGTCGTCGTGGTCGAGGCGGTCAAGCGTCGCTGGTCGATCGGCGCGGTCGCTCCCCGGCGGCGCATCACCGGCCTCGCCAGCGCCGTCGGTGTCTCGGTGCTCGCAGCATGCGTCAACCCGTACGGGCCGAAACTCTTCCTGTTCGCCGCCACCACGGGGGCGGCGGAGCGTCAGAAGGGCATCATCGAGTGGCAGTCTCCGAACTTCGCCGACCCGGCGATGTGGGTGCTGCTTGCGCTGCTGGTCACCTTTGCCGCGCTCACGATCACGGTCCTCGCTCGCCGGTCACTGCGAGGCAACTTCGAGCTTCGCGACGTCGCGCTTGCGGTGGTCGGTGCCGGACTCGCGCTCACGTCGGTTCGCAACACGGCGATCTGCGTCGCGGTGATGATCCCGCCGTGGATCGCGATGACCGCCGGAGTGGTGCGATCGTTAGCCGCGCAGCGCGCACCTCGGCGTCAAACGGTGCGAGCGGGAAGGAACCTGCCGGCGATGGGCATCGCGCTCATCGCGGTCGGCGTGTTCGGTGTCGGTGTCGTTGGCGTGCGGGTGGCACAGAGTGCCACGCCCCACGGGATCGCCGCCGCGTATCCCGCATGCGCGACATCGCTGCTCGCGAGAAGCCCGACGACCCAGCGCGTGTTCACCGCATATGGGACCGGCGGCTACGTGATCTACCGCATCTGGCCGCACGCATCGGTGTACGAATACGGGGAATCGATCTCGCTCGGGACTGCGGTGTTCGACGAGTACCTGCGCATCGCCGCCGGTGCCAGGACGACACCGACGGCGTTGCAATTGCTGACGTCGAGCGGCACCACGGCGGTGCTGTACACCAAAGGCGCGCTCACCGACGAGCTCGCCGCGACACCGGGGTGGACGCTGGTCGCTGATGACCACGGTATGCTCCTGTACGTCGACGGCGACGCGTCGTGGGCGTCCGGAGATTCGTGTGCCACGCCGGTGCCTGGCTGATCGCTGCTGTCGGCGGCCCTGCAGGAGTACGGTCCACGACCATGCGCCTGATCGGCATCACCGGGGGAATCGCGACCGGCAAGAGCACGGTCGACCGGATGCTCGAGCAGCGCGGGGCTGTCGTGGTCGACGCCGACGAGCTTGCCCGTGAGGCGGTGCGCCCCGGTGAGGCCACCCTGGACGAGGTGGCCGCGCGATTTGGCGGGGACATGATCCAGGCCGACGGCACGCTCGACCGCGCACGCCTGGGTCACGTCGTGTTCGCGGATCCGTCGGCACGCCGCGACCTCGAGCAGATCACGCATCCGCGGATCTTCGAATTGACTCAGGAGCGTGTTGCAGCCGCGCTGGCAGGCCCGGCGCCACTGGTCGCCGTCGACATGCCGCTGCTTTTCGAGAACGAGCGTGAAGCGATGTTCGAAGGAGTCCTGCTCGTCTACGCACCGCGCGAGGTGCAGCTCCTACGGCTGCGCGAGCGCAACGGCCTCGACGAGACTGCCGCGTTGCAGCGGCTCGCGGCACAGCTTCCCATCGACGAGAAGCGGCTCAGAGCAACGTGGGTCATCGACAACGGTGGCGGTTTTGATGCGACGTCTCGCGCCGTCAACCTCTGGTGGGATGCCACCGTCAGGTAGACGAGCGCGGCGCGAGACCGTCGAGGAGCACCTCGAGCATCTGCGCCTCGTCGGCGCTGAATGCCGCAGCATCGTCACGACGCAGCGTGCCGATGACATAGCCGCTCAGGACCATCTCGGCGGCGCCGAAGACCACGTAGCTCGCGAGCTGAGGATCGACGCCGGCGGCCACCTCGCCGCGGTCGCGTGCGCTGCGGATGATCTGCTCGATGACATCGAAGGCCGCCATCACGGTGCCGATGTCGTGGGACTCGAGGAACTCGTAGGAGCGCGTCACCTCGTTGATCATCACGGTCATCAGGCCGGGCTCGCGCCGATAGACCTCGACCCAGAAGTGCACGAGGCGTCGCATCTGTTCACGGAAGCCGATCTCCATGCTCGCCACGTCGTGGAGATAGGTGACGTATTCCGCCCAGCGCTCCGTGAAGATCGCCGCGAGGATGTCCTCCTTGTTGTGAAAGTAGTGGTAGACAAGCCCGTACGCGATGCCCGCCTGCTCGGCGATGTCGGCGACCTTCGCGCCGTGAAAGCCGGAGCGGGCGAACACCTCGATGGCGGCGGCGACAATGCGCTCGCGGGTCTGCGCGCTCCGGGTGCTCCGGGGAGCGTGGCGCGGGCCCTGTGCCACGTCGCCGGCCTGGCTCATCTGATCACCCCTGACGCGCGCAGCATCGAAAGCTCCGCAGTGTCGAGGCCTGCCTCGGCGAGCACCTCATCCGTGTGCTCCCCGTACCCGGGCGCGGCGCGGCGATAGGCGGCCGGCGTGCCCATGAGCCGAATGGGGAAGCCCGTCTGAGCGGTCGGTCTCCCCTCACCGGCGTCGAGACGCATCGCGCGGCTGCGTACCTGCTGATGCTCGAAGGTCTCGCCGACGTCGAGCACCGGCTCGACGCAGACGTCATGTCCCGCAAGCGCCAGCTCCCACTGCGCGCGCGTCCTGGTGCGCAACACCGCCTCGACTGCGGTGATCGCGCGGCGCCCCTCGTCGCCTGCGACGAGGCCACTGTCGGCGAGCTCGGGGACGCCGATGACCTCGACGAACTCACGCCAGAACTTCGGCTCCAACGCACCGACCGACAGGTACCCGTCGGCGCAGGCATAGATCCGATAGCACGGAAAGCGCCCGGTCAGCAGACCATCGCCCGGCCCCGGCACCGCCCCCGTCGCAAAGAGTTGCGAAGCATGCACCGCGGTCCAGCTGATCAGCCCATCGACCATCGAGACGTCGCAGTGCTGCCCCTGCCCGGTGCGAGCTGCGTGATGGAGCGCGACCATGATCGCGAGCGCGGCATCCAGCGCACCGCCACCGAGGTCCCCCACCTGCAGCCCGGGCATCGCCGGACCCTCAGCGGCACTGCCACCGAGCAGGAGCACACCGGCCACGGCCGCATAGTTGAGGTCGTGCCCCGCACGCTCACGAAACGGTCCATCCTGGCCATAACCGCTAATGCTGCAGAGCACCAGTTTGGGATTGGCCTCGTGCAGCGTGGCGAACCCCAGTCCGAGACGGTCCATCACGCCCGGGCGAAAGCTCTCGACGACCACGTCGGCAGTGGCGGCGAGGCGGAGAAACGCCTCACGCCCGAGTGCATGCTTGAGGTCGATCGCCAGCGAACGCTTGTTGCGATTCAGCGGGTGGAACATCGCGGAGTACTCGTCGACGAGCGGCGGCATCCAGCGCATGTAGTCACCGCCGGTGGTGTCCTCAACCTTGACGACGTCCGCACCGAAATCCGCGAGCATCAAGGTGCAGAACGGACCTGGGAGCAATCTGGTCAGGTCGAGGACTCGAACGTCGTCGAGTGCCGGCATCGTCGCGCGAGTGTAGCAATCACTCCACGCGCTCGATTCGCTCAATGCCTGTGGTAGATTCGCGCACAGGGTTGTCGTGATGAGCAACGTGAAAGTCCTGATGAGTGAGGCTCGCTGATGGACGAGCTGGTCATCAAGGTGCCCGCGCCCTTCAGCGGCATTGAGGATCTTGGATTCTCGGCGCGCTATCCGGCACAGGAGCGCAGCGAGCCGCTCCGCGACATCCCCCTCTTTGTCGAAGGGCCGGCCGGTCCGATGCAGCTGCTCGTGGAGCGCCTGGCACTCTTCGCCGACAAGGATCGGATCGTCGGGTCGCACGCTGCTGACGACCAGTATTCTTGGACCTCCCCGGTACAGCTGACCGACGAGGTCTGCGTGCTGGCGTTCCAGGATCGAAGCATGCGCGCGGGTGAGACTCTGCTGGAATCGGCGGACACCGCCCAGGCCGTCCGCGGGTACATCTGGAATCTCGTCCGCCCGATGGCGTTCACCTTCCTCCGCGACTGCGTACGCATCGGCGGGCTGCGCCTCTCCGAGCGGATCGCCGTGGTCATCGATACCGGGCATGCGCCGTCGGTCGACATCGAGCTGCAGCGCTCGTCGATCACTCCCGAGAACGGCAACAGGCTGCTCTTCGCCCTCTGACGCGCTCGGCGATCAGGTTGTCGCGGTGGGCGTCGGCGTGCCAGTCGGTAGTGGCGTTGCGGTCGGCGCGATGGTGGGAACCGGCGTCGGCGTCGCGGTCGGCACCGGCGTGGGGGTTGCCCCCACGGCGGTCGGGCTGGTTTTGGGGGTCGGTGTCGGCGCCGCGGTCGGCGGGAGCGGCGCCGTCGGGCAGCCCTGCAGCTGCGGGTTGAACGGGGCCGCGGTGGCGGTGGGCGTCGGGATCGGCGTCGCGGTCGCGGTCGGCGTCGGAGTGGGCTTGCCGCTCACGGTGGGCTTGGGCGTCGCCGTCGGCACCGGCGTCGGCGTGACCACGTAGGGCGTATAGGTCGGGCACGGAGGCGCGGATACCACCGGCGTCCCGTGGGAGGCCGATACTCCCAGTGAGATCGCGACGGCGATAGCGCCCACCAGGATCGTGACCACGAACGTCACCGCACCCCACTCCCGCCGCAAAGCGTCCATCAAGCCCCTGTTCCAGCGACGCTAAGCACGGCGCTGCGGAACTCCGGGTGGTCGCGCGCCAGGCGCATGTTGGTGGCCAGCCAGCCGGCGGGCGTTCCGACGTCGAGCAGCTCACCCTCGAACTCGACACCCCAGACCTCGCCGGTCCCGAGCACGCGCGCGATCGCATCCGTGAGCTGGATCTCCCCGAGCGCGCCAGGCTCGGTCTCGCGAAGCGCAGGGAAGATCGCCGGGGTCAGCACATATCTG
Organism: Candidatus Dormiibacterota bacterium; assembly: GCA_963718525.1. Classification (GTDB taxonomy): domain Bacteria; phylum Chloroflexota; class Dormibacteria; order Aeolococcales; family Aeolococcaceae; genus Palsa-851. The sequence goes on along the minus strand of OY970355.1, from coordinate 1,186,019 downwards.
CCCATCACGGCGAGGTCGCTCTTCGCCTCGGCGGCCGGTGGCTTCTCGACAAGACCCGTCACCCGATGCAGCTTGCCACGCGACTCGGCGATCTCGGCGCATCCGTATCTTGAAATCTGATCCGTGGGGACCCGCATCAGAGCAAGGATGGACGTCCCGAGCTCCTCATGCGCGTTCCAGAGTTGACGCAGGATCGGCGGTTCCGCCAGGGAGAGGTCGTCAGGGAGCATGCAGAGGAAGGTCCTCTCTCCGACGGCGCCGGCAGCACAGAGCACTGCGTCACCGAGGCCGCGAGGGGACGCCTGACGGGCCACCGTCACCCGGCAGAGATTCCCCGCCCGGCGCACAGCCTCCAGCTCCGCGAACTTGCCCCGCTCCTCGAGCAGCCGCTCGAGCGGAGGATCGGGACGCAAATGAGCGGCAAGCGCCTCCTTCCCCTCGGCAAGCACCAGCACAATCTCGTCGACGCCTGACGCGACCGCCTCCTCCACCGCCCACTGGATCACAGGGCGATCGAGGACCGGGAGCAACTCTTTGGGGAGCTCCTTGGTGGCAGGGAGAAAGCGCGTCCCCAGGCCCGCGGCCGGGATCACACATGGTCGCGAGTCCACGGCGCCGCATTGTCGCCGGTCGGGACCGAGCCGTGCTCCCCGTTACCCTTGCGCGATATGGCTGACACCAGGACGCTGCTGCTCCAGGCCGTGCGGCGCGCCCTCGACGACTCGGGCGTGGATCCCTCCTTCGAGGTCGTGGTCGAGCGCTCGGCCCGCCCGGAGTTCGGTGACTGGTCGACGCCTTCGCCGCTGGGGCTGGCCCGCGTGCTGCGGCGCGCGCCCCTGGCGATCGCCGAGGAGCTCGCCGCCCGCCTCGAAGCCGCGCACGTACCTCGGGTGCGTGCCTGGACGGTGACCCCGCCGGGCTACGTCAACGCCCACCTCGACGACCGTGCCTGGGCCGAGGCGGTGCTCGCGACGGCTGCGGTCCTCGAGACGGCAGGCACGGTCGACGTGCCTATCGAAGCCGCCGGCGGCGCCGGGAAGACGCTCGTCGAGCACACGGCGACCAACCCGAACAAAGCCGCGCACATCGGCCACCTGCGTAACGCGTGCATCGGGGACACGGTCGCCCGCGTCCTCCGGCGCACCGGCCATAGCGTCGAGGTGAACAACTACATCGACGACACCGGGGTTCAGGTCGCAGACGTCGTCGTGGGCATTCGCGAGCTCGGCATCGAACCGATGCCTGGCGAGCCGTTCGACCAGTATTGCTCGCGCGTGTACATCGCGGTATCCGCTCGCTACGAGACCGATACCGCACTCCTCGAGCGTCGACAGGCCGTGCTGCGCGAGGTGGAGTTGGGAGGCAACGAGACAGCCGCGTTCGTGAAGGACCTCGCGCGTCGGATCGTCAACGCGCATCTCGCGACGATGCGCCGGTTCGACATCTCCTACGACCTGCTGACCTGGGAGTCCGACATCATCGCGCTGGGTTTCTGGCGTCACGCCTTCGAGCTGCTGCGCGAGGCAGGAGCGATCGTCCTCGTCGAGACCGGCAAGCTCGCCGGTTGCTGGGTGATGCCGGCTGACACGGCGGATGACGACGCTGACGACGACACCAAGGTTCTGGTCAAATCTGACGGTATCGCCACGTATACGGCGAAGGATATCGCTTATCAGCTCTGGAAATTCGGGTTGCTCGGGCGCGACTTCTCCTATACGCATTGGGAGAATGACCCGAGCCTGGTGACCACGACGTCGCAGCCGCAGCCCGGAGATCCTCCCGCGCACTTCGGGCATGCCCAGCGCGTCATCAACGTCATCGACGCACGCCAGGCATATCCGCAGCGAGTGGTGCAGCGCGCATTGCGACGCTTGCACCACGAGCGAGAGGCGGACAACTCGATCCACCTGAGCTACGAGGTCGTGGCGCTGACACCGGCGGCAGCCGCCGAGCTTGGCGTCGAGATCGAGGAGGGTCGGGAAAGCGTGGCGTTGAGCGGCCGGCGCGGCATCGAGGTTCGCGCCGACGATCTGCTGGACCGAGCGATCGCGCGGCTCAGCGCCAACGCTCGCGACGCCGCCAGCGCAACAGCGGTTGCCGCAGGGGCCGTGCGCTACTACCTGCTCAAGTTCTCACTGAATCAGATCATCGCCTTCGACTTCGATGAGGCGCTGCGCGTCACCGGTGACACTGGGGTGTACCTGCAATACGCGCATGCTCGGGCCGCCGGTATCCTGCGCAAGGTCACCGACGGCGCTGAGCCGGTTGCGTTTCCCGCGGAGCTGCACCCAGCAGAGCGGGAGTTGCTCCACAGCATCGAGGCGTACGCGCGGGCGCTCACCGAGACGGCGGCCGCGCTCTCGCCGTCCCTGCTCACGACCTACGCGTTCGGTCTTGCATCGGCATTCAGCGACTTCTACGAGCACACGCCGGCGATCGTCCGCGAGGAGGACTCCCAGATGCGACGGTTCCGGCGCGGGCTGGTCGCGGCCACGCGGGTCACGCTGGCCGATGCGCTGCACACCCTCGGGATGGCCGCCCCCGACCAGGTCTGAGCCGGGAGGCACGTCCGGGCGCTGGTATGATCCGGGGCCTTCGGGCCCCGTTCGTCTAGTGGCCCAGGACACCGCCCTCTCAAGGCGGAGACCATCGGTTCGAATCCGATACGGGGTACGACTTGCCGGCGCGCGTGCAGATGGATCGGTCGCGCGGGCGCAATTCCGATCAGCGCGGCCCGCTCGCATCCAATGCCGTGACCTCTGTGATCACGGGAGCCTCCTCGGGCGGGTGCAGGGCTCGGAAGAGGATATAGAGCGCCAGGTCGTAGGTGAGCTTCAGCGCCCCGCCCACGAAGAACGGAATGCTCGCGAGGGCGGCGACTCCGATGAGCGGAGTCGAAAGCAACGGTGCCGGTGCCGCCGAGAGTGTGCGTGCGATGGCGGTGACACCGCCGGCAGCCGAGCGTTCGTCGGGGTCGACCACCGCGAGCAGATATGACTGCCGTGCGGGGATGTCCATCTGATTGACGCTGAACCGGGCAAACAGGACCAGCGCCGCCAGCAACAGGTTGGGCATGAGCGGGAGGGCGATGATCAGAACGTTCCCGGGAAGGTGCGTGAAGACCATGGTGCGAATCAGCCCGATGCGCTTGGCAAGACTGGCCGCAACCAGCGCGGACAGGCCGGCGAGGACATTCGCGACAAAGAAGAGCACGCCCAGCAGCACCGGCTGCGCTCCGTATCGCAGCGTGAACCAGTACGCCACCAGGCTCTGCGCAACCAGAGCACCACCAAAAGCGTCGAGGCCGAACAACCCGGAGAGCCTGAACACGGTCGCGCGCGATCGATGCAGGCCAAGGCGTCCAGCGATCGTGGATTGGTCCGCCGCGTCGAGCTCGATCGCCGGTGAAAGCAGCCGGAACCCGATCCACAGCAACACACCCACCAGCGCATACCCCACAACCACCGCTCGATCGCTGTCGATCGGCGACGCGCCGATGGCACGAAGCCCGCTCACCAGCGACCCCGCGGCAAGGGCGCCCAGCGCCACGGCGAACGAGCCGACCAGGCTGTACCACGCAAACACCCGAGTCCGTTCCCGGGCGGGCAGGAGATGGCTCAACGAAGCCTGCTCCACGGCGATGAACGGCCCCACCTCGCTGCCGCTGACGCTGATGACCCCGATGGTGGCCGCCACGAGGAGTATCCAGAAGTTGCCGGACAGCGTGAAGGCGATTCCCGCGCCGGCCATCAGCAGCGCCCCAACCTGGAGGACGCGCCGCCGGCCGAGGGCGTCAGCGTGCGTCGTCAGCCACAGGCTGATCGCCGCATCGCCGACCAGCGTGAGGGTGAGCAGCAGGCCGATGTGCAGACCGTCGAAGCCCAGGGCCGCAAGGTAGATCACGAGGATCACGGAAACGAAGCCATAGGCAAACATCCGCCCAGTGCGTGCAGCGAAGAGCACGCGGGCGTCGCGGTTGAGAATCGCCAGCGGGCCCTGGTTCATGGGACCACCGACCTAGCCGGCCTCGAGCATGTCGGTCACGGTTGCCGCAGTCGTCAGGTCACGGAGCCACCGCCGCGTCAGCGCCGTCGCGTTTTCGATCTCGATCCGTGTGAAGTTGACGGTGTCCCCGGGGAGCGCCTGCGCGAGCATCGACAGATCCGGACGGACGACCACGGCAATCTTGGGGTAGCCGCCGAGTGTCTGCCGCGCCGGCAGCAACACGATCGGCTGACCACCGGGAGGGATCTGGACGGAGCCCGCGGGCTGACCTTCAGAGAGGATGTGCCGCGGTGAGGCGACCACCGAGCCGTCGAGGCGCAGCCCCATGCTGTTGGAGTCGTGGTGCACAAGGTAGGGCGAGGTGATGAACACCTCGTGCTCGCGGTCGGTGAACAGTTCCGCTTCAGGGCCGAGGACACAGCGGACCTCGATGGACACCCGCCTGACCGGACGCCAGGGCTCCCGAATGCCTCGCCGCCGGATCGGATCCGCGAGGGCAATGTCGAATTCATCGCCCTGCTGGATCGGCCTCCCATGATGGCCACCAAAGCCCGCGACCAGGTCCGTCGATCGAGAGTTGAGTGCGAGCGGCACGCTGACGCCGCCACGAATACCGATGTATGCCCGCGCTCCACCGGTCCGTGCGACATCGACGACATCCCCAGGCGCCAGCGTCAGCGTGCAGTTGCCGTCCGTTACGACGCCGTTCACCGTGATCGCGGGATCGCATCCGACGACGCTCAGCTGAGCCGACCCCGTGAACTGGAGCCGGGGTCCCTGTATGGTCGACTCCAGGATCGCTGCATCCGGGCCATTCCCGACGAGGTGATTCGCCAATCGGGCGCAGCGCTCGTCGGATGCCCCCGCGACGCCGAAGCCGATGTGTTGGTAACCGTGCCGGCCACCGTCCTGGACCGTCGTTCGTGGACCGGATCGCAGCACGCGAACGGTGCCGACCATATGGGTACCCGCTCCCGCCTACTCGCGACCAGCGTTCGCGGAGAACCCGCCGGGGTCTCTGGGAACGAACCGCACCCGGCGGCCGGGTATCAGCAGGAATTGAGGCTCCGGTCCTGAAAGATCCACCATCCTGTCCGGTGTTCTCCCGATCAGACGCCAGCCACCGGGACTCGCAACCGGGTACACACCTGTCTGCCGCCCCGCCATGCCAACAGCACCCGCCGGCACCCTGGTGCGCGGGCGGGCCAGACGCGGCACTGCGATGCGCTCGTCAACGACTCCCAGGAAGGGGAAACCGGGCGTGAACCCGAGGAAGAACACCTCGTATTCGCTCGACGAGTGAATGTCGACGACGTCGGCTTCCGACATGCGGCAGTCCGCGGCCACCTGGGCGAGATCCGGTCCATATTCGCCGCCGTAATACACGCCGACCTCGATGACCGGCTCGGATTCAAGGCGCGGCAGCTCGATGGGATCGATGCCCTCAACGATGCGTTGCACGTCGCGCAATGTCACGAGCAGGACATCGAATTCGATGTACAGCGAGACATATCCGGGCACGATGTCTGTGATCTCGGGCCGTCGCAGGGCGCGCAGCGCGGATGCGAATGCCTGGATGGTCCTGCTTGTACCCAGGTCGATGTCGGTTCCGAACCTGACGTAGGCGCCGCATTCCCCCGCAGCGATGATGTCGCGGATCACGAAGCCGCGTTGAGCACCGCGCGCATGCTGCCCAACCGGATGCCGCGACCGGCGAGCGCGGAGCGCACCTCCTTCAGGATCTCCACCGCGTTCGGATTATCTCCATGGACGCAGATGGTGTGGACCTGAATCGGCAGCGTCGCGCCGTCGATGGTTTCGACCGTCCCGTCGTCGATCATCTGCACCGCACGCTCGGCGGCGAGAGCCGGATCGTGAATCACCGAACCCGGCAGCCTTCGGGATGCGAGCCTTCCGTCAGCCGTGTATGCCCTGTCGGCGAACCCTTCGAGAGCCACCTGAAGGCCGGCGTCGCGCCCGGCCTGCGCCAGGCTGGAACCGAACGGGGCGACAAAGATGAGGTTGGTGTCAAAGCTGGCCACGGCTGCTGCGATCGCCTTCGCAATCGACGGATCCCCAACGGCAACGTTGTACAGCGCCCCGTGGGCTTTGACGTGCTCGAGCGCGACGTTGTGGCGGCGGCAGAAGCCGCTCAGCGCACCGATCTGGAACACAACGTCGGTTTCAACGTCGCGTGGAGTCGCGTCGAGAACTCGCCTCCCGAATCCCACCAGGTCCGGGAAGCCAGGGTGGGCGCCGATCGAAATAGCGGCGTCTCGACTCAGCTGCACGGTGTCGTCCATGATTCGAGGGTCGCCGGCGTGCATGGCGCAGGCCACATTCGCCGACGTGATGAGCTGCATCACCTGAGCGTCGGCGCCGAGGGTGTAGGCGCCGAAGCTTTCACCCAGATCGGCGTTGAGATCGACCATCCGGCCGTCGGCCACGTGATACCTCCTCGCACAGCGCAGGCCCCGTCCCGAGTTCGCGCGCACGCTGCATCGATCGACCGCAGTGCATGTCGTAAGCTCGGGCGTCGCGGCGATGATCCCACCATTGCCGGGGACGGCGGCTCGGGTCACGGCACGCATCCGAGACGTAACAAGATGATGCACCCATCGTGATCGAGGCGGAAAGGCGGCTAGGCTGGGGTCCTGGCGCCGGTTGTGGGTGCCGAGGAGTTATCGACAGTGGACAAGCTGAAGCCGTGGCAGCGGCTCTCCAGGAGGCAGTCGGGCGACGCCGGGTCGGCTGACAGCGAGAGCCACGCGCTGGGCAAGTGTCTGGACGGGGAATGCTCGAAGCCTGCCACCTGCCGCTGCACGTACGTCGATCGCCGTCAGGTGAAGTGCGGCACGACCTGGTGTGACGAACACAGCCGCATCGTCCTGGGGCTCCCCTACTGCCGCCGCCATGCGACGGTGGCGCCCTCGCTTTCGAACGGCTTCTTCACCCACATGCTTCCGGACGTCGAGAACCGCGCACCTTCGCTCGCCACCTGGGTGGGCGGGGAGCTTGACACCGCCGTCAGGATTGCGCTGACCGCTGATGCTCCCCACAAGGACGCGTACGTTGTCAGTGGCGCGGTGCGCCCGGTGCGGGTGCCGGGAAGCACGATGCCCGTCTGGCTTCGGTCGTGGACCCTGGTCGACAGCACGGGCGTCCTCCAGCACGTGTCCATCGAGGTCGATGAGGAGGATGACCGCGCGGTGGTGGTCCGGGTCGCGGGCGAGCCCATGGGCCGCCATCAACCCCCGTGGATCGGCCGCCCCCGCAACGAGACGATCGCGCCGGAGCTCGACGCGGCCGCACGTCAGGCTTTCCGCATCACCGTGATGCACGACATCGAGTTGGGGTTGCTCGGCGCGCGCATGGAAGTCGCTTCCTGAGCTGACCCGGCGTCAGGGGCATGGATCGTCGTGGCGGTATGCTTACGCCGCATGTTCGCAACGACGGCTCCCGGCCTCTCGGTGGTGATCGGCCTCCCGGTCGCGTTCGTGCTGCTCTCCGCTGGAGCGTGTCTGGGCCTGTTCATCCTCTGGACTCGCGCCCGCTCCTAGCGAGATTTCAGGCCAGAGACACAAGCTCGACGTCGATCACGAGGGTGGCGTTGGCGGGCACGTTCGCCGACGAGTTTCCGCTCGCTCCAAACCCCAGCGCGGGCGGAACGACGAGCCGGCGCGTCCCTCCGACCCGCATCCCGGGGACCCCCACCCTCCAGAACTGGAGCGTGGTCGCACTGGCCAGCTGGAGCGCATTGGTCGGCTGGTTTGCGCCTCGCGTGGTGATGACCAGCTTTCCAGTGGAAAGCCAGACCGTGAACTGGACGTTGACGTTCGACGTGGGCGTGGCGAGCGCCCCGCAGCCACGGCTGAGATCGGCGTACTGCAGTCCTGAGGCGCCTGCCGTGAGCGGCACCTGGATGGCGAAGGAGTCCGAGGCCGAGACCGGCCGTGGCGTGGAGCACGTCGGCGGGGGCGGGGTGATCTGACTGCTGACGGTCACCAGAGTGCCGCAGCCGCTGAGCGCAACCAGCGCCGTCACGACGGCGATGGCGCCGGCGAGACGCATGCGGAGGTTATCGAGATACTGGGCCATCGGCGGCAAATCGTACCCCGACGCCGCGTACAATCGAATGTAGCCCATATCTCAAGGAGCCCCAGTAGCCATGGCAAACACGATCAAGGAATCCAAGGGTGTCGCGTCTCAGCGCGACATCCTCACGCACGTCCGCTGCCCGATCTGCAACAACCTCATGCGTCAGAACGAGATCGGGGTGGAGATCGCTTTCCGGCACAGCCGCCGTCCAGGAGAGCCACGCCGCGAGCGGATCATCAAGCACACCAAGAACTGCAAAGCCGCGTAGTGCGGCGCTGATGCGAGCGCGGATCAGCTCGTGATGGCCGTGGAAGTCCCGCTGTTTCCACTCGGGACGGTGCTCTTCCCGCACATGCCGATGTCGCTGCACATCTTCGAGGACCGCTACAAGACGATGATGCGCGACTGCCGAAGGGGCTCGACGACGTTCGGCATCGTCGCGATCCGCTCGGGCCAGGAGACCGGTGGCGGCGCCATCCCCTACGACGTGGGCACCCTGGCACAGCTCGATGAGGTCGAAGAGCTCGACGATGGCGGATACAACCTTGTGGTCACCGGAGCGTCTCGCTTCCACATCGACGCCTTCTCGCATCGACGGCCGTACCTCGTCGGGTCGGTGCGCTACCTCCAGGACATCCCGGCTCCGGCCGATGACACCGAGCGCCTCGCGGCCGCGGTGACCGCAGCGTTTCGCGGGTACGCCGGGCAGCTGCGCGGAATTGGGCAGGAGGACGCGTTCGAATTCGGCTTCCCTGCCGATCCGGAGCTGCTCTCCTATCTCGTGGCCGCGGCGATGCAGGTCGAGACCGCTCAGCGCCAGCGCCTGCTCGAGATCGACGGCACGGCGGAACGGCTCGCCGCCTGCCTGCGACTGCTGCGGCGCGAGGCGGCCCTGCTCGACCGCATGCTGGTTCGCTCGAAGGACCACGCCGCCACGTCCAGCCTGAACTGACTTGCAGCCTGGACTGACGTGAGCGTCGCGGAGCGGTTCTCGCTCGACGGCCGGGTGGCACTGGTGACCGGTGGTAGCCGTGGGATCGGCCTGGCCATAGCCACGGCACTTGCCGAGGCTGGGGCAACGGTGGCGGTCAACGCACGTCACGCCGAGGCTTGCGAGGCCGCCGCTGCGCAGCTCGTCGCCGCCGGCGGTCGAGCACTGGCCGTGCCTGGGCACGTCGGCGACGCCGCAACCTGCGAGGCGGTGGTCGCTGAGGTGATGCGACAGGCCGGGCGGGTCGACGTCCTGGTCAACAACGCGGCAACCAACCCGCAGTACGGACCAATCCTCGACGCGGACGAGGGAGCGATCAACAAGATCTGGGAAGTCAACGTCATGGGTCCGATCCGGCTCACCCGCCACGCGGTCCACGCGTGGATGCGCGATCACGGTGGCAGCGTCATCAACATGGCGTCGGTTGCCGGGATACGGCCCGAGGCGCTCACGGGCGCGTACAACATGAGCAAGGCAGCGCTCATCACGCTGACGCGGACGCTGTCACGCGAGCTCGGGCCACTCGCGGTCCGGGTCAACGCAATTGCCCCGGGCCTTGTCGAGACAAAGCTCGCGCGCTACCTCGTGGAAACCCCCGAGATCCATGATCACATCCTCGCCCAGACCGCACTCGGCCGCCACGCCGTTCCCGATGAGATCGCGGGAGCAGCCCTGTTCCTCGCGTCCGACGCGGCGTCGTTCGTCACGGGGTCGGTCCTCGTCGTCGACGGTGGCTGGACCGTCTAGCGAAACGCGTCGCTGCTGCGAATGGCAGAATCGCGATGAGGCGAAGTGGGTACTTGGAGGGTCCCGGCGATGGCGAATGACCAGGGTCTCGGCTTCACGCTGAGCCGGCGGGCCCAGCTCAACCCGGACAGCACCGCGCTCATCTTCCGAGACGATCGGTGGACATACGCCGAGCTCAACCGGCTCACCAACAGGGTGGCGCACGGTCTCCACGAACTCGGCGTCAACCCTGGCGATCGTGTCGGATTCCTCGGCCTCAACCATCCTCGATTCTTCTTCACGCTGTTCGCCGCCGCGAAGCTCGACGCCATCTTCGTACCGCTCAACTTCCGGCTCACGGGTCCCGAGCTCAGCTTCATCATTCGTGATGCGGGGCTGCACACCCTGGTGTATGAGGAGGCGTTCACCGCAATCGTCGATTCGATCCGCGGGGAGTTGGGCGTGAGTGAATACGTCTGCGCGGTCGACCAGAGCGGTGCGCGCGGCTTCGACTCGCTCGTCCACGATCAGCGCGACGGCGATCTCGACTACCCGGTGGCGATGAGCGATGTCGCGCTGATCATGTATACATCGGGAACCACCGGCCGGCCGAAGGGCGCGATGCTCACCCACGGCAACATCATCTGGAACAACATCAACGCGATGCTCGCCGACGACGCGACGTCCCAGGAGATCTCACTTGTGGTCGCGCCCCTGTTTCACATCGGCGGATTGAACGTCACACCACTGCTCTCCCTGATCAAAGGGGCGACGGTCGTGATGGAGCAGATGTTTGAGCCCGGTATGGTGCTCGAGAACATCGAGAAGTTCCATATCACGTCGATGTTCGGGGTGCCGGCCATGTATCTCTTCATGGCACAGCATCCGGATTTCGCGACGCGCGATCTGACCAGCATCCGTGTGCTGTCGTGCGGAGGCGCGCCCGTTCCCGAGGCGCTGATCAAGATTTACGGGGCACGCGGACTCCCCTTCAACCAGGGGTACGGGCTCACGGAGACATCGCCGTTCGCGTCGTTCCTGCCCTCGTCGATGGCAACCGAAAAGCTCGGGTCCGCAGGCATCGCACCATTCTTCACGGACGTCAAGATCGTCGATGACAACGGTCATGATGTCCCCGACGGCGAGCGCGGCGAGATCGTCGTCCGTGGTCCCAACGTGATGAAGGGCTACTGGAACCGTCCAGACGCCACTGCCGAGGTGCTCGTCGACGGCTGGTTCCACACCGGGGACGTCGGTGTACGTGATGCCGACGGCTACTTCTACATCGTCGACCGCAAGAAGGACCTGATCATCACCGGCGGCGAGAACGTGTACCCGGCTGAGGTCGAGGACACCCTCTATCAGCACCCCGGCGTCAAGGAGGTCGCCGTCATCGGTGTGCAGCATCCGCGCTGGGGCGAGACGGTGCGCGCGATCGTTGTACCGAAGGACGGGGTGTCACTCACCGAGCAGGATGTCATCGACTTCACGTACGACAAGCTGGCCCGATACAAGCAACCCAAATCCGTGGTGTTCATCGATGCGCTGCCCCGCAATCCCGCCGGCAAGGTGCTCAAGTTCGATCTTCGCGAGACGCACGGGCAGCCGGTCGTCGAGACGAAGTCATCCACTCAGCCCGAGGGGGCCGCGACCTCCGCGGGGTGACCGCGCGGGCTAGGTGATGTCGATGACGAGCCGAGAGCCCGAGAGGTAGTAGGCGTCGAAGGGTGCGTTCTTGCTCAGCGTGATCTTGAAGATCAGACGATTGGTGTTGCGGGCCATCAGCAGCGCCACGACCGACGTCACCACCTGACCGTGCGGCATTGTCGCGATGTTCGTCGCTCCAGCCACGCCGGTGAACTCGACGTAGAGGGTGGTGGGTCCGTCGTAACCGATCACCGTCGATGGGCTGCCGGTGACGGTGCTGGGGAACGCCATATCGAAGACCAGCCGGAAGTCATTGGGATGCTCGCCGTATCGGACGTCGGCGACTGAGAACCCGCTGCTCCCTGAACCGATCGTCTTGGCTCCGGTGAGCTGCTGGGGCGTTGGCGCCGACGGGACCACCGCGGTCGGAGCCGGGGCTGCTGTCGCAATGGGCAGCGGCGCGGCGGTCGGCGTCGTGGCATGAACCGCGGGGGTGGAGCGCGGGAGGGTGGACGCGACAAGCGGCCCCGTCTGGGTGACCTGCCTGCCGACGAGCAGACCCAGAAGCATCAGCACCACGGTGATCGCACCGAACAGCCAGAGGCGCCGGTCACGATCTGCGGCACCCACGGCGGGTCCACCAAGCGGCAGAACATGACGCCCGGTCACCGGTTGGGTCGGAGCCCACTGCCGGCGGTCCGATTTCTGCGAATGCAGACGCCGCATATGCCGTCCCGGGACGGGTGAGGACGCGGGTTCGGCTTGCACGCCGAATTGCAGGTCATCGTCCGGCGAGTCAGCCGGGTCGCTGTCGGGTGCAGGTGCCCAACGGTCGAGACTGCGTTCGCGCTCGACGTGCGCCGGCGGGGTGTCCGCCGGTGCCGGTGTGTGAATGCGCTCGAGTGGCGCCGCGAGGCTCGCCACCTCGCTGAGCACGTCTGCGAGCGCAGGCGCGGCCGTGGCTGCGACAGTCTCGGGTAGGGGGTCGCTCGCTGGGAGATCAGGCTCGACGGACTCGACGGCGGTGGCAGGGGCCTCGACCGCCGGCTCGGCGGTGAGCCGAGCGAGGAAACGGCTGGCACGCCTCGGTTTGACCACGGGTGGTGGCGACGGTTCAGCGAGTGCAGGCGCTGCGGCAGCCACAATCGGCGGGCTGTCGGACCAATGGGATCGATGTGCGCGCTCGTTCCACCTGGGAGCGCCGACGCCGCTCACGATCTCGACGTCCGGATCGAGTTGTGAGCCCGCGCCCCGGCGCAGCGCGAAGCGCACCGCAACCGCGTCGCGAAGCCGCTGGAGCGCATTTGATCCGGCTGCCAGCCGTGGCGGCGCCACCATCGGCGCCGACGTCGACAGGTCCGGCGGCTGGGGTGCGGGCGTGGTCGTCGGAGGTGGCTGGTCCATCGCGACGGGCCAAGCCTGCACGTGGTGGGCCGGCTCCGGCCTGGTGGCCACCGGTTCGTCACGCGTGTCGATCAGCGGCGTCGGCGCCTCGGCCATGGGCTCGTCGCGCACATCGACAACCGGCTGCGCTTCGGGCTCGTCCTCAGGCGCCTGCTCGGCTTCGGCCTCCGCAGCCAGCACATGCACCGCCGGCGGCTCGGGGACGGCGGTAGCGATCTGATCGATGCCCTCGTCCCACAGGAACAGCTCGGGCGGCTCGGCGATCGCGATGGTGGGGGTGCGCTCGCCGACCAGCTCGCGCGGATTCGAACGATCGTGCGCGGTCGGACGTGGTGCCCACGGCAATGCCGCCCCACGCTCGGCGCCGAACCAGGGAGGGGCCTCGACTGATTCCGGACGGTCGCGACGCACAGGTCCTTCGGGCAAGTCGTCCTCCTCCGCAATCAAACCGATCTGACTGAACAGTTCGCGGACGGCGTCATCGGGTACGTGGACTCGGGCGAGCCCCTCAATGCGTGCCGATTCCTCCTGGAGGTGACCGACTGCCGTCCGGCAGCGATCGCAAGCGACCAGGTGTGCCTCGAGCTCGCCGGTCGGCTCCGCGTCGAGCTCGGCGTCGATGTAACTGCTGAGCGCGAGGAGGCTGCACCTCATATCGCGATCTCTCGATAGATCGAGCCGAACTCTCTGCGCGCCGCCGCGACCAGCCGCGCCGCCGCCTCGGGCGAGCACTCGAGGGCGCGAGACATCTCGTGATAGTCGAGACCGCACAGGTCGCGAAGGAGGAGCGCTGCCCGCCGGTCAAACCCGAGCATCGCAAGGGCGCGCTTGACGGTATTGATGCGACCGGCGTTCACGTCATCGACCTCCACACGAATCGATCCGGCGCCCCGGCGGAACATCCTGCCGAAGCCCTGCGGCCGTGGCGGGAACCGCTGACCGTGCCTGCACGCGCGGGTGACCGCCCGGTACAGCGCGGCCCGACCGTCGACGCGCAGACGCGCGGGCGGATAGCGGCTCGCGTGGTGGATGCCTCCGGCGACGAATGCCACGGCGTCCGCCTGGTGATTGACCAGATGGGTGGCATACGTGACTAGATCGTCGAGCTGCTCGCGTGCGGTTGCGGCAAGCTCGCGCGCCTCGGGAGCGATGTGTGCTGAGACGTTGATCATGACGTTTGCGCTTGAGGGGCGCGGAGTACGGTCGAAGAATAGCCGGGAGTCCGCTCTGCGGTCAACTAGGAGATCAGGACGAAGTGTGCACCAACTCACCGCCGGTGACACGCGCTGGTCGCTCGAGCCCGGCTCGGAGCCAGGCACCGGTGGGCATGCCGATGTCCGCAACCCAGACTTCGCCCGCGTGCCGGGCACCGTCGCCCTGTCGCAGACCCCGCTTCATCGCGGTCAGCGTGCACGTCAAGGCTGCGACGATGGTGGGGTCGAATGCCTCACCGGTCGTGGCGTCCAGGCCGCTCGGGACGTCGACGGCAAGGACTGGGAGACGAGACTCGTTGAGTGCGCGGATCGCGCCGGCCTGAGGCTCGCGAGGCGCGCTCCGCAATCCGGTGCCGAGGATCGCGTCCACGACCAGTTCAGCCCCGCTGTCGACGAGTTCGCGCACGGCCTCGGGATCGTTGTCCACGGTGACGTCGACACCGCACCTTCGCGCCGAGGTGACATGGTCGCGCACCACGCCGATGACGCGCGCGTCATCGCCAAGGACGAGCACCCGTACCGCACATCCCCAGGTCGACAGATGTCGCGCCGCCACCAGGCCGTCGCCTCCGTTGTTGCCATATCCGGCGACAACGCGCACGCCCCTCGGGCGGCCAAGCCGGTGCCAGGCGCACCGCGCCACCTGCCATCCGGCGATCTCCATGAGCTGCGTCGTGGCCACGCCACACTCGAGGGCGGCGGCGTCGAGCCGCGCCACCTGCTCGGAGGTGAGGTCACCGAGCGCTCCAGCGCCGTCGGGGTGTGCGGTCACGCGAGTTCGACCTCCACTCCATCGCCCAGCCGGGGGCCGCCGATGGCGGCAGCGGCCACACCCCGGCCCGCGATCTCCACATGTCCCGCACTCCCGAGCACCGCGGCGGGGCCGGCGTCGATGTGGCCATATGTCGACACCAACCCCGAGGAGCGACCTCCCGGCCATGTCACCGCGCGAACGGTGGCGCCTTCGATGTCCGCGGCACGGATGGTCGTGATCGCGTTGCCAAAGTGATCGACCACGGCAACTCGCCCAGCGATCCGGCTCCCGACCCGCCGTGCGAATGCTGCGGCGAGGACGACAGGCTCATCGATGAGGTCGCCGGCGACGTCGAACCGCTGGTTCGACGATAGTTCGGCGGCGAACGGGGCGAACACGTCGCGACCGTGGAAGGTCGGCGAGGCGTCGGCGTTGACGTCGATGCTCACCGCCCGGCGGTCGTCCGCCGCCGCCTCGTCCCAGAGGTACGACACCAGTCCATTGTCGGGCGCCACACAGCGGATCCTTCCCGCCTTGACGGCAATCGCTCGTCGCGCGGTTCCCACCCCCGGATCGACGACGGCACAGAAGACGGCACCTCCGCTGAACGCTCGCGCCAGCGCCTTGAGCTGGTAGGCGCCGGCGAGCACGTCTCCCGGCGGAATGCCGTGGGTCCCCTCCACGCAGATCGCGTGCGGGTCGACGCGCCAGGCAGCGCCAACCAGCGACGCCGCGTACGCGTCGTCGCGCCCGAAGTCGGTGACGAAGACGATCGGCTGCCGCATGGCGGACTTCGGTACCGTACCAGTGCAATGGAGAATCCGCCGAGCACCACCGAGCAGGCACTGGTGCAGTCCCCAACGGACCACGCCGAGCGTTTACGGCGCCGGCCGGTCTGGGGCGTTCCCGTGGTGGTGCTTGCCGTGCTGGTGATCGCTGTCCTCTTCGTCGTCGGGTTCACGGGGCTCTTCGCCAACCCGGTGAGGTCAGTGGCTCCGGACGGGACAACAACGCTCTCGGGAAGCTTCGAGCCCTATCAGTGCAACAGCACGAGTTGCGACGGCTACATCTCTGCGGGCGCACGGAGCGTGTTCATCGTCTTTCCTCGAGGCTGCGCACCGCCTGCCCGCGCCTCGACGATCACCGTGACCGGTAAGGCCGCACCGGACCTGGGCAACGCCTCGTACCGGGCGACCACCTGCTCCTGAGCCGCTACTCCCAGCGGAACCGCCAGGTGGCGAGCGCAAAGCATCCCGCCGCCCAGGCGAGTGGCACCACGACGTCGAGCAGCGGGAGTCCGGTGCCCGAGTTGAGGATTTGATGCAGCGCGTCGGAAACGTAGTAGACCGGGAGGACGTGGACGATGCTCTGGATCCACTGTGGCAGGGCATCGACCGGGAAGAAGATGCCGCTGAGGAACAGCATGGGAAACCCGATCAGCGTCGAGATCCCCCGGGCCGCATCACTGGTGCTGACAAATGACGTCAGCAGGAATCCCATGCTGACGAAGCTGGCGATCCCGACCACGAGCGCGATCACAGCAAGGAGCCAGCTGCCGTGCCCACGCGCGCCGAAGATGAAGACGCCGACAAGCGCGAGCGCTGCCACCTCGAGAGCAACCGTGACCGCACCTCCGGTCATGGCGGCTCCCAGCACCTGCAGCGGGTGGAGCGGTGTGGCCCGGTAACGGCGAAGGACGTTGCGTTCACGCTGATCGACGATCGTGATGGAGACGTAGGTCAGCCCGGCGAGAACTGCGACGTAGGCCATCATCGATGGCAGGTAGTAGTCGATGGACGTGATGTTCTGCGTGCCGACCTCGGTGGTGGTGAGGGTGATTCCGGATGAGCCACCGAGGTGGGCCGTCTGGGCGAATCCACTCGTCACGGCGGCGATGATCGCGGCGGCAACTTGCGAATTCGACGGGTCGTTGCTGTCGAGGTGAAGGCTCACAGCGGGGCTTGGACACGAAGATCCGGTCGCACACTGGGCACCGAAGGTCGATGGGATCACAATCACAGCCACCACGTTGTCGTGCTGGAGACGATTCAACTCTTTCGAAGCATTTCCCTGCTCGACCACCAGGTTCTTCTCGTTCTTGAGCGTCGCCACGTATGCCGTGCTCAACGGGGTGGAGGCCTGGTTCACAACGCCGATGTTCACCGACGCATTCCCACCACCGAGCACGTTGCCGAGCAGCACCATGAGGAAGATCGGAATGAGCAGCGTGAAGATCAGCGCGGCACGGTTTCGGAAGCTGCTTCGCACGGTTGTCTTGACGAGAGCGAACCATGCCCTCATGAGCGCAGGTCGCGCCCGGTCAGAGCGATGAACACGTCTTCGAGCGTGCCCCGTTCCACGCGCAGGTTGCTAAGCCCGTGCGACTCCGGGCTGTCAGGGTGGAGCAACTGCGCGAGGACGGTCTCGGGAGTCCGTGTGACGATGCGCACTGTTCCAGCGTCGACCTCAATCGATTCGACACCGGTCAACGCACGCAGTCCTTCCGCGTCTGGGTGCGGACTCGTGAAGCAGATCGTCGTGCCCGGTGCGTGCAATGTCACCAGGCGGTCCGGCGTATCGAGCGCCACGATGTGCCCCTGGTCCATGACCGCGACGCGATCGCACAGCCGCTCCGCCTCCTCCATGTAGTGCGTGGTGAGCATCACCGTCTTGCCACGGCTCCGGAAACGTTCGATGAAGCCCCACAACGAGATTCGCGCCTGGGGATCGAGGCCGGTGGTCGGCTCGTCGAGAAACACCACGTCGGGATCATTGACCATGGCGAGTGCGATGCTGAGCCGCTGCTGTTGGCCCCCGCTGAGCTTTGTGGTGACCTGCTTCGCCTGCGCAACCAGGTCAAACTCCACGAGGAGATCTGCGGTATCGCGCGTGTGGTCATAGAAGGCGCGGAACAGGTCGATCGACTCTCGGACGGTCGTGAAGCTCGGAAGCGCTGTCGCCTGGAGTTGGACGCCGATGCGCCGTTTCACGGCCACGGCGTTTGACTTGATGTCGGTTCCCAGCACCAGCGCGGTGCCGCTATCGATGTCCCGGAGCCCCTCGAGCATCTCGAGCGTTGTTGACTTCCCCGCACCGTTGGGGCCGAGCAGTGCAAAGATCTCGCCGCTCTCGACCGAGAAACTGACTCCGTCGACCGCGACGATCTGCCCGTATCGCTTGGCGAGATCTCGCGCCTCGATCACCGTCTGGGGGACTTCGGGGACGGTCGCGATCGAGACTGGGGCTGACGGTGACCGAGCTCCAACAACGCGTGGAGGGGCGGGTGATTCGGAGGACGGCTCGATCGGGGGCGGGCCCGCGATCGGCCGGCGCTGGTAGAAGACCGTCGCTCCGCGAAGGACGAGGATCACACCGAGGGCGGCCAGGAGCAGCGCCTGCTGACCGCCGCTCTTGGTGAGCGCGCTGAGGCCAGCCAGGACGAACACGACCAACGCGATGACCCAGGCAATGGGCAGGCGCGAGAACGGGCCAGGTAGTCGGGTATTGCTCAGCATGGGCGTCTCACGCGGCGCCCATGATGGACACAATCGCTTTTCAGGCGGCGGCTGCGATCCCTGTGAGGCGCCACCCGCGGTGGGCGACCAACCATCCGCCGTCGGCAACCTCGTGATCCTCGTCCTCGGTGGTCGTGTCGACCGACGGGTCGCGCTCGAAGGTCCAATCCTGAGTGACCGCCGCGGTGCCCGTGATACCGAAACGCACGACAGCTCGCTCTCGCCCGCCCTCCATCGAGACCGCCGTGACCTCTGCCGAAGCTATGTCCGCGTCGAGGGCCGGTGCTCCCTCGGTGTGCGCGTCCTGGAGGACGCGAAACGCATCTCTCGCGATGAGCAGGAACGCGTCCGGTGTGAATTCGGGATCCACCTGTGCCACGGACGCAAGGTCGAGGCCTGGAGCGGCTTCGTCGCCGCGATCGTGAAACTCCCGGCCGAGATCCGTGATCAGCTTGCCGTCGAGCGCGTCCAGTTGCTCCTCGTCAGTCTCGCGCTTCGCGAGGCGGCTCCCGATCCCGGTGAGATGCAGCAACCCGGAGCCCATTGACTCCACGAACGAATCGTCTGGCAGCGCGTCGGTCATTGAAGTACCTCTGAGTGGGTTCGAAGGTCGAATCTACGCAGGGTCGATCGAGGCGCGTCCGGCCGTCGCCGGGTTGTAGCCGATCGTTGATCAACTCATCGCGGATATACGGACAAAAGAAGAGAGCGGCCCGGGAAGAATCCCGGACCGCCCTTTCAGGAATCGAATCAGTTGCCGATCAGTACTCCGGCATCGGCGGACCCGCCGGTGCTCCCTTCTTCTCGGGAATGTCGGTGATCAGCGCCTCGGTGGTGAGCAGCAGCGCGGCGATCGATGCCGCGTTCTGCACCGCCGAACGGGTGACCTTGGTCGGGTCGATGATGCCGGCCTTGACCATGTCGACGTACTCGCCCTTGGCCGCGTCGAAGCCCTGCCCCTTGGGGAGCGACTTCACCTTGTCGACCACGACGGAGCCTTCCATGCCGGCGTTCTGCGCGATCTGGCGGAGGGGCTCCTCCAGTGCGCGACGGAGGATGTTCACGCCGGTGAGCACATCGCCCTCGGCCTTCACAGTGTCGAGCGCGGGGATCGCGTTCACGAGCACGACGCCACCACCAGGCACGATGCCCTCTTCGACAGCGGCGCGCGTGGCGGACACGGCGTCCTCCATGCGGTGCTTCTTCTCCTTGAGCTCGGTCTCGGTCGGCGCGCCGACCTTGATCACGGCGACGCCGCCGCTGAGCTTGGCAAGACGCTCCTGGAGCTTTTCCTTGTCCCAGTCGCTCGTGGACTTCTCGATCTCGGCCTTGATCTGCTCGATGCGGCCCTTGATCGCGTCCTTACTGCCGTTGCCCTCGACGAGCGTGGTGTCGTCCTTGGTGACAGTCACGCTGCGGGCGCGGCCGAGCGAGCTGAGCTGCGCGGAATCGAGCTTGAGGCCCACTTCCTCACTGATCACCTGGCCACCGGTCAGGATCGCGATGTCCTGCAGCATCGCCTTGCGGCGATCACCGAAGCCCGGGGCTTTGACCGCAACCGCGTTGAAGGTGCCGCGGAGCTTGTTGACGATGAGAGTTGCGAGCGCCTCGCCCTCGACGTCCTCGGCGATGATCAGCAGCGGCTTGCCGCTCTGGACCACCTTCTCGAGGATCGGGAGCAGGTCGGCGATCGCCGAGATCTTCTTGTCAGTGATGAGGATGTACGGATCTTCGAGGACGGCCTCCATGCGCTGGGCATTGGTGACCATGTACGCGGAGATGTACCCCTTGTCGAACTGCATGCCCTCGACGAGCTCGAGTTCGGTCTCGAGGCCCTTCGACTCCTCGACGGTGATGACGCCATCCTTGCCGACCTTCTCCATCGCATCGGCGACTGTCTCGCCGATGGTGGGGTCAGCCGCGGAGATCGACGCAACCTGAGCGATCTTCTCGCGCTCGGAGATCGGGATCGACTGCTCCTTGATCGCCTTGACGATCGCCTCAACGCCGAGCTCGATGCCCTTCTTGAGCTGGATGGGGTTGGCGCCGGCGGCCACGTTCTGCAGGCCGGCTGCGATCAGGGCCTGGGCAAGCACGGTGGCGGTGGTGGTCCCGTCACCAGCGATGTCGTTCGTCTTGCTCGCCACTTCCTTGACCAGCTGGGCGCCCATGTTCTCGAAGGGCTCCTCGAGCTCGATCTCCTTGGCGATCGTGACTCCGTCGTTGGTGATGGTCGGCGACCCGAACTTCTTGTCCAGCACGACGTTCCGGCCCTTGGGGCCGATGGTGATCTTCACGGCGTCCGCGACCCGATCGACCCCTCGTTTGAGATGGGCCCGAGCCTCGACGTCGAATAGCAGTTGTTTGGCCATGGTTCCTCCTGGTTTGATCCTCTAGCCTGGGTTCCAGGGCTCAGTTTAGCACTCGCGATGCCTGACTGCTAGCGGGGCGCGGGGGGGAGTGCTAAGGGGTGAGGGTCCCGGAAACGAGCACGACGAGACCGCGGCGTCGAACCATGGCAACAGGTTGACCGCGCCTCACGTCTGGATCCTCCCGCGCACGCGCTCCACTGACTCCGCAAGGTCCCACACCGTCTCGAGGGCCATGTTGAGCTCGCTCGCGGTGGGTGGCAGCTCGTAGATGCGATGGTGGCAGGCGTTGGAGAGTGAGCGCCACGTCAACGTCGCGCGGCCGCCGAGCTCGCGATCGTTGAGCATGTCGCCGACACAGAGCAACTGACATCGCGTCGAGGTTCGCTCCAGCCCGGGAGCCGTTACCTCCCAGAGCCCCGCCATGGCAAGCTCGAGTCCCTGGCGCGCGAGTAGCGCCGCGGCGCGGGGCCAGAGCCCGGCTGTCGTCGAATCGTCGTCGCAGATGAGGTCACGCGCCGCCGAAACCAGCGCATGTGCGTCCACCACGGTGTTCATATCAGGCTTCAACGCTCGAGCATCTTCTTGGTCAGCCGCTCGACACTGCGGATGAACTCCTTCATATCGCCATAGACCTTGCCGCTGTGCGTTCCGCGGTTGCACTCCCTGACGGCATCGACCGCCCAGGGATGCTGCTTCTGCAGGAAGCCGATCACGTCGCCGCTTCGCTCCGGATCGTTCAACAGCGCCAGTGCCAGCCACATGTTCAGCGTGGTCGGCTTCGCCAACACGTTCTGCACCTCCGCGTACGCGGTGCCCTGACGCAGCAGGCGCCGCGTCGCCGCGAGTGCCGCCGCGGCCTCGAGCGCGAGCCTGCAGAAGCCGGGGATCACCCGCAATGCCTCAACGGGGACGTCCCTGCTCATCGCAACCGCAAGCGCATCGTCGATGTAGCGCTGTACGGGATCCTGTATCCGGCGCAGCTCAACGACCGACTGCTCGCGCCGCACCACCTCGACCACCGTGGCCGCAATATCCAGCGCGCGCATGGCATCCGCGAGACGGGTGTCGTGCGTGAGGACGATGACCTGACGCTCCCTGGCCGCACGCGCAAGCACCGTCGCCAAGCCGGCCACCTTCGCCGGATCCATCGCCTGCACCGGGTCGTCGATCACGACGAACCGAAACGGCGACTCGGGCATCGACGCGCGCGGGAGGAACAGCGACAGCGCGAGGCAGTTGAGCTCGCCCTGACTCATGACCCCGAGGGCGGACCCATCCTCACCATCGACCTTGACGTCGAGCGAGAGTCGGCGCTGGGTCTGCGCGCCGAGCAGACGTAATTCACCGAGCGAGACGTTGCTGTCCTGGCGCAGCGCCGTCCAGTTCTCCTGGACCGCACTTGCGATGGGACGGAAGCGTTCATCACGCAGCTCGTCGTGCGCATCTCGGAGCCATCGCTCGGCATCCTTGAGCCCGTTGATCTCCCGTTCCGCCTCGTGCGCCCGACGACCCAGCGGCAGCCACAACGCAATCGCGTCGGCGGCCGGTCGCCATGCTCGCTCCAACCGCTCGAGCTCGGCTGCGGCTGCCCGACGCAGATCGGCGACGGACACGAGAAGCGGTGGACCGTGCGTCTCGAGGTTGCTGGCCAGCGCGATAGCGTCATCATCGGCAGAAACTTCGGCCCATCGCTCCCAGAGCGCGATCACCGGGTGGATATCGATACCGGCGCCGGCGCCGTCACGCAACGCCTTCAGCGGTGCGGTGATCAGCTGCCGAGCCTGGCGGATCGCATCCTCAAGCATGCGGCGGGAGGTGCGAAGGGCCTCCGCCTCGACCCGGAGCGCGACGACCTGGTCGCGCGCCTGCACGCGCCACCGGTAGGTCAGCACGCCCTCGGTGCCACACACCGGGCACCGCTCGTCCTCGGCGTGGGCGTGCACGGCGAGTGCCTGCTCGAGGAGCGCCGCCAGCTCATGTGCCCTTCCGGCATCGGTGCCCCGCAGCCGCTCAGTGGCCGCATGCGCATCACGCAGGCCGGCGATCGCCGCGTTGAGCCTGTCGCGATCCAGCACCGGCAGACCTGCAAGATCGCGCAGCTTACGGAGCACGCTGCGCTCGTCACTCTCGGCGTCGCCGCCGACGGTGCTCGAGACCGCGTCGAGATCCCACACTTTGGCAGCGAGCGCCGAGCGAACCAGCGCCGCGCGTTCGTCCGAGGTTCTTTCGAGCAACGCGCGCAACGCCGGCAGTGCCTCGCGTGCGTCTTTCACCTCGCGCTCGCGAGCAAGGCGCGCTTTCTGCAGCACCTGCTGGGCTTCGGCGAGGTCTCCGAGGCCGAGAATCCCGGCGAGCGCGTCGTACAGCTTCGACTGCTCGCGATCGAGGGCATGTTCGAGTTCGTTGTGGGAGAGCAGCGGCGGGTACCCGGTGAGCGGGTGCGCCCAGCCCAGCCCATCCAGGTCGGCCGGCTTGCCGTCGACGAACAGCGTCGATCCTTCCAAGCCGTCACCGTCCTTCCAGACACGTGCGACCTCGAGCGGCTGCTTGCGCCCATCGACCGCGAACCGGGCCACGACCCTCGTGTGGCGGTGGTGGAGGTTTTGCCACCCGTCGCGCCACACCTTGACCCGCTGCTCCCACCGCTTGTTGGTGCCGAGCAACACCATCTCGAGAGCCTCGGAGAATGAGGACTTCCCCGACCCGTTGCGGCCCACCACCAGGGTGAGCCCGGGGCCCGGGTCGATCGCCAGCCTGGTCGTCGGTCCGACGCCCCGGAAGCCCTCCACCTCGATGTCCGTGAGGTAGACGGCGGAGCGCGGCCGTGCCGTCGCTCCGTTGGGACCAGCCGCCGATGCCGGCTCGAACTCGGCATGGAGGGCGGCGTCAACCGCCGCCGGCCCGCCGAACGCCGCGAGCACGAGGCGCCCCCCCGGGTCCGCCGGCGGCCGGACTGCGATACGGTCGACCACGAGACCGAGCAGGGCGGCGTCAGGCATCCATCTCGATCGGCGTCGTCGTCACGCGTTTGAGCACGATCTCGTCCGGGGTCCGCCCGTGGTCGACGAAGTACGTCGTGCGGTTCCCCTCTTTCTCGAGGTGGACCAGCGAGCCGATCTTGAAGGTGTCCGCTGGCATGGTCAGCGGGCGAGGCTTGGCGGTGCGCTGCCCGCGCGCCGCCAGTGCCACCGGGACCGGCGGAGGCACGGGAGTGTCGGACACAACGCGCGCCGGCCGCGTCCGATGCACATGCTGCCGGTGCACGGTGACACCGACGGCGATGGCCGTGAGCACCAGGACCGGGACGCTGACGTACCAGTAGGCGATCCCCAGCGCGATCACCACGACCAGGACGACGAAACCGACGCATCCGATGCCACCGGTCGCGTGCGCGGCCTGCCGGACGGCGCGGTGCGGTCGCCTCCCGTAGGTCGAGAGGCCGGCCCAGAATCCTCCGGGGAGGCGATGGCCGAGGTAGAAGCGCACGCCCCATTCTGGCTCCAGACCGCATGCACCCTCATGACCTGCCCGCCGCAACGGACAATGACCGGCGTGCCGGAGTCGAACACCGCCCCGCGGCTGACCGAGCGGTTCACCTCGGCATTCGTGGTCGCGTGGGAGGTGCACGGCCGCCAGCTGCGAAAGAAGACCGGCATCCCATACATGGCGCACGTCATGGCCGTGTGCGCGCTGGCGCTCGAGAACGGTGCGGATGAGGATGTCGCAATCGCGGCGCTGCTTCACGACACCGTGGAGGACTCGAAGGACGGGGCCGCGATGCTTCGGCGCCTCGAGGAGGACTTCGGCCCACGTGTGGCGCGGATCGTCCTGACGTGCAGTGACGTCGTCGCCGTCCCGGGCGAGCCGAAACCACCATGGAAGGAGCGCAAACAGCGATATCTCGACCACCTCGAGCGCGACGCCGATCGCGATGCGCTCCTGGTGTCGGCGTGCGACAAGATCCACAACGCGGGTTCGATCCTTGCCGACCTTCGTACCGAAGGCGCGGCAGTGTGGCAGCGCTTCACCGTCGAGGATCCGCACGAGCAACTCTGGTACTACACGAGCGTGTTGAGCATCCTCCAGCGACGTATGCCCGGCCCGCCGACCGACCAGCTCGCGGAGCTGGTGGACGCGATCAGGAACTTCGTCGCGTGAGTGCCCCACGTCCACTCGACGGCCGCGTGGCGTTGGTCACGGGATCGAGTTGCGGGATCGGCCGGGCGATGTCGCTCCGCCTAGCGCGCGAGGGGGCCTCCGTCGTGATCACCGGCAAGTCCGAGAGCGGCACCGACAAGCTTCCCGGAAGCATTCACACGGTGGCGGCGGAGGTCGAGGCTGCCGGGGGATCCGCGCTCGCGGTGCGTGTCGACGTGCGCCACGAGGACGAGGTCAAGGCAATGGTCGAGGCGACGATCGAGCGCTTCGGCCGGCTCGACATCCTCATCAACAATGCAGGCGCCCTCTGGTGGCAGTCGATCTTGCAGACGCCGCCAAAGCGCTATGACCTGATGTGGGAGATCAACGTTCGTGCCGCGTACCTGTGCGCGTACTACGCCCTGCCCCACATGGTCGAGCAGCATTGGGGCCACATCATCAATTGCTCTCCGCCGATCAGCACGCAGCCCAGCCCCGGTCACGTCGCCTACATGACCACCAAGATGGGGATGACACGGCTCGCCATCGGCATCGCTGCGGAGCATGCCGCCGACGGCATCGCCGGCAACTCCCTCTGGCCGGTGACGATCATCGAGAGCCTTGCGAGCATCAACTGGGGCCTTGGCGACCGCAGCCAGTGGCGCTCGCCCGACATCCTCTGCGACGCGATGATGGAGATCGTCAGCACCGAGCCACCGTCGCTCACGGGGCAGCAGATCCTCGACGAGCCCTTCCTGCGTGCGCGGGGCTGGACCGACGAGCGCCTCGATGCCTACTGGCTGGAGGGCAAGCCTCCCGATCATCCCGTCTACATCGACGGGCGGTCGGGCTCCTCCATGTAGCGACCGGGGCGAACGGCGATCCCCCCGTATGATCGAGGCATGAGTCCCGCCAGTCGAGGACATGTGGTCCGGAGGACGCTCGCCGTGGGAGCGGTCGGCGCTGGAGCCGCGCTGTCGGCCCGCGTTCTCCTGCGCCCTCAGCTCAAGGCACCTCGGCGGCTGGTCGATTGGGACGACGTTCGCCGCATCGCCGTGTCGCGCTCCGGCGGCCGGGACGGTGCAGGGATCAACGCGGAGGCGCTCGAGGCTGCGTACACCGAGATGGCCGCGCGGGTCGCGCCGTTGCTCACCGAGATTTGCCAGGTGCCCCTGACCACGTATCCGCGGTTCGTCGCCCTCGATCGCCGGGGTTTCATCGACGCCAACCTCGGGATGGTCCAGCGCCTCCTCGCCCCGGTCGAGCGGATCCGCGCGACTGTCCCCGAATCGCTGGCGACCGGGATGGGCCGGCGGCTGCTGGACCGGTACGTCGGCGAGCTGTTCGGCCTGATGTCGCGTCGCGTCCTCGGGCAGTACGACCCCGTCCTCGCGCTCGAGGACCTCCCGGAGACGCCGCGACAGGCGAGCGCCCTCTATCTCGTGGAGCCGAACATCGCCGCGATCGAGCGTGATCTCGATCTCGCCCGTACCGACCTTCGCCCCTGGCTGATCCTGCACGAGCTGACCCACGCCTGGCAGTTCGAGATGCATCCGTGGCTGGGTCATCATCTCGAGAGCCTGATGCGCGGGCTGATGCTCGACGCCCTCTCTGCCGATGGCAAGACGCTGCTTCCGTCCAGTCAGCTGGTTCGCAAGCTGCCCGATACCGTTCGCGCTCAGGTCCAGACCGTCCGCAACGTGCAGGCGATCATGAGCGTGCTCGAGGGATACAGCAACTTCGTGATGCACCGGGCCGGTCGCTCCGCGATACGCGGGTCCGAGCTGCTGGAGGCGGCGATGCAGCAGCGCCGGCGCCAGCGCGGACCCATCGAGCGGCTCGTGCTCGCCGTCACCGGCCTGGAGATGAAGATGCGCCAGTACGAGGTGGGCGAGCACTTCGCGGTCGCGGTGGTGGAACGGACGGGGATCGATACCCTGAACCGCGTCTGGGAGTCGGCGGAGATGATGCCGACGCTGGACGAGCTTCGCAATCCTGAGCGCTGGCTGCAGCGCGCCGCCTGAGCGGCGGTCTCGGCCTGGGTCAGTAGACGGGGGTCAGCCAGGCCGCGTATTTCGGGTCCCGACCCGTCACGACCTTGTGGTAGGTGTCCTGGACGCGATTCGTCAGCGGACCAGGTTCACCATCTCCGATACGCCGGCGGTCGATCTCGATCACCGGCGCGACCTGCGCTCCGGTGCCCACCAGGAACACCTCGTCGGCGACGTAGAGCTCGGAGCGGTCGATGGAGCGCTCGCGCACCTCGAGGCCAAGCTCCTCGCGCACCAGGTGCATCACGGATGCCCGGGTGATGCCTTCGAGGATGTTGTCCGAAGGGGGTGGCGTGATGATCTCGCCCTTGCGCACGATGAAGATGTTCTCTGCGCTGCCTTCGCAGACGTGGCCGTCGCCGGAGAGCATGATCGCCTCGTCGAAGCCATTCTGCAGCGCTTCGCTCTTCGCCAGCGCGGAGTTCACATACAGCCCGGTGCACTTGGTCCGCACCGGTGCCATCGAGTTGTCGATGCGTCGCCATGACGACACCATGCAGCGGATCCCGCCGTTGCCGACGTACAGCCCCATCGGAGCGGTGACGATCGCGAAGCTGTCGGGAACGTCATGCAGCTTGACGCCGATGATCTCGGCCGACTTGAACGAGAGCGGCCGGACGTAGGTGTCCTCACGGTACTCGTTGCGGCGCAACAGATCGATCGTCGTCGCGACCAGGTCCTCGACGCTCCACGGAATCGTCATCTGCAGGGCGCGCGTGTTCTGGAGCATGCGCTCGTAGTGCTCGGGGAGGCTCAGCGCGAACAGTTGCTCACGCTCCTCGTTCCAGTAGGCGCGAATGCCCTCGAACACGCCGGTGCCGTAGTTGAGCCCGTGGGTCAGCAACCCGACCTTGGCGTCGGCGTAATGGACGACCTCGCCATTGAAGAACACCCAGGATTTCTCGCGGAGCGACGTGGCCTCAGCGATTGGAGCGGGAGCGGTCTGCGTCATCGGTCACAGCCTACAACCAGAGGCGTCGCAAACCGTGGCCTGGGCCAATCTCGAGGGGCCCTTTGCTATGCTCGCGAGGTCCGGAGAGCCTGCCTGGAACGACGATCGAGGCCGAGCGGGGGATCGTGACCCAGGGATATTGGAGGAGTCATGACCGACGTCATCAAATCCCGCGCGAGCACCCTTCCGGCCGCCCGCGGGGTCCGCTGGAACCCGTCCCCTGCGGAGTTGCGCGACATGACGTCGCGGATGCCCAACGCGCGGCACACCGAATTCGACAACTACAACGTGCAGACGAAGGTCGTCTCGAGAAGCAAGGCGAGCACCTACGTGGTCACGGACCATCCCGAGGAACACTCCGACCAGACGATGAGCCGCGCCGACGGCGCGAAGGTCGCCGAGCGCCAGGACGCGTACATCCGCGACCAGGAGATGCTCGTCGTCGACGGGTACATCGGCAACGACCCCGAGCACCGCGTTGCGGCGCGCCTCTACATCGAAGCGGCCAACGCCAACATCGCGGGAATGCAGCACTGGCTGTACTTCGATGCCGGGAACCCCGGCCCTGATTTCGCGCCGGTCCTGACGGTCATCTACACGCCCAACCTTGACGCTCCCGGATACCCGAGTGATCGGGTCATCGCCGTGGACCTGGAAGCCGGTGTCACGCGCATCCTGAACAGCGACTACTTCGGCGAGTCGAAGAAGGGCGGCCTGCGCATGTGGAACAAGCTCACCTATGACCGGGGCGGCCTGTCGCTGCACGCGGGCTGCAAGGTGGTTCCAACCGCTCGCGGCGACCAGGCGCTGCTGATCATCGGCCTGTCGGGGACAGGCAAGACCACCACCACATTCACGCGCCAGAACGACAGCAAGCCGGTCCAGGACGACTTTGTCGCGCTGTATCCCGGCGGCCGAATCGTGGCCACCGAGAACGGCTGCTTCGCCAAGACGTTCGCGCTCGATCCGCAGTTCGAGCCCAGCATCTTCGGCGCCGTCTGCAAGCCGGAGGCCTACCTCGAGAACGTCTCGCAGAACGATGCCGGCGCAGTCGACTTCTTCGATACCGCGTATACCCCCAATGGTCGCGCCGTCTTCCGCATGGACGCCCTCGGCTGGCACAAGGACGCGCGCGAGGTGAAGGCGGTCGATCACTTCCTGATCCTCAATCGCAACGACAACCTGATCCCGGGAGTGGCACGCCTCAATCGAGAGCAGGCAGCGCTCTACTTCATGCTCGGCGAGACCCGGGGAACATCAGCGGGTGGCAAGGAGGAGGCCGGCAAGTTCCTGCGCGTTCCCGGCACCAATCCCTTCTTCCCGCTTCGCCACGAGCAGCAGGGAAACCGGTTCCTCGAGTTGATGGACAGCAGCAACTTTCAGGTCTACCTGCTCAACACCGGCCGGGTCGGCGGCACCGATGACGATGAGCGCGGCAAGAAGGTGTCGATCCCCTACTCCAGCGCCATCGTCAAGGCGATCTCGGAAGGCACCATCGAGTGGGAGACGGACCCCGACTTCGGGTATGAGGTGGCCGCGGTGCTTCCCGGCCTCGATGACCCGGAGATCCTCCAGCCCCGAAAGCTGTACGAGCGTCAGGGTCGGATGGATGAGTACCGCACCCTGGTGGAGCAGCTCAAGGCGGAGCGGCACGCCTACCTCGCGACCTTTCCCGGGCTTCGCGAGGAGATCGTCGACGCAGTCGCGTGAACCCTTGACCACCGACCTGGTCACCGCCGCCGACGTGGTGGCAACGCGTGACCGGGTCCTCGGATTCCTGAGACCCTTGCGGGGTCTCGACTGGCAGGCGCCGGTGCCCGATCTGGAATGGAACTGCGAGGAGACGTTGCGCCACGCGATCAACGCTCAGTTCGTGTACGCGGCTCACCTCGCGAGCAGGGCGACGCGGCGGCTGGCTGTCGGGCGGGACGTCAATCCCGGTCTTGACGTCGATGGGCTGCTCGACAACCTCGAGGCGAACGTCTCGATGCTCGCCGCGGTGATCCGCGATGCGCCGCCGGAGGCGCGCTCGTGGCACAACTCGGGCATGACCGAACGGACCGGGTACAGTGCGATGTCTTGCGACGAGCTGCTCGTCCACACCTGGGACATCGGTCGCGGCTTCGGGGTTCCGTTTCCCCTGCCCGGCGACCTCTGCGGGCGCGTGGTGACGCGCCTGTTCCCGATGCGGCTCCCCATTGACGCCGCTCCCGAGGACGCGTTCCTCTGGTGCAACGGCCGGATCGCGCTGCCTGATCGTCCGCGCCTCGGTCCGGACTGGGGATGGTGGTCGCGGCCTCTCGAGGAATGGGACGGAAGCGATCCAGACGCGTAGCGCGGGCCGGCCCACGTTATCCGTCGTGGCAGAAGTGAACTCGCGCCGGCTCCAGGCTCTTCAAATCCGATAGCGATCGGTGCCACGCATCGACGTCGTCAGCCTGTCCCTCGGGAAGTCGCGACATGTCCGGGTGATTCCAGATCGCCCGCGTGTACGCGGCATCGCCGATGAACAGCTCTGTCCCGAGCTCCGTCGTTGCGATGACTGATTGATGCCCGGCCGTGTGCCCAGGGGTGGTCGCGATGCTGAGGTCGTTCGCGAGGGCGACATCGCCGTCGACGAGATCGAACCGCATTCCCGACGCCTCGATCCAGTCAGTGACCTCGTCACGCTCCCGAAGGATTCGATCGTGCTCCGATCGCTGGACCATCAGCGGTGCGTTGGCGAATGCCGGGTTCTGCCCGCAGTGGTCGAAATGCAGGTGCGTGTTGATCACCATCTTCACGTCGATCGGTGCCAGCCCATGGTCGGCGAGGGCATCGGCAACGGTGCGATTCACGACCTTGAAGTAGCGGAGGACCTCGTCAGGGCCGCCGCAACCGGTGTCGACGAGGATGACGCCGAGCTGGTCATGCAGAATCACGTACCCGTGCACCGGCCACTCGTGCGTGGCGACGGTGAGATGGCCGAGGTCGAGACGCTTGATCTGCATCCACTGCTCCTCGCGGAACCGGTCGCTCAGCCTGGAAGCCTTCCCCAGAGCAGGATCCGTTTGAACGGGTAGAAAAACGGGCGCTGATCGCCGAGCGCAGCGTTCAGCCGCTCACGGTAGCGCGTGACGAACTCCTGATACAGGGCAGCCGGCATGCGCAACTCGTAGTCGGTCAGCAGCGTGCCGCGCACCCACTCGACAACCGAGTCGGGCGACTCCAGCACGTGGGCATACACCTGCAGCCGCACCGACTGCGTGATGAATCCGAGTTGATGGAGGAGCGTTGCGTACTCCTCGGGTGGCAGCACTGCGAACGTTCTGGTGTAGCCGCGCATGGCGTCGATGAAAGGCTCCTCGCGAGCGATCTCAGCAGCGAGCCTGTGCGAGAGATGATCGAAGTTGGCAGGCACCTGGACTGCCAGTTCGCCTCCGGGGACGAGCATCGCCCTGAGGCGCGCGAACAGCGCGGGATGATCGCCCAACCATTGGATCGCGGCGTTGGAGAAGACCACATCGAACGAGGCCTCCGGCCGCCACTGGCCGATGTCACCGTGCACGAAGTCCAACCCCGGGACGTCGAGCGTCCGAGCTCGCTTGAGCATGGCGTCCGACGAGTCCACTCCGAGGGTTGACTCCGCCCCGAGCTCGCGATGCAGGGCTGCGGTCAGCACGCCCGTGCCACATCCGAGATCGACAACTCGATTGGCGGGACGTCGCGTGATGAGCGCCACCAGGTCGTGAAACGGCTGCTCGCGCTCTGAGCGAAAACGCTCGTATTGGGTTGGATTCCAGGTGTCGCGCGCCGTCATGACGGGGCGCGCGACGCGGGTGTCAGCATCGTGGGCATCGGCGGACAGGATAGCGTTGCCCAGGTGCGCTCCAGACCGAACGCGAGCCGGGCATTCCGAACGCTCGCCGTGGACACGCGATCGCTTCGTGAGTCACAGCCGTTCAGGCGGCTCTGGTTCGGCCAGCTCATCTCCATGGCCGGCCGCCAGATCACGCTGGTCGCCGTGCCATATCAGGTGTACTCGCTGACCCGTTCGGCGCTCGATGTCGGATTGCTCGGCATCGTCCAGGTGGTGCCACTGATCTGCGGTTCACTGGGGGGCGGTGCGATCGCCGACAGGTTCGACCGCCGCCGAGTGCTGATCGTGACCCAGCTCGGGCTCGCACTGTGTTCCGGGTTGCTCGCAGTGGGTGCCTTCGTCGGGCATCCCCCGCTGGTCGAGATCTACGCAGTGGTGGCGCTGGCCGCATTGGTTGGCGCCGTCGACGCTCCGACCAGAACCGCAATCATTCCGAACCTTGTCGGCGTCGACCGGCTGGCGGGTGCGCTCTCGCTCAACGTCGTCCTCTTTCAGACGACCCTCGTCGCGGGGCCCGCGATCGGCGGACTGGTCATCGCCCACCTCGGTCTTCCCGCCGCGTACTCCGTCGACGTGGTCACCTTCGGCGCGGCGCTCGCTGCGGTGGCACTGCTGCCGCCACAGGGCCGCTGGTCAACTGAGCGAGAGCGGCCGCTCGCATCCATCGTGCGCGGCGTGAGCTTCGCCCGCCGCCAGCCTGTGATCCTCGGCGGTTTCGCGATGGATCTTGCCGCGATGATCTTCGGCCTTCCGCGCGCGGTGTTCCCGCTGCTCGCCGTGACGACGTTCCATGCGGGAGCACAGGGGCTCGGCCTGCTCTACGCCGCCCCCGGATGCGGCGCGGTCACGGCCGCGCTTGCAAGCGGCGCAGTGTCGCGATCCAAGCGGCTGGGCCGCATCATCGTGATCGCCATAGTCGCCTGGGGCGTGGCGATCATCGGCTTCGGATTCACGACGACGCTGTGGATCGCCCTGCTGCTGCTCGCCGTTGCCGGTGGCGCAGATGCGTTCAGCGCTGTCTGCCGGTCGACGATCATGCAGCGCATCGCCCCCAACGAATTGCGCGGGCGGCTCAGTTCCCTGCACTTCATGGTGGTCAACGGTGGCCCCAATCTCGGCGACGTTGAGACGGGCATCGTCGCGAATGCGTTCGGTGCTGAGGTGGCGATCGTCACCGGCGGTGCGCTGTGCCTGGTGGGCCTTGGCGCCGCGGCTGTCGCATTCCCGTCCGTCTGGCGCTATCGAACCGACCCCTGAGTGCTGGACCGTCCCTGTATTGTCGGAGCGCGATGCCCATGCAGGATGTGACCGACGTCGGCTCGATGCCGCGCCTTGGTGATGTGCCGGCAAGGATGCACGCCCAGGTGATCCGGCCCGAGCGATATGGCGATCCTCAAACAGCGTTCGTGGGCGAGACGGTGTCGACGCCGCAGCCGGGTCCCGGACAGGTGCTCGTGTACGTGATGGCTGCGGGGGTCAACTACAACAACGTCTGGGCGGCGCTCGGACGGCCCGTCGATGTCGTCGCCGCGCGGCGCAAGGCCGGCGAGGTCGAGGAATTCCACATCGGTGGCAGCGACGCCGCGGGCATCGTCTGGGCGGTCGGCGACGGAGTCGACAGCGTTCGAGTCGGCGACCATGTCGTCGCGCACTGCGGGATGTGGGATGCGGCCGATCCCTGGATCACCGCCGGCGGCGACCCGATCATCGCGCCGAGCGCACGGATATGGGGATACGAGACGAACTGGGGGAGCTTCGCGCAGTACACGCTCGTCCAGGCACATCAGCTGCTCCCCAAAGCCCCAGACCTCAGCTGGGCCGCTGCGGCTGCGTGCACGCTGGTCGGTGCCACCGCGTATCGGATGCTCTGCTCGTGGCATCCGCATGCGGTTGCCGAGAACGACGTGGTGCTGATCTGGGGCGGGTCGGGCGGCCTCGGCTCGCAGGCCATCCAGATCGCCAAAGCCAAAGGAGCTATTCCGGTCGCGGTGACATCCGGTCCGGAACGCGGTGAGTACTGCATCGGGCTCGGCGCCCGCGGCTACATCGACAGACGCGACTTCTCCCACTGGGGAGTGATCCCCGATTGGCGCGACGATGCGGCATTCGCCACGTGGTCCGCCGGTGCGCGCGCCTTCGGCAAGGCCCTGTGGGACGTGCTGGGTGAACGCCGGAATCCGAGGATCGTGTTCGAGCATCCCGGTGAGGACACGATCCCGACATCCATCTTCGTCTGCGACAACGGCGGCATGGTGGTGATCTGCGCGGGCACGACGGGATACCACGCTGCGGTCGACCTGCGCTACCTCTGGATGCGTCAGAAACGCCTGCAGGGCTCGCACTTCGCCAACGACGCGGAATGCGCCGCCTACAACGCCATGGTCACGAGCGGCGCTGTCGACCCGTGCCTGTCACGGACGTTCGGGTTCGAGGAGGTGGGACTCGCGCATCAGCTCATGCGCGAGAACAAGCACCCGATGGGCAACATGTCCATCCTCGTCGGCGCGACCGATCCCGAGCAGCGCGACTGATCTAGTGCTGCGCGGCGAGGTACACGAGCGCCGCTTTGACGCGACGATGCGCGTCCGGTTCCTCTGAGAGCTCGAGCTTGGAGAAGATTGCGTTGATGTGCTTCTCAACGGCGCGCTCGGTCAGGAACAGCGTGGTTGCGATGCCCGCGTTGTTCCTCCCCATGGCAACCTGCTGGAGCACATCACGCTCACGGGGCGTGAGCTGCGCGATCGGCGAGTCCCGGACCGCGCTGCGGGCGGCGACGAGCACCTCGACGACGCGCGGGTCGATCACCGATCCACCGCGGGCGACTTCGCGGACCGCCCCGACGAGCTGGTCGATGTCCGACACGCGCTCCTTGAGCAGGTAGGCGCGACCGCTCGCACCCTTCTCGAGCAGCGCGAGCGCGTACTCCGGCTCGGCGTACTGGCTGAGCACGACGACACCGACCCCCGGACGCTCAGCGCGCAAACGCTCGGCGGCGCGCAGCCCCTCGTCGGTCCCCATCGGTGGCATCCGTATGTCGGTGATCACGACCTCTGGGCTGTGCTCCTCGATCGCGCGCTCCAGCGAGGGAAGGTCGACACACGTGGCGAGCAACTCGATCTCGTTGGACGTCTCCAGCAGTTGCCGGATGCCTTCCCGCAAGAGGTAGTTGTCCTCGGCGAGGATCACGCGAATCGCCACGCCCAGAGAATAGGCGCGAACAGGTGCCGGGTGCCTGCATCACCGAACAGGTGAGGCAGATACGCTTGCCAGGCGACGCACATCGGGATACCGTGCGAGGTGAGATGAGTGTGAGAGTGTTGATCGTCGACGATCAGGCGCCGTTTCGCGATGTCGCGCGTACCGTCGTCGAGCTCACCGATGGCTTCGAGGTGGTCGGTGAGGTTGAAACCGGCGAGGATTCGGTGACGTCGGCTCGCGATCTGCGCCCTGACCTGGTCCTGATGGATGTGAACCTGCCGGGGATCAGCGGGCTCGACGCCACTCGCCAGATCCTTGCGGGCGTTGAGGAAACCAGGCCTGTCGTGGTGCTGGTCCTGTCGACGTACGAGGCTGACGAGTATGCCCCCCGCGCCGCCGAGGCGGGCGCCGCAGGGTTCATCTCCAAGTCCGACTTCAGTCCCGACCGGCTCGCGGAGGCGTGGGCCTCGGCGACCGCAACGGCGTAGCGGAGGTCAGGCGAGGACGGCTTCGCGAGCCGGTGCGGGGACGTTCCCGGACACGCGAGTCCCCGCTCCCGGAGCCGAAGTCACGTCGACGCTGCCGCCGAGGGCCTCGACTCGATCGACCATGTTGGTGAGTCCCGCACCTCTCGTCACTGCCGAGGTGTCGAAGCCGGTGCCGTCGTCCTCGATCTCGAACGTCAGCCCAGCCTCCTGACCACGAAGGCGCACCACAACCTGGGACGCATTGGCGTATTTCTGCACGTTCTGAAGCGCCTCGAGCACGCAGAAGTACACCGTTGCTTCCACATCCTGGGCATAGCGCTCCACATCCTCGGCGTCAACACGGACTTGCACCATCGCTTTGCGCACTTGTGACTCGAGCGCCGCAACCAATCCTCTGTCGGCGAGCAAAGGCGGGTAAATGCCTCTCGCCAGATCTCGTAACGTTTCAAGCGCCTCATCAGCATCCGCTTTCAATTGCACCAGCGTCACCTTTGCTTTCTCCGGCGACGTGGCTGCAAGCATCTGCGCGAGCCCGAGCTTCACCTTGAGCGCCACGAGGTGTTGCTGGGCACCATCGTGCAGGTTGCGCTCGATGCGGCGACGCTCCTCGTCCTGGGCGCGCACGAGTCGCTGACGGGAGGCGCGCAGCTCGTCGAGGCGCTGATGCAACTCGGCGGTGAGACCCACATTTCTCAATACCAACCCCGCCTGGTGTGCAAGGTCGTCGATGAGCTTCTGCTCGGTGGGGGTCACGGGGTCACCCCTGCGCTTGACGACGCTGAGCGCGCCGAGCAGACGCCCCTGATGCTCGACGGGTACTGAGGTCGTCGCGCCCGGGATCTCGGGGAGCGAGCCGTTGGACATCGGCAGCAGTACGGGGGTCGATGCCTCAACATTCGGATGCGTCGCCGCTGCACGCAACGTTGTTGGGCCCTTGAGCCACACCGTCGCAGACTGAGCACCAGTCGCCTCCTGGAGCACCCGCGCCATGCGTGGCAACACCTCATCGGCCGCGTACGCTTCGGCCACCTGATCCGAGAAGGCGGTGAGCACCTCGTACGGAGTGGCACGTTTGCCGTACACGAGCCGGTTCGCGATCTTCTGCACACGCTCACGGACCGGCTGAAACCCGATCGCGACGATGATCGTCGCGACGATCGACAGCCAGAGGTTCGGCTGACCGCCACTGCCAACCAGCGTGCCGATGCCCACCGCGATACCGATGTAGACGGCGGTGATGGATGCCGCGAGGACGCCGTAGACAAGGGTTCGGCTGATGATCAGGTCGATGTCGTAGAGGCGGTATTTCAAGACGGCTACGCCAATCGCCACTGGCACGCTGAGCACCGCAAGTGACACCAGCAGTGCGGCCGCCGGGCCAACCACTGGACCGGGATCGGTGAACACCGTGATAGGAAGGAAGTTCGAAAGAAGGATCGTCGCCGTCAAGAACAGGGCTGCCGACGCGACCCATTTGATCTGGTGGCGCGTGTCGGAATCGGCGCCACGCAGGCGGAGGAAGACGGCCACGATCACACCTGCGGTGAGCACATTCGAGATCACGTTCCAGAGCGTGCTCAGCGTGTTTACCACCGGCGCTGAACCGGGGATGGCCAGAACGCTGACGGGGATGGCGACGCCGGGCTGGGTGGTCGACACAGCGCTCAGCGTTCCGGGAGTTGGATTGATGACCCCCAGGATGAGCCCCGATAGTCCAAATCCCACCACTGCATATACCAGCCAGCGCACCTTCGGCGACAGCAACCGCCCGTCGGGAAAGACGAGCAGCATGACCAGGAACAGCATCGCCGCATTCCCGCCCGGGCTATTCCAGAACGCCGAGAGGAGCAGAACATAGCGGCCGAAACCGTTATGCGCGTCGATGAGGATGGAACCCACGAGCGCCGCCAGCGACCCGATGACGAGGACAGCGGATCCCGCGATGCACAACCAGCCCACCGGGTTGGCCGGCCGGCGCGTCGCGATGACGGCGCCGACGATCGCAAACGAGCAGAAGGGGAAGACAAACGCCGCGCTCAGACCACCCAAGGCGCGGAACAGTGCCGGCGACGTCAGCGGGGAGTAGAAGACCACTCCGAAAGCCACATACATCGCAACGACGACGGAGAGGAACAACCACGCGGTTGCCGGCCTCGCGAGCCGCCGCGTGGCTAAAGGCTCGCTGTTTGGCGTCGCGACCGCAGACATCAAACCGCCACCAGGGCTGCACCATCGACGGCCAACGTCCCGCTGATCGTGGTTCCACCGTTCGGGCTTGACGTCACCTTCAGTGACCCGCCGAGTGAGTCAAGACGGTCTGCCATGTTGGTGAGTCCGGCACCCTTCTTCGCGATCGCGCTGTCGAACCCGACGCCGTCGTCATAGACCTCGAAGGTCAAGCTCTCACCTTGCCCGTGGAGGCGCACCCCGACGTGTGATGCCCGTGCGTACTTCTGCACGTTCTGCAAGGCCTCGAGTACGCAGAAGTACACCGTCGCCTCAACATCCTGTGAATAGCGCTCCACGCCATCGGTGCGCACGGTCACTGGAACGGTCGCCTTACGAGCCTGCGATTCCAGCGCAACCACCAGTCCCTTGTCGGCGAGGAGCGGCGGGTAGATGCCGCGAGCCAGGTCACGCAGCGTCTCGAGCGCCTCGTCGGCATCGCCCTTGAGCTGTTCCAAGGTCGCCATCGCCTTGGTCGGGTCGCGCCCGAGGAGCATCTCCGCCAAGCCCAGCTTCACCTTGAGCGCCACGAGGTGCTGCTGCGCACCGTCGTGCAGGTTGCGTTCCAGGCGACGGCGTTCGAGATCCTGCGCGTGCACCAACCGTTGCCGAGATGCGCGCAGGTCGTCGAGCCGGGCTCGCAGATCTGCGCTCAGGCCGACGTTCTTGAGCACCAGCCCCGCCTGATGGGCCAGGTCGTCGACGAGCTTCTCTTCGATCGGCGTCAGCGATTCGCCGCGACGTTTGGTGACGCTCAACGCGCCAAGGAGTTCGCCCTGGTGGCGCACCTCAGCGGTTCGCGTTGCCTCTGGCAATAACGGCAGCGCAACGTTGGACGTGTGAAGCGACTCGTGCGCAGCGATTCCATCAGGGAATGTCGCCGCCGGCCGCAGATCCGCGCCGCCCCGCAGCCATACCGTCGCGAACTCCGCGCCGGTCCCCTCCTTCAGCACCCGGGCCATGCGCGGCAACACCTCGTCGGCCGCGTATGTTTCCGCGAGCCGTCCTGAGAACTCGCTCAGCACCTCGTACGGACTCGCGCGCTTGCCGTAGACGAGCCGGTTCGCGACTCGCTGCATCCGCTCGCGCACCGGTTGGAAACCGAGAGCGACGATCGCCGTGGCCAGGATGGACAGCGCCAGGTTGGGTTTGCCTCCGCCGCCCACAAGAGCTCCGATCCCGACGGCGATACCGACGTACACCGCGGTGATAAACACGGCGAGCGCGCCGTAGACGATCGTCCGACTGATGATGATGTCGATGTCGTACAGGCGATACTTGAGCACCGCAATTCCGATGGCGACTGGGAGGGCGATCCCGAACCCCAGGAGGTTGACGAACAGCCAGCCGTCAGCGCTTGCAACCACGCTCTGGGGTGCTATCAGCTGCGCGACGTAAACGGCGATGGTCGCCAACGCCGTACACACAACGACGTACGCGATCCACTTCAGTTGCTCGCGTTCCTCGCCTCGAGCCCGGCGCAGACGCACAAACGGCGCTGTTGCGGCGATCAGCAGCAGCGCAAGCGCGATCACCCACACCAACCCAAGAGGCCCCTGGGTGAGCACCTCGATACTCCGGACGCCGACCGGATTGGGGAGTTGCGGCTGATTTTCCGGACCCTGCAGCGGTGAGGCGCCGAGCGCATCGATCACGACCGTTACGACGAGCGTGACGACAATTGCGACCGGGATCACGGGTCGCCATCGACGGGAGGGGAGCCGTCCGTCGGGAATCAGCAGGAGAGTGACGGTCGCGCCACCGGCCGGATAGACGAGTTGCTCCGACCAGATGTACCACCACAGTGCCCATTGCGCCCCGGGCAGCCCCGGGTGCGTGATCGCAGCCAAGCGGGCGTACTGCGCGGCCACGCCGCCGACACCCATGACGATCGCCATGAACAGAAAGAGCCAGCCGACAGGGTTGCGCGACCGCTGCGAGGCTATCAGGCCGCCGACGATCGCAAATGTCAATGCCATGACGATCTCGAGCGGGTTGGCGGCGTCGACAGCGTGAATCGATGCGCCGTTCGCAACCGCCAGTGCCCCGCAACTGAGACCAAGAGCGACCCCGAACGCGGCAATGCCCCAGGCCAGCCGCGACGCGGTCCTGGCAGTCATGCCGTTGCCGCGCCCAGTCGATACGCGCCGACCGGCGTGTGACGTCCCTTGACCAGCGCCGGCTCGATACGCTCGGCGTCGGGCTTCTCAACCAGCGCGTCATATGTTGGTTCGCTCAACACCGTCTGGCCGCCCTCGCCCCACTGCTGCAGGCGCTGCGCAAGGTTCACCGCATCGCCGACCAGCGAATACTCGAGCCGTTCCTCTGACCCCAGCAATGCCGCGGCGACGTCACCGGTGGAAAGGCCGATGCCGAGAAAGAACGGGGGGAGGTTCCGTTGCTTCCAGTGCTCGTTGACCTCGTGCTGTCCGGCGTGCATCGCAAGAGCCGAGGCGAGCGCTCGTTGCGCATGGTCGGGCTGCGGAAAGGGCGCGCCGAAGACCGCCATCACCGCATCACCGACGAACTGCATCACGGTTCCGCCCTCGTTGAGCACCGCATGATTCATCGCGGCGCGATGCTCGTTGAGCTGGCCCGCCAGCACTGACGGATCCGACACCTCGGCGATCGTCGAATAGGCCCGGATGTCGGACATCAGCACCGTGACCGTGAGCCGCTCCGTCTTGCCGGGCTGCACCCCGTTCTCGCGCATCTGTTGCGCAACGCCGCCGGGCAGCATCCGGCTCAAGCTCTCGCCCTGCTCCTCGCGATCGATGATCACCTTGTGCAGCAGGCGCAGCCGCTCGAGCGCGCCCTGGGTCCCGGCACTCGCCTGCTGCGCGAGCTTGAGGAAGAGCTGCTCGACATCGTCGGCGACCGAAGCCGGCGTCGAATGGAGCGACGCGGCGATCGCCTTGATCGGCTTCCCCTCGGCCACCATGCGCAGCAGCCGCTCCTCGACGGTGTTCAAGCCTCCCTCGGCACTGACGGGCTGCGTCAGCGCGTCGACGATGCGAGGGTCGAGCATCGATCCGCCGGTGCTCACCTCGCGTACTGCGCGGGCAAGTTGATCGCCCTCCGCAACTCGATCCTTGAGGAGGTACGCATACCCGGCCGCACCTTCACTGAGCAGCGAGATGGCGTATTCGGGCTCGTCGTACTGGGAGAGGATCACCACCCCCGTCCCCGGATACTGCTTGCGCACGATGCGTGCGGCGCGGATCCCCTCATCGGTGAAATCCGGGGGCATACGGATATCGGTCACCACCACCTGGGGAACGTGTTCCGCAGCCCCGGCGAGAAGTTCGTCGTAATCACCGGCGACTCCGACCACCTCGACGTCTCCGGATACCGCGAGGAGCGCACGCACTCCCTCGCGCACGATCAGGTTGTCATCCGCGAGCACCACGCGAATCGACGGCTCCGATGGCATGGATCAACTGTAGTCAGCGACTGGGCGAAGCACATGGGGGCAGCCACCACGGTGTGCGGGGGTCATCCTCACTGTCACCTGTGGTCCCGGCACCCTCGACCACGTTGTCACACGCACGCCATGATTCGCGCCAACGGAGGTACGACATGCGCATCGAATCGTCAGTCACGACCATCTCGTGGATTCCTTCCGAGGCCGTCAAGGGCACCACCAAGCTCCCATTCGAGATTGGCCTGGCGCATTACGACGACCCGCCGCCGGATCACATCGAGTCGCTGACAGCGCTCCGGGAAGCGGACCGCTTTCGATTTGCCAACCAATTGAGTGCGTGGATCGAGGTAGACAACGGCCGCATCGTCGACCACGGCCAGAGCGGCGCCGGGGAGATCGGCGCGACGACGATCAATCTCGGCGGTCGCGGTATGACGATCGCCGCGGTTGCGTTCCCCGACAAGCGCCAGGCGCCTGTCGTGGGCGACGGCTGGGTTCGCTTCACGCAGACCGCCGGCGGACGGACCGGCGTTCCAGCACCACGCAAGGTGAATCGGCCTCCCTTCGTCCAGCTCGCGGCACCCCTCGCGTGGACGAGCCTGACGCTCACGATCGCCTCGGACGGGACGTCACACCATGAGCTCAGCGGCGCCAGTCCGTTTCCGCGCCATTGGGTCTACGACCGTGACGGCAACCTCGCGGAGAAGTCCGGGTTGGTGGATTTCAAGCGCTGGTACCAGCACGCGTTCGGCAGGCACACGCCGTGGGGCGACGAGGATTCGCCGGCGCTGGTCACGGAGGTCGAAACCGCGCTCGAGCGCGAACTGTCGCTTCGCATCATGCGGGGCGGGGTGAGACCGCGCATCGAGACGATCAAGGCGGGCGCGACCCTTGTGGCCCAGGGCGACGAGGGAAAGGACATGTACCTGCTCCTCGACGGCGTGCTCGCGGTCGAGGTCGACGGGAAGCCGGTGGCTCAGGTCGGACCGGGGACCGTGCTCGGCGAGCGCGCGCTGCTCGAAGGTGGCCGGCGAACCGCAACGCTCAGGGCGGTGACGGTGTGCCGCGTTGCCGCGGCGTCGGGCAGCGAGCTGTCGCCCGAGGTGCTCAGCGAGCTGGCTGCGGGGCATCGCCGCGAAGCCGTGGAGCTTCGCTGACGGCGGCGCGGACTCGGTCCATCACGACCTCGGGCGGGAGCGTCGCGAGCTCGACTCGCCGGCCACTGAGGAGCCAGTTGATCTCGTCAACGTCCAGGAGGGCGCTCAGATCTCGAGGCAGCCGGGCGGGGGCACCCTCGATCACCTGATGCGACGGCCCGTCAACCTCGCGAGGACGCAGCCCCGCATCGACCACCTCGACGCCGGCGTCCCCGAGGTCCATCACCAGGGCGCATCCGCGCGGGGACGCATCGTGGAGCACGATCACTCGGGTCCCGCGGTCGGGAGTCTGCCCACCGTTCGCCACGGTAGCCTTGACCGCACCGAGCTCCGCGCGGACCGCGTTCGCGGCGATCAGCGCCGCGGTATCCGCCGTGTCGGTGACGATGATGGTCTCCGCAGCCGCGTCTGCGGGCGCAGCCGGGCCGGCATCAGGGATGAGGCCGTCCAGGTCGAGTGATGCGAAGCGCGCACGGAATTCGTCGAACGAGAGCGCGAGGAGCCGCCCGCTCAGCCTCGGACGGCGCAGTCTCCCGAGGATTCC
Organism: Candidatus Dormiibacterota bacterium; assembly: GCA_963718525.1. Lineage (GTDB taxonomy): Bacteria > Chloroflexota > Dormibacteria > Aeolococcales > Aeolococcaceae > Palsa-851. The sequence goes on along the minus strand of OY970355.1, from coordinate 1,143,257 downwards.
GGTGAGGATGAGCGCCACCCCCAGGGTCACGAACAGCGCGAACAGCCCCTTGATGCTGACGAGGATCAATCCGATGAGGATCATCAGCACCCCGAGACCGATCTCGCCATTGGATGCGGCGTTGCCGGGGGTGGTTTCCGCGCGAGCGCACGTGGCGTAGTACAGCTGACGGCGAGTGAAGTGCCAGCCCCCGGCTGCAAGCCGGGCCGCTGAGTCCTCGACGAGCGACGTGGTCACAGGAAGCGCCATCCCGGCGGAGTGTTGCACAGGTTCAGGACGGCCGCGAACGAGTTCGCGCGCTCGTGACACAACGATATGCTGCGGTCATGGCCGCCGAGGAGGATGCTGCGTCGTCCGTGACGGTGGAGGAAGGGGCGCCGGACTTCATCGAGGCCCTCATCGAGTGGCAGGACACGGTGCTCGCCCCTGCCCGCGCGCGCGGTGAGCGAAGGGATGTCTTCGAAACCGGCAGCGGCATCCCGGTGGAACCGCTCTACACGGAGGCCGACCTCGCACGCCACGACTCGCTTCGTCACGAGGGTTTCCCGGGCGTGCCGCCCTTCACCCGTGGCATCCAGCCGACGATGTACCGCGGTCGCGTCTGGAGCATCCGCCAGTACGCCGGATACGGCACCGCTGCTGATGCCAACGCACGGTTCCGCTACCTGCTCGCGCAGGGTCAGCCGGGGCTGTCGGTGGCGTTCGACCTCCCGACGCAGATGGGCCTGGACAGCGATGATCCGCGCAGCCTTGGGGAGGTCGGCCAGGTCGGGGTCGCGATTGACTCGGTGCGCGACATGGAGGACCTCTTCGAGGGTATTCCGCTCAGCGCGGTGAGCACCTCGATGACCATCAACGCACCGGCGCCCGTGCTCGTCGCCATGTATGTCGTCGCCGCGGAACGTCAGGGCCTCGACGCGGCCTCGGTCATGGGGACCGTCCAGAACGACGTGCTCAAGGAGTACATCGCTCGGGGCACCTTCATCTATCCACCGAGGGCGTCGCTGCGCCTCGCGGCAGATCTGATCGTCTGGTGCACCGTCAACACCCCGAAGTTCAACCCGATATCGCTCTCCGGATACCACATCCGCGAAGCGGGCAGCACCGCCCCGCAGGAGATGGCGTTTGCCATCGCGAATGCATGCGCGTACGTGCAGGCGTCTGTCGATCGAGGTGTCGGGGTTGACGACTTCGCTCCCAAGCTGTCGTGGATCTTCAACACGCACATCGATTTTTTTGAGGAGATCGCGAAGTACCGGGCGCTGCGGCGCATGTGGTCGCGGATCATGAGCACGCGGTTCGGCGCATGTGACCCACGCTCGCTGATGCTGCGGACGCACACGCAGACCGGCGGTTCGACGCTGACAGCACAGCAGCCGGAGAACAACATCGTGCGCGCGGCCATCGAAGCGCTCGCGGCGGTGCTCGGCGGCGTCCAGTCACTGGCACTTTCGTGCTACGACGAGGCGCTGTCCATCCCCACCGAGAAGGCGCAGCGCATCGCGGTTCGAACCCAACAGATCATCGCCGAGGAAACCGGCGTGACGAGCACCGTCGACCCGCTCGGTGGCTCGTACTTCGTCGAGTGGCTCACCGACGAGCTCGAGCGTGACGCCACGCGGCTGCTTGATGAGATCGACGAGCTCGGCGGCGCGGTGGCGTGCATCGAGGCGGGGTGGATGCAGCAACGCATCCAGGATGAGGCGTATCGATCCGAGCGAGCGGTCGCCTCAGGCGACAAGGTGATCGTCGGCGTGAACCGATACACGGAGACCGAGGAGGGCGAACCGCCACTGCTGTTCCGGCCCGACGTCCGCGCCATGGCGGAACAGGCCGAGCGGCTGGCGAGCTATCGCACCCTGCGCGACCCGGGGCCTGTCGAATCGTCGCTCGTCGCGGTCAGGAACGCCGCCTCGTCCGACGGAACGCTGATGCCGCGAATCCTCGACGCGGTTCGAGCGGAAGCGACCCTCGGTGAGATCTGTGGCGCGCTGCGATCCGTGTTCGGTGAATACCAGCCGCCGGCCACGATCTGAAAGGCGTGCTCGCTTCGGTCCGACGCTGGCTCGGAGCCAACCCTCGAACCGTGTTCCTGGTCGTCGTCGGCGTGGTGCTCCTCGGTCTCTTCCTCGGAGTCATCACGCCCCTCTTCGCAACCGCGGGACCCCCGATGGCGGACATCAGCGGGGCACTGCCGACCAGCGCAGCCGCCGGTAAGCGAGTGGAGATCGACGTCTCCATCGACAACGTCGGTGACGCGGTGATCGGACAGCTCTGTGTCGGAGCCCTGGTGCAGGGGCCGCTCACGCCGGTTGAGGCCATCTTCCAGAACGTCGACAAGGAGCCGTTCATCGCGGACGCGGGTGGCTGGAAGGCGTGCGGCGGCGAGCTCACCAGCCAGTCGAGCGCCCCGGTCCAGCTCCTGTTCGACGCTGGATCCCCGGCGACGGCGCAGCTGGTGCTGTCCCCCATCAACGGTTCGCAGGTGATCGGCCAGGCGCTCACCGGATCCATATCCGTGCGCAACCCCTGACCTCTGAGGAACCGGACACAAGATTGTCACGCCCATTTCTCGCGGCACGGCTCCACGTACGCTCTTGCTCGAGAGGGTTATGCAAAACGAGAGCGCCGCGCGGCGCTGGCTGCCGATATTCGCGACAGCGGTACTGCTCGGTATCACCAGCTGGCAGCTGATCGATTCGTCGCTCCCCTCTCGCATCGTCTTCGTCGAGATCGAGGTCGTGGTCGTGGCGGCCGTGATGCTCGAGATCACCATCCGGCTGCGTCGTGGTGCCCGGGTCAGCCCATCGATTGCAGCGCTGGTGCAGGGGTTGACCAGCGTTGCCCTGTGCACGTTGATCCTCGGACTCTCGGCGCCACGGCTGACCCACCCGTTGCCGCTCATCGTGCTTGGGTTTGTCGCCGTGCTGCTCACGGTGGACCCGTCCGCACGAGCGCCGGCGCTCTGGACCATCCTGGTGGCCTCCTGCGGTGGGCTGACCACGGTCTGGTGGTGGGCGGGTCTGTTTCACACAGTAGGCGTCAGCCAGCTCATCCAGGTGCTTGCGCTGATGGTGGGCGTCGTCGTGCTTGCCTATTCCAACTGGTCGTTGACCGACCGCCACTACCAGGCGCAGACGCGCCGGCTCCGCGCGGTTGCGGACGTGGCCCGGAGCCTCGGGTTGACCACCAACTCGGGAGAGGTCGCGGCCGCTGTGCTCGGCGGCTGCCATGAGACGTACCCGGACGCCACGTGGGGCCGGGTCCTCTTGTTCGATTCGGCCTCGGGGGGCCTCGCAACGCTCCCACTGATCCTGGGGCCGGCCGGCGTCTCACCGGCAGCGGGACCGATTGTGGTCATGGCGCCGGGCGAGGGGGTCATCGGGCGCGTGTTCTCAACCGGCGAACCCTGCATGCTCAGGACACCTCGCGAGATCAAGCAGGCGTACGCGTCGATGCCGGGATCGAATCTCGCCGAGCTCGAGAGCCTCGGCGGTGGACGCCGCTCGAGAAGCGTCGTCGCCGCGCCGCTGCGCGCCGCGGGCGGACGCGTGATCGGCGTCCTCGTGCTCATCTCACATGCCCGCCGCGGCGCGTGGGATACGCACGACCTGACAGTCGTCCAGGCGATCGCCGACGAGGCCGCGGTGGCCGTGGCGCGTGCCGGGCTGTTCGAGGAGAAGGCGCTGCACGCCACCACCGATCCGCTGACGAAGGTCGGGAACCGGCGGGCATTCGAGGAGCGCCTCGGGGAGCTGACCGGCGCAACCGCGGTGGTCGCCATCGACGTCGACCACCTCAAGCCGATCAACGACGAGTTCGGTCACGAAGCCGGCGACATGTTGCTCATCGAGGTTGCCCGGACATTGCGCGCGCAGCTGCGCGCGGGCGATCAGCTGCTCCGCATCGGCGGTGACGAGTTTGTGTCAATCATGGATGCAACCACCGAGGCCGAGGCGGTGGCGATCGCCGAGCGGATGCGCACCTCGCTGCATGGAGTAGCCCTCCCTCATGGCAAGGCCCGGATCAGCGCCGGCGTCGCCGCGGGGGGTGGTGGCGTGCACGCGCTCTGGATCGCGGCCGACGAAGCTCTCTCGAAGGCGAAGAAGGACGGGCGCGATCGGGTCGTCGTCGCGAGCGACCGCTCGCTCCCGAGCCTCGTGCGCGGCGGCGGTGACGCCGGGGCAATGCTGGACGCCATCCTCGGCAAGCGGCGCGTGATCCAGGCGGTGTTCCAGCCGATCGTGCTCCTCAGCGATCACAAGGCGATCGGATGGGAGGCTCTCGCGCGCGTCCCCGGCCTGCGCGACCCCGTCGACGGCGTCGAGGACGTGTTCGCGCTGGCTCACCGGCGCGGGGTGACCAAGGAGATCGACTGGATCTGCAGGCGGATCGCCATGTCGGCCGCGTCCGGGCTCCCGGCGTCTGATCCGCTGTTCCTCAACGTCTCGGCGGCGATGCTCCTGGATCCACTTCATCCCGTCGATCACATGCTCCTGCTCGCCCGCTGGGCTGGTCGTGACCCGGAGACCATGGTGCTCGAGATCACCGAGCGCGAGTCAATCGCCGACCAGCAGCGCCTCAAGCTGGTGCTCGCCAGCTATCGCGAGCACGGCTTTCAGTTCGCGCTCGATGACATCGGCGAAGGCCACTCCACGCTCGAGCTGCTCGCCGCGGCCGTCCCGGAATTCGTGAAGGTGGCCAAGAGCATCACCCAGGCCTGCGTCGAGCGTGGAGCCCGTGCCGTCATCGAGGCGACGGTTGCCTACGCGCGGAGTTCCGGCTCGACCGTGATCGCCGAGGGGATCGAGGACGAGGCGACCGCTGATCGGCTCGCCGCGCTCGGGGTGACGGCCGGACAGGGATACTGGCTCGGCCGCCCACGTCACATGGAGCTCGCTCCCGAGGAGCGTGGCGAGGCCACCGCCTGACCCTCGCTCGATCAGCCGGCGGCCACCGGCGCGAACTCCCAGGTGGATCCTGCCGGCGTGTCATGCACCTCGACCCCGGCTTCCACGAGCGCATCGCGCAGCTTGTCGGCGAGCGTGTATTGTCCGGCGCCGCGCATCTGCACGCGGAGGTCGAGAATCCTGTCGACGACCGGACCCACCAGATCGCGTGGGTCGGTGGCTCCGTTGCGCGCGAGGTCGCCGAGGCGCACGACGTAGCGGCGGAACGCTTCGCGTGCCCGGTCCTGCTCATCCGAGTCGAGGGTGTCGGCAGCCCAATCGTGGATCTGCGTGTCGATCGCCAGCACCGCACCGACTGCGCCGTCGACGTCTCGGGTCGCGAGCGCGACGTCGGCCGCGTCCGACTGCCGGGTCACCTCCTCGAGGAATGGCGATGCCGCCCCGGCCGGTAGCGCGTCCTCGAGATCGCCGGATGCACCGCCACGCTCGACAGGGACGGCATCGCCTGGCGACGACATGCCGGATGCAAGGGCGCGGATCGGCATCGTCAAGCCGTTCTCGAATCGCTGCGATTCCCCCCTGTGGCGCCACGTCACCCCGCCGCGCCCGCGTATCGAGACGGACCCCGCATCGATATCGAAGATCGCCGCCGTGTGCTCGTCGACCCCGAGGATGTCGACACCGTCCGGAAGGAGTTCTTCGAGCATGCGCAGGCGGCGCTCGCCCATGTAGCAGTAGCGGGTGTCGTGGGTTCCGCCCTCTGCGTTGTTGTAATGCGGCACCACCGCCGCGCGAATCCCCGTGGCGCTCAGCAGGTCGAGGCCCTCAAGCCATCGCGGCTCCTCGCCGACCTTGTAGACCTCGTACACCGGAAGCGAGCACACGCCGAGGCCGACGGCCGCTGCGCTGGCGAAAGTCACGCAGCCGCCATCTCGCAGCTTCCCCCCGAGCAGGTCAGCGACGGCGGTGCCGACCCACTGGCGGAGCGCGTAGCTCGGGCTCCCTGGGCCGGCGAAGACGTAGCGCGCTTCAGCAACGCGAGCGAGCATGGTCTCGTACTCGAGGGGGGTAGCCCGCTCGCGACTCCGAAAGGACGCCACGCTGATCGGAAATCCGACGCGATCGCGGAAGTACGCCACGGTGCGCTCGCTGATGTCCGCGGCATTCTCCTGAAAGCCGAATGGCGTGTCGAGGAGCACCGCGGGCACCGGCCGCGGCCCGAGCCTCGAGAGCAGATCCTGGTGGACGGACACCATCGTCGGCGTGGTCTCGCCGGACCCCATGATGCAGAGCAGGCGCGGCAACCGGGCTGCGTCTTCGGCGGCATTCATTGCTCGATCCTACGGTGTGCGGGCCGTGCAACCATCATCGAAGGAAATGGCCCAATCCACCGATATGGCTGCGCTCAAGGATGCGTTGAGCGTCGAGGCGCGCGGCCTCGGATTCGCGGCATGTGGCGTGACCTCGGTGCGTCCGTTCGCCGAGGCGCGCACACGAGCGCTCGAGGCGATCGACGCCGGGCGGATGGATGGGATGTCCTGGTACACGCGGAACCGCGTTGCGGCGTCTGCCGATATCGGCGGCCGCTACCCGTGGGCGCGATCGATCATCGCGCTGGCGTGGCCGTATCGACCCGCCCCCGTTCGAGGCCCGATCCCAGCTGCCGACGGCACCGTCCGGGGACGGTTCTCTGCGTACGCCTGCACCGAGGATGGCGGACGCCCCATCGATTACCACGACCTGCTCGCCGAGCGCTGCGACGCCCTCGTCGCGTGGCTGCAGGAACGGGTTCACCCTGTCAGGGCAAAGCGTTTCGTCGATCACGGTTGGGCACTCGACCGCGCCATCGCCGAGCGAGCCGGGATTGGATTTGCGGGGAAGCACGCGTCGGTGATCACCACCGGCGCCGGATCCTACGTGCTTCTCGCAGCGATCGCCGTGTCGGTGCCGCTGCCGGTCGACGGTGCCTCGAGGCGCGGGTGCGGCCGCTGCATGGCGTGCCTTCCGGCGTGTCCGACCGGTGCGATCGTGGCACCCGGTGTGATCGACGCCCGGCGCTGCATCTCGTACCTCACCATCGAGCATCGGGGCCCGATTCCGAACGACCTGCGACCGCTGATGGGAACCTGGGCGTTCGGCTGCGACCTCTGCCAGGAGGCATGCCCGATCAACCACCGCCTCGCGCCCCAGCATCTCGACGTTGGGATGGCGACCACCGCGGGCGGCCCCGTGCCGCACCCGGACCTCATCGAATGTCTCGATCTCACCGACGCAGAGTTCGCGGCACGATTCAACGGGACAGCGGTGTCGCGGACCGGACGTGCCGGTCTGGCCCGCAACTGTGCGATCGCGCTCGGCAACGCCGGGGATGATGCCGCGCTGCCATCGCTCCGGCGAAGCGCGCAGCTCGACCCGGACGAGGTCGTTCGCGAGGCCGCTGGGTGGGCGATCAACCGGCTGACCGGCTGAACGCGGCCGGTGCCTTCAGCGGAAGAGGAGGACCGCCGCCCCGGCGCCGATCACGAGCGGACCGCCAACGCATGCTGCAAGCAGCGAGACGGAATCCGGGTCACGAGGCCACCACGCGGGGGGCAGTGCCCGGTTGATCGGCACCCGGGCTCCGCGCAGCCGCGTGTTGCCGTCAAAGAGCGCGAACGCAGCCACGCATGCCAGCGCGATGAGGAGCGCCGACTCTGCGAGGAGAGCTGCGGCGCCGGTGGCGCCGACGGCGTGCAGCCATGCGCTCAGGATGAACGTGACGATGCCCAGGCCCGCGCCGCATGAAGCGGCCAGAAACGTGGTCGGCAGCGAGGTCCGCGGCAGGCTCGGGAGTCGCATGGCTTTGGTCGCAGCGTAGCACTCACGCCGACAGGACGACGCTTCACACAGAGGCGACCTGGTTGTGACGAAACCGTTACGGCGGCTTGCAACGCTTGACGCGCGCGATCTACTGTGCCTACGCTGCCTGGTGCCGCGATCGCGCGGCCGGTTCCCACATCCCCCCACGTCCCACCACACGAGGAACCCAATGCCGACAAGGTCTCGTCTTGCCGCTGCTGCGCTCGGCGCCACCGCGGTGGCCACGATCCCCTCCGCCGTTTTCGCGACCTCGTACGTGGTGCGCCCAGGCGACACGGCGTCCGATATCGCGGTCCGCCATGGGACCACCGTGGCAGCACTGCTCGACGCAAATCGCATGGCGGCTCCGGAGCTGATCCGGGTCGGCCAGATGCTTCGGATCCCCGACGCCTCCCTGGCGCTCCCCGGTTATGCGCGAGGTGGAGACGACACCGAGACCTATCGCGTCGGGCGCGGTGAGGGCGTCTTTGAGACGGCTCGCCGATTCGGCGTCGATCCGACCGCGCTCGCTCGTACCAACGGGATCGGCGTCAACGCCCCGATCGCCGAGGGCGACGAGTTGGTGGTGCCGGGACGACTGATACGCATGAACGCGCTGGTGAGCTTCGTTGCGGCGGACGTCGGCGTCGATGGTCGACTGTTGCGGGGTGTCGCATGGGCGGAGTCGGGGTGGCGTCAGGAGCGCGTCTCACCAACCGGGGCCGTGGGGATCATGCAGCTCGAGCCCTTCACCGGTGAGTGGGTGTCGCGTCACCTGGCAGGGACGCACCTTGACATCTGGCGCGCGCAGGACAACGTCGTCGCCGGCGCGATGCTGCTGCGCCATCTGATGACCAAGCACGAGGCCGATATCCCCGCCACGCTCGCCGGCTACTACCAGGGAGATGCGAGCGTCGCCAGCCATGGCGTGTATGACGACACGCGACGCTATCAGCGCCAGGTCCAGGAGCTCATCGCTCAGGACGGCTGAGCGCCCGGCTCAGGCCAGCCGCCGACTCGGGTCAGGGCGCCGCTCGCATCGACCAGCCGCGCCGGCAGGCCGGCCTCGTGGAGCCACGCCGCCGCCGTCAAACCCCGAACGATTGCAGCGGTGGCAGCGATATTGGCGTCGACGCAATTTCCGGCAACGACGCTGACCGTCCGCCAGGGGCCGGCAGCCGGAAGTCCGGTGGCCGGATCGATGATGTGATGCAACTCGACTCCGCCACGCCGCCAGCGGCGCACGGTCGTGCTCGAGGTGGCGACGCCGCCGGCACGTATGGCGATCGTCTCCCCGTCCGTGGTGATGGCGGCCCGGCTGTTCTCGGCGATCTGGATGTGCCATCCCTCCTCCGGAGGAACGCCGGCCACGGAAACGTCGCCACCCAGGCTCACGAGGACGCCGCCGGCAGACATCGCCTCGAGTGCGGCTGTGGCGGCGAGATCGGCGGCGAGCGCTTTCGCGGTTGCCCCGAGGTCGACCTCGACGCCGGCATCGATCTCCACGCGCCGGGTAGCTGGAAAGAGCCGGATCCGCCGCCACCCCGGCACCGGCGTGACCGCAAGGATCAGCGCCTCACCTTCGGCGGGTAGCGAGTTGAAGTCCACGTCGTACCCGGCTGAGCGGATCGCCTCACCGACTGTCGGATCGACTGCCCCGTCGGTCAGCTCCGCCGCTCGAAGCGCCGTGGCCAGCGCCTGGGCCAGAAGCGGCGAGACGGCGCCCTCCCGCGGTCCGGTACCTGCCTGCAGGCGGCTCAACTCGCTGTCGTCCCGGAACCGGCTGCACGCCAGGTCGATGGCATCGACCACTCCCTGGACACGCGCCGTCGCCGCGTCGAGGCTGCCCGGGTCTGTCACCACCACGTGCATCGATGTCCCGAGCGCGGTTCCACGATAGGTGGCAAGAGTCATGAGCCGCCGCTGACGGTACTCGCAGAGGACGAGCTTCCGGTGCTCGCCGATCCGGTGGACAGCGACGACGAGCCGGTGCTGCTCGACGCGGACGACGACGCCGGCGTCGTCGTGGTCGAGGTGGACGACTTGATAGCCGAAGACGATGCAGCGCTTGTGGATGTTCCGGCGTGGGTGTGCGCCGCTGTGACCGCCAGCACTGCGACGGCGGCTGTCCCGATGACACCGAATGACGCGGTGAGCCTGCCGCGCAGGCGGAGAGCACGGTCGCGCTGCTCGACGGTGATTCGCCGCTTGGGGGACTGCATCACGCGTGCTCCTGGGAAGGTGCCGGTTGCGGAAGCACGGCATGACGTGCATGCGGTGTCTCGCGGAGCAGCCGCAGCACGCCGCGAAGATCGGTGAGCACCGTTGCCGGTATGTCGACGCGCGAGTCCGGATCCTCGACCCACTCCACGGGAACCTCCTGGATGCGCATGCCGGCACGCTGCGCCGCGACGAGCAGTTCGGTGTCGAAGAACCACCCCTGATCCCGGACGATCGGCACGAGTTCGTGGGCGACCTGTGCGCGCATCGCCTTAAACCCGCACTGGGCGTCGCGAAAGCAGGTGTGCAGCAGCGCGCGGAGGAGAAGGTTGTACCCGCGCGAGATGAATTCACGCCACGGGCTCCGAACCACGCGCGCGCCCGCGGCGAGCCGGCTGCCGATGGCGATGTCACAGCTGCCCGAGAGAATCGGGGCGATCAGCGCTGTCAGCGCATCGAGTTGCGTCGAGAGGTCGACGTCCATGTACGCGACGACGCGCGCGTCGCTCGCCGTCCACGCGCTGCGCAGAGCCCGACCGCGCCCCTTCTGAGGCAGGTGGAGGAAACGCACCCCGTCGAGCGCGTTCGCGAGCCGCATGCCGATCAAGCGCGTGCCGTCCTCGCTCGCGTTGTCGATGATGGTGATCCTCGTTGCGAACGGGATCTCGGCGCGAAGGTGATTGTGGAGCTGGAGCACGCTCCGTTCCAGGACTCGCTCCTCGTTGTAGACGGGAATGGCGATATCCAGGACCGGTGCGGTCGCTGTTCCGCGAAGATCGTTCATGAGATCAAGGCTGGCGCCCGCTCCTTGACACCAGCCCCGAGGAAGCTGGGAGGCCGCTGTGAAGTCGGGGCGATCTCTGAGCGGACTCATAGCGATTTCAGGCCGGCCTCTGAGCCGGCGCCTCTACCGTTCCCAGGCAAGGAGGCCCGATGCCCCAGACCAAATCCGGCTCATTCCCTCGCCCACGAAGCATGCGCGCCTGGCTCCTCACCGGACTCGGAGCTGTCGTCGCCCTTGGGGCCACGGGCGTGCTGTTCGTCTACTTCGTGCTGTTCAGCCACTCGGCACCGGCGCCGCTGGCCCTGACGTCGCCGGCGGCAACCGCGCAATCGCCGGCGCTCACCTCGACTGCGATTCCCGGAATCTGGAGCGTTGCCTCGAAGTCCGTCGCCGGATACCGCGTTCGCGAGAAGCTCGCGTTTCTTTCGGCACCAAGCGATGCCGTTGGGCGAACTTCGCAGATCACCGGAAGCGTGACCATCGCGGGGTCGGCGTCAGCATTGACGGTCAGCGCCGGATCGTTCACCGTCAACGTGCAATCGCTGACCAGTGATCAGTCGATGCGCGACAGCCATCTCGAGACCCTCGGCATCGAGAGCGCCCAGTTTCCCAAGGCGACGTTCGTGCTGTCATCGCCGGTGACCCTGCCCGCGAATGCGACGTCGGGGGCGCAGATACAGGTGTCGTTGACGGGCAAGCTGACGATCCATGGGACGGCCAGGACCGTCACCATTCCCGTGAAAGCGCGGCTCTCAGGCTCGCAGATCGAGGTGGTCGGGTCGATCTCGTTCCCGTGGAGCGAGTTCAACATGCAGGCGCCAAACGTCGGGGGTTTCGTCACCGTCGACAACACGGCCACGATGGAGTTCGATCTCTTGTTGCAGCACGGCTGACGCGGCGTACGTCAGCGGCGCGAATTGACCAGTGCCTGGAGGCGCAAGGCAAGCGTCGGGCAACCTGAGACAGCCCTGCGCGCATGGGGAACGACCGACGGCGGGATCGCACCGGCTCGGATGATCGGGTATCCCCAGTCGTCGAGCTCGATGAGCTCGGGGACCAGGTCGGCGCACACGCCGTGACCATCGCACTTGATGCGATCGATGGCGAGCGTGACGCGATCGCTCATGACACCGCCGCCGCGACGCGCGCAACACTGCAACGCCGCTCGTCATCGTGGAGCTGGAATTCGCCTGCGAAGACTCGCAGCGCGGAGGCGAGCAGCCCGGCGGCCCCGTCCGGGTGCCGGCACGCGCCGCGCCCGGCAAGCAGTCCCGCCCACCGCTGCACATGCTCGAGGTCACCGGCGGTCGCCGCGAGCCCGGCGATGCGGCCTGTGGCCGCCGAGATGGCACGCAATCCGAAGGTGCAGGGCCCGCACTGTCGCGCGCTCTCGTGCGCAAGGTACGACACGATTCTCGCGGTCTCGATCACGCCGCATCGGGTCGATGGAAGCACTGCGATCACCCCGCAGCCGAGCGAGTAACCGCGCTGCCGCAACGGATCGGCGTCCAGAGGGAGGCCCCAGGCTGTGCCCGAGTTCGACCCACCCGCCGAAATAACCGCCGAGGAGCACCGCGTCGCTGTCCGACGTGAGGCCACCGGCCGCGTTGACGGCATCGGCAAGCGCGATGCCCTGCGGGATCTCGATGAGGACACTCTGCGGCACCGCGCCACCCACCGTCACCAGCGTGGTCCCCGACGCCTTGCCATCGCCGAGGGAGCGGAACCACTCATCGCCGAAGCGGGCGATCAACGCGACGTGCGCGAGTGTCTCGACGTTCTGCACGAGTGTGGGGCGACCGTCGACTCCGCGTTCGAACGGCCGGGGTGGGATCGACGTGGGGAGCGCGATCCCGTCATTGACGAAATGCACCGCCGCGGTCTCCTCTCCGGAGACGTAGCGAACCGGGGCGCTCACAAGGCGAAGCCGGCCACGCTCGGAAACCGGACGCTCCGCGACAGCCCGGTGCATCGCCTGGACGGCGCCGGCGTGGTCCGCACCGATGTACAGGATGACCTCGTCCGCGCCGACGGCATCCGCAGCAAGCAGGGCGCCGTCGATGACGAGGTGTGGCCGCTGCTCCATGAGCATGCGATCCTTCTGGCTCAACGGCTCGCCCTCGCCGCCGTTGGCGAGGACGACCGGAGTCCCCGAGCGCTGCGCCGCTACCGACCGCCATTTGGTGGCAACGGGAAACCCTGCGCCGCCCTTACCACGCAGGGTGCTGCGCTCGATCGCATCGACGAGTGCGGACGACGGGGGTGGGAGCGCTCCGAGACGCTGCCGATGCTCGGCGAGATGCTCCATCCCCTCGACGGCGGGCTTGCCGGCCAGCAGCGCGATGCTCATCGATCGGTGCCGAACGACGCGCGCTCCGCGGCCAGGCGGCGCTCGTCGGCGAGCGGATCCGGGGGAGCCGCAACCAGCCGCCACATGAGCGCCGCCCCAACTGCGACGACGCATACCGCATCGATGGTCAGCATCCATCGCGCTGTCCCATCGGTGCCGGTGCCGATGCCATGCACCACCGCGACAGGCCAGCTCAGATAGGCAAGCCAGTGGATCGACCGCCACACACGCGCACCGATGTGCTTCCGGAGCAGGCTGGTGGCGACGATCGCGATGAGCAGTTCAAAGGCGATCGTCCCGAGGCCGAGCCAGAACGTTCGGTAGTACGAGCCGAACGGAACCAGCGCGGCCACGAGGCCAAGATGGGTGAACGGGTCGACCACTGCGGTGACGATGTGCAGGAGCAGGAACACGAGCGTCATCAGCGCAAGATCACGGTGGACGGCCGCACTCAGAAACCGCGGCCAGCCACGTGTCTCGAAGCGCACGCGTGCGAGCAGGCCGAGGACGACGACCACGCTCAGCAGCACGATGCTGACGGCGCCCGCGCCGCGGGTGGTGTACCAGAGCAGTTGACTAGACATCAGGCCCCATCCTCACGCCGCCGGAAGCGCGATCCGGAAGGTGGCGCCGCCGCCGGGTGTGTCGGTGACGCTGATACTTCCCCCATGCGCGGTCACCACCGCCGTCGCAATGCTCAGACCCAACCCGCTGCCGCCCTGGTCGCGACTGCGGAGAGGATCCGCACGATGAAAACGCTCGAAGATGCGCTCGCGCTGCGCGGTTGGCACGCCCGGACCGTGGTCGATGACGTCGATCTCGACGTGCCCGTTCTCGGGATGCAGCGCAACCTCCACAGGACTCCCCGCCGGCGTGTGCACCAGCGCGTTTCGGACGAGGTTGGCCACAGCCTGTCGGAGGCGAAGGTCGTCGCCGGTGACCACGATCGGCGCCTCGATCCGGGCGCTGACCGAGCGCCCCGGGTCGGCCGCCCGGGCGTCGCTCACGGCGTCGTTGACCATCGACGTGAGATCGACCGGTGCCCTGTCCAGGGGGCGTCCCTGGTCCAGTCTCGCGAGCAGGAGCAGGTCGTCGACCAGCAGGCCCATGCGCCGGGTCTCGTCCTCGATGCGCCGCACCGCGAGCAGGACATCGTCACGCGTCATGTCGGGGTTTCGTTGCAGCAGCTCCGCGTAGCCGCGCATCGACGTGAGCGGGGTGCGCAACTCGTGCGAGGCGTCGGAGACGAAGTGGCGCAACTTCTGCTCGGTGACGTCGCGCTCGGCAAAGGCTCGCTCGATCTGGCTCAACATCCCGTTGAGGGCGAGGCCGAGCTGGCCGACCTCAGTGCGTTCGTTTGACGGCGATACCCGGCGACCGAGGTTACCCGCCGCGATCGACCGCGCGGTGGCACCCATGCGTTCGAGGGGGCGCATCCCGCGGCGTACCAGCAACCACGTGACGACCAGGACGACAATCGTGATGCCACTGCTGATGGCGATCTCGAAGAGCAGGAGCGTGCCGAGGGTGGTGTCGACGCCGTCGAGCGGGAGCGCGACCACCAGATCGGTGCCGGGCTGACTCGAGTCCGGAGTCACGAGGACTCGGTACGAATCCCACGTCCCGACTCCGGGAACCGTCAACAGCGTCGTGCCCGCGTCTTTGTAGATCGTTGCGGGCAACACGGGATGCGATGGCGTCGACTGGACGTAGCCGCCGTACAGGCCGCCGCCGCTCAGAGGCCCGGATGCGTCGACGAGCTCGCCATAGGTGCCCGGCGGTAATTGGCCGCTGCCTCCGCCGTTGTCAAACTGCCCGCCAGGTGGCCCGGAATGCCCGAGGGCGTTCTCTGCGCCGTCGCGGAGTGCGACCAGCTGATTGTCGACGTTCTGCAGCAGCGAGCTCTGCAACGCCACGTACGTCCCGGCGTCGGCGGCTGCGAGCCCGAGGACGAACAGCGGCGCCAGGGTCAGCAGCAGCCGGAGTCGAAGAGACATCTATCGTCCTGAGAACATCACCCGCGCCGCTTACGCATGCGCCGATGCGGTGCGCGGGAGGCGAATGACGTAGCCGATCCCGCGGACCGTGTGAATGAGCGGCGGGTCGACGTTGTCGACCTTGCGGCGGAGGTAGCTGATATACGTCTCGAGCACGCTGGCGTCGCCGCCGAAGTCGTAGTCCCAGACGTGATCGAGGATCTGCGAGCGCGACAGCACGCGGCCGCTGTTCATCATGAGATAGCGGAGCAGACGGAACTCGGTGCGCGTCAACTCCACCGCTTCCCCGGCGCGGAAGACCTCGTGCGTCTCGTCATCCAGCTCCAGGTCGTGGAGGACGAGCTTGGCGTTCGCCGCCGCGCCGTCGGGATTGTGGCGCCGGAGCACGACACGGATCCGCGCGACGAGCTCCTCGATGCTGAAGGGCTTGGTCACGTAGTCGTCGCCACCGATGGTCAACCCGTGGACCTTTTCCTCGGTGGCATCCCGAGCGGTGAGGAAGATCACCGGCACCTTGATGCCGTCGGTGATGAGGCGCTGGACGAGCGTGAATCCATCGTCGTCCGGCAGCCCGACGTCCAGGATCATCAGGTCCGGACGGAAGTCCATCACCGCGTGACGGGCCTGCTTCGCGGTGGCGGCGGTCTGCACCGAGAAGCCCTCGTATTTGAGGGCCATCGCGACAAGATCGGTGATGGCACGCTCATCGTCAACGACAAGCAGCCGGCTCGGCTGTCCAGGGGTGGGGGTGGTCACCGGACCATCTTCGCGCGGAAGTCTGGGAAAACGCTCAGAGGTTGTTGGATCTACCCTGAGCCTTGGGCGGCATCCTGGGTGCGGGCGCGACCTCGCTCACCGAGTGGCAGCGAGAGGCAGCGGACCCCACCACCGGCCTTGAGGAACTCCCCCATAGGCAGCGGAATCGGAGTGTACCCGGCGGCCTTCAGAGGAGTCTCCAACTGCGAGATCGTCAGCGAGGAGAGCAAGTGCCGCCCGAGCGGCATGGCGTTGCACGCAAAGCCCGCCGCCACCTCGACCGGCACCTCGATCAGATTCGGCACCAGCTCGCGAATCAAGCGCATCGACTCCGGGGCGAATGCGGCAGGGGCCGCGAGAACATTGGTGGCATCGAGTGGGCAGAAGCAGGTGTCCAGGTGATAGAAGCGCGGGTCGACCAGTTGGAGTGACACGACCTCGACCTCGAGGATGCGCGCCACCGGGTGGTGCGCCTCGCGGTCGGTCCGGAACCCGTAACCGCAGAACAGGCGATCACCGACGAACAGGGCATCGCCGGCGCCCTCGAAGGACAGCGATCGCGGCAGCTCGTGAACATCGAAGCCGAGGCGCTCGAGTTCCTCGCGCCAGTGCGTCTCCTCGCCCTGCCGTTCGGCATGATGGAAGTTGCTCAGCACCGCACGGTCGTCCCAGAGCACGGCCGCGTTGGCGGTGAAGACCATGTCGGGCAGACCCGCGACGGATGTCGCCAACTCCACAACCACGCCGAGATCGACGTACTTGCGGTACAGCGCGTCCCACTGCGACGCCGCCAGCGCGTGATCGACCTCGACCGCAACGTGCATCCACGGGTTGATCTCGTACTCGATCCCGAAGTGATCGGGCCGGCACATGAGGACCGAAGCGGTCATCGACTTGCCTGAGGGAGCCCTGAAAGATCGCCGAGAGGGAGCGGTATCAGGAGTGTCGGCGAGAAGCGGGTCCCGGCGTGCAGCTCGACCGGGCCGGCGACCGCGGGTCGTTGCACGCACCAGCGCGGATCGACGTCGTCGCGCACCGCGAGGAGCGCCGGGCGCAGGAGCGCGCCGGCAGCGCTGCGGCCGTGGTGCCGGACGGTCGCGGTGAGCGCGGGTCGCAGCCAGGTCGCGTTGACAGGTTGCACGCCGTCGAGTGATGCGGTTTTGACCGTCAGGTCGGCGATGTGCCGCGCGAGCCACGCGGCCACAAGCGGGTCACGCGGTCCCTCGACCTGTCCCGCGAAGGTGAGGCGACCGTCGACATGCTCTCCGAGAATGAGCCTCGTGCCAGCCCGGCGCGGAACCACGCCTGCGATGACGCAGGTCGTCTGATCGGCGAGCCCGATGCGCAGTCGATCAGGGGAGGCGACGCCCGGCCGGTAGCAAGCCGCGCCCCGCCGGGCGAGCAGCGCCGGCAGGCTCCGTCCGGCTGCTGCGGCCGCGAGCGCCTCGCCGCGTCCGCGCACGTGGTCCGGCGCCTGGAGGACGTCACTCCGGCGGGTGAGATCGCTGAGCGCATCGAGGCGACGATCCAGGGGCCATCCCATCGTCGAGCGCCCGTCGAGGTGCAGCACGTCACAGCAGAGGTACACCGCCGGAAGCTCTGCTGCTGCGGCCGGCCCGGCGGCGAGGCGACGGCCGAAGCCCGCCAGGTCCGGACGGCCTTCCCGGTCGAGCACTCCGATGACACCGTCGAGGACAGCGCCCCGGCCATTGGGGATGGCCGCGGCCGCAGGGATGTCAGGGAAACGCCGCGCGAGGTCACGGAGCACTTCGCCCTGGATGCGCACCGATCCGTCCGCGTCGATGAAGAGCAGCGCTCTTGCTCCATCCCAGTCGACGCTGAACAGCCAGTCGGGGTCATCGAACGCCTCCGCGCACGGGACGGAGGTCTCAAACGGGATGTAGCCCGGGAGCCGGGGCGGTACCGGCGATCGAAAGGGCAGAGGGTCGCCGCAGGCCTCCAGGGCGGCACGAGACAGGCTTGGTCTTCCAGCCACGCGTGACCCGTGAAGCCTCAGGAGGCCCGGCGACGGCGGGCCGGTTCCAGGGACTCGGCGTCGTCGGCCTCGGATTCCTCGGAGGCACCACCTTCCGCCCGCCGCGTTTTCGCCGCTTCGACAGACGCCTTGAGCGCGGCCATGAGGTCGGTTACCTTGCCGGGTTCCTGCACCTCCGGGCGCTCGATCGGCTTGTTGGCCAGCTTGGCCTCGACAACCTGGATCACCGCCTCGCGGTAGTTGTCGTGATAGCGCGCCGGGTCGAAATGC
The DNA here is from genome assembly GCA_963718525.1 of Candidatus Dormiibacterota bacterium. Taxonomy (GTDB): domain Bacteria; phylum Chloroflexota; class Dormibacteria; order Aeolococcales; family Aeolococcaceae; genus Palsa-851. The sequence goes on along the minus strand of OY970355.1, from coordinate 1,125,136 downwards.
GCGCTCATGTTCTCGACGAGCATCACCGCCATGTCCAGCTCCTTCTTGGCGACGTCAGGAGCCTGCTCGGGGATCGCCAGCTCGGCGGCGGAGCGGATCTCGTCGGGCCAGTGCAGCGTGTTGAGCAGCAGCCCCTGCTCATGCAGTGCAAGGCGGCAGAGGTGCTCGCGGTCGCGAAGGGCGATCTTGCCGATGGCGACCGTGCCGGTCTTCTCGAGTGCCTCCCGGAGCAGCGCGTAGGGCTTGACGCCGACGGCCTCGGGTTCCAGGTAGTACGCGCTCTTGAGGTACACGCCAGCCTCGATCTCCGAATCCGGGCAGAACTCGACGATGTCGATGGTGTGCGTCGTGATCAGCGGCAGGTTGTCGAGATCCTGATCGGTGACGACCACGTACTCGTCCTTGCCCACTTCGTACCCGCGAACGGCTTCGCTCCAGCCGATCTCGCGGTCCTCCTCCGGGCACCAGCGCTTGTTGCGGACAGGCGTGTGGTCAGCCGGACACAGAAGCCGGAACGAAACGCTCTTCGATTCGGTCGCCAGGTACAGCCGCACGGGGATCGCCACCATGCCAAAGCTGATGGCGCCGCGCCACATGGATCGAGGCATGGCCCCCCGAGTATAGGCGCGCGGGATCGGCTTGGACGATCGTCGGATCGGCGTGGCGCGATTCAGGCAGCGGCGAGCAGCCTGTCGTACGCCGCCTTGAGCTCGGGGTAGCGCAGAAAGATGATGTGCGCGTATTCCTGCGTCAGCGGCACCGGCTTACGCCGGAGCACGAGCCCGACCTCTTCGGGACGGTGATTCGCCTTTCGCCAGTTGCACTTCCTGCACGCGATCACGACGTTGTCCCAGCGATCCGGAGCGCCCCCTCGAGACACCGGGACGACGTGGTCGACGGTGAGCTCGGCGGCGGTGCCGAGGCGCCCACAGTATTGGCACGTGTGATCGTCGCGGAGCAGAAGGTTGCGGCGGTTGGGTCGAAGCAACCGGCGCGGTACGTGGATGGTCCGGAGCAGGCGGACGATGACGACGCCTTCCGGCAGCCGGCGCCCCGCGAGCGCCTCCGCAGCAGCTCGTTCCGCCGCCTCGTCCACGAACGCGACTCGTTCCTTGGTCAGGAGCACCACCAGCCGCCGGTGACTGATCACGTTGAGCGGTTGCATCGAGGCGTTGAGCAGCAACACTGCCATGGCCCCGAATTCTATTGGGAAGCGAGGATCCCCGGGGTCAGTCAGACGTAGGGGGCTGACTTGATCGGGCCGACCTTGATCGCACCCCCGCACACCATGCTCGAGTCGATATCGGCCACATCCGTCTGGAACCGCGATGTCGGCAGGGTGACCCGCCAGAACTTGGGCATCTCGGACTGCGCGGCGGAGCAGGTCGCGTCGGTCCACGAGACCAGGAAATAGCCGTGTCCCGTCGCGCCGGTGACTCCGAGCGGCTGGGTGCCCGCGGGCAGGTCGACCGGGCTCGGAGTGGCCATTGAGTTGTCGTTCGACCAGCTCGTGCTCAGCAGACCGTGGCCGGAGTTGAGCAGCTGCAGCCTGGCGTAGCCGTTCTCGGTGCAGTCGCTCGTCGAAGCGTTGCGAACCTCGAAGGTGGCGTAGATGGTGCCCGCGGCGCCCTGGGTGTTCAGGATTGCGACCTGGAACTGACCCGGCATGCACGGCCCGGTTGCGGTCACCGTCGGCGTGGCGGTCGAAGTGGCGGTCGGTGATGCCAGGGGTGTCTGGCTCTGAACCGGCGTCGGGGCCACGGTGAAGGGCGTCGGCTCGGTGCTCGTCACCGTCGGGGACCCCGAACCACACGCGATGGCAGTCGCGGCCGCGAGGAGCACAGCCGGAAGGAGCACCCGTCGCATCGCGTCGCAGGGTACCCGCAATCCGCGCTCCACGCTACGGATGGCTCGGAAGGTCCTGGTCTGCCAGCAGGGCTGGCGCGAAGAGGTCCCCCTTCTCCGCGACGCGCTCCGCGATGGTTGCGATGTTCCATCGATCGGGTCTCAGGTCCGGGTCGTCGAGCTCCGCCCACTCGATCGGCGTCGATACCGGGGCGCCGGGCGCTGGGCGGAGAGAGTAAGGCGCCGCAAGGGTTTTGTTGATGATGTTCTGGGTGTAGTCGATCCGGATACGTCCCGTCCGCTTCGCAACCGACCACTCCCAGCTCACGCGCCCGGGCGCCGCCTGATCGATCGCTCTGCCCACCTCCTCCACCCAGTGACGCACCGCCGAGTAGTCGGGGCCTCGGCGAACGGGCACGTAGATCTGCAACCCCGTCTGCCCACTCGTCTTCACCACGCCATGCATGCCGTAGTGGTCCAGCGCCGCCTTGACCAGCTTGGCGATATCGATGACGTCCTGGAACGTTGCGGGCTCGAATGGATCCAGGTCGAAGACCGCCCAATCCGGTTGCTCCGGCGCATCGATGCGCGAGTGCCACGGATGCAGATCGATGACACCGGCGTTGGCGACCCAGGCGAGCGTGGCAACCTCGTTGACCACGATGTACGTCTTGGTCTTCTCACCGTGGTATGTCCACGCCTCGATCCATGCCGGAGCATGCGTGGGTTTATCCTTGCGCCAGAAGGACTTTCCGTCGATACCGTCGGGGAACACCTGCATCGACAGGGGACGGTCGCGCAGGTAGGGCAGCATGTACGGTGCCATTCGGACGTAGTACTCGATCATGTCCCGCTTGGTGATGCCGTCCGCCGGCCAGAGCACCTTTTGGAGATTCGTGAGCGGAAGTCTTCGGCTTGCGATTTCCCAATGCGCATTGCCGTGCAGGGTTCTCAGCGTGCTGAGCGCCGCATGATCCTCCGGGTCCTGTCGGGGTGGGGGGCCCTCGCCACCTGCGCGCCGGGTCTCCTTTGGCGTGTCGGTTTTTCTTGTGGGCGACGCATCCTCGTCGCCCAGCGCTCCGGTGGCGCCATCCCCCACCCCGCCACCCGGTCGCGAGTCCCTGGTGGGCGTGCGTACGCCCTTTGCTGTGCGCCTCGAACGGATGCTGGCCTTAGTCCCCTCCCTTCGAGGCCGGGGCGCGTTGGCCGGCTCAGATTTCAGGAAGACTTCGCGGACGGTGTCTTCGGGGCGCTGGTCGAGGCGGAGGGTGCGGTAGGCGGGGTGGCGGAGGATGCCGTCGCGCGTCCATCCGGCGAAACGGACTTCGCAGACGAGCTCGGGTTTGACCCAGGTCGCCGGCTCTGCGGTTTTCGGCGTGACGTCGAGCGGGCAGGTCTTCACCTCGAGGGGTCGGAGGCGGTCCCTGATATCGCGCAGGGTCTTGTCATCGAAGCCGGTGCCGACCTGTCCGCAGTGGACGAGATGCCCTCCGTCGCGCACGGCCAGGATGAGTGCGCCGAGCTGGTTTGCCCGGCGTCCGCGTCCTGCGGTGTAGCCGACGATGACGCACGACTGGCTGAGCCACGACTTGATCTTCACCCAATCGGGGCTGCGAATTCCTGGGTGGTACAGGGAATCGGCGCGCTTGCCGACAATGCCTTCGATGCCGGACGAACGAGCAACCTCGAAGAGCGATGTTCCATCGCGCTCGACGTGTTCGGCGAACAGGATGTGGGGCGAGTTGACGATGGTTTCGCGAAGCGTCTTCTTGCGAATGCGCAGCTCGGTGTTGAGCAGGTCGCGGCCGTCCAACTCGAGCAGGTCAAACGCGATGAAGGTCACTGGATGTTCGGCCGAGACTCGGCGGACATCGGGCTCGCGGCTGACGCCGATCCGCTGCTGCATCCGCTCGAACGACGGACGGCCGTCGGCGTTGAGCACCACCAGCTCGCCGTCGACGATCGCCTGCCCAGCTCGTATTCCCGAACGTATCGCCGTGGCCTCCGGGTAGCGAGCGGTCTCATCCCCGCCGCGCCGGCCCGTGATGCGTATCAGGTCACCGGCGACGGTCACCATGGCGCGAATGCCGTCGTATTTCAGCTCGAACAGCCAGCCATCCCGCGAAAACGGCTTGTCGACCGGCGTGGCCAGCATCGGCGAGGGCGCCTGAGCGAGCGTCGAGGTGGGCACGGTGGGCTGTGCCGGGGCGGGAGCACCACGGACACGAGCGGCGCGGCGCATCTCGCGACGATCACCACCTCCTTCCTGAGCGATCTGAGCCAGGCTTCTGCCGGTTTTGACTGAAACGTCGTAGTCGCTTGCCTCGTATCCCTCCACCACGGAGGCGTCGCGCTTTTTGATCAACAGCCAGTTCCTGTCTCCGTCGTTGCTGCCACCGTACTGACGTCCACGATCACCGATACGAATCAGCGCGAACTCGCCCGAGAGCTTGGTGCCCTGAAGGCGGAACTTGAGGTCGCCTCGTTGCAGCGAACGCTCGTAATCCTCGGCGGTTTCCTTGATCCACTCGTACGTGCCGATGTCCCAGAGCATGACCGTGCCGGCGCCGTACCCGGAGGGGATGACACCCTCGAATTCGCCATAGTCGATCGGATGGTCCTCGGTCTGCACTGCCAGGCGCTTCTTGGCCGGATCGAGGCTGGGACCCCTCGGGATCGCCCACGAGAGCAGCACGCCCTGATGCTCCAGGCGAAAGTCGAAATGCAGTCGTGTGGCCCGGTGTTTCTGGACGCAGAAGCGCGTTCCATGGGGCAGGCCCTCCCACGCCGAAGTGTCCGTACCGGAACGCGGGATCGGGTCGCCGCTGGGCTCCGGGGTCTGATTGAAATCGCGCTTGCGGCGGTACTCTTCAAGGGTGGATGTGGGCACCGTTATCGACCCCCTCGACCAGGCCGGATCGGCGCACAACGGACAGTGTCCTTCACGCCGTTGATGCTAGTGCAGCGAACCACTCCAATAGAGCGAACTGGGCCGTCAGGCTGGTAGAATAGAAGCACTTGGAACGGCCGATTTGAGCGGTCCCCCGCTGGAACAATCGAGCGGTTTCACCCTTGGCCCACTCTCCCTCAGTCACGTCACAACCGGAGCAGCACACATAACCGACACCGCACGCCCCGAACGCCCCGATGAGGTAGCGATCGAGACAGAGACGAGCCCCGCCACGACCCATTCAGACGGCAATCCGGACCCCAGTCCGGAGAGCGCCGGGCGGGTAGGCAAGGACACGTATTCGGCTGACCAGATCCAGATCCTCGAGGGCCTCGAGCCCGTGCGGCGGCGGCCCGGGATGTACATCGGCTCCACGGATCTTCGGGGTCTGCACCATCTCGTCGTCGAGCTCGTCGACAACAGCATCGACGAGGCGCTCGCCGGCTGGTGCGACACCATCAAGATCGTCATCCACGCGGACAAGTCGGTGTCTGTTCTGGACAATGGGCGCGGCATCCCTGTGGGCATGCATCCGACCGCCAGGAAGTCCGCGCTCGAGGTGGTGCTCACCACGCTCCATGCTGGTGGAAAGTTTGGGGGCGGCGGCTACAAGGTTTCCGGTGGACTCCACGGCGTCGGTCTCTCGGTCGTCAACGCACTCAGTGAGCGTCTGGTGGTCGAGGTGTACCTCGACGGCGAGACGCACCACCAGGAGTACACGCGAGGAGTGCCCGATGGACCTGTGACGGTGATCGGCACCACCGACCGCCGGGGGACCTTCGTGCGCTTCTGGCCCGACCCGGAGATCTTCGAGGAGATCGAGTTCTCCTGGGAGACAGTGTCCACGTCACTGCGTAGCTACGCGTTCCTCAATAAGGGCATCACGATTCAGCTCGCGGACGAGCGTGATGACCAGGAGTACACCTTCCATTTCGAGGGCGGTATTCAGTCCTTCGTCAGGTATCTCAACGCAAACCGCAACGTCATCAACCAGAAGCCGATGTACGTGGAACGGGAGATCGATGGCAACGTGGTCGAGATCGCGCTCCAGTATCAGAACACGGTCTTCACCGAGCATGTTCTCGCCTTTGCCAACAACGTGCATACGGAGGAAGGCGGCGCCCACGTCACCGGGTTCCGCAGCGCGCTCACGGCAACGCTCAACAAGTACGCGCGCAAGGCTGCGATCCTCAAGGAACAGGACCCCAACCTCAGTGGCGACGACGTGCGCGACGGGCTGACCGCCGTGATCAGCGTCAAGCTGCGCGAGCCGCAGTTCGAGGGTCAGACCAAGACCAAGCTGGGAAACAGCGAAGTCGCCGGCCAGGTCTCGACGGTGCTGAGCGAGGCACTCATGCAGTACCTCGAGGAGAACCCGGCCGACGGTCGCCGCATCATCGACCAGTCACTGACGGCTGCGCGCGCCCGCCAGGCCGCGGCGAAGGCGCGCGACCTGGTGCAGCGCAAGTCATTGCTCGAGTCGGCGACGTTGCCGGGCAAGCTGGTTGACTGCAGCGAGCGCGACCCGGCGCACTGCGAGATCTTCATCGTCGAGGGTCTGTCGGCAGGCGGCACGGCGAAGGAGGCACGCGAACGCCGCAACCAGGCAATCCTTCCGCTCCGCGGCAAGATCCTCAACGTGGAGAAGGCGCGAGCCGACAAGATTCTCGGCAACGAGCAGATCAAGGACCTGATCATGGCGCTGGGCGGCGGGTTCGGCGAGACGTTCAGCGTGGACAAGCTCCGCTATCACCGCATCGTGCTCATGGCGGACGCGGATGTCGATGGTTCGCACATCCGCACCCTGCTGCTCACGTTCTTCTGGCGCCACCTGCGTCCGCTCGTCGACGGTGGCTTTCTCTATCTGGCCCAGCCGCCGCTGTACAAGCTCGAGAAGGGCAGAGGCAAGAACCGGCAGACCGAATACGCCTTCAGCGACGACCAGCGTGACGACAAGGTCAAGTCGATGGGGCGCGACACCGAAGTGTCCCGCTACAAGGGACTCGGCGAGATGATGTCCGAGGAGCTCTGGGCAACGACGATGGATCCCGACCGCAGAGTCCTGCTGCAGGTCGGTGTTGCGGACGCACTCAAGGCGGATGACATCTTCGATCGCCTGATGGGCTCCGACGTCGAGCCTCGCAAGCGCTTCATCCAGACCCACGCCACGAGCGTGCGCAACCTCGACATCTGATGCCGCTCCCGATTGCGGTCGACGCGATGGGCGGCGACCATGCCCCAGGAGAGATCGTACGCGGCGCAGTGCGTGCCGCCAGCGAGCATGGCATCACGGTGACGTTGGTCGGCAAGCGCGAGGCGATCGAAGCAGAGCTCGGAAGCGCAGGAGCGGCGAGCGGCGATCGGATCGACATCGTCGATGCACGCGAAGTCATCGAGATGCACGAGCATCCGGCCAACGCGGTTCGTGCCAAACGCGACTCGTCGTTGGTGCGCAGCTGCGCACTGGTCGCCGAGGGCCTGGCGCGCGGCGTGATCAGCGCGGGAAACAGCGGCGCGATGCTGGCCGCGGCGCTGTTCACCATCAAACGCATTCCCGGCATCTCGAGGCCCGCGATCGGCGCGTCCTTCCCCAGTGAAGGCGGCCAGACGTTCATCCTCGACGTCGGCGCCAACACCGACTGCAAGCCGGAATGGCTTGCGCAGTTCGCCGTGATGGGCGACGTGTATGCCCGGACCATGCTTGGTATCGAGCGTCCGCGGGTCGCGCTGCTCAGCAACGGCGAGGAGTTGGAAAAGGGATCGGAGCTGGTCCAGGCGGCGCATCCGCTCATCGCCGCGCTCCCGGTCAACTTCGCCGGTAACGTCGAGGGCAAGGACATCTTCCGCGGCGGCTGCGACGTGGTGGTCACCGATGGATTCACTGGCAACGTCGTGCTCAAGGTTGCCGAGGGCATCGGCGATTTCCTCTTTGCCAGCATCGCCCGTGAGGCTCGCAAAAGCATCGGTGGCAAGGTCGGCGGAGCGCTCCTCAAGCCGAAGCTGCGGCCGCTCAGGGATCGAGTCGATTACAGGAAGACCGGCGGCGCGCTGTTGCTCGGTGTTGCCGGCGAGGTGGTGATCGCCCACGGCCGGTCGGACGCAGAGGCAACCATGAACGCGATTCGCGTAGCTGCGCGCGCGGCCGAGCAGGGTGTCAGCAAGGTGATCGCGGGCGCGGTACGCAGCCCGGCGGAGGTGACTGCGTAATGGCGGTGTTCGAGCCCGGACAGATTCATCCCATCGAACTCGAAGCGGAGATGCGCGCGTCCTACATGGATTACGCGATGAGCGTCATCATCAGCCGCGCGCTGCCGGACATCCGCGATGGGTTGAAGCCGGCGCAGCGCCGCATCCTCTGGGCGATGCTGGACACCGGGATGACCGCCGGAGCGCGGTACCAGAAGTGCGCGGCGGTCGTCGGCGAAGTGCTCGGGAAGTATCACCCCCACGGTGACTCGGCCGTGTACGACACCCTCGTCCGGCTGGCGCAGCCGTGGGTGATGCGCTACCCGCTCATTGACGGCCAGGGAAACTTCGGGTCCGTCGACGGCGATCCGCCCGCCGCCTACCGGTACACCGAGGCGCGCATGACCGCCGTGGCCATGAGCCTCGTCGACGACATCGAGAAGGATACAGTCGACTTCGGCCCAAACTTCGCGAACGTCCCCGGCGTGCGCGAACCCTCGGTCATGCCGTCGCTGCTCCCCAACCTCCTGGTCAACGGGGCGAGCGGGATCGCGGTCGGCATGGCCACCAACATCCCACCCCACAACCTGGGTGAGATCTGCGACGCGGTGGTCCGGTTGATCGACGACCCGGAAACCACGACCGAGGATCTCATCCGAATCGTCAAGGGCCCTGACTTCCCGACCGGCGGCATCATCTACACTCGCGACATCGCCAACGTGTATGGCACCGGGCGCGGCCGGATCGTGATGCGCGCGCAGGTCGATTTCGAAGAGTCGAAGTCGGGGCGCGAACAGATCATCGTCCGTGAGCTGCCGTATCAGGTGAACAAGTCCAGGTTGATGCAGACCATCGCCGAGCTCGTCAACGACCGCAAGATCGACGGCATCGCCGACCTGCACGATGAGTTGGGGCGTGAGGACAAGGTGCGCATCGTCATCGAGTTGAAGTCGAATGCGCGGCCGCACACGGTGCTCAACAACCTCTACAAGCACACCCAGCTGCAGATGACCTTCGGAGCGCTGATGCTCGCCATCGTCGACGGGCGCCCTCAAGTGCTGAGCCTCAAGGCGATGCTCCTGCACTACATCACGCACCGGCGCACCGTGGTCACGCGGCGAACCCGCCACGAGCTGACCACCGCGCGCGAACGCGCGCATATCCTCGAAGGCCTCACCATCGTCCTGGACAACCTCGACGAGACGATCGCGATCATCCGCGGGGCGCAGGACGAGAAGTCCGCGCAGACCGCCCTGGAACAGCGGTTCAGCCTCACCGAGCGGCAGTCCAAAGCGATCGTCGACCTCCGGCTCGGGCGCCTGACCCGGCTCGAGAGCGGCAAGCTCCGCGAGGAGTACGAAGAGCTCATCAAGAAGATCGCGCAGCTCGAGGACCTGCTGGCCAATCCGCGGCTCATCGACGGCGTGATCAAGGACGAGGTCACCAACCTCCGCCGGCGCTTCGCCGATCCGCGACGCAGCGAGATCCGTCACGACGAGCTCGAGATGAACGAGGAAGACCTCATTCCCCAGGAGCAGGTCTTCGTGACGCTCACGCATCGGGGCTACATCAAGCGCATGTCGCTCGACAACTACCGCGCGCAGCATCGCGGCGGCAAGGGAGTGGTCGGTGCGCGGCGCTCGACTGACGAGGACTACATCGAACACTCGACGACCGCGAGCACGCACAGCGACATGCTGTTCTTCACCAATCGGGGTCGCGTCTTCCGCTTGCGCACGCACGAGATTCCCGACGTCAAGCGCCAGGCCAAGGGCATCCCGATCATCAACCTCATCGAGGTCGACCAGGGCGAGAAGGTCACCGCGCTCATCGACATGGAGGTCTTCAGCGACGAGCAGTACCTGGTGATGGTGACGAAGCTCGGTCAGATCAAGAAAACCCCGGCTGCCGCCTATGCTGCGGTGCGTCGCAACGGTCTCATCGCCATCAATCTGCAGGACGACGACGAGCTCAACTGGGTGCGCCGCTCATCCGGCGGCAACGAGGTGCTGGTGGTGACCCGCCGGGGCAAGGGCTCGCGATTCACCGAGAAGGAAGTGCGCCCGATGGGCCGTGACACCATGGGTGTCGGGGCGATCCGGCTGCGCAAGGGCGACGAGGTCGCCGGCTTCGACATCGTCAATCCGGAGGGTCATGTGCTCGTGATCACCGAGAACGGCTTCGGCAAGCTGACGCCGATGAGTGATTACCCGGTCAAGAGCCGGAACATCCAGGGCGTCTACACCGTCGACCAGACGGCCATTCCGAAGATCGGCGAGATCGTCGGCATGCGCGTCGTCGAAGACCTGTCCGAGGAGCTGATGGTGATCTCCACGTCGGGTCAGGTGATCCGCATCCCGCTCGACCAGGTCCGGGTCTCCGGGCGCCAGACCCGGGGCGTGATCATCATGCGGCTTGACGACGGTGACCGGGTCGCGTCGATCGCCGGGGTGGGCGCGGTGGTTGCGCTCGAGGCGTGACCGAGGTCTTCCGCCTCGCCGACACGTACGTCGACGAGCTCTGCGCCCTTGACCCCTTCACGGCCACGGACCTTGGGCTGCCGGGACACGATGACGAGGTGACCGACTTCTCGCCGGAGGGCGTGGATGCGAGGGCCGACCTCGCTCGCCGGACCATCCGCGCCCTCGACAGCGCCGCTGTTGAGAACGACGCCGACCGGATCGCCGCGGCCGTCATGCGTGACCGCCTGGATGCCGAGCTCGAGGGGTATCAGGCCGGAGCGCCGTGGCGGCAGCTGTCCAACTTCGATTCGCCACTCTCGTTCATCCGGATGGCCTTCGACCTCGGTCCTGGCGAGAATCCGGACGACTGGGAACGGATCGCCACCCGAATGAGCAAGGTGCCCGACTCGCTCGACGGCTTCACGACATCGCTTCGGTACGGCCTGGCGACCGGAAGGATCGCTCCGCGCCGCCAGGCGCTGGTCTGCGCCGAGCAAGCTGCGACCCTGGCCGGTCTCGGCGACGGTGAGACGCCGTACTTCGCGCGCATCGCGGCGCAGTCAGCGCACGACGATGCGCTCGGGGAGCGGCTCCGCAAGGGCGCCCGGGTAGCCACCGATGCTTACGCCGCCATGGCTCGATTCCTACGCGACGAGTACGCGCCACAGGCCCCCGAAACGGACGCGGTCGGCCGTGCGCTGTACGCCATCGGGATTCGCAGGTGGCTCGGTATGAACCGCGATCCCGAGGAGATCTACGCCTGGGGCTGGGATGAGCTGCACCGCATCGAGGCCGAGATGGCCGCGACCGCCGAGCAGATCGCGCCCGGCGCGGGTGTCGACGGCGCCCGGGAGGTGCTGCAGGATGACCCGGCCCGGAGCATCGAAGGGATCGACAAGCTGCTCGCCCACCTGCAGGAGTTGACTGATCGGACCATCGCCGATCTCGACGGGTCCCACTTCGACATCCCGGAGCAGATACGCCGGATCGAGTGCTGTGAAGCGCCTCCCGGGACTGCGGCTGCGATGTACTACACCGCACCCTCGGCGGACTTCAGCCGCCCCGGACGCACGTGGTATCCCGCCAAGGGTCGGACGCGGTTTCCGCTCTGGTCGGAGATCACGGTGGCGTATCACGAGGGGGTGCCCGGCCACCACCTGCAGATCGGGCTCTGCATGACGTTCCAGGAGCGCCTCAGCACCTTCCAGCGCCAGCTGGGAACGTACTCGGGCCACGGGGAAGGCTGGGCCCTCTACGCCGAGCGGCTCATGCACGAGCTCGGCTACGTCGAGAACCCCGACTACCGCTTCGGGATGCTCGCGTCCCAGGCGTTTCGCGCCATGCGGGTCGTGGTCGACATCGGCCTCCACCTCCAGCTTGCGATCCCCGAGAACGAGGCATACCACCCCGGCCGTGTCTGGGACTGGGACACGGCGCTCCCGTTCGTCACCCGGTACTGCGGTTTTGCGGGACCGGGCTTCGCACGCAGCGAGCTCGAGCGATATTGCGGGATGCCTGCCCAGGCGATCAGCTACAAGGTCGGCGAGCGAGCCTGGTTGGACATCCGCAGTCAGCTCAGGGCGCGGCTCGGATCGCGGTTCGACCTCAAGCGATTCCACATGGATGCGCTGAACCTGGGCTCGATGCCGCTCGATCTCCTCGAGCAGGAGTTGCTCGGAGCCGCCTGACCCTACCGGCGCGTGGCGGCGGGTACTGGATCAGAGCGAGGTTGGTTTGGGGGCGCACATGCACCCCGTCACCAGTCCGAATTCGCCAGGGCCGGACACCACAAGCGGCGCCTGGCGGAGGAACGTCAGGCGGCCTTGCCGATCTTGAAGATCTTGGTGCCGCAGACGGGGCAGGTCCCGGTGGTGGCCGGTTTGCCGTTCTTCATCGTGATCGCCTCAGCGCCCTTGATCTCGCGCTGTTCCTTGCATTTGAGGCAATAGCCAGTGGCCATGTGCTCCTCCGGTGGGTGGGGGGGTGGATCTGCGACTGCTCGGAGGCAGGTTGCGGGCATTCTAGACACATCGGGCCTGAATTGGAGCCGAATTCAGGCCGGGCCTCCGCCGGAGGCGGTGGAAAAGGCCCTGGCGGGGCGGTCTAAGGGCTCCGAAGGGGCGCGGTCCGAACAAGCCCGCCCCGCGACGGTCGCGCTCCCTCGGACCTGCTCAGACCGGAGCGACGGTGGTGGCCAGGTGGGTCCGGAAGAACGCCCTGGTGCGGTCCCACGCGAGCCGCGCAGCATCGGGGTCGTAGACCTCCGGGCGGGTGTCGTTGAAGAACGCGTGGTCGGCCCCCTGGTACCAGAAGAACTCGACGTCGACACCGGCGCCGCGCAGCTCTGCCTCGAGCGCCTCGACCTGCTGGGGTGTGTACGCCTCGTCCTTCTCCGCGAAATGGCCGAGGACCGCGCCTTTGATCTTGGTCACGTCGGGCTTGGCCGCCGCGGTCACACCCATGTACGGGTAGAAGGGAACAACCGCAGCGAAGACGTCGCTCAACGTTGCGGCGTAGAGGGCGAGCGCCCCGCCCATGCAGAAGCCGACGATGCCGACCCGATCCCCGGCCGTGCGCTCGCTCTGCGCAAGCCACTTGCCCGCACCGAGCATGTCGCGCGCGGCCTCCGCGAGATCGAGTTCCATGAGCAACTTGCCGGCCTCGTCGGGCTCCTTGGTCTCCTTGCCGTGATACAGGTCGGGAGCGAGTGCCACGAATCCGTCGGTGGCGAAGCGGTCACAGAGGTCGCGGATGTGCGCGTTGACGCCCCACCACTCTTGGATGACCACGACCCCGGGGCCTCTGCCGCTCGGTGGCGTCGCGAGATATCCGCCACATGTATGTCCGTTGCTGGGAAATTCGACCGTCTCGCCCATGGTGTACTCCTTCGCGGGATTCAAATTCGCTGCCGTCCGCAGGTCAGCGCGGGTAGTCGCGACTGCCGGCATGCGTCATGCTGCCGGATGCTCGTTGCTGTGTGCATCGATGAGCTTCTGAGCGACGTGCGCCGGCACCTCCTCGTAGCTGGCGAACGCCATCGAAAACCGGCCGCGACCCTGGGTCATGGCACGCAACTCGACGGGGAACGTGTACATCTCGGCCTGGGGAACGTGCGCGTTGACCTCAGCGCGGCCGTCTCCGAGCGGGTTCACCCCGCCGACGTGACCGCGCTTCGAGTTCAGCAGTCCCATGATGTCGCCGGTGAAGCGCTCGGGGACGACGACGCTCACGTTCACGATCGGCTCGAGGATCACCGGCGACGCCTTCTGCACCGCCTCCCGCATCGCCATGGCGCCGGCGATCTGAAACGCGATGTCCTTGCCGTCGACACTGTGGGTCGACCCGTCCACGAGACGAACCTTGACGTCAACGATGGGATTGCCGGTCACCGCTCCCTGCTCCATGGTCTGGCGGACGCCCTTCTCCACCGATGGGCGGAACTGATGCGGGATCGAGCCGCCGAAGATCTTGTCCTCCCATTCGAAGCCGCCGCCACGGGGGAGTGGCTCGATCTCGATCGTCGCGTCGCCGTACAGACCGGAGCCGCCCGACTGCTTCTTGTACTTGTGGCCGACACGCGCGGTGCCAGTGATGGTCTCGCGATACGGAATCTTAGGCGGATGCAACTCGGCATCGACGCCGAACTTCCGCTTCATGCGCTCGAGGGCGACGTCGAGATGGACGTCACCCAGGCCGTGGACGAGCACCTCGTTGGTGACCGGGTCTCGATCCGTCGAGAACGTCTTGTCCTCTTCGGAGAGCCGCGCAAGACCGCTCATGATCTTGTCCTCGTCGCCCTTGGTGCGAGCGAAGATCGCTGCGGACGCGCTTGGCGCGGGCCACGGCAATGGCGGCATCACGACCGGGACCTCCTTCGCACAGAGCGTGTCGCCGGTCTGCGTGTGACTGAGCTTGGTGACGACCCCGATGTCGCCCGCCACGACCTCGGTGGCAGTCACGATCGCCTTGCCGTTGGGCTGTCCCAGCTGCGCGAATCGCTCGTCCTGACCAAGCCGCGGGTTGATCGGATGGCTGTCGCCGCGCATGGTGCCGCGAAGGACCTTGAAGAACGAGACCTTGCCGAAGGTGTCGACGGTCGTCTTGAAGACGAACGCGCACAGCTTCCCGTCCGGGTCGCACGCGAGGGTCGTGTCGTTGCCCTTCGGATCCAGGCCCGTGCGCGTCCGCTCCGTCGGGCCTGGGAGATACCGGACGATGCTGTCGAGCACCAGACCCGCGCCATTCTCCATGGCCGCCGATGCGCACACGATCGGTATGAGCGACCCCCGCGCCGTCGCCGCGTGGAGCGCGGTGCGCACCTCCTCGTCGGTGAGCTCGGTGCCCTCGAGGTACTTCTCGAGCAGCGCATCGTCGCTCTCCGCGGCGGCATCGACAAGCGCGGCATGCGCGCGTTCGATCTCTGCGCTCATCTCGTCGGGCAACGCTGTGTCGGTGGCGCTGCCATGCTCGTCGAAGGCGTGCGCACGGTCGTCAACCAGGTCGACGTAGCCGCGGAACCCGTCGGCTGCTCCGATCGGCACCGCGACAGCAATCGGCTTGCGCGAGAACGCCTCGCGAAGCGCATCAACGGTCGCCTCGTACGCGGCGTTCTCCTTGTCCATGCGGTTGATCACGATCAGCGCGGGAACACCGGCGGCCTGGATCATCTCCCAGGCCATCTCGGCGCCGACCGGTACCGTCCCGCTGGCCGCGATCACCAGGACCGCCGCGTCGGCGACGGCGAGGCCCTCGACAACCTCGCCGGCGAAGTCCTGGAACCCTGGTGCGTCGATGAGGTTCACGCGGTATCCGTTCCAGTCGCAATGCGCGACCGAGAGCCCGATGCTCATCGAGTGGCGCTGCTCTTCGGGCTCGTGGTCGAAGAGCGAGGTCGCCTGCTCGGTCGAACCCATGCGCTGGGTTGCTCCGGCGGTGTGCAGCAACGCCTCGCACAGTGTCGTCTTCCCGTCGTGGCTGTGTCCCACGACGGCGACAGTGCGGATGTGATCAGGGGTGGGCGTCGGCATGGTGAATCAACTCCAGACAGGACTCCCGGACCGAAGAACGCATGGTAGCCGCTCGCACCGTGGGTCTTGGCGCCTTAGGGCTTGCGGCGGCGCGCGACGACGAGCACCGTTTCGGAGAGCGCGTGCGCCGGGGCGCCACTCCACCCGTCGAACGTCGTGACGTCGGACAGGCCGGCGCGAGCGAAGAGCCGCGGTATCGATCCGAAGGGGCAGAGCCACCCGCTGGTCTGCTGCACCGACACCGAGCCGTCATCGAAGATCGCGACCTCGCGAAGCACGTAGGTATGGCGGCGCTCGTCATAGACCGCGTCGCCGAGGAGCAGATGGCGCCGCTCCGCGAGCAGCGAGCTCGGCACCACGTCCCACCAGTCGATGCGGCCGGGGGGCTGGTCGGGCCGGAGCCGCAGCTCGGCGATGAGCACGCCGTCCGGCGCGAGTGCCGCGGCGATGCGCCCGAGCACCTTCGGCTGTTCGGCGCGTGAGAAGGCCTCGAGGACGAAGTACACGAGCAGCGCCGCGTCGAAGGGACCCGACGGGGGAAGGTCACGCAGATCCGCCTTGACGAAGCGAGCCCGGCCGGACACGTGGGCGTCCCGCGCGAGGCCACGCGCATGCCTGAGGGCGGCAGCGCTCACGTCGACACCGGTGACCTCATGGCCGAGTTGCGCGAGCGGGACCGCGTAGAGGCCGGGGCCACACGCCGCGTCGAGGATCCGAGCGGGTGGCTTCGGGAGGAGCCGGCCGAGCCTGCGCAGCTGCCCGGCGATCACCGTGCGCCGCCGGCTCGCACCGTCGTGCGCCTGGTCGAGATGCTCGCGCAGGAGACGGCGCGCGTACTCGGGGCGTCCCCAGTCCAGCTCGGCGCTGGAATCGAAGGGCACCGGCCACGGAGGTATCGAGGTTGGCCGAAGCGTGCGGCGCATGCTCGCGGCAGCGTAGGCCACAATCCCGGCGATGGGCGGAGTCATCGGCCAATGGGTGACCAGCGGTGGGCTCTTCATCGTGCTCGTGCTGATGCTCGTCAACAGCTGCGGCGTGCCCATCCCGAGCGAGGTCATCATGCCTGTGGCAGGCCTGCTCGCCGCTGCCGGCCACTTCAGCATCGTCGTCGTGATCATCGCCGGGGTCGCCGGCAACTGGCTCGGGGCGCTGCTGGCATACGGGCTCGCTCGGCGCTTCGGCCGCCCGTTGCTCCTCGGGCCGGGACGGCGCGTCGGGATCTCCGAGCGGCACCTCGATTCCGCCGACGAGTGGATTCACCGCTACGGGCCGGCGGCGGTCTTCTTCGGCAGGATGCTGCCCGTCATCCACACGTACATCTCGTTCCCGGCGGGACTCGCGAGGATGCAGCCCCTCTGGTTCGCCGGCCTCTCCCTCCTGGGGTCGACGGTCTGGGTGACCTTCCTCTCGATCCTCGGATACGAGGTGGGGGCCAACTACACCAAAGTTTCCGGGCCGATCGGCACGGCCGCGATCGTCATCGCGGTCGTCGTCGTCGTGGTGGTGGTGGCCTGGTATCTGCGCGGGCGGAGCCGCGACGCGTCAACCCCGGGATCCGGCGCCTAGCGCCGGGTCAGGACATGTCCGGCCAGGGGCTCGCGGAGTTTGCTTCTCCGTCGTCACCCTCGGCCCGCTGGCGATACCGGTCGGCGACCATCTTGTACGCGACGGTCTTGGGGAGGCCCAGCTTGACGAGGCTCTTGACCTCATCGGCCATCACCTTGTCGCGGGCGGTCTCGATCGCCGCGACGAGATCCTCGATCGAAACGGTGGAAGCGCGCTTGGACATCACATGCAGTCTACCAACGGTTCGGCTGAGCAAACCTTCGGCCGTGGATCCGCCCGCTCACGGCGGCGCGGCTCCCGGGCGCCTCCCACTGCCCGGCATACTTTGAGCATGGCGTATCTCCCCAACTCCGATGCCGAACGTCGCGAGATGCTCGATGCGGTGGGAGCGGCGTCGGAAACGGACCTGTTCACCACGATTCCGGCCGCCCTCCGCAATCCTCAGATCGACCTCCCGTCGCCGCTGTCCGAGCAGGACCTCGTCGCGGAGCTCGAGCGACTTGCTTCGCGAAACCGGTCATTGAGCACGTACGACAGCTTTCTCGGCGCCGGTGTCTACCGGAGGTTCAGTCCCGCCATCGTTCGCGGCACCATCTCGCGGCCCGAGTTCTACACGGCGTACACCCCCTACCAGGCCGAGGCTTCGCAGGGGACCCTGCAGACGATCTTCGAGTTCCAGTCGATGATCTGCGCGCTCACCGGCCTCGACGTGGCGAACGCGTCGCTCTACGACGGGGCAACCGCGGCAGCCGAGGCGATGGTCATCGCCGTGCAGGCAACCGGTCGCACCCGCATCGCGGTCGTGGACACCGTGCACCCGGAAACCATCGCGGTGCTGCGCACCTTCGGCGAAGGGCGGCGCATCAGCATCGATGTCATCCCGACCGGCGACGGCATCCTTGCGCTCGGAACCGTGCGCTCTGCACTGACGGCTGACCACGCTGCCCTGCTCGTGCAGTACCCGAGCTTTGCGGGAACCATCCAGGACCTCGCGCCACTTGCGCAGGCCGCTCACGACGCCGGCGCACTGGCCATCTGCGCCACCGACCTGCATGCGTGCGCGTTGCTGACGTCTCCCGGTGAGTGCGGTTTCGATGTCGCCGTCGGCGACGGTCAGCCCCTCGGCATCCCCGCGTCGTTCGGTGGACCGCATGTCGGCTTCATGTCGGTGGCGCAAGCGCAGATGCGGCGCATCCCCGGCCGCCTCGTCGGCATGACCCTGGACCACGACGAGCGGCGCGCGTACACACTGACCCTGCAGGCGCGCGAGCAGCACATCCGCCGCGAGCATGCGACGTCCAACATCTGCACCAACCACGCGCTCATCGCGCTTGCCGCCACCGTGTACATGGCGCACATGGGTGCAGGTGGCATGCGCGCCGTTGCCGAGGTGAGCGCGCAGCGCGCGCATCACCTTGCGGACCGGCTCACGGCGATTGACGGACTCTCGCTGACTCACGCGGCGACGCCGTTTCTCTGGGAGTTCGTGCTGCGAACTCCAGGCAGCGCAACCGCGTTCGCGAAGGCGATGCGCCGGCGAGGCATCGTGGCTGGTCTGCCGCTCGGTCGCATTGACGCGACGCGAGACCACGAGCTCGTCGTCTGCTGCACAGAGCTCACGTCACCGCAGGCGATCGACCGGTACGCTGCCGCTGCGGCTGAGGTGGTCGCGGCGGAGCGCAGCGTTGCGATGGCGCACGCATGAACGGCATCCCCGACGTGAACCGCGGAGCCAGGTGGGCGGTCGACGAACCGCTCGTGTTCGAGCTGAGCACCGATTACACGAACGGACCCGCGGTGACCGCAGCCGGCGTCCCGGTCTCCGGCGGCGCCACTTCGGTTCCCGAGGCGCTGCTGCGCAAGGCGCCGCCCACCGTGCCCGCAGTTCCGGAGGCCGTGCTTGCGCGCCACTTCGGGCGTCTCGCGCGTCGCAATCACAACCTCCACGAAGGGATGTATCCGCTCGGCTCGTGCACGATGAAGTACAACCCCGTGGTCGACGAGCAGCTCGCCTGGCTCGACGGCTTCGCGCAGCTGCATCCGTACCAGGACGAGGAGGACACACAGGGCGCCCTGGAACTGATGTGGGAGCTCGACCGCCTGCTCGCATCGATCACGGGAATGGCGCGCATGTCACTCCAGCCTGCGGCGGGCGCGCATGGGGAGTGGACCGGTCTGCGCATGATCCAGGCCTACCACGCCGATCGGGGCGACACAGCACGCACCCGGGTGCTCATCCCCAACTCGGCGCACGGCACCAACCCCGCGTCCGCCGCCGCGTGCGGCCTCGAAGTCGTGACGGTGAAGAGCAACCACGACGGCACCGTCGACGTCGACGATTTCTCGAGCCACCTCGACGCCACCGTGGCCGCCGTCATGCTCACCAACCCCAACACGCTCGGCGTGTTCGAGAAGGACATCGTGGAGATCGCCAGGCTGGCGCATGAGGCCGGCGCGCTCGTGTACTACGACGGCGCCAACCTCAACGCGCTGGTCGGGATGGCGCGACCCGGTGACATGGGGTTCGACGTTGTTCACCTCAACCTGCACAAGACGTTCTCGACCCCGCACGGCGGTGGCGGTCCGGGAGCGGGCCCGGTGGGGGTGGGCGAGCGGCTCGTCGACTTCCTGCCGACACCGACCGTCGAGCGCGACGGCGACCGTTTCTTTCTCGACGCCGCGCGTCCGAAGAGCGTCGGCAAAGTGCGCTCGTACTTTGGGAACTTCGGGATGCTTGTCCGAGCGTATGCGTACATCCGCGCCTACGGCGATCATCTCCCCTGGGTGGCGCGTGATGCCGTTCTCAACGCACGCTACCTGCAGGCGAAGCTCGCCGGTCTGTTCGCGATGGCGGTACAGACGCCGTGCATGCACGAATTCGTGGCAAGCACCAAGGGCGGCCGCGTCGAAGGGCTGCGCGCGATGGACGTCGCCAAACGGCTGCTGGACTACGGTGTCTATGCGCCGACCGTTTACTTCCCGCTGACCGTTCCCGAGGCGTTGATGTTCGAGCCCACCGAGACCGAGTTCGAAGCAGAGCCTCGACGCTTTCGCCGGCATCTGCGCGGAGATCGTCGACGAGGCGGAACGCGACCTGGCATTTGTACAGAACGCGCCCCACGAGACGCCGGTGAGCCGGGTCGACGAGGTGCGCGCCGCGCGTCACCCCATCCTGCGTTGGACGCCGTGAGCACCGCGATCGATACCGATCTCCGTGAGGAGCTCCGCGAGCTTGTCGCGGTACGCGCGTTCAAGTACGGCACGTTCACGCTCACCAGTGGGCGCACCAGTGACTACTACGTCGACGGCAAGCAGGTGACGCTCGACGGACGTGGGCTGTATCTGGTTGCGAGGTTCACGCTCGAACACTGCCGCGACAACGCCATCGATGCAGTGGGCGGCTTGACGCTCGGCGCGGATCCGATCGCCGCTGCCACCGCGGCGCTCAGCGGGGAGACCGACCATCCGATCACCGCGTTCATCGTCCGCAAGGAGGTCAAGGCGCACGGCACGGGCCGGCCCATCGAGGGCCCGGACCTGCGACCGGGGATGCGCGTGCTCCTTGTGGACGACACGATGACGACGGGCGGCACGTTCCTTCAGGCGCAGGAGGCGGTTGTCGCCACCGGCGCCGCGATCGCGGGAGCGCTGTGCGTGGTCGACCGTGAAGAGGGCGGACGCGAAGCCCTCGAGGCGGCGGGGATCACGCTGCACGCGCTGTTTCAGCGCAGCGAGTTCAGCCCCCGAAAATCCCCCGCATGACGCCGCTGGCGGCACCGCCGGCAACGCCGCCAGCAACCCCGGCCTCGGCAGCCTGACCAGGCGAGAACTCACCAAGCGCCTGCGCGAGCTTCTGCAGCGGGAGCGACTGGAGCCACACGCGACCCGGTCCGGTGAGCAGCGCGAGGAAGATGCCGTCGCCGCCGAAGATCTTGTTCTTGATGCCCTTGATGGTCGTGATGCTGAACTGCACCGTGTCCTGGAACAGGCCGACATGGGCTGGATGCACGCGCAGGCTCTCACCCGGTTTGAGGTCGTACGTCAGCACCTCGCCACTGAGCTCGCACCAGGCGCGTCCCTGACCCGAGATCTTTTCGAGGCGGAACCCGTCGCCACCGAACAATCCGGCGCCCAGGTGCTGCTGGAATCCCACCGACAGCTGCACGCCGTGCACACCACAGACGAACGAGTGTCGGTGGCCGAGATAGCCCATACCCGGTTGCGGCGCAACGTCGAGCGGAAAGATCATGCCGGGGAGGCGCGCCGCAAACGCGACCATGCCAGGGGCTCCCTGCGCCGAATACTCGCTCATGAAGATCGAGCTCCCACCGAGCGCCCGCTTGAACACGCCGCCCACGCCACCGCCGCCGCCCATCTGGGTTGAGGTCTGCATGACGATCGACTGCGTCATCCACGAGAGCTCTCCGGACTCGGAGAAGATTGCCTCGCCCGGGTCGAGCGTGATCTCGAGCACGGGCATGGTGGTGCCGATGATCCGGTCCTGCATCAGGTAGTCCTCCGAGCTGTCGGTGTCGTGCGGAGTCTAGGCTCCTCCGGCGCAACGTGGCACGATCTCAGAGGTGACCATCACGTCTGCCGAGACGCAGCATCTGCGCGACCTCGCGCGGCTGCGACGCGTACGCGACCGCATCGACCGTGACTACGAGCAACCGCTCGACGTCGAGGCGCTCGCCCGCGGGGCGAACATGTCGGCCGGGCATCTCAGCCGCGAGTTCCGGCTCGCGTACGGCGAGGCGCCCTACGGCTACCTCATGACCCGGCGCATCGAGCGCGCGATGGCGCTGCTCCGCCGTGGCGACCTCAGCGTCACCGAGGTCTGTTTCGCGGTCGGCTGCTCTTCGCTGGGCACCTTCAGCACTCGCTTCACCGAACTGGTCGGTGTGCCCCCCAGCACCTACCGGCGGGACACGTCACGTGCGACGGCGGGGATGCCGTCATGCGTAGCCAAACAGGTGACCAAGCCGATCAGGAATCGAGAAGCGACGGCCGTGAGCCGCACCTAGCATGAGCGTCATGGACAACACCGCGACGACATCAGGAGTAACCATGACCACCGCTCCCACGATGGGCATCAAGACCGTGCTGCATCCCGTCACCGACCTCGAGAAGGCGAAGCCGGTGTACACCGCGCTGCTTGGCGTCGAGCCCATGGCCGACAGCGCCTTCTACGTCGGCTACGACGCGGCGGGCCAGCAGATCGGGCTGGTGCCGAACAGTGGCATGACGTCGCCCGTGGCCCACTGGCACGTGGCCAACATCGAATCGAAGCTGGCCGAGGTGACCGCTGCCGGCGGCACGTTGAAGGATGCCCCGCGCGAGGTCGGCGGCGGGCGCCTGGTGGCGAGCTTCACGGACCCCGACGGCAACGTTCTGGGGCTGATTGAGGACCGCTGACTCAGGACCGATCACCATGGCCACCAGGCAGGACTCGCGGCCGGATGCGTCGCAGGCGGCCGCCGGCCACGAGTTTGCCCAGCCTCATAACCCGAGCGCCGTCTTGGCGATGATCTCCTTCATCACCTCGTCGGTGCCGCCACCGATCCGGATGAGTTGCGAGTTGCGGAAGTATCGGGAGATGCCGGACTCGGCCATGTAGCCCATGCCGCCGTGGAGCTGCAGGCAGGTGTCGGCCACGAGCGTCGTCACCCGCCCGACCACGAGCTTCGCCATCGAGATCTCGGTCACCGGGTACTCGTCGCGATCCCAGCGCTCGGCGATGCTGTACACGAAGTTCTTGGCGACGGTGATCTCGGTATAGAGGTCGACGAGCTTGTGCCGGTTCACCTGGAACCTCGCGATCGGCCGGCCGAACACCTCACGTTGCTTGCACCACTTCAAGGTCTCCTCGAAGGCGACCTCGGCGCCTGCGATGGAGCCCGCGGAGCCGATCAGGCGCTCACCCTGGAGCTCCCACATGAGGTTGTAGAAGCCCTGGCCAACCTCGCCGAGCACGGCGTCGTCGCCCACCTCGACGTCGTTGAAGGAGAGCTCGGCGGTGTCACTGGAGTGCATCCCCAGCTTCTTGAGCTTGCGCGAGACGGTGAAGCCCGGGAGGCCCTTGTCGACGAGGAAAAGGGTGATCCCGTGCGCGCCGTCCTCCTGCGCGCCGGTGCGTGCCACCAGCAGGATGAAGTCGCAGCGCACCCCGTTGGTGATGTAGAGCTTGCTGCCGTTCAGCCGCCAGTGGCCGTCGACCCGATCGGCGCGGGTGCGGATGCTCGCCACGTCGCTCCCCGCGTCCGGTTCCGTGATTCCGAGCGCTGCGATCTTCTCCCCTCTGATCGCGGGCGCGAGATAGCGCTGCTTCTGCTCCTCAGTACCCCATTTGAGGATGGGTGGCGTCGCCATCTCCGTGTGCACGCTGATGGCCATCCCCACGCCACCGGAACCGCAGCGCGCCATCTCCTCGGCGAGGACGATTGCGCTGAAATAGTCGCCGCCCTGACCGCCGTACCGCTCCGGGTAGCGCAGGCCGAGGAGCCCGAGCTCACCCATCCGCCGGAACACGCTGTCAGGAAAACCCTCAGCCGCTTCCCACTCATCGGCGTGGGGACGCAATTCCCTGGCGACGAAATCGCGTACCGACTCCCGAAGCGCGTCGTGCTCAGCCGTGAACCGCACGAGCAAATGCCTCCTGGGCCGAGCCATTGACGTCGATGTCAATTCTGTCACTCGCTGATTGCGGGCGGGAAAGGACCCTAGGATGATGACGATGCCTCAGCCGCCGTCCGCCATCCGCTGGCTCGCCGGCATCGTGGTGGTGATGCTCTCGGCCTGTTCGGGATCGCCCACGCCGGCGCCGAGCAGGTCGCCGACGGCCACACCCTCTCCATCCCCGACGCCGCTGCCGCCCGATACCCAGACCGTTGCCGTGCTCGAGATCGGCATCGGCACCTTCGATCTGGCGGCGTTCCCCGTCGCCAGCCTCAAGAACGAGGCGACGTATCACGCCGCGGCCTCGGTCATGGTCCATTTCGTCACGCATCGCGCCGGCAGGACCCTCGGCTCGCTCAACTCGGTGCCGGTCAACCTCGCGCCGGGCGAGGTCCTGGCTGTGACTGCCGATTGCACCGACGCCTGCACAGGGGCTGCGAGCGTGAGCGTGAGCGTCGCCGTCGGCTCCTGGACAACCAGCATCGGACCCGTCTTCCCCACCGCGTCCGCCGCCTATGCGTGCCAGCCATGCCACTCCGGACACGGCTATGGCGATGTCAAAGGGAGCCTTTCACCATCCTCGGCGATCTCCGCAGGCGTCGCGGTGGTGGCCTTCGCAGTCTGCAAGAACGGCGCGGGGGTGATCGTCGGTGGGGGCTCGGAGCAATTCATCTGGCAGGCGGGATCCAGCCTTGCCGCCGACGTCCCCGTCGTGCTGAGCGCCGCGCCTTCCTCCTGTGCACTCGGGGCGTCCACCGGCTGGTAGGGAGGCGATCGATTCGTTTGGCCTGGTTGCAGGCACAAGTACCTGGTGTGGTAGGGTCGGCCCGGCTCAGGTCGCCACGCTGTCTTCGAGACGAGACGTCTCCAGAGGGGCAGTGGGAGGTCGAGCCGCATTCCAAGCCCGGTCAGGGGAGAGAGACCGGAGCCCGACCAAAACAGGAGTTGCGCCTTGCATTTACCCAAGCGGGCACGCGGATTGGTCCTCGGTGGCCTCATGTTGGTGGCCGGACCGGCGACCGCTGTGCTCATCACGGCGCCGGCGCCCACGCCCGTCGCGACTGCGTCCCTCGTGCGGTCCTCGATCGGGGAGATCGACCGCCTCACCAACGTGACGGCGCATCCGATGATGCTTCGGGTTCGCTCGGCGACGCTCGTCAGCGTGGCGTTGCCGGCCCCCAAGCACGTGGCGCCTCGACGCCGCCGGGTCTCGCACCCGGGTTTCGTGGTCCCGAGCGGCCTGTCGGTTAGCCAGGCGCAGGTGGTGGCCGACATCACCGCCGCCGCGCAGCACTGGGGCGTGAACGTCGCATGGATGCTGCGGACCGCGAACTGCGAATCGCACTTCCACTGGAATTCGGTCAACCCGAGCGGGCCCTATATCGGGGTTTTCCAGTTCCTGATGTCGACCTTCATCGCCAACGGCGGGAGCGCTGCTTCGATCTGGGACCCCGTTGCCCAGGCGAACATCGCGGCGAAGATGTTTGCCCATGGACAGTCCCACGAGTGGTCCTGCGCCTGAATCGCTTCTGGGGGCCCAAACTCAGCGGGTGACCACTGGCACTGACGTCGGCCCCGAAGATCTCGAGGCCACGGAACACCTTCGGGAAACGCAGACATCCCGGCGGATCATCTACCCCGGGCGCCTGCTGACCTTTTACGAGGACGATGTCCGGCTCGCGGACGGGACGGTGGCGCAACGTGAGGTGGTGGCTCACCCCGGCGCGGTCGCGATCGTGGCAATCGATGACGATGAGAAGGTGGTACTGGTGCGCCAGTGGCGCCACGCCATCGGTCGCGCGCTGTGGGAATTGCCTGCTGGCACGCGCGATGCCGGCGAGGCACCGGCTCGCACCGCCGAGCGTGAGCTCGCCGAGGAGACCGGGCTGCGCACCGCGCAGATCACCCCGCTGGCCTCGGCACCACTGACTCCGGGCTACTCAACGGAGGTGATGCATTTCTTCATGGCCGTCGACCTCACTGAGGGGCCGACGAATCGTGATGCCGATGAACGAATGGACGTCCGGCGATTCGATCGGGCGGGCGTTGAAGAGCTGGTCCACCGTGGCGAGGTGGACGTCAAGACAATCGCGGGCCTGGGGCTCGCCGGCTGGAGTGTCAACCGCGATGCCGGCTGATCGACCGCTTCACGACCCCGTCGAGGCCGACCGTCTCATCGCGAGGGCCATTGAATCCGTGCTCGATGCCGTCCCCGAGATACCCGGCGGCGACATGCTCGCTGCCGAGGCAAGTCCCAAGTCCCAGCCGTGGGCGGAAACGGCCGCGCCGCCGGCGAGTGACAAACGACCGCTCGAGGCCGTGCTCGCCGAATACGAGGCTCGGGTTGCCTCGGCACCCGGTGCCCGTGCCGGTCGCCCCAAGGAGCCGAGCCCCGGCGAGGCGTACCTGGAGAAACTGTCGCCTGTACCGCGGAGCACCGGCAAACGCCCCAAGCGGCGCTGGCAAGGGGGTCGCAAGCACCGCGGCAGGGGCGGGCGTGGCGGCGGTGGCGGCGCCGGAGGTGTCGCTCCCGGGTGACCCGCGCCGCGGAAGAGCCACCACGCCCTTTGGGCGGCATCCTCTTCGACTACGGCGAAACCCTGGTCGAATTCTCGCGTCCCGTTGCCGCGCTCGCCGAGGCCGAGCACCGGATCCTCGAGGTGCTGATGGCATCAGGCCAGGGGGCCCCGTCACCGACAACGCTTCGTGGAGTCCTCGACCGCGTGGAGCGTGAGGTCGCCGAGTATCAGCGCGGCGGAGCCCTCGAGGAGATGGACCCTGCGGCCGCGTCGCTCCGCGCCTACACGGCGGCCGGAGTCAGCATCGATACGGCCCTTCTCGATGAGCTGCTGCGGATCGAACAGGAGGCCTGGTGGCACGGCGCGCGTCTCGACCCGGAGGCGATTCCGCTCCTCGATGCCCTGCGCGGCCGGGGACTTCGCGTCGGCCTGTGTTCGAACGCGCCCTACCGGGTTGCGTCGCTCCACGCACAGCTCGCCTTTGTCGGGCTCGCCGGCCACCTCAACTCGATCACCTTCTCCGCGGAGGTCGGATGGCGCAAGCCCTCGCCCCACATCTTCGACGCGGCGATGGAGGCTCTCGGGACGGACGCCGCCAACACCGTCATGGTCGGCGACAGTGAGACCGCCGACATCGCCGGCGCGCACGCAGCCGGCATGCGCGCGGTGCTGCTCCGCAGGAATGGTGAACGCGGATCCGGCGATGCCGATGCGGTGATTGCGGCGCTTAGCGAATTGACGGGTGCGCTTCGGAACATGGGCATATACTTCGTCTGAGCGTGGAGTTCAAGGAATACATCAAAGAACGGTGCGCGGAGAGGGGGATTTCCTTACACAGGCTTGCCCTTCTGTGCGATCTGAATCAGATCTACTTCTATCAGAGCGTCAACAAGAACAAGGACAACCCGCCGCCGTGGGTGCTGCGTCGAGCTGCACCGCATCTCGCCGTTCCGTACATGGAGCTGATGATTCGCGCAGGCTATGTGCGTGAGGCGGACATCGATGAGTGGAGGCAGCACACGGGCAACTGACGCGGGGCCGTGTGGCGTGCGCTCGTGACGCACCGCGCGATCATTCACCTCGACTTGGACGCGTTCTACGCCTCGGTCGAACAGTTGCGCCGGCCGGAGTTGCGCGGGCGCCCGGTCATCGTCGGCGGAGCGCCGTCGGGCGATGGAACCGCGCAGCTGAACCGCGGCGTGGTCAGCGCCGCGTCCTATGAAGCGCGAGTGTTCGGAGTCCACTCGGCGATGCCGCTCCGCACCGCGCTCCGGATCTGCCCCCAGGCCATCGTGGTACCGGTCGACTTCCGCGCCTACCGCGACGCTTCCAAAACCGTGTTCGACATCGCTCGCGACTACACCCCGGTGATCGAGCCGCTCTCCCTCGATGAGGCGTTCCTCGACGTGACCGGTTCCACCCGCCGGTTCGGCACCGGAGAACACATTGCCGCGGAGATCCGCGACCGGATCCTGGCCACCAGCGGGCTCCACGCGTCCTTCGGAGTGGCGACCTGCAAGACCGTTGCCAAGATTGCGTCCGACCTTCGCAAGCCACGCGGGTTCGTGGTCGTGGAACCCGGCGACGAGGCTGCCTTTCTGGCGCCGCTGCCGCTCCGGCGATTGCCCGGCCTCGGCCCGGCCGCCGAACGGGCGTTGAGCGGCTTGGGAATCTCCACGCTCGGGCAGCTCGCGGCCCTTCCGGTCGACACGGTGCAGCGCCGGGTCGGGCGCGCGTCCGGTGGCTCGCTGTGGGAACGAGCACAGGGAATCGACAGCGCGCCGGTCAGCGTCCCGGGGGCTCCTCGGAGCGTGTCTCGCGAAGAGACGTTCGCGCGAGACGTCGCGCAGCGTGACGCCCTGCACGTCCGCGTCGCCGAGCTCGCCGGAGACGTCGGGGCGCGCCTGCGAACGGGCGGCTGGACCGCGCGAACGGTGACGCTGAAGCTCCGCTACTCGGACTTCACGACGATCACCCGGCAGGAGACGCTGGCGTCGTCGACGGCGACCGACACCACCGTCCGCGACGCGGCGCTCGCATTGCTCGATGCTGCCTGGTCCGGTGACGCTGTCCGCCTGCTCGGCGTCGGTGTCAGCGGGCTCGCCGAGGCGCCCCAGCTGGACCTCTTCGACCGGCCCGCGAATGACCGCATCGATCACACGCTCGACCGCCTGCGCGAACGTTTCGGACAGGGCGCAATTCGTCGCGGGGCCGGCGACGGATTGCACGACCTCGACTGGCGTGGCGACGATCTCCGCCGTTGAGTCAGCGTCCGATCGACGCCCAGAAGCAGGCTTCGCCGGCCAGTAGCTGACGCCGCCGGCGCCTACTCCTCCTCGTCGACGTCGTCCAGGTATTCGACGAGCTCGCTGTCGTAGCGGGCTCTCGCCTCATTGAGGATCGTGCCGACGATGGCCACGCGCTCTTCGGGCCAACCCAGCTCCGCGGCGAGCTCGAGCACCGTCGGGGTGCGGCCGAATTCGTGACGAGCGCGGATCTCCGCAGCCTCATAGATCTCGGTGTCGCGGACGAACGCCTCGTCACTCGCGCGCTCGATCGCAGCGAGCTCGACGGTGTCGTCCATATGGGACGCGACCAGGCGGCTGACGAATCGCTCCAGCCCCGAGGCGGGACCACCCTGCCCGGCATACTCCATGACCGCGACCACGCCGGCAATCGTCCCCTCCTGGGTCAGGTCGCCGACCTCGACGCCCTGGCCACGCCGGGCCTCTGCGAGCGCGATGATGGCCGCGAGCTGATGCTCGACCAGCTCATCGAGCGCCGGGCCACGGCCGTTGACCCGGACCTCGGCGAGGAGCGCCGCGGTGGCCGCCTCGGTCAGCGGCGGCAGCGTGCGCACCTTGGTGTCCAGGATCTCGACGTCGGTCAGCTCGCTCTTGGTCATTCGATCACCGTGCGGCGCTCTCGACGCTACCGCTCTTGCGACCAAACCGTGCCGCCAGCTGCTCGCAGGCACGGGCGGTCTCGCGTCGCGCGGCGCCCTGAGAGGCGAGCTCGACCGCACCCGCAAACGGGCGGCCGCTCACCGAGTATCGCGCCGCCATCACCACCGAACAGCCGCCTGTCACCTTGCGGATGGTGACCTCGAGGGTCAGATCCAAACCCTCCTCGAGGGTCAGCACCATCCGTATCGGCGGCGTCAGCTCGGTGCAGACGAGCACCCCGCGCAGGTGGCGGCCCACGAGCCCCGCCTCGACCTCGTACCGCGCACCAACCCCGCCGGACGGCCCCCCGATGTGTCGAAGCCGGCGGATGGCTGGAAGCCAGTCAGCATGCTCGATGTCCGCCACCACCGCGAAGGCTTCTTCGGGGGTGACGGGCAGTGTGACGTCGGCGCGTGTCTCGATCATGGATGCTCTACCGCTTAGTACATCACTGTGGCGAACACGTCCGTGGATGTGAATCCCAGCCGCTGGTACACGCGCTGCGCGATCACGTTGTACTCATTGACGTAGAGGCTGCAGCGCGGCACGTCCTTGAAGACGTGCGTGCACACCGCGGCGAGGCCCGCGCGTGCGACTCCCTGGCCACGATACTTCGGAGCGGTGTAGACGCCCTGAATCTGCACCACGTCGGGCGTCCATGCCGACAGCTCGGCCTTGAACAGCACCTCGTGATCGCGCATCCAGATCCAGCTCCAGCGTCGATCAATCAGGCTGAGCATGCGCATCCGCCACGCCGGCGCATCGACCACGAGCGGGTCGACGCCCATCTCCTCACGGTGCATCCGCGCCGCTGCGACGATGAGCGCCTCGAGGTCGCTCGGTGTGGAGAGACGGACCTCTTCAGAGGGCGTGCCGTTGAGATCGCCGCGATCAAGGACCATGAGCGGCTGGGGATCGCGCAGTTCGCGCGCCGGACGAGGCGGTCGAAACGCGTTGTGCAGAGCCATGACGGATGACCTGTGGCCGACGACCATGCGCGGCTGCGCGCTGCTGGTGAGCGCCTGCGCGAGCGCCGGTGCGGCGCCGGGATCCGGGATGTACGGCACCACCAGCGACCAGCCGAGCACCACGGAGGTCAGCGCGCCGTCGTCGAATGCGCCCCACCAGTCGCCGGCCTCGAAACCAAGCCGCAGCTCGCTGCGCAGGTAGACGTTCGTGACCGGCTCGCGGTCGATGAGCGAGGTGAGCTGATGTGCGTGCGCAGGTCCGAGCCGCGTGACACGGAGGGCGGAGCTCGTTGCCATGCGTGGGATTCTCCTCGCATCGGCACCTGCTCAGGCGGGATCGCTCGGCTATCCTCGGAGACGTGACCTTGCCCTCCGCCTCCATGCACGCCCTGACGGTGGGCGCATGCGCTGCGATGCTGCTGGTGAGCGCGTGCGCTGGGAGCACGCCAACCGTGACCCCGAGCTCGAGCACATCGGCGGGATCGACTCCCACGGTGGCACCGTCGCCGTTTGCCGGAACGGGATTTCGCACCAACATCCCTCCGGGGTGGCAGGACGAGACCACGAATCAGAGCGCCGTCACCGCGGCGAGCGGCGCCGGCACCGTGCTCATGATCCTGACCGCACCGGATCACGGCCTCGTGGTTGCCAGGACGGCGCCGACGCCGGTTGCCGACGATCAGCTGTCGCAGTATCTGACCAGCGTGATACCGGCCGGCTCGACGAGCGTCAGCCAGCCTGAGCCCGTCGACATCGATGGTGTTTCCGGCGTGCTCGTGACCTTTGTCAGCGGTGTTCCTGCGAGCGGAACTCCGGGCGGCGTCGCGCTGGAGCACGAGATCATGGTGGTGAATCAGGCGGGCAACACCTACGAGATTGCTCTCACCGCGCCCCAGGCCACGTTCAGCCTGGACGGCGCCGGCTTGCAGGGAATCCTGAACGCCTGGACGTGGGGGTGAGCCCTGGTTCTCGTAGGATCAGGCGATGCTGATCGTCATGAACGTGCAGGCAACGCCCCAGCAGGTTGCCAATGTCATCAAGCACGTGCGTGAACGTGGCTTCGAGCCGATCGAGCTGCCCGGCGCGGATCGTCTCGCGATCGGCGTCCTCGGCAGCAATCCGGGATCGATACGGGACGCCATCTGCGATCTTCCCGGTGTCGTCGACGCGATCCCTGTGAGCAAGCCTTACAAGCAGGTCACCCGCGAGTGGCACCCCGAGGCGACGGTGGTCGATGCCTCCGGCGTACGGTTCGGCGACGGGTCACTGGTCGTCATCGCGGGTCCATGTGCCGTCGAGAGCCGCGATCAGGTGCTTGCGACAGCGCGCGACGTCGCCGACGCGGGCGCGACGATGTTCCGCGGTGGCGCCTTCAAGCCGCGGTCGTCCCCGTACTCATTTCGGGGGCTCGGGTTGGACGGCCTGCGCCATCTCGCCGATGCTCGTGAGGCGACGGGGCTGCCGGTGGTGACCGAGGTGCTGACGCCGGCGGACGTCGACCTCGTCTCTGAATATGCGGACATGCTGCAGGTGGGGACGCGGAACGCGCAGAACTTCGCATTGCTCGAGGCGGTGGGAGGCGCGCGCCGGCCGGTCCTGCTCAAGCGAGGACTGAGCAACACCATCGAGGAATGGCTGCTCGCCGCCGAGTATGTGGTCGCCCACGGCAACCCCAACGTGGTGCTGTGCGAGCGCGGCATCCGCACGTTCGAGGCGGCGACGCGCAACACCCTCGACCTGAGCGCCGTGCCCGTGGTGAAGTCGCTCTCCCACCTGCCGGTTATCGTCGATCCCTCCCATGCCACGGGCCACCGCCCTCTCGTCCCCCCGATGGCACGGGCAGCGTTCGCGGCAGGCGCCGACGGCCTGATGATCGAGGTGCATCCCGATCCAGAGCGGGCCTTGAGCGACGGCGCCCAGTCGCTGACGCCGGCGGCGTTCGCGGAGCTGATGGGATCGATTCGCCGTCTGGCCGTCGCACTGGATCGACAGGTCGCAACAGCTCCGTCACCGGTGAGGGCGGCAAGCGGGGGGTAGGATCGTCGCGTGGAGTTCCGCCGATGACCACCGTGTACCAGCCCAGCCCGCACAACACCGGCAATGGCATTTCCGTTTCCACGGCCCGACCCTGCGGCCTGCGCGGATGCACCAACAGCAATGCCCAGCTCTGCGCGTACCGCGACCGGCGCGGGCGGCCGTGTACGGCGTCGTTCTGCCCGGCGCACAGCGTGGCGTTCTCGGGGATCAGCTACTGCCGCCGTCATGCCGGCACCGTGCAGGCCATCGGCGAGCTGGCCAAGGATCCGAACGGCTTTCCTGACCTCAATGATCGCGCCCCCTCGCTCGTCAACTGGATCGCTCGCGATCTCGATCAGAGCATCCGGCGCCTCCTCGGCCGCGCAGCCCGAAGCGGCGAGAGCGTCATCGTCGACGAATCCGTCCGTCTTGCTCATGACCCGGCTCGCAAGGCTCGCTGGGAACGGAGCTGGCGGATCGTCGAACACACGGGCCTCATCCTCAAGGTCACCGTGCACGTGAGCGAGGACAACGACTCGCTGGTGCACGTCCGCGTCGGTACCGAGATGGTCGCGGACGGCGTCCCGCCGTGGATCGCACGGCGTCGCGAGGGCCAGGAGGTCGAGGCTGCGATCGACATTTCGCAGCGCCAGCTCTTCTACCGGTTCCTCGAGGAGAACATCTCGTCGGCAGTGCTGCGTTTCCGGGCTCGCGGCGACCGCGCGCCCTGGGGCCGCTGACCCCTCAAACAGGAACTGCCTCGGTCTCGGCGCCGAGGACTCCCAGCAACCTTCCGAGTTGCTGCTGGCCCTCCGGACCAGGTGCGGCCGCGGCGCCGTCGCCCGAGAGCTCGTCCGCGATGGCGTCGAGCTCCTTGAGCGCCCCGGGAGTGTCGAGGTCGTCGTCGAGGCGTTCGAAGAATCGGCGCTCGTGCTCCTCCGCTGCCTCGTGGCTGAGCGCGCCACCACCCTGCATCGCGGCCAGGTACCGACGGTACCGCGCTGCCGCGGTATCGACCTCGCTGTCCTTGTAGGACCAGGACTGCCGGTAGTGATGCGCTGCGAGCAAGAGGCGCACCGCGGGGCCAGGGACGCGGCCGAGCAGGTCGCGCACGAAGACGAGGTTGCCCAGCGACTTGCTCATCTTCACGCCGTCGAGGTTGACCATGGCCACGTGGGTCCACTGGCGCACGTACGGCGCCACCCCGCCCGCCTCGGCCTGGGCGATCTCCGACTCGTGGTGCGGATAGATCAGGTCCTCACCCCCGCCGTGGATGTCGATGGGGTGTCCCAGCGTGCCGGTGGCCATCACGGTGCACTCGATGTGCCAGCCCGGGCGGCCGGGGCCCCATGGGCTCGGCCAGCTCGGCTCGGACGGGGCCGACGACTGCCAGAGCACGAAGTCAAGGGGATGGCGTTTGCGTGGGTCGTCGGGGTCTCCGCCGCGCTCCCGGCTCAGCGCAGTCATGGTCGCGTGGTCCAGGTGACTGAGCCGTCCGTAGTCGGGGTAGACGCCCGACTCGAAGAAGACCCAGCCGTCGACGGCATACGCGTAACCGCCCTCGACGAGCCTTGCGATCCATTCGACCATCTCCTCCACGTGTTCGGTTGCGCGCGGCGCTGCGTCAACGGGGAGGAGGCCGATCGCAGCCATGTCGTGGTCAAACATCCGCACCTGCTCGGTGGCGAGCTCTCGGAAGTCCATGCCCCGCTCACGTGCGACCCGAAGGATGTCGTCGTCGACATCGGTGATGTTGCGGACGCTCCGCACGCCAATGCCCGCCGCACGAAACCGGCGATGCAGGACGTCGAAGACGTGGTAGACGAAGGCGTGGCCGAGGTGCGCCGAGTTGTAGGGCGTGATGCCGCAGACGTAGATGCCGACCCGTCCGCCCAGCGGCTCGAAGGGCACCACCTCCCGGCGAGCGGTGTCGAACAATTGCATTCGGCCCGATTCTACGGCGCGCTCGAACGCGTCCCTTCCGGGGGCTCCGGCTCGAGGGCGCTCCGCGCCGCATCGAGGATCTCGACGCTGCTCTTGAAGCTGACCCGGGCTCTCGCCGCATCGAACCCAAGCCATACGGCCTCAGCGATCTCAGCGGGATCGGGGTTCAGCTCCGCGTCGGCGGGCGCCTCGACGATGAAGTGATGGACGCGTTTGAAGACCAGGGGACCGTGGTTCGGCCGCCGGTACACATACTCGGTCGCGGGCAGTGGGGAACGGATAGCCAGCAATTGGATGGGGATGCCCGTCTCCTCGGAGACCTCGCGCAGCGCCGCTGCCTCCGGCGTTTCTCCAGGCTCGACGTGGCCCTTGGGGAACCCCCAGTACTTGCCATCGCTCACAAGGCAGATCTCATAGCCGTCGATGCATCGTCGCACCACCACGCCTCCGGACGAGATCTCGTTGGGGCGCATGGGGCGGCGAGGCATGGTTGCTATGATCGGGTGCTTCGCGGCCCCGTGGTGTAGCCTGGCCTAACACGCCACCCTGTCAAGGTGGAGATCGTCGGTTCGAATCCGATCGGGGTCGCCACGTGCGGCTGGAACGAGAGAATCTCTCGTATGCAGTTCCACCCTCCCGAAGCGTTGCGCGGTGACACGGTGGTGCTGCGCCGTTACCGATTCACCGACGGCGCAGCCCTCAAGGACGCAATCGCGGCGAGCCTTGACAGCCTCCGGCAATGGATGCCCTGGGCGCAGACAGCACCGACGGACGCGTCGGTCATGGCATTTCTCGGGCCCTCCGTGGCGCAATTCGGCGGCGACGCAGCCGCCAACTACGCGATCACGCTGCGCGATTCCGGTCTCTTCGTGGGCGGATGTGGCCTGATGCCCCGCATCGGTCCGGAAGCGCTGGAGATCGGCTACTGGATTCACGCCGGATATCGGCGTCGTGGCATCGCCACGGCCGCATCGCGTCTGCTCACCGATGCCGCATTCGCGCTTCCCGGCGTGCATCGGGTCGAAATCCATTGCGACCAAGCCAACATCGCGAGTGCGGGCGTTCCGCGAAGGCTTGGTTTCCGGCTCGACCGCGTCATCCCGGCCGCGACGGATTCGCCGGCGAGCACCGGATGCCACATGGTATGGATCGCCCATCGGCCCGCGTGACGCAACCGGTCAGCTGCAGCGGATCAAGTTATCGTCAGCCCTGCGAGGTCGGTCGGATCGGGGTATTTCGGATCCATCTCGCTGAGCGTTTCGATGAGGAGCCGGCTCACCGCCCAGTTGCGATACCACTTGAGATCCGCCGGAATCACGTACCACGGGGCCGCTTTCGTTGACGTTCGTTCGATCGCTTCGGAATATGCGGTCTGGTACTGATTCCAGAGGGCTCGATCCTCGAGGTCACCGCGCTGAAACTTCCAGCGTTTCTGGGGATCTTTGAGGCGCTCTTCAAACCTCCGGCGCTGCTCGTCCTTGGAGATGAGCAGGCAGCACTTGATGATCGTCGTGCCGCCTTCGCTGAGCAGCGACTCGAAGGCATTGATGTCGTCGTAGCGCTGCTTCCATACATGCTTCGGGACGAGCTTGCGCACGCGTGCCACCAGGACGTCCTCGTACTGGGACCGATTGAAGATGCCGATCTCTCCTGCACGCGGCGCCGCTCGATGAACGCGCCAGAGGAAGTCGTGCGCGAGCTCTTCCGCGGTGGGCACTTTGAATGCGGTGACGCGGGTGCCCTGCGGGTTGACACCGCTGAACACATGGGCAATCGTGCCGTCCTTTCCGGATGCATCGGTGCCCTGGACGATCAGCAGCAACGAGCGCTTGCTCTCGGCCCACAGGCGCGTCTGCCATTCGATCAGCGCAGCCCTGTCAGCGTTGAGTGCTGCGTCGGCTTCTCTGTGCCCGCCCTTCAGCGCACGCGTGTCCGCCGGGTCGAGTGTCGAGATGTCGACCTTGGATCCCGGTTTGACGGCCCACACGTCACGCATCGCTCAACGAACTCTAGCTGTCAGCCGCGTGATGCGGCGAGACGCGTCCGCAACCAAGCGATCAGATCGCCGAGCACGTGATCCCGCTCGGGCTCGTTGAAGATCTCGTGCCAGAGCCCGTCATACATCTTCAGGGTCTTGTCCTTCGAGCCCGCGCGCTCGTAGACGTGCGGTCCACATCCCGGATCCACCAGACCGTCGGCGGTTCCCTGCATCACCAGCAGCGGGACCTTCAGCGACGGCAGCCCGGCGTCGACACGGTCCATCGCATCGAGCATCTCCGCACCAAGCCGCGCGCGCATCGGTGCGCGGAACACGAGCGGGTCGTGGTTGTAGGCGTCGACCACCGCGGGATCTCGGCTGATCCGGTCGAGCGGAAGCCGCAGAACACCCGTGTCCGGCGCAACGCGGGACAGAGCTCGTCCGATGGCGAGCTTCAACCTCGACACGTCGCGGGGACACGCTGCAGGTGCCGAGACGATGAGGCCGTCGAGTGCGTCGCTGGACCGCACCGCGAGATCGAGGGCGATCAGGCCGCCCATGCTGTGCCCGAGCAGGACGAGGGGCTCAGACGGCCAGCGAGCCCGTGCCTGCGCAATCACACTGTTCAGGTCGTCGACGTAGTCACGGAAGCGCACGACACTGGTGCGCTTGCCCTCGCTCAGCCCATGACCGCGATGATCGGCGGCGCGAACGGCGAGCCCATCCGCGACCAGCCGTTCCGCCAGGGTCGCGTACCTGCCGGCATGTTCTGCGAACCCGTGCGCGACGACCACCACCCCGGTTGGCGCGCCTGCGGGGAGCCAGGTCCTGACGTGGATGCGGAGGCCGCGGACGCCGGCGAATGTGTCCTCCTCGACCTGTGTGCCCGGGTCGCCCTCCATCACCTTCACTGCGAGGAGCCTAGCCAATCCGCAGCCGCTCGACAATACCCAAACCGGCACTGTGGCGCTGATACACTGCGGCGTGAGGAGGTATTGCTCAGTTCGCCATGGATAACGCGACCAACGTTCTCGAGATAGAGGGCCTGAAGACCTATATCCGGCTGTCACGAACAACGGTGCGCGCGGTGGACGGCATCTCCCTGCACATCGCCCCCGGTGAAACGTTGGGGCTGGTGGGCGAATCCGGATGCGGCAAGAGCATCACAGGGATGTCGATCATGAAACTGCTGCCGTCGGGCGGCAGCATCGTCTCCGGGAGCATCAAGCTCAACGGCCGCGATGTCGTGCCACTGGACGAGAAGGCGATGCGTGACATCCGAGGCAACGAGGTCGCCGTGATCTTCCAGGACCCGATGACGTCGCTCAACCCGACGATGACGATCGGTGACCAGATCGGCGAGGTACTGCACATCCACCGGGATACCAGCGACGACGAGACCCGCGAGCGCTGCGCCGAAGTTCTCGGCCTGGTTGGAATGCCCCGCCCGCGAGAGCGTCTCAGTGACTACCCCCACATGCTGTCCGGCGGTCTCCGCCAGCGCGTGATGATCGCCATGGCATTGGTGTGTGACCCGAAGCTGCTCATCGCCGACGAGCCGACAACGGCGCTCGACGTCACCATCCAGGCGCAGATCCTCGACCTGCTCGACGACCTGCGCCGGCGCCTGCACATGGCGGTGCTCCTGATCACCCACGAC
This sequence comes from Candidatus Dormiibacterota bacterium, assembly GCA_963718525.1. Taxonomy (GTDB): domain Bacteria; phylum Chloroflexota; class Dormibacteria; order Aeolococcales; family Aeolococcaceae; genus Palsa-851. The sequence goes on along the minus strand of OY970355.1, from coordinate 1,087,395 downwards.
ATGGGCGTCATCGCCGGTCGCGCGGACCGTGTCGCCGTGATGTACGCGGGGAAGATCGTCGAGACATCCGAGACGCGCAGGCTCTTCAAGGGAATGCGTCATCGGTATACGGAGGCACTCGTCGAGGCGATTCCGAGGCTCGACCAGGACGCCGCGACCGGGCTGTACAGCATTCCGGGTCTGCCGCCGGACCTCACGGCTCCTCCGCCCGCGTGCCGCTTCGCCGCGCGCTGCAGGTACGACACGGCCATCTGCCACACCGAGGAGCCGTTGCTCATCGAGCACGAGCCGGGGCATTACTACGCATGCCATCACCCTGCCGGCGTTGACAGCCCCGTCGTTGCGCAGACCGTTCCGGCCAGATGACCGTCACGCCCGCGACTCCGACCGCGACGCCCGTTTCCTCCAACGGCCGCAAGCCGTTTCTCGTGGTCAGGAATCTCGTCAAGGAGTTTCCGGTCACCAAGGGCGCGGTTCTGCAGCGGCAGGTCGGCGCGGTGCATGCGGTCTCTGATGTGTCGTTCGAGGTGCTCCCTGGCGAGACGTTCGGTCTCGTCGGCGAGTCGGGATGTGGCAAGACCACAACCGGCCGCATGATCGTCGCGCTCGAGCCGCCCACCTCCGGTTCCATAGTCATCAACGGCGAGGACATCGCCAAGATGGGACGCGGCAAGCTGCGCACCAAGCGCCGTGACATGCAGATGATGTTCCAGGACCCGTATGCGTCATTGGACCCGCGCATGCGCGTCGTCACCATCCTTCGTGAACCCCTGGCAATCCAGGGCATCGGGAACAAGGCGCAGCAGGTCGAGCGTTGCGCTGAGCTGCTCAATGATGTCGGCCTTGCGCGCGGTGCGCTCGACCGGTATCCCCACGAGTTCAGCGGCGGCCAGCGTCAGCGCATCGGACTCGCGAGAGCGCTTGCCCTGAACCCGAATCTGATCGTCGCCGACGAGCCGGTGTCGGCCCTGGACGTCTCCATCCGTTCGCAGATTCTCAACATGATGAACGCCCTGCAGGAGAAGTACGGGCTCACCTACGTGATCATCTCCCACGACCTCTCCGTCGTGAAATACATGTCCGACCGGATCGGCGTCATGTACCTCGGCAAGATGGTCGAGATCGGGTCCGGCGCCGAGCTCTACTCGGAGCCCGCCCACCCGTACACCAAGGGACTGGTCAGCGCGATCCCGATTCCCGACCCGGACATCGAGCGCACCAAGGACATGGACGCGCCCAAGGGCGAGATTCCCTCAGCCATCAACCCACCGTCAGGCTGCCGATTCCGCACCCGCTGCCCACGCGCCCAACAACTCTGCGCCGAGGAGGAGCCCCCCCTCAGAGCCTTTGGCGAGCACCACATGGCGGCCTGCCATTTCCCCTTACGCGCGCCCATGGAGTTGGCGGCCTAGCCCCCTTCTTGCTCAAGCGAGGGACGCGACGAAGCTGCCGAGCGTGTAGTCCGGCGCGGGCCAAACCCGCGGAGCCGTCCGGGTGGCGGAGCGGGGGGCAGCGCCGCTCTGCTGACCGGCGCCGCGCAAGACGTCCCCAGAACCCCATGCGATGGGGAGTCAGACCGGGCAGCTGAGCGGCGAGGGGACCCCGCTCCGACAGGCCCCGGACGAGAGTGCGGAACTCAGCAACCCGAGCCGGCTTCCGGGCTCGATGCGCGTCAGCGCTTCTGGAGCCGAACCTCGAGCGCATCGCGCAGCGCATCGCCGATGAAGTTGAACGCGACCACCGTCAGCACGATGGCGAGCCCCGCGGGATAGATCAACCACCACCACCCGTTGGCGATATACGTGGTGCCGTCGGAGAGCATCGCGCCCCAGTTGGTCGCGGGCGGGGCAATCCCGAGACCGAGATAGTTGACCGCGGCGACGAGGAGGATCGCATCGGCGACCTGGAATGTCGCGTTGACCATGATGGTCCCGACGGAGTTCGGAATGATGTGGCGGAGCACGATCCGCAAGCCGCCCCCGCCCATCATGGTGACCGCCTGGACGTACTCGCGGGTCCGCAGCGTGAGTGCCTCGGCACGCACGAGACGAGCCGGGATGAGCCACGCGGTGACCGAGACCACGAGGATCAGCGTCAGCACATTGCGCGGGAAGGCGACGGCGAGGAACAGGAGGAGAAACAGCGCGGGGATCGCGAGCATGATGTCGACGAAGCGCATCAGCAGGTTGTCCACCCAGCCGCCGAAGAAGCCTGCCACGGCGCCCCAGAGGACACCGAACACCGTGGCGATGAGGGCGGCGGCGATGCCGATCTCGAGTGACGTCTGACCGCCGATCATCAGGCGCCCGATGATGTCGAAGCCGTCCTGATCGGTACCGAGCAAGTGCGCCGACGACGGCGCCAGGAACTCGTTCGCCAGGTTGGTGTCGTTTTGATTGGTGTGGTAGAAGAGCGGCCCCACAAAGCAGAACAGGACCATGAACACGACGATCCCGACGCCGACCACGGCGAGGCGATTCTGGATGAAGACGTTGAATGCCAACCGCCAGACGCCCTGAGCCTCGAAGGCTGGGACGATGTCCTGGACCTCGGCCGGTTTCTCCTGGGTTGCCCCTCCAGGAACCGGGAAAGAGATGCTTTGCGGTTGATCCAACGTGCTCATGTTCGGCGGTACCTCACGCGCGGATCGGCGATCGCGTACATGACGTCGGCCATGAGCGAACCGAGGACGGTCGCGAAGCCGGTCACGACGATCACGCCGAGGATGATCGGATAGTCAGTTGTCAACGTCGCGTTCCAGAAGATGTAGCCGATTCCCGGGTAGTTGAAGAGCGCTTCGGTGATCAGCGCACCGCTGAAGACGTAGCCGACTGAAAGCCCGATCAGCGTGAGGATCGGGATCATGGCGTTGCGCAGCACGTGAACAAACAGCACTCGCGAATTCGACGCTCCCTTGGCTCGTGCTGTTCGCGTGTAGTCCTGGACCATGTTCTCCAGCGTCGATGAGCGCATGTATCGGCTGAATGAGGCGATGGTCACCAGCGAGAGCGTCGCCACCGGCAGGATCAGTGAGCTCAGCTGGTTGAGGTCATCGGTGACGAAGGCGCCCTGAGGCCCTTCCGCTGGAAACCAGTGGAGCACGAAGCTGAAGAGGACGATGAGGATGATGCCGAGCCAGAACACCGGCATCGAGTAGAGGACGAACGAGGCGCCGGTGAAGATGTAGTCGTCGACCTTGTTGCGCCGGACGGCCTGGTAGATCCCGAGCGGGATCGCGATCACGATCGCGACGACGTAGGACAGGCCCAGGAGGAGCAGCGTCTTGGGGAGGTACTGGAGGAGGATCGAGGCGACCGTCTGATTGAGCTTGTACGAGAAGCCGAAGTTCCCGTGGGCCAGCTGCCAGAGGTAGGTCAGGTACTGAAGGGGAAGGGGCTGGTCGAGGCCGTTGTCGTGGTTGAACGCATCGATCTGGGCCTGGCTGGCTCGCGGCCCCAGGATATTCCGGGCCACGCCGCCACCGGGGATCACGTGCAGGAGGATGAAGACGATCAGCGTCACGCCGATCGTGATCAGGATTGCCTGAAGCACCCGCCGGATGATGTAGCCGAGCATTTGCTCCTTCCTACCTCGCCCTGACGCCCATTTGGCAAAAGATTAGCGGAACGGACGAGGGGATGCCGGCACTTGCCGGCATCCCCTGATTGATGCGGTGAAGGTTACCTGGCGCCCTGGCTCAGGACCAGCGCCAGTTCTCCGGGTAGATCTGGAGGAGCGGATCCAGCGGCTGGGTGCCCTTCAGATTCTTGTTGATCATATTCAGCTGCGCGTAGTTGACGGGCATCCAGATGACTGGCAGCTGCTTGGTGAGGTAGTCCTCGTAGGCGTACATGGCCGAGATGGCGCTGCTCGTCTCGGTGTTGACGATCAGGCTCTGCGCCTGCGGGTCGCAGTAGCCGCCGGAGTCCGAGCCCGCGTACTGCACGTTGGCGCCGGTCCCGGTGCACGACCACAGCTCGTCGCCGGTGGGCTCGTAGTCAGGAGCGTAGATCCAACCACCGCCCCAGAACTCCATGTCCCAGGTGCATGCCTGGCCGGCCTTGCAGGGGGTTGCATTGCCGATGACCGTGTTGAATGGTGCGGTGGAGAGGTTGATCGCGATGCCTGCCAGGGCGTAGTCCGTCTTGAACTGCGCCATCTCCTGGTCCAGAGCGGGCGTTCCACTCACGTACTGGAGGCTGAACGAGGCCTTGGCTCCCATGGGGACGCCTGCGCCGCACTGCCCGGTGCCGGTGCCCGGGCTCGTGCAGGTGCTCACTCCGCCGGCGTTGACCGTCCAGCCGTTGGCCTGGAGCAGCGACACGGCCTTGCTCGGGCTATACGGGTATGGATTGTTCCGCTCGAACGAATCGACGAAGTTCGAGGACGGCTTGGTCGGCACCGGGCCGTAGGTCGGGTAGCCATACCCGAAGAACGCCTTGCTGATGAAGGTGTTCTGGTCGACCAGGTACTGCATCGCCTGTCTGAAGTAGAGCTGGCTGAAGATCGGCCCGCTGGTCGGGTTGGTGAAGTTCTCTGGGAAGTAGGTGATCTGCCAGCCCGCCCAGGTTGAGAAGTCGTAGATGTTGCTCAACGTGGCTCTCTGCAGCACGTCTGCGTCGGGGATGTAGCCCCAGTCAATCGTGGTGTTGCTGACCGAGGTCGCCGCCTTGAGCTGATCGAACTCCGCGGTGTCCTTGGTGAAGGGCACCTCGTTGAACTGGGTCAGAGTCGGCTTGACCGGTCCGCCATAGCCGGGGTTCGGCACCATCGAGATATTGCCCGCGGTGTCCATCGACTTGAGCTTCCACGGACCCGACACGACCTGCCAGAGAGGGTTGGTGTCGTAGGTCGAGATGGACTTGGACTGCGAGTCGAGGAACTTGTAGACCGCAACAGCGCCCGCCGTGGTCTGGTCGTAGTTTCCGACCGCGCCAGTTGCCAACTCCTTGTCCCATACGTGCTGGGGAAGGGGCGTGATCTGGCTCAGCTCGTTGTAGGTGAACCAGTACGAGCCGTAGGCCTGGGTGAGGTTGAAGGTGATCTGGAGCGGGTTGGTGGGGCTGATCGTCGTGCTGGTGACGTTCTGGGGATACTCGCCCGGCGAGGAGCCTGCCCAGTTGGCCGCGTTGGCGGTGACCATGTTCTGCCAGAACTGGACGTCGCGGGCGGTGATCTGGGTTCCGTCCGACCACTTCCAGCCCTTCAGGGTGACGGTCACCGATTTGCCGTCCGAGGAATACACGGGCGGGTCGGCGAGGCTGAGGCTGCTGTTGAGCTGAACCTGGCCGTTGGTGCCGAACCAGTACAGCGGCCGGTACATCAGGAACTGGAACTGGCTGAGGTTCGCGACGCTGAAGTACGCCAGCGACGCCAGCGGGAAGATGTAGTTCGGCTGAGCTCCGGGGCCTTCAGCGAACGTCGCCGTGGTCTTGGTGACCGTGGGACCCGTCGCAGTGCTGGGGCTCCCGCAGGCCGCGAGAACGATCGCGCCGAGACCGATTGCAGCGGGCAATGATTTCGCCCGCCAACTTCGCAAGGTCATATGTGCCTCCTTGTGACGACCAATGTCCACTGGGCGTGCCTCTGCCCCAGGACGCAGGTCGTAGGGTACCGATTCGCCAATGGGTAGGCCATCTTTCGCGTGAAAATCACCCTGCTGAGTGAGGGGAGACCGGTCAGGCTGCCCTCGAGGCCGGCCAGCGGCCCTCGGCGCGGGCCAGGGCCAGGTCATACACCGGAGAGATACGCAGGCGCCTGGGCATCGCCGGCGTGGCAGCTCGCAACGACCCGGTGAGCCCGGCGAATGCGGCACCGTGCGCTGGGGTCCACCTCAATCCATAGCCGCGACGCAGCTCCGCGGGGAGCAAGCCGGTCGCGATGAAGGCGAGCGTATCCATGCCCGGTCGCATGAGTGGCGAGCCGACCGGGGGATGGAGCACCGTCTCGGCGACCTCGCGGGAGCCGGCCCCGGGCAGGGCCTGGCCCCGACGCACCTCCCTGTCCACATACCGCCGGAGCGCTGCGGCGTCGGGCCAGCATTGGCTCGGGGACAGGCCCATGAGCCGGGCGACCGCGTCCCACTCGCGGACGAAGGTGTCGCGCTCGCCACCGCTCAGGCCGCCCACGAGCGCGTCGTGCGCAACCAGCATGGTGTCGACGAATGAGGCGTGCACCCACCGGAGAAGGGCAGGATCCCCGGCGGAGTAGCGCGTGCCACCCGGGACACGGCGCGTGCCATTGGCCGCGGGCAGGGTTCCTGTCACCGGCCGGTGCAGCCGGTTCACACCACCCGAGACCCGCTCAGCCTCGCGGGTGGTTCCAAAGCACACGACCGTCACCCATCGGACGGTCCGCTCCAGCCTGCCGTACGGGTCGGACTTATAGGTGCTGTGTTCGATCGCACCCTGGGCGACGAGCGGATTCGCCGCCTGGAGGAGCAGGGCACGCCCGGCAGCCAGCAGCAGGCGTGGTTCGCGCATCACGACCCAGGTGATGGAACCCGGGCCGAAGAGCCCCGGGTCCGGTGTGGGATCGCGAATCGGCATCGGACGCGGCGAGGGTGGGGTCGGGCCGGAGAGGAGGCGGTGCAGCGATCTCGGGATCGGAATTGCACGCATGGCTCAGTGCCCGGCCGGCTCACCGGCCGGAATGACGCGGCGCAGCGCGGCCGCGAGATGGGGTCGCGGCTCGCCACCGTCGGTCGCCATGCGCAGCCGGTAGCTCAGGATGTCTCCATCGAGCTCGTAGTCACGCTGCAACCCCGTCACGGTCTTGGCGGTCGGCGTGCACGCCAGCGACGCCGTGCGCAACTTGAGCGAGTTGCCCTCCCAGCGGCCGATCTCGATCTCGATCACCCCGATCGGGTGGCTCATCGCCACCTCGACCGCACCGTCGCCAAGCGCTCGCCAGTAGCCGGTCTCGGCATGGAGCGGGCGCCCGTCATCCGCCGCGGTGGTCCGCTGCGCATACGCGAGGAAGGGCTTGCCGTTGTGTCCGAAGCTCACCCACTCGTGGTATCCGAAGGGCTCGCCGGCAGCCCACCGGCCCTCGCCCTCGCCATACCAGTCGCCGAGAAGGTCGGCAAGGCGGCCCAGATCCGGATGGATGGGCCGATCGGGAGGCATGCAGCGAGTGTCGCACGGGTCGAAGGGGCTCCGGCGTCCGCTTTGGCTACCATCCTTGGCGTGTCAGAGATCGACGGAATCGAACGCGCCCTCGTCGTCGTGGCCCATCCCGACGACTGCGACTTCGGCAACGCGGGGACGACCGCGAAATGGACCGATGCCGGCGTGACGGTGTCCTACTGCATCATCACCGACGGTGACGCCGGCGGGTCCGACCGGAGCATCTCGCGGAAGGAGATGGCCGCCATCCGGAGGGTCGAGCAGACCGAGGCTGCTGCGGCCGTCGGTGTGACCGACCTCACGTTTCTCGGATACCCGGACGGGCGGCTCACCCCGAGTATCGAGCTGCGCCGGGACATCACCCGTGTGATCCGCGTGAAGCAGCCGCAGCGAGTGATCACGCAGTCGCCGCTGCGCAACTTCACGCGCATCTTCGCCAGCCATCCCGACCACCTCGCCGCAGGCGAGGCAGCCCTGTGCGCGGTGTATCCCGATTCGCGCAACCCGTTTGCGCACCCTGAGCTGCTCGAGGTCGAAGGGCTTGAACCGTATTCCGTGGCCGAGGTCTGGTTGAGCGCCGTCGCCGGTGGGAGCCCCGAGGTCAAGGTCGTCGACGTGACCGACACCGCGGATCGCAAGCTGGCGGCGCTCCGCTGCCACCGCAGCCAGTACACCGACTGGGATGCGCTCGAGGAGCGCGTCCGCGGCTGGCTCGAGGCCACCGCCAAGGCGAACGGACTGGAGCCTGGTCGCCTCGCAGAGCAGTTCGTCGTCGTTCCCACTGCATGACCCTGCGCGCCAGGGACGCCGTCGCAACGTCGGCCGTCTGGCCATCCCCGATCACGGCGCAGCTCGCGGCGGCAGGGCGGAAGCGGCTGATGGATGTGCAACTCAGCGGCGGTGATGCCTACTGGATCGAGGGTCGCCCTCTCGAGCACGGCCGCTGCGTGATCGTGCGCGAGCACGGCGGGGTGACCTCGGACGTCATCGCCCCGCCCAACTCGGCTCGTACCTGGGTGCACGAGTACGGCGGCGGGGCGATGCTGGCGCACGACGGTACCGTGTACTTCTCCAATGCCGCCGACGGCCGCATCAACCGCGTCGCGCCGGGCGGCGCGCCGGAGCCGTTGACGCCGGTCGACCCGGGCCTTCGCTATGCCGACTTGGAGATCGACGCCACGCGGGACCGCCTCATCTGCGTCGTCGAGGACCACCGCGGCGAGTTGGTCGTGAACGATGTGCGGGCGATCCCACTTGGCGGTGGCGACCCCATCTCGCTCGTCGCCGGCAACGATTTCTACTCGACACCCCGGGTCAGTCCTGATGGCAGAAGCCTGCTGTGGCTCACCTGGAACCAGCCCAACATGCCGTGGGACGGATGCGAGCTCTGGGTTGCGAGCCTTGACGGTCACGGGATGCCTCGCGACCCAAGCCTGGTTGCCGGCGGCCAGGCCGAGTTGATCTTTCAGCCGTCGTGGTCCCGGGAGTCCGTCGTGCACTTCACGTCAGACAGAACCGGGTGGTGGAACCTGTATCGCTGGGATGGGGCGTCGACCGACGCACTCGCGCCGATGCAGGCCGAGTGTGGGGCGGCGCAGTGGGTGTTCGGACTTTCGACCTACGCGTTCTGCGGCGACGGGCGCATCGTGCTCTGGGCGTGCCGGGACGGCGGATGGGAGTTGTTCGTGCTCGATGGGTCGGGGGAGCTGCAACGAATTGACGTTCCGTACACGGCCTTTGGGTTGCACGTCGCTGCAAAGGGCGACGACGTCCTCTTCGATGCGGGAACACCGGACGCACCGCTTGCTGTCGTCCGCTACAACCTCGCCACCGGCGAGCACCGCATCGTCGGGTCGGAAAGCGCCGATGTGGCCATCGATGCATCGATCCTGTCGAGACCGCGCCACGTGACCTTCCCGGGGTACGGCGGAGCCACGGCACACGCCTGGTATTACGCGCCGCGCAACGACGCCGTCGAGAGCGCCCCCGGTCGCAAGCCACCGCTGCTGCTGCGCGCGCATGGCGGACCGACGTCGGCAACGAACTTTGCGCTCGATCCTTCGGTGCAGTTCTGGACCAGCCGCGGCTTCGCGTATCTCGACGTCGACTACGGCGGGAGCACCGGGTACGGCCGGACCTACCGCGATCGGCTCAATGAGCAGTGGGGTGTCGTCGATGTCGGCGACTGCCTGGCCGGCGCGCTCGATCTTGTCGACCGCGGCGCTGTCGACCCCGACCGGCTGTTCATCCACGGCGGCAGCGCCGGCGGGTACGTGGTGCTCTGCGCGATGACATTCCACGATGTGTTTCAGGCGGGCGCGAGCCTCTTCGGCATCGCTGACCTGGAGGCGCTCTTCGCGACAGCCGGCCACAAGTTCGAAGCCCGCTACGACGCACCGCTACCGAAAGGTCGCGGCATGTACGACCGCTCGCCGGTGCACTTCATCGATCAGGTGCGTGGTGCGGTGCTGCTGCTCCAGGGTCTCGATGACCCGGTGGTCCCGGCGAACCAGGCGGAGATGATGTTCACGGCCCTGCAGAGCGCGGGAGTCCCGTGTGCGTACATCGGATATCCCGGCGAGCAGCATGGCTTCCGGGAGGCCGCGAACATCGCGCGGACCCTCGACGCTCAGCTGTACTTCTTCGCGACGGTGACCGGCATGACGCTCGACGAGGACATCACGCCGGTCGCGATCCTCAACCTCTGACAGACGCGCGGCGAGGCCGGAGCTGCCAGACCGCCAGTGGAAGCACGATGACGATGGTCCCGGCGATGAGCAGCGCGGGGAAGAGCACGTCCGATTGATCGGAGGTCACCGGAATCGCACCCGTGCCGCCGAGATTCGCGAGCGTCGATCCGAATGATGCGAGCCTGATGACGCTGTCGGATCCGACTCCAAGGTCGTAGGTGACCGTGGCTCCGGGCGCGTTCAAGGTGAGGTAGGTCACGTACCCGCGCGATGGCACCCACGACATGTTCCGGTCGATGGAGAGATCGTGGTGCAGGCTCGCGCTCATCGGCTCGACACCGGCCACCGTGAACCCCGCCGCGCCGTCCAGGGTGGCGCCGTCGGCGAGACTCGATGTCACGGCCACTCCGTTCGCGATGTGAACGGGCTGGTCGGTGAGCAGGAAGAGGTCCGCGTTCACGGGGGCTCCGGCGTTGGCGAGAATCTCGAGCGGGACCCAGAGGTGCGGCGTGTGCATCGTGATCAGGAGCGGCACGCCGTCGCCTGCCTGCTGGTGACGCTGGAGCGCGAGCGACGTGTTGTATTTCGCGGCCATGAAGACGGGGCTGGATGACGCGTAGCGGAGCAGGTGCGCTTCGATCTCCGGCGACACCAGGAACCCGTTGTGGGTGCACCAATCGATGACGGCCTGACCGCTTCCCTTGAGGACGGTGACGTCGAGCGCCTCGACCTGCACCTGCTCGATCACGACCGCGGGCGCGCCCGCGGCCGCTGCAACTTGAAGAGAGTCCGGAAACGCCACTGGTGGAGCGAATTCACGTTCCAATCGCTGCAGCGTCCAGGCGCCCGCCTCGGTGACCGACGTCGGGATCGCGGGGAGCGGCACGATCCATCCCACGTCGGTCACCGCGCCGGTGTAGGCAAAGCTGGTGACGTAGTGCTCGACGCCACCTGACCAGGCGACGAATGTTGTCGCCTTGGCAAGGTGGACGTCGCCATCGGGCGCCACCAGTCCTCCGCACGCAAATGCCTGACCCGCCTGCAGGACCACAGCCGCGACGACACCGAAGCCGGCGAACAGCAACTTGCGCATCTCAGGGACCCTCCAGGCGGTGGCACATCGTGTGGACAACGAGACGCGCGGAGATACCGCAGGGTTCCCATCGGCGGCGAGGGGTTGCCAGAAGATTAGTTAGGCTATATAATCAACTCATTCCCACAACAACCGTTGCAAGCAACCCCGTCGACGTCGCCAACCGGCTGCGCCCTGTGCTGCTCCACCTCAACCGGCAGCTGCGCCGCGAGGTGCACACATCCGGCGTCTCCCCCGGACAGCTCTCACTGCTCGGGCTCATCGACGGCCATCCCGGCGTCGGGGTCGCCGAGCTCGCCACCAGGGAAGGCATGTCGATGCCCTCGGTGTGCACCCACATCGATCGCCTCGAGGCGTCAGGCCTGGTCACTCGGCGTCAGGCGGAACGAGACCGACGCAGGGTGGACCTCGAGGTCACGCCCGAGGGTCAGCGGGTTCTCAGGGTGATCCGATCCAAGCGCACCGCCTGGTTGTCAGCCCGCCTTGGCAAGCTCATCGACACCGACCTCGCAGCCGTGGCTGCGGCGATCGCGCCGCTCGAGGCGCTCCTGGCCCAGCCCGAATGAGTCTCGGCATCGGCAACGCCGCGGCGCGCACCTTCATGAGCCTGCGCCGCCACTACAACTACCGCCTCTATTTCTTCGGGCAGGTCGTTTCCATCAGCGGCACCTGGATGCAGAGCGTGGCGCAAGCGTGGTTCGTCGTGCAGAACACGCACTCGCCGCTCGCGGTCGGGCTCCTCGCCGTGTGCCAGTTCGGCCCGTACGGGCTCTTCGGCCTCTTCGGCGGCGCGTTCGCAGACAAGCTCGATCAGCGCAAGGTGCTGGTCGGCACGCAGGCGGCGTTCATGGTCACGGCGGCGCTCCTCGCCGGGCTCACGCTCACCGGGCACGCAACCGTGTGGGAGGTGTACGCCATCGCGACGGCCACCGGAATGATCACCGTGCTCGACATGCCGGTGCGCCAGGCGTTCACCATCCAGATGGTCGGACGTGACGAGCTCCCCAATGCCGTGGCCTTGAATTCCAGCCTTTTCAACGCCTCGCGTATCGTGGGACCCGCCATCGCCGGCGGTCTGATCGCCGTCGCCGGGGTCGGAATCTGCTTTCTGATCAACGCGATCAGCTATCTCGCCGTCCTCGCCGCACTCTGGGCGATGCGCGTCGACCAGCTGTTTCCGGTTCGCAAGGATCAGCGCAACCACAACGTGCTGCGCGGATCGCTCGAGGGGCTGAAGTTCGCATGGCGCAAGCCGGTGATCCGCTCGGTGCTCGTCATGATGCTGATGATCGCGACGATCAGCATGAACTTCAATGTGCTCCTCCCCGTCCTCGCGTCGCGGACGCTCAACAGCGGACCGGAGATCTTCGGCATCCTGTCCGCACTCTTCGGATTCGGCGCGCTGGTGGGCGCGCTCTTCTCGGCCTCGCTCGGCCGGGCGAGCCGGCACACGATGCTCATCGGCGCCGCGCTGTTCTCTGTATCCGAGATCGCGCTCGCGCCGCTGCACGTGGTGTGGGCCGCGGGTCTCGCCCTCGTGATCACCGGCATCGCATTCACGCTCTACTCATCGCAGGCCAATGCCACCCTGCAGCTGGCGGTCACCGATCAGATGCGCGGGCGCGTTCTCGGCATCTACGGATACGTGTTCTTCGGGACCGCCCCGTTGGGTGGTCTTCTCGCCGGGTGGCTCGCCGAGATCGGCGGCACGCAGCTAGCGTTCCTCGTCGCCGGACTCACCGCGGTCGCTGCCACGATCTATGGGTGGGTCGACACCCGCCGCGCCGCCCGAGCATCGATGCCCACCATCACTCAGGTGGCATAGCCGATCCCCCTTCGCTCATCCTTCCATTCTGGGGACGACGCATCAGGAGGTAATGGAACGTGGAGCTGCGCTCGCTTGGGACGCAGGGATTGGAGGTTTCCGCGCTGGGGCTCGGCTGCATGGGCATGTCGGACTTCTACGGCACTGCCGAAGAACGCGATGCAGGCGAGGCGATCGCAACCATCGATCGCGCTGCGGAGCTCGGCATCACGCTCCTCGATACCGCCGACCAGTACGGCCCGTTCACCAACGAGGAGCTGGTCGGCAGAGCCCTCACCGGACGCCGCGATCAGTACGTCGTGGCCACCAAGTTCGGTTTCGTGCGCAGCGCTGACGGTTCGCAAACCATCAACGGGCGTCCGGACCACGTGCATCAAGCGTGCGACGCTTCGCTTCACCGCCTCGATATCGACGTCATCGACCTCTACTACCAGCACCGGCTCGATCGCTCGGTGCCCATCGAGGAGACCGTCGGCGCGATGGCCGAGCTGGTCCATGCGGGCAAGGTTCGCTTTCTCGGCTTGAGCGAAGCCGGTCCGGATACCATCCGCAGGGCCAACGCCGTCCACCCGATCTCGGCTGTGCAGTCCGAGTACTCGCTGTTCTCGCGTGATGTCGAGGAGTCCGTCCTGCCGGCGATGCGCGAGCTCGGCATCGGTTTTGTCGCGTACAGCCCGCTTGGACGCGGCATCCTCACCGGCGCGGTGAACCCCGACACGCTCGCGGAGTTGGACACGCGAGGCAGCCGCTTCCCCCGGTTTGCCGTGGGCAACTTCGAAGCCAACCTGGCGGTCGCCTCGCGCATCGGGGACATCGCTTCCGAGGCTGGCGTGACCGCCGCACAACTGGCGCTCGCATGGCTGCTCCACCGGGGCACCGACGTCGTCCCGATCCCGGGCACCAAGCGCCGCTCCCGTCTGGAGGAGAATGCCGGCGCCGCCGACATCGTCCTCGATGCGGCCGACATTGCGCGACTCGAAGCCGCGGTCACCCCCGACAGCGTTCGCGGTGATCGCCACTGGGACATGGCAGCGATCGACCGCTGACCACGCGCTATGGTCACTGCGAGATGAGCGGCAGCGACTCGCCATTCGCGTGGACCCCGACGGCCGAGCAGGCGGGCGCTTCGCGCATCAGGCACTTCATCGACAACCTCGGCGCGGGCGATCTCGACGGGATCGCGCGCATCGCCCGGGACGATCCGCAGCGTTTCTGGACCGCCATGGTGGATGACATCGGCGTGGAGTGGACGCAGCGATTCGATGTCGCCATGGACACGTCGTCCGGGCTCCCCTGGACCCGTTTCTGGCGTGGGGGCAGGCTCAACCTCGCACACAACGCGGTCACGCGCTGGGCGCGGCACGCCCCGGACCGCATCGCGGTCGTGTGGGAGGGCGACGACGGCGGCACTCGGGAATGGACGTACGCGCGCCTCGAGCGCGAGACGTCGTTTGCGGCATCACGGCTGCACACGCTCGGCATCCGCGCCGGGGACGGCGTCGGCGTCTGCCTGCCGATGATCCCCGAGACGGTCGCGGTGTTCCTCGCATGCGCGTGGCTCGGAGCCATGGTGGTTCCTCTCTTCAGCGGATACGGCGCCGGTGCCATCGTCTCCCGGCTTGGCGATTGCGACGCCAAGGTTCTTGTCGTTGTTGACGGATTCACGCGGCGCGGGCGCACCGTCGACATGAAGGCGGTCGCCGATGAGGCTGCCGGCCAGCTGCCGTCACTCGAGCACATCCTGGTGGTGCGGCAGCTCGGCACGTCCGTGCCGATGCAGGCCGGTCGCGACGTCGTCTATGGCGCCGTGGCCGACGACTTCGCAGACGGTCCGCCAATCGCGGATACCGACGCGGATTCGACGTTCATGATCATCTACACGAGCGGCACCACCGGGCGGCCCAAGGGCACCGTCCACGTCCACGGCGGGTTTCCCGTGAAGGCGACCCAGGACATGGCCCACTGCTTCGATGTCGGCGAGCACGACCGGTTGCTTTGGTTCACCGACATCGGCTGGATGATGGGTCCGTGGGCGATCTGCGGTGCGCTCAGCATCGGCGCGACCCTGGTGCTCTTCGACGGCGTCCCTGACCATCCGGGTCCCGATCGCCTGTGGTCGGTCGTGGAGCGACATCGCGTCACTGTGCTGGGGGTTGCGCCGACGGTGATTCGAGCGCTCATGCGCCACGGCGATGGGCCTGTCGCGGCTCACGATCTTTCGTCACTGCGCGTCCTGGGATCGACTGGAGAGCCGTGGAACACCGACCCGTGGCTGTGGTATCAGCAGAAGGTCGGCGGTGGCAGACTGCCGGTGATCAACTACTCGGGCGGCACCGAGATTTCCGGCGGGATCCTCGCGGGCAACATGCTCACGCCGCTGCGACCATGCGCGTTCGCCGGCCCGTGCCCGGGAATGGCCGCCGACGTCGTCGACGAGAACGGCGCCAGCGTTCGAGGGCGGGTGGGCGAACTCGTGATTCGCGCGCCGTGGCCGGGGATGACACACGGGTTCTGGCGCGACCGTGAGCGCTACCTCGACACGTACTGGTCGCGCTGGCCCGATGTCTGGGTGCACGGTGACTGGGTCGAGGTGGACGCTGACGGGCTCTGGTACGTGCGCGGGAGGAGCGACGACACGATCAAGGTTGCCGGCAAGCGGCTCGGGCCGGCCGAGGTCGAGTCGGCGCTGGTTGCGCATCCGACGGTCGCCGAGGCCGCGGCGATCGGCGTGCCCGACCCGCTCAAGGGCGAGGCACTGGTGGTGTTCGTGGTGCTCAAGCCCGGTGTCACCAACTCGGCCGAGCTGCGCACTTCCCTGGCCCAGCGCGTCGCCGAGGACCTCGGCAAGGCGCTCGCTCCCCACGCTGTCGAGATCGTGACAGAACTGCCCAAAACGCGCAACGCGAAGGTGCTCCGCCGGGTGGTCCGCTCCGTCTACCTGGGGATCGATCCCGGCGACCTCTCATCGCTCGAGAACCACGGCGCCATCGACGCCATCGGGCGGACGCGCATTCCCGCCTGACGTCAGCCGGGACGGCGTCTCGCAGACGTCCCCGGGTTGTACGGAAGGGCGCTCGATGATGGGCGGCTCCGCGTCGGGATGCAGCGCCGTCGCAATGGCGGCGCCCGCCCGACGCCCTCGAGAGGGGGGCCACCATGCCCGACTCCGTTCCGCTGCGCGGCAGCGCCTATCACCCCGGCGGGGGCACGCGCCCCGGCCACCGACACCTCAGGAAGCTCAGCGCCGAGGAGCTGCAGGCCGATGCCGGGGTGACGCTCATGCTGCGCGAGCGCACCACCGGGCCGACCACAGCCGAGAGCCTCGCATGGCTGCAATCGCTCCCGGACCCGAGCATGCGACACCTCGACATCGTCCAGCTGAACGCGCGCCACGGCTTCGACGCCGCCGACCGGGATCGCGTGGTCCGATGGGCGACCGCCGCCGGCCTGGAGGTCACCGGTGAAGATCCGACCACGCGACGGGTGATGCTGCGGGGCAGCACAGCGCAGCTCTCACGCGCGTTCGAAGTCGAGCTGGAGCGTTTCGGCTGGGTGCGCCCGGATGGCCGCACAGTCGAATATCGCGGCCACCTCGGACCGGTGCGCCTCCCCGCGCATCTCGACCGCGTCGTCGAAGGCGTCTACGGGCTCGACGACCGACCCCTGGCACGTTCGCACGTGCGCGGACTGGACGACGGCCGGTCCGCGGTGTTCTCGTACGACCCCCCGCAGATCGCTTCGCTGTACGACTTCCCACGCCTGCCCAATGGCGGTGAGGGCCTCGAGCTGGTCGCGGCCATGATCGAGCTCGGTGGTGTCGTCCACCCGTTCGACCTGGCAGCGTCCTTCGCACGCCTTGGCCTGAACGCGCCGGACATCACCAACGTGTGGCTGGACGGTGCAACCCCAAGTCCAGACCCTGACGGCGCGGACGTCGAAGTCGCCCTCGACTACCAGGTGATCGGGAGCATCGTGGCGGCCATGGCGCCGAAAGCGCATCTCACCATCGTCAGCTACAACGCGCCGAACAGCGAACGCGGGTTCATCGACGCAGCGGCGACCGCTGCGAGCGATGCGATCCGCCATCCGGCCGCCGTATCGATCAGCTGGGGGGCGCCGGAGGATCACTGGTCGCCACAGGGCATGCGCGGGCTCGACGCCGCATTCGCGACGGGCGCGCTCCACGGCGTGACCTTCAGCGCCGCGGCGGGCGATGCCGGCTCGACCAATGCGGAGGTCGACGGCTATCAGCATCCGGAGTTCCCTGCATCCAGCCCACATGCATGGGCGTGCGGCGGGACGACCTTGCTCGCGGCTCGCGGCCGCATCCGGGCGGAGACCGTGTGGAACGAGCTCTCCCGCGGTGCCGGAGCCGCGGGGAGCGGGGTCAGCACCGTGTTCCCGATCCCGTCGTACCAGGCGGCGCTCGGAATCCGGCCGCGTTCCGCCGATGGCGCTGCCCTCGGCCGTGGACTTCCCGACGGGGCGGGCAATGCCGATCCGCTGACTGGCTGGAACGTGGTCGCGTTACGACGTCTCCGTTCGACCGGCGGCACCAGCGCGGTCGCTCCCATGTACACGGCGCTCTGGACGCTCGTGTCGGCGCAGTTGGGGCACCGCATCGGACTGCCCCATCCGGCTCTCTACGCGCGCCGCGGGCGCGGCTTCAACGACATCACCTCTGGCGACACGGGCGGCCCGTACCGGGCCGGGCGCGGCTGGGACCTGGCGAGTGGGTGGGGTAGCCCCGATGGCCGCCAGATCGCGCGCGACCTCGGCGTTCGCGTGCAGGGCCCGGACGCTCGCCGACCCCGAATCGGCGGCGGCGATCGGGAGATCGCCTGACCCTCAGGTCCCGAGCAGGGCGGCTGAGCCCGTGGCGAGCGCCACGGGCCGGCCGTCGGCGCCGATGATCTCGGCGGTGCTCACGGTGAGGCTGCGGCCCCGGTGCACCACCTTGGCTCGGGCGTCGAGTCTGCTGCCGTCGCCTGCGACCGGGCGCAGGCGGTTCACCTTGATGTCCACCGACGCCATCCCATCGCCCTCGGCGAGAGTCGTCTGCGTCGCGAGCGCGAGAGCGAGATCGGCGAGCAGCACGATGAGCGATGGCGACGAGGTTCGTCGGTCAGCGCGGCGGTGGTGATGGAACCCAGGCCGTTCCTGTGCACGTGGATATCGCGTGGTCGGTGCCGACGACCGGCGCCGCGTAGCCGATGCCGCGCACGGTGATCGCGTCCGGAAAGCCGGGCAAGGGTATCGGCAGCTGCACCACCCGCGAGACCTCCGCGTACACGCGGCATCCGTCACTGGCGCACAGCGTGCCGTCGGGGACCTGCGGGTCGTCCGCGCTCTTCAAGACCAGCGGATTCGCGCTGGTGCGTGGAATCTGTCCGGACTGGTCGCCGGCTTGAATGCACGAGCGCTCGAACGCGTACAACGAGCCCGCGCGATCCTGCGCGCTGATGTCGACGATCTGCACCGGGCAGGGGGAACCGGCTCCGCCGGCCGGGCACGAGCCGGTGGCGACGTAAAGATACCGGGGATCGACCGCGTCGGCGCCGGACTGCGCAGCCAGTTGCGCTGCAACCTGGACGCGCGCCGACCACACGTAGAGGTATGCGGAATCCGCGACGAGGCAGGTGAGACTGAAGAGGAACAGCGCGAAACCGAGCGCGAAGACGATCAGAGTCTGGCCACGCTGCCGCGCACGTCTGTGGGCCGCGCGAACGGGTGTCACTGGCGGAAGGGCGGTGGCACGGCCTCTGCCTGCGCATGCAGCGTTGGCGTCCAGAACACGCCCCATGCCAGGGGCGTGTTCGCGAAGTCGAGGGACACCGAGGCGCTGCACGTGACAACGTCGAGGCCGGATGGAGGATTGAGTGTTCGGTCCACGTAGCCGGGGATCACGCCGCCGCCGGTCGTGACCGATCCGATGTCGCATGACACCTCGGCGTTGGATGGCGATCCCGCGTATGCGACGGGCGGCACCGGAGCGTGACCGGCGTTGCCGCTGTCGCCACCGGAGGTGCAGAGCGTTGCAGGCCGCCAGTGGAGCAGGCCTGTGTACGTCGTCATCGTGCCGTAGAAGGTCTCGGCGGCGTAGCGACACCCGGTCGGGAGTCCGGAGGTGACGAGCGTGACTCCATGCGCGCCGCAGCAACGCGTTCCCGGCACGTCGAATGCGTTCTCCGGAGCCTGGAATCGAGACTGTGCGGCGAGCGCCGTCGCCGAGTTCAGCTGTTCCTGCACGGTCACCTCCACCATCACTGCGATGAAGTTGCAGACCAGGAACAGCAGAATCGGTATGACCAGCGCGGTCTCGAGCACTGCCTGAGCGTTGTCGCCGCGCCTCCTGCTCCGCGTCACGGAGCGAATCGAAGCGTGTGAGTTGTGGCCGAGATGTCGGTCGGCAGCTCGAATGCGCCCGCCCCGGGACCGAAGCCGGGCGGCACGAGCGACGCGACGAAACCGATGACCCGCACGGTGACCATCGGTGAGTCCGCGCACCCGGGTGGGTACGGCGACGTCAGCCCGGGCGGCGGAGCCGTGCATGAGGGTGGGTCCGCTTCGCTGACACAGACCACCACCACCCGCGGTCCTTCCTTCGCCTGCACCTCGGCCGGGGTGGTCGGGCAGTGCTGCGTGCTGTCGGGAGCACAGGTGCCGGTCGCGTCGGTTGCGCACCAGCTGTCGATCGCGGTGCCGAACAACGCGCTTCGGAGGCGCCCGGAGATCGCCGCCGTCACCACCCGGGCATCGGGTGCCGTCTCCGACACCGGGCTCGAACCCGCCGACGAGGCGATCATCGCGGCCTGCTCCACCGCGGACACCTCAGCCGAGGTCTGCACGGCCCACAGCCCCGCGTCGAGCGCGCCGATCAGGCAGAAGAGGAAGAGCGGAAGGATGACGGCGAATTCCACGATCGCCTGACCGCGTCGGCCTCGTGGCGTGCGTCGAGAACGCACCACTCCCTCGAAATCCCCTCCCATCGCCAACCCATCGTAGCCGGGCAGGGGGTCCTCAGGAGGGAAGCACCACGAAGGTGAGATCCACCGGGACCAGCGGGGTCACGGTCACCGGGTTGACCGGCTGATTCGTCGCGGGATTGAGCAGTGTGGTCCAGTTGCCGCCTGACAGCACCTCGAAGACGTACGGGCCGCCGACCGGCACGACGGGGAAGCTGAAATCACCTGAGCTGTCAGCCGTCGTGGAGTAGAAGGGGGCGCTCGTCTGGTACATGCCGCCCGGCTCCGCTTTGTAGTTGGAGCTGAGCCGAACCCTTCCGGACACCGGGAGGCCACTGCGTGTCACCAGCGTGCCGGTCACCACCTGGGGAGCCGCAAGCATGGCCTCTGCCTGAGATGCCTCCACGGTGGTCGGGTAGCTCGTCACCAGCTGGTGCAGGGCCCCGAAGGCGTCCTTGTAGGAGTTGTGGATCAGGTTCTCCTGCCCGGCGGCGAGCAACGCCGATGGAAACAGGCTGGTGGCGATCGTGGTCGCCGGCGCCGAGTGCTCCGCCAGCACCGTGGTGAGGAGCGTGACCGCGTCGCTGGCGTGTCCTGCCGCGACCAGGAGCCGCGCCTCACCGGCCTGGTCGACGGGGAGGGCGCGCCCTGCCTGCACGCCTGCAGGCGTTGCGGGCGCGAGTGTCGCGATCTCGTCGAGCCACTGGATTGCGCTCATGTAGCCGCCGGCGGCGGCATCGGCAGCCGCAGTCTTGAGGAGGAGGGCCGCCATGGCGTCGACCGCCTGCAGGCGCAGCGAAGGAGGTGACGTCACCGACCGGTAGAGCGCCACCGCGGCGTCCACCTGCCCTCTCCTGCCAAGCGCCGCCGCCCACTCCAGGACGGTCGTCTCGGCAGCGGTGGCGGCAGCACCGGACGCTCCTCCATCCAGGAAGTACAGCGGCCCTGATCGCTGCGCGATCGCCTCATCGACGGCGACCGCGTTGGCGTAGTAACCGTCCGCTGCCAGCCGGAACGCGATCGACGCCGACTCCGATGTCCCGGTCGCAGCTCCCACGGTGACGCCGATCGCCGCTGAGAGTAGCCCGGCGATGACGAGGAGCACCTTCGGCCAGCGCCGGCCCGCGGCGCTCGCCGGGTCGAACGGTGCCGGAGGCGGCGGGGGTGGCGGAGACCGATCCACGTTCTGCATAACGTACGTGCGCGGAGTGGCGGTTCGCGGCACCGGATCGCGTGACGCGGCGCAGCGGTCGAGTAGGCTGCTCGCCGGAATGATCACTGTCGACGGCGGCGCGTTGACCATCGACGCCGTGGTGCGGGCCGCTCGCGGGCGGGAACCTGTCGCGCTCGACCCTGGAGTGCGTGCGCGAATGCGGCCGGCGCGCGACGTCGTCGACCGCCTCGACCGCGAAGGCGCCGCAGTCTATGGCGTCACCACCGGTTTCGGTGCGCTGGCCGACCGGGCGGTGGCTCCGGCCGATCGCGCCCTCCTCCAGCGGTCGGTCGTGCTCAGCCATGCCGCCGGGTCGGGGCCACGTCTGGACGACGAGGTGGTCCGCGGCATGATCCTGCTCCGCGCACGCACGCTTGCCGCGGGGCTCTCGGGCGTGCGCGTCGAGCTGGTCGACGCCCTGGTGGCGCTGCTCGAGGCCGGCATCGTTCCGTGGGTTCCGGAGCACGGTTCGCTGGGCGCGTCGGGAGACCTCGCTCCGCTGGCATCGGTGGCCACGGTGCTCCTCGGCCAGGGATGGGCCGCTGGTCCAGGCGGTGATCGCATCGACGGGGGCACCGCGCTTCGAGCCCGAGGACTGGCTCCCATCGTGGTCGAGCCCAAGGAGGGTCTCGCGCTCATCAACGGCACCGACGCGATGACCACGCTGCTCGCGCTGGCGGTGCAGGACATCGAGGACCTGCTGCGCATCGCCGACATTGCGTGCGCGCTCAGCGTCGAGGCGCTGCTCGGGACCGCCGTCGCGTACGACGAACGAGTGGTGGCCCTTCGCCCGGCTCCGGGACAGGCGGACTCGGCGGCGAACCTGCGGACGCTGCTCGAGGCAAGCCCGATCGTGGCGTCGCACCGTCCATCGCGACACGCGGTCCAGGATGCCTACTCACTGCGGTGCGCGCCCCAGGTGCACGGCGCCGCACGCGACGTCGTCGCCTTCTGCCGTCAGACGGTCGAACATGAATTGGCCAGTGTTGTCGATAACCCGGTGGTGCTCGGCGACGAGGTGGTGAGTGCCGGCAACTTCCACGGACAGGCGCTGGCCTACGCGGCGGACATGCTCGCCTCGGTGTGTGCAGACGTCGCCGCGATCAGCGAGCGCCGGGTCGACAGGCTCCTCGATCCCGCGCGCTCGCGGGGGCTGCCCGCATTCCTGAGCCCCGAGCCAGGGCTCAACAGCGGTTTGATGATCACCCAGTACACCGCCGCAGCCATGGTTGCCACGCTCCGCCACGCGGCGACGCCGTTTGCGGTGCAGAGTGCCGCCACCAGCGCCGGGCAGGAGGACCACGTCTCGATGGGCCACGAGGCGGCGCTGCGCACCCGGCGTTCGGTCGGACTGCTGCGCTCGGTGCTCGCCGTCGAGGTGCTCAGCGCTTCGCAGGCGGTGGAGATGCGCCATCCACTTCGGCCGGCGGCGGCGACCGGCAGCGTCATCGCGTCGCTGCGAACCCGGACCCCCGCGCTCGCGGAGGACCGGGTCCTCAGCGGCGACCTCGAGGCTGTTGAGGCGTGGGCGCGTGACGGGGTCTGGCGCGCAGCGCTCGCCACCGCCGGGGTGACCCTGCGATGACCGCAGGCGCTCGCCCGGTTCGTTCGCCTCGCGGGACTGCGCGCACCTGTGGCAGCTGGCAGACCGAGGCGCCACTGCGCTGTCTCATGAACAATCTCGACCCCGCGGTCGCCGAGGATCCGGACCGGCTGGTGGTGTACGGCGGCACCGGACGCGCAGCCCGATCGTGGGAGTGCTTCGACGCCATCGTGGCCACGCTTCGGTCATTGCGCGACGACGAGACGCTCCTCGTGCAATCCGGCAAACCGGTGGGAGTGGCTCGAACCCATGAGCTCGCACCCCGCGTCCTGATCGCCAACTCGCTGCTGGTCCCCCGCTGGGCGACCTGGGAGGAGTTCTGGCGCCTGGAGGGCATGGGGCTGACGATGTACGGACAGATGACCGCCGGCTCATGGATCTACATCGGCACCCAGGGCATCCTGCAGGGAACGTTCGAGACGTTTCAGGCGGTGGCCCGCAAGCGTTTCGGCGGCAGCCTGAAGGGCAGGCTGGTGGTGACCTCGGGGCTCGGTGGCATGGGCGGTGCGCAACCGCTCGCGGTCACCATGAGCGGCGGGGTCGCGCTCTGCATCGACGTCGACCCCGCGCGCATCCAGCGCAGGCTCGACACCGGCTACGTCGATGAGCTCGCGACCACACTGGACGCTGCCGTCCGGCGCTGCGATGTCGCGCGCGAAGAGGGTCGAGCACTCTCGGTGGCGGTCTGCGCGAATGCGGCGGAGGCGCTCCCTGCGCTGCTCGAATCGTCATTGGCGATCGACGTCGTCACCGACCAGACCAGTGCCCACGACCCGTTGAACGGCTACATCCCCGCCGGGCTCACCCTCGACGACGCGGCGACACTGCGCGCGGCCGATCCCGAGGCATACATGCGCCGCTCCCGTGAATCGATGGCGCGTCACTGCGAGGCGATGGTCGAGTATCAGCGCCGCGGCGCCGAGGTGTTCGACTACGGCAACTCGCTGCGTGACCAGGCGCGGCTCGGGGGGTTCGCGGATGCGTTCGCGTACCCGGGGTTCGTCCCAGCGTACATCCGGGATCAGTTCTGCGAGGGCCGCGGACCGTTCCGGTGGGTGGCCTTGAGCGGAGATCCCGCCGACATCGCGCGCACCGACGCGGCGATGCTCGAGCTCTTCCCGGATCACGACGAACTGCATCGCTGGTTGACCCTCGCGCAGGAGCGCGTGCACTTCCAGGGATTGCCCGCGCGGATCTGCTGGCTGGGGGCCGGCGAGCGACATCTCGCCGGGCTTCGTTTCAACGAGATGGTGCGCACTGGCGAGCTGTCGGCACCGGTGGTGATCGGCCGCGACCATCTCGACAGCGGCTCGGTCGCGTCACCGCTGCGGGAGACCGAGGCCATGCGCGACGGCAGTGACGCGATCGCAGACTGGCCGGTGCTCAATGCCCTGCTCAACACCGCGAGCGGCGCTACCTGGGTCGCGGTGCACCATGGGGGCGGCGTCGGCATGGGCCTGTCGATTCACGCCGGCGCGCAGGTGTGCGCTGACGGCACCGAGCTGTCGGCACGACGTTGCGAGCTGGTGCTCACCAATGATCCGGCGACGGGCGTGATGCGCCACGCAGATGCGGGATATCCCGAAGCTCGGGACGCGGCGCAGGCCCGTGGCGTGCGCGTTCCCATGCTCGACAGCGCCTCTGCAATCGATCCGTGAACGCTCGTGAGTGGCTGGCGGAGGACTCGGCGGCGCCGGATGTCGTGCTCCTCGGCGCGCCGATCTCCAAGGCCTCGATCACGCTGGTGGAGTCATGGTCGACTCCGCCGGCATTTCGCGATGCGCTGCGCCGGTTTCCGACCTGGGACGCGGAGCACGCCGTCGATATCACCGGGCTTCACGTGCGCGATCTCGGCGACGTCCAGGGCGACGTCGACGATGCCGACGCGTGCGCGGCGCACGCACGCATTCAGGCGGCCGCCGCTGACGCCGCGACCACCGCGGAACACGTGGTCGTCGTGGGTGGCGACAATTCACTCACGCGTCCGCTGCTCCAGGGCCTCATGAACGCCAGGCCGGGAGCCTGGGCGCTGCTGACTCTCGATGCGCACCACGACTGCCGTCCGGCGATGGACGGGTCGAGCAACGGAACCCCGGTGCGCGAGCTGATCGAGGCCGGACTTCCGGGCGACCGGGTCGTGCAGATCGGCATCCACCCGCTTGGCAATGCGCGGGAGCACGCCGAGTGGGCGCGCGCGCAGGGGATCCACATTGTTCCGCTCGATGTCGTGCGACGGGATGGGATGGTGACGGTCATCGCATCAGCGCTGTCGCTGCTCGTGGCGCGCGGAGTCACGCACATCCATGTCGATTTCGACATCGACGTCGTCGACCGTGGTTTCGCGCCCGCGTGCCCCGCGAGCCTTCCCGGCGGCCTGCAACCCGGGGATCTGCTCGAAGCCGCATTCCTGCTCGGCGCCGACCCGCACGTGGTCGGCGCCGACCTCTGCGAGGTGGACGCGAACGCGGACGTGAACGGCATCACGCTTCGGCTGATGGCGGCCACGTTTCTCACCTTCTGCAGCGGCATCGCCACGCGTGCGGCGGACGGTCCTGCGATATGAGTGCCGTCGTCGTCCACGGCATCGGCGCGCTCTGCACGTGCGATCCGCTGCTGGGCGATGCTCCCGGCGTGGTACGCGACGCGGCGCTGGTCGCGCGCGACGGCATCATCGAATATGCAGGTCCGGAGTCCGGGCTCGATCGATCCGATGTTCCCCGTGAAGCGCTCGAGATCCATGCTCGCGGCGCCGCGGTTGTTCCCGGGTTCGTCGACTCGCACACACACATCGTCTGGCTGGGTGATCGCGGCGACGAGTACGCCCGGCGTAGCGCCGGCGCAACCTACGAGGAGATCGCGGCTTCGGGTGGCGGCATCCGGGCAACCGTCCGCGCCACCGCTGCCGGAAGCGTCGAGGAGCTCACGACCACGGCGCGAGAACGAGCGCGACGGATGCTCGACCACGGCACGACCACCATCGAGGTGAAGAGCGGCTACGGGCTCGAGTACGACGCGGAGATGCGCCAGCTGGACGCGGCGGAACTCCTCCGTCAGTGGGTGGATCTGCCCGACGTGGTCGCGACCTACCTTCCGCTCCACGCGGTCCCGGACGGACCACGCGATGACTTCATCGACGACGTCTGCACGCGTGGCGTGGCCGGCGCCGCCAAGCGCGCCACATTCGTGGACGCCTTCTGCGACGCCGGCGCATACACCGTCACCGAATGTGAGCGCGTCTTCACCGCAGCGCGCGCACACGGATTGCGTCCGAAGATCCACACCGAACAGCGCTCACACAGCGGCGGCGCCGTGCTCGCGGCGCAGGCCGGCGCGGTGAGCGCGGACCACCTCGAACATGCGCTCAACACCGACCTCGAGGCCCTCAGCGCCGCAGGGGTGGTCGGCGTGATCCTGCCCGGCGCCTCGCTGGTCCTCGGCGGTCCCCCGCCGCCCGGCCGCCGGCTTCTCGAGGCGGGCTGCACCGTGGCGGTTGCGACCGATTGCAACCCGGGAACCTGCTTCAGCGAATCGATGCCCCTCATGATCTCGCTCGCGGTCGCGCTCGGCGGCCTCACTCCGGCCCAGGCCCTGGTCGCCGCCACGGCCGGTGGCGCCGCCGCGCTCGGGTTGGCGGACCGAGGCATTCTCCGTGCTGGCCTGCGTGCCGACGCAGTGATCCTCGACACCCCGAGCTGGATCGACATCGGCTATCACCTCGGTGGCGACATTGTTGCGAACGTGATGCTCCAGGGCCGCTTGGCAGTACCCTCGAAGACCTGATGCTCACGGAGTTGTCCCGCCGCAGCCGGCCCGGCCGCCGCGCCTCGGGAGTCCTGCTTCCCCGCCTGGTGGGCCAGGATCTCGAGGTGCAACTCGCGAGCGGCGAGACGCGCAGCTACGTCAACCTCGACATGGCGGCGAGCACGCCGGCGATGGAGGCCGTGGCGGATGCGGTGATCGAGTTCCTTCCGTGGTACTCGAGCGTGCATCGCGGGGCGGGGTTTGCATCACAGGTGTCGACTCGGGCGTACGAGGCGGCGCGGTCGGCGGTGGCGGCCTTCACCGGCGCGCGGTCGACCGATGCAGTCATCTTCGTCAGAAACACGACGGAGGCCATCAACCTGCTGACCCACTGTCTCGTGCTCCGCCCGGGCCACGCGGTGCTCAGCACGATCGTCGAGCACCACGCCAACATGCTGCCCTGGAGGCGACTGGCGCGCGTCGAGATGCTCGACGCACCGGAGTCCCCCGAGCAGCTGCTGACGGAGCTGCGCCGCGCTCTCGAGGATCGCCACCGGCCCATCGGGATCGTGGCCATCACCGGCGCGAGCAACGTCACCGGCGAGGTCTTTCCCATCGCGGAGATCGGCATGCTCGCCCACGAGCACGGGGCGCTGCTCGCCGTCGACGCAGCGCAGCTCGCGCCGCACCGAACCATCGACATGGTCGCCATGGGCGTCGATTTCCTCGCGCTCTCGGGACACAAGATGTATGCGCCGTTCGGCGGCGGCGCGCTGATCGGCCCGTCGGCCGTGCTCGCCGACGCCGAGCCGATGCTCGCCGGCGGCGGCGCGGTCACGTACGTCACCGCCGACGATGTGCAGTGGGCGGCGCTGCCGGACCGTCATGAGGCAGGAAGCCCGAACGTCATCGGCGCCATCGCGCTGGGGGCCGCCAGCACCGCCCTCGAGCGCACCGGCATGGCCCATATCGGCGCCCACGAAAAGCGCCTGCTCGCATATCTCGACGAACAGATCGACGACCTTCCCAAGTTGCACCGTTTGCGGCTCTGGGATGGACCGGATATCGATCGGCTCGGGGTGAGCACGTTCACCGTCGACGGCATGCACCATGCGCTGGTCGCATCGGTGCTCAGTGCCGAGCACGCCATCGGCGTGCGCCACGGATGTTTCTGCGCGCATCCGTACATCACCCACCTTCTCGGGGTGAGCATCGGCGACGCGCACACGATTCGGGAACGGCTCCGCCGCGGCGAGCACCACGAGATTCCCGGCGCGATCCGCGCGTCGTTCGGCATCGGTACCACCGTGGAGCACATCGATCGTTTCGTCTCGGCCCTGCGCGAGATCACCACCCGGGGTCCCCGCCTCACGTACGTCGAGAATCCGAGCACCGGCGATTACCTGCCCGTCGACGACCGGCGACACCTCCCGGTCTTCGACTTTCTTCCACCGCTGGAAGCGATGACCACGCCGTCCGGCTGCGGTCAGTTCTGAGCGACGGCGGACAGGGTTCCCAGCTCGCGCGCCAGCCCGGTCATGTCCGTCACCGGCGCCTGACACACGAAGCCACGGCAGACATACGCCGCCGGCGCACCTTCCACAAGCGTGCGGTCGTCAAGCAGGGGCACGTCGCCGGTGCTTCCCCACGCGAGCACGGTGAGCGGATCGAAGCGCCGCTGCACCACCGTCAGGAGTGAGCGCGTGCGGGGGTCGGCGGGATCGCCGACGATCGCAACCTCGCGCATCGGACCCACGGCGAGTTCCATCGCAGCCGCGAGGCCGGCAACAGCGAGCGGTGCACGAGCGACCACCGCCGTCAGCGGGGCGACGATCTCCAGCGCCCGCTCGCGCCAGCTGTCATCGCCGGTGAAGGCGCGCAGGCGGCAGAACAGGCTTGCGGCGACGGACTGGCCTGAGCTCACCGGGTTGTCGTCGATGGTGCGCGGGCGAACGATGAGCGGGTCGGCGTCCTTCGCGGTGTCGAAGTAGTTGCCGTCGGCATCCCTGTACTGCCGCAGGATGCGCTCACCTATATCGAGCGCTGTCACGAAGTACTTCGGGTCGCCCGTCGCCTCGTAGAGCGTGAGCAACGCGGCGCCGAGATTCGCCGAGTCATCGAGAAACCCGATGATGCGCGCGTCGCCACCGTTCCAGATGCGATGGACGACACCTGCGTCGACCAGGTGCTCCAGCAGGAAGTCGGCGCACGCCGTCGCGATCTCCACGTAATCCTTTCTGCCGAGCGCCGCGCCCCCCTCCGCGAAGGCGGTGACGGCGAGCGCGTTCCATGCGGTGATGACCTTGCCGTCGCGCTGCGGCGTTGCGCGCGACGCTCGCGCGGTCAGCAGGCGCGTGCGGATATCGTCGACGCGTGCAAACAGCGCCGGCTCCTCGACGTGGAGCGAGCGGGCCACCTGCGCGAGCGGATACGGCAGGGACAGCACGGTCCTTCCGTGCTCGAAGTTGCCGCTGTCCACCACGCCGAAAACGCGTGCGGCCAGCGCGCCGTCCTCCGCTCCGAGCGCATCGCGCAGCTGCGCCGGCGTCCACACGAAGAATGCTCCCTCACCGCCAGGGCTGTCGGCGTCCTGCGAGGCGGCGAACCCGCCACCGTCGAGGCGCAGCTCGCGCGCCATGTAGTCAAGGGTTCGAGTGCAGGTCTCGAGCATGCCGTCGCGCACACTCAACTGGTATGCGTGCAGGTACACCGGCGCCAGCAGCGCGTTGTCGTAGAGCATCTTCTCGAAGTGGGGCACCGACCAGCGCGCGTCGACGCTGTATCGATGAAAACCGCCACCGACCTGATCGTTGATGCCGCCGCGCGCCATCGCGTCGAGGGTGAGGATCGCCGTATCTCTGAGGGCGGCGTCACCGGTCGCTCGTGACCGGCGCAACATCAGGTCCAGCGCCTGCGGATGCGGGAACTTCGGCGCCGCCCCGAACCCGCCGTGCGCTCGGTCCGTGTCGCCCGCGAGCTTCTTCGCAGCGTCATCGAGCAGGGCGGCGCTCGGCTCACCTGGAGCCGGCAGCTGCCGTGGCGCGACCGCCTCGCGGACCTTCGCGCCCATGACGCCGATCTCGTCGCGCTGGGAGCGATATGCGGCAGCGGCCGCCCGGAGCACCGATGGGAAACCGTGCAAGCCGGGGCGATCCACCGGCGGGAAGTACGTGCCACCGAAGAAGGGCAGTCCGGACGGCGTCAGGAAGACGGTGAGCGGCCAGCCGCCCGGGACACCCATCGCCTGCGCGGCGCTCATGTAGACGGAGTCGACATCCGGCCGCTCCTCGCGGTCGACCTTGACGCTCACGAAGAGCTCATTCATGATCGAGGCGATCTCGGCGTTCTCGAACAACTCGTGCGCCATCACGTGGCACCAGTGACAGGCGCTGTAGCCCACCGAGAGCAGCACCGGGCGGTCGTCGCGTCGCGCCTTGTCGAATGCCTCGTCGCCCCACGGATACCAGTCGACTGGATTCTCCGCGTGCTGCAGGAGATATGGACTGGACTCGGCGGCGAGACGGTTGCGCATCAGATCACGCTAGCCGAAGCGGCACCGGCCGCGCGCCGGGTCAGGCGCCGCCGCGACGTGGTGCCAGCCGGGCCATGCCAAGCAGCGCTGCGAATGCGGCGACCAGCGTGACCACACCGATCCCGATCCACCGCCAGACCAGAGCCGCGTCCTGGTAGGCAGGTGGTGCCGGCAGTGCCTGGAGCACGTGTTCCCAGAGCCCGTCGGACGTCCCTGCGTAGACCGCGCTGCGCGCGGAGTTGGCCGAGAGCGAGTACACGGAGTCGGGAAGCCCGGGGCCGGCACGGATCCAGTCGTCGCCACCGTCGGTGGTGATCAGCACGGCGTAGCCGTCGGTGCTGAGGTAGACGGCGTCGCTGAGCGGTGCCATGAATGCCGTCACCGAGGTGACACGTGGGATCCCCTGTATCAGGCTTGCCGGGAGCAGCAGCAACGCCTCCTTCCAGTCGCCATCCTGGCCGCGCCGCCACACGGTGCCGTCCGTGCTCACTGCGATCACGGTTCCCGGCAGCGCCGCGGGGGCCGCGATGAGATGGGCGCCGCGGCCGAGATCCGGCGATCCCGGATCCACGGTTGCGGCTCCCTGTGACGAGCCGCCCTGGTGCAGCACTCGCCCGGCTGGGTCGACTTCCCAGCGCTGTGTCCCCACGGCGGTCACGCCGGTGGGCGGCAGCGTGGTGCCGGCCGGCGCGGGGGCGAAGGTCCTGCCGCCGTCGGATGAAAGCAGCGTCGCGCCGGCACTGGTGCGCACGGTGATCCTGTCGCCTATGGCAGAAACGCGAGTGATGGCCAAGCCGCGCAGCGACAGCGGGGCCCACCACGGGTCGGCCGCGCGCGCGGATGCGCCGGCGGCGAGGAGGCATGTGACCGCCACGCACATCGACGCGGTGAGCATGAGTGCGCGCCCGCGGCGATCAGAGCCCATACAGCCCCTGGACGATGCCGAATTGCAGAGCGATGTCGGCAACCGCATGGAGGATCACCGCGGGCCAGAGCGAGTTGGTGCGTCGCACGAGCCAGCCGAACGCGAGCCCCACGAGGAACGTGATCGGGACGAACGGCGCCTCCGGACCGCCGTAGCTGATCGCCAGGTGGGCAAGCCCGAACACGGCGGCCTGGCTGACGTTTGCCCACCGCGGGCTCATGGTGCGCTCGAGTGCGCCGAGCAGGAGCCCGCGAAACTGCACCTCCTGCGAGAACGCCTGCAGCGCGTTCGCCGGACCGAGCCATGGCAGGTCGCGCCCGAACGCGACCGGCTGCAACGCCACACGCCCGAGCAGATTCGCCGGCAATGCCAGGCCGATGCCGATGAGCAGCGCTGAGCCGAGCACGCCGGTGGCAAGGCCGCGCAGGCTGAGGTGCCTCAAGCGCAGCGATGGGCGCCATTCCGGGGCCACGAGCCTGAGCGCGGCGAGTGCGATGAGCAGCGTGCCCGCGGCCTGCGCGAACGAGGCCCAGAACACCTGGGCGTCGAAGCTGCCGGAGTGCGTGCCGAGCAGGTCGAACAGGATCTGCGGGCCTGCGGCGAGGAGCGTGTACGTGGCGGCGACCGCTGCCAGGGCAAGCAGAATCGGCCGTGCGGGCTCGAGACGCCGGACGAACAGCGACGGCAGCGTGATGAGCACCGACGCGACGCTCAGGCGGGCGAGGTATGGGTCGACGCCGTTCGGGTCGCTGAAGGTGATCGGAATCAGCAGCGCCGCGCCCAGCCCCAGCTCACCGATGACGAGCACTGTCGCCGTGGGCCACCACGGTGCGGCGCGATAGCGATGCAGGCGGGCGCCGAGCGCCTCAGTCGCCACTGAGTTCCAGGATCTTCAGCACCGCGACCAGGGGTCTGATTCGCTCGGCGATCGTCTCGAGCTCGGCGCGCTCCGGCTGCCTGCCATAGCCAGGCGGGAAACGAAATCCAAATCCATCGTGAGCGCGCCTCGGGATGAGATGGATGTGGACGTGTGCCACCTCCTGACCAGCCGCCTCCCCGTCCGCGACGTAGACGCTCACCGCTTCAACGGGGAGAGCGCTCTTTCTCAGCGCGGCGTCGAGAGCGATCGCGACCGACCAGAGCCGTTCGAGCACGCGATTGTCGAGCTCAGGGAGCAGCGCTGCGTGCGCTCTCGGAACGACCAGCAGGTGCCCGGGCTGCACCGGCCGGATGTCCATGAACGCCACGACCAGATCGTCCTCATGAACAAAGGTCGCGGGCGCCTCGCCGCGGACGATGGCACAGAAGATGCAGTCGGCCGTCCCCGGATCCGACGTTGGCATTGCCGGGACATCGTAGCGATGGCACGGCAGCATCAACCCCGGAGACCGCGGCCGGGCCGGCTGAGGTCAGGCGGCTCGGTCCGCCCGCTGACCCCACCAGCGCAGCAGGGAAAGCTCCTCTTCGTGCGCCGCGGCTCCGAGCCACGCGCGCCATTCACGCTCGAATCCCTCGGGTGCGTTGAACAGCGCTGCCCACTTCCACTCCGGCGGAAGCTGGGCGGTCAATTCGGCCAATGGGCTTGTGTCTGCCATGTTCTCTCTCGTTCCTTGCCGGTCCAATCCCGGCACTGAAGAGGTTTTCCACGCGAGGTCGCGGCTAAACAAGTCACCCCAACCAGCCCGGTCCAGTACGCTTCGGGCCGCGATGAGCGTCACAGTTCTGGTCGGCGGTCAGTGGGGCGATGAAGGCAAGGGCAAGGTCATCGACCTGCTCGCCGATACGGTGAACATGGTCATCCGCTCGCAGGGCGGCAACAATGCCGGGCACACGGTCGTGACCGGCGGCAAGGAACACCGGTTCCATCTGATCCCGAGCGGCATCCTGTACCCGGAGACCACGTGCATCATCGGCCACGGCGTCGTCGTCGATCCGAAGGCGTTTCTGCAGGAGCTGGACGAGCTGCAGTCGGGCGGCATCCCGGCGGAAAACCTCGTCATCAGCGAACGCGCGCACATGGTGATGCCGTATCACCCGGTGCTCGACCAGCTCGGCGAGGAGCTGCGTGGCGATGATCGCCTCGGCACCACCTGGCGGGGCATCGGTCCGGCCTATGAGGACAAGGTGCGACGGATCGGGTTTCGCATCGGTGATCTGCAGAAACCCGCGTTTCTCGAGAAGAAGCTCCGGTTTGTGCTGCGTCTGAAAAACGAGACACTCACCAGGCTGTACGGTGCCGAACCGTTCAACGAGCGAGAGATCCTCGACGAATACCTCGGCTACGCGGAGCGCATCGATCCCTACATTCGGGACATCTATCCGCTCATCCAGGAGGCGCTCGCCGGCAACAAGCGCATCCTCCTCGAAGGCGCGCAGGGTGTGATGCTCGACATCGACCTCGGCACCTATCCGTACGTGACATCCTCGTCACCAACTGCCGGGGGCGCGTGCACCGGGAGCGGCATTCCGCCCTCGCGGATCACGCGGACAGTTGGTGTGTTCAAGGCGTACACGACCAGGGTCGGCTACGGCCCGTTCCCCACCGAGCTGACCGACGCGCTCGGCGACCAGCTCCGCGAGGTCGGCGCCGAGTACGGCACCACGACCGGTCGAGCACGGCGGGTCGGATGGTTGGACGCCGCGGTCTCGCGCTACGCCGTCGCGACCAATGGCATCGACGCGATGGTGCTGACCAAGGTCGACGTGCTCGATGCCTTCGAGACGGTGAAGATCTGCACCGGGTACATGAGCAAAGGTGAGTACTGGGATCACCCAATGGCCAACATCTCGCACCTCAAGCACGTTGAGCCCATCTATGAGGAGTTTCCCGGCTGGATGTCACCAACTCGCGAATGCCGGAGCTATGAAGACCTCCCGGCAGCCTGCCGGGCGTACATCGATCGGGTCGGCGAGCTGTGCGGCGCGAGCGTCGACGTGGTGTCAGTCGGCCCCGACCGGGAGCACACCCTGGTACGCAAGTCGCTGCTCGACTGACAGCCCGCCAGCCTGCTTCGCTGTCAGGAGTAGTGGCAGGGGGCGGAGGGCCACCCCCTGCCGGTCAGGAAGGGATAGGGAGAGTTTCAAATAAAGTGTCGACGACCGTCAGCACCTCCCCAGCGCCATTGGCCGGTGCACCAACCTACCTCTGCATGCATTATATCAAGGCTCTCAAGATACCCGCCTCCAGCGGTGGCCCTTCGACACCGCGCCGCGAGATGATGGACGCGAGATGACCACCACAGTCGGACGGGTTCGTGCACCCGAGCTCCGAGGCGCCGGCGGGTGGATCAACACGGAGCATCCACTTGCTCTGCGTGACCTCCGCGGACGTGTCGTCGTGCTCGACTTCTGGACGTTCTGCTGCATCAACTGCCTTCGCGTGATCGAGGAGCTTCGGCCGCTCGAGCAGCGCTTCGGGAGCAGTCTCGTGGTGATCGGGGTGCACTCTCCGAAGTTTCCGCACGAGGCCGACCATGCCGCGGTCGCACGAGCGGTCGCCCGGCATCGCATCCCGCATCCGGTGCTGGACGATCCCGACCTGGAGACCTGGCAGCAGTATGGGGTTCGCGCGTGGCCGACCCTGGTCGTGATCGACCCCGACGGGTACGTGGTCGCCATGGCCTCAGGCGAGGGCCATGGGCCGGCGCTCGAACGCGTCGTCGCCCAGCTGCTCGATAGCCGCGACGATCTCGCAGCGGGACCTGCGTTCACGCCGGTTGCGTTGCGAGATCGGACCACCCTCTCGTTCCCCGGCAAGGTGGCCTCAGACGGCTCCGGCAGTCTCGCGATCGCCGACACCGGCAACGATCGAGTCCTCGTCTGCGCTCTCGACGGCACCGTGCGCCAACAGTTCGGCGGCTTCCACCAGCCGCAGGGGGTCCGATTCGACGGTGAACGCCTGCTGGTGTGCGACACGGCCGCCGGGGACCTCGTGGCCGTCTCCATGCCCGACGGCGAACGCCGCACCCTGGCGTCCGGGCTCCGCTCCCCGTGGGACGTGCTCGCCCTGGGGGATGGAAGGATCGCCGTGGCCGAGGCCGGCCTCCATCGCATCATCGCGGTCCCGAGCGAGGGCGGAGCACCTGAGACGGTCGCTGGAAGCCGGGCCGAGGGACTTCGGGATGGACCTGCGCTGCAGGCTCACCTGGCCCAGCCGAGTGGCCTGACCTTGCTCGACGATGGCGCCATCGCGTTTGCCGACTCCGAAGTGTCGGCGCTTCGCCTCATCCGCGACGGCCGGGTCGAGACACTGGTTGGCACCGGTCTCTTCGACTGGGGAGCCGAGGACGGCGATCGAAGCACGGCACGGTTGCAGCATCCACTCGGGGTGGCGGCGCTCGCAGGCGGACGGATCGCGGTGGCGGACACCTTCAACTCGCTGCTCCGGATCTGGTCGAGCGGCGCACTCCGGACTCTGCCCCTGAGTGAGGCGGTGGACGAGCCCGGCGGCCTTGACGGCCTCGCTGACGGCCGGCTCGTGATGGCCGACACCAACCACCATCGCGTGATCACCGTCGATGCTGAGACCGGTGCCGTCGCCGAGATCGCGATTCGGGACGCCCGTGCTCCGGATCAGGCCCAAGGACCAGCGCTGGAAGGATTGTCCGGTACCGCGCTCGTCGTGGCGGCGGACGTCGACCTCGCGGGCTCAGAGCTCGACCTGCAGCAGGGAACGCCGGTCCACCTCACCTTGAGCGCCGACCCCCAGACGCTGCTCGGGACAGGCCCGCGATCGTGGGCCCTGGATGCTCTTCCGGTCAGCGTCGACGTTCACCTGGGGAAGCCCGGGAGCGGCATGCTCACCGTGGACGTGATCGCCTCAACGTGCGAAGGCGACGTCTGCACGATCCGCCGGCTGACGCGCGAGCACCGCCTCACCGTTTCCTGACCGTGCGTCAGGGGCTCTGCTGCTCTACCTCTGACGTCGCCCACGCGAGCAGCGGCTCGGGCGTCGGACGGGGCAGACGCACGTCGACGGTCGCGATCAGGTCACCGGCGCCGTCTCCCTTGAGATGGGGCATGCCGAGTCCTCGGAGGCGGAGGCGAGCAGCGTTCTGGGTGCCGGCCGGGATCGACAGCTGAGCGGTGGTCCCGCGAAGCGTCGGCACCGCAACGGTGCCGCCCGCGATGGCGGTTGCCAGCGGCGTGGGCACGGTCACGAGGAGGTCGTCGCCGGAGCGTTTGAAGACGGGATGTGGCCGGATGTGGACGCGGATGAACAGGTCGCCCCGAGGTCCGCCACCTCGGCCGGCACTCCCCTGACCGCCGGCCCGCACCCGGGCACCGTCGTGGATCCCGGGTGGGATCCTCACCTCGACCTTGCGCGGGCCGTCAGCCGAGCTCATGTCGACGGTCAGCGTCGAACCATGAAACGCGTCCTCGAGGCTGATCTCGGCATCGCCCTCGACGTCCTGGCCGCGCCGAGCAACGGTTCGCCGTCGCGTGCGCGTCGTGCTGAACCCATCTGTCGCACCTGCGCCCCCGCCACCGAAGAACTGCTGGAAGAAGTCGCTGAACGGCGCGCTGTTCCCGAACATGCCCTCCAGGTCGTCCGGGGACACCGTCTGATACTGGAAATGCTCGTTGCCACCCTCGAATGGGTTTGGCCCGGGGCGGCCTGCGCGCTCCCACTGCTCGTACTCCTGCCAGCGAGGGCCGAGTTCGTCGTACTTCTTCCGCTTCTCGGGATCGCCAAGGACCTCGTTGGCCTCGTTGATCTCCTTGAACTTGTCCTCGGCCGCCTTGTCACCCTGGTTGACGTCAGGGTGGTGCTTGCGGGCGAGCTTGCGGAAAGCGCTGCGGATCTCCTTCTGCGTCGCAGTCCGCGGAACGCCCAGGATCTGGTAATAGTCCTTGAAGGTCGTTGGCATCTGGTTCGCAGATACCTCGGCGGGCCGGTCGCGAAACCCGAAACGCGCGCTATTCTTGGGCTGTCTCCCCGATTGCGGCGCGAGACCTCGCGGCGCCGTCATCTCAACTCGACCCACTTAAGCGCCCTGTACTGAGAACTCACCAGCCCACCCACCCCTGTCCGCCCGCCGGGACGCCGGGACGCCGGCGACGGCGCTCGTTTGGTGCGCTGCTGCTCGCCGTGGTGCTGCTCACCGCCCTCGCGACGCTGAGCCCCCACGTCTCCGCAGCCCAGGCCGGGTTCACCGAGGCGGGCGTTTTGCCCGGGCTCGGGTCGGGTCGGATCTGGAGCGTCGCCGTGGAGCCGACGGTACCGAGCACGATCCTCGCCGGCACCGATTCGGGCCTCTACGTCTCGCGCGACAGCGGCGCCACGTGGACCAGGACACTGGCCGGGGTGCGCGTCTGGACGGTCGGATTCGACGTTCGCAAACCCGTCGATGCCTTCGCGGGGACGGATGGCAAGGGGGTGTTTGCCAGCGGTGACGCCGGATCGACGTGGACCGACGCGTCGAGCGGGCTTGGCAACCTCGCCGTACGCTCGCTCGCGTTCGGCCTCGACGGGATCGCCGCCGGCACCAACGCCGGGGTGGCGCTCAGCCCGGACGGCCATGTCTGGCATGACGGCGGACTCGATCGGTACTCGATCGCCGCGGTGGCCGTGGCCGCCAACTTCCCGCAGTTCACCGTGATCGCCGGCGCCGACGGTGCGATCAGCGGCACGCTCACCTCCGGATATCTCTTCAGCAGCACCGGCGGCGGCGCGTGGGAGGTCCTGCAATCGGGCTTGCCGTCGGCATCGCTGGTCGCATCGCTCACGGCGGGTGAGATCGACGCCGCGGTCCCGAAGCGGCCGCTGATCGTCGCGACCTCCCAGGGCATCTTCCGGAGCGGCGACGGTGGGGCGACCTGGACCGCCGGCACGGGAGCGCCCCAGGCACTCACGCTGACGGTCGCGCAGTTCGGTCCCCTCGATCCGAGCCTCGTGTACGCCGGGGCGGATTCCGGTGGGAGCACGGGCGGCGACTTCTTTCGATCCACCGACGGGGGCCTCACGTACCACAAAGCCGACACCGGTCTCCCGAGCACGAGCAAGAACGTCGACGCGATCGCTATCGCCAACACCACCCCGCCCGAGGTGATCGTGGCGTTGAACCCGCCGACCGGCGGCAGCCACGTATACGTCGAGACCGACACGACGGCACCCGCTCCTCCGCCGCTCGTGGCAGAGGCGCCGGGAGCCAAGGTTCCATCGTCGGTGCCCACACCCGTGCCCACCGCGACGCCCGTGCCGCAGGCGATCAAGCACGTGCCCACCACACCGCCCGTGAACGGCATTCAGCGTTTCGCGCAGGCCGCATTCCACTGGCCGACGCCACTTGTGTACGAGGTCTTCTTCGTGCTTCTCGCGCTGTACGTCTACATCCGGTGGCGGCAGCGCTACTACGTGGAAGGCCCCCCCTAGCGCTCGCCGACCTACGCTTGCGCGGTGATCGGGGTATCAGCGGGTCCGTCGATTCCGCTTGCGTTCCTTGCGGGTCTGGTCTCCTTCCTGTCGCCGTGCGTCTTCCCGCTCATGCCCGCGTATGCCGCGTACCTGAGCGGCCGCGCCGGCCAACCCGCGTTCGCGGCAGCCTCGGGAGGATCGGTGGCGGCGGCCAACCGCAGCTCCGCGATGACCACCGGAATCGCCTTCGTCCTGGGTTTCAGCCTCGTGTTCATCGCTGAGTACTACCTGCTCGAGGGTGTGCTCGCGATCACCGTCTTTCAGCGCAACCTCGACCTCGTCAACCGGATTGCGGGCGGGATCATCATGGTGCTCGCGCTCCAGACGATGGGAGTGCTCCGATTCGGCTGGCTGGAGCGTGAACGCAGGTTCCACCTCCCGGTCTCGAGCGGCGCCGCCGGTGGGCTGCTGCTTGGACTGACCTTCGCGGCTGGATGGCTGCCATGCCTGGGGCCACAACTCGGCGCCATCCTCACGCTCGCCCAGAACCGCGAATTCGGCGGTCTCCCGTTCATGGTGCTGTACTGCCTGGGACTGGCGATCCCGTTCCTCCTCGTTGCGCTCCTGGCGGACCGGCTGCAGGGGGTGCTGCGCAGCATCAACCGCCATCTCCGGGTGATCAGCATCGTTGCCGGCGTGATCCTCTTCTGCTTCGGCCTGCTGATGGCCACCGGCCAGCTGACCGTCCTGAGCGGGCTCTCGTTCCAGTCGCCGTTCAATCTGTAGGAGGGGGCGGCGGCGCCGCGATCGGCAGCCACAGGGTCACGGTGGTTCCAGCGCCCTCGCTGCTGCGGATCGCAACGTCACCCCCCTGCGCACGCGCCAGACCCTGCACGATGCTGAGACCGAGCCCGCTGCCTCCCTCCTCCCGCGCCCTGGTCTTCTCTCCCCGGTAGAACCGTTCGAACACATGCGGCAGATCGGCCGCTGGAATGCCGGGTCCCTCGTCGCGAACCTCGAGCTTCGCCCAGCCGCCCTCCACCGAGGTGCTCCAGTGCTGCGCCGCCCCGTGCGCGTACTTGCACGCGTTGACGAGCAGGTTGCGCACGATGGTGCTCACAGCTCCGCGGTCCGCGTGCGCGAGCAGCGGCGTGGGACCGAGGTTGCGTTCCACCACCGACGGCATGCCCGGCACGCCTTCCGTGAGCAGCCCCTCGACCATGGCGTTGAGGTCGAAATCCTCGGGATGCGACTTGCGCTGCGCGTCGAGGCGCGCCAGTGTGAGGAGGTCGAGGACGAGCACGCGCATGCGCTCGGACTCGTTGCTCATCGCCTCGAGCGCGGCATCGAGCTCGGCGGGTTCACGGCCGGCTCCCCTGCGCAACACGTCGATGTAGCCTTTGAGCGCGGTCAGCGGTGTGCGCAGCTCGTGCGACGCGTCGGCGATGAAGCGACGGACCTGCGCCTCGGAATCCTGTTGCGCAGCAAAGGCTTCCTGAATGCGGTCGGCCATGTGGTCGAAGCTGCTCGCCAGCTGGCCGACCTCGTCACCACTCGGTGTCAAACGACTTCTCGCGGTGAGGTCGCCCGCTGCGAGTTGCTCGGCGGTGGCGGTGAGCCGGCGCATGGGTCGGAGCGTTCTTCCCGTGAGCAGTACTCCAAGGACGAGTGCCAGCAACAGAGTCACCAGGCTGCCGGCGGTGATCAGGAGGATGTCGTCATTCAGCACGTTCGTGATGGGCGCCATGCTGGTCGACATCTGCACGACGCCGCAGGCACCGGATCCGGGCACAGCAGGAAACCCCACCACGAGTTGGTCGCCGGTGCTCGTGCTGATCTGCTGAGCGCCGGAGCGCGTGCCCTTGGTGATCACCCCTTGCAGTTGCGCCACGTCAAGCGCTGGTGGGTTTGCGCCGGACGGCGCCACCGCCTCCTCGGTGAGACCGTTGTTGAAGACGACAACCTGCACGGTTTGTCCTGAGACGGTCGACACGACGCTGGCCATCGCTGCACCGAACAGGGCGGGGTGCGTGTTGCACAGGCGGAGGCTCGCCGTCGTGGTCGCGCCCAGCGCCTTCTCCTTGGTGGCGAGCAGCCGCTTTGCCGATGTGAAGGCAGCCTGCAGCTCACCGACTCGATTGCTGATGAGACTCGCTCGCAACGTGACGTACTGGTAGCCGGCGAGCAACATGAGCAATGGAAGGAGCAGCGCGATGAACGTCAATGTCAGCCGCCAGCGCAGCGACGCGAGCGCGTGTCCGATGCGGCGCACGTCCTACCGCGCCGCGGCGTCGGTCCCGACCACGGTGCTGCGGAGCCGGTAGCCGACGCCGCGCACGGTCTGAATGCGCTCGTGTGCCGTATCGCCGAGCTTGGTGCGCAGGTAGCGGATGTACACCTCGATGTTGTTCTCGTCGCCGAAGAAGTTGTAGCCCCACACCTCGTCGAGAATGCGCTGGCGCGGCAGGACCTGGTCCACGTTTGTCGCGAGGTACAGGAGCAGATCGTATTCCCGCACCGAGAGATCCACCGTTCGATTTCCCGCGCGCACCTCACGGGTCGCGGTGTCGATGCTCAGATCGCCGGCGTGGATCACGCGAGTGAGATCCGGGTTGCGGCGGCGGAGCACCGCGCGGATCCGGGCAAGCAACTCGGCAAAGTCAAACGGTTTGACGAGGTAGTCGTCGGCCCCGAGCTCGAGCCCCTGGATCCGATCGCTGGTCTCGTCGCGCGCGCTGAGAATGATGATCCCTCGTGTGCGGTCGCCCGACAGGGCGCGGCAGAGCTCCCAGCCGTCGACGCGCGGCATCATCAGGTCGAGCACGACCAGGTGCGGCTTGAACTCGTCGACGATGCGGAGGGCGACATGACCGTCTGGAGCGGTGCGGAC
Organism: Candidatus Dormiibacterota bacterium; assembly: GCA_963718525.1. Taxonomy (GTDB): domain Bacteria; phylum Chloroflexota; class Dormibacteria; order Aeolococcales; family Aeolococcaceae; genus Palsa-851. The sequence continues at coordinate 1,046,434 of OY970355.1, read as the reverse complement.
ATCGAACCCCTCATGGCGCAAGCCGAGCGCGATGAAGTCGGTGATGCTCTGCTCGTCGTCGACGACGAGGAGGCGGGTCTGCCCACTCATTGCCTCGAGTATATGAGTTGAACTCGCGACGACTCCGCCACGAGATGATCGCGAATACGGCTTCTCAGCGGCTTCTCAGCAGCCCCTTACACTGGATCGATGAGTTAGAGACCTGCTGCTCGCGCGCGCGTCGCGGATGGGCTCGGGATCGCGGAGATTCACGCGCACACGCTCGCGAGTGACGGGATGGTGAGCGCCACCGAGTTGGTCCGCGCGTCGGCGGCGATCGGCCTAAACGTGCTCTGCATCACCGACCACGACACGATCTCCGACCTCGGCCGGGCGATCGAGACCGGGGCCGCACTGGGCGTGGACGTCGTCCGAGGCGAGGAGGTGACTGCGTCCTTCCCACCTGGCATCCACATCGTCGGGCTGTTCCTGGAGCGACAGATACGGATGCACATGTCCGTTGAGGACACGGTTGACGCGATCCACGACGCCGGCGGTCTGGCCGTCATCGCCCACCCGTTCATGCCGACCTGGTTCGCATCGATGACGCCCGGAAGGGCACGTCACCTGCTCGAGGCGCGGAGGGTGGACGGCATCGAACTCCGCCACACCGCGCCCGTGCTCCCGAAGACCTGGGGGGTGCTCGACACGTTCTACGCCGAGCACCGGGACCGCCTCGGCGCGGCGCTCGGCGCCGGTGACAGCCATTTCGGCAAGCACGACCTGGGGCGCGTGCTCACCGTGTTCCCGGGAAAGGGGGCGGCGGATCTGCGTCGCGCGATCGCGGACCGGACAACGTCACCGATGTCGGGCGCCGTGGGCCCGTCGCCTCCGCCGCTCCGGATGCGGCTCTCCCAGCAGTATCGATCGATGGTGTGGCTCGGCGGCGAGCGACGCGCGGGACGGGTTGGCGGCGGTGCGGGTCCGTCCGGAGGGGCGGTGACCCACGGTTAGAATCGGGCCCTGGCCCGTTTAGCTCAGTTGGTAGAGCAGGGAACTTTAATCCCAAGGTCCAGGGTTCGAATCCCTGAGCGGGCATAGGCAAATCTGAATACGAATGAAGGCTATAATCACCTCGTGACCGAAGGTGAGATTAGCCCCGACACAACAGTCGTTACAACAGTTGGGGCACTGGGGTCACTTTCGGAGCCTCGAAAGCGCCGCGGTCGCCGGGGCAATCGCGAGGGCTGCATCGCTCAGCGGAAGGACGGGACGTGGTACGGATACGTGACCCTGGACCAGGCCCGGCGTAAGTGGTATTCAGGTAAGACCCGCGCCGAAGTCGTCGTCAAGGTGGCCCAGGGCGTGCGCGCTGCCAACGAGGGTGTGCCCATACCACCCGAGCGGGAAACCGTTGGTCAGTTCTTGCAGGATTGGCTGCAAGGAACCGTTAGCACCAAGGTGCGACCGTCGACATACTCCAGCTATCGGGACCTTGTTCGGCTCCACATCGAACCCGAGCTCGGGAAGCTGAGACTCAACAAACTCACCCCCGGGCACGTTCAGACGATGCTGAACAGAAAGCTCGCTTCTGGACTCTCACCTCGTCGCGTCGAGTACATCAGAGCGGTTCTACGCATTGCGCTCAATCAAGCGCTGCGCTGGGGACTAGTTAATCGAAACGCGGCAGCCCTCACCCAGGGGCCAAGAGTGCCCAAACAGGAGGTTGAGCCCCTAACCCCCGAGCAGGCCGGCGCGCTCCTTGAAGCGGTCAGCGGCGACAGGCTCCAGGCACTTTATTCCGTGGCACTTGCTCTGGGTTTGCGCCAGGGGGAGATCCTCGGATTGAGCTGGAACGAAGTCGACTTTGAGTTGGGGGTGATCCATGTTCGCCGAACTCTTCAGAGGGGCAACGGTGGTTTCATGCTGGCTGAACCGAAGACTGACCGCAGTCGTCGGTCGATCGGACCACTTCCCACCCAGTTGCTCGACGTGCTCCGGGCTCATCGGACGCGCCAGGCCGAGGAGCGGTTAGCGACCCGCAACTGGAACAACGACTGGCAGTTGGTGTTCACCACGCTAACCGGGCGACCTCTTCACTCTGCTGACGTAACTCACGCCTTTCAAACTCATCTCGCTCGTGCTGGCTTGCCAAGAAAGCGGTTTCACGACCTCCGCCACACATGCGCCTCGTTCCTGATTGCACAGGGGGTCAGTCCGCGTGTGGTGATGGAGATCCTCGGACACTCACAAATCTCACTGACACTGAACACGTATAGCCACGTGATGCCTTCAATGCAGGGCGACGCACTGTCGCGTCTGTCTGCACTGCTCGCACCGTGAGACTACAAAATTAGCGTTGGATGGTATGTAACCTCCCGCGCGCCACGACGGATCCGCACGGTGTCGAATCGCTGACATTCCTTTAGAGGCTAACGGTGCGCGGTGTTGCAGCAGCGTCTTAAGCCTCGTCTCCGACAACCGTGAGGCCGCGGACCGCGCTCACGCACTGAGCGCGATGGATCAAGGGGACACTCCGGATAGTGACGCTTAGTCTGGCGCTTCTGGTTCCTTGGTCACTGCGGAAGCCTCCAGCCGCTCAATCAGCTCAGCGAGCCGCGACACCTCTTTGTGTCGTTCGAGGTAGTCCTGGTAACTCCTGAGTGCATTTGCGATCAGCATGTCGTATGTCACTACTCGTGTGCCCAAGCCGGCGAGCGTCCGCTTCACTTCGTCGGGGGAGAGGTCGGTCGGGACCTTGCCTACTACCGCGATGCACTCGATTTCGTGCGGTTCGTCTGGGAACTGCTCTGCAATGCACTTCTGGAGCGCGCTGCGGTATTTTCCGATCTGTGCGACAAGATCGCTCGTCGACACCGTCACGCTGTACCGCTTCAGCTCAATGATGATGTGCTTTCCCGCGGCAGTCCGGTACCGAATGTCGATCCGGGCCGCCTTCTCGTCAACTGTGAGGTTGGCGTCAATCTTGGCGAACTCCTTCATGACCGTCTCTTCGATGCGCTCGTTGGTCGAAGCTCTCTCCCAAGAGCTGTCGAGCAACCAGAGGTGATCGAAGAGGTGCCGTTGGATTACGCGCTCCTTGGCGTCGGCATCGACTAACCCCACGAAGGACCCGATAACACTGATTCGTCCGCGCGCGATCTCCCCGTACTGAGCGGCCTCGATGTCGTCGATGCTCGCGAATGCGCGACCGATAACATCGAACTGGAGCGCTGACCCGTCGAGCTTCTCCACTTCACCCAGCAGATCACGGAGCCGGAGGCGCTCGAACGCGAGAATCCCATGCTTGTACAGCTCAATTCGATCCGCTTCTCGCTCTAGCGCGATGTTCCCGATCTTGCCGAAGAGCTGCTTCGCGTAGCGCTTCTGGTCCTCGCCCAGCGATAGGTACCACTCTTCGACGACGGGATTCGTGCGTGCTTTATCGAGCGCGTCGTCCCGGCGCCAGTCCCGCCACCTGTTGCCAACCTCTCGCAGCACGGTCTTGTCGAGATAATCGATGAGGGCCTCGAAGCGAGGATCGTCTTCCTTGAGGCTTTGGCGATCGCTGGTGGCGATGTCTGGACGGTCGTCTGTGTCGACGAAGTCAGCATGGATCTCTCCCATTACGTACTTGGCGAACACTCCGGCCGGCTTGACCGAGGCGAGCAGGTCCTCGTGGATGAGCTTGCCCCGCGCCAGTACCGGGATGACGTTGGTCTCGTCGTCAATGCTCTTCTGCTCGTCGACGGTCCCGACCCATCCGGTGACGGTCCAGCCTTGAGCTGCCGAGATAATGCCGCTGATCTGACGCTTCTTGGTGGCGTTGAGGCAGCGCTGCTCGTACACGTCACCTACGTCGCCCAGCGACCAGAGGTACTCAATCTTCGAGTAGTAATCCCGGTCGGCCACGCTGATCTCGACACCATCGACGGAAACAGCGAAGCCGTGCTCGGGTCCGATGATGCTGAATCGGCGTGCGAGACGCCGGCGGAGAGCGTGACGGGTGGTCTCTGTCGGGCGGAGCCGGAGATCCGTCAGGGTGATTTCGGTTCCCTTTTGCAGCGAGATCTGGTCGGGATCGATCGCTGTCGGGTGGTACTCGCCGTCTGCCTGAGCCATCTGGGCTCGGATCTCTGACGTCTTCAGCACAAGACCAGCGCGCTGCCCATCCTTGAAACTCTCCACCTGGATCGTGTCCGCAATGGCGAAGAGAGACAGCTTGCCGATCCCCTTGCGGCCCATAACGGGTCGACCTCGAGCGGTAACCGACGAACCGCCGTCGCGGCGTTTGAACCCGACGAAAAGAAAGCGTTCATTGAGGTCGGCAACGGACATACCGATGCCGTCGTCGGTAATCGTGATAAGGCCCGAAGGAGCGTCGATTACGATCGTGACCGTCTCGGCATCGGCATCCCATGAGTTGGCGACTACCTCGGACAGCACCGCAGGGATGTTGCTGTAGAGGTTGAGGCCGAGGTGGTCGAGCACGTTGAGGCTGAGCCTCATCGTGTATACGTTCGGGACCTTATCCTGGGGTGCGGTGTCTCCTGACATCAGGACAAAGGATGCCTCATCGTTGCGACCGCCTCGCAGCGTTCAGGGCAGTCGCCTCGGTCACGCTGCCCCGCGGAACTCTATGTATCGCTCCTCAAGACGTTCGGGGTCCGGCTGCGACGCCCGTGAACGCGGCCGGACGAGCCGCACGCCCGCCATCTCCTGCAACCCATGAAGCAGCATCGGGCCGTCTATCTGGGTCCTGACGTCGGAGCGGACCTCGACCACGAGGTCGGGCCGAACGCCCAAAAGATTGTTGTCGTATGCCGCATGGTGGATCTTGCAGAGAGACAGTCCATTAGTGACGATCGCAGCACCAAGAGGGTGCCCGTCGGGCAAGATGTGAGCGGCATCGAGCAGCGATGAGTAGCGCAACCGGCACATGGCGCACTGATTCGCGTAGGCGGTCAGGACCCTGATCCGGAAGACGGGCTGGTGGAGCCGTTGGCGTGTGAGCCGTTCTACGTATCGGCGCTGCACCTCGTCGCTGAGGTTGCCGACCGTCACCAGACGTTGTGCCACATCGAAGGCGACCACGAACTGGAGCTGCGCGGGCTCGTCGCCGACGATCCAGATCGGATAAATCGGAACATACGCGCCAACCGCAACCCCCACGAACCAAACCAGTGGCAACCGGCGCTCATACGCCTCGCGCAAAGCGACGTTCTCGGGATGGTTGCGATCCAAGCCCCGATACTTGTAACGCAGAAGACCGTCAGGCCCTTCGGCATCTTCGTACGGAGGGACCTGTCCTGGTGGCGTGAACCTGGTTCGGATTGACAGTGCTGCTGTCAGGTGAGCAGGTTTGCGGATGCCTCGTTGCGGATCCATGAGGGGCACTCGGCGACCTTCAAAGCTGAACATCGCCAGCTCGTCGAACGTGAATACCTCGTGGCCGGTGTGGATGCCCTCATCGAGCCACCCCATGGCAGCTACCCGTAGCCGCTCCTCGTAGTCCGCGTCGATGCTCGAATCGTACGCTGCCTGGCCGCCCGACAGATGGGATATGTGGCGGCCACCAGCAATCGATGGCCCCCGGTGGTTCGCCATCCCTCGTACGATCTCGAGTTGTGGAGGATTGCCCAGTCTGCGACGCGGATGCGAAGTTCATCAGACGGAAGCGTCGGCCCGACTATGAGTCGCATGCGCCGACCCTCCGGGTCGTCGACCTCTTCTGCGGCGGTGGGGGCCTGAGCCTCGGCTTCGCAGAGGCGGCACGTCGCGTGGGACGAGGCATCAAGATCGCCGTTGCCGTTGACGACGATCCAGGTGCTGCCGATGTCTACGAACTGAATTTCCCCCGAGCGAAGGTACTCCGGGAGGACGTTGCCAGCCTCTTCGACGGCCCACCAGGGGAACCCCGAACCGCCGGTGAGGACAAACTCGCATCCAAGATCGGAAGGGTCGATATCGTGCTGGCTGGACCACCCTGCCAGGGGCACTCAGATCTAAACAACAAGACCCGGCGTGACGACGCGCGGAACGGACTCTATGTTCGTGTCGCACGCGCGGCCGAAGTTCTTCGCCCGCGCGCGGTGCTCATCGAAAACGTGCCGGCGATCCAACACGACCTGCACAGATCCGTTCCCACTGCCCGCGCCGCACTCGAGGCCGCTGGTTATCGAGTTGAGACGGCGGTCCTCGACCTCACCGAGTTAGGGATGCCGCAGCGCCGGCGGCGTCATCTGATGCTCGCCGTGCGCGATCGTCGGATTGATCCCGCGGTCATCCTTGGGGCCACCATTGCGTGCAAGGACCACGGGCCCCGCACAGTCGAATGGGCGATAGGCGACCTCGCCGGCAAGTCCGATCCGAAGGGCATCGATTCTCCCGGTGTCGCGAGCACCAAGAACCTCCTTCGGATGCGCTGGCTCATCGACAACGGCGCGTATGACCTCCCCAACCGGCGGCGACCGGCGTGCCACCACGACGATCACAGCTACGTCTCGATGTACGGCCGACTCCGGTGGGGTGCCCCGGCACAGACGATCACCACCGGCTATGGCTCGATGGGTCAAGGGCGATACGTCCACCCCGCCGAGCCCCGTACGATCACTCCCCACGAGGCTGCCCGTCTCCAGACACTACCGGACTTCTTCGACCTCGGCACCGATAAGACCCGCGGCACATGGGCGCACGTCATTGGCAACGCCGTTCCCCCCTTACTGGGGGTACATATCGGAACGCCGCTCCTCACTGCAGTCTTTCCGACTAAGCGCGGTGATGGCGCGACGCGCGGTGCGAACGCCATCAGTGCCCTCCGTCGTGCCAACGTCCCCACGGCTTCGAGCGATGTTATTCGGCGGCGGTTTCGAACAACCAAGCGACGCGACACCGCACCGGAGTTACGGCTGCGCTCCGAACTGCACCGCCGGGGTCTCCGTTATTTAGTAGATCAACCAGTCGACGGCACACGCGGGCGCGCCGACATCGTGTTCCGCGGAGCTCGTGTGGCCGTCTACGTGGACGGTTGCTATTGGCATGGCTGCCCGGCGCATGGCACCGCTCCGAAGAGCCATAGCGAGTGGTGGAAGAAGAAGATCGCCGCCAATCGCACCCGCGACACCGCTACTGATGCACGACTGACCGACGCAGGATGGACCGTTCTGCGCTACTGGGAGCACGACGATCCAGTCGAGTTCGCTAGCAAGGTGTTCGCTGCAGTGAGGGGAGGCTGACCAGGCTGCTGCCACGATGCCGTCATCGCTGACGCGAGGACTCCGAGGCCGGAGATAGGCGACTGTCACGGTCAGAATCTCCAGTGTGGAGCGCAAAGCGAGCGGAACCCAAGCTCCGTGGGACGCCCTTTTGCTCGACAACGAGGGCGGCGGCAGTCTCGTGGCCATTGCCCGCGACCGCCGCCTGGTGCTCGAGGACGGTCAGGGGCCGAAGTGGGTCGACCTCTGCTGGGTCGACGAGGCGGCGCTGGCGCTGGTCGACCTAGCAGTCCGTCGCGGGCAGAGCATCGACTTGGTTTACCCGGCGCCCGCTGGGAGCGTCGCCGTCCTCCTGGCGGCTCAGCTCCTGCTCCGTCAGTTCCTCGCAACGCACGGGGTGATGGGCGCTCGAGCGCCGGCTCTCGGACTGGTTACGGCCGACCCGACAATGGCTGAGCGGATCTGGAAGCAGCTCCGAATTGCCAATCGCGGGGACCGGACACCTATCGACGAAGTCCTCGGATGTTTCCGGGCCGGCCCCGACGGTGAGAGCCCCGTCGGCGGCCGGCGATTCACCGGGATCATCATCGGTCAGGCGTGCGCGGGCTGGCCGGTGGACTACCTCGTCGTCGACCATCTCGCGGGCCTTGTGAAGGTGGAGAGCGGACAGGCGTCGGTGGAGGTCTTTGCTGATCCGCTCGATTCCGCATTAAGCCGAGATGAACATAAGGGCCGGCTGATCTGGGGCTGGGCCGATTCTGACCTCGCTCGCTGGAATACCCATCTTGAGATTCGGCGTGGCCGCACTGTGCCCTTCTCGGTAGCAACGGAGCGACTGGAGGCCATTGCGAGGGGTGTCAAAGTCACCGTCTCGGTTGCTCGGCATCCTGAAGCCGAGACCGCGCTCGCCCGGGCCCGCGAAGACCTCCGTTTGCTGCGGGAACTCACTCCTGAGCGCTCCAACCGCCACGTCGAGCGCGGCCTGTCGGCCGCCTGGCACCATCTGTCGACCTTGACCTCACTGGCCTGTGAACCCAGCCGTTTCGACCGGTTTGCGGGGCTGCCGCCATGGGCCGCCCGAGCGACCCGCACCTTCGAGCCCGAGCTGACCAGCTGGGCACGCACGCTCGACGGCGACCGGGCGGAGATCGCCAACATACTGGCAAACGACATCGGCGACCTCCGAGCCGCCCTCGATACCGGAAACCCGCTGGGATCGGCGCTCGCGGAGCTGGTACGAAGCGGGAGCGAAGCGCTCGTGGTGACCAAGACCAAGACCGCGTCCCGTGCGTTGCTCGACGCTCTCGGAGTCGACCCCGACGCGGGCGCCGTCGGGCAGGTCAGTTTCAGCGCAATCGGCCGTCTGCATCGGCAGGGGACCTGGCCACAGGCGGTTGTGGTCGGGGAACCCGCTCCGTGGGACTGGCATCGGATCCTATCCGGCCTCTCGACCGAGGTGACAGTTCTGGCGCTCGGCAGTGCCTCGGGTCGGACCTGCGCCATCGCTGTCGACAGTGTCCGAGCCGCCCGGGAGCGGTGGGGAAGTCCGGAGATTCGAGGCAGGACGTGGCGGACGTTGCTTGGCACTGATCCACCACCAGCCCCCTCTTCCATGGTGACCACGCCGCCGGTTGTCCTCGTCGACGGGGTTGAGTTCGTGCCCGAACCCGATCCCTTCGAGCTCTTCGATTCACTGTTCGATCTCGATCCACTCGACATCGGCGACGAAGGACCGATGTCCCAGGTTGCCCGCGAGCTCGACGACGGCGAGTGGGCGGCAGCCGTCGTGGCCGTCGCTGTCTCTACGGATCAGGGTCGCGTGCTTCTGGAAGCGGCTCGATCGGTCGAAGTGCGAGTGGGACTCAAGATCGAAGACCGTCGGCCGCTCAAGCTCCAGCAAGGGGATGTCCTCCTCATCAGCCGACGGCAGGGTCGGGTCGGTCTGCTTGAGGCCCTTGAGGAACGGCTTGGCGCTCGCCCGGACCTGCTCGCCGCCCGGATGCTCATCGACCGCTACCACGACCTCGTTCGCAGTCGATTTGCTGGGTCGGGCTTCAACATCACTTATCTCCACCGCAAGCTTGGGGCGCTCGGCTGCGAGAAGACTTCAGTCGCCGTCCGCAACTGGGTGACCGATGGCGGGATCATGGCGCCGCGCGATCTCAGTGACCTGCGACTGCTATGCGTGGCTCTCGACCTCGGCATGTCCGACGTCCAGATCGCTGAACTGTTTGCCTGCGTCCAGAGGCGCAGAGTGTTCCGTCGGGCCGCCGGGAGAGCGCTTGCCGAGGCTGCTCGAAGCTCGACGCTTGTTGAGGACCAGAGGCGCGTCGATCCCGATACTGGGCTGTCCATCGCCGATCTGCGCGACGCCGTTATCGAAGCAGTTGTCATCGACGTCCAGCTCTGCGAGGAACCGGTGCCGCTGACGCTGCTGGGACGCCTGGAGAGTGCGTGATCGATCAGCTTAGTTCCGCCGACTGCGCGACCTTCGTCTCGTGGATGCTCGACAGCATCGTCGCCGAGGCGCGCGGCGACCTCATGTCGTTCCTGCCGGTCGCCCCCAAGGGGCGCTTCTGGCTTGGCCGCCTGGCCCCAGAGATCGTGGTCCAGAACAGTAGGCTGGGGGAGCGCAGCGAGCGCCTGGAGCCGTGCGAGGTTGGCGTCCGGGTTCGCCCATCGGCAATCGATGGCCGCTCGGTCTCGTGCTCGGCTCGGTTCGTCGTGTGGAGCGAGTTCGACGGCGGCGCTCAGCCGGACGCCGACAGGTGGCGCAAGAGTGAACCCATCGAGGTGATCGCCAAACTGCCCACGCCCACCGTCGTGGGTCAGGTCACGTCGGCCGGTCGTGGCGACTTCGAGCGTGTGCTGGCCGGAGCAGGAGCCGTGGGCATGACGTGCGAGTTCCACGCGGAACTCGAGCTCGGCAAGGATGGTCCCGAACTCGTCGTCACGCTCGTCAACCTCTCTCCGGAGGAACTCGACGGCTGGGACACCAATCTCTACGAAGCGTCGATGACCGCCGATATCGGAGCTACCGAGCCTTTCAAGCTCGACAACCTCCCGGACTCTTTCCGCTACGAGCGGACGGTCCCGGCCTACGGTGTCAACGGCGGCGTCGAACCGATCTCGCCCACCATCTTCCAGACCACCGATGTCGCCGTCCGCGATCAGGTCCGACCTGCTTATTGGGACCCCGAGGCCGGCGCAGAGCCGGACATCAGGTTCGCAGTTCTAGCCGACGACCCGATGCCGAGCCTGCGTGCCCTCGTCACCATGGCGGGACAGTGGGGCGACCGCCATTGGTCCGATCGAGTGCTAGCCGAAAGGGCGGACAGGGAGCGCTGGGACGCAGGCATGCGCCGCCAGGCCGCCGGCGAGTCCAACGCTTTCTTCGACGAGCTGGGCCGGCTTGAGCAGGGGGTGACGCTTCTCGACACTGACGATCGCCTACTCCGCGCTTTTCGGCTTGCGAACCGTGCATTCGCGACGTCACCCGCGGTGCCCCATTCGGCGTGGCGAGCGTTCCAGCTTGGCTTCGTGGTCGCGAACGTCGCCTCCATCGTCGACGAGTTGGCGGATGGCCCACGCGAGGTCGTCGACACGCTCTGGTTCGCGACCGGAGGCGGCAAGACGGAGACGTACCTCCTCTTCGTGGTCACCGCAGCGTTCTTCGACCGCCTCCGTGGCAAGCGGGAAGGCATCACTTCATGGGGACGTTTCCCGCTCCGAATGCTGTCCCTACAACAGACGCAGCGCTTCGCCGACGTCCTCGCCGCCGCCGAACTGGTGCGCCGCGACGAACAGATCGAGGGCCAGCCCTTCTCGCTCGGCTTCTTCGTCGGGAACAACGGGACCCCCAACAAGATCCCTACCGCCCGTGATCACCGGCCGGGCCAGCCCGACCCGGACGACCCCGAGATGCCCGGGCGCTACCAGGTCCTGCTCCGCTGCCCCTTCTGCACGTCTTCGTCGCTCGAGATGCGCTTCGACCAGCGGCGGTGGGCCCTCGATCACATCTGCACCGAGACGCGCTGCCCGTGGGAAGGTCGACCCCTGCCCATGCGCGTCGTCGACGAAGAGATCTACCGCTCGCTACCGACCGTTGTCCTCGGCACGCTCGACAAGGCGGCGAGCGTCGCGATGCAGGCGGCCATGCGCGGGTTCTACGGCCCGCCGTCCGGACGCTGCTCGCTGCAGGGGCACGGTTACACGTACGCGCCGAGGAGCAAGTCCCCGTCAGGTTGCCTCTTCCCGGGGTGCTCAGCACCACCCGGCCCGCTGGGCCAGGACGCAGCGCTGTTCGCCCCCACCATCCGGATGCAGGACGAGTTGCACCTCCTGCGCGACAGCCTGGGAGCGGTCGACGCCCACTACGAAGCACTGCTCGATGCGCTCCAAACTCATTACGGCTCGACTCCCAAGATCATCGCCTCCTCGGCCACCCTCGCAGGTCACGACGAGCAGGTCGCTGCCCTTTACCGCCGGGAGGGACGAACGTTTCCACGGCCTGGTCCGCGGGTGGGTCACTCGTTCTGGTCCCGCGACACCGAGAACCTCGCCCGGCGGTTCGCGGGCGTCGCGCCGCGTGGCGTGACGTTGGAGTACGCCACCGACCAACTGACCGAGGCGCTCCAGCGCGTGACCCGGCGGGCGGTCGATGATCCTGCCGCCGTCGCAGCCGAGACCGGACTCGCGGTCGACCTGCTCTCCGATCTCGCGTCGATCTACGGCGTCGACGTCGTCTACGGCTCGACGCTCAAGGACGTCGAGGCGGTCGCACGTTCCTTCGACACCCAGATCCAGCTCTCCCGCCCGGTCAACGCAGCGACGCTCACCGGTCGGACGCCGCTCGACGAGGTCCGCACCACGCTGGCCCGTCTCACCGAACCCGAACCCGACTTCTACGATCGCATCCACCTCGTGGCGGCGTCGTCGATGCTCTCCCACGGCGTCGACATCAATCGGCTCAACGTCATGGTCATGCTCGGGTTGCCGCTCGCCACCGCCGAGTTCATTCAGACGACCTCACGGGTGGGACGCACCCATCCCGGCCTCGTCATCGTGCTCCACAAGATCGGCCGCGAGCGCGACGCCGCCGTCTATCGAACCTTCCCGTCGTTTGTCGCCCATGCAGATCGCCTGATCGATCCCGTGCCGGTGACGGCGAAGAGCCGGCGGGTTCTGGAGCTGACCTTCGCTGGACTCGTCCAGGCCCGCCTCTATGGCATCCATGAACCGGCCGCCATCGCCGCTAACCTCAGACAGCTCACTCTCCCGGCCGCGGTGCGACGGGCGTTCGCCCGCCTGCCCGTGCTCGAGCCGGCGGAGCTGACTGCACTCGTCGCGATGCTCGCCTTCACGGGGCCACTCGACGAGAACCTGAGACAGGACCTTGAGACCTACCTGCGAGAGTTCTTTCGTGCCCTCAACGACCCAGCCAACAGCGCCCAATGGGTCGACGACCTCTTCCCCACGGGCAAGCCGATGCTGTCCCTTCGGGACGTCGAGGAACAGGCTCCCGTCTACTCCCGGGGTGGTCCGTCGTGAGGGTCGAGCGAGGAGCGTCGCAGATCCTCTTCGGGCTGCTCCCCGGCCAGACTGCTGACCTGGAGGGCCGTATCTGGCGTGTCGCCAATTGGGTCGACCCGGTCCAGACTGCACTCGACCAGGAGACGGTTCGGTCAGCCCTCATCGCCGCAATCGCCCCATGGGCCGCCAGCGGCAACGATGACGGGGTGACCGCAGAGTTGCGGGCTAGGGCGGCGGTCGACGTCGTGAGAACTCAATATGGATCGCGGCGTGCTCGTCGAACCCTTCCCGCAGCAGTGGCGCTGCAAGTCGTGCGGGACGATCACTCGCTCACGTGACGACCGCTGCCCCTGCGGTGGACGAGCTCGCGCGCAGATGCAGTTCGTCGCGTACCACACGTGCGGAGCCGCACGAGAGCCGATCCTCCAACGCTGCCGAACCCACAACGCCGTTGCTGTGCACCTGCCCGGCACGTCCACCGCCCGCGAACTCCGCTTCTTCTGCCCACGCTGTCGCGCCACGGTCTCCCAGGGTTTCCCGTACCAGGTGTGCAACTGCGGAGGCGGCATGAGCGTCACCGTTCACCGTGCCGCTGTCGTGTTCTCGCCCAGGTTCGCAGTCCTCGTTAACCCACCCGACCCGGCCACTGCTGCGCGGCTCAGAGCCGGCGGCGGCGGCGCTCGCGCAATTGAGTGGGTGGTCGACGGGATGACCACCGACGACCCCACTGCCGGCCGACAGACCCTGGCCGGCCTTGTTGAGGGCTTTCGCCAGATGGGGTTGTCCGAGGCGACCGCACAGGATCTCGCACGCCAAGCGGCGGAGCAGGGCGAAGTCGACGCCGGAGCCGCAAACCCGATCCTGCTCCAGGACCCTGTCCGGGAGAAAGCGCAAGAAGAGGCATTGAGCCTCGCCTCTGCGGTCTCAGGCGGACGGACTCGGGTGGCCGACATGGTGGCCGGAACGACACCGCCGCTGCGAACCCTCTACGAGGGCGCGTATCACGATGCCATGCGCGCCGCCAATCTCGAGGGCGTCGACCTGCTGGCCAACTTCCCTGTTGCAACGCTCGGCTTCGGCTACACGCGCGGCGACATGAACCCTGGTGTCGCCCGGCTGGTTCCCTTCCGCGATAGAGGCCACCTCCGCGCGTACGCTTCCCTCAGTCGGACGGAGGCACTGCTATTCCGGCTTGATCCCGTCGCGGTCCACCATCATCTGACGGCTGGCGGCCACGCGCTGCCGCCAGCTGCGGATGCACGAGCTGCACGGCTTGCGATCCTCGAGCATCTCGACATCCCCTGGCCGACGCAGGAGCAGTTCCAGCCTCTAGGCGGGAGCATATTGTCACTGCTCCACTCCTATGCACACCGAACCATCCGCCGGCTCGCGGCGTTCGCGGGCATCGAGCGCGACGGGCTGGCCGAATACTTGCTGCCGCACCATCTCGGCTTCATTGTGTACGCGGCTTCGCGTGGTGACTTCGTCCTCGGAGGGCTCCAGGCCGTCTTCGAGACCTCGCTCCACCGCGTTCTTGAGGACTTCGTTGCCGGCGAGTCACGCTGCGCCCTCGATCCCGGCTGTCGCAGCGGCGGCGGTGCATGCATGGCCTGCCTCCACCTCGGCGAACCATCCTGTCGCTGGTTCAACCGCTTCCTCGACCGTTCCCAGCTCTTCGGCGAGCACGGCTTCGTACGGAGCCCTCGCTGACGGTGCACGACGCCGAACTGGTCGGCGGAGTTCTCTACGCCGCGCCCGATCCGTGGAGCGCTGCGCGCGACCTCACCGGCCTCCTCACGGCTGCCCGAGTTGATCGCCGAGAGGCCTCCAGGCTCGCTCTCGATCCCGATCTCGTTGAGGTGCTACGTGCTCACTTCGGCGGCAACAGAGCCCGGATCGACACTGCCTGCGACCTCGGAGCCGCATGGGTTCTCGGGCGTCGCTCGGTCGCGACAGCCGCGCCGTGGGACCTCGTCGCTTCACTGCCGGGAAACATGTCGCTGCCGCCGGGTCTTACCCGTACGACCGGAGAGACCCTTGTGCAGCTCGTGACCGAGGCGACCGCGACAGTGCGCTTGGTCGCTCCGTTCATCGACGTTCCAGGCATCTCCTATCTCGGCGACGCTCTCGCAGCGGCGACCGCACGCGGCGTCCGCGTCGAGATCCTGTTGCCGACCCGGTCCACCCATGCAGGCGCTGCTCTCCAGGAACTCCATTCGACCATTGCAAGAGGTGGCGAACGCAACAACTTCTCCGTCGCTGCGTTGCGCGACGATGCTCCCTGGGCGCACCTCAAGGCACTCACATCGGACTCCCGGGCCGCGTATGTTGGGAGCGCGAACGTTACCGGTGCCGGTCTTGCCGGTCCGAACCTTGAACTTGGCATTCTCGTTCGAGGAGCAGCGGTCACCGTGGTGGAGCGTGTAATCGATCTCTTCCGTGAGCCGGCTGCGTAATCACCGCTTCAGCGCGGCAGACATCGTTGGGAACCGGCGCATCGCAATCCTTGTGGCAGTTCAGAGCCGCTCGACATAGTCGTCGATGCCATCGTCTCCCTCCTTGTCCAGCTCGTTGTTCAGCGCCGGTAGTGGTGAGATGAAACCAGCGCCGGTATCGACGATCAGACCATGAGACTCGCGCAGATCCATGGCAGTAGCCAAGATGCGCGCCATCGTCTCATCGGACATGTCGACATCGACCTTTCCCAGCGTCGACGGTCCAGCGATCGCCAACGAACCGATAGCGATTGCCTTGGGATTGAGCGTTCCATCAACTTTGGCCTTGCGCTCGATCGTCTGGGAGATGGTCCCCAACAGCGCCGCGTGGCCTTGCGCAGTCGACTCGAACAGCTCCCAAGCCCGCCGGATAACGTGGTCGAGTTCTGCGACGTGCTCTGATCGCAATGCTTCTAGGTCGCGCGTTATCAACATGCCTGCTCGCTGGCGGTCCTCGTACATGGTTCGCGCGGAGATCGGCGGCTCGTTTGGATGAGCGTCGGCCATGTGCGTGCGAATGACTTCGAGACATTCGAGAGGCGATCGTCGTTCCATCCACGGCTTGAGACCAATGCGAATGCGGTCAAGGATGATGGGGTCATCGCACCAGGTGACTTGGTGTGCGCCGCCTTTCTGGCCGCCATACCCTTTGGTGCGTCCTCTTCGTTTGTTCTCCGGTTTGCGCGCGCCATGGGATGCGGACGCCATCGAAGACACACCGTCGGACATGGGGCTACGGCATCGCGCACACGGGCTGGCCGAGTGCGGCTGAGGTGGACGAATCTGCCGCAGCACCGTCTGCCGCGCTGATCTCTACCGATAGGGAGTGGAGATCTTGCGGCAGATTTGGTGGCGTCGGTAGGTTCCGTAACCAGGTGACCGTCCGCCTTGTCGCCGGCTCCGTGATCACTGGGTCGCGTTGGATTCGGCCAGCCTGTGCATGAGCGATCAAGGCCCGAAGGACCGTATCCCGAGATGGCTTCGGCGTCATCCGGCGTTCTACCTCGGCTGTGGTCAGGCCCTCGGGGCTGGCAATGACGATGGCTAGTACTGAAGCCTCTACCTCCACTCTGCTTCGCGACCGCGCATCGGCAACCAAGACGATGCGGCCCTCATCGTCCATCTCGTATACCACCGGAAGGACCTCTCTCCGTCGTCGACGAGCAGTCAAACGGCGGCGTCGGTCGTAGCCCTCGACATCCTCGAGCTCAAGAACGACGTCGAACTTCGCAGGCAGGGTCACGGACCCCATCACTCGCTGGCCGTGTTCGCCCGCCGCCTTGCGGTGTTGGGCAATATAGATGCTCGTGACGCCCTTGTCGCGAAGCGTTCGAAGCCACGGGGTCATGGCGCGGTGTACGGCATCGTCGTCCCTCATCGACTCGATCCCGCAGACCTCCTGGACCGTATCGATGATGACGATGTCGCCCTCGAAGCGAGACGCGACGTCGAGTAGTTCGGCTGACGTGCCACTGAGCGCGTCGACCAGCGTGAGGCCACCCCAGGGGATCGGCTCGTAGAGTCCATCGCACATGTCGGCGCGGTCGGCCCACACGCTGTCAGGCTCCTCGCTGATCCAGAGAACGCGGAGCCCGAGACGTAGCCAAGGGAGCATCACTGCCGCCATCAACTCGCTCTTACCCAAGCGCCACCAGCCTGCCAGTAAGTGCGACCAGCCCTTGACGATGAACCCATCGACGCCGAGGACTGGTAGGTGCTCAATCGACTCCTTGAAGCGCCGCCGTGCGTCGTCGATGCTGTACACACGCGGGCCCTCGTTGCACGAGTATTCGACCGGATCGAGATTCGCGCTCAGAGCTCGGCCTCACCGTGTCCGTCTCGTAGCGCGTCGGCGAAGTCACGGATGGACTCGCGCTCGGCTGTCTCGGCCCTCCGGATGCGGTCGAGCTGCTCGAGATCCACGTGCGCTTGGATGGCTCCGCGAACAAGGTCACGCAGGTTGTCGGGGGGGACGGCATCGAGCTCGACGCTGCCGCCCACCCAACCCCGCGACCGGATGTCCGAACGTTTCGTGGGCCTTTCGGGCAGGTCCCAGTCCGTGATCTGGTCGACGGTGACCGCGATGCGCTCGAACGTCAAGTTTGTGTCTGGCGCAAAGCTCCGAAGCCGTTTCTCAATGTTTCGATCAATGTCGCATCCGCTGGGGTCATGGTCGCCGAGGTAGTAGACGGTCACAGGCTCGTGGCAGTCGCCTCCGGCTTGCCATCCCTCGGCTGCGGTGTGCAGAAACGAGAGGCTGGAGTAACCGCGCGTCACCATCAGTGGCACGTCCCATTCCGCCGTGACGGGGAAGATCACTCCTGCCAGGGCGTCTTTCTCGAGCCACACTTCTACTCGGCCGACAGCTCGCACCAGATCTCGCCGATAGCCGGCAGCCCACCATTGGGCGGCGTACTCCAGGCTCCCGAACGTGGTCGGCTTGCGCATCCACCTCGTGTGGTCGGCGATCCAATCCCACGGCAGCGAGCCATCGAGACGCATCTCGACGAGCAGTCGACCCACCTTGTCGTACCCAGCCTCGGTCTTCGGAACGACGCCGTGCACCGTCGCCTGGTAGAAGGCCTGCCGGACCGTGCAGGGCTTGACGCCCTCAACTATCGACAACAGATCGACCCGCGTCGTGATGTCTCTGGGCCGACCTACCTTTCCGAGGCTGGCCCCAGAACCAAGGCCAGCCGCGGTCACGTGCAGATCTCGGCTGACCCCGAAGGCTCATCGAGAGGCGTCTCGACGAGCAGTCGACGGACCTTGTCGTACCCAGCCTCGGTCTTCGGAACGACGCCGTGCACCGTCGCCTGGTAGAAGGCCTGCCGGACCGTGCACGGCTTGGCGTGCTCGATGATGGACAACAGATCGCTCCGGGGCGGGATGCGTCTGGATCGACCCATCTTTCCGAGGCTAGCCCTTGAAACAGGGCCGTCGCTGGTCACCCGCGCGCCCCGGCTCGCGCTGAAGGCAGGCGACCGTGGGCCCATTTTCGATCTCGCGGCCACGATTCCACGCTCGCCGCCGCTGGCCGCTGGGCCATATCGAATATCGAAGAGGTCCATTCAGGCGGCAAATCAGGCCTCCTCGCGACGTCGATCAACGAACTCCTCGAGGGCCGATGTCGGGATGAGCCGCCGCCGACCGACGGTTACCGATCCCACCTCGCCTTCGTAGATCAGACGCATCATTAGCGTCCGTCGAATCGAGAGCATCTCCGCTGCTTGCTCAACTGAGAGGAGCAGCCGCCTCGGGGCTGGAGTACCCATACGTCAAAGTGTGCCGAAGGTCGCGCTATGCCCAACTTGTCCGGCTGTTGGAGTTGGATTGGTGGGCAGTCAGGGCGCGTTGGCAGCGGATGAGACGAGCACGCGCACATGCATGATCGGAGTCAACTCTCCCTTGACGCGTTCGAGCGCTTCTCGAAGCAATCTCGGACGGACGCGCCGCAAGTAGTCGTCGAACACTTGACCCATGCGTTCTTGCATTCGAGTGGCGAGCTCCTCCTCGCTCGGCACGTAGTCTGGAGGGAAAAGATCGGGGAACGAAGGCGACGTCCAGATCTGTCCACCTAGGGGGCCTTCGATCTGGATTTCGGTCCGAGTCCACCAACCGGTCCGCGGTCGCCTTCGTTTGCGCGTGCGGAAAACGTTGTCCGGGTCACTGAGCATTTCAGCAAATCGCGCGCTTGTACGCGCTCGACCGCGCTCCTTTCGACTCATGACCGGGAGCCGGCCGGCGGCCTCGAGTTGTCTTCGGTGCCGCCAGGCAGTGTCCCGGCTCACTCTGGCGAAAGCAGCGACCTCGGTGGCCGTTTTCAGTGGGAATGCAAGCCACATTGCCTCCACCAGCTGCATCTGCACGCTGTCGATCTGGCGGCGGCCATGTGGCTTGACCTCTCGTCGTCTTCGGCCCACGTGTGACACCCCAAGCCTTGAACGCAGCGAACGCGAGGAGTCTAGAACGGCGCAGCTCGACAACGGTTCTTACAACAGTTACCACGTACTCCAACAGTTCTTGGCGGACGTTGGCGGCGAGCTTCAGAATAGCCAGGGGTACCGCCGAGATTGCTACCGTGAAACTCTTAATCCCAAGGTCCAGGGTTCGAATCCCTGAGCGGGCACTTTTGTGATGTGTACCTTCGGCTGATGCCTGTCAAAAGGCATGCGGCTGAGGCTTTACAGGGCTTCGGCTGACCCCCGACGAATGGGGTTCGGCTGATCCTTGACACCGGTTTCGGGCTTGGATTCAGGGGTGAGGGCACCGCCTCGGTCCAACAGGGAATGATCCCCGCCGGAACATCGACCCGTCGGCGTCGCGGGGGTTATTGCCGGAAGTGGCTACAACTTGTGAGGCCACATTGTCCCTGTTGTGGCGAACAGGTGTTTGGTATAATATCCTGTATGGAAGCGTTCGCCATACCGGATGCGCGAGACCGTCTGCGTGAGGCGGTCGATACCCTCGTCGGAGAGTCCATCGACGGCTTCTCGACGCACGCCCTGGGTCAGGACATCGTCGACATCCGCCGGGCGATCGATCGGCTGGAGGCCGAGTCCATCCGCCGTCTGCACCGCTTTCATCGCGAGCGGGGCGCCCAGGCCGATGGCGGGGGGAGCACGGTGTCCTGGCTGCGACGTGCCTGCGGGATGACCGTGAAGGCGGCCGCCTACCGCGTCCACCTGGCCCGGACCCTGGGAGAGCTGCCGGCCACGCTCGACAGCGCTCGTACCGGGCGCGCCTCCTTCAGCAACGTGACCATGATCGCCCACCTCGCCGAGGATGTCGGCGTGGCGCAGCTGGCGCCCTTCGAGCACGTCCTGGTGGGCGCGGCGGAGACGTTTGAGCCCCGGGCCATGCGCATGCTCACCCAGGCCACCCGGCTGCGCCTCGACCCCGATGGGGTGCTCGCCGATGACAACCGCGCCCACGAACGCCGCTGGTTCGAGTGCGAGCAGACCTATGGGGGCGTGTTCGTCCTCCGTGGTGAGCTCGACGCCGAGGGCGGCGCGCTGGTGAAGACGGCGATCGATGCGCTCAGTCACGGGATGAGTTGGGGCGAAGAGCGGTTGGCGTCCCAGCGCAGGGCCGACGCGCTGGTCGATCTTGCGACCACCCAGCTGCGCTGTGGAGACCACCGCGATGTGCACGGGCAGCGGCCGCATCTCACCGTCACGGTGAGCGCGGACACGCTCCGTTCCGGCGCCGCTGCAGCGCCGGCCGAGTTGGGCCGTGTGGGTCCGATCCATCCCGAGACCGCACGCCGCATCGCCTGCGACGCGGTGCGGACGGTGGTGATGGTGGCGCCGCCTGCTGAGGATCTGGCGTGGATGGCTGCGAGCACGCATGCACTGCCGCTCTCGGTGGGACGGGCCACGCGGACGATCCCGGCGCACCTCCGCACCGCGCTGGTTGTTCGCGACCAGGGCTGCCGCTTCCCGGGGTGCGACCGACCGCCCGCATGGACCGAAGGCCACCACATCATCCACTGGCCGGACGGCGGTCGCACCGAGCTCGACAACCTGGTCCATCGTTAAGACATCCCCTGCTGAGGTCGGCGACCGGGATCGCGCCTCACCTCTTCAGCCCTAGAGTCGGGGTTGGAGTGGATCGACTTCTCTTTCAACGTAGGCAACTGCGTGAGTGGCTTGGGGAGCGCGAGCGCGGCGCTCTGCAAGCGGTTGACGCACTTGCGCCAGCCGAGATCCTGCGCGACTCGATCAACGACCTCGCCCAGCCCATCGTGGATCGCTTCGCGGTTGCTGAGCCGAGCCTCACAGGCGACCGGTACATTGTCGATGGGGTACAGGAGACGCGGATCGACGTCAGTCGGGACTGGGCACGTGCGGTGTTCGACCGTAGTCGTCCGGCGTTCATCCCTGGCCATCGCATCGAGGTACACGAGACATTCGAAGGCGATCCCGAGATCCTCGATCTCTCTCCCAGTCGCTTCACATTGAACCCGCCGCACGGCGATGTTCGCGACCACGCGGTCGTCGTCACTGTGACCGTCGCAGCCGATGCCGCCGCCTCGGCGGAGGTGCAGGCCGGCATGAAGTCGTCCGTGGACGAAGCCTTCGTCAAGATCGGCGAATACGTTGGCTGGGCCGTCAGCGACATCCGAGGGTTCAACCACACTCTCCTGGACCGAGTTCGTCAGGCTCTGGAGCGACGGCGCCAGCGCCTGGAGACGGGTCAGAGCCTGGAATCAGCCCTCGGTCTTCCGATACGTCGCAGGGCCGACGCAGACGCCGCGCTCGCCGTGGAGGTACCGCGTCGCGGTCTTGTTCCCGTCGTCGGGTCGACGGCCGATCGGGCTGGAGGACCCTTCCTGCGCGACGAGGGCTACATCCAGATCATCGAGTTCCTCGGCACACTTCGTCGTCTCATCGAGCGATTGCCAGTGACGTTTGCCTCGCTGCCAGAGCAGGGGCTGCGGGACATCCTCCTGCTCATCTTGAACAACACGTTCGGCGAAGCGAGCGGGGAGACCTTCAGCCGGAATGGCAAGACTGACATCTTCGTGGTCACCGCTGAGGGACCCGTCTTCATCGCAGAGTGCAAGTTCTGGGCTGGCCAGAAGGCGTTCAGCGAAGCTGTGGACCAGCTCCTCGGGTACCTCGTCTGGCGAGACACCAAGGCAGCACTGGTTCTCTTCATGCGCGAGGACGACGTGACTGGGCTGAGTGAAAAGGCTCTGCAGTCGCTCCGCGGGCACGCACAGTACATCCGCGACGGGTCACCGGTAGCCGGGAACCCGACCGTGTATCTCCATCATGTTGGGGACAAGCAACGGCTCGTCAGGATCGCGCTCGTGGTGGTTCCGGTCCCGCGAGACTGACGGCGCACCATGAATCGCTTGTAGCATTCTCCCGGCCAAGAGAAACCAATCGAACTGACCAACCTCCTCAATCGTTATTCCAACCCCTCGTCGAGGCGGCTGACCCGGCCGACCCCGCACGGGGGCCCGACGCGCGGGAACCCCCAAACGGTGCGCACGATGTGCTGAGGGCGTTGCTGACGCGCTGGCCTCCGCCGAGCTGTGCTGCGGAGCCGTGGCGCTTATCAGCAACGCCCCGGTCGACGTCCACGATACCGGCGACAGACCCGTCGTCGAGGTCGTCTGTCCATCCTGGCGGGACGGCGATGCCGGCCGCGCGCGGTCCGCGCTGTCGGTGCCGCCAACGGTCAGAACCTCATCTCGATCGTCGTCCCAAGCCATCGCCTGATCGGCACTGATGGGGGGCTGACCGGATATGGGTGGGGGCTCGAGCGCAAACCGGGGTCTCCTCGAGCTCGAGGGCGCTGACCTGGGACGACGGCCGGTGAGGCCGGGATGACCCTGTCGCGCTCAGGCGTGGGAGAGCGGGACACTGACCGTGTCGCGCAGCGAGGGCCGTCCGTGGCTTGCTCCGTTCGCAGCGCCGTTCGCTGACACGCCCGAGGCAACCACCTGACTTCCATTAGTGTGGCCATTCCCGTGGCAGTTGCCGAAGAACGCCTTGAGCACCTCCAGCTGACGGTGCACGGCCTCCTCGTTCCAGCCATGACCCTGGTCGCTGTCGGTGAACACCTGGAGGTCGGGTAGGGTCGCGATCACGTCCTTGAGCCGTTCCACGTCGACCAGGCGATCGTGTCGAGCGACGATGATGAGCGTCCGCTCCGCCCGTGCGGCGACCACATCGACGTCGTCGCGGTGCAGGCAGTCGTTGAGCCACTCACGGGCGGCGCGAGGATCCGCGCGGCGCTGATTCTCGTAGTTGATGTCGGCGGTGCGATCGTCGACGTCGCCCTCGACGATGACGAAGCGCTTGTAGAGATCGCTCACCCAGCGCTGCCGGCTCAACCAGACGACGCCGTCCCACATGGGCCGGCGGCTCAACAGGCGCACCTGGTCTCGGTAGCGCCGGCGCATCAGGTCGGACGACAGCAGCGGCGTGTGAAGGACCAACCGCTCGGCTCGGGTGCCTGCCCGCTTCGCGAGCGCGCAGGCGACGGTCGCTCCAAGGCAGAGACCGCCGACATCGAACTTGTCGATCTGGAGCTCAGCCAGCAGGTCGAACAGCACATCGGCCATGGCCCCGGACGAGTGCCGTCCGCGGAGCGGCGGTGACGCACCGTTCCCTGGAAGGTCGGGGATGATCAGGGTTCGATACGCCCCCAGCTCGCTGAACCTCCCTCCAAACTCCTCGGCCGAGCTGAGGAAGCCATGGCAGAGGACCAGCGGTTTGCCGCGCCCGCAGACGAGGTAGCGAAGCGGCTGCCCGCGAACAGTCGCGAAGCGCTCCTCCAGCATCGGGGGGGCACCGTTGGAGTTCGACGAGGCCCCGGCGACCAAGGTACGCGTCACGACCGGTCGCCTTGCATCAATGGCCTCATTAAAGCCATAGAACGGGTCGTTGGCAGTCCGCTGGCGTACAAAGCACTACCCCGGAGCTCAACGATCATGATGCCGACTCCGACCGTTATTGCCCGGCATCATCGCCCCGTAGGGCCACTCTCGGTCCCTTGGGCTCGCGGGACGAGGGTCCCCTGACATCACCTATCGAGCGAGCCGTTAGCCTGGTTACGGACAAGCAACAGGGCTTGCCGTAACCGTTTGCGATCTAGTAGCGTATACAGTTGCAGAAATGGTTACAGCCCCCCGACGCGGCGTCTACGAGCCGTCATTGAGGTTCGTCGTAGCGGAAGTGCGCTTTCCGCTATCGCCGACCTTGGTCGACCCTAGCTCACTCCAGCGACTCGTCAGCGTGATGAATCCCGAATTCCCGGTCGTGCGCCCTTTCACCAGTGGCGGGCTGATGATCAATCTCCCTGGTGCTGTCGTTCCGGACCTATCGGGATCGAGTTCGTCCCAGCAAGGCTACCGATTCATGTCTCGTGACCTGTACACGTCTGTCAGCGTCGGCGCGTCGACTTGTGCAGTCGAGACCACTGTCTACCGTTCGTGGGACGCATTCCGATCAGTGCTTGAGCAAGTGCTCGGTGGCTTAGGTGTGCGGATGGAGGCAATTTCGGGGATCGATCGAATTGGTATCCGATATTGGAACGAGTTGCGCTTTGACGATAGCGAGGAAAGGGTGAGTATTGATCAGTGGCAAGAGTTCGTGGTCCCCGAGGCACTAAGTGCTCATGTGCTTCCGTCGCGAGTGCTGTCGTATCCGGTCGAGGACGCCCAGACAGTGACGCGACTGGTATCGGGTGACGGGCACGAAGTGATCCTTCGTCACGGTTCACTACGTGGATATTCGATTGCAGAAGGTCCCCTAAAGCTGCCCAGCCCCCTTCGGACCGGTCCCTACTATCTGGTCGATATCGATAGCTCAGTGACAGCGTCCGCCCCGCTTCCGGCGTTCAACCTAGAGGCGGCGCTTGCCGCTGCTGACTTAGTTCACGAGCCGGTTCGTAGGCTATTCGACGCGATTGTTAAGACCAGCGAGGCGGCCGTTCGACAGCACGAGCATTCAAGAGGTGGTGGCTGATGGTTGCAGCACAGGCTAACGTCGCCGTCGAAAGCGAACGGCAAGGCACAACCGAGCCAGCGAATCTTTCGAGGTCAGAGTCTCCAATCCCTACGGGTCTGATGTTGGCCTACCAGTCCGGACAGCTCCGTTCGCACATTCGCGAGGTAGCGGAGCAGGCGGACGCCCTAAATCACGATGCGATGCGTGTTGTTCTCCAAGACCAAATAGAGATGCATCTGCGTCTGAGTGTGCCTCAGATACTTGAGTTACTCAGCACTGAGTTTGGAATGTCTTGGAGCGATATCGCGCGAGTGGTGGGTGTTACGGTTCAATCGCTGCGAAAGTGGCGGCATGGCCAGTCTGCGGTTGCCGAACATCGAATGAGACTTGCGCAGCTCGCCGCTACCCTGAGCGTGCTCAGCGCGCACCACATCGCGGACCCAGCATCTTGGCTTGAGCTACCCATTTTGGATCGATTCAGGCCGCGGCGGCTTGACCTGCTGCTGGCTGGCCGAGGGGACGCCCTATTTGATCTGGCTACGGGGCACGCCCGACCCGAACAAGCACTGGAAGTCTTGAGCCAAGATTGGCGGGAGTCACTTGTTTCGGAGCACGAGGTCTTCAAAGCCGGCGACGGGATGCTGTCTTTGCGACGACGTCGCTAGCAGCCCTGCGTAGCGACTGTGGCGGAACTTGAATCCCCAACCTCCCCGGAGCTCATCTACCGGTATAGGCGCCAAGATGGCGAGGTACCAGTTACTCGGCCTCTGTTGCAAGGGGACATCTTTGAGCAGGTGTCGATTCCGGGCGTCGAGGAGGAGCCTGGGCTGGCGATCGTCCTGAGTCATGCCTGCACAATGCGCAGTGGAACGAGGCTACGGTCGCATCTAATGATGGCGCGTGTGGTGCGGACTAACGAAGACCCTGCCCACCTCTGGGAGCACAATTACCGGGTTTGTCCATTGCCGACACTGCTCGGGGTTGCGGAGAACTACCTCGCTGTTTTTGAGGAAGCCGGTCGAGTGCGAACAGCGGACTTGAATCTTGTCGGGCGTTTGGCTTGCCTCGATGACTATGGCCTGGTCGTTCTTCAACAACGCTACATTCATCATCTCTCGCGCCTCAAAGTCGAACTGGAAGCGCTTGATGATGTTAACGCGCCTGTGTTGCTCGAGATCGAGCTACTGGAGGAGTGGCAGGATTCCGCGAGTACTTACCACCCGGGAGACGAAGGCCTGTCTCGGGCCGCGGCAGAATTTGACGCCTTCTTCGGTTCCCGACGGGAGCTGGCGCTCGAGAGAACCCAGCACGCGCGGATCCGTCAAGAGGTGAGAAGGGAATACCGGCAACGCTACGGTGGCTGACCCACGTGTCCCGCAGGCTGCCGCTGGGCTACAGACCACACAAGCAGCCGAGATCCGCGGCTTGGCGACAGATGAAGTCCCACAATGGCGCCAAACGGAGGGCAGGGCGATCGTTGGGGCGCTGGCGGTGCACAAATGACCGTAGGGTGTATGGATTGCGATGACGAGGCTTGAGGAACTGACACCCGGCGCGCTTGTTCGGGGGGTTGTCCCAGGTGAGGCCGTCACCGTTGTCGCAGCTCGCTGGGCTGGGACTCGGAGCGTGGTACTCACGTTCCGCACGCCGGCGGGCAAGGTGGACGAGCAGGTCGTCTACCGCACCCAAGAGGGCGACTTGAGCGTAGACGGGCGCGGCGCCGCTTGGTCGTTCGATGGTGACGCAGCCCTGTTCCGGCTCGTTGCGGAGGCCCGCCGAATCCGCCTCGCCTATCTCTTTGACCCGCGCCTTGCGGTTCATCTCAGCCTCATCGAACCGTTGCCGCACCAGATCATCGCCGTCTACGGCGAGATGCTGCCCCGTCAGCCGCTGCGCTTCTGCCTCGCTGACGACCCCGGAGCCGGGAAGACCATCATGGCGGGGCTCTACATAAAGGAACTGATGTTACGCGGCGATCTGCGCCGAGCTCTCATCGTTGCGCCTGGTGGGCTCGTCGGGCAATGGCAGGACGAGTTGCACGACAAGTTCGGACTCGACTTCTCGATTCTGACCCGAGAGCTGATTGAAGCAGCGCGAACAGGCGACCCATTTAGCGAGCGGAATCTACTCATCGGTCGTCTGGATCACCTTTCCCGCAACGATGACTTGGTAGAGCGATTGGCGGCCACGGAGTGGGATCTCGTTGTGGTCGACGAGGCTCACCGAATGGCCGCCCATTACTTCGGCAACGAAGTAAAGGAGACAAAGCGCTATCGGCTCGGCAAAGTGCTCGGTGAGACAGCCCGCCATTTCCTGTTGATGACGGCGACACCCCACGCCGGCAAGGAAGAGGACTTCCAGCTCTTCATGGCGCTCCTCGATTCAGATCGGTTTGAGGGGAAGGTCCACGACGGGGTGCACACAGCGGACGTATCAGACCTTATGCGTCGAATGGTGAAGGAGAACATCCTGCGGTTCGACGGTCGACCCCTATTCCCCGAGCGCCGTGCTTACACCGTCCCGTATGAGTTGTCTGACTTGGAGATGGCGCTCTACGCGGAGGTAACCGACTACGTCGCAGAGGAAATGGGGCGCGCTGAACGCCTATCTGCGGAAGGCGAGGGTCGGCGTGGAAACCGTGTTGGCTTCGCGCTGACGGTGTTGCAGCGGCGACTCGCATCAAGCCCCGAGGCAATCTATCAATCCCTCTCCCGGCGTCGCAAAAGACTAGAAGAAAGGGCGCGCGACGCAAGGGCTCAGCAGCGAGCGCAGGCAATCCTTGCTGAATCCGAACCGCTTCGCATCCAGCTCGACGACCCCGACGAGGACTTTGATGACGACATTGAGGATCTCGAGGGCGCCGAGGTCGAGGAGCTGGAGGAACAGCTCCTGGATCAAGCCACGAGCGCGCGCACCCTGGCTGAGTTGCATCACGAGATCGCAACACTGGGTCGACTCGAAGGCCTCGCTGACCGCGTTCGCCAATCCCAGATCGACAAGAAGTGGACCGAACTTCTTGGCCTTCTCGCCGATGCGCCGGAGATGATGGAAGCCGGTGGAACGCGGCGGAAGCTGATCGTGTTCACTGAGCATCGCGACACACTGAACTACCTCGTCGGCAAGCTACGCACGTACCTAGGCAAGGACGAGGCCGTGGTCGCGATCCACGGAGGGGTAGCTCGTGAAGAACGACGAGTTATCCAGGAACGATTCACCCAGGATAAGGACTGTCTGATCCTGGTTGCGACTGACGCTGCCGGAGAAGGCATCAACCTCCAGCGAGCCCATCTCTTGGTGAACTACGACTTGCCGTGGAACCCCAATCGCATCGAGCAGCGATTTGGACGGGTACATCGGATCGGGCAGACTGAGGTCTGCCACATGTGGAACCTCGTCGCCGACGAGACTCGCGAGGGACAGGTCTACCGACGGCTTCTGGACAAGCTCTCCGAGATGCGCGACACCCTCGGTAAGGATCAAGTGTTTGACGTCCTAGGCGATGTTCTCCCCGGCCGTGAGCTGCGAGACCTGCTACTACAAGCGATTCGCTACGGCAACCAGCCCGAGGTAAAGGCGCAACTCAACCGGATCATCGACGCGAAGGTTGGCGAAGGTCTTCCGGCGATGGTCCGCGAGCATGCGCTCAGTTCCGAGGTGCTGTCCACGGCCGACCTCGAACAGATCCGAGCCGACATGCTCGAAGCCGAGGCCCGCAAGCTGCAACCGGGTTATGTACACGCATGGTTCGCGCTAGCGTTTTCGCACCTCGGCGGCCGGATGAGCGAACGCGAGGCGAGCAGGTTTGAGGTCACTTTCGTCCCCGCCGAAATACGCAACCGCGACCGCTTAATCGGTGCCGGTGTGCCCGTTCTTCCGAAATATCAACGCGTGACGTTCGAGAAGACGCTCGTTCACGTTGAAGGCAAGCCGCTCGCTGAGCTGGTAGCTCCTGGCCATCCGCTTCTCGAAGCGGTTCTTGACATCACCCTGGAACGCCACCGAACTCTCCTCCGCCAAGGAGCGGTGTTGGTTGACTCAACGGACGGCGGAACTGACCCGAGCGTGCTCGTCTTCCTGGAACATGCACTAACCGATGCGCGAGACGATGGCCATGGGAACCGGCGCACTGTGTCACGTCGATTCGAGTTCGTTGAAGTTCCCGAAGCAGGCGAGCTTCGACCGGCGAGCTACGCGCCTTACCTTGACCTTCGGCCGCCCACCGATGCGGAGCTGTTGGCCCTCGGTCCTTTGGTCAAGAAGATGTCATGGCTGCACGATGACGTTGAGTTCGAGGGCGGTCGATTACGGAATCGACGTTCTCTCCGCCGAGCACCTCGCCGAAGTCCGCTCCCGTATCGTGGCGCGAGTAGCCAAGGTGAAAGCCGCGGTACAAGAGCGCCTGACGCGAGAGGTTACCTACTGGGATCACCGCGCAAGTGAGCTTCAACTCCAAGCAGCCGCCGGCAAGTCACCACGGATGAATCCGGACCGGGCTGCTGGACGTGCCGATGAGTTGCAACGCCGCAAGGAAACCAGACTCGCCGAACTGGATCGCGAGGCGCAGGTAGCCTCTCAACCTCCGGTGGTTGTCGGGGGTGCCCTGGTCATACCAATCGGCCTCGTGCTACAGGCGATCGGCGAGCCACCTGCGGCATCAGCCACCTATGCGGTTGACACAACCATCGTCGAGCGACGTGCGGTCGATGCGGTACTGTCGATCGAGAGGCGGTTCGGCCACGAGGCGTTCGAGATGCCTCACAATCACCCGGGATACGACGTGCGCTCGACCACGGCCGGAGGCGCGACTTCGTTCTTGGAGGTCAAGGGCCGCATCGAAGGAGCTGACACGTTCGTGGTAACTCAAAACGAGCTTCGGTTTGCCGCGAACGTGCCGGACGCGTACGTCCTTGCACTCGTCGAGGTCTCGCCCAACGGGCCGGAGCACGATCGGGTGCAGTACTTGCTGCATCCCTATGGTCCCGATGTCCGCCTGCCGTTTGACACAACTAGCACGACCCTCGCCTGGCAGGCCTATTGGCACCGGGCTGCATCACCTTTGGACGCCTGATGCCAACGAAGCTGATCGAGGTGGCCCTTCCTCTTGACGTAATCAACAGGGAAGCAGCGAGAGAGAAGAGCATTCGCCACGGCCACCCAAGCACGCTCCACCTGTGGTGGGCGCGCCGCCCCCTCGCGGCATGCCGCGCAGTGCTGTTTGCTCAGCTCGTTGATGATCCCTCTGCGCATCCAGAACTCTTTCACACTGAAGCCGACCAAGAACAGGAACGTCGTCGGCTCTTTGACATTATCGAGCGTCTTGTTCCCTGGGAAGCGTCAAACGACGTGAAGGTCCTCGAAGAAGCGCGAGCGGAGATTCGGCGATGGTATCCCGACGGACTTCCGACCATCGTCGACCCCTTCTGTGGCGGTGGCTCCATACCACTCGAAGCGCAACGCCTTGGGTTGGAGGCGCACGCCAGCGATCTCAATCCCGTCGCGGTTCTGATCACCAAAGCGCTGACGGAACTTCCCCCGAAGTTCGCGAACAGACCACCTGTCCATCCCGAATCCGGAACGACGCTTCAAATGGGGCAGACCTGGCGACGCGCTCAGGGTCTTGCAGAGGACATTCGCTACTACGGCAACTGGATGCGCGACCAAGCTGAGCGCCGACTCAGCCCGCTCTACCCGCCGCTCATCCATGCGGACGGAAGGCGGGCAAAAGTCATTGCATGGCTTTGGGCGCGAACGGTGATTTGTCCAAACCCAGCCTGTCAGGCAACGATGCCTCTCGTACGCAGTTTTTGGTTGAGCAAGAAGCGAGGCAGAGAAGCCTGGGTTCATCCAATCCCAGATTCCACCGCTAGAAATGTTGGGTTTGAGATCAGACACGGTAAGGAGGGGCCGCCCGTAGAAGGTTCGGTCCTTCGCACGGGTGCCACCTGCCTTGTGTGTCACACGGCAGTTCCGCTGGACCATGTCCGTGTCGAGGCGCAAGCCGGCCGTATGGGTGCACAGCTCATGGCAGTTGCCGCGGAAGGAACGCAGGGGCGCGATTACTTTCCCCCGTCAGCGCCAAATCAACAGATGGAAGACCTTCCGAGGCCACCGGTGAATGTGCCTGACAGCGAGTTGCCGGAGCGTGCGCTCGGCTTTAGGGTCCAGGGTTATGGCATGACGCACCATGCCGATCTATTCACGGACCGGCAGCTTGCGACATTGTGTACATTCAGTGACCTCGTCGGCGAGGCGCACAAGCGCGTCCTCGCCGACAGCCACGACGATCCAGCGTACGCCGACGCCGTCGCAACGTACTTAGCATTTGCTTGTAGTAATGCTGCCGACGACCTTTCAACCATCGTCACGTGGCGCTCTGGTCATGGCACGGGGGCAACCAGGAGCACTTTTGCCCGCCAAGCCATTCCGATGACCTGGGACTATGCCGAGGCTAACCCTTTGGCTGGAGCCGCAGGAGACCTCGTCTCATCCGTTGAGGCGACGGCGCGCGTTGTCGAGTCACTGGTCGGGTCCGCAGAGGTGTCCGTCGATCTCGCAAATGCCGCTTCCCTGGGTTGGAGTGAGGCTGTCCTTTGTAGTGACCCGCCGTACTACGACAACATCGGATATGCAGACCTCTCGGACTTCTTCTATGTGTGGCTGCGGCGGTCACTTTTCAACATCTATCCTGACCTGCTCAGGACTCTTCTCACGCCAAAAACGGAGGAACTGATTGCGAGCCCGTTCCGGTTTGGTGGGGACAAGCACAAGGCTGAGCAACATTTTGAGCATGGCTTTCGCCAAGTTTTCAGTGGTGCCGCTAAGCATACGGCGCAGGGCACGCCGCTAACGATCTTCTATGCATTCAAACAGAGCGAATCAGAGGACGAGGCCGACGGGAACACACGTGGCGTCGCGTCGACCGGTTGGGAGAAGATGCTGGATGGTCTGCTCCGCTCGGGTTTGATGGTGACTGGCACTTGGCCGATGCGGACTGAGCGCGCGAGCCGGAGCGTTGGACTCGGCACGAATGCCCTCGCATCGTCGATCGTTCTCGTGTGCCGACCGCGCCCGAGCACGGCTGGCGTCACGGATCGGCGGGGCTTTGTCCAATCGCTCAAGGGCCGGTTAGGGCACGCTCTCAGAGATTTGCAAAGTGGGGGCATCGCACCGGTCGATCTCGCCCAGGCAGCGATCGGGCCAGGTATGGCCGTCTTTTCTGGTTACGCCAAAGTGGTCGAGCCCGACGGCACACCAATGCACGTCCGGACGGCTCTGGCGCTGATCAATCAAGTTCTAGATGAAGTCAGCGCAGAGCAGGAGGGTGAGTTCGACGAGGACACTCGCTGGGCGATCGCTTGGTACGCAGAGCAGGGAATGGATGAGGGAACATACGGGAGAGCGGACGACCTCAGCCGTGCGAAGAACGTCAGCGTTGACGGACTTGTTCGTGCGGGCCTGGTGAAGTCGGGCGCCGGTAAGGTGCGATTGTTGGAGCGTGACGAGCTGGACCCGACGTGGGATCCGACAACGGACAGCCGGCTCACAGTCTGGGAGGTCACGCAGCATCTGATCCGGCGACTGCTCAATGACGGTGAGGCCTCAGCCGCGGACCTGCTTTCGAAGGTCGGTGGGTTCGGCGACGCCGCTCGTGATCTTGCATATCGTTTGTTCCAAATTGCTGAGGCAAAAAAGTGGTCGAAGGACGCCGGTCCGTACAATGCGCTCGCTGCGTCGTGGCTTGAGATCAGCCGAATGGCTGCTGTTGGTGCTGACGGTCAGGGATCACTCCCAGGGTTGAGAGTTGATGGCGACAAGTAATCGGGATCGCGTGGCCAGGGCCCTGGAGTTGTTGGGCCGGGCATTCGGGCCTTATGTGGACCAACGCATGTCCAAGAGTTCTCCGAAAGGAGACGGATGGAAGGCTACCTACGCCGACGTCAATGTCGACAAGGATCCCGCGGCGCAAATCAGCGCCGTGCTCGACAACTGGCAGGACGTTTTTCGGAACGAGTTGCGGACGACGGGGCGCAACCTGATAGGCGAGGTTCGCGACTGGCGCAACAAGTGGGCTCACAACGAACCGTTCTCGCACGACGATGCATACCGCGCCCTCGACACGATCGAACGGCTGCTCACGGTGATTGGTGCTTCGGAAGCAACCGAAGTCGGCGCGGCCAAGAGCGACCTGATGCGTCAGCGTCTCGAAGCGGACGCTAAGAAGACCGCGCCCCACCCGGATGCTCTCTTCACCGAGCCCGCCGGGGGGCTTCGGCCGTGGCGAGAGGTGATCCAGCCCCACGACGACGTCGCCAAGGGCAAATTCGCTCTGGCTGAGTTCGCAGCCAACCTCCAGCAAGTGCACCTCGGAAGAGGGCTCGCCGAGTACACGGAGCCAATCGAGTTCTTCCGACGCACATATTTGACTGCCGGACTTCGGCAACTGCTCACGCACGCGGCCCAGCGGATTACAAGTGGCGGGGGCGTACCTGTCGTCGACCTACAGACCAATTTCGGCGGCGGCAAGACCCACTCCATGATTGCGCTCTACCACCTCTTCTCTGGTCTGCCAACCACATCGTTCCCGCAGGAGATTCAGGAGCTTCTTACCGCTGCTGGCGTGAATGAGTTGCCTCCCGTGAGGCGAGCTGTCCTCGTCGGCACGGAGTTTTCCCCGGGTCAGCCTCAGGTAAAGCCCGATGGCACTGAGATACGCACCCTGTGGGGCGAGATCGCCTGGCAACTCGGCGGCGTCGAGGGCTACCGGCTTGTGAGCGAAGCCGACCGGACCGCTACTAACCCTGGCCGTGCGATGTCCGAAGTGTTTAGACGTTTCGGCCCGTGTTTACTCTTGATCGACGAATGGGTAGCTTACGCCCGCCAGCTCTTCGAGACATCAGAGCTGCTTCCCGGCGGCATGTTCGAGACGCAGTTCTCCTTCGCCCAGACCCTTGCCGATGCAGCAATCGCGGTCCCGGGAGTGCTCCTCGTGGTTTCACTCCCCGTGTCCGACGACCCCGCTAGGTCCGGCGCTACTCCAATTGGTTCTGAGGCCGAGGTCGGTGGCGTCGCGGGACAGGAGGCCGCTCGTCGACTTGGCAATGTGATGGCCCGCACAGAAACATCGTGGCGCCCGGCGTCGGCCGACGAGAGCTTTGAGATCGTCCGACGCCGCCTGTTCGAACCGATCCCCTCCGACCTCACCAGGTATCGGGACGCAACCGCTCAAACGTTCAGCGAGATGTACCGGACGCAGGCATCAGAGTTCCCTGGCGAGTGCCGAGAGCCGGGGTATGTCGAGAAGATCAAGCGCTCGTACCCCATTCATCCAGAGCTGTTCGCTCGCCTCTACGAAGACTGGTCGACCCTTGAGGGTTTCCAGCGCACCCGCGGCGTGCTCCGACTTATGGCCGCAGTGATCTCGGCGCTTTGGGCCGGCAACGACCAATCGCCCTTGATCCTCCCCGCCAGCGTCCCGTTGGACGATGCGGCTGTGCAGTCCGAGTTGACGAGAAACCTTGACCACACATGGCAGCCAATCCTCGACAGCGACATCGATGGACCGTCATCGGTGCCGCACAGGCTCGACCGAGCCTTCCCCAACCTCGGGCGCTACGGAGCTGCCCGGCGTGCGGCTAGGGCCGTCTTCCTAGCGTCAGCACCGAGAACGGGCTCCGCTAATCGCGGCGTGGAGATCCAACGTGTCAAGCTCGCGTGCACACTCCCTGGCGAATCCGTAGCCACGTATGGGGATGCACTCAACCGACTTACAGACCGATCCTCCTACCTCTATGTCGAGGGCGCCCGCTACTGGTACGGGACGCAGGCGTCGGTTGCCCGGCGTGCCCGCGAACTTGTGGACCAACTGCTCGCGACCCGTCGAGACGAACTTCACGCCGAGATCATTCGCAGACTTCGCGAGCAAGCCCGCGAGCGCGGGGAGTTCGTGGCGGTACACGTGTGCCCGGCTAGTCCCGGTGAGGTCCCCGATGATTCAGAAGCACGGCTCGTCATCCTCGCGCCGAGTGCGCCCCACACGAACAGAGACCTCAACTCCCAGGCCATGGCGGCCGCACGTGAAATCCTCGACCAGCGAGCGTCGGGGCAACGGCTGTACCGCAATATGCTCGTATTCCTCGCCCCCGACTTGACGCGCCTGGGGGAGCTTGAGCGAGGGTCGGCCGAGTATCTAGCGTGGAAGGAGATCGACGACCGCCGTGCAGAGCTAAACCTTGACGTCTTCCAGACCAACCAGGCCCGGTCCAAGCGAAGTGACGCTGATCGCGCTGTGGACCTCCGTCTCGCCGAGAGCTACCACTGGTGTCTAGTCCCGCATCAGCCTGAACTCGATGGGCGCAATCGAGTGGGAGATGATGAAGGCCGACGGCCAGGGACCGGTCGGCGCCCGTGCGAGCCGAAAGCTCGTCAATGCGGGTTCTCTTGGTATCGCCTACCCCAGCGAGCTGCTCCGCGGCCTTCTCAATCCCGGGGGTGTCCTCTCGCCGATGTGGGTCGAGGGCTACACGACCGTGAACGCGGTGTGGGACGCATTCGCCCGATACCCATATCTCCCGCGTCTCAAGAACCTGGAGACCCTTTGCGCAACGGCCCGTCACGGGGCGAATCCGATTACGTGGCAGACGATGGGATTCGCTCTGGCTGATGGCGTCGATCCGACGACTGGGCGGTTTGTGGCTCTCTCCACGCACGCGGAGGGGACGACAGTGACGGGTGCGACCCTCGTCGTCCAGCCGGATGCCGCCGCACCGCAGCTCGTCGATGAGGCGACCGAACGCCTGGCGGGCTCGGGCGCTGGTGGCAAGCCCCCGGCCACCGCGGAACTCACGCTTCATGACCGCGACGCCGAGGCTCCGGTGGTCGAAGCCCTGCGACGTTTCTACGCTGTGGCCAAGCTCGACCCAGAGCGATACCAACGCGACTTTGCGAAGCTGGCGGCTGAGGTGATCGCGAACCTCGCCGGCTACTTGGGTACCGACATCGAAATCTCGGTCGAGGTCAAAGCCACCAACTCCGGCGGATTCCCCGATCACGTGACGCGCACCGTCACCGAGAATGCACGGACACTCAAGCTGGACGCGTACGGCTTCGAAACGGACTGAGCATCGCGATTAGGTTGCGAGGAGTCAACGCCGGGATGTCCCCAGAACTGTCCGTTTGGTCATTGCCAGACGGAGTGCTCCGCAACGATTTCGTTTCTGTGCACCCGAATACGCCCCCTCCGTGAACTCAGGAGAGCTCTCGATTCGCAGCCTGCCCTTTCGTAGCGGCGAGAATCCGATCGAGAGTTCCGAACCCAACGCGAAGTCGACGAGCTCCTGCTCGCTTGCTCATCGTGCCGGCATCGATCGACGCGCACACCTCGGCAAGGTGGCGTGCGACGTGTTCGCGCTCAGTGGCGGGCGGGCGCCCGATACGGATGCCCTTTCGTCGGGCGTTCGCCATACCTTCCTTGACACGCTCGGCGACCAGAGTGCGCTCAAACTCGGCCACCGCGGCGAGGATCGTGAGCAGCAACTGACCAGTCGAGGACGTCGTATCGACGTCTTGGGTCACGCACGCGAAGCCGACGCCACGACCGTCCCAGACTTCGAGGGTCCGCAAGCAGTGGAGCGTAGAGCGAAAGGCACGGTCCAACTTCCACACCAGGACGATGTCGATCTTCCGAAGTCGCGCGTCTTCGATGAGGTGTGCCCATGCGGAGCGCCGCATCATGTCTGCCGCGGAGGCCTTGTCGATGTAGGTGGTCGCCTCCCAACCCCGGGCAGCGGCGTAGTTCCGCATCGGGGCGAGTTGCAGTTCCGGGTCTTGATCCTTCTCCCGGGTGCTCACCCTGGCGTAGAGGGCGACGCGGACCGGTCCCCGGCCCGCCGCCGGCGTTCGGCCGCGCTCGGCCCTACTGCTGCGACGCATCGTGGCCCTCTGTGGGTCGCCGCCGTTGGTGACACTGGCTATGCCCCCAGCCCATCTCCCCTAGGGCTTCGGCTGCAACCTTCGCCGCGCGACTTCCAGGTCGCAGCCTCATCGGCAGACCACAGATGCTGCAGGAGTAGCTCACGCAGTACAGATGGAGTGCCTCTAGGTATCCAGCTCTGCGACCCTCGGCAACCCCTACGACGTGGCCATCATCAAACCCCCGCTTGCGCACGGACTGGTATTCCTTCTCGATGACGCCGAGGTTCTCCTGCACGAGCGTTCCGAAGGAATGTCCTGAGACGTCGCGAAGCGCTACGAGTTGCGTATAGACATCGCTAGTCACATGGATTCCGATGGTGGGATGCGCGGCTGCGTACCTCGCACGGCTCGGAGGCGGCAGTCGTTTCGTCATGTCCGGTTGTCAGTGCCGTCGCACGTTCGCATATCAGTTCGGATACCTGTCAATAGTATAAGTCCAGACAGTGATTTCTCGGCGGTCGCAGAGAGGCCCTCGCGCACGTGCGCGATACGCACGTCTTCGCGAATTGACCGACGCAATGACATCGACCACGGACTCGCGCAGCGATGCCGCACCGCAACCACACGCGAAGTCGCATCGCACAATCTGATGACGACGCTGCCCGTTGGGGCATCGTGGTTTAGCGTTGCCGAGTGGAATGTCGGCACGGCAGCGCAAGGAGCATCACCATGGATGACGTCGAGACCGTCGAAGCGAGGACGCCGCGGGTTGTGGACAACACGGGTGGGAAGACTAGGGGCGCCACCGCGCTCGAAGTTGCGGCGCTGCGTGAGGAGGTGGATGTCGTGAACGTGCGGCTCGATGACGTCGACGAGCGCGTCACCGCGTTGGAGGCCGCCCACCCCGAGGATCGCGTGGAGACCCGAGAAGGCGGTTCACCGTCGTTCGTCGGGCGGGGCCGTGGCGATAAGTCGACCGCGAGCGGCGCTGAGGGCGCATTAAGGCCGAACAGCGCGGCACCGGAGGCCTCGGCCGCTCCGTCCCGCACCGCCCCCGAGGCCACGGTGCCGGGCGTGAGCACGACGCCGACCCTGAGCACGACGCCGTTCCACGGCAGCTTCATCATGGTCCCCGTGTCGGCGGACCAGATCGCCCGCCTCGTTGGCTACGACGCCGCGGCTGAGACCGAAGCCACCAAGTCTCCCGACCAAGAGGCACAGGGCGAGTGGCGCGTAGCATCGCGGCGAGCGCAGAGAGACCGCGCGGGTCGACGCTGACCCTTGTTCGTCCCGGCGGCGAACCGAAGCCAAGAGGCTGGAGGGCTTCGGCTCGCTCTCATCAGTAGTTCCGATCAAGTTGCGCCGGTGGTGCGAGTGGGCCGACGAGGTGAGATCTTGGCTCGCGGCGACGCGAAAGCGGTCGGAGGCACGACCCTACGGGACCACCCCGACCCAAGGAGGACCCGATCCGATGCCGCTCAGATGATGTTGGGACGATTCTCAAGTAGTCGTTGACCGAGCGGCGGGGCGGCGATGGTCCGAGCGCCGATCTCGTTAGGATCCTTGTTCGCGGTGAGGTGTAGGGCGAGTTTCCATGACGCTGGCTTCTGACCACTCGCCCCTCGCCTTCATCCTCCGCGCCCGCGACGCCGGGACGGGTGTTCCTTTCGGCAAGTCGCGGCTGCGAAAGTCGGAGGCGGGCTTCTTGACGAGGTTGATGTCGACATCGGCGTCAAGCGCCAGGGCAATCCTACTCAACGTGTCGAGCCGGACTTGCGCGCTCCCCGTTTCCAATCGGGCAATTGCGGACTGCGAGGTCTCTGCGCGGCGGGCAAGTCGGTCCTGCGAGTACCCGCGTGTTACGCGTAGCTTTTGGATCTTCTCGCCGACCTGTGCCCCCAGCCGCTGGTGTAGTCCGTCGACCCGATGCTTCTTTATCGTGGCGACTCGTTTCGCCTGGTCGCGCAGATCCGTACGGCTTCTTCTCATACCATCTATGGTATCAAAGAGATTCATCTCATGCATGAGATGAATCCTCGTGAGAAGGGAGCTAACGCGGACCGACTGTTGAACGGCGCTCAGTGAGGGCGTCAGACCCCGCCCTGTTCTGTTAGTTGCCTCGCCTGGCGAGGGCGTCTTGACGAGGCGGCGCTCGTCACGAGGTTTGGTGCATTCCAGCGCGGCGCCACGCCGCAGGTCCCGTTGGTGTGCGAGCGCCGAGGTCTTTATTGGTGAGTTGGGTGAGTCCAGTGAGTTGCATGTCGATTGGAGGCCGCGGAGCTCGGCGCTGCGGCGGCTGATTAGGGACTCACCGGACTCACCACCTCATTTACAACCACCTTCCAGCAGACGGCTCGGTGCTGCGTCCCAGTCCGGGTAACGCGCAAGCCCGAGGCGCCGTAGCGGCGCTCCTCGCGCGACGCCAGCGCCGTCCCGAGCGCGCGGCTCCGCCGCTCGGGCCTGGCGTCAGCCACCTCCTCTGGCAAGGCGTTGCGGAGGCGCACAAGGCCCGGTTGCTCCAACGCGGTGGCCTCGATCACACCGGCCGCCGTCACCTCCTGGCCGCCGAAGTAATCCCACCAGGCCTCCAGGAATGCTGTCCATGCCCCGGTCTCGACGTCGGCGACGTCGTACATTCGGTCGAGGTTTCCCAGGAAGCCATTGACGCCGGCCACGCCCAGGATGCCTTCGACAATGCGACCCCATTCCTGGAACGACCCCAGGGGCAGGATGGAGGCGCCGGGCTGGCCATCCGCCACCCAGGCCTGGACCAGCGTGAGCAGATCTGCGACCAGTTGCGGGCGGCACTGGCGCACGTGCCCAACCAAATCGGGGTAGCGGAAGCCGGTGCGCCGCCATGGCTGGGCGCTCCGGGCATCGAGTCGAACCCAGTAGCAGCGCCGAGCCAGGTCCCCGCCCAGCCTGATGTTGTTTCCGGTAGCCAGCCACGCGACCCGAACCGGCAGAGTCACCTGACGGTTCTGGCCGAGATACCGGTCCTGCCAGACCGGCGCCGTGATGGCGGCAGCAAGGCTGGGACTGTGGAGGGTCCCCTCGATGTTGTCTACGAGCACCACGGGCTGTCCGCTCAGCAGGAGTGACGTGATCCGCTTTCGCCATTCGTCGTCGCTGCGTGGGGCGGTGGTCACCGCGGCCGTGCTCCCGGTCGCGATGATGCTTGCGACTTCGACGTGCAAACCCTTGCCGGTCCCCGCCTGAGGAGAGTCCACGAGCCCCAGGGGGGTCGGCCCGCTGATCATCGGGCGGACCACCGGAGTCAACAGCAGCGCCATCGCATTCGCGCGCGAGGCCTCGTCTGCATAGGGGAAGTCTCCGAAGACCTCGGTCAGCCGGCTCAACGCCGCGGCCACCTCGTCGGTGTTCGGCCGGGCGGGGATCGCCGGCACGCTGAACCCTACCGGCGGCAGGTAGTAGAGGCCGGTCGCCACGTCGAAGCCCGGCTTCTCCAGGATGCTGCCATTGGGGCGCACCACCGGAGAACTGACCAGGCCTTGCAGATGCGGAAAGGCCAAGCCCTCTGCAGTGAGCAGGTCGCGAACGACGTCCCGGGGCGGGCTTACTTGGATGTCCACAGTCGACTGCCCGCGCCGTACGGCGCGGACGAAATCGGCGCTGCGGGTCAGGTGGCCGCGGAGGTGGTCCTCGCCGAGCGGGACAACGCGGCCAGTGCCATCGGCATTGCGCTGCACGCGGACCAGGACGTCGCCGCGGGCGAAGATAACGGGAGGGTCGTTCAACTCGTAGAGCGCGACCAGAGCATCGGCGCTGACGTCACGGAGCGGCCTGTCGTTGACCACGATGGCTGGCATCGTTTCCGTCGCGGCAAGCGCCGTGATGTTGTCAGACGTCATCACGACCGCGGACCAATCCGCCGACTCAGCTCCCGGCCCGCGATGCTGTCGACACAACGCAGCAGCTCGTCGTCCGGCAGCGGCGGCTGGACACGAGACTGGTTCCAGCCTCGCAGCAGCTCGAGGACGACCCAGGCGTCGACGCCCTTGCGCAGCAAATGACCGGCGAAGGAAGCGACAGCGGCGTTACGGCGACCGAGCTCGACCCCCGTACGGGCCAGCTGTCGCCATTCGACGACCGGGCGGCCTGCGACGTCGTGCGCTCGCACGAGCTCCAGCAGCCATGCTGGCGCCGTCGCGACAGGCTCGGGCAAGGTTTGGTAGATCTTGCCGCCGATCGTGCCCGCCGCGACCACGTAGCCGCCCGAGCCTCGGATGTCGATGCCCGGGCCCAACCTGCTGACGCTGCAGGCAACGCTGGCGCCGACGCTGATGAAGTACAGGTGGCGACCGCCGTTGGGGGTCAGCACTGTGCGCGTGGTCGGCGCCGTGCCGTGTGCCTGCTGAAGAGTTTGCCACGTCGCCTCGCCATCGACGCCCTGCTTCATGTCGACGTCGACGACACAGAGGCCGTCTCCGGTGGCGACGCCCACGTTCGCCTCTGGCCAGCGCCGCCACCATGCCGTGATCAGGTCAGCGCCAGCGCTCGCGTCTTTACATCCGTGTTCGGTGAGAGGCGCCTTGCCGTTGGACATCACCGGAATAACCCGAAATCCGTCGACCGCAAGTCCGAGCGCCCTTGCGCCAAGCGTACTCACGATGCCTTGTCGCGGACGTCCGCGCGAGGCGACAGGCGCCATGGGGCCGCCGCCAGAGAAGCGACTTCGCGATTCATCGGCCGCACTTCACCACGCTCGTGAGGTCGTCGCTGCAGTTGCCCCCGGCGTCCGACGCCTCGTCGGCGCTGGTGCGGTCGCACCAAGGAGGGTCGCCACCTGCTGCAGCGTTGCCGGATCGGTGACGTGGAGCGGAACGGCTTGCGCGAGGCACGACCTTCCGACCCAGTCGTGCAAGGTCTGGCACTCGCGTGCAGGAAGATGCTGTTGTTCACGGGGCGCGCGCACCATGACCTCCACCACCGCCGGATCGAACTGCGGAGGGTGACGATCCCGGCCGGCCGCACCGGCCGTGGAGACCGAGCAACGAGCCAGCGGCGTATCGACAACGGCCTCAGGGCGCTGGGTTGCGACGTCGCGTGACCCAGGCCGTGGTCCGCTCTGCGCGCTCACCGAGGTCGACTTCTGCAGGCGAGCTCACGGATCGACGCGACTGGGATCAGGACCCGACGGTGCACACGGAGTGCGCGCAACTCGCCGGAGCTGATCATGCGGTCAAGGAGCGCCCGGCCGATCCTGAGTTGTGCGGCCGCCTCGGCCCTCGTCAGGAACTCGGGCAGCTCTTCGATCGTCCTAGAGTTGTCGGGTGCCATGCCGCGAATCGTGGAGTGCCGTCAGGCTTCGGTGGGAACGTCATAGAGGGCGCCTATGACGCGCAGCCCTAGGGCAAGCCGTCTAACGTGGGCGGGAGTCGCTCGCCTCCTGTTCGGCGACAGTGTGCCGAACTTCACAGACGACGAAATCAACGGCGTCGCACCCTATCGGCTCGCACTCGCCCAGTTGCGACGCAAGGACTATGCACTTGCACGTCGAGTTCGAGCGGGCGCTTCGCACCTACCTGGCAGATCGCGTCTACCCGCGACGGCAGGTTCCGTGGCAGGACACGTCCGAAGGCCTTCGCGCGCGTCTGTTGTTTCTCTCGGAGAACCCGCACCTCGAACTTGATTGTCGGGACGTGCGTAGTGCGCTCGGGCATAGGCCGGAACTGCTACATGGAGGGGAGGGCGATAGCGTTTGGTTTGACGTATCACCTCCTGATCTCGGCCCCAGCGGGTCGAGCGTGGTGACGGATCCGCCGCATATCCAGCTGGAATCAGACGCGATTGGCACTCGGCAGTTCGTCCGCAGGCGACGCGCCTCGGAGTGGATCCGTGTGCATGAACTCGAGGCTACCGGGCGAGTGGACGCCCTTGTTTCCGACGACCGGCTTCCAGGCATACTTTTGAGCGCTGAAGCGGTGCTCACCGCAAGGCGGAGCGCCCACGCCGACCTGAGCCATTCCTCCAACCCGCACTGGCTCAGACATGGGCTCCACGAGGGCGTACCGCTGGATGACGCTGTTGCCTGCCTATGCGCCCGCCACCGGCTCCCCTGCGTGCGCAACGGCGTAATCGCGACGCGCATCAGTGAGTTCCTCGTCACCGAAGAGACGGAGTGCCTCGTCGGCATCGAGCTTCCCGAAGCTCTGCTTGAGATCCGAGACAGCACCGATGACGTCATCGTCGGGAGCTTTGCACTCAAGGTTGGTGGTATCGACGAGTACGTGACGAAGAAGGACATGGAGTGGATCTGTACGAACGTCATTCGACCGCGCCAAGAGCGATTGCTTAGGGCACGGGGTGCCGAACCAGAGGGTAACTTCGGCCCACAGCTGGCTACCCTACAGGCGGCGTTGCCCCTGTATCGCAGAATCGTCATGGAGGGGATTGCGTTGCCCGACGCGGTGAAGGCTGATCAGTTGGCCGAGACTTCAGAGGAAAAACCTGATCGGAGGTCCGTCGCTCGTCAGTTACGTGAACTGCGCCAGCTGCTCACGCCTCGATAGTGCTGGTCGATTTGATGCTCACTCATAACTCGACGAGGTGTTCGCGCTCTGGGACTAGGCCCGCCACACGAAGCCGACGCGATGATGGTCGAGCGCACGGGCGCCAGACACCCCCGGTGCGATCACCGCATGGTCGAGTACTGCCCTGATGACGGCATTCTGTCGACTAAGACTGATGCCTTGCCACGCAGCTCGCAGCCGATCGCCATCGCCGACGATGCCGCTGAGCGCGTCGGTGCGGGTCACCCGCGACAGGGCCGCCTCGACATGGTGCATGCGTTGGGCAAGGTCCTGCCCGGCAATCCGCCATTCGGCGCCGCCGATATCGCCGGCCGCGAACAGGTGAGCAAGCTCTTCTTGGCGCGCTCGGAGGGTCGCCAACTCCTCGCTCAGCGCGGCCGCCTCCCTGTTCTTAGATGCGCGACCTGCGAGGGCGTCGGCTAATTCTGGCGAGTCCAGTCTGAAGATGCAGGCGTCGGCTACCAGCGCCTCCAACGGGCCGGCGACGACCGTGAGGTGACCACAGCCGCCGTGATCAGGTCCGGATAGGCACACGTAGCGACGGTGGGCTCGCCGAGCTGAGCTGAACAGTCGGGTGCCGCAGCGGCCGCACCGCAGTAATCCACTCAGCAAGTACCGGCGGGGAGTTCGTCGCCCGGCGCGGACGTTTGCTGTGAGGCGTGCACAGATGCGGTCGCGCTGCTCAACGGAAATGATCGGCGGCCATACCGCAGGGCCGACGATCCGACCGCGATGCTCGCGCAGGCCCGCCACTCTGCCGGAGGTGAGGAGGTTGCGAACCGTAGTCGTCGTCCATGTCCCTCCCGCGACCGTCTTGGCCCCGTCCTGCTCCAGCCATTTCGCGAGCGACCTGGTGCTCTCTCCGGCCAGGAAGCGGCCGGCCAGCGTCCGGATGAGCTCGGCCTCGGATTCGCGAACAGTGATCTTGTCGCTCTCGTAGCCAAACGGACGGTGGTAGGGGCCACCACCGTGAGGCAGGCCGGCGGCTGCGTTCTGTTCCATCTTGCGAAGGATGCGGCGGCTCTTCGAGGCTGACTCGTGTGCCGCCGCCGCGACGAGCATGCGCACCACGAGGAGTCCATCACCATTGCCAAGGTCGAGTTCCTGCCCCGCTACGAAGTGA
Organism: Candidatus Dormiibacterota bacterium; assembly: GCA_963718525.1. Lineage (GTDB taxonomy): Bacteria > Chloroflexota > Dormibacteria > Aeolococcales > Aeolococcaceae > Palsa-851. Next base: position 1,002,160 of record OY970355.1, on the reverse strand, counting down.
ATACCGAGCACGCGCGCCTCGGCGGCGACCTCAAGCAGCTGTTCCAGTTCTATCGGCCGCCGGTATAGCCGATCGACGTGGTAGGCCAACACGGCGTCGCACTGGCCGTCCCTAAGATCGCCAAGCATCCTCGTGTACTCGGGCCTCTTGCGCGTGCGCGAGTATGCCGAGACATCGTTATCCACGTACTCGCCACCAACACTCCACCCGAGGTCGGCCGCGAGCTGCCGACAGTCTTCGAGCTGCCGCTCGACGCCTAGCGCGGTTCCGGCGGGATCGCTACTGATCCGCGCATAAATCGCTGCTGCCTTCGGGCTCTTCATGGCAGGGGGCATATTAGCAGTAACTGACTAACCTGGTCTCTCTGTGCCGGCCGCATCACCGCGTGGTGCACGAGGAGGGTTGGCGCATCCATATCGCCGACGGAATTGCCGTGGTGGAGCCGCCGCCCTGACGAAGCCTAGATCCACACTGTCCGCCTATAGCGTCCAAGGCCTCGCCGGGCCGACGTTCGCGCGCGCCTCGTGGAACGTGATCCGGAGCTTGCTCGCCGTGCTCGCGACAACGCCGCCGAGATCTCAGCGGCGATCGAGGTCGTCACCGCGTCGCGCGCCAGCTCTTCGCCTTCCTCCCCGCCGGTGATCGCGCCTCGCGACGCAATGGCCTGATGCGTCGCCTCCTCCACCGGAGCACTAAGCTCCGACGATGCCCGAAGACGAGCAGACGCGCGCTGATCTGGCCGAAGCGCTTCGACGCCGCAGCCTGACACGCGACGGGAGTCGCGCCGAGGTCGTCGCAGGTCGTCATGCGTCAGGACGCCGAACGGCGCGCGAGAATATCGCCGACCTCTGCGACGAGGGAAGCTTCGTCGAGTACGGCGGCCTCGCCATCGCTGCACAGCGCGGCCGCCGCACAGTCGACGACCTGGTGCGTCGAACTCCGGCCGACGGCCTGATCGCCGGCACCGCCCGGGTGAACGGCGGCCTTGTCGGCGCGGATCGCGCCCACTGCGCTGTTCTCTCGTACGACTACACCGTGCTGGCGGGCACCCAGGGAGCGATGGGACATCGTAAGAAGGACCGTCTTTTCGAGATCATCGAGCGCCGTCGGCTCCCCGTCGTGCTCTTCGCCGAGGGCGGCGGTGGCAGGCCTGGTGACACCGACCAGGCGATGGTCGCGGGTCTCGACGTGATGGCGTTCGCGCTCTGGGCACGCCTCTCTGGGCTCGTCCCGCGAATCGGGGTGGCATCGGGTCGTTGTTTCGCCGGCAATGCGGCGCTGCTCGGCTGCTCCGACCTGATCATCGCGACGCCGGATGCAAGCATCGGTATGGGCGGCCCGGCGATGATCGAGGGCGGCGGCCTCGGTGTTGTCGACGCCGACATGGTCGGACCATTCGACGTGCAGGTGAAGAACGGCGTCATCGACATCGCCGCAACCGACGAGGCTGATGCGGTTCGCCTCGCCCGGCAGGCACTGTCGTTCTTCCAGGGACCCGTGCCGACATGGGAAGCTCCAGATCAGCGCCCGCTGCGAGACGTGGTCCCGGAGAACCGGCGGCGCGCGTACGACGTGCACCGCGCTGTCGAGATCATCGCGGACACCGGCTCGTCACTCGAGCTGCGACCGAGGTTCGGGCGCGGCATGGTCACCGTGCTCGCGCGAATCGAAGGCCACCCGGTGGGAATCGTCGCCAACAATCCCATGCACCTCGCCGGTGCTATCACCAGCGACTGCGGTGACAAGGCCGCGCGGTTCCTGCAGCTGTGCGAGGCGTTCCGGCTGCCCGTGCTCTTCCTCTGCGACACGCCGGGCATCATGGTTGGGCCCGACGCGGAGACCACGGCGCTGGTGCGCCACGCGAGCCGGATGTTCCTCGCCGGAGGCGCCCTCACGGTTCCCTTCATGACGGTGGTGCTGCGCAAGGGCTACGGGCTTGGCGCGCAGGCGATGGCGGGTGGCAGCTTTCGCGCTCCACTCATAACCGTCGCCTGGCCAACCGGCGAATTCGGAGGGATGGAACTCGAGGGATCCGTCAAGCTCGCCTACCGAAAGGAGCTCGATTCGATCGAGGACGCCGATGCACGAAAGGCCCAATTCAACGCGATGGTCGCCGATGCGTACGAACGCGGGACCGCCGTCAACGCGGCAACGTATTTCGAGATCGATGACGTGGTCGATCCGGCGGAGACACGAGCCCTGGTTGCCGAGGTGATCCTTCATCCCAACGTGCCGTCGCCAAAGCCGCCGAAACGCCGCTACGTCGATTCCTGGTGAGCGCGCCGGCGTTCAGACGTGTGAGAGCTCGCGGAACAGGCGCCGGAAGAACGGTCCGCCCCACAATCCGATGGAGAGCACGCCGCCGAACAGCACCACCGCGTCAACACTCGCGCGTCCCTGCTTGGTCCAGTACACGTCTTCGAGATCCAGCCACAGCGCGAACTCGTCAAGCGTGAGCGCCGCCGCACCACCGTACAGGACGGACGTGAATTTCGCGAGCGCATCGTCAGTACCCTTGGTCCTCCCCGCGGTGTTGACCTCGATCAACCAGAGGTACCCCGTACCGAGGAGACCGGCGATGCCGAGCACGAGGTGATGGAAGTGGCGGCCGCCCACGGTGAGGTTGTGAAACGGCCCCACGCCATCGCGAATCGCGTGCGTGATCGCACGCGTCGCCGCAAACGTCGTGAAAAATGACACAGACGACAGAAACAGTCGCTCTCGTCGCGTGCCGCTGAAGGTCTCGCGATAGATCTGCGCCGCCCGGTCGGGTGTCAGAGGCAAGGGGCGGTCAGGCCGTGATGGACTTCGGGCGCGCAAAGTTCGCCGCGACAACGGCGAGCAGCGTGAGCACGGTGAAGACGATCGCGTGCTTCCAGTGCGTCGCCGGAGGGCCGGACGCAAGGAAGCTGGTCTTCTGGGTGAAGTAGAAGATCGCCATGATGGCGAAGATCACGGCCAGCACAAGCAGCGCTAGCGCGAGTGGGCGGCTACCCCGCATAAGAGATCCCCCGGTGAGTGCGGCCGTGCCTACGGTACGAAGACATTTCAGCGTTCGACAGTCGGTTCACGACCTTCAGTGGATGAAGACGAGGCCCGCGGACCCGAGAGCGGCACAGTAATACGCGAAGGGGTCCAGACGTCCGAGTCTGAGGTAACGAAGCAGGAAACGGGCACTTGCGTAAGCGACGATTCCTGCCAGCGCGGCGGCGGCGATGCCAACCCCAAGGGTGGGAGCGTCAGCCCCGAGATTGGGCACCTCGAGCAGACCTGCCGCCAGGATGATGGGGGTGGCGAGCAGGAAGGCAAAGCGCGCTGCCTCCTCGTGGCGGAGGCCTGCGACGAGCCCGGCAGCCATGGTGATCCCCGAACGTGAGATCCCCGGAAGCAGTGCACCAGCCTGGAAGAATCCGACGATCAGCGCGGTGCGCAGGCTCAGGCCCTCGATGGGCTGGTAGGCCGGATCGTCCTCCTCGTGGGCGAGCACTGGGGCACCGCCCAGCGCGCGGCGCTTCTCGTCCCGGCGCCGGAACATCTCTGCGGCAAAGAGGATGCCGCCGTTGACGATGAGGAAGACTGAGGCGGCTCGGGGATCGCCAAACAGCGACTTCAGCGGGTCCTGAAGGAGGAATCCGATGATCCCGGTCGGCACGGTCCCCACCACCAACATGATCGCCAGGCGCTGGTCCGGGTCTTCGATGCGCCCGCGGACGGCGGCGCGGACGAACCCGGAGATGATCCGTGCCCAGTCGCGCCGGTACAGGAAGAGCAGTGCGGCGGCGGTCCCGAGGTGGAGGAGCGCGAGCACCGGGACGAACGCCGGGCTGGTCTCATTGAAATTGAGCCCGATCAGCCGTGGAACGACCACTGCATGCCCCAACGAGGACACCGGAAAGAGTTCGGTGATTCCCTGGAGCGCGGCGAGAAAGAGTATGAGTCCGGCGCCCAGCATTGGCCAGAGCCTACCAGCCCATCGCGCGTAGTCTGATGCGATGACTGCGACACCCGCGCCTGACGGCGCCCCCGTCAACCGCCAGTGGCGCCTCGCGGCGCGTCCGAAGGGGCTTCCGGTCGAAGCCGACTGGGAGTTCCTCACGGAGCCGATTCCCGCACTCGCCGGTGGAGATTTCCTGGTGCGCGTGCTCTACGTCTCGCTGGACCCGGCCATGCGCGGCTGGATGAACGAGGGACGCTCCTACGTGCCGCCGGTCGGCATCGGGGAGGTCATGCGGGCGGGCGGGATTGGACGGGTCATCGCCTCGGAGCACCCCGACTTCAAGATCGGCGACCACGTCAGCGGCATGTTCGGTGTTCAGGATTACGCACTCAGCGACGGCCGGGGAGTGATCCGCGTCGATGCCGGCGCGGCACCGCTGACCAAGTACCTGAGCGTGCTGGGTATGCCCGGGATGACCGCCTATTTCGGCCTGCTCGAGATCGGCAAGCCGGTCGCGGGTGAGACGGTCGTCGTCTCAGCGGCCGCGGGCGCAGTGGGTCAGATCGTCGGCCAGATCGCCCGGATCAAGGGCTGTCGGGCCGTCGGGATCGCGGGTGGGCCGGAGAAGTGCCGGCTGATCGTCGAGGAGCTCGGCTTTGACGCGGCGATCGACTACAAGAACGAGGATGTCCACGCAGCATTGCGCGAGCACTGCCCGGACCGGGTGAACGTGTACTTCGACAACGTCGGCGGCGAGATCCTCGACACCGTCCTCACCAGGCTCGCGCGCCGTGCGCGCATCGTGATCTGCGGGTCGATCTCGCAATACAACAACGAAGCTCGTGTGCGCGGCCCGTCGAACTACATGGCGCTGCTCGTCGATCGCGCGCGCATGGAGGGATTCCTCGTGTTCGATTTCGCGAAGCGGTACGGCGAAGCCGCACTGGCGCTGGCCGGGTGGATCGCCGAGGGCCGCCTCAAATCCGTCGAGGACGTGGTCGCAGGCATGGAGCGCTTTCCCGAGACGTTGCTCAAGCTCTACAGCGGCGAGAACCGAGGAAAGTTGATCCTCAGCGTCGGCGACGAAGGCTAGGCGGCGACCCGCGTGGCGGCGCGTCCGGGGCCGCCCTGGAACAGGCGCGCGACGTCGCTCGGCGACACGACCCCGACGAGCGTGCCCCCGTCATAGACCATCGCGCGGCCGTCGGACACCGGTCCGATGCGCTTCAGCAGGTCGGTGATGTTCTCGTCCTGGCGCGCAATCGGCACACGGTCGATGGGGATCGCGATGTCGATGGCACGACGCTTGGCGCGCTGCTGCACGGGGACCTGCTTGATGCCTCGCATCGTCACCAGGCCGTCGATGCGGCCGTCGATGCTGTGAGTCGGGAAGGACGTGAACTGATGCCCCATCACGTATTGCTCGACGAGCAGCTCGACCGTGATCCATGACGGCACGACGACCGGATTCTTCGACATCACGTCGGCGACGAGCACGCCCTCGAGGGCGTGGCGCGCCTGCTCGCCGTGGGCCTCGCCGCGCGCGGCGCTGTCCAGGAACCATCCGATCAGCATCAGCCACAGCCCGCCGACCGGGTCCACGAAGAAGAGGTCGAGCACGCCCAAGCCGATGAGGACGACCGCGAAGAAACGTCCGGCGCGAGACGCCGCGACAGTCGCCGTCATCCGGTTCTTGGTCCGGGTCCAGAGGAAGCCACGAAGTATCCGACCGCCGTCGAGCGGGAAGGCGGGAATGAGGTTGAAGACGAAGAGCAGCAGGTTGACCGCTGCGAGCCACTCGGCGACGACGATCACAAGGGGTGGCGCGCCGAGCTGCACCAGGAGCCACGACGACCCGACGAAGAATCCCGTGAGGACGAGGGTGATCGCAGGTCCGACTGCGGCCACGAGCATCTCGGTCTTGCCGGTCATCCAGTCGCCGCTCATCTGAGCAACGCCGCCGAACAGCCAGAGCTTGATGCCCTCGACGGCGATGCCGCGCCGCCGCGCGAGCAGAGCGTGGCCGAGCTCATGCGCCGTGAGCGATGCGATCAGCAGCAGCGCGGCGGTTGCGCCGACGATCCATGCAAGCCACGCCGGTGTACCCGGCACCGCCGCCGGCACCGCACCGACGGCCACGCCCCAGGCGAGCAGAGCGCCGATCAGCAGCACACTCCAGTCCGCCGAGACCCTGATTCCGGCGATACGGGCGATCGGGACGCCGCCTCTGTTCATGATGCCGTTCTCATCCTGCTCCCCAGGCCTTTCATCTGTATGAACGTACCCATCACAACACCGATTCAACTAGGAGCGGACACATGGATCTCTTTCAGCTCGGCATCCCCGCATGGGAGTTCGTTGTTCGGTGCATCGTCATCGACGCGGTCCTGCTCGTCGCGCTGCGCCTGTTCGGCAAGCGCGAGCTGGGCCAGTTCACCCTCTATGACCTGGTTCTGATACTTCTGGTCGCCAACGCGGTCCAGCCCGCGATGACGGGCCCGGACAGCTCGCTCCTCGGTGGCCTGATCATCATCGCCACGCTCGTCCTGTTCAACTTCCTGATCTCGCGGCTCGACGCCAATCGTATATTCCACCGGCTGCTGGTCCCCCCGCCACGAATGATCATCGAAGGCGGGCGGTACATCGAGGGCGCGATGGAGCGCGAAGGGGTCGACCGCGAGGCGGTGGAGACGGCCATCCGCGAGCACGGGGTCGACGGCGTCGCGGACGTGCGTCTCGGCGTGCTCGAACCCGACGGGACGATCAGTATCGTCCCGATGGACTCTCGGGTCGTGCATACGCGCCGGACGGTTCGTTTCGTGCGACACGGCTGAGCGACATGCCCGCCGCCGGAGACCGTGCGGCTCTCGCGACCAGCCCGCACCAGGCCGCGGCGGTGACGAGCAGGACCCACGGCGTTGCCCTTCCCGGCAGGCCCACGGCGTTCTGCGCCAGGTCCTCGAAGCTGGCCGCGGAGAGCAGCACCCAGAGGCTCACGACGCCGAGCGTTGCGCGACCTGGCCACGATCCCTCCCCTGGTCGGCCGGCCAGCCAGGCAACGCCAACAACAAGCATGGGGGCCATAAGGGTGAGGTCATGTCCCAGCAGGTGTGGCGACGCGAACAGCGACAGCGCCACCGCTCCGCAGAGCGACGGTTCGAAGAGGTCCGGGCGCCGGTGGGCCACGCTGCCGAGCCACCCCGCCACACCCGCCGCCGCCACCCCGGCGCCGACGGCCAGCAGGAACACCCCGGGCGCATGACCCAGGAGGGACCCGAACAGGCCGCTCGTCCCCTGCATCTGCGCCGTCGGGGAGTTGCTCGGCGTCGCGATCGCCGCCGCGAAGGCGACGAGCGCGTGCGGTCCGGCTCCGACCAATCCGATCGCGATGCTGGCCGCGGCTCCCACCAGCGCGCCACCGACGGCGCGCCAGTCGCGCTTCCCGACCATGTAGGCGGCGATCCCGATCACCAGTTGGGGTTTGGCGATGGCCGCGGTGAAGCCGAGGGCGAACCCGGCGGCCCCGGGGCGATCCCGCCGCCAGAGCACGTACGCCCCGGCGAGGCCGAGGACTGAGACTCCGTCCCACTGCCCTTCCAGGAAGAGCAGCCCGGTGCCGAAACCCGCGAGCGCCAGGAGCACCATTGCCAGGCGCGGCCGCCTCGTGAATGCCGCCGGCCATGGGGCTGCGCGCGTGACCATGACGAGCGCCAGCAGCATCACCGCGAGTTGGAGGAGGGACCAGGCGCGCCAGGCGGCACCGGCATTGAGGAGCGTGAACGGCACCACGACCACGGCCGCCGACGGCGGATTCTCGAACGGGATGTTGTCGTGACCGGTTGGAGCGCCGCTCTCGACCAGCGTCCGGCGTTCGGCTGCGGTGTCGTAGATCTGCTCGGCGTGACCGTCGCGGATCAGGGTCGCCGCAACATAGGTCCCGGCGAAGTCGCTCGTCGGCGCGAGCGAGGCCGGGACCACCGCCCAGACCTGGACGTAGTGGGCGATGACGATCGAGGAGACGGCGATGATGGCGGCGGCAAACCACCGAGGGCGTTGAGACAAGGCGTTGCCCACTCTATGGCCACGCCTCCCACGCGTCCGTCAAGCCGGCGTCACAGGGCCCTCGCGAAGACCTCGAGGTCGGAGTCGCTGAACAGCGCGAATGTCACCTCGGCCAGGGTCGTCCCGGGCACCGCAAGGGCTGCGGCCGCAGCGTCGATTGCGATCGGCGCCGCGAGCTCGATGGGGAACCCGTAGATTCCGGTGCTGATCGCCGGTGCGGCGACCGTGGCGCAGTAATGCTCCGAGGCGAGCTCGAAGGCGCGGGAATACGCCGACGCAAGTTGCTCGGGCTCGCCGTGACGCCCGTCACGCCACCGCGGGCCGACCGCGTGGATGACGTGCCGGGACGGCAGCATCCCGGCGCCGGTGATGACCGCCGACCCGGTCGGGCAGCGTTCGTATCGCTGGCGCAGCTCGCGCATCAGGTCAGGTCCCGCCGCGCGGTGGATGGCGCCGTCGACACCGCCTCCACCGGCCAGCGAGGCGTTGGCGGCGTTCACCACGGCGTCGACCTCCAGCCTGGTGATGTCGGCACGGCAGAGCCGGATCCGGCCCCCGCCGACCTTGCGGATCAGCCGGTCAGGCTCCATCCGCACGTGCCAGCGCCAGGCACACGTTGTGGCCGCCAAATCCGTACGACGTGCTGAGGGCGAAGTCGATTCGAGCCTCCCTCCCGTGGTTGGGCACGTAGTCGAGGTCGCACTCGGGGTCGGGCTCGTCAAGATTCACCGTGGGCGGCACGAATTGGTCACGAATGGCAAGAATCGTGATGACCGCCTCGACCGCACCTGCAGCACCCAGCAGATGGCCGTGCATGGACTTCGTCGACGACATCGGGATGGTGCCGGCCTGAGGGCCGAAAGCCGCTTTCACCGCGCGGGTTTCGGCCGCATCGTTCATCTGCGTTGAGGTCCCGTGCGCGTTGATGTAGTCGACCTCATCGGGCTCGCGGCCGGCCCGTTTCAATGACCGCAGGATGCAGCGCCGGGCACCGTCACCCTGCTCGTCGGGTTGGGTGATGTGAAAGGCGTCGGCGGTTGCGCCGTAGCCGGCCACCTCGCCGTAGATGCGCGCGCCGCGCGCGACCGCGTGCCCCCACTCCTCGACCACGAACATCCCGGCGCCCTCGCCCATGACAAAGCCATCGCGATCCTTGTCGAACGGTCGCGAGGCGCGCTCGGGTTCGTCGTTGCGCGTCGACAGCGCCTGCATCGCATCGAACGCGGCGACGCTGATGTTGGTGATCGACGCCTCGGTGCCGCCCGTGATGATCGCGGTGGCCTCACCCCGTCGGATCCATTCCGCGGCCTCGCCGATGGCGTGACCGGACGATGAGCACGCGCTGACGATCGCGTAGTTCACCCCCTTCGCCCCGCAGTCGATCGCGATCGCCCCGGCGGGCATGTCGATGATCATCGACGGCACCGTGAACGGCGACACCCGCCTCGGGCCCTGGTTGTACAGGGCGAGGACGTTGCGCTCGATCACCTCGATGCCGCCCACCCCCGAGGCGACCAGCACCCCGACGTCCTCCGCGATCGGGCGGATGTCCAGGCCCGAGTCCTCGATCGCCTGGCGAGCGGCGAAGAGCGCGAGTTGCGTGCACCGGCTGGTGCGCCGCGCTTCCTTCTTGCCGAGCACGGCTTCGGGGTCGAAGCCCTTCACCTCGCCGGCAATATGGGTGGTGAGGTGCGACGCGTCGAAGGCGGTGATCGGCCCAATGCCGCCGTGACCCTTGCGGCACGACTGCCACGTTGATTCCGCGTCGAGGCCGAGGGGGGTCACGGCGCCGATGCCGGTGATCGCCACGCGCGTGCTGCCGTTGCTGCCGCTCATGCCTTCGCCTCCGCGGGCTCGATGGTGGGTGCTCCTTGTGAGTGATAGCCGCCGTCGACATGAATCATCTCGCCGGTGATGCCGCGCGCCAGGTTGCTGAGCAGGAATGCCGTCGCGTCGGCGACCGGTCCGCTGTCGGAGCTGTCCCAGCCGAGTGGCGAATGCCGTCCCCAGGATGATTTGAGGGTTTCGAAACCAGGGATCGAACGCGCCGCGATGGTCTCGAGTGGCCCGGCGGAGATGGTGTTGACCCTGATGCCGCGAGGCCCAAGCTCGCGTGCGAGGTACCTGACGATCGCCTCGAGCGCTGCCTTGGCGGGACCCATCCAGTCGTAGACGGGCCACGCGAAGCGCGCGTCGAAGGTCAGCGTGACGATGCTTCCCCCGGTCGCTGGCATCAGCGGCGCGAATGCTGCGGCGAGCGTCCGCAACGAGTAGCTGCTGACGTGGAACGCCGTGCTCACCGAGCTCCACGGAGCCTCGAGGAAGCCGCCCCCGAGGCAGTCCGGGGGTGCGAAGCCGATCGCATGAACGACTCCGTCGACACCACCCCACCGCTCTCGCGCCTGCTCGGCAACCGCCTGCACCTGGGCGACGTCGGTGACGTCCATCTCGAGCACGTCGGGGACCGGGCTCAGGCGCTCGGCGCTCTTCCGGGTCAGGCTCATCGCCCTCCCGAACGAGGTGAGCAACACCTCGGCGCCGGCTGCCTGCGCGGCCGCGGCGATCGCGAAAGCGATGCTCCTGGGGGTCAGGACACCGGTGACGACGATGCGCTTCCCGCTGAGGATGCCGGGGGCAGGGGACGATGGTTTCTGGGTGCTCACAGGCGACGTACCTTATAAGGCTCGTACTGGGATTCGCAGTTACGCAGCAACGATCTCGAGCATGACCTCGTGCCACCCGGGTGTGCCGGCGAGGATGTCGCCGCTGACGAACACGCCGTCTCGATCGCCGCTCCAGTCGGTGACCACGCCGCCCGCCTCGCGAACCAGGAGCGCGCCGGCGGCGATGTCCCACAGACCGAGCCCGAGCTCGAAGAATCCGTCAAAGGCGCCCGAGCTCACATAGGCGAGGTCGAGGCTGGCGGCGCCGGCGCGACGGAGGTCCTCGAAACGTCGCAGCGCCCTGGTCATCACCGGCAGATACCGCGGCAATCGCTCCTTGCGGCGAAAGGGGAATCCGGTGGCGACGACGCCGGCACCCGGGTGGGTCGACACCATGAGGCGGCGCCCGGCGCGATCGGTGGCACCGAGGCCTTCGGCGGCGCTCCACGCCTCGCCGAGCAGGGGAGCCACCACGGCACCGACCACGGGTCGGCCGTCCTCGACCAGGGCGACGCTGACCCCAACCACGGGAAAGCCCCGGAGGAAGTTCGTCGTCCCATCCACCGGGTCGATCACCCACATGCGGTCGTGCCGCGTGCCGCCCGACTCCTCGGCGAGGATCGCGATGCCGGGCGCGCCCTCCCGCAGCACGCGAATCGCCGCCTGCTCAGCGGAGCGGTCGACCTCGGTGACGTAGTCGCCGGGGCTCTTGATCTCGGCGGTCAGTGTCCCCGGGCGGTCATGGGCGGCTGCCACCAGCGCTCCCGCCGCCGACGCGGCAGCGAGGGCGAGATCACGCAGTGTGTCGCGCTGCTGCACCTGACGAGGGTACGCGCCGCGAACGGGGCGGCTTGCGCTTCGCGGCCGCCTTGGGCGCCGGAGCCGCGGGGCCGAAGTGCGCGGGGTCGAGGCCCCCCTTGGCGAGCAGCGCCTCCATCGCGTCGGCGTCGCAGGGACGTGCGAGGTAAAACCCCTGGGCCATCCCGCAGCCAAGCTCGTTGAGGCGCTGGACCTGGAGCGGCATCTCGACCCCTTCCGCGACCAGCGCAAGCCGGAGCGCCTCGCCATGGCGGACAACGGTTCGTGCCAGCTCGCCGCTGGAATTTGGATCGCCCAGCTCCGCGACCAGAGGGCGGGCAATCTTGAGAATGTCGATCGGAAGGCGCCGCAGATAGGCGAGGGACGTGTAGCCGGTACCGACGTCGTCGATCGCGACGTGCACGCCCGCTCGCTGCAGCGCGTCAAAGGCAGTGATCGCTCCCGGGAGATCCTCGAGGACGGCGTTCTCGGTCACCTCGAGGATCAGACAGGCGGGAGCGACGTCGCCGTTGGCGAGGCACCGCTTCACCCGGTCGATGAGTTCCCCGCGGCTGAGCTCTCCTGCGGCGACGTTGATCGACATGGCCAGCTCTGGAGTGGCGGGGTGCGCGATCTGCCAGCGGCGAAGCTGCTCGCACGCCGAGCGCATCACGTATTCCTCGACGCGCTCGATGAGCCCGTATTCCACAGCGATGGGGAGGAAGTGCAGCGGCGCGATCAGCCCGCGTACCGGGTGCCGCCAGCGGACGAGTGCCTCCGCGCCCAGGATCTTGCCGGTGCGGAGTTCCACGATCGGCTGGTAGTGGAGGACCAGCTCACCCTTGTTCAGCGCGGATTCGAGCTCTGCCGCAAGGTCTGGGTCCGCCGGACCCGCCGAGGCGCCGCCGTGGATGCGATAGGTGCCCGATCCCGCCTCGCGCGCCTCCTGCGCAGCGGCCGTCGCGCGACGGAGCAGGACGGCCGCCGATGCATCCTCGGCACTCGCGCAGGCGAGCCCGACAGATGCCTGGATGGCGACGGTCACGCCGTCAGCGGCAACCGGCGCGGCGAGCGCCTCCACCACGCGCTGGGCGATGACCTCTGCCTCACGAGGGTGGAGCACCTCAGGAAGCAGCAGGGCAAACTCGTCCCCACCGAGGCGAGCGGCAGTGTCTGTGCGGCGCAGGCACTCGTGCAGACGCCTGGCGACCTCGATGAGCACGATGTCGCCGGTCGCGTGGCCGTACTCCGTGTTGACCCGCCGGAAGTCCTCGAGGTCGACCGAGACGACGCTCACCGCGTGGCGTTCCGGGTCCCGTTCGAGGAGCGCTCGCTCGATACGGTCGATGAACAGCACGCGGTTGGCGAGGTTGGTGAGCGGGTCGTGAAATGCTCGGTCTGCGAGCTCGCTCTGCAGGGCCGCCATCCGGACGAGCGCCTCGTGCAGGCGGCTGCGCTCGATCGTGAGGGCGACGAGGTTGGCGAGCTCCTGGAGATGCTGATCATCGGCGCGCGACTCGCGCCGGTCGCTGGCGCGCAGGCCCAGAGCCAGATAGCCGACGGTGCGAGAGCCGTGGCGAAGGCTCACCGCAAGCCCCCGCGAAATCCCGAGACGGGCGCACAGCCGGGCCACCCACGGGTCGGCAGCAGCCTCGGAGATGTGCACCACGCCGTACACGGGAGGGGTCAGAGCGCCGTCCTCGTCGTCCTCGAGGTCGGTCGACCGCATCACGTCGACGGGTTGACCGCCACGCATCGTGGTCCGGAACGCCGCCGCGGTGCCCGTCTCGGGGATCAGGGTGAGCTCGGCGCACTGGGCCCCGAACCGGCTGCACGCGCGGCGGAGCACCTCCACGGATGCGGCCTCGAGGTCGCGAGCCTCGAGAAGCGCAAGTGCGGTCGTGTGCAGAAACCCGAGGCGGGTCTTCTCGCGACGCACCGCCGCCCATGCGACTCCCGCAAGTGCGATCGCCACAACCGCGACGACCGGCAGGGCGAGCCAGGGGGACACGCTGCTACCCGAGCAATCGCAGCGGCATGCGCTTCTCTGCTGTGTCCTGTACAGCCTCCAGCCGGGAGCGGTCGATCCCGCCCTGGCGCAGCAGCTGCTCGATCTCGACTCCCGGAAGTGGGTGGCAGAGGTGGTATCCCTGGCCGGCAAGGCATCCGAGGCTCAGCAGCCGGGTGACCTGTGACGCAGCTTCGATGCCTTCCGCGATGACATGCAGCTGGAGCGCGTCTGCAATGGTGACGATCGCACGGGTGAAGTCCTCGTCCGCTCCGGCGGCGAGATCGTCGACAAACGGCTTGGCGATCTTCAGGATGTCGACCGGGAGCCGGCGCAGGTAGCTCAGCGACGAATAGCCGGTGCCGAAGTCGTCGATGGCGACGCGGATTCCCGCGTTGCGCAGGGCTTCGAGCTTGGAGATGACGATCGCCGTGTCCTCGACGAACATCGATTCGGTGAGCTCGAGTATCAGGGTGTCGGGAGAGAGCCCGGTCTCCTCGACGATGGCGAGCACGTCTTCGACGAATGTCGGGGCGTTCAGCTGCACGACCGAGACGTTGACGCACACAGCGAGTGGCGTCGATTGCAGGCGCTGCAACCGGAGCGTGGTTGCGCACGCGGTGCGCAGCACGAATTCGCCGAGCTGCATGATGAGACCGCTCTCCTCGGCGAGCGCGATGAACTCTCCGGGGGCCACGATGCCACGAAGCGGGTGATGCCAGCGCACCAGGGCTTCGACGGCGGTGATCTCGCCGGTGATCAGGTTGACCACCGGCTGGTAGTGGAGGATGAATTGGTTCAGCTCCATGGCGCGCTCGAGCTCGCCGCGGAGCTTGCGCCGGTGCACCACCTCGCTCTCCATGCCGGGCGCGAAGAGCACGTAGCGATTCCGGCCGGCGCCCTTGGCGACGTACATCGCAACGTCAGCCTGGCGCATCAGGCTCGCAGCGTTTGCGTCGGAGTTGTCAGCAACAGCAATGCCCAGCGAGGCGCGGACGATCACCGACGTCCCAGAGACCGTGAAGGGCTCGCGCAGGACGTCGAGCACGCGTCGCGCCACATGTTCGGCTTCGATGGCGCTGTCGACCCCCTCGATCAGCAACGCGAATTCGTCGCCGCCGAGGCGCGCGGCGGTGTCGGGACGGCGCAGGCAGGCGCGAATGCGCGCCGCAACCTCGACGAGCAGCGCGTCGCCCGCCGCGTGGCCGAGCGTGTCGTTGACGCCCTTGAAATCGTCGATGTCGAGGAAGATCACGGCGACGCTCGCCGCGCCTTCTGCGCTGCGCCGCAACGCCTGATCGATGTGCTGTCCGAACAGCGATCGGTTGGCGAGGTCGGTCAGCGAGTCGTGGTACGCCTGGTGGGTGAGCTGCTCCTGCAGCTCTGTCAGCCGCGCGATCGACCGCTCCATCCGGCTGTTCTCCAGGATGGCCGTCGTCCTCGTGGCCAGCGTGCGGAACAGACGGAGGTCACGATCATCGAAGGTGCGAGCGTCGAGGTGGCCGCCGACCATCAGACTGCCGATCATTCGCGACTCGCCCCGAAGCAACGCGACCATCGCTTCGTTGACTCCTCGGCGCATGAGCATCTCGGAGCTGGGGTCATCGGCGGTTCCCGCGTGCACGATCACGCCCGCGGTCTCGGCCTCGAGCACATCGTCGAGCTCGCCGAGACCGAGTGGCACCATCACCTCATCGCGCTTGCCATGACGGACGGTGGTACGGAACGCCTTCTCCGCCGGCTGGGACGGGAACACCGTGAGCTGCGCGATCTCGGCACTGAAGATGTCGCGGGCGCGGTTGAGCAGCAGCACGATGGAGGGCTCGAGCTCGCGACCCGCGAGAGCGTCGACGGCGCCGACCAGGAACTCGGCCGCCTCGTGGTCGTAGCGCTCTCGCACCCAGGCGCGGTGTGTGAACAACACGGCGAAGGTCACCACCACGAGCGGCACCAGTGCCAGACGATCGACCGGAATCAGGCGCACGGCGATCAGGCCGATGCACATCGACGCACCGGCGGCCACGACGGCCGCGCGCAGGTGGTTGACGACATCGATCCACGAGCCGCGCTCACGCGGCCGGAGAATGACGCCCTCCGTCATCGCTCGCCTCAGGACGGTGATCGCCGTCGCCGCGATGGCGCCGAGAGCGCTGTGCCAGACGGCGAGGTCGGGGCTGCCCGCGATCGCTCGGAAGGCCCAGATCCCGATCGCCCCGAACGCCCCGAAGCGGACGATGTCGAAGGCGGTCTGCCAGACGGCGCGCGGTCGGCGGGTGGCCGCTGCGGCTGCCGTCCCGAGCGCATACCCGAGGAGCAGCGCGAGTGGAGTCGCGTGAAACAGCCCCACGACGAATGGTGCCGCTGCCAGCGTGATGGACTGGGTGCCGTGGCGCGGACTGTCGATGGATGCCAGGCGGGACGCGGCAAAGAATGCGATCGCGAATATCCACCATGGCAGGCTCGGCGGTGAATACACCGGCAGGGCTCCCGCATACGCGATCCAGAGTCCCAGTGCAATCAGGAGCAGGCAGGCGCCCAGGATCCACAGTCGCGGATCGATTCGCGACCGCCGGTTCCAGCCGGCGCTGAGACGGCGTCGTCCGGACGCCATCACTCCTCGGAGAGCTCCGCCTTATGCACCACCGCCGGGATCGTATGGCCAGTGACGCCGCCGATCTCGTCAGCTTTGGTGACGGCTTCGTTACTGTTTGCTCATATGGGCGCGCCGATTGCGGTCGGGACCTGCAATTGGGCCGATCACACCGACTTCTATCCAGCCGAGCTGGAGCACGGACGCCGCCAGCGCGACAAGCTCACCTTCTACGCCGAGTATTTCCCGCTCGTCGAGATCGATACGACCTTCTACGGGATTCCGCGCCCACAGGTGGTCGAAGGATGGGTGGAGCGGACTCCTGAGCATTTTCGCTTCAACGTCAAGGCATACCGAAGCCTCACCGGCCACGAGCGCGAGGACCGGGTCCCTCGCAAGCCGACCGTCGACGAGGAGCGCGACTTCATGGCCGCGCTGATGCCGCTGCGCTCGAGCGGCAAGCTCGTCGCCGTCCACTACCAGTTCCCGCCGTGGCTCACCAACCGTCCGGACTCACGCGAGTGGCTGCTCGCCGCTCGTGACCGCCACCCCGATGATCTCCTCGCGATCGAATTCCGGCACCGCTCGTGGTTCGATCGCGACGCCTGGCCGGCCACGGAGGATCTGCTCCGGGAGCTCGAGTGCGTCTACGTCGGTGTGGATGCTCCGCAAATCGGATCGGCGACAGCGCCGCCGCTGCTCGCGGTCACCTCGCCGCGTCTGTGCATCGCACGATTCCACGGGCGCAACCGGGACACGTGGTACACGTCCGGCCCCACCAGTGGCGATCGCTTCAACTACCTCTACACACCGGCGGAACTCGCCGAATGGATTCCGGCGATGCGCGCGGCGAGTGACTCCGGGGTACCGGTGCACGTGCTGCTGAACAACAACCGGAGCAATTACGCGGTGGCCAACGCGTTCGACTTCGGGGCATTGCTCGGGCTGGGACTGCCGCGCCCTCCCGCGCCGGTGATCCAGACCCTCCGCGAGCGCGATGGGCGCGTCCCGGATTGGGTCGAGGCCTCCACGCCGCCACCGGCCCCGAGCCGAGACGCACTGGAAGAGCAGGGAGAACGCCCGAGCGGAAACCAGCTGACCCTCTCGCTCTGAGGCACCCATTTGGGGGACAATGGTTTGGGCGGCGAGGCGTAGGCCTGCCGGGGATTTACTGGAGGTCTTTGCGATGGCTATGGCGTCCTCTCGACGCAACGACCGTGGGCGCCGTCCGGCGGCCAGCGGTGTTGTCATGCGCAACGAAGCCGCCACCCACGAGGTCGAGGTCTCGCGGGCGCTCAATCAGTGGGCGGTCACGGTGACCTCGCTCGCCGACAACCGGATGATCACCCAGGACTTCTTCTCGCGCCGCTGGGAAGCCGTCGCCCGGGCCGAGGATTTCGTCCGGCTGCTCAACCGGTCCGAGCCCCCTCCCGGCTGGTAGTCGCCGGCTCAGCGGTCTCGAGGGCGAGGAGCCACTGCTTACGCGGCTGCCCGCCCCCATAGCCACCGATCGAGCCGCCGGCGCGGACCACCCGGTGACACGGCACGACAACAGGGATCGGATTGGAGCCGAGCGCATTGCCGACCGCGCGGGCTCCGCGTGGAGTCCCGACCTCGAACGCGACCTCGCCGTAGGTTGCCACGTCGCCATATGGGATTTTCGCGGTGCGCCGAAGCACCCTCCGTGCGAACGTGCCGGTCAGCGACCAATCGATCGGCACCTCGAAATTGCGGAGCTTGCCGGCGAAGTACCTGTCCAGCTCCCGGCGCACCGGGTCGAGCCGGCGCGGCGACTCGAGGATCCGGGGCGACAGCTGCTCGGCCACCTCGGCGAAGACGTCGTCACGGTTCTCGCTCTCGAAGGCGATCCGAACGAGCCCCTTGGGTGTCGCCATCAGCAGCAGGGTGCCGACCGGGCTGTCCATGGTCGTCACCGCCACATCGACGAGCCCCTTGGCCTCGGCCCGCTGCAGGAATCGGTCGGTCATCGCCTGGTCCACGGTCATCGGAGCTCCCTTCTGAGTTTCTTCAGCCCCTCGTGCACGCTCTGGCGCGCGGAGTCCTGGGTGGTCGACATCGTCGCGGCGATCTCGGGATAGCTTCGGTCGCCGCCGAAGCGGAGGACCAAAGCCTTGCGCTGTTTGAGTGGGAGATGGCGAACCTGATCCCAGAGCCCTTCGTCGATCTCGGAGAGCGGGTCGCGAGCGGTCCCCGGATCCGGGTTGGCCACCGGCATGGGTCTGCGTGCCCGCGCCCGGTACGCGTCGATCGCCTTACGGCGGGCGATCGTGAAGAGCCAGCCGCGGAGATTCGAAGCGTCCCCTAGTCGCGGGTACGCCCGAAGCGCGCTCATCATCGTCTCCTGGAAGCAGTCCTCGGCCTCGGACGAGCCAACAGCACCGTTCAGGAAGGCCAGCACCGCCTGAGCGTGCTCGTCGAACACGCACTGAAAGGGCGGTAGGGCGGTTGACTTCACCTTGCTCACTGCATACCAAACGCCGGCACCGGGCCGGTTGTGAGCCTGACAGACGATCAGGCGGGAGGTGTTTCCTCAGCGTGCTCGTCCGCGGGCGTCTGGGTTGCCGCGTCCAACGGGGTCTCCGTCGGAAACACCACTGCGGCTTCGGAGACGTCGCCCTCGCGCCAGAGGGTGAGCATCATGGTGTCGCCGGGCTGGCGCAGCGACACGGCACGCCGGAACTGGTCGGCGCCGCCGTTGACCGTGTACGGACCGATCCCCGTGATCACGTCGCCCGGCAGGATTCCGGCGGCTTCGGCAGGTGAGCCCGGCTTCACCTGACCGACCTCGACGCCGTAGGTCGCGGGCAGCTGTTTGGCGGTTGCGATCTCACCGGTCACGGTCCGAACCGACGCTCCGAACGAGACGTGCTGCTCCTCGCTGTCCTCTCGCGGAAGGAATCGCGCGAGCTGCACCGGGTCATGGCCGACCAGCAGACGCTCGCCCACCTGGACGACGGGAACGACCACACGTCCCAGGCGCCCGAACAGGATCGCCGTGGCCGAGGGGTCAGTGAGCACGTCTCGTTTTGTGTACGCGACGCTCCGCTGATCCAGGTAGCGAAGCGTCGCTTCTGAGGCGGGATCCCCGGAGCGGACGAACACCGTGACCGGATCGCTCACGCTCGTCAGCCCTCGGGGCTGTCCCCGGCCGCGGCCGGCGCAACGGTCGGCTGCTCATCCGGCGGGGACGTCGCACCTTCGCCCGACGGGGCGGCCGTCTGTCCGAGACTCGGGCCGCGACCGCGGCCGCGACGGCGACGCCTGCGGCGGCGTCGCTGCGCCCCCTCCTGGGGCTGTCCATCGACAGCGGGTGGAGCAGCGGTCCCGGCGGAGGCTTCCGAACCGGGCTCGGTCGAGGCGGTGAGCGGCGCCTGGGCGCCGCGCCTGCCGCGCCTCCGGCGACGACGCCGTTTCGCGGCGCGCTCGGGATCTGTCTCGTCGCCCGCTTCTCCTCCCCCGCCCTGACCGGGTTGGCGCTCGCCACGCCGCGGCTTGGGCTGCGACACGAGTTCGAGCGCGCTGAGCCAGCCTCCCGTCGAACGAGCCGCCTCGACGAGCATCCCGTACATCGATTCGTCGCCGCTGCGGAGCGTTGCACTGTCACCGATGCACGCCACCATTCGCTTGGCGCGGGAGATCGCGACGTTGAGCCGGTTGGGAACCCTGAGGAACCCGATGCGTCCGCGTTCATTCGATCGCACCAAGGAGATGACCACGATGTCCTCCTCGCGCCCTTCGAACGAGTCGACGGTGTCGATCTTCACCGTGCGCTTGAAACGCCGGCGGCCGAGCGCCTGGCGGAGGCGTTCCACCTGCTCGGCGTACATCGCGATGACGGCCATGCTGAGCTCGCGCGGAGCGCGCTCGTCGAGGAGCCGCACCACCTGGGCGGCCACCCGCACCTCGGCCTCGTTGCGCAGCGCACCGCCGGGACCGCGCCGCTCCCGCCCACCGCGCATTCCCTCGGTGTCCACGAAATGCAGCGCCACCGGGAACGGCTTGCGGGTGATGTAGTCGTACTCGAGGACCTCGGGCGCGTTCTCCAGCTGGTTGTCATACGACGCGGCCGAGACATACGCTGCGATGTCCGGGTGCATGCGGTGCTGAATCGTCAGCAGGCACTGCGCCTCGGCGGGCAGTCCGCCATCCCAGCACTGCTCGAACAGGCTGCGGTTGACCAGGTCCTCGAGCGCGGGGTCGGTTTCGACGATGCCGTAGAGCGCGTCGTCCTCCACCGGCGGCAGCTGCTTGTGGTCACCGACCAGGGCCAGGCTGCGGCCGAGGCGCAACGCAGGCAGCGCCTCGTCCGCGCGTGCCTTGTTGGCCTCGTCGAGGATGACAATGTCGAAGTTCATGTCGGTGATCCCCGACGTCGCCGCCGTTGCGCAGGTCGCGAAGTAGCAATTGGCTTCGAGGAGACGGGGGTCGTCCTCGTCGTCGCAGCGGAACTTGTCGACCGTCGGATGCACCCTCTCGGCGCGAGCCACGCGGACCGCGCGCATGCCGGGCGTCCCGGCGAGTCGCTCGAGCGCGTTGTCGACTGCGAGGTTGCTGTGCGAGGTGACCAGGATTCGCTCATCCGGATTGGCAGCGAGCCGGCGCTTGACCGCTTCGACGATGACCGTGGTCTTGCCGGTGCCTGGGGGGCCTTGGATGAACACGGCCTGGCCCGCGCTCAGACGGCTCAGCAACCCGACCGCGCGGTTCTGCGGCTTGTTGGGGCGCATCCCGCTCGTCAGCCAGGACGAATCCGCGTCCAACTCGTCCTTGGGCGCGACGATCGTCTCGGGGCTGACCAGGAGCTGCGCCAGCAGGCCCACGCCGAAGTCCTTGGTGGCGATGGCCGCAAGCACCGATCGCTTCGCCTGGTAGAGGGCTTTGTTGAACGACGGGGCGATGTACCCCTCGCTGCCGGAGTGTTCGAAGGTGCGGGTGACGATCTCGACCACATGGCGCTGGTGATCGATGCGTGCGACCCGACCGACGAAATTGGTCTCGTCGTCCGGCTCGATCAGGACCGCCGCATCCGGCGTGAGGTTGATCGGCTCACCGGCGGGGATCTGGAACTCGACCTTGCCGACCTCGGGAGATTTGCGGTCCGCGTCAGTGAACTCGCGTCCACACGACGGGCATCGCTCATGGGTGTCGGGCCGCCAGAGCGCCCGGCAGGTGCGGCAGCGCCAGAACTCGCGCGCGCCGTTGAACCGGGTCCGCTGGGACTGCGCCCGCTGCTTCTCGGCTCGTTCCAGGCTGTCGACGAGCTTCAATGTCGCGTAGAGCTGCTCCGATCTCGCCGCGTGCTGCGTCGAGATCCGCCAGTCGAGCAGGCGGAAGGTATCGCTGACCACGCCGTTTGCCTCGGTCACGACCGGCTCGCGGGCGGTGATTGTGAGGAGCTTGGCGCCCTCGGGCTGGCCGCCCGTCGGACGGATGGACAGAACCCGGAGACCAAGGTGGTCGCGGGTGCCGTCCGGTCCCGGCTGGGCGACGCACTGCAGGACGAGGTCAGGAAGATCGAGACGCAACTGGATCGGATCCTCATCTCCGAACGAGACGGAGACGTGACCGACTTCACCGATGCGCTCGGCAAAAACCGTGCGCGGATCGGCACCGGGCTGCGAGCCGTTCGCCCATGCTTCCAGGACGACCATGGCATCGCTGCCGTCGGGCACGATGAGGTGCAGACGATCGAGCGCGAGGTCTGGGGCTATCAGCGGACTGTCAACCTCGGATGCGCGGTGACCCCTGTCCACCGGCGCAATTACTGGACTTCGGGACGGCCTCGGGCGGTGCTTTTTGACGCGGGGCGACGATCCAATCGACGTCAACCGCGGGGATGCGCGAAGCCTCCCGTCTGCGAATGACTATACCCGATCGCGGCGGAGATGCAACGTGCGCGGCTCGGGGCCGCAGGTCAACTACGATCAGCACCATGGGCGACACCTCTCCTCCCGGCATCGATCTGAGCGGGATCCATTCGGAGCTCGACAAGCTCAAGTCCCGGCTGTGCCGGTGCCAGCACCAGGGCACGTGCATGGCCTGCAAGGGATTCGAGGTGATCCGCCAGCAGGTGCAGGTGGTGGCCGCCGCGGCCTCGCAACCCGTGCTGATGCAGGTGGCGCAGGAGGTCCAGATGGAACAGCTCATGAGCCAGTTGGGCGGCCTCCAGGAAAAGCTTTCCGAGGATCCACAGCTTCAGGAGCTGATGGCGCGCATGTTCGAGCGCGTGCAGGATGACCTGGGTGGGCCCGAACAGTTCCAGCAGATGCTCGGTGGTCTGTTCGGCGGCATGGGGGGGCTCGGTGGCATGACCCCGGACGGAAGGGATGTCCCTCCGGACGACCGGCCGATTCCTCCCGACGACCGCACGACGCCACCCAAGGACAAGCCCAGCTCCCCCGACAACGGTCCCACCTCAACCGAGTAGGCGACGTGTCTGCCACCCGCCTTCGCCGTTCGGTTCTTGCCGTCCCTGGCAGCAACCCGCGGATGATGGAGAAGGCCGCGGCCAGCGCGGCCGACGAGGTGTTCCTCGACCTCGAGGACGCCTGCGCACCGCTGGAGAAGCCTGCCGCGCGCACCAAGGTCGTCGAAGCGCTGCGCACCCAGGATTGGCACGGCAAGACGCGCGTGGTGCGCATCAACCAGGTGACCAGCCGGTTCGCGTTCGATGACCTGCGCGAGGTCGTCACCGGTGCCGGCGACGTCCTCGACTGCATCATGGTGCCGAAGGTGCGCAACGCCGGCGACGTGGCGTTCGTCGATCGTGCGCTGCTGCAGCTCGAGCAGGCACTCGGTTACGACGTCGGGCGCATCGGCATCGAGGCGCAGATCGAGGACGCCGAAGGTCTGATGCGCGCCGAGGAGATCGCGTTCTCGAGTGAGCGACTGGAGACGCTCACCTACGGCCCGGCGGACTTTTCAGCGTCGATGCAGCTGCCGTCTCTGTCGGTGCGAAACGATTACAACTATCCCGGCGATATTTTTCACTACGTGCTGTTCAAGCTTGCGGTGGCGGCGCGGGCCGCCGGCATCCAGGTCGTCGACGGACCGTACCTGGCCATCCATGATCTGGAGGGATACCGGGCCGCGGCCTCACGCGCGGCCGCGTTGGGCTACGACGGGAAGTGGGTGCTCCATCCGGTGCAGATCGAGCCTGCCAATGAGACGTTCACGCCGGCACAGGCCGACTTCGACAAAGCCGCCCGGATGCTCGAGGCATACCGTCAGGCGACCGAGGTTGAGCGCAAAGGAGCGGTGATGCTCGGCGACGAGATGATTGACGAGGCGTCGAGAAAGATCGCCGTGCAGTTCTACGCGCGCGGTGTCGCCGCCGGACTGACGCCGTCGCCATCTCACAGCGAGGAGCCGGCAGCCGGCTGACATGGACGCGCTCGACGACGCCCGGCTCATCGCGTTCGTACCGACGACGGATCTGCCGCGCGCTCGTGAGTTCTACCTGGAAATACTCGGGCTGCGCATGGCCGAGGAGAGTCCATTTGCGTGCGTCTTCGACGCCAATGGGACGATGCTGCGGCTGACTCCGGTGCGCAAGCTCTCCCGGGTTCGCTACACCGTGCTGGGGTGGGGCGTCGGCGACATTGCCGCCGCGGCTGCGTGGCTCGCAGCTGCGGGCGTGACGCTGCTGCGCTATCGCGGCATGGACGTCGACGAACACGGGATCTGGACGTCGCCGTCGGGTGACCGTGTCGCCTGGTTCGAGGACCCGGACGGCAACCTGCTGTCCCTGACTCAGTTCGCCACTGGAGAGTTCGAGCCGGCCTGAGGCCTGCGGGGGAGGGGACCAGGATGATAGCGTGGCTATCACATTTAGCCTCCACGGGGTCGTCGCATGTCCACCTCGCCACCCTCCTCGCCGCCGTCTCCCCAGACACGCGGGGTCGAGCCGCAACCTCGCCCGGTCGAGGCGGCGAAGCAGACTGACGACCCCTCGGCCGTACCGTGGCCGTGGCGGCTGTACGCGGGCTTGACGGCCCACCTCGGACTGCCGCTCATCGCGGTGTGGATCGCCGCAGCGATTGCGGCAGCGGCATTCCTCCCCGACTTCGGCGCGGCCTCCGGGTTTGGCCTGATCCAGCTCGTGCCAAACAACACGCCCGCCGTGAACGCGCAGGTGCACGAGCGCGCCCTCTTCGGGGCGTCGCTGGCGGACAGCCAGGCGATGGTGGTCGAGCACGGCTCGAGCACCCTTCCGCCCGCAACGCTTCTGGCGATCGCTCAGCAGGCCCAGGCCATAGACCGTGCACGTCCGAGTGGAGCGCCCGCAAGCCAAGCCGACTTCGCGATTCCCCTGGTCAATGTGCCGGGGTTGGTCTCGACGACCGGCACTCCGGCGACCACCACGGTGACGTACCTCTTCTTCCCGTCAACGGCCCAGTCCGGTGACATCAGTGGGGGCGCCCAGCGCTATGCGGCTGCCGAACCTCGCGCTCCTGGCACGTTTGTCGGAGTGACCGGTCCCGTGCCGGCCCAGATCAGCGAAGGCAACCTCATCGAGAACGCCTTGCTGCTGCTCGAACTGGTGACGGTCGCGGTCATCGCCGTCCTGGTGGGCCTGATCTTCCGTTCCCCGATCGCGCCACTCGTGCCCCTGGCCGGAGCCGGGCTCGCCTATGTGATTACCCGGCACGTGCTCGGCTGGGGAGCCCAAGCCATCGGGGTGCAGATTCCCTCCCAGCTCTCGCCGATCATGGTGGTGCTCATCCTGGGGGTGGTCACCGACTACTCGGTGTTCACGCTGACCGCCGTGCGCGCCCGCCTGGCTGCCGGCGAGCGCCGCACCAACGCGTTGAGGAACGCATCATCCAGGGTTGTCCCGCTGGTGATCGCGGCCGCCCTCACGGTCGCCGCGGGGACTGTCGCGCTCGTGGGGGCGAACCTCGACTTCTTTCATGCGGTCGGCCCGGGGATGGCCGTTGCCGTGATCATCTCGGGCCTCGTCTCGATCTCCTTCGTTCCCGCGTTCGTGGGGGTACTCGGCCGGGTTGCCTTCTGGCCGAGCCTCCGGACCCGGGCGGCCGACGCCAGCCGAACCCGGGGTGACACCCGAGCAGCGCGCTGGACGGTTGCGCGGTTGATCCGCCGGCGCTGGGCGGCCGGCATCATCGTGGTCGTCTCGGTTGCCCTGCTCGTGCTGGCGGGCAGTGGTCTCACACAGGTTCGCCTGGGCAGCAATGTCGTGAGTGGTCTCCCACCCAGCAGCGAGCCTCGCCAGGCGGCGGAAGCGGCTGCTGCTGGGTTCGGTCCCGGTATCGTCGGGCCGACGACGTTGATCCTGCAGGCCCCTGGGATCGCTTCGAAGAGCTCGGCGCTGACAACCGTCGACCGGGCGATCACGAGCAGCCCGGGTGTCGCGGCCGTGATCGGCCCGGGCCAGCTCCCGTTCAACCTGGGGACGTCGCTGTTCACGACGTCGAACCAGGGGGCGGCACGCTTCTTCGTGGTCTTCCGCGACGACCCGTACAACGCGGCAGCGATCTCGGCGTTCACCGCGCTCAGGGGAAGGGTCATGGCGGCGCTCCCCGAGGTAGGACTGGCCGATGCGACGGCTTCGTGGTCAGGCACGACGCCTACCGCGGCGGATGCAGTTGCGGCGACCGACACGGACATCTGGCGAGTGGCGCTCCTTGCCGCCCTGTTGATGAGCCTCGTCCTGATGCTCTATTTCCGCGCGATCCTGGCGCCGCTGCTGCTGATCGCGTCGAGTGCGCTCGGCCTGGCTGCGTCCCTGGGTGTCTTCGTCGACGTGTTCCAGGGTCCGCTCGGTTATCCGGATGTCACCTTTTTCGTGCCGGTGACCGCGGGCGTTCTGCTCGTCTCCCTCGGCGCCGACTACAGCGTCTTCGTGATGGGCCGTATCTGGGAGGAGGCCCGGATACGCGACATCGCCACGGCGGTCGAGATCGCGCTGCCACGAGCGTCGCGCGCAGTCGCGATCGCGGCCGTGACCCTGGCGGCGAGCTTTGCGGTGCTGGACCTGGTGCCGTTGCAGCCCTTCCGCGAGTTCGCGTTCATCCTCGGCGTCGGGGTCATCATCGATGCCTTCCTGGTGCGTTCGTTCCTGCTTCCCGCCCTCCTCGTCCTCGCCGGGCGCCTGGCCTTCTGGCCTCATCGGGCCGCGCGGCCGCCCGTACGGCCCACCGCCTCAAACTACTTCCGCGCTCCGACAGCCGAGATGTAGAGGAATCGACCCTCAGTGCGAACCACAACGCTCACCGGCGATGGCTCCGAGGTTGGCGTCATCGGCCTGGGCTGCATGGGCATGACAGCCTCGTACGACCTCCAGACACCCCGCGATGACGTGACCTCGATCGCTGTGATCCACCAGGCACTCGACCTCGGCATGACGCTCATCGACACCGCCGACGCGTACGGCCCGTACACAAACGAGGAGCTGGTCGGTCGGGCGCTCGCGGGCGGCTACCGCGATCGTGCCGTGCTCGCTACCAAGGTCGGGCTGGTCATGGGCGACACCGGCTCGAGCGTGGGAGCGGGTACCCCATCTCCGGGTGCCGGCCGGAACGGACGGCCCGAGCACGTCCTGAGATCAATCGATGAGAGCCTGCGACGCCTCGGTGCCGAGTTCGTCGACCTTTACCAGCTGCACAGGGTCGACCCGGCGGTGCCGCTGGAGGAAACCTGGGGCGCCATGGCCGAAGTCGTGGCGGCCGGCAAAGCCCGCCACATCGGGCTCTCCGAGGTGTCCGTGGCCGAGATCAGGCGAGCTCAGGACGTGCATCCCGTGACGTCCGTGCAGTCCGAGCTGTCGCTCTGGACCCGGGATGTGCTGGCCGACGTGCTCCCGCATTGCAAGGAGCAGGGCATCGCGCTGATCGCGTTCTCGCCGCTCGGTCGAGGTTTCCTCGCCGGGCGGTTCTCGTCGTTCGACGACCTTCCCCAGGATGACTTCAGGCGCCAGCTGCCGCGCTTCCAGCAGGAGGCGTTGCACGCCAATCTGGCCATTGTTGGGCGGGTGCGCGCGATCGCCGGCCGTGTCGGAGCGAGCCCCGCGCAGGTCGCGCTGGCGTGGGTGCTGGCTCGGGGCCGGAACGTGGTGCCGATCCCCGGGACCAAGACTCCGAGGTACCTGGTGGAGAACGCGGCGGCGGCTGACCTCGAGCTCAGCCCCGAGGACCTGGCCGAGCTCGACGCGCTCCCGGCACCTGAGGGCACCCGCTACTGATCAACCTGATCAGTGAGCCGGCTCGAGCTGATCCAGCCCCGATGCAACGAAATTCGCGAGGCGATCGTGCGCGATGTCGACGGCGCGCGCGTCGATGTCCGCGCCGATGAAGTCGCAGCCACCGAGCAACGCAGCGACGCCCGACGATCCGCTGCCGCAGAACGGATCGCAGACCAGAAACCCGGGCTCGGCGCTGGCCTGCACCATCAACTCGAAGAGCTTCACCGGTTTCTGCGTGGGATAGGCGGCGCGGTGGATGCGCGGGACGGCCCACACGTCGGGCAGGTCTCGCCTCGACACCTTCCTCCGCCCCTTGCTCGCGAACACGATCTGCTCGTGACGTCGCCGGAAGTAGTGGCCCATTCCCAGATGGACCTTGTCCCACACGACCACCCCCTTCACATCGAAGAAGTCCCGCACCAGCGCGCCGAGAGAGAGCATCGAGAAGCTGTCGAACATGATGTAGACATGGCGGTCCTTGCGAAGCACCCGGTGACACTCACCGAGGAACACCGCGTACGACTCCGGGTCGTCAGAGAATTCCTGAAACCAGCGCTCGTTGTCGGGTTTCCCGTAGTGACCGACGATGCGCCCATGGCCGAAACGCATATGCCGATTCATTCCCGAGTACGCCGGATCGGTGACGATCAGATCCACCGACTCGGACGGAAGCCCCCGCAGGAAGTTGATGCAGTCCTCCGCACGGATGTCGAAGCTGCCCAACACAGGGGTGGCTGAGACCGCGGTCGCTGCCGTGGAGTTGGCGCCGACGATATCGGCGATCATCGCGCGAACGGCCGTTCGCTCATCGACGCAACTGTACCAGCGCAACCGCCGGCGCGACCGCCGACTACACTGCCGCCCTCCATGACATCAGGCTTCGAACGGCAGACGCGCGCCCGCGCGGAGTATCGGCGGCGCAACCCGTCCTGGGTCGACAGCGTGAGCCGGTACCGAGCATTGATCGCCAAAATCTCGTCACCGGGCGCACGGATCCTCGACCTCGGATGCGGACGCAACGGTCTGCATGGGGACGATCTCTCGTGCGCGCCCGGCGCCACCGTGTACGGACTTGATCCAGACCCCGAGGCGCTGGCAGACAACCGGGTGATCGAGCACCGCGTCGTGGCCTCGGGCGAGGATCTCCCTTTCGCAACGGGGACGTTCGACCTCGTCGCCTCGGCATGGGTCCTCGAACATCTCGACCACCCGGGCCTCGTCTTCTCCGAGGTGCGGCGCGTGCTCGCGGCCGGCGGGAAGTTCCTGTTTCTCACACCGAATGCGTGGAACTACAACGCCTGGATGATCAGGGCGATCCCCCATCGCTGGCACGCCGGCCTGACTCGCCGTCTCTACGGACGCGGCGAGGGAGACGCGTACCCGGTCCGCTATCGAGCCAACAGCGGCGCGCAGCTGCACCGGCTGCTCAACGCGGCCGGCTTCGAGCGCATGCAGCTGACGTACAACGGCGACCCGTCGTACATCGCGTTCAACCGGCCGCTGCTCGAGGCGTCGTTCGGCATCGAACGGGTCCTCGCCGCGCCACGCCTGCAGCGCGCGCGCGTCCACATCCTCGGCGTCGCCGAAGCCTAGCCGCCCGCCCCGACGATAGACTCTGCCCATGTCCATCGACATGACCACCGAGCAGCGCGAGATCGTCGGCATGGTCCGCGACTTCGTCGAACGCGAGATCATGCCGGTGGCGCACGACCTGGATCACGACGACGTCTACCCCGACAAGATCGTGGCGCAGATGAAGCAGCTTGGCTTCTTCGGGTTCGCGATCCCCGAGGAGTACGGCGGCACCGGCCTCGACTACACCACCTACGCGATGGTCTGCGAGGAGATCGCGCGGGGATGGATGTCGATCACCGGCATCATCAACACGCACTTCATCGTCAGTTTCCTGCTCGAGAACTTCGGGACTGACGAGCAGAAGCAGCGCTTCCTGCCGCGCATGGCCACCGGGGAATTTCACGGTGGATTCTCGATGAGCGAGCCCAATTGCGGCTCGGATGTCCAGGCCATCCAAACTCGCGCGATCCGCGACAACGGCGAGTACGTCATCAACGGCACGAAGATGTGGGCGACCAACGGCGAGCACTCGACGGTTGTGGCAACCCTCGTGAAAACGGATCCCAACGCAAGCCCGCCGCACCGCGGCATGTCCTGCATCCTTGCCGAGAAGCAGTACCCCGGCTTCACGTCATCGCGCCGGATCGAGAAGCTCGGCTACAAAGGTGTCGAGACGACCGAGCTCGTCTTCGAGAACAACCCGCAGCCCGCGGCCAATCTTCTCGGCGGGGTCGAGGGCCAGGGCTTCAAGCAGATGATGGCCGCCATCGAGGTGGGGCGAGTCAATGTCGCTGCTCGCGGTGTCGGTGTCGCGCAGCGCGCGTTCGAGCTCTCGATTGCCTACGCGCAGCAGCGACAGGCGTTCGGCGTCCCCATCTCCCAGCACGAGGCGATCCAGTTCAAGCTCGCCGACATGGCGACCAAGATCCAGGCAGCGCGGCTGCTCACCAACTACGCCGCGCGCAAGAAGGACGCCGGCGAGCGTGCCGACGTCGAGTGCGGCATGGCCAAGCTGTTCGCCAGCGAGACCTGCTTCGAGGTCGTCAGCGAAGCGATGCGGGTCCACGGTGGCTACGGTTTCTCAAAGGAGTACGACGTCGAGCGTCTCTACCGCGACGCGCCGCTCCTCATCATCGGCGAGGGGACCAACGAGATCCAGCGTCTGATCATCGCCAAGGGGTTGCTGGAGCGGCACCGCATCACCGCGTGATCACCCGCAGTCCGGGGACGCCGGCGAGGCGCCGGCGCATCACATCGATCGCAGCGGGCTGATCGTCGACAAGTAGAAAGCGCCTTCCCAGCTCGGCCGCGGCGGCGCCGGTGGTGCCGCTGCCGGCGCACCAGTCAACGACCAGATCACCGGGTCGTGATGAGGCGGCGACGATGCGGCGCACGATCCCCAGCGGTTTCTGGGTCGGGTATCCGGTGCGCTCGCGCGATCCTGTCGGCACGATCGTGTGCCACCACACGTCGGTCGGCAGCTTGCCGCGCGCGGCGCGCTCCGGTGTCTGCAGGCGTGGGGCCATGTACGGCTCGCGCGCGACCTCCGAGGAATCGAAGTGGTACCCGCGCGATTCCTTCACGTAGACGAGGATGACGTCGTGTTTCGCCGGCCACCTGCGCGTCGTTCTCGCGCCGTAGTCATACGCCCAGATCACCTCGTTGAGAAAGCACTCGCGGCCGAAGATCTCGTCGAGCAGCAGCTTGCAGTAGTGCGACTCGCGCGGATCGATGTGGAAATAGAGGCTGCCCTGTGACGCGAGGATTCGCCGCGACTCCTCGAGACGGGGACGGAGCCATCCGATGTAGTCGTCGAATCGGTCGGCGTAGCGCGCGCCGGGCCGGCTTTCGACACGGTAATGCCGGCCGGCGAATCCACGCCGCGATGCGGTCTCGTCCGCGATGACGCTGGTTGTCAGACCCGTACGAGCACCACCGGTATTGAACGGAGGATCGACGTAGACCAGACCCGCGCATCCGTCGGGCAACGAGCGCAGCACCTCGAGTGCCTCGCCGAGGATGACCGTGGCGGCGCCGCTCGACGCGTCGGGGCGGAGTTGCTTCGCGGCCACGTAGAGTAGGTTGCACCATGGACACACGGGCACTCAGCCGCGCCTCAGACCCCGACGGGAGCTGATCCATGCAGTTCGGCCGCTACTACGAGGAATTCGTCGTTGGAACCACGTACAAGCACTGGCCGGGCAAGACCATCACCGAGGCCGACGACCACCTGTTCTGCCTGCTCACCATGAATCACCATCCGCTCCACAGCGATGCGCACTACGCGGAAACACAGACGGAGTTCAGGCGCAACGTGGTGGTGGGGAACCTCGTCTACAGCCTGGCGCTGGGGATGAGCGTTCCCGACATCAGCGGCAAGGCGATCGCCAACCTCGAGGTCGAATCGCTCAAGCACGAGAACCCGACCTTCCACGGGGACACGATCTACGCCGAGACAACCGTGCTCGACAAGCGCGAGTCGTCGAGCAAACCGGACCGCGGCATCATCACCGTCGAGACGCGCGCATTCAACCAGCGGGGCGAGCGGGTGTGCACCTTCAAGCGCAGGGTGATGGTGCCGAAGCGCGAAGCGGGCGAACTGCAGCCTGCCGACATACCCGCGCCCGCCGCGAATTGACATGGGCGCGGGAAGCGCTGAGGTCGCCGCTCGCTACAACGTACGCCCGCTCCTCCCCGGGCCTCCCGACTCGCTCCGCGATGCCGTGCTCGGCCTCGGCGTCTCACCCGAGAAGCTCATCGTGCTCGCGCGGCGTGGTGCGGTCGAGGCGCTGGCGCTGCGCGGGCTGAGCTCTGACCAGCTACGGATCCTGGAACGCCTCGTCGCCGAGGGTGGCGGCGAGGTGCTGAGCAGCCCCGACGGCGATCGGGCGGTGCTGCTCATGCCCCTCGCCACCGCGGGCGGATTGCCGATGCAGCTGGCGGCATGGAGCGAGAACGCCGGGGAGGTCGGAGCTGCAATCGGGTCGGTGCTGATGGCCCGTGGCGCTGCTCCCGCGCCGGTCGAGCTGCCGGGATATCGCCTCGACTTCGGCAAACGGACCCTGGTGATGGGCATCCTCAACGTCACCCCGGACTCCTTCTCCGGCGACGGGGTTGGCGACGATGTGCAGGCGGCCGTCGCGCGGGCGCACGCTCTTGCCGATGCCGGCGCCGACATCGTGGACATCGGCGGGGAGAGCACCCGACCGTCTCGAAGCCGGGAGGAGGTCACCGCCCAGGCTGAGATCGCGCGGGTGCTGCCGGTGATTCGCGGGCTCGCCGGGCTTCTCGGGGTGCCGATCAGCATCGACACCCGCAAGGCGGTGGTGGCCGCCGCGGCTCTGGATGCCGGAGCCGTGATCGTCAACGATGTATGGGGGCTCCGAGGTGATCCCGGCATGGCCGCCGTGATCGCCGCGCACCCGGGAACCGCTGTCGTCGCGATGCACAACCAGCTCGGTACGGACTACGGCGAGCTGCTCGAGGACGTGGCACTCGGGCTTCGACAGAGCCTGGCGGTCGCCGAGAACGCCGGCATCGTCCTGTCGCAGGTGATCATCGATCCCGGCTTCGGCTTTGCCAAGACCCCGGCACACAACCTCGAGCTGGTCCGCCGGCTCGGCGAGCTGCTGGGCATGGGTCGTGCCGTGCTGGTTGGCCCATCCCGGAAATCCACGACGGGGCTGCTCATCGGCGAGGCCGGCCAGAGCCACCGGCTCGAGCCGAGCCTCGCGCTCGCTGTGCTCTCGGTGCAGGCGGGCGCACACATGGTGCGAGTCCACGACGTGGCCGAGACCGTGCGCGCCTTGCGCGCGGCCGACGCTGTTGTTCGCGGGACCCCCGAAGCGATCCGCGATCTGCCGATTCCGGCCCCTACCGGGTGAGCACCGACCCGGATGCGACCGATACGGCGTGGGTGGGACTGGGGAGCAACCTCGGTCACCGCGGCGCGAACCTCGCTCGGTTGCGAGAGGCGCTGGCGACGAGCGGTGTCGACATCGTCTCGATCTCCCCGGAGATCGTGACCAGGCCGGTCGGGGTGACCGCTCAGGGCGACTTTCACAACCAGGTTGTCCGGCTCCGGAGCCCGGCAGCGTGGTCGCCTGCCCGATGGCTCGCCCATTGCAAAGCCGCCGAGGTCGCCGCAGGCCGTCGCCGCACATACCCGTGGGGACCGCGGATTGCCGACGCGGACATCCTCATGCTCGGGGAACGTGGCGAGATCCACGTTCGGCAACCGGGTTTGACCGTTCCCCACGCCGAGCTCGAGCACCGTCCATTCGAGCGTGAGCTGCTTGCCGCAGCGGGCTATACGCCCGGCTGAAGAGGCCCTCAGATGGGAAGGCGATCCGCCAGCTGGGGCACCAGCTTGAGCGCCGAGTCGATCTGCTTGGCGAGCGTCGCCAGGTCGGGTTGCTTCTCGAAGTCGAGGAACCACGAGTGCTCGGCGGTGAACTTCTCCACAAGCGTCGTGGTGCCGAGCACCGCGATGCCGACATGCACGCTCGGCTTGTCGTCCTCGGAAAACGCCTTGCCAAGCAAGGACTGCACGGTCTCGACCCAGCCGCCGACCTCATCCAGGTCGTGGAGCTCGTAGCCACCGTCGCCGAGGACGAATTCAGCCTCCACATCGACGAACGCCTGCGGCGTGATCTGCTGGTGCGGACAGTCCTGGGCTTCGTCGTCGTCGTGGTACAGCTCGCAGTCCGCTCCGGGTCCGTACGCGGAGATGAACGTCAGCAGCGCGTCCCACGTATAGCTGACATGGACGTGGTAGCGCGGTGGCGGATCGCCGGTGAGGCGCACCGTGCACTCGAAACGGCGCTCGCCGAGACCCGGCTCGAGATGATGGCGAACGTCCTCGATGCTGAGCCCCACCGCGTCCACGGCCTCGAGCAGGTCGGAGGCGAACTCCTCATACGACGGAAACGTCGGGCGATCTGCTCCTGCCGGCTCCGAACCCGCCTGGCCGGCGCCGGGATGCTCCGACACCGGTCAGCGCCCCGGGCGCAGGAGGCGCACCGCGACTCGGAGGATGTTGGCGGCGACCACGACGACGAAGAACAGTGCGATCGCGATCACCAGCGGAAGCTCGACGTTGGGGGTCGCGTAGGTGTAGGTGGCGAGGACGGCAGCTGCGAGGAGCGCGACGGCGATGACCGAGAGAGCGCCGACGGTGAACGCCGAGACCGGATCGGCCTGACGGGCCGTGGCCACGGGCTCGCGGGGGTCGAGCATCGGAGGAGTGCGCACCATGCCGAGTGTACTTTGCGGCAACCTCACCTCCGCGACGATCGTCAGCGCCGCAACCCGGCGAAGCGGTACCCGATGCCCGGGACGGCGAGGATGTGACGGGGTTGGGCCGGATCCGGCTCGATCTTCCGCCGCAGGTTGCGGACGTGCACGTCGATCACCCTGGTTTCGATCGGGTGCTCGTACCCCCAGACGGCGCTGAGGATCCGTTCGCGGGAGAGCACCTTGCCGGCGTTCGAGGCGAGATACGAGAGCAGATCGAACTCCGTGTGCGTGAGCAGGATGTCGTGGTCGGCGCGGGTCACGCGCCGCTCCGCCGTATCGATGACCAGGTCTCGGAACACGAGTCGCCCGTCCGCGGGCTTGTCCTCGCCGCGCAGCTCCTTGGCCCTGCGCAGGTGGGCGCCGATTCGCGCCAGGAGCTCGCGGGCCCGGAAGGGTTTGGCGATGTAATCGTCGGCGCCGATCTCGAGGCCGAGGACGACGTCGATCTCGTCGTGCTTGGCGCTGAGGATGATCACCGGCATCCGGTGCCCCGCCCGGCGGATCTCGCGGCAGACGTCAAACCCCGACAGGTCGGGCAGGACGATGTCGAGCACGACGACGTCCGGATGGAAGACCTCGAGGCGCGCTAGCGCCTCGCCGGCGCGCTCGGCCTCCTGGACCGTGTAGCCCTCGCTCTCGCACGTGAGACGCACGGCCCGGCGCACGAGCGCGTCGTCATCGACCACGAGCACCCGCACCTGCTGTCCATCCACACCAATTCCTCGAACTGAGCTCGCGTCATTCTGGAGTATCCAACCTCGTTCGGAACGGTGAAGGGTTGCTACTATACGGGCCGACTCCAATTCGGACCGCCTCCCTCGGGACGGTCTTCCTACTCAAAACTGGAGACCCGCACCCGTGCAGACCCAGGGTTCCCTTAGTGACGGCGGGCTCGCGACACTGCTGCAGTCGATGCAGGCAGAGCGGGCAACCGGCACCCTGACCATCGACAACGGTGGCGACAACGCCTCGCTGTACTTCCTGTTCGGGCATCTGTTTCACGCAAGTGGACCCGGTGGACACGGCGAGGAGGTCGTCATCGACGCGCTCGCCTGGGAGGACGGCTCCTACCAGTTCGATCCGCGCGCCAAGCTCCCGGCTGAAGAGACGATCAAAGCCTCGCCGGCCGAGTTGATCGCCGCGGCCGAGAGCCGTGAGGCGCCGGCTGCCGCCGCGTCGACAGCCGTCTCCACGTGGCCGGAGGCAGCGCCGGCGTACTCCTCGTCCGATGCCTACGCGTCAGCCCCGGCGGCGAGCCTTCCGGAGCCGATCGAGGAGCCGGCATACGCCGTGGCGTCGTCGGCGCCCGCGGCCGAGCAGGCCCCGGAGACCTATGTCTCCGCCGCAAGCGAGCCCGAGCCGGCGCCGATGCCTGAATTCCAGCCGGCCCCCGCGCCTGAGCCTCTCTCCTACCACCCGGCTCCCGAGCCGGTGTCCTATCAGCCGGCACCCGCCTCCACGGCGCCGGCGGCCTCGCCGGATCGCCCGGTGACAGCGGGACCCGGGGGAGCAGCCACCTCGACGACGCCCGCCGTGCGGGTGTACCCGCTCCCCTCGGGCCGGGCGCACTACGAAGGCCTGAAGAGTGCATTCGTCGACTTCCCGCGTCTGCTCCGCACGCTCAGGTCGGACCGCCACACCGGCTACGTGAACCTCAGTGGCAACGGCTACAGCGGGGTGATCCTCCTCAACGACGGACAGGCGCTTCAGGCGCTGTGCAGCAACGGCACCGCGGTTCAGGGCGAGGGCGCATTCCTGCAGATCCGCAGGCACATGGACGCCGGGGATGGCGTGATCGATGTCATCGAGCTCGAGGGAGAGACGGTGACCGCGCTGGCTCAGCTGTTCACGTCGCCATACCTGTACAGCGGACTGCTCGGGCGCTTCGTCAATCTCGAAGCGCTGCTCGAGTACCTTTCCGAGGAACACGTGAGCGGGTCGGTGGTGGTGCAAACCCCGAATGAGGCGGGGATCATCCTGCTTCGCGATGGCGACATCCTCGGGACGTACACCGAATCCCAGCGGTCCCTCGACAAGGCCACGGCGGCAGTGGCTTCGCTTGCCACCGATCGCCAGTCGGTCATCGAGGTCAAGGGCGGCGATGGCGCAATCGCCCCCATTGACGTCGACGCCGCGCTCAACCGGGCGTACTGACCGGATTCGCGGCTCCGGAATCTCCTCCGGCCTGCGCCGGATCGCGCTCTGGGTTGTGGCGGCGCTCGTCTGCGCGTCGCTCTCGGGATGTTTCAGCAGCCCGCCCCAGATCATCCAGTTGATTCCCAATCGCGGGGCGGTGGGCGTGGCCGCCGACGCACCGGTCACGGTCGAGTTCGACCGGGCCGTCGTCACCGCCTCGGTCAAGGGCCGCTTCTCGGTGAACCGTCCGATTCACTCCTGCAACCTGGACGCCGCATTCAGCGCCGGCCCGCTCGCGCCCTGCCGGATCGTCTGGCTTTCCGGGAACACGGGGTTCACCCTGCTGCATCCTCGGGCGATCTTTGCTCCGAGCACGTCCTACACCTTCACCCTCGCGGGCGGCATCAGCGACCCGAGCGGGGTCGTGAACTCAGTCGATCACCAGTGGACGTTCACGGCCGGCGCGGCCCCGATGGTCCGCGCCGTGCAGCCCGTGGACGGATCGAAGGGCGTGCCTGTGGACACCCCGATCTCGGTGAGCTTCTCCACGGGAATGGCGGCAGACACTACTGAGGCGGCGATCTCCCTGAGCCCGTCGATTCCGGGAACGCGGGTGGTTCGCAACTCGCGCGATCCGAGCCGCTTCGTCGTGCTGCCCGGGGCCATCCTGCAGGCGGGCGTCACGTACCGCCTGACTGTCGCCCCGACAGCCACCGACATCAGCCACCAGCCGCTGACCGTCGGGGCGACCTCAAGCTTCACAGCCGCCGGGATGTCGCCCGCGCCACACGTCGTGGTGCTTGCCGCGGTTCCGGGAGAGGGCGCAACCACCGTGTTGATCTCCCCGCTGGCGCCGGCCCAACCCGGCGAACCCATCGCCACCGAGGCGGTGCTCATCGCGCCCCGCTGTCCGCGGCCGTCGGGATGCGGGACGGCCGGCTCCGGGTCTCCGCTCTACACCTATGCGGCTGCAGCCCTCTCGCCCGGCGGGGGCTGGCTCGCCGTCGTCGAGCTCGACGCGACCGTCAACGCGCCCGCTCCTGTGCTGGTCATCCTCGACCCAGCCTCCGGGACGGTGGCCATGAGCTTCCAAAACTCGTCCCTGCCGTCATGGTCGCCTGACGGGTCGACTTTGGCGTTCTCACGGGCGGGCAAGGTTTCGTTCTACAACCCGACCACGGGCACGCTCACCTCGCTGCCGCCCGGCGACCCACTGGTGGCCCCGGCGGTATGGAGCCCGCTCGGCGAGCAGCTCGTCCTGGACGTGGCGGGCGCCGAGGACGTCGAGCACCTCGAGCTCGCCGACTCGCTGGTGCTCGCCCGGTACCCCATCCCGGGCGTCACCGGCGCCTCGAGCGATCCTGCAATTGCGCCTGACGGGTCGCAGCTCGCGTTCCTTCGATCGGCACCCGGTGCTCAGGGAACCTGGGTCGCCGGGATCGGGCCTTCGTCCACGCCCCCGCGATTGCTGGATTCCTCGCTCCAGCCGGTTGGATTCACGGCGACCGGGACGCTCGTCGGGATTCGCAGGCCCGCGACGGCCACCCCCACCCTCGTGCTCGTCAGTGTTGCGGGTGACGAGCAGATCCCGATCGCTTCGGGTCCGTCCGCCGGCTCGCTCGGCACGGTTGTCGTGGCTCCATCCGGCCGCCAGCTGGTCTACCTCAACGCCGACTCGGGCGGGGTCGACCAGGCCTACGTCGAGAACGCCGACGGGAGCAACATCCAGGTCATCACTGATTTCGCGGCAGGCACGCTGGTTGCGGCGTCCGTCACGGTGAGCTGATGCGCAGGCTGCTCTTTCTCATCGCGGATACCGGTGGGGGCCACCGCGCCGCGGCCACTGCTGTCGAACGTCAGATCGCCGCCGCCTTTCCCGGTCAGTTCGAGGTCACCATCCTCGACCCGTTCACAAGTGCCAGGCCGCGCGTGATCGGCGGCACCGCCGGCCTGTACGGCCCCATCACCCGGCACGCGCGCTGGCTCTGGGGTGGCTTGTATCACTCGACCAACAGCCGCGCTGCTGTCGTCTTGCTCCAGCGGACGGTGCTGCGGTCGGTGACCAATGCGGTCTGTGAGGCCATCGAACGCATCGATCCGGACTGCGTCGTGTCCTTTCACCCCCTGCTCAACCACGTCGGTGTGAACGCCGGCAGCAGCCGGTCGCGGCGGATTCCCGTCGTCACGGTGATCACCGACCTCGTCGATATCCATGCCGCGTGGGCGTGCCGCGACGTCGACGCGGTGGTGGTCCCCTCTCCGGGCGGGCTCGACCATTGCCGCCGCGCCGGCATCCCCGCATCGCGCTGCTACGACTTCGGCCTCGCCGTTGACCGGCGGTTCACGGAGCTCCCCAGCGACCCGGCCGGAATCGCCTCGATCCGCGAGCATCTCGGGTTGCGATCCGGAAGCTTCGTGGTGCTCGTCTGTGGCGGCGCCGACGGATCCGGAGGCCTCGTCCATCACGCTCGGGCGATCGCGGCGGCCGGCCTCGACGTCGACGTGGAGCTTGTAGTCATCTGCGGCCGCAACGACCGTGCCAGATCTGCCCTCTCCGGTCTGCGTACCACCACGGCACGACCGGTGCGAGTCCTCGGCTACGTGAACAACATGGCGGAGTGGATGCGGGCCAGCGACGTTGTCGTCTCGAAGGCAGGCCCCGGGACGATCGCCGAAGCGCTCTGCTGTGGGCTGCCGCTCCTCCTGGTCTGGTATCTCCCCGGCCAGGAGCGCGGTAACGTGGAGTGGGTGGTTGATATCGGCGCGGGGCGTTACGTTCCGCGTGACGAGCAGCTCGTTGACGCCGTCGCCGAGCTCGCCGCGCCGGGATCCCCGGCGCTCACGACCATGCGCGCTGCAGTGAAGGCAGCAGCGCGTCCGGACGCCACCCGCCGCATCTCGGACCTGATCGCTTCCATGGCCGGAGCAGCCACGTGAGCATCGACGCACCAAGCGTCACCACGCCCACCACCGGCACCGGGGGGCCGCGCTGCGCGATCGTGCGCCTGCGAGTGCACCGCTTTCGAAACTACCAGGAGGCGACGGTTCGCCTCGGCCCCGGGCTCAATGTCATTCATGGCGACAACGCGCAGGGCAAGACCAACCTGCTCGAGGCCATCGCCACCCTCGCGCTCACCCGGTCTCCCCGAACCACGAGCAGTGGCGATCTGCTCCTCTGGAACGAGGACGCCGCGATGGCCGAGGCCGATGTTACCCGTCCTCCTATCGACGTCTCGCTGTCGCTGCGGCTGCAGCGGGATGTCTCGACAGGTCGGGTGTCGCGGGTCATGGCTGTCGACGGCAAGCCGCGTCCCGCCCGCTCGGTGCTCGGCGTCTGTCCTGTCGTGCTCTTCTGGCCGGAGGACCTCGCACTGGTGCGTGGAGGTCCCGACGGACGCCGGCGGTTTCTCGACGTCATCCTCGCTCAGACCGATCCGCAGGCGGTGGCGCACATGTCGCGGTACCGCCGCGTCCTCGAGCAGCGCAATGCGTTGCTTCATCAGCTTCGCCTCGGCGGCGGCGCTCGTGACTCGCTCAGCAGCTTCACCGGCGAGCTCGCGCATCACGGCGCGTGGCTCGCACTCGCTCGATCGCGCCTCGTCGAGGCGCTGGCACCGCTCGCCGCACTCTCGTTGAACGATCTCAGCGGTCAGCGCGAACGCATCGCGCTCCGGTATGCGCCTGTGCACATCGACGCGATCCCGAACACATTGGATGCGGCCGAGCATTCGTTGCTGGACACGCTCCGCGACCACGCTGCCGAGGAGGTTGCCCGCGGGATCACGCTCGCTGGACCGCACCGCGACGACATCGCCTTCGACCTCGACGGCCGGGCCGCGCGCGGCACGGCCTCACAGGGTCAACAGCGCAGCATCGTGCTCGCGTGCAAGCTCGCCGAGGTCCGGTACGTCCAGGACACGGCGGGCGTGCCACCGGTCATCCTGCTCGATGACGTGCTCAGTGAACTCGATCCCGAACGCCGCATGCGCCTCCTGGCACTGCTTGCGATGGGAGCACGACACCAGGTGCTTGTGACGACGACGGAGCCGCTCACCGACATCGCAGACTTCGAGGAGGTGCGCCACTTCACGGTGCGGGGTGGCGTCGTCGCCCAGGACGTACATGCCTGAGCAGCGCCTTTCCGACATCATCGATCCAGCGCTGCGGGGGCTGGGCGTCAGGGTCCAGGTGCGCGAGGAGCGCTTGCGGCTCGCGCTGGCAGACGTCGTCGGTGCCGGACTTGCCGGTCTGTGCCGCGCAGAACGGCTTGATCGGGGTGTGCTGGTCATCGCCACGGCCAACAGCGCGCTCGCGCATCAGCTCCAGATGGACGCGCCGCGAGTTATCGATGCACTCAATCAGCGTGTCGGTCAGGACCTGGTGAGGCGGATCCGCTTCAAGGCGATGTAAAAGGGAGCCGGCAAGCTCGCCCGTGCGCGTCGAAGTTCAGGCGACCCGCACCGGCATGATGATGCAGAGATAGTCGTCCTTGCCCACGGGACGGATGACTCCCGGTTGCAGCGAGCCATTGAACGAGAGTTGCACCTCGTCGGAGTCCAGCGCCGACAGCGCGTCGAGCATGTAGCGCGCGTTGAAAGCGATCTGCACGTCGTCTCCCTGCACCGTCGCAGTCAACGGTGCTTCGTCGTCTCCGACCTCTGCGGTCTGCGCGAGCAACGTGAGCGTCCCGTCACCGATACGCAGGCGCACCGGATTGGCGGC
This sequence comes from Candidatus Dormiibacterota bacterium, assembly GCA_963718525.1. Classification (GTDB taxonomy): domain Bacteria; phylum Chloroflexota; class Dormibacteria; order Aeolococcales; family Aeolococcaceae; genus Palsa-851. Next base: position 961,147 of record OY970355.1, on the reverse strand, counting down.
GTCTCGCGCGAGCACCGCGGCGGTCTTCGCCTCACGCAGCAATGACGCTGTCGACAGGCTCACGGTCGTGGTCGACTTGCCCGGAATCACCTGTGTGTAGTTGGGATATGTGCCCTCGATGAGACGCGAGGAGATCTCCACGTCCTTCATGGTGAAGAACACCTGGTTGCGCGCATGGGCAAATGCGATGCCCACCGTCGGACGGTTCGGATTCACCGCACGGGCGACTTCCGAAAGATGCCTTGACGGAACGATCACCGATGTCACCGGCGGCGTTCCGTTCACCGTGACGTCGATCGTCTTGACCGCAAGTCGATGCCGATCTGTCGCAGCAAGCGTGAGTTGCGAGCCCTCGATCTGCAGCAGGACTCCTGTGAGCACCGGAGATGCCTCGTCGGAACTTGCCGCCATCACCGTCTGTGCGATCGCGTTCTGCAGCGTGACCGCGTCGACCTCGATCGACGTCTCGGTGTCATGGGCTGGGAGCGGGGGAAATTCCACGGCGTCGATGCCGTGCAGGTTTGCTCGGTGTACGCCACCGTTGAGCTTGAGCACCTGTGTGGTCGGTTCCAACTCCATGGTGCACGGAGCATCGCCAAGCGACGCGACAAATTCGCCGAGCAGACGCGCCGGCACGGTGATCCTGCCTTCCTCGAGCACCGTCGCCGGCACCACGACCGTGATCGTCAGGTCGAGGTTCGTGGCGGTCACGCGTAGGCCATCGATACCCGTTTCGAGAAGCACGTTGCTCAGCACGGGCAGCGTCGACCTGGGTGACACCGCGCGGGATACGAGCCCAAGTGCACCACTGAGGGTCGAGGACGAGACGGTCGCTTTCATGGACGGTTCCTCTCTGGAGGCTCAGTTATCACCAGACTCAATGAGTATGACCTGCAGAGTTTAGAGATCAGTAGACGATGTAGTGGTGGGGACACGGGGGACAACTCGTGAAACGATCTCACCCGGGCTCCACGGGCGTTGCCGGCGTGTGCGCAAGTGGCAGGAGTTCCGCACCGGTCGTCCACCTGCTCGGAGGTTGCGCACCTTGTCCACATGCCGTCCCGGGGTTCGGCAACAGGTTTGTCAACGGTTGTGCAGCTGTTCGCGGATGGCCCGCACCTCACCCTGGAGGCGCACGTCCTCGCGCATCAGCTCGGTGATCTTCTCGATCGCATGCAGCGCGGTTGTGTGATCCCGTCCACCGAATGCGGTGCCGATGACCGGAAGCGACGACTCGGTCTCCTCGCGGATGAGGTACATGGCGACCTGGCGCGGGAAGACGATGTTCTTGTCGCGACGCTTGCCCTTCATCTCCTCGACCGAGATCGCGTAATGAGCGGCGACCGCGATTTGAATGGTCTCGATGCTCACCGGCGTCGAGTTCCTGCACCGGGATGACGTCGCGCAGGATCTGCTGCGCCGTCTCGAGGGTGATCTGCTGGCCGTTGATCGATGCGTGGGCGAGGACGCGAATGAGAGCGCCCTCGAGCTCGCGGATGTTCTTCTGGATGCGGTGTGCGATGAACGAGCAGACCTCGTCGGGCACGAGCTTGCTGTAGGGGCCGAGCTTGGTGGTCAGGATCGCGAGCCTGGTCTCGAAGTCCGGCGGCTGGATGTCGGCCATCAGCCCACCTTCGAAGCGGCTGCGCAGACGGTCCTCGAGCGTGGGGATGTCCTTGGGCGGACGGTCGCTGCTGACCACGATCTGCTTCTGGAATTCCTGCAGCGCGTTGAACGTGTGGAAGAACTCCTCGCGGGTGTGGTCCTTGCCGGCCAGGAATTGGATGTCGTCGATGAGCAGCACGTCCACACCGCGGTAGCGCATGCGGAACTCGGCCGGCCGGTTCTCGACGATCGAAGCCACCATCTCGTTCATGAATTTCTCGGACGTCACGTAGGCCACCTTGGCGCTGCGATCGGTTTCGCGCACTGCGTGTCCGATCGCGTGCATGAGGTGGGTCTTGCCGAGACCCACGCCGCCATACAGGAAGAGCGGGTTGTACGCCTTGCCCGGCGCTTCCGCGACCGCGCGGCACGCCGCGTGCGCGAAACGGCTGGAATTGCCCACGACAAAGGTGCTGAACGTGAATGCCGGGTTGAGCCGGGAGTCATTGGCACCGTCCTCGGGCTCGCTCACGTGCGCATAGGTCGGATCCGGCACGTGTGGTGGTGCCTCGGGCGGCGGCGAGTGCTCCGGGTCGACGGTGATGATCACCTCGCAATCGCGACCTAGCACGCCGGAGAGGGTCTCCCGGATCAGCGGGACATAGCGCTCGCTCACCCAGTCGCGGGCGAACATCGTCGGAACGCCGACGGTGAAGGTGTGCCCGTCGGAATCCACGAGGACGGCATTTGCGAGCCAGGCCTCGTACCCGGGGCGCACCACCTGGAAGCGAAGTTCCTCCTGGGCGACCTGCCAGAGCTGTTGCGGATCCATGCTCGCGGTCGAGTTCCCACTCTCGAGATTGGGTTCCGCGCGCGGGGGCTGGTCACCGACGACGCCGATACCGACTGTTCGATCCACTCGTTCCTCGCCTTGGCCTGCCGATCACAGCGCAGTTATCCACAACTTGTGCACATCAGTGGATAAATGCATGGCCGCTGGTGGCCGGGGGGCTTTTTCAGACGAAGAGAAGGGCTCCCGCTCCCGCTGCAGCCTGGGGAGTTTAGCAATGCGCAGCCCCGGTCACAAGCGGAGCGAGCGCACCACCGTCCTGTGATCTCGTCGCGGCAACTCTTTCGGAAGGAAGGGTGGTCTGCCGTTGCCTTGATATACTCGCGAAGCAACCCCGTCGGGCTCAGCGGTGCCTCGAGCGCCCCCGACGCGATCAGTGTCTCGGAGAGACGGCCATCAAGCGGACGTACCAACCCAAGAAGCGCTACCGGCGCAAGACGCACGGCTTTCGCATACGTATGGCGACGCCGGGTGGCCGCCAGGTGCTCAAGGCACGCCGTCGAAAGGGCCGCAAGCGCCTGACTCCGGCTCCCACGCGATGAACCCGCGGCATCGCCTTGCCGGGCGACGCCGGATTGCGGCGGTGCGGGAATTCGGGAGCGACGCACGCTCCGGCGCCGTTCGAATCCGCGCGCTCCCTGGGGAATCGCACGTGTCCCGAGTTGCGTTCGCGGTGCCGGGAGCCAGCGGCGCGGTGAGCCGCAATCGCGCCCGCCGCCGTCTGCGCGCGGCGATCACGCCGATCCTGGTGGAGCATGCTGGGCTCGACATGGTGGTGAGCCTGCATGGGCGCGCCACCGAGATGCCGTTCCTGAGCCTGCGCTCCGCCCTGTCGACGGCGATGACCGCGGCGGCCACGTCAAGCCGTCAGGGGGCTCGCACGTGAAACACGCCAGCCTGGTGTTCATCCGGATCTACCAGGTGACCATCGGACCCCTCTTCGGAATGATGAGCTCCTGCCGCTACGAGCCCACGTGCTCGCACTACGGCTACGAGGCGATCCAGCGCTTCGGCGCGCGCCGCGGCTGGTGGCTGGCGGTGCGCCGGATCGCCCGCTGTCATCCCTTCCACGAGGGTGGCATCGACCCCGTGCCCGAGACGTACATCAGCTGGCGCGCGGCGCGCCGCGTCCATCACGACGCGACCCGGCACGGGAGCGCCGCGTGATCCTCGCCGCAGCAACGACCACCACATCGTCCGGGTTCAATCCGCTCTCGATCTTCACGCTCCTGCAGTACCCCTTCGAGTGGGTCCTGCGCGAGTTGAACACGTTTTTCACCAGCGTCGGGCCCCTGAGGTCCATCGGCGCGTTCGGGTTGAGCGTCATGGTGCTCACCATCGCGATTCGAGCGGTGCTCTTCCCGGTGTTCGGCTGGCAGTTGCGCACGTCCCGGCGCATTCAGGCCGAGCAGCGACTGGTCGCTCCGCAGCTCCAGGAGCTTCGCAAGAAGTACAAGAAGGAGCCGCAGCGGCTCAGCCAGGAGATGAACGCGCTCTACAAAGAGCACGGCATCAGCCCCTTCTCGAGCTTGACCGGGTGCATCCCGGCGCTGGTGCAGATGCCCGTGCTCATCGGCCTGTATCAGTCGATCCGCTACTTCACCAACAAGGGCATTCTCGCGAACTCGGACAAGGGATTTCTCTGGATCCACGATGTCACCCAGTCTGCGCAAGCGGCGTGCTGCACCGGGCACGCAGGGCTCGCCGGCCTGCTCACGCAACCGCAGCTGCTGATCCTGCCGATCATCGCCGGCGCGTTCACCTTTGCGCAGTCGCGGATGATGATGCCGCCCTCGCGTCCCGACATGTCCGACCAGGAACGCTCCATGCAGGGCGTCACCAAGCAGATGTCGTTCATCTTCCCGGTGATGATCTTCATCTTCAGCTTCCTGTTCCCCCAGGGGCTGGCGATCTACTGGGCAACCGGCACGATCTTCATGGTCGCGCAGCAGTACCACCTGCTCGGGTGGAACGGCCTCGTGGTGCCGGCCTGGTTCCCGGGCGCCAATCGGGTCACGGCGCTGACGATTCCCCGCACGCCGGTCAAGACCGGAGCGGGCTCGAAGAAGACGACAGTCGTCGTCACACCTGGCAAAAACGGAACGGCCAAGAGCAATGGGACCAGGTCGGCAAGTGCCAACGGCAACAAGCCGGATGCCGCCGACGAGGAGCCACCGGTCCGCTCCCAGAGCGCGACAGCACGCTCGCTGGCCCGACCCAACAGACCGAACAGACGGAGACGGCGCCGCTGATCGCGGCGTTGAGGGAGAACGGTGAGCGAGAGCAGGGTTAGCGCGGTCGAGGCAGAGACCGAGGACGGGGTCGAGGCGCGCGGGGCGACCATCGAGGAGGCCGTGAGCGTCGCGCTCGCTCAACTCGGGGCCAGCCGCGAGCACGTGGAGGTGCAGGTGCTGTCGCCGGAGAGCAGGGCGATGCCCGGCGAGCGTCTGTCCACCGGCGAGCGACGCGTGCGCGTCTACCGGATCGACGAGCACGCGGCGAACGCGCGAGCGCTGCTCGAGGAGCTGCTCACGCGCATGGAGGTGCCCTGCAGGGTGAGCGTGCGCCGTGGAACGGGAACCACGAGCTCCTCGTCGGGAGGCCCGGTGATCCTTGACATCGCGGGTGACGACCTGGGCCTGCTGATCGGGTGGCGCGGGGAGACGCTGAGATCACTGCAGACTGCCGTGAACCTCATGCTCGGCGAGGAGGGAGTCGAGTCGCGCAGGGTGATCCTCGATGTCGAGCGCTATCGTGCACGCCGCGAGGACCAGGTCCGCGAGCTGGCGGAGCGTCTCGCACTTCGGGTCAAGCGAACCGGCGAGCCGTACACGCTCGACCCGATGCATGCCTACGAGCGCCGCGTGATTCACATGACCCTGGCCGACGACCCCGCCGTGACCACCGAGAGCACCGGCAGGGAGCCGGCGCGTCGCGTGGTCATCAATCCAACGGGGCCTGCGCAGGGTGGTCCTCCGGAGCGCTTCGAAGGAGCCCGTCAGGGCCGGTCCTCCGGGCGGTCGTACTGACCGAATTCGGCGTCGAATCCCTGTCCGGCGGGACCAGGCTCACGGCTGTTCCGTTGCCGGGCCGCGCCTCGGTGGCGATCGCCTTCATGATCGGGGTCGGCTCCCGCTACGAGTTCGAGGCGGAGAGCGGCATCAGCCACTTCGTCGAACACATGGTGTTCAAGGGCGGCAGGCGATACCCGACCGCGCGCGATATCAGCGAGGCGATCGAGGGCGTCGGCGGGGTGCTCAACGCCGCGACCGATCGCGAGGCAACTGTGTTCTGGACGCGCGTTCCCGTGGCAAAGCTGGGCCTGGCCGTTTCGGTGCTCACCGACATGCTGCTCACGCCGGCGCTGGACGACGCGGAGGTCGTGAAAGAGCGCCAGGTGGTCATCGAAGAGCTGCGCATGTACCAGGACAATCCCCAGGACTACGTCCAGATCGCGTTCGATGCTCTGATGTGGCCCGACCACCCGCTGGGGTGGGATGTCGCCGGGCGCGAGGAGAGCGTCCTGTCATTCACCGCCGACGAATGCCGGCGGCACCTGGAGAAGCACCTGCTGCCTTCGACCCTGGTGGTGAGCATCGCCGGGGGGTTCGAAGCAGCCGAAGCCACCGCGACCATCGACCAGGCGATCGCGCCGTGGGCCACGAGCCGGAGCGGCACCCCGGAGCCCGCGCTGCCGGCGACACCGCCGTCCGGTCCGCCACTTCGAGTGATCCGGCGCAGCGCCGAGCAGGCGAACATCCTGATCGGCGCGCGAGCTCCCTCGTACAACGACCCGGATCGCCATGTTGCCGACATCCTCAACGTCATCCTCGGGGAGGGCATGTCGAGCCGTCTCTTTCTCGAGCTCCGCGAGCATCGCGGGCTCGTCTACGACGTGCACTCATTCATGAGCCGCATGTCCGACACGGGCGTGCTGGGGATCGGTCTGGCGTGCGAGCCCCGCCAGGCGGCGACGGCCGTCGAAGCTGCCGTGGCGGAACTGCGCAAGCTCGCCGATGACCCCGTCGGCGACGCCGAGCTCACCAAGGCACGCGAATACGCGAAAGGGCGGCTGCTGCTGCAGCTCGAGAGCACGTCGGCACTCGGCGAATATGCGGGACAGCAACTCCTGCTCCAGGGGAGGATCGTGGAACCCGAGGAGTTGGTGGCGCGCCTCGAGTTCGTGGAGGCGGCGCAGGTGCGCGAGCTTGCCGAGCGGCTGCTCTGCGCCGGGCTCCGCGCGGCCGTGGTGGGTCCATTCAGGAGCGAAACACGATTCGAGAAGGCGATCGCGATCCGATGATCGCGTGTCAGACTGTCGCGCCGTGAGCATCGAACGAACACTGGTCCTCGTCAAGCCAGACGGTGTCCAGCGCCGCCTCATCGGTGCGCTGATCACGCGTTTCGAGCAACGCGGGCTGCACCTTGTGGCGCTCAGGATGTTGCGGATGGACCGTGACCTCGCCGAGCGCCATTACGCCGAGCATCGTGGCAAGCCGTTCTTCGCGGGCCTGGTGGAATTCATCACCTCGGCGCCCGTCGTTGCCATGGTGTGGGAAGGCGAGGACGCGGTCACGCAGGTGCGCTCGATGATGGGCGCAACCAATCCCTCGGCGGCGGCGCCAGGCAGCATTCGCGGCGATCTTGCGGTCAGCATTGGCAATAACGTGGTGCATGGGAGCGACTCACCGGAACGTGGCGCGGAGGAGGTTGCGCTCTTCTTCGAACCCGCGGACCTTCTTGAGTGGAATGCCACCGACACCGCCTGGGTGCACGGCTGATCCGTCGGAGTCGCTAGACGGGAGGGTCGGCGGTGGTCTGCCCCGCCTGCGCCGCGACCAGCCTCCGGATCCTGCGGCGGCGCCAGCGCCACGATTCCAGTGCCGCGATGCCCAGCGCGGGAAGGGCAAGTGCCGTGCTGGTCACGGGCTCGAGGGTCGGCCCCGAGCCGAGGGCGCCGAAATTGCCGATGGGCCAGATGCGCAGGATTGCCTTCGCAAGGATGTTCTTGCGGGGCACCAGGCCAAAGACGCGCGAGTCGCTCGAGTAGTTACGGTTGTCGCCCATCACGAAGTACTCGTTCGCGGGAATCGCCAGTGGCTGCGGTGTCGACGTGGCCGTCCCGCCCGGAGTGCAGCAGAATTTGAGCGTGGTCCACCGCTCGGGAAGATAGGGCTCGTTCAAGACCTCGAACGGCCCCTTCCCGCCGGGCTTGATGAGCACCTCGGTGGGGGTGTGGTCTCCGTCGATCTCGATGACATCGCCGGGAAGTCCGATGACCCGCTTGATGAAGTCCTGGGAGGGATCGGTGGGCGGGATCAGGATCACGATGTCGCCGCGTTGCGGGTTACCGCCGAAGTCGTACGAGATCTTGCTGGCGAGCAACAGGTCCTGGTTCTGCAAGGTGTTCTGCATGCTCTCGCCGTCGACGCGAACCGTCTGCAGCGCGAAGGCGATGGCGACGTAGAGGATCACGGCGATCAGGAGCACCTCGACGGTGTCTCGGACCCACGATCCTCGCCACCATGGGCTGGGCGCGCGCGTCGCTTCCGGGGGCGGGAGAACCTGGGCCACTCGGCCCGATTATGAGGCGAAGCACCGAGAGCACCACGGCGGGGGCGACGTGGCGCTGCTCCATCATGGGAACGTGACAACGGGGGTTCGCCGCCTCGCCGCGGTGGTGATCGCGATCTCCGCGGCCCTGATCATTCCGATGGCGGCCTCGGCGCACGCGCTGCTCAGCGCCTCGTCTCCCCCGGCCGGCGCCCATCTCGGGACGGCTCCAGGGGTCGTGTCTCTCGACTTCGACCAGCCGCTCAACGCCAGCCTCTCACAGGCGACAGTGGTCGATCCAACCGGACACGTGTGGGCCGGCAAGGTCGACAGCGCGTACGAGATACGCATTCCGATGGCCACGAACGCGTCGGGGGTCTACACGGTCGATTGGACCTCGGTGAGTACCTTCGACGGGCACCGCATCACCAGCAGCTTCACCTTTGACGTCGGGGTGGCCGGAAGCACGCCGTCTCAGCTCGCCGCCAACGCCGTCCCCGGCCCGCAGCCGTCGGACATCGCCATCGGGGTGGTGAAGTGGGTGGAGGCGCTCGCGCTGCTCTTTCTGGCCGGCCAGCTGCTGATCACCACCCTGGCCAGGCGACCGCGGCCGCTCGAGTGGGTGGCCGCGAGGTTCCGTGCTTCAAGCGTTGCGCTCTCCGCCGGGCTGGTGACCGTGTGGTCCGAGGCCACCGTCGGATCGGGGGGGCACAGCATCGCCAACTACCTCGCGTTCTTCAATGGGTTCTCCGGGGCCGCGTTGATCGCGCGGCTCGGCTTCGAAACGCTGACGCTCGTCGCGGTGGCGCGGGGCTGGCGCAGCCTGCCGGTCTGGCTGGCCGGCGCTCTGGTGATGCTCGCCGCCTCAGGCCATGCCGCAGGTGTCAGCCCGGCCTGGTACGGGATCGGGCTCGACGCCGTGCATCTGCTCGCCGCAGGGCTCTGGGCCGGCGGGATCGCGGCGCTGGCGCTGCAGCACCCTCCGGGGGGTTGGCGTTCGGCGGAGGCGCGGATCCTCCTGGCAAGGTTCACACCGGTGGCGCTCGGCGCGTTCGCGGCAACGGTCGTCGCGGGTGGGCTCGAAGCCATCACGCAGCTCGGCTCGGTCCAGGCCCTCTTCGGCACGGCCTACGGACGGGTCCTCCTGGCCAAAATGGCGCTGGTCGCCCTGATGCTGCCGCTCTCGGCGATGGCGTGGCGGCTGAAGCGACCACACGTCCGCGTCGAGGCGGCGCTCGCTGCCGGCGTGGTCGCGGCGGCCGCGCTCCTCGCCTCGTTTCCGACCCCACCCACGGCCGCCGCACAGCAGCTTGCGGAAGCCGCGGCGGCGACGCCGGCAGCGGGGCTTCCCACTGGCGACGAGCTCACGATGGCGGGCGCGGCCGGCAGCGACCTGGTCGGCCTCAGCCTCTCACCGGGGCTGCCCGGCCCGAACCGCGCCACGGTGTATGTCCTCCCCATCGATGGCACCGCGTCGGCCCGAGGCGTCGCCGCGAACATCGCGGTCAACGGCGTCTACACGGCATTGCGCACCTGCGGGGACACCTGCCGCAGCGCGACGATCGATATCCACCCCGGCGACAGGGTGTGGGTGGACGTGCTCAACGGCATTGGTGGTGAGGCGGTGTTCACCATCCCGGCGCTCCCGGCGCCACCCGGCGACACGCTGCTGGCGCAGCTCGACACCGCGATGCACGCGTTGACCTCCTACCAGTTCAAGGAGGTCCTCAGCTCCGGCACCGCGACGATCAGCGGTGTCTACTCGTCGGACGCGCCTGACCGCACGACCTGGACGATCAACAACGCGGGCACGACCATCTGGATCGGCACGAACCTCTACACGCAGCAAGCCCCCGGCGGTCCGTGGCAGCACCAGACATCGCCGGTGGACACGGTCCCATCATTCGTGTGGGACTACTTCAGGCCGTTGACCAACGCTCATGTGGTCGGCCGGCAGACGCTCGGCGGCATCCCGACCACGATGGTGGCGAGCTTCGGGAATTCGCAGTCCACGCCGATCTGGTTCACGTTCTGGATCGACGCCACCGGACGCGTCCGGCAGGTGGCGATGGACGCCCCCGGTCACTTCATGACGGACACGTACACGAGCTACGACAGACCGGTGGACATCGTCGCGCCGGCCGGCTGAATCGCCCTGCGGGCCCCGGTCCAACGCTGCCAGAATGTGCACCACCACCGTGGACCCGCTTGATACACGAGGCAGAAGATGGCGCTCCTGACGCAGACCCCGTACAAGGCCAAGACGTTCGACCTATCGGGCCTGACCGGCATCTCGGACAACACGCTCGAAGTCCATTTCGGACTTTATGCCGGTTATGTCAAAAACACGAACCTCCTCAACGAGCAGCTGGTCACGATGCAGCAGGCGGGCCAGGGCCTGGCGTCGAATCCGTCGTACTCGGAGATCACCCGCCGGCTCGGCTTCGAGTACAACGGGATGGTTCTCCACGAGTGGTATTTCGGCAACCTCACCAAGGCGAGCGGCGGGGGCATCTCATCCTCATCCCCATTGGGGCGCGCACTCGGCGAGTCGTTCGGCGACATCGACACCTGGCGCAAGGACTTCACGGCGATCGGGGGAATGCGCGGCGTGGGCTGGGCAGTGACCTTCCTGGACACGGCAACCGGGAGGCTCAGCAACCACTGGATCACCCTGCACGAGGACGGTAACATCGCCGGGTTCAAGCCGATCGTCGTGATGGACGTGTGGGAGCACGCTTTCCTGCTCGATTACAAGCCCGCCGACCGTCCGAAGTACATCGAGGCCTTCCTCGCGAACTTCGACGCGGACGCGGCGGAGGCGCGCCTGACCGGAGCAGCGGACCGCCCCGTCGGCTGAACCTGCGGGACCCGGTTCGATCCTAAAGCGGGGGGCCCCCGAGCTTGCGATAGAGCGCGTCGAGGTCGGACTCCTCAGCCCAGTCGATGACGATCCTGCCGCCGCCGCCCTTTCGGCGCTGGAGGCGGACGGAGACCCCGAGCGCATGCTCGAGGCCGCGTCGCAATGCGACATCGTCCGGGGCCGCGTGCGTGCGGGCGGTCGCCGAGGGGCGCTGGAGTGCCGCCGGCGCCCGCGTGAGCCGCTCCTGGACCAGGCGCTCGGTCTCACGGACGTTGAGGCCATCTGCGATCACCAGAGCTGCCACAGCCTCCTGATCGGCAGTGAGCGGCAGGACCAGCAGCGCCCGCGCGTGGCTTGCCGTGAGCCGCGAGTCGGCGACCGCCTCCTGGACAGGGGCCGGGAGATCGAGGAGCCGGATCGCGTTGGAGACGCCCGACCGACTGCGCCCCAGGCGGAGCGCTATGGCCTCGTGGGTGAGGCCGAAGGCATCTGACAGGCGGGCGTAGGCGGCGGCCTCCTCCATCGGGTTGAGGTCGGTTCGAAGCAGGTTCTCGGTGAGCGCCATCTCCAGCTGGTGGCGGCTGGATTCGGCCGCCGGCCTGACGATCGCCGGAATCGTCGAGACCCCGGCAAGCTGGGCGGCTCGAAGGCGCCGTTCGCCGGCGACGAGGCTGAACGAGTCACCCTCGCGCTGGATGACGATCGGGTGGAGCAGGCCGTGAAGGCGGATGGAGTCGCCAAGCGCCGCGAGCGCATCCGGTTCGAAGGCGCGGCGAGGCTGCTCCGGGTTGGGCGCGACCAGTCGCGGATCAACGCTGATCAGCGGCGATCCTTCCTCGGCTTCGGTTTCGCTGGTGAGGAGTGCGTCGAGCCCGCGGCCCAGGCCGCGGCGGCGGAATGCCCTGGGCGCCATGTCACTCATGCCGGGCCTGGGGAGCTCGCGGCCGCGAGGAGAGCGCCGCCCCGGATCCGCTCATCGAGGTTCACGCTGAGCTCCCGGTAGGCGATCGCGCCGCGACAGGTGGGGTCATAGAGGGTGATCGGAACGCCGTGGCTCGGCGCTTCGCTCAAGCGGACGTTGCGGGGGATGAGCGGGGTCAGCAACTGGTCTCCAAAACGCGCGCGAACCTCGTCGACGACCTGATGGGCGAGTGCAAGCCGGGCGTCGAAGAGGGTCATCACGATGCCGGCGATTCTGAGTGTCGGATTCAGCTCTCTGCGCAGCAGCGCCAGCGTGTGCATGAGCAGCCCGAGGCCCTCGAGGGCGTAGAACTCGCACTGAATCGGGATGAGGAGTGCGTCCGCGGCGACGACGGCATTGATCGCAAGCAGCCCGAGGCTAGGGGGGGAATCAATCAGCACGTAGTCGTCGTCGGACCCCAGAGCCTCCAGCGCGTATTGGAGACGGCGCTCCCGACGGGCGAGATCGACCAACTCGATCTCCGAACCGGCCAGCGCAATTGCGGACGGAACGATGTCAAGGCCTGGGACAGCCGTCTGCAGGCGCGCGTCCGCGAGCGACCTACCCATCACGATCACGTCGTAGACGCTCGTCTCGACGCGATTTCGATCGATGCCGAGCCCGGACGTGGCATTGGCCTGGGGGTCGACGTCGATGAGGAGGACCTTCCGGCCCATCTCCGCGAGCGCTGCGCCCACGCTGACGGCCGTCGTCGTCTTTCCGACACCGCCCTTCTGATTGGCGACTGCGAGGATGCTCGGTGGCACGGTTAGCGGCTGATTATGGCCGGATCGCGGCGGCCCCCCGCCGGACATCGAGTTATCCCGGGTTTCCCCAGGCTCGCGGCGCGGCCGTGGCGTGGTTGCGAGTTGGAGATGGCACAACGCGGCTCGGACCTGTGGAAAACCGTCCCCGCTCGAGTGGGTGGGGTCGAGCGATGTTTCGCAAACAACTTGACGGTGAAACAGCGGCCATCTATCGTTGCCGCGTGGCGTCCCTCACCCCCGCTTCTTCTCCCGAACCGGACGACCTCTCGGTCGGTTTCCTCCTGGGCCTGCTGGTCGGCGAGGGCCACTTCGGCGGCGACGGCCGCCAGCCGCAGGTGACGCTGCGGATGCATGTCCGCCACGAGGAGACCTTCGAGTGGATGCGCAGGACCTACCCGGGCAGCGCGCTCTATGGCCCATACCACCACGGCGGGCGCTCCTACTACCAGTGGTCGGCTCGGGGACCGTATCTCCGTGAGTACATCGCTCCCCTGGTGCAGCGCCACCGATCGCTGCTCGACGCATATACGGCTGCACGCTTCGACACGATGTGCGAGCGCTACACCATCCTCGTGGCACCCGCGATCGGGCCGTCGGAGGCCTGAGCGCCCCCCGCTACAATCCGGGGGCGATGCTGGCCCCTTCCGCGCAGACGTGGCGACTCCTGTCTGCTGCTCCCCCACGCGAGGTGTTCGCGGTCATGGAGCAGATGATCGGCTCCGCTCCATATCGCTACGAGGTCGTCGGTGAGAGCGAGGCGCGGATCATCGAGCACCGCCGCCGCGGCCTGTTCGGGCAGTGGGGTCGCCCAAAGGTCCGCATCCGCTGGGTTCGCTGTCGTGCCGTGACGACCACTGAGGGAACCTGGGTCGAGGTCGAAGCCAGCTCGGGCGGCGGCCTGATCTCCAAGGCGATGGGTAAGGCCGATCGCGGTCCGAGCACCCGAGCCCTGCAGGTGATCCGGCTGCTGACCGCAGGCGCGGCAGATTCGAGGACGCTCTACCGCGAACGGCGCATCCCGCCAGGGCCAGTGACGCTTGTCGCGTCCTGGGCCGGAATGCCGTATCGCCTCTTCCTTGAGCCGCGGCACGACGCAACTCGTGGGCGCGAGATTCTCACAGCCACCGAGGTCGAGGCTCTCCCAGAGCGCAGCGGACAGTTCGTGAAAGTCCGCGTCGGCGCGGACGAGGGCTGGGTCGAGAGCGACCAGATCGTTCCGGCGCCGGCCGTCTCGACCCGCGCGGCGCAGATCGAGACGGCGCGGTTCACCTAACAAAGCCGGTGAGTGGCTCGAGCCGCGGCGCGGCCGCGGTTAGCGCAAATGCGTGGAGAGACCGCCGAGTGCGACGGTTTGCGCCTCTCTCCGAGTGGTGACCTGGCTACCTGCGGTCAGCTCTCCACCACTGCGCTGGTCGGGAAGGAGGCGGTACTCGAAGAATCTGTCATGGGCTAGGTTCCTCCTTTTGCCTGAGTGCCACGGCACCGCGTCCGCATGCGTCGTGTTGAAGGCGGGGCGGGTCCGGGCCGAGAGACGCCTCGAAATTGTACCCGGCTTCAGGCGTTTGGCGTGACCGGCGACCGGAGGGGGCACAGCCTCGAGGACTTCCACCTCGGCGCGCAGGTACATACGTCCGACGGTCATCACGCCGGGGCCCTGCAGCGGATCGTCGTCGACGGCGACTCGCTGGATCCGCATGCGCTGATCGTGCAGGAGACCGAGTGGTTCTCCGGCCGCACGCTCGCACCAGGTTCGGGCCTGCTCGTCGCCGAGGTGATCGTGCCCCTGGATGCCGTGGCCGAGGTCAGCTCGGACGACGTTCGCCTCAATCTGGACAAGCGCGCGACGCGCGCTCTGCCGCCATACCTGAGCTATCAGTACGCACCCTTGCAGCGAGGAGATCAGTGGCGGTATGCGGCCGCGCTGGTCGGCGCCGTCCCGGGCGCGTTCCCACTCATCGACGCGGTCAGGAATAAAGCTGCAGGAGATATCGAGATCAGCCGCGGCGAACGAGTGATGATCGGGCACACCGGGCAGGTCCTCGGGACAGTTCAGGACGTGCTCCTCGATGAGGGCGAGCTGGTGGGAATCGTGGTGCGCCCCAAGGGGTTGTTCAAGCACGACCTGGTGATCCAGGTGCGCTTCCTCGATCGCAGCGACGATCTGGTGCTCTTCGTTCGCATGACTCCCGAGGACATCTCCAGGATCGCGGAATTCACCAGGCCCTGAGCCGGCGATCAGAGCGGCAGCCGGCCCATGAACCCGGTGTCGCGAGGGTGCCAGAAGCCGATCCGGTCTTCTCCCAACCGCCAGCACAGGTAAACGGGACTGCCGTCGCGGACCGACGCGAAGTCCACGAGCCCGGTGTCGGGATCACGAAGGATCACGCCGAGCTGATCGATCTCCCCTGCCAGCTGCTGGGCTTCGTGGAACGGGCCAGACGCCGTCATCGCTGCCGCCGCCGAGCCGTTGGAGGACACCGGGCCATGCTCGGGCTCGACCGCGTCGTTCAGCGCAGCGCGATGGGCGCGGCGCAGCTCCGTGAGCAGCTCGGTGAGCCGCGGGAGCAACCCCGTCGCCTCCGCGTGCGTGAAGACGCGCTCCATGCAGCAGACGATGCCAGACCGGACGGTCCGGCGTCGAGATCAGTAGATGCCGAGCTCGAGCTGGGCCTCGTCCGAGGCCATGGTGCGCGGGTCCCAGGGCGGCGTCCACACCAGGTTGATGTGCACATCCCGCACGCCGGGAAGCGGAGCGCAGACGGCATGCGCCTGCGTCTCGATGATCGGGCCCATCGGGCAGTAGGGTGTGGTCAGGGTCATCTCGATGGTCAGCAGGCCGTCATCGTCGATGTTGGTGCCATAGATGAGGCCGAGCGACACGATGTCGATGCCGATCTCGGGGTCGTACACCTCACTGAGCGCTGCGCGGATCAGCGCATCCGACGCCTTGGCCTCCTTGAGCTCGGCCGGCTCGGTGTGCGACATCGGTTCTGCAGTGCTCATTGCTCGGTCCTCGCTGGCGATGTGGCGGTTGCGGTGAGCCCCTCGAGGAGCGCGTTCCAGACGAGCGTCGCGCACTTGACCCGTACCGGGTACGCCCGCACGCCGCGAAGTGCCTCGAGATCGCCGATGTCGTCGCTACCCGGAGGCAGGGTTCCATCTCCGGTCAGCATCGTCCGGAATCGCTCGGCGAGCGACGCAGCGTCGGCGACGGTCATGCCGGTAACGGCCTCGCAGAGCATGCTCGCCGAAGCCTGACTGATCGAGCAGCCTCGCCCCATGAACCCGATTGCTGCAACGGTGCCGTTGTCGAGCCGGTAGCTGAGGTCGATCTCGTCGCCGCAGAGCGGGTTGTTCGCCTCGATGACACGATCCGCGGGGTCAACAGCCTGATGGTGACGGGGATTTCGATAATGGTCGAGGATGATCTCGCGATAGAGATCGTCGTCGACGGGCGCAGAGCCAACTGCCATATCACCATCGTAGTCCAACCGTTCGCGCCCAAAACCTGAGAATGGAGACATGGCTCGCATCGATGTCCGCGCGCGCACCGGAAAACCAAGGGCTGACCCCGCTTTCTGGCTGCTGATCGGGCAACTGATCATGTTCACCGGCGTCGCCGCCGTCTTTCCAATCGCGCCCCTGTACGTGGCGCATCGCGGCGGCAATTCCGTCGCCGTGGCCATCTTCATCGCCGGTCCCCTGGTCGCCAACACGCTCGTCCAGGTACCCGCGGGTCGGCTCTGTGATCGCTGGGGCCGCAAGCCGTTTCTCATCGGACCTCGTCTCGTGTATGCCTTCCTGTCGCTGTTTCTGTTTTTCAACATCGGGTCGCTCCCGGTGCTCACCGCCATCCGCATCGTCATGGGCGCGTGCGCCGGCGCGTACGTACCGGCACTGCGCGCGGCGCTCACCGATCTCAGCGCGCCGGACCAGCGAGCGCAGCGCTTCTCGCAGTTGCAGGCATACGAGATGGTCGGGCTCCTTGTCGGCCCGCTTGTCGGCGGCGCCGCCGCGCTGTGGCGTGACTCGGCGGTGTTCGGGATCACCGGGCTGTCGATGTTCATCGGCCTCGGAGCGATGTTCCGGGTGCCCGAGACGCGTACGGCGCCCACAAGCTCGGTCGTCAAGAAGGAACCCTTCCGCTGGTGGCGACTGCGCGGGATCGTGGTTCCCATCGCCGCGCTCTTCGCCGTCGGCACCATCTGGTCGATGTACGACGTCGTATGGCCGCAGTATCTCGCCGCTCGAGGCTACGACCCGCTGATCATCGGGCTCTCGGTCAGCGTGTTCGCCCTGCCAATTCTGGTGCTGGCGCGAGCCGGCGGCCGCCTGGCAGACCGATCCGACCGGCGCAAGCTGGTCACTGCCGGGTTGATCGTGGTGGCGGTGTGCGCTTCGACCTATCCGTTCCTCCAGGCCCTTGCGGTGATCCTGACGGTCGGCACGATCGAGGCGGTGGCGACGGTGATCCTCGAGCCCAGCCTTTTTGCGGTCATCGGCGACAGCACTCCGGAATCAGTTCGGGGACGTGCCATGGGCCTCGGCGGCCTGTACCAGTTCAGCGGCATGGCCTTCGGGGCGGCGGTGCTCGGCTCGCTCTACGGTCTGAACGCGGGGCTTCCCTTCTGGTGTGGCGGCGGCATCCTTCTGCTCGGAGCGCTTGTCTGTGCCGCGTGGCTCCCGGGTCGGCCGGCGGTCGTCACCCACACGCCCCAGCCGGTCGCGTTCCAGATCCTCGAACGTGAGTGAGCGCCAGCCGCCCCGCGCGCTAATTCCGCGCCTCCTGCTCGGACACGGCGCCTCGGGAACCGCGGCATCGATGCGGCCCTGGGTCGACGCGCTCGCGTCTCATGGCGTCCTGGCGGTGGCGCTCGACCTGCCGAAATCGAACAACGACCGCGCGGTCGACGTCTTCCGGCGCGCGCTGGTCGAACAGCCGGGCGCGGCTGTGGGTGGGCATTCGTACGGAGGCCGGATGGCGAGCCTGCTCGCGGCTGACCAGCCGGTGCGCGCGCTCGTCCTGCTGAGTTACCCGTTGCACCGTCCGGGGCATCCGGACGATCTCCGCACGGCGCACTGGCCGCGCATCGATTGCCCAGTGCTCCTCCTCTCCGGGGATCGCGACCCGTTCGCGAAGGTGGACCTCCTCCGGCGCGAGGTGAGCATGGTTCGCAATGCGGAGCTGATCATCTATCCGGGCCTGGGGCATGGCTTGCTCGCGGTTCGGAAGGATGCCGCCGCGCGCATCGCGGCATTTCTCGACGGCGCGAGCTAGCTAGACGCGAAAGACCCGGCGCACCTCGGTCAGCCCTTCACCGAGCGCGTCGATCTCATCGTGTGTGGTGTAGAGATACACCGACGCGCGCGCCATCGACGGCACGTCATAGCGCGCCATGAGGGGCTGCGCGCAGTGGTGCCCGGCACGGACCGCGATACCTCGCCGATCCAGGATGGTGCCCACGTCGTGCGCATGCACGTCCGCAAGGTTGAAGCTCACGACGCCACCGCGGGCCTCGAGATCACGCGGTCCGAAGATTGTGATATCGCCAACCTCGTCCAGAACATCGAGGAGGTGCGTGGTCAACGACATCTCATGCGCGTGAATGCGATCGCGGCCGACGGCATCGAGGTAGTCGCACGCTGCGGCGAGGCCGACCGCGCCGGCGACATCGGGTGTGCCCGCCTCGAACTTGTGAGGCACTGTGTTCCACGTGCTGCGTTCAAGGGTCACCCGGCTGATCATGCTCCCACCACCAAGGAAGGGAGGCATGCGTTCGAGCAGCTCCGGGCGCGCCCACAGCACCCCGATCCCCATCGGCCCACACATCTTGTGGCCGCTGAATACGATGAAGTCGCAGTCGAGGTCGCGCGCGGACACGCTCATGTGGGGCACGGATTGCGCCGCGTCGACGCAGACGAGCGCGCCGGCGGCGTGTGCTCGCTCGGTGATGGTGCGGATATCGTTGACCGTGCCGAGCACGTTCGACTGGTGTCCGATCGCGACGAGCCGGGTCGGCGGCGCAAGCAATTCGTCGAGATTGCTCAGGTCGAGACGGCCGTCGTCATCGATATCGATCGCTGCCAGGCTGAGGCCTCGGCGTTCGGCGGCGAGCTGCCACGGGACGAGGTTGCTGTGGTGCTCCATGACCGTGACCACGATCCGGTCACCGGGCTCGAGCAGCTGCGTTGCATACGAGTAGGCGACCAGGTTGATCGCCTCGGTCGTGTTGCGAACGAAGACCAGGCCGTCGGGAGGTGCATCGAGAAACGCCGCCACCCGGGCTCGCGCACGTTCGAACGAGTCAGTCGCCTCGTTGCCGAGCGTGTGCACTCCGCGATGCACATTCGCGTTGCTGCTCGCGTAGTACGCGTCCACGGCGTCCACCACCATTTGCGGCTTCTGCGATGTGGCGGCCGAGTCGAGGTAGACGAGTGGATGCGTCCCGATGTCGCGGCTCAGGATCGGAAAATCGGCGCGTATCCGGGCGACGTCGAGGCCCTGATCGGTGACCACGGGCGCGGTCACTGTGCCGGAACCTCGTCGACGAGCGCGACTTGAAGCACCCCGTCTTCGGTGATCTCGACGCGGTGCGCGCGAACCGGTTCGACGGCCGGCAGCGACAGCGGGTCGCCGGTGCGCAGATCAAAGCTCGATCCGTGCAGCGGGCATTCGATGGCGCAGCGATCGACGTCGAGGTCGCCCTCGCTCAGCGATGCCTCGGCGTGGCTGCACGTGTCATCGAGCGCATAGAACGTCCCGTCGACGTTGAAGATCGCCACCGGGGTTTCGTCGATCTCGACGCGGGCGGCGCATCCCGGAGGGATATCGCCGGCTCGCGCGACGTCGACCCAGCCGTCGCTCATTCGGATTCCGCCGTGACCCCGGCCACTGACCCGCCGGCGATCTCGGCGTCGAGCAACGCTCCGGCGAGCTCGGCGAACCCGCGATGGGGCACGCGATCGAGGACGTCGTCCATGAACCCGCGCACGATCAGCGAGCTCGCCTCCTCAGGCGGGATCCCGCGGGCCATCAGGTAGAAGCGCTGCTCGGAGTCGATGTGACCGGCGGTGGCGCCGTGCCCGCACTTGACGTCGTTGGCGCGGATCTCCAGGCGCGGGATCGAGTTGGCTTTGGCGCCCTGGCTGAGCAGCAGGTTGCGGTTGGCCACGTAGCCGTCGGCATGAATCGCGGTGGGGGCGACGTCGATCATGCCGCCGTACACCGAGCGCGCACGGTCGCGGACGGCCACCTTGAGCAACAGGTTGCTGCGGGTCTCGGGACCGACGTGCGCCTGGAGCGACTGGTGGTCGAAGTGCTGCGTGCCATCACCAAAGCAGATACCCAGCACGTCGGCCTCGCTGCCAATACCTTCGAGCAGTACCTCCCACCACGCCTTCTGGAGACGTGCGCCGAGGGTCACTCCCATGAATCGAAGCCTGGCGTTGGCGTCGAGCACCGCGCGCTGCATGGCGACGTGCCACACGCCTTCGCCCCACTGCTGCACGGTGTTGTAGTCGAGGCGGGCATCGCGCCCCGCGGAGAGGATCACCATCGCGTCACTGAAGAGCGCGGCGGGACTCGACGGCGAGGCGTAGGCATCGATGACGGTGAGCGACGCGCCCTCATCGAGGACCACGGCAGCCGAGGGGAACACCGCACGTTCATCGCCGCCCGCCGGGTGGGCGATCCATACGGGCACGAGGGCTTCGACGCCGCGGGGCACGTACACGAAGACTCCGCCTCGCCACAGTGCGTTCCAGAGCGCCACGAACTTCAACTCGTCGACGCGAACCGAGGCGAACGCTCCTTGCACGAGCTCGGGGTGCACGACTGCCGCCTCCTCGAGCGTGGTCACGATGACTCCCTGGGCGTGGAGCGTGTCAGCTCCTTCAATCGGGGCGTCCACCGGGGTGTCGACCACGAAGGCCGCGTCGGGCGCAGCGGCGTCCCGCTGGGCGCGCATGGCGTCCACCACCGCCCCGTCGACACGGTCGATGGGCGTGAAACGCTCGGGGTGCAGCGCCGAGATATCGGTGCGCCGCCAGTCCTCGTCGCGTTGCGACGAGGGCATCGGGATCGCCTCATAGGCGTCCCACGCGATGCGGCGCCGCGCCGCGAGCCACGCCGGCGATGCCTCAGCCCGCGCTGCCGCGACCTCTTGCCCGAGCGCCGCTGCGGGCGAATCGGCCAGCGGGGTCGTCACCCGATCGCACCCTCCATGGAGAGTGCGAGCAGACGGTTGAGCTCGACCGCGTACTCCATCGGCAGCTCCTTCACGAAGGGCTCGAAGAATCCATTGACGATCAGCGCCGTGGCGTCCTGCTCGCTGATGCCGCGCGACGTCAGGTAGAAGATCTGATCCTCGCCGACCTTGCTGACGCTGGCCTCATGCCCGATGGTGACGTCCGGGTTGTCGATATCCATGTAGGGATAGGTGTCGCTCCGCGATTCCTCGTCGAGGAGCAACGCGTCGCAGCGGACGCTCACCTTGACGTTGTGGGCCTTGGGCAGGACCTTGATGTGACCGCGGTACGACGTGCGCCCGCTGCCCTTGCTGATCGACCGCGACACGATGTTGCTCGTGGTGTTCGGTGCCACGTGGATCGCCTTGCTGCCCGCGTCCTGGTGCTGGCCGCTGCCGGCGAACGCGGCGCTCATGACTTCGGCGTGCGCGCCCTCGCCCATCAGGTACACCGACGGGTACTTCATGGTGACCTTGGAGCCAAGATTCCCGTCGATCCACTCGACCGTCGCGTTCTCATTGGCGATGGCTCGCTTGGTGACCAGGTTGTAGACGTTGTCCGACCAGTTCTGGATCGTGGTGTAGCGGATCTTCGCGCCCTTGTGCGCGATCAGCTCGACCACGGCGCTGTGCAGCGAATCGCTCGAGTAGTTCGGCGCCGTGCAGCCCTCGATGTAGTGGACCGACGATCCCTCGTCGGCGATGATCAGAGTCCGCTCGAACTGCCCCATGTTGTCGCTGTTGATCCGGAAGTAGGCCTGGAGTGGGATGTCCACCTTGACGCCCTTGGGGACGTAGACGAACGATCCACCCGACCACACGGCGCTGTTCAGCGCGGCGAACTTGTTGTCATTCGGCGGAATCACGGTGCCGAAGTACTTGCGGAAGAGCTCCTCGTGCTCACGCAGACCGGTGTCGCAGTCGCTGAAGAGCACGCCCTGCTTTTCGAGGTCCTCGCGGATGCTGTGGTAGACCACCTCGGAGTCGTACTGCGCGCTCACGCCGGCGAGGAACTGGCGCTCCGCCTGGGGAATGCCGAGTTGGTCGAAGGTCTGCTTGATCGAGTCGGGGACGTCATCCCACGACCGGCTCATCTCTTCGACGGGCTTGACGTAGTAGTAGATATTCTCGAAGTCGAGCCCAGAAAGATCGGCGCCCCAGTTCGGCATCGGACGCTTGCGGAAATGGTCGAGCGCCTTGAGGCGGAACTTGAGCATCCACTCGGGCTCGTTCTTGTGCTGCGAGATCGATGCGACGACCTCTGGCGAAAGACCCTTTGCCGTGCGGAAGACCGACACGTCGATGTCCGAGAAACCGAACTGGTAGTCCTTGGTCAGCTCTTTTGCTTGAATCGCCATCGCGAATCTCCTACGCGGTGGCGGCTGCGGCCGTCCCGAGAATTGGCTCGTAGCCCTCGCGCTCGATCTTTCGCGCCAGGTCCGCCCCGCCGGAGGTGACCACGCGCCCGTCATGGAGGACGTGCACGCGATCCGGGTGAAGGTGTTCGAGGATGCGCGGGTAGTGGGTGATCACCAGAACCCCCATGTCGGGCCCGCAGAGGCGCATGACGCCGTCGGCGACCGTGCGCAGCGCGTCGACGTCGAGACCCGAGTCGGTCTCGTCGAGTATTGCCAGCTTGGGACGCAACATGGCCAGCTGGAGGATCTCCATGCGCTTCTTCTCGCCGCCCGAGAAGCCGTCGTTGATGTAGCGCGAACGGAAGCTCTCGTCGATCTTGAGCTCCTGCATCTCGGCGCTCAGCCGGTTGAGGAACTCGCGCGCCGGCATCTCCTTCTGCTGGGCACGGAGCGCCGCGCGCAGGAAGTTCACGGTGCTGACACCCGGAATCGCGGTCGGATACTGGAAGCAGAGAAACAACCCGAGGCGCGCACGGGCATCCGCCGTGAGAGGGAGCAGGTCCTGGCCATCGAACGTGACCGTGCCGCCGGTCACGGCGTATTTGGGATGACCCATGAGCGTATAGGCGAGCGTGCTCTTGCCCGAGCCGTTCGGACCCATGAGCGCGTGGATCTCGCCCTGCGCCACCTGGAGGTCGACGCCTTTGAGGATCTCCTTGCCCTCCACGGTGGCGTGAAGTCCGGAGATCGCAAGGACTGCCTGGCTCATCGGCACGGTTCCTCGGAGGCCGGTGCCATCGAGTTGATCAGCGACTGATCTGCGACCAGCTCGGCGAGCGTGGTCTGGCTGAGCACCGCGTCGATGCTCTGCTTGAGGCGCAGCCACAGGCCCCGGGAGGCGCACTCGCCCTCACGCTGGCAGGTGCCGGTCACGTAGCCGTGGGAGACGCACTCGACGGGCGAGACCTCGCCCTCGATCACGGTGACCACGTCGAGGACGCTGATCTGCTCCGCGGGACGGGCAAGCGAGTAGCCGCCATGCACGCCCCGAGTGCTCTCGACGAGGCCACCGCGACGAAGCTGGGACGCGAGCTGCTCGAGATAGGCAAGAGGCAGGTGCTCGACGCGGGCCACCTCGGCGATGCTCAGGGGCCCGGCGCCATAGGACTTGGCGAACTCGGTCATCATGCGCAGACCGTAATGAGCTTTGGAGCTCACCCGCATCGAAAACGATGCTGCGGGCGGCGCGCTGGGATCGGATGTGTGCCGGTGGGAGGGGCTCCGCGCCGAACTCGAGAGAATCCCTACTGTCATGGTCGGAATTATACCCGACCGGCGCGGTGCTAGAGAGGGGACCGAACACTGCTGCGATATTCTCGGCGGGCGCCGATGCCACCCCCCCACGCTCGAACTCACGACCCTGCTCGCGATTTCGGGCGCCCTCGTGGCGGCGTGTGGCGGCCCCTCGAGCTCGACGTCCCCCACCCCCACGCCCCTGACCGCGAGCCAGATCCAGGCGAAGTACGCGTCGGCGGCAACCCACTACAACGCTGCTGAGGTGCAGATCGCCCTGATGGAGAACACCGCGTGCGACGCCCTCAGCGCGACGGTCGCGCTCAGCGCCTGCCAGACCGCGCTCAGCGCCCAGCGCCAGCTGACCATCGTGTACGACAACGCGCTGCGGGCCATTCCCTTCAGTGGAAGCGCCGCGACCCAGGTGAGCCGCCTGCTCGGCGACGACGCGGCCATCGAGAAGCTGCTGGAACAGGCCGCAACGGCACCGGCGGTCGGGGTGATCGCGACCATTCAGCAGCAGGTGATCCCGCTCCTTGCCACCGCGGCGAGCGACGCCGCCGCGCTGCGTTCCGCAATCGGGCTTCCCGCCGCGACCTGACCTGGGCGCTCAGCCCACGGTGGGCGCGGAGGCGCCAACCCGGTCCCGGACTTTTCCTCAGGCTCTTGCTGGGACTTTAGCTCGGACTCGTGCCACCGCGGCGGCGATCAGCGATCCCGCCGCATCGACCTCGCTGGTGGTGGTGGCCCGGCCGGTGGTGCAGCGCAGCGCTCCGGCGGCGAGATCGTCGGGGTAGCCCATCGCCCGGAGGACGTGCGAAGGCAGTGGCGCCCCGCTGGCGCATGCGGACCCGGCCGAGGCTTCAACTCCGTCCATGTCGAGGGCCGCGAGGAGCACATCGCTCCGGACGCCCGGAAAGGCAAACGTGGCAAACCCGGCCGCCTTGGCAGCGCCGGCCGCGGTCACGATCGCGTCCGGGACGGTTTCCGTCACGGCCGCGATCAGTCGCTCACACAGCATCGTCTGGCGGCCGGCCTCATCGACGCGGAGCCGTTCGGCAAGCTCGGCTGCCGCGGCGAAGCCGACGATGCCCGCGACGTTCTCGGTGGCGCTTCGCCGGTTGCGCTCCTGGCCACCGCCGGTGTTCTGGGCGGCGAGTGCCACCCCATGGCGCACCCACAGCGCGCCCACGCCCTTCGGCCCGTAAATCTTGTGTGCGGAAAGCGAGAGCAGGTCGACGCCGAGCACCTCGGGTTGGAACGGGATCCTGCCGAACGCCTGCACGGCGTCAGTGTGGATCAGCGTCCTCGGATTGCGCCGGCGCACCGCCTCGGCGATCGCCGCGACATCCTGGACGGCACCGGTCTCGTTATTGACGAACATGACGGAAACCAGGACGGTCTCGGAGGTGACGACCGCCGCAACGGCGGCAGGGTCGACGCGGCACTCTCGATCGCAGGCGGTGACGGTATGCGTGGCCAGACCTGCTTCCTCGAGATGCCGCGCGGTCTCGAGGATTGCATCGTGCTCGATCGCACTCACCACCAGGTGATGGCCGCGCTCCGCGCCCCATCGCTCCACCACCCCGCGCATCGCGAGGTTGTCGGCCTCGGTGCCCGATCCGGTGAAGACGACCTCGCGGTGCGCGCAACCGAGCACCGCCGCGATCCGGTCGCGGGCCGCGTCGACCGCGGAGCGCGCAGCGCGCCCTGATGCGTGCACCGATGACGGGTTCCCCTGAGTTGTTGTCAGGTACGGCAACATCTCACCGAGCACCTGAACCGCGAGGGGGGTCGTCGCTGCGTGGTCCAGGTGGATGCGGGTCATCACGCCGTCTCGAGCGCCGCCCGCACCCGCTCGATGACCGAGTTGGTGAACCCGGTGGTGGATGCCTGGCCGCCGAGATCGGGTGTCGAGATCCCGGCCCGAAGGGTGTCGAAGAGTGCGTCGCGGATCACCTTCGACACC
This sequence comes from Candidatus Dormiibacterota bacterium, assembly GCA_963718525.1. Lineage (GTDB taxonomy): Bacteria > Chloroflexota > Dormibacteria > Aeolococcales > Aeolococcaceae > Palsa-851. The sequence goes on along the minus strand of OY970355.1, from coordinate 935,682 downwards.
AGGCGGCATCGGGGGTCCGACGCGAATCCGAGGAGCGCGGCCGCGGCCAGGATCATCGCCATCGGGTTGGCGACGTTCTTGCCCTGGAGGCTCGGCGCGGTGCCGTGCGGGGCCTCGGCCATCACCACCGACGGCACCAGCGGATCCTCACCAAAACCCAGGAGCAGCGACTCCGCACCGGCGATGCTGCCGAACAGCGGCAGCACCAGGTCGCTCAAGCAATCCCCGTCGCGATTGAGCGCCGGAATCACCAGGGGATCGCCGGCCCGGCTGAAGAGCAACGCATACGTCGCGTCGATCAGCTGGGGTTCGTAATCAACCTCCGGGTGACGTCCGGCCGCGGCATCGAGCTCCTCCTTGAACATGCCCTCGTAGATCCGCGAGACGGTGAACTTGGGACCACCGAAGACTCGGGCATGCATGCGCCCGGCATGGACGAAGGCGAACTCGGCAACTGCACGGCAGGTGGCGCGCGATATGTGCTCGGTGCGGAAGGCGATCTCGTCGCCGTCGCTCGATTCGCGCCATTCCCTGGCGTTGTACGCGTCGTCCACCGCCATTCGAACGATGCTGATCGGGGCGCTGACCCCGGCGATCCCGGCGACGCCGGGGATTCGCTGACCGGTGCGAAGGATGACCCGCCCGCCGACCCGCTCCCGAAGCAGCGCGTTCGGGCTGCCGACGTCGCCACGGTCAACCGGCGTGACCGTCGCCGCTTTCAATCCGAAGCCGGTGACCCGCATCGCGTCCGCCGCCTCTGCCACGACGGCGTTCCGGGTCTCGCGGCGATGCTCGAGCGAGAGGTCGAAGGTCTGCAGCTCGAGGTCCACGTGGATCACGTCCGGGTTGATGACCCGGAGTGCTTCGTCGAGAAGCTCCTGGCCGGTCTGATCTCCACGCAGGACGACGACAGTGGTCATGACCGAAGCGTACGTCGCGACCCCGAAGCGGCGACCCGTTGGTGCGATGGCATCATCGCCGCGTGCCGAACTCGGTGACATCGCGAGACGACGAGCAGGAACACCGCCCGGGCGCGGTGCTGTTCGTCTACACATGGGATCTCGCGCTCGCGATCCTCGCTCTCTTCGGAGCACTGGCGTCATTCGCGGGCGGCGTCGCCACCGGGTCCGGGGGCACGGCGTCCCTGCCGCTGGCCGTGCAGGTGATTGGAGCAGTCTCGGCGGCGTGCCTCGCGGCGACGCTGATCATCATCGCCTCGCTGCTCACCCGAAAGCACGCCTGGATCCGGTTGGCTCAGATCGGCACCCTCGCGGCCGCAATCGCGCTCGCTGCAATCTCGTTGGTGGTTGGGGCGATCGTGGGGAACGGAGTCGATGTCCCGGGGCTCATCGTCACGCTGATCTTCCTGCTCATCGACGCGCTGGCGATCGTGATCATGACCGAGCGGCCAGTGGTGACCTACTACAACCAGACGGCCAGCGTTCCAGCCTACGTCTGGGCGATTCTCGTTTTCTGGATCGGCGGCCAGTTGATGATCATCGTGTACTCGGCGCTGGCGCGATGATCCGAACGATCCACCCGCGGTCAGATGTAGGTCAGCAGATCCTCGACGATCTCCACGAGCTCATCGTTGCGCACCGGTTTCATCATCACGGCCGCGGCGCCGAGCTGCTGGGCGCGCTCCCTCGCGCCGATGTCACCGGCAGCGGTGAGGATGACCACACCCGCGCGAGGGTGTTCGGGCGCAAAGCGAATGGCCTGGAACAGCTCGAGCCCGTCGGTGTCGAGGGTGGCGTCGAGAATCAGCACGTCGGGGTCGAATGCGGAGAGCTCAGCGCGCACTTCGCGAATGGCCTTCGACCAGCGAACGTCGTGCCCACGAACCGTGAAACGGTTGATAACCTGCTGAGCGACGGCGGCCTCATCTTCTGCGATCAGGATGCGGGCGCGGGCTGGCGGCATCACCGCGCATCGTAGGGAAAGACCCTGCCCGCCTGCCCGCCCTCGCCCGCATCACCAGGTTGCGTACACTGGCCCCGGCGATGCCGCTGCCACCCCACGTCCTGATCGGCACCGAGCGTCCGCGACGCGGGCGCTTCGACGGCAGTCGCTTCACCCGTTGGCTGCGCCGGCCGGATCGCCGGACGTCGGTCGCAGCCGCGCCGCAGGTCGCCGCGCCGGCGCCGCGGCCGACCCAGGTCGACGCGGCGACCAGGTCGTTCTGGGCCGGTAGCGAGACCGCCAACGTCACGTCCCGTCGAGCCGCAGCGCTCGTCGATGCGCACGAACGCGGCCGCGCGCCGATCGGCAGCAGGCCTCCAGGCAACCCCGCCTTCAGCGAGGCGCTTTTCGTCGAGCTGATGCGTGCGAACCAGTATCGGCGCGCCTTCTCGCTGCTCAGCGAGGACTGCCAGCTGAGCTGGGGCTCGCCCGAGGCTTTCGCCGAGGCGCAGGGAGCATCTGCGATGCGCCGCCTGCGCGGAGTGAGCGTCAAAGAGGTCCGCTACCTGCCCGAGTGGATCGAGACGTCGCGGGGCAGGACGTACCACGATGTCGCGGAGCTCGACGTCGAGTACGAGGTGGGAGACCCTGAACCGGTTGCCAGGATCAAGCGGGTGGTGCACCTCGTTCCCGGCGGTGGACGCTGGCGCTCCATCTGCTATCCCGTGTAACAGCAGTCAACCGAACTTCGCAGTCCCAGCCGGGCGTGGGACAATCCGCTGATGCACGCGGCCGCCACTCGCCAGACACAGCCCGGTCCGATGGAGCGGACGTGCCTGGAGATCGCCCGCGTGGAACGTGAGGCGGCTTTCAGGCGAGAGCGCATCTCCCGTACCCGTCTACGTGTGCGCGAGGCCGACGTGCTCATCGACCTCATCGAGGAATGCCGGATGCGCTCGTTCAGACTGATCCCGGCCGCCCTCTGGAGTGCCGTCGTCCGCGCTGTGGGTGCGGTGGACCCGGGCCTGCGCGACCGGCTGGGCATCGACCGCAACCCCGACCACGTGGCCGACATCCTCTTCGAGGCGCAGGAGGTGCTGCTCATGCGCGCCGTCGACTCGCGGCGCCCAAGGCTCGCGCCGATCATTCCGCTCTTCGGCGAGCGGAACCGCACCGCGGCCGCAGGCTGACGCCACTTCCGACGTGGCCTGGGAGGTCGCGGTCGCCGGCACGCTGCACAGCGACGATCTGACCACCCCCGCAGGCAGGAACGACGCGCTCGGAGGGTCGGCGGTGTACTTCGCGCTCGCTGCGTCGCGCTCTGCTCCGGTGCACCTCAACGGCATCGTGGGCCGCGACACGGTCGACGAATACCGCCGGATCCTCGCCGGTGAGGACATCGACCTCGAGGGTTTGGTGGTGAGCGAATCACCGACGTTCCGATGGCATGCGGTGCACGACTTCGAGCGCTGGGCGACGTCGCGCGAGTCGTCAGAGCCTGGTTGCGATCCAGAGTGGGAACCGGTGCTGACGGCGAGGTCGCGCCGCGCCGAGGTCTTCTTTGTCGGAAGCATGGATCCAGGCCTCCAACGAGCCGTGATCGATCAATCAGCGGCGCGCTTCATCGGCGCCGACTCCATGACCGAGTTCATCGACAGCCGCCCTGATGCGCTCAGCGCTGTGGTCGAGCGAGTGGACGTTCTCTTCCTCACCGAGGCCGAGCTCGGGGCACTCACCGGAATCGAGGATTGGCGCCGGTCGGCTGCCGCGCTCTGCGGCAGAGGGCGGCTGCGGGCAGTCGTGGTGAAGATGGGCCCCCGCGGCGCTGCGTGCGTCACGGCGGACCGGATCGCCGAGCGGCCCGCTGCCCCGGTGGCGGACGTCATCGATCCGACCGGCGCCGGCGACGCCCTGGCCGGAGGATTCCTCGGCCACGTCGCGAAGGTCGAGAGCACCGATGACGCCGCGCTCGACGCCGCGCTTGGCGAAGGCATCCGGTGCGCCGCCGACGCCATCGTCGCCTTCGGCACCGCTGGGCTCACCCGGACCCGCGCCGTATGATCGCGGGCTGATGGCAACGCGGCCTCGCGACCTGGGGACACCGATTGACCGCAACCTTGCCCTCGAGCTGGTCCGCGTCACGGAGGGCGCAGCAATGGCCGCGGCTCGGCACATGGGGCGCAACCAGAAGGAGCAGGCGGACCAGGCCGCGGTCGATTCGATGCGACGCAGCCTCGGGTTCGTCGACATGGACGGCGTCGTGGTCATCGGCGAGGGCGAGAAGGATGAGGCCCCGATGCTCTACATCGGCGAGCAGGTCGGCAACGGCAACCCCCCGGCGGTCGACGTCGCGGTGGATCCGATCGACGGGACCAGGCTGGTCGCGCGGGGCATTCCGGGTGGGATAGCGACGGTGGCGCTCGCCGAGCGGGGCTCCATGTTCCACACCCACCTCCACTACATGGAGAAGCTGATCGTCGGACCGGCGGCGGCCCGCGTGATCGACATCACGGCACCGGTGGCGCAGAACCTGAAACGGATCGCAAGAGCCGAGGACCGTCGCGTCGAGGACCTGACCGTAGTCGTCCTCGACCGCGAACGCCACGAGGCGCTCCTCGAGGAGATTCGATCGGCCGGCGCGCGGGTGAAGCTGATCATGGACGGCGACGTCGCCGCGGGCCTCATGGCCGCGATGGAGCACCGCACCGGCATCGACGTGCTCATGGGAATCGGGGGCGCTCCGGAGGCAGTGCTCGCCGCGTGTGGCATCAAATGCATCGGAGGCGGCATGCAGGCGCGGATCTGGGTCGGCGAGACCGAACACGGCGTCGAGGAGCGTGAGGGCAAGCACGCCGGCGATGTCCTCGAGCTCGACGACCTCGTTTCCGGCGACAACGTGTTCTTCGCGGCGACCGGGATCACCAGCGGCGAGCTTCTCGAGGGGGTCCGGTTTCTCGGCGAGGACCGCTGCCACACCCAGAGCCTGGTGATGCGGTCGTACTCCGGAACCGCGAGATACATCGAAGCCGAGCACAACCTGGCAAAGCTGCGCCGCCGCCGCGACCCGGTTGAATTGGCATCGAAAGGGGAGAGCCGGACCACTCTCTAAAGCGGCCCACCTTCCCGGATCGCGGGCACGCGGGAGCCGAAGTGCCAGAATCGGGACGCGGTATGAAGGTACGAATCCGCCCGAGCACGAACCTGATGCGCTGGTTCACGCCGGGGCTTCACGTCAAACGCTGGTTGCTGCTCCTGTTCGTGGCGATCGTGATGATCGGCCTCGCCGCGGGCTACCTGCTGCGTGATCTCTACAGCGCGCAGATCCACTTTCCGAACTGGGTCGGCGACCTGACGCTGCAGTTCCTGCCGCGCCTGGTTCGCGCGCTCATGTTCGCGCTGGTCGGCATCGGGCTCATCATCCTGAGCTTCTACAAGCTCGGCCAGTCGATCCTCGGACCGTTCCTGCCCGGGCGCGGCAGCACCAACCGCGGCCTGGCTGAGCAGCTCTTCAAGTTCCGCTCGCTGGCCAAGGGTCCGCGCCTCGTGGCGATCGGCGGCGGCACCGGCCTCTCCGCTCTGCTCAGAGGCGTGAAGAAGTACACAGGGAACATCGTCGCGATCGTGACGGTCGCCGACGATGGAGGGTCCAGCGGCCGGCTGCGCGAGGAGTATCGCGTCCTGCCCCCGGGCGACATCCGCCAGTGCCTCACCGCGCTTGCCGAGACCGAGCCCCTGATGACCGAGCTGTTCCAGTACCGGTTTGGCGGAGAGGGCGCGCTCTCAGGTCATTCCTTCGGCAATCTCTTCATCACCGCGATGGCGGAGATCACCGGTGACTTCGAGCACGCGATCCGGGAGTCCGGTAGGGTTCTGGCCGTCCGCGGTCAGATCGTGCCATCCACGCTTCGCGATGTCGTGCTCTGCGCCACCGCCGGGAGCGAGCTGAGAGTCGGCGAGTCGAAGGTCCCCTACGGTGTCGACCAGATTGACCGCGTCTTCCTCGAGCCGGCGGACGCCGAGATCAACCCCGAAGCGGAGAGCGCGATCCTGGCCGCGGAGCTGATCATCGTCGGGCCGGGATCCCTCTACACGTCGATCCTCCCCAACCTGCTGATCGAGGGCATGGTCGAAGCACTACGGGCGAGTCCCGCCGTGAAGGTCTACGTGTGCAACATCGCCGGCCAGCCCGGAGAGACCATGGGTTTCTCGGTGAGCGAGCACCTCAAGACCATCGAGGACCACGTGGGCGTGAGCCTGTTCGACTACGTGATCGTCAACAGCAACGTGGGGCTGCCGCTGCCACCGTCGGCGGTTGAAGCCGGGGTCACCCGCGTCGGGTTCGACCGCGACCAGGCGACACTCCAGCCTGTGAATTACATCCTTGCGGACGTCGCGTCGTCCCAGATCTCGACCCACCACGACCCGGAGAAGCTGTCGAAGGTGATCATGAAGAGGATCTGGCGCTAGTAGAGCAGGTCGTGGCGCACGCGATACGCCCACTGGTGGGCGGCTCGCTCGCCAACCGCAGTCCACGCCGCATGGCGACTGCGGCGGATCGGCAGGTCCCACGTGCCCACGTACTCGGTGATGCGCTCGCTGAATCCGGACTTGAAGCGATATAACCCGTACAGGGGGTGCGCCGGGGTGAGCTCGGCGGCAGGAGGCACGGCGACCAGGTCATAGGCTTCGACGCCGCGCGACCGGAGCCAGCGCATGACCTCCCACTGGAGCAGGTGCGGTGCCATCACCGCGGCGTGCTCCTTGGTTGATCCGCCGTCCTTATACCAGGCTTTCCGGCCCAGGTAGGTGGCGAAGACCCCGGCGAGCACCTCGCCGTCGAGTGAGGCAAAGAACAGCTGACCCTGACCGGCGGCGGCGTGAAGACGCCAGTACTGCGAGAAATACTCCTTGCTGCGCAGCGTGAACCCGGCGCGATCGCGTGTCGACGCCATCAGCGAGTACATGGTGGCGATGCTCTCGTCGTCGAGCGGCACGGGCGCCACCGTCACCCCGCGGCGGTCCGCCAGGCGGATGTTGTATCGGCATTTCGGCTTGAACGAAGCGAGGAGCGCGTCCTCATCGGGACGGAGGTCCACGATGATCGTCGCCCTGCTGATCTGCACATCGTGACGCGACTTCTCGAGGCCCATGGCGCCGAGTGCCGCCGTTGCATCCTGGCTCTGCTCGATCTCCGGCTCAACCTTGATCGCGAATGCGGAACCGGCCGTCGCGCGGAGCCCGTCGAGGACGGCCGGCAACCGCCCGAGGTCTGACACACCCGGCCCTTTGGGGACGTACCCCAGGACACCAAGCCCTGGCACCGAATGGCGAAGCTCGAGGACCGCCACTGACGGCTGGGTTTCCGAGAGCAGGTAGCTGGGCAGCCAGCGATGCCTGCGCTTGAATTCCCCCCACGCGCGCGTCTGCAGGATCTGTCCGCCATCCGGGTTGGCGACGACGAACTCGTCCCAGCGTCCGAGCTCCTCCGGGTTTGCCGGTCTCATCGCCGCAGCCGCACGGCCGCGCGATACAGGCTGTGGCGCAATGAACGGACTCCGAGGTCCCAGGTGCCGGCGCGTTCCACCGCCTTGCCGCCGAACGACCGCTTGAATTGCGAAAAACCGTCCCACGGATGCGGTGCTGCCCCGTCCGCTGTCCCGCCAACGGGATGGATGCCCCAGAAGTCGAAGCGCAGCGCGCCTTTCTCCCGTGCATCGAGGAGCATCCGCCAGACCAGTGGCGCAGCCGCCTGGAGCTTGCGCCCGGATTCCGGGTCCGACACGGCGTGCGCGTAGTACCTGGTCGCTGAGAAGTCGAAGCAGAGTGCGGCAGCGACGGGGACGCCCGACGCTTCAGCGATATAGAGCACCGCGGCGTGCTCGGGCATCAGCGTCCGAGCCACCGCACGGTGATACGACTGCTCCTGTCCGCGAAACCGTCCCGCCGCAGCGGTGCGCTCCTGGAGAGCCAGGAAAACGTCGATGTCGTCAGGATCTTCGCTCGCGCGGATGGTCAGGCCCCGCCGCGATGCGGCATTGATCGCCCCTCGGTGTCCGGAGCTCAGCCCGCGTCGCAGCGCCGCCTCGTCCGGTGTGAGATCGAGAATCCACGTCCAGCGCGGCTGGATCGATCTGCTCGGATGCGCGCCGGAGGCCGCGAGAGCAGACGGCGCGAACGCGCCGGGCGGTTCGGCACGGACGAAGTCGAGCGAGCGCACACGGGCCGCGTCGACGGCGTGCGCGAGCGCATCGATCAGCGCATCCTCCGACGTCGCGGTGGGGCCGTGCGGCAGATACACGTAACGCGGAAAGTGGCCGGCACGAATGGCTCCGGCCCACATCCAGTGCTCGTCACGAGCCCAGATGACGTCATGGCCGAGAGCGGTCTGGACGCGCTGCCACAGGGTGCTCTGCAGGAAGTGGCCGCCCATGCGCTGCAGCGCGAAGTCCCACTCCGCGTCTGCGACGCCGGTGTGTGCCATCGACACGTGTTGCGACGCTAGCACAGCGCCCGGCACGATCGATGTTGAGAAAGCACGTCGGTTTTCCTTACAATCGCGGCCGTTTCCCCGTCAGACTCTTGGAGAGAACGCATGGCCACAGTCGTGACACGCGATGTGCTCGCAAAGCAACTCGCAGATCGTGCAGAAATCACCGTCACCGCCGCACGCGATGAGGTGCGCTGGTTCTTCGACACCATCGCGCAGTCGCTGGAGAAGGGCGACGAGGTTCGCATCCATGGATTCGGCAACTTCAAAACGGCGCAGCGAGCAGCCCGGCTCGGTCGCAACCCGCGGACAGGCGAGGCGGTCAAGGTGCCGGCCCGCCGGGTGGTTCGTTTCTCGGCGAGCACCTCGCTTTCCACCGCGGTGAAGGGTGCTCGGGGTCCGCGCCGGGCCAAGGCCTGATCCGTCAGGTCGGGTGATGTGACGCCGTCGCCGTTGCGACGTCGTCGTGGGTAGGCACCCAGGCATGCTACGGGTCGACGCGTGTAGACAGGCCTGATGGCAGGGACACGGCGATCGTCGTGGGTATGGATCGTGTTCGTTGTCGTGATCACCGCGGTGGTGATCGCACCGGGCACGTTCGTCGCCGTGAGGCTCACCGCTCCACCACCGCCCGCGGCGGTGAGCCTCCATGTGCCGGCCGCCGTGTTGCTCGATGGGAGCGGGCCTCCCCCGATCCCCGTGCCCGGCACTGGCAGTTTCGCGCTCGCGACCAGCATGAGCGGGAGCATCGTGGCGCGCAACGCCGCTGCGGTCCGGCCGATCGGATCGGTCGCCAAGGCCATGACCGCGCTCGTCGTCCTGGCTGCGCATCCGCTCGATCCCGGCGCGAATGGTCCGTCGATCACGATGACCGGCTCGGACGTGCTGCTGTATCGACAGGCGTTGGCCGAGGGTGGCTCCAATCTCCGGGTCCGTGCGGGCGAGGTCCTCACTGAGCGCGACCTCCTGCTGGCACTGCTGCTGCCGTCTGCCGACAACATCGCGGAGACACTGGCTGTCTGGGTATCGGGCAACCGTTCGGCGTTCATCGCACGTCTCAACGCAACCGCGGCAGGGCTGGGCATGGCGCATACGCATTTCGCCGATCCGAGCGGCCTCAGCGTCAGAACGGTCTCGACTGCAGCGGATCTCGTCGCGCTCGCCAAGGCTGTGATCGCCAACCCCGCGCTCCAGGACCTGGTGGGAACCGCGCACGCGTCGCTTCCCGACGGCACCATCCTCAACAACCTCGACATCCTGCTCAACCAGCAGGCGGGATGGCTGGGCATCAAAACCGGTTGGACCGGAGCGGCAGGAGGCTGCCTGCTCTTCGCCGACCAGATCACGTACGGCACTGGTGAGATGGTCACGGTGTGGGGCGCGGTGCTCGGGCAGCCGCCGGCAGCCGCTGGGGATCCGGCACATCCTGAGCTCGGCCAGGCGTTTGCTGCAGCGCAGCAAGCGGTCAGCGCCGCGGACGGTGCCTATGCTGCGGTCGATCTCGCCGCGTTCGCCCCGCAGGTCTCGGGGTCGGTGACAACGCGTTGGGGGGACAGCGCCCTCGTGACGCTGTCGCCGACGGAAACCATTGAGGCGTTCATACGTGCCGGCGCGGCGCTCCATTTTCACGTGACCGACCTGTCTCCGCCCGCTCCGATCGCGGCGGGGACGACCGTGGGGATGGTCACTGGAGTCCTGGACGCAAAGACCTCGATCACGTGGAGGGTGGTCAGCGCGAGCGCCATCGCCGCTCCGTCGCTGACGTGGAGGCTGTTCTCAGCCTGACTCGCGCCTGGTCACCACGCCGAATCGGTCCGCTCGGCTGCATCGTGCAACGCGGCGAGCACCTCTGCGTCATGTCCCGCGAGGTCCGGCGCCACCCGCAGGCTCTCGACCCGTTCTTTCGCGGTGATCATCTCCAGCTCGTGGAGCCCCAGATTCGTCTTCGTGGACACATGGCCCTTGTAGGCGGCGAGCGGCGCACGCCACTTCTGGCGCAGCGCGTGCGGCGAGAGCTCGCCGGCTTTGACCGTGAACCCGGGGCCGCCGCGGGCGGGAAAGAGCCGGAAACGAAACGCGTTGCGACCGGCTTTGGCGCACTGCTCGCAGCGGCCGTAGCGCTCATCCGGGATCTCCGGTCGCTTCATGCAGACGCGGCACATGCGCCGAGGATAACCCGAGCCACCGCTGCGCGTTTGACACCGTCGCGCGCAGCACCTAACATGACCGCTCGTTCGTTCGCGCAAAGGAGCGCTTTTTGATGACAACGCAGTGCATTGGAGTCGGCGGCAGACCCACCGTGGGACGTGTCCGCACGTCGGGGGTCGCTCCTTGAGTCTCTGAGCATCGAAGAGCTCTGCTCACAGGATCGTGCGGCCCGGCCGGCACGGTCCTTTTGTTTGTCCAGAAGAGCAACAACAACGTGAGCAGGAGAAATCGGTGTCCAGGGTAGGTGACGGCGGCATCGCCGTCGAGGTGACCAGGCTGGTGAAGTCGTTCCGGCGCGAACGACGCGGACCGCCGTGGCGACGGCGCGAGCAGTCGAGCCGGTACAAACGCGCCGTCGATTCAGTCGACCTGCGCGTCACCGATGGTGAGATGGTCGCCATCGTCGGCCTGAACGGCAGCGGCAAGTCGACATTGCTTCGGGTCCTGGCAACGCTGACCATTCCTGATGAGGGGACGGCGCTTGTCTTCGGCCACGATGTCGTGGACGACGGCCACGAGGTTCGGCGCCACGTGAACCGCGTCTCCGTGGAGGCGAGCTTCTTCAAAGAGATGAGCCCGTGGGAGAACCTCTCCTACGCGACGCGCCTCTATGGACAGGGCGGTAAGGGCACGCGCGACGCCGCGGTTGCCGCGCTCACGCGTCTCGGTCTCCCTCGCGACACCGTCGACCGGCCGATGAAGCAGCTGTCGCGCGGGCAGCAGCAGAAGGTCGCGATCGCGCGCAGCCTGCTGACGAGCCCATCACTGCTGCTCATGGATGAGCCGACAACGGGCCTCGATCCGCGTTCGAAGCGCGAGGTGCAGGGATTCGTACGTGACATTCGCGCGGAGTCCGGGGTCACCGTGCTGCTGAGCACGCACGACCTCGAGGAGGCGGAGCGGCTCTGCGACCGCGTGGTCATCCTCGATCGCGGCAGGATTCTCGCCGAGGGATCACCGGCGGAGCTGCGCGCGCAGCACAGCGTGAGCGGCGATGGCGCGTCGCTGGAAGACGTCTTCCTGCGGCTCACGGGCAAGACATTTGACGACGACAGTGAAGCCGAGCAGGAGGAGGAATCATGAGCACGCAGATTCGCGACGTCGAGATGCCGTCTCCCGGTCTGCGCTTCGAGGCGAACGCGTTTCTCGGGTTCTTCGAGCGCCAGCGCAACCTCTACAAGCGCTACTGGATCTGGGAGGTCGTCTGGCTGGTCTACAGCATCGTGAGCACGCTGAGCATCGGGTACCTGGCGTCCGGGCTCGGGTCGTTCAGTGGTGCGAGCGCTCATGTCGACATCGCGCGCGCGCAGCTGTACCTGCTGATCGGCTCCTTGCTCTGGAGCTATCTGTCGCTGATGTTCTTCGACGTGTCCTTCGCCATCGCCTGGGAGCGCTGGGAGGGAACCATCGAATACACCTTCATGGCGCCGGTGCGGCGGACCACCCACCTGCTCGGCATCTGCTCCTTCGCGATCATCTACGCGCTCCTGCGCAGCGTGATCATCATGATCGCGATCGCGCTCGCCTTCCATCTCGACCTGTCCCACGCGGACATCGGCTCGGCGTTGCTGGTGCTCGCGGCGGCGACGTTCCCGGTGCTCGGTCTCGGGATCTTCACCTCGATCCTGCCCCTGCTCTCTCCCGAGAAGGGCGAGCAGATGGCGGTTGCGGTCCAGGGTGTGCTGCTGCTCGTCTCGGGTGTGTACTACCCGATCACCGTGCTTCCGACCGTCCTGCGCGTCATGGGGCAGGCATCACCGCTCACGTACACCCTGAGCGGCATTCGCTCGGCACTGCTCGATCACGCGGGCATCGGCTCGCTGTTCGGAACGGTGCTGGTGCTCCTCGTCATGGGTGCGGTGCTCATTCCCTGCGGCGTGTTCGTCTTCGCGAGGGCAGAACGGCGCGCAAAGCGGCTTGGCCTGCTCAAGCGCAGCGGCTAAAGGTCGAGGTGGTGACCGTACGCAGGAAACACGGCGACGCTTCCGCCGGTCATCCCTCCCTCGAGCTCACCGTCCCGGGTGAATCCGAGCCGCTCCGCGATCGCGAGGCTGCGTCGATTCACCATGCCGGCGTGGAGAGTGATGCGCTGGCCTCGGAGGACATCCCGCGCCCACTCGAGCAGGGTCTGTGCAGCCTCGGTGACAAAGCCACGTCCGGTGCGGTCCGTGGCCAGCCAGTAATGGATCTCGTACTGCGAATCGCTCTCCCGCGTGAGCCCGATGACACCGATGGCCACGCCGTGCTCCGTGATCGCGAATGCCGGAGACCCGGCCTCCCATTCCGAACGCGCCCGGTCCGCATACGCGGACTGGGCGTTCATGGTCAGATCGACGGCCCAGGGCATCCAGGGCAGCAACTCGGCTCGCGAAGCCAGCGACGCCTGGAACAGGTCGCTGTCGTGGGCATGGGAGATCGGTTCCAGCACCAGCCGGGCGGTACGCAGCGCTTCGCGTGGGGGCATGCTCACAACCGACTCTCTAGCAGATGTCCGAGGGTGCGAGCCTCGTTGCGTTGACGAACACACTCACAGGTGGGTATATTTGTCCGTGTGAATGTCGAGGTGAGGGCCGTTGGATTGCGGGCGATGCGTGACAAGCATCACCTGACCCAGCGTGAGCTGGCGCGCCGGCTCGGGGTGACCCAGAACTACATTCCCGCACTCGAGGCGGGTACGCGCAATCCGGGACCGAAGCTGCGCCAGTCTTTGATGCAGCTGTTCGACTGTGATTTCGAGGACCTCTTCCAGGTCGTGATGGTCAACCCGGTCGATCACCACGAGCAGGTGTTGCGACCCGAGGGCGGCGTTCGCGGGGTCTGAGGGCGCCGCCTCATCGCCCGGCTCCCCGCCGGCTCGCGGCCGTTGGCGACGGCACGCCTTCGTACAATCGCGCCGTGCCTGGCTCGATGGATCTGCTCGTTCTCGAGGGAATGTCGTTCTACGGCTACCACGGTGAAACTCAGGCCGAGCGCACGCTCGGCAACCGGTTTCATGTCGACGTGGAGATCCGCATCGACCTCTCCGTCGCGGGCCGGACCGACAATATCGCCGATACCCTCGATTACGCCCACGTCTTCGAGCTGGTCCGCGGGGTGGTCGAAGACCAGCAGTTCGCGCTGCTCGAGACAGTTGCCGCGCGAATCGCCGGGGTCCTGCTGATCGAGCCCCGAATCGGCAGCGTGAAAGTGCGTGTGGGCAAGCAGCCACCCATTGCGGGAGCAATCGATCGCTGCTGGGTGATCATCGAGCGAGAGGGCGGGCCCCGTTCATGAGCGCCGTGATCGTCGACGGCAGAGCGGTGGCCGCGGAACTTCGCGAGGAGCTCGCAACTCACGTCACCGAGATGAAGGCACTGGGATTGGCGCCGCCTTCGCTGGCGGTGGTCCTCTGCGGCGACGACCCAGCTTCCGCGATCTACGTGCGCAACAAGGGGCGAGCCGCCGAACGCGCCGGGATCCGGTTCCAGCTGCACACGCCACCCCGGGAAAGCACCACCGATGAACTTGTCGAGCTGGTGCGGAGACTGGATGCCGACGATGCCGTCGACGGGATCCTCGTGCAGCTCCCGCTGCCCTCGCAGATCGATCGAGACGCGGTGATGGCGCGCATCTCCCCGGAGAAGGACGCCGACGGATTCCACCCGTACAACTTCGGGCGCCTCGCCGAAGGCCATCCCGCCGTCGTGGCACCCGGTACACCACTCGGATGTATGGAACTCCTCCGCCGCTACGACGCGCCGCTGCGCGGCAGCCGGGCGGTCGTGATCGGACGCAGCGCCATCGTCGGACGTCCCGTCGCGCTGATGCTCACCAATGCGGACTCCACGGTGACGATCTGCCACTCGAGGACCCCGGACCTCGCGTCCGTGTGCCGTGAGGCCGACATCCTCGTCTCGGCGATCGGCCGCCCCAGCATGATCGACGCCTCGTACGTGAAACCCGGCGCGTTCGTGATCGACGTGGGTACCACACCGAAAGACGGCGTGGTGGTCGGCGACATCGACCGCGAGTTGGTGGAACCCGTCGCAGGGTGGCTCACGCCCGTTCCGGGTGGGGTGGGGCCGATGACGATCGCGATGCTGCTGCGCAACACGCTGGCGCTCGCGCGGGTGCGGCGCGGCCGTGTGGAGGGCTGACCCGGATGCCCTCGCTACGGATTCGCTGGAGTGAGCAGGAGGCGCGCAAACCCTACGCGCGCCCATTCATGGTCACCTTCGCCGGCGACGACGGCGTGGACGTCGGCAGCGTCGCCCTCAACGGCGCCGATCTTCTCTACTACACGCAGTTCCAGACCGCGGTGCTCTCGCTGGCCGGTGAGCTCTTTGTCGACGCTGCCGTCGAGGCGTCCTCCGATCCGCAGCGTGCCTGGCTCGACCGCGTCGCCGGACTGATGCCGGCGCTCGGCGCAATCACGATCACGCCGAGATCGACCTTCGACGACAACCAGGGTCGGGTCTTCCGGCTGGTCATCAACGCTGAGGGCGGGCGCGCCGCGATCGTTGACGCTTCGGGCCTCCTCGAGTACCAGGAGTTGCAGGCAGTGCTCGCGCACCAGACCGGTGGCCTCTTCCGCGACCTCGCGGTCGAGGAGATCGAAGACGCCGTCGCCCGGCGGGGAGCCTGGCTCAAGGCGCTCCGCCTGCTGGTGCAACGGCCTGAGCCGGGTGAGGCGATGAACGAGGCCTGGCACTGGGCGTGACCGCCGCGACGTACGCGCGCGCAGTCGCGGCGCTGGATTCGGTCGCCTGGCGCGGGATCATGCCCGGGCTCGAGCGCACGCGGGCGCTGCTTGCCGCGCTCGGCAATCCCCAGGTCGGGCTTCGAGGCGTCCTGGTTGCCGGCACGAACGGCAAGGGATCCGTCTGCGCAACCGTCGACTCGGTATGCCGCGCCGCCGGCTATCGCTCGGTGCTGCTCACCAGCCCGCATCTCGTCTCCTACTGCGAGCGCATCGTCCGGGACGGCACTCCCATCACCGAGGCGGAGTTCGGAGCCCTGGTCGCTCGGGTCTGGGAAGCCGCGGAGGCCCTCCCCGATGAACTCCAGCCGACCGGATTCGAGGTGCTGACGGCCGCGGGCATTCTGGTTGCGCACGAGGCGGATGCCGAGGTGCTGGTCTGCGAGGTCGGCCTTGGCGGACGCCTGGACAGCACCAACGTCCTCGATCTCGGCGTGGCCGCCGTCACCAACGTCGCGCTCGACCACCAGGACCTGCTCGGCGCCACGATTCCCGAGATAGCAGGCGAGAAGGCAGCGATCATCAAGCCCGGCAACCGCGCGGTGACCGGCGCCACCGAGCCGGCGCTGACGGTGATCCGTGGGCGTGCGAGCGATGTCGGCGCGTCCCTGACCGTGGTCGGCGTCGACGTTGCCTTCAGCGGGCGTTCCCTCGGGATGCGCGGCGTGGTTGTGGACACGGTGTTCGATGGCCGCCCCATCAGCGTCGATTCGCCGCTGCGCGGCGCGTTTCAGGTCGGCAACATCGCCACCGCGGTCGCTGTCAGCGACGCGCTGAGGGCGAGCGGAGTCGCCATCGGTGCCGGCGCAGTCGCTCGCGGATGCGAGTCAGTGCGCTGGCGGGGTCGGATGGACTGGATTGACGGCCAACCGCCGATCCTCATCGACGGGGCTCACAACCCTGCCGGGATGGCCGCGATGGTCGCGGCGGCACGCGAGCTCATCGCAGGGCGGCGATGCGTCGCGGTGTTCGCAGCGATGCGCAACAAGGACGTCGAATCAATGGCCGCAGGGCTCGAGGCGCTCACCCACGAGATCATCGTCACGGCTCCGGCGGTCGAGCGCGCGACACCGCCGGCCGAGCTATCGCGGCTGTTCCATCCCCCGGCCGAGAGTGCCGCCGGCGTCGGGACGGCTCTGGACCGCGCACGCCGCCTCGCTGGACGAGATGGCGTCGTGGTGGTGTGCGGCTCGCTCTACCTCGCCGGCGAGGTGATCGACCTACTCGGCGCCTGAGTGGTTCAGGCGGCGGCGAGAACGGCCTGGAGCTTGGCCTCGAGCGACTGCTTCGGCTGGTAGCCGACGATTCGCTCCTCGGCCTTGCCGCCCTTGAAGATCATCAGCGTCGGGATGCTCATGATCCCGAACATGCCTGGTGTGATCGGGTTGGCGTCGACGTCAACCTTGGCGACCTTCACCTTGCCGTCGTACTGGGTGGCGAACTCCTCGACGATCGGAGCGATCATCTTGCACGGGGTGCACCACGATGCCCAGAAATCGACGAGGACGGGCAGCTCCGAGTCCAGGACTTCTTCCTTGAAGTTGGTGTCGGTGACGGTAACGGGGTGGGACATGTGGGTCTCCTGGTTGTGGGGCAGCCGCTGATCCATCGTACTCAACTGGCGGCGTCAGTCGAAGCCGGTTTTGTGGTTGCGGGCGGTGAAGCTTCGGATGCAGAGGTTTTGCTTTCAGACTTTGCGGTGTCCGTCTTCGTGCTCGTCACGGCGCTCTTCGAGTCGCCGCCGTCCGACGTGATCGACGACGAAGCGGCGCCGCGGCTGTCGGTCTTGTAGAAGCCCGAGCCCTTGAAGACGATCCCCGCGGGAAAGAACTGACGGGCCGCGGCGGCACCGCACTTCGGACACGGCGCGCCAGGGTTGTCACGCATCGACTGCCATACCTCGAATTCGGTCGAGCATGTGGGGCAGCGGTATCCGTACGTTGGCAATCAAAGGTTCCCTGTTCGCGGTTGAACGCTCCAACTGTACCCGCTCGCGGCCACGAGCCAAACACGCCGCGGTGACGGCGGCTGTTCAGACCTCAAGCAGGGCCAGCCCAGTCGGCACCTTCGGGTAGAAATACGTTGATTTCTGGGGCATCGTCTCCCCCGCACGGGCGACGGCGATCACATCTCCTGCGCTCACCGGCGACACGCCGAAGGCGAGAACCGCCTCGCCGCTGCTCACCGCGGCGTCGAGCCCGTCCGGATCGCGCGTGTACGCGAGCGCGCCGCTGCTGATCATCTCCCGGGACACGCCCGCAGGCTCGAGCACCTCGGATTCGAGGACGGCGACATCGAGCCGTTCACGGGGGGACCCTTCGACGCGTCGCGGACGCCGAAGCACCGCGGCTCCGTCATGGGCGACCACCGCGAACGCATGGTGGGTCGCCTGCATGCATGCGGCCGCAGCCAGTGCCGCCCGTCCGCCGGCAGCGGGCAATGTCTCGTAGGCGTCGTCGAGGCGTGCCCAGAGATCGTCGAGACTGAATGCGATGCCGCTGCCGGGTCGCACGAGACGGTGTGTCGGCAGGATGGTGATGCCGGGATCGTCGGCCGCGGTGAGGTACACGAGGCAACGTTCGAAGGGCGCGTCCCGCGGAGCATCCGGGTCGGCTGCCCGTCGCTCCGCCGCGTACGCTGCGGCGGTCTCGTAGCGATGATGGCCGTCGGCCACATAGAGCTCGGCGCCCCGCAGGGCTCCGGTGATCGCCTCAATCTGCTGCGGATCCGCGACACGCCAGAGCAGCAACTTCTCCGAGGCGATCTCTCCGTCGATGCGCCCTCCCAGCAGGGCCTCGCCCGTGGCAACGATGTCGAGCGTCTCGATGAGCCGATCCGCACCCGTCCACACGGCGAACACCGGGCTCGTCTGCGCTCGCGTTGCACGCAGCAGCGCCAGACGGTCCGCCTTCGGCCCGCGGAGGGTTCGTTCGTGTGGACGCAGGTCGGAGGATTCCCAGGGCGTGGCGGCCACGGTCGCGAGCAGACCCCGTCGCCTTCGCTGGCCCCCGTCCGGGTGCTGAAAGTGGTGATCGACGGCGTAGTAGCCGGCGGGCGTATCGCGAACCAGGACACCGAGATCCCGCCACGAGGTGAGGAACGACGCGGCGCGCGTGTACCGGTCGTCGACACCCTCGATATCATCGGGGTAGGAGAGGCCGTAATCGATGCGCACGATGTTGCGCAGATCGCGACCGTACAGCTCGTCCCGCTGCGCGTCGCTGATCACGTCGTAGGGAGGCGCGAGCACCCCGCCGAGCTTCACGTGCTCGGGGTTGTATCGAGTTGCCTCGAAGGGCTCAACGCTGGCCATGCGCGCGTCTCCGTCGCAGGCGGAGCGTCAGGCCTTCAGAGCCGCACTTGGCGAAGCTGATCGAGCATCGCGGTATCGCGCACCTCGTCGAGCAACTCGGAGTCCACCGGGTCGTCGATCTCCATCAGCATCACCGCGTGACCCCGGGGCCGGTCGCGGCCCAGCTCGATCCCCGCGATGTTGACGTCGTGCCGCGCGAGCAGTGTGGAGATGGCGGCGATCACGCCCGGGCGATCCTGGTGCGTGACCACGAGGAACGTGCCCGCAGGTTGCATGTCGACGCGAAAATCGTTGATGCGCGTGATCCGGGGACCGTCATCGAACTGGGTTCCGGCGATGCGCAGCGTCTGCTCGCCACGCACCTCAACGAGCAGCGACCCCTCCGGATCGACGCTTCGCGTGGTATGACGCTCATCGACGTCGACGCCCATCGACGTGGCAACCACCTTGGCGTTGACGGGATTCACGCGCGTCTCCGTGAAGTGCGCAAAGAGACCGCGCAGCACGTGCGCGGTGATGATCGATGTGTCGATGCCGGCGAGCTCGCCGGAGTAGCTGCACACGATATGGCGCAGCTTGCGACCGTCCAGCTGCGCCGCAAGCGATCCGATCTTCTCGGCGAGGACGAGGTACGGCTGGAGGCGTGCGAGCTCCTCGGGCAGCACGGTCGGCGCGTTGACCGCATACCGCGGCGTGCCGCCAGCGAGGTACTCGACGATCTGATCGGCGACGTCGAAGGCCACGTTCACCTGGGCTTCGCGCGTGCTGGCGCCGAGGTGTGGGGTCACAACGACCTTCTCGACCTGGAGCAGCGGATTGGCCGGGTCAGGCGGCTCCTTGGTGAACACGTCGATGGCGGCTCCGGCGATCTGCCCATCGCGTATCGCGTCGGCGAGCGCGTGCTCATCGATGATGCCGCCCCGCGCGACGTTGATCAGCCGGGCTCCCTTGCGCATCCGCCTGAGCTCCGCCGCACCGATGATGCCGCGGGTGGCATCGGTGAGCGGCACGTGCACGGTGAGGAAGTCGGTTTCTGTCAACAGCGTCTCAAAGTCGACGAGCTCGACGCCGAGCTGCTGGGCGCGTTCGGCCGTGACCAGCGGGTCGTGGGCGAGCACACGCATGCGCAGACCCTCGCGGGCGATGCGGGCAACCTCGGATCCGATCTTGCCAAGACCCAGCACGCCGAGCGTCTTCTCGCGCAGCTCGATACCCATGAACTTCGAGCGCTCCCAGAGCCCCGCGTGGAGCGAGCGGTCGGCAGCGGGAAGATTGCGGGCGAGGGCCAGCATCATCGCGATGACGTGCTCGGTCGCAGCAATCGTGTTACCGGTCGGTGCGTTGAGCACGAGGACGCCGTGGCGCGTGGCGGCTTCGATGTCGATGTTGTCGACGCCGACACCGGCGCGTCCGACCACACGCAGGCGCGGTGCAGCAGCGAACACGTCGGCCGTCACCTTGGTCTCGCTGCGAACCACGAGCGCGTCGTAGTCGCCGATGCGCTCGCGGAGCGCGCTCGGCTCCAGCCCGGTCATGACGTCAACCTCGCCCGCCGCGCGCAACCGGGTCACGCCATCGTCGGCGATCGGGTCAGCCACGAGGATGCGGGTCACGGTACCGGCCACGGTGCGCGGGTCGGCGGTGATGGTCACCCGACGCTGACGGGTTCTGCCTGCGCGACTGTCCCGCGCGCTTCCGCCTGTGCCGCCGCGATGGCGAGCCCGCCACGGGTACGCAGCCCCGTGTCGATGAGGCCAGCCTCGAGGAGCGCGAGGATCGTGTAGGCGTCGGCGTCGTCGATGTAGCCGAGGTGGCCGATACGGAAGATCCTGCCCATCAGCGATTCCTGCCCACCCGCGAGCACGAGGCCGTGCGCCGTCCGCAGGGTCGTGAGCAGCTGCTTGAGCGCCTCAGGTGTGTCCGCCGGGCTGTGCACGGCGGTGACCGTGTCGCTCCGATGACCCGGGGCGGCGAGCAGCTTGAGGCCCATCGCCTCGACGCCCGCGCGGATCATCCGGCCGACACGTGCGTGGCGGGCCCAGACGTTCTCCAAGCCCTCCTCGCGCAGCATGGCGAGACCTTCCTGGAGCGCGAACACCACCGAGATCGCCGGTGTGGTCGCGGTCTGCTTCTTGTCCTGGGACTTCTTCTCGCGCCCGAAGTCGAGATAGAAGCGTGGATTCGTGGCCGTCTCGGAGCGCGCGAACGCGGCTGCGCTCACGGCGAGCATGGCGATGCCGGGAGGTGCCATCCAGCCCTTCTGCGAGCCGGTGACCAGGACATCCACGCCGAGCGCATCGGTCTCCAGGGGCAGGCATCCCGCTCCGCTGACGCTGTCGACCGCCAGCATCTTGCCGCGGCTCTTGACGACACCGGCGATCGCCGCAAGGTCGTTGGTGACGCCGCTCGATGTCTCGTTGTGCGTGACGAAGACCGTGGTGATCTCGGGATGCTCGGCAAGGGTTCGCTCGACATCCTCAGGGTCGATCGGCTCGCCCGGGGGAACGGTCAGACGCACGACTCCGGCGCCGTAGATGTCGCCGATCTTCGCCCAGCGCTCGCCGAACGAGCCCATGACGCAGAACAGCGCCTGCTCGCCGGGACTCAGCAGGTTGACGACCGCGGCCTCGAGGCCGCCGGTGCCACTGCACGGGTACAGGAGAACGTCGTTCTCGGTGCGCAGCGCCCAGCGCAGGCCACCGATGACGTCATCCAACAGCGCGGCGAACTCCGGGCCGCGGTGGTTGATCATGGGACGGCTCGCGGAGCGGACCACGCGAGCGGGGAGCGGGGTCGGACCGGGAACGCGGAGCTGTGGTTCACCCATGAGCCGAAGTCTACCGAAGGCCGCGCGCGACACGACCCGAGACCACCGTCGGGGTGCCTGCCTGTGCCGGCACGTGGTGCTACCGCCGCCGAATGCTCGTGTCCTCAGTGCTCAGAGCGGAATATCGTCGTACACGGATCCACTTCTGACCTGTTCCGGCTCGGCTTGCCAGCCCGCGCGGACCCGAGCGCGGCGGCGGCCTCTTCTCACCACATGAGTGGCCAGCCACATCACCGCACCGATCAGGCGAACCATCAGGGCGACGAACACCACGATAAAGCGTCCGACCGCCTCACGGAACAGGAGCACCAGCCCGGCGGCGCTGATGGCGGCAAGCCAGGCGATGACCACACCGAACTGGAACCCGTTGGTCCCACCAAGCACGGCGGACGCCGGGGCGAAGGAGCCTGGCGCCACCATTCCGGGGTGACTGCTTCGCCAGGCTCGGATCGCGTCGCGTCGGGCGACGATCGCGGGCAGGTACGCCTCGATCCCGTCGCGCACGCCGATCGCCACATCCTGCCGGAACAACGCGGTATCCATGAGCGAGGCGTCGACCCCGTTGCTCAGATATCCCATCGCCACTGACGCCAGGGGTACGGGGTTGCGAACCCACGCGGTGTCGCCGAGACGCGTACCGCCGTCGGGGGTCCCATCAACGCTGATCTGAGCGGTGAGTGCGTCACTCACTGTCTGCGCGAATGCCGCACTCGCCGCTGCCGGATAGAGCACGAGAGAGCCGCCAATACGAGGATTGGCGGAGGCGTTCGCCTGGATGCCGACCACGAGTGCCGCGTGATGTGCAATCGAGATCCGCTCGCGCTGTGCGGGTGAGACGTAGACGTCGGAAGTTCGGGTCATGACCACGTCGACCAGGTCGTCGCGCAGCAACTTCGCCAGCCGGATTCCGACGTCGAGGTCGACGTTCTTCTCGACCAGACCATTGAGTGCGATCGCCCCGACATCGAATGGGTGGGTCGGATGCGCCGGATCAGGCCGGCCGCCGTGGGCCGGATCGATGGTGACAACGATCGGAGCTGGTGCCCTGGACGCTGCGACGGCGTGAGGCGTCGGGCCGAGGACAGCCGCGGCAATCGCGGCGACCGGGGCCATGGCGAGGATGTGGAGAGAACGAGCCCGGTGATGGCGCATGCGCCTGTCGGCCCAGTATAGGAGCGGCGTGTCAGCAAAACCGGTTCGGTGAGCGTTGGGATAGAGGTGATTGCCTCGACAGTTGTGTCCAGGGCGAGCGAGCCGGCGCCCGGCCGGACGTTCGAGGCGGTCGCCGTCGCCGATGCCCGCAGGCTGTATGGCCTCGCGTTGTCGATCCTTCGCGACCAAGGCGAGGCCGAGGACGCGGTTCAGGAGACCCTCCTCAAGGCGTGGCGGTCATGGGACTCCCTCGCGAGGATGGAGCTACCGGCTGCGTGGCTGACACGGGTGTGTGTCAACCACTGCATCAGCAGGCGTCGCCACCTCCGCTCTCGAGGCTGGCGCCGCTCACGTTGAACGAGGACGGCGCGTCCGTCAGCCCGGGAGCAGACGCACCGACGGAGACCTGTCGTTGCTTGCAACCACGGCGACGACAACCGTCGGTTTCGCCGCAACCGGTGCGGGCGGATCGGCGCTGGACAACGTCATCCTGCTCAAGGCGCCATCGACGGGGCTCGGTGGTTAGCGGATCTCCGCGAACGGCAGCAGCGCGATGTGCCGCGCCCGCTTCAGCGCCACGGTCAGCGAACGCTGATGGCGCGCGCACGTCCCGGTCATCCGGCGCGGCAGGATCTTTCCTCGCTCCGACAGGTACCGGCGCAGCCGGGTGACCTCCTTGTAATCGATGAAGTCGATGTGCTCCAGGCAGAAGCTGCACACCTTGCGGCGGCGGCGGTCGAAATCAGGCATGGCTCTCCAGCTCAGAATGGAATGTCATCAGGGTCGACGTCACCGCCCGCCGGCACGCTGACCGGCACTGCTGCTCCGCCGCCGTCGCCGGCGGGCGCACCATCCTGACGGCCGCTGCTGTCAAGGAACTGCACGTCGTTGGCGTTGACCTCGGTCTTGTAGCGCTTCTGGCCACTCTGGGCGTCGTCCCAGGAGCGCGTCTGCAGGCGGCCCTCGACGTAGATGAGCCTTCCCTTCTGGAGGTACTGCGCCGTGGTCTCGGCCAGCTTGCGAGTGCCCTGGTTCCAGACGACCACGTCGTGGTAGTCCGTGAATTCCTTGCGTTCGCCGGTCGCCGGGTCGCTCCCGTACCTGTTGGTCGCGAGCGCGAGGTTGCAGACGGCTGTTCCACTCGGCGTGTACCGGAGCTCGGGGTCGCGGGTCAGCCTGCCGATGAGCATCACGCGATTGAGAGAACCCGCCATCACAAATCTCCTTCGTCGTCATCGATTGCCGAGGGGACGTCGTCTGCTTCCAGATCGTCGTCCCCACCCACGGACCCTGCAGCGACAGTATCCGCGTCTCCGCGGTCGATTTCAGCCTCGGGCTCGACCGGCCCCTGCACCTCCTCGATCTCGGCCTCAGGCTCGGGCATCGGACCCTCGTGGACGACGATGAGATGGCGAAAGACCGTGTCGTGGATCCTGAGCGCGCGCTCGATCTCGGCAACCTTGCCGCCGTCCAGGTGGAAGACGACCAGGACGTAGTGGCCCTCGCGCAGCCGTTTCACCTCGTAGGCGAGGCGCCGCTTCCCCCAGAGCGTGGTCTTGACGACCTCGCCCTCCTGGGATTCGATCAGCGCGCGCACCGATTTCACGGTGACGCGCACCGCGTCATCCTCCAGCTCCGGCCGGACGATGTACATCAGCTCGTAGTCACGCACCATGCGTGGCACCTCCTTTCCTCTGGGCTTGCGGCGCCCGGGGTGCTGTGACTGCCGAGGTGGTCAGGCAGTCGCGATCCGGGCGCAGGAAAGCGTTATGTGGAAACGCTCCTCGATGAGAAGCGTTCGCAGTGTAGCAGGAGCCGATCTCAGTCCAGCCGGAACGTCTTGGGCAGGGTGGTGAGATTCCGGCAGCCGGTCTCGGTGACGACCACGAGATCCTCGATGCGGATGCCCCCGAAGCGTGGGTCGTACAGCCCGGGCTCGACAGTGATCACATCTCCGACCTCGAGGACAACGTCCGCCTCGCTGATCCGGGGATATTCGTGGATCTCGAGCCCCAGCCCGTGCCCGGTGCCGTGGATGAAGCGCGCATCGCTCTGGATGTCCCGGTAGGGTCTGGGCAGCGAGCCGTAGCCGTGCTGCTTGAAAACCTCGCAGCAGGCGAAATGCACATCGCGGCCATTCACTCCGGGCTTGACGGTGTCGAGCCCCGCCTGCTGCGCCTCGAGCACGGCGTCCCACATGCGCATCGCCTCCGGTGGCGGCGTGCTGCGCACCACCGTGCGGGTCATGTCGCCCCAGTAGCGGGTGCGCTTGTCGAATGGGTAGATGTCGAGCACGATCGGCAACCCGGCGCGGATGACATCGCTCATCGCGCGGTGTGGGTCCGCCGACTCGGGCCCACCGCAGCAGATCGAGTCCTCGGTGCCGTAGCCGTTGTCGAGCAGGTGACTCTCGACGGCGAAGATCAGGTCCGCGCTGCTGAGGTTGCGACCGTCCCGAACCAGGAGCCCATCGCGGATCTCAGCGGCTGCGATCACATCGATCGCCTTCTGGAGTGCGGCCATGCCGGCGTTCTCTGTTGCAGTGATCCACTCGATTTCCTGCGGACTCTTGATGCGGCGCCGCTGCTGATAGATGCTGGTCAGCGGCCGGACGTCGACGTCGCTGTGGCGCAGGTGGTCGGCGAGCACCGCTGGAAAGTCGGCATCGACATCCACCGCAGCGAGACCGTGCTCGCGACAGACGGCCTCCACCAGATTCGCCCAGCCGTCGAATTCGTTGCCACCAGGGCGCGCCGCCGGGATGGTCAGCTCGAGGATGCTGCGCACCTGACCGACCGATGCCTCCTTGCGTGCGCGACCCTCCTCGAGTGCACTCGCCCACAGCACGGTGTCATCGCCGCCGCGATCGACCACCACGATCGGGTCCGGCACAAGGAATCCGGTGCGATAAAGGATGTTCGGGTGGTGATACGTCTCACCGAAGAGCAGTACGGGGCGGTCGTCACTCATGTGACGGAGCGTACCAGCCAGGTGTCACGCTCTCGCCGTGCGCGTGGTGCCGGAGCGACGAAGCCGTGGCGATGGAATCGGATGGTTCGTGGCCGGGTACGCGGGTGTCGTAGCCTTCTTCGTGCTCGAGAGGTCGACGCGTGAACGGGGTGCAGCGGCGAGCCTGGAGGCTTCACGCGATGATCGCGGAACCACCCGGATGATCATCTCGGCATACGCAGCGGCGGTGGTGGTGGCGCCCATGGTCCGCACCCTACGGCGGCCGCGGCTGCGCGCCGCCGCCGGCCCCGTGGGTGTCGGTCTGGAAGCGGCCGGGCTCGGCCTGCGCGCGTGGTCGATGCGTACGCTCGGCCAGTCCTATTCGCGGACCCTGCGCGTCGGGCATGGGCAACGCGTCGTCGACCGCGGACCGTATCGATTCCTGCGCCATCCCGGGTACGCGGGATCGCTCTTGTTCTGGACAGGATTCGCACTAACATCGCGCAGCGTCGCGGTGGTCGAGACGGTCGGCGGCCTTCTCGGGCTCGCGTATCACCGACGGGTCTCAGCCGAGGAAGCACTGCTGCGCCGCGATCTTCCCGGATATGCGGCGTACAGCCGGCGCACGAAGCGGTTGATCCCCTTCGTGTGGTGACCGGTGACGATCTCGAGACTTTAGACTCGCGCGCCACGCATCTCGGCACCCGCGGCAACGGCCCTCAGCTCTTCGAAGGTGTCGCGGATGAGCTGCGGAAGTTCTCGCTGCTCGGCCACATCGACCCAGGTTTGAAACGCGGCACGGAAGATCGCGATTCCGGTATCAGCGGTCAGCGACGCCGCCGAGCCTGCGACTCCGCGCCGGCGCAACGCGTCGGCGAGTGCAGCGGAGATTAAGGAGAGCTTGATCACCTCGCGCTCACCCAACTCGGCATTCGCGGCGATCACGACGTGACGCTGCAGCGAGAATGCGCGCCGCTCCTGGAGCATGGTGGCGGCCGCCTCGAAAGCGGCCACGATAACGTCGAGGGGCTCGGCGGTCGCAGGCGCGGCGTCAACCGTCCTGACCAAGAGCTCGCGAAGCGCACCGGCACCCCCGAACAGGACCTCACGTTTGTCGGCGAAGTACCGGAAGAAGGTTCGCTCCGTCAGCCCTGCCCGGGCTGCGATCTCCGCAACGGTCGTGTTCTCGAAGCCGCGCTCGCCGAAGAGCGCGAGCGCCGCACGCTCGAGCCTGCCTCGGCTGTCCGGCTCCCAACGTGCCATGCGGTGATTCTACCGGTCTGTGATGACAGTGACTGACATACGTGGTAGAGTGATGACAGCAACTGACATCAAACCGAAGGAGGCCTTCATGCATGTGTTCGTCACCGGCGCGTCCGGCTGGATCGGCTCCGCCGTCGTTTCCGAACTCCTCGAAGCGGGTCATCAGGTTGTCGGCCTGGCTCGCTCGGACGCCTCGGCCGCCGCGGTGGTCGCGGCTGGGGCAGAGGTGCGTCGTGGCAGCCTCGACGACCTCGCCGGGCTGCGAGAGGCAGCAGCCGCTTCGGACGGCGTGATCCACCTTGCCTTCAAGCACGACATCGCGTTCTCAGGTGGCTTTCAGGACGCCGCGGATGCCGACCGCCGTGCCGTCGAGACATTCGGCGAAGCGCTCGCCGGCTCGGATCGCCCACTCCTGATCGCCTCAGGTACCCTCGGGGTCGCACTTGGCCACGTGGCCACCGAACTGGACGGTCACGATCTCAGTCCGGCGCTCGCGGCGCTGGGCGGCGGTCCGCGGACCCGGCATGGCACCGCCGAGTTGGCGCTCTCCCTCGCTTCCAGCGGCGTCCGCTCATCGGTCCTCCGGCTGCCACCGACGAATCACGGCGATGGAGATCACGGCTTCATGGCGACGCTCGTCCATATCGCCCGCGACAAGGGCGTCTCCGGGTACGTCGGCGATGGGAGCAACCGGTGGCCTGCCGTTCACCGGCTGGATTCGGCGCATCTCTTCCGTCTGGCGCTCGAGGGGGCTCCGGCGTGCTCGACGCTCCACGCGGTCGCGGACGAGGGTGTGCCGCTGCGCGACATCGCCGGAGTCATCGGCCGCCACCTGGATCTGCCGGTGGTTTCGATTGCTCCCGATGACGCACCAGAGCACTTCGCGCCACTGGGCGGCTTCGTCGGACTGGACAGCCCGGCTTCGAGCGCGCTCACCCGCGCGGTCCTGGGGTGGGAACCGACCCAGCCAGGGCTCCTCGACGACCTCGACCAGGGCCACTACTTCCGGGAGCCGTCCGCGTCGATAGAGTCAATCCAACATGGCTGAGCTGCGACATGACTGAGCTGCGACATGACTGAGTTGGACGAGCAGGGCCGTCCGAGGCCGCCTTCCGCGGGCGACGAGGCCGCGACCCTGGTCGGGTTCCTCGAGTTCCAGCGCGCGACCTTCGCCTGGAAGACCGCCGGGCTCGACGCGGTGGGGTTGCAGGCAACCGTAGCGGCCTCGTCGATGACGCTCGGGGGCATGCTCAAGCATCTGGCGCTGGTGGAGGACTACTGGTTCTCCGAGTGGCTGGAGGGCCGAGAGTCGGCACCGCCGTGGGACAGCGTCGACTGGGAGGCGGAACCCGACTGGGAATGGCGCACGGCGGCCCAGGACACACCAGAGCAGCTGCGCGCGCTCTGGCAGGAGCGGGTGGATCGCGCCCGCGCCAACGTCCAGAAAGCCCTGGCCGATGGCGGCCCGGGGCACCTGGCCAAGCGCTCCGAACCGAGCGGTGAGGTGCCGAGCCTGCGCTGGATCCTCTGCCACATGATCGAGGAGTACGCGCGGCACAACGGTCACGCCGACCTGATCAGGGAAGCGGTCGACGGGGAGACCGGGGAGTGAGCGCGCCAAGGTCGACTGACGGAGATGGTGGTCAGCGGGGGACTCGAACCCTCGACCTCGCGGATGTGAACCGCGCGCTCTAACCAGCTGAGCTAGCTGACCCCGGCCAGAAGTCTAGGTCAGGCGCCGACGAGCTTTGTGTAGCTCGCCTCATCGAGCAGGTCCCCGCCGTCGTCGCTCGAACTCTCGAGACGGAGCATCCAGCCCTCACCGTACGGGTCGGAGTTGACGAGCTCCGGGCGGTCGTTCAGCGCCGAGTTCACCTCGGCCACGGTCCCGCTCACGGGCGAATACAGATCGGAGGCCGCCTTGACCAACTCGATGGCGCCGAACTTGGCACCCGCCTTCACCTCGGTCCCGACCGCCGGAAGCTCGAGAAAGATCACGTCGCCGAGCTGCGCCTGAGCGTGATCGCTGATCCCCACAGTCGCGTTCGAGCCGTCGGTGCGAACCCACTCGTGGGTGGCGGTGAAGCGGTAGTTGGAGAGATCAGCCACGTTCAGGCTCCCTTGGGGCGGCGGTAGAAGGGCAGCGGCACCACCGTTGCCGCGGCGGCGGTGCCCCTGATGTCGACGGAGAGCTCGGCGTCCAGGGGGACGTCGCCGTCCAATGATGCCGTGGCGATCGAGTGATCAAGGGTGAAGCTGTAGGTCCCGCTCGTGACCTCGCCGACCCGCTCGCCCGCTGCGAGCACCTGCTGTCCGTGGCGAGCGATAGCCCTGCCTGCAATCTCGATGCCGACGAATCGGCGCGGCGGATGCGATGGATCGAGTTGGAGCAGCGCCGGCCTGCCGATGAACTCGCCCTTCTGCAGCTTGACGGTCCACCCCAGCGCGCAGCTGTACGGATCGGTCGCGTCGTCCATGTCCTGGCCGTAGAGACGCAGGCCAGCCTCGAGACGCAGCGTGTCGCGCGCGCCGAGCCCGCACGGGATCAGGCCCTCACCAGCGCCGGCTTCCAGGAGCTTGTCCCAGAGAGCTGGCGCGTCCGACGCGTCGACGTAGAGCTCGAAACCGTCCTCACCGGTGTAGCCCGTGCGCGACACAGCCGCCTGGATGCCGGCAACCTGCGTGTCGATGGAGTGAAACGGCCGGAGCTCGGCGACGTCGTCGGCAGCCAGGCCGCTGACCAGCCTGACCGCGCGCGGGCCTTGCACCGCGAGCAGCGCCACCGAATCGCCGATGTCCTCGAACCTGGAGTCACCGCTGTGGTCGCCCATCCAGGCGACATCCTTCGGCCGGCAGGCGGCGTTGATCACCACCATGTACCCGCCCGCCTCGCGATAGACGACGACGTCATCGACGATCCCGCCCCCGTCGTTGCACATGACGCCGTAGAGGGCACCGCCGACCTCGAGGCGCGCGACGTCATTGGTGACCAGGCGCTGAACGTCGTCGAGGGCCCTGTCGCCGGTGAAACGCACCTCGCCCATGTGCGACAGGTCGAAGAGGCCACAGCGAGTCCGGACCGCCACGTGCTCCTCGCGGATCGTCGAGTACTGCAACGGCATGTCGAAACCGCCGAACTCGACCATGCGTGCCCCGGCCGCGACGTGCCGGTCGTGCAGCGGGGTTCGCAAGGCCATGGGCTCGCGAGTGTAGTACGTTGCCAGACCGCTTCCAAATGATCATCGCCATCATCGTCGTGGCGGCCCTGCTGGTCGTCCTCTGCACCGCTCTACTGGTCGCGCGCCATCGCACCTTCGGCGTGTCCCTGCCCAAGGTGCGAGGGAGGCTCGACGTCGGAGGCCTCACGGCGGACGTGACCGTGGGCCGCGATCGCTGGGGCATACCCCACGTCAACGCCGTCTGCATGGAGGATGCCGCCTTCGCGCTGGGTGTGGTTCACGCCCAGGATCGCCTCTGGCAGATGGAGGTGACCCGGCGGGTCGCGACCGGGCGGATCAGCGAGCTGATCGGATCGGACGGGGTGAACATCGATCGATTCATCCGCCGAGTCGGCTTGCATCGGGTTGCTCGCGAGGAGGAGCTCCGCCTGGCCCCCGAAGCGCGCCGGATGCTCAAGGCGTATTCGGCCGGTGTCAACGCCATCGCCCAGTCCGGACGGCCGCTCCCGCTCGAGTACCGGTTGCTCGGGGTGACGGCGGAGCCGTGGGAGCCGATGCACAGCCTCGCGGCGTTCAAGCTGCTGGCGCTGGGCTTGAGCATGAACTGGGACACCGAGCTGCAGCGGCTGGAACTCCTGCGCGCGATCGGACCGGAGCACGCCGCCCGGCTCGACATCGTGTACCCCGACGCGAATCCCACCGTCCTCGCGAGCACGGTCCGCGCGGCCGGCGGGAGCGACACCCGCACGCAGCTGCTGACGATGTTCCGTGAGGCGGCGCGGTGGATCCCCACCGCCGGGGGCATGAGCAACTCCTGGGTCGTCTCCGGCGAGCGGACGACGACGGGGCGGCCGATTCTCTGCAACGATCCGCACCTGGTCCCGGGAATGCCGTCGATCTGGTACGCGGCGCATGTTCACGCCGGCGAGGACTTCGAGTCCACCGGAGTGACCATGCCCGGGGTGCCGTTCGTGATCATCGGCCACAACAAGCGTGTCGCCTGGGGTTTCACCAATTCCTTCGCAGACTGCCAGGACCTGGTCATCGAGGAGTTCGACTCCCCGGCCGCCGATCGATTCCGCACGGAGCGGGGATTCGAGCCCACCCGTCGGCTGCGCGAGATCATCCACGTCAGGGACGCGTCCGACGTGCTCGAGGAGGTGGTGGTCACCCGTCACGGACCGGTCGTCGAAAGGATCGAGGACCCGGAGCGTTCCATCTGGCGGGGGCTCGCGCTGCAGTGGACCGCGCTGCAGCCGGGAGGCACTGCTGAGGGACTCCTCCGGCTGCAGCGCGCGGGAGACTGGAGGAGCTTCAAAGAGGCCTTCGCGTCCTTGGATGCGCCCTCCCAGAACGTCGTGTACGCGGACGTCGACGGCCACATCGGGTACCTGCTGTCCGGGCGGATCCCGGTCCGCAAGGCGAAGCCGAGCGGTCTTCCGATCCAGGGCTGGACGGGGAGCGCCGTCTGGACCAGGTATCTCACCCCGGACGAGATTCCCCAGCTCTTCGATCCTCCCGAGCATCAGATCATCACCGCCAACAACCGGATTGCCGGCGACGGCTTCCCCTTCTACATCGGCACCGACTACATGTCGGGATACCGCGCCCTGCGCATCGGCGAGCTGCTCTCCGAACGAGTGGTCGACCTCCCGTATATGGCCCGGGCGCAGATGGACCTCGTGTGCCCACCGGCGCGTCAGGTGGTCCGGCTGCTCGCTTCCATGCGCTGCGCGAATCCGTCGGCGGAAGCGACGCGCCAGCGCCTGGCGCAGTGGGACGCGGTCATGGATCCGCATCGTGTCGAGCCGACCATCTACGAGGCGTTCATGGCCCGCCTTGCGGAGCATTCGCTGAGCCCTGTGTGCGGCAACGCCTGGCGGATCCTCGCAGGCGTCGACCTGTCCCACCCGGTCTTTCAGTACCCGGGCAATATCATCGGCCGTCTCACGCCGTCGCTGATCGAGCGCTGGGAACTTGGAGACGACGCGTTGTTCGAGGGCCTGACCACCTGGGCCGAGGTTGTATCGAAGTCGCTCGACGACGCCACCAACGACCTCCGAGGCCGCTACGGACGGCGCTCACGTCGCTGGGTCTGGGGACGCGTCCATAGGCTCGAGCTCATTCATGCGTTCGGGCGACGGCGGGGGCTCGCCTGGTTCTTCAACGCACCCTCGATCAAAGTTGGCGGCAACACCGATACGGTTCTGGCCACATCGCAAGTGCCGGGTGAGCCGTTCGAGACCCGTCTCTCGGCGCCATCCTGGCGTCAGGTCCTGGACGTCGGCAAATGGGACGCGAGCGGGGGCATCCACGTCCCCGGGCAGTCAGGACAGCCGGGCTCCCGCCACTACCGGGATCTCTCACGCCGCTGGCGCACGAACCGGCAGTTCCCGCTGTACTGGAGCGCGCAGGAGGTGCGCCGACACGCGAGAACGCGGCTGACCCTCCACCCGGTGCCGGCAGCGCACGCGGCCGAGCCCGGAGGTCGAACATAGGGCGTGACCCCCCCTGACCAGCGCGGCATCGTGCGCGGATGCTGCATCGGGCTGCTCGCCCTCCTGTTCGCCATCGGCGCGATGGCGTTTCTCGCCGATCGAGCGCTGGCCGCGCCGGACCTTGGCCGGCTGCCTGCGGGGCCGTCTCACGGCTCCACCGAGGAGGCGATCGCGCTCGCCCTCGGCGAGGAGATGGCGGCGCAGCTCATCCAGGGGACGCACGGCGTCGTGGTGCTCAGCGAGCGCGACCTGACGGTGCTCGCCGTCGCCAACAACCCGCACCCTGATGCCTTCCGTGACGTTCAGGTACGCGTTCGCGGGGGCCTGCTGGTGGTCTCGGCGCAGGTCTCGGCCGGACCGTTCAATGCGACGGCCGTTGCTCACATCAGTGTCTCCCTGCAGCCGGGTCCGACCGGGCCGGCGATCGCTGCGCAGGTCCCGGAGGTCGACATCGGGATGCTGGGCCTCCCCGGGTTCGTGGGCTCCGGGCTTGCCTCGCAGATCGACGCGGCCCTGTCGCTGGACCGGCTCTTCGCGATCGCGCCCAAACTCAGCGCCCTGAGAACCGATATCGAGTGCATCGCGGTGCTGCCGGGCGGAGTCGCTGTCGGCGTGCACGATCCCGGCGTCGCGCCGGATCCCGCCTCATGCTCGTGAGTGAGACCTAGAAGGGCTTCTCCGGCACCACGGCGAGGACGAATGCAGCGTGACTCTGCACCTGCGGGTAGTTGCCGAGCGGGGAATGATCGGCTGGATCGGCGACCTCGCCGAAGAGCCCGAGCGGTCCCCGGGTTGACAGTGCCGCGTCGCGCCAGCGCGAACCGTCGCGCCCGATTGCAACGAGCGCTCCGGCGAGCCAGAACGTGGGGAAGACGAACGGCGCGCACGGATCGGCGATTGGGTCCACGTCCCGCTCATGGCGATCGACAAGGCCGCCGCGGTCGAGCTGCTGGACGATCAGGTCGAGGGTGGGGGCGGCGCGTCCGGCGAGGGTGTCGAGCCCGCCGAGAAGTACGGCCTGGGCAAGCGCTGCGTCGGCGCCCCCGCCGTCGAGGCGGAGCTGCATCGGCCCGCCTGACCCATCAAGGTCGGCCTCGATGGCTGCCGCAGCGTGCCGCCATGCTTCGGCGTCGCCGGAGGCCACGCGCTGATCGACGAGCGCGGCGGCACCATGCAGTCCGCTGAGAGCGGTCACCAGGGAGTGGGTGTATCGCCCTGGAGCACCCCGGATCTCCCAGATCCCGTGGTCGGGCTCGCGCCAGTGCTCCACGAGCCAGCCGGCCAGAATCGGCACGGCCGCCGCGAGTTCGTGGGGAAGCGCGGACACCCGGGTGAGCGCCGTGGCGAGCTCGATCACCTCGCCGGGGACGTCGAGTTGCGCCTGGCCCGCCGCAGCGTTGCCGATCCGCACCGGACGAGCACCGCCGTAGCCGGTGAGTTGCGGGATCTCCATCTCCTCCGGCGGCGCGCTTCCGTCAACCCTGACCAGCGGAACCGGTCCTGAGCTCATGACCACCGAACCGATGAATGACCCCAGCGACGCTGCCGAGTCCACAAGGCCGAGCCGGAGCAGAGCCAGCGCGGCGACTGAGGAGTCGCGCAGCCAGCAGTATCGGTAGTCCCAGGTCCGTCCCGACCCGGGCCACTGCGGCAGCGAGGTGGTCGGGGCGGCGACGATGCCGCCGCCAGTCCGGCGCAGACCGATGAGCACTGCCGCCGTCGTCTCGAGGAGCCCGCCAGCGATGTGGGCTCCGCCCTGGGCGTTCATCGCCGGGATGGTTCGCTGCCAGCAAGCGATCGTCGTGTCGAACGAGAATGCGCGCCGCACGGCCCCTGCCGCGCCGAGTGTGACCGTCGCCGCCGATCCGGGGCGAACATGCAACCTGCTGACGGCACCGTCCGCGCTCGCCGCCCACCCCGACGCCCCGTGAACGACCACATGGCTGGCTCCGTCAAGCTCGAGCGAGTCGTCAGCGACGCGCAGCGATGCAACGATCCCAGGCCACGCCGGCGGATGGACCTCGACGACCACATCGACTGCGTCGCCCTCAATCCGCATGCTGCGAACCAGCCGCGGACCGTCGCCAAGCTCGAGCGCATCGTCGACGGTCAGCCGCGCCGCACCGACCTGCCATACCGTCTCGAGGACGAGCGATCGGGGGTGATAGCGGCGGGAGATCACACGCGCGTCGGCTTGCTCAGGCCGCAGGGAAAATGCGCCGCCTCGAACGTCGTCAAGGATCGAGAAGAACAGCGGCGTCGAGTCGATCCACGGCCAGCACAGCCACGCCACGTTGCCTGCGGGGTCGACGAGTGCTGCGGTCCTCGAGTCCGCGAGCAGTGCGTGCGCGCCGATCGGATGGTGCATCAGGCCAGCGTAGCCGCTGAAATGGGCAGCCCAATGCATCACACTGGCGGTGTCGTCAATCCTCAGGAGTTGGGCAGAGATGTTCGGACGGATGAAGGAGCCCGTGGAGGGGACGGCGACGCTCGTGAGCTTTGTCGAGACCGATCACGGACTCCGTCTGTCATCACACGTGAGCGCCCAGGTGATGCTGCATGCGCCGGGGATGGAACCGAAGGCCGTCGAAGTGTCGCTGCGTGTCCCGCGCGCCGAGCTGCCACTCGCGGTGGGTGAGGTCTGGAATGTCAAGTTCGATCGCGGGCAGCCGTCCAATGTGAAGTTCACATGGGCGGTCAGTGGGGAGCTCGACGACGACTCACAGCGAGAGGTCGACAGCGAGTTGCTCGCCGACGAGGTGCGCGTTCTCAAGGCCGGCCGGCGTCGCGGTTCGAAGTAACCGACCCGAAGGTCAGGGGACGGCGAGCGGAGGAATCGTGTCGGCGATGCTCGCGATCTTCTCGGCCCAATTGGGGTCGCTCGCGTAGTCAACGTTCATGCCGCGCAGAGTCGGACCGTGATAGAACTGCCCGCCGACGGTCAGGTAGTTGGTTGCGATGAATTGCGCGACGTACTGGATGCACGCGTCGAAGCTCGTGAACGTCATTGCGTCCCCGTAGGGGTTCGCGTCGTCGGCGCCGAAACCGAAGAGATTGTGCTTGAACTGCGCGATGGCGCTCGTGCCCCAGCCCGATTCGAGGATCGCGTGGGCGACGAAATAGCGCGCGCTGACGTGGTACGTGGACTCCGCCTGCATGAAGCTCCCGCCGAGTCCGGCAAG
The DNA here is from genome assembly GCA_963718525.1 of Candidatus Dormiibacterota bacterium. GTDB lineage: Bacteria > Chloroflexota > Dormibacteria > Aeolococcales > Aeolococcaceae > Palsa-851. The sequence goes on along the minus strand of OY970355.1, from coordinate 899,984 downwards.
CGCTGAGCCGGCCAGGAACTGATCGAGGCTTGCAGCAGTCTCACCGCTGGGCAGGGTGAGGTTGGTGTCGACGGTGAAGAGCGGCCCGGGGACCGCCTGGTAGATCGCATCTCGAGCGCGCGCCGCGGCAAGGGCGGCGACAGCGGCGGCAAGCGCCTTCTGCGCCTGGGAAACGTGTGCGTGTGCGGTGATGTCCGCCGCCAGGAGCGTCTGCGTCTGCACCTTGATGATCGCTTCCTCGGTGCGCGCCTGCTCTTCCTCTGCGGCGAGTTGCGCAAGGTCGGCGGTGTGCTGTGCCAGCGTTGCGTTCGCTTTCTGCTCCTCGGCCGCGATGCGACCGACCAGCTGCTGGCTGGCCGAAGAGATTTCGTTGACCTGCACATCTCGCTGAATCGCCGCTGCGATGGTGTTCGCCGAGATGATGTAGGCGATCAATGCCTGTGAGCCACCGCTCTCGTACGACTGGCGCAGATACGCGGAGAGGTGACCGCGATCCGCGGTGAGTTGCGTATTGACCGTGCGCAGAGTCGCGGTGTCCGCTGCGATCGTGGTGTTGAGCGCGCTGATCTGGGTGTTGATGAGCGCAAGGTGTGCGTTCGCCGCCGCGAGCGCGCTGCGCGCGAGCGCGAGCGCCGTGTCAGCGTTGTTGGCGGCAGCCTTCGCGTTCTGGGCGTCCTTGGCCGCTGCGGCCGCCGCGGATTGCGCCGCGGTCACCCCTGGCGTCGGCCCTGCCGCCGCCGGCATGGCGATCAGCGTCAGCATCAGCGCGAACGGCAGCGCCAGCACAACACGGTGATGGGCGAACGGAAACCGGAGGTGACGCATCGCGGCCAGTCTCCCATCGGGTGCCTCGCCGATCTCCCCATGTCATCGCGCCGTCACCGGCCGTCACCGCGACGTCACACGGCCGCGCGCAGAACATCCGATTGGGTCGCCGTTTCCGCGGGCACCTGCTCAGCGCCCGGTGAGCTAGGAGGCCTTGCGCTCCAGGAGCCGGCGGCGGACCTCGTCGGCAGCGCCGATCTCGACCACCGATCGCGGACCGCAGCCCGGGCAGATCCGGTGGCCGCCGACGGACTCGCCCTCAGCGCCGTAGTACAGCACCGAGAGCATCTCCCCCTTGCATACGGGGCACCGGTCGGACGTTTCCGGGTTCGTGTCCATCGCTCCACTGCATGATCGCACGGAGGAGGCAGGTGGGGGGACCAATCGAGCCACCGTCACCGACCCGGCACGGTTGCGGACGGGCGCTACGCTCGGCGCCATGGGATCGCTTCGTACCGGCGACGTGAACGCGACTCTCGACGCATATCTCGATGAGCTCGAGCGCTGGTCGGCGCGTCTCAACCTCACCTCGATCAGGCGCGAGCAGATGTGGGCACGCAACGTCGCCGAGGTTGAGGCGCTCCTCGACGTGATCGCTCCGCCGCATGGCTGCAGGGCCGTCGACATCGGGTCCGGTGGTGGCGTGCCGGGGATTGTCATCGCGGTGCTCAGGCCCGACCTGTCGGTCACCCTCATCGACTCCGACCGGCGCAAGAGCGCCTTCCTCATCCACGTCGCCGGTCTGCTGGGACTCTCGCGGGTGCGAGTTGAGGCGATTCGCGCTGAGGACGCCGGGCACCGTGCGGACCTGCGCGAGCAATTCGACTTCGCAACGTCGCGGGCGACGGCACCACTACCGGTGCTCTGCGAGCTCGCCCTGCCCTTGCTGAGCGTCGGCGGCACGCTCGCCGCGTTGGTGGCCGATGCACCGGCCGCACGTCACGCCTGCGCCAGCGCGGCCTCGGCCTGCGGCGGGGGCGCTCCAGCCGCACCAGCCCAGGGCGTGCTGATCGTGCGGAAAGTGGCGCCGACCCCGGCTGGGTACCCGAGGAGGCCCGGGACCCCGAGCCGCCACCCGATCAGCTGATCCGCCGCCGGATCGCGTCCACGACGACGTCGCGCTCATTCCACGGGATCTCCCCGCTCAGGGTCTCGAGAGTTTTCTCGTGACCCTTGCCCGCGCACAGGACGGTGTCCCCGGGGGCCGCACTCGCAACCGCGAAATCGATGGCCTCCTGGCGATCCGGGATCACGAAGACGTTCCCGCCCCGCACCCCACCGGCGGCGACGGCTCCCGCGGCGATCTGCTCGAGGATGCGATCGCGGTCTTCGCCACGCGGATCCTCGTCGGTGATCACGCTGACGTCGGCCAGCCGCGCCGCCACCGCTCCCATCGCCGGCCGCTTCTCCAGGTCGCGTTCCCCCGCTGAACCGAACACTGCCCAGAGCCGGCCCGTGGTGGTGTGGCGCAGCTCGTGAAGGACCGTTTCGAGCGCGTCACCGGTGTGGGCGTAGTCGACCACCACCTCGAATGGCTGGCCGAGATCGACGCGCTCCATGCGACCGATGACCGCCTGCGCCGACTCGAGACCGCGCACCGCGCGCTCAAGGTCCGCCCCGGTGGCACAGGCTGCTGCGAGCGCTGCGAGGGCGTTGCGGACGTTGAAGCTGCCCGCGAGGCGGAGGCGGACCACCGCATCCCCCCATGGCGTGCGAGCGCCGAAGCGGACCGCCGAAGGCTCGGCCACGATGTCCACGGCGCGCAGATCCGCGGCGATATCGGGCAGGTCCGTGTACGTCAGCCTGGTGGCGACGGGGATGCTGACGAGGTGCGGAAATCCGAACGGGTCGCCGGCATCGAGCACGGCGATGCCATCCGGCCGCGTCGACACCTGCTCGAGCAGGCGTGCCTTGGCCGCCAGGTAGCGGTCGCGACTGCCGTGGAGTTCGAGATGTTCCGTGGTGATCCGCGTGAAGACGGCCGCGCGGAAGTCCACGCCGTCGGTGCGCCGCATCTCGAGCGCGTGCGACGAGGTTTCGAGAGCGACGTGCGTGCACCCGGCCTCGCGGACGCGCGCGAGCTCGGACTGCAACTCCGGTGCCTCTGGCGTGGTCTGCCGCGATGGGTTGGCGGCGACGTCGCCGCCCGTCCGGCGGTCCACGGTGGTCATCGACGCGGCGGCGATGCCGGCCGCGCGCCAGGCGTGCCAGAGCAGGGTCGCCGTGGTGGTCTTCCCGTCGGTGCCGGTGATCCCCACGACGCACAGGTGCCGGCTCGGGTGGTCGTTGAAGGCGGCAGCCAGGCCGGCAAGAGCGAGCCTCGCGTCGCTCACGATGACCACCGGTATCGGTGGGGCGATCGAGGGCTCCGGGGACCGCTCGGCGATGACTGCCGCAGCTCCGTGTTTGGCAGCGTCGGCGATGAAGTCATGGCCGTCGGACCGCCTGCCCCGAATCGCCACGAAGAGGCTGCCCGGGGTCACCGCACGGGAGTTGGATGTGATTGCGGTGATCCCTGACCCCGCCTCCGATGGTTGGAGCGCGGCTTCGATCCCGGTCGCCCCGAGCAGAGCGGCAAGGGGGCGCGCCGCACGCGTCGGATGCACCGTCCCAGTCTATGGTAGGGTCGCTCCGATCATGGCTGGAAAGAAGCAGAAGCGGGGCGGCGCGACGGTTTCGCTTGCCGACGCGCTGACCGCGACACGGGCGGCCCATCGACGCGTCCTGGCGCTGGCTGCGCGGCTCGAGGAGACGGAGCGGACGATCCTCGCCGCCATGGCATCGGAACCTGCTCCGCGCGTGGCCGCCCCGAGCACGCCGGTGAAGCGTCCCGTTGGCAGACCGCCGAAAGCGACGACTGCGCCGGTGAAGCGCCCGGTCGGAAGGCCGCGGACGCGGCCTGCCGGCGCTGCCACGAAGACGACCCGCAGCGGCACCGGACCGCGTCGGGTCGGGCGTCCCCCGAAGTCCTGAACCAAATCCGGACCCGGTAGGTCAGGTTTCGACAGGTTTTGGGTAGACTGGCTGCATGGCCAAGTCTTCCCGCGACCTCCTCGACGACGCACGCAGCACCGTCGCGGAGGTTTCCCCGCAGCAGGTTCGCGCCGCTGCGGGTTCCCGCACCCTCATCGACGTTCGCGAGCGCAGCGAGTTCGACGAGGGCTACATCCCCGGAGCGATGCACCTCAGCAAGGGGTTCATCGAGACGCGTATCGAGGACTCCGTCCCCAGGCACGACACCCCGATCACCCTGTACTGCGCCGGCGGCGTGCGTTCGCTGCTTGCCGCTCGAGCACTCCAGGAGCTCGGCTACACGGACGTCCAGTCCATGGCCGGAGGCTACGGCGCGTGGAAGCAGGCGGGTTTCGACTTCATCGTGCCCCGCGTCCTGACTGCGCAGCAACAGCAGCGCTACAGCCGCCATCTCCTCATCCCTGAGATCGGCGTCGAGGGTCAGGCGAAACTCCTCGACGCACGCGTGCTCCTCATCGGCGCAGGTGGGCTCGGCAGCCCTGCTGCGCTGTATCTCGCGGCTGCAGGGGTCGGGACGATCGGGTTCGTCGACTTCGACACCGTGGACCGGAGCAACCTGCAGCGCCAGATCCTTCACACCGAGGATCGCATCGGGATGCTCAAGACCGCATCGGCACGGATCGCGCTCACGGCGCTCAACAGCGACGTTCGCGTGGTCGAGCACAACGTCGTGCTCAGCGGTGAGAACGCGCGCGAGATCTTCGATCAGTACGACATCATCGTCAACGGCTGCGACAACTTCCCCACCCGCTACCTCGCCAATGATGTGGCCATCTTTGCCAAAAAGCCGATGGTCGACGGCGGAATCTTCCGTTTCGAGGGGCAGGTGACCACCGTCGTTCCGTTCCAGTCGCCGTGCTACCGCTGCCGGTACCCGTCGCCGCCGCCGCCCGAGGAGGCCCCGTCGTGTGCCGAGGCCGGCGTGCTCGGTGTGCTGCCCGGCATCGTCGGTGTCCTGCAGGCAACCGAGGTCATCAAGCTGATCACCGGCATCGGTGATCTGCTCACCGGGCGGTTGCTGCACATCGACTCTCTGGCGATGAAATTCCGCGAGTTCCGCGTCCCGCGTGACCCCCAGTGCCCGGTGTGTGGCGAGAATCCCACGATCACCGAGCCCATCGACTACGAGGGTTTCTGTGCTGCTCCGGCATCGGTCGCCACCGAGGCGGTCGGCGCCTCCGTCTGACCCGATCTAGCCGGCCGGCGGGGCCTGCGCGTCGGGGCCGAAATGCTCGGCCTCGTGGATCAGCATCACGGGGATGCCGTTGTCGACGCGGTAGCGGAGCATGCAGGCGTCGCAGCGAAGCGATTCCGGCTCGACGGCCAGCGGTCCCCGGCAGCGCGGACAGGCCATGATCTCGAGGAGATCCTTGGGAAGCTGACTCACGGCGCCATTGTCGCCGGAATGAGGAAGGCCGCGAGCTGCTCGTTGACGGCACGGGGAAGCTCGAGATTGCTCAGATGGCCGGAATCGAGGGCAACCCATCGGGCCCCCGGGATACTGTCAGCCATGGCCTGAACCTCGCTGACCGGGATGATCGCGTCGTGGGTTCCGGCGATCACCAGGGTCGGGACGTTGATGGAGGCGAGCAGTGCGCTGCTGTCGGGCCGGGCGGCCATCGCGCGTTGCGCGAACGCGATCCCGGCGGGCGTGCACCGCCGGACGCGACCCCGCACCGGCTCGACGATATGGGCCTCGGCCTGCGCTCTTGGACTCAAGAGCCGCGCAACCATCGGCTCGACGATCGACTCCACCGACCCTTCACGTTCCACCTGATCGGCCATGGTCAGGCGGTCGTTTCGGGGTGCTTCGGCGTCGGCGGTCGCGCGTGTGTTGCAGAGCACCAGCGCGCGGATCCGCTCGGGCGCCAGCCGCCAGAGCGCGAACGCGAGGTAGCCTCCCATCGAGAGTCCGACCACGGCGACGCGGTCGATGTTGCGCGAGTTGAGCGCGGCCAGCACAGCGGCGGCGAAACCATCGAGCGTGGGCACTCCGGTCGGAGGCGCCGGCGAGGCGCCGCAGCCCCATAGGTCGAGGCGTACGCAGCGCAATTCACCTGAAAGTGCTGCGACCTGGTGATCCCACTGCGACGCATCCATGGTGAACGCGTGCAGGAAGAGCACCGCCTCGCCACTTCCAGTGTCGTGGATGGCCGGCAGCAATTTGGTCCTCGCGGGCTCAGGCCTGGGCGGCGACCACCACCGCGGGGAAATCCACGGCGAGCGTCGCCGGCTCGATGTGCGTTCGCGCGTGCTTCTCGACGTCGCGCAGCTTGAGGATCTCGCTGGGCGTGATCAGCGTGACCGCAACGCCTGCGCGCCCGGCACGTCCCGTCCTACCCACGCGATGCAGGTACTCGTCCGGGGTGAGCGGCACGTCGTAGTTGATCACGTGCGAGATGTCGTCGATGTCGAGGCCGCGGGCCGCGACATTGGTCGCGATGAGGTACTTGATGTGCGTGGCGCGGAACTGCTGCATCGCGCGATCGCGCTCGCGCTGGGTGAGGTCGCCGTGGAGAAGTCCCACCTGGTACCCGCGCCCCCCGAGCTGCGCCTGCAGTACGTCGGCGGTGCGTTTGGTCTCCACGAAGATCAGCGCCATCACCACGTCCGGCTGATCGAGGATCTGCGCCAGCGCGTCGGTCTTGTCCGCCCAGGTGGTCTGCACGTAGAGCTGCCGGACCTCCGCGGGGATCTCCGGCCTCGTGCTGATCTCCACGGTCTCCGGATCGTGCATGTGGCGCAGCGCGAGCCTGCGCACCCACTCCGGCATCGTGGCGCTGAAGAGCAGCGTCTGACGCTGCGGCGGGCATTGCCTGAGGATCCGTTCGACATCGGGTGCGAATCCCATGTCGAGCATGCGGTCAGCCTCATCGAGGACGCAGACGCGGACGTTTGCAAGGGTGAGGGAGCGCCGCTGGATGTGGTCGCCCAGCCGGCCGGGGGTCGCGACGACGATGTGCGCTCCCTGGCGCAGCTCCTCCATCTGACGTCCAATCGAGTCGCCGCCGTAGATCGCGACGCTGCGCAGCTCATGGCGCTTTCCCAGCCTGGTCAGCTCGTCGTGCACCTGGACTGCCAGCTCTCGGGTGGGACAGAGCACGAGCGCCTGTACGGGACCGTCACGCGGATCGAGCCGCTCGATGATCGGAATCCCGAACGCCGCGGTCTTGCCGCTCCCGGTCTGCGCCTGACCGATGACGTCCCGCCCCGCCATCGCAAACGGCAGCGATCCGGCCTGAATGGGCGTGGCCATCGTGTATCCGAGCTCGGCAACCGTGTGCTGCATGGCGACGCTCAAGGCGAGCTCGTCGAAGCTGACCGGTTCGGGGATGACATTACTCAAGGCCTCATCGACCGGCGCCGGAGCTGCCGGGCGGGGCCTTGCGGCGAGCGGTCTACCAAACCGCGCGCGAGAAGACGAACGCAAGACCTTCAGAGCATACCCCGGATTGGCGCGTTCACGCGTTCTAACTCTCGCGGTGATGTCAGAGGTTCGCGCCATCGCGGTCCGTGTACCCCGGATTCGTGCGCTGACGCCTGCGTAAGATCGCCTCTCATGCCTTGCAACGACGCCACCACGCTCGCTGTCGAATGAGTCGGATCACCGACATCCGCGAATCGCAGCCCCTGGCTGCCGGATTCGTGCCGCGGGTCGTGGTCATCGATCTCGACGGGACAACGATCGACTACCGGCAGCGACTCCACCCGCGCATCCGCGATGCGGTTCGATCCGTGGCCGCGCACGTACCGGTGATCGTCGCCACCGGGCGGATGTATCGGTCCTCGCTGCCGTGGGCCGTGGAGCTCGGGGTGCACGAGCCGCTGGTCTGCTATCAGGGCGCTCTGGTCCGAGAGATGCCGCAGGACGACGGATCGCCTGGCCAGACGATCTTCGAGCAGCCGCTCCGACCGGCACCGGCGCGCAAGGCGCTTGACGTGGCTCGCGCACAGAACTGGCACTTCCAGGCGTATCAGAACGACGAGCTTCTCTGCGAACAGGACCGCCCCGAGGCGTGGCTCTACAGCCGGATCAGCGGCGTGCAGTTCCGGCTCGTTCCGGACCTCGAACCGCTGCTCGAGCACGGGACGACGAAGGCCGCATGCGTCATCGAAGACCTCGGCGAGGTGGATCGCGCGATCGCGGTGATGACACGCGAGCTCGCCGGGACCGCGCGTGTCACGCGGTCGAACCCGGAGTTCGTCGAGATCCTCGACGCTGACATCAGCAAGGCGGCTGCGTGCGAGATCGTCTGCAAGAGGCTCGGCTTCTCGCTCGCCGCGGCAGTCGCGATCGGCGACGCTCCCAACGATGTCGAGCTGCTGACGGCTGCAGGCTACGGAGTCGCTGTGGCGTCGTCACGCCCCGAGGTGCTCGCTGCCGCTGACGCGACCTGCGCGGTCCCGGAGGAGGGTGGGGTCGCCGATGTGCTCGAGGCTTTCGGGCTGGGGTGACCGCGTCCCACGGGGGCGAGCCGGGAGTAGGTTCCGCGCGTGAGCCGCGCGTCATCGGTCGCTGCCTTTCGCCTGTTCTTTGCAGGCTTGACGTTGGTGGCCATCGCCGTGCAGCTGATCGGCCTCGCGTCGAAGGGAACGCTGAATCCGGTCAACTATTTCAGCTACTTCACGATCGACAGCAACCTCATCGCCACCGGCGTGCTGATCGCGGGAGCGCTCCTTCGTGATCGCCCGGCCACACCGGCACTCGACCTGGTGCGGGGGAGCGCCGTGGTCTACATGAGCATCACAGGCATCGTGTTCACCCTCCTGCTGTCGAACACCGACGTCGACACGGCGATACCGTGGGTGAACTCAGTCGTCCACGAGCTCATGCCCCTGGTGATGCTCGCCGACTGGCTGGTCACGCCGCCATCGGGGCAGTTGCGGCTCCGTCACGGCCTGCTCTGGCTCACCTTCCCGCTGGTGTGGATCGTCTATACGATCACTCGCGGCGCGCTGGTCAACCAGTACCCGTATCCATTCCTCTCACGACTCTGAGGTGGTGAAGAACCCCTCGCCCGTCTTCCTGCCGAGACGTCCGCTCGCGACCAGAGCTCGCAGCAGCTCGACTGGTTCCCAGCGCTGATCACCTGTCTGACGGAAGCCCTCGTCGAGGATCGCCTCGACGACGTCGAGCCCGATCAGGTCCGACAGCTGGAACGGTCCCATCGGCCATCCCAGGGCGTTCCGTACCGCGAGATCGCAGTCGTGGATGGTGACGTACCCGTTCTCCACGAGCCGCATCGCCTCCTGGATCGCGATGAACAGGATGCGATTCGCGATGAACCCGTATTCCTCACGTGCGAGCCGCACCGGCGTCTTGCCGATTGCGCGGGCGAAGTCCATGGCACGGAGGACCGTGTCCTCGGCGGTGTGCGGTCCCGGCACCACTTCGACGAGCGCCATCAGCAGCGCGGGGTTGAAGAAGTGGATGTTGAGGAAACGCTCGGAGTGCGTCACCGCGTCCTCGAGCAGCGACGAGGGCATGGTCGAGGAGTTTGTGCCGATGATGGCAGTATCATCGGCGTGCTCGCAGATCCGCGCATACACCTCGCGCTTGGCGTCGCGGTCCTCGGCGACCAACTCGATGATCGTCGCCGCGCCCTTGATCGCCTCGAATGCGGAGCCCAGGGTCACGCGCGCAAGAGCCGCCTCGCACGCGCCGCCTTCGAGCGTGCCCTTCTCGACGCGGCGCCGGAGCAGCGCCGTCGACGACGCGCTGGCCGCGCGGAGCCGATCCTCGCTCCGGCTGATCAGACGAACGTCGTACCCGTGCAGCGCCGCCTGGTACGCGATCTGCCCGCCCATCGCGCCCGCACCCACAACCGCGAGCAGGCTCCCGTCGGACACATCAGCCTCCTGCCGGTCCGGCATCGCGCCCGGGCCGGGTCATCGCCTCGGGGTCGAGTAGTCGGGTCAACTCCGCCTCGTCGAGCCCGCTGCGTTCGCGCGCGACTTCGCGCACGGTGCGACCGGTCTTGTACGCCTCCTTCGCGATCGCAGCGGCGGCGTCGTAGCCGATCACCGGGGTGAGCGCGGTGCAGAGCATCAGCCCGCGCTCCACCAGGGCCGGTCCATTCTCGGTGGCGGTGATGCCGTCGACGCATTGACTGGCGAGGTTGCGCGCCGCCGCGCCGAGCAAGGACGCCGACTGCAGGAGGTCGTACGCGGCGACCGGCATCATCACATTGAGCTCGAGGAGCGACCCCGCCGCGCCGCAGAACGCGATGGTCGCGTCGTTGCCGATCACCTGCGCGGCAACCATCGTCACCAACTCGCAGATCACCGGATTCACCTTGCCCGGCATGATCGATGAGCCCGGCTGGACCTCTGGAATCGCGATCTCCGCGATCCCGGCGCGCGGTCCGCATCCGAGCAGCCGGATGTCGCCGGCGATCTTGTTCATCGCCACGGCGGTGGATCGAAGCGCTCCGCTCGCGGCGACGACGGCGTCGAGCGTCGACTGTGCGCTGAAGTGGTTGTCGGTCTCTCGAAGCGGGATGCCGAGATCCGCTGCGAGCAGCGCGATCACCTTGGCGGGGAACTCCGGGTGGGTTCCGACGCCGGTGCCGACAGCGGTGCCGCCGAGGGGCAATTCGGCAAGTGCGCCAAGCGCCTCCTCGCAGTGGCGCCGCGCTCGCTCCACCTGGCCCGCGTAGCCGAGGAACTCCTGACCGAGCCTGATCGGCGTCGCATCCTGCAGGTGGGTGCGGCCGGTCTTGATCACCGGCCACAGCTCGTCTGACTTGCGCCGCAGCGACGCCTCCAGGATTCGCAGTCCGGGGATGGTGTCTTCGCTGATCAGCACGGCGGCGGCGAGCTGGATCGCCGTCGGGATCACGTCGTTGCTCGACTGACCGAGGTTCACGTGATCGTTGGGATGCACCGGGGTCCGTGATCCGCGCACACCGCCGAGCAACTCGATCGCCCGGTTGGCGATCACCTCGTTGGCGTTCATGTTCGTCGAGGTGCCGCTGCCGGTCTGGAACACGTCGACGATGAACTCAGCGTCGAGGGTGCCGTCCACCACGTCCTGGGCGGCGCGAATGATGGCTCCCGCGATGTTCTCGTCGAGCAGCCCGAGCTCGCGGTTGACGAGCGCCGCCTGCTGCTTGATCAGCCCGATCGCATGAATGAAGCCACGCGGCAGGCGCAGGTCGCTGATCGGGAAGTTCACCTTCGCTCGCATCGTGCTTGCGCCGTAATAGGCGTCCGCCGGCACCTCGAACTCGCCCATCGAATCGCGCTCGCTCCTCGTCGCCGCGGTTGCGCCGGTCGCCGTCGTCGTCATTGGGTCGCCTCCTCTCGATGCAACGGGATCGTCATGTCGAACTCGGCGCCGCTCCCGGGGACGCTCCGAGCCGCAACGGTTCCGCCGTGCCGCTCGGCCACCGTGCGCACGATGTACAGGCCGAGACCGCTCCCCGGCACCTTGCGCTGGCGCTCGGCGACCGATCGAAAATACTTGTCGAACAGGTGACCCGTATCGGCGATGGGAAACCCCATGCCGTGGTCGCGAACGGTGAACCGCACCGAGTCGCCCTCGCGAGCGACCAGCACCTCGATCGGAGACCCGGTCGGCCCGTGTTTGACGGCGTTGCCCAGCAGGTTGGTCAGCGCCAGGATCAACCGGCGCCGATCCCCTTTCATCCTCAGCCCATGTTCGCACTCGCTGGAGATCGGGAACTCACGAAGCTTCGCCTCCATGGCGACGTGCTCGATGGCTTCGGCGACGACCTCCTCGGCATCCATGACCTCGAGCGCGAGACGGTCGTCAGGATCCTCGAGCCGTGCCAGCTCGGCGAGCGCGTTCACCATTCGAACCATCATCTCGGTGCTGGCCGTGATCCCTTCGATGGCGACGATCGCCGTCTCCGGCAGCGCCCCGAGCATCCCGGCGCTGAGCAGCTGTCCGTAGCTGTTGAGGATCGTGAGCGGGCGGCGGAGCTCGTGCATGGTGATCGACAGGGACGTTCCCCGCGCTGACGACTCCGATGTCGCGCTGGACAGCCGATGCTCGAGGGTCGCAACGCAGGACCCGGCGAGGCGCTGCCCGACCGCCTCAACGTCGTCGGCGGTCGTCGCCGCGAGGGCCAGCGTCTCCTCGGGGTCGAGCCGCTCCTCGCGGACTGCCTCGGCGGTCACCTGGCGCAGCGCAGTGAGGTTGGCGAGTGCGTTCTCGAGCCGGCGCTCGATGCCGGTATCGGCATCGAGATGGTGGTAGGCGATCAGCGGCCTGAAGTCGTCCGCCGTCAGCGCGACGAGCACCGCGTTGACGAACTGACGCGGACCTCGGGCGCGGTCGAGAGGGGCACCGGGATCAGCCGGTGATATCTGCCTCGCCCACAGGTCGGCGATCCGCGCCGCGTGGGCTGCCAGGAAGTCGCTGAACTGCCGCGTCACGCCGCTGAAGTCTAGGCGCACCAGGCGTCAATCCCGCGAGCGCGGCATCCTCTGCAGCGGCAACCTCGACCGCCAGCTCCACCGGAGAACGATTGTTGCGCCGGTGGCGCGACCAGAGGACTGCTCCGAGAACGGCAAAGGGGAGCATCTGCAGGTCGATGAGGACGGAGATCGCTCCCGCGTGCGCGACCGAGACACCGGCGTGGGACAGCAGCGCCACGAGAACCCCTTCGCGGAGCCCGAGCCCGTTGATGCTGAAGGGGGCCAGGGCGACCAGCAGGGTGATCGGGATGCAGACCGCGAGCACCGTCCAGCTCAGATCCACCCCGATGGCGCGGGCGGCGACGCTCAGGGCGAGGAGATTGAATCCCCACCCGGCGGCTCCGACCAGGAGTGACTGGGCGACGGCGTGGGGATGGTTGCGATAGCCGGCGAACGCATCGCTGAAGGAGCGCACGCCGCGGCTCATCGCCTCGGACACCCGGGCGAGCAGGCGATGCGGCACCAGGCGGTCGGCGCTGAGCGCCAGGAGCCAGATGATCACCACCGCCATGGCGAGACCGGCGATCACGATCACAACCCCGGTACCGAGCAGCGCGCGGAGCAGGATGGCGGCTGCGATTCCCCAGCAGGTCATGCCGAGCATGCCGGCGAGGCGGCTGCCGGCGAGCGAGGCGAGGACGTTACCGTGACCGACCTGGCGGCCCATCTCGACGGTTCGCATGGCGTCGCCGCCAACCCCGGCGGGAAGCATCTGCGTGAAAAACATGGCTTGAAGGTACGAGGAGCTCAGGCGGCGCCAGCTGAGCAGCGAACCGGGTCCGGCGCCGGCTGGGGCATTGGCGGTGCGGAGGAGCACTCCCCACTCGACCACGCTCGCGGCCACGGCGAGCACCGTCAGGCCGAGCGCTGCGGCGATCCAGAGCGGGTCAGCATGCGTCAGGCTTCCCACGGCCTGGGGCACGTTGATGGAGTGGGCGAGGATGGCGAGACCGACGACCGTTCCGCTCACGCGGGTCCACGGAGACCCGATCACGGCGCGAGCGGTCTGGAGGGCTCGTTTCATCTGCACCATTGAATCAGGGTTGGACGGGGCCCATGTGCCATGGGCCGTACCGTGACACGGCGTTCGCTCCTGCAACGCGATGCGCAGACGGCGCGTTACTCAGCCGCCAGGTAGGGCTCTCGGAACGCCGTCTGCTCGGCGATGAACACCAGCGGCAGGTCGTCGACCGGCCCGTTGCGGTTCTTCGCCACGATGAGCTCGGTCTTGCCCTTGTCGATCTCACGGTTGTGCATGCCCTCGCGATAGAGGAAGAGCACCACGTCCGCATCCTGTTCGATCGAACCGCTGTCACGGAGGTCGCTGAGCTGCGGACGCTTGTTCTCGCGTTGCTCGGCCGCTCGGGAGAGCTGCGAGAGCGCGAGCACGGGGACGTTCAGCTCCTTGGCGATGGACTTCAGCCCCGAGGAGATGTCCGACACCTCCTGGACCCGGGAATCGCGCCTGCCCCCCTGCATCAGCTGCAGGTAGTCGATGACGATCAGCTCGATCTTGTGCTGCGCCTTCATCCGCCGGGCGCGGGCGCGGAGCGTGTTGATGGCGAGGCCGGGTGAGTCATCGATCCAGAGGTCGGCATGTGTGAGCGTGTCCATCGCCTTGGCGATCTTCTGGAAGGCCATGGAATCCGCCTGCCCGGTGCGCAGCATGTAGGAGTTGACGTGTGCCTCGCTGCAGATGAGCCGCTGGACGAGCGACTGCCGCGACATCTCCAGCGAGAAGACGACGACGGGGCGTCCGGCGAGGACCGCGGCGTTGCGTGCGATGTTGAGCGCGAACGACGTCTTGCCGACGGCGGGACGTGCCGCCAGGATGATCAGCTCTCCCGGTTGCAGACCCTGGGTGAGCATGTCGAGCTTCGAGAAGTTGGTGGGCACGCCGGTCACGAGCTGCTTGTGCTCGATGCGCTTCTCGAGGACGTCCCACCACTCGCGCACCACCGGCGCGATGTTGCGCATCTCCGATCCGCGGCTCTCCTGACCGATCTTGAACACTTCCTGCTCGGCCTGGTCGATCGCGTCGCTGACCGGGGTCGTGTTGTCGAATCCCAGCCGGCTCACCCTGGCGCCGGCCTCGATGAGGCGGCGCCGCAGCGCATGCGCGATGACGATGTCGGCGTAGTGCTTGACGCTCGCGGAGCTGGGCACGACGAGCGTGAGTTCGGCGATGTAGTCCATGCCGCCGGCACGGCCGATGCCGGGACCACGCTCGAGCTGATCGCGCAGCGTCACCGTGTCGATCGCCTCGCCACGATCATCCAGCGAGAGGGCGGCGCGATACAGCACCGCGTGGCGCTCCGCGTAAAAGTCCTCGGGCACGAGCACGTCGCGCACGATCGACAGCGCCTCGCGGTCGATGAGGATGCCGCCGAGCACGGCCTGTTCGGCTTCGTTGTCGTGCGGCGGGACGCGCATCGCCCCTGTCCCCGCAGTCGCCCCGCGTCCCAACAACTCGGTCTGCGGGAGGGAGGTCATTGGGCCGCGACGACGACCTTGAGTGTCTCCGTGACCTCCGGGTGGAGTTCAATGGTGGCTTCGTGCGGGCCGAGGGAGCGGATCGGCGGATCGATCTCGATCTTCCGCTTGTCGATGTCGATCCCCGCCTCCCGCTTGAGTTGCTTGGCGACGTCGGCGGTGGTGACGGTCCCGAAGAGCCGCCCCGCCTCGCCGGCCTTGGCGTACACCGTCACGGTGAGCTTGCGAAGTCGCTGCGCTGTGTCCTTGGCGTCGATGAGCGCCTTCTCGACCCGCCGGCGGGTGGCTTCCTCGCGGCGTCGAATCTGGTCCACCGTGTTCTGGTCCGCGATCACCGCGAGGTGTTTCGGAAACAGGAAGTTGCGCGCATAGCCAGGGGACACCTCGCGGACGTCACCAGGCTTGGCAGTTCCTGCCACTTCCTTCAGAAACAGAACTTTCACGAGACCGCCTCGCGCTCCTCAGGGCGCAGGCGCCGGTAGATCATCAAAGCGATACGTTCTCCGTTGCGGACATCGTCGTCGAAGCGGCTGCGCCGTTGGGTGATCAATTCCTCCTGCTCGGCGACGACGTGACGCGGGCATGCGGCGATGAAGGCGCGGGTTGCAAGCAGGCTCAGGGCGAGAACGTCGAGCTCACCGATCACCGGCAGCGACTCCGGAAGATCGACGACCGGCAGCGCGATCAGTGCCAGTCCGCCGCCGAACGCCAGCTTCATGTAACGGGGCACGCGCGCGTCGAACATGAGGCAGTACGCAAGCCGCAGCATGCGCGGCAGATCGACGAAAAGGCGTTTGGCACTGCGGAGCTTGCTCAACATCTCGAACCGCGCATTCTACTTTGTTGCCGTTGTTCTCGATCAGATAACACCGGCGCGAACTGTGGCTGCGGGGCGATACGTTCAACCTTCACCCAGGACCTCCGGGTGTGCCTCCACCCATTCGCGAGCCGCATCACGGTCGCCCGGCGGAAGCGTCCCCTCGATCACGGCTTCACGGATGGCTGTCTTGGCGCGGCCAACCCAGGGACCAGGGCCACGTCCGGCCATCGTCATGAGGTCGTCGCCGCTCAGGGGATCGGCCATCGCCGAGACTGCTCCTCCGGCGTCGAGCCGCCCCATCCGCTCGCGGAGCTCATCGAGCTCCTCGAGAGTCGGATAGGCGGATGCCGTCGTATCCGCTCGCGCGAGGTCGAGCATCCTGTCCCGCAGGGGTCCGGCGTCTCGGATCAGCCGCCGCAGCGCCGCATCGCTGAACGACTCGCGCTCGTACTGGATCGGGCGCAGGTGCATCCGCACCAGGCGGCTCACGTCACTGATCTCGTCGTTGCTGAAACGCCAGCGGCTCAGGATCGCCGTGGCCATATCGGCCCCGATCTGCGGGTGGTCGTAGAAGGTGTGGCGGCCGTCGGGCGCGATCGCATGAGTTGGGGGCTTGGCGATGTCGTGGAGCAGCGCCGCGGTTCGAGTCACCAGGTCAGCCGGGGCAGCGTCGACCGTCGCGAGCGTGTGCCCGTAGACGTCGTGGGTGTGATAGCCGCCCTGTTCGATCCCCACAGCGGCAACAAGTTCGGGGAGCACGAGGTCGAGGAGCCCGGCATCCCGGAGCACCGCGATGCCGGCGCTCGGGTACGGGGCGACAAGCATGCGGCGGATCTCGTCGCTGACCCGCTCGATGGAGAGGATCGAGATTCGTCCCGCCTGGGCGCGCATCGCCTCGATCGTCCCCGGGGCAAGCTCGAACCCCAGCCTGGCCACAAAACGCGCAGCCCGGAACATCCGCAGCGGATCCTCGGCGAAGGTCTCCGCCGGGTCGAGCGGGGTGCGCAACACCCCCGCGACGAGGTCGGCTAGCCCCTGGCCGGTGATGTCGATGACCTCGCCGTCGAGGCTCTGGCAGAGGGAGTTCACCGTGAAATCGCGTCTCCAGACATCCTCCTCGAGGGTGCCGGGGCGCACGTCAGGGTTGCGGGACTCCGGGTCATAGCGCTCGGCGCGCGCACGGACGCCCTCAACGATGAAGGCGCCTCCTCGGATCTGGGCCGTGCCGAACCGCTCGAAGCGCTCCGGGGGATGCCAGCCGAACCCGGATGCCACAGCCGTCAGGAGCGGCATCGGGTCGGCGCCCACGGTCACCAGGTCGATGTCCTTGCTGAGCGCGCCGCCGAGGAGGCGGTCCCTGACGAAGCCACCGACGAGGTACACCTCGATGTCCAGGGCGCGAGCGGCTGCGGCGATCGCTTCGAGGACGTCTTCGAGCTCCGGCGATGCCGGGATCACCACACGGACGCCGGCCGTCACGGGGCCGCGGTCCCCAGCCGAGCGGGCCGGCCGCGCAGCAGCACTGCGGCGAGCAGCGCCGCGACCGCAGCGGCGAGCGCCGCACCGAGGAACACCGCGCGCAGCTCGGTGACGATCGCCGCGGTCACGTCGCGCTCATACGCCGGGCAGTTGAGCGGAGACGCCGGACAGAGTGCCTGCGGCGACGGAAACCCCGACGCGGTCGCGTAGAAGATGTGCAGGCTGACCGCGGTGAGGATGGAGATGCCCACGAGCATCCCGATCATGCGCGCGACGACGACCAGCGCCGACGCCAAGCCGTGCATCTGATCCCGGACCGACGCCAGGATCGATGCGTTGACCGGGGCGATCGCCAGTCCGAAGCCAAGTCCGCAGGCGAAGAGCACCGGGTCGCTCGGATGCAGCCAGCCCGGTCCGAACGGGTCGCCGAGCGTGGTCGCCGTCCAGCGTGTCATTGCGAGGAATGCGGCCGCGGTGATCAGCATTCCTGCCGCTGCAACCAGGCGGTTGCCCAGTCGTTGCGAGAGCCAGCCACCGGCCACGGCCCCGATCGGGACACCGACCAGGAGCCTGAGGAGCACCAGGGCGGCGCCCAACTGGGAATTCGGGTCGACGGTGGCGCGGGCGAGCACGGGGATGTCGAGGAGCGCCGCCATCAGAGCCGCCCCGACGGCGAGGTTGGTCAGCAACGCCCCATACGCGCCTGGCGAACGCAGTTCACCCGCTGCGATCAGCGGGGAGCGGGCCTGGCGTTCCCTGATCACCAACGCCGCTGCCGCCACCGCGCCGAGTGGCAGCAGCCAGATCGCATCGGGAGAGACGGCACCCTCGGATGGGTCCTGGGACGAGAAGCTCACGATGACCGTCGAGAGGCAGACGCCCAGGAGGGCTGCCCCGGGCCAGTCGACTGTCGCAGCAACGCTCGGAAGACGCCCGAACTCAATCAGATTCCGCGTCGACCGGTGACCGCGCACCTCCCACAGGATCAATGCCAGGGCGGCGGTCGCGGCAACCAGCGCGATCGGGGTCAGCCACGTCATGCCGCCGAGCGCGCTGTAGGCAACGCCGGTCGTGTCGCTGTTGCGGAGCGGCCCGGGCGCTGCGATCGCCAGACACCCTGCCGCGATCGCGACCGCGGCGAGCGCTACAGACAGACGATCCAGCCGCGGTCGCAGCGCCACCGGAGCGCCGGCTGCGCCGCGCCGGCCCGCGACCACCAATCCGGCGCCGAGCGCCGCCGCGATCGGGAGGTTCAGCCAGAAGATCGTCTGCCAGGTTGCCACCGTGAGGATCAGCCCCCCGTAGAGGGGGCCGAGCACACTCCCGAGCTCCTGGACTCCGCCGATCACGCCGAGGGGCACGCCGCGCCGCTCCGGTGGCCAGAGGTCCGCGACCAGCGCGAGCGTCACCGGCACGAGCCCGCCACCACCGAGCCCCTGGAGTGCCCGGCCCGCCACCACTGATCCGAGGTCGGTTGCGGACGCCGTCACCAGTGACCCGGCCGCGAAGACCGCGAGGCAGAGGATCAGCAGTGGCCGGCGGCCATAGACATCCGAGAGCCTGCCCAGCAGCGGCATCACCACGATGTACCCGAGCAGGAATCCAC
The DNA here is from genome assembly GCA_963718525.1 of Candidatus Dormiibacterota bacterium. Lineage (GTDB taxonomy): Bacteria > Chloroflexota > Dormibacteria > Aeolococcales > Aeolococcaceae > Palsa-851. Next base: position 881,283 of record OY970355.1, on the reverse strand, counting down.
TGACGATCGGCGTGGCCGCCTGGAGCTGGTCGACCCCGATGCCGACGTCCGCCATGATGGCGGGCAGCGCCAGCACGATCACGTACGTGTCCATCGCGGCGACGAGCACCGACGCCGCCGCGATGGCGAGGATCCAGCGCCGGCGCGTGTTCACCCGCCGGCGGGTGGCGGTGTCACCGATATGTTCTCGCCATAGTTGGTAAGAACGAGTGCGTAGATGGTGTCGACGTTGGCGGTGACGAACGGCCCGGTGAGGACGACGCGCCGGAGCTGGCTGGTGCTCGTGTCGATGCCGAAGGTTGCGGCGACGGTCTTTGACGGGTCGGCGCTGGTGAGCAGTGCGGCGACCGCTCTCCCGGGAAGCGTGCAGGCGATCTCGTGCAGCGCCTCACCGTTGTAGCGATCGTCGCTCTGGACCTGGGGCGACTGACACTTCAGCAGGAGCGACGAGAGCCCGGTGTTCGGGTCGATGAGTTTGGTGGGGTCGGCGAAGCCATAGTCGGCGGGATTCGCGCTCGAGAATCCCGAGCCCGTGGGCAGTTTCACCGAGAACGTGCCCCCGACCGAGACGACCGGCACGGTGACGGCGAGGCCGAAGATGGATACTTGGAGCACCCCGGACATGCTGTCAGGCCTCTTCATGTCACCGCTGCCGCCGGTGAGCTCCGCGCCCGACCCGCTCACGTTTGCACTGGTGAGCACGAAGTGAAACGAGGGGGTGCTGTCGATGACTCCCTTGGTCGTCTTGAGCAAGGACTTCGCATCGAGTGACGGTCCGCCGCAGGCGCCGAGCAGCAGCAGCGACGCTGTCGTGATCACGGCGAGGCGGCGCGCGTCCGCGATGGTCTTCCCTCCGAACGTCAGGTGTCGCGGGCGAGTATAGGTGTGCCGATACACTGCCACGCGTGACTCAAGGGCTCGATCGGGTTGGCTGAGGTTCCCACCGACGTGCCGGCGTGAACCTCTCCTGGCTGGTCGGCGAGCCCGGTGCCCGCCGGGTCAGCCCGTTCCTGCTTCTGCTGGTGATCCTGACCTTCTTCCTGGCGTTCACCGGCGTGTCCTGCAATGCGGCCACGACCAAATCCGAGATCGCATCGATCGACGCCTCCCAGGGGCTCAGCGGGGCGCAGGCAGCTCAGGTGAGCGAATGCCTCGACGCGCTGAACGGCGTGAACATCCTCACGTACAGCGGCTGGCAGCTCACCCTTGGAAAGAACCCGGTGATCGGGTCGGTGCCCGCCGCGTGCAACCAGAACAACGCCGCCGGCGCCGACACGTCCTCGGCGAACATCGGCCCGCAGCTGCTGGCCCTCTTCGCACTGGTCAGCATCGGCTTTGCGCTGCTGTTCTCGAGTGCGGGTCTGCTCGGACTGCTGGCGGCGAGGAGCCGGGCGTTCGTCACCGCCGTATTCGCGGCGGGTGCCGGCGCGCTGCTCATACTCGATCAGTTCCACGTTCGGGACGTCCTCCTCGCCAAAATCTCCTCGAGTTCAGGGATCGAGCGTTCCGGGGCTCGACCCCGCCGCGCTCTTCAACGTGAACATTGGCATCGGGCTCTGGGTCGCGCTCGTGATCCTCGCAGTGGTCGTCGTGTACAACGCCGCGGCGCTCGTCGTCGTCCCCGCCCCGGCTGCGGTTGCAGATCCCGAACCGCTCCAACCGCCGCCCCTGGCACCGCCCCCGTAGGCGCAGCTCAGCTGGTACCGCCGAGGAATTGGATGCCGTAGGTCTCGAGCTCGGAGCCGACCGAGGTCGACCAGACTTCCGCGATCGCGTCGGCGGTCCAGCCACCGTCTCGGAAGGCGACCGAGATCTCTTTGGGATGGGCCCACAGCGACAGCTTGTCTCCGCCGAGGCCGATGCACTGACCGGTGACCCCGGCCGCCTCGTCGGAGCTCAGGAACACCAGCAGCGGGGCGACGTCGTCGGGAGTTCCCATGCCCATCTGCTTGCGCACGGTCGCCGGGAGCGGCTCGCCTCGTTCGGCCGCATCGACCAGGGATGCCATGCCGGGAATCGTCGAGATCATCCGGGTGATCGCGTTGGGCACGATCGCATTCACCGTGATGTTGTGCTTCGCGCACTCCATCGCCCAGGTACGCGCATACGCCGCGATCCCCGCCTTTGCGGCCGCGTAGTTGGTCTGCCCGAAGTTGCCGCGCTGCCCGGCGATCGATGAGACGACCACGATCCGTCCCCCCGTTCCCTGCTCGCGCATCTGCCGCACCGCAGCGCGCGCGCAGGTGAACGTGCCGCGAAGGTGCGTCTCGATCACGACGTCGAAGTCGTCGTCGCTCATGTTCCAGAGCACGCGGTCACGAAGGATGCCGGCGTTGGTGCACATGATGTCGAGATGCCCGAAGGCCTTGACTGCACCGGAGACGAGCTGCTCGGAGGCCTCGGCGGATCCGACCGCGCACACCTCGGCCACGACCCGTCCACCCGCACTGGCGATCGCGTCCGCAGTGGCTTCCGCGACATCACCGTCGACGTCGTTGACGACGACGGCGCAGCCCGCCTGGGCGAGCCCGAGCGCGTAGGCGCGACCGATGCCACGGCCGCTCCCCGTGACCACGGCGACCTTGCCTTCGAGATTCATCGCGCCACTCTAATGCCCGGGTTGGACGTCCCGCTTCGCGAATTCGATTTCCACGTGCTCGCCGCGCGGCTGATAGCCGGCCTGCTGATAGATCGAGTTCGAGACAGGATTGGCTGCATCGGTGAAGAGCATGGCGTGGTTGACGTCCGGATGCTCGAGTGCGATCGCGGTCACCTCGTAGGTGAGCCGTCTCGCGTAGCCGTGGTTGCGGTGCTGCGGAGGGGTGTACACGGGACCGACGCGCAGGACGCCGGCAGCGTGCCGGTGCCCGACCATGCAGACAGTCTCTCCGTCGACGACCCAGAGGTCCAGCTGTTCCGACCGGATCAGATGTTGCGCCATCGCCCGGGAGTCCGCCGGCGCGATGTGCTCGATCTCGGCCGTGAATTCCTCGAGCCACGCGGCGACGAGAATCACGTCGCCGTCGACCCCGCCCCGGCGCTCGCCGGGCGGTCTCGTCACCTCCGTGAGCGAACCAAGCTCGTTGAGCAGGATGGGCCGGTCGAGTTCGATGGTGTCGTCCGTGATGGCGGTCCATGCCGCCGCAACCGCGCGCGCTGATGACGCGGGTCCGACCACACCGCCGGGACGGATGCCGAGCCCCGTCGCGCGCTCGAGAGCGGCGGCCGCGATCCCGGCCGTGGCTTCCGGCGGCATCGAGGACACCAGCAGGTGGTGGGGAGGGGTCCAGCTGGCCGCACCGACGACTGCGCCGGCGTCCGTGATCCACCAGAAGCTCGGCGCACCGTACATCGACGGCGCGGTTCGCACGATGTCCACGATGGTGAGCAACACGTTGCGAGCACACGGCTCGGCCCGGAGGAACGTCTCCGCTGCGGCGGCATACTCCTCCACGTCGCCGGTGGCGTGAACGCGCATAAGTCCGCGATTGTCCCGCTCAGACCGCCAGCCGTCCACCGGTCGCGACCTGCGCGATGACATACGCCACCCACGGCACCAGCGTGAGCATCAGCAGCGAGCCGCGGGCGCGGCCGGTCCAGAGCGACACGAGCAGGAAGGCCGCCGTGATCAGCGTGAGCGTGACGCTGATGAGGCCGGCCGACCCCAGGTGCCAGGTCGTGAAGACGATGCCGATCGCGGCGAGGACGCAGGACTGAAAGGCCGCGGACCCGGCCACGTTGCCGAACGCGAGCATGTCGTCGTCGGTGCGCACCCAGAGCACGCTGTTGAATGTCTCGGGCAGCTCGGTTGCCACGGGCACGATCACGAGCGCGAGCACCATCGCGGGGATCTGCAACGCCGACGCCGTCCGATCGAGTGCGGTGACGAAGAGCTGCGAACCGACGATCAGCAGGCCGACGGCAACGAGGAGTTGCACGGTCACCAGCACCGGGTGGGGCTCACCCGGGCGCCAGCGCACGATGTGCAGCGGTTCCGGACTCTCGCCCGCCGCCGTGCTGCCGCGGAGTGTTGCGACAACGTAGACGGCATACGCGAGCAGCAGCAGCGCTCCGACCGCGATTCTTGCGCCACTCGGGAGCAGGCTCGACAGCGCTGCGACGGTGAATGCCCCGAGAAAGACCCCGAGGTCACGTCGAGCCTGGCGGGGGTCGACTGTGAGCCGGCGCGCACCACCGCGGATCACCACCGCGACGCCGGTTGCACCCGCTCCAACCGTGAGCAGCAGGAACGGCGATCCCAACACGGCACCGGTGGCGACCGCGTTCGCCGACGGCGAATGGGTTGCGAGCGCAACGATCGGTACGACGGTCTCGGGCAACGAGGTGCCGAGCGCCGCGAGCAGGCTCCCGGTCGCGCCAGTGCCGAGATTGAGCATGTACCCGGCCCATTCGATGGCATTGGTGAACAGCTCGGACGCGATCACCACGAGGATCAGGCTCGCGACGAACAGCAGCGCAGTGATCATCGGCGGCGCAGCAACCTGTCGATCGGCGTGTGCAGCCATGCGGTGGCGAACCCGAGCACATGGCGGATGGTGACCGGTTGGACGCGATGCACCGGGGGGCCGCCCGCGGCGGCGGCGACCGCGTCACGCACGCGATCGCGCATCCACGGGAACACCGTTCGGGGGAGCGCGTCAGGAGATGCCATGCGGAGTGCCCAGGCTTCGATGCTCCGCCGCGGCGCACCCCCGATCACCACCCCGAGATAGACCACGTCGCCCGCCGACCGCAGCCCCCGCCACGAGTACACACCGACGATGCCGGCGATGCGCACCTCGTAGCCTGTCTCCTCCGCGGTCTCGCGCGCGGCAGTGACCGCCGGGTCCTCGCCGGCCTCGCAGTGCCCGCCGGGAAGTTCCCAGCCCGGAGGCCAGGGCCGGAACTGGAGCAGGACGCGTCCCCGCTCCACGATCGCGATCTGTGCACCTTCCACCTGCCACTCGACACCCTCGACGATGACGGCGCTCACGACAGAAGGTGAAACAGGTTCGGCAGCCCGAGGAAGAGCGGCTGCACGCCGGGCATGATCAGATGGTCGAACGTGAGCGAGGCTGTGCCAACCGTCATGGCGGAGGCCAGGTCGAAAGCGCCGTGAGTCAGCGGCGGCGGCAGCAGCAGCGCGAGCGCGACGAGGGCGTAGATCGCATGCCGGTACTGCTCGAGATACAGGAACACTCGAGGCAGTGCGCTGAACAGCAGAGCGCGCACCACGGCGTAGCCGTCCAGCCCCGGAATCGGCAGCGCGTTGAAGACGAAGAGCGCGATGTTGACGAGGAATCCCTGCAGCAGCACCCCGAGGATGATCCCCTGGAGGGTGAACTGCGCGAGGATCACGAAACCTGACGCGTCGATGCCCGATTCGAGGAGTTCGACACGCAGCGCACCGGCGAAGACCGCTGCGACGACGAGATGCGCCAGCGGTCCTGCCGCCGCGACCGCCGCGCGCTGCCGGCCCTCACGGAGGTACAGCGGGTCGAGCTTGACCGGCCGCCCCCAGCCGACGCCGGCAACGAGCATAGCGAGACAGCCCAGCGGGTCAAGGTTGCGACGAGGGTCGAGTGTCATGCGGCCGTCCCGCCGCGGGGTTGGATCGCCGCCGCGCAACGCCACCGCGTTGTGGCTGAGCTCGTGGATGACCGAGCCGAACACGAAGCCCGGCAACGTGTAGAGGACGATCGCCAGGTAGGTACCGGGAGTGATCACCCGGTGCCGGCTACTCGAGCTCGACCCGCGACGGCCGCCGCGAGCGCTCTGTTCCGCTCCGTGATCGTCTCCGGCCACGGGTCGCATGCTCGGTGGACTCCGGCTGTTGCCGTGTGTGGTGCTCGATCATCGCAGCCAGGGCAAGCAGCAGCTCGCGCTGCGCGATGAGCAGATGCCGCTGTGCCTCGGGGGGAACCAGGTCTCCGAACGATGTCCCGAGGACGCGCGACGCCTCATCGATGAGACGCGTGGGGCAGACGCGGCACGCATCGGTCATGGGCGTCGATTCGAGAAGGTGACGGAGAGCATTCCGTCTTCGATGCGCCCTCTGGTCACGCGCTTGCCGTTGAGCACCCGCGGCAGTGAGATCTCACGCTTGTACGGACCGACACTGACGAAGAGCTCGCCCTCGCGGTGCTTGATGTCGACGTCCTCCTTGCCGACGAACGGAAGGTGCAGCTGGAGCTCGTACGTGTCGCCCACCTTGCGAATGCGCTGCGGCACGGCGTGATAGAAGATCTGCGAGGGATCACGGTCTCCGTAGATCGACTCGCCCATCTCGGTGAGTGACTCGAGACCGACGATCTCGTGATCGAACAGCTTGGTCTGCAGTGTCGGGATGGGTGAGAAGGCGCTCTCCACCAACACCGCATACCGCTGCTGGGCCTCGCGCCAGGAATCGAAATACGTGTCGGTGACCTCCGGAGGGAGCACGCGGTTCACGACGATGAGATCGGTGAGGTAGTCATACAGGCTCAGGTACGTGAACGCTCGCTGCGCTTCCTTGACCACCATCTTCTCGAGGTTGAGCACGATCCGGGTGGTGCACACCTTGGGATCGCCGAGGATCTTCTTCATCCCCTCGAGATCGAGGAGAAGGTCCTTGACGTTGCTGAAGATCTCGTCGCTCGGCAGCGGGATGTTGATGAACGGCTGCATGACCGGGCGTGCCACCTTGTTCATCATCCTGTGGATCGGGAAGATGCGATCGAGGTACCACTTGGCGACGTCGGGAAACGCAAGCAGTTGCAGGGTCTCGCCGGTGGGGGCGCAGTCCACGATGAGCACGTCGAACTTGCCCTCGCGCTTGTGCTTCTTGATCCACATGAGGCTCGCGACCTCCTCCATACCCGGAGGCGAGGCCATCTCCTCGGCGACGATGTCGTCGACACCCTGCGACGCGAAGAGCGACGTCAGGTAGATGTGGATGCGGTCCCAGTGTTCCTCGAGCTCGTGGAGCGCGTTGACCTCCTGCCCCCAGAGATTCGGCGCAAGCTGGGTCGGCTGGTCACCGATCTCCTGGTCGACGCTGTCGCCGAGGCTGTGTGCCGCGTCGGTGCTGATCACCAGGGTTTTGAGCCCAAGGCTCGCGCACTTGACAGCGGTTGCCGCGGCGACGGTCGTCTTGCCGACGCCACCCTTGCCTGTGTAGAGGATCACTCGCACGCGCGTGTCTCGCTGCTCACGGATTGATGCGCGTCACCACGATCGCCGCGACGAGGATGAGCACCACCATGAGCGAGGCCATGATCGCCACCCGCCGCAGATCCCGAGGCACATAGGGCACTCGGTCGAACGGGATCGCCGCGTCGTCAGTTTCGAGCGGCTGGAAGAGAGCGGCTGCGCTCACCTGGCCCCTGATGACGCGAGGCTGAGCTGCGGGGTTGACCCGCTGCACACGCCGGCGTGCCGACGTGTCAGCGCCCGGCTGCTCAGCGGGCGCTTCGTCGGCCGGCTCGGACTCGATGTCGAGGTCAGCACCCGGGAGCGGCAGCAACGTTTGCGGCAGCACCTGAGCCTGCGCCGGACGCGGGCTTGCGGGCAGCGGTGCGGGGGCCTGGCGCACCGCCGTGCCGGGCGAAGCAGGGGCGGATGCCTGCGGGCGTCGCGTCGCGGTTCGCTGTTTTTGCTTTCGGGTCTTCTTGGCCATGAATTGATCGAAGCGTATCAGGGGGGTGCGCGCCCGACCCGGCAGCGCAGCACTGCCTGCCGTCGCACCACGGTGACGGGGCAGGCAGCGGGCCTCCGGATGAGATGGCCACGATGGGAGCCATGGCCTGAGCGGTGGTGAAGCCCGGCGCCCGCTGCCCGACGAGCCTTGGAGTAAGGGGTGCAGCCCTACATCTTGTGGCCTTTGCCGAACGCTAACACATCATGCGGGGGTATTCAATCAGACGTTTACCCGCCGCAGTCATCATGGGGGCGGTTGGGGCAGCAGGCCGCGCAGCTCAGTGACGTACCTCATCAGGTCGAACTCCGGAACCCTTTGCCTTCCGGTGGGTGAATCTGCCGCCGGAGGCCAGACGAGGGGCGCGCGTGGGCTTCGGTCTGACTGGCTCCTGGGGAGGATGTGGACGTGAAGATGTGGCACGACGTTGCCGAGAATTTGGTAGTTCATCTTGGCCGAGCCGAAGAGGTCGGACAGCGTTCGACTGACGAGATTCACCTCCCCGAAATAGCCAATGAGTTCGTCGTCACGCAGTTCCCACGGCTCGCAGACATGGCGCCCGTGCCAGTAGGCAACGCTGTATCCGGGCACGACCTCCTCCCGTTGCAGGAAGGCGCTCATCCAGTTGCCCCGGAAGTAGCGAAGCCCGTAGCCGTTGTCCTCCCGGTCGACGTCACGACAGATTGGACACCTTCGTCCCGCTTTCAGCTCCGACCAGTCACGACCCCACGACATCACGCCACCTCGAGACGCGACGAGGATAGCCCCTCGAGACTCGTTCGGCCAGAGGCGCGCTGCCGCAGGCGCCGCCTTCGCTCGCAGCAGGTTCAGGCGCGCCTGAGGTTGGGGACGCTCCGCTCGATGCGCGCGCAACCCGTAGCATCTGCGCGTGAGCTGGCACGAGGAGTTCGCGAATCGGTACGACGAGTGGTCGGATGCCATGAGCGCCGACATCCCTTTCTACGTCGGGCTCGCGCGCGAGGCGGCAGGACCGCTCGTTGAGCTGGCGGTCGGAAACGGGCGCGTCGCCATCCCGGTGGCGCGCGAGACCGGACGGCGCGTCATCGGGATCGACACGTCGCCGGCGATGCTTGCCCAGGCGCGCGATCGCGCGGCCGATGCGGGCGTGGATCTCGACCTGCGCTTTGGCGACATGCGGGATTTCGCGCTCGAGGAGCCGGCGGCTCTGATCTACTGCCCGTTTCGGGCGCTTCTTCACGTGCGGACGTGGGCCGAACGGCGCCGCACGTTCGAAGGCGTGGCCGCCTCACTGCAGCCGGGCGGGCGGTTTGCGTGGAACGTCTTTGCGTTCGACCACCAGGTCGCGTCGAAGCTCGACGGGGAGCACATGGACTCCCCGTTGCCTCATACGAACCGTTATGCAGTCGGCGATAACAGGATCGACATGACGCTCGACAGCGGCGCGACCAGCTCGCTCTGGTGGGCAACCAAGAACGAGTGGCTCGGGCTCATCGACGTCGCGGGGCTCGACCATGAAGCGCTCTACGGCGACTTCGACAGCACGCCGCTCACCGACGAGAGCCGCGAGTACGTCTTTGTGGCGCGGCGATCCTGCGCGTCACGATGACCGCTCGAGGGCGTTGCTGAACCCCTCAGCAAGCGCGTCGACGAGCTCCGCTCGTCCCACCTCGCGACCAAGCAGCTCGCGCACGCCGATGCCACCGAACGACGGTCCCGTATCGCTGCGAAGATACGCCGCCGCCCGTGGTGCCTCGAGCAGGACCGACCCGTGCTGGAGCAGCGCACCTGCTCGCCTCGCCTGAGCGCTGCCGACCATCTTCCGACCCGTGTCGTCGAGGAGTTCGTGCGCCGCCGGCCGGGCGAAGCAGTCCGCGACCGCCGCCCCATCGCGGGCGTCACGTCGGAGGTTTGCGGGCATCGCACGCGGGACGGCATGCACCCCGAGCATCTCGAGGCCTCTCGCGACGGCCTGGTGAATCCTGGAGCACGACTCCAGTACGCGTCCGCCGAAGATGGGATCGTCCGAACGGCACACCACCGAGTAGGTCACCTCCTGGTCGTGGAGCACTGCGCGGCCGCCGCTCGGGCGGCGAACAATGTCGACACCGTCGCGAGCGCACGCCTCAAGATCCACGTCGTCGAGCGGTTGCATGCGGCCCAGGCTCAAGCACGCCGGCTCGAACCAGTAGAGGCGGACTGCGCCGGAGATCTCGCCGTGCGCGCACGCATCGAGCAGCGACAGGTCGCGACGCATGTTCTCCTGCCCGGGAGCGCCTCCATCGATGATCAGCTCGAGCCGCTCAGCGCTGGCGACCATGTCAGAGATTGAATCGCACGTGGATGACGTCGCCGTCGCGCATCACGTAGTCGCGGCCCTCGAGTTGCTGTTTGCCCCGCTCGCGCAGCACGGCGTACGAGCCCGCATCGAGGAGTTCCTCGGCGCCGGTCACCTCGGCGCGGATGAACCCGCGGGCAATGTCCGTGTGGATGCTCGCCGCCGCGTCGAGCGCGGTCTCGCCCTCGCGGAGGTTCCAGGCGCGAACCTCGGTGTCGCCCGCGGTGAAGAAGGTGATCAGCCGGAGCAACCGGTACGCGCTGCGCGCAACCCGGTACAGCCCGGGCTCCGCGAGGCCAAGGTCGTGCAGGAACGCGTCGCGGTCGGCGGCATCGAGCTCGGCGATGTCGTTCTCGATGCGCGCCGAGACGGCGATGGCGTCGCCACCGGCGAGCGCCGCTCGCTCGATGATCTCCTGGGGGACGGGGTCCTGCGCCCCGGCCTCCGCGACGTTGACGACAACCATCAGCGGCTTTCCCGTCAGCAACCAGAACTCCCGCAACATCGACTGCTCTTCGGGGTTCAGCGGCATGGTTCGAACCGGCCTGCCCTGGTCGAGATGCTGCTGGACCCGGCGCAGCAGATCGATCAGCTCGGGCTCCTTCTCCTTCTGCAGTCGAGACGTTTTCTCGGTGCGCTCCAGCCGCCGGGTGACGGTTTCGAGGTCGGCGAGCTGCAACTCGAGCTCCAGGACGTCGATGTCGCGGACCGGGTCGACACCGCCCTCGATGTGGGTGACGTCTGGATCCTCGAATGCTCGGACCACCAGCGCCGTCGCGTCGGCCTCGCGGATATGGCCGAGGAAGCGGTTGCCCAGTCCCTCGCCGCGGCTCGCGCCACGCACGAGTTCGGCGATGTCGGTGAAGGTGACCGTCGCCGGAATCACCTTCGGAGGCTGGAACAGCTCTGCGAGTTGCTCGAGACGCGCGTCTGGAACGGGGACGACGCCTGTGTTCGGCTCGATGGTCGTGAAGGGATAGTTGCCGACTGCAGCGCCGGCCTGAGTCATGGCGTTGAACAGCGTCGATTTGCCGGCGTTGGGCAGTCCGACGATGCCGACACTGAGGCTCAAATCCTTTCCAGCTCGAACGCGGTGTGCAACGCACGAACGGCGTCGCGGACGCGTGGACGATCGATGATGCAGGTGACGTGAATCTCGCTGGTGGCGATCATCTGGATGTTGATGTCCGCGTCGGCGAGCGCACGAAAGATCTTCGCGTAGATGCCCGGCGTTCCCCTGAGCCCACTCCCGATGACGGTGACCTTGGCGACGCCGGCGGTGGCGGTATACCCCTGCGCGTGCACGCTCTTCGCCACCGACGCGAGCATGCGGCGGGCCTTGGGCAGGTGCGACTCGGCGATGGTGAAGCTCAGGTCCGTGGTGCCGTCGTGGCTGACGTTCTGGAGCACGATGTCGATGTCGATGCCCGCCTCACCGAAGGGCCCGAAGATCGACGCGGCGACTCCCGGCTGGTCCGGGACGCGGAGGAGCGTCACCTTTGCGACGTCGGTCTCGTGCGCGATGGCGCGCACCTTCTGGCGGATTTCCATGCGGTCCTGCTTCGCGATGATTGTCCCCGGTTCGTTGTCGAACGTGGATCGAACCCGAATCTCCATCGAGTAGGCCTCGCCGATCTCGACTGCGCGCGGATGCATCACCCGCGCTCCCGCTGAGGCGAGCTCGAGCATCTCGTCGTAGTCGATCGACGGGATCACCCGCGCAGAGGGAACGATCCGCGGATCGGCGGTGTGCACACCGGGGACGTCGGTGAAGATCTCGCAGTGATCGGCGCCGATCGCCACCGCAAGCGCGACTGCGGTCGTGTCGGAGCCGCCGCGCCCGAGGGTGGTCACGTCCATATCCTCGGTTGCGCCCTGGAAACCGGCGACCACCACCACGTTGCCCCGCCCGAGCTCGTCGAGCACTCGCTGCGGGACGATGTCGACGATCCGCGCGGTCCGGTGTGCCCTGCTGGTGCGAATGCCGGCCTGCGCACCCGTGAGCGAGATCGCCGGTGTGCCCGCGGCATGCAGCGCCATCGCCAGCAATGGCGCGGTGATGGTCTCGCCGCTGCTGAGCAGCATGTCCATCTCGCGCGATGGCGGGTCGCCGGTCACGCGATGCGCAAGTGCGATGAGCTCATCGGTGGTGTCGCCCATGGCACTGACCACAACGACAACCTCGGATCCCGCCTCAAGCGACTCCCGGATGCGCCGAGCGACCCGGCGCAGCCGCATCGGCGTCGCAACGCTCGATCCTCCGTACTTCTGGACGACGCGGGTCACGCCGAGACGTCCACTCTGGTGCCGTAGTTGCGTGGCGAGAGGACCATCGTCTCTCCGCGCACGCCTGCGCTCGCCGCCGCACCGGACATGGCCGCGGCGATGGGCTCGGGGTCGAGTGGCGTCAGGGCGACCACCGAGGGGCCGGCACCCGCAAGTGCGGCGCCGGACGCACCGGCGGCGTCGGCGGCGGCGACGATCTCCCGCGCACCCTTCATGAGCGCAAAGCGCGCGTCCTGGTGCCAGCGATCCTGCATGGCGATGCCGAGGGCGGCGTGGTCACCGAGGGCAAGCGCGCGGACCAGCAGCGCGCAGCGGCTCGCGTTGAAGATCGCGTCCTCGCGGTTGAACGTGGTGGGGACAACCTGGCGCGATTCGCTGGTCGTGAAGGGCGAATCGGGAATGAAGAGGACTGCGCGGAGGTCGTCGGAGACTGACAGGCGCACCGCGGGTGCGCCCGGTGCACAGATGGCGAGACCGCCGAGCAGGGCTGCCGCCGCGTTGTCGCGATGTCCTTCGAGCGCGCTGACGCGGTCGAGCACGGCGTTCTCGTCCCATGGCGCCTGGTGGAGGGCCGCCGCGACGAGGACACCCGAGAGCGACGCCGCCGCGCTCGATCCCATGCCCCGCCCGATCGGAATCCGGTTCACGCAGGTGAAGTGAACCCCGGTGACCGGAACACCGAGCGCTGCACAGGATTGCGCGTACGCGGCGGTGACCAGGTTGCGGTCAGGATCGTTGAGCTCGGCGGAGGCGCCGGGACCTGCGTCGATGGTGAGCGCACCGGGTCGCTGCTCTGCGCGAATGTCGTTCTGGAGCTGGAGCGCCATGGCGAGGATGTCGAACCCCGGCCCGAGGTTGGCGACGCTGGCGGGAACGGCGACGCGGACGCGCACGCGCTCAGATCTCGATCGCGAGCGCCAGCGCGCCTGCGTCGGGGGGAACCTCGAGAATCGGCGCCAGCGCGGGCTCGACGGCGCCCGGATCCTTCAGGCCGTTGCCGGTGAGGACGCAGACCGCATGGGTCCCTGGCGCCACAGCACCTTCGGCAATGGCGCGCTCCAGCACGGCCAGCGAGGCCGCGGATGCAGGCTCGCAGAAGATCCCTTCGAGCCGCGCCAGCCGTCGTTGCGCATCGAGGATGGCGTCATCCGAGACCGCGGCGATCATCCCCTCCGACTCGTCGCGTGCCTCGACCGCTCCGTGCCATGACGCTGGGTTGCCGATCCGGATGGCGCTCGCGACCGTCTGCGGATCGTCGATCGGCCGTTCGAGGACGAGGGGCGCGGCGCCCGCCGCCTGGCCTCCGAACATCCGGGGCAGGCGGCTCGCCCGTCCATCACGGTGATCCTCCCGAAAGCCGCGCCAGTACGCGGTGATGTTGCCCGCGTTCCCCACGGGGAGCGCCAGCACGTCGGGCGCATCACCGAGCTCATCGACGATCTCGAACGCTGCCGTCTTCTGACCCTCGATCCGGTTCGGGTTCACGCTGTTGACCAGGGTGACGGGGTGGCGTTCGCACAGCTCGCGGACGATCCGGAGCGCGACGTCGAAGCCGCCATTGATGCTCACCACCGTCGCGCCATGGACCCGCGCCTGGACGAGCTTGCCGGAGGCGATGTGTCCGTGGGGAACCACCACGACGGTGCGCAGCCCGAAGCGCCCGCCGTACGCCGCTGCCGAAGCACTGGTATTCCCCGTCGACGCGCAGATGATCGCCCGGCTCCCCTCGTGCAGCGCGGCGGCGACCGCGACCACCATGCCCCGGTCCTTGAACGAACCGGTCGGATTCAGCCCCTCGAGCTTGAAGTGCAGCGAGGCGAGCCCGAGTGAAGGGCCGATGGTCAGCGATTCGACGCACGGCGTGTCGCCTTCGCCGAGACTGATGTGCGGCGCGCGCGGCGAGAGAGCGAGCCGGTCTCCCCAGCGGGCGATGACACCCCGAGCGCGGACGGTCATCGGTACCGCCTACGCCTCGACCCGGTCGAGGGCGCCGAGGATCTCGTCGACGGAAGTCAGCGTGTCGAGGGTCACCAGCGCACCGTCGTGGACGGCCCGAGGCGCCATCCCGGTGAGGACGATCAGCTCCGAGCCGGCGAGATCGACCGCCGCGTCGACGGCGAGACCGCGGTCCTCGATCGCCTGAATGACGAGCGCGCGCGCATCCGCTTCCGTGGAGAGGCGAACCCGGACGTACCCGGCGACCTCGATGTCCTCATCGCCGAGCATCGGCGCATCGACCCGCGGAGCGGTGCTGAACTCGCGCGGCGCGCCGCGTTCTCGCACGGCTGTGACGACGTCGCTCAACACCGCGCTCGCCGTCGAATCGCCCCCCGCACCGAGCCCGCGGAGCATCACCGTTGCCGCGAGGTCGCTCGAGATGATGACAGCATTGTCAGCATCATCGACATCGTGGAGGAGGTGTCCGGCGCCCACGGCGGTCGGTCGGACGCGGAGATGGACGGCGCCGCTGGAAGCGCGCTCGGCGTGAGCAAGCAGGCGCACGCGGTAGCCGAGCTGGGCGAGCGCGCCGACGTCGGCAGCGGCGACCTTGCGGATGCCGATGCGGTCCACCGCGCCGGGGGCGATCGAGACGTCGAGGGCCAGCCACGCAAGGATCACGAGCTTCTGCACCGCATCCCAGCCGTCCACGTCGAGTGATGGATCCGCCTCGGCGAAACCTCGGCGCTGCGCATCGGTAAGCGCGTTGGCGAAGCTCACCCCAGGCGAGCGCATCCGGGTCAGGATGACGTTGGTGGTGCCGTTGATCACGCCGTCGAGCGACGCGATGCGATCGGCGAGCAGGCTCCTCCGCAGCAGCGCGATGATCGGCAGGCCCGCCCCGACACTCGCCTCGTAATACAGGCGAGCGCCGTGCTCCGCAGCGAGAGCGGTCAGGCGAGGACCCGACGCCGCGATCACGGCTTTGTTGGCGGTCACGACGCTCTTGCCGGCGCGCAGCGCTGACTCGATCAGCTCGGTTGCGGGGTCGGTGCCGCCCATCACCTCGATGACGATGGCAACCCCCGGATCGGCGATGACGTCCTGAGGACCGGCGACGAGCCGGACGTTCTTCAGATCGACGTCACGAGGCTTCGAGATGTCGCGCACGGCGACGCAGCGCAGCAGCGGCGTCGCACCCGCGCGTTCGCCGAGGAATTCCCACTCCCCGATGAGCCGCCTGGCAACAGCGGACCCGACCGTCCCCAGCCCCAGCATGCCGACGCCAGCAGATTCCATTGCTGGGACAGTCTATGGGCGCCTAGATGATGTGGCGTCTCCAGGCGAGCAGCACCGCGGCGGCGCGGTCCTTGCATCCGAGCTTCTCGAGGATGTTGCTCACGTGGGTTTTCACCGTGTTCTCGCTGAGGAAGAGCAGCACCGCGATCTCCGCGTTGTTCTTGCCGTCGGCCATGAGCCGGAGCACGTCGCGTTCGCGCCGGGTGATCGACGGCATCTTCTCCGCCGCCGCGCTGACCAGCTGCGGGTCGAGGAGTGATTCGCCGGCTGCAACCGCTCGGATCGCGCCGGCAAGCTCCTCGCGAGTTGCATCCTTGAGCAGGTAACCGAGCGCTCCGGCCTTGAGCGAGGGAAAGATGTAGTCCTCGTTGCGATACGTGGTCAGCACAATCACCCGGGCTTCGGGGTCGCGAGCACGGATCTTGCGAAGCGCCTCGATGCCGTCCATCACCGGCATCTGGACGTCGAGCAGGATCACGTCGGGGTGAGTCCGTCGCGCCTGCTCCACAGCCTCGGCACCGTCGGACGCTCTGCCCACCACCCTGATGTCCGGTTCGAGCTCCAGCATCGTGCAGAGACCGTCCCGGACGACGGGATGGTCGTCGGCCACCAGCACGCTGATCATGCGCTGACCGCTTCGACCGCAGCCTCAGTGAATGGCAGCCTGGTGGTGACGGTGGTCCCCTGACCGGGGGCACTCACCACGGTCAGCGTTCCGCCGGCATTGCGCGCCCGTTCGGCCATGCCGTCGAGGCCGAAACAGTCCTCGCGCGGCGCGGTCGCCGACGGATCGAAGCCGACCCCGTCGTCCCGGATCGAGAGGATCAGCTCCTGGGCATGCGTCCGCAGCTCGACGTCGACATGCTCGGGCTTGCCATGCCGGGCCGCATTGGAGAGCGCCTCCTGGCCGATGCGCAGCAGCGCCACCTCGGCAGTGGGCGATAGCGGCGAGTGCTGCGGCACGGTGCGCGCTCTGAACCGCGCCGGGATACCGGTGCGTTCCTCCCAGGCCTCGACCTCGTGGCCGATTGCAGCGACCAGGCCAGTGGCGGAGAGCGGGGCGGGACGGAGGTTCCACACCGAACGCCGCGCCTCCTGCAACGCCCCTCGTGCAAGCTCCCGGGCCTTCTCCACGGACGTCTTCGCGCGCCGCTCCGAGCCGCGATTCAGCAGCGTGTCGGCGGCCTCCAGTTCCAGCACGATGCCGGTCAGCTGCTGGGCGAGCGTGTCGTGGATCTCGCGCGCCAGGCGGGTACGCTCCTCGAGGACCGCGTGG
Source organism: Candidatus Dormiibacterota bacterium (assembly GCA_963718525.1). Lineage (GTDB taxonomy): Bacteria > Chloroflexota > Dormibacteria > Aeolococcales > Aeolococcaceae > Palsa-851. The sequence continues at coordinate 864,492 of OY970355.1, read as the reverse complement.
TCGGTGAGTGCCTGTACCGGGAGATACATACGGCGTGACAGCAGGGTCGTGGCGATGAACGCAAGACCCACGAGCAGGATGAGCACCGGAAGCACTGTCACTGGGAACAGGCGGTGGACGCTGTCATTGACGCCGAGCGTCAGCGCGAGGAGGTTGGGCTCCAGCGAGTTCACCGGCACCGGGTTGACGATGATCCAGTGGCCACTGAAGACCGGCGACGTGAAGAGGTCGGTCCTGGCATTGGCGAAGGTCGCGGTCAGCGGGGTGTCAGAGGTGGCGCCGCTGGTCCACATGTGGCGGATCGAGTTCGACAACCCGGACTGCGGGGTGGTGAACTGTGCCCCAAACGCGGCGCTGGGAAAATCCGCGTGTGCCTGAGAAGCCCCGTACAGGACTGTCCCGGTCGCGCTGATCAGAAGAGGATCCACGGTCGGCGTTGCGGCCGCGAGCAGGCTGGATCCGAGGAGTTTCGACACGGACACGTCGACTCCCACCTGTATCGACGAGGGGTCCTGGTACCACGCGCTGACTCCCGCTGAGCCGTCCGCGAGCAGCGGGTACGGATCCGACCAGAACGGCCCGTCGGTGCTGCGCCCGGGGGCGCCTGGTTGGACCCAGACGTTGGGTGCGCTCGCAGCAGGGATGCCGCCTTCGGATTCCGAGAGCACCTTGGCTCGAAGGAGCGGGTCATAGGGCTGGGTGGTTGGATCGAAGTTTGGGTACGCGCGGATCGCCCCGGTCCTGGTGTCCGTGAGCCACACCGTGCCGATGGCGGGGTTGATCTTGAGGATGCTCGTCACCTGCGCGACGACGGCTGGGCTCTCGCTCGCTCGGATGAAAGGAACGTCGTTGATCGGTCCGTCAGGCAGGATCAACGTGCTCCCCGCCGCCCCGGTGGTGGCGGCGTACTGGAAGGAGGGGCCGAGCGCCGCCAACCTGAGTGGCGGCGCTGTCGCCCCTTTGGGGACAGCGGCAATAGCCCTTGTGAGGGCGCCTCCAAGGCCTTCCTGAATGGCGCTGTCGATCGTGCTCATGCTGTTGTCGAGCGACAACGCGCGACTGTCGAGCGCCGCATCCGTCATCGTTTGCTGACGCGCCAGGATCGCCGCCTCGGTCGCGTTGGCCGTGCTCTTGGCCACCGCGTCGAGCTCAAACACCGCGAGGACTGCGAAGGCGACCAGTGGCAGCAGCGCGACGCAAACCATGCCCACGAGCAGGCGATTGCGAAACCGCCGCCTCGGGTCGCGCCTGCGCGGGTGTCGCCCGCGGCCGATCCTCATGGCATGTCTCCAGGGTCCACCGGTACCGCGAAGATCCCCATTAGCCCATCGACCACTCCGGTCCCACTATACGGGCGGGGCACAATGCACGCTCGTGTATGTCGCTGGCTCCGGACACATGCCCTCGAGGCCCATATGGTGGCGTCTGGCCACGCCGCTCGTCACCGTGCTCGCCGTCGTGCTTGCCGGCTGCACGTCCTCGCCCCCCGCGAAATCGCCCACCAGCGCTCCCGGTGGCACCGCAACGGCGGGCGGCACCCTGACGGTCGGGGTCTGGCAGGCGCCCACGACGCTGCTCGACGCCGGGATCACCGGTCAGCTCGACTTTGGGGGCGCGATGGCGGCGCCCGTCGAGGAAGGCCTGCTCTGGTACCGCTCGACGACGGCAACCACGACCGCCACGTCTGAAGCCGACTACTGGAGCCCCGACCTCGCCACCTCGGTCCCGACCGTGGCCAACGGCGGGGTCCAGACGAGCGGGTGTGCGGACAAGGCCGCGGCGATGTGCGTGACCTGGCACGTCAGGCAGGGCGTGCGCTGGGACGACGGCAGCAGCCTGACGTCCCACGACGTCTGCGACACGTTCCAGCTCCACTGGCTCGCCTACGGCGCGCTCGGCAAGCCCAGTCCGTCGCCACAGGTCTCCACCGTCGGGTGGAACCAGGTGATCAAGTGCACCGAACAGGACCCGTACAAGGCAGTCGTCGACTTCAAGTCCCAGTACGGGCCCTACCTCGCTCTCGGCAGCGGCGTCGATGGAATCCTTCCGGCCGCCGTGCTCGACCCGGTCCTGGCAGCCGGCGCCGACCTGGCGGCGACGCGGAGCAGCTTCGATCTCACCAAGGGATCGGGCAACCCGGCGGCGTTCAAGGGCACCGCCTCGCTGAGCACGGTGCTCGACGGCACCGGACCGTTCGTGATGTCGAGCAACACCCGCGGAACTCAGGTGGTGCTGGTTCGCAATCCCAACTACTGGGATCAGGAGGGTCGGGCGCATCTCGACAAGATCATCTTCAGGATTGAACCCGACCTCGCCACCGAGGAGAAGGACGTGCGCTCCGGCGCGGTCCAGGTTGGCCTGAACCTCGGCCTGGCGGCGCTCGCGTCACTGAGCGCAGCCGTGCGTGCCCACACCGTGCCGCTGACCGTCGACCCGGTCCTGGGATCCGGCGCCGAGGTGCTCATGTTCAATCTCTGCGCCGGCGACGGCGGCCTGTGCGACAACCCCGCGGTCACCGAGAACGAGGACACCGCGGACGCGACGATCCGGAAGGCGATCCTGCTCGGCATCGACAGGGAGGCGATCGTCAAGGCGGTCGCGCCCGGGGTCACGACTGTGCCCGCGGACTCGTGGATGAGACTCGGCGCGAGCTACCTCGGCAGCGCTTCCGTCCCCACCACCGGCTTCGACCCGGCGACGGCGAATGCAATGCTCGACACCGCCGGCGACACGCGGAGCACCAAGTGCGGCGCCGCTCCGGACGGGCAGAGCTTTCGCGCTGCCAGGGATGGCACCTGCATCGTCGTCAACCTCGGTACCACCAGCGATGACCCCGTGCGGGTCATGGTGGAGTTGTTGATCCGCAGTGATCTCGCCAAGATCGGCATCAACGTGCCGGCCGTCCTCACGCCGAACGTTCCCGCGGCGCGATTCTTCGGCGCCTTCGCGGATGGCGGCCCGCTGGCGACCCACGCCTTCGACATGGCGCTCTACACGGTTGCGCTCGGCATTCCGGGCGAGCCGGACACGTACTCGTCGATCTGGCACGGTGACTGTGGCGGGGCCTGTCTCAACGAGGATGCCATCCCTTCCAGCGCGAACCTCGGGGTTGGCATGAACTTCAGCGGGCTCAACGACCCGCAGCTCGACAAGGACATGGATCTCGGTCACAACAGCGCCGACCTCACAGCTCGCGCCAGCGACTACGCCCTTGCCGATCAACGCCTCGCCGCCCTGCTGCCCGCGATCCCGCTCTATCAGCAGGTCATCGTGAACACGTACTCCACGAGCCTGCGCGATGTGCAGCAGAATGACCTCGTCCCTGATTTCAATGCCGCCGCGTGGTCCTGCGTCGGTGGAAACTGCGCCGGCTAGTCCGAACGTTCGCCGGTGCGACGGCCCGTATACTCCGGCCTCGTGCGTGATCTCAGCGAACGAGCGCTCGATGCGGCGACCGCCGCGGGCGCGTCCTATGCCGATTGCCGAGTTATCAATCGCACGGTCCAGCGGATCAGCGTCAAGAACGGTGTGGTCGCTTCCGTCGAGCTCTACGAGGACGAGGGGATCGGCATCCGGGTCATCGCCGGCGGGTCGTGGGGATTCGCCGGCGTCGACGATCTGAGCGCTCGGAGCATTGAGGAGGCCGCGCGACACGCGGTTGACATCGCCAAAGCCTCATCGCGGGTCAATCGCACCCCTGTGCGTCTCGCTCCCGCGCCGACGCTCATGGGCGAGTTCCGCACGCCGGTCATCCGCGACCCATTCGGCGTCTCCCTCGACGACAAGGTGGAGCTGCTGCTCCGAACCGACGAGGCGATGTCCCACCTGCCCCAGATCCGCGTCCGCGAGTGCTCGCTCGAATTCGTGCGCGAGCAGCGACATTTCGCGGGTACGGAGGGGGCGCTGCTCGACCAGATAATCATCGAATCCGGCGGGGGCCTCGACGCCACCGCCACCAGCGATGACGAGGTGCAGACGCGGAGCTTCCCGAACAGCTTCGGCCGCCATCAGGTCTGCGCCGGATGGGAGGCGGTCGAGGCCTTCGACCTTCCCGGGAACGCCGGGCGGATCGCCGAGGAGGCGGTGGCCCTGCTGACCGCCGCTCAGTGCCCGGCGGGGACCATGACGGTCATCCTCGACGCCACCCAGGCCGCCCTTCAGGTGCACGAATCATGTGGCCATCCCACGGAGCTCGACCGAGTGCTCGGACACGAGGCCGCGTACGCGGGAACGTCATTCCTGACGCCTGACCTGCTCGGGTCGTTCCGCTACGGGAGCGAGCACGTGACCATGACCGCGGACTCCACGCGCGCGCCGGGGCTCGGCACCTTCGGCTGGGATGACGAGGGCGTGGCCGCACAGCGCACGGTGCTTGTCGACCAGGGCATCTTCACCGGCTATCTCTCCTCTCGCGAGACTGCGGCAGCGATCGGCCGGGTGAGCAACGGCGCCATGCGCGCGGACGGGTGGTCGAGGCTGCCGATCATCCGCATGACCAACATCAATCTGGAGCCGGGAACCTCGAGTCTCGAGGAGATGATCGCCACCACCGAGCACGGGGTGTATCTCGAGACCAACCGGTCCTGGAGCATCGACGATCGCCGCCTCAACTTCCAGTTCGGGACTCAGAACGGCTGGGAGATCATCAACGGCAAGCGCACCAGGCTGGTGCGCAACCCGATCTACAGCGGTCAGACGCCCGAGTTCTGGGGATCGTGCGACGCGGTGTCGGGTCCGTCGGAATGGGAGATGTATGGCGTCGTGAACTGCGGCAAGGGCCAGCCACCGCAGTCTATGCACGTCGGCCACGGCGCGGCGCCATGCCGCTTCCGCAATGTGCGCGTGGAGCCGTCGCGATGAGCGACAGTGACGAGTTGCTCGGCATCGGTGACGGGGCACTGGCCTCGCTCGAGCGCGGCGAGGCCGAGGTGGTCATCACCGACTCGCGGAGTGAGCTGACCCGATTTGCCGGCAACGAGATCCATCAGAGCGTCGGCGAGCGCTTCCGCCACATCAGGGTGAGGCTGATCGAGGCCGGCCGCACCGGCGTCGGAGAGGTGCGCGGTCACGGCGATGGCGCCGTCGCGCTGGCATTCGCGGCAGCTGAGGATTCCCGGCGTGTGACCGCCGAGTTGGACGTCTCACCACTGCCCAGACCCACGGCGAGCGCCGGCGACGAGCTCGTCGCCTATTCGCCGGCGACCGACGCGGCCACGCCGCAGGATCGTGCTGAACTTGTCTCGAAGATCACCGGAGCCGCCGGCGCCCACCACCTGCAGGCATATGGAGCACTGAGCACGACGACCACCACGACGGCGGTCGTCAACAGCGCCGGGGTCCGCAGGTCGGCGACCTCGACCCAGGCTAGCCTGGTGTCAGTCGTGCGTGGCGAGGACGGCGCCGGCTATGCGTCCCGGCACTCGGCGGCCATCGACGCGCTCGATGTGGGCGGTCTCGCGGCGGAGGTCGTGGACACCTGCGAACGCGACCAGGGCGCAACGCCGATCGGCCCGGGTGACTACGAGGTCGTGCTGTCCCCGTACGCCGTCACCGATCTCCTCGAACATCTCGCGTGGGTTGGATTCAGCGCCCTGGCCGTGCAGGAGCATCGGAGCTTCATGCATCTCGGCAAGAAGCTCATGAGCGAGAAGATCACCATCTCCGACGACGCGACGACGAACGACATCTTCCCCTTCCCCTTCGACGACGAGGGGGTGTCCACGCAGCGGGTGACGATGATCGACCGTGGCGCGTGTGCTGCAGTGGTCTACGACACCCCGACCGCGCTGCACGACGGCGTCGCCTCAACGGGTCATTCGCTTCCCCAACCCAATACGTGGGGACCGCTCCCGCGTCACGTCGCCATGGACGCCGGCGACACCCCGTGGCAGGACATGGTCGGCTCGGTATCGCGGGGCCTCTACATCACGAGGTTCTGGTACGTGCGCGACGTGCATCCGCTGCGCACCGTGATCACAGGGATGACCCGCGAGGGGACATTTCTCATCGAGAATGGCAGCATCACCCGCCCTGTCAAGGACCTCCGGTTCACGCAGAGCATCGTCGAGGCGCTTGCTGATGTGGTCCAGGTGAGCCGCGAGCGGCGTCTCGAGCTCGGCGAGGGCGAATCCGGGGTACTGTCACCGTGGCTGCACATCGGTCGTTTCAGCTTCACGTCCTAGACACATCGGGAAGAGCCGTGCCATGACTCGATCAGCGCTGATCGGCATCACCTTGCGGGTGCTGCACGAGAAGGGACTCCCCGCGGATCTCGCGCGCAACCGCGCGTATTTCGACGCGCTGGAGGGCGCGGGCGCGACGCCGGTGGGGATCAGCTCATCGCTGTCCGAGCCGCATCTGCGCGAGCTCTTCGACCTTTGCGACGGTCTGTGCCTTCCCGGCGGTCCCGATGTCGAGCCGGCGCTGTATGGCGAGGAGACCCGTGCGGACTGCGCGGTCGAGGTGGACAGCGAGCTCGACCGCGCCGAGATGCTGCTCGCCCAGTGGGCACTCGAAACCGACAAGCCGGTGCTGGCGATCTGCCGGGGGGCACAGGTGCTCAATGTCGCGCTCGGTGGGACTCTCTGGCAGGACGTCGGCACGCAGGGCGCGACCGAGCACAACCACTCCCAGGACGGCTCGCGGCAAGAGCTCACCCACAACATCGACGTGATCCCGGAGTTGCGGCTGCACTCCATTGCCGGGTCCCATCTCGTCGACGTGAACAGCATGCATCACCAGGCCCTGCGCGACCTCGGCCGCGACCTCGTGGTGACGGCGCGTGCGCACGATGGGCTCGTCGAGGCGGTCGAGCATCCGGGGCGTCGATTCGTCGTCGGACTCCAGTGCCACCCCGAGGAGCTCTATGTCGAGCGCGACTGGGCGCGCCGGCTCTTCTCCGACTTCGTCGCCGCCGCGCGTGCGTGAAGGCTGAGCCGGAGGCAGCCCGCCTCCACCGCCGGCTCTGGGCCGGCGCGATCGCCGTCGGCGCCCTGCTCGTGGTTGCCCGCAACCTCATCGATCTTTCCGCGTCGCCGCCCGGGCTCTACGTCGACGAGGCATCGATCGGCTACAACGCGTGGACGATCGCCCACTACGGCGTCGACGAACACGGAATCCACCTCCCACTCTTCTTCGAGGCGTTTGGCGAATACAAGAACCCGATCTATGTCTATGCGGTGGCAGCGCTGGTGCGGTTCCTGCCACTCACGGTCGCGGTGGAACGGTTCCCGGCGGCGCTCCTCGGTCTCGTGGTGGTGGGATTCCTGACGGCAGCCGCCTGGCGGCTGACCGGTTCACGCCTCATCACGCTCGGCGCGCTGGCGCTGACGGGGTTCACGCCATGGCTGGTGATCGAAAGCCGGGTGGGCTTCGAGACGATCTCGTGGGTTGCGCTGCTTGCTGCGGCGCTCTGGTGCCTGTCGAGCCGGGCGCCGACGTCACGCCAGTTCGGGATCGCCGGGGTGTTGCTCGCGGTGTCCATCTACGGATACACGACCGCGAGGCTCGAGGTCCTCCTGATCGCGATTGCACTGGCGGTCGCCTGGGGCATCGCGCGTACTCCGGGCTGGTGGCGTGCGCTCGTCCCGATCGGTGCGGGGTACGTCGTGCTCGCGATCTACGACCTGCTCAACCCAGGCTCCCTCACCGGCCGGTTCTCGATGATCAGCATCTGGTCGGACGGAGCGCCCATCGGGGTGGTGATCGGACGCTTGGTCGCCAACTACGTCTCCTACTTCACCCCGAGCTTCCTGTTCCTCCAGGGCGACGCGAACCCTCGTCAGAACACCGAGATCGGCGGGATGCTGCTCTGGGCCATGGCCCCGCTGCTGATCGCGGGGATCATCGCCTGCTGGGAGCGCCGCCGCGAGCCCTATATCCGGTTCGTCGTCGCGTGCCTCCTGCTAGCTCCACTGCCCGCAGCGCTGACCAACAACGGGACTCCGCATGCACTGCGTTCGTCGGGGATGCTCCCGTTGCTGGTGATCCTGGCCGTTCTGGGAGCCGACCGGATCCGGACCGCGCTCGTCGGCCGCATCGTCGAGGGCCGCACCGTCGCCGGCGTGCTCGGTGCGGGCCTGGCGGCCCAGGCGGTCTTCTTCACAGTGGACCTCTACGCGGCGTATCCGTACCGAGCCGCGCCGTTCTTCGACACGGGCGAGGTCGCAGCCATCACCGCCGCGCACGCGGCCGCGGGCTCGCATCGCGTGTATCTCTCCGACAACCTCGACCAGCCGTACATCGAGGCCTTCTTCGCACTCCTGCCGCCGCCACCACGCCAGGAGCAGACCGACGACGCAACTCCCGGGCTGGCTGCGCTGGGGATGCAGGAGATCGCTGCGGCCGCTGTGTTCGCGAGCCATCCGGCGACGGGCGACGTGATCGTGCTGACGCAAGGTGACCCCATGCCGCCGACCGGATGGACGCTGGTCGCCGCCGAGCGCGGGCCTGCAAACGCGCTGGACGCGTCCGCGCCGCGGCCGGTTCTCGAGGCCGTGTATCGCTTCGACGGATGATGTGGTACCCGCTGCTAAGGTTGGCGGCCCGAACAAATGAAGGTGGAACCATGACTGACGTTGTGATCATCGAAGCGGTGCGAACCCCGATGGGCCGGGGCAACCAGCGCAACGGCGATCTTCGCGATGTGCATCCCGTGCTCCTTGCGGCGCACGTGCTTCGTGAGGTGACCGGCCGCGCCGGCATCGATCCCGCGATGATCGATGACGTCATCTTTGGTTGTGTCAGCCAGACCGGTGAGCAGGCGGTGAACATCGGGCGCCAGGCGGTCCTCGCCGCAGGGTTTCCCATCGAGGTGCCCGCCACCACCGTCGACCGTCAGTGCGGCTCGTCGCAGCAGGCGATCCTCTTTGCCGCCAACCTCATCCAGTCAGGCGTGTGCGACATCACCATCGCCGCCGGCGTCGAGAGCATGAGCCGGGTGCCGATGGGAACGACAGTTCTTCAGGGTCCAGGAACGCCCTTCCCTCCCGAGCTGCTCGAGGTCTACGACCTCGTGCCCCAGGGGCTCTCCGCCGAGATGATCGCGCAGATGTGGCACATCACCCGCGAGCAGGCCGACGAATTCGCGGCACGGTCGCAGCAGCGTGCCGGCGAGGCTCAGGCCAACGGCCGGTTCGACCGCGAGATCGCTCCCGTGGTTGTCGGCGCCAACGGCGACGGCAGGGTGATCAGTCAGGACCAGGGCATCCGTCCGGACACCACGGCCGAGTTGCTCGCCGCCCTGCCCCCCGCGTTCAAGCCGGACGGCATCCTGCATGCCGGCAACAGCTCGCAGATCACCGATGGGGCAGCGGCCGTTCTGCTGATGTCGCTGGAGCGCGCCATGGCGCTCGGAATCACCCCGCGCGCCCGCATCGCAGCCCAGGCCGTCGTCGGCGTCGACCCCGTGACGATGCTCACCGGACCGATCCCGGCGACCACAAAGCTGCTGGAGAGGTCCGGTCTGAAGATCCGCGACATCGACCTCTTCGAGGTAAACGAGGCGTTCGCGCCGGTGGTGCTTGCGTGGGCGCAGGAGCACCATCCGGACATGGATCGAGTCAACGTCAACGGTGGCGCCATCGCCCTGGGGCACCCACTCGGGGCCAGCGGCGCGCGCCTCATGACCACGATGCTCCACGAGCTGGAGCGGCGCGACGGCAGGTACGGTCTGCAGACGATGTGCTGCGGGGGTGGTCTCGGCACCGGGACGCTGATCGACCGTTCGATCTGACTTCCAACCTGCCGCTGTGGCGCCGCTGTGCCGTTGGTGCGCTGCAGGGTGACGGGTTGGTCACACCCCCGAGGGACGCCCGAAATGCCCATGCTATATTCGGCCGGAACCCCACATGAGCCCAGCGACGAGTACCGCCATGAAGAAAGTCCTGATCATCGAGGACTATTACGCGCTCGCCGACATCGAATCCCTGCTCTGCACGATGGAGGGCTACGAGGTGAAGGTGGCGAAGAGCGGCGATGAGGGACTTGCTGCCTTCGTCGAGTTCCAGCCGGACCTCGTCCTGCTGGACCTGATGCTCCCCGGCGACCTCTCCGGGACCCAGGTCCTTGAGCGCATCCGCTCCGATCACGGCAGCGATCCGAAGGTGCTGGTGGTCAGCGCTCTGGTGAACGCGTCCACCGCCCCCAAGCTCGAGGCGTACGGGAACGTCCAGACGCTCGCGAAGCCCTTCAAGATCAAGGAACTCGCCTCGCGCATCCAGTCGATGCTCGCCCCGTAAGGAGTTCTACACTCGGGGGGTCGATGCGAGCAGAACCACCGCCGCCGTCTCGTGGCCGGCCGGAGCCGCAGCGCCAGTCGGCGCCGGCTCGCCCGCGCGGTCGCCGCTGCCAGTATCTCGAGCAGATCATCAAGGAAAGCGCCGGGCCGTTCGGTCTGCTCACCCGCTACAAGGCTGACTGCCACGTCGACCGCCGGACTCACAAGTTCACCGGCCGTCATCCCGTGCCGCCGTGCGTCTCCGAGCCCGAGTCGTGCGGGCTCTATCAGGCGGAGCACGGTGAGGAGGACGATCGGATCCGGCGCTACGTCGAGTAGGGGTGCGGCTGCGCGTTCCCGGCTCAGGCGCCCACGGTTGTCAGCACGGGCTCCGGAGCCCCCGGCGCGTCTTCCTCGACGGGAGCCCCGCCGTACACGGCGAAGTACCTCGCCTCGGGGTGGTGCATCACGATGGCGCCGGTTGATTGCTCGGGCACGAACTGATACCCCTCGGTGAGTGCCACTCCGATCTCGGACGCCGGGACGATTCGCATCAAGGTCTCATGGTCTTCGAGGTCGGGGCAGGACGGATAGCCCCATGAGTAGCGCCGCCCCTGGTCCTCGCCGAGGCGCAGCTCGCGGCGGATGCGGTGGTGGACGTACTCCGCCGTCGCTTCCGCCATCTGGGTGGCGAAGCCGTGGATGCGAAGCATGTCGTCGTACGAGCCGTCGACCTGCAGGCGATTGGAGAGCTCCGATGCGCCTGGCCCCGTGGTCACGACCTGGAGTGCGATGACGTCGCGCTCGCCGTCGGCGGCATCCTCGGCGGGCCGTATGTAGTCCGCGAGGCAGAGCCGATGCTGTTCGGACTGGCGCGGGAATGTGAAACGTCCGAGCTCGGCGTCGATGTCGCCCGGGTCGTAGACGATCACGGTCTCGCCGTCGGCGAGCGCCGGCCAGTATCCATAGACCGCTTCGAGCTGGAGCCAGCCATCGCGCACCGCCTCCTCCATGGATCGCTGGAGACGCGGCTCGAGCTCGCTGCGCAGCAGCTCGTCCCACTTGACGGGATCGTGGACACCGCGGAACTGCCAGCTCATCTTGTACAGGGAGTTGCGATCGATGAACGGGTAGACGTCCCAGATGGGAATGTCGCGAAGTACGCGCGAGCCCCAGAACGGCACCGTCGGAATCGGAGCGTTGCGCCGGACGGTGCTTCGCTCGAGCACAGCGGCAGCTCCGGCGGCTGCGGCGTTGCGACGGTCGAGCTTTTCGCGCTCACGCACGCGGTGCACGCGCGCTTCGTCATGGACACGGGTCACCAGCGCGTCGTGACGGTCCGGGTCGAGCAGCTGATCAATGGTCTCCAGACCTTCGAATGCGTCCTTGCAGTAGAAGACTCCGGGCTCGTACGCACGCTCCTGATCAATGTAGAGGATGCGCCTACCGAATCCGCGGTTGATCGCCGCACCACCGATGATCAGTGGATAGCTGAGGCCACGTTCGTCGAGCTCCTTGACGCACGCGGGCATCTGCTTGCTGGTGCTCACCAGCAGCGCCGAGAGTCCGATGGCGTCGGCGTCGACCTCGAGCGCCTTGTCGATGATGGTGTTGAGAGGCACCTGTTTGCCGAGGTCGAACACGGTGTAGCCGTTGTTGCTGAGGATGGTGTTGACGAGGTTCTTGCCGATGTCGTGCACATCGCCATACACGGTCGCGAGCACGACCTTTCCCTTGGTGTATCCCTCACGCTTCTCGAGGTATTGTTCGAGGTGCGCTACGGCTCGCTTCATCACTTCGGCGCTCTGCAGCACGAAGGGCAGGATGAGCTCGCCGGAACCGAACCGGTCACCGACATCCTTCATCGCCGGCAGGAGCACGGTGTTGAGCACCGTGACCGCATCGAGCTCGCGCAATGCCAGGTCGATCTGCTCCTCGATGCCATCCTTGCGCCGGTGGAGGATCTGCGCGTGGATGCGCTCCACGGTTGACATTCCCTCATAGGGATCCGCGGTCTCCGAGAGGCCCGCGCCACCCGTCGAAGCACCGTCATCGAAATGCGCGATGAACCGCGTCAGCGCGTCCGGTGTCCTGTTGAAGACCAGCTCCTCGGCGAGGCGACGAGCCTGCGGATCGATCTCTCCATAGGGGACGACGTGTGTCGGGTTGATGATCGCGGCGTCGAGTCCGGCGAGGACGCAGTGGTGCAGGAAAACGCTGTTCAGCACCGGCCGCGTGTGCGGCGCAAGGCCGAATGAGACGTTGGACACACCCAGGACGGTGAGCACGCCGGGCAACTCCCGTTTGATGGCGCGGATGCCCTCGATGGTCTCGTGCGCCGAGTTGATCCATTCGGCTTCACCGGTTGCCAGGGTGAACGTGAGCGCATCGAAGATCAGCTGGTCCGGAGCCAGCCCAAAGTCGTCACGCGCCAGGTCGTGAATCCGGCGTGCGACCTCGAGCTTGCGTTCCGCCGTGCGCGCCATGCCCTGCTCGTCGATCGTCAACGCGATCACGCAGGCGCCGTGGTCGCGCACCGACGGCAGCACGGCATCGCAACGGACCCGGCCGTTCTCGAGATTGACGCTGTTGACGATGCCGCGACCCGGATACACCTCGAGGGCCGCCTTGATGACGTCGGCGTCGGTGCTGTCGATCACCAGGGGCGCGTCGATGCTCATCTGCAGCGTCCTGACGATCGTCCGCATCTGCTCGGCCTCATCGCTGCGCTCGGTGACCGCGACGCACAGGTCGAGTGCATGGGCGCCACCTTCCACCTGCGTGCGAGCGATGCCGAGGATGCCGTCGTAGTCGTCGGCCAGGAGGAGACGCTTGATCGCGCGCGATCCCTGAGCGTTGACCCGCTCACCGATGAGCAAGGGGGCGGGCTGCTGGCGCAGGTCGATGGCGTGCATGCTGCTCGCCAGGCGCGGCTCGAGGTCCGGTGTCACGCGAGCTCGCGACGCTGCGCCGACGTGCTCGACCAGCTCGCGAATGTGGTCCGGTGTCGATCCGCAACAACCGCCGACGACGCTGACACCGTACTCGCTGACAAAGCTCGCGAGCTCCGTCGCCATCGGTTTCGGTTCCAGCGGATAGTGCGCGCGACCCTCGACGTTGATGGGCAACCCCGCGTTGGGAATGCACGCGACGGGGAGCGAGGTGTGCGACGTGATGTAGCGGATGGGTTCGCGCATGTGCTCGGGACCCGTCGAGCAGTTGAACCCGATGACGTCGACCTGCAGGGACTCGAGAATTGCGAGCACCGCCGCGGCGTCGGTTCCCAGCAGCATCCGGCCGGTGACGTCGAGCGACACCGTCGTCATGATCGGCACCGCTCGACCGGCCGCCGCCGCTGCTGCACGCGCCCCGAAGATGGCGGCTTTCGTCTCGAGAATGTCCTGCTGCGTCTCGATGATCAGCAGGTCCGCTCCGCCCTCGATGAGTGCTTCGGCCTGCTCCTGGTACGCCGGAACCAGGTCTGCGAACCCGAGGCGGCTCATCGCCGGATCACTCGACGCCGGAAGGAACCCGGTCGGACCCATGCTCCCGGCGACGAAGCGCGGCCGGCCGTCGGCAGCATATTCGTCCGCGATGTTGCGGGCAAGGCGCGCGGCCGACACATTCAGATCCCGGGTGACGTCAGCCTGTCCCCACTCCTCGAGACGAGGGCGCGTTGCCTGGAAGGTGGAGGTTTCGATGACGTCGCAGCCGGCGTCGAGGAAACTGCGATGCACGCGTTCCACGATCTGCGGCGCATGGATCACGAGGCCGTCCATCCAGCCTTCCAGCCGGGCACCGCCGAAATCGTCGATACCCGGGTTTTCCGACTGCAGGCTGGTGCCCATCGCGCCGTCGAAAACGAGCACGCGCTCGCGCAACGCGTCAAGGAACGGGGATCGATCTTGGGCCGCCATCGAGATGACGTTACCAGGGAACGGCTCCGTGATACGCTCGCCAACCGCCCGATCAGCTTCGAGGAGACCCTGTTTGGCACGACGCCCACCCCGTCCCGGCGGTACCCGCCGGCGCGGTCCCGTCCGTCGACGGGACGTCACCGACGGCACCGCCCAGGTCGACGTCAAGGAAGAGACCATCGAGATGGATGCGACGGTTGTCGAGCCGTTGCCCAACGCGATGTTCAAGGTGCGCTTGCAGACGGGTCAGGATGTCCTCGCCTACACGTCGGGGAAGATGCGCAAGTTCTACATCCGCATCCTCATCGGAGATCGGGTTCGGGTCGAGCTGAGCCCGTACGATCTCTCGCGCGGGCGGATCACCTTCCGCTACAAGTAGTCGCCGGGGACCGGCCGTGACGGCGATCTACATCATCGCCGCGCTGGTGGTGGTGCTGTTCCTGTTCGGGGCCTACCGGATGATGGGATCCGGCGCAACCACGGAGGAGGACCCGCGCGCCGTGCTCGTGGCGGTGCTCGAGACCGCGAACGAGGCGGCGACGGCGCTCGACGGCACCCCCGGTTCGGGTGACGATGCCAGCGCGCCGCACGCCATCAGGCGGCGGCTGGACGGGTGCGCGCAGGCGCTGGAGCGAATCGCCGGGGTGCCGGTGGAACCTGCCCTGGACGAGGCTCGGGCCGCGCTCGAGCTGGGCGTTGACGAGCTGACGTGGTCGGCGCGACTGGCGGAAGCACCCCGTTACGCGATCGATGAGGCGCTCCGTGACGCCGGGACCGCACTGCGCAGCAGGGGCTCAGCCCACCTCGCGCGTGCCAGCTCGCAGCTCGACGGCTAAGTCGCCGTTCGGAAGTACTCGAGCGTGGACCGCACGCCTTCGTCGAATCCGATGGTCGCACTCCAGCCCAGACGCTCACGCGTGCCGGTGGTATCGAGGCAGGAACGGCGCTGTTCACCGGGTTTCGCGGGACCGTGCCCGGCATCCGCGCGCACACCGGCTGCATCAGCAAGCATGCGGTACAGGGTGTTCACGTCAGTCTCGACGCCGGTGCCGATGTTGTAGACGCCGGCCGGACCGTCAACCGCCGCAAGGTTGGCGCGCACCACGTCGTGGACGTGCACGTAGTCACGAGTTTGCGTGCCATCGCCGTTGATCACCACCGGCTCGCCGCGCACCAACCCGATCGCGAAGATGCCCACGACACCGGCTTCACCGTTGGGGTCCTGACGCGGCCCATACACGTTGGCGTATCGGAGGGCAACGAACTCGAGTCCCGCCTGACGGCTGAATGTGCCGCCGTATGCTTCGGCACACAGTTTCGCGGTGCCGTATGGAGACTCGGGGAGGCACGGCTGATCCTCAGGCGTCGGGATGACGTCCGCGTCGCCATAGATCGCCCCGCCACTCGAGGAGAACACCACCCGCCGGGCTCCGGCGTCAACCGCCGCGCGAAGGACGTTCACGGTGCCGACCACGTTGACGTCGGCATCGTGGAGTGGGTCGCGCACCGATGCGCGGACATCGATCTGTGCGGCTGCGTGAAACACCACGTCGGCGCGTGCATCGGCAAACGCACTCCCGAGCCGGGGCGAGGTGATGTCCAGCTCGACGAACGTCGCGCCAGGATGCACCTGCTCACGCCGTCCACGCGAGAGGTCGTCGATGACGGTGACCTGATGACCGGCGCCAATCAGCGCGTCGGTGATCTGCGAACCGATGAAGCCGGCCCCGCCGGTGACGAGCGCTCTCACCCCTCTGTTGCGACCCTGTGTGCCTTCGGAACGTGCAGGTGGGTGAGGACGAAGATCACGAAGCCGATGACGATCAGGCTGCCGTAGCTGATGCTCCGGTCGAGCAGGGTGATCGAGGCCGCTGCGGAGTTGGTGACGCCGCCGACAGTGATGAGCACGCCGATCATGCCGGCCTCCACCAATCCCAGGCCACCCGGGAGGAATGGCACGGTGGTGAGCAGTGCAGCGACCAGCGCGATGAGCAGGAACTGCGACGGGCCGAGATGGACACCGACGAGGTGCAGTGAGAACACAACCAACCCGAGGCGCGCCCCCTCGGCCATCCACACCAGCACGGTGAGGACGAGCAGCGTCGGGAGCCGCGCAAATGAGTCGACGGTACCGACGCGGAGGCTCTCGTACCTGTGGAAGACCGCTTCAGGCAGGTGGCGGAGGACTCGCTGACCGCGGCCGGCCCGCATCACCAGGATGACTCCGACACCGGCGAGGCAGACGACGACGCCGATGACGACGTACGGGACGAGGATGCCCGGTGCCTTGGTGCGGAAGACCACCGCACCCGCCGCGAGGAGCAGCGACATGAGCACGATGAGGTCGATGAGTTGCTCGGCGATGATGGTGCCGAGTGCCTTGCTGACCGGGATGTCGAGCTTCTGCTTGGCCAGGTAGCCGCGATAGATGTCGCCCATCTTCGCCGGCACCACGCAGTTGATGAAGAACGACGTGATCACGATGCCGATGAGAGATCCGGATGTGCGCTTCTCCCCCGCGTTCTCGAGGAGCACGTGCCAGCGGAGCGAACGGAGCCCGAACGATACGTAGTAGACCGCGAGCGCACCGAGATAGAGGAACGGATTGGCGTGGCGGATGTTGTCCCAGGCCGCGCTCCAGTCGATGGGCGCGCGCCACACTGCCACGCCGACGATGACGACGGCGATGCCGAGGGACGCGATCGTTTTGGGGGTGAGGAGGCGGCTCGTCAGCGAAGGGGGAGCGTCGCTGACCTCGGGCTCGCCACGCACCAGCGTGGTGGTCACAGCGGGGACGGTAGCACGAGGTCCTCGGCCGCTCAGGGATGTCGACAGACGCGCGACAGGTCCGAGATCAGGCGGAACCGGGCGGGCGTCTCAACCGCGACAGCAGCGGGCGTCGGGTCGGTACGGTGCCGCCTCCGGCGATGGTGCGCTCGCGCTCCGCGAGGACACGGGCGAGCTGATCGAGCTCGGCGTGCGGGTCGCGTTCGCTGGCGGGACGGCTGTCCCACTGGCGGATCTGGTAGACGCCTTTCAGGGCTGCGTACGGGACTGCGATGGTGCGCAACTCGGTGGAGCCGGGCTCGACGATCCGCCAGACCCCGCCATAGCGGCCGAGATGCGCATCGGACCGAATCGACGCGCGAATCACCAACCCGTCGATGAAATGAAATGCCGCGCGATCCCAGGTGGCCACCTCGGCCTCCGGAGGAGCCGGTTCCGGGTCGCCCACGAGGATCTGCCGGATGGCGCTGACCGGAAAGAGCCCGCGCTCGCTGTTCTGGTTGATCGACCGCAGCTCCGCGTCGAGGATCGCGAGATCAAACGTGATCTCCGAAGTCTCAGCGAGAGCGATCTCACCGTCGATGAAATTGATGACGATGACGGGCACCTGAAAAGTGTCACATTTCGTTCACAAGTCCCACCGAACGCAGCCGTAGCATCGTCGCGGAGGTGACTTGCAGATCCGACGCGTCCTGGTGAAGCTGCTGGTCGGCGCGTCGCTGTTCTCAATCCTGTTCGCTTCCACGGACGTGTCGGCAGCCGGTATCGAGGCGGCGTCGCACGGTCACGATGCCACCCTGTCTGTGTTCCAGGACAGAGATGGTGACTCCGATCGCGATTGCAAAGACCGCCGGGCTGATGATCGCGATGGTGCCCGAGACGAGGAACGGGACCACGATCGGGACGGGGATGACCGCCGCTGCGTTCCGTCGCCCTCGCCGCCGGCCGCGATCGCGACCCCGGCGCCCTCACCGCCGGCGCGCCCTCCAGGGGCGACTCCATACCCCAAGGGCTCGTCACCACCGGCTGAGTTGACGACGCAGACGCCGTCTCGCGGTCCGGAGCCGGCTGCAGGACCGCGCCCGCCGGTGCTCGCGCCGCCGGCGCTGAGCATCCCTCCCGCCGGACCGCCGGTGAGCGCAGCCGCAGTGCTCCCGGGCGGTGTCTACACCATCGCGCTGTCGTCGATGCTCGTGGCCGCGACCATCGCAGTGGCGTCCCTCGTTCTGGTTCGTCGCTCGGACTGAGGAAGGGCGATGCGAGGGGTTCGCTGGTTTCGCGCCATCTGGCGAGGTGCATCGTTTTCGCTCAAATTCGCCGCGGTGATTTTCGTCGCCGGAGCCACGATCGCGGTGGTGCCCCTGATGCTCGCCGCCGCGAGTGCGCGCGCCCAGGCTGAGACCAGCATCGCTCAGACCGTGTCGATCGCCGCCAATCTCATCGACGGCCAGCGTGCGTCGCTGGCGACCTTCATCGCCGACGTGGGGCGGCAGATCGCCGCGGGCGGCGACACCACTTCCACCAGCGCGGTCGAAGCGACGCTGGTTGAGGACACCTCCGTGATCGGCACCGACGATGTGCTCGGCGTGGTCCAGGGTGGCGGCGGCATTGTCGCCGTGCGCGGGTCGACTCGACTCGGAGGTGCGCTGGCGGTGAGCCTGGCGAGCGCCGGGTTGGCGGGAGCGACCACCGCAACGACGGCGGGTGGCGGTCCATGGATCGTTGCCGCATCGCGTGTCCCCGGAACCACAGCGACCGCGTTTGTCGCCCGTCCGCTGACGGCGGCCTTCATCGATGTCATCGATCGCAACATCGCGACGACCGCGGCTCCCGTCGGAGTCCTGCTCATCCGCGAGGGCCGGACGCTCACCATCGCGGGACGGGCGGCGTCGCTGCCCCCGGCGCTCGCCGGCGCGATTCCCACGCAACCGGGAATCGTCTCGCTCGAATCACGCCAGTTCGCCGTTGCGGCGATCCCGATCGGCGCTGGGCTGACCCTTGCTGCAGCGGCCCCATTCTCGGGTCAACCGGTGGGGTGGCAGTCGATACTGCTGCTGCTCGTGGTGATCCTGGTCGCGATGCTGTTCATCGTGGTCGTGGTGCAGGTCGACCTGCGCCGCCCGCTGCAGCGTCTCGACAATGCGGTGGCAGCTCTGGGACGCGGTGATTTCGAGCGGCCGGTCCACACCGGATCCATCGATGAGATCGGCAGGCTCGGCGCCAGTTTCGAAGCGATGCGCATGCAGGTGCGCTCGACCATGCGGATCACCGCGTGTCGAGCAACGGTCGCCATGGAGCTCAGCCTCGCGCAGCCGCTCGAAGCGGCGCTCGCCAACGTCTGCGCGGAGCTGCGCCGATCGATGGATGTGGATTTGGCGTTGATCGTGGTCAACGGATCGGACATGAGCGATCCGTTCGCGGTCTGTGACGGCGGCCGTCGTATCACCGTGGACGGTTTCCTCGAGGGTCATGGACCACTTGGCGAGGGATATCGCCACCGCGGTCTCGGAGCCATCACGCTGGGGGCGACATCGGCCGCGCCCGAGGCGAGCCTCGGCGTCCGAGAGTTCTGTGTTGCGCCGCTCCGTCTCGGGCAGCACGTGTATGGGGTCCTTGCAGTCGCAGGTCATGACAGCGCCTTCACCAGTGGCGACTCCGACCTCGTGGCATCGACGGCGGAGCAGGTCTCGCTGGCGCTGGAGCGCTACCGGTTTCTCGCGGTGGTGCAGCGCCAGGCGAGTGTCGATGACCTCACCGGTCTCTACAACCATCGCTTCCTCATCGATTCACTCGGCCAGCAGGCGGCGCTCGCCGAGCGGATGGGCGCACCGCTCGCGATCCTCATGCTCGACATCGACCACTTCAAAGCGCTGAACGACACCCATGGCCATCACGCGGGTGACGTGGCACTGTCGACGTTCGCCGAGACCGTCGTCAGCAACGTCCGTCGCGCGGATCTGAGCGCGCGCTACGGCGGCGAGGAGTTCGTCGTGCTGATGCCGAACACCTCGGCACGAGAGGCGTTCCTGGTTGCGGAGAAGATCCGTCGCGCCGTTGCCAACACCGACGTCCACCTGTCCGGCCGTCCCCCGGTGCGTCTGAGCGTCAGCGTCGGCGTGGCGGCCTATCCCGAGGATACTGACAGCGCGACAGATCTGTTCGGCCTCGCCGACGAGGCGCTCTACGAAGCGAAACGGTCGGGACGCGATCGGACCTGCATGGCCGCCGCCGTCCGAGGCGCCTCGTCGTCGCGCGCCGTGGCGTCATTGCGTCACGATGCACACGTGACCCGAAACGAGAGCAATGCCGGCACCGGACAGCGTCGACCTACGGAGTGACACGCTGACCGTTCCCGACGAGGGAATGCGTTACGCCATGGCGCACGCCGAGGTTGGTGACGACGTGTGGGGCGAGGACCCGACTGTGCGCCGCCTCGAGGACGACATCGCGCGCAGGCTCGGGAAGGAAGCGGGCGTGTTCGTCCCGAGCGGCACGATGGGCAACCTGGCGTGCGTCGCTGCGCAGACGCACCCCGGCGATGAGGTCATCGCCGATGCCGAGGCGCATCTCTTCATGTACGAGGTTGGTGGGGCGGCGCTTATCGCCGGCGTTCAGCTCCGGGTTCTGGAGAGCGTCGACGGCATCCCCGATGCCGAGTCCGTCGCGGCGGCGGTCCGCCCACCGGACGTCCATCAGCCCGTCTCAACCCTCCTCTGCATCGAGAACACGCACAACCGTCGCGGGGGCGGCGCCATCGACACGACGCGGATTCATGCCGCAGCGAGCGAAGCGCACCGCCTGGGACTCCGGGTGCATTGCGATGGAGCTCGGCTCTTCAACGCGGCCGCGGCGTTGAGCGTGACACCGGCCGCACTTGTGAAGGACTGCGACACCGTCACGGTCTGCATCAGCAAGGGTCTCGGTGCACCGGTGGGGTCCGTGGTGTCAGGCGACACAGTCACGATGGAGTTGGTCCGACGGTGGCGCAAGCGTCTCGGCGGCGGCATGCGCCAGGCGGGAATCATCGCCGCGGCCGGTCTCTACGCCCTCGATCACAACCTTGCGCGGCTGACTCAGGATCACGAGAATGCGAGGATCATCGCCGAAGCGGTTGGCGGGAGTCCCGGCGCGACCCTGCGCCGTCCCGCCGTGCCCACGAACATCGTCACGTTCGACACGCAGGCACCCGCGGCGGAGCTTGCGTCTCGGATGCGCGAGCAGAACGTGCTGGTCAGCGCGATGGGCCCGCGCACGCTCCGCTGCGTGACTCATCTGAACGTGGACACTGCTCAAGCTGAGCGCGCTGCCGCCGTGCTGGCTCGCGTCCTCGCCACCTGAGCGGATCATCGCGCGATCCCGTGTCAGCCAGGTGGAATGACATGAAGAAGGCCCCCGGCACCTGCCGGGGGCCCCATCCAACTACTTAAAGCGTGATTGCCGGGGCTGTGCGCCTCAGCTCGGTGTCGTGGTGGCGGGTGCCGGCGCAGGCGCCGCGGCGACTGCCCGAACCACGCGACGGCGGGTCACCGGCTTGCGCGCAGTGGTCTTGCGAGCAGCTGCGGGCTTGCGCGCGGTGGTCTTACGCGCCGTGGTCTTGCGGGCCGTGGTCTTGCGCGCAGCGGCCGGCTTGCGAGCCGTGGTCTTGCGCACGGTGGTCTTACGGGCCGTGGTCTTGCGCGCGGTGGTCTTACGGGCCGTGGTCTTGCGCGCTGCGGGCTTGCGGGCCGTGGTCTTGCGAGCCGTGGTCTTGCGAGCCGTGGTCTTGCGTGCTGCGGGCTTGCGAGCCGTGGTCTTGCGAGCCGTGGTCTTCTTGGCGCCGGCCCGCTTAGCGGTCGCCCGCTTGGCGGTTGCGCGCTTCGCGGTTGCCCGCTTGGCGGTCGCCCGCTTCGCGGTGCCGCGTTTTGCGGTTGCGCGTTTGGCAGTTGCGCGTTTGGCAGTTGCGCGTTTGGTCCCGCGGACCGCGGTCGATGCACGCTTGGCTGCACCACGCAGGCTCACTTCGAGCCGCGCGACGGTCTTCTCAAGGCCCGCGAGTTGCTTCTCCAACTCGCCGACGGGCAACGCCTTCACGAGGTTCTGCACCGCCTTCACGAGATCGCCACCAGCGGCGGGTGCGCGACGGCGAGCGGTCGTCCCTACGCGCCTCACGGTGCGTTTGACGGCCTTCTCGACGCCGCCTCTCCTACGTCTGGTCCTGGCCATATCCTATGGGCCTCCTTGTTGTTTGTGACAGGAGGTGTCCAAAACCTCCTAGTCGTTCCGGCATAGCATGCTGGTTGTGATCGCGATTGTCAATGATTGCGCATCGCGTTGCTGCCAGGGCAGGCAACTACATGTCGCGTCGGAGTGCTAATCCGGGCGCTGCGGACTGACCTAAACCGCTGGCTTGTTGCGTATAGTGCGGCCTGCGCATGTCCGGGACCAATGAGCGCTCCGCCCTGAGCATTGCTCAGCGGCAGTTCGACGCCACCGCCGACGCCGTAGGGTTGGAAGACTCCCTTCGAGCGGTGCTGCGCGAAGTCAAACGCGAGCTTGTGGTGCATTTCCCGGTGGAGATGGACGACGGCTCATTCCGCGTCTTCACCGGCTTTCGCGTACAGCACAACATCGCCCGCGGACCGGCAAAGGGCGGACTGCGTTTCCACCCGGCGATGACGCTCGATGACGCCCGAGCCCTGGCGATGTACATGACCTGGAAGACCGCGGTCGTCGACGTTCCGTTTGGCGGCTCGAAAGGCGGCGTGGTCTGCGATCCGCATCTGCTGAGCCTCACCGAGCTGGAACGGCTGACACGGCGGTTCACGACGGAGATCTCGCTCATCGTTGGTCCGGATCGCGACATTCCCGCTCCCGACCTCGGCACGGGGCCGCAGGTGATGGCGTGGATCATGGACACGCTGTCGATGCACGCGGGATTCTCGGTACCCGCGTCGGTCACCGGCAAGCCTCAGGCGATCGGTGGTTCCGAAGGCCGCTTCACCGGGCCGGGGCGCGGACTCACCATGGTCACCGTGCTCGCGATGCGTGACGCCGGGATGGATCCGTCCGGTGCGCGTGTCGCAATCCAGGGCTTCGGCAAGGTCGGCGGCGTGTCTGCGGAACTGCTCTCCGCGGAGGGCATGACGGTCGTCGCGGTGTCGGACAGCACGTGCAGCCTCTACCGCGCCGACGGACTCGATCTGACCGCGTTGCGCCACCTGAAGGAAGAGGGCGGCCACTTCACCGACTACGGTGGTGCCGAACAGATCGACCGCGAAGAGCTGCTCACCCTCGACGTCGAGGTGCTCGTCCCAGCTGCGCTCGAGGCTCAGATCGGCGAGCGAAATGCCGGCCGTGTGCGCGCAAAGGTGATCGCGGAAGGTGCGAACGCTCCGATCACCTATGAGGCGGACGCGGAGCTGGATGCCCGCGGCGTCCTGATCCTCCCGGACATCCTTGCCAATGCCGGCGGCGTGGTCGTCTCCTATTTCGAATGGGTGCAGGACATCCAGGCCTACTTCTGGGGCTCGGGCGAGGTGAACTCCCGCCTTCGCGAGGTGATGACCCGGAGTTATCAACAGGTGCACGGTGAGGCGCTCTCTCATGGGATCACGCTGCGCGACGCTGCTTTTCGGATCGCGGTGACCAAGGTCGCCGAGGCAACCAAGGTTCGAGGAATCTATCCCTAGGGTCGCCGGCGTGTCGAGTCTGCACCTCACGCCGGGCCACGGAGAGGTGACCACCAGATGTGGTGGATGCCCTGGTTGAACTCCACAAGATGGTGCGATCCCGAGGCCGGAGTCACCCATCACTCCTGTAGAATCCCCAGATGGAGTTCGAGTTGGGCAGAGGCAAGCGTGCCCGGCGCGCCTATGGGTTCGATGAGGTTGCACTTGTCCCTGGTCGCGTGACCGTGAACCCGGCCGAAATCGACGTCTCCTTTGCGGTGAACGGGACGACGCTGGAGATTCCCTTCCTCGCCGCCGCCATGGACGGTGTCGTGGACACCCACTTCGCGGTGGAGATGGGCCGTTTGGGTGGGCTTGCGGTGCTCAATCTCGACGGTGTCCAGACGCGGTATGAGGATCCGGCCGAGGTGCTGGCCGCTATCGCCGACTCCCCGCCGGATCAGATCAACACACTGCTGCAAAAGATCTACACAGCGCCCGTGCAGGACGGGCTCATCGGCCAGCGAATCGAGGAGATCACCAGTGCAGGGGTGCCCTGCGCGGTCTCCACGGTTCCTGCGCACGCGGAGCGCCGGGCGCCGATCGTCCAGGAAGCGGGAGCGCACATGCTGGTGGTGCAGGGGACCGTGCTCACAGCCCGCCACGTCAGCAAGTCGTACAAGCATCTGTCGTTCTCGGAGCTGACCCACTCTGTCGACATCCCGGTGGTTGCCGGCAACTGCGTCGACTACGCCACTGCCCTTGAGCTGATGGACACGGGCATCAAAGGACTGCTCGTCGGCGTCGGCCCGGGTGCCGCGTGCACCACCCGTGCGGTGCTCGGCGTGGGCGTGCCTCAGGTCACGGCCACGAGCGACTGCGCGGCCGCTCGCGACGACCACTTCCGCCGCAGTGGCGAGCGGGTCGCGATCATCACGGACGGCGGCATGCGGCTCGGGGGCGACGTCGCGAAGGCCTTTGCGAGTGGTGCGGATGCAGTGATGATCGGCTCGATCTTCGCGGCGTCGGCGGAAGCCGCAGGGCATGGCAACCATTGGGGCATGGCGACTCCGGATCCGAACCTGCCACGTGGAACGCGCATTCGCACCGGTATCAAGGGAACACTCCGCGAGATCCTCTTCGGTCCGGCCCACGTCGACGACGGGAGCATGAACCTCGTCGGTGCGCTGAAGACGGCGATGGGTGTCTGCGGCGCACGGAACATCGCCGAGTTCCAGGAAACCGAGATGGTGATCGCGCCCTCGATCAAGACCGAGGGAAAGGTGCAGCAGCGTGAACAGCGTGTCGGGATGGGGGTGTAGTGCTCGGGGTGGACGGACAGCGATGACGGTCGCGACTGACGCAGGCGCGGTGGCGCGCACGCCTGTGCAGATCGCTCAGGACACCGTCCTCGTCCTCGATTTCGGAAGCCAGTACTCGCAGCTGATCGCGCGACGGGTGCGCGAGGCCAAGGTGTACTGCGAACTGGTGCCTGGCACGATCAGCGCTGACGAGATCCGCAGCCGCAATCCGCGCGGCCTCATCTTCAGCGGAGGTCCTGCATCGGTGTTCGAAGCCGGTGCACCCCATCCCGACCCGGCGGTGTACGAGCTCGACATCCCGATTCTCGGCATCTGCTATGGGATGGATCTGCTCGCGGTCGACCTCGGTGGTGGGGTCGCTCCCGCAGAACGCCGGGAGTATGGACACGCGTCCGTGACTGTCGACGAGGCCGCCGGGCTGTTCGCGAAGCTGCCCGCGGAGCTTGCGGTCTGGATGTCGCACGGTGACGTCGTCACCGCGCTCCCCCCGGGCTTCCGTCCGATTGCCCACTCCCTCAACTCGGCCTGTGCAGCCTTCATCGGGCCTGGCAAGCGCTACGGGATCCAGTTCCATCCCGAGGTCGCGCACACACCCCTGGGACGCGACATCCTGCGCAACTTCCTCTTTGACGTCTGCGCATGCGCAGGCACCTGGGAGGCCGCATCGTTCATCGAGATGACGATCAGCGCGCTCCGGCGTCAGATCGGCGACGGCAAGGTGATCTGCGCGCTCAGCGGAGGTGTGGACTCGGCGGTGGCCGCGACGCTCGTGCATCGCGCCGTCGGTGACCAGCTCACCTGCGTCTTCGTCGACAACGGCCTGCTCCGGCGTGCCGAGGGCGACCGCGTCATCGACGTGATGCGGACGCAGCGCCACATCAGTCTCGTCCACGTCGACGCCACCGACCAGTTTCTCGACGCCCTCGCCGGCGTGGTCGACCCCGAGGAGAAACGCCGCCGGATCGGGGCCACGTTCATCCGCGTCTTCGAGGAGCAAGCGACGCGACTGGGATCGATCGATTTCCTTGCCCAGGGGACGCTCTACCCAGACGTCATCGAGTCGACATCACACGACACCCACAACGCCAACAAGATCAAGACGCACCACAACGTGGGCGGGCTCCCCGAGAATCTCCGCTTCGAGCTCGTCGAGCCGCTGCGCTACCTGTTCAAGGACGAGGTGCGCAACGTCGGACTCGCGCTCGGGCTGCCGGAGGACATGGTGTTCCGCCAGCCGTTTCCGGGTCCCGGTCTTGCCATCCGCATCATCGGGGCGGTGACCCGTGAGCGCCTCGAGACGCTCCGCGCCGCCGACTGGGTGGTGATCGACGAGATCAAACGCAGCGGCCTCTACCGCAAGGTGTGGCAGTCGTTTGCGATCCTGACGCCGATCTCGTCGGTGGGCGTGATGGGCGACTTCCGCACCTATGGGAACGTCGTCGCGGTGCGCATCGTCGAGAGCGAGGATGGCATGACCGCTGACTGGGCGCGAGTCCCCTACGACGTGCTGGGACTGATCAGCCGGCGCATCGTCAACGAGGTCCCGGGCATCAACCGGGTCGTCTACGACATCTCGAGCAAACCGCCGTCGACGATCGAATGGGAGTAGGTCGGGTTCTCGTCGTCGGATCCGGCGGACGCGAGCATGCGCTGGCCTGGGCCTGCCGTCGCGATGCGCCCGATGTGGCGGTGATCGTCGCGCCGGGCAACGGGGGCACCGCTGAGATTGCCGAGAACGTCGCCGTCGATGTCACCGATGCCCCCGCGGTCGCCCGTCTTGCGGCGGAACGCTCGGTGGACCTGGTGATCATCGGCCCCGATGCCGCGGCCGCGGCCGGCGTGGCCGACGCATGCATCCAGCGAGGCGTGTCCGTCTTCGGTCCGACGGCCGCAGCCGCGCGAATCGAGTCGTCCAAGACGTTTGCGAAGCAGGTGATGGAGTTGGCGGGGATTCCCACGGCGCGGTGGCGCGCGGGTGGAGCAGACGATCGCACCAAGCTCGTGGCCTTCATCGGCGAGCTGGGAGGGGCATGCGTGGTCAAGGCCGACGGGCTCGCGCTCGGCAAGGGGGTCATGGTCTGCGCCAATCTCGAGGAGGCGGAGCGCGCGCTTGACGAATGCCTCGGCGAGCTTCGCTTCGGCCAGGCGGGCCGTCACGTGGTCGTCGAGGAGATGCTCAATGGACCCGAGGTGAGCGTTTTCGGACTCAGCGACGGTCGCAATGTGCGCACCTTGGTGCCGGCCCGTGATCACAAGCGCATCCACGACGGCGATCGCGGGCCCAACACCGGCGGCATGGGTGCCGTGGCGCCGCCCCCGGACGTCGCCTCGAGCGCATTCCTCGAGGAGGTGACCCGCACAGTGCTCGATCCCTGCATCGCCGCACTCCACGAGCAGGGACATCCCTTTGTCGGCTGTCTCTATGCGGGCCTGATGCTCACGCGCGACGGGGTTCGCGTCCTCGAGTTCAACGCTCGCTTCGGCGACCCGGAGACACAGGTTGTCGTGCCGCTGCTTGACGAGTCCCTGCTCGACGTGCTGACAGCATGCGCGCACGGTGAGGTGACTGCGGGTATCGCCGCCGCTGCACACGGTGCCGCGGTCGGCGTGGTTGCGGCGGCGGCTGGATACCCCGGCGACGTGCGTCGCGGTGACGTCATCACCGGGACCGATGCGCTCGACGGTGACGTGCTCTGTTTTCACGCGGGAACAACGCGCGACCAGGACGGCACGCTGCGGACCGCAGGCGGCCGCGTGCTCTGCGTGACCGCGCTCGGCGCCGACGTCGGGGCCGCCCGCGCACGCGCGTATGGCAATCTTGCGCGCGTGCATTTCGACGGCATGCAGCAGCGTACGGACATCGGACGACCGGTCACCGCCGGCGTGCAGTCGTGAGCGAGCCGGTGCGCGTCGGGATCGTGGTCGGGAGCGAGTCCGATCTTCCGGTGATGAACACCTGCGGCGAGGTGCTCGACGGCTACGGGATCGGCTGGGAGATCGGGGTCATGTCGGCGCACCGAGCAGGTGACGTCGTGCGCGCGTACGCGCTCGCCGCGCCCGAGCGCGGGCTCCGGGTGCTCATCGCCGGCGCTGGAGCGGCAGCGCACCTCCCAGGCGTGCTGGCGTCGCTGACCACGCTGCCGGTGATCGGCGTGCCGCTCGCCGCGACGCCGCTCGCGGGGTTCGACTCGCTCCTCTCGATCGTGCAGATGCCGCCCGGCATCCCCGTTGCAACCGTCGCGGTCGGGGCGATGGGCGCGCGAAACGCCGGGCACCTCGCCGCCGAGATCATCGGTCTCTTCGACCCGGACGTCGCCGCTCGGATCAAGGAGGAGCGCGCCCGCATGCGCTCCAAAGTGCAACTCCCCGAAGGATTCCACTTCGAGTAGGAGGGTGCTCCGGGCGTAGCCCTAGAATTGCCCCGCATGCCCCGCCTCGAATTGGTGGAGACGTCGCTCCGCCATGGGCAGCAGTCGCTCATGGTCAGCAGGCTGCGCCTCCGCCACGTCCTGCCGGTCGCCGAGACCCTCGATCACTGCGGCTTTGCCGCTCTCGATGTCTTCGGCGGTTCGACCTTCGAGGCATCGCTGCGATTTCTCGCTGAGGACCCATTCGAGCGCCTGCGCGCGATCAGGGCCGCTGCACCGATCACGCCATTCCTGGCGCTGATCGCCGGTCAGTCGCTGGTGGGGCACCGCCAGGTCTCGGACGACCTTGTGGATGCCTTCATCGAGGCGTCGGCCGAGGCGGGCGTCGACATCTTCCGTTGCTACGACCCGCTCAACGACGTCCGCAACCTGGAGCGATGCTCGATCGCGATCGCGGCGACCGGCAAGCAGGCCGAAGGGGTCATCGTCCACAACGTGGTGCCGGGTCGCGGCCTTGAAGGATTGGGGGACGTGGCTCGCAGGCTGGTCGACGCCGGGTATCCGACCATCTGCCTCCACGATCCCCTCGGCGTCCTCGGCGCTGCGGCGGCCGCACGGGCGGTCAAGGTGATCCGCGAAGCCGCTGGGGTGCCGGTGGCGGTCTCGATCTCCGCGCAAACGGGGATGGCCGCGCTGGCCTGCCATTCCGCGGCGCTCGCCGGCGCGTACCGAGCCGACTGCGCTCTGTCCCCACTTGCGGGCGGTGCGTCGATGCCAGGCGCCGAGGCGTTGATTGCCGGGTTCGCGGGAACCGAAGTCGACTGCGGCCTCGACCTCGAGCGGGTCGCAGCCGCTGCGCTGGTCCTCGAGCAGGAGCTCGTCCATTACACCGATGTCGTCGATCCGCTGGCGGCCCGGCTCGACACCTCGGCGCTGCGCGGTTTGCTTCCGCCCTCGGCGATGGGCCACGCGATTGCCGAGCTGCGCGAGCGCAATGCGCTGGGACGGCTCGCCGAGGTGGAGGCCGACGTCGTCCAGGTCCGCGCCGAGCTCGGCTACCCACCGCTGATCACCCCGCTCACCGAGATCATGGCAACCCAGGCCGTATACAACGTGGTCGAGGGTGACCGCTACGCGACCATCAGCCAGGAGATCAAGGACTACTGTCTCGGCCTCTACGGCGAGCCTCCCGAAGCGATCGACCCGGAGGTGCGGCGTCTGGTGAACGGCCGCGAAGAGCCGATCACCTGCCGCCCCGCCGACCTGCTCGAGCCGGTCATGGAGACGACGCGCCGCGAGCTGGTTCGCGAGGGATATGCGAAGCCCGACCTCGCCGCGATGGTCACGTACGCGCTGTTCCCGAATGCCTATCTCAACCTCGTACGCGGCGACGCCGTCGCCGAACGGCTCGGGGACGAGCCGGATGTCGCCCCGGTTGCGGGGACGTCAGAACCCCCGAGCGAAGTCGCTGCCGACCCGGGTGAGGCGCAGGCCGGCGAGCCACAGGCGCTGCCGGTTCGCGAGCTGACTGTGGAGGTCGACGGGCAGAGCTATGCGGTGCGCATCATCGGCGGCATTGATGCCGGTGGTGCTGCTGTCGCAGCGCCGGCGACACCTGCGGCGCCGGCGGTGCGAGAGGGGACGGTGGTATCGCCGATGCAGGGGTTGCTGCTCAAGGTGAACGTCAAGGTTGGCGACCGCGTCGCACTGGGTGACGTCGTCTGCGTGCTCGAGGCGATGAAGATGCAGAACGACATCACGGCGACGCGGACAGGTACGGTCACCGAGGTGTACGTGACCGAAGGCGTTGTGGTGAGCCCGCGGGCGCCGCTCATACAGATCGACGCATGACCAGCATCCGGGCGGTTGCTTGATGTTCGACAAAGTCCTCATCGCCAACCGTGGTGAGATCGCGCTGCGGATCCTCCGCGGGTGCCGCGACCTCGGCGTGCGAACAGTCGCCGTGCACAGCGATGCCGACCGCACCGCCGCATTCGTGCTGCTCGCCGACGAGGCGGTGGAGATCGGCCCGGCGCCTGCGGCACAGTCGTATCTTGTCATCGACCGGATCATCGACGCGGCTCGCTCCACTGGCGCTCAGGCGATTCATCCCGGCTACGGTTTTCTCAGTGAGAACCAGCAGCTCGCACGTGCGTGCGAGGAGAGCGGCATCGTCTTCGTCGGGCCAACGCCTGATGCCATGGCGGCGATGGGAGAGAAGGTGCCGGCTCGCGAGCGCATGCGCGAATCGGGCGTCCCAGTCGTCCCTGGGACCGGTGCGCTCGGGGATCTCGATGAGACGGTCCACGCAGCAGCGCAGATCGGCTACCCCGTCTTGATCAAGGCGAGCGCGGGTGGCGGCGGCATCGGGATGCGCGTCGCCCGCGACGAGGCCGAGCTCCGCGCGTCATTCGACACCGCGAAGAGCACCGCGCAGCGAGCATTCGGGAACGACACGATCTTTCTCGAGCGCTACCTCGAGGAGCCGCGCCACATCGAGATCCAGGTGCTTGCGGACACGCACGGCAATGTCATCCACCTCGGAGAGCGGGAGTGCTCCGTCCAGCGCCGTCATCAGAAGATCGTCGAGGAGGCGCCCTCACCGGTCATCGATGCGGCGACCCGCGCGCGGATGGGACACGCCGCGGTCACTGCCGCAAAGGCGGTCGGATATGTCAACGCCGGCACCGTCGAATTCATCTACCGCGAGGGTGAGTTCTATTTCCTCGAGATGAACACCCGCCTGCAGGTCGAGCATCCGGTCACCGAGCTCGTCTACGGCATCGACCTCGTGGCCGAACAGCTGCGCATCGCAGCTGGGGAGCGGCTGTCGCTGACCCAGGAGGAGGTGGTGCCGCGCGGACATGCCGTCGAGTGCCGGATCAATGCGGAGAACTACGCGAAGGGCTTTCTTCCCTCGCCCGGGCAGGTGACCGGCTACCACGAGCCCGCAGGTCCGGGTGTGCGCGTCGACAGCTCGCTGGTGAGCGCCGGGCTGGTCTCCCCCAACTACGACCCGATGATCGCCAAGCTGATCACCTATGGACCGACGCGTGACATGGCGCTCGATCGGATGCGCCGCGCGTTGCTGGAGTACGTCATCAACGGGATACGCACCAACATCGCGTACCACCTTGCCGTGATCGCTGATCCGGACTTTCGTGCCGGGACGTACAGCACCGCGTTCATCGAGCAGCATCCGGAGCTGGTTGCGGCGGCGGACGCATGGGCGGAACAGCAGGAGCCGTTCCGGCGCGTGGTCCGCGACCCGGCGCGCGTCGCTGCCATCTCCGCCGCGATCGCCGTCTCGGGCTGACGGCGTGGAGCCGCGCTTCGGGCGGCTGTACGCACGCGCGGTGCTTCGGCCGCTTGCCGAGCAGGTGGTCGCGCTGCTCGGCGTGCAAGCGGGTGAGGCCGCGTGCGACCTCATCTGCGACACGGGCGTTGGTGGGGTTGCGCTTGGCAGTGCAGTCGGGACTCGCGGGCACGTCATGCTCGTCGACACGGAGACCGCACTGCTCGGAGACGCCGAGCGTGATGTCTCGGACACCGGGTGTGGTGCATCGACATTGCTCGCTGCTGGAGGCGGCATCCCGCTGGGCCACGCGTCATGCGACCGCGTGGCGTCGCTCTGCACCTACGGGTTCTGGGACGGCGAGTTGCTGCTCGACGCAGCGAGGCGCGCAACGCGTCCCGGTGGCCGCGCCGGCGTGCTCACGTGGGACGCGTCGGAACCACCGATGCACGAAGTCGCACTGCTCGACGCTCTGCGCGCCGTCACTGGAATTGACTCCCTCTTCCTGGCAAGCGCGCTCGCCGGCCCATATCCCGTGCAAGCAACGCACTGGGAGGCGGTGACGCTCAACGACGTGGTGCGCTTCGACGGTATTGCGGACTACTGGGCGGCGATGGTGGTCGAACGGCCGATCGCCGCCGAGCTGACCGACACATCCGAGCCGGCCCTGCGCGAAGGTCGAGCGATGTGTCAGCGCGCGCTGGAGCGCTGCACGGCCGCTGATGGGACCATGCGCATCCCGGTTCGGGCAACGCTGTGGTGCACCACTGGGAGCACAGCCGGCTAGGAGTTTGCCTGGACCTTGGTCTCGAAGCTGTGCGCAAGCGCCTGTCCCTCGAAGTCGGCAAGCGTGGTTGCGATGTCGAGGGTCAACGTCCCGGACGGCGCGTTCTGGATCGTGACCGTGGCGGTCCGCGTGTCGGGGTTGTACACCGCCGTCGAAAAGAGGATGTTGCCCGACGCCGACATGACGGCGATCGAGCCCGCGACGGTGCCCGGGTCGATGTCACTGTCGAAGCTCACCTGGAGCGTGGTGACGCCGTTGGTGGTGATCGAGGTCACCTGAACCACGTGCGGTCCTGCCAACTCGTCACGAAGCGGCGACGTCTGCGCCTGCATCACAAGGTACCGGCCGCTGGGGTCCTGGGCGATGAGCAGCGTCTCGCTGGCGACGCGGGCCGTGGTGTGTCCGGAGCTCGGGTCGACGATCAGCTCGATGCTCGCTCCGACGCCACCCTGGGGCTCGAGGTAGGTGCTGATCACGTAGGCCCGGCTGAGGTCCTGGGGCGTCGTCGATGCGGCATCGACATTCGCGGCACTCAGTGCCGCGAGCGCGCCGAGATCTGGTTGGCCGTCCTGGCCGACCTGGGCCTGCACGAATCGTTGCAGGGTGGCGTTGGCACCCGCCGGAATCTGCGGCTGGTTCGCCCGGCTCCTGGTGCCCGGGACGGTGGCCTGTTCAATGGAGGCGCCGCCCGCGGTGTTCGAGACGAAGGCGACCTGATCACCACCCGGGGACAGCGTGAGCTGGGATGCATTCGCGGGTGATTGCACCGCGAGCACGGTGCCGCTCGGCAGCTGCACGATCGCGAGCTCTGCGACGCCCGAGGACTTGGTGCTGAGGAATGCCGCCTCATCGCCGTTCATGTCGATGGTGACGTCGCTTGGGCTGGCCGATGAGTTGGGCATCGGAACGACCGTGGGAGCACTCTGACCGACCGCCTCCGTGAGCAGACGGGCGGGCTGTGCCGACTCGTCGATCCATGCGACGGTCTTGCCGTCACCGCTGAATGCGACGTCGGCCCCCGCGCCCGAGAGCACCTGCTCCGTTCCGGCGCGGATGTGCAGCAGCGACCCGCCGGTGCCGGTCGAGGGCGCGACGTAGGCGTACGCACCGCCCGAGGCAAGCTCGGTGATCGTGCCCGCGCCGCCCGCGAGGGTGTACAGCTGCGTGGTCGCCTTGGTGAGGTCCACCGAGACGATGTTGGTCCCGTCCGTATAGATGATTCGATCGTTCGACGACCACGTCAGTGCGGTCACGGCAGCCGGTGAGTCGATGAGCGGCACCGAGTGGGTCCCGTCGCTCTGGCTGGTGACGATCATCGAACCGCCACCGGCGTCTGGCACCGCGGTCGCCAGGTACCTGCCGTTGGGAGAGAATGCCGCGGCGCTGGGCGACGGTCCGAGCTGCTTGGTCATGCCGGCGCCCGAGAATTGCACGAGCCCTCCAGGCACGCCGGGCGCACCGGTGATGCCACCCTCAGGGGTCGCGGTCGGGCTTGCCGACGGGGTGGGAGTCGCCGATGGTGTCGCGGTTGCTGTCGGCGACGTTGGGAGGAGGCCGACCGTGCTGATGAGCGAACCGTCCGGGGCGTAGAACAGCGACCCACCGGTCCCATTCGAACCGAGGGTCACCGGGTTGAGCGACGGCGGTGCCGCCGGGCCGGGAGCCGGGGTCGGCTCTGTTCCGAAGGTGATGTTGATCGGCGCGGCAGCCGAAGCGCCCGATGCCGCGCGGATCGCCGTCTGCGCGATCGTGACGGTATAGGGCGTGTTCGCCGACAGGTGATACGCCGGCGTGATCACCAGGTCGTTGTCCTTCCAGGTGTATGACACCTTGATCGCCGGCTGAATGTGGACGCCCGCCTCCACGGCGTGCTGGTCCATCGGCTGGTTGAACGCGACGGTGATCACCTGCGAGATGCTCACCGAGTGCTGGGCGGTGAGCTGCGAGAACGCGGTCACGGTTTCGTCCGTCGGGTGATTCGTTACGAACGTGAGCACCGTGGCGGTGATGAGCGCGGCCCCGACGAAGGCGCCACCCCAGGCGAAATGGCTCGGTCCGAGACGCCACCAGCGGCGCACCCCGCGGGCGCCGCGGCCCCGCGACGCTTCGGCGAACAGCTGGGCGCGAAGTCGATTCTGGAAGCGTGGATCGGCTTCGACCTGCGGGCGAGCCGAGCGAAGCCGTTGTGCGGTTTCGAGGAGCTCAGGCTCGTCGTGAAACAGGTCCTCGAGCTCGGGATCGAACCACCCGCCCATCCAGGCCATCAGCTCTTCTCCTCGACGGCGACGACGACACCGAGGCGCAGGCGGACACCGATCATGCCGCGATGGATGAGCAGCTTGACCGCGCCCTCGCTCTTGCCGAGGATCTCTCCGATCTGGGCGAGCTTGAGGTCCTCACCGAGCTTGAGGGTCATGGCTGCTCTCTGTTGCGGCGGGAGGTCGTCGATGGCAGCCCAGACGCGTGCCGCCTCGGCGCTGTCCACGACGCGGTCGTCGACAGGACGAGCCGGATCGGCGACAGCGATGGCGCTGTCGAGGCTCGAGGTCGGTTTGCGGCTTCGATAGTGATCATTGATTGCGTTGACGCTGATTTGATAGAGCCAGGCGCTGAATGGGTGGCCTGACGGTTTGTATCGCCCGATTGCGCGGAGTGCCTTGAAGAAGACCTCTGAGGTAACGTCCTCAGCGGCCTCCTGGTCACGGAGGCGGCTGAACACGAACCGGTAGATCTGGCCGAAGTAGTGGTCGTACAGTTCCCCAAAGGCGTCGGCGTCCTGTTTGGCACGCTCGACAAGCTGGTCTTCATACGCCCGAGGTAGCGTCATCTCGGGATCACCGGGCGCACTCGATCATTCAACGCGGGTCGGCGTGGTCCGGTTACATGCGATGGCATAAAGTCGTCCTGCTCCCCGGGTGCCGGACCCCGGCGGCTCCTCGTCCCTTCCCCACTAACCCCGGACACCAGCTCGCGGCGGGTCTCGACCGCAAGGCCGGGCAGGTCAGTGATTATCCCCGCCACCCGGCCATCCGCAAGGTAGGCGCGCAGACGCTGGGGACCGTCGACGGTCCAGACGATCATCGGGAAGCCCCTCGCCTGCGCCTCGGCGAGCAGCCCGGTGCCCGGAATCCGCCGGCTCCGGCCTCGAAGAGGAGCCAGCCACTGATGGACGGCGAGCAAATCCGCGCCGCAGCGCTCTGCGAGATCGAAAGGGAGTGCCTCGTACCGCTGAGCGCGCGTGCGCAGCCGGCCGGGGCCCAGCAGCAGACCACAGCGCGCGTCGGGAGCCAGCTGCCGGATGGTGGCAATCACCAACTCCTCGAACGACGTGTACAGCAGCTGCTCGCGAGCAAACCGGCTCGAGGCCGCCTCGACCACCTCGGCCTCGTATCCGGCCTCCTTGATCTCGACGTCGAGCGCGATCCTCCCTGCGCAGAGATCCAGGACGGCATCGAACCTGGGCGGCTCGAAGCGGCTCAGACGCACCAGACCGGAGTAGGTCAGCATGGCCAGGGGGACCCCGCGGCGGGACGCGTTGTGATGCACGACGAGCACGCCGTCCGCGGTCCGGCGAACGTCGAGCTCCACCGCGTCCGCGCCCAGCGCGATTGCCGCCTCGAACGCCGCGATGGTGTTCTCCGGCGCGTCACGCGAGGCGCCCCGGTGCGCGATCACCAGGGGCAGGGGGGTGCCAGTGGCCACCCCGATAGAATGAACGTAGGTGATCCCCCGGTACGCCCCGCAACAGATCGCGAAAGTCTTCAGTGACGCATCGCGATTGCGCCGCTGGCTGGATGTCGAGTTGCTCGCCTGCGAAGGTTGGGCGGAAATCGGCCGGATTCCCGTCGAAGCGCTGACCGCCCTGCAGGGGGCATCCATCGACGCCGACCGCATCGCCGAGCTCGAGGCCGAGCAGGGACACGACATGGCCGCGTTCGTCGCGGCGGTGCAGGAGACTGTCGGCGACGCCGGGCGGTACTTCCATCTGGGGCTGACCTCGTCCGACGTCGTCGACACGGCCCTCGCGACCCAGCTGCGCGACGCGGCGGCGGTCATCGACTCCGACGTCGAATCGCTGATCGGAGCGCTCGTCGAACAGGCGGAGCGCCACCGGCTCACGGTGATGATGGGACGCACCCATGGCGTCCATGCGGAGCCCCTGACCCTCGGCATCAAGCTCGCCAATTTCGTCGATGAGGTGCGCCGCGCGCGCTCGCGGCTCGCGGCGGCGACCGCCGAAATTGCGGTTGGTCAGATCACCGGCGCGGTCGGCACCCATGCCAGCGTTCCGCCGGAGGTCGAGGAGCACGTGTGTGAGGGGCTCGGGCTCGCGACCGCGCCCGTCGCCACGCAGGTGCTCGCGCGCGATCGGCACGCGTCGTTCGTCACCGCACTGGCCCTGCTCGGGGCAGTGCTCGAACGGCTGGCCACCACCATCCGGCTGCTCCAGATCACCGAGGTTGACGAGGTCGAGGAGCCGTTCGGGCAGCGCCAGAAGGGTTCATCCGCAATGCCTCACAAGCGGAATCCGATTCTCTGCGAGCGCATCTGCGGGCTTGCTCGAGTGCTTCGTGGCTACGCGATGACGGCGATGGAGGACGTCGCACTCTGGCATGAGCGCGACATCTCGCACTCGTCGGCCGAGCGCGTGATCCTCCCCGACGCCTGTGCGCTCAGCGACTACATCGTGCGCCTCTCCACGCGAATCGTCGAGGGCCTTCGGGTCAAGCCCGAGAACATGGCCGCCAACATCGAGCTGCACGGCGGCATCGTGTTCTCGCAACAGGTGCTCACCGCCTTGATCGTCGAGGCGGAATGGCCCCGGGAGCGTGCCTACCGCGCTGTGCAGGCACTTGCGGCGCGCGCGCGTGACGGAGAGGGCTCGTTCCGCGACCTGGTTTCCACCGACGCCGACATCGCTGCGGCGCTTCCCGAGACGAGCATCGCGCACAGCTTCGACGTCGAACCGTACCTCGCGCATATTGATGAGACATACCGTCGCCTCGGTCTGTCGACGGCAACACCCGAGCGAGCTGCGCCTGACGCTTCGGCGCCCGCGCTCGCAATAGAGGCCGGCCTGGCCGGCGGGAGGATGAGCTGATGCAGGTGATGAGCGCTGCGGACATCGGTGATCTCAATCTGTTCCGGCGCGGCAAAGTGCGGGACACGTTCCAGCTTGCCGACGGCACGCTGTTGATGATCGCGACCGACCGGTTGAGCGTCTTCGACGTCGTCCTGCCGACGCCGATTCCGGGAAAGGGCACGGTGCTGACCCAGATGTCGCGCTGGTGGTTCGCTCAGACCGCAGCCATCATGCCCAATCACCTGCTGGCCGACGACGAGGAGGCGATTCCTGAAGCGGTGCGCAGCGATTGGTTGCCGCGGTCGATGCACGTCGCACGCGCGCAGCGCATCGACGTCGAGTGCGTGGTCCGCGGATTCATCAGTGGATCCGGCTGGAAGGAATATCGCGACAAGGGAACGCTCGCGAGCGAGCCGCTCCAGGAGGGGCTTCGCGACTCCTCGCGTCTCCCGTCGCCGCGGTTCACGCCCGCGATCAAGAAGGATGACGGCCACGACGTCAACATCTCGCGCACCGAGTTGCGCGGGCTCCTCGGTCAGTCACTCGCGGAGGAGCTGGAGTCCGCGTCGCTACGGCTCTTCGATTACGCCACGGCGCGCTGCGAGAGCGTGGGCATCTACCTCGCCGACACCAAGTTCGAGTTCGGTTTCATCAACGGGAAGCTGACTCTCATCGACGAGATCTTCACGCCGGACTCGTCGCGTTTCTGGGAGATGTCAGAGTGGCGCGAGGGCGAGCCCGCGGTCTCGTTCGACAAGCAGTTCGTTCGCGACTACGTCGAGACATTGGGCTGGGACAAAACCG
Source organism: Candidatus Dormiibacterota bacterium (assembly GCA_963718525.1). Taxonomy (GTDB): domain Bacteria; phylum Chloroflexota; class Dormibacteria; order Aeolococcales; family Aeolococcaceae; genus Palsa-851. The sequence continues at coordinate 826,266 of OY970355.1, read as the reverse complement.
ATCCCGGTCCCGCGCTTCCCGACGAGGTGGTCCGCGGCACCACCAAGCGCTACATCGAGGCTGCCCGGCGCATCTGCGGAATCGAGATCCCAGGGGTCACTGCCGAATGACGTTCGCCGTCGAGGTCGTGGTCGTGTTGAAGCCCGTTGTCAACGATCCACAGGGCCTCGTGGTGCGCGACGGACTGCATCGCCTGGGCTTCCCAGGGGTGCGCTCCGTGCGCGTCGGCAAGCACCTGGAGCTCGAGGTCGAGGGCGACGATGAGGTCGCGGTTCGTGCGCAGGTCGAGGCCATGTGCGAGCAGCTGCTGCGCAACACGGTGATCGAAGACTTGCGCATCGCGTCCATCCGCGTGCTTAGCGAGCACGCGCGGTGAGGGGTGGGGAGGGCGTGGGCTGCGGCGGGCACGGGGGCGGAACGCCTTCGCCGTTCCGCCCCTCGCTCTCGCCCGGGGGGGTAGCCCGGGCTGCGAGACGGCCCGCCTCCGCCCACGCCCTCCCCACCCTTCGGACGCGACTCGCAGCTGGGGGGAGCGTTGGCATCGGGCATCGGCTGTCCGGCTTGATCGGGGGAATCGCACCATCTCGCCTTGCTGATTCCTACCACGCATTTCGCCGTGTGGCGCCCGGAGCTTGGGCGCCCGGCGCCGTCCGTGGGCTGATGTCGGGGCAGCTGGAGAGGCGTTGATGCGGTTCGGCATTGCGGTGTTTCCGGGGACGTGGTCCGATCGCGATTGCAGGCATGCGGTTGAGCTGGCGGGGCATGAGGCGGTGATGCTCTGGCACAAGGATCGAGACCTGCAGGGATCGGATTGCGTTATCCTGCCGGGGGGATTCTCGTACGGGGACTACCTCAGGGCCGGCGCCGTGGCTCGGTTCGCGCCGCTGATGGAGTTGGTCACCGAGTTTGCGAATACCGGTGGATTGGTCTGGGGGATCTGCAACGGGTTTCAGATTCTCTGCGAGGCGCACCTGCTGCCCGGAGCGTTGACGCGCAATAGCTCGCTCGAGTTTCGCTGTGCACCGAGCTGGTTGCGCGTTGAAGCTGGTGACAATGCGTTCACGTCGGGGTGCATGCGCGGTGAGATCCTGCAGGTTCCGGTGTCGCATGGGGAAGGGCGCTACGTTGCTGATGCCGAGACGCTCGACATGCTCGAGCGCGAGCAGCGGGTGGCATTTCGGTACGTGCGACAGGATGGTTCGCCGGTCCAGGGCGACACGCCGAATGGATCGACGCGCGACATCGCGGGCATCGTGAATGAGCGTCGCAACGTGCTCGGGATGATGCCGCACCCGGAGCGTGCGTGCGAGCCGTTGCTGGGGTCGTCAGACGGGATGCGGCTGTTCGAGAGCGTCGCGCAGTCGATGAGCAGAAACGGCGTGATGCCGGTCACAGCGGCGTCGTGACCAGCGTGCTCGCGGCAGCGAGTGACGCGGATCTGGCCGAAGTCGCGCTGACGCGCTCGGAATACGTCCATCTGGTCGAATCGCTCGGACGCGAACCGAATCGCCTCGAGCTCGGCATCGTCGGGGCACTCTGGAGCGAGCACTGCAGCTATAAGACGAGCAAGCCGCTGCTTGGCAGCCTTCCCACCCAAGGACCCCGTGTGCTCCAGGGCCCGGGAGAGAATGCCGGCGCCGTCGATATCGGACACGGTCTCGCGTGCGTTTTCAAAATCGAGTCGCACAATCACCCGAGCGCGATCGAGCCGTACCAGGGTGCGGCGACGGGCGTCGGCGGCATCCTGCGCGATATCTTCACGATGGGTGCGCGTCCCATCGCGCTGCTGGACTCGCTGCGGTTCGGCCCGCTCGATGAGCCACATCAGCGTCACCTCTTCGACGGTGTCGTTGCAGGAGTTGGCGGCTACGGCAACTGCATCGGGGTGCCGACCGTCGGCGGCGAGCTGTACTTCGATGAGTTGTACCGCACCAACTGCCTCGTCAACGCGATGTGCGTCGGCATCGTGGAGCAGGGCAAGCTGACGCGCGCAACTGCCAGCGGAGCCGGCAACCTGGTCCTCCTGGTCGGTGCCGACACCGGCCGTGACGGCATCCATGGCGCCAGCTTCGCGTCGGTTGTCCTCGACGCCGACAGTGCGGCCCGGCGTCCCGCCGTCCAGGTCGGCAACCCGTTTCTCGAGAAGTGCCTGATGGAGGCGTGCCTGGAGCTCGCGGGCGATCCGCGCGTGATCGCGATGCAGGATCTTGGTGCAGCCGGGCTGTGCGGAAGCACTGCGGAGCTCGCGCACCGCGGGGCGTGCGGCATCGAGGTCGACGTTGCGCGCGTGTCGCGTCGGGAGACCGGCATGACCCCCTATGAGGTGATGCTCAGCGAGTTGCAGGAGCGAATGCTGATCGTTGCCCGGCCCGAGGACGTGCGCTCCCTGCAGGAGGTGTTCGACCGCTGGGACCTCCACTCCGACGTGGTCGCTGTGATCCTGCCCGAGCAGCACTTTGTGGTGCGTGATGGTGTCGACGAAGTCTGCGACCTGCCGCTCGACCTCCTCGTCGACGGTGCTCCGCCGCGTGGGGCGCCGGGTCCGCGCCCGAACCGCCCGGCACCTCCCGACGTATCCGGCCGTGCGCTGTCGTTGACGCACGGGAAGGCACTGCTCCAACTCCTCGGCAGCCCGAACCTCGGCAGCCGTGCGCCGGTCTTCAGAAGGTACGACCATCAGGTTGGCGATGGGACGGTCATCCTTCCCGGAGGCGACGCGGCCATGGTTCGTGTCGATGGAACCGCGCTCGGCCTCGCACTTGCCACCGACGGCAACTCCACGTACACCGCGCTCGACGCGAGGCGTGGCGCGATGATCGCGGTGTGCGAAGCGGCGCGGAACGTCGTCGCCACCGGTGCGACGCCCGCCGCGGTCACGAACTGCCTCAACTTCGCCAATCCAGAGCATGCGGATGTGTGGTGGGACCTGCACGATGCCGTCGAGGGCATCGGTGAGGCGTGCAGGGCGCTCGATATCCCCGTCGTGAGCGGCAATGTGAGCCTGTACAACGACACGGGCGGAACTGGGATCGACCCGACCGTCGTCATCGGCATGGTCGGGGTGATCGACGACGTCGCGCACCGATGCACCGCGGGATTTCGTGAGGAGGGTGACCTCATCGCGCTGGTTGGTCCGATCGATGCGGAGCTCGATGGCAGCGAGTACCAGAGGATGGCTCACGGCGTCCACTCGGGGACCCCGCCCCGTCTCGATATCGAGCTGGAGCGACGGGTCCAGGGGTTCATCCTCGAGGCAATCGCAGCCGGGCTGCTGCATTCGGCGCACGACTGCGCCGAAGGGGGTATCGCTGTCGCAATCGCCGAGTCATGTCTGCTGGGCGACATAGGCGCATGGGTCGCATTGGACGAGCTCGAACAGGATGAAGGGTTGATTAACGGGGCGGCCGGTATACTCTTTGGAGAGATTCAATCTCGATTCGTCATCAGCTTCGCCAGGGAGGCACTTGTGCGATTGCACGAGCTGGCAGGGCGGCACTCGGTCCCCTTCCGTGATCTCGGCTCCGTGGGAGGCGAGAGGGTCGTTGTGACCGGCTGCATTGACGTGCCGCTCGCCGATGCGCGCCAGGTGCACGAAGGAGCGTTGATAGAGCGTGAGTGATCAGGCCGGCGTGGACGCCTTCGACGACGACCACCTCCACGAGGAATGCGGCGTTTTCGGGGTGTTCCATCCGGGTGAGGACGTCGCCAACCTGACGTACTTCGGCCTGTACTCGTTGCAGCATCGCGGACAGGAGTCCGCCGGCATCGCCGTGAGCGATGGTCGCGAGATTCGTATCCGCAAGGAGATGGGTCTCGTCTCGCAGGTGTTCGACCAGGAGATCATCGACGGTCTCAAGGGCAACATCGCCATCGGGCACACGCGCTACAGCACCACGGGCAGCGCACGCCTGCTCAACGCGCAACCGATCTCCGTCGAGCATCCGACGATCGGCCCGGTGGTGATCGCGCACAACGGCAACCTTGTCAACGCCACCAAACTGCGCGACGAGCTGATCACCAAGGGCTTCGACTTCGAGACCACGAGTGACACCGAGGTCCTCGGCGCACTGCTCACGCAGACGAAGGCGGACACGCTGGAGCAGGCGCTCGCGGAAGCGCTGCCGCGCGTCGAGGGTGCGTACTGCCTCGTGTTCCTGACCAAGGACTCGCTGGTTGCGGCACGCGATCCGCTCGGTATCCGCCCACTCTGCCTCGGCCGCTTCGGCGACGTTGACGCGCCCGGTGGCACCGGCTACGTGATGGCGAGCGAGACGTGCGCGCTCGACGTTGTCGGGGCGACCTTCATCTGCGAGATCGAGCCCGGCGAGATCGTCACCGTCGATGCGTCGGGGATGCGCAGCACGAAGATCCAGCGCACCGCCTCGCACCGAGCGATGTGCTCGTTCGAATTCATCTATTTCGCCAGGCCCGACAGCGTGATGATGGGCAAGTCGCTGTACGAGTTGCGGCGCCAGATGGGTCGCGAGCTCGCAAGAGAGGCGCCCGCGGACGCGGACATCGTGATCACGTTGCCTGACAGTGGCACCCCGGCAGCGATCGGGTACGCGGAACAGGCTGGGCTGCCGTTTGCGGAAGGCATGATCAAGTCGCGCTACATCACGCGTACCTTCATCCAGCCGACGCAGCGATTGCGCGAAGCCGGGATCCGGTTGAAGTTCAACCCGATGCGCCATGTGCTCGAGGGCCGCCGCGTGGTCCTCGTGGACGACTCGATTGTGCGCGGCACCACGTCGCGCCGCATCATCGACGAGCTGCGCCGTGCCGGCGCGCGCGAGGTGCACATGCGCATCGCCTCGCCACCGATCGCATGGCCATGCTTCATGGGGATCGACATCGCGTCGCGCCGTGAGCTCATCGCCGCCGGCCATACCGAGCGTGAGATTGGCGCGATGCTCGGCGCCGATTCACTGCGCTACCTCAGCCTCGCGGGTCTGCGCCGCGCCATGGGGCAGCCCGACGGCAACGGATTCTGCTTTGCCTGCTTCACCGGCTCGTACCCCGTGGATGTTCCCGCGCAACTCGAGATGGACAAGCTGGCGCTGGAGATCCCGGTAGCGGTCACCTCCTGAGCGACCGGTCGATCGACTCCGGAGCCCGGGGGCACCTGGACGAGATCCGCAACGCCGCGGCGCGGATCCGGAGCCACGTGCGCAGGACTCCGCTGTTGCGGACTGACATCGGCGCCGGGTTGATGGTCAAACCCGAGTCACTGCAGCGCACCGGCTCATTCAAGGCTCGCGGCGCCTTCAATGCCGTGCTGAGCCTCCTCGAGCGTGAGCCGGGCGTGCTCGGTGTCGTCACGCACAGCTCCGGCAACCACGGCCAGGCACTTGCGTGTGCAGCCCAGGTCGCAGGGTTGCGGGCGACCATCGTCGTGCCGGAAGGGGTCACCCCCGCCAAGATCGACGGCATCAGGTCGTACGGTGCGATCGTCGTCACCGATGGAGTGACCTACGACAACCGCGAGGCGATCGCGGAGGAGATTGCGCGTTCCGAAGGGCTCCGCCTGATCCATCCGTATGACGACTGGGATGTCATTCACGGAGCGGGAACCGTTGGTCTGGAGATCCTCGAAGACACGCCCGCGGCGGGGGCGGTGGTGGTACCGGTCGGCGGCGGAGGTCAGATCTCGGGAATCGCGCTCGCCGCGTCCGCGCTCTCCCCCGGGACCGCAGTCATCGGGGTGGAACCCGAGGTCGCCGACGACGCCGCTCAAAGCCTGCATGCGGGTGCGTTACGGTCGCTCGCCTCCGATCCGGCCACGCTCGCGGAGGGAGTGAAAAGCAAATCGATCGGCGACCGAAATTTCGGCGTGATCGTCGGCGACGCGCTGGTGCGCGACATCGTGACCGTGTCCGAGGCCGAGCTCCGGGATGCGCTGCGTGTTGCCTGGACCCGCCTCAAGCTCGCCATCGAGCCGACGGCCGCGCTCACGCTGGCCGCATACCTCAATGGAAGCGTGCCGGCGGGAATCGCCGAGAACCCCACGGTGTTAGTCCTCAGCGGCGGCAACTTCGACCCCGCAATCGTGGCAGGACTTCTCGCCAGCCGCGCTTGATCGGTCGATCGCCGATGATTTCCTGCCGGTGCGCCGGCAGCCGCCTCGCTCACGGGGCTCATTAGCTTGACCAGGCCGCACGTCGCGTAGGATTTGCAGCGATGCGCGTATGGCCGATCGTCGCTGCGGGGCTCGGCGTCGCACTGGTTGGCACGGGTACGGCGGTGACCGTGATGGCCGGCGATCGTCAGGCGTCGTTCGCGCACCATGCCGCCGCCCTCGAGCAGCGATGGGGCACCGAGGTCGCGGCCGGCGAGCCGGCTGCCAGTCTGGAACCGCTGCGGAGTCAGCTCGCCGCATCGCCGTTCTCGAAGAGCCCTGGCTGGTCGCCGGAGTGGTGGTTCGGCACCGGGCAGAGTCTGCTCGACAGCCTCGACACGCGGACCACGAGCGCCTGGACCGCCGCTCTCACCGCCGCGCGGAGTCAGGCGGCATTGGTGTTCACCAGCTGGGAACAGCTGTCCGCTCAGTTCTCGACGTATATCCCCGCGAGCTGGGTCGCCGCCGAGCGCCAGTGGAACCAGGAGCTGGCGGCCGCCGCGACGCCGATCGCTGTCGAGCAGCTGATCAGCACGTGGACCGGGGACATCACCGCGGTGCACACCGGCGCTCTGATGAACCAGCTCAACGCCGAGGTCGCGGTGTACGGCGGCCTGAACGGCCTGATCGCCCAGGCGAACTCAGCGGTGGTGAAGGCGCGCCACGACAAGCTCGACCCGGGCCAGGTTCCGGCGTTGACGACGACGCTGCTCACCGAGGTGACCACCCACGTCGACGCGACCACGACGATTCGAACGCTGGTCGGGGCGGTCCAGGCGCTTCACGCCCTGCTCGGCCTCAACCACAACGTCGCGGCGGGCCTGCCTCCGCTCCTGTACAGCGTGGACCAGGCGGCGGCCGAGTTCGACTCCGGGGGCGGCGGGCTTCCTGGCGCGCTACAACACGCTCTCGTCGAACTTCCGCGCCGCGCGGGAAACGTCCCAGCTCAACGCCGTCGCCGTGCAGATCGTGGCGTTGCAGACATCGGTGGCGGCCGCGCTCGGCGCCGACCAATGCGGGCACGTGGCACCTTCGGGAAAGGTGATCACTCTCAACCTCACGCTCCAGGAAGCGATCTTCTACGACAACGGCTGCGTGGTCCGTGCCACTCCCATCACCACCGGACGTCCCTACCTCCGCACTCCCACCGGCGACTTCCACGTCTTCTACAAGGCGTCGCCCTTCACGATGGTGTCGCCGTGGCCGAAGGGGTCGCCGTTCTGGTATCCGACGGGCACGGTCACCTGGGTGATGGAGTTCGACGTCGGCGGCTACTTCCTGCACGATGCGTCCTGGGAGCCCCCGTCGATGTTCGGCCCGGGGAGCGAGAACACCTCCATCGCCAGCCACGGCTGCGTGCATATCCCGACGCCGGTCATGCAATGGGCCTACTCATGGACGCCGATGGGCACGCCCGTGATCATCACCCAGTGACAAGCAGCCCATAGACTTCGATCGCCCCAAACGCTACTCTTAGAGGCAGGGTTTCTTAGGGGGAACGGGGAATGAAAGTACTGCTGTCGACGGCAGACCAGACGCGCGCCCGGCAATGGCTCGCTGATCTGCACGAGGATCTCGACCTGTACCACTATCCGACGCGGGTGGAACTGTTGCGGACCGTGGACGAGGCGGCGCGCCGCGCGGACAGTTTCGCGCGTCTGGAATACGCACTGCAGCACCTGCCTTCTCCGCTGGCAGCGGTCGAGCCGGTCAGGACAGGAGAGGTCGGACTACGTGGAACTCGATCCGATGCAGGACGGTGTCGTCTCTGATCGGTCCCGCATGAGCCGCACGTCTGCGCAGCGACCCTCGACGACCTAGCGGAAACCGACCCCCGCCAGCGCAGCCGAGCCCGGGCAGAGCTTCTGGTAGGGAACCCGCGTGAGCGGCAGGTCGGTGGTGTTGCCCAGCTCGTGCAGGTCGGACGACCGCTCGTCGATGTAGAGCAGGCCGGTCACGATCTCGCCGCGACCGCGCGCAGCCATCAGGTGTTCCATCACGGCCATGCGATCGGTCGGGTCGTAGCCGTCCGGCACTGTGCGGAACCGCAGCGTGGCCCCGTCGTGCATCGGGATGCTCACGACACCCTGGTCGGGGATGGTCGCCGAGATCTCCTCGGCGGGCGGCACGAAATCGGTCACGGTCATCTGCACGTCGTGCTGGCGTGTGAAGAGATAGCTCTTCGTCGAGCCCTCGTGGTCGTTGAACGTGACGCACGGCGAGATCACGTCGATGATCGCGAGCCCGCGATGGGCCATCGCAGCACGGAAGATCGGTACCAGCTGGCGCTTGTCGCCGGAGAAGCCACGCGCAAGAAACGTGGCCCCCACCGAAAGCCCGAGGAAGATCGGGTCGATCGGCTGCAGGTGGTTGGCCTCGCCGCGCTTCGTCGTCGAGCCGACATCGGCCGACGCGGAGAACTGGCCCTTGGTCAGACCATACACGCCGTTGTTCTCGATGACGTAGACCATGCGCACGTTGCGCCGCACCAGGTGCGCGAGGTGGCCCAGACCGATCGAGAGCGAGTCACCGTCTCCGGAGATGCCGATGCAGAGCAGGTCGCGGTTCGCGGCGCTGGCCCCGGTCGCGATCGGTGGCATGCGTCCGTGACAGCCGTTGAAGCCGTGCGCGCCGCGCGCGAAGTACGCGGCCGTCTTCGCGGAGCAGCCGATGCCGCTCAGCTTGGCGATCATGTGCGGCGGCGTATTGCTTTCCCACAACGCATGCGTGATCGCCGCGGTCACCGAGTCGTGGCCACATCCTGCACACAGCGTTGACATCCCCCCTTCGTAGTCGCGAATGCTCAACCCCAGCGCGTTGCGCTCGAGGCCGGGGTGCGTGACGATCGGTTTGACGATGGATGGCATCGTCAGGCCTCCAGGATCTTGGTGACGCCGTCGACGACGTCCTCGGCGCTCAACGGGTACCCGCCGTAGGCGAGCACGGACCGCAGCTTCTCCTTCGACACGGGCGTCTCGAGCGTGAGCAGGGTGCGCAACTGCCCGTCGCGGTTCTGCTCGACGACCACGATGGTCGAATGCTCTTCGAGGAACGCGCGCACCCCGGCGCCGAAGGGGAAGCCCCGGATGCGCATGTAGTCCGCGATGACGTCGCGTTTCGCGAGCAGCTCAATTGCCTCCAGGACTGCGAGCTCGCAGCTTCCCACCGTCACGATCGCGAGCTGCGAGTGCGCGTGCTGCTCCACGAGGGGTGCCGGCGTGTGCTCGGCGGCCGCCGTGTGCTTGCGCGCGAGGCGATCAAGGACCGCCTGGTATTCCTCGGGGTATTCGGTGTACCCGCCCTCGATCGTGTGGCCGGACCCGCGCGTGAAATAGGCCCCGAGCTCGCTCACACCCGGGAGCGTGCGCGCCGCGACCGACTCCGCATCCGCAGGTTCGTAACGGTGGAACACCTCGAGCTCACGCAGGTCCGCCGCGCCGAGCACGCGTCCCCGGTCGGGCACGTAGGAATCGTCCCAGGTGAGCGCCGGGCTCACCCAGTCGTTCATGCCGATGTCGAGGTCGGAGAGCACGAACACGGGGGTCTGAAAGCGCTCGGCGAGGTCGAACGCGGTCGCTGCCATCTCGAAGCACTCCGCCGGATGCGCGGGGAACAGCAGGATGTGCTTGGTGTCGCCGTGCGACGCGTACGCGCACGCCAGGATATCGGCCTGCTGCACGCGGGTCGGCATCCCCGTGGACGGTCCCACCCGTTGCACGTCGAACACGACGGCGGGAATCTCCGCGTAGTACCCCATGCCGAGCAGCTCCTGCATCAGCGAGATGCCCGGCCCCGACGTCGACGTGAACGCGCGTGCTCCCGCCCACGACGCGCCGAGGACCATGCCGATGGCGGCAAGCTCGTCCTCGGCCTGCAACACCAGGTAGTTGTTGCGGCCGGTCTCGGGATCGTGCCGGAACTTGGCGCAGTACTTGGCAAAGGCGTCCATGAGCGACGTTGACGGCGTTATTGGGTACCAGGCCGCAACCGTCGCGCCGGCATACACGCAGCCGAGCGCCGCGGCCGTGTTGCCGTCGATGAGGATCGATCCTCGGGTTGCGTTCATGGTCTCGACGCGGCAGGGCAGCGGGTGCTCGAAATGCGAGGTCGCGAAATCGTGGCCGAGCCGGAGCGCACGCTGGTTCGAACTCGCGCAGGCGGTCCTTACCGGCGAACTGCTCGGTGAGCAACTGCGCGATCACGTCCATGTCGATGCCGAGCATCGCCACCAGCACGCCGGCGCAGGCGATGTTCTTCATCAGGATCCGCTCGCGCGGTCCGCGGAACTCGTCGTTGCACATCTCCGCGAGCGGCACGCCGAGATAGGTGACGTCCTCGCGGATCAGATCGCGGTCGAGCGGCCACGATGAGTTGTACATGGTGAAGCCGCCGCTCGCAACCTCGGCGATGTCGCGAGCGTATGTCTGCCCGTTCATGGCCACCATCAGATCGTACTCACGGGCTCGAGCGACGTGACCATCCTTGTTGACACGGATCTCGTACCACGTCGGCAGCCCCTGGATGTTCGACGGGAACAGGTTCTTCCCCGACACGGGCACGCCCATGCGGAAGATGGAACGCATCAGGAGGTTGTTGGCGCTTGACGACCCGGTGCCGTTGACGTTGGCGAGCTTCAGGGCGAAGTCGTTCACCTTGGACCGGGTCTGCTGAAAACGCTCCTCTGCCATGTTCAGGTCGTCACCGGGATCGGCGTGGAAATCGCAAGCGGTATCAAGAGCTCGAACTTCTGCATGTCCCACGCGGCGGTCGGGCAGCGCTCGGCACAGAGGCCGCAGTGGACACACAGATCCTCGTCCTTGACCATGACTCGCCCGGTCTGCGGCAGCGCCGCTGAGACATACAGCGCCTGGTCGAGGTTCCGGGCGGGGGCAGAGAGCCGCCTGCGGAGGTCGGCCTCATCGCCGTTCTCCGTGATCGTCAGGCACTGCACGGGGCAGATGTCGATGCACGCGTCGCACTCGATGCAGAGCGGTGCCTGGAACACCGTCTGGATGTCGCAGTTGAGGCAGCGCTGCACCTCGCGCGCGGTCTGCTCGGCGGAGAAGCCGAGCTCCACTTCCGTGCCGATGCTCTGGAACCGGCGCGTGAGCTCAACGTGCTGCATGCGCTGGCGTGAGGACGGGTTGTAGTCGTTGTGATAGCTCCACTCGGTGAGGCCCATCTTCTGGCTGACGAGGTTGATGCCCTGCGGCGGTCGCGCCGTCACCGCGATGTGCTCGCAGTGGTTGTGGATGGAGATCGCCGCCTGATGACCATGCTCCACCGCCCAGATGATGTTCTTCGGCCCCATCGCGGAGTTGCCGCCGAAGAACACGCCCGGCAGCGACGACTGGAAGGTGACCGGGTCCACCACCGGCATGTCCCAGTCGCCGAGCTCGACGCCGAGGTCGCGCTCGATCCACGGAAACGCGTTCTCCTGTCCGATGGCGAGGATGACGTCATCGCACGGGATCACGAGCGTGTCGACGACCTTGGAGTGACGTGCCTGCTCATCCCATTCGAGACGCTCGAACTCCATGCCGACGAGCCGCCCGTCCTCGATGACGAATCGCGTCGGCGCGTGGTTCACGATGATCTCGACGCCCTCCTCCTCGGCGTCCTCGAGCTCCCACGACGAAGCCTTGAAGAACGAGCGTGGGCGGCGCGCCATCACCTTGATGTCGGTGCCGCCGAGGCGGAGCGACGAGCGGCAGCAGTCCATCGCCGTGTTGCCGACGCCGATGATCAGCACGCGCTCACCGATCTTGTCGGTGTGACCGAACGCGACCAACTCCAGCCAGTCGATCCCGATGTGGATCCGATCGCTCTCGCGTCGCCCCGGGATGTCGAGATCCTTGCCACGGGGCGCGCCGGTGCCGACGAACACGGCATCGAAGTCCTGCTCGAGCAGGCTGCGGAGACTCGACACAGGGGTATTCAGCCGGAGGTCGACGCCCATGTCCACGATGGTCGCGATCTCCTCGTCGATCACCTCGGCGGGCAGCCGGAAGGCCGGGATGTTGGTGCGCATGAGGCCACCGGCCTGGTCGTGCTGCTCGAGGATGACCACCTCGTAGCCGAGCGGCATGAGGTCGTTGGCCACGGTGAGGGATGCCGGCCCGGCGCCGATGCAGACGACACGGCGTCCTGATTTGATCGAGGGGATCAGGGGAAGGCGGTCGGTGATGTCGCCGCGAAGGTCGGAGGCGACGCGCTTGAGGCGGCAGATCGCCACCGGCGAGCCGTCGATCCTGCTTCGCCGGCACGCAGGCTCGCAGGGGCGATCGCAGGTGCGCCCGAGAATCCCGGGAAACACATTGGACTCGCGGTTCGAGATGTACGCGTCCGTGTACCGCCCCTGAGCGATCAGCCGGATGTACTCGGGGACGTTGGTGTGGGCCGGGCAGGCCCACTGGCAATCCACGACCCGATGGAAGTACGTCGGGTCCGAGGTATCGGTGGGATTCACGAGGTGGGTTTTGATTCCTGGACTTGGACCGTGTGCATACATGGTGACACCGCAGCGCTGAAGCGCGTGGGTTCGTCGCCATTCCGCGTCCCATGTGAGACCGCCGATACACTCTGTGTCAGATGGGTGATCTTCGCTACGCGGACGCCGGCGTCGACATCGATGAGGGCAACCGCGCCGTCAGCCTGATCCGGCGCACCATCGCATCGACGCACACCCCCCAGGTGCTCGGTGGTATTGGGGCGTTCAGCGGGCTGTTCGCCCTGGAGCCGGGGACACCACACGGACGCGTCCTGGCCTCCAGCACCGACTCGGCGGGCACCAAGGTCAAGGTCGCGATCGCCACGGGGCGGCACCGCGGCATCGGTGTCGACCTGGTCAACCACTGCGTCAACGACATCCTGTGCTGCGGCGCGGAGCCGCTCTTCTTCCTCGACTACTACGCCACGGGCAAGCTGGTCCCGGAGCACCTCGCTGAGCTCATCGAGGGCATCGCCGAGGCCTGCCGGGCTGCCGGCTGCGCGCTCATCGGCGGTGAGACCGCCGAGATGCCGGGGGTCTACGCGCTGGGCGACTACGACATCGCCGGTTTCATCGTCGGCTCCGTCGAGGCGTCGGCGATCATCGACGGGAGCCGGGTCCAAGCGGGCGACGTACTCCTCGCGCTGCCGAGCAGCGGGCTGCACACCAACGGCTACTCTCTGGTCCGCCACATCGTCGCCGAGCACGAGCTGCAGTGGACCGATGTCCTTCCGGGCACGGACGGGCCGCTGGTCGATCTGCTGCTCGAGCCACACCGCTGCTACCTGCAGGCGATTCGCGAGCTGCGCGCGCTGACCGACGTGCGTGCCATGGCGCACATCACCGGCGGCGGGGTGATCGACAACGTCCCGCGCGTACTCCCCACCGGCCTCGCCGCGACCATCGAGCGTTCCACGTGGAACATTCCGCCGATCTTCACTGCCATTCAGAATGCCGGCAGCGTCCATTTCGAGGAGATGTGGCGCACCTTCAACATGGGCGTGGGGATGGTGGTGATCGTTCCCCCGGACTTCCCGTCGATAGCGTCGGCTGCCGGGATCCCGGTGTGGCGCATCGGAGAGGTTGTTCCGCAGTCGGGCACGCGGCGGGTCATTCTCCGGTGAGCGAACGTACCCCCGTCGGGGTGCTGGTATCGGGAGCCGGGACCAACCTCGACGCGCTGCTCCAGGCCTGCAGGGATCCCGAGTTCCCCGCTCGAGTGGCGCTGGTGATCTCGAACCGTCGGAGCGCGCATGCCCTGGACGTCGCGCGCGGGTGGGGCGTTCCGGCAGTCGCATTGCCCCAGTCGGAGTTCGGTGGAGACGCCGCCGCGAGGGACCGCGAGATTCGCGAGCGCTTCCAGGCAGCCGGAGTGCGCCTGGTGGTGTGCGCCGGATACGACCGGATCCTGAGTGACGACTTCATCGATACCTATCCCGACGCAATCCTCAACGTGCATCCCTCGCTGCTTCCCGCCTTCGCGGGCGGCATGGACGCCGTCGAGCGGGCCCTCGAGCGCGGCGTGCGCGTGACCGGGTGCACCGTGCAGTTGCTCGAACGTGGCGAGGCCGACGGGGGACCGATCGTGCTCCAGGCCGCCGTACCTGTGGAGATGGACGACGACGTCCAGGCGTTGCGTCGCCGGATCCACGAACGTGAGTGGGAGCTGCTACCCCGCGCCGTGGCGCTCTGGAGCACGGATCGGCTGCGGCGGGACGGCAACCGTGTTCGGGTGCTACCGGCGCCGGCGGCGGCGCAGGTGTGAGCAAGCGCGCTCTGCTGTCGGTCAGCGACAAGACCGGCCTCGTCGACTTCGCTCGTGGGCTGATCGACCACGGCTACGACCTGGTCGCGACCAGCAGCACCAGCCGGGCCCTCGCCGACGCGGGGCTCGAGGTCCAGGCGGTCGCCGACGTCACCGGGTTCCCGGAGATGCTCGACGGGCGGGTGCGAACGCTCCACCCGGCGATCCATGCGGGCATCCTCGCCCGTCGCGACGATCCCGACCACATGCGCCAGCTCGCGGAAAGCCGCTACGAGCCGATTGACCTCGTGGTCGTCTCCCTCTACCCGTTCGCCGAGACGCTCGCCCGCGGTGCGGATGACGGCACGATTGTCGAGAACATCGACATCGGCGGCCCGACGATGATTCGCGCCGCCGCCAAGAATCGTGACTCGGTCACCGTCGTGGTGTCGCCGGCGCAGTACGGCGCAGTCCTCGGCGAGCTGCGCGAGCACGGCTCGGTCGCCGAGGCGACCCGCCACCGCCTGGCTGCTGAGGCATTCGCGCACGTCGCCGCATACGACACCCAGGTTGCCGCCTGGCTGCGCAGTGCCATTGCGGGCGAGGCGCTGCCCGCGGAGCTCACCGTCGGCGGCCCGCGATTGCACGAGCTCCGCTATGGCGAGAACCCGCACCAGCGTGGCGCGCTCTACGCCGTCGCGGGCCGACCCGGCGGCATGGCGCACGCGCGTCAGCTGCAGGGCGCGCCCCTGTCCTTCACCAACTGGCTCGATGTCGACTCCGCGCTGGCCCTGGTGGCCGAGTTCGACGAGCCCGCCGCGTGCGTGATCAAGCACACCAACCCGTGCGGCTTCGCCACGGGCGACGGCGCGGTCGACGCCTATCGCCGGGCCTACAAATGCGATCCGCGATCCGCCTACGGCGGCATCGTCGGGGTCAATCGCCCGATCGACCTTGCCACCGCGACCGCGCTCACCGAGACATTCCTCGAAGCCGTCGTCTGTCCAGCCGTCGACCATGATGCAGCGGCGCACCTGGCCACCAAACCGCGGATCCGCGTCCTGATCGTCGACCGGCCATCGGGCGCAGAGCCGATCGACGTCAGGAGCATCGACGGGGGCCTGCTCGTCCAAACTCGCGACCGCGTGATCACCGACCGCTCGACCATGACCGTCGCCAGCCGGCGCCAGCCCGACGACGCCGAGTGGCGCAATCTCCTCGTCGCCTGGCGCGTCTGCCGGCACGTCAAGTCCAACGCTGTGGTCATCGTCCGCGACGGCATGGCGGTCGGCGTAGGCGCGGGGCAGATGTCGCGCGTGGAGTTGTCAGAGCTGGCGGTGGCGCGTGCGGGCGACCGCTCAGCCGGTGCGGTGTCCGCCTCGGACGCGTTCTTCCCGATGCCGGACGGGCTGGAGACCCTGGGCAACGCCGGGGTGCGCGCCGTGATCCATCCGGGCGGGAGCAAGAACGACTCGAAGGTCACCGAGGCGGCCGACGCGCTGGGCTTGGCGGTGGTGCTCACGGGGGAGCGTCACTTCCGCCACTGACTCGGCGCGCGACATCGGCCGCGGCTTGGGGCTAGCGCCCGTTGCGCCGCCCGTTCTTGTCGTGTTTCGACTGGTCCTCGATGCAGAACCGCGCAGTCGGGATCGCTTCGAGGCGAGCTTCACTGATCGGCTGGCCACACGCCTCGCACTTGCCGTACGCGCCGTTGTCGACGCGTATGACCGCAGCCTCGAGCTCCGCAAGTTCCAGCTCCGCGTGCTGGAGAACGCTGTGGTCGATCTCGAGCCCGATGGTTTCGCTCGCGAGCTCCGCAGGGTGCTGTTCCGCCGAGGACAGCTCGCGTTCGGTTGCCTCCTGCGCATCGGCGGTCAGCCGGTTCGCCGCGCTGCGCAGCTCCTCGATCCTGGCGCGCTCGGTCAGCAGCCGGGTGCGGGCCTCGTCGGTGTTCATGGTGTGGGTCAACCCTCGTGTCTGCTCAGAGCGGTCTCGCCTGGGCGCGACGCGCCCGCGATGTGATCACGAATTCGATCGATCGCTGCTCGTCCACTCTCGGCCCGCAGGTATGCCACCCCATTCTCACGATTGGGCCCGGGTTAAGCAATGGGGGACAGCGGGCCGGGGGCAGCGAGCCAGAGCACGGCGAGGGGCGGCAGGGTCAGCTGCGTCGAGTTCGAGAATGCGTGCATCGGCTCGGCCACGGCCTCGACGGAGCCGAGATTCCCGATGCCGCTGCCGCCGTAGTGATCGGAGTCGGTGTTGAGCACTTCGGTCCAGTGCCCCGGGAGTGGCAGGCCCACCTTGAAGTCATACCGCACCACGGGGGCGAAGTTGGCGATGCACGCGATGCCCGGGTGCCCATGGGCGTCGCGACGGATGAAGCTGAGGATGTTCTGATCCGCGTTGCCGGCATCGATCCACTCGAACCCCTTGGGGCTCTCGTCGAGCTCCCAGAGCGCCGGGGTCGCCGCATAGAGACGGCCGAGGTCGTCCATCAGGCGCTTCACCCCTGCGTGCGCCGGGTCCTCGAGAAGCCGCCAGTCGAGCTCCGACTCGTGTGCCCATTCGCGCTCGTCGGCAAGCTCGCCTCCCATGAACAGGAGCTTCTTCCCGGGGTGCGCCCACATCCATCCGAACAGCGAGCGGAGGTTGGCGAAACGCCGCCACGGATCGCCCGACATCTTGCCGAGCAAGGAACCCTTGAGGTGGACGACCTCGTCGTGGGAGAGCGGCAGGATGAAGCGCTCCGACCAGGCGTACATGAGCCCGAAGGTCATCTGGTGATGCGCATACCTGCGATAGATCGGGTCCTTGTGCAGGTAATCGAGGGTGTCGTGCATCCACCCCATGTTCCACTTGAAGTCGAAGCCGAGCCCGCCGCTGGCGATGGACCTCGTCACGCCGGGCCAGGTGGTCGACTCCTCGGCAATGGTCAGCACGCCTGACCTGCGCGCGTGCAGGGAATCGTTCACCTCCCGGAGCAGGGCGATTGCCTCGAGGTTCTCCTTGCCGCCGTAGATGTTCGGCACCCAGGCGCCGGGCTGCCGCGAGTAGTCGAGGTACAGCATCGAGGCGACCGCATCAACGCGCAGCCCGTCGACGTGAAATTCCTCCGCCCAGTAGTGGGCGTTCGCGACCAGGAAGTTGCGCACCTCGTTGCGTCCGTAGTTGAAGACGTACGTGCCCCAGTCGGGATGCTCGCCGCGGCGTGGGTCGGCGTGCTCGTAGAGCGGCGTGCCGTCGAACCTCGCCAGCGCCCAGCCGTCACGCGGAAAGTGGGCGGGCACCCAGTCGAGGATCACGCCGATGCCGCTGCGGTGCATGACCTCGACGAAGTGGCGGAAGTCGTCGGGGGCGCCGTAGCGCGCGGTCGGGGCGTAGTACCCCGTGACCTGGTAGCCCCATGACCCGCCGAATGGGTGCTCCATGATCGGCATCAGCTCGACGTGCGTGAACCCCATGGACAGGCAGTGAGCTGCGAGCGGTTCGGCGATGTCGCGGTAGTTGAGTGCGCGGCCCTCGGGACCGCGTCGCCATGATCCGAGGTGGACCTCGTACGCGGCGAAGGGAGCCTTGTTAATGTCCACCTGCGCGCGCTTGCGCATCCACGCGCCGTCCCGCCACTTATGCCGGCTTTGCTCGACGATGCTCGCGGTGCCCGGCGGATGGTCCGAGGCTCGCGCCAGCGGGTCCGCCTTGAAGACGCGCATCCCATCGCTGCGGGTGATCAAGAACTTGTAGCGTACGCCGGGACCGACCCCGGGGCAGAACAGCTCCCAGACCCCGGACGTACCGAGAATCCGCATCGGCCAGGTGCGCGCGTCCCAGAAATTGGCATCGCTGACCACGCTGACACCGAGGGCGTTTGGAGCCCAGACGGTGAACGCGGTGCCGAAGACGCCCTCATGCTCGGTGACCCGCGCACCGAGCACTCGCCAGAGCTGGGCGTGCGTGCCCTCGCCGATCAGGTAGATGTCGAGCTCGCCGAGGGTTGGCGAGAACCGGTATGGATCCTCCTGCTCCCACTCGCGTTCGTCGTTGCGGAAGCGGAGCCGATAGCCGGGCTCGCCTGCCGGCACCGATGCCTCGAACAGGCCGGCGGCATTCAGCCGGCGCATCGGCGTGACGCCGTCCGGGCGGGCGACGCTCGCCGAGGTCGCTTCCGGGTGGAAGGCGCGGATCCGCATGGTGCCGCCGCTGACGCTGGGTCCGAGCAGCGCGTGCGGGTCGTGCAGGCGGCCGGCAAGCATCTGCTCGACGGCCACCTGGAGGTCGGAAGGGGCCGGGTCGTTGGGCGTCACAGGTCGATGGTTACTGGTTGGTACCGCGGAGCAGGAACCGCAGCGGGATCTGAACCCAGCTCGGGCGGTGACCCAGCTCGTAGCCGATCTCGTAAATCGCCTTCTGGACCTCGAAGGCGCGGCGGAGCACGAGCGACGGTCCCGGGGCCGGCAGGATGGGCCGGGAGCCGATGGTCTCGAGGTACGCGCTCCAGAAGGCATCGCGGTTGGCATCGGCCCACGCCTCACCGTAACCGAGGAGCAGCTTCGCGTCCGCGCTGTCCAGCGGGGTGCGCTCGACGATTGCCGCGGCTGCCGCGTAGTCGAACGAGCGAAGCATGGCCGCCACATCCCGGAGTGGCGAGCTGAGCCGGCGCCGCTCCTCG
This sequence comes from Candidatus Dormiibacterota bacterium, assembly GCA_963718525.1. Lineage (GTDB taxonomy): Bacteria > Chloroflexota > Dormibacteria > Aeolococcales > Aeolococcaceae > Palsa-851. Next base: position 807,245 of record OY970355.1, on the reverse strand, counting down.
GGGGTTCTGTCGGGCTCGCCTTCGAAATCGAGGATCACCCAGCCGATGTCGATCCGCAGCAGCTGGCCGAGGTGCAGGTCACCGTGGATCCGGGTCAGCAGGCCGCCCGGCGAGAGGCCGCGGATCTGGTCGAAGCGAGTCACCACGGCCTCCCTGGCGTCGCGGAGCGGGTCGAGCGCCGGATCGTCGCGAGCGAGGAGGTGATCGAGCTCGGCGGTCATGCTCTTCGCCCACGCATCGAGCGATTCCTCGGTCAGCCGCGCAGGCGCCATGTCGCTGCGGGGAGACCCTGACGCCAGGGCGATGTGCATCTCAGCGATCACCTTGCCGATGCGCATCGACTCGGCGAGGAACGCGGCATCCTGGTCATCGACGAGAGCGCGGCGCTGCGCGGGATCGCCGGGGCCTGCCGACTCCGCGTTGGCATAGAGGTCGCGCAGCGAGGTGAGCGCAAGCGCCCATCCCTCTGTGCTGTTGTGCAGAAACGGCTGCACGATCACGAGCGGCGACGGCGCCTCGTCGCGCGCTTCCCACAAGCCGCGACCCAGCACCGGCGCGAGGTGTTTGAATCCCGCAGCCTGAAGCGCGTCCGCCATCTCGAGTTCCTGCGAGGGTCCCGTCTCAACTCGGCGCAGATGTTTGAGGAAGATCGCGTCGCCCACCTCGACCGACGTGTTGCTCTGCTCCACCCTCAGCAGGCGTACCGACGACAGGTTGCCGGTGTCGAGCGCCTCAGGATCAGGGCACGAGAAACGCAATGTCCCGCTGGTCGTGTGCAGCACGAGCTGGTTGCGAATTGCGCCGAGCAGCCATTCGATGTACGTCGAGTTGCCGACCGCGTCGTAGAGGACGATCGGAGTCGGCGCCTCCGCCCACGGGATCATGAATTCAGGCGCACGTTCGACGATGGGGTCACCAACCGTGCGGATGCCCAGGGGGAGCGCGTACCGCGTGGTGCGGCCATCGGTGAACGTGACCGCGGTCAGGGTGTGCAGCAGGACTGGCGAGCTCGCGCTGATCATCGCCGCATCGACAATTGCCGTGGTCTCGATGGTGCGTCCTTGGGCACCGGCCCAACGCTGCCGTGCGATGTAGTCGGCGAGCGCGCCCTCGCAATTGTCGATGCGATGCTCGCGGAGCATGGCGGTCACGCCGCCGTCCTGCGAGCTCATCCGGTCGGGGGCTCCAGGGTGAACCAGTAGAAGCCGTGGGGACCCATCGTCAGCAGGTACGGCAGCTCTCCGATGCGCGGAAAGTGCACCCTGCCGAGCATCTCGATGGGCGTCGTCCCGTCATACCGGCGCAGGTCGAGCTCGACCGGTTGGGCGAATCGCGAGAGGTTGTTGACGCACAGCACCGTCAGTCCATCCAGCCTGCGAAGAAACGCGAATACCGACGGGTTGGCGGCGTCGAGCGCCTCGAAGCTGCCTTCGCCGAACACCGGGAAACGCTTGCGGACTGCGATGAAGCGGCGCACCCAATGCAGCATCGAGGACTCGTTGCGGCGCTGCGCGCTGACGTTGCACGCCTGGTACCCGTAGACCGGATCCATCAGCGGCGGCAGGTACAACTGCGCGAAATCCGCCTGGCTGAAACCGCCGTTGCTGTCGGCTGTCCATTGCATCGGGGTCCGAACCCCGTCCCGGTCGCCGAGGTACACGTTGTCACCCATGCCGATCTCGTCTCCGTAATACAGGATCGGACTGCCGGGCAGCGACAGGATGAGCCCGTGGAACAGCTCCATCTGACGGCGTCCGTTGTTCAGCAGCGGCGCGAGCCTGCGCCGGATCCCCAGGTTGAGCTTGGCGCGCGGGTCCTTCGCGTACTCGCCCCACATGTAATCGCGCTCCTCGTCGGTCACCATCTCGAGGGTCAGCTCGTCGTGGTTGCGCAGGAAGATGCCCCACTGGCTGTTGGGCGGGAGCGCCGGGGTGCGATCGAGGATCTCGGTGATCGGATATCGCTGCTCGCGACGCAGCCCCATGAACATCCGCGGCATCAGCGGGAAGTTGAAGCACATGTGGCATTCCGGCAGCTCCGGCGTGCCGAAATAGTCGACCACATCCTCCGGCCATTGGTTCGCCTCGGCGAGGAGCACCTTTCCCGAATATTCGGCATCGATGGTCGCGCGCAGCTCGGCCAGGAAGGTGTGCGTCTCCGGCAGGTTCTCGCAGTTGGTTCCCTCGCGCTTGAAGAGGTACGGAACAGCGTCGAGCCTGAACCCGTCCACGCCGATGTCGAGCCAGAAGCGGCAGACATCGATGATCTCAGCACGCACTCGCGGGTTGTCGTAGTTGAGATCCGGCTGGTGGCTGAAGAAGCGGTGGAAGTAGTACGCGCCGGCCTCGTCATCCCACGTCCAGTTCGACGTCTCCGTGTCGACGAAGATGATCCGAGCTTCGGTGAACTTGTTCTTGGTGGGCGACCACATGTACCAGTCGCGGTACTCGCTGTCCGGGGACGAGCGCGCGCTCTTGAACCAGGGATGCTGATCACTGGTGTGGTTGATGACGAGGTCCATGATCACGCGGATGCCGCGGCGGTGGGCCTCGTCGACGAGCCGCTTGACATCCTCGACGTTTCCATAATCTGCCAGCACCACGCGGTAATCCGAGATGTCGTACCCGCCGTCACGCAGCGGGCTCTGCTGGAATGGGAGCAGCCAGAAGCAGTCGACACCAAGCCACTCGAGGTATTCGAGCTTGCCGATCAGACCCGCGAAGTCGCCGATGCCGTCGTTGTTCCCGTCGTGGAAGGCGCGTACCGAGAGCTCGTAGAACACCGCCTTCTGGAACCACAGGGGATCGTCGGCGAGATCAACGCCGGACGTCATTGCTGTGGACGCACGTGCAGGATGTGCGCCGGCTGCCACGCTGGGTCGAGTTGTACGTAGTTCGCCGCGCCGTGCCACGTGTAGGTCTCACCTCCGAGCTCATCATGAACATCGAACGGCCGGTCCGCGGCGACGCCGAGCGCACCGAGGTCGAGCCAGGTACTTGCCTCCCGGGGATGCAGGGGATCCAGGTTGACGATCAGGACGACCACGTCGTCCTTCTCGGGTGTCGACCGTGACACACAGAGCATCCAATCGTCGGTCATATGGTGCAGGCGCAGGGTGCTCAACTGCGCGATGGCGTCACGGTGGCCGTCACGGATCTCGTTCAGCCGTGCGATGAACGGTGCGATCGAACCGGGCTGCGTCCAGTCGCGAGGCCGGAGCTGGTACTTCTCTGAATCGAGGTACTCCTCGCTTCCCTCGCGCACCGCGGTGCTCTCGCACAGCTCGTAGCCGCTGTACATCCCCCACGACGGGCACGTGATCGCGGCCAGGACCGCGCGCATTCTGAAGGCATTGGGTCCGCCGTGCTGCAGGGTCGCGTGCAGTATGTCGGGCGTGTTCACCCAGAAATTCGGCCGGAACCAGTCGACCACCTCAGTCTGGGACAACTCTGTCAGATACTGGCCGAGCTCCCAGACGGTGTTGCGCCAGGTGAAGTACGTGTACGACTGGGAGAAACCGATCTTGGCCAGCCGTTGCATGACGGATGGGCGGACAAACGCCTCGGCGAGCATGATCACGTCCGGGCACTCGCGGTGGATCTCCGCGATCAGCCACTCCCAGAAGGGGAATGCCTTCGTGTGCGGATTGTCGACGCGGAAGATGCGCACGCCGTGGCCGATCCAGAACCGCATCACGTCGCGGAGTGCGAGCCAGAGCCCTGTGGCGTCCTCGCTGTCGAAATCCAGCGGATAGATGTCCTGGTACTGCTTCGGCGGATTCTCCGCGTAGCGGATCGATCCGTCCGACCGGTGCCGGAACCACTCGGGATGCTCGGTGACCCAAGGATGATCCGGGCTGCACTGCAGCGCGTAATCGAGGGCAATCTCGAGGCCCGCGGCCTGGGCGGCAGCGACGAACGCATCGAAGTCGTCGATGGTGCCAAGCGCCGGGTCCACGGCGGTATGGCCGCCGAGCGCCGATCCGATCGCCCATGGGCTCCCCGGGTCGCCCGCCGAGCACTCGGTCGAGTTGTTCGGACCCTTGCGATGAGTGATCCCGATCGGGTGGATCGGGGGCAGGTAGAGCACCGAAAACCCCATGGCCGCGATCGCCGGGAGACGCTTCTGAGCGAGCTTGAAGGTGCCACTTCGGGGGGGTACCGCCCCCTCCGACCGCGGGAACATCTCGTACCAGGCGGAGTAGCCGGCGATCTCGCGGTCGACCCACAGGGCGTAGGGACCCGAGATCGTGGCGTGGCTGAGATCGGCGGTCCGGCGCATGAGCCCCATGGTTGCCTCGCGCGTCGCCAGTTGCACTCTCGTCTCGGCGGGGGCCGGCGCGGCCAGCTTGGCGCTGAGCGTGGTCAGCGCGCGGCGGTCGGATTTGGAGACGACGGGGAGTTCCGCCCGGGCGGCGGCCAGCGCGGCCCCGTCGGCCAGGTCGAGCTCGACGTCGACGCCCGCCTCGAAGCGGATCGTCAGGTCGCGAGCCCACCCTCCCCAGACGTCGCGGATGCCGACCACCGCGAAGCTCCACGCGCCCAGCCGGCGGGTCTTGATCCAGGCGCCGAACATATCCTGTGGCTCCGCCTCCATGGGCACCTCGACCATGCCGGGAGGCGGGGCGTCGGGTGCGAGCGGGCGTGCGCCGGGCCAGTGCCACACCCACGCGAGCAAGGGGTCATGGCCGTCGGCAAACGCGCGCGCGGTCACTCGCAACGGAAGTCCGCGCGTGGCCTTGGCAGGAAACTCGCCGCCGTCGACGGTTGGTCGCACGTGCTCGACGACCACTCGCCTCCGATCGCCGAGCAGCCGGTCGGGGGCGTGGTTGCTCATCGGATTCATCTGCGACCGAAGGTCGCGCACAAGCTAGCAGACGGGAACCGGCTTCGTAATGGTTCCTCAACGCAGAGCCCGTACAGTGCCGGTGAAGCGACGTGACCCGATACCGGCTGGCCCTCGCAACCGTCGCCGTGCTGATCGTCGGCGCGGTGCTCTTCACCGTGGCCAGCAGCCCGCCCCCGGCGGCCACCGCGTCGAGCACCGGCGGCCAGGTGCTGCCCGTGAAGTCAGCGCCAGCCGGCCCCCGACTTCACCGGCATCGACGGTTGGCTCAACAGCTCACCGCTGACCCTTCAGGACCTGCGCGGCAAGGTCGTGCTCATCGATTTCTGGACGTTCTCGTGCGTCAACTGCGTGCGCACCCTCCCCCACCTCAAAGTCCTCTACGACGCGTACAAGTCCGACGGCTTTGTGATCGTCGGCGTCCACTCCCCGGAGTTCGACTTCGAGAAGGTTCCCGCCAACGTCGCAGCGGCCGTCACGCGCTTGGGGGTCACGTGGCCGGTGGCCATTGACAGCGCGATGGCCACATGGAACGCGTACCAGAACCAGTACTGGCCGGCGGAGTACCTCCTTGACCAGCAGGGCCGGATCGCCTACAACAGCTTCGGGGAGGGTGACTACACGCAGACCGATGCGGCAGTGGCCGCGCTGCTCAACGTGCATACGGCGCCACTGCCCTCGTCGACACCGGTTCCCAGCAACACCACGCCCGAGCTCTATGCGGGCAGCGAGCGCGGGCAGCTTGCCGACAACGAGGCCTATGGCGCCCTGGGCTCGCCACAGAGGTACCCGGATCCTGGCGCGCCCCAGGCCCAGAATGCGATCCAGGTGACCGGCACATGGACGGACGACGGGCAGTATCTGCAGGCCGACACGAGCGGACACGTCCGGCTCAACTTCACGGCTGACACCGTGTACATCGTGGCCGGCACGGCCGGCACAGCCCTGCCTGTTTCAGTCAAACTTGACGGAAAGGCGGTCGGCGCCGGGAGCGGTGGCGCGGCGCTCACCGACTCGGGCTTCACGGTGACGCGGCAGGACCTGTTCCAGCTGCTGGCAGGAATCTCGCCGGGCTACCATCTGATCGATCTCACCGTGCCGGCGGGCTTCCGCATCTACACCTTCACGTTCGGCTGATGCTCTCGATTGCGACGCTGCTCGCGACCTTCGTCGCGGGGCTTGGTTCTTTCCTCGCGCCGTGCACGGTTCCGCTGCTGCCCGCCTACCTCGCGTGCGTGTCGGGGGTCAGCGCAGCCGAGCTGAGCAACCCTGACCGGCACAGCTTCCGGCTCCGCCTCCTGGCGGGATCGCTGCTCTACGTAGCCGGGTTCACGGTCGTCTTCGTTCTCCTCGGGCTCACCGCCGGCGGTATCGCACGTGTCGCCAACGGCGCGGTGAGCGGGCGCGTCGTCGAGATCGTCGGCGGTGTCGCGGTCATCCTCTTCGGCCTCGCCATCATCGGCGTGGTCAGGATCGGCCTGCTCGAGCGGACCCAGGGTTTCCAGCTGCCGGAACGGCTGCGCCGGCGCGGTGTGCTCGGAGCCTTCCTGGTCGGCGTCGTCTTCGGTCTCGGCTGGACGCCGTGCGTCGGGCCATACCTCGCCGCGGCACTCACCCTCGCGGCGCTCAGCTCGCACGCAGTCACCGGTGCGGTGCTCCTCGTGGTGTATTCGCTCGGGCTGGGCCTGCCGTTCATCGCGGTTGCGCTGCTCTGCGCGTCGCTCCCCGAGCTTCCCCGCCGTCTCAACCGGCTCGTGCGGCCCCTGACCCTGGCCGGCGGTGTGATCACGGTGGCGCTGGGCATCCTGCTCGCGACCGGCGCCTACACCCACCTCACGTCATATCTCGCGCAGCTCTCGACCCCAACCTGACGAGCCGCTCAATCGAACCTGCGGCAGACCACCACATCCAGGGTCACGTTGCGTTGGATGTGGCGGGCAAGCCGCAGGTAGACCCTGAAATCACGGTAGTGCTGGTCGCCGACCATCTCCCTGAGCCGGTCGGCGTGCTTGTGCATATTGGCCAGCCAGTGGTCGATGGTCACCTCGTAGTGCCGCCGCTCGATGTGATGCACCCGCTCGATGTCGAATCCCGCGTCATTGGCGAGGCGGGTCTCCTCCGCGAGGGTTCGGTAGTTGCCGGTGTCCCCATAGATCTGGCTCACGAACTCGCCGCCACGCTCGAGCTTGGCGTGGCGTGGGTGCTTGAGATGAAGCTCCTTGTTGATCATCACGCCGCCCGGTTTGAGCCAGTCATGGCACTTGGTGAAGAAGCCCGAGAGGTTGAAGAAGTGGACGATCACCTCGTCGGTGTAGATCGCGTCGACCTGTTCCTCGGGCGTGTAGTCCTCCCAGTGGCTGAGGACGATCTTCGCGTCCGTGCCACGCGCCGCGATGCGCTGCTCGGCGTAGCCCTTCTGGGTTGGCGACAGCGTCAGCCCCGTCCCGGTGAGCCCGTACGTGTCGCAGAGGTAGGTGAGCGGGCCGGCCCAGCCACAGCCGACATCGATGAGGCGCATGCCCGGTTGGAGACCCGCGAGCCTGGCGATCAGGTCGAGCTTCGCCTGCTGTGAGCCGGTGTCATCCTCTGTGCCCGGGTCCCACAGGTTGGCCGAATACACGTTCCACTCGCCGCCGGTGATGAGCAGGAAGAATTCGGGCGGCTGCTCGTAGTGCACGTTGGTCCGAGCCTGGTCGACATCGGTCGTGTATTCGTGGTAGAGCTGATGCTCCGGGCGGATGTCAGTTCTCTGGCTGCTGGCCACACAAACTCCCATGCAAACGTGCCGTCAGGGTGAGAAGAATAGCCGCGCGGTGCGCGTGTTGTGGTCAATCCGACTGTTTCCCAGCGCGGCCGAATCACATCTGGCCGCCGCCGCCTCGCGCCGCCGCCGGATGCGAAGATGGGCCGGTCATGGCTGACGTTGATCCCTACGGCACCAGGGCGGTGCTGCTGCCGGGGGTTTCCTACCACCGTCTCGGCGCGCTCGCCGAGCGCGGCATCGGTGACGTCTCCCGATTGCCGGTGACGCTGAAGATCCTCCTCGAGAACAGCGTTCGCAACTCCGGCGCCCCGTCGGTCCGGGCGGGAGACGTCGAGGCGATCGCACGCTGGGACGGCACCGGCTCGGGCGCCGACCGCGAGCGCGCGTTCATGCCCGCCCGGGTCCTGCTGCAGGACTTCACGGGCGTCCCGGCGGTCGTCGACCTCGCCGCGATGCGCTCCGCGGTCGCCCGGAACGGGGGCGATCCGATGCGCATCGATCCGCTAGTTCCGGTCGACCTGGTGATCGATCACTCGGTGCAGGTCGACGCCTTCGGCAACCGCGAGGCGTACGAACGCAACATCGCGCGGGAGTACGAGCGCAACCGGGAGCGGTATTCGCTGCTCCGCTGGGCGCAGCAGGCGTTCCAGGACTTTCGGGTTGTCCCGCCCGGGATGGGGATCGTCCACCAGATCAACCTCGAGTACCTGGCCCAGGTGGTACAGGTGCGCGACATCGGTGGTGTCCGCATGGCCCTGCCGGACACGCTGGTCGGAACCAACTCACACACACCGATGGTCAACGGCATCGGGGTGCTCGGCTGGGGAGTCGGTGGCATCGAGGCCGAGGCCTGCATGCTCGGCCAGCCGCTCTTCCTGCTCGCGCCGGTCGTGGTGGGCGTTCGCTTTCACAACGCGCTGCCGGCCGGGACGACTGCGACCGACCTGGTGCTCACGTTGACGGAGTTGCTCCGGAGCCATGGTGTGGTCAACAAGTTTGTCGAGTTCTGCGGCAGCGGTCTGAGCTCGATGTCGGTGCCCGACCGAGCCACCCTCTCGAACATGTCGCCGGAGTTCGGCGCCACCGCGTCGCTGTTTCCCATCGACACCAGGACCCTCGAGTACCTGCGCGATTCCGGCCGCGATCCTGACCACGTCGACCTGGTCGAGCGCTATGCCAAGGAACAGGGCATGTTCCGCACCGACGACTCGGAGATCCCGATCTTCAGCGAGATCGTCGAGCTGGATCTGGCCGGCGTGGTGCCGAGCGTCGCCGGTCCCAAGCGGCCGCAGGATCGAGTCGCGCTGCCACACGTCTGGGAATCGTTCACCGACGTGTGGGCGCAGCGAACCGTACCGGCATCGGGCGATGCCCTCGGTGACGACGAGGTGTCGCGGCTCGAGGAAGAGGGCGGCATCGACCCGGACGCGGTGGCCGAGGAGCCCGTCGCCAACGGACCCGCCGACTCCGACCAGGTCCGCGATGGATCGGTGGTGATCGCGGCGATCACGTCATGCACGAACACGTCCAACCCCACGGTGATGGTGGCTGCCGGACTGCTCGCGCGCAACGCGGTCGCTCGGGGCCTGATGCCCCCCGAGTACGTCAAGACGTCGCTCGCACCCGGGTCGCGCGTGGTCACCGACTACCTCGAGCGGGCCGGATTGCTCGGTTCCCTGGAGCAGCTCCGCTTCAACCTCGTCGGCTACGGTTGCACGACCTGCATCGGCAACAGCGGACCGCTCCCCGAGCTCGTCGCCGAGCGCATCGACGCGGAGGACCTCACGGTCGCGGCCGTGCTGAGCGGCAATCGAAACTTCGAAGGCCGCATCCACCCGCAGGTGCGGGCCGCCTACCTAGCGTCGCCGCCGCTGGTCGTCGCCTACGCGCTGGCGGGCCGCCTCGACATCGATCTCACCAGCGACTCCCTCGGCACCGGGCACGACGGGCAACCCGTGTTCCTCAGCGACATCTGGCCGAGCGCTGACGAGGTGACCGAGACCGTGCGCGCAGCCCTCGGGAGCGACCTGTACACGCGCGAGTACGCGCGCATCTTCGACGGTGACGAGCACTGGCAGCAGCTGCCGTCCCCGGCGGGCGCCCTCTTCGACTGGGACGCCGAGTCGACGTACGTCCGCGAACCACCGTACTTCGTCGGCATGTCACCGGAACCGACGCCTCCCGACGACATCATCGATGCGCGCGTGCTTGCGCTCCTCGGCGACTCGATCACCACCGACCACATCTCACCGGCGGGCAGCATCGCGGGCACGAGTCCCGCGGCCGCCTACCTGCGCGAGCATGGGGTCGAGCCTCGTGACTTCAACACCTACGGTGCGCGGCGCGGCAACCACGATGTGATGGTTCGCGGCACCTTCGCGAACATCCGGCTGCACAACCAGCTCGCCGACGGCAAGGAGGGCGGCTTCACCGTGCACCTTCCCGACGGCGCTCTGATGACCATCTTCGAGGCATCCGAGCTGTATCAGCAGGACGGCGTCCCGCTCATCGTGATCGCAGGACGGGAGTACGGCTCCGGCTCGTCGCGCGATTGGGCCGCAAAAGGCCCGCTGCTCCAGGGGGTTCGCGCGGTGATCGCCGAGTTGTATGAGCGCATTCACCGCAGCAACCTGGTCGGCATGGGCATTCTCCCGCTCCAGTTCCGTCCCGGCGAAGGCGCCGAGACGCTCGGTCTCGACGGCACCGAGCTCTATACGATTCGCGGCGTCGCCGGAGCTTCGCCCGGCTCGATCGTGCACGTGAGTGCGCGCCGCGCCGGCCAGGCAGACATTGAGTTCGAAACCGTGTCCCGTCTCGACAGCGAGACCGACGTCGAGTATCTGCGCAATGGGGGCATCCTGCCCCTGGTGCTGCGTCAGCTCATGGACGGCTGAGCCCTCGCTCAGACGTGTCGAGAGCGCATCGCTGAATGGTTCTCTTCGTCGTCTTCTTCATCTTCGTTGTCGTGGTCGGATTCGTCTCGTACTTCGCGAGTCAGCAGCGCATCCGCGACATCGCAACATTTGCGGGCGCGCACGGCCTCACCGTCATCGGCAACGACTGGGAGCTCGGTGATTGCGGGTACTCCCTGTTCCGGGAAGGACAGCGCCGCTACTGGCACAACGTTCTGCGTGGACCGTGGAACGGCCTGCCGGTGACCTACTGCGATTACTCGTACGTTGTTTCCGACGGCAAGAACCAGAACACCGTGTCGTTCTCCAACGTCCTCACCACGCTCGGCGTGCCGATGCCCCAGGTGACTGTCTCCCCTCGCAGCGCCATCGGCGCGCTCGCGGAGAAGTCCGTCGGCGCCCCGGGCATTCGATTCGAGTCCATCGACTTCAACGACAGGTTCAACGTGCAATCGAGTGACGATACGTTTGCCGTGGAGTTGATCGACGCGCAGATGATCGAGACACTCCTCGGTTTGGATCACGGCTATCACGTCGTGTTCGGACCGGAGCACCTGATGGTCTACGCGCACCGGCGGCCGGTGACAGAGATCGGCGCCATCTTCGACGCAACCGCGCTGATCGTCGAACGGATCCCCGCCCTCGTCCGCGTGAACCAAGCCGGCGTTTGATCGCGACTCCCTCCGAGGTACCCTAGGACCCGCACTCATTCCCAGCTCCGAAGGAGACGTCTCGTGACAGTCCTCATCGTCGTCCTCGTCATCATCGTGGTCATCGCGCTCGCGTTGGTGGTCTCGTACAACCAGTTCGTCTCCCAACGCAACGCGGTGCAGAACGCCTGGGCTGACATCGACACCGAGCTCAAGCGGCGCTACGACCTCATCCCCAACCTCGTCTCCACGGTCCAGGGCTACGCGGCTCACGAGCGCGGCGTCTTCGAGGAGGTCGCCCAGGCCCGTTCGGTCGGGCTGCAGGCACAGGGGCCGGCCGCCGCCAGCGCCGCGGAGGGTCCGTTCCAGATGGCTCTCGGTCACCTCTTCGCGGTGGCGGAGAACTACCCCGAGCTGAAGGCCAATCAGAACTTCCTGCAACTTCAGGCGACGCTCGCCGACACCGAGGACCGCATCCAGGCATCGCGTTCGATCTACAACGCAAACGTGCAGCAGTTCAACCGTCGCGTCCAGGCGTTCCCATCGAACGTGATCGCCAACATGTTCCATTTCCAGAACGCCGAGTTCTTCCAGATCGATCCGGCGCAGCGCGCGGTGGTCGGCGAGGCGCCGAAGGTCGACTTCAGCGCTATCACCAATGCGACCTACGGGCAGGCACCCGGGGCCGCGCCCGCTCCATCGGCTGCACCCGGCGCCCCGCCGGCGCCCCCCGTCTCGGGCGCCTGAGGTTCGCCGGTGCAGCCGGCGCCGCGCCGCTGGCGGCTGAGCCACGCCGAGCCCCTGGCCGGGTTGCACCCGGTCGTCGGTCAGGTGCTCGCGGCGCGAGGCTTCGACCAGGCCGCCGCTTCCGCCTTCCTTGACGTCACCGGCGGCTACCACGATCCGTTCGGCCTGCCGGCCATGGAGGCGGCCGTTGCAGCCATCCGGGCGACCATCGACGAGGGCGGGACGATCGCGATCTACGGTGATTACGACGCGGACGGCGTCACCGCCTGCGCGATGCTCACGCGCTCTCTGCGCGCCGCCGGCGCCACGGTCCTTCCGTACATCCCCAACCGCATGACCGAGGGGTACGGCCTCCACGCGGCCGCACTCGCCGAGCTCGGGGCACGCGGCGCCCGCTGCGTCATCACCGTGGACTGCGGGACGAGCAGCGTCGAGGCCGCGGCAGGTCGCCCGGCGAACGTGCGCCTGGTGGTCACCGACCATCACCTGGCCCTCGCCCCCGGAGGGTCGCCACCTCAGCTGGCGCCGGCCGACGCGCTGGTCAACCCCAAGCTCCCCGGCTCGACCTATGCCTTCGACGGGCTTGCCGGCGCGGGCGTGGCGTTCAAGCTCGTCCAGGCGCTCGAATCGAGGGGTCTGGTACCCGAGGGCAGTGCCGAGGCATCGCTCGGGCTCGCCGCGCTCGGGACGATCGCCGACATGATGCCGCTGCGCGGTGAGAATCGCGTCATCGTCCGTGACGGCCTGCCGCGAATCGCCGACCTGCCCGGTCTCCGCGCCCTCTGCGAGGTTGCCGGCATCACGCCACCCCCGAGGGGGACCGACATCGCGTTCGCGGTGGGACCACGCATCAACGCGGCCGGCCGCATGGAGGACGCGCGCCTGGCGCTCGAACTGTGCCTCTGCGATGACCCGGACGAGGCGGAGCGCCTCGCCGTCGACCTCGACACCCAGAACCGGTTGCGCCAGCAGGCCGTGGCGGTCGCGCTCGCCCAGGCGGAGGAACTGGTCGCGGATATCGATGACGACGCTGCGGCGATCGTGCTGGGCAATCCCGACTGGCCCATGGGCATCGTCGGGCTCGTGGCCGGTCGGCTCGCCGAGCGCTATGCCAGGCCGACGTTCATCGCCTGCCTCGATCCCGGCGAGGCCAAGGGCTCGGCTCGTTCATCCGGCGGTGTTCACATCGTCAAAGCGCTCGATGGCGCCGCGCCGTCGCTGCTCCGCTACGGCGGGCATGCCGCTGCAGCGGGCTTCAGCCTCGATCCCTCGCGATTCGACGAGTTTCGAAAGCTCATCACCGCCTCGGTCTGCGAGCAGAACGCGGGCGTCGAGCGCGTGCGTGACTTCACCATCGACAGCGAGATCTCGGGGATCGATGTCACGCCCGAGCTGTGCCGGGCGTTGGACCAGCTCGAGCCGAGTGGTCAGGGCAACCCGGCGCCACTGCTGGCCGTCTGCAGCGCCAGGGTGCTCGGCACGTCGACGTTCGGATCGGAGGGTCAGCACGTCCGAGTGGTGCTGTCGACCGGTTCCGGCGTCCTCGAGTTCGATCGCGTTCAACAAGCCCAATCTCGCCGATCACCTCCCACGAGGGAAGATGGTCGATGCCTGCTTCGGCCTCGAGGTGGATAGCTTCCAGGGGTTTCAGCGCGTCCGGGCACGCCTCCGGGACCTGCGCCCGGCGCGAGCCGTGACCCTGAGCGGGCAGCCGGCCGCCGCAGTGGCGACGGCGCCTGCGGGTTAGACCCGTCCGGTCAGCGTCGCGAGTTCATCCCCCGTCAGATCCGCGAGGCCGGCCTTGCGCCCGGTGAGCGCCAGGATCATCGAAGGCAGCGGTCCCGTGACCTCCGGGCCTGTTCCGCGGGTCCAGTCCGCATCCGTCGCGACCAGGGTGAGGCCGGTGGCCCTTCGTTTGCCGCCGAGCAGGAGGTTGCCGCGGATCACGAAATCGCCGACCAGGGTCAGCGCCTCGGGCTGGTAGCTGTGCGCGATTTCGAGCGGGCGACGGATGTCCTCGCCGTGGATCACCGCCTCGGCGACCATCGCATCGGTCGGTCCTGGTGGTGCGGTGGTCCGATCCAACTGCGCTTTGAAGCCCGCGAGCGTGTCGGCCGGGGTCGCTCGCAATTCCTCTTTCACGCCCTTCGCATTCATGGCGTTGAACTGAAATCCGGTACTGGCGAACCTCCCGAAGAACCGTCCGGGAGTCATCTTCGCAGTGGTGGTCATGTGCGCGAGCACGTCACGGACAGTCCACGCCGAACAGAGCGACTGCGTCGACCACTGCGCATCGCTGATGGTCTCCAGGTCCGCGATCAGAGCCACCCGCTCAGCCCGTATGAGCGGCCATTGGTTTCCGGCCACATCGTTCCTCCACAAGCCCCGCTGCCGCCCGCGGTTGCACGTCCGCGGTGGGTGCGACTGTACAGCGGTCTGCGGAGCAAGTACGGCGCGTCGTTACGACCAGGAGCTGACGACGAGGACCTCGCGAGGGAGTTCGGTGCGACGGTCACCCGCTACGATGCTGCCGCACCGTGCCGTGGGAGCACGGCCTTCCCCAACCGGAGAACAGCGTTTGTGGCATCGCTGAAAGAAACCTCGAGTGACTGGGAATACATGGCGCAGACCGATCCCCTTTGGGCGGTCTGCACCGAGCTCGGTCCGCAAGGCGGTTCCTACGAAGAGCTGGCACGCTTCTGGCAGTCCGGTCAACGGGATATTCAAGCAGCCGTCAGCCACGTCGAGGCGTGCGGTCTCCGGATCGACCGCGACGGCGAGGCTCTCGACTTTGGGTGCGGGCTCGGTCGTGTCAGCCAACCCCTTTCGGAAGTATTTGCCCGCTGTACAGGGGTGGACATCTCTCCAAAGATGTTGGAGCTTGCACGCGGCTTCAATCCGAGCCCCGATCGTCTGACGTTTACGTTGAACGAACGGGCTGACCTCTCCATCTTTGCAGATGGGCGTTTTGCATGCGTTTACTCCACGCGCGTTCTCCAACACATCCCTCGCCGCTATGCGCTCGCGTATGTTGGGGAGCTCGTCCGGGTTCTCGCGCGCGACCGTGGAATATTGGTCTTTCACGCGCACGAGGTTGCGGGGGGACCGATGTTCTCGGCGTTGTCGGCGCTGCAGCGCATGCGACAGCGTTCGACCCGTCTCCGCGTCCGACTCGAAAAGGCGTACGCCGGCTTCAATGACCGCGAAGGTCCCCCGCTCCCACCGCGAATGCACATGTTCCCGCTTCCGCAAGCGCTCCTTCGACCAGTCATCGAGGCGCATGGCGGCCGAATCCTCGACGTCGCACCGATGGGATTCGACCCGATGCGGATCCGTCCTGTTCTGCAGCCAATCGCTGATCGATGGCACTGCGGGCTGCAACCCGTGGAATACGTGGTGGTCAAACGAGCGTAGCCGCGGCAGCAAGGACCTGTCGCCACAGACGCGCCTGATATGCGGGACCATCCGGGTGTGCCCATTCCCCTGATGCTGGCGACCCTGACCGACCGTCGCGACTTCGGTGGCGACTGGCTGCTCGAGCGCAAGTTCGACGGCGAGCGCTGCGTTGCGCGCAAACGGGGCGGCAACGTGCGGCTCGAGTCGCGCACGGGCAAGGACCTCACCGCCACGTACCCCGAGGTGTGCGCTGCCCTGGTCACACAGCGCGCACCCGACCTCCTGCTGGACGGTGAGGTGGTCGCATACCAAGGCGAGCAGACATCCTTCAGCCGGCTTCAGCAGCGTCTCGGCGCCACCGCACCTTCCCCCCAGCAGATAGCCGCGTACCCGGTGGTCTACTGCGTCTTTGACGTCCTGGAGATTGACGGCGAGGACCTCACTCACCGGCCGCTTGAAGAGCGTCGCGCCCGATTGACGCGGGCAATCCGGCCGAGCGCGGCCCTGCAACTCTCCGAAGCCTGGCGGGACAACGCTCAGCGGCGGTTTGACGACGCGTGCCGTTCAGGCTGGGAAGGACTCATCGCCAAGCGTGCTGATGCGCCGTACGTGCCCGGGCGTTCGAAGGACTGGCTGAAGCTGAAATGCGTCTGGGAGCAGGAGTTCGTCATCGGCGGTTACACCGATCCAACGGGCAGCCGGACTGATTTCGGTGCGCTGCTCGTGGGGTATCACGAGGAGGGTCGACTCCGGTACGCCGGAAAGGTCGGCACCGGCTACACGGCGGCCAGGCTCCGCGATCTCGGCGCTCGGCTGCGATCCCTCGAGATATCGGAGCCGCCGTTCATCGACGCGAGACCGATTCCGCGCGGCACGCACTGGACCCGGCCCGAAGTGGTCGCGCAGATCGGCTTCGCAGAATGGACGAACGATGGCCGCCTCCGGCAACCGCGCTTCCTCGGGCTGCGCGACGACAAGCGACCGGCCGAGGTGGTTCGAGAGCGGCCCGGATGAGAAGGTGTTTCGGCGACGGTGATCCCCTGTATGAGCGGTATCACGACACCGAGTGGGGCTTTCCGGTGCCCGATGAGCGGGCGCTGTTCGAGCTCTTGAGCCTCGAGGCGTTCCAGGCGGGGCTCTCCTGGCGGACCATTCTTGCCAAGCGCGACGCTTTCCGCCGGGCGTTCGCGAATTTCGACGCTGATGTCGTTGCGCGCTTTGATCCACCAGACGTCAAACGCCTCCTTGAAGATGTCGGCATCGTGCGCAATCGGGCGAAGATCGATGCGACGATTGGGAACGCGCGCGCCATTCTGCAGCTGCGCGACGCCGGCGAGCCGCTTGCGTCACTGCTGCGGCCGGATCAACGGGCATCACGGCGACCGGCACCGTCAGCGTGGACCGACGTACCCTCGACGACGCCCGAGGCCGCGTCACTCGCGCGTGAACTCAAACGCCGAGGCTTTCGCTTCCTTGGCCCGACGACGGTCTACGCACTGATGCAGGCCGGCGGCGTGGTCGACGACCATCTCGCCGCCTGCCCGATACGACCCGCCGTCGAGCGCGCACGCCGAGCCGCCGGATTGATCCCATGAGTCGCTATGCACGCCGGACCGTTCGGGCGCTGCAACCCCACGCCACCACCTGAGCGCGCCCAAGCACCGTTACAACTTCTGCACTTGCCCCCGCCGACCGCCGGTGCTAGCGTCGGGTGCGCGAGCCCGGCGAGCGTCGCCGAGCCTGCCGGCGAGAGAGCAAGCCTACCAGCGCGTATCCGGAGGCACCTCATGCTCGAGGACGTCGGGATTCCTCGGCTCGTGGTTGGCGGCCTGGGTTCGGGTTCCGGGAAAACCTCGATCAGCCTGGGTCTCACCGCCGCGCTGCGCGCACGCGGCTTGACCGTCCAGACCTTCAAGGTCGGCGCCGACTTCATCGACACGGCATACCTCGCGCATGCCAGCCGGAGGCCGTGTCGCAACCTCGATTCCTGGCTGCTCGGACGCGAGGGGGTGCGCCGCTCATTCGCGCTTGGGTCACTCGGTGCGGACCGGGCGATCGTCGAGGGAGCCATGGGTGTGCTCGACGGCCATGGGATGGCACCGGAATGCGCCGGATCCGCTCCCCACGAGTTCCCGGGAAGCACGCTGGAGGTGGCGCGCATGATCGCGGCGCCGGTCGTGCTGGTGGTCGACGCATGGGCCATGGGCGAAACCGCGGCCGCGGCGGCACTGGGGATCAAGCAGCTCGACAGCGCCGGCAGCGTGATCGGCGTGATCCTCAACGACGTCCCCAACGACTATCGCCGCCGCGTCATCGAGGATGCCGTCTGGTCGCTTGCGAGGATGCCGGTGCTCGGCGCTCTCCCCCACATCCAGTCGGTGCGCATCCCCGAGCTGCGGACCGGGCTGCTCCCGCTGCTGCAGAACCCGCACGTGGACGAGGCGATCTCGGAGTTGGGCGAGGCGGTCACCCGCCACTGCGATCTCGACCTCATCGAACGGCTCATGGAGGGATCGCCTCCCGTGCATCCCGCGCCACGCCGCCACGTCGACCGACCGAGCGAGCAGCCGGTGCGCATCGGCGTGGCCTTCGACGACGCATTCTCCTTCTACTACGCGGAAAATCTCGAGTTGCTCGAAGCCGCCGGCGCGGAGATCATCACCTTCTCGCCGCTCGAGGACTCCGCGCTGCCACGCGACCTTGGTCTCATCTACATGGGCGGTGGCATCTCGGAGGCATATGTGCCGAGGCTTGCGCGCAACCATCCGTTCATCGAATCCTTCAGGCGCGCCCGGGCCCACGGCGTTCCCGTCTACGCGGAGGGATTCGGGCTGCAGTATTCCGCTCGGTCGCTGCGGACCAGCGACGGTGCCGTCCATCACATGGCCGGCATCATCCCGATCGACATCGCGCTCGAGGCGGGTACGTTGCACAGCGGATATCGCGACCTGAGCATTGCGACGCCGTCGATGCTGGGTCCGGTCGGGACTCGTCTGCGCGGGCACGAGTTCCACTTCAGCCGGATGCTGTCCGGCGGCGACTGCCTCAACCCCGCGTACACGATGCACGATTGCGACGGCGAGCCGCTGGGCTGCGAGGGCTGGACCGATCCGCTCATGCTCGCGTCGTTCATCCACCTGCACTTCGGTCAGGAGCAGGAACTTGCGGGCCGTCTCGTTGCCGCGGCGCGCGAGTTGCTCGACCAAAGAACCAGCGCGACCCTGGCGGGGCGCGGCAGTCGACTCCCCGCCCCGGTGTAGGCTTGGGATGCGATGTCCCAGGCCCCGTCCACGATCGGTGAATTGCGTCGTGCGGAGTACCGCGTCCTGCCGGTCAGGACCGAGCTCCGCCGCAACCTGATCCGCAAGCTCAGCAATCGCGAGGAACTGTTCGTCGGCATCCGCGGGTACGACAACTCGGTGATCCCTCAGATCGAGAACGCGATCCTGGCGGGCCAGGACATGGTGCTGCTCGGCGAGCGCGGGCAGGCGAAATCGCAACTCATCAGGGCGCTGGTCACCCTGCTCGACGACGCGGTTCCGGCCATCGCGGGGTGTGAGATCAACGACGATCCGTACGCGCCGATCTGCCGTCGCTGCCGCGATCTCGTGGCCGACCACGGAGATGCCACCGAGCTCTCGTGGCTCACCCCCGAACAGCGGTATTCCGAGAAGCTGGCCACTCCCGACACGTCGATCGCCGACCTCATCGGCGAGGTCGATCCCATCCGGGTGGCCGAGGGTCGCTATCTCAGCGACGAGCTCACCATCCATTACGGGCTCATCCCGCGCACCAACCGGGGGATCTTCGCCATCAACGAGCTCCCCGATCTCGCCGAGCGCATCCAGGTCGGCCTGCTCAACATCATCGAAGAGCGCGATGTGCAGATCCGCGGCTACCGCCTGCGTCTTCCCCTCGACGTGTACGTCGTCGCGACGGCGAACCCTGAGGACTACACCAACCGCGGGCGCATCATCACACCGCTCAAGGACCGCTTCGGAGCGCAGGTGCGCACGCACTACCCACGCAGCCTCGACGACGAGATCGCCATCGCCGAGCAGGAGCGGACGACGTTCGACGACATGCCCGTTCCGGTGACCGTTCCCGGATTCATGCAGGAGATCGTCGCCGAGCTGTCGCACGTCGCACGGCGCCACCCGCAGGTGAACCAGCGCAGCGGCGTATCGGTCCGGCTCACCACCGCGAACTACGAGAACCTCGCCGCCGGAGCGCTGCGCCGCGCGCTGCGAACCGGCGAGCGGGAGGCGGTCGCCCGGATCAGCGACCTGCCCGCACTGACATCATCGACGGCCGGAAAGATCGAGCTCGAGACCTGGGAAGACGGTGACGACGGCGCCGTGCTCGAGAAGCTGATGCGCACCGCGTGCAACAACGTCTTCCGACGTCACTTCACCGTTCAGGAATTCAGCGACCTGGTGCAGCGTTTCGAACGTGGCGGCTTCACCGTCGAGGTCGGCGATCAGCACCCGATCTCCGACTACGCGCAGGCGCTCACCGAGCTCTCCGGCGTCGAGCGCGCGCGCCAGCGCCTCGGCGAGCCCGACACCGATGCGATGCGCGTCGCGGTGCTCGAGTTCGTGCTCGAAGGTCTGCATCTCGGCAAACGCCTCAACAAGACCGCACTCGAGGGAAGCGCGGTCTATGGAGGATGAACCGCTCGCGGCGCCGCGGCGAAACCCCCGCCAGCACCGCTTCAGCATCTGGGACGGTTCTCAGGATCCACTCGGCGATGAGGCAGACGCGCTCTTCGACCGGCTGAGCGAAGACGTCTTCCACGGGTGGGATTTCGAGACGGCATTGCGCCGCCTGCTCAGCCAGGGCTGGCGCGACCGTGACGGACGCAAGTTCGCGGGGCTCGAGGAGTTGATGGAGCGTTTGCGCAAGCAGCGTCAGAAACAGCTCGAGCGCTACAGCCTCGACAACGTCTTCAAGGACATCGAGGAAAAGCTCGACAACGTGCTTCGCCTCGAGCGCCAGGGGATTGACGAGCGGGTCAAGAACGCAACCGACGGCAGTGCGAAGCGGATTCTCGAGCGTGTGGCGAAGAAACGCCGCGAGCATCTCAACAATCTGCCCCAGGAACCGGGCGGGGTGATCCGCGAGCTGCAGGGCTATGAGTTCATGGACCAGCGCGCCGAGCAGGCGTTTCAGAAACTGGTCGAGGAGATCAAGCAGAACGTCGTCAACACGTACTTCAAGCAGATGGCCGAGCAGATGGGTCAGATGTCGCAACAGCACGTCAGCGCTCTGCGCGAGATGGCGCGCGACCTCAACGCCTTGGTGCGCCAGAAGCTCGAGGGCGTCCCCGAAGCGCAGCTCCAGCACAACTACGAGGACTTCCTGAAGAAGTGGGGCTCGATGTTTCCCGACGCGCCCGCAACCTTCGACGAGTTCCTCGCGCAGCTCGCCGCCCAGATGGCACGCATGGACTCGCTCATGCAGTCGCTGTCACCGGAGATGCGCAGCCAGCTGGAGGAGATGATCTCGGCGACGTTCGGCGACCCTGAGCTGCAGGCGCAGCTTGCCGAGCTGATGAGCGGACTCGAGCTCCTCTCCGATCGCCGTCACCTCGGCCAGCGATATTCCTTCTTCGGCAACGAACAGCTTCCCTTCGACGAGGCGATGGGCGTCATGGATCGCCTGCAATCCATCGAGGAGCTGGAGCGCGGGCTGCGTGGGATGTACCGCGGCGAACCCCTCGACAGCGCCACAGAGGAAGCACTGCGTGACGTGCTCGGTGACAACGCGGCACGCGATCTCGCGCGCCTCCAGCGCATGACCGATCAGCTCGAACAGCGTGGGCTCGTCGAGCGCGACGAGGAAGGCATGCGGCTCACCGCACGGGGCCTGCGGCGCATCGGACAGAAGGCGCTCGGCGATCTCTTCGCGCGGCTGCGTCGCGATCGTTTCGGGGACCATCCCGTGTCGCGGCACGGACAGGGCGGAGACCGCGAGGAGGACACCAAGCCATACGAATTCGGGGACGTGTTCGACCTCGACGTCAGGGAAACGCTCATGAACGCGGTACGGCGCGAAGCCGATGCCAACGACCGCGATTTCGATCAGCGTGACACACGGCCGGCGGGGATTCCGGCTCCGGCTTCAAACCGGACTATTCAGCCTCCGCCAGAATCCCCACCAGCCTTCGCTCAGCGAGCTTCGCGGCGTTCTGTGCCTCGGCTCTTGCCAGAGGACTTTGTCGTGCATCGGTCCGATACGCTGACGCGGTCGGCTACGGTGTTGATGCTTGATATGAGTTGATCGATGCCGCTGCGGGGATATTTTTATGCTGCGAAGAAGGTGGCGTTGGCGCTGGATTCGTTGATACGCAGCGCGTATCCCAGGGATACCTTGCACATCATTGGGTTCAGTGATCTGGCGCGGGAGATCAAGCCGGCTGCGTTGCCGCATCTGTCGGTGAATGAGTATGTGTATGGCACCAACATGCAGCATGGGTTGATGCTGGCCCGGCGGTTGCTGGCGAGGGATCCGGGAGAGAACAAACAGATCATCATCGTGAGTGACGGGGAGCCGACGGCGCATATCGAGAATGGGCGTCCGGTGTTCTTCTATCCGCCGCTGCCCGAGACGTTTCACAAGACGTTGCTCGAGGTGAAGCGGTGCACGCGCGAAAACATCGTCATCAACACGTTCATGCTGGAGTCGAATCATCACCTCGTGCAATTCGTGAACCAGATGACCCGGCTCAACCGCGGTCGCGCGTTCTTCATCAGCCCGGATCGGCTGGGGGACTACGTCCTCGTCGACTACGTGAGCTCGAAGCGAGGAGCGGCGTAGACGGGTGGAGTTCAGGGGGTATCTCAATCACATTCGGGCGGAAGGCGACCTGATTGCCGCGGTGGCACCGCGTGGATTGGATCGTCCTGTGCCGGTGTGTCCGCCGTGGGATGTGCGCGAGGTGGTCGCGCATCTGGCGAAGGTGTATGACCACAAGGTCATGGCCATGCGGCTCGGGCGCGAGCCGAACGAGGGTGAGTGGGTCACCGATGAGCCATACGGCAAGGACACGGTCGAATGGTTTGGCGATGAGCATGCGAAATTGCTGGCGGAGCTCGCCGCGCACTCGCCGAAGGATCACGCGTGGTCGTGGTGGGAGCCCGACCAGACCGTCGGGTTCTGGTACCGGCGCATGGCGCTGGAAACCGTCGTTCATCGCGTCGACGTCGAGGCGCAGTTCGGGCCACCGAGCGCGATTGACGCCATGCTCGCTATCGATGGCATCGACGAAGTGCTGACGGTCATGCTGGCCGGGGACGAGGAGGATGGCACCGCTGCTCCGAGCACGGGGACTGTCGAAGTGCTTGCCGGCGATGCGTCCTGGTCGGTGGTGCTCGAGAGCACGCGCACCGCGGTCACTCCCGGGCGCAGGACATCTCCCAATGCGACGCTGTCCGGCGACCCAGGCGAGCTGTTCCTGTGGCTGTGGGGACGCGTCCCCGGCGAGGGGCTCACGCACCGCGGCGACGAATCGCTGATCACGCTGCTGCGATCCCGGCTCGCCGCGGCAACCCAGTAGAGCCGCATGGATCGCGCTGCCTTCGCGGAGCGGATCCGCCTGCAGCTCACCTCGCGCTATCGCAGCGCGAATGTCCAGGTGGACGCCGGGCGTTTCGCGCTGCATGTCACCGGCTCGGGACTCGACGTGATGCTGCCGCTTGCGCCGCTCCACCACGCGTGCGAACGCCAGCCCGAGAAGGTGGCCGCACTCATCGGTGAGTACGTGGCATCAGTCGAACACCAACTGACTCCGCAGCCTGCGACGACGCTGTCGATGTCGCGGTTGCTCTGGTGTGTGCGCAACGACCGCTTTCTCGGGAGTCACGGTCGTGTGGGCGATCTGCTTCGTGCTCCGGTCGCGGCCGACATGACTGCATTCGTCGCCGAAGAGCTTCCCGGGTCGATCATGCGCGGTGT
The DNA here is from genome assembly GCA_963718525.1 of Candidatus Dormiibacterota bacterium. Classification (GTDB taxonomy): domain Bacteria; phylum Chloroflexota; class Dormibacteria; order Aeolococcales; family Aeolococcaceae; genus Palsa-851. The sequence goes on along the minus strand of OY970355.1, from coordinate 783,975 downwards.
CCCTCGCAACGAATGGACGTCCGCCGGTCTGACCGACGAGGACGTGCAGCGCATCGCCACCGCCAACACCGCCGAGCGTTTCGATCCGCTGGTCGAACGCATCGCGCGGACGGATCGCATTCCCGCCGACGGGTGGCGCGTCGCCTCGGATGCGCTGTTCCAGGGCAGCCTGCTCCTGGCGCCTCGCGTGCTCGCGGCATTGACCGAGCGCGCGGGCGGCGACGTGCTCCTCGGCGTCCCCGACCGGGGCGTCGTCCTCGCGCTGCCTGCCTCGCTGCCCTCAGCGGATCGGTTTCAGCGCCGGGTGCTCCGGGAGTGGCGTGAGGCGATGAATCCCTGTTCGCGTGAGGTCGTGGTCACCGATGGACACGATGTCCGCGCCGTGTCCCGCCGGTCGCGGATCTCAGGACCCGCTGTCCTTCCCTGGCTCGCGGAGTAGGAGGCGGGGGCCACTTCCGAGCCGGCTCGCCTCCTGGCGGGCGACGAACGCGCTGGCAGCGCCGATCGCCACTGTCGCGACCACGCCGGCGAGCGTCCTCACCGCGACCCGTGTCGCTCGGCCACGAACGGACACGCCCGAGAGTGACGGGCCTTCGCCGAACCAGAGCGTCAGGGCGGTCTGGTCCGCAACCACGCCGTCGTCGCCGTGCACCCGGCTTCGCTCGATGCGAACGGCGGCAGGTCGCGGGCCGCGCCAGCGGCTCTGGCCGAGGAGCCCGGGGGCCGCGCGCAGTACGGCACTGCTCGCGATCGCACGGACGGCGGCGGCAGCGCGTTCCGACGTCGGCATCGTTGGACAGGATAGCGTTCCGCTGATGACGCTGATCGACGATCTCCCCGGGCGGATCGAGGCGAGCTTCATCGGCGCTCTTGCCGGTGAACACGCTGCCGGGACCGCGGCCGGCACCGCCGACCTGGTCGGCGTCGCCGAGTCGGCGGCTGCCTGCGGCGGCTTCGACGACGCCGATCTGCGCCAGCGCGGGCTCGAGCGCCCGTCACGGGCGGGCGCCGCCGGCCTGCTCCTCCGCGCACTTCCCTTCGGGCTGCTCAGCCCGCTTGACCGGCCCCGGCTGCGCCGCGACGCGTACCGCTGCGTCGCCATGGCGGGCGCAGATGAGGGCACCGCCGTGACCGCGGTCGCGGCCGCCCTGCTGATCGCCGATCTGCTTCGATTCGACCTCGCCACGTCGCTCATCCGCGTCCGCCAATCGCTGCTCGAGGACGCGCCGATGGCGCTGCTCGACCGGCTCCGCGTGGTCGAGGGCGGCCCGCCGATGGACGTCTCGGATCCAGACCCTGGTCTGACCCTCCAGCGCGCGATCTGCGCACTCGCAACCGAGAACCCATTCGATGATGTGCTCGCCGCGGCAGCCTCCGGCACGGCGGTCGCAGCCAGCCTCGCCGGCGCGCTGGTGGGCGCGCGCGACGGCCTCGCCGCCGTTGCGAGCGTCGACCGGGACCACCTGCCCCATGCCGATCGCGCGCTCACCGTCGCCCGCCGCCTCGCCGAAGCCGCGGTCGCCGCGATGCCGGACCCGGATGACGTGCCCCAGAGCGGCTGAACGCATCGAAGTTCACCCGCCCAAGCACTAACATCAAAGCTAGATGGACGCCACCGCCGCTCCGGCGACCGCACGCAAGATCAGAATTCTCACCGCCAAGGTCGGACTCGACGGCCACGACCGCGGCGTCAAGGTGATCTCCCGGGCGCTCCGCGACGCCGGTGTCGAGGTGATCTACACCGGGTTGCACCAGACGCCGGCCATGGTGGTCGAAGCGGCGATCCAGGAGGACGTCGACGGGATCGGCATCAGCCTGCTCAGTGGCGCGCACATGACCCTGTTCCCGGAGATCATCCGTCTCCTCAAGGAGCGCGATGCGGCCGATATCGTCGTCTTCGGCGGCGGGATCATCCCCGACTCCGACGTCACCGCGCTCGAGCAGCTCGGGGTCGACAAGGTGTTCACCCCCGGCACCTCGCTCGACGAGGCCGTCTCCTACGTCAAGGGGCGTTTCGGCGCGGGGGCGGCGGCCTGACCCCCGGGCTGCTCTGCCTCGCGGTCGCGTCGGCACGCGCTGGGCGGTTCGTCAGTGACCCGGGAGACGCGAGGGCGGACGCGGCGCCGCGGCACCCGGCGTTCGCAGCGTTCCGCAAGATGTCGTACGTCTGGGTGGACGGGCAGGCGTTCGAACCGATCGGCGACAGCCTGGACCTCTGGTTGACCTTCCTGCGCGGCAACGGCGCCCGTCAGGCATGGCTGGACGTGAGCGGCGGCGAAGAGGTCTGCAGGGTGATCCGGGGCGACGGCGAGGAGACGTGGCGGACCGTCTGGAACGGGGGCATCTTCATGCTCCACGGCGCTGAGGAGACCGGGCCACCGCGCCGCCGCGAGACCGACATCGCCGCAACGTCGCTGCGCCTCCACGATGCCGTGCATGCCGAGGTCGAGGCGGGTGCCACCGACGTCCGTCGCGCGGCGCTGGACCGGGCGCTCGAGATCCTCGCTGCACCCGGCGATGGCGAGGAGGTGTCCGACGTGGCGTGGCCATACTTCGTCCTCCCCGACGGGAGCCCGACGGCCGCCAGGCGGCTCATCGCGGCGGCCTCAGCAGCCTGGCCGGAGACCCCCGCGTCGGCCGACCCCGATGCGAAACCCGCCCGCGGAGATGGCACCGTCGATGCTGCCCTGGAGGCGATCGCCGCAGCTGTGAATTCGGCAGCGACTGCCGAGCCGGTAGAGTAACCGGGCAGAGATGGCAGCTTCCCTCGAACTCAGCGCGTCCCACCGTACGGAGACAGGCCGTCACGTCCACGCCGTCAGGCGCCGTGGCGAGGTGCCCGCTGTCCTCTACGGGCACAACGTCGAGCCGATGCCGCTCTCGATCGAGGCGCGCAGCCTTCAGCGCGTCTGGCACCATGCCGGCCACAGCCACCTCGTCGACCTCGCGCTCGACGGCGGGCGCGCTCGCAAGGTGCTGATCCGCGAGCTGCAGGTCAATCCGCGCACCACCCAGCTGATGCACGTCGATCTGTTCGCGGTGAACCTCCGCGAGAAGCTGACCGTTGAGATCCCGCTGATCCCGATCGGCGAATCGCCGGCGGTGACAGAGCTGAAGCTGGGCGTGCTCCAGCAGATCATCACGTCGGTCAAGGTCGAGTGCATGCCGGGAGACATTCCCGCCCAGCTGAACGTCGACATCTCCGGGCTGACCGAGATCGACCAGGGCATCCGGCTCGCCGAGGTGCCGCTTCCAGAACGGGTGACGCTCGCAACCGGCGTCGACCCCGACGAGCTCGTCCTCAAGGTCGCGCAGGTTCGCGTTGCCGCCGAGGCCGAGGAGGCGGAGGCTGTGCCCGCCGAGGGCGAGGCCGAGGCTGCCGAGGGCGCCGGCGACGACACCGAGTTCGTCCTAGCGGCTTCGGCTTCGACTCCGCTCGCCGTGTGGCCTGACACGCGTACGGCGCGACCATGATCGCCACGGCCCAGGCGTGCGACTCGAGCAACTGGTTCGACTTCGTCTGCAGGTCGATCCAGGCACACGATCAGAGCGGGCTTGTCGGACCGCTCGTGGAGCATCTGCTCGCCGCGATCGCGATCTTCGTCATCCTTTACCTCGTCGGCCGTCTGACACGAATGCTCGTGCTCTGGGCGATGCGCCGGGGCAAAGCGGACCGGCAAGTGCGGACGCTCGTCCGCAACCTGATCACGGTCACCACCTACGTCGTCGCAGTGATCAGCGCGCTGGTGGTCTACGGCGTCAACGTCGCAGTGATCCTCACAGCCGCTGGTCTCGGGACCGTTGCGATCGGCCTGGCATTCCAGGACCTGCTGCGCAACGTGCTCGCCGGAATCTGGCTGCTGCTCGAACAGCCCTTCCGGCTCGGCGACACGATCACCGTCATGGATCAGACCGGGGCCGTGCAGAACATCACGTTGCGCACCACGACCCTCCGCACCGGCGTCGGCGAGCTCGCGATTCTGCCGAACCTCACCGTGTTCACCGGGATCGTGATCAACACGACCCACTACGACACCCGCCGGCTCACCGTCGGTGTCCGGATCCCCGCGGCGGTCGATCTCGAGGAGCTGACGCGCCGCGCACGAGCTGCGATCGGGGAGGTGCCGGGGATCGAGGCCAAGCCCGCGGTCGTCTTCGAGCCGACGCTCGACCGCGAGGTACCGCTGTTGCGCTGCCACTTCTGGGTGGACCAGCGCGCGCAGGACCCGGACGCGATCACCGCCGCGGTCGCTGAACGCCTCTGGCGTGTCGTCGGCACCGAGCCGGAGTTTGACCCCGCGGATCCAGAGCGCTCCGGCTAGAGTCGCGCCTCATGGAAGCTCGCCGGCCCAACACCTCGCAGCGGATCGTTGTCGTACGCCACGGGGAGACCGAATGGAGCCTGGAGAAGCGCCACACCGGGCGCACCGATCTCCCGCTCACCGCGGAGGGACGCCGGCAGGCGCAGGCGCTGGTCGCCCGCCTCGCCGGTCGTGCGTTCGCGGCGGTCTTCGTGAGCCCGCTGCAGCGCGCGAGGCAGACCTGCGAGCTCGCCGGGTTTGGCGAGCGCGCCGTGGTCGATCCCGATCTCATCGAGTGGGACTACGGCGAATACGAAGGGCAGACCAGCGCGGAGATTCAGCGGGAGCGACCCGGCTGGAATCTGTTTGATGACGGCGTCATCGGCGGCGAGACGATCGACGACGTCGCCGCCCGTGCCGCACGGGTGATTCAGCGAGTGCTGTCAACCGACGGCGACGTGCTCCTTTTCGGCCACGGCCACCAGCTGCGCGTCCTCACGGCGCTGTGGCTCGAATTCCCGGCTGTGGCTGCGCAGCACCTGCACCTCGCGACGGCTTCTCCGTCGACGCTCGGGTTCGAGAACGACTGGACCGCGCTGCTCAGCTGGAACGGCCTCCCGAACAGTTGAGGGCGTGGCGAATCAGCCGTTGCTCGTTCCGGCCTGGTCCTGCAGAGCCGCGACCCTCCCGCGCCAGTACACCAGGCGCCGCTCGAATCGCAGGGTCTCCGCATGGAGGGCTTTGAGGTCGGTCTTCTGCACCTCCGCGCCGGCGTCGGGATCCATCGTGCCGACGTGCTCCTCCGCTGTCGCAAGAACGGAGCGCTTGAATTCGAGTAACTCCATGTAGACCTTGAGCCAGTGGACGGCGTCGTCGACGTGCTGGGTGCTCTCGTCCTCACCCTCGAGCAACCGATCCGGCTGCACCTGCTCGAGCGCCGCCACCTCGGCGTCCGGGGCGGTCTTGTCCGGGTTGTTGCCCTGATCTCGCTGCGGCGGAAGCTCCGTCATGACTGCCCCTTGCCGGTGTTCGTCCAGTGACTCAGCCTGCGTCGGAAGATCTCGATCTCCTCCTCGAGGATGGTGATGTTCTCGCGACCGAGGTATTCCCTCACCGCGTCCGGGACGCTCGCCGCGAATGCCCGGGTCTCGTCGAGCTGCCGTTCCATCATCGCGATCAGCCGCCGGTACAGGTCCACCCACGCGACGGCGTCATCCTGCGAGGCCTCCGAGGGCTCCGCGTCGAAGAGCTCCTGGAATGCCTCCGGATCATGTTTCCCCATCGTTGTCCCTCCCTGCATGGCGAATGTAGAGGTCGGGCAATGGTACTACGAGCGCTATCATGATCTGTGGGTCTTGAACTATACGATGCGTGAATCGGGGGGAGACCCGTTCGACCGCGCGCGATACCCGTCGAACCCGAGAGGGGCATGTTCGCCGTGCCCGCTTCCGTCGCGATTAGAGCCGGACGTGCTCCAGGTCGATGCCGGCGAGCTCGGGCGGACGCGGAATGCCGTGTGCGTCCAGGAGTTGCAGACACTTGATGACATAACGTGCGCCGGCAATGTTCAGCCCGTGCTGCCGGGTGAGCCGCTGAATTGCACTCAGCGTGAGGATGTCGCGCTGCGTATAGCGCCGCCGGTTGGTTGCGGTGCGCGCCGGGACGCCGAGACCCATGGTCTCGTACATCATCAGCGTGCGCGGATGCGACGCAAGGATTTCCGCAGCGACACTGATCGTGTACAGCGGCTTGTCCAGGTCGAGCATCCGCTCCGACATCGGAGCCAACAGCTCAACAGCCACGTTCGACACCCTGTGCGCTGCCGCATGGATCAAGGGTGTGGTCGATGTGGTGCCCGATCATCATGTTCTCGATTCTAGTCGCGTGCACCGTGAATGGGGCAAGCAAAGTCCAATTGGGCTCCCGGAGTCCACTCAAGATGGCTGCTTGACTCCCTGGCCTGCATACTTATAGTATCACTATCACCTTTACCGACAGCCACGAGGTCACGTCCAGATGGGTATCGCCAGTGCCATTCAGGAGGGAAGTCTCGCTCATGCGAGCGCGCGCACTCTCGTCGAGGAGCGCCACGAGCGCGCTCGGCAGCTACAGGACTTCGAGGACCTTCTCGAGGCAGTCGAGGCTCAGAACCTGCAGGCTGACGGCGTCGTGCCCGCGGATGTGCGAACTCAGATCGCCGATCTCGCGCGCACCATCACCGTTCCCGCACCTGCGGCCGTCTGGACAGCGAGATCCGGCGCCAGGCTCCACGATGCACTGATGACGTGGCAGGGAGCGCTGCTCGACAAACTCTGCCCCCACCGGGCCGGCTACGACGACCGCTTCGACTGAACGGCGGTCGCGGGTACTCGGGTGGCGCAGCACATCCGCATCGGGACATCCGGATGGCAATACGCCGACTGGCGAGGCGGGCTCTATCCCAACGGCCTCCCGCAGCGCGCATGGCTGCAGCGCTACGCCGAGATTTTCGACACCGTCGAGCTGAACAACAGCTTCTACCGGCTCCCGTCAGCCGCCAACTTCGATACCTGGAGCGCGTCGGTGCCGGCCGGATTTCTCTTCGCGGTGAAGATGAGCCGCTACCTGACGCACATCCGCAGCCTGCGTGACCCGGATGGTCCAGTGCACCTCTTCATGGAACGTGCGGTGCGGCTTGGGCAGCACCTTGGGCCTATCGTCGTGCAGCTGCCCCCAACCTTGGTCAGGGACGATGCGCGGCTCGACGGCGCGTTGAGAGCGTTCCCGGATCAGGTCAAGGTGGCCGTCGAGTTCCGGCATGCATCCTGGTTCGCGGACGGCGTGAGGGAGATCCTCCGTAGCCACGGAACCGCACTGGTGTGGGCCGACCGCGCGGGACTGCTGCAGAACCCCGAGTGGATCACCGCTGACTGGCTGTATCTGCGCCTCCACGGTGGTCGGGGCACGAACGGCAACTACGGGCGAACTGTGATCAACGCGTACGCAGACCGGCTTGCCCGCCTCGACCGTGATGCCTTCGTGTACTTCAACAACGACACGGCGGGCAACGCCGTCCGCAACGCGCTCGCGCTCGGTGCCCGGCTGCGGCGCGGCTGACGGTCCACGGGCTGGGTACGAAATCTGGTACTGCGGCTATACGCTTTCCCCAGAGTTATCCACCAAACCCACACGAGGAGAAGGCTATGAGAATTGCCTGCCTGCTCGACAACGATTTTGAGGATTCCGAATTCCGCAAGCCGTACGACGCCTTCACAGCCGCGGGGCATCAGGTCGTGGTGATCGGGCTCGAGCGCGACGCCAGGCTGACTGGCAAGCAGGGCAAGGAGGTCGTTCGCGTCGACCGAAGCATCAACGAGGTGTCCCCAGACGAGTTTGACGCGCTCTTCATCCCGGGTGGATATTCCCCGGATCACCTGCGCGCCGACCAGCGCATGGTCGCGTTCACGAAGGCCTTCTTTGATCGCGAGCGACCTGTTTTCGCAGTCTGTCACGGCCCCCAGCTGCTGCTCACAGCGGGCGTGGTCGAGGGACGGACGATGACCGCTTGGAAGACGATCCAGGTGGATCTCAGGGCGGCTGGAGCCAACGTCGTCGACAAGGAGGTCGTCGTCGACGGCAACCTGGTCACATCCCGGCAGCCGGGTGACCTCGAGGCGTTCTCGAAAGCGGCCCTTGAGATGCTCGGCAAGGTCGGCGCCGGAGCGCGGTAGCGCCGTGGCGGAATCGCCGGGGCCCGCCGGGTGCCGCCCCGGCGATCCCTGCGCCGCCGGCAATCATTGGTTGGGCACGCGCTTGCCACATCGGGTACGCAGCCATCATTATTAGTTATAGGTTCGTTATAAGTATCTGGAGGTCATCGGATGGCCACTCAACGGCAGAAAGAGGCGGCACGAACCAATGTGAAAGCCGCGCAGCGTGCCAGTCACAAGGGAGCGGCACCGAAGCGCGGCCATGAGCTGCGCGAGCGTGATCGCAACGCGCTCAGTGCCGAGCGCTTCGCGTTTCCCGCTGAGCGCAAGGAACCGCTGACCGATGCGTCCCATGTGCGCAACGCCATCGCACGGTTCGATCAGGTCGAGGGCGTGTCTGACGCGGAGCGTGACAGGGCATGGCGAAGGATTCGCGCGGCGGCAAAGCGCCATGGCGTGGAGATCAACGTCCGGGGCTGGCGGCAGCTCATGGCCGGCGGGAAGCGTTGACGCTCGAGTACTGAACATCAACCGCTGGTGAGCGGCGGAAGGGGTCCCGGGCTGAGAATGAGCGGCCTGGTTGACCCCGACCGCCGCTTCGCTTTTCAAGCAGAACAACGCTTGCGCTGGGGACGGAGCGTCAGCTCTGACGGTCACCCTCTGATGCGTTCTGGTCCGCAGGCCTTCCGACGAGAATGGCGAGGACCGCCCCATACATGAGGTGGCCGGCGAACATGACCACCTGTCGATCACGCCGATCCCGGTGCGACGGCGGCATGATGCCGAACGCCGGCACCCATCCCATATAGCTGATACCCCAGATCGATGTTCCGTATGCCACGCCCAGAGGCACACGAGCGACCAGGCGCTTGGGTGCGACGACACCGAAGGCCGCTCCCGCAGCCGTCCCGAATGCGAAGTGGAACACGGTGGCGAGAGCGTCCTGCTGCTGAGAGCTCGGCCGGTTACCAGTCCGCTTGAGGATCTTCGCTGTGATCTTCTCGGGCGGCATGCCGCCCATGAGCCCGAACTTCTTTGCGCCCACCATGACGGCGCTCATCGGCGCGGTCGCCACGGCTCCGGCGACTGCGCCGCGCAGCAGCCTCTTCATGCGCGGCTGCCCTGACGACCCGTCACAGCGAGCGCCAGAAGTAGCCGCCGCCGCCGACGAGAAGCACTACGAGAACGATGATCAGGATCACTGTCAACACAGCCTCGACCTCCTAGATCCAATCCATTGGGTAGATTAGCAGATTATATGATAGTCCTACTGTAATATGCGGGGGGCCGGGCCGCGCCCCGTCGGCGTTGCATCGGAGACAATCGGCCGATCGTGCCGGACTCCAGCAACACGGTGATCGCCGAACGTCGCGTGGTCGCCGTGGTGTCCGGGGGCCTGGACTCGACAACAATGGCCTACTCGCTTCGGGCGCAGGGATATGCGCTCAACGCGATCTCGTTCGACTACGGCCAGCGACACCGCAAGGAGCTGGAGTTCGCACGGCGGATGGCGGCGGACCTTGACGCACCGTGGACGCTCATCGATCTGCATGCGGCGGGACTCACGAATGTTCTGAGCGGGTCGGCGCTGACAGACGAGAACGTCACGGTCCCGGACGGCCATTATGCCGACGAGAGCATGAGGATCACGGTGGTGCCAAATCGCAACGCGATCATGCTCAGCATCGCGTGCGCACTCGCGGTGACTCGCGAGGCCGGCGCGGTCGCATTCGGTGCGCACACCGGCGATCACTTCATCTACCCGGACTGCCGTCCGGAATTTGTGCATGCGTTCGAGTCGATGGTCAACCTGGCCGTCGAGGGACTCGCCAGCATCGAGATCATCACGCCGTTTCTGGCGATGACCAAAACTGACATCGTCAGAATCGGCAGCGAGTTGAACGTGCCATTCGAGCGAACCTGGTCGTGCTACAAGGGGGGTGCGACGCACTGCGGTACGTGCGGCACCTGCTTCGAACGCCGTGAGGCATTCGCACTGGCGCGTGTGACAGATCCGACCGAATACCAAAGGGTATCGGCAACCACCGGACGGTGAGCGTAAGACTGAGAGAAATCCCAGAAATGTCCAAGGAGGCTCGGAGGTCACGTCGTTAGCGTCGTCAGTGTCGAATCAACCACAACTGACAAGGAGACTCTGACATGACGACGGACGCAATCCTTCTCAACATCGACCTCGCAGCCGGCACCTTCGCAGCTGTCGCGATCGGGATGTTCGCAGTGCCGAACATCGACCGAATCCGTACCTTCTGGCGGTTCGTGACCCGGCGCCCGGCGCGTCGAGTTCGCGAGCGGCGTCTCGTGGCGGGCGGCCTGAGCAGATCCTGATGCTCGGCCCCCCGTCACTGATCCAACGGTATGTCGTTCGTAAAAGATCGGGCCGCCTCCAAACCCTGGAGGCGGCCCTCGGCTTGGCTTGCGCCTATCGCGCGTATGAGAGTCGCACCAAACGCCTGATCCCGGGGATCTGGTGATGAGCGAACGCAGCCCGCGCGGTGTGCTGTGTCACCAACAGCACCGCCTCACGCAACAGCGTTGTCGGACTCGGCGATATTGCTGTACATCGACCCCGAGGGACCAAGCTCTCGCGCCGGCATCGGATGGCTGATGTAGTAGCCCTGGGCCATGTCGCAGCCAATTGCGGCAAGGAGATTCAGCGCATCCACGTCTTCAATGCCCTCGGCGACGACACGCATGTTCAGCTTGTGGCCCAGTGCAATCGTTGCTCTGACCAGCGCGAGATTTCTCTCCGTGTCGCCGGTCGCGAGGCGAGTCAGAAAGCTGCGGTCGAGCTTGAGCTCGCTGACGGCGAGGCTTCCCAGATAGGCCAGCGAGGTCACCCCGGCGCCAAAGTCATCGATCGACACACCGAGTCCGAGGCCGCGGAGTTGTTCAATGACGGCCTTGCAGAGATCGAAGTCCCTGATGATGGTGGTCTCGGTGATCTCGAGAATCAACGATGACGGGGAAACGTCATGGGCCGCCAGCGTCGCCATGACCGATTCGCTGAACCCGGAATCGAGGAGGTTGCTCGCCGAAACATTGACTGAGATGGTGAGATCCCGACCGGCAGTTCGCCATGCCGCGCATTGCCGCACTGCCTGGTTGAGGACCAGCGCGGTCAGGGACTGCATCAGACCGGCTTCCTCGGCGAGCGGCAGGAAGTCGAGTGGAGGGATCATCCCAACGCGCGGGTGCGGCCAGCGGACCAACGCCTCCATCGCAGACATCTTTCCCGTGATCAGGTCGATCTGGGGCTGGTAATACACCTCGAGCTCATGAGTTTGTATGGCATGTCGCAACTCGTCGACAAGCCGCAACCGGTTGCCCTCATCATCGACGTCGCGCCGGTAGGTCTCGTACGGTGACCTGCCGACCTTGGCGCGGTACATCGCAAGATCCGCGCATCGCAGGAGCGAGACGCTGTCGTTGGCATCGGTTGGCGCACTGGCGATGCCGATGCTGGCGCCCACCCTGACGCTGAGCTTGTCGAGCTCAAAGGGCTGCTCGAGCTCGGCGACGAGTCGCTGGGCGACGGCCACCGCGTAGTCCGAGTCCGTATCCATGATGAGGACGGCGAGCTCATCTCCTCCGACGCGGACAAGGAAGTCCGTGGCGCGAAGGCGGCTGGTCAAACGTGGCCCCAACTGTCGGAGCACGTCATCGCCGGCAGCATGACCGAACGAGTCGTTGATCTCTTTGAAATGATCGAGGTCGACATAGAGCAGCGAAAGATGGCGCTCGACGGTCTCCGTGTCGGCCTGATCGGCGAAGAACGCGTCCAGCAGGTTGAACAGCTGTCTGCGGTTTCCGAGACCGGTCAATTGATCCGTGATCGCCTGGCGGTGACGCATTTCGGTGAGGAATCGAAGTCGGCGCACCGAAAGTGCCAATCGAACGCCGACCGTGATCAGAGTCGCCGTGGCAAGCGCGATTGCGACCGGGCTCACCTGGTGAAACGTGTCGACCAACAGGATCGAGAGACCGGCGCATGCGCCAAGGCCGGGAAGGAGAAACCCGGCGCTCGCAGACGGCGCCAGCGGGCTGGCCACGAGGGGACGGACCCAGACCGCCACCGAGATCAGCAGAATCGCGATCGGCCAGGCGATCCCGTTGAAGATCGCGCCGAGATGCGACGTCGTCCCTGAGCTTGCGAAAAGATTGAACGTGTCGCCGATTGCAGTCACGCCGATGGCGGACGCAAGCAGGAGCCACTGCGGCTTTCGACCGGGAATGATTGCAGTGCCCCCGACCGCGAGGATGAGCAGCAGGCCATCGCCGATCGGATAGGCGAGATCCGTCGCAACCGTCGTTGCGTTACCACCAACGGAGCTCAGGATGGTGTTGAAGGCAAAGCAGGCGCACAGCGCTGCAGCGCCGAGGCCGGCCACGGCCCCGTCGAGCCATGTCGCCGCTCCGACGCGGTTGAGATGCTTGCGTGTCAGGAGTACGAGCGCCACGTACACGAGCGGGTAGAAACCCAGCCAGAACACGTCAGCAAGTGATGGCACCGGGGGCGTTCCACCTCCCGCCGCTTCAGCCGTCAGAATGGTGTCGCCAAGGCTCCACGAGAGGATCCCAAGGCCAAGCATGAGCGGAATCGTCCGCCGGCGCGTCGACACCGCTCGCCAGATGCAGAGGGCGCTGGCAGCGAGTTCGAAGGCCGCAATGCCCCACCCGTCGACGAGCGTATTGGATTGGGTCGGTGCGCGGACGATCAGCGAGACAAAGTACGCGAGGAGCAGGACCCCCAGGGTCGCATACGCGCCGCGCACCCACCGCGGAGCTGAATGAGCCGCGAGGGCAACGGTGGCGGCGCGAAGTCGTGGATAAGCAGCAGCCACGCACAGAAGGTTAGGTCCACAACCGAACATTGCCTCCCACACTTGGTGGTCCATCGGTTACAGAACCGCACGATTTTATGGTCATCCAAATGGATCTCCCGGATAGAATTTCAGGCGTCGGTTCTCAGGGGAGCAAGTCATGCCCGAGTACAAGCCATCCGGCTACCAGAACGTTGTGCCGTATCTCGTCGTCGACGGCGCCGAACGTCTGATCGCTTTCATCGTCGATGTGCTCGGAGGCACCGAGATCATGCGTCTCCCCGGACCCGACGGCCGGCTCGGTCACGCAGAGACGCGCGTGGGCGACTCCGTGGTGATGCTCGCCGATCCTCCATCGCCGGATGCCGCGACCAAAGCGATGCTGCACGTGTATGTCACCGATTCGGACGCCACGTACGCGCGTGCAATGGCCGCTGGCGCCACTTCACTGCGCGAGCCGACGACCGAGTTCTATGGTGACCGGATGTCCGGTGTGCAGGATGCGTTTGGGAACCAGTGGTACTTCGCCACGCACGTCGAGGACGTCTCGGACGAGGAGATGGCCCGGCGCGCCGCGGAGTTGGCCGATCAGGCCGCGCCCGCATCGTCCTAGGCGACGCTGCTATGAGACATGGCGTCCGAATCGTCACGCCGACGTTTCAGGCGAGCGCGGTCGGCAATGCCCCCGTCGTCTGCTCGACCTTGTCGGTGAGCTCGCGCGGCGTCACGTCGGCCTTGACCAGGAACTCGAGCGCTCCCAGCTGCAATCCCCGCTGCTGCAACTCCCGGTCGCCGTAGTTGCTCAGGATGATGACGGGGATCTGCGCCGTCGCAGGCATGGCGCGCAGGCGCTCGAGCACTTCGAAGCCGTCGAGTTTCGGCAGTCGCAGGTCGAGATAGATGAAGTCGGGTAGCTCGGCGACCGCCAGCCGCAACCCCTCTTCCCCATCGCTCCCGACGACCACGTCGTAGCCGTCTCCGGCCAGTCGCAGGCGGTACATTTCCGCAGCCTCGGCGTCGTCCTCGATAACGAGGACCTTCACAATCTCCTCCACCCGAGATCCTCCTCACAAACTTGTTCTACGCGGGTTCAGCCCCTGAGCCGGTCGCAGATTTATCAGGAGTTCGTCGCTTGGTACGCTAGCGAACCGAGAGCTTAAAATCAAGCCTGTGGGCGTACAACGGGCTCCGTATCGCATCGACCCCGGAGGCCGTGACGACGGACGATGGGTCCGAGAGTTCGCTGACCCGGCGAGGGAGTGGCGCCGGCTGTTCTCGGAGCTGCTCGGAACCTTCCTCCTGGTCCTCGCCGCCGTTGGGGCCGGCGTGACTGAGTCCGCCACCGGCGTCCCGATCTCTCGAGCGGCGGCAGTCACCGCGCCGGGGCTCACGGTCATGGCGGTCATCCTGTTCATGGGCAAAGTTGGCGGCGCTCACCTCAACCCGGTCGTGAGCCTGGCGTTTGCGCTCCGTCGGGAGTTCCCCTGGCGACGCGTGCCGGGCTATGTCGTCGCGCAAGTTGCGGGAGGCGTGCTTGCATGCCTCTTCCTGTGGGCGATCGTCGGTCGCCCGACCACGCACGGCGCAACCATTCCCTCCCCCGCACTCGGCGATGTTCGGGCGATGGTCGTCGAGGCGGTCCTCACCATGGGCTTGGTCAGCGTCATTCTCGGCACGGCGTCAAGTGCGCAGAACGTCGGCGGTCTCTCAGCCGTGGCGGTGGGCGCGTACATTGCGCTCGCCGGACTCTGGTCAAGCCCGCTGAGCGGCGCGTCAATGAATCCGGTGCGGTCATTCGCCCCCGACCTCATCCGAGGAGACCTTTCGCACACGTGGGTGTACATCGTCGGTCCGCTGGCCGGCGCGCTCATTGCGGTGTTCTTCGCGGTGTTGCTTCGCGGCCGGGGTGGTGACCCCAGCGCGACCCAGGCGGCCCAAGGGGACGACCAGCGACCGCCGCAGCGCTAGCCTTCCTTTTCGGCGACCGCTTTGAGGCCGTCGAGAACTGGGCCCCAGTTCTTCTCCGCCATCGCATCAGCCTCTTCCTGGCTTGCGTTGTTGTCCTGCTTGAGCGTCACGGTCGTCTTATCACCATGGTCCGCCAGCTCGTAGGTCACCGTGTGATAGTTCTCGGGCTTGTCGTCGCTGCCTCCCATGGGACTCCAATGCGTCGTCCGCAGTAACGCCATCGGTACGAAGGCCAGGACAGAGCCCTTGTCTTCGTACGTCGTGCCCTGCCATTCGCCCTTCCAGGTGATCGGGCTGCCGACCTCCCATGTCGTCTGCATATTGGTTCCGTACATGTACTGCTTGACCAACTCCGGTTCGGTCAGCGCGCGCCAGACGGCGGCCACCGGAGCCTGTATGGTCACCTGCTTCTCGGCGATGAATGTCCCGGTCATCGTGACGTTCCTCCGTCCTGGGCTTGGTTGCCTGTCGGATGTATGATCGGATCATATAATGACGGTACCAGCGGATATCGCCTCGTGATTGCTTCAGACGCGCGGCTCGCGAACCTTCTTGGAGCTCTTGCCACGGGGGTCAGCGATGGAATGCACGATGCGATGTGTGACGCCGCGCAGACGGACGCCGTCTCCGCGTCCGCACTGGTCGCGTTGCTCGAGTTCTCACCAAGGGGATCCGTTCAAACCCTCAGCGAAGTCGTTGGTCTGACCCACTCGGGCGCCGTTCGTCTCGTCGATCGTCTCGTCCTGGCCGGGTACGTCGTTCGCGGACAGGGTCAGGATGGCCGGTCGCGCGAGATCACGCTCACGACCCGCGGAGCGACACTGGCGAGAAGAGTTCGACGAGCGCGCGAACGCGCCATTGCCCAAACTCTCGAATCGTTCTCCACGACCGAGCGTGCCCATCTGACCGAGCTCTGTGAACGTCTCGTCGGCGCGCTCACCAGGCAACGTCTCGAGCAGCGGGCGGCCGGAGTCGCACCTACCGGCGGCGCCTTGTGCAGGACCTGTGATTTCGTCGCCTGCGGCCGCGATTCCGAGTGGTGTCCTGCGGCGCAAGTTGCAGCTCAGGCGCGCTAGCCCGGTCGACGCGGCCAGCGCTCGCGCGGTGACAGCGTGCTGGGACCGACGTGCTCATCCAGCCAGCTGGTGAGCGGGGTAGCAGCGCGCCAGCTTCCGGCGACGTGGTCGAGCGCGTCCCTGCGGCCAACGCCGGCCCCTCCGGACAGCAGACGCCCAGCCAGCAGCGACCTGTGTTTCAGGAGCGTTGCCCGGCGGTGATCGCGTGGGTATCCGCGAGGCACCGAACTGAGGTCGTCGCCAATTAACTCGAGGCCGGCATCCAGAACCATGGCCTGCGCTTCGAACAGGCGCGCACCGATTTGATCATCGACGACCGCGGCGCGGTATCGGGCCAGCTGGTCGGACGTCAGCCGGTGATACCCCGTCCCCGAGTAGAGGCCACGCGCCGACACATCGGCGTAGAGCCGCGCCCTTGCAGGCGATGTGAATTCCAGGACCCCGTAGGTTCGTGTCTTGTATGGCGACGCGGGAGCGAATCGCATGTCGTTCTGCTGACGGAACACGCGAACCGCTCCACCGAACGTGCCACTCAAGCTCCTGCAGCATCTCGGTGAGAGCGCCCCGAACCTCGGTCTCATATCGCTCGCGTGTGGCAGTGAAATATGCGCGTGAGTTGTCCAACTCGAGCCCGGCGAACCACTCGAAGACCCACGCGGTGAATCCCGGAAACTCGGCGTCCGTGGCGTCCGCCGCGGGAGGGGCCTGAGAATGCCGCGGTTCCACGTGCCAAGGATGATGGGTGAGGACGGTCGACGCGCGGACTCATGAGTGACCAGGAGTCCGTGGCGCGCCGGCTCCAGGCGCCGGCAGGCCGTAGCGATACCTGGTTGACTTTTACCGTCTAGTTATATAACCTAGCGGTAATGGCTACACACGATCCCCTGAGCCGCGCCTTCGCCGCCCTTGCGGACCCCACCCGCCGGGCCATCCTCGAGCGCCTCGCGGCTGGCGAGGCCGGGGTCGTCGAACTCGCGGCGTCCTCCACGCTGACACAGCCCGCCATCACCAAGCATCTCAAGGTGCTGGAGCAGGCCGGCCTCATCGGCCGGGGCCGCGACGGTCAGCGCCGCCCCGCGCGCCTTCAGCTCGAGGGCCTCCTTCCCGTGGACGACTGGCTCCGCAGCGCCCACGCCGAATGGTCCGACCGCCTCGACCGTCTCGATGCCCATCTTGCCGCCCAAACCGAATCAACCATTACGGAGGAGAGCCCCGATGCCTGAGACCCGTACCCGAGTGGACGTCCAATCCGCGACTCCGACCAAGCAGCTCGTCATCGAGCGCACCCTGAAGGCCTCGCCGGAGCGCGTCTTCGACGCCTTCACAGACCCGGAGCAACTCAAGCAATGGTGGTGGCCCAACGGCTTCACCTGCCCCGCCGCAGAGGTGGACCTTCGCGTCGGCGGGGCCTACCGGCTCGGCATGGAGTGGCCGGACTTCATCCCTACGGAGGCCCAGTTCTCCCACTACATGGGTGGTGAGTATTACGAGATCGATCGTCCGAATCGTCTCGTGATGAGCGGCCGGGCCGTCAACGACGAGCAGGGCGAGCTCTTCGCAACGCTCATCGAGGTGACCTTTGAGGCCCGCGACGGGGGGACCGCGCTCACGGTGCGACAGTCCTACTTCGAGCCGATGCCGCCTGCCGAGGCGATGGCCGGTGCCGAGCAGGGCTGGTCCGAGCAACTCGACAAGCTCGAGCGGCTTCTGGCGGAGTGATGGTCGTGGACATCGCAACGCACAGGCTGGATACCGCCGAAGCCGGCATCGTCTACGACGTCCAGGGCCCGTTGCCAACAGCCGACGGACGCCCGCCGCTGTTCATGATCGGGCAGCCGATGGACGCCAGCGGCTTCCGCACGCTGGCGTCGTACTTCGCCGACCGCACCGTGATCACCTATGACCCGCGCGGTCTCGGCCGCAGCGTCCGCAAAGACGGCCGGGTCGACAACGTCCCTGACATCCAGGCAGAGGACGTGCACGCCATCATCGAGGCTCTCGGCGCCGGCCGAGTTGAGATGTTCGCCAGCAGTGGCGGCGCGGTCACCGCGCTCGCGCTCGTGGCTGCATATCCCGACGACGTCACCGTCTTGGTGGCACACGAGCCACCGATGGTGATGGTGCTGCCGGATGCGGAGTCAACCGAGCGCGCCGTGGCCCAATTTCGGGACGCGTATGCAGCCAAGGGGCAGGGTGCTGGTATGGCGGCTTTCATCGCCATGACATCGTGGCGAGGAGAGTTCACCGAGGAATTCTTCGCGCGACCGGAGCCGGACCCGGCCCAATTCGGGATGACGACTGAGGACGACGGCTCGCGTGACGACCCGCTGCTCTCCGAGCGCTCAGCGGCGGTCACCAGCTATCGTCCCGACTTCGACGCACTGCGCGCAGCGCCGACCCGCATCGTAATCGGTGTGGGCGAGGAGTCGACGGGCATCTTCACTGGTCGCACGTCCGAGGCTACGGCCGAACGACTTGGTCAGAAGACGACGGTCTTCCCCAGCCATCACGGGGGTTTCGTGGGCGGCGACTCCGGTTATGCCGGCCAGCCGGAAGCCTTCGCACGCAAACTGCGCGATGTCTTGACCGAGCACAAGTGATGTCGTGTCTAGTCAACGGCGGCGACATGGTCATTTCGGCTCGCCCAGACGGGGAGTAGCGGATGTTCGAAAATCCCCGGCTCGCAGACTTGGCCTCGATTGTTGGCGAGTGGCAGATGGAGCTTTCAAATGCCGCGTTCTTGCCAGGCCCACAACACACCGTGAACGGCCAGGTCGTTTTTGCTTGGATAGAAGAAGGGGGTCTGATCGCCATGAGACAGGGGGACCAGGCTACATGGGTCATCGGACGAGATGACCAGAGTGACGAGTACACCGTTCTCTATTACGACAGCCGCAGAGTGTCACGTGTGTATCACATGACCTTGGACAATAAACGGTGGCGCATCTGGCGCAATCATCCCGAGTTTTCGCAGCGCTACGAAGGACTGATCAGTGACGACGACAACACCATCACATCGCACTGGGAAAAGTCAACGGATGGCGGTGAGACTTGGAATCATGATTTTGATATGAAACTCTCTCGCTCGGCATCATCGCCGGGGGCGTCCCGGCGATAGATCTCCACGCGTCAACAGGCATGGCGAGATCAGTGGCCTTGGGCTCAACTTGCTATCCTTCTGACGGTGGAGAGATGGCGTCAAGGAGGCCCAACCTTATGAATCCTGTAGTTCATTTCGAGATCCCATATGAGAACGCAGACCGTGCCGCCAGCTTTTACGAGCAGGCCTTCGGTTGGAAGACGCAAAGATTTGGCGAGGAGATGGGCAACTACGTGACCGTCACGACAACCGAAAGCGATCCCCAAACTGGTCGGCCCACGAGTCCCGGCGCCATCAACGGGGGGCTCTTCGCCAGGAGCGGGCAAATGACCGACGCGCACCCTTCCGTGGTGATCGCCGTGGAGGACATTCAGGCCGCTGCGCAGACGGTTGTGTCATCGGGCGGCGAGGTTCTCGGCGAGCCTATGGATATTCCCGGGGTGGGAAGGTACGTTTCCTTCAAGGATACGGAGGGCAATCGCGTGGCGCTGTTGCAGCCCACCCCGGTGATGGCCGTCCATCCCTAAAGATCGCGCGACCAGGCAGGCCTGGTCGAGGCTGGCGACCGCGATGGAGATGATTGCTGTCACACGCGGTCGCCAGCATGTCCTATGGCGACGCGAGCACCGGGTCGGTTAGCCCGAACTCGTGCTCCACAATTCGCTGTCCCCGCGATGGTGAGTACGCCGCCGTCGACCGTGACCTGGACGTCGTCCGGACCCAGTCCTGGAACCGACGCCTCAACGAGGAAGGCGTCGTCCGTCTGGCGGATGTCGACTGGAAGGTGCGTATAGCCGGCGCGGCAGCATCGAACCACCCCGCGGCATGGCGCTCAACCCGCCTCAAGGCGAATTTGGCCGCCAGCCCGGGCGTGAGCCTGGCATGCAAGCCTATGCGGCCGAGTTCTCCAAGACCCCCGCTGGCTCCCGGGGCGCTTCCGGTTCCCACGCGACTTTGTCGTAGATGCGTCGATAGGACGACGCCATCGTTGATGGGCTGAAGCGGGCGCGCGTTGCCGCGGCACAGTCGGAGGGCCGCAGGTCGGCAACCCGGGAGACCGCTTGCACCATCTCCTCGACATCGTTGACGAGGAAGCCGGTCGTCCCATCCGTCACCAGTTCCGGTGCCGCACCACGGCTGATGGCGATGACCGGCGTACCACTCGCCATCGCCTCGACCAGTGCGAGTCCGAAAGGCTCATCCCACTGCAGCGGCGCGAGGAGCGCATATGCTCGCGCTAGGAGGAGCGCCTTCTCGTCGCCGACGACATTGTCGAAATGGAGGACCCGTATGCCATCGATGAACGGTTCGATCTGGCGCCTGAAGTAGTCGGTCGCCCGCGGTGTGGATTCGACCTTGCCGGCCAGCACGAGGCGCACCCCAGTGCGCCGCGCCACCTCGATGGCGACGTGCTGGCCTTTGTCCGGACATATGCGCGCGAGACACAGCAGGAATGGAACCTTTTGCGTCGGCGTCACCAGCAGGTTGTCGACATCGACGGCGTTGTGAACGGTGCCAATCCACCGGAAATCCGGCAGGGTTCGGCGCTGCGCCGCGCTGATCGCCACAAAGCCCGCGTGATCGACGGCCGAGGAGTAGAGGTTGCATACGCCTCGGGGATATCCCCATGCACGGTGTGGACGACGGGAGCGACATTCGCGGCACATGCCGCCACAAGTGTCGCGAAGCCGCAGTGGTCGTGAATCACGTCAATGCGTTCGAGCTGGGTCAGCGTCGTGGCCACCCGCGACGCATAGGTCAACTCGCGGAGCCGCTCGTCCGGTCCACCGAGGTCCGCCTGCCACGAACGGGGCGCCAGCACAATCGCGCCGGGCTCTGAACCCTCGGCGGCAAGGAGCGTGACCCGATCCCCCTGCTGGCGCAAGGCGTCGCCCAGCAACCCGACGACCAGTTCGATCCCGCCATAGCCATTCGGGGGAATCGGATACCACGGTGGCGCCACGATCACGACATGGCGTTGTGTCATCGACTCCCGCCGCTCCCGCCGTACGAAGACATCGACCTTTCCCGCTAGTCCCTCAAGACCGCCACGCGCAGCGGCCCGCCCGTCTCCACCTTCACTTCGTCGCCTTTGATTCGAAGCTGAACGCGCGTTCCACGATATACGAGATGTACCGTCAGCGTCTCCCAGGCGTCGGGAAGCCGCGGCCGAACGGAGAGACCATCGCCGTCCGCCTGGACGCCGGCAAACCCCTCCACCAAAGCCAGCCAGACCCCTCCCATGGTCGCGACGTGCAGTCCCGCGTTTGGCCCCGACGTATCCCCAACGTCGATGCCTGCCGCGAGACGCAGCAGCTCAAGTGCCTCAGGGTAACGCGCAACACGGGCGAGCAATGCGGCGTGGACAGCCGGTGAGAGCGAGCTCCCATGAGCCGTCATCGGAAGGTACCGATCGAGATTCGGGCGCAGCGAGTCCTCCGCGACCTCGGCGGGGATGAGCAGGTGGAGCATGAGCGCATCGGCTTGCTTGAGAACCTGCAGTCTCTGAATGCGATCGAAACCGATGACCGCGTCCGCTGCGAATGGTGCCGGTCCATACGTTTCGCGAAGAGGAAATGGAGCAAGCGATGAGAACCCTGAGAACTGCTCGTAGATACGACTCTCAGGGTCGAGGCCATCCTCGATCGCTTCCGCGAGGACCTGCCATTGCCGAACCTCACGCTCATCGCAATCGCCGCCCGCTCGCGTTGCTGCTGCACGCAGATTCCATCGCGCCATCACATTGGTGAAGGCGTTGTCGTCAACGTCGTCATGATATTCGTCGGGTCCGATGACATGGCGAATGTGCGCCGACCCGTCGGCATCGCACTCGATTCGGGACGCCCAATAGCGTGCGGTCGCCACCAGAAGATGCAACAAGGGGCCGCGGCGGAACGCGTCGTTCCCCGCCCAGTCATCGTACCGGCAGGCTGCCCACGCGACATCGGCCACGATGTGATTCTCCATCTCCCCGTTGCGGACGCGCACGATTTCGCCGCGCGGACCCATCACCGTGTCGGGGGTGATCTCGTATCCGGAACTGGCTGATTCCCAGGGAAACTTCGCTCCCTGAAGTCCGAGCTCGCGCGCCTGCTCCATCGCAGCACCGGTCCGGCGAATTCGATATTCGAGCATCGCTCTCGCCGCAGGCGCACATGTGGCTGCAAGAAAGGGAAGAACGAAGACATCGGAATCCCAGAAGACATGTCCGTGATACCCATCGCCGCTCAGACCTCGCGCCCCGAGTGCCGCTTCCCCCTCGGTGCCGACAGCCCCCATGAGCTGGAACAACGAGAAGCGGATATTGCGGAGCAACTCGTCGTCGCCACGTATGTCGATATGCGCGTCATTCCACCGTCGCGCCCACGACTCTCGGTGGCGACGATGTAGCGTGCTGACTCCAACAGCCCTCGCTTCACGTGCGCGCTCACGCGCGATGCCTATATCCCCGCGGGCATATACCGCGATGCGCTCCAGGACAGCGGGATCGCCGTCGCGCCGTTCGTCACCGATGTGCAGGGCCAGGACGCCGTCTCGTGCCGCGAGGATCTCGGCTTCGGTCGCCTTTGTATTGATCGAGTCGAGAAGCGAGTGACTCCCAGCCGCCCACCCCACTGCGGTGCCGGGCTCCGCCAGCGAGCTGAACTCCACGACCGACAACGACGAGCCGTCGTGCTCCAAGTGTTGGACGAGAACGCCGGTATGGAGGTCAAGAACTCGAGCGAGTCGCCCACTCCCGTCGAGAGGGATACCGAGCTGGTTCCATGAAGGAGCGGTGCAGAGGTGCTCCTCGGGTCCTTCACCTTCGTAGAACCCGGCCATCCGCGTTTCGCCGGTCACGCGGGTGCTTCCCAGCGGCTGGGAAGTGGTTCCGATACGGCCGTCCGCCAACGTCAGCATGGTCGAGCGTGCCGGCTCGTGTCCCTCGTCGAGGCCCTCAATGGCGACCCGCCACGAGCTCTCAGGTGTCGGGTCTGGCGGTTGTCCGCGTTGGCGGCGCCCGAGCTGGTCAGCCAGCACCTCAAGAAGCTTGTCCGGGCCACCAGGTAGTGGAAGCACGCCCGGCGGCGGTCCAAAGGGCTCGGCGCCGACGGTGACCGCCAGGCAGCCTTGGGACTCTGGAACGAGCATCAGCGAATCGCTGCCTGGCACGCCACCCAGCAAACCGAATTCGTCTCCGACGACGATAACGTCACTCGGCGCGATGCCATGAGCCCACAGGTCGGCGAACGCCCAACGAGCGGCGTCGGCCTTGTCGGTGAGGCCGATCTCCACGTACTTCGCATCACTGGTGATTCGCGCATCGGCAAGGCCGGCATCAGTTGACGCTTCCTGCGCAATGGCTACGACCTCCGCGACGGAGGCGATTCCCGCCGCACGCAGACGGGCCTCGGTGGCGTTGAGCAGGTCGACGATCCTCGCCTTCGGCGGATCAGCCCACGCTGCGAGGGGGATGATGTCGATCTTGCGGCGGTTGAGGCGCTGCGCAACGATGGTTGTCTCCAGCCCACGCGCTCTCAGCCGATCGACCGTGAGCGCTGTTGCACGGTCCAGCTGGGCATCCTCCTCCGGTGTTGCGACGCGTCGCGTGACGAGCTCCGGGCCGTCATGACGGCACTCGAACACCTCGGATCCACGGTTGACACACAGGAGCAGACGCCCGGGTCCTGACGGACGGGCTTGCAGCTGCCCGTCAACGTTCTCCACATGCGTGCCGGTGATGATTGCGACATCGAATCCATGAGCACACAGCGCCTCGATGACCTGACGTACACGTCCGGCGTCGGCATGCCGATTTGGAACCAGCGTCCCGTCCCAATCTGCGACGCACGCCTCGAAACGGCGATCGAAACTCTTATCCAGATTCGTTAGCGTTGTGGTGGATCCCGTGGTGGCGCAACTCCCCCGACGCTCGGGAGGGCCTTCGGAAAGCCTAAGGCCCCCCTCAGCCTACCGCAGATACTTCTTCACCACCGGTCAGTCAGCGCGACGATCAGCGTCAACCCGATCAGTGGACGAGTCCTCGCCACCAAGGAGTATCGCGCGGTCGCCGGCCTGCCTCGACGCATCCACACGCAACCCCACGATCAGCTCGGTAGCGCCATATGCGTTTGGTGGAGCGGGATGGCACGGGCCGCGCCACGATCAGGACCTGGCGCCGTTGCATCGGCTGCTATAGCTCCGCCGATCTCCGCACTCTGGTTTGCAGCCTACATACAACCTTAACGAGTGGATGCAGTGGCCTCCGCCCTGGACAACCGCTCTCCCATGACCCGTCGCTCGTCTTCGTCACGCTCTTCAAGCACGGTGGGGAACTCGTCCGTCTCTTCGTGCTCGGCATGATCGACCACGGCTTGTTTGAAGTCCGCGAACATCCGATCGAACTCCGAACTGGAGACGTCCAACTTTTTGAGCTCGGCGATCGCCTGATTCGCCTTCTTCTCTTCCTGAAGTCGTGCCTGAACGACGTCATCCCCCGCAGTCTCTCGAGTCACCGGCCGAAGCACCTCCTGCTCCGCCGTTTCATGGGCAACGAGGAGAGCGATGAGTTCGTCGAAGGCTTCCTGTCGTGCTTCAGCGCTCGAATTTTCGACGCGTTCGAACAGATCGAGAACCTGCGCGTGCTGCTCGTACAAGATGCCGATGACATCGCCCTTCGGAAGTCTCGCTGCCTTCTCGCGGTCCTCTGCTGCTCCACCCATGATAAGCCTCCTGTGCGCGTCCAACTATCAGCTTTGATGATAGCGCCATGCACCCATGCGGGTGAGCCGCCCCCGGCCCCCACCCCGGGAGGAACTGAGCGCGTCCGAGTCCGAGGATCGTGCCGGCCGAAGTTCAGCGAGTTGAGCGAGAGTGACCGGCAGGGCGACGCGAAAGGCCCCGCAGGTCTCTGCCGCCGCGAGCGACACCAGCCGCATGACCAGCGCTGACGCGGTGCTCTTCGCTCTCGTGCCGTCGGCATCGTTTCCATCGGTACATGTTCGCGTCGGCAATCTTGAGCAGGTCGTCGAGTGACGTCTCACCACTCCTGGCGATGGCATAGCCCACGCTCACGTGGATCGGTTCGCAGCCATCCAGCTTCAGTCCGTGCGAAAGGCTGGCGCGCAGCTTACGCATTGCGCGCTCGATACCCTCTATGGAAGTTGCTGGAAAGAGGATCGCAAACTCGTCGCCCCCGAGGCGTGCAACGGTATCGGATCCTCGCAATGAATCCTTCAATCGAACCCCGATATGACGGAGCACACCGTCACCGGCCGCGTGCCCGAGCGTGTCGTTGATGTCCTTGAAATGGTCGATGTCCGCGATTCCGATGCCGACCGGCATCTTGAGCCGCCGACTCATCAACAGTGCTTGATTCGCTCGCTCGCGGAAGAGCGCCACATTTGGGAGACCCGTGAGCGCATCGTGAAACGCCATGTGATAGGTGTCACGCTGCGTTGCAAGTTTGCCCAGCACGCCTTCAATCTGCGCGGCCAGCTGCCTTGATTTCGTACGCAAATCGACGTCCACGTGTGCGACGTCACGACTGCCGAAGCCCATCACGCCTACGACATCTCCGCCGTGGCGTAAGGGGAAAGCGAATCCGCCGCCGAGATCAGCTCGCGCGGCAGGCGCTGGCGCCGCGAAGCGCGTGTCGCTGAGCACGTCCTCGCTCAGCAGGGGTTCGTCACGCTCCCATGCAAGCCCAACGAGCGATTCCCCAATCCGCCGACGATCGTGTCGAAGTTCCGAGCCGAGCAACTCCCGAAGGTCGTCCGTGGCGAAGTACGCGTGCTTGCACACCAGCTGCTGCTGTCCGGGGTCAACGAGCCACAACGCGCCCACGTCCCAAAGAAGGCAAGTGCAGACCGCCTTGAGGATTTGCCACGCCGCCTCATCCCAATCTGCGAACTCGCCGGCGATTCGGGTCACCGCGGTCTTGGCCGCTTCAATCTGACTCTCGAGCTTCGCTTGAGTGATGTCATGTGCGGCCGCGTAGATCACGCCATCCTCGACGCTTGGTGTCGCCATCCACGACAGCCAGCGAAATGAGCCCTCGCGGGTTCGGTAGCGGTTCTCGTAATGAACCACATGCTGTCCATCCATCAGCACATCGGGCGCGGACAAAGTCGTTTCACGATCTGCGGGGTGCACAAGGTCGGCGTATGGCCTGCTTGTCAACTCGGTGGCCGTCCAACCCAGGATACGTTGCCAGGCTGGATTGACCTCTATCAGGTAGCCGTCGAAGCTGGCGACGCACAGCATGTCCTGCGCGAGATTGAAAAGTCGACCGAGCCTGATATTCGGCTGTGGTGCCGATCCATCTCGGAGCCCCGATGCCCCCATCAGGTGCGCATGTGTCTTCGTATTGTCCAATGCAAACATCGCGGGGAAAGTGTTGCCAGACGGTACCGGAGTCCGTGGTCGCGCGTAGGTAACGAACCATTCTCAGGACCGTCGAGTGCTCTAAGAGGGGCCGCCTCCAGCGATCGGAGGCGGCCCCGGGCGAGAGGGGAGGAGGTGCTATGGAATCAGCTGCAGCCGCTCGTCGCTCCGCAGTTGTGGCACTTGTAGCAGGCGCCGTTGCGCACCATGAGGCTGCCGCAGTCGCTGCATGTGGGTGCGTCTTCCTGGTTGATGAATGCGCCTGCGCTCGTCAGGGGAATCGCGGTGGTGAGCTTGCGCGCTGCAGCGACAGGAGCAACCGTCACTGGTGCCATGGCCTCGATTGCGGCCTCGGCGGCTGACACGGGTTCCGTGACGCTGCCGTCGGGTTCGCGGCGGATGATGCCGAGGCGATCGCGCTCCTCCTGGGGCAGGAAGCGGGAGGCGAGCCACCGGAAGATGTAGTCCATCACCGACTTGGCGATGGGGATCTCCGGGTTGCGCGTGAATCCCTGCGGATCGAAGCGGGTGTGCGAGAACTTGTCGACGAGCGCCGGCAGGGGAACGCCGTACTGCAGCGCGAGCGAGACCGCTGTCGCAAACGAGTCCATCAGTCCGCTGACCGTGGAACCCTCCTTGGCCATGCGCAGGAAGATCTCTCCCGGTGTGCCGTCCTCGTAGAGGCCGACGGTGATGTATCCCTCGTGGCCGCCGACCTCGAACTTGTGCGTGATCGCGGTGCGCTCGGCGGGCAGTCGCTTGCGCAGCGGACGCTCGACGATCTGGACGCGATGCCCCGTGGTCTTGTCGATGCTGGTTGCCAGCGGTTGGCTGCGCTTGCTGCCATCGCGGTAGATCGCGACCGCCTTGAGGCCGAGCTTCCAGCCGTCGGTGTACGCACGTTCGATGTCCTCGACGGTCGCCTCGTTGGGCATGTTCACCGTCTTGGAGATCGCGCCGCTGATGAACGGCTGCACCGCGGCCATCATGCGGAGGTGGCCCTGCCACGTGATCGAGCGCTTGCCGTTCTGCGGCGTGAAGGCGCAGTCGAAGACCGCGATATCCTCGTCGCGAAGCGTCGGTGCTCCTTCGATGGTGTCGTTGGCGTCGATGAACGCCACGATGTCACCGATGGCGGTCTCGCCATAGCCGAGCCTGCGAAGCGCGGCAGGTACGGTGCCGTTGACCATCTTCAGCATGCCGCCGCCGACGAGCTTCTTGTACTTGACCAGCGCGATGTCCGGCTCGACGCCGGTGGTGTCGCAGTCGAGCATGAAGCTGATCGTCCCGGTGGGTGCGAGCACGGTGGCCTGCGAGTTGCGATAGCCGTAACGCGCGCCAAGCTCGTGGGCCTCGTCCCATGCATGGCGCGCCGCGCCGACGAGGTCGGGCTCGATGTTGTCGGTCGGGATGTTGTACGCGGCCTCACGGTGCTTGCCGACCACGCGCAGCATCGGCTGGCGGTTGACGGCGTAGCCGCTGAAGGGTCCGATCTCGCGTGCGATGCGAGCCGATTGCGCGTACGCCTCGCCGGTGAGGATCGAGGTGAGGCACGCGGCCAGGTCACGACCCTGCGGGGAGTTGTACGGAACGCCGCGCGCCATGAGCAGGGCGCCGAGATTGGCATAGCCGAGACCGAGCGGACGGAACTCCTCGCTGTTTCTGGCGATCTTCTCCGTGGGATACGAGGCGTTGCTGACCAGGATCTCCTGCGCGGTGATCGTGATGTGGATCGCGTGCTTGTAGGCCTCGATGTCGATCGAACCGTCGTCGTTGAGGAACCGGGTGAGATTGATCGACGCTAGGTTGCAGCTGGTGTCATCGAGGAACATGAACTCGCTGCACGGATTGCTGGCGTTGATGCGACCCGTTGCCGCGGACGTGTGCCAGTCGTTGATGGTGGTGTCGTACTGCATGCCGGGGTCGCCGCACTGCCACGCCGACTCGGCGATGAGCCGCATCAGCTCGCGGGCCTTCACGGTCTTGAGGATCCGGCTGGAGTTGGTGACCGCGTGGAGATGCCAGTCGCGATCGTCCTGCACCGCGCGCATGAACTCGTCGGTCACGCGGACCGAGTTGTTGCTGTTCTGGAAGAAGACCGACGCGTACGCCTCGCCGGTGAAGGAGCTGTCGTATCCGGCCTCGATGAGCGCCCACGCCTTGCGCTCCTCGCTCACCTTGCAGGTGATGAACTCCTCGATGTCGGGATGGTCGGCATTGAGGATCACCATCTTGGCGGCGCGGCGCGTCGTGCCACCGCTCTTGATGACCCCGGCGAAGGCGTCGAAGCCCTTCATGAAGGACACAGGCCCGCTGGCGGTGCCGCCGCCGGCGAGCGACTCGGTCGACGAACGGATGCTGGAGAGGTTGGTCCCCGTGCCGCTGCCGTACTTGAAGAGCATGCCCTCGGTCTTGGCGAGCGTGAGGATCGACTCCATGGTGTCGTCAACGCTGTTGATGAAGCAGTTGTGCACGACGACGTGATTGCTCAGGTAGTTGCCGCTTTCCGTCTGGATGTCGTAGACGTCCATGACGCCGCGTGACGCGATCGCGGCGACGCGCGGGAATCGGATCTGATGCCTTGGGGTGTTATCGACACCGATCTCGAGTGACGCCTTCAGCAAGGAGGCCTTGCGAGCACAGGGGAAGCCGACGAGCTCTTCGAAGAGCAGCCGGTCCGGGCGTGTGCCGATGGTGACTGTGTTGAACGCTTGCCGGACGCCGTGCGCCGGCTCAGTCCTGACCGTCGATTGGACACCGAGGGTCAGCAGCAACTGCTGGACGTCCGCCGCGAGCTGATAGGAAACAGTGCCAAGACCGACGGCGGCTCGCGGCCATGCGCGATCGGCTGTTCTAGCCTGGATGCTCACGTAGCCATCTGCCTGGAAGAGACTGCGCACGTACCCGGCGATCTCATCCGTCGATGAGCTCCACAGGCAGCTGGGAACGTGCATCTCGGCGCCACGGGTGGTCAATTCCCACTTGTTCACAAACGGAACGAGGACTTCGCCGGACAGCCGCACCCTGTAGCAGCCCCGATCTCCAGCCGCGTCGGAGCGTGTGACATGACGATGGACGCCAGGAAAGACGATATCGAGGAGCCTCTCGACATCCGCCAATTCCTCTGCGTCCGCAGGCTGCAGTTCGATGACGAGTGATGTGCAGCCAGCTGGGATCCCAACGTAACCATCGCCCTGCAGCCAGCCGGCGAGGGACGCTTCCGCAACCGCAATCAGATGCGGTTCAGTGGCTGCTGTCTCGATCCAGCTCTCGACATCGCCCTGCTGCTGGAACCGCCGACCGCGTCCTGCATAGGGACGAGGCGCGCCAAGGCCAGCAAGCTCCATGACGGAGACTTCCGCGGGACGCATCACGGTCCTACTTGCATCGAGAACCAGGCGATCCCCGGGCCTCACCTCGCCGACGCGCTTCCAAGATGTCCGAAGCCCCTTTCGGTCATCGGCAACCAGGATGACGTGGTCTGCGGTTGCGTCCACCGTGACCCCCGATCCGATGGTCAACCTGAAGACTTCCTTCCGGCCGTTCGCCTTGGTCGCTACGATCCGCGTCACGCCATTCCGATCAAAGACTTCCTCGCCGATGGCATCGCGATCGACGAGCTCTCCGATGGGGATCATGCCATTGGGTGTCGCGACTCGTGCGTCATACGGCTGACACGCACTGATCTGCGGCTTGCTCGTGGAGACGCCGAGGTTGAACCACACCGGGCTGTTGAAGGCCATCTTCTGGTGGAGCAACAGGTGGGTGAGCTCGTCCTGGAATGCCTGGGCGTCGGTCTCGGTGGCGAAATACCCGCCTGCCCTGCCGAACTTACCGATGGCTTCGGCAACGCGCGAGATCATCTGCTTGACACTGGTCTCGCGACCGGGCGTTCCGAGCTTGCCGCGGAAGTACTTGCTGACCACCACGTTTGTGGCCATCTGTGACCAGAACGTCGGGATCTCGCAATCCTTCTGCTCGAAGACGGTCTCGCCCTTCTCGTTGCCGATGGCCGCGGTGCGCTGTTCCCAGGTCACCTCGTCGAAGGGATGCACACCCTCTTTGGTGAAGCGCCGCTCGACGTGAATCCCGCCGCCCTCGACCTCCACCTTGGCGCTGACGCGCGCCTGCGCGGTCCCGTTTCTACGACCCGATCTGCGTCCCGACGGGGGCTCCATCGAGATGCTGTGCGAGTTGTCTGGGACGGGTTTGGAGGCGGATCGATCCACGGTCTTTCCTCTTCTAGCTGGTGGGCGCTTCATTGTGCAGAGACGTGTGCAGGACCGCGCCCTGGCGACCTCGAGCCCCTATCTCCAGTGGTGAGATCACGTTAATGATCCCATATCTTGGGGCTCAGCCGTCCGGGAGCCCCCATATCTTGCGAGTCGGGAGGGCTGCCGTCAAGGGGGTACTGCGCCGCGAATTCGCCATTGAGTATGGACCGGTGTACCTCCGGAACCTCGATGCGCATGGCAACGCGCCGATCGCCCGCGAGGAGCAGGAACTCGCCGCGAGATGCGGTCTCGAGGAAGCCTCGCTGCGCCTCGGTGAGGCCGAACGCACGTTCCATTCGCGCGGTTTCCGCCGCTCGATGACCACCCAGGAGGACCACTGCGCAATTGGTCGCGATCACGCTGCCCTCATCGGTGCCGAGCAGGTCCTGCGCGTTCTGCGTCGCCACCACCAGCGATGCGCTGTACTTGCGGCAGCGTCGCGCGAGCTGCACGAGCAGGTCGCGCAGGGGGCGGTGCACGCAGAGCGCGCCAACCTCGTCGAACACGATATGACGGCGCCGCCGGTCGCGCTGCACCAGCTCCCACAACCAACGCGCGACGATGAGCGTCGCGGCCGCAACATGCTCGGGCGGCATGTCTCGCAGCGAGATGGCGCACACGCCGGAATCGACGGCGAGCGACGTGGGACGGTTGAAGAGGGCACCGAGGCCTCCGGTGCAGAAGCGCCGGACCACAGCGGCAACGGGGCGCGCGTCGACATCGAGCGTGGGAATGCAGTCCTCGAGGAGCGGGACGCGGTGGTCGCCCGCCGCACGCTCGAGACCCGCCCGCGCTGCGGCGTCGATGACGGCGCGCTCCACCTCGCCGAGTTGATCGCCGCACAGCACGGTGACGAGGTCAACCACCGCGGCAATCGCCGCTTCGGGATCATTGCCGGCGCCTTCGAACACGTTGACTGCGGCGCCGGTGCCGGGCGCGAGCTCGAGGTAGCGCCCGCCGAGCGCGCGGACCAGGCCGCGGTACTCGCCCTCGGGATCGATGATCACCGAGTTCACGCCTGTGACCGCGGCTTCGAGCACGAGCGTGCCGATCGCGAAGCTCTTGCCGTGGCCTGAGGCTGCGAAGACGGCGATGTTCGGGTTGGGATGGCGCGTGGTGTCGAACGGCGCGACCTTGACCGGAAGTCCGGAGGTGATCGCCGCGCCGAGCCGGTATCCGCCTGGATCCGAGCATCCTGTCTCGACCCACGGGATGCACGTGGCCGCGGCCGCAGAGTCGACGAGCTTGCCGGCGCTCAGCGCTTCGACGCCGAGTGGGAGCGTGCTGACCAGCGCGGCCATGTGGCGGAAGTGCGTTGCCTCGACGCCGATGAGCGACGACGCGAATGCCACGCGCAACGTCTCGCCACGGGCGTGCACGCTGTCGAGGGAATCGCCGCGAACCGTTGCCACGACTGAGAGATGGAGCGGACGTCCCTGGTTGCGTGCCAGCCTCTCGCGGAGTGCGGTTGCCGAGTTGAAACCGATGTCGACGTGCACGTCACCGAGCGCGCCTCGCTCGACCTCGAGCATGCGATGTGCGGAGAGATCACGCAGTCGCCTGCTCAGGCGGCCGAGGGCTTCGCCGAGGGGTGCCGGCACCACGTGGATCGCGATGTCGCACTCGGTCTGCACGCTGAGCAGCGGTGCCAGCCAGCCCGCCCCCACCGCGTGGCCGGGAAGACGCCGAAGCGCATGACCGCGCACCAGCATCCCGCCGATCGCGACGTGTTTCGGATACTCGTACCAATCGCACTTCGTCTCGAGGCCGGCGGTGAGCGCGTCCATCAGCGGGCCGTCCTGGAGGCGCGTCGCGATGACGCCGAGCGCTCCGAGGCGATCGCTCGCGTGCGCACACGCCGCGTCAAGCGCCGATGGCGTCGAGGCACTCAGCGCGACCAGGACCTGACGGGTGTGCCGGTTGCCGTCGAGGATCTGTTCAGTCCAGTGCCGGTGCATCGCGTCATCGAGATGGGCATGAGGGCCATCAGCGATCGGTTCGTCTGGTGCGTCGAGGAGCCGGACGCGGACGAGCAGCTGCATCGGGGTCTGCAACGTGTGGCAGAGGCGCGCGAACGACGCCGATGCAGCCGCCTTGCGCGCGGGATCCAGCGCATCGATGTCCAACTCGCTGGTCGCGAGCACTGCGGAAACCCGCCCGGTGTACTCGCAATGGTCTCCGCGGATCTCGATCTTCGCAGCGAGTCCCGGTGCCGCCGATGGCCGCCAGCCCCGGATGCTGAGTCCGGCCACTAGGCGTGCAGCTCGCTCCCGACCCTGCGCGCGAGTCGGCGGAGGGCGATCGCCGCAGGAGCCGACTCGTCGAGGGTCACGAGTCGATGCGCATTCTCTGCGGTGACCACCGACTCGTCGTCCGGAATATCGCCAATCACCTGACCGCCGAGGTCGGCCATCGGCTCACTCAGGTCCGTCTCGGGCCTGGATCGATTGACGACGTAGCGGAGCTGATGGCGCAGCCCGAGGCCGCGAAGTGCCGCCGTGCTCCGATACGCATCCTGCACACCGCCCGCTGTGGGCACGACCACCACGAACACGTCATCGCACGCGCAGATCGCCGTGGTGTTCAGTGGTGACAGCTCTGGCGACACGTCCAGAACCACGAGGTCGAACGCCTCCATGTCCAGCTCGCGAAGCACCTCGCGGAGGAGCGCCGGCGTCACCGGCCACTCGGGATTCACGGGGCGCTGTGGACCGAGCAGCAGGCGGACGCCGGACGAGTGGGTGGCCATGAAGTCGACGACTCGTCTCTCTTCGGGCGGGGCGAGCGCGTAGTCGAGCAGCGTCTGCTCCGGCGTACCGAGGCGGACTGCCACGCTCGGACTGCGCAGGTCGAGATCGACGAGTGCCACCCGAGGAGCCGCGCGCTGTTCGCTATGGCTGGCGGCGAGCAGGCACGCGAGTTCGGTGGCCAGCGTGCTGCGCCCGGTGCCGCCTCGCAGGGAGAAGAAGGTCACCCGTCGCGCGCCACTCCCCCGGCTGATGGGGCGAAGCACGGGCGGCGTTCCCGGGTCGCTCGCGGGAGGCGTGCCGCGCGCAGCGAAGAGCTCAATGACAGCCCCTTGTGCAGCGGTGCCCGGCGCAGGCTGGGCGTCGTCACCCGGGGTGGTGGTCGCGAGCTCCCACCGGGTCATCCCCCGGCGCGGACGCATCCAGAAACGTCCGGCGAAGATCGCCCAGTCGAGCGCCGGCCGCCCCTCGACTCTCAGCCACCCGAGCGCAGCCGCCGCAACCACGAGCAATCCGGCGATCGGGTCGACAAACGCGGGCGGCAGCGGCGAGCGCACCAGCGAATACGCGGCAAGCGCGCAGGCCATGACCACGGCGACCTGCCCGGCGCCGAGCCCGAACGCGATCGTGTCTGGTCTGTCGAAGCCGTCGGCGAACTCGATCTGATCCATGCCGCCACTCCACTGTATGCGCTCGCAGAATGACAGTATCGTAGGGTATGGTAGCCGCAGCGGCGCGGACAAATGCGCACCGCCACGGCTGTCGTCAGGCGAGGGGCACGATGAGAGCGCTCAAGCTCCCGCCGCATAATCGACACCGGTGTCAACAGCGGCCCAGGGCGGTGGAGGTGGTCAGTGACAGCGGTCGTCGAGCCCGAGGTGACGACGTATCAGCAGTACATCGACGGTGAGTGGGTCGGAGCCGAGGACGGACACACCTATGACGTCATCAACCCGTCCACCGAAGAGGTCATGGCCGTCGCGCCGGCGAGCACGCGGGCCGACGCCCGCCGGGCCGTCGCTGCCGCACGCCGCTCCTTCGAAGCCGGGGACTGGCGCCTCAAGTCGCAGTTGCAGCGCACCCAGATCATGTTCCAGATCGTCGAGCACCTCCAGGAGGTCTCGGACGACTGGGGGCTGCTCGAATCGCAGAATGCCGGCGCTGCGCTGCGCAAGACCTCTGTGGTCGATGTGCCCCTCGCCATCGAGTGGTTCCGGAGCATGGCCGAGCAGGCGCTTGGCGTGCCCTGGTACGAGCCGCTGCCCTGGATCGATTCCCCCTACGTCTCCTGGAACTTCGTGCAGCGCGAGCCGGTGGGCGTGTGCGCCGGGATCATCCCGTGGAACTACCCGTTGATCTTCGCGATGTGGAAGATCGCGCCGGCGCTCGCCATGGGCAACTCGATCGTCCTGAAGCCGGCGCCGCAGACGCCGCTGTCCGCACTGGCGGTCGCTCGCGCCATCGACGAAACGGGCCTGCTCCCCAAAGGCGTGCTCAACGTCGTCACCGGGGACAGCGTTGACGCGGGCATCGAGCTCGTCGAGAACCCAGACGTGGACAAGGTGGCCTTCACAGGATCCACCGCCACCGGCCGCAAGATCCTCGCAGCTGCCGCACCCACCATAAAGAAGGTGACGCTCGAGCTCGGCGGCAAGTCCGCGAACATCGTCTGCCCGGATGCGGACCTCGATATCGCGGTCGATGGCGCGCTCTTCGGCACCTTCTTCCATCAGGGTCAGATGTGCGAATCGGGCACCCGCCTCTTCGTCCACGACGACATCTACGACACCTTTGTCGACCGTCTCGTCGACGGAGCGGCGTCGCTGCGTGTGGGTGACGCGGCCGACTTCGACACCCAGGTCGGCCCGGTGATCAACCGCGCTCAGTACGACATGATCTTGGCCGCGATCGAGCGGGCGAAGCAGGAGGGAGCGACCGTCGCCTGCGGCGGCGGGCGAGCGCCCAACGTCGGCGACCGCGGCTTCTTCATCCAGCCAACCGTGCTCACCAATGTGTCGCCCGACTCGCACGCCGGCACCGAAGAGATCTTCGGACCGGTCCTCGCGGTGCAGCGCTGGAGCGACCTCGGCGAGGTGATCCAGCGCGCCAACCGGACGATCTACGGACTCGCGGGCGGCGTGTGGTCGCGCGACACGCGCGGCGCCATCGAGATCGCCAAACAGCTGCGTACCGGGACGGTCTGGATCAACGACTGGCACCTGCTCAACCCGCTCGCGCCGTTCGGGGGTTACAAGCAGAGCGGCATCGGTCGCGAGCACGGACGAGCGGGCCTGCTCGAGTACACCGAGGTGAAGCACATCCACGTCGATCAGGGCGTGCCCCGGAGCGAGCGCTACTTCTGGGACGTGCTGCTCGGCTGAGCCACCAGCTCGTCGACGAATGCCGCGATCGCCTGCGCGACCTGCTTCGGCCGCTGCACCGGGAGGTCGTGCACTCCGTCGATCCACACGAAGCGTGCGCGATCGCCCACCACCTCCCTGGCTCGCTCGATCGACCGCACCTTCGGCGAGTCCTCGTGGTCGGGATGACCGGCGGGAATGAAGAGCATCGGACAGCGCACCTTCGCCATCAGCTCGAACCCATTGGCGTCGAAGAGGTGGTGGGCAATCTCCATGTGGTGCTCGAGCGAGAGGCGCGGGCGGAGGGTGCCGGCGCCGGTGCCGTCGTCCTCGAAGTTGCCCATCAGGATCGCGGCCGCAGTGTCCGGGTCAGACCCGTCGCGCAGCGGCGACGAGTCCATCCACGCGCGCAGCATCGCCGGGGTCACGCCCTTCAGCGCCGGCGGGCGCATGGTCTGCTCGGCCATCTCCCAGCTCGGGCCGAAGTACGCCTTGAGGTCGCCGGCGCCGCCATCGATGCAGACGACGCCGAGCGCCAACTCCGGGTGGTTCGCGGCGAACGCGAGGGCGACCGTCGCGCCCCAGCTGTGCCCGACCACCACCACCGGCTCAGGGTGGCGGATCGCCGCAAGCAGTCCCTCGAGGTCGCTCGACACCGTGTCGAAGTCGTAGCCCGAGTCCGGCCGATCGCTCTTGCCATGACCCGGCAGGTCCACCGAGATCACCCGATATGCGGGAACGAGATCCTCCGCGACGAGATCCCACCAGCGCGCATTGCTCGCCAGGCCGTGGAGCGCGAGGATGGACGGCTCGCCACCGGCGTGGTCTCGCACCGAGAGCGTCAGGCGCGCCGTATCGACGCGATATTCGGCGAGGGGATGGGCCATGTGCCATCGGATTGTGGCCGCTGAGGCCCTCGCAAGGACGGTCCCGGTAGCATGGGCTCGGCGGGCAGGCCCCGCTCGGCGTGAGAAGGAGTTGAGCCTTTGTCGGCGATCGAGCCGTACACGCGCAGGATCCTCGGCAGCGTCCAGCCCATCATCGTCGCCAACCGGGCCCCGCTGGTCCTGCACAACGCAGACCCGTATCGGGGCACCTCGGAGCGGCTGGTCAAGGGTGCAGGGGGTCTGGTCACCGCGATGACCTCGCTCGCCTCGGCGACCGAGGCCGTGTGGGTCGCGCTGGCCCGCGATGCCTCGGATCGCAAGCTCGCGGAACGGGGTGATCCGGCCGAGCTGACCACCGAGGACGGGACCACGCTCAAGGTTGCCTTCGTGGAGCCGACCACCGAGGCATATGACCTCTACTACAACGTCATCTCGAACCCGCTGCTCTGGTTCATCCAGCACTACCTGTGGGACCTGGCTCGTGAACCGGTCGTCGACGAGACCATCCACCGGGCGTGGCGCGACGGGTACGTCAAGGTGAACCGGCTCGTCGCGGACCGTGTGATCGCGGAGGTCGACGGCGCGGACAAACCGGCGGTGGTGTTCGTGCAGGACTATCAGATGTACTGCGTGCCGGGACTGATCCGCGAACAGCGTCCCGACGTGCGCATCCAGCATTTCGTGCACATCCCGTGGCCGACGCCGCAGTACTGGACGGTGCTGCCGCGGCACATCCGCGATGCGATCGTGCACGGCCTGCTCGGCTCGGACATCATCGGCTTCCAGACGTCACGCGACGTCCGCAACTTCCTGATGACGTGCGAGCAGAACCTCGGTCTGACGGTCGACCATCGCGAGCGCACGGTGTTCTCGGAAGGGCGCGCGGTGTGGGTGCGCAACTACCCGATCAGCGTCGATCCGAAGACGTTCATCCAGCATTCCGAACAACCCGCGGTGCTGGCGGAAATCGAACGCATCGACCAGTGGCGTCCGAAACACCTGATCCTGCGCGTCGACCGCACTGACCTGAGCAAGAACATCGTGCGCGGTTTTCTCGCATACGAGCGCATGCTCGAGGCTCATCCCGAGCTGACCGGCGACGTCATGTTCTGGGCATTCCTGCAACCGAGCCGGCAGGACATCGACGACTATCGCGCCTACCTCGGGAGCGTGTTGCGAGTGGCGGCGCGCATCAATCGCGAATACAGTCGCGGCGGATGGACGCCGATCCGCGTCGAGATCGAGGACAACATGGAGCGCGCAATCGCCGGATACCGCATCTTCGATGTGCTCCTCGTCAATCCGATCTACGACGGGATGAACCTTGTCGCCAAGGAGGGACCGCTCGTCAACCAGCGCGACGGTGTGCTGGTGCTCAGCGAGAACGCCGGCTCACACGAGGAGCTCGGCGAATGGGCGATCACCGTCAATCCGTTCGACATCGACGAGACGGCGGAGGCCCTCTACCTCGGGCTGATGATGGATGAGGGCCAGAAGAAGGCCCGCCAGGCAAAGATTCGCGACGTGGTCCGAACCAATGACATCACGCGATGGATCTCACTCCAGCTCCAAGACCTCCGCGAGCTGATCGACTGAGAGATCGCCGCTCGGTCCTTCCGGCTCAGTGGTTGAAGCCGGCGAACCCCGCGATGAACAGCCAGCCCACCACTGCGAAGGCGGTGACCCAGAGGGTGATCCACATGCGGCCGGTCGCAAAGCGACGGCTGCGGCGAAGGTAGCGGACGCGAACCGCCAGATCAGCAGAACCATCGGGCCCGCCGCGGGGGAGTCGTTGAAGTGGAGAGATATCCGCCATCTGCGTGTCCAACGGGGTTGACATGGGTCGGGTTACGCCCCCCCGGGTACGCGCAAGTATCATGCAACCTTGCGAGTTTGGGTGAGCTTGCGGGCGACGCGCCGCACTGCAGTGTCGCGTTGAGCTCCCGATCGGATGTCTGGAGGTACCGTGGACGGCGACGCGCCTGACAGCACCGACCCCATCACGCTCGCTCGTCAGGTGGTCGAGGATGCCGTCAAGCTCGCTCGCGCGGACCTGAACCTCGTCGCGTCGGAACTGAAACGAGCGGTGATACAGCTCGCGATTGCGATCGCCTTGATCATGTTTGCGGCTGTGTTCCTGCTGATCGGCGTGATCGAGGCGTTGGGGGCGCTGCCGTCCGGGCTCAACATCCTCGGCAGCGAGTGGGCGCGGTGGGCGGCGCTGGGCGGGATCTTCCTGATTCTCGCGGTTGTGCTCATCTACTTCGGCCAGTCGCGTGCGAGAAAGGCGATCAAACGGGGGCGGAAGAACGTGCAGGAAACCTTGAAGGAGGATGCCGAGTGGCTCCGGGAACTGACGAAGCGCAGCGTCAGCGGGAGCTGACCAAGGCGGCGCTCGCGCAGAGCGCGAGCCGGCTGGAGGAGAAGGTGCGAGCCGAGCTCGACTGGAAAGCGCGCCTGCGCCGGGATGGACCGCGCTATGCGGCCATCGCGGGTGGAGCGATCGTGCTCATCGGAACGATTGTGATAGTCCGCTCGCGCTTACGCGGCGACAAGGAGGAGCAGGAGGCGGATCCGGTGACGCTGGAGGAACTCGTCGCCGAGCTCCACGAGCTGCGCAAGGACATCAAGAAGGGCGGCGACAAGACGCCGATCTGGCAGAAGATCGTGCTGCGGGGCGTGAGTGCGGCCGCGTCGGCCGGAGGCGCCGCTGCCGCAAAGCGGCTCGTCGATCGCCAGGAGGCTAGGGCCGGGGCCTGACCGCGATGGTCACCCGGCCGATGGCGCAGAGCGCGCCGTCGTCGTTGGTGATCTCCACGTCCCAGATCCAGGTGGTGCGCCCGCGGTGACGCGGCTTCGCATCGGCGTGGATGGTGCCGGTGGTGATCGGGCGGAGGAAGCTCATGTTGTTAGACATCCCTACGGCGATGTTGCCGCCCTCCTTGACGCCGAGGTAGGTGCCGACTGACGTGATCGTCTCGGCCATGGCGCAGAAGACGCCGCCGTGGACGATGCCGAACGGCTGGACGACCTTCGGGGTGACCGGGCACGACGCGGTCATGTGCTCCGATGTGGTCTCGCCGAACTCGAGCCCGTACAGGGCGTCGAAGACCATGCTCTGACCGGGATCGAGGCTCGCCATACGGCGGGCAAGTGTCGCACGAGCCTCCGCGGAGGTCGCGGTCAGCGCTTGACGAGCAGCTCGGTGAGGGCGCCTTCGTGCGAGGAGAGCAGGGAGTGGAGCTCGAGCATCTCGTCACCGGTGATGGGGTCTGCGACGTCCGGGACGCCCTCATCGATGGCTGGGACCTTGTTCTCCTCGGCCTCTGTCTGGAAGATGATCTGGAGAAGGTTCTCGTCATTGCACGACGCGCAGGTAACGCGGACCAGGGCGCGATTGCCCTGCTGTGCAAGTACGTTGATCCCGCAGTCGGCCATGTTCTCGCCACACGCCGAGCAGCGATAGCGCCGGGCTTGAAAGCGGAGCAGCTCGAGGAGATCCATCACTGCCCAGTATATGCCGCGTGCCAGGGCGGCAAACAGGAGGCCCGGGGGGCGTCCGGTACACTCGATGGCCTCCGCTGGGGAGTGGCCAAGTGGTAAGGCAGCTGATTCTGGATCAGCCAATCGGAGGTTCGAATCCTCCCTCCCCAGCCAACCCGAATTTTGAATTCGATTCGGGCAGTTTCGGGTGATTTCGACCTGTGGATAAGTCCTCAAAACATCACCCGATTAGTCGCTCCTGAGCATTGATTTTTCGGCTCGGTCGACGACCATAAACGCTCCAATGTCTGCATGAAGGGCTGCCAACCATGACCGTACGAGTCCTTAAGACCAGGACCCCGTCTCACTGACGCGAGCATCGCCGTACCTCGACGGCCAACAACCCTGCAGCGACCGCTCCCGAAATCGAGCCCCCGACGACTGCTTGTAGTGCTGGTCTGCATCCGCCAGGGTGAACCAGCGGGAGCGGATACGACAGGGACTCGAGGACCCGGACGCAGGCGATTAGTCGCTCCTGATGACCGGGGATGCGCGCTCAGTCGGTGCTAATCAGGTTCATGTGCACACCAAATCGCGAACGCCGAGTAGAACGGCTAACGCTGGCTCAGCCGATCAGAGCGCCCGAAGCTTCTCTCCCAGCTTTGGTGGACGCTGGGTGGACGCGTTTTGGCAAGTGATGTCCCTTATTGTGGTGTAAATCCGGGGTGACCTCAGGGCTGCCGACGAGGTAGACAAAGTAGGCCACCGCGGAGTTCTCTTGGAAGCTCTAACCCAAACCAGGAGACCCACGATGGCCCAGAACAGGATGACGCACCAGGCGCTGATCGGTCAACTTCAGGGCGCGGACACGGACGTGTTGCGACGTGTCCTCGAACACGCCATGCAGCGGCTCATCGAAGCCGAGGCGGCCACGCAGATCGGCGCCGGCCCACACGAGCGAGCATCGACACGCACCACGTACCGCAACGGCTACCGAGAGCGGGTTCTCGACACCGGCTCGGGACGCCTCGAGCTGCAGATCCCCAAGCTGCGCTCTGGCAGCTTCTTCCCGTCGCTGCTCGAGCCTCGGCGACGTATCGATCGCGCGCTGCTGGCGGTCGTCCAAGAGGCCTACGTGCTCGGCATCAGCACGCGCAAGGTCGACGACCTCATGGCCGCCTTGGGTGGCTGCAGCATCAGTCGCAGCGAGGTGAGCCGGATCTGCGCGCTGCTCGACGAGGAGCTCGCCGAGTTCCGGGAGCGGCCCCTCGATGAGCCGTACCCGT
The DNA here is from genome assembly GCA_963718525.1 of Candidatus Dormiibacterota bacterium. Taxonomy (GTDB): domain Bacteria; phylum Chloroflexota; class Dormibacteria; order Aeolococcales; family Aeolococcaceae; genus Palsa-851. The sequence goes on along the minus strand of OY970355.1, from coordinate 742,598 downwards.
ACGTCTGGTTCGACGCGACCTACGAGAAGGTGCGTCAGGGTGCGCGCATCGTGAGCCAAGCGGCGGTGGTGGCCGTGGGTGTGCGCGACAGCGGCGAGAAGAGCGTGCTCGGGCTTGCGGTCGGCGCCAGCGAGAGCGAGGCGTTCTGGCTGGAGTTCTGCCGCAGCCTGTCGCGACGCGGACTGAGCGGCGTGCAGCTGGTCATCTCCGACGCCCACGAAGGGCTGCGCAGTGCGCTGTCGCAGGTGTTCACTGGGGCGACGTGGCAGCGCTGCAAGGTGCACTTTCTGCGCAACGTGGCCAGCGCGGTCCCCAAGCTCCACGCGCCGGCGGTGCTGGCGGTGGTCAAGTCGATCTTCCTGCAGCCGACGCGCGAGACCGCCCGCGACGCGGTGGGGCATGCGCTCACCGTGTTGGAGCCACGCTTTCCCGCGGTGGCAGCCAAGCTGCGTGCGGCTGAGGCCGATGTGCTCGCCTACCTGGATTTCCCGGTCGACCACTGGCGCTCGATCTCCTCGACCAACGCCATCGAGCGGGTCAATGCCGAGCTCGACCGCCGCGCCAAGGTGGTGGGCATCTTTCCCAACACCGACTCCCTGTTGCGCCTGTTCACCGCCGTGCTCCAGGACCAGCACGACGAGTGGCAGGACGGTCGCCGACATTTCAGTCAGCAGTCGATGGCTCGCCTGCTCCACCCCGACGGTCCGCCGTTGCTCACCAACCCGCTCACGGAGGGCCTTGTCGCTTAGTTCACCGACGTTGTGAGAACTCCACCGAATTCACACCACTACCCGGGACTTGACCTTTTGGCAGTCCCCATGCTCCCCAATATTCGGTTGGCCCGCGGGGAGTCAGGTCGACACCCTCGGGGGCTTCCGAAGACCGAGGGGTGTCTCAGACATTCACCACGACCATCACGGCGGGGGAGACGCGGACTGTCGCGCGGAGCGTGGTCCCAACGCCGAGAGTTGATTCGATCTGGCAGCCTCTCCCCCGAGCGCATTCAGCCGGTCTCCGTGTTGGTCAACCCAGCGCCCCGCGTGACGTCAGTGACGTCGCGCCCGCGGCCATCGTTGACAACCTCACGCGCCTCCTCGCTTCGCCTGAGCCCGATCCCAAGGTGAGAGCGTTCGACGCATTTGATACGCATGTAACCGTTGATGATGGTTCCCGTTGAATTGGCAGTCATGAAACGCATAACCATCATCGGCACTGCATTCGCAGCTCTTGGCCTCGCAGCTTGTGGATCGAGTCCGGTCACACCGACTGCGCGGCCAACCCTTGCGCAGACCGCAACGCCGGTGCCGACTCCATCACCCACTCCCGCGCCGCCTCCGCCGCTGGTGGTGACCGCACTGAGGACCGGGAGCGCTGTGCAGCTCACCCTGGTCGGTGAGGACGGCAGCGTCGCCGCCACGGTCGACGACCCCGGGGGAGCCGACGGCGACGCGTACTACGTCGGAACCGATCATGTCTACTTCATCGACGGCACCGCCGTGAAGGCGATCGGACGCGACGGCACCGTCACCGACGTTGGCCAGGTGCCCCAGGTGAGCACTACGGTCACCGCGATCGATCTCCGGGGGGACACCGCGTTTGCCGTGTCCCCCGACGAGACAACGCTCGTATTCGGCCTCCCCCTTGCCATCACCGGCGACAACGGCGCGACCACCGACCACTCACAGCTCTGGACCGAGCCTCTGGGCGGCACCGCCCTATCCGCGACCATGGTCTATGACGACGCCAACAACAGCGACAACGGTGGCGAGGTGCTGATGCCCTTCGGATGGAGCACCACTGGTATCTCGGTTTCGGAGATGCCCAAAGGGCTCGGTGGGGCGGGACCGTTCCTCACCTACGTTGGTTTCAACCCAGCCACATTCGATCTCACCACGCGGGCGCTCACGCAGCCTCAGAAATGCACCGTATTCAACCAGTCCGGCTCGGTATGCGTCACTCAGGTGGGCTCGTCGAGCCTGAAGGTGGTGCGCAGTTCGGGCACCGAGACGCTGACCATGCAACCTGCAAACGCAGAGTACGGGGCTGTGAGCGTGTCCGGCGACGGACGCTACCTGGCGTATGGCGCGTACGTGGGGGTCCTCGGCTCCCCCTCCGGTTACTACGTGACCACGGTCGTGGATTTGAGCACCGACGCTGCCGTTTCCACCCTGCGGGATTTCGCTCCGGAGGAGTGGCTCGCTGACGATCGTCTTGTCGCGTCGGAGAACGACTTCCCGGTTGGGGCGACCTGGTTGCTCTCGACCGGGTTCACGAGCCCCAAAAAGATCTCACCCAACCCGCCGGTAGGCGCCCTGGCGTAGCCGGCTTAGCCGCCGCTTGCCGATCGCACAGGGGGAGCAATTGGTGTGGCCGCTGGGTCAAGGCAGCCATGCAACCACAAGCACTGTCGGCGCTCGAGTCCCTCGCGGTCGCGTCGCATCGGTCAGTCGCTGCACACGAGCGGGGTTGTTGGCGTCAGCCTACCCGACGGAGTTCAGCGAGCCCGCTGTGCAGGCGCTGGCTTTAGATTGGAAAACTCTGGCTCAGCCAATCACCGAGCTCGTACCTCGCTTCGAGTCGGGCCCGCTTTCCGACTAGATGAACGCAGCCGCTGAGCGGATCCCGTGTCGCAGGGGCTGGGCGATCCTCGTGTCGGGCGGCGCTACCGGACGCTTCTCCGGAGGGGTCTTGAGAACGCCAGGGTGTCGGAGCCACCGGCGCTGGGTCCGATAAGATCCATCGCGCCTTTCCATGCGACGGAGGTACACCCTGTCGCATTCCCTAGCGAGGGAAGGGTCGCCGACGCGTGCGCGTGCATTGTTTAGGCACGCATGCCCGCGCGAACAAGAAATACCGTTGCGGAGACGCGAGCCGAATCTATCGGCTGACGCGTTACGCATCCATTTCGCTGGGTCTGGAAGCGCGTCCTGTACGAGGGACGACACTCCTGGCGAGTACTTCCTGCGCATGGCCACGGAAGGCTCGAACGATCAGCCGCGTCGGCGGTTGCGACCGCTCCTGCAGCCACCGTCGCAGGCCGGTCGCTCCGATTTCCACGATCAGCTCCGGTGCATTCATCAACCAGGAGGAACGCGCCAACGTGCAGCGATTGCGGCAGCCTCATGGTGCGCAGCGGCGCCGGTTACATGTGCCACAGCTGCGGAGCTACGAACCGTTGTGGCTGATTGTTAGCGCTCATTAATGATGCAAGTATTCAACGATCACAAATGCTGCAAGTGGGTGCAGAAATGCTGCAAGTAGGTTTTCCTGCGCTCATTAATGCTGCAAGTGGTTGCTCTTTGTTTGCGACCACGCAGGTGAGAACGCAAGCGCTCGCTCTCTAACGAACCTCCTCCCGGTCAAGTCCCCGGTAGTGGTGTGAATTCGGTGGAGTTCTCGCAACGTCGGTGAGCTACGCGACAAGTCCCTCCGTGAGCGGATTGGTGAGCAGCGGCGGGCCGTCGGGGTGCATTACGCGAGCCATCGACTGCTGACTGAAGTGACGGCGTCCGTCCTGCCACTCGTCGTGCTGGTCCTGGAGCACTGCGGTGAACAGCCGGAGCAGCGAGTCGGTGTTGGGGAAGATGCCCACCACCTTGGCGCGGCGGTCGAGCTCCGCATTGACCCGCTCGATGGCATTGGTCGAGGAGATCGAGCGCCAGTGGTCGACCGGAAAGTCCAAGTACGCGAGCACGTCGGCTTCAGCCGCACGGAGCTTGGCTGCCACTGTCGGAAAGCGTGGCTCGAGCACGCTGAGGGCGTGGTGCACGGCGTCGCGGGCGGTCTCACGAGTTGGCTGCAGAAAGATCGACTTCACGACCGCGAGCACCGCCGGCGCGTGCAGCTTGGGCACGGCGCTGGCCACGTTGCGAGGCTCCTTTGTCAAGCGACAGCAGTCAGGCCCACGGCTATGCAGACGGAAGTGGTTCGGCGCGTATTCCGCGTGTCCGCCCACATTCGACGGATGACACGGTTGGCGAGCAGTCGCTTGTGAGCTCGTCGAGCCTCCTTCAACGACTTGCCTTCATGCCGCTTGCGTTGCAGGAACTCGCGTCCAGGTGGGTGGTGACTCGCCTGGGTCACCGACATCGTGTAGAGGATCCGGTTGACCGCGCGATTGCCGAGAAGGTCGAGTCGGTGTCGACGAGGCTGCCCTGCGCCTTCGCCACTCGAGACGGCGACCGGTGCAACGCCACACCAGCGGGCGAACGCGCTCTCGCTGCGAAATCGACGAGCGTCCCCGACTTGAGCCACCAACTCTGCTGCGGACACGACGCCAATCCCGAACTCCTGGGTCAGTGTTGAGCCGCGCTCGGCCAGCAGTTGTGGCAAACGCGCTTCGAGCTGCTTGATCAGCGATTCGAAGCCGAGGATCTCGCATCTCAGCTCGAGTGCCCAGGCGACAAGCTCTGCCTCGGCTGGTGAGTGGTCGGTACAGCTGGGTGCGGTAGAGAGGCCGTGGAGGGCACGCAGCCGTGCCATGACACCGCCGCGGCCGGGAAGAGCCAGGTGCAGGAGATCGCCGGTCTTCTCGAAGGGCTATCGACCATCCCGATGGTCAAGGAGCAACTCGTCCTGCTTGAGGACTTGCAATCCCCGGAGTGGTGGGAAGACGTCACCGTGGCAATGCTCGAGCAGGTCCGCAAGAAGCTGCGGTTGCTAGTGCGTTTCATCGAAAAGAGTCAGCGCTCTTTGCTCTACTCCGATTTCGAAGATGAGATAGGCCCGGAAACCGAGTACGACTTGATTGGCGTGGTCCCCGCCGTGTCATTCGAGCGCTTCCAAGCAAAGGCAAGAGCCTTCCTACGAGACCACCAGGACAACATCGCGGTCCATCGCTTGCGGATGAATAAGCCACTGACAGCGACCGATCTGGATTCCCTCGAAGCCATGTTCACCGATCACGGCATCGGTGACGCCGAAGCGATCGCCAAGGCCAAGGAGGAGAACCAAGGCCTCGGATTGTTCGTACGCTCGCTGATAGGGCTTGATCGGGGAGCGGCCAAGGAGGCGTTTGCCGACTTCTTGTCCGGAAAGATGATGACGGCTAATCAGATCGAGTTCGTAGATATGATCGTCAACCACCTGACTCAGCGCGGTGTGATGGGTGCTGCGCTTCTCTACGAGGCCCCATTTACAGATCTCGCTCCGCACGGGCCGGAAGACCTGTTCTCAGAACAGGAGATTGACCAGCTTGTCGGAATCCTGGACAGCGTTCGCGCGGCCGCAGCTTGAGAGAGTGGCATGTGGTCGCCTTTTCAGCCCCAACCCGGAAGCCATACCCGAAGTCTCGGCGACCTTCGGCCCTCGGCGCAGGGGTGTCCGATGCGGCGCTTGCCGAGGGCTCGGTGTGTGAGTGGAACAAGCTCTTTGGGAACTGATCGAGCGCCGTGACCACAATGGACGCGCTGTGGCGGTAGGGCTTAATCCCCCCCGACCAAGGCAACTACGCCCTTGGTTACCCGAGGTGTCGAGGTACCTCCTGCACGAAGAGCGGCCCGCTCGGACTACATTGCAGCCTGATGTCCGACGAGCCCACCGAAAGCCAGATAGTCGACGCCCTGAGCGCTTCGGGGTTCCTCTTGGAGCAAGAGGTCGCGACGGCCTTCGAGGCGGCCGGGTTCTATGCCAAAACGGGGCGGGCGTTCACAGATCCTGAGGAGGGCACGTCGCGTGAGATCGACGTGCATGGCTTCTGGCGGTCGCTTCACGATGAGGCTCGGCGCCGAGCCATATATGTGCAGCTGCTGTGCGAGTGCAAGAACACGTCGAATCCCTTTGTGTTCCTTGCTCGTCGAAAGAGCGTGGCCGACCTTGAACGGAGTCCAAGCGAGTATCAGTTTCCCATGCGGTTTGTTCAGGTCCCTCATGGCACTGGATACACTGAGACACCTCCTTTCCGACACTTCGGCTTGTCAGCGCACCATTACCAGTTCCAGAAGGAGTTGAAGGCCGTTCAGATCGTGCGCCTCAATCGTCGTGGGAAGGAGTGGGCTGCTGATAACAACTCAGTGTTCACATCTCTCGTCTATCCATTGGCGAAGGCTCTGCGCGACTTTCAGAAGAGCCACAAGTACACGATGGGACCGATGAAACCAGGAATGCCCGTCGAAGCTACTGGCGGACAGTACGCACACGCAAGCCTTTACTTCCCAATGGTGGTCGTGCCGTCACCGCTTTGGATCGTCGATGTCCATCGCGATCCCGTGGTGCCTGAGCGGGTGCCATTCATTACGCTGGAGCGGGAGCTCAAGTCAACCTCGCTCACTGGTCGCTTTGCTATTGACTTTGTCCAGCAAGAGCACCTACCAGACTTCCTTGCCTCCTGTGTCATTCCGTTTGCTTCATCGGTCAAGGATGCGCTGTGGCCGGGATAGTAAACGCGAACTCGTCAAAGAAGATGAGAGACTGGTCCGTGCCTCCACCGAAAAATGGCCGCTCCTGTTACGGACGGGTAGGCGCGTAAGCTGCGATTGGCTACTGAGAATGGGCGACGAGACACCAAAGACAATCGGTCCATGGCTCCGAGGCCCGAAGCTCGGCGAAGGCGGTAACGCGACCGTCTGGTCCGCAACTCGACCGGGAAATGCGACTCCGGTCGCGCTCAAGGTGCTGCATGCGACTCATGTCGACAAGGAGCCGTACCGTCGATTCATTCGAGAAGTGGCGTTCCTCCAAAAGCTCGGGGACACGACAGGCATCTTGCCTCTACTGGATGCGTATCTACCCGAGAATCCGACGGCGGAGGATCGGGCGTGGCTTGCGATGCCTATCGCTACCCCAATAAATCAGGCTCTAGCTGGCCAGCCTCTCAACGCCGTCGTCGCTGCGATCGAGGAGATCGCCCTGACCCTCACACGCCTGAAGGCGTCTTATGGCGTAGCCCATAGAGATATCAAACCTGAAAACGTATACGTGGTCGACAGCAGACCGTTGGTCGGTGACTTCGGCATCATTCATCTTCCAGACATGGCGGAGCTCACGCGGCACGACCGTCCGTTGGGGCCGGCGCATTTCACCGCCTACGAGCTCGTGAGGGATCCAGCCAACGCGGACCCTCATCCGGCGGATGTGTACTCGCTAAGCAAGACACTGTGGGTGCTGGCCACAGAACAGCGATTCCCGCCCGATGGACATCAGGCCGCTAGCGATCGGAGATTCACTATCGAGGAACTCCGTCCGCATCCGAATGCCGATGCTCTGGATCGGCTCATCGATGGAATGACGAGGACCGACCCAGTGGCTCGCCCATCAATGGAACAGGTTTCGCGCGATCTCGCAGCCTGGCAGCTCCTCTCCAATGAAAGCTCGGTCCCCGATGTCAGTGAGCTGGCGGCGCGGTTTCGCGCAAAGAACGAGGCAGAGCTCGCAGCGAGTGACCTCTTGGGCCGGCGCATGAGCCAGATTGAGGAGACCGTCGAGAGGTTCCGACGGCTTTGTAGCCCTATCAATGATGCCCTGGGTGTCATCGGAGGCTACCTCGAGATCGACGCGGTCGACGACAAGCTAACCAACAACACTTTGCGCACGCGAGATTACATCGGTGCTCCTGTGATTCCCTTTCGTTGGCAGAGGTGTACTCAACTCATGCCGAGCCCGCAAAGACGCAACCTTCAACTTCGTGCCAGCCGCGCCGTCGAGATGACGGAGGCCGGCGAAGCCATCGTCCGAACCCTCGTGACAGTTGGCCGTGTGGATGTCCTTGATGTTCCGTACATGTGGCAACCTCCAGAACGGCGTGCCGCCGTTGGCAGCGTCGAGCTGGAACGCTTGGTGCAAGAGTTGGCAGCGGAATTACTCGCGCAGATCGGGCCAGCCATCGAGGTCTTCGTCGAACGCGCGTAGTCAGCCCTTCAGCAGGCGCCAACTGAGCGAGTGATCTAATTTCCTCCAGCCCGTGCATCCGGAAACGCGAGAGCAGGGAATTGTCGCTGTGACCTCACGATTGAGCACGGGTGGCGGCATTGGCCGCACGGCCGCCATCCACCACTGGGCACCAGCCGCGATCGACGCGGCGGCTTCCGGGAGAGGGCAACGACACCACGTTTCGTTTTGCGGGCCTGCTCTCGTGTCGATCGTCAGCCTCGACGTCGTCCACTGCTTGCCGGTGCTGGTGCGGAGCTTGCGTCGATGGAGATCAACGTTGATCGAGTGCATCGAACCCGCGCCCAGCACACGCTTGGTCGCCTCGCGGATGACGCCTGAGGGTCGATTAGAAGCCCACCCTCGGTCATTACGTCACAGGGTGTAGAGGGTGCCGAGATCGAGAGAGTTGAGCCCCCAGGAGAGTCCATGAGCCCACGCCACGAGAACCACTGGATTGGTCGAGCGTCCATCCATATTCAGCTCTGCAACAACTGCAGCGTTCATTTCCCTGAAAGGCCGGTACCGGCACATACGCGATGTGGGCACGCATGCTCGGCAGCGCACCCGTACGGATGTTCGCATGTCACTATTGTATCGCCGCTCTAGTGCCACCGGCGCTGACGCCCCCATCGGCCGAGTTGGCAGGGTCTGGGCTACATGCAGGATTCGAAACCACCGGCGCCAGCTCATGGTCACATCGGGTGGGACGCCGCTCCACTCGCGATTGCGAGACACGAGCCTGGCGACGCTTAGCGTGTTGCGACATCCGAACAGCATGCTGCACTCCTCGCGCTGCCGAGGTAGCTCGTTTGCATCACACAACTCGGCCCCTGGTCCCATACGATCTGCCATTCACTCAGACGGTCCGACTCAGTCGATGCACAACACGGTAGAAGGAGAGTCAGGTGATGTCGTCGAACTGTGGCCGCATGATGGGAAGGCCGCACAGTGGAACGTGTAATCCTGGATCAGCCTGCGTCGTTCCGACCTGTTGATACCTTCGGGATCCAAGATGGCATCTGAGCAGACCCCGACTGGCACTTTATGAAACCGAACCCGCTCGCTGAGAAGTGGTGGTCTGCGCACGAACGCGAAACGGAGGCCCTGTCGGAAGACTTGTCGCGCACTCGTCGACACCTACCAAGTGGTGCCGAATTGCCGAATCACCCGGTCGACCGCTATCCGCCGAAAGAAGTCGAATTCGTCGCGCTCGCGCATCCCAGTCCCTTGCTTGTTCAAAATGGGTATCTCGCCGTGGAATTCCCTAAAGCGGAGCAGGAAGGCACGTTCTAGGACCTTCGCAGTGCCCACATCCCGCCCAGTAGCCCAAGTCAATGGCCAGACGTGGATCGACCGGATCCCACGCTCGTCCTGAAAGGCTCTCCTTCCTCGGATGGCAGCTGAAGCGCAAAGGCGGGGCAGTCCGAAATCGCTGCGTCCCACATAGACGACGTGCGATCGCTCCTGCGCGTACTTGATCAACCGGTTTGCGGTCAGGACGTACACGACCTCGCCGAACTGTTTGGGTGGACGTCGTACCGTGATAAGCGGCTCGCCACCGGGAAAGTGGATCCTCATGCGGGACGGAGCTGAAGCAGTTGGGCGCATTGGTTCTCCTTGTGCTCGCGGGGGAGCCTCGTGTCGACAACGGCGTGGGCGGTCCTCGCAGCGTCTCACGGCAAGAACGAGGGCACATCACTGCACTTGGATTGATCACCGAACCCAAAGCCGGCGCCAACAAGGGCTTGATGGGACAGGTCGAGTCACGTACGATGTCAATGTGGGGGTGGGCGTGACCTCCCCTACATCACTCAGCATATCCCTCATGTGTCGACCGGCCCGATCTGCAGACCAATATGCGAGTCCCCGTTCGGTGCATATGCGCACCCGGGCCCGGCCAGGAGCTCCGTGGTCCCTTACAACTGCGGGACCTAATGGAGGGCTTTTCACCACGCCGGCGACAACCTTGGAGGCGATGCTTACCCTGACATCGCCGAATCGGCCGCCTCCCGCGGGTCTGGCAATCCCGCCGCTGAGAGCTCGAACTTGACTTCATAGGTCATAAGACGAAGTCCCGGAATCTCGCTTACCGCATAACTCAGAGCCGTGTCGCTCTCGTGCGCAACGATCAGGCCCTCCACAGCCTGCCCTTTCGAGCCGATGTTCCGACGAACCCACCCCATATACCGGGCAATCTGTCCGACCACCTTGTCAGAGGGTCGTCCCCGCTTCAGCTCCACCACCACGAGAGCCTTAGTTTTGGCGTCGATGCAAAGGAAATCTAGACGTCCCACCGCCGTGTTGAACTGATGCCCCGAGACTCCGGTGGGTGACTTCCATATCTGAAGGTCCCGCGCCCAATTGATGCGGTGCCAGTTACCCACGAGGAATTCCTCGAGCTGATTCTCCAGAACGAACTCAACGTCCTGCGCCGTGGACGGCACCTCGTCTCCATCGCCCTCCTCAAGATCTGCCGAGTTGTCGCCACCGATCTCAATCCCAACATCGTCCGGGTCGAAGAGCCGAAGCTTTCCAAATACGGTCCGGGTAAAGAGGGGATCTTTCGTTGCAAGCCACGCGTAGTGCTTCCGATTGGGGTCGTTCCAAGTCAATCCCCGGACGTGAGCACCGATCGTGTTGTTCTTGATCTTCGGGTAATGCTGGTTGAACCAGGCGACCACGTCGCCTACAGAGAAGGGGGGTGTCATGGCGGCAGCGGCATCTCGCATGAGATCGCTGACCGGGCGGTCGTATATCACGCCAGAAGCGTAGACGGATCGCGGGCGGAGCGTACCTGCGACTGCGTGCCGGCTACTAGGAAGATTGAGAGCTCAACGTTCGGCTCGACGGTCGGGCCAACCGGAAAGACGCAGAGTACGCACCTCCGGCTCATCTCCGAGCGCGCCGGCGCGCGTGCGGCTTGTGGATGGGCAATGCGATCGGCACACTATGCCCGGACCGGTAAGGTATATCCAACTCGCCCTTTCCCGCCGACGTACCACGAGCGACTGGGACGGCCGCATGCACCAGGAGGCCGAGCCCTAGAATCGGAGCTACTTCCCTAGTGATGCTTCCCGATTTAGCGCACAAGACGCATCCGCGAGCTCGCGATGCGCTGCTACGAGGCGGCGTGTGGTGCGCGCTGAGAACAAATGCTAGCTGTGTACGCGAGCGAGATCAAAGGGCTCAAGTTCCTGCAGCTCACGAACTCGGAGCCGGGCTAGGCCCATTGCGCTCGCTGAACTATTTGAATGTCGTTGGCAGCGGAGACAAGTAATTCCATCTCACCCCTTAATCGCGCCACGGGCGAGAATACTCGCATGTCACTTGAGATAGGCTTGTGGAGGGTCGACGGTGGCGAGCCTCACCGGCTGGATCCCCTGGGCGTACCGCGCGAGCAGCAGCTCGAAGACATGCTCGAGAAGGACCCAAGCATGCTTGGAGAGCGCCTCCTCCTCATTGGCCGCCAGGTCTCAACAGCATACGGGGGCGTCATTGATCTGCTCGCCGTAGACGGCGACGGTGTTCTGCACGTTTTGGAGTTGAAGCGTCACCGGACTCCTCGCGAGGTGGTCGCCCAAGCGCTGGACTACGGGTCCTGGGTCAGCACGCTGAGCCATCAACAGGTGCTCGACACCTTCGCGGGATACCGTCCTGGCGTGGTGTTTGAGCAGGCCTTCAGCGAGGTGTTTGGCGACGCTCCGCCCGACGCCCTTAACACTGAGCACCAACTGACCATCATCGCCGCGGAGGTGGACCCTGCGAGCGAGCGGATCATCACCTACCTGAATAGCGGCTACGGCGTCCCCATCAATGTCGCCTTCTTCCGCTACTACCAAGACGGCGATCGGGCCTATCTTGCCCGGACATGGTTGCTGGATGCCGCGAGTGATGCGGGCGCCACAGCGCCGAGACACCTTGGTGTGCGGAACAAGGAGCCGTGGAACGGTAAGGACTGGTACGTCAACTTTGGTGTGGATCCCGACGGTCGGGTCTGGGAAGACGCCCGGAACTATGGCTTTGTCGCGGCCGGCGGCGGGGAATGGTTCTCCCACACCCTCCGCAAGTTACCCGTCGATGCGCGAATCTTCTGCTGCATCCCAAAGAGCGGCTACGTGGGGGTTGGGCATGTGACTGGTGAGGCACGCCCTTTCGCCGACGCTACTGCCGAGGTGGGCGGACAAGAACGAAGGCTCGCGGACGTGCCATTGAAGGGAACGTACTTCTGGGGGACAGACGCGGCGAAAGACAAGACGGAGTACGTCGTTCCGGTGCGTTGGGAGCGCACACGCCCGCAGGCTGAGGCCATATGGGAACAGGGCATGTTCGCCAACCAGAACAGTGCGTGTCCACTCCGGCAGCGATTCACGTTGACCCGGCTCGCGGCCATCTTCGGGGTCGAGGACGGATAGACGGGCCCTCAGTCGGTGCGTGCTGAACAGTCGGCCCGGACGATGAGGCGTTGCGGTGTCACGATCTCGGTGAGGCGGATTAGTCGACTATAAGCAATCTGGAATATCGGGTTAGTCGATGCGAACGCATTCGCCGCATTCGCACTCAGGGCACCTGCGGAGTGATGTAATCGCGGGTTAGGTAATCGGATGGCACTCCGATCTGTCAGATCAGAGCGTCTCCCTATTGCCTGCCCTACTCAGCTCCGGGGCTTTCCGGCGATAGTTGACAGCGATTGTCGTGACTTGCTCGTCATTCTCGGAACATTTCCCTGTCAGAGACGACGCGGCCAGTGTGCACTGGATGAACGAGATCGCCCAGCTGTCGCTGATTCGTGACACTGCATCGGCGCTTACGGAGCAACCATTCAACCGAGGCCCACTCGGCCAAGAAGGAGACGCGATGACCACGACTACGACCAAACCGCACTCGACACCTGTGGGACTCAAGGGACGCAAGAACGGCGCTCGCTGGTTAGCGAGGCAACTCGCCGTCCTGCCGCTGCCGGAAGCGGTCGCCTTGATCGAAAAGTACAACCGACCGGCAGACAGGCGTCACATGACGACGCGCTGACCGCCGTACCGACCGATGACCTTTCTCACTCTGGACGCAATTTTCTTCCGCGCTGGCAGCGCCGATGAACTCACTCGTGATACCTACCATGCCTACCTCGAGGCGCTCGGCGTCGAACCCGGCGAGCGGCCATCCCGCGAAGTCGGTAACTGCTGGGTGATTGGGAGCGATTCTTGCGTGACCTCGACAGAGGGATGGTCAGAAGAGACAGTCCGGGTTTGCTCTATGATCGGCGCCCGCGTTCGCCTCGCAACCGTGACCGGGTACATCCAGCGGAACCTCTCAGTCTGGGACGAGTGGGGCGGGCCAGGGATGCTGGTTGAATGGGCAGAAGCGGAGCGAGCGGGGCTTCTGTGATGCCGACCAGGTTCTGCTCATAGGTCGGGTTGACGGAGGCGTGTACCACCCGACTTAGCGGCACGTGGGACATCGACCAACGAGGATACAAGTCGTGAATACCCCGCAGCGTGGCGGTCGATCAGCTGGGCAGAAATACACGGAGCTCGCACGCGCCTGGCGGCGGCGGTTCCGTGTCTTCTTTGCGTTGTGGCTGGGGCTCGCTGTCATCTTCGGTGTCATCGGTTTCGTAGTAGGCGGGCAGTGGAAGGTCACCTTCGGAATCGCAGCAGGGTTGCTCCTCGGATCGCTCGCATGGCAGAGGGAGTCCCCTCCGGCACGGATCCAGAATTGGCAATGGGGCAGTGAAGGCGAGCGGAAAACTGCGAAGGCTCTACGCCGTCTGCCCCCCGCAGACTGGAGGGTATGGCACGATCTTCAATGGGAGGACAAGACAAACATCGACCATGTTGTCGTTGGTAGCACAGGTGTCTTCCTGCTGGACACCAAGGACTGCTTCGGGCAGATTACCGTCGACAAGAGTGGTCTTCACTTCCAATGGCTGGAGGACCCCGACATGGTCTCGGAATACCGCGGAATCTTTGCCAAAGAAGGGAGTGCGAGCGCCGCTCTGAAGGAGCGCATCCAGCACGCGACCGGAATCAGGATATGGGTGGATCCCGTGGTCGTGCTGTGGGGGCAGTTCGAGCAGGGTCCGACTGAGGTGGACAAGGTCACCTTCGTACGCGGTAGTGAGCTAGTCGACTGGTTGTGCAGGCCGAGTCCTCCGAGAACGCGGTTCGATGTTGCCAAGGTAAGCGCGCTGCTCGATCAAGCTGCCCGCGAGGGTCTCGGTCCGCGCCCGCGCATCGCGGGCAAACGCGTCGTCGCCTAGCCGCCTCCCGTTCGCAGATCTTGTGGTCGCACGAGCTGGCATTTGCAGCACCTGTCGAAGGATCGACCCGTTGTTGAACCATGGACAAACAACGACGATCAATCTTCGCTGCCGTCTTAGGGCCCGAGCAGCGACGCGCGGAGATCGTGCGCCGTCTTCGGGACGATATCCATCCTAGTCACGCTCGTGCTATTTGCCATTGTCGTGGCCGTCTCGACGTCGACCGGCTGAGCCAACAGCGGCGGCGTGAGATCAGTCGATGGCCAGGATCGGCATTGGCGGATCAGCCGATACGTGTGGGTTCCCCGGCACCGAAATGGCAGACGGTTTGCGGAACGAATAATTTGGCATCAGCCGACCTGAAGGTATGCCGGAACGCCCGGTACACGGGATTCGCTCGCCGCCACCGATCAGCGCATACGGCCCCCGGTTCCACCGAAGTCCATGACTTGCTGCCGAGCGGGGAATGGCCATACGACTTGCCAAGAAATGACGGTAGCATTGCCATCCCCTAACCTTCGACGCGTACGGTTTGGGCATGAACACTTTCGCTCTCGTCCTGAACCTTGCCCTGATGGCTCTGGTGTCCGTCGTCGTTGCTGCGGGGATGTGTCTGCCGCTCTTCCTCGATCGTGACCTTCCCGCCGGAGAGCCAGTCGGCGATCGTGCATCCCGGTCGGCCAGAACACCCATGACGGAGCGGACCCGCCTCTCCGATTGGCGACCCGCTCCTTCTGAGGTTCACGGTCGCACGGCGGATGCCAATCAGCGCAGTTAGCAGTCCATCGCAGGCTCCACTCAGGGATGCCGACCCTCCTTTACCAGGGTCGGCATCCCCGCTTCCAGTCGCAGTCCGTACCGTATGACAGACTCAATTGAATGATGAGCGGCGCACGTATCCTCGTGGCCGAGGACGATGCGGCACTCCGCGATGTTGTCGCCCTCTACCTGAGAGAGTCAGGATTCAACGTCGTCGAGGCCGCAGATGGACCAAGGGCCCTCGCCATGCTTCGCGAGGCGCAGCTTGAGTTAGCGCTCATTGATGTCATGCTCCCTGGTTTGGACGGATTCGAGGTGGTGCGACAGGCGCGCGCTCTCTCATCAATCCCCATATTGTTCGTGACTGCGAGGGCCGATGAGGTGAGCCGTGTTGCAGGCCTGGAATTGGGCGCGGACGACTACATCGTCAAACCCTTCTTCGCGCACGAGCTCGTCGCTCGCGTGCGGGCGCACCTCCGCCGGGCAACGGGATTCGCGGAAGTATCAAGCACACTGCACCTCGGCTCATTGGATGTCGATCTCGAGCAGCGGCGCTGTCTGTACGGTTCGGATGAAGTCGAGTTGACCCGGCGCGAATTCGATCTCCTCGCCCTGTTTCTCAAGCACCCCGGCCAGGTGTTCAGCCGCGAGCAATTACTGGAGCACGTCTGGGGTTCCCCATTCTTCACCGCGAAAACCGTCGATGTCCACGTTTCGACGCTCCGTCGCAAACTTCTCGGAGCGCTCACAATCACGACTCTTCGCGGAATCGGTTATCGCCTCGAGCCGCAATGAAACGCATTCGAACTTCCCTTCGTGCCCGATTTCTGGTAGCCATGATTCTGCCCGCCTTTCCGGCGATCGTCCTCGCAGCAGTCCTATTGTCATTCGTCCATCAGAGCACCGAACTAGCAGCGGATCGACAAGACGCGACTGAGGTGGCCCACGATATCGCCTCTCTCGTCGCCTCAGGGCAGCGCCTGCCCGACGCTAGGACCCTGGAGGCGGCTCTGCCCAATGACCAAATCACCGTGAAGCTGGATGGCCGTCTCATCTTTTCTACGCCGCTTCCAACAGATTTGATGAAACGGACGCTCGAACTCACAGCCGTCGGCAACGTGCCGCCTGGCTCAGTGACGGTCAGCGACTACAGTTCAGTAATCGAGCCGCCACCATATGAGCTGCTCTTCATCGCAGCCATCCCGATCCTTCTGTTGGTGATCAGCGCAGCATCAGGCATGAGTTACCTATCGCGGGCGCTTCGCAGGCGGATCGGCCACGCAACTCATGCGGCCGATCGCATGGCCGAAGGAGATTTCAGTACACGGATGGGTTTGGACGGGCAAGGTGAATTCGGTCCCCTTGCGCGAGCCTTCAACGGTATGGCTGCGCGCTTGGAAAGCGCTGATCAGAATCAGCGCCAGTTCCTCGGTGATTTGGCTCACGAGATCGCAACCCCAGTCACAGCGATCTCAGCCAGCGCCCTCGCGCTCGCCGACGGGGTGGCCGCAGCTGAGAGTGATCGGCGACGCGCTGCTGAGCATGTGATCAACGAAACACGAAGGCTGCAGGCGCTGCTCTCAGACCTGCGGCAGCTGACCCGGCTCGATATTACTCAGACCGTTCGCAACGAAGACGTGTCGGTGGACGAGATCTGTCGAGACATCGTGACCCGCTATATTCCCCTCGCTTCTACAGCGGGAGTGCAGCTCGGCGTTGGCGGGCGACGGGTCACCGCGCTCGCCGACCGCCGGCTTCTTGAGATGGTCATCGGCAACTTCATCTCCAACGCACTCCGTTACACTCCGGCGGGCGGCAAGGTTCTCGTCGAACATCATCGACACCGAAACGACGTGGTCATTGAGGTGCGTGATACCGGCATAGGAATCGCGCCCGAGTACCAGGAGCGGATCTTCGACCGGTTTTACCGGATCGACCAGGCGCGGCAGCGCGCAACGGGAGGCAGCGGTCTAGGCCTTTCCATCGCACATCGCGCAGCCAGGGAGCTTCGAGGGCACATCGAAGTACGGAGCGAGCCTGGAGTTGGAAGCACCTTTCGCGTCGTCTTCCCAGCGCGAGGACGGCCAGAGCGAGCCGAGCATATCCGGACGTCCTCGCACTGCGAAGGAGATCGACCATGAATCTGGTGACGCGGCGGTCAGCGCTGCACCTGGCCGTCGCGTCGCCGAACGTCACGTCGCGCTCGACGCCGCCAGCGCGAATGCGACCGGCGCCGCTCGCGTGGCACGTTGATACTATGGTCGCTCCGGATCATCCGCGGAGCGGACGTAGATCACGCTCATTGAGGGCTCGGACGGGTGGATGCGCGAAGCAGTCCCGTCCCGCGAAGCTGGCGTGCCAATACCGAGGTGCGTCGACGCTCCCGCACCAATCTGGCAAACGACCGACAGTGCCCGGATCGCGTGTTCCTGACCCTCACAATAGAGAGTCGTGGCAAAGAAGACAGCGTCCAAGCGCGAACGCGCGACATATCTGACCGACAAGCGGTACCAGAAGGAGTTGCGGCGGCTCCAGGTGGAGTTGGTCAAGCTGCAGGAATGGGTCCGCTCGAGTGGCGCCCGCGTCGCCGTGATCTTCGAGGGCCGCGATGGTGCCGGCAAGGGTGGCACCATCAGCCGCATCACGCAGTACCTCAATCCCCGGGTCGTCAAGGTGGCGGCTTTGCCCGCGCCGTCGGATCGTGAACGTGCACAGTGGTACTTCCAGCGGTACGTCGATCGTCTGCCCGCGGCAGGCGAGATCGTCCTGTTCGACCGGTCCTGGTACAACCGCGCCGGCGTCGAGTACGTGATGGGCTACTGCACTCACGAAGAGCACCGTCTGTTCCTCCGCCAGTGCCCGATTTTCGAGAACCTGCTCATCGAATCAGGGCTTGTCCTCATCAAGTACTGGTTCTCGGTCAGCGATCAGGAGCAGGAGCGGCGCTTCCACATCCGTCTTACCGATCCGCTCAAACAGTGGAAGCTGAGTCAGATCGACCTCGAGTTGCGCCTCCGTTGGGTGGAGTACTCGCGTGCCAAGGACATCATGTTCGTCCACACGGATACGCCCGAATCGCCGTGGTACGTGGTCGAGGCCGATGACAAGCAACGCGCTCGCCTGAACTGCTTCGCACACCTGCTGTCGAAGGTGCCATACAAGGACGTCATCCAGACCCCACTGACGCTGCCGCCGCGCCAGTCCGACGAGGGGTACGTGCGACCGTCGCTCGACACCTACACCTACGTACCCGACCACGTAGCGGAGTTGATGGGCACGTAGAATATTTACGGGATCAGGCTAATACGTACGGCCATTAGCGTCACCCGGGAACCGACGGCTCGGAATTCACCGCCTCGGTGGGCATGCCCTCAGCCGATTGCGAAGTCGCCACCCTCGTCGCCTCGGTGACCGAATCGTCAGCTTCGGACGATGCCGTACGAAACTCGCGGATACCCTTACCCACTGCGGCGCCGATATCGGGGAGTTTCCCCGGTCCCCAGACAATCAGGATCACCACCAAAAGGATGATGATCTCAGGAAGATGTCCGCCTACAAGTCCCATGTCATCCTCCAGGCACCGGCCGCGGCGCAATCACTTGATCATCGACAGCTTTGAGCGATCCAAGGACAGGAGCACTGCAGCCACGAGCACACAGCCTTGCGCGATCAGCTGGGCATCATCCGAGAGTCCAAGGATGATCATCCCGTTCAAGAGAATCGACAGGATGAAGGCGCCGACCAGCGTATTGAACATGTTGCCCACGCCCCCGGTGAGCGGAGTGCCACCCAAGACCACCGCAGTGATCGCTGTTAGTTCGAATCCCTGTGCAGCATCCGGTGTGGCCGAACCAACGCGAGCTGTGAGAGCGATGCCGCCGAGCCCTGCCATCAAACCCGCGAACATGAAGATGTAGATCTTCATTCGCGCGACGCGGACGCCCGACAGCCACGCCACGCGCTCCTGGCCCCCGATGGCCACTGCGCGTCGTCCAAAAGAGGTCAGGTGGAGGACGATCACGCAGCCGATGGTGCAGGCCGCAAACAGCACGATGATGCCGGGCAGCTGCCCGATGCCCTGAAACCCGAGCGGAACAGACACCGGTTGCGATTGCGACAGGACGAGGGTCACTCCCTCAGCGATCGACAGAGTGGCCAGTGTTACGATGAATGACGGCACCCGAAGCACTGCAAATCCGATGCCGTTGAGGAGCCCCAGCGCGACTCCGGCCAGCACACCGGCCACCATGCCTGCAACGACTCCATGGCTTGTGGCGACGAGCGCGGCCACCATCCCTGAGAGGCCAATATTCGACCCCACCGACAAATCGATGCTGCCGGCGAGAATGACCATGGTCGTCCCGTACGCGGGTATGGCGATGATTGCGCTCTGCTGAATCAGGAACAACGCGTTGTTGTAGCTCAGGAAGGCCGTCCCTCCCGTGATAGAGAAGAAAATGATGAGCACGATCAGCGCTGCGAATGGGACGATTCGCCGGACCACGCCGATCCACCGCGCACGTCTTATGGGCGCGCTGCCGCCATCAACCGTCACGACCTCGGCCGCGGGAACATCGGGCGCTTGGCTCATAGCATTAGATCCACAAGTTGCCGTTCGCTCGGTCGCTGGCTCCGAGCAAACGTTCCAGAGATTTGTCCCCGTCGCATGGTGATCATCTGATCACTTAGCTCAAGCAGCTCCGACAGGTTGTCGCTGACGAGAACGATGCCAACCCCCTGCTCAGCGCATTCCATGATGTGGCGGTGAATGTCGGCATACCCCTCGACGTCGACACCTCGGGTGGGATTGTGCAGGACAAGCACCTTGGGTTGTCGAGCAAGCCACTTTGCGAAGGCTACCTTCTGGCGATTCCCGCCGCTCAGGCGCATGGGCAGATCACCAGAGTCATGGCACTTGATCTTCAAACGATCAACGAGTCCGTCAGATAGACGGCGCTCCCGACGAGGATTCAGGAAGCCCCGTGTTGCGATCCACGGAAGGGCCGCCAGGGCGATGTTCTTCTGGATACTGATGCCGAGGATGACTCCGTCTCGGTCACGATCTGATGGGATGAAACCGACACCCGACGAAACGGCGTGGTGTGGTCCTCGAAAGCGGATCGGTGACCCTTCCAGACGCATGGTTCCTGCTCTCGGGCGTTGGGCACCAAAGAGAGTCATCGCAAGCGCGCCCGCCCCCGAATCCATCAGGCCGGCGATGCCAAGGACCTGCCCTCGTCGTACGGCGAGGGAAACATGTTGGAACTGACCTCGCACCTCGACATCGTTTAGCTCGAGCACGGGTTCGCCGTCAGCGACCGGTGGCCGATCTCGAGCATTTGCCACTGCGCTTCCGACCATCATCATCTCGAGGCGGGGTCGGTCAGTATCGGCAGGCCGAATCGTGCCCACCGGCCGCCCATCCTTGATCACAGTGACCAGGTCGCACGACTGGAAGATCTCATCAAGATGATGCGAGATGTAGATGATGAGTTTCCCTTCGGCGGCGAATTGGCGTAGGACTTGCCTGATGTTCTCTGCCCCGCGCGCGGACATGCTTGCCGTGACCTCATCCATGATCAAGATCTTGGGGTTGAGGCTCAGCGCACGAGCAAGCTCAACAAGTTTTTGTTCTTCCAGCGTCAATTTGCCGGCCAGGGTTGTCAGCGGAGGCTTGACGGGTAGTCGATCCAGCGCCGCCTGCGCCAAACGTCGACGCTTCTGGGGATTGAACACGCCGAAAGGCGCGAAGCTCCTTTCCCTGCCCAGTACAAGATTTTCCTCGACGGTCATGCTGTCGATCAGAGCCGGTTCCTGCAGCACGATATCGATGCCGCGGTCTCGTGCGTGTTCCGTATTGCGTGGAGCATATGGAACCCCGTCGAGCCACATGCGTCCCGACGTAGGACGCTGGATTCCGGCGATGATTGCCACGAGGGTCGACTTTCCGGCGCCGTTGAGTCCGGCCAGCCCATGTATCGAGCCGTGGGCGAAGGTCAGCGTCTCTGCGGGAGCGAGCCGTAGGGCCTGTGTTCCCGGGTAATGCTTGGTAACACCGACAATGCTGAGCCCGTGCATGGGCAAACCCTCCGCCCCGCCGGCGGAGGGTTTGCTGTCGGAGGGGGCTATCTGAGCCTCGGGATCAACAGTCACCTTAGCGCCCTGCCCTCCTTGGTTAGTGCAGGACGATCTTGTAGTCTTTGGTTCCTGCCCCCGGAGTGAACACTGCCGATGCTGCCTTGAAGTTGTAACTGGACGCACCGTTGACGACCTGCTCCTGGTAAGCAGTCACAGTCTGTTGGGTGACAGGGATCAAAGGCATGTTCACGTTGCGGTTGTCCGGGTACTTGCCGTGGAGCGAATCATACAGTTCAATCAGCGCGAAAGTGCCGCACGCGTACCCACCACCAAAGGTGGCGAGGGCACTCCCGCCCTGCACAGCATCGCAGCCATCGACAGTGCCGTCGATCATCACGACCTTCTCTTTGCTGACGTTCGCATTGGCGAGCGCCGCGATGGCTCCAAGTGCACCTTCGTCGTTGAACGACCACACGCCGTCGAAGCTGGGCCCAGGATAGGCGGACAAGTAGTCCTCCATTGTTGTCTGCCCGCTTGACCTCGCCTCATTCCCATACTGCACATGGAGCAGGGTCACGTCTGAATGCTGCTGGACAAACTTCTGCATGCCTTGCAGCCGCACGACGGCGACGGAGTTTCCGGCCGCACCCGTCAGCCCCACCCACTTCCGCGAACCAGCGTTGTACAGCGCTTGGGCTGAAGCGAATCCGGCATCCGCGTCATCGGTCCCGACGTACCCGACGAATACTTTCTTCGAGAAGTTCGTGGGGTCCACGCCGGGGAGTCTCTGCATGAAGGTGAGCGGGATGTTCGCCTGTGTCACGGCCGACAAGATGGGCTGGCCAACGGTATTGTCAACCGCCCCAATGACCATTCCGTCGACCTTCTTCGAAATGAAGTCCTGAACAATGCTCAACTGCGTGTTGTCGTCGCTGTTGGCTTGACCAGTCACGAGGGTGATGTCGAATTGCTTGGCGCACTCCAGTGCGAAGTTCTGCATGAGCTCCCAATACGGGTTCGAAATCAGTGGAATAACGAATCCGATTGTTGGCCCTTTGCCGCCCGTCCCGGACGATGAGGTGCTGGTGGCTGCTCCTCCGCATGCCGCGAGCACGTAGCTCAGGCCGGCGAGGGAAACCCCTGCCATGAGCATCTTGCCCATCCACTCGCGGCGCGTCATGTGGCCAGTGAGAAACTCACGAGTCAGAAACCTGAGTTCTGGTGTTACCTCGGGTGTCGCCGAATCGCCGCTCATGACCACTCGCCTCCAGTTCAACTTGGACCAAAACCATCCATGCAGCTGTGGGAATACACCCTCGGACGTACCGGTTCGATATGACCGTGCTGTACCCCCGTGGCGGACATGTATACAGTATAAGATTTGAGAAGTCAAGCGATTTTACGAGGGGACGAATCGGTCCTCGTAAACGACGCCGGGCCGGCAGAAGTGGTGTCCTTCTGCTGCTGTTAGGCCCCAGGCACGGCGTGTGTCGGTCTGCTCTGGCGGGTGTGTGCTGCGATCCCGATGCAGACGATCCATAGCGCAAGCGCGCTTGCAACGACCGCCGAGAGCGCGATGGTGAACGACGTGGTCACGTCGCGAAGCGCGCCCACGGTCACTGGACCTGCGGACGCCACGGCATAGCCAACCCCAATGGTGACCGCCGAGCGCACCGCAGCGTCGCGTGGGTCAGTGCTAATCTGAACAGGGAGTGCCAGCATAAGCGCCAGCAATGCTCCATTGGCGACTCCTGAAATGAAGGCCAGGGGGTAACCGAGAAGGGGCACGAAGACCAGGCCGGCGACGCTGATGGCGAAGGCGCCGGCGATGAGAGCCAGCCCGTCTCCGCCCGATAACCAGCGCCGGGCCCAGAACACCGTCCCGAAGCTTCCGAGCAGCGACCCCACGTTGAGCAATGCGATGAGGATGCCGCTCGCCGCGGCGGTCCAGCCGAACGCGACATACGCACTGGGGAGCCAGGAGGTGAGGCCGTAATACGCGAAGCAGAAGAGCGCGAACGCGCCTGCGCTGGCCAGCGTTCGCCTGTCGATCCGCACACGGATCATCGACTTCCCCGCGCGGCCCCCAGCACGCAAGTGTCGGGTCAGACCAATCACGAGGATGAGAAGTCCCGCTGTCGCTATTGAGAACGCCAGCAATGCCAGGCGCCAGCCACCGAAGGCGGCCGCAAGTGGAATTGCCAATGCCGCGGACGCGACAGCACCAACTTGAAGGCCCGTCGTGTAGGTTGCCGTAGCTCGGAGTGGTTGCCCAGGAAACTCCTCCTTAACCATGATGGGCAGCGATGCGCCGGCGATGGCGATTCCCACGCCGACGCCGAGCGTGGTCAACAACACGGTCAGGGAATCAGGGCTGAGCGCGCGCAGGGTCCCGAAGAGAGCGATCGCGCCCATACCCGCAGTGAGCAGGGCTCTCGATGTGACCCACTCACGCAACCAGAATGGCAGCGGAGCCGCGAGGCCCATGCAAAGAACGGGAAGCGCGCCCAGCAACCCGGCGGTGACGTACGAGAGGTGGAGATCCCTTGTCATGTTCGGAAGCAAGGGAGCGACCGCAACCAGCTGCGGCCTGAGCGTGGCCGCGGCGAGCACGAAGGCACAAGCGACACGCACACTGCTTCGCTGAGCCGCGCTTGACACTGTTGCCTTCATGTATACAATATAACGCTGCGATCTCTACTGCTGAGGAGCACCCATCGATGAAGCCCGCCCCGTTTCAGTACAGTCGTCCCAGCAGCGTTGCTGAAGCGGTGACAATCCTTGCTGCGGCTCCAGACGACTCCAAGGTGCTGGCAGGCGGACAGAGCCTCATCCCATTGATGAACTTTCGCCTGGTCCAACCTCGGGTGATTGTTGATGTCAACTACATCTCCGGCTTGGCAGGAATTCGCCTTGACCAGGAGCAACTCTCGCTTGGGGCGCTGACGCGGGTGCGGGCATTGGAACAGTCGTCCGAGCTCGCGCAACGATTCCCGTTACTGGTCGCAGCCTCGCGATGGGTGGGGCATGTCCAAATCCGCAATCGGGGTACAGTGGGAGGAACGATCGCGCACGCGGACCCGGCCGCTGAGATTCCGGCGATCTGCATGCTTACCGATGCTGTGATGCGTGTCGCGAGTTCCGGGGGAACTCGAACGATCCCGGCGGACGACTTCTTCCGCGGCTTCCTCACCACCGCGCTTCATCCGGATGAGATGCTCGTGGAGATTGTCATGCCGCTGCCACCGATGGGGACTGGTTGGGGCTTCACAGAATATGCGCAACGGCGGGGCGACTTTGCTCTTGCAGGCGCTGCCTGTCTGGTTAGAAACGGCCTGGAGGGTGCTGCGGTTCAGATCGTCGCCTTCGGACCCGGGCGTCGAGCAGTCCGGTGCCATACGGCCGAGAGCGTCTTCAAGGAACGCGACATAGCTGAGGACAGCATTCGCACCGCGGCCGCGATGGCCGTTGACGAGGTGCGCGAAGAGCCGACGAACGACCCTGAAACCGCGTATCGCTATGAGCTCGTTGGACCAATGGTCGTACGATCCCTGCAACAGGCCCTCAGTACTTCCCAGGTCTCCTTATGAATCAGGATATGCGATCGATCACGTGCGAGGTGAATGGGATCCGGCACGAGATGGAGGTCCCATCCCGTCTGTTGCTCTCGGATTGGCTTCGTCACACGCTCGGCCTGACAGGGACGCATGTCGGTTGTGAACATGGCGTCTGTGGCGCTTGCACCGTCATCGTCGATGGCGGCGCAGTCCGCTCGTGCCTCATGCTCGCGGTCCAGGCGGACGGAGCGAATATCACAACAATCGAGGGACTCGCAGGCGATGGCCCATTGACCCGGGTACAGGAGGCGTTCCGGGCTGAGCATGGTCTCCAGTGTGGATTCTGCACTTCCGGCATTGTTATGTCATTGACAGCAAGCCTCAACGAGGGTGCGACGGGTAGAGAAGAGTTGCTGAGTTCTCTCGGTGGTCACCTCTGCCGCTGCACAGGCTACCGGAACATCGTGCGCGCTATCGATAGCGTGTTGGCGCCGGCGGAGATGGGCAAGGATGGTTAGCGATTCGCCGAGCTACGTCGGCGCACCCGTTCGTCGGCGCGAAGATGATCGTCTGCTCCGAGGACGGGGTCGATATTTGGACGACATTGAGCTGCACGGAGCGCTCCACGCTGCATTCCTCCGGAGCGCACATGCGAATGCGCGGATAGTGTCTATCGATGTCGCGGCCGCGACTGCTGCACCCGGCGTGCACCTCGTCCTGACCGGTCATGACATCGGAGCGCTCAATTCGCCACTGCCGCTCCTCTCGCCGAATTCCGCACTCAGCTCGCCGCGTACGCAATTGCCGCTCGCGGTCTCCCGGGTGCGTTACGTCGGCGAAGCGGTGGCGATGATCGTCGCCGATGATCGGTATCTCGCCGAAGATGCGGCGGCGCTGGTCCGCGTCGACTACGAGCCGCTTGGCGCAGTCGTCGACCTGGTATCTGCCGCAGGGAGCGCCGACCGCGTGCACGACGAGGTGCCCGGCAACCTCGCTGGGGCAATCGACGATGGAATCGGCGATGTGGAAGCAGCATTTGCGAACGCACCCTTTGTAGAGCGCCTGCACCTATCGCTCGAGAGAACCTGTGCGAGTCCGATCGAGACACGAGGTGTCCTCGCGGAATGGGATCCGAAGGCCGAGTTGCTGCGCGTTTGGGACTCGACCCAAGCTCCAGTCGCCATCAAGCACGGCCTCTGCAGGCTGCTCGGCCTGCCGCAAGACCAGGTGGAGGTCGTGGCACCGGATGTAGGCGGAGGGTTTGGCGCCAAGATCATGCTGTTCTACCCAGAGGAAGTCCTCGTCCCTTTCGCCGCGCGCCAGCTTGGCCTGCCTGTGAAGTGGGCAGAGGATCGATGGGAGCACTTCGTCGCCGCCAACCAGGAGCGCGGTCAGATACATGACGCGGAGATCGCGTTTGACGCTGACGGAACCATTCTTGCGGTACGCACCTCCTTTATTCATGACACCGGCGCATACATCCCCTATGGCATAGCAGTCCCGGCAAATACAGCGACCCATGTGCTCGGGCAGTACAAGGTCGCCAATTACTCAGTCCACGGTGACATTCTTTACACCAACAAACCGCCGGTGAGCCCATATCGAGGCGCTGGCCGCCCGCACGCGGTTTTCGTGATGGAGCGGCTCATCTGTGCGGTTGGTCGGCGTCTGGGCGTTGAACCTCACGTCATCCGCGCACGCAATTTGATCCCGGCCGATGAGTTCCCATATGACGTTGGCCTGCACATTGATGCGCCGGTTCGCTATGACAGCGGCAACTACCCAGCAGCATTCGGAAAGGCACTCGATCACCTGGACCCCACCAGCTTCCGTATTGAACAGCGTGAGGCGCGAAACCAAGGTCGCTTCATCGGCATGGGCATGGGAACGTACGTCGAGTCCACTGGGCCCGGACCATACGAAGGATGCGCCGCGCGCCTCACCGATTCAGGGACGTTTGTCTTTGACGTGGCCACAGCCTCCCAAGGGCAGGGTCACAGCACATCGCTCGCGCAGATAGCTGCTGACGCGCTCGGGGCGACCTTTGACCAGGTGGTCGTACGCGGAGGTGACAGCAGCCGAGTGGAGTTTGGTCTTGGGACCTTTGGGAGTCGGTCGCTGCTTCTTGCGGGCAACGCGGTTGCGCAGGCGGCACTGGAACTCCGCCGCCAGCTTGCCGACTACGCCGCTGATCTTTTCGAATGTTCGGCCGCTGACCTGCAGTTTCTCAATGGCGGTGTCCAGGTGATCGGATCACCGGAGAATCGGATATCGTTCGCGGGGCTGGCCGCGTTGACGAACCCATACGGCTACCCCGTCGATCGCGTTGCTGCTGACGACGCGAGCGTCATGGACCGGCTGAGCCTGCGAGCCGGACAAGTCATCGGCGTGCCTCCTCTGTTTCAGGCGCGCGGATTCTTCGGCGCCGGACAGCAGCTGTATGGCAGTGGCGTCCATGCGGCCACGATCGAGGTCGACCTTAGCACCGGGGATGTTCGTCTCATCAAATACGTCCTCGTGCATGACTGTGGCGTCATGGTGAATCCAATGATCGTCGAGGGCCAGGTGCTCGGCGGCTTGGTTCAGGGGATAGGCGGGGCGCTGCTCGAGAGGCTCGCCTTCGATCCCAACGGACAGCCGCTCTCAGCGAACTTCATGGATTTCCGCCTCCCCACGGCCGATGTCGTGCCAGAGGTGATTCTCGATCATGTTGAAACGCCGTCACCGCTGAATCCGTTGGGTGTCAAGGGTACGGGCGAAGCAGGCGTCATTCCAGTGTCCGCTGTCATTGCAGAAGCGATTGAAGATGCGCTGTCCCCACTGGGTGTTCGCGTTGATCGGATGCCTCTCATGCCGTATGAGATCCTCCGAACTCGTCGCCGACGCAGGCCGAGCTGCAAATACTGCCGAGGCGAAGTCGACGCGCGACGCTCAGACGCTCGATACCCCGCCTGCGTAGTCCGCCTCGAACGTCATGCACCAACCCTTGGCGAGCGACGAGACCTCGGGATCCGATCGGCTCCGGCTGATCAAAGTCTTGACCACCGGGGGAACCATTGCCACCGGGCTGGATCCATCCAGTGGCGAGACCGCACCGCTGTTTGGCGGTGATGCCGTCACGCGTCTGGCCGGCCAGGCTGGGCCTGTGGACGCGGAGGAGATTTCGCGGGTTCCGAGTTGGCAGCTGACCCCTGATCAGATGCGCGTGATTGCCCTCAGGATCCGTGATGAGGCTCGAACGCATCCCGAGCGCGGCCTCGTCGTCACTGTTGGCACGTCTGCACTTGAGTATCTCGCCTACATGACCGAGTTGTTCTTCGACGCCGACGCCGCCATCGTCTTCACCGGCGCGATGCACCGTGCGGACGATCCTTCACCAGATGGCCCCTCGAACCTGCGGGACGCGCTCGATGTTGCGCGCGCAGACGAATCTCGCGGCAAAGGTGTCTTAGTCGCTTTTCACGGGCGCATCCTTTCCGCCCGGGGGGTCTGGAAGCGCCATAGGCACGACATCGACGCTTTCATCGATGTCAACGGACCGGTGGGCAAGGTGGTACAGGGCGACGTCACCTACGAGCGCACGCCAGTTGAGGGCCCGCGCTTCTCTGGCGTCATCGATCCTGCGGTTGCGCTCCTCAAAGTTGTCCCGGGCGCCGATGCTTCAGCGGTTGACGCTGCCTTGGATCGAGGCACACACGGGCTTGTTGTTGAGGGTCTTCCGGGCGCCGGGGCCGTGCCCTTGCCGATGCTCGAAGGCGTGGCGCGCGCGGTAGCTGCGAACGTTCCCGTCGTCATCGCCTCGAGAGCGCCTCAAGGCCGAGTTCCGACCCCGCCCACCGGTGGGACCGGCTCACCCCTGCGAGCGCTCCCGCTCTTGTCCGCCAATGACCTGACCGCCGAAAAGGCTTGGATCCTGCTCATGGTGGCGTTGGGAGAGGGAAGAGATCCAGCTGACGCATCGCGACTTTTCAACATGGTCGCCCAGGCAGCGGGCTAGATTGAGACGACATCGCATCGCGGTGATCGCTGGAGATGGGGTTGGAACTGAGGTCGTCCCCGTGGCGAGCCGCGTCCTTGCGCGCGTCGCCGCGCTCACAAATTCGTTCGGCTTGGACTTGATCGAGTATCCGTGGTCTTGTGTGTGGTATCAGGAGCATGGGCGGATGATGCCCGTGGATGGTATGGAGCGCCTCCGCGACTCTGACGCAATCCTCCTCGGGGCAATCGGATCGCCTCTGGTTCCCGACCACGTATCGCTTCGCGAACTCCTTCTGCCCATCCGTCAGTCCTTCGACCAATATGTCAACCTACGGCCCATCCAGCTGTTGGAGGGCGTGCGTTCGCCACTTCGTGGTGTTGGCCCGGCGGATCTCGACATTCTTTGTATTCGGGAGAACTCTGAAGGGGAGTACGTAGGGTTGGGCGGCGCATTCTCGCATCAGGCCGAACAGGTGGCGATCCAGACAGCCGTATTCACTGAAACTGCGGTGGAACGGATCGTAAGGTACGCCTGTGATCGTGCCGCGGAGCGCAGGCATTCCGTGGCCAGTGCCTCGAAGGCGAACGCCCTGCAGTACACAGGGGTGCTCTGGGAAAAGGTTGCCGCCCACGTTGCCGCTGACTATCCAGGCGTCAACCTCACGGCGTTTCATGTTGACGCGCTCGCCGCGCGCTTTGTCAGTGCGCCAGAGACTCTTGACGTGGTTGTCGCCAGCAACCTCTTCGGCGATATCCTCACCGATCTGGGCGCCGCATTGCAGGGGGGCATGGAACTCGCGGCATCCGCAAATCTCAACCCCGAGCGCCGCTACCCCAGCATGTTCGAGCCCGTGCACGGATCCGCACCGACGATCGCCGGGCAGGGAATCGCCAATCCTATTGGTGCCGTCTGGAGCGCCGCCCTGATGCTCAGCCACCTCGGCGAGCGCGAATCCTCAGAGATGGTGATGCGCGCAGTGAAGCACGTGGCAAGAAGTGGCCCACGGACCAGCGACCTCGGCGGAGTTGCGTCAACGAGTGAAGTGTCTGACGCATTGATTGCCGCGTTGGATCACGAGGAACGCTAGGTTGTTAGATAATACCCGGGTCCGCGGGCATTCGGGGGCTGTGCATGAGCAATCGTGATGGTGGTTCCTCGCCCCGCCTCCCCGCTTTGGGAGACCACGTGTCGTTACAGGAACGGACTTATCGTGCGCTTCGGAACGCGCTCGTGACCGGCCAATTCCAGCTCGGGGAGCGACTGTACGAGACGGACCTCGCGGCGACGCTCGGTGTCAGCCGCAATCCGGTACGCGAGGCAATTCGGCGTCTGCAGCAGGACGGCCTCGTTGAGGTCAGGCCGCGCAGCGGCATCTTCGTTGCCTCGATCTCACTTGATGATGCCGACGATATCTATCGCATCCGCGGGGCTTTGGAAGGGATCGCAGCACGCCTCGCGGCGGAGCGAGCCACGGAGTCCGAGATTGCGGAGATGGACCGATTGCTCAGCCATCCGCATCGTGCCGTGCGACGCTCGACGGGCAAGGATGCCGTCGTCATCGACGCGGACAGCTTTCATCGCGCTATCTACGAGTGTGCTCACAGCACATCTCTTTCTGAGATGCTCGCGGTGATTTACGCTCGCGTTTTCCGCTATCGCAGCGTGACATTGCAGTTTCCGGGGAGGCCCGAGGTCGTGATGCAGTCGCATCGCGAGCTTTTCGGTGCCATTGCTCGGCGCGACGGCAACAAAGCTGAGGCACTCATGCGCGAGCATGTTGAGGGTGCTCGTCGGTCACTCATGGAGCACTTCAGTCGAGAAAATGTGGGCGCGCTTTCCGTGCCGGGATCCGAATCGCCACGCGGCGACGCCACTCTCGGACATCCGCTCGGGGTGAGTGAGATCATCGTTGCCGAGGCTCGGCTGGATCAAGGGGGGGCCGAGGGTAGGCGCCGGGAAACTCGGAAGAAATCCGCACTCAAGACAACAGGGTGATTGCCTCGGGTTTCGATGTCTCGCTCCTTGTGCTCCGTCTCGTGGTGGCTTCGATCTTCGTCGCACAGGGATGGGTGAAAGTTCTGAGACCCGCGAACGCACCGCACGGCCGGAATGCCCTCGCGCAGTTGATCGCATATGGTGGACTCCCATGGCCAAGCGCGCTGGCGCGTGCGGTCGGTGTAAGCGAGCTGGTGGCGGGCTCCCTTATGGGGATAGGGCTCCTGGTGCGATTGGTCGCGATTCCTCTCGTTGGAATTCTTGTCGTCGCGATCGCGCGGTTCAAATGGCGCGCGGGATTCATCGGCGGCTGGGACTGGCCATTGGCGGTACTTGGGAGCGTGGTTGCGCTCCTCATCAGCGGCGGCGGGCGCTACGGAGCTGACGGGCTCCTGGGATGGACTCTGTAGGGCTCGCCGGTTGACGCCAGCAGGAGCCGCCGAGTATTCTGTCCGCCGGCTTGTATACAAAATACGAAGGTTGGCTATTCGTGCACGTGCTCAAGGATCCGGAAACCGCTCTCGTTGAAGGGCTGACCGCCGAAGTCGCGGAGTTCATCGGCCACGCTGAACTCGCATCCATTTCACCCTCGACGCTGGACAAGGCCAAACGTTCGCTGCTGGATGGCTTCGGACTCGCAGTGGCCGGCTCGAGGAGTGCGGCAGCGGGCATCGCAAGGAGAGAAGTCGCCTCGTACGGATGTGCCAATCGCGACGCGTCAGTGCTCGGAACAGCCGTGAAGGTCCCGGCCCGCTTTGCTGGATTCCTCAACGGTCTTGCCATCCACGCCGAGGACTACGACGACACGCAACTCGCCACACTCCCTGACCGGGTTTATGGTTTGCTCACTCATCCCACCGCGCCCGTCTTGCCCGCAGCGCTCGCCATTGCGGAGGAGTGCGACCGTTCTGGAGCTGACTTGCTCCTCGGATACCTGATCGGCGTCGAAGTGGCTACGAAGGTCGCCGAAGCGATCTATCCTCGTCACTACGATGCGGGGTTCCACTCGACAGGCACCCTCGGGACGATCGGAGCAGCGGCGGCCGCCGCTCGCATGCTGCACCTCGACGCGAAGACAACGGCGGTTGCCCTTGGAATTGCTGCCAGCCAGGCGGCGGGCCTGCGCGAGAACTTCGGAACCATGACCAAGCCCTTCCATGCCGGCCGGGCGGCAGAGAGCGGGATCCTCGGCGCGCAACTCGCTCGCGACGGCTTCACAGCTGCGACTGACATTCTCGAAGCGAGGCGCGGGTTTTTTCAAGCCGCAGGGGGAGGGTACGATGCGGACGCAATCCACTCTCGCCTAGGGCGCCCGTGGACGTTCGCTGACCCCGGCGTTTCAATTAAGCCATATCCCTCCGGATCGCTCACGCACCCGGGAATGAGTGCGTTCATCGACCTGATCCGCCGAGAGAACCTGGAGCCTGCCGACGTTGACAGGGTCACTGTTGGGACGAACCGACACATGCCAAATGCACTGATTCATCATCGGCCGACGAACCACCTCGAAGCTAAGTTCAGTATGGAATTCTGCATTGCCATCCTTCTCCTGGAGCGCCGCGCTGGCCTTGAGCAGTTCACCGATGATGTCGTCATTCAGCCGCGCGTTCAGGAGATGATCGGACGTGTGCACTTCGATGTCGACCCTGAAGCCGAATCCGCTGGATACAACAACATGACGACGATCATTCGAATCTGGCTGCGTGATGGTCGGACATTCGAGACGCGCGCAGCCTTCGGCAAGGGCAGCCCGGACAACCCCATGACTGATGCAGAGCTCATTGAGAAGTTCTCCGACTGCCTGGCATGGGGTGGTGGTCCTCTGCAGTCTGCCGGTCGCCTCGCCGAGAGGCTGCTCAACATCGACAGGGAACCGTCCGTTCGCCAATTGCTGCAGACCCTAACCAGTCCGGAATGATGTCGCGAGTTTTCCAGGGAGGCCGGCGTGTCAACTGACGCATTTCTCAGCATCGCTGTGCGGACGGGACGCACCATCGTCGGCCGCCTCTTACCCGGCAGTGATCTTATCGGCGGCCTCGAGGCTGTTTGCGACGAACACGGAATACGCTATGCCGCGATCAATGCGGCATACGGCAGCCTGAGTACAGCCACCTTCAAGTGCCTGCACCAGCCCGATGATCCTGAAGCGGCTGCGGCCCTGATGCCGCAGACGATCGACGACCGCGTTGAATTCCTTGCGGGGCAAGGGCTGGTTTGCGATGACGGCGGCTCCGGGCGAGTGACTCACCTGCACGGGGCGATCTCGGACGCGACCGGCCGCGTTCTCGGGGGTCACTTCGAGCCATCGGTCAACCCGATCTATAACAATCTTGACTTCGTGATCACCGAATTGCTTGGCGCGCGACTGACGCGGCGCTGGGAGGCATCGACGAATACAGTGGAGATGCTGGTCACTCCCCTCGAGGACGCGTAGTTGCCTCGCCCACAGTTGGTGGTGCGCGACGCGGTCGTAGTCCTCCCAGAGGCAGGACTACTCCACGGCCACGTTGTCGTCGAGGACGGCAAAGTATCCGCGCTACTCCCCTTTTCCGAAGATGCACCCGACGCCGAGCGCACCATCGACGCGGCTGGGCGCTTCGTATTGCCGGGTGCTATTGACCCGCATTGCCATTACGGGCTCATTCCACCACTCAGCGAGCGCGTCGCCCCAGAGTCCGCGTTCGCCGCTCTTGGTGGGATCACCACTCTGGTCAGATATTATCGGCGGCCGGACTTGTACCTGCAATCGCTCCCACCTCACATCGCGGCCGATCCTGCCTACCACTACCAGGACTTCTCCGTTCATCTGGCCATTTTCAACGAGGCGCAGGCCGCAGAGATTCCCCGATATGTCGAGGAGCTCGGCGTCACCTCCTTCAAGATCTATACCAACCTGAAGGCAGCGGTGGCAAAGGCTTTCCTGATTGACCCGCTTGTCGAGGACGAGGAGATCCAGACCGCCGACCTGGACTACGACGACGGCGTGCTCATCAGCGTGATGGAGGCCTTGGCAGCGCTTCGTGTGCGATCCCGACTGAGCGTGCACGTCGAGGAGGCCGATATCGTCATCAGGCAGACCGAACGCGTCCGCGCACTGGGGCTGGGAGGTCTACTGGCGTGGCACTACGCTCGGCCTGAAGAGGCAGAGGCGCTGGGAGTGCGAAAGGTTTCATACCTTTCACGCCGCCTCAATGTACCCGTGTACTTTCCGCACATTGGGAGCCGCCTCGCGATCGACGCGGTTGTGGAGGAGCTCGCGGCGGGAACAAACCTCGTCGCTGAGACCTGCCCTCACTATCTTGTCCACAACCTCGAGAGCCCCGCGGCCGAACTGCTGAAGGTCATGCCCCCTGTGCGGACGAAGGAGGACAATCGAGCAACCTGGGACGCGCTGCGTGCGGGCGTGCTCTCGACCATCGGTACCGACCACATCCCGTATCCTGAGGCTGTCAAGCGAGGCGCAGACATCTGGAAGACCCGCCCCGGTTTCGGGAGCTTTGGTTTGATGATGCCGGTGATGCTGAGCGCAGGCGTCAACACAGGCGAACTCACGATCCGGCAGGTTGCGCAGATGACCTCGGCGAATGTCGCCAAGGCGTTTGGGCTGTATCCCATGAAAGGGAGCTTGCTTCCGGGCAGCGACGCCGATCTCATCATCGTCAACCTTGACCGTGAATGGACGGTTCATGCTGCGGATCTCGCATCCTTGCAGTCATTCTCTGTGTATGAAGGGATGCGTCTGCGTGGGGGTGTTGACGTGACCGTATCGAGAGGCGAGGTGATCTGTGAGGATGGTCACATGGCGGTGGATCCAGGCCGCGGCCAGTTCATCACGAGATATCCCCAACTGCAGCGCCTGTCCGCATGAGTTGTCGCCTTCGATAGCACAGTGGAGCTCGACCTTCTCGTCCGCAATGCCCGAATCGTGCATCCGGATCAAGGCGTCGTGGACGGCGACCTCGGAGTCAGCAATGGACTGATCGTTGGCGTGGTGGACGGATCACGCGTTCAAGCGGCACGTATCCTCCACGCCGAAGGCAAGTACCTGCTTCCAGGAGTCATCGATCCACACACCCATCCCGGCCTCGTCGCGCCGCTACGGTCACGATGGCCACTCGAGTCTCGGTCCGCGGCAGCCGGTGGCGTCACCACCCTGATCTCATACCTACGGCGCCTTGAGAGCTATCACACCGTGGTTCCCGATCGGATATCGGTTGCACAGGCGGCGCTCCTGCAGGATTACACATTTCATCTCACTCTGTTCAACGATCGCCATCTCGCTGAAATCCCTGAGTACATCAGGAAGTTGGGAGTGACGTCGTTCAAGATTTACATGAACTCGCGCATGCCGCTCGCGAAGCGGATGCGAATGGACGCACTCGACCACCAGGCCACCGTCGAGACGGCTGCAGTTGACTTTGACCTGGACTTCCTGGTCAGGGTTTTCGAGGCACTCCACCCCGTACGGCATGGAATCCGGCTCAACGTCCACTGTGAAGACTCCGAAGTGATTGCCGCTGCCACCAGCAGAATTTCAGGTACCGGACGTCGCGGTCTTGCGGCCTGGAACGAGGCCCGACCACCAATTTCAGAATCACTCGCCATCCACCAGGCGGCCGCGCTCTCGCGGGCTTATGCCGTTCCTCTGTATATTCCCCACATCGGGAACCGGACTGCTCTTCAGGCCGTGGACGAAGCTCGAATCCTTCAGACGGATGTGCGGGCTGAGTCATGCCCTCACTATCTAGTGCTCACCGACCAAGCGGGAGAAGCGGCGAAGGTGTCACCGCCCATCCGCTCGAGTGCAGACCAGGAAGCAATTCGCGATGCCATCGAGGACGGGCGACTGGACACTCTCGGGTCGGATGAAATTCCCTACCGCGCCGACGAGAAGGCGATGAGTGACTTTTGGGAGCAGAACTCGGCGTTCAGCGGATCTGGTCTCCTGCTACCGATCGCCGTGACCAGTGGGCTGTCGATCACGAGCATTGCCCGGGTCACGAGCAGCAACGTTGCGAAGTGTTTCGGGCTACACCCGCGCAAGGGGACTCTTGCCGAAGGGTCGGATGCAGACTTCACCATCATTGATGTAGATCATGAGCACGAAGTGGTCGCGAAAGAACTGCAGGGATCGAGCGACTTCAGCGTTTATGAAGGAATGACACTGCGCGGCTGGCCGACGACCACGGTATCTCGCGGCGAGATCATCTTCGACGCCGGACGCTTTCCAGCGGCTCCAGGACGGGGCATATTTCTCCGCCGTGATGGTGCTAGCCTTAGCCAATCCTCCGTCGATCTTCCCTGAGCCGAGGACTGCAACACTCGTCATGCCAACCTCCATGCGCGCCTGAATTGCCGCATTCAGAGAGGCCCACGGCTCTCACGTTACCTCGCTACGCGCTCCGCACATGGTGCCTCTCGGCATGCGATCTTCGCACCGTGGTTATTCGAAGGCACGCTCCACGAGTTGATGCACGTGGGCATACCCTCTCGCTCGACCTAGGGAGGCGCTCGGGTCGTACTCGATCATGAGCATCAGAGTTATCGGACCAGCCGATGCCGTCGAGTTCGGGCGACGCGAGCTCGGCATAAGTCGTCATAGCAACTAATGTGGCATTAGATGAGCGGGAGGCCCGTGGCCGAGGGCCGGATCCGCGGCAGTCGCCTCGAGTCGAAGATGTCCTGTGATGTCGCGTCAGGCATCGCTACCGGCTCCGCCGGCGCGTAGTCAACTGCAAGTGGCCAACGTCACCATTGACCACTTGCAATTACCCCCTAAGTCCTCTAAAGCCTTCTAGTCCCGAAGGGGGACTCAGTCTTCCGGTCCATTCGTTGTAAGAATGTATACGGCCCCGGCCCAATACGAGAAGATGTAGCTGAGCAACTCGTAGTAGCAGTCGTTGTTGCCGCCGGCGATGTGGATGCCTACAGCCTTCACATCGTAAGTCGATTGACGCTCGTACACCGGTCCACCACTGTCTCCTCCCTGGCAGACGGTGCCGACGGAGCCCCCGCCCACACGATAGCTGTTGCTGCCAGGTCTGAGCTCTCCGACTCCACAGGTCATGAACTTGTTATTCACACCGTTGTCCGAAAACTCCTGGCATGAGGTCGCAGACCCACCCGAAAATGTCACAGGTTGCAGTCCTGCGACTTCGCCAGAGCCGGCCGGATCCTCGGTCAGGCAGCAGCGCGTGAATGGCGCTTCCCACCCGACGACCTGGTAATGGTTTGTCGGGTACTCAAGGGCGTTGCCGCCGTATACGGTTTCATAATCCGATGCACCATTCGACCAAGCGAACTGCCAGTCACGCGCTGCCGTGTTGCCGTTCTCGTCATATTTGGTTTCGCCAAGATACTTCTCAGCACAGTCCTTAGCCTCGTAAGGGGGTGCGCAGTTGGTATATAGATTGGCTTGATTGGCTGGGGAGTCTCCCACGCAGTGCCCTGCGGTAAAGACGCCATTTCCATAATTTGGTGAGTAGGCGGCGAAGGCGGTCGAGCAAAGGCTGAATGGGCTGTTGTTAGACTTGTTGCGCACCGCGATGCTGTCACCGCCCCAGAAGGGGGTGAAGTCGCAGTTGCGATTGTTCTCCGTGCATGGAACCGGGAAGTCCTGAATGGATGGGGCTGTTGCTGTCGTGGGCTGCACGGTGAAAATCGTTCCATAGTGCGCACCGAGAAAAGCTTCCGCTTGGCTTACGGCGGCGCTGCTCAACGTCGCTGGCCGCGCCGTCCCTGGAGGCGTCTCCATGACTACGCTAAGTGTCCCGTGCACCACATCTGGCGACAGATTGTCAAGATGGAATCCATCCGCTTCGAGAACGGGATTGTCGGTCGCCACCTCCTCGGCAATCCGATTAAGGTACCCCAGGCTATGCTTCACTCGAAGATAGGTGACATGTATGCGGTTTGCTGCCAGACTTCCCACGCGCTCGATCAGGGCGGCGGCGTTACCAGCAACGTAAACCTTGATGTCCTGGTCGTCGGTGACGAGCATGCCTCCGTAGGAGGCCGGGAAGTCCATCACGCCGACCGTGTTGATTCCCGCCGCAAGCTGGCTTAGCGGGGATAGGTCGGCTTGAGCCGTCGGGCTGGATTGCGGCAAAGGGTTTCCTGGTGCTGCGGCCGCAGTGGCCGCTGGGACGGTTGCGGCCACCAGTCCCGCCAAGACAATCGACGCTCTGACCGACCGATGCACGGGATAAGTCATTTGTTCGCCCTTCTCTGGAACACGGCGGCGACCCCTCGCCCCCTTCGCAGGACGCGCTGGGTCACCCGACTGACATTTGGCTCCTCATTCCGAAGCCTGGCTTCCGCGGTGCCGGAGACTCTTGGCCGCCTCCGTGATCACCTCCAATCGTGGCAACGGCCGCAAGCGGCCAGGTGGGTGGGGGCGGCCGGTATAGCACATCGCCCGCGGGCCCCACAAGCCTGCCCGGACGGTCGTCTGCAACGAAGCCAATGAGCGCCTGAAAGGTCGTCCCCAATATCACTGGTGACGATCTAGAGCGGAGGCGACAACATCATCAGGAAGCCACACGCATCCCCGATGATCGCTGGAGCGGACACAGCCCCAATCAAAGCCGCAATCGCGGCTGTGGCCAAGATTGCCACCAGGGTCCGAGGCGAGGGCCAACGCTTGCCTCGGACGCTACCAAATACACGACGGCGAACCTGCTCGGCATCAGGCCAAATGGTCTTTCCGACCTCTTCCAAATCACGCTTCAATTCAGTCATCACGTTCCTCACCCGAGAGTCGGGGTACGAAGGCGCACGCGAGCACGTTTGAGGTGCGTGCGCACGGTCTCTGTTGACGACCCCGAAGCTCTCGCGACATCGGCGACGGGAAGTCCAAGCATGTGGTGGAGGATCACCGCCAGGCGCTGCTTCGGGCTGAGCGCTTCCAGCCCCCACTCGGTCCAAATCCTGGTGATGGTGTCGTCGACTTCGGCTTGCACCTCTGCGCTGAGGCGAGTCTCTCGAGCACCCAGGTGCCTGAGGGGACTGAAGGCACCGCACCGCAAACAAAGCGAGACCCCAAGCACCAGCGGCAAGGGGTCTCTGGTCGGGGAATGGGTTAGGTCTCGTCTCATCCTAGTGAGCCGTTGATGAAGGCGGGGTTAACGCATCCGGGACGCAACCCCGGCCTCGGGAGTTCCGGTTCGCACCCGTTACAACATCGGCGATCGGCCCGTCACCTGGCCTTTGGAGACTCGGGTCCATGGCTGACCTTCAGTGCAGCCGGTGTGGCGCGCGTCGTGTCATTCCGCTGACATACACCGATATGCAGGGCGAGCGCCCTCACCTCCACGCCGCCGACGTGCGATTCCGCGCCCTTTGGAAGTGCGCGAGTTGCGGGCTGCGCGCCGACCCTGCACCGAGAGCGGCGACCGCGAAATAGCTTGCCGGTCGGCGCACGCGCAGTGCCGAAATCCGTTCTACCGCAACGGAAAAGGGCCGCGCTGTTACTCACACCTCCCATGCTCGCAACAGCTGAGGCCTCCGAATGTGCTCGACAGGCGAAGGCCCGGACCTCCCGCGGTCCGGGCCTTGCCAATGACTCAGCTGGTCAGTTGATCGCCTCAGCCGATCGTGTAGGCGTACGGCAGACCGGTGAGCTCGTTGGCCCCCTGCTGGCCGTACGGGGGGACGTTCGCCAGGAAATCGTCGATGAAGAGGTTGCCTTCGACCTGCGTGCCCGACGTCCCCGACGGCGTGATGGTCACGTTGACGATCGCCGACTGGCCCGGGTTGATGACGATCGGCGAGAACGTCGTCGCCGGGTTGAGTGACGCCGGTTCGAGGTCACCAGTCGTCGAGGTCATCGTCGAGTCGAAGGATCTGATGGTGGCCGACATCGCCATACTCACAGTCCCCGCCGGAGCCCCGGAGGGATACGGCCCGATTTCGCTCGGTGTTGCGAACCAGAAACCGTTGTTGAGCTCACCTCCTGACGGGGTGTACGAGCCGGACGGCGACGTTCCGATGGAGCTCACGAGATCCGGATCTCCTTGATTCGGGCCGAAGTCGAACTCGATGGGCAGGGACGCGGTCGCGGTCACGGAGACGGACGACGACTCCGTCGGCATGAACCATACGGGGGACCCGACGACCAACGGAAGGGCGAGGCCCGAAGCCTGGCTGAAGGGAGCCAGCGAGACCGTTTCGCTGGTGCTCAGCCGTGGATCGACGAAGAAGTCCTCCGCCTGGGTGCCGTTGTTGATGATCGTGACAGGTACGGTGACCGGCGTCCCCGCGGGAAGGGTCGTGCTTGTCGAGTCGGGTAGTGCCGACGCGCTGACGCTCACGTTGTTGAACTTGACGGTCCCGGTGAAGGGTTGCGAGACCTCGTCACCCGCAACCGGTTCGGCGAAGTCGACGACGAGCGTCCATGTGCCCGCTGCGGGATTCGCCGTGTACGCCGTGAGCGACAGCCCTTGGCTGCCGTTAATGCTGTTCTGTCCGTAGCCAAGCACGGTGCCATCCGGGCTGACCAGGTATGCGCCGACCGGATCTCCGGCGTCATTGGTCAAGCTGACGTCGGCGGTGATGTTGTTCGTCCCGGCGCCGACGATGAACGAGTAGTAGTCGATCTGGCCCTCACCGTTTGGGCGTCCGTTGCCTCCGGTCAGCACACCCTTGAACGAGCCGGTGTTCTTCGAGAACTTGATCAGGCTCCGCAGCGTGACCGGAATCGAGGTGGTGCCTCCAAGTCCGTAGTCGGACGTCAGGACGATCGAGCCGCTCGCGTCGCCTGCGGATCCCGGCGTCTTCTCGGTCACCACCACCTTCTTGGTGGCTCCCTTGGGAATCACGATCGTCGCCGGGTTGATCGAGCCGAACGTGACGTAGTCCTGCGTGGCGACCCGCCACGGGACCGCACCGTTGGTTCCGTTGTGCGACGCGTCGTCGCTGAAGATCACGCCCGTCCACGTGCCCGCAGCCGGCGCGATGACATCGACGCTGCCGAAGTTGCCGACGCCCTGCGGGAGCGAGTGTGCGGCGAAGTTGGCATTGGGATCGATGAGGATCAATCGCACTCGTTGGTTGTTCCCCTTTGCGGGATTCCCCGGGTAGGCGATCGACGCGTCGAGCCGGTCCTGATCCGTGGGCACGGTGAAGGTGAAGGTGCCGTAGTTATTCGTGATTCCCTGATAGTTCACAAACTGCGGACTCGTGGCGTCATTAAGCGTGACGCTGCCCGTCTGGACGTTGGCATCCTTGCCCAACGCCCGGCCCTTGAGATGCACCGTCTGGGTGAACTGCCCGGTGTTCGTGATCATCACCGGGAACGTCTCCTTGGTGCCGGGCGCCGCAACTGCGTTGAGCTGGGCTGTCGACGTCAGCAAGGTCTCGCCGGTCGGCGACGGCGACCCATCGGCAGTGCTAACAAACTCCGCCAGCTGGACGGCCTTGTAGCTGTTGAGGAGACCCGCGCCCTGCTCGGTTGCGGGAGCACCGAGGTTGGTCGCCGTGCTGTCGAGGATCTGCTTGACGAGGGCAGGCGTGGGGGTCGCACCGCCATGGGTGTTGCGGTACGCCTGGATGACCAAGGCGGCGGCGCCGGCCACGAACGGCGAGGACTCGCTGGTCCCGCCAGCCTCCTCGACCGGCGACGACTGGCCTTTGAAGTTCACGCAACCCGAAAACACCGGGCTCGCGTCGCACGAGGCCCAACTGAGGTCACCTGGCGCCACAAGGTTGACCGTCGCGCCGGCCTGGTTGTAGCCACCCGAGCTCAGCGAGCTGATGTTGTTGTTGAGCCAGCCGTTGGTCGCGAAGTAGTCGGCGGCGGCGTAATTGGTCTGGGCATAGAACTGGAATTGCGTCGAGCCGCCCACATCGATGACGTTCGGATCCGTAGCCGGCGAGCCAATCGTGTTGGTCGAACCGGCGTCGCCCGACGACACGGCGACGGTGACACCCGCGGCAACCGCTGCGTCATCGAACTGCTTGGTCACGTCGAGCGACGTGATGTCGGGGAACGGGTTGCTCCCGAACGACTCATTGATGACGTTGACGTGGTCGGTCTCGACCGCGTAGTTGATCGCCTGCAGGAAGTTGGACTCGGTGGTGTCCTCGAAGGTGCCGAAGACGTCGAGCCCGACCAAACTCGCACCCGGGGCGACCCCCTCGATGCGGATGTTGCACGCGGTCGGGTCCGGCTGAGCCGAGAACTGACTCACGTCGTAGGTGTGCAGTCCCTGCCCGGCGATGGTGTTGGCGTCGAGAAAGGCCTCGTCACCGTTGGTGGGCTGCCCGGGACCGTCCCCTGTGAAGTCCTGGTAGTCAACAAACGCGGACGTGTTGTTCGCCCTGATGAAGTTGATGTTGTTGGGGTCGATGCCATCGGCTATCCAGGCGACCTTGACGCCCGCGCCGGTGATGCCGAGGGATCGCGCCGTCGGCTGCCCGGAGGTGTCGCTGTCCGTGTTGGTCAGGCTGAGCCCTTCCGGAGCGAGCTGTGGTGTAGTGGCCGAGCACGCGCCCGGGAGCACGTTCGGCGTCAGCGAGGCGGGCGCAGCGGTCGTTGGAGACGCTGCTGCGGGAGCCGCTTCAGGCTGTGCCCCATGAATGGTCACGTCGGGGATCACCTCCGCAACCGCGGGATTCGCCTCAAGGCGTGTCTTCTCTCCGCTCGACACGGTTGCGGCCAGCGAATCGACGAGCTGGTAGTTCTTGATGTGGGTCGCATGCACCTGCTGGAGCTCACTCATCAGAGGCGCCTGGACAGCCGCGATCGCCGAAGCCCGCGCTCCAGCCTGAGCGCTGCCCACGGGGGCTGCCGCGAACTGACCCTTGAGGATGACGATCACGCGCTGG
This sequence comes from Candidatus Dormiibacterota bacterium, assembly GCA_963718525.1. GTDB lineage: Bacteria > Chloroflexota > Dormibacteria > Aeolococcales > Aeolococcaceae > Palsa-851. Next base: position 700,282 of record OY970355.1, on the reverse strand, counting down.
TTCACATTCGTCGACAGCTGCGCGGCAAGTGCGGCGGTCATCGGCTGATTCGCCGCGGCCGGCGTCGGCGTAGCTGACGAGGCCGCGCCGACGCCGCTCGCCTGCCCAATCATCACGAGCGGCACCCCGGTCGCAGCGGCCAGGAGGGCTGCACGCCGGCGATAGCTCAGGAATCCCGGATAGTGTCGGTCACGATGTCCCGCAGTACCTCTGAACATGGCCGTCACCCCCTGTTGCGCTTCTTACCGGACGCCGCGCGTCTGTGACCGGGGACGGTACCACGCTGACCTTGCCCTCAGCCGATTGGACCGCTTGCGCCATTCGGCGCGATCGTCAGCGGCGACACGACGGGGGACCAGCCTGGCTGGGCTTCGGCTGGCGGCTAGGGCGAGGAACCGGCGGCCGCTGCCCGCCGGAAGCGCCCACGGAACCACCGAGGTGCCATCCCGGAGCCTCTCGCGGCGGCGTCGCCTGGATCAGTCGATGACCTAGAGCGGGTTCGGCGGGTTAGCCCACCCTCCGGAGTTCAGCACGCTCGTGGCGCAGGGCCTGGAGGTGGAGGGGATACTGTGGCATCAGTCTTTGCGAAAGATAGAAACGACTAGTAGTGCAACGAGGGGTACCAGTCGAGCGGGCGGCCATTCGGTGTGAGATCAAGGAGATTCCAGACCGGCGTCAGCAGATCGATGCCCCGCTCGCGTCGATCGTCAGCCATCTGCGCCCCCTTGGAGTAGACGTGACGCACGGTACCGTCGTCGGCGTGAGTGAACACCGAGATTGACTCGATCTGGGTGCCATCGGCGTCCTCGCTGCCGAGGTCGTACTTGTAGGTGGTGCCGCCGGCGCTCAGCAGGCGCAGGTTGTTCCAGCCGCGAGACGCCGCGTGGGCTGCGATGGCGGCGGGATCAGCCGCAGCGACCACGACGAAGTCCGCGTTCTGCGTGAGATGTGGCACCGCTGCGTTGTACCCGTCGATCCACATCGTGCACAGCGGGCATGGGTCCGTCTGGGCTTTGCCGTACATGAAGTGATACAGGATCAGTGGCCGGCCCGGAGCACTGAACAGTTCCGAGAGCTGCACGTGATCGCCGCTCGCGACGTCGATCAACTGGTAGTCGTCGACAACAGTGTCTGCCGGCAGCGTGCGCCGCAATGCAGCCACGCGTTCGGCCTGATCAATGAGATCCAATTCGGCGACCCGTAGCTCCTCGCGCTGACGCTGGTATTCGTCGGATTCGCTCAATCGGGTGAAGTGCATTTCAAACGCCTCTTAGCCAGAAGTCGATCGACGATACGCCGATCGGACGGCGGCGGCGCTCGTCGGGCAAACGAATCGATGCCAGCCCCTAATGCATCGTCCCCATGGTGCTCATCCCCGCGCTTCCAGGCACGACCAGCCCAGGCACCGAGTGCGGCGCGACAGCTACCATGACGGCCAGCGCCAACAGGATGGCGGTCGTCCCCCACACGACCGGCCGACGCCACGGAATGGTCTTTTCCACCGTAATGAGTGCGGCAACCACCGCCATCCAGACAAGGCTCATCACGCCCAGAGCGAACAGCGCCGCCATCAGCGCCCAGCAGCACCCGACGCACCAGGCAGCGTGCCTCGCTCCCATCTCGATCGCGCCAGTCCCCCCGTCACGCCAGTTGCCGAGTAGGAAGCCGAGAGGGCTCCGGCACTTCCCCAGGCACACGTTCTTCAGCGGTGTCAGTTCGTAGACCGCCGCCGCTGCAAGGATCGACGCCGCGACCCATCGCCCGCCGGCATTCCAGGCCAGCTGGGACCCGAACCACGTCTTGCCCACCTCGAAGAGGCCGTACGAGAGCAGTCCAACGGTGGCCCACACGGCCAGGTACGCGAAGGCGAAGAGGAGCGGCCGCACCGGGCTGCGCTGGCGCGTCAGCCGTGCATATAGCGCCACCGTCGGTGCAACCGATGGAAACATCATTGCGGCCATCATCACCACCCATACGCCGAGAAACCATCCGAGCGCCCCAAGGTCTGTGCCTGGACCTGCGTCCATGCCAGCCATCTGATTGACGGTGGCCCACCAGGCGAGACCCGCGAGCACGAACAGCAGTGCGACCAGGCCGAGGCGCGTTCGCACGGCGGCGAAGAGTTGAGCCAGACCCTCTGAGTTGCGCTGCTTCTGCGCGAGGGACGTGGACTCGACGGTATCTAGGCCGACCACGAGAAGTTCGATGTCGAGAAGGCAGCCTTGGCCTCGTACGCGATCCCGAACCCATCGATCTTCGACCGCGTCGCCCGAGCCACTGTCAACTCCGAACCGGCCGGATGAAAGATACCGGTGAGCTTTGCGGGCTGGCCGTTCTCCACCCCGAATGGCACGACATCTTCGATCTCGAAGTCCACAGCGTCACCGATCCGAATCGAGTGGCGCAGCCCGTCTTCACGCACCTCGATCGGAGCCCGCTGCACGCCGAGATTCTCCGAGATCAGCGGCCCGAGGGCAGCCATCGGTCCGCCCAGCGCACCGGAGAAGACGCCACCGAGCTTCTCCGCTTGCTCATCAGAAGCGGCAGCATCGATGAACACGCCGACGCGCCAGTTTCCGTCGGTCATGACCTTCGGTGTATCGACGATCGCCGCCACCGTCAGGCCGCCGACGTGGGTGCCTTCGACGTCTCCATTGTGGACATTGAAGACGAGTGTGACCTTGCAGCGATCGAGTGTGGCGCCAAGCGCGAGCTACGCGGTGCATGGGCAGACCACGTTGCACGAGCAGGTCTCGAAGTACGACCCACTGATGTTCCAGGACACTCTCCAACCCTCCGAGCCCGGTTCGACGCGCCTCAAGCGCAGGCCTACAGGATTCTAGCGCGGCGGTGTGCGGAAATCCAGCGCGCTGAGCCGCGCCATGGAGCTCGGCGCTCCTAAAGACGCCACTGCCACGTGGTTATGCGAAACTCATTATCCACCATCGCGCGACCCCATCGACAACGTGAAGAAGACCCCGGAGAAGCGTACCTATGCGCGTCACAGGACTCATTACCGAGCATGGCCCACGGCTCGCGATCCGACGGCCGGAGGGTTGGGCCATATTAACCGACGGGGATGCGCCGCGTTCTGTGAGTGAGCTTGTTACAGGCGGCGAAAGGGCTCGAATACGTGCTGAGCGCGCAGCGACTGTAGGTCGTTTGGCGACCCACCTTGGCACCAACGGCCTATGCGTGCCGTTGCCAGGCAAACTCCTCTGCGTCGGTATGAATTATCGGCGTCACGCCGCCGAAATCGGCCTCACGCCGACTTCGACTCCCACGCTGTTCTCTAAGTTCAACAATGCCCTCGTCGCGTCGGGATCACCGGTGACGCTGCCTGCTGATGTTCGCGAGTACGACTATGAGGCGGAGCTCGGGGTGGTCATCGGTCGACGCGCTCGTCGGGTGTCAGAGGCGGAGGCTCTTGACCATGTCTGGGGCTACTGCAACTGCAATGACCTGTCAGCGCGGGACCTCCAGTTCCGCACCAGCCAGTACCTGCTCGGGAAGATGCTCGACGGCTTTCTTCCCGTAGGCCCCGAGTTGGTCTCAGCCGACGAGGTAGACGATCCGCAGAACCTCACGATCCGGAGCTGGCTCAACGGCGAGCTGCGGCAGGATTCCACGACATCAGATATGTTGTTCAGCGTTCGCGCTCTCGTCAGCTACATCAGTCAGTATGTGACCCTGGAGCCCGGTGACTTCATTGCCACGGGCACGCCAGAAGGCGTTATTCAGGGTCGTGATCCCAAAGTGTGGATGAAGCCCGGGGATGTCGTCGAGGTCGAGGTGCAGGGCCTCGGCAGGTTGGTGACGCCTCTAACCGGCGCACATTGACGGCGAAATCGAGTAGGAACGCGTCGATGGATCATCACGACACCCCATCGCGACCTCTCGACACGAAGGCGCGGAATTAGGCCTTGTCGCGCCGGTGCACACGGAGCGCTTTGGTGAGCGAGCGCGGCTGTTTGTAGTCGGAAAGGCCGCCTTGCCAGAGCCAGAAATAGCGATTGCCGAGCGGCGGAAAGGCATTGATCCCCTCAAGTGCCGGCATGCGGTAGTTGCCCAGCCTGGTCGGCCACCGGTAGGCGAGGTTGCCATACCAGCAGGACCAACGCTGCGTTGCCATGGCCACCGGACGAAAGGTTGCCTCCCATGCGAGGAGACCTTCCTCGACCGTGTCGTACCGCTGGAGCATGTCGGCAAGCGCCAACCCGTTCGCGATGGCGAGCCCGGCGCCCTGGCCAAGGTTTGGCGGTTGCCCGTGCGCCGCGTCGCCTACGATTGCTACTTTGCCTGATGCCCAGCCTCGCGTCTCGACCTTCACGTTTGTGTGGTGGACTCCATCCTTGTCGCCCATCCTCCCGACTATGTCGATGAGATTGGGAAAAGCGTTCGACCAACGTCGCTTGTCGATCGGCACCGCTGACGCGCGCTTGTCCGATTCGGGACCCATAAGCGCGACATACGTGTCGGTAGCACTGCATGGGGTGGTTAGCATCCGGAGCTTGCCCGACCAGTGTTCGACGCTCCAAGCCTTTGACTCAGCTTCGGTTCGCTTCACTAAGAGTTGGGTGCCGCCTTCGGGAAGGATCCGCAGTGCGCGACCGAGGCGGACCGATTCGCGGATCTTCGAGTAAATCCCGTCCGCCCCGACCACCAAGTCAGCGGTTACCGTCTCTCCCGAGGCCAGACGGAGCCGACCCGAAGGCTCTGCGTGGACTCCCGTGGAGCTAGTCAGGACTTCGGCTCCGCGCGCAACCGCCGCCTGCGCAAGCGTGCGGTGCAACGCCGTACGGACGACGTTATACACGCGAAGCTGACTGACCTCGCGGATCAACCAGCGATCTCGATCCACGTCATGGATATCCATTCTCTCTAGACGGACACCGTGAGCTGCAACCTCGTCAAAGACACCCAGCCGCTCAAGGACTCGCAGGCTGTTCTCTTTGAGGTACAGACCAGCGCCGATCTCCCGCAACTCGGGGGAGCGTTCATGGACTCGCACGCGCCAGCCGCTCTTTGCCAGCGCCAAGCCTGCGGTCAACCCAGCCAGCCCACCGCCGACGATCTCCGCGTGTCCAGGTCTCACTTCGCGGCTTCAGCCGAGATCGCTAGAGGTCGTTGCAAATCCGGCGGAATTTGGTGATCGACCTTAGGCACTCCGCCGGCACCTAAACCACAAACTCAATCGGCTCATTTTCAGCAGGGGCATAAGCCGAGAGCGGAACCCGGCGCTTCACAAAGAACTCGAGGACAATGCCGTCCGGATCAGCAATCGCCACGCTGTGCTTGGTCGGGTTGTCGATCTCCGCGAGGATAGGAATCCTGCCTGCCTTCAATCTTCCGATCGCATCCGCTAGTTCCGCCTCCTCCTCGAGCTCGAAGCTGAAGTGGTGCAAGCCTTTCCGCCCATCGTGCGTCACCAAAAGCGAAATGTCCTGACCGTCAACAGTACCGGCAAGCGTTACATATCTACTCTCCGGATCTTCGGCTACAACGTCGAGCCCGACGATCTGGACGTAGAAGTCTTGAAGCCTTTGGACATCAGGGGTGAGCAGAGCGGCGCGGGACGTCCGTTTTGGATGCAGAAGAGCTGCTGGCACCGTCGAGTACTGGGGATCTGGATTGTAATTGCGGTCATCTGAGGGAGCCGCGGCGTTAGGATCCCACGTTGCCGTCAGGAGTTCATTCTCATTTGCCTTGTAGACACCGCGCCAGTCCTTGGTCGCGTCCCAGTAGATCTCGAGGTAGTTGCCATCGGGATCGAAGAGATAGACGCTATGAGAGATCTGATGATCGGCGGTGCGGTGAATGGGAACATGCGCCGCTACCGCTCGCCGATAGGCAGCAACCAGGAGCGCCTCGTTCTCCATCTCGAAGGCGACGTGGTTCAGTCCCGGGGTGCGCCCCCGCCCGGCCGGCACCTGAACATGGCCACCCCGTCCGACCCTGGCTTCCCGCGATATCTCCATCAGAGCGGCGTCGTGATGACTGCTACCGTTGCTGAGGAAGTTAGCGTGGATTCCAGGCTCTCGATAGACGAGGTTGAGTCCGCAGACGTCGACATAGAAGGAGGTGGATCTCTCAAGGTCGCTCACGAAGAAGTTGCCATGCGCCAACCGGCGCGGTCTGAAGCGGACCATCTCTCGTAGCTCCATCGTGGCCGAAGTCATCACGCCAGAACCTCCTGACTATTCTCCCCGCCGCCGAGCCGGCTTAGCTCGTCAGACTATATCGATCCGAGTTCCCCTCGGTGCTCATCGGGTTGGGTAAGTATGATATTAGATCAGAACATGAGTGGCCGCGGTCTGCCGAACGACGATGTGATGGTGAGTCATTAGTGTCGAATTCAGGGCTGTCCGGGGGCACGAATGAGCGGTAGCCATCCTCTCATCAGCACGCCACCTCTTCGCGGCCTCCGAGTAGTGGCGCTGGAGCAGGCCGTGGCAGCACCCCTGTGTACCCGCCATCTTGTTGACCTGGGAGCCGACGTCGTCAAAATCGAACGGCCAGGCGGAGGCGACTTCGCGCGCGGCTACGACTCCGTCGTGCATGGCGACTCCGCCTACTTCGTCTGGCTGAACCGAGGTAAACGCAGCGTCGTCCTTGACTTGGCTTCCGCCGCCGGCCTGGCGGCTCTGGAGAGCCTGCTCGCCGGCGCCGATGTCTTGGTCCACAACCTCGGACCAGGAGGCATCGAGCGGCTGGGATTAGGCTGGGATCACCTGCACGCTCGTTGGCCGGGGCTCATAGTCTGCGGGATCACTGCCTACGGGACGTCTGGCCCGGAGGCGCAGCGTAAGGGCTTCGACTTGTTGATCCAAGGGGAGGCCGGGGTCGTTTCGGTCACCGGCAGTCCGAGCGAGCCTGCCAAGGTTGGCATCTCGATCGCGGACATCTCCTCAGGGATGTATGCGCTGAGCGCGGTACTCGCCGCCCTCCTCCAGCGACACCGGACGGGCGAAGGGATCCGGATTGATATTGCAATGCTTGACTGTCTTGCTGAGTGGATGATGACTCCGCTCTACCATCGCATGTATACGGGACAAGAGCCGGTCCGCACAGGCATGCGGCACAACAGCATCTGCCCCTACGGCCCATATCCGGTCGCGGGCGGCCGGATGGTGAACTTGGCTGTGCATACCGCAGCTCAGTGGCAAGCGTTCTGCACCGGGTTGCTTGAGGATCCAGGATTGGTGCAGGATCCCCGATATCGCACCAACGAATTGCGCGTGACGAATCGCGTGAGCCTAGAGCGATTGGTCGAGGAGCGCCTCGCTACGAGAGATCTTCCGACGGTCCTACGCGCTCTTGATGCTGGCGATATTCCATATGGCGTCGTCAACGATGTCGCGGGCCTAGCGGCGCATGTGCAACTGGCCTCTCGGGACCGCTGGTTTGAAGTGTCTACGCCCACTGGGCCGGTGCCCGCGCTGCGACCGCCATTCAACCTCGCGGGAGTTGACGCGCCTACCGGAAACGTTCCGGCGCTTGGCGAGCATACCAACGAAGTGCTGGCCGAACTGGGCGGCAATCGCATAGCCCGCGCGACATTCGGACGAAGCGTTGATCCAGTGTCATCATCCATTGGAAGTCGAGGGATGTGGTTCGACGAGGCGGAGCAATTCCGCGACATACGCTCGGCGGTTGCACAGCTGTGCGCGGGCTTCCCTGCGTCGTATTGGCGTGGACTAGAACCCGACCAGTACCCGGAGACGTTCGTCGCGGAGGTGACCAAGCAGGGCTGGCTGGCAGTTCTGATTCCGAGTGAATTCGGCGGAGGCGGACTCGGGCTTTCAGCGGCAGGCGTCATCCTCGAAGAGATCAATTCGTCAGGGGGCAACGCTGCCGCTTGTCATGCGCAGATGTACACGATGGGAACACTCCTGCGATTTGGCAGCGAGGCGCAGAAGTCGCGCTGGCTACCGCAAATCGCTGCCGGAGCTCTGCGGCTGCAGGCTTTCGGTGTCACAGAGCCCACATCTGGTTCTGACACGACAGCCATCACAACAACCGCCGAGCGGATCGATGGAGGTTGGCGGATCAATGGACAGAAGGTTTTCATCTCGAGGGCGCAGCATTCCGACCTGATGATGCTGATCGCCCGAACATCCCAAAACACGAGTGGAACCCGCAGTCAGGAGGGTCTATCTGTTTTTCTGATTGACATGCGCCTCGCCGGCGAACAGCTGACTGTCCGGCCGTTGAAGACGATGAGCAACCACCTGACCACCGAGGTTTTCTTCGACGGCCTTGAAGTTGGGGAGGACGCTCTCGTCGGTGACGAGGGCCTCGGATTCCGCTATCTAATAGAGTCGATGAATGCGGAGCGGATTCTCATCGCATCCGAATGCATCGGAGATGGGCGGTGGTTTGTTCGAACCGGAAGTGCCTACTCTAGGCAGCGTGAGGTGTTCGGCCGCCCCATCGGAGCCAATCAAGGCGTCCAGTTCCCGTTGTCGCGCGCCCACGCGGCCATTGAGGCGGCGTCCCTCATGCGCTGGAAGGCCGCGTCGCTCTTCGACGCGCGACGCCCCTGCGGGCCAGAAGCGAACATGGCAAAGCTGCTGTCATCCGAGGCCTCATGGCAAGCAGCTAATGCCTGCCTCGACGCTCATGGAGGATGGGGATTCGCAGCCGATTTTGATATCGAGCGGAAGTTCCGTGAGACGCGGCTGTACCTGAACGCGCCGGTGCCGAACAACCTCGTGCTCGCGTATCTCGGGCACAATGTGCTCGACATGCCGCGGTCATACTGAAGTGGTATTGGCATCGTCCTCTTCAGCCGATCGTTCACGGTGGCGCAGTTAGCCGTCACGAGCCGGGACCGTCGGCCGACCACAGGCCGAGCTTGTCGAGATTCGCGATGATCAGGTCGCCCGCAGTTGAAATGTGCGTCTCCACCAGGCGCCTTGCTCGACGAGAGTTGTGCCTTTCGAGTGCGCTGATGATCTCGGCGTGACCGTGAACGGTGGTCTCGTCCCACCCAACGATCCTCGTGTGGAATCGTCGTGGGATATATCGATCGGCGGTGCGAAGGTACCAGTGCAACCGCCCGTGGTCGGTCGCCAAGTTAATCGTGCGGTGGAACTTGAAATTCAGCTCCTCGATGCGCTCCGAGCGCTCGACGGAACTCAGCCGCCGCCGTTCGAGCCGGCCGATGCGCTCGTCGATTTCTCGCAGCTCGGCGATCTGGCTTGAGCTGATTACCGTCGCTGCATATCCGGCGAGTAGCCCCGAAACGAACGCGTGAATCTGGTAAACGTCGCGGAGGTCTGTCTGGCGCAGCCAGGCAACGCGAAACCCGCGACGTGGCAACACGTCAAGTAAGCCCTCGTTGGCGAGCGTGACGAGGGCCTCTCGCACCGGCATCGTGCTTACTCCCAGAGACTCGGCGAGATCATGGACACCCATTCGCTGACCTGGAACAAACGCTCCACTCAAGATGGCGTCGCGGATGTACCTACTGACCTCGTGGCCAAGCTTGTGGCGCGTCCCAGGGATGCCGACGCTCGGCGCCGCGGATGACATGGCCAGCCCGCTCACCCATGACCCAATGTTCGCTGGAGGAGTTCCCAGGCTTCGAGGCGCCGCCCGCGTACCCATGACGAGCAAGCCTACCGCGACGAGAGCGCCCGTCGCGGCACATTCGAACAGCTGATGCCCTGAACTGGCAGCCCGGGGGATGGACAAGCTCCGGCCTGAGCCCTCCTGATTTTGGATGCTGATTTTGGATCAGAACTGCCCGTTTCCCTTGACGGAGCAATCCTGTGGTCGCTACACTCCGCCCGATCATCGGCCGGCTGCCCCCTTTTATCAGGAGAAACGCGTGCACAAGCGAATCGCTGCAACCCATCCATCTGGTCGAGAGGCGGAGGTTTAGCCATGCCGGAGACCACGACTGGGGCTACCAACATGCTCGCCATCGAGGAACACTCGATCGATTTCATCCCGTTGAATGAGCGCCACGGACGGCCTCGGGACATGTTCACGCTCTTCTTTGGTGGAGGCGTCGTGGTAGCCAGTATTGGTGCCGGCGCCCTGTTTGTATCGCCGGGCGCCAGTTTCATCTGGACCGTGGTCGCGATGGTGATCGGTCTCTCGGGAGGCTGTGCGCTCGCGGCCTTTCACGCCGCCCAAGGCCCGACCTTAGGCATTCCCCAAATGATTCAATCGCGGGCGCAGTTTGGATTCCGCGGATCTATTTTCGCGATGATTATGGCGGAATTCATCTATATTGGATTCTTTGCATCTAACCCATCGGCCTCGGCCCTGCTCGTCGTTGGCGGAGCCCCTAGCCTCAGTGTGATTTTCCTCACCGTTGTGATAGCGGTGCTTTGCGCGCTGGTGGCCCTGTTCGGCTACAACTTCTCACACGCCCTTGGTAAGGTCCTGACGGTTGTTGCGATCGTTGTGTACCTCGTGGCGTTTCTTACGCTGATCTTTCACAACACTCTTCCGAACGGGGGGTCAGTTCCTCTCGGTGGTTCCTTCTCTTTGGGGCTCTTTCTGGGGACCATATCCTTCAGTTTCATTTTTGCCGCCGGATACGCGCCTTATGTAGCCGACTATTCAAGGTACCTCAGGCCGGACGTGAGTGTTGGGGCCGTCTCGGGATGGACGTATCTCGGTATCTGGGTGGGCGAACTGTGGCTTCTCGTATTTGGAGCCCTCCTCGGTGTCGAGTTCCGCTACACCCCGGACGTTTTCGGTGCGCTCTTCACGGTGGTGAGCGGACTGGGACTCTGGTTTGCCTGGTTGTTTGTGACAGTGACATGCATTGTCACGGTCCTTCAAGGTTCATTCTCACTTTACGCAGGCGTGAACACGGCCTTGAGCCTTGTCCAATCGCTTAACCCGCGGTTCGCGGTGACCAAGAGTTGCACGGCGCGGATCGTTGCGATGGTACCGGTCTTCGCGCTCGCACTAGCTGCATCGATAGCCTACGCGAACAGCTTCTTCGGCGTCTTTGGTGACTTCTTGTCAGTCGCAGTGCTCTTCCTCCTGCCGTGGTCGGCCGTGAACCTGGTCGACTTCTACTTCGTCCGCCGTCGCCATTACGTGACGGCCGAGATATTCAAACCTAACGGCATGTACGGCTCGTGGAATTGGCCCGGCCTGGTGAGCTGGCTGGTGGGCGCCGCCGTGGCAGTCCCCTTCGCCAATCTGACGTTCTGGGTCGGACCCATTGCGAATGCTGTCAATGGCGGAGACCTCTCCTGGTTCGTCGCTCCAGTGGTCGGCGGCGGATTGTATCTGGTCCTGGCCCGTCGCCGCTTGGGGAACCTCCGTGCCGGTCTCCCCCGAGACGGAAGCGTGGCGGACAGTGGACAACCAGCGGTGCGCCCAAGTGCGCCCTGACGAGGCTCTCTTGACGGCCGTCCGTTACCGGTTTGCCGAAGCTGGAGCTTAGTGGCGATGCGGGCCATGTACTTGCGGGCCGGCGATGTCCGCACGCGATATCTCGTCGATGGTGACGGCGATGCCGTCCTGCTCCTTCACGGAGTGGGCCTTTCGGCAGATTTGTGGCTCCGCAACGTAGCAGACCTAGGGCAGAGGCACACGGTGGTCGCGCCGGATCTTCTTGGGCATGGCTTTACCAGTGTAAGTGAGGTGCTGGATAGAGATTTTCGCGGAGCCCTCACCACGCACATCTGCGCAGTCATGGATGCACTTGCTCTCGGGAGCGTCACGATCGTAGGCAGCTCCGTGGGTGCTCTGATCGCTGCTCTTGTGTACTTCCGCATGCCCGACCGCGTTAAGGGTCTCGTCATTGTTGGAAGCGGCAGCTGTTTCACAGCGGACGAGGCTGCGCGGAAGATGTACTCGGACACCTACCAGAACGCCATGACAGCCATCAAACATGCGTCACTCGAGAGCTGTCGAGCCCGGCTGGCTCGCATTTGTTGGGATGCACGCTCGGTGCCAGAGGAGGTGTTGCTGCCGCAACTGACTTCCTACGCGCTCCCAGAGGTACAAGCCTTCTACGAGGCGCTTCTGGATGATCTGCGTAGTCGGCCCGCGCCGCCCGAGCAGCGAGTAGTCGATCGGCTCGGCGAGATACGCGTGCCGACGCTCGTCATTTCGGGGCGCGAGGACCCCAGATGCTCCCCGGAGACAGCCGCGTGGGGGGCAGCACGCATCCCGCAGTCACACCTCACCATCCTCCCGCGGTGCGGGCACCTGCCGTTCTTGGAGTATCCGAACTTGTTCAACTCTTTGGTATGCGACTTCATCGAAGGTGCTCATAATCCCCTCTTTGGCGACCCGTCCGTTTCGCCGTATCTGACTCATGCTTAGCACGTTGACGGGAGGCAGTTGAACGCGAGTGGCCACTAAACATTTGGAATACTTTGTGAATCCGGAGGGGGTTGGGGCTCCTCTCGGCGCGTACTCACATGCCGTGACGATGCGGGGTGGGGCCGCGACCTTCGTAGCGGGACAGGTGGCTGTCGATATCGATGGAAACCTGCAGGGAGAAGGCGATCTCGGGCGCCAAACCGAGGTCGTCTTCGAGAATCTTGGACGCGTACTTTCAGCCGCAGGGAGCAGTCTCGGAGACGTCGTCAAGTTCACGACCTTCTTGACTCGGGCGGAAGACATTCCGCTGTTCTACGAAACTCGGGCGCGGCTGTTTGACACCTACTTCCCGGAGCATGTGTACCCGGCCAATACTCTTCTCGTGGTGCAGCGTCTTGTGCGTCCTGAGTTTTTGATCGAAATCGAGGCGACGGCGGTTGTAGACGTTCCACAAGTTCAGGCTTCTGGAAGCGGTGGAAGAGGAAGGCAGTGAAGGAGTTGAGATCAGGAAACCAGTCAGCGGAGCGGTGGGGTCTCGCTGAGGCGTCGGGCTCCGAATCAGTCGTGGGGAGCAGCGTTCCTCGCATCGACGCCGCCAGATTCGTACGCGGCGCGGCAGCATACCTTGCGGATGTTGACGCGGAGGGAGCACTGGAGGCGATATTCGTGCGGAGTACGATCGCGCACGGCCTGCTCCGAGAGGTTGACCTGACACGCGCGACGACGCCGCATCGGCCTGACGTCGTGGGTATGACAGGCCTCGATGTCGCCTCACTGAGCGCCCCGATGCCCGCGCACTGGGAAATCCCAACCCACGCAAACCCGAAGTTCTGGTGCTTGGCCGTGGAGAAGGTCCGATACATCGGGGACCCGGTAGCAATCGTCGCGGCACCGGATCGCTCTGAGGCAGAGGCAGCGGCCCAGCACGTGGTCGTGAAGATCGATCCGCTTCCGGTGGTGGTCGATGCACTCGTCGCCGGGAGCGCGTCTGATCGGGTGCCCATCTTGTACAACGATCTGGGCTCGAACATTCTCTACGAAGCCGTAGGGACGCGCGCGGATGGCGCCGAGGGGTCGTATCCGACCGAGGCAACTGGCATCACGTCTGAGAGCCTCGCGCAGCGGGTCCGTGAGATGTCCGCAGATCAGAATCTTCAGACGCGCTTCATGACCGCCGGCATCTCCGCGATGCCCATGGAACCACGAGGGTGCCTAGCCGTCTGGACTCATGGCACGCTGAAGGTCACCGCGAGCACACAGACCCCGCTCATGCTTCGCCGCGTGCTAGCCGACGTGCTCCATTTGCCAGAGTTGAACATCGAGGTCGTTGCACCCGATGTAGGAGGCGGCTTCGGGGCGAAGATCGGTGCGCAGAGGGAGGAAATTGCGGTTTGCCTCCTTGCCATGCATACGGGACGCCCAGTCAGATGGCTCGAGACATCTGTTGAACATCTCCAAAATGGTATTCAGGCTCGACGGGAAGTCAATGATGTGGTGGCCGCGTATGACTCCACCGGTCGCATCGTCGCCTTCCATGTGGACTCCACGAGTGACGCTGGAGCGTACTCGTACTCGCCGCTCTCGTCGGCGGTTGAGGCGGCCGCCCTGCCCTTCCGTCTTCCCTCAATCTATGACCTCGGGGAATACTCCTATCACACCCGCGCCGTCATGACCAACAAGCCAACGGGCGGCACTTACCGCGGCGTGGCTGCACCAGTTGGCGTCTTCGTGGTGGAGCGGGTACTTCAGGATGTGGCATGGGCAGTGGGACAGGACTTTGCAGCGGTGCAGGAGCTCAATCTCTTGCCGGAGATGCAGACAGGTCCAAATTCCGCAGGCGTTCACTATGACGCCGGGCAGTACCGCACGGCACTTGCCATGACGCTTGAGCATCTCAACTATCGCGCGGTCTGCGAGGAGCGGGAGGAGCGCCGGCGCCGGCACGACCGCGTCCTGATCGGCATTGGGCTATCGGCAGTAGCGGAGCCATCGGCCGTCTCGATGGACGGCCTGGGCGTGAGAGCCGTAACGGATTGGGAGGAAGCGTATGTCCGGGTCAACCCGGACTGCTCAGTCGATGTCCGTATCGCCGCCGCGTCCTCCGGACAGGCTCATGAGACGACGTTCGCGCAGATGGTCAGTGAGGTGCTGTGCATCGACCCACGATGTGTGCGGGTCGCCGGCAACAGCTCGGGAAGCGCCCACTACGGCTCCGGATCATGGGGCAGTCGCGTCTCGGTGATCAGTGGCGGCGCTGTTGTCACGGCAGCAGAGGAACTAGCCGGGAAAATCAAGGACATTGGGGCGTCGCTCCTTGGCACCGACGGAGAAGTCAGCCTGACTGCGGAAGGCGTTCGAGCACTCGATGGCCGCGTGGTGTCGCTTGAAGATGTGTGCCGCGTCGCGTACTTCCAGATGAGCCGTCTCCCCCGCCGAATCACACCGGGGTTGTCGGCCGTTAGCAGTTTTCGACCGGCGAAGCCATTCACGTCGCCCTACGCCTGGCACGGGGTTGTGTGCGCTGTGGACACGCTCACGAGTGAGATCCGCTTCCGTAAGTACGTCGTTGTCGGTGACTCCGGCCGCGTCATAAATCCAGCCCTGCTCGACGAGCAGGTTCGTGGAGGCGTGGCGCAAGGACTGGGCCAGGCGCTCCTCGAGTTCATCGAGTTCAACGACGCAGGGCAGTCCGGCGCAACTGATCTCTTCCGCTACCGAACCCCACGCGCTACCGACGTCCCTGAGATTGAGGTCTTGCACGTCGAGACCCTCTCGCCTGGGAATGTCTTTGGGGTGCGCGGGGGGGGCGAAGATGGGCCGATCGGTGCACCTGCCGCAATCGCGACAGCACTCAGCGATGCCCTGCGACCCGTTGGATTCGTGGTCAACGAACTGCCGCTCCACCATCGAGACTTTGTTCACGCCTGTCTCGACTGGCAGCACCTCTGCAACCAAACCCAACCGGTGGGGCTGGGGGCAGGCGACGCATGAAGTTCTATCCGCTTGAGTACCTGTGTCCGACAACGGTCGCCGAAACCGTAGCGATGTGGCGGGAACACCCGGAGGCAATGTTCGTCGCCGGCGGCCAGGGGCTGCTCTACGAGCTGCGCTTGGGTTACCGGCGCCCCACATGCCTTATTGACCTCTCGGGTGTGAGCGAGCTTCATCGTGCCCACTCAGTGGATGACGGTGCGATGCTGGCAGTCGGCAGCTGCATGACCCTGGCCGAGCTAGCCGCAACTTCACTCGAAGGCAATGGGGGACTCGTCTCAAAAGCGGCATCGCAGGTCGCTGTCGGTCCGATACGGACCCTCGCGACTGCGGGCGGCAACTTCTTCCATGGGTCGCCAACCGCGGAGATCCCGCTCGCGATCATGGCATGTGGTGGCGCGGCCGTCGTCCTCGATTCATGGGGGGAGACCCGGAGGCTGACCGGGCTCGAGCTCCGCTCGATGCGACCAGAGCGCGACACATCAGTCCTGCTGCTCACGCACCTTGAGGTGCCTCTGCAGGACGGGCTCGACGGGTGGGACTTCTTTGAGGTTGGGGAGCAGGGGACGTGGGTGCCCGTTCTGGCCGCGGCGTTGGCAATTCCAACAGCTGGAGGCGAAGCTCAGAGCGGCCGGATCGCATTTGCGGTACGAGATGGCAGCGCGGGCTTGATCCAGGTCGGCCGGTTGGCGAACCGTGCGCAGCTGCGCGACGAGGTCAGAGCCGGAGTTGAAGAAGCGATGGTCCAGTCAGGCTTCTCTGCGGAGTGGGTCGCGGAGATTCTGGTCGAGCGAGCCTGGACCACTCGGAACACGCTCGCGAGGAGTGGAACCAATGGATAGCGAAACTATCACCATCAACGGCGTCGAATGTGCGATAGAAGTGCCGCTCTACTGGTCACTGAGTGACTTCCTGCGAGACAAGATCCGTCTCCAAGGTGGCCACACAATTTGTGAACACGGCGTATGCGGTGCCTGCACAGTCCTCGTCGATGAGCAGCCGGTGAGGAGTTGTCTCGTGCCGTTGTGGAAGGCACGGGGTCACCGAGTGGTGACGGTAGAAGGACTTGATTTCCTGGATCGCGAGCTGGCCACGGAACTTCGAGCCTCTTTCCTCCACAACAACGCCTTTCAATGTGGCTTCTGCACGTCAGGGATGTTAGTGGTGAGTTACGCGTGCCTGGCATCATCGCCCGCAGGTGTTTCGCGCTCTGCCATTCGGGAGTCCGTCAGCTCCAACTTGTGTCGGTGCACCGGGTACTCGTCAATCGTGAACGCGGTCGAGGGGGTCGCGCTCCGCCGCGCAGATCGCGGGCTCGATCATGCGTGAAGTCGCGCCCGAGCCGCGCCTGCCCCATGAGACCCGTCGACCTTGACCATACCGACGGGGCCTCGTCTTGACTTTCGTTAGGACGGAGCGGACGACGTAGAGGGGTGGCTTCTATCCAATCTGATCCGTCAAAGGTGCTTGACCGGCTCACCACGAGAACCCTAGGGCATCGTTGGCCGTTTCGGGTGCGTTATAGCGAGTGCGATCCCCAAGGATATGTCTTCCACTCGCGCTACTTCGAGTACTTTGATATGGGCATGGTTGAGTACTTGCGGACGGCCGTAGGTGACTGGAGCGCGATACACCAGCGTGGGCTCGACTTGGTTGTAGTCGAGGCAACGTGCCGGTACCTCAAGCCTGCGCAGTTCGACGACGAGATTGTGCTCGAGGTCGGATGCCTACGATTGGGAACCTCGTCTCTCGAGCTCGGCTTCCGCATGATCGATGAGGATAAAGTCATCGCTGTCGGTCGCAATGTTTATGTAGCGATCGATCCGAATGGCAAAGGTCGCATCACTCTGCCACCCTGGATGCGCGACGCGCTCGCAGTCACGAAATGAATCGCGGCCGGACTTGCCTGCTGCTACGTACCGGTCGTAGCAGTTTGCAGCCGAACGTGAGATCGACCTAGCGGGCGTGGAGATAATCCCCGTCTCCCGGATGTGAGCGCAGCTTCGCGACCAGGCGGGGCACCGGCTATTTCAGGAGGTGCAACGAGGAACGAGTAATCTGGATCAGCCATCAGAGGTTCGAATCCTCTCTCCCCAACCAATGTGATGTATAGATCCGGCTGATTCCTGACAAGAGGGGTGCGGCTGATCCTTGACACGGCTTCGGTTGATACTTGACGTGTGCAGGTGCAGTGGTGGGCCCGGCTTCCAGGGTGCCAGCGTCCCCTCGCACACGGTGACCAGCCCAGCGGTATCGGACGAATCGGCCCTTGACGCTCGGCACGGACAGCGGGCTCCGGCGGATCTCGCCTGGCGCGAGCACGTATGGCGCGGCGCGGTGAGTTCGCTTCCTGGATGGCATCGGATCTTGCGTCTGCGCCCAGAGAGGGCGGCATCTTTCCAGCAGCCGATCTGCGCTGGGTATTTCCTTGGTCGGTTAACCATCGTCCGATTCGGTCCGTCCAGCGAGGATTTGCCCCAGCATCCCCTCGATCCTGTCGAGGCGCTGCTGCAGCGCCGCCTTCTCTTCATCAGCTCCTTGCCCGATGAAGAAGCTCGCGACCGTAGCGGTTAGGATTCCAATCAGGCCGATCCCGACAAGCATCAGCACGACAGCAACCCCCCGGCCGCCCGCAGACACGGGAAACTTGTCGCCATAGCCAACGGTCGTAACCGTGACGATCGCCCACCATAGGGCATCGCCGAAGTTTTGGATGTTCGCTCCGTGGGTCCCGTCTTCGAACTCGAACTCAAGAGCGGCGCACACGACGACGACCCCGAGGACGACGAATAGTGCGTAGTGCAATCCGTGATGGGTTAGTACTCCGCGAAGGCGTCGAAGGGCATTGGTCAGAATCAGACCGGCCCTGAAGATATTGACCACCCTCAACAAGCGGAGTGCGCGCAACGGCCGGAGCAAGGGCAGCGCAATCACAGATAACTCGACGAGGTGGTGAATTTGTCCCCAAGACCGTAGCCGTCTGGTGATGCCGATTCGGTCATTCCAACTTCTCCAACACGCGCAACGCTTCGGTAAGTAATTCTTGTGCGGCGCGAACGGTGGCGATGATGTTGTCTCTGGAGGCAGTCGTCCGATCGCTTGTACGGCCGCACCTTTCCATTCTTCGTTATGGCGCAGAACGCCCGCCCACACACTGCGCACTCGCCCACGGCCCAGATGCCGCCGTCGTCGAGCTGGAAATCCATCGACGAGCGCGGCGTGCGCACGGGCAGCTTCTTCCCGACCTTGCTCGAGCCACGGCGACGCATCGACCGAGCACTCACCGCGGTGGTCCAGGAGGCCTACGTGCTCGGCACCAGCACCCGCAAGGTCGACGACCTCATGGCCGCGCTGGGAGGCTGCAGCATCAGCCGCAGCGAGGTGAGCCGGATCTGCGCGCTGCTCGACGAGGAGCTTGCCGAGTTCCGAGAGCGGCCGCTCGACGAGCCGTACCCGTATGTGCAGACCGGCACATGTCGAGGCTGGCGAGGAGCCTCAGTAGCCTTGTACCCGATCGTTCGACTGACCGTGCCAACCGTCGTACGAGCGAGCAAGATCTCGATAGGAGTATGTCCTGCCGAAGACATGCGCTAGATAGTTGCGGTTCTGGTCGGGGCTGGAGTGCTCTGCAAAGAGACGATGGTGGTATATCGAAATCCCATACGAGTACAGGTACGCCCGCGATAGGGGATCTTGTGTGGCGGTCTCGAGGCGCTTGCGCCGTTGCTCAGGGGTCCGGTAGGTCAGCATGTGGTCGTCGAGAAACTTAAGGACCTCGTCAGCAGATCGACCTCGACCCGCCATGATGAAGGCATCGTTCCAATACAACTCCGACATGCAGTGGAGGCGCACGGCGAGTTCGCCTGCCTCACACAGGAGTGGGCGCGGAAGAACCAGGACAAGGTCTCGGCCACCCCCTCCTGAACGTAGCTCTCGGGACCATGCAGCGTAGTTAATCCACATACGGGCGGCATCGCACCCGCCTTCAGTCGTTCCTTCCAGGCCGCTGCCTGCAGGACGTGCCCACCAACTTCGTGGAGGATGGTGCACTCGGGGTCGCCGCGGATCCAAGGGCTGCGGCATCCTCTCGTGTATTGAACGCGCCGGGAAAATCGGCCGAGCGCTGCAAGAGGTCGAAGTCGATTATTTCGACGTCATTGGTCTTCTCGAAGCGGTTCCATTGGTAATAGAATTCGACTAGCTCGTCGTCGATAGCCTCGCCCACTGGAACCCGAATGATAAGACGTTTCTTGACGCCGAGGCTGATTGGCCCGCTTGACGTCGAACTACCGACCACTCCGGCTATGCAATGCTTGCTGCGGCGACCGTGCCGCGATGTTCAAGCGCGCGAACAGCATCTCGGCGCCAGCCCGCGTGTGTGACGTCGTTTTGCCGTATTGCCAGTCCAGACGAAGCTTTGGCGGCCTGGAACACGGCTCCTCTGGTGAGATCGTCGGATATGGCGAGCATCCCCGCGCGCATCCCGAACTGCTCCCCCGTCCCTCGCGCATCATCTTGCGGGGACGGACAGTGCGTTGATCAATTGTGAGAGCGGTTGACCTCTAACTCGCGAGATGCGACGTGGCGCGTTTCAGATCAGTCGGTCCTCAGCCCCGGAGTCGACCCGATCAGACACCGCTGTTGAATTCGCAACCCTGGAGCCCACCTGAGAGAGCTTGAACAGCTAATTTGGCATTAGGTTGCGGGTCCGGCACTGTCGGACGAGCGAATCTTTAGAGGCGTTGAGCGACGCCGATCGCAACATGCCAAACAACGGTTGCTCGGGGGTCTGGGCGATATACGCAAACGGTTCCCGTGTGGACGGTCGCGTTGAGATGACCCCCGAGGGCGGCGTCGACTGAGGAGATGCGCAGCATCGCCGACCTCACCGCCCGCGTGACATTCAACCGAGCCCGCTCAGCAATCGATCCCGCGTGGCGCGGTCGCCCTCCCAGCCCGAGTGCTCTGCTCAGCTCGTGGGTGATGAAGTCCATCTCTTCGCGCAGGAGGCCGCTCTCCTCTGGCTTACCCCAGATTTCAGCTACCTCGATCGCCTCATGCAGCTCCGCAACTCTAGCCCGGTATGCTCTCCGCGCCTCGTCATCGAGGAGCTCGCCCACGTCGCCCGAGGCAACCGCTCGAGCGATTACCTCGCCTCCGGGTGCGCCCAGCCGCTCGAGGTCCAGAGCGGTATACGGACGTTCCGGGTCGGCGAGGAGATAGGCGAGCACACGAACTCCCTTACTATCCCGAACCCGCAGGATCCTCGAGTTGTACTCGATCGTCCAGTATTCTCCCTCTTGCTCGAACCTTCCGGCTTCAGTTGAAAGGGCCAAACCGCCGGCGACGGGTGGCGCAGGGCGACCGGGTTGTATTAGCGCCGCGGCGGTGTACCCCGCCGCCTCGCTGAGCGCCTCCTCAATCTGAAGGCCCGCGCCCTCCGTAAAGGCGGCGCGGAACGCCTGTTCACCGAGTTCGACTCCGTGTGGTGTCTGCCCATCGTTCATAGCGTTTTCGCTCGTCGGAGAGCATGCGAAAACCTAGCGTGCGCTCATTGGCGTCGACGGCACCCCAGAGCCGCGCTGCGAGAGGGTACGCACCCAGACCAGCGAGGGCGCTGCTGAACCCCGCGACGCGCAGGATGAGGCTGCGGCGCTCGCTCCTGCTGGTCAGCTCCAGGCTCTCCTGGTAGTACCCGAACGCACATCCATAGTTGCCGCGGTCGAGTTCGAGATCACCGAGGCTGTGCAGCGAGTGCCGAACCTGTCCCGGAAACGCCGTACGCGCCAAGCGAATCGCCTCTGTAAAGAGCCGCTCGGCATCTTCAAATCGGCGCTGCCTGGACGCGGCTTCAGCGAGCAGGTGCAGCGTCGCTGCACGCCCGGCGTTATCGGCCATCTCGTCGTACAACGCCAGCGCGTCGAGATGAAAGCTGTTGGCTTTGACGAGATCTGCACGCAACATCGCGATGCGACCAACACGGTTGAGCAGGAACGCAACCTGTTGCTCGTTTCCGAGCTGGCGATAGAGCGCCAGGCTCTGCCTGTAGTACTGCTCCGCCTCGTCGTAAGCGGCGGCCACGAAGTAGTCGATCAGCCCAGCTGCCTCCAGGGATGCTGCGCGAAGCGGTGTAGGAACTGCGGCGTCAGTGAGCGGTGCGCTCTCAAGCCATGTGCAGGCATCGTGGCGATGACCCCGATCGATCCAGTACCTGGAGAGCGCGATCCCAAGCCGAAGCGTCAGCTCGTTCAGGCCTTTCGACCGCGTCCACGCGAGCGCTGCGCGGAGATTCGCGATGTCGTCGTCCAGCTTCCCAAAAGTCTCAGGGTTGGTGGGCCAACTCTGGGCACCTGACGCAACCTCGGCGGCCACAACGAAGTACTCCGCATGCCGGCAGGCGAGTTCGTCTCGCTCGCTCGGGGTCAAGTGCTCGTCTGCGAACTCGTGGACTGTCTCCAGCAGCGCGAAGCGATTGCCACTTGTGCGAGTCACCAGGCATTTGTCGACGAGCGAGGAGAGGGCCGCGAGGTTTGTCATACACACCGCTTCCGCAGCCCAAAGATCGAAGCTCGCCGGGAAGATCGCGAGACGATGGAAGATGGACCGTTCACTTGCTTGCAGCAGATCCTCGCTCCATTCGATCGTCGCTCTCAGCGTCTGATGGCGCTCGGGCATGTCACGCCGTCCGCCGGTGAGGAGCGGCAGGCGGCGCTCGAGTTGCGCGAGGAGGACGTCGGGTGTCAGCACGTTGACCCGAGTGGCTGCGAGCTCGACGGCAAGTGGCAGGCAGTCGAGCCGCCTGCAGATGGCCTCCACCGTCGCGTCCTCCACGAACGTCGAATCCACTGCGCGGGCCCGCTCGTTGAAGAGCGCAACCGCGTCAGGGGTGCTGAGCGTATCCACGGTGAAGCGCTGCTCGGGGGCGATGCGCAGCGGCTCTCGGCTCGTCACGAGCGCATGGAGGCTGGGACACGCCCCGAGGAGCAACCCCAGCATGTCCGCCGCCGCCACGACCTGCTCCATATTGTCCAGGACCAAGAGGACGCGCTTACCGGTCAGGTGCTCAACGAGCTCAATGTTGGCGCCGACGGATCGGGCGATGGTCTGCTCTACCAGGTCGGGGTCGCGAACGGATGCTAGCGGTACCCAGAAGATACCGTCAGGGAACCGCTCGCCTGCCCCAGCGGCGAGTTGCACCGCGAGCCGTGTCTTTCCTGAGCCGCCGGCGCCAACGAGCGTCAGCAGCCGGTGAGCGCGGAGCAGGGCGCCAGCTGAACGGAGTTCGAGCACCCGCCCAATAAACGGGGTCTGCTGGGTCGGCAGGTTCATTGCTGCAACACGCTTCCTGCGGCAAGTATCGACCCCCCGTCGGAGATGTTCAATGCCTCTGAACATTCGTACCCGCGGAGTGAACGCCTTATTTGCGGGGTCGTATGGGAGCAGCAAGGAGGTGGATCATGCGTCTAGAGAGGCACCGTTCCCTGGTAGGCGCTGTGATCGCGGTCCTGTTCACGGCGGCCGGAGGGTCGATTCAAGCAGGCGCGACGTCACGCGCCGTGACCCACGCCGAACGATCCAGCGCGGCGGGGGCAGTACGGGGCGCGACGTCCACGAACCCAAGTGGCAGCTTTGGGTCCGCTTTGGTGGGGTCGGCGCCTGTGAAGGTAGGCCCATCCGCGCTGGCGATCGACCCCGCTACTGACACGATCTATTCAGCGAACGGCAGCAATGCAAACGGCACGAGCCCTGGCGGCGACACAGTGTCGGTGATCGACGGACGCCACTGCCAGGCGCAGAACGTCTCGCGGTGCGAGGGGCCATGGCCCACGATCAGGGTTGGGAACATGCCGTCGACGATCACCGTTGATCAAGTCACCGACACCGTGTACGTCACCGTCAATGGCAATAGCGGGACCACCAACGCGGTGTCTGTGTTCAATGGCGCGATCTGCAACGGACGCGTGACATGGGGGTGTGACCAGACACCGGCGAGGGTGCGGGTTGGGTCATTCCCGTTCGGGATCTTCGCCGATTCCTCGAATCACACCGTGTACGTCACTAGCCTCGGTGGCGACATCGTGTCGATGATCAACTCGTTGACGTGTAACGCGGCCGACCTGACGGGGTGTTCGCGCCAGACTCCACCGACGGTAACGGTCGGAGGCGGCCCAGGCGACATCGCAGTTAACCAGTCAACGCACACAGCCTACGTGGCTGAAAACGGCGGAGTCTCTGCGTTCGACACGAACACGTGCAATGCGACCGTGCAGACGGGCTGCGGCACGGTCGGAATGCTCAGCGGAGCTCCGGCGGTCAGTGGCGTCACCGTGGATGCCGCGAACGACACGATCTACACGGCCGACTATTCGACCCAATCGGGGGGCGGGACCATGTCCGCGTTCGACGGGCGTTCGTGTAACGCGAGTGACCTGGCGGAGTGTGCGTTCCAAAAGCGCGGCATTGTGGTCGTGGCCCCTCCTCAGCCTTTCGAAGTCGCCTTCTTCCTGACCGTCGATGTCCCGCTCCACACGGTCTACGTGGTCAACCAGGGAGACGATGACCTCTCGGTGATCGACACGCAGGTGTGCAACGGCCGTCAGCTGGCAGCGTGTGCAACCCTCAACCCACCGACCATCCACACCGGTGAGGATCCGGAGTTCGTAGCCGTGAATATGCTGACCCAGACGCTGTACGCAGCGAACCAGGTGAGCAACGACGTCTCGGTCATCGACGCCTCACGGTGCGACGCCGACAATACGAGCGGATGTCGCCGACCGGCACCCGCGGTGTTGATACCGCACGGTTTCGGGCTCGCCGTCGACGCGACGGTCCACACCGCCTACGTGACCTCCGGTGCGAACGCCGTGGCGCTGATCGACACCCGCGCCTGCAACGCCCATCGGCTCGCTGGGTGCGCAACGCCACCGTCGACTGCAGCGGTAGGCCCGAATCCGGTCGCTGTGGCTGTCGATCAGCGAACGCACACCGTCTTTGTCGCCGACCACGGCACCGGCCCGGGTTCGGGCGGCGCTGTTTCGGTGATCAACGCTGACTCGTGCAACGCCGCCAACCAAGCGGGCTGCACACGGGTCGAAACGCTAAACGTCCCGGGTGGAAACCCCGATGGTATCGCGGTCGATCCTGCGACTGACACCGTGTACGTCACCGTCCTCACCAGCAGCGGGCCAAATCTCATTGCGGTGTTCAATGGAGCCACCTGCGACGCAGAACATGCCACTGGCTGTGGCCAGACGCCGGCGACCCTGCACGTCGGACAGTCGGACGCTGTCAATGGCTCAGATCTCTCTGTCGCCATCGGCCAGGGAACCAACACTCTCTACGTCACCAACGTCGACTACGGGAACCAGACCGCCGACACGGTGTATGTGATCAACGGCAAGACCTGTGATGCAGCAGACACATCGGGCTGCAGCCAGACACCAGCGACGATCACCGTTGGCGAGGACCCCCGCGAGCTTGCGATTGACCCGAAAACCGACACCGTCTACGTCGCGAACCACGAGCAGGGCGACCTCCAGGGCACGATCTCGATCATCAACGGCGCCACGTGCAATGGATCCGACACCTCGGGCTGCGGCCAGACGCCGCCAATCGTCGCGGCCAGATACGGCGCGATCGGTATCGCGCTCGATGCCGCCACAGACACGATCTACGTCACCAATGTGCAGGACACGAGCGTTACGGTGATCAACGGGTCGACCTGTAACGCTGGGGACCACAGCGGCTGTGACCAAACACCGCCACAGGTTGCGGTTGGACGCTCGCCGTGGAACGTCGCCGTCGATGAGGGCGACGGCACTGCATACGTCGTCAACCTGGACGACACGGTCTCGCTGATACCGCTCCATCACTGAGGTGCAAATGTCAATACGACCGATGCTCCCTCGGGTGCGATCCGCTGCAGTTAACACCCAGTGAATGGTTGCCGCGCTTTGGATTAGTCGATGGCCGATCGCTGCTGGAAGTCAATGCCCGCTTGTGACCGGGCGCACTGCCAGGATCGCCGGAGGTCTGTATCGTCGAGAGTGGGGCCGGGCAAGGCCGATATAACCCCCTGAATCGGCGTCGACGACCGCCACCTAGTCGCCCGCGAGGTTTGCCTGGCCCCTCCCCTCAAGACGACGCTCCTCGACACCATCGAGGCGGCGCCCTGGCGGGTGGCCCGCGCGGCACCTACCCAGCGCCAGGGACGGATCGCACCTTCATCCGAAGGTGCGCATACGAGGCGCCGCCTCAGGACGCCATTCGGGGGCCGGGTCGGGCCGATCGGCGCCGACCTACGGGGAGCCTCACGCCCGAGGTCAATTCGGCGACGCCACCCTTCAGCCCACGAACTCCCGACTTCTGCACAGTCGCGACAGACTTTTGATTGACATCGTGCAACTTCCGCCTTAGAATCCCGACCCGAATGTATGAGCCCCAGATCGAATCCGGAGAGGAGGCTCGCCTCGTTGCGATCGTGCGGGAGGCTGGAGAAATCTCTCGGCTGGAACTTGCTCAGCGTTCCGGGTTAGGCCGCAACAAAGTCTCGGCCACGCTGAAGTCGCTCCTCGATCAGCACTTCCTCGAAGAGGTCGGCACCGGCGCATCGAGTGGCGGGAGGCCCCCGAGCCGCGTCCGCTTCGCGAAAGAGAGCGGCTACCTGATCGGCATCGACCTCGGCGCGACGAGCCTTGACGTGGCGGTCACCAATTTGAACGCCGAGCCGATTTGCCACCTGTCGCGCGAGATCGACGTACGCGACGGACCGGCTGCGGTCATGAGCGCTGCACGAGCTGACGTGGAACGCGCCTTGGATGAGTCAGGGCTCACTCGCCAATCGCTGAAGGGCATTGGCATGGGCATCCCCGGCCCTGTCGAGTTCGCGACCGGTCGGCCGGTCTCTCCTCCGATCATGCCCGGCTGGCATCTTTTCCCGATACGCGAGTACCTCGAAGGGGAGTTCGGCTGTCCGGTGTTTGTCGATAACGACGTGAACATGATGATCACGGGCGAGCGCTGGGCGGGCGCGGGTCGCGATGCGCAGAACTTCATCTTCGTCAAGCTCGGTAGTGGGATTGGATGCGGCATCGTCAGCCACGGGAAGATCTATCGAGGCGCCCAAGGCTCAGCCGGTGACATCGGCCACATCGCGGTGGGTGACGACCCCACCGTGTGCCGGTGCGGGAATCTCGGCTGCCTCGAGTTGATCGCGGGCGGATGGGCGCTGGGGAAGACAGCGGAGCGGCTGGCCAACGAGCAGCTCAGCGAAATCTTGGTGCGGCGCTCGAAGGAGTTGGCGGTGACCGCGGTCGACCTCGGAGTCGCACTCGCCGAAGGCGATCCCGTGGTCGCCGAGATTGTTCGCCAATCGGGACGAGCGATTGGTCGCGTGCTCGCCAGCCTGGTGAACTTTTACAACCCCGAACTGATCGTCATCGGAGGCGGTGTGGCGAAAATCGGGGACCTTCTGCTTGCAGCAATCCGCGAAGCTATTTATCGACGCTCGCTTCCGCTCGCAACTCGTGACATCGTCATCTGTCGGTCCCAACTTGGTGATGACGCCGGTGTGATTGGTTCGGCCGCCCTGGTCATGGGTGAGCTCTACCAATTGTGGCCGCTGGGCGTTCAGAACTAGACATCATGCAGCTCGGAGTCTTCACCGTCGTACTCCAGCATCTGCGCTTTGAGGATGCCCTCGACCGGATCGCCGCCCTCGGGTTGACCGCCGTCGAGCTCGGCGCCGGCAACTATCCCGGGAACACACATTGCCCTGCCGATGAATTGCTGGCCGATGCGACGAAGCTCAAGGAGTATCGACATGCGCTGGACAGGCGTGGTCTGACCATCAGCGCCCTCGCGTGTCATGGCAACCCTCTGCATCCAAATCGCGACGTTGCCCGAGAACACCATCGCGTTTTCGAGCAGGCAGTCTTGCTCGCCGAGCGCCTTGATGTGGAAAGGCTGACGCTCTTTTCGGGGTGCCCAGGAGACTCGCCCGCGTCAAAGCAACCGAACTGGGTGACCTGTGCGTGGCCCACCGACTATCTGACCATCCTCAACTGGCAGTGGGAGGACGTGGTCATCCCCTATTGGAAGGAGCAAGCGACGTTTGCTCGCAACCACGGGGTTCGCAAGCTCTGCTTTGAAATGCACCCCGGCTTTGTCGTCTACAACCCCGCGACCCTGCTCCGGCTTCGGGAAGCGGTGGGTGGCGAAATCGGCGCCAACCTCGATCCGAGTCATCTCTTCTGGCAGGGCATCGACGCAGTCGTGGCCGTGCGCACGCTTGGCGATGCCACGTACCACGTTCACGCCAAGGACGTCGACTTCAATTCCGAGGCTGTCCGTCGCAATGGCGTCCTCGACACGACCCCTCTGGAGAAGATCGAGGCGCGTTCGTGGTCTTTTCGGACCGTTGGTCACGGTCACGACAGCTTGTTGTGGAAGCGGTTCTTCGGCGCCCTCCGCGAGGTGGGCTATGACGACGTCATCAGCATCGAGCACGAAGACATCCTCGCCTCTCCAGATGAGGGGTTGTCGCAAGCCGTGGTGTTTCTGAAAGACTGTTTGTTTACCGAGCCTCGCCCTCACCCCTGGTGGACGTCGTGATTCGTGCAGCGATTCTCGGTACCGGGTGGATGGCTCATGAGCATGCTCTTGCTCTGTCCACCATACCGGGGGTTGCAGTTGTCGCCGTCTCAAGTGGCATCCCTGAGCGGGCGCAGCGTTTTGCCACGCAACACAACATCAGGACTGCGGCCGACCATGCAACCCTGGTCGAGAGTCCCGACGTCGACGTGGTCCACGTCTGCACGAAGAACAGCGAACACTTCCAACTCTGCCTCTCCGCGTTGGAGCACGCCAAGCACGTTGTGGCGGAGAAGCCACTTGCCACAACCTCCGATGAGACCTTGGTATTGCTGCAACGCGCTGAGGCAGCCTCGCTCGTCCACGCCTGCAACTTCAACTATCGCGGGTACCCTCTCATACAGCACGCTCGCGCGCTCATCCAGCGAGGCGAGATCGGGGATGTCTACCTGGCTCACGGCGCCTACACGCAAGACTGGCTCTTGCACGCCACTGATCACAACTGGCGGCTCAACCAAACCGAAGCCGGCCTGTCCGCAGCCGTCGCCGATATCGGGAGCCATTGGTTCGACCTCGTGGAGCACGTCACAAATTGTGCAATCACGAGTGTGTCCGGTCGCTTGCGAGCCGCTGTTCCAGAGCGACGCATGGGGGCCAATGGGGCGTGGCACGCCGCTGAGCTCGATGACTGCGGTGTCATCTCGTTCGAACTGAACAACAGCGGGATTGGCAGCTTGGTGGTGTCTCAGGTCAGCGCCGGCCGAAAGAACCATCTGTGGTTTGAGGTCAGCGGGTCGAAGGCTTCGCTCGCATGGTCGCAAGAGGATCCCGATCGTTTGTGGTTGGGTCGGCGAGATGGAGCCAATCAGTGGCTGATGCGCGATGCAACCATGACTCCCGACGACCCCCTACCTGCTGGGCACGTCTTTGGATGGCGCGACGCTCTCGTGCGCACCATGGCCAGCGTCTATCAGCGAATCCTGGATCCGCGAGTGATGCCTCCGGTCACCTATGCGACCTTCGCGGATGGACACCGAACGCTGAAGTTGATTGAAGCAATTGTGCGGAGTTCCTCAACAGAGAGGACCTCCGTCCCGATCGCATGATGAATGCTGTAACCGGAGGATTGGCGCCGTGACAACACTTAGCATCGGAGAGCGAGAGGCCCTGGCAATCGATGGTGGCCCGCGTCTGATCACGGAGCCACTGGGACGCGAGTGGCCAGGAACACATTTCATCGATGCCGACGAACGGCGGCTGGTCATCGAAGCGCTCGAACGCAGACACGGACTCGCAGACGATCTTCCACCGATTGCGCGTCAATTCTTCTCCGCGAGGTGGGCTGCCGCCGTCAACAGCGGCACCGGGGGGTTGTTCGCGGCCATAAAGGCACTCGACATCGGTCCAGGGATGGAGGTGCTCGTGCCGGGTATCTGTTGGATCCCGACGGTCACCTGCGTGGTTGCCCATGGCGCCATCCCCGTTCTCGTCGAGGTCGGCGAAGACCTCGGCATGGATCCAGCCGACATGGAACGGAAGATCACACGTCGTACCAAAGCCGTCATCGTGGTTCACATGCTCGGCGCGGCTGCGAATGTCGCTCCGCTGATGGAAGTGGCACGGCGCCACAAGCTACGGGTCATTGAGGATTGCGCTCAAGACTCCGGTGGCAAATACAACGGGAAATTCGTCGGCCTCTTCGGAGACATCGGTGTCTTCAGTCTTCAATACAACAAACACGCTACCGGATATGTCGGCGGGTTCATGATTTCCAATGACAAGGGTCTCGGCGCCCGCGCAGAGATTGCTCGTGACGCTGGGTTGACCAGGATCATGCACAAGGTGACGTATGTCCCTGGAGACGATGTCATGTGGGGCGAAGGCCGCCTTCTCAGCCCACTCGTCCAAGCCATGGCCGCCGCTCAGATTCCCAAACTCCCCAAGATCATCGAGAGCATGCAGCATGCGCAGCAGCGCATCAAAGAGGGATTGGCAGGTATTGAGGGGATCCGCTTCAGGCCGCACGCGACCGCAGACAGCTTGAGCGGAAGCTTCATGGTTACGTATTGGCCAACCGAGGAGGCGGCCAGGAAAGCCGCGGAGGCGCTTCGTGCGGAAGGCGTCCCAGAGTGGACTCACCATGTCGCGACGTATGGCACCCACATCTACTCACAGATGCCGATGCTGACTCGCAAGGTTGGTTACGTCCCTGGCAGCAGTTGGCCATGGGATGCGCCAGAGAACGCCCAGAGCCAGTACTCGTACGAGAAGGGAGCGCTTCCTAAGTCAGACGAAATCTTCTCCCGTGGTGTCCTCATGGCGGTGCCGTCGAACCTCACCGATAGTCAATGCGACCAGATTGCCGCTGCCTACCGCAAGGTGATCCATCACCTGTTGCCGAAGACCGTTCAGATCGCAGCCGAGCACGCGTCATGAGTGAGACTGTGGCACCTGTCACGGGCGTGCAGACCGTTCGCGCCGAAGCTACACAGCTGCATCGCGGAGCACTCGGACTGGTGGATGTGCTGTTCCAGGCCATCACCCACATGGGTCCGTCAGTCAGCGTCGTGTTTCTCTTTCCGCTCATCGCCCTCAACGCCGGCGCAGCCATGCCGATATCGCTCGCTCTGGCTGTCTTGGTCGGACTTGTCATCGCGAACACGGTTGCCGAATTCTCTCGCTACATCCCGTCGAGCGGTGGCTATTTCACGTTCGTGGGCCAAGGGCTCGGACCCCGCTGGGGATTCCTCACCGCGTGGAGTTACTTCGCTTATGACCCGCTGACGCCACCCGCCGTGCTTGGCTTCCTTGGGTTCCTCATGGCGGACATCCTGCAGACCAACACCGGCATCAATATCCCCTGGTGGGTCTTTGGGGGGGCGTTCATCCTCCTGGTTTGGGGGCTTACCTACCGGGGCATACGCATCAGCACGCGTACCGCAGTCATCATGGGATCCCTTGAGCTCCTCCTCGTGTTCGCGCTCGGGATCACCTTCCTTATCCATCCCGGCCCAGGCTCCAGTGCCACCGCGCCGCTGAATCCCGGGACGAGCCCGACGGGCATCTCGGGCATCCTCTACGGCGTCGCCTTCTCCATCACCGCCCTCAGCGGGTTCGAGTCGGCCGCTCCTTTGGCCGAGGAGACACGCAGACCAAAGGAGTTTCTCTCCAAGGCCATCATGCTCTCGGTTGTCATGGTTGGGGTGTTCTTCATCTTCATGTCCTATGCGAGTGCGATCGGATGGGGAACATCAAACCTCGCTGCGTTCGCGACCAATGCGAATCCGTACTACGTTCTGGCGCATAAGCTCTGGGGACCGGTGTGGTTTCTGATCTTCATCGCCCTGCTCAACGGCGCTCTCGCGATTGGCATTGCCGCCACCAACGCCGGCTCGAGGGTTGCCTACACCATGGCTCGCGGCGGCGCGTTGCCGGCTCCGTTGACCCGAGTTCATCCAGTACACCGCACACCTTCAACGGCCATACACGTGCAAACCATTCTGAGCCTCGGGCTCATGGCCATAGTCGGCATCTGGCTCGGTGGCGGACTAGTCTTCGGCTTCCTCGGCACAGTAATTACGGTCGGCCTCATCGTCATGTATGGAATTGCCAACATCGCGCTCGTCGTCTTCTTCCGCCGCATGAGGCGGGACGAGTTCAACATTTGGCGCCATGGGGTGATTCCAATCCTCGGCACCCTTCTGTTGCTCCCGGTGCTATGGGTTACGTTCTGGCCGATTCCTGCCTTCCCGTTCAACATCGTCCCATACATCTTCATCGCCTGGATGGTCATCGGTTTCGTCGCGATGAAATGGATCGACAACCGGCGTCCGCAGGCACTGCGCGAGTCGGCCGCACTCCTGGCGACGGCTGAGGAATAGCAACCTGATCAGCACCCCGCGCCTCGCTTACCAAACCAACACCTGGGGTGGCGTCGTCGGGCACCCCAGCGGGGTCACGTCCCCGCGCGACCTCTTCTACCTGACTCATGGCTCTGATGAGCAGGCGCTGCGCGACATTGCCCGCGCTGGCTACGCGGGCTTCGAAATCTTCGACGGCAATTTGCAACGCTACGCAAATGAGCCGGCGCGCTTTGACACGCTCATGCGAGATACGGGGTTGGTGTTGGTCGCCGTCTACAGCGGAGCGAGCTTCATCTACGCTGATGTAGCGCACGACGAATTCGCGCGTCTCGAGGTGGCGATGAAATCGGCGCAACGATTTGGCGCAATGTTCTTTGTCGTCGGCGGGGGTGCCATTCGCGCCGAGGGCCCACGCGACGCTGACTACGAGGCGCTCGCGAAGTCACTCGACCGGGTCGTCAGGCTCGCCGAGACCCACGGATTGCGCGCGGCGTACCATCCGCATCTGGGCACGATTAGCGAAAGCCCCGAGCAGCTGTCTCGCATTCTCGACCTGACCGAGATCTCCCTGTGCCCCGACACGGCGCACCTCGTGGCGGGCGGCGGCGATGCTGCTGTAATCGTTCGTGACTATCGTGACCGCGTCGAGTATGTGCACTTCAAGGATTACGCGGACGGCCGATTCCTGCCCCTCGGCGAGGGCATTGTTGACATCCGCGGGGTCGTGCGGGAATTGGCCGCAGTGAACGATCTACCGTGGTGGACCGTCGAGCTGGATGAGACCGATCGAGACCCAGGGGCGATGGCGGCGCAGAGTCGCCATGTGTTGGAAGGGGTCATCTCTGAGGTTGCGAGCGTGGAAGCGATGAATCGGGACTAGCGCGGGCGAAATCGTCTCGTTGCTATGTCTAGCGACGGCGGTAGCTCCCACTACCCCGATTAGTCGGTGCGGAGCAGCCGATAAGCTGGGTCAGATCTTGACGTCGAAGGTCTCACCGCGAATTCAGGAGGCGCACATCGGAACGTGTAATTTGGCATTAGCTCTTCCCGCGTCCAGGGAGTCGTAAGCCTAGAATCCTGGATCCGCCACAGGCTCGTGACCGATCTTGTCGTCACATGGCGGCCTGCGCACAAGTGCGGGGCTGCTCTAACCGGGCTGCTGGCGGCCACGCGAATTCTAAGGGCTCAATGGCGGTGAACCCCCTCGCGTCTAGGGCGCTCGGACGTCCGCAACAGGCCCCGAACTAGCGTTGCAGGCCGGTGACTGCAGGGCCGGTATTGGCATGTTCAATGCGTATGAACATGCGTGCACCTCGGGTGACCGCCTGACCAAGTGGACGCGGGCAACTCGGCCGTCACACTAACGACCAGCCCGCAGCGAGGTGTGGTCATGTCAGGTCAGACTGATGTCAACAACGGCAAGCGTAAGACGTTTGTTGTAGCGGCAGCGGCAGCGAGTGCTGCAGTCGCCCTCACGGCCTCGTCGTCGTTGCCGGCTCAGGCAGCACATAGGTTGCTGCAATACCTCACCGTTAACGTCGGAAAGTTCGGGAGCTACGTCAACGGCGTTAATGACGCCGGGGTCATGACGGGTACGTATCTGGACGCCGGGGGTGGCTATCATGGCTACGTCACGTCCGGAGGATGTGTCGTCAAGTTCGACTACCCGGGGGCGTCCGGGGTTACGTTCCCGTCCGGCATCAACAACGCGGACACCGTCGCCGGCGCATACATCGACGCCAACGGGATCTGGCACGGCTTCGTGCGAAGGCCCGGAGGCGCCTTCAGCGTCATCAACGACCCGAAGGTGGGCTCGGGCGGCGCCGGGACGATTCCTGAGGGTATCAACGACGAGGGCGTGGTTGTCGGCCAGTACCTCGACAGCCACAACGTCAACCACGGCTTCGTGGACAACGGTGGCGTCTTCACTACGGTGAATGCGCCTCACGCCGGCGTCGGCAGCGGCCAGGGCACGATCCTAACCGGTGAGAACGACGCGGGAGTAATCGTCGGAGAGTATATCGACAATCACAACGTCAGCTACGGCTTCGTTGACACGTCAGGGAATTTCACGACCATCAACGCTCCGGGAGCCGGCAGCGGCGCCGGACAGGGCACGACGCCGAGCGCGATCTCGAACAGCGGAAGCATCGACGGCACCATCATCAACAGTAGCGGCGTGACGCGTGGGTGGCTCCTGCGCGACTGGCAGTTCACGCCCCTTGACGACCCGCATGCGGGTACGGGTGCCGGCGACGGAACGTTTATCAAGAACATCAGCCCAAACGGTGACGTCGTGGTGGGTTTGTACATCGAAAGCCCCACCGCTTACTTCCACGGCTTCGTGGTCAACATCGAGGGCTAGCGACCATCGCGGTCCGCGCCGTGCTCCGTCGTCACAAGGCAAGGAGCGGCCCGTACGGGGCACGGCGCGGGAATCGGACCTAGTGCTAACGCATCACTGGTGTGACAGGTGAGGTGATGGCTGATGATTGAGCGCTGCAGGAGGTCTGGGGTCTCGGTATATTCCTTCCGTGACGATGGCCAAGACGGCCAGGGGATGGCCCACGGTGGTCGCTTTGGGGGCGATTCTGCTCGCGGCATGCGGCAGCGGTGCCCCCACGGGTCCGATGGTCAAGAAGACCACGGCTACCTTCGCGGAGACACCGGGGGCGCAACCGAACTACATCTTCCCCCTTGTGCGCTACCAGGACTTCAATACCGGGACCTTGAGCCAGTTCCAGTACCTGATGTACCGGCCGCTCTACTGGTTCGGCACCAACGGCCAGGTCAAGTTGAACACTAGCCTCAGCCTTGCCGATTCGCCCATCTACTCCTCGGAAGGCAAGACGGTCACCGTCACACTCAAGGGATGGAAGTGGTCGGACGGGACCCAGATCACCGCGCGTGACATCCAGTTCTGGCAGAACCTGGTCACTGCCAACAAGAACAACTGGGCGGGCTACTCGCCGGGCGACTATCCAGACAACGTGAGCAGCACGACGATCAACCCGGCTAACCCGCTGCAGATCACCTTCAACCTCACCCAGGCCTACGGCTCGTACTTCTTCACATACAACGAGCTGAGCCAGATCACCCCGCTCCCCCAGCACGTCTGGGACAAGGAGTTGCCGACGGGCGCGGTCGGTAACTACGACGAAACCACCGCCGGCGCGGTGGCGGTCTACAAGCTCCTCGATTTTGAGTTGAAGTCCATCGCGACCTACGACACGAACCCGCTCTGGCAGGTGGTCTCGGGCCCGTGGAGACTGAAGTCGATGGACACCGCCGGCAACGTCTCGATGGTACCGAACCCCGGCTACGGCGGACCGGTCAAGCCGACTCTGACCCAGTTCAACGAGGTGCCGTTCACCGAGGACACCGCCGAGTTCAACCAGCTCAAGGCGGCAACCTCGGTTGCCGACACCACGATCGACTACGGATACATTCCCGACGGCGACGTCCTGCAAAGAGCCTCCCTGAATGGCATCTACAGCTTCCAACCGTGGACGGCTTGGCAGATCACCTACATTCCGGAGAACTTCAGCAACCTAACCAGCGGGCCAATCTTCAGCCAGTTGTATTTCCGGCAAGCTATGCAGGATCTGGTCGACCAGAACACCCTCATCAGTAAGGCATTCTTCGGCTACGGCTATCCCACCTACGGCCCGGTCCCGACCAAGCCGTCCTCGCCCTTCGTCGATTCGTTCGAGCGGAGCAACCCGTACCCATACAGCCCGAGCAAGGCCGTGTCGCTGCTCCAGGCGAACGGGTGGACGGTCAACGCCGGGGGAGTCAGCACGTGCACCAGTCCGGGCACCGGCACCGGCCAGTGCGGCGCCGGCGTCCCCATGGGAGCCAAGGCCTCGTTCAGCCTTCAGTACATCAGCGGGACGCCAGCTCTCGACCAGGAGATGGCCCAGTTCAAGACGGACTTCGCGCTGGCTGGCATTCAGATCAAACTGAGCACTGCGCCGTTCAACACCGTCATTGCGAGCGCGGTCCCGTGCGGGGGAGCCTCATGCACCTGGGACATGGAGTTCTGGGGCGCTGGCTGGTTCTACGCACCTGATTACTACCCAACCGGCGATGAACTCTGGGCGTGCACCGGACCCGCCAACAACCAAATGGTTGCCGGAGCTGACAGCGGCGGTTACTGCGACCAGCAGGCCGAGAGCGACATCCTGGCCACCGAATTCAGTAGCAACGTGTCGGCCTTGTACACGTACGAGGACTACATCGCGAAGCGACTGCCGGTCATCTGGCTTCCGGTCGCGTACGGGCAGCTCTCCATGGTCAATAAGGACCTACAAGGCACATTCCCCCAGGATCCGATTTTGCAAATCTACCCGGAGAACTGGCGTTGGTCCTAAGCGCGACCAACCTGTTGCCAACTCCACAGCGGAGGCGCTCCGAGGGAGGATGCCGGCGGTGAAGTTGTGACTGCGCTCGCTGACAACGTGCTGGTACGCGCCGTCGCGCGCATTTCCACCTCCGTGCAACGCAAACTTCTGTTTGCCTTTGCGGTCATTGTCATCTTGCTCATCACCGTCGGCGCCTTGGGTCTGGGCGTCATGAGTCAGTCGAACAGCCGTGCCAACACGCTCAGTCAACTGCCACAACGCCTGGCCGCATACCAGCAGCTCGAGGTCGACAGCGTGCAGCTCGGCATCGAGTTGCAGGGCCGGAGCGAGCTCATCACTGCATGTTTCCTCAACGCAAACTGTGCAGCATCGAGTGAGAACGCTTCGCTCCCTCAACTCGCCGAGGATGACGGGGAGATCGCATCAACACTTGAGTTAATGGAGCCGAAAACACAGCTAGGCGAGCTCGGTTTCACGCCCCCGTCCAGCGAACTGCGCCTCCTGGGCGACATCAACTCCGAATACGGTGCGATCTCGCTTGGGATCTCGAACCTGGTCTTCGGCGATTTGAATGGAACCTACGAGAACAATGCCTCCGAGATAAGTGAGAGCGCCGTCTTGACTGCCCACACCGACACATTGGTGAGCGATACTCAAGCGCTGTCGAGAGAACTCCCGGCGCAGAACCAGGCCTCGTTTGTCGGCTCGCAGCAACTCTTCATCGGCGTTGCGGTCGCGAGTGCTGTGCTGGCTGCGCTCCTCGCTGTTGTTCTCTCAAGAGTGCTCCTCGGGCCAATCCGGAAGGTGAACACGAAGCTGGCGGCGATCGCCTCCGGCGACTTCTCGGGGCACGTCGACGTGCCTAACCGCGACGAGCTTGGGGAGCTGGCGGCAAACCTGAATCGAATGAACGACGAGCTGGGGCGCCTGTATCAGGCGCTTGAAGAGGCCAGCCGGCACAAGTCTGAGTTCCTCGCCAATATGTCGCACGAGCTACGTACGCCGCTCAATGCAGTGATCGGCTTCTCCGACATTCTGCACGAGCAGATGGCCGGCGATCTCAACGAGAAGCAGATGCAATATGTGACCGCCATCCAGACGTCGGGTTGGCATCTGTTGACGCTCA
Organism: Candidatus Dormiibacterota bacterium; assembly: GCA_963718525.1. Taxonomy (GTDB): domain Bacteria; phylum Chloroflexota; class Dormibacteria; order Aeolococcales; family Aeolococcaceae; genus Palsa-851. The sequence goes on along the minus strand of OY970355.1, from coordinate 663,041 downwards.
TCAACGACGTCCTCGATCTGTCCAAGATCGAGGCGGGGCGGATGCAGCTGCAGGTCAGCACCTTCGCTTTGGACGACATGCTGCAGAGTTCGATGGCGCTCCTGCGCGAGAGAGCCACGAGGCAGGGCATCACGCTGCGGCTCGAGGTGGACCCGAGTGTTGGCCTCATCGAGGCAGACGAGCGACTCTTGAAGCAGGTGCTCTTCAACCTGCTCTCGAACGCGCTGAACTTCACCGACCGAGGCGGGCACATCGAAGTCGTCGCACAGCACTACGGCGATGCGATTGTGATCACCGTACGCGACAATGGCGTCGGCATCGAACTCGCGGATCAGGCACGGATATTCGAGGACTTCGAACAGGTTGGCAGATCCCGCACGCATGAAGGCACGGGTTTGGGACTCCCATTGTCACGGCGTTTCGTCGAGCTGCACGGCGGACGGCTCACTGTGGAGAGCGCACTCGGGCAGGGCAGCACTTTTACGTTCACGTTGCCGCGCTCCCGTCGATCCAGCACCGGTAATCAGGGCACCGAAACGGTAGATCCAGCCATCTGGGAGCGAGCTTCTGACAGCGGAGCCAGCGCTCTCGTGACCACCCGCGCGACCGGTCAGCTGGTTCTGATTGTCGAGGACAACGAGAAGAACCTCACGCTCACCCGCGACCTCCTACGGTATTACGGCTTCCGCACACTCGAAGCAGTCGACGCCGAACGTGGACTCGAAATCGCGGTGAGGGCGACTCCCGACATCATTCTCATGGACATCGAGCTTCCACGCATGAGCGGCGTCACTGCGCTCGAACACCTGAAAGCCGATCCGGCCACGGCCGGCACGACGGTGGTTGCGGTGACAGCATCGGTGATGGCGATCGATCGGGAGCGATTCGCGCGCACTGGCTTTGCGGGTGTAATCGTCAAACCTATCGACGTCAAGACGTTTCCGGCTGAGGTGCTTTCGTACTGCAACCGCCCGGAGAAGATCGCTCATGGACCGCCCACTGCAGAGCACACGGCAATGCGGCGCTGACGCCTTTATGCGCGAGTGACCATCTTCAAACGCGTGTTGCTACCCTCGCGTACGCCCAGCATCAGGCGAGGAGACTGGCCCCCAGGTGACCGTCGCCGCTTCTGATCGGCGTCGCCGACACACGACGTTCGTTGCAGGGAACGATGTTTAGCCGCGTTGACCGGCGCCGCTCTTTACGTCCCAGGCGATAAGTGCCCGAGGATCGGGCGTGTATACGCACACAGTGCCCGTGTGAATCGTCGCCTTCAAATGAGCTCCCAGCGCAGCGTCGGCAATGGAAATGCGGTCCATCGCCGACCTCACCGCGCGCATCACATTCAAGCGCGCCCGCTCGGCGATCGATCCCGCGCGGCGCGACTTTCCCCCCAGACCGAAAGCCCGGCTGAGCTCACGGATGATGAAATCCATCTCCTCGCGAAGGAGACCCGCTTCATCTGACCTGCCTTCTGTCTCCGCTGCCTCGATTTGCTCGCCCAACTCCGCGACACGCACCCGGTAGGCGCGACGCGCATCGTTATCGAGGAGTTCGCCGGCATTGCTCGACGCAAGCGCACGGGCTGTAGACGTCTCCGCTGGCAGGCCGAGCCGCTCGAGATCCAGCGCGGCAAACGGACGCCCCGGGTCAGCGAGCAGTCGAGCAAGGACACGCATCCCTTTGCCGTCTCGTAGGCGCAGGACCCTCCCTTCGTACTCGGCGGTCCAGTATTCGCCTTCGCGATGGAATCTTCCATCTAGTCCCGAGCCCTGACGCGCGCCTGGGATATGTCGGACGGGATGAATCGGTTGTATGGGCGGCGAGAAGACGCGGCGCAGTCGATCGAGTTCCTCGAGCTGTTCGAGCTGGCTCTGAAAGTGTTGCTCAAGGGTCTGGTTCCACTCGGCGAGTTGCGCGGCTTGAGCTTGGACAGCGTCCTGATATTCTTTGATGCGCAAGAGCGACCGTACCCGGCTGAGCAGCTCCCGCGGATCGAACGGTCGAGCGATGAAGTCGTCGGCGCCAGCCTCGATCGAGTTGACCTTGTCCTGGTCACCACTCGAGGTCAACATCACCACTGGGAGCAGGCGCGTCAAGGGATTGGCCCGGATACGGCGACACACCTCGTAGCCGGTGACATCCGGCATCAGAATGTCGAGTAAGACGACGTCAGGTTGGTCGGTGCGGACTTTCTCCAGACCGTCGACGCCGGAAAAGGCTAGAGCTACCGAATATCCCTGCGGGGACAGCAGGGCTTCGAGGAGATGCGCGTTCTCCGGTGTGTCGTCGACGACCAGGAGTCGGGCTCTATGAACCACGCCGCGGTGTTCCTTCGCAATAGCAAAACCCAAGCAGTTGGTTGGGAGACGATGTCAGCCAGGCGGTGATGCCCACCTCAGGTCCCCGGATGGCCGCGCCGGGTTGCAGGTCGTGAGCCAAGAGTGCTTCGGGGCCTGAGGCAGCGTTGGGGAGCGGCAGCGCGATCGACTAACCACGACCCGTACACATCGTCCTCCTCAGACTCTCCCCGATCATAACTTGCCAACGGATGAGGCGTTTCGAGATTGGCGAGAGCCGAAACCACCCGATGCTGATGATCGAGGAAATGGAGTTGACGGATGCGATGAAGGCGAACCGCCAACATCCGGCGCCGCGACCAGAACGAATAATTTCGTATTGGTCAATGTCCGGACGCGGCCCAGAGGACTCTCCAACCGACCTGAAAAAGACCTTCTCGATGAGTGCAGCTGCACGTGGCCAGCCTCGACGAGTTGTCGTCGTCCCCCCTGGTTGCCCAGCCAGGGTCAGCTTGGGACGACCGAGCCCATGGTCACTGTGGAGAGGGCGGCCGCATCATGCGAGGTCACCGCCAGCCCTTCCAGCATGCCCCCGGTGACCGTTACCGTCACCGTCGATCCCGGGACCAGCGTCCACGTTGTCCCATTCGTCGAGGTATACGCCGAGAACGTGCTCCCATTTCGTTGCACCTCGAGGAACACCGGCAGCCCGCTATACGCAACGGTGGAACCAATTCGGTTGTTGTTGCCCCCCGTCGTCGTCCGGCCCTCGACCACAATGCCCTTACCAGGACTCACCAACAGCGCGTAGTCGATCGCGCCCGGCGCGGTGCTTGTGCGCAGCATCACTCCGGCTTTCGCCCAAGCGTTGGTGTCTCCCTGCGTCTCGACCTCGGCACTGATCGTGCCATTACCCGCGAGCGCCTCATCGTCGAACTGAAACTGGTCGGCGGTGCCGTGAATGTCATCGCCCGCGCCCTGTATCGTCCAGACGCCGCCACTCACCGAGGCATTGCCCGACAGCACCGGGGTGCCGATGTCTTGGCACGTCCACCCGCTGGGGCACTCCGGAGGCGGTGGGCCGTTGGAAGGGATGACCCGGACATTGTCGAAAACGGCGGTGGTGACCTGGTGGTTCTGATGCCCGTCCTCGAAGACACCGATCAGCACGGGGCCGCTCATCGACACCGTAGTCGATCCGATCAACTGCCAGGCGCCGCCATTGGTCGAGAACCATGAAGTAAACGTGTTTCCCACACGCTGCAGCTTCAGCCACTTGTTGGGATCGGTGAAACCGGCAAGGGTCGCCGGCGACGTGATCGCATCGTCAGCGCCATTGCTGGCCTGGAAGCGAATGCCGTGTCCGACCATCGGCGTGACCGGGTCCAGCGGCGCATCGCATCCAGCGCCCGGGTCGGTCAGTGTGCAGCCGATACCGTTGATGTTGGGCGTGTTCGGGCTCACGTCCGGCGTCATCAACGACGCCACCTCCGGCGAGCCGGCGGTTGTGGACTGCTTGATCATCAAACCCGCCTTCGCGTATGGGTCCGAATCGGTCTGGTACCTAACGCGGGCGATGATGGTGCCGTCGCCATTCAGCGTCTGATATGTGAAGTGGAACTGCTCGGCGGCGCCGATATTGGCGATATCGATTCCTCCACCGTCCGAATAGAACGATGACGTTGCCGTCGAGTAGTCGGTCTCACCTGGCATCAAGGGAGCACCGACATCGGCGGAGGTCCATCCTGAGGGCAGCGCGCTCGACACCGGATCGAAGTCGGCCGAATAGGTGGCGGTGCCCGAAGTGCTCGTGAACTCGTCGTTCAGCGCGCTGCCATCCGTCCAGCCCGTGAAGCGGTATCGCTGCCCAGCAACGATCTGCGCCGAGCCCAAACCCGTGAGGACGTGCGGCACGCCAACGACGTCAGTGACGCTGTCCGGTCCTGTCTGCCACATGCCGTCGACAAAGAAACCGGCCCCTGCAACGCTCGAGGTGGCCGTCCAGCTGGTGAGGTTCGGATGGATGTCCCGCGTCACCACCGTGGGGATGCCCGCCGAGTTCACCACGGTGAGCGTGATGCGGTAGAACGAGCCTGGTACCTGGGATACGTCGTCTGGGATGACAAAGGAGCCACTGGTCTCGCCGCTCAGTGGTCCGAGGAAGGGATGCGGCACCTCGGCGTTGTAGAAGGGCTGGGCAACGCCGTTCTTGTAAAAGTCCACCTGCCATGCGTAGTCGCTCGCCGGCAGAGTCCCATCAACCGGATCCGTTGCGGTGCCGCTGAACGCGACGGTGCTCCCTGCGTTGTATGTCGAGCCTGTTACGGGCGTCGCAATGCTCGCCGATGGTGGCATCCGGCCGACAACGACGTTGGTCGTGGCGACGGCGATGGAGGTTCCGTTGCTGACCGTCAGCGTTGCCGTAAACGTGCCGTTGGCGGTGTATGTGTGCGTGGGGTTGGCTACGAGGACGACCGGCGATCCATCACCGAAGTTCCAGGAATAGCTGAGGGTCGCACCGTACGGATCGGCCGAGCCCGCCGATGAGAACTGCACGGAGATGGGTGCCAGGCCGCCGTTGGGACTCGCCGCGGCCGAAGCCGTCGGCGTGAAAGGACCCGAGGCGCTGATCTTCCATACCTCGCCTTCGTAGATCGCTGGGTAGTACAGACTGCCGTCGGGACCCTCGATGAGGTCCGAGATTGTGCCGGCGTTGGTATCGAAGACGCTATCGGACGTCTCGGTCTGGTAGGTGGGGTCGAACGTCACGGCTTCGATGTCCTGGCGGTTGTAGTCGCCGAAGAAGACCGTGTGGTCGTAGCTGCTCGGAAGTGGATGACTGGTTCCGGCGCCGTTGTACGCGAGGATCGCGGACTCAGCGGCGTCGGTGGGCAGATGCCCGTACGCGTACACGGGATTGACGTATCCGCAGCTGCCGCAGTTGCCTTCGACCACCGGCCATCCGTAGTTGGCCCCCGGCTGAATCCGGTCCATCTCTTCCCAGAAGCTAGACCCCGTGTCCGCGGTCATCATCCTGCCGTCGGGTAGGAAGGTGAAGCGGAAGGGATTTCGAAGCCCCCACGCGTAGATACCCGGGACCGCGCCGACGACATCCAGGAACGGGTTATCCGCCGGCACCGTGCCGTCCAGATTGAGGCGGATGATCTTGCCGTAGATGTTGGTGAGTGTCTGGGCGTTCCCCCACGGGTATGGGTTGCCGCCCACCGACCACCAGAGTTTTCCGTTCGGTCCCACCATCACGTCGTTACCGGGGCCGAAGTTGGTCTGCTGCTGGGCCCCCTGGACATACACCTTCTCGCTCGACACGCTGGCGACCCCGGAGACGGCTGTGAACCGAGACAGCCTGGTGAACTTGTTCGCCGCGGTGTACGAGACATAGAAATAGCCGTCGGTGGCGAAGCTCGGATCGAACGCGAGGCCGAGCAGGCCGAGTTCCGAGGTCGAATCCACGTTCAGTGTGATCACGGGCGTCGGCTCGAGTACCCCGTTGTGCAGGACGCGAATCGAACCTCCCTGGCATCCGACCCACAGATCGCCGTTGGGCGCGAAGGCAAGCACCACCGGGTTTGGCAAGCCGCTTGCAACCAAGGTCTGTGTAAATCCAGTCGGGGGTTGCGGTGGTGGGCTCGAGGCTCGTGCGAGGGGAGCGGCGGAGATGAAGCTGGACAGCCCGGCCGCCAGGATGAATGCCGCGACGATTGCCGCGGACGTCCTGCCTCTCGGGGCTGACCGCGCGCGTGACCGAATGACGCGCGACTGCCCACCAGTGTTGGCGTCCCCCATGATCCCCTCCGGTCGCCCGCCCCTGTATCCCTCAGATGCCGAGATTGTATTGCATCACGCAAAGCTGCCACACTGACGGGCGGCCCGCCATGTGATGGAGAGCGGTGCAGGGGGGACTGACATGCAGCGAAGGGGCTGGAGACAATCTCTCGCGACCCTTGGGACGGGCTTTGCTGTCTTCGCTACCGTCGGGGTCGGGATCGCATCGCCGCTTCGAGCCGCCGCCGCCGGAACCGTGTCGTCCGTGGACGGGCTGACCGTATCCGTCGGATATGCCGAGAACGTCGGAGATAGCCCGACGCCGTCCGCGGCGTTTCCCGTTCCGTGGAACGGGTCGCCAAACACGATCTTTATCGGAAACACGAGTCCACAGTCCGCCGAGTGCGGATCGGTCACGCAGTGCTACGACACGGGGGCTGTGCGTCTCGACAACCCCGGACCCACGGCGGTCGTCGTGAGCAACGTTAGCGTCGCCGTGCGACCCGGTGAAACGGGCGGGCAGACGTACAACCTCTGGGGCTCGTTCACCGTGCCGGCGGGAAAGAGCGTCATCCTGGCCGAGAATCCATCCGGCGACAATCCCAAGTACGACAATTTCGACAGCAGCGACACACCGCATGGCAACTGCACGCCGCTGCCCGGTGCGCCCACCGTGGCGTTCACGATCGCCGGTGTGGTAACGACTCTGACCGACGCCACGCACGTGATCGACACGGGCGGCATCGACTCGGGCGCCTGCCCCGCAGGCCGGAATGAGTCGATCCAGTGGCGGCGAATCGGCTCCACCGCCACCGACAACGCCGCCGTAACACTCAGCCCAAACATGGCAACGATCTTCGGCGGCCAGCCGGTCACCGAGACAGCCGCCGTGCTTGACGGCAGCGGTTTTGCCCTGCCCAACGCTCAGGTTACGTTCAAGGTGATCAGCGGCCCCGATGCGGGACAGAGCGGCAGCGGAACAACCGATACAAACGGACGGGCATCGTTCTCCTACGTGGGCACCGGGCAGGGCGAGGATGTCGTCGTCGCCACCGTCGCCTCCGACGCGAACCCATTCGTGTCGAACCAGAGCCGGGTGATGTGGACTGACGACTCCGCGAGCGGATGGAGCGGTGCCGATATCGGGAGCCCGTCGACGGTTGGGAGCCAATCCTTCTCAACCAGCACAGGAACATGGACCATTAACGGTGGCGGGACCGGCCTTGGCGGCACCAGCGATTCGTTCGACCTTCTGTCGCAGACCCTGCCAGCGGGGACCGGCGTCACCGCGCGCCTCGCATCGCAGACCAGCGCCAGCACTGGCGCACAGGCCGGCCTCATCATCCGCGCGACGACGGACCCGGGTTCGCCGTTCTATGGGGCGGTCACGACGCCGGGTGGTGGACTCGAAGTTCTCGACCGTGCCTCGCAGGGCAGTGAGACGACACTGCTGACCACCACGGGCGGGTCGCCGCCCGCATACCTCTGGATCGCGAGCTCCGGGGGGACGTTCACAACCTATACGTCAACGGATGGTTCCTTCTGGCAGCCGCTGGCCGGATCGTCGGCGAGTCCAGCGCTCGGCCCGACGCCTTTGGTTGGCTTCGCCGTCGCATCCGACACCAGTGCGTCGACCAGCACCGCGACATTCGACTCCACAGCGCTGACACTGAGCCAACCGCCGGCGCCGCTACCGATCCCCTGTCCGTCGCCATGGATGTGTGGCGATATCGGGGCTGTCTCAGCACCCGGCAGTGCCCTTATGAGTCCCGGCGGCGCCTGGACTCTCCAAGGCGACGGCAACGATATCAACGGCACGGGCGACCAGTTCTTCTTCGCGGCGCAGACGTTGACCGGTAACGGCAACATCAGCGCCCACGTCACATCGCAGACCGACACCAACGCATGGGCGAAGACGGGCGTGATGCTGCGCGCGAGCACCGACCCCGGGTCGGTTGAGTATTCGGCTCTGCTCACACCCGGCAATGGCATCCTCGTCGCCTATCGGACCGCGACCGGAGGTACCACGAGCACGGTCAAGGTTGGTGGGGTAGTACCCACGTATCTCAAGGTCGCCCGCGCTGGGAGCACCTACACGGCATACACGTCCACAGACGGGATGACGTGGACATTGATCCCGGGATCTACCAAGACGCTGACCATGCCTTCCAACGCCTTCGAAGGTCTTGCCGTGACAGCACACACGAATGCCGTGCTGAGCAGCGTTGACATGGACAATGTCGTCGTCAATGGCACGTCGGGTCCCCCGCCGCCCACGTGCCCCAGCGGATGGACATGCCAGGACATCGGCAGCCCTGCAGTTGCGGGCAGCGCAACGTCCAGCGGCGGCACATGGACCATTGCGGGCGCGGGGAGCGATATCCACGGCACGGCCGACCAGTTCCAGTTCGATTACCAGTCGCTTGCGGGCAGCGGCACGATGAGCGCGCACGTGATCTCGCAGGCCGACACCAACTCCTGGGCCAAGGCAGGAGTGATGATCCGTGCGAGCACGGATCCTGGCGCGATTGCCTATATGCTGCTCGTGACTCCGGGTCAGGGCATCGTCGTCCAGGACCGCACGGCGCAGGGAGGACAGGACAACCGGATCGACACAGTGTCCGGCACCGTCCCGGCGTACCTCAGGGTGGAGCGAAGCGGGACGACGTTCACAGCGTACACGTCGGCCGATGGCGCGACGTGGACGCTCGTCCCAGGTTCGACTGTGACTCTCAGTGTTTCCGGACCCATGCTCCAAGGGCTCGCAGTCAGCTCGCACAACAGCACCGCACTCTGCACGGTCACGATGGACGCCGTGCAGCCGAGTTGAGGTGCCTTGTTATCGAGCATGCACCGTGGGCTACCCCTGCAGCCTGGATGACCGCCTTACGTTGTGTTCGGTGCCGAAGCCTGTGAGTCAGTCAGTGCGAGTGAACGCAAGACTGCCCACCATCTGCCGGGTAGCGTCGGCGGATGGGGCAGCATCATGCTAGCGTAAATCGCAGCCTTCATCGGTCTTTTCGGTCGCACGTAGCATCAGGTAATGTGGCATTAGCACAGGTTGTGCCCCAGGGCATAAGCCCGTACGCCAGGAGGTGGCGCAGGCGATTCTGCCTTCTATGGTGTGTCGTCGGGTTAGATCCTTCACGCCGTCGAGCTCGACCACGCTTGCCTGGCCTCTCTGGGACGTTGACCCTTCATGCAGTTGTGTGGACCGTCACGCTCACAGCGGCTGTGGTTGCGCGCGGTGGGACGTTCCCGTCCAGCCCACCGGCGCATAGCGAACACTTCGCCTTATCCGGGAGCACGCCTTCAAGGGACGTTTCCGGACGCGGCCTAGGCCCTTCGGCGCTCCCTAGAAGCGGCCACCGGTTGCGCAACCTCGCCAACACCTATAGACGAGGACGTCTACGGTTTTGATGACCTCACGGCGCTGGCCGCCGCACTGCGGTTGCATTGAGTCGCTCACCGAGGCTGAGCCTCCCTGTTCGGAAGAGCGTGACACACGCGTCGACAACGTCCGCATCGAAAAGAGTTCCTCTCCCATCCTGAATCTGAGCGAGCGCCGCATCGAGCCCGAGGGCTGCGCGGTAGGGCCGGTGTGACGCCATCGCCTCCACCGTGTCGGCGACGGCGATAATGCGAGCTCCGAGGACGATCTTGTTCCCCCGGAGTCCGTCCGGGTAACCACTGCCGTCGCAGCGCTCGTGGTGGCGCAGGATCATCTCGGCCACAGGCCAGGGGAAGTCGATGCCCTTGACGATGTCAAATCCGATTTGAGAATGCGTGCGGACGAGGTCGAACTCGGCTGCGCGTAGCTGACCGGGGCGGGCAAGAATCTCTGCCGGGACGCCGATCTTGCCGAGATCATGGATCTGCGCGGCAAGTGTGATGCCCTCGATATCGAACTCGCGAAGCCCGAGGTCGCGGGCGATGGCTGCGGAGATATCGGCGACCCGGAACTCGTGGCCCGCCGTGTACGGATCCTTCGCCTCCACGGTGGCGGCCATAGCCGCCACGGCGGCATGGGTGAGCCGGTCGCGCGCCTCGTCGGCCTCCTTGCGCTCAGTGACGTCCACGACGATGATCCCGATTCCGATGATCTCGCCGCCGAGGGGGACTGGATAGTAACTCGTCAGCCAATGGTGGGAACGGCTGGGATCGCTTGCGGTGAGACCGCTGACCTCTTGGTTAACGACAGGTTCGCCGGTGTCGAGCACGTGGTGGTACAGCGAAGCCACCTTCGGCCAGATTTCGGGGATCACGTCACTCACCAGTCGGCCGACGTGCGACTCCGCCGACGCGCCGTTCACCTCGGCGAGGGCGGCGTTGACGCGGATCAGGCGGAAGTCGCGGTCGACGAAGCCAATCCCGATCGGAGCTGTCTCCTGGAGTGTGTCAAGCAACGTTGCAAGCTCGGCTGCCTCCCGCTCTGAGCGCTCCAGTGAGCGCTGTGCTCGTCTCGCGTCCTCGATGTCGGTGGCAGTCCCGATCCACTTGATTACATGCCCATTAGGATCGAGAAGAGGGTCGCCGCGGAACGCGTGCCAGCGGAATTCGCCGTCGTAGCGTCGGATCCGATACTCCATCCGGAATGACGTCTGGGTCCGAATTGCATGCCCCCAGCCCCGCCGGGCGCTGTCCGCGTCGTCGGGGTGAATGAGATTCACCCACTCCCAGCCGTAGTTGGCGCTCGCTGGCAGGCCGGTGTAGTCAGTGCCACGCCGATTGAAGTATTCCGTCAGGCCGTCGGGCCCCGTCATCCACACGATGTGCGGAATTGCCTCGGCGGTCAACTCCAAGTCAACCGCATGCCGGCAGGTATCTACCAGCTCAACGACGGGGTCGGCACTGTCGCACGTCAACACGCCACCGTACTCGCGCTACCGGTGCCCACCTGTTGCGTGACGTTGGGCAGGAGCGTCGTCACTCTAGACACACTTGCAACCTGACGAGTGTGCACTCCCACGTCGCTGCGACACAGTTCGCGCAGCAGCCTCGAGAAGGCCTCGAAACTTGGCCTCGGCGCGCTTGCGTTCGCTGACGTCCCGAATCGCGGCGGAGACGATGCGCCGGCCGTCGAACTCGATCGATGCCAACGAGATTTCGGCGCGAGACTCCCTTCCATCCATCCTCCCGCCGGCTAGCTCCATGCCGGCACCCATCGGCCGCCTTTGCGGGTTTCGGAGGTGCGACGCACGATGGGCGGGGTGGACCCCTCGAACGCCGTCTGGCACAAGGATGTCTGCGGGGCGGCCGAGCAGTTCGTTTCGGCTGTAACTAATGAGCGACCCGGCTCTTGTATTGACCAGAACGATCGCCCCATCTGTATCAACGCCGACGATTGCGTCCAGCCCGCCCCGAGAAACGCGGCGAACTGCGTTCCACTCGACGGGTCCTGCACTCTTGAGTTCATCTGCCACCACGACTGTGCGAACGAGCTGCGACACGCGTCCGTACGGTGTCGGACATAGAACCGTCTCGTTACGTGGCTGGAATAAGATCCTATGCAACAGCGACACGGGATTTGCGAAAGATGGCTTTGAGTTGATCGCGTATACGTGCGGTATCAAGCGTCCTGTCTCCTTCTCGCTGCCGGACGCAAGGCCTCCTTTCGCTTGTCGACGCTCGCCAACGGCCACACGTCGCAGCGGCTAATTTGGCATTATCTCCAACACGGCGGACACGGGTCGCGTGGCGAGCTACGAGCTGTGCCCCTCGCCGCAATCGCGGATGTCGTGTCATGTCTATCACGCCCAGTGCGCGAGTATCCCCAAGAAGACGATTCCGAGCGTCACGGCGGCGATCAGCACCAGGCAACCGGAGCAACTCGAGAACCGTCTGCGGCGGGCATATCGGGAATTTCTGGCCGCTGGGCCGTAGACGCGCCCGGCCGAGCGGCTGTACTGCTGCGATCGCACTGGGTAGGACCGATCCGTATAGCGGCGGCGTCGGCGATGCCGCAAGAGACGTATAACGATGATGTCCACGAGCAACCAGCGAAGGAAAACAGGCACCGTCACTCCTCAGGTGAATCTTGGCCGACGGAGCGGCCCGGCTAAAGAAGTACCCGGCGGTACCCACGGCTACACCTTGCCCGCTTGCAAGCGCGGGTCGGCTCTGTTCGCACGCCGACGTCCAGCATTAATGGCCCTTGACGCTGGCTGACGAAGTTCAGTGAGAACACAGGATCACGATGTCGGGCGCCAATCCCCCGCCGGCCGGCCCGGGCGGTCCGGCGTCAGACCCGTCTATAGCGCATCTCCACGAACGAGTACAGACCATAAGCCACCAGACCGGCCGTGACGATGACTAGCAGCACACGACCAAAAGGTGCGTGAGCAACGGTGCGCAGTGTCTGGTCAAGTCCCTTGGAAGCGCGAGCATTGTTGGCAGCGACCGCTTGGATCAAGAAGATCCCAACCAGGGCGAGCACGACCCCCCCTGCGCCGTTGCCCGCAATGCCGAAACCGATCGCCCAAGGTCGCACCCGCGATCCCAACTTCTCTGTCGCCAGCTTCTTCTCGAACCTTCGGGTAAGCGCTCTCCAGACAACGATGCCTCCGCCGACGACGATGCCGGCGCCGATGGCGAACACGAGTACACGCCCGAAAGGGAGCGCAAGCAGCCGGGCGGTCGCGCTTTGCTGCTGTTGCGCGGTCGACGATGTCGGTCGACCCGTGACCACGAGAATGGTGCTGATGCAAAGACCCGCGTAGACGAAACCCATCGCCAGCGCTCCGAGCCGTTGAGCCCACTGCTTGGCCCGAGACTCTGCACCAGCGCCGACACCGCCGACGGTAGCCACGGACCAACGCCAGAGTGCATAGGCAGCGAAGCCCGCAGCCATAGCAATGAGCAGCACCCGACCGAAGGGACGCGATGCGACATCCTCGAGCGCACCATGCTGGTCGGCGCTTTGAGCCGTCCCACCCAATGCAGTTTGGGCCGCGATCGAGGCGATGATCAGGTAAGTGAGTCCGCGAGCAGCGAGACCCGCTCGGGCCAGTGCCCTCACTGCAGGGCTGTTGCGCGCCGCACGCGCTGCGGCTGCTCTTCCGGGCGCGAACGATCCAACCGAGGCGCGTTTGGGAAGGAATGCATCGTGCTTCACATCGTCACCCGCAGTACTGGAATACGCGATGAGGTGGGGGTGGGTCCGCGGCGAACCCCACCCCCTCCGGTAGCTACTCGGTCGAGGCGCCGCCGTCGCGAGCTTGTTTGGCGGAGGTGTGAATGTTGTCGGCCGCCGTCTCGGGGTCAATCCCCGCGTCAGACGCCGCCTTCACGAGATCTTCGTAGGTGATGTCGCCGTCGTGATGCCGCACATTGGCCTCGCCGCAGCCGCAGCTCGTGCACATGTCGCCTGCCTCCGAATGTTGTTGATGATAGGAACCCATCAAGATGTGAGGACGCTGGTCCCTCCTAGCCGAACCGGATCCGTGGGCAACAGCTTTCAAAAGCTGACCTGATAGCAAGGCTATCACATCATACGACTTCGATGCTAGTATATGCGGCCTGAACTCACGGAGACATAGACTGAGTAGTGGGCACCGGCTAGCAACGCTGACATAAGATATGAGTATCAGGACCTCAAGGAGTACCCGAGTGCCTACTCCGTGGCGGGTCGTCCTTGTCGACGACTCCACAGACGTGCGCGATCTCGTGCGGCTGCGTCTTGAAGGTTCCGGTGTCGTGCAGGTCGTCGCTGAGGCCGGGGACGGCCGCGAAGCAATCGACCTGGCGCGCGCGCATCAGCCCGACCTGCTGCTCCTGGATATCTCCATGCCGGAAATGGACGGCATCGAAGCGCTCCCGCTCATCCGAGAGGCCTCTCCCCGGACGCGTGTGGTTGTCTTTTCGGGTTTCGAGGGCTCAGATGTCGAGCAACAGGTCCGTGCCCTTGGCGCCGTGGGCTTCTATGACAAGGGCACCTCGCTCAAGGTGCTCGCCGCTGCACTCCTTGATCTAATGGGCGCATCGTCAATCGCTGGGCCCGTCCCCGCAGCGGATGTCGACGACACCGCCGAACGAGCGGAAGCAGCGGTCTTTGATGACCAGATCGAGCGCTTCCGGGCTGCATTCGACGAAGCCGCGATTGGTATGGCAACGCTGACCCTCAACGGACGGTTCGTGCGCCTCAACGGGGCGATGGCCGGGCTCCTCGGTGGACCTGGCGAAGACTTCGTAGGCAAGCGATACGCCGAGCTCCTGGCACCGATCGAGGCTCGTGCTCTCAACGACGCCTTCGACACGGTTGTAAAGCGAGATCGTCGTCTGAGTCAGCTCGAACACGTGATCATCCGGAACCATGCGCCACAAGTGGTGCTCAGTACCGTCGCCCCGATTCGAGACTCGGCGGGCCGGCCCCTGTACCTCTTTCTCCAAGTCCAAGACCTCTCGGAACAGCGACGAACCATGGATGCGCTCATGGCCTCGGAGCAACAGTTTCGACTCCTCGTCGATGCGGTGGTTGACTACGCACTGTTCATGCTCGATCCCAACGGCGTGATCTCAAGCTGGAATCCGGGGGCTGAGCGGATCAAGGGATATGCAGCGAGTGAGATCATCGGTCAGCACTTTCGGGTGTTCTATACACCGGAAGCGCAGGCGGCACGACATCCCGAACAGGAACTCGAGCAGGCTGCCGCAACCGGACGTTACGAAGAAGAGGGATGGAGGGTTCGCAAGGACGGGACCCAGTTCTGGGCCAATGTGGTCATCACCCCAATGAAACGAGACGGCGTGCTGGTCGGCTTTGCGAAGGTCACCCGTGACCACACGGCCAGACGTCAGGCTCAAGTGGAGCGGGAGGTCGCGGCGCGAATCATCACCGAAGCCAATGTGGCGCTGAGGAGTGCAAGCGACGGCCTCGCAGAGGTCCTCTCCGTGACTGCTCACGAAATGCGTGGGCCGGTCTCGCTCATCCGTGGCTACGCGGAAGCGCTCAGGGACGACCGCGAGGGCGGTTTGACGTCGCCACGCGACGCCCATGCCTTGGCCGCGATTGCTGCTCATGGGGAACGTCTTGCTCGGCTGATCGACGACCTCCTGACCGCTGCGCGTCTGGATGGAAGTTCGATGACGATGCATCTCGAAGTAGTCGATGTTCAGGCCACGATCGCCTCAATCACCGGCTCGCTCACGCCGGCGGATGCTGCGGGCATCCAGACCAGTGGTCCGCGACTGTTCGTCCGGGCCGATCGTGTTCGCCTCGTCCAAATCCTCAACAACTACATCTCGAACGCACTTCGCCACGGTCGTCCGCCGATCAGGATTGACACCGCGGTTGCAGAAGAGGGCGTGATTATCTGCGTGCGCGACGCTGGTCCCGGTGTGAGTGCCGACATGCGCACGCGGCTCTTCGAGAAGTTCTCCCGTCCGGGGGGAGCCGAGAAGCCGGGGGGTATCGGACTCGGATTGTTTATTGTGCGGGGGTTGGCGCTTGCCCAAGGGGGTGACGCATGGTATGACGACGAAGCAGGATCTCCGTGTTTCGCCGTCCGTCTGCCGATGGCGTCCGAGAGAGCGCTCGCGCCAGCGGGATAACCCGTGCGCGACGTGTCGTCTGTCTGCAGGTGACCGACGACCCGCATGCCTCGAGCGCGCCAGCGATTGCGCGCCCCATCGATAGGAGTTTGTCAATGGTCATGGCGTGGACGGGAGCGCGCCGCCGGATGCCGTGGCGCGAGCATCCTTGGCGACCGAGGGCGATGCGCCTCGGTGCGTGCTGCGCCTCAGGTCCGGAGCGCGCACCGCTGCACGAGAGCGCGCAACGGATGACGATTCGCTGCCGTTCACCGAACTGTTGAAGGATGACTTGAGGTGCCTCTCCCGCGCAAGCGACGGCACGGTGCGGCGCGGCACTCCAAACGGCCGACGCACATGTGAAGCGCACCTTCAACTGAGGCTGTAGGCGTCGACGTTGCCGTTCTCCGAGACGTGTCGACCGCCCAATTGGCCACCGCCGACGAGGGTGGAACAGCGACGCGAGGACCTGACTTTGCAGTTCCCGCCCCGGTTGCGGCTTTGAAGCCGTGTGGTGGACCATCCACAGCGGCACCGGCATTTCACGCTTATCGGCGAGCATTCGCTTGGAAAGGAGCGGCTAGGGCAGCCAGAACGCTATTGTTCGAATTCCTCTCACGTGCACAGCGCCTCCCCGCCGATCCCAGCCCGCCACCCGGTCGTGCAGCGCGCCCACGGCGACGAGCGCATCGACGAGTATGCCTGGCTGCGTGACAGGGACGATCCAGCTGTCATCGCCCACCTCGAGGCCGAGAACGCATGGACCGAACGGGCGCTCGCGCACCTCGGCCCGTTACGCGAACGCGTCTACTCGGAGATCGTGGCCCGCGTGCAGCAGAGCGACACGAGCGCGCCCATCCGTCATGGCCCATACGTCTACTACACGCGCACTCTCAAAAGCCGCCAGTATGCGATGCACTGTCGTCGCCGGCTCGCCGGCGGCGGCGAACAGATCCTGCTCGACGAGAATGCTGTAGCCGCCGGTCACACGTATTTCCACCTCGCCGACGCCGTGGTAAGCCCGGACCACGCCCTGTTCGCGTACAGCGTCGACTTCAGCGGGGGCGAGCTCCATAGCTTGCGGTTCCGCGACCTCATTACCGGCGCGGATCTTCCTGACGTTATTGATGGCGTCTACTATTCGCTCGCGTGGTCGAGCGACGCCAACTACGTTTTCTACACGCGCACCGATGCCGCTATGCGTCCGTGGCAGGTATGGCGTCACCACGTCGGCGATGCGTGCGACGCGGATGCACTTCTCTACCAGGAAGCCGACGAACGGTTCTTCGCATCTGTGGCGCTCACGCGAAGCCGGGATGTCATCGCCATATCGTTGAACAGCCGCGTCAGCAGCGAGGTGCATCTGCTGCGTGCCGATGATCCCACCGGCGAGTTTGTGGTGGTCGAGCCACGCCGACAGGGCATCGAGTATTCGGTTGATCACCACAGCGACAGGCTGTTCATCGTGACCAATGATGAGGCGGTCAACTTCCGCTTGATGACAGCGCCATTCGGATCGCCTGGCCGTGCCCACTGGCGGGAGTACATCCCGCCCCGTGATGGAATCAAGCTCGAGCGTGTGGATCTCTTCGCCCGGCACGCCGTTCTGACTGAGCGCGCTGATGGGCTGCAGAGGCTCAGCGTCCTACGGCTGAGCGATGCGGAGTCCCACGTCATCGACCAACCCGAGCCTGTGTACACAGCTACATTCGGACCCAATCCGGAGTGGGACACAGACACGCTCCGCTTCGCATACACGTCGCTGGTGACCCCGGTCTCGGCGGTCGACTACGGCATGGATTCGCGCGAGCGTACGCTCGTCAAGGAGCAGCCGGTTCTCGGGGGATACAACCCCTCCGACTTTGTGAGCGGGAGGCTCTGGGCTCTTGCCGCCGACGGCGTGAGAGTGCCCATCTCGTACGTCCACCGGCGCGACGTTGAGCTGGACGGCAATGCGCCGGCGCTGCTGTACGGCTACGGGTCCTACGAATCCTGCGTCGATCCGACCTTCAACTCCCAAAGGCTGAGCCTGCTTGACCGCGGCTTCATTTATGCAATCGCCCACGTGCGTGGTGGTGGCGAACTGGGAAGGCACTGGTACGAGGACGGTAAGCTTCTCAACAAGCGCAACAGCTTCACTGATTTTTGCGCCTGTGCCGACCACCTGGTCGCGCAGCTTTTCACTAACCACGAGCGACTGGCGATCCGCGGCGTCAGCGCTGGCGGACTACTGATGGGAGCCGCCGTTAACCTGCGGCCCGATCTGGGCGCCGCCGTGGTTGCTCAGGTCCCGTTCGTCGACTGTCTCACCACCATGCTCGACCCGAGCCTACCACTGACGGTGAACGAGTACGAGGAGTGGGGGAACCCCGAGGACGCCGCCACGTACCAGTACATGCGCGGCTACTCCCCGTACGATAATGTCGCCCGCGCCGTGCATCCCGCGCTCCTCGTCACGGCCGGGCTCAACGATCCACGCGTCGGCTACTGGGAACCGGCGAAATGGGTCGCTCGCTTACGCGAGCTTGACGACGGCAACGCCGCCATCCTGCTCAAGACCGATTTGGGAGCCGGCCATGGCGGTGCGTCAGGACGCTACGACGCGTGGCTCGACGAGGCCTTCTGGCTGGCTTTCGTGATCGACGCCGTCGCGCCGACAACCGAATGATGCAGCGTGAAGGCGCGGCGCAGTCATTGACTCGAGCGACCCAATTCTGGCCCTTCGCAGGCGATCACAACAAGCGAATCGTTTAATATCCGACGCTAGAGACACTGACTCAAATCCCTTGCACAGCTCGCGCTATCGGCCGCGCGTAGCAGCGCGCAATTTCGTATTAGTCGATGCCGACGGCGCGCTCGAATCTTAGTGATCGCCGTCGGTCATCGCCGGGAGCATCAGAGAGATCCCTGTGCGAACCGAATGTCGAGGCTCACGCGCTTCGGATGCTCATGCAGAGGCTGGGAGGCGATGGGCTAGAACCATGGCGATCTGACAGACCTCCTCGGCGTCCAGCTCGCCTGCTTCGGTAGCACGTCGGCGGAGTGATCGATCGGATTCGATGAGCACCCCTTGGAACTCCGTTGGTCCCCCGAACAATGGC
Organism: Candidatus Dormiibacterota bacterium; assembly: GCA_963718525.1. Taxonomy (GTDB): domain Bacteria; phylum Chloroflexota; class Dormibacteria; order Aeolococcales; family Aeolococcaceae; genus Palsa-851. Next base: position 644,329 of record OY970355.1, on the reverse strand, counting down.
CATTCTGCGTCGATGAAACAGAGGACGGGCCGCACCGGAGTTGGATTGCCCTCAATTGCGGCCTGAACTGCGGCCACCTGCCACTTCATCGCCGCCGCGAGGGGCGTGCACTATTGACGTCCTACAAACAGATGTATGTCTCGGCGAGCTAAGAGCCCACCGACGTCCTTCGTATGGACCTGACCCGCGTATCGCTTGCTGTCGACAACGAGAATGCCGGACGGGCAAATCACGAGGTGATCGATGTTTCCGTGGGTGCCAGCAACCCTTCGGTCGTGAAGGACGACGATGTCGTCCTGGTTGAGCTTGGCGAGCGTCTTGGCGACCTTGCTCTCGCCAATCGAGCCACGCTCCCAGGCCTTCGTCGATTGAGGATCCTCCGTCGGAAGTAACGAGCAGCGCCGGTGAGGCCTCAGGCAGTACGTCCGAAGCGGCCGGTCCGAGCGTGTCAGCGATCTGGAGCGCTTGCTCGCCCGCGGCGGGGAGGCACACAAGGCAGGTTACAGTCGGCTTGCCCCTCGTCCACCAAGCCATCTCACCAGTGACAACTCCGCGACTGCAGTGCTCACACGTGCCATCCCGCGCGAGGCGAATCAGGCGAGCGCCAACTGGCATTGTTGAAGCATAGAGCCCAGCGAAAGTAATACCTCCACAGCGCTAACTCGTTATCAAGTTGCGAATCGCAGACGCGACATATTGACGAGGGAGGGCTCGCTCGCCCTCCCTCAGAGTTCCGCTCAGCCGCAGGTGAACATGACGGGTGCACCGGAGAGGCCTGTCGACGTGTCGAGGAAGTCGAAAGCGGACCACGCATAGCAACCCGTGACCATGGTCACCTTGACGGACTTTCCGACACCAAGCGTGCCACTTGATGGCGTCACAGTGTCGGTATCGCTCGGGGTTCCGACGACCGCCCACGTTATTGCCGCCCCGTTTGAGGACTTCGGGTTCGACAACGTCACATGACAGGTCACGACGTCGCCGGTCGGACCACTCTCCACGCACCCCCCGGGTCCGTCGCCCGGAATGCTGACGAAGTTTGTGCTGGCCTTTAATGACCCGTGTGGGGTCGCATTGGAGGCGGCGAGGCCAGCGATGGCAGAGCCAATCAACAGCGCCGTAGCGGCGGCCGCGCCTGCGGTAGCAAGGTATGGTCGAATACTCATGGTTCTCCTAATCTCTCAGAACGAGCAAATAACCCAGGTCGTAACAGTCCAATTGGCCGGGCCATTCGGATACTGGTAGCCATTGGCCTGGTAGTCCGAATACCATCCGGTGGCGTCCGTTCCGCCCAATGTCCCAATGTCGTGCGGCTGTCATTCTTCTAAGGTGAAGCCGGCTTCGGCGCTGCCGTCAGTCGGGACGTTGGCAAGGCTCGAGCCACCACCAACCGCATAGCTCTCTCCCGGGCTTGGACACAGCGCGATCGACCACTGGTATGTCCCGCCCGGCACGCCGTTCCCGCCCGAACCCCCGGTCATGGTGGTGCTAGTAACCACCACATCCCCCGACGCGCTCGCCGGGGGTCCTGTGGGCCCGGGAGGACCTTGCGGTCCAGAGGGTCCTTGGGCACCGGTTGCACCGGGGACGCCCTGGGCATTGATCGTTACCTGAACGGTCCCGCTGGGACACTTACCCTTGACCTCGACCGTGAGCACCTCTTTCGAACTCGAACACGCCGTGTAGGGTCCTGGTGGGGTTGTCACTGCGGTGGCGGCGAACGCCGCTGCTGGAATGAGCGCTGCGAGCGCGACGAGCCCTGCCAGCTTGCGCGCGTTGTCAAAAGCGCCTTGCGTTGTGGATTTGTGTTCATTGCTTAGTTCTCGTCCTCCCACAGGTCGGTAAACCCCTGACCCTTTGACCCAAGAACAGTCGGCAACGCGAGTACGTTTTGACTCGAGTCCCAGACCGCGATCGGGTAGTTAACTAGCCCGCCGATGGCGAGCTTCTTGCCTCCAGCAGTCGCGAAACACGCGGAGAACCCCAGCTTGTTACCGGGAGCGTTCCACTCCGGGAGATTGCCCTGAGTGATGTTGTCAAACGGCACCTCAGCGATCCACTCTGCAGATTGGCGCTGACAACCGGGCGCGCACACCTCGGAGACCGTTTTGGTCTGCTTGTGCCCTTTGTTCAGATCGGCGACAGTGATCTTGAACTTGCCGCTGACGTACGCGACTGTCGCTTGCATCTGGTCACCCGGATATACCTGATAGAGGGATGTGATCACGCCACCGGGTTCGATGAACCAATAGGCGTCGTAGGTGGTCGGCTGACCCTGATTGCACTGCGCGAACGTGCCGCCGGACTCCGCCGTGTTGTTACCAACCTGGAAGCCGTCCATGCCCACCCACGTCATCACCCCTTCGGTCGGCAGACCCTGGCAGGTAACGCTTGGCACCGCCCACTTTCCGGTCACAGAAGTGAACCTCGCCGTCGCAACTGCGGCGTAGCCAGACCAGTTGAAGTCGCACATTCCACCGCCGGGTGCGGGGCAGCCGCTGCCGGCTCGCGCCGTCGTTGAGCTCCCGACGATAGCGGCTAGCCCCAGCGTCGCGACCGCAAGGGCGATTCTGATCCGTTTCACGTGTCCCCCTTTCGCTTTCGTATCGACAGTTCTTCGGTGGCTACGTCGTCCCGCGGGATCGACGCGCGTTCATATCAGGCAATGTGTCGTGTGATGCTCAGGCGCACCGTTCGGCAGCTCACCGCCGCTCAATGAGCGTGGACGGCTCGTCGTTCGTGACGGAGTAGTCACCGTCGGCAATGCACGAGGCGCTGCAGACGCAGCTGGCACCAAGAGAGGACGTGCTGTCCTCCCCAACGAACCCGCAGCCGAGATTTCCGGCTGCCGTCACCGGTCTGATCGAGACCACGGAAGACCCATCCCCTACCGCGAACCGGCTGACAGCACGACAGCCGAGTGTTTCGCGTCAGGCTGAATAGTAGTGCGCTGCGTTGCGGTTGTGTGGCGGGAGTGACGCGATTGGGGGGAATTGACCATACGGATTAGAGCTCACCGGATCCGCTGTCACGCGCATGATGGCCAACTTCTTCATCGGACTGCGCAAGTCGCAGGCGCCAATGCGCATGTTCCGGTCGGAGCCGGATGCCGTGGCATGGCTGACGTCTTTCCGCTGACCATCGGCGTCACCGATCGCGGTGCCCAGGTCGATGAGGACGCCATAGCGGAGGCGCTCGCGCTGCTTACCCGGTTGGCCGTTGGCGAGTTCTCCGCACGGGCCAACGTGTTGGGGGCCGACGACGACCTTGACGCGATCATCGTCGGTCTCAACATGCTTGCCGAGGAGTTGCAAGCCGCTCAGGACCTGCTCGACGAGCGTGTGGCTGCCCGCACCGCGGAGCTCACGGAGCTCAATGGACGGTTGCTCGAGGAGAGTGCGCAGCGATACGCCGCCCAGGTCGAGCTCCAACAGGCGAATGAGCGTCTCTTGGCGCTGGTGGAGAACGCCAGCGACGACATTCTGGTCATCAGCCGCGACCTTCGAGTGACCTTCGCCACGCCCGCATTTCGCGAGCAGTTCGGCATCGAGTTGGACGCGGCACGCCTCGGCGACATCGTTCACCCGGAGGACCTCGCCCGTGTCACAGAGGCCTGGACCGAAGTCAGCACCGGCGGCATCGGAAGTACTGCTGGCGTGGAGGCGCGGCTGCGCCTCCCGACCGGCGACTGGCGCCACGTCTCGGGAAGGATGACCAACCGCCTCGGCCATCCAGCCGTCGACGGGATCGTCCTCAATATCCGCGACGTCAGCGAACGCCACGAGTACGAGCAACAGCTGACCTTCCAGGCGCTCCACGACCCGCTCACAGGGCTCGCCAACCGCGAGCTCTTCCGTCAGCGCATGGAGGTCGCCGCCGTGACCGGCAGGCGCAAGCATTACAACAGTGTCCTCTACCTGGATGTCGACGACTTCAAGCGGATCAACGACACCCTCGGTCACCAAGCGGGCGACCGGTTCCTCGTTACCATGGCGCAGCGATTGGTGAGCTGTTTCCGTCCGGAGGACACGGTCGCCCGCATCGGCGGTGATGAGTTCGCCGTACTTCTCCCTGGCACCGGCGCAGTCCCGGCCCTGGCGGCGGCAGAACGCGTCGTCGCCAAGCTACGAGAGCCCCTCAACCTGGATGGGAAAGACGTCACCGGCCATGTCAGCGTCGGCATCTCGTCAGCGGTGTCGGGCTCGCCCAGACCGAATACGTTGCTTGCCGACGCCGACCTCGCAATGTACTTCGCCAAGCGTCAAGGCAAGTCACAGTGCAAGGTCTTCGTATCGGAGATGCGCTCCGACTTGGTTGACCGACTGCAGCTCGGTGAGGACCTTCGCGATGCGATCGCCGCCAGCAACATCACCGTCAATTACCAGCCGGTTGTTGATATGCAGACGGACGCGATCGTCGGAGCGGAAGCGCTGGCGCGCTGGCACCATCCGAGCCGCGGACCGATCAGCCCGGTGGTCTTCATCGCCGTCGCGGAGGAGCTCAACCTGGCGACCCACATCGACGCCCTGGTGCTGCGCCGTGCCTGCGAGCAGGGCCAGGCGTGGCGCGCGGCGGGCTTTCCCGCCATGCGCATGGCGGTGAACCTTTCCGGGAGCAATCTCCAGAGCCTCGACATCGTCAACTCGGTCGCGCAGACACTTCTCGACACCGGCTTTCCCGCCGCCAACCTGGAGCTCGAGCTCACCGAGGGCGTGGCCATCGCCGAGTCCGACGACGCGCTGACGACCCTACAGGCGCTCAAAGCACTGGGCCTCAAGCTGGCCATCGATGACTTTGGCACCGGCTACTCGGCGCTCGCGCGCCTCCGTGCGCTGCCCTTCGACACGCTCAAGGTCGACAAGACGTTCGTCGATGAGTTGGCCGCGGCAGACCCGGGCTCAACCTTGGCCGAGAGCATCCTCGACATGGCCCGCGTGCTCGGCCTCAAGGTGGTCGCCGAAGGAGTGGAGACCGCGGCGCAGGCGGCCTACCTCCGGCAACGCAACTGCGACCTCGCCCAGGGCTACCTCTTCAGTCGGCCACTCGAGCCGGCGGCGTTCGAGGCACTGCTGGCCTTGGAGGAGCCACCCTCGAGTCAATGAGCTGGTGGACTGGATGTTCGGGACACACCCTCAGAGAAAGCGCTTCGATGTTGCGAGGGTCAGCGCGCTCCTTGATATACCCGCCCGCCAAGGGCTCAGTCCCGGCCCGCTGCCCACCCGCTGCCCCAACCCTGGGTGACCTTTAGATCAGTCGATCAGCAGCCTTGGCACCATCGGATTAGCCGATACGACTGCAGTCACAGGCAGCGACATCGGCGACGGACTGCAGAACGGATACGTCCACGTCAGCTCATCTGAGGGCGCAGGCTCCGCGCGACGCTACCTTCGGGGTCACCTCGATCCAGCTGATCGGCGGTCGCTACGTCTGGGTGAGCACGGCAGGGTGGAGCACCTCCTGCACCAACGTCTCGTGCAGCTGGCAGAACGTGTATGACACGGGTGCCGGCAACGCAGTCACGGCGCTGTCCTCGGCCAGTGGCGGCAGCATCATCTACGCGGCCTGGGTGGCTGCCGGGGGCAACCCGGGTCCCGGCTTCGCCTCAGGCATAGCCACCAGCTACGGTGGCACATGGCACGAGGTCAACATGACCGGTCTGCCGAATCGCTACATCGCCGGGGTCACCGTCGACCCGTCGAACCCGGCTCATGCCTATGCCATCTTCAACGGCTACTCACGTCGCTTCATCCCGGGTGGCGGTGTCGGTCACGTGTTCGAAACAACCAACGGAGGCGCGTCGCGGACGAACATCTCCGGAAACCTGCCTGACATCGGCGGCGACGCGCTGGTGTTGGTCCACCACAAGCTGGCGCTCGCTACCGACATGGGCATGTTCGTCGCGAACGAGGGCAAGGGGATCGGCACCTCGTGGTCGCGGCTGGGAACGGGTCTGCCCCGTGTGGTGGTCGACGACGTGACAGTTGGGCCGGACGGATACATCTATGCGGCGACACACGGGCGGGGAGTCTGGAGAATCGCGATATAGATCTGTGTCCACGAAGCGACTAAGGGGCCTCGCGGCGCCACCGCACGTGGTGGCACCGCGATGGGCCTCAGGCAGACGCGCGTTCACGAGAAGCTCTGTGGCCTTCCCCAGGCCTCTGCATTCGCTGCGTTGAGCTGACAGCGTGTGACTGGAGCCCTTGCAGACCTCCTTCTGCGCAACCATCCAGATCTCGCCGACCAGCCTTGCTTGTGCGGTCGCAAGACGGGCTCGGCCCCTACGTAACCGGGTTGTGACACTGCGGTAGGCCAATTGCTCGTGGCGATCGTGTTGCACTGGCTGCACTGCCGCTCATGAACGCCACGCCTGCCCATTGATTCCCGTCCGGCCGACCGCGGCCCTCTTGTGCCTTTGCGTCATGGCCGCGCTATCCGGCATCTCGGCACGGGCCGATGCCACACCGACTCCCGGCGGCAGCCCGAGTCCGAGCCCGACCGCTCCGCCAAGTCCTGAAGTCGTGCAGTTGCAGTCGAAGGCGCAAGCACTGGAGCAGCAGATCATGGCGCTGCAGATGCAGGCCGCGCCGCTCGAGGCGCAGACCGTGCAGGCTGGGCAGCAGGCTGCCGCCGCGCAAACACAGCTGGACACCGAGCAGGTGGAGCTGGCCGCGGCCAACTCGCAGCTCGCGAAAACAACCGGGCTCGCGCAGGCGGCGGAGGCAAGGCTGCAATCGGACCGCACCCGCCTGGGCGCGCTGATCGTCGCGAGGTACATGCTCACTACCAACGGCACCGCACTCACCACGCTGCTGCAGAGCAAGACACTCTTGGACGCACTCGACACGATGGTGAGTTACCAGCAGGTGACCGACAACATGAACACGCTGGTGCTCGATGTGCGCGCCAACACGGACAAACTTACGGAACTGCAGTCGCAGCAGCAGTATAAGGAGCAGCAGATCGCCGCTCAGGCCGCCGCGGTGCAGACCCTCCAGGCGCAGTCGCTGCAGGATCAGGCGCGCTACCAGCAGCAGGCATCGCGGCTCACCGGCTCGGCAGCGACCCTGATGCACCGTCTGGAGGACGTCCTCACGCAGCTCGCGACGGCGGAGGGGGTGCAGGCAGCGACATTGGGAGCGTCGGGAGGCGGAGCCGGCTCGATCGATGGAGCGCTGCCACCTTTCGCCTACGGCCCACGCGTCGATGACTTCCCGTGGGGCCAGTGCACGTGGTACGTCGCATCCCTGCGCGACGTCACCTGGGGCGGTGACGCCTGGGAGTGGCTCATCGCGGCGGCGGCCCGAGGAAAGCATGAGGGCATCATCCCCAGGGTGGGCGCGATCGTCGTCTTCGGTCCCGGCAACGGCTACAGCCCGCTCGGGCACGTCGCCTACGTGGAGTTGGTGCTGAACCCGACCAACTTCATCGTCGACGAGGCCAACGTCGACGGCCTGGGGATCGTCGACCAGCGATTGATCTCATCGCTCACCGACGTCGAGGGCTTCATCTACTGACGTTCAGCGGCATTCGTCATGCCTCTGTCGCGGCACCGAGGTATTGTGCGGTGCCTACATGCTCCGCATGTACAGGGCCGCGACGGGCTCGGTGCTTATCGTCAGCTCGGACAGGCTGGGATGGTGACTGCACCGCTTAATGATTCTTCGTACGCGTTGAACCTGTAGCTATAGGTGCCTGCGGTCAGCGGACCGTATCGGCCTGCGCTAGCAGGGAGCGTGAAATGATAGGTGGACGGTGCTGGGCCGGTGACTGTCAGCGTCGAGTAAGCGAGGTCTGACCATGCGATTGCGCCGCCGCTTGCTGTGCCCGCGTGATCGCACGCGGTTACGCGCACATCAGGTGCGCACGCCGGAATTGTGAGGTTGCCCTGCGCGACCGTAACCGTCTCGTCGGGGCCGGTCAATTCCATCCAGCCCCAGGTGCCTTGCTGGAAGGCGTTGTTCGCATCCCCAATGCCCTCAACCCCTACCGACATCGTGTTCGACGTAACAGGGTTCATGTTGAGCCCAATTCCAAAGTAGTCTCCAACCGTCAGGTTGTGCCAGGTGGCGACGCCCAATATGCTCCCGGCTGGAAAGGGGTTAATAGCCCACATCACCGGTACGTTCGAGCACGTCACGGTAACGTACACGCCCGGCGTGGACGGTGTAGGCGTTGGAGTAGGTGCCACCGTAGGTGGCGCGGTCGGCGTGGCGGTCGGCGCCGCCGTCGCCGTAGCTGGCCGCGTAGTCAGCGGGACTGTTGACCCACAAGCTGCGACGCTCAAGGCGGCGATCGCAGTACCGATGACGGTTGTGAGTTTCATGGCTGTAGTGACCCATTCAACGCGAACACGTCACCACGGTTACGTTCGTTGGCGTGCCGAATACGCGGCGACTCGAAACGGCGGTCTATACAGCCTCAACCGACCCGACGACGATCCGATCTCCCGCCGTTCCTCACGACCAGCCGCCGGGATCAGTTTGACGCGGCGGATCCCAGGTGACCGAGAGCCGAAGTCGCGATGTCGTGCTGCCACTCGACGACCTTGAGCACGATGCCGAAGTTGCGATCAACCACCCTGTCGATCGCGGGGAATCAGCGTCTCAGCATTGGGAAGCGTGGCTTGGACTCGATACGGGTCGAGTCGCCTCGACCCGTATCGAGGGTTTACGCGGTTTGCTTCGCCGTCCGGGTCTTGGTCGGTGTTCCACCAGCGGCGTTGATGAGCTGAAGGGTCATATCGCGCTGGGTGTTGAGCACCTGAGCCGCGAAGTCGAACGACTTCTCCACCATCTCGGCGGGAGTCATCTGGCCACTCTCGAGAGTTGCCGGCATATCGCGAACTGCCTCGTAGAGCTTTGCCTGAACCTCGCCCACCTTCTGGAGCGCAGTCAGGAACTGCTTCTGCAGGTCGGTCAGATACGTCTGGTTGTCGGTCATGGGTGGTCTCCTTTGTAGCGAGGCTGTTGTGGAGTGCTTAGTATACCAAGCAGGTGCTGCCTATGTCAACCCTCCATCAGCTTGGCTCCCCAAGCGCTACCATTGGCTCATGCCCGAGCCCACGCCACCGTTCAAGTCAGTAGGAGACTTCATCCGCACGCAGCGGGAGCTGATGTCACTCTCGATGCGCCAGCTCGCGGGGCTGGCCAAGGTGTCGAATCCTTACCTCAGTCAGATCGAACGCGGCGTGTATACGCCATCAGCGCAAGTGCTCAAGGGGATCGCGGACGCGCTTGACATGTCCGCCGAGACCCTGTACCGGGAGGCTGGCCTACTCGATAACTCGGTGGAACGCCCCATCCTGACTGTCGAGGACGCCATCCGGGTGGACGGTCGGCTCACTCAGGAAGCCAAGCAGGCATTGATCCAGGTGTATCGAGGCTTGATCGCCACTCAGCAGCCGTCAGCGGATCGCCCGACCCCGTCACGCCCGGCGCGCAAGACGGCCACCAAAGCCGTGCCCTCCAAGGCGGCGCCCGCCAGGGCGAAGCGGACGTCCCACTGAGGATCGTCGGTCAGGAACTCTTCGCTGCTGCGCCAGTTCGAGCACGCTGGGACCGGCGTGCCGAGGATCGAGCTTCGAAGAGTCGAGCCGTCTCGCCCTTGGCGTAGCTCCCGGGTGCCGGGTCTCCGAGCGGAACTCGTGGCGGCGCAACGAGTTCCCCCGACCTTTCGGCAGCCCACGCAACCCAGTCGTCCCACCAACTCCCGCTCACACGTTCTGCTCCCGCTCGCCATGCCTCGGCATCGATACCGCGATTCGCATGCGGGCGAGTCCAGAACGCGGCCTTCGGGTTGCCGGGCGGATTGACGATCCCGGCAACATGCCCGCTCGACGTCAGCGTGTAGCGCACCTCGCCGCCGACGTGTTGGGTCGTCAGATACGATCCCTTCCAGGGGGCGATGTGGTCGTTCTCGGCGCCGAGCACGTACATGGGCTGCTTGATCTTCCTGAGATCGATCGGGGTTCCGGCGATCTGAAACGCACCGGGGCGAATCAGCAGGTTGTCGACGTAGCAGGCTCGAAGGTATTGCGTGTGCATCGCCGCCGGCATGTTCGTGCTGTCCCCATTCCACGCAAGGAGATCGAATGCTGGTGGGGTCTTGCCCATGTACCAGTTGTTGATGACGTAATTCCAGACCAGGTCGTTGCCGCGCAGCCAGTCGAACGTCTGCGCCATCGCTGACGCCTCCAGATAGCCACGCTGCTTCATGTTCTTTTCGAGGCGTGCCACGCTCTTGCGGTCGGCGAAGACGCCGAGATTGCCGGGGATGCTGAAGTCGACGAGCGTGTTGGTGACGGTCATCCAGCCCACTCGTTCGGCCTTGCCCTTAGCCGCAAGGTGGGCCAGGCCGATCGTCGACATTGTTCCCCCGAGACAGAGGCCGACGATGTTCACAACCGGTGAGCCGGTGATTATGCTCGCCTGGTCGAGCGCCGCCATCAGCCCGAGCTGCAGATAGTCGTCCCAGCTGACTTCCCGCATTGACGCGTCGGGGTTCCGATAGCTGATGCAGAACACAGTGAAGCCGTGCTGCACCGCGTACTCGATGAAGGATCGCCCGGGTGCCAGATCCATGATGTAGTACTTGTTGATCCAGGGTGGGCTGCACATGATCGGTTGCGCGTGGACCAGATCGGTTTGCGGCTTGTACATCAGCAACTCGATGAGCGCGTTGCGCATCACCACGCGCCCAGGTGTCGCCGCGAGGTTTTTGCCGAGACTGAATGATGTGGCGTCGACCTGTCGAGGCCGTCCCCCGTTGTGAAGCAAATCGTCGACGAAGTTGCTCGCGCCTGCGATGAGGCTCTGCCCACCCGTTTCGAATGTCTCCTTCAAGACGGCGGGATTCATCCACGGCACATTGGTCGGAGCGAGCGCATCGAGCATGAGATCGAGTGCGAACCGCGCCTTTTCGCGTTGGACGGCGGGAGCGTGAGACGTCTCGACCAGCTGCCGCGCCCACTGCACGGTGCTCAGATAACTTTCGGCCAGGGTCCGGAAGGCAGGGTTCGCTTGCCAGGTCCGGTCCGCAAAGCGGTTGTCCTCCGGAGCAACCGGATCAGCCTTTCCGCGGCCCAATGCGCGCTGAGCAGCACGCGCCGCTACCGCGGCCTGCCCGGCCGAGAGATCCAGGCCGGCCTTCGCGACGTGCAGCGGGTGACGTATCGCGTCACCGAGGAACACGCTGCGGAACGCTCCTCCGAAATCGCTCTGGTCTACCTTGGCCAGCAGGGCCTCATAGGCGGTGTCCTCGCCGGCATCGTTGCTCACGAGCCGATCACATGAACAGGCCGCCGTTCACGGCGTACATCGCACCGGTGATATACGACGACTCATCCTCGAGAAGGAAGCGGACCACGCGAGCCACCTCGTCGGGCTGGCCGAGCCGCCGGATCGGTACCTTCTCGATGATGCCGTCGAGGATGGGCTGCGGGATCTTGGCCACCATCTCGGTTGCGATGAATCCCGGGGCCACGCAATTGACCGTGATCCCTTTGCGAGCCGTTTCTAGCGCAAGGCTTTGGGTGAGTTCGTAGAGCGCCGCCTTTGAGGCAGCGTAGTTGGCCTGCCCGATATTTCCGGTCTGGCCGATGACCGAGCTCAGATTGACGATCCGCCCGTTGCCTCGTTCGAGCATGTGGTCCAGAACGGCCTTCATCATGTAGAACGCGCCCGAGATGTTGATCCGCATCACCGCATGCCAGTCCTCGACGCTCATCTTCCGGACGGTCTTGTCAACGGTGATGCCGGCATTGTTGACCAGGAAGTCGACCTGACCGTATGCGGTCAAGACCTCGTCGACCACGCGGGTACAGTCCGCAGGGACACCAACGTTGCCCTGATGCACCGAGATCGAGCCACCGAGACCGGAGAGCTCGTCGCGCAAGGCCGCAGCGGACTCGGCGTCGCGGTTGAACCCGGCCGCCACGTGCGCGCCATGGCGTATGAGCTCTCGGGTGATCGCCGCACCGATACCGCGGGAACCCCCGGTGACGATGGCCACTTTTCCGGAGAAGAGGCGCGGCGTCGCTGCATCGCTGGCAGCCGGCTCAACGACAGCCATAGTCCGACCATCGTAGTCCAGGGTTAGGCCCTCCCGCCGGGCCTGAGCGATGGTCTGTCGACGACCGCAGAACGATCAGACACTCCGTGTATGCGCCGCCTCCAAGTGTGACCCGTCTTTCGTCGCCTCAAGATGAGGTCCGTCAGAGGTCGCCGACGCGCCCCGAAGGCCGCCCAGCAGGTGAGTGACAACATCGGCGGCGGAGTAATCGTCATCGTCAATCAACATCGTCCGTACGGCGGCGAGGCCGTCACCGCTCGTGATCACGCCAGGTTCAAGACCGGCGACCCGCACCTGGCCGAGCCCGACCGTGGCCGCGAGGCCGTTGCACAGACACATGCGGTCAACGGTGGCGGAAGCATCGCCACCCTTGGCGACATAATCGCCAACCGGCTCGCCGGGGCATCGGTAGCCAACGCCGGCCCCTGACTTCACATATGCCTCGCGCAGGTAGCCCAGGTCGCAGACGCGCGTCCGGGCCGTGTAGACCCCCCGCTCAGACAGGGTCCCGGGGACCGAGGCCACCTTGAACGGATACCCGGTCGACGACGCGCGTGACGACGTGAGCACGAATTCGCGCCCGCTCTCCACGGTGTCGAGAACGGCGCGGCGCAACGCAGGCGCGATTCCCGATTCACGGCAGAAGGCGAAGAGCGTGCCCACCTGGACGCCGGTTGCACCAACTGCGAGCGCGTCTCGAACGCGTTCCGGTGTGTCCCTGCCGCCCGCCAGCCAGAAGGGCAGGCCCAGGGCGCGCATGGCTGCGAGATCGACGTGGTCGCGCTCGCCGTAGCACGGCTGTCCGATTGCGTCATAGGTTGGCGTGCCCCGTGGCGGCGCGTTGTGCCCACCCGCCGTCGGTGCCTCGACGATGAAGCCCTCGACCGAGCCGTTCGCCTTGCGGGCCAAGACGGTCGCCAGGGTATGCGACGACACGATTGGCAGGAACGCCGGACGGCGCGGTGCAGTGCTGACATCGAAGCGATTGGGATCGAAGCGGAGATGGGGAATGGTGTCGGCGGCAGCGGCGCCGATGACGTCGAGCCGTGTCTCCACCGCCAGCATCGCAGCGAGACGGTCGAGAATGCCTGGTATCTCGCGGGGGATTCCCGCTCCCATGAGCACGTAGTCGACAGACGCGAGCATCGCGCCGAACAGCGTCGGCACTGTAGGGATCTGCACCTTGGTCAGCAGGTTGATGCCGATGTGTCCATCGTGCCCGCGCTTGGCGAGCATCACCTCGACGAACGCGGCGAGCACGAGCAGGTCTTGAGACACGTGCTTGTCGCGATGTGAGTGCATCGAGATGTTGCGATAGGGACGCTGGCGGCGCCCGTCAGGAAGGAAGTAGCGCTCCATTACCTGCTCTGCGATGGCGGTCACTGGAAATTGCGCAATCGCGTTTCGCATCTCGCCATCGGGATCACCGTCCTGGAGCCGCCGCACGAGCACGAGATCAATAGCCGTCCCGGAGACGACGCCGAGATGACCCGTCATGGCCACAGCGCGGGCGAGGCGATGGTTGGAGACTGCCACACCCATGCCGCCCTGGATCAACAGCGGCAGTGTCGCATCGGCGCCAAGGGTGCGTGTCGCGCTCCTCACTGTTCTCCTTCGGTGTCTGCCGGTTTCCTGACAGCATCGACGCGCTTGTGTCCGCACCACCAGAGGCGAGTGACATTCGCCACGGGACCGAATGTCACATCGCGACCCATATGCGTCGCCCGATGACAATGCGCGGTTCGCACCGGTTGCGTTTTGTATGACAGCACGCGCACGGTGGTTCGCAGGCCAGCTGAGCTACTCGGCGCCCGACACAGGAGGACAGTCATGTACGCATATGACTTCACCATCGTCGTCCCGCACGCCAAGGGCAGTCTTGCGACCCTCGCGGAGGAGCTGGGGCGCGAGAAGATCAATATCGAGGGCCTGTCTGCGGTCGAGGAGAATGGGAGCGTTATCTTCCACCTGCTGACCACAGACAGAGCCGCGACTGGCCGCGCCATCACCAAGGTCGGCTACAAGGTCACCCGCGAGGCGGAAGTGATCGTTGAGCGCGTTGAGAATCACCCCGGCATGCTTGGTAATGTCACGCGTCGCCTCGCCGACGCCGGCATCAACCTGACCGTGGCGTACCTGGCGACTGACACGAGTCTCGTGCTCGGTTGCGAGAATCTTTCGGCGCTCGAGACCGCCTGGAAGGAACTGGCGGCTGTCGCGTCCCGCTAGCTCTGCCTCACCGACCGGTTGGCCTTCGGGCCAGCCCGAGGACACCTCCGAGCCGTCCGTTCGAACCCATGGAGCACCAGCCTTTGGTGGTATCGCTGGAGACATGAGCAGCCTCGGGTTGACAACCTAGCGTCCGCTTGGTAGACTTAGCACAGCCTCTCCAGTAGGAGCCCAACGGGCCCCGGAGGTCACGAGGAAACAGTCATGACCGACTACGCCGATTACACACGCACCGCCAACGCTGCAGTGGCGGAAGGCCTCCAACGCACGACTGAGATCAAGCTTGCAGCTACGGAGGTCCTCAAGAGCATCACCTCCGTGTTGGTTCCGCTCAGCGTGTTCGCGCTTCCCAACTCTGAGGAGCTAATTCCGGCCATCGACACCGTGGTGGATCGCAACTTCGCCGTCGTGACCAAGTTTGTCGAGTGGCAGTACGAGTTCGGGATCGCCACTCTGAAGCAGCTGGGATCCGTCGCCTCCAACTGACTCCGGCAGGAGCGCCAGCGCGACGCTGCGCGCTCCTGACCTCAACCTTCTGTGGCCGCCCCGCGGCCCACGTGCCAACTTGGTGCTCGTGACGTGAGGCCATCGAGCAGACCGTGGCCCAGGGAATGCGTCCGCTGCTCACCGCGGCAACGCTGATCAAGCTGACCGGGCTCCGCGGTTGCAGCTGGAGTCCGCTCCGGCGCCTTGATAGACGTCGGGAGAAATCGGCGTAGGATCGTGCGTGGAAGTGAGGCGCTTCGCGCGTCGGCGCGCCGCGAGAGAGCGACCGTTCGTGACCGTCCGTTACAAGTAGGGCAACCAGGGTGGAAGAGGCCGTCATCGTCAGCGCCGTCCGGACGCCGGTGGGCACAGTGGGGGGCATATTTGTTGAGGTTCCGGCGACGACACTCGGTGCCATCGTCGTGGAGGAGGCCATCCGACGCGCCGGCATCGACGCCGACCAGGTCGAGGAGCTCCTCATGGGGAACGTACTACAGGCAGGCCTCGGCCAGAACCCCGCGCGGCAGGCGGCGCTCGGGGCCAATCTGTCGACGGCCGTCCCAGCCATGACCGTCAACAAGGTGTGCGGCTCTGGATTGAAGACGGTGGCGTTAGCCGCTCAGGCGATCCGCCTCGGCGATGCCGAGTGCATGGTGGCGGGTGGCATGGAGAACATGTCGCGCGCGCCATACCTGATGGACAGTGGGCGTTACGGCTATCGCCTCGGCCATGGGCAGCTGGTGGACGTGATCATCCGCGACGGACTCTGGTGCGCCTTCACCGACTGCCATATGGGCATTACCGCAGAGAACGTGGCCAAAGAATGGGAGGTGAGCCGGGCCGATCAGGATGGCTTTGCGCTGGCCTCGCAGCAGAAGGCCGGCGACGCGATCAAAGCGGGCCGGTTCAAGGACGAGATCGTTCCTGTGCCGGTAGCCCGTCGCAAGGAGACGGTTCTCGTCGACACAGATGAGCATCCGCGTCCCGCCACCACTCTGGATGTCCTGTCGGGCTTGCGCTCTGCCTTCACAAAGGACGGTACCGTCACGGCCGGCAACGCAAGCGGTATCAACGACGGCGCAGCGGCCATGGTGGTGATGAGCGCCTCACGCGCCAAAGCCCAGGGGTTGAGTCCGCTGGCCCGGATCCGCAGTTACGCCAGCGCCGGCGTGGAGCCCCGCATCATGGGGATCGGGCCGGTACCGGCGGCGCGGAAGGCTATGGACAAGGCCGGCGTCGGTGTTCGTGACGTCGACCTCTTCGAGCTCAACGAGGCCTTCGCCGCTCAGTCGGTGGCGGTATGTCGGGAGCTAGCCGTCCCTGAGGACAGGGTCAATGTCAACGGCGGCGCCATTGCGCTGGGCCATCCGATCGGTGCCAGCGGGACACGCATTCTCACCACGCTCCTTTACGAGATGGCGCGCCGCGACGTGGAATTGGGCATTGCGGCGATGTGCATCGGCGGTGGCCAGGGCATCGCCATGGTGATCGAACGCAGTTAGAGCCTCCTCGAGTTGGCTGACCAGCGCGGAGTGCCGGCGTTGCTGGCGTGACGGACGTGCCGAACGCAGCGATGGACGCTCTTTGGAAGCGCCGCATACAGCAGGACCTTCGGCGCCAGTCACGTGACCAACGGCCCTGGTCCGGTCAGGGCCACAAGCGTTTACTGGGATCCGTCCAACCGGGCCGATGCCAACTGATTCGCGAGGAGTTGCCCCATGAAAGCTGCCGTCGTGCACCGGGTGAAGCCGGCAATCATCGTCGAGGAACGACCGAGCCCAGCCCCGTTGGTCGTCGAAGCCGCCCTCAGCCCCCATGCGCCCGGACTCCCCAATACCGGTATTCGTGCCACTGAATTCGACTTGCCGATGGAGCGAGCACGACCATTTGTCCGCGGAGACAGTCCACGGCTGAATCTCCTGCTCCTCGGGGCGCCGGCCAGTGGTAAGGGGACGCAGGCAGACCTTTTAGCCTCGCGGCTCGACATTCCCGCGATCGCGACGGGGAACATCCTGCGCGCCGAGCTGGCTGAGCGGACCGAGCTGGGGCTGCGCGTCCAAGCCTACATGCAGCGCGGCGACTTGGTTCCGGACGCGCTGATGATCGACATCATCAGGGAGCGCCTAATGGGGAGCGACCGCCGGGACGGCTTCCTATTCGACGGCTTCCCCCGCACCGTGCCGCAAGCCCGAGCGCTCGATGCGCTGGCGGCGTCGATGGCGACTGACTTCGACCGCGTCCTGTACCTGAACGTGCCCGAGGCTGAGCTGATCCGGCGTGTCACGACCAGGTTGACCTGCCCGGGCTGCGGACGAAGCTACGGGTTCGAGCCGGACCAACCCCGACCGTTGAGCTGCGTGGCGGATGGCAGGGAACTCATCGTGCGCGAGGACGACCGGCCGGAGACCGCCCAGCGTCGTATTGCGGTCTACCTGGAGCAGACGTTGCCGGTGCTCGACCACTACCGCAAGCAAGGGCTGGTCGCGGAGATCGACGGCATCGGCTCGGTCGAGGAGGTCTCCCTGCGCATCCTGCGCGCGCTTCCCGCTCGGCCGGTGCAACAGCGCGTGCTGGGTTTGATTGGACATTCTCGAAGGCTGACCTCAGCGGCAAGAGCTCTGGACGGTCAAACCAAACCTCGGCGCTGACCTTTTCCATCGCGGTTACCCGTGCTTCGTTGCCGTCCATTCCGCCTGGCGGAGTCTCTCGAAACCGTCGAGGAGTAGATCCAGGGAGAACTCGAACTCGAACTGATCGTCGCAACCAGGGCCCACTACGGTTTCGTCGTCATGCGAGGCTGCCCCGGCTATCGCCGCGACGTTCGGGTATGTCCGGGCCATCTCGTGCAGCACCGTCTCAGGCAGTTGTGGCGCCCCACTGCGTGAGTCGTTGAACAGCTCCTGCGTGAAACCCAACACCCGGCTGCCGATGGCGTGCATCAGATGGTGCGTGAGGCTGATGGAGAAGCCGTTCTCCGTAAAGAGCGCGATCATCGAATCCATGTAGGCCAGCACATCGGGTGTTGGGGTGGTCCGCGCTTCGAGCACCCGTGACGCCCACGGATGACGTAGCAGCGCCTCCCGAGCCGACAGGATCCTCTTCCGCACTGCGCTCTTCCAGTCCGTGTCCCGGTCGGGAGGATCGATCTCGGAGACGACGACGTTGATCATCCCGTCAAGGAGTTCTTCCTTATTGGCCACGTGTTTGTAGAGCGCCATCGGTACCACGCCCAGATCGTCGGCGAGCCTGCGCATGCTCAGTGCTTCGATGCCGTCGGTGTCCGCAAGATTGACCGCGGCGCGCAGCACCCGGTCGCGGTTTAGAAACGCCCTGCGCCGTGCCTTGAACTTGTCCGCCATGCCTTGACAAGTGTACGGCGTACACCTACCATGGGCTCAGGTGTACGCCGTACACCAGGCTGGCGGGAACTGGAGGAGAAAGCAGAATGAAGGCGATCACATACAAGCAGTACGGCTCGGCCGATGTCCTCGAGCTCAGGGACGTTCCCAAACCTGGCGTCGCGGGCGACAACGTCCTCGTGCGGGTTCGCGCGGCCTCCGCGAACCCCTACGACTGGCACTTCATGCGGGGCGTGCCGTACATCGCCCGCCTGATGGCGACCGGAGTGCGGAAACCGAAGCAGACCGTTCCCGGCACCGACGTGGCCGGCGACGTTGAGGCGGTGGGGGATGGGGTGACACGTTTCCGACGGGGCGACGAGGTTTTCGGTCAGGTCGGCGCGGGCACCTTCGCCGAATACGTTTCGGCTCCCGAGCGACTCCTGGCGCTGAAGCCCAGCAATCTGAGCTTTGAACAAGCTGCCGCTGTCCCACTGGCCGGGGTAACCGCCCTCCAGGGTCTGCGCGATGCCGGGAAGATCCGCGCAGGCCAGAAGGTCATGATCGTCGGTGCCTCGGGAGGAGTCGGGACGTTCGCCGTTCAGCTCGCGAAGTGGTACGGCGCGGAGGTGACCGGTGTGTGCAGCACCGCGAACCTGGATCTGGTCCGCTCGATCGGGGCCGACCACGTCGTCGACTACACCCGCGAGGACTACACGCGAAGCAGCCAACGATATGACCTGATTTTTCAACTCGGGGGAACCGCGTCGCCGGGTTCCTTGCGCCGGGTTCTGACTCCGAAAGGCACGCTCGTGCTCAGCAGCGGCGACTCCCCGGGCCGCGTCATCGGCCCCGTCGATCGGATCATTAAAGCCCTCATGCTCTCGCCATTCGTCAGCCAGAGAATGCCTGCGCTTGTCGCGAAGGCAAGCAGCGCAGACCTGCAAATCCTGAAAGAAATGATCGAAGCCGGGAGCGTCACGCCGGTCGTCGACCGGACTTATTCATTGAGCGATACCGCCGAGGCCATCCGCTACGTCGAAAGCGGGCACGCCCGGGGAAAGGTCGTGGTCGCGGTCGCGGTCGACACAGCCTGACGCTGACGGCAAGTGTTGCTCGGCGTTCACAGCCGACGAGGTGCTCGACAGAGCTCGCTTCCGAGCCAGTGATCCGGCGACATCGGGTAAGGACATCGGCGTCGTCGACCGGTCGTTAAGTCGTGTCACCTCGGATAACTTCAAACGCACCCTCAGACGGTGTCTGTCCCACTTCCCTCGCCGGCGCGATGCTGGTCGATGTGGACACCGCTGCCGCGATGACCGCCGCTCCCTGTCGTCCGAGAGAGCCGTCTCGGTGCGCGTGCTGCGAGACAATCGCCGCGGCGAAAGCGAGTAACTCGCGTGCCCGCGGCAGCGCCACCCGCGCCACGGCGATGAGCTGACAGTCGCCGTCCCTGGGAGTGGCGATTCCGAGCGATGACCGAAGCTCGGCATCGAGCTCCATGCCGAGCACCAGGTGTCCGAGCTCCACGGAGGCGGCGTCGTCGTGCGGTCGAGTTCCACCAAGCTATCTATGAAGGAAGCCTTTGCGCCGTCAGTGGCCTCGAGGACGGTCAGGATCTGGCGGATGCCGATGGCCGCCGACACCGACGGGGGCTGGTGTCGCCTGGCTGTCCAGCTGGCGGATCATCTCCCGGTAGGTCCTCATCCGCTCGCCGGCGATGGTACGGCCTGGTGATCCACTGCCGTTCGGCGTCCCAGCTAGCCAGCCAGTCTCGTCGGCGCGCATGATGCCGCCCATGCAACTGCAAACCATCATCGAGCCCTTCCGCATCCATTCCGTTGAGCCGCTGCGTATGACGACGCGGGAGGAACGTCAGCGGGCCGTGGTCGTCGCCGGGTACAACTTGTTCGCATTGCATTCCGATGACGTTCTCATCGACCTGCTCACCGACTCCGGTACCGGCGCGATGTCACGGGATCAGTGGGCGGCCATTCAGCACGGCGACGAGAGCTATGCGGGCTCCCCGTCATGGTTTCGTTTCCTCGAAGCGGTCCAGGATCTCTTCCCGTTCAAGCACGTCATCCCGACGCACCAGGGCAGGGCGGCGGAAAAGATCCTCTTCACCGCCATCGGCGGACCGGGCAAGAGCGTGCCGAACAACACGCACTTCGATACCACTCGTGCCAACGTCGAGTTCACTGGTGCGGAAGCGGTGGACTTGCTCATTCCAGAAGGGCACGATCCTTCAGCACAGCATCCCTTCAAGGGCAACATGGATGTCGACCGGCTCGACGAGTTCCTACAGTCTCACGACGGCTCGGTCCCAGTTGTGTTCATCACTATCACGAACAACTCAGGCGGCGGCCAGCCCGTCTCTTTGGCGAATCTGCGTGCCGTTCGACAAGTGTGCGACCGCTACGGGGTTCCGCTGTTCCTCGATGCGTGCCGGTTCGCGGAGAATGCGTGGTTCATCCGCGAGCGAGAGCCGGATCAGCGGGAGCGGGAAGTGCGCGATATCGTGCGCGAGATGTCTGGGCTCGTGGACGGTATGACCATGAGCGCCAAGAAGGATGGGCTCGCCAACATCGGCGGCTGGCTCGCGATGAACGACGATGACCTCGCGGCGCAGTGTCGCAACCTACTCATTCTTACTGAGGGTTTCCCAACCTACGGCGGTCTGGCGGGGCGTGACCTGGAGGCGATCGCCCAAGGTCTGCGTGAAGTGGTTCAGCACGACTACTTGCGCTATCGCATCCGCTCGACGGCGTATCTCGGCGAAGCGTTGACCGGCCTCGGCGTCCCGATCGTTCAGCCGCCTGGGGGACACGCGATCTACGTCGACGCCCGTGGGATGTTGCCGCATATCAAACCACTCCAATACCCGGGCCAGGCCTTGGCGCTCGCCCTCTATGAGACGGGCGGGATCCGAAGCTGTGAGATCGGTACGGTGATGTTCGGTCGACAGCCTGACGGCTCAGAGCGGCCCGCGGATATGGATCTGGTCCGACTGGCGATCCCGCGACGCACGTATACGCAGAGCCATATCGACTACGTCATTGCCGTGTGCCGCGAGGTGGCAACGCACGCTAGAGACCTTCCTGGATACCGGATCGTCGAGGAGCCGCCCGCCCTGCGCCACTTCACCGCGCGCTTCGAGCCGCTGCAGGCGCACTAACCGGCTCGACGCGCGCTGGGCCAACCTGCGCAATGTGGCTCCCTAAGCCAAGAAGGCGCGGGAGTATGAAAGTCGTCAACTCCGGCGCTGCGAGCGCAACCGCTGCCCGCTCCAATATTCGGGGCGCGATTGCGGGTTACATGCCGGTCACGGGGTGGACTTCCCCGCAGTCCACCCCCAAGGCAGCGTGGTGATCGCGCACCGCTTGCGCGTCGGGTGCGTCCAGGAGGCAGTACACCTTCCCGTCGGAGTTGTGGTACAGCTCGACCTGCCGGACACCGAACTGGTCGGTCGTGCCGGCGCGGGCACCCGCTGCAATGTCGTCGATCGCTTCTTGCGGCAGCTTCAGGTTGTCGTGAAAGTCCATGAACTGCGGCATACCAACCTCCTCCGATCCGAACCCGACGGCCACGGATCATAGGCGCTCCGAGCAGGTGACACAAGTGGGCTGAATGATCCGCCCCTGGTTTCGTGGAGAGCTTGGGGTGTCCTGACTTTGGTGGAGTCGGGTTCGTATAGCCACGCTGCCGTTGTCGGTTGATGCCAAGCCTCAAATCGAGCGGTCTGAGCATGCGGTCCACCTTCCGCCGCTGATGTTCATGGCAATAGCGATTCGGTGTTCGCGGCGACGTATTGCGGGCTTTGACCGCGCACTTGTAACCCCAGGGCATGGGGGCGGCGGACGCCTTTACGAGCTGGCGGACGCGTTCGCGGGTGAGACCGACCGCGCACCGATGGCGGCAAGGGTTTCGCCTACCTCGTATTGCTCGCTTATCACGAACCGTCGGGGGAGCGTCTGGGTGTCCAGCGCCAGGAGGCCGACTAGCTTGAAGAAGCGACGCGACGCGGTTGGAGCATTGCCCATGCGTGGGTCGACGACGATCTCAGCGCGTTCAGCCAATCTGGTGATCGTCAGTCCCAACGCTTATCCTGAGATCGAGGCACGACCATGCGAATCGAACACTTTTTCTTTGGCGCGATCGAGATCGACGGCCGAACGTACACCCAGGATGTGGTCATCGATCGTGGCGTGGTGCGCAAGCGTCGCAAGGGTCCTTCAAAGCGTCACCGAGACGCGTACGGACACACGCCGTTGTCAGCTGAGGAACTCATTCCCTGGGGCTGCAGCCGGCTGGTGATCGGCACCGGCGCCGCGGGTGCCCTGCCAGTGATGGAGACGGTCCAAGCCGAAGCGCGTCGCCGCGAGATCGAGTTGGTGATGGTGCCGACCAAGCAGGCGATCGCGCTGCTCGCAAAGGATGCCAACGCCACGAACGCGATCCTGCACATCACCTGCTGACCCGCTCCAGGACTCGGCGATCGCGGGCGCCAGCTTGACCCTCCGTGCGTCACGGAGCACCATGGAGCGACCCGAACGGGACCGGCCGCCGGGAGACGTTCATACCGGGGAGCCAGCTGTGGGTGGCGGTGACTGAGCAGTACATCATCGGCGAGTTGTCCGTACGGCTGGTGCAGTTAGAGGCTGTCGCTCCTAATGAGGCGTTTGCGTTCGAGGTCGCCCGGCTACGGGTAGAAACCGAGACAGCACCCTTTGAAACGCTACCCACCAGGGCCCTGCAGGCGCTCCACCTTATGCGTGGCCTCTGCGAAGTCTCTCTGGCGCGAGGTGACCTCCGGGCACTGACGTCTCAGGCTGCGATGGCGGCTGAGCTTCGGGAGTTCGCCGTCTCTGCAAGGCTGCTTGGAGACGGCTAAAGTGGGGCGATTCACCCTCGGGACAGAGCGACGAGTCCAGCGGCAACTCGGAGGTCGACCAAATGGCAGTTGAAGTGCAGGTCAACGAAGCGCAGATCGCAGTGCACTGGCGCGAGGAGGATTATTTCGCCCCGCCCGCGAAGTTCATCGGACAGGCGAATGCCAGCGACCCCAGCATCCGTGAGCGATTTCGCGAGGAGAACTTCCCCGAGTGTTTCAAGGAGTATGCGGACCTGCTCACTTGGGATAAGTACTGGCACACCACTCTGGACACGAGCAATCCGCCGTTTTGGAAGTGGTTCGTTGGGGGGCGGCTCAATGCGAGCGTCAACTGTGTCGATCGGCACCTTGCGAAATCCCGCAACAAAGCAGCGCTCATATGGGTCCCAGAGCCAGAAGCCGAGGAGACCCAGGCGATCACCTATCAGGAGCTCTACAAACGGGTCAACGAGTTTGCCGCGCTCCTGCGCGGTTTCGGTGGCGTCGAGGTCGGTGACCGCGTCACCTTTCACATGCCGATGGTTCCGGATCTCCCGGTTTCAATGCTCGCCTGCGCGCGGCTGGGCGTGATCCACAACCAGGTGTTCGGCGGTTTCAGTGGGACCGCCTGTGGCGGCCGGATGGCCGACTGCGAGAGCCGCATCCTGGTGACCATGGATGGGTACTACAGAAACGGCGAACTCATCGACCACAAGGCCAAGGCCGATGAGGCGGTAGCGGTGGCTCGCGAGCAGGGTGTCGAGGTGGAGAAGGTACTTGTGTGGCGGCGTCACCCAGGCAAGTACAGCTCGAAGACTCCCATGGTCGAAGGTCGCGACTTCTTCGTCGACGATCTGATAAAGGACTACGCGGGAAAAACCGTCGCGCCCGTATCGATGCCGGCCGAAGCGCCGCTCTTCATGATGTACACGAGCGGTACGACCGGGCGGCCGAAGGGCTGTGTCCACAGCACCGGTGGCTACCTCTCGTATGTCACCGGTACGTCAAAGTACTATCAGGACATCCATCCTGAAGACACGTATTGGTGCTTTGCGGACATCGGGTGGATCACCGGGCACTCCTACATTGTGTACGGCCCCCTGTCGCTCGGGACGACCAGCGTGATGTATGAGGGTGTGCCGCTCTACCCGGATGCCGGTCGGCCGTGGAGGATTGCCGAGCGTCTCGGCGTGAATATCTTCCACACCGCTCCCACCACTATCCGGATGCTGCGCAAGTTCGGGCCAGATGAGCCAGCCAAGTACGACTACCACTTCAAACACATGACGACGGTCGGCGAGCCTATCGAACCGGAGGTCTGGCGCTGGTATCACCGCGTCGTCGGCAAGGGCGAGGCGGTCATCGTCGACACGTGGTGGCAGACGGAGAATGGCGGATTCCTGGGAAGCACGCTTCCCGCGCTCGACCAGATGAAACCAGGCAGCTGCGGCCCAGGCGTCCTCGGCATCTATCCGGTCATCTACGACGAGAACCGCAACGTCATCGAGCCAGGTAGCGGTCGAGCAGGAAACATCTGCATCCGCAACCCGTGGCCGGGCATCTTTCAGACTATCTGGGGTCAACCCGAGCGGTTTGTGGATACCTACTTCAGGAAGTACAACCGGGACCCGGAGAGCAAGGACTGGCGAGACTGGCCTTACCTCGCGGGTGACGGCGCCGTCCAGGCACCGGATGGCTACATTCGGATCCTTGGCCGTGTCGACGACGTGATCAACGTAGCTGGACATCGGTTGGGAACCAAGGAACTCGAGTTGGCGTGCCTGACGGTCGACGAGATTGCCGAGGCAGCTGCGGTCCCGGTCATCGACGAGCTTCGCGGTCGCGCCGTGGAAATGTATGTCGCACTGAAGCCCGGTGTGCAACCGAGCGACGAGATCAAGAAAAAGATCGTCGAAGCGATCGACCGTGAGATCGGGAAGATCGCGCGTCCGCACAATGTGTGGATCGTTCCCGACATGCCCAAGACCAGATCCGGAAAGATCATGCGGCGGGTGATCGCGTCGATCTCAAACTTCACCGATGTTGGGGACGTGACCACGCTGGCGAATCCCGAGATCGTGGAGAGTATCCGCCACCAGGTCCAGACCGAGAAGGTGGCGAGAGGCGACCAGCCGCGCGAGCTGTCGCCGCAAGAACTTGAGGAGATCAAGGCTTTCGGAAGCGTTGAATAACGCGCGATCCTAGCCCAACCTAGCACCGGTCTCGGTGACTCGATGCGCTAGGAGCTATATCGGCGCGTCAGCGTGTCGAGCTGCCGGCTCGGTGCCATAGACGAGTTGCGGTCAAGCTAGCGACAAAGTGGCTTGTCCACGCTGACGATCAGCCACACGTAGTAGCGGACCATGCACGCATGTGACGTCGCGGTCATTCACAGCTGGGTGCCGCATGGAGCACGCACGCACTGCACTTCGTGTCGCGAGATCGATGTGTTCAACTCTCCGTGACGCTCCCTCGTGGATCACGCGCGGAGTCAGGCGGCTGCTCGACACCCGGCGCTGGATAACCGCTCGCTTGACGGCCCGTGAGAACTACGAGCGTAAACGGCAGCGGAGTGTCGAGCCCGCGATCCGCGGTCTCATGTCGGTTCGAACACCGCGCTGGATGTGAGCGCTTCGAGTGCCCGGTCGAGCACTCGCCGCGGATCCAGTCCCGCCTGGACGGCTTGCGACGCGAACACACCGGCCGCCTCGAGGAGAGCTCGTTCGCGGTCAGGATCACCGGCACGCACCCGATCGGATACGAACGTCCCATGCCTTCCACGCGAGATGATGAAGCCACCCTGCTCCAGCTCACGAAACGCTCGCGCGACAGTCCCGCCGGCAAGTCCGAGGTCGGCGGCTAGTTGGCGGATTGACGGAAGTCGCTGACCAGCAGGTAGCACCCCAGTGGCGATGATCGTTGCGAGCTGGCTGCGAATCTGTTCGTAGGGCGGGACCGCGGTCGACGCGTCGACGCGCAGGATCATCCGCTGACCGCCGGCGTGCCCCGCTGGACTCGCCATGTCGCGAGGTGCCCTAGGCCGATCCACACTACCAGCGCAGCGAGATCACAGGCGACGCCAAACCATGGCAGGAGCTCGCTCAACGCATTGCTGGCGATCACGTCACCCAACGACACTGCCGCCCAACCGATGCTCAGCAGTATCACCGCGATGCCGGCGGCCGCAAGCGAATGAATCGAAGCTGCCCGGATGGCGTCGTCTGCTGCCAGTAAATCGTTGGTGATTGCCGGTTGTGGCCGCGTGACGATCGTTCTCAGAAACCATTCGATGAGCGCCGCGAGCACGACCACCAGAAGCGAGGACGCGATCATGAAGGCAACGCTCGGATCGACGGTGCGCTGAGGGTTCTCAGGGACCAACGCGTAGATCACCGCAAGACTCACGCCTGCCAGGGGCAGCATCCTAATCGCCCATACCGTCGCTCGAGGAATGTAATCGGATAGCGCCCGCCTCGCGAGCGCGGCGGCACGCACGCTGGAGTGAGGCTGCGACTTTCTGAGAAACGTGATCTCAGCCACAGCAGCGCCGAGAAAATAGCCGGCCACAGCGAGCAGGGCCCAATTGTCGGTGAGTGGAAAGGGTCGCCCGAACAGTGTGATGTACAGCGGTGACAACAGCCATCCAAGCGCGCCTCCCGCCACCTGGAGCGAGCGCGTTCTGCGCAGATAGGGCGCTACCAGTGAACTGTTCAACGCGGTGAGCCCGAGACCGTAGTGGGATGACCACCGTGCGATCCGTCCTTCGCTCGGCACCATCGCCGCCCACACGAAGGCCCCAGCCAGGGCAACGGCGCTGAGGCCGAGAATGATCGTTCCCGACGCGGTCAGCTGCGACGTTTCCATGGTTGGGCCTCCACCGGAGCTCCGGTTGTATCGATGTATCAGTACATTGATACAATAGTCCGATCACTGCTGGAAGTCAATGCCCGCTCCAGCTCAGGCATATCTATCCTGATCACGGTCGTGGTGCTCGCATGCGCATCGCCGGATCACTCGATGGGCGTGAGTATGTAAGCAGCGAAATCATCGACGGATTGCGGAACGGATGAGTCCACATCAGCTGCTCACGAGTCACTGCGTCCTAGACGCCCGTGCCCTAGGGGAAGGTTTGGGCTCCATGGCGCCTGCAGGTGCGCTGGCGTTGATGACTCGATAGGCTGATGACGAGAACCGCCTGGCACTCCGCCGCGTCCGCGAAGTCACCGTGCTCGGACTTCGCGCGGTAGTGGCGACAACCAGTGACCGTCTCCTCGGAATACGGGCAGAAGGCGGGCTCATCAGCGCGGACGGGCGAGCCTGCCTCGTTTCCGCCCGGACACGATGCGGGGAGCGTCTCCCGGCTCTGCAACTCGTCGTACTGTTTCACAAGTTGGGTGCTGCGACGCGAGCTTCCGGGAGGCTCCCCGTCCGCCCGTCCTAGCGCGGGTGGCATGACGATCATCCGCCGAGACCTCTGATCGCAGCCAGGGTCGAAGGTCCCGAATCTGGGAGGCCAACCGCCCCGAGCCCGCGGCACCTTATCGCGGTGCCCTAGATCTCCCGTCACCCGCATCCATCGAGACCGTCGCCAGCAGCTGTCGTTGCCGTTAGCTGGACATCACTCCTGGCTGCTGAGATGCTCAGTCGTCGTCGCAACACGCGTGCGCGTTCGAGACCGTCTGCAACTGGTCGAATATCCGCTCCACGACTGCGGTACGCGTCGCAGCAGCCGCCAGGGTCGCGAGCTCGCCGTCGATGGCCTCCAGTATCACCCCTACCTCTTCGTCGCTCACCAGCACGTCCATCGAATCAGCTGCCCGCTCGACATCCGCGGCTCCGTACGCCACTCGCACGGTGACCCGCCGCGCCGCTGGGGAGACCGCCGTCGCTGCTCTAGTCATGTTTCGATGGTCACCCCCCCGGAATGGTTCCACAAGTGCCATTGGTCCCAAGAAACGCTGGGCCTCGGGGCACCCGATGAACCGGCGTACTGGCCCCCAACGCCGCGGGTTTCGCGTTCGTTGACTAGCCCGTCGCGGCCGAGTGTGTTTGGATGCCGCGAGCTCGCGGCGCTGCCCGTCCTGAGCGCGCGACGGTGTTGCCCACCATCCCGTAGTGACTCGTGCACGGCTACCGGTTCGCGCCGGCGTCGGTGACCTTCAACTGCCAAACACCGCTACCTACGAGCACCGGGTCGAGACGTGGTCAGCCCACAAAGCCGCTGCCGAACCCCGTGTCCAGGCGGATGATGCCATCGTCGTGCCGGCGCGCATCGGTGATGCTTTCTGCGAGCCGACGTTGCGCTGCGCGCCGCTCGAGATAGAGCCGGATTCTGACCATCTCAGCACGATCCGCTCGATGCTGCCGCCACCAGAGCCACGCCATCGGAGTTCCTCCAGGTGTTCTAGAACCGTTATTGCAGGTGCCCTTACGAGCGGTCGGGTGCCTCGCTGCCGGCGACCGAGAGCGGGCACCGTCCAGGCTGCATGGTTGTCACCGTGAGCGAGACCCCACGGCCACCGGTTCCCGGCGTGCCGACGAGGTGCAGTCCCGCGCACATATAAGGCGGGGCATCGCTCACCGGACAGCGGCCGTCGACGGTTGGCCCGCTGCACTCGGCGAGCACGTCGTCCGTTGCCGGGTCCAGCATCACGAACGATCCATCACTGTTCATGACGGGAGCATGGCTTCGGGTGACGTCCGGAAACAGTGCCGAACGTCGCCGATTCAGAGGGACCTATGACCGCTCGACGTGGATTCGACCGATGCCAGCCAGCACCTGGAGGTCGCGATCGGTGCGCTGCTCCTTGCGGTCTCGGGGATGTGCACCCTGGTGAGCAGGCCGATTGGAGGTGTGTGTTGATGACGTTCGGCCCTACCAATCCCATCGCACGCCGACGAGGATGAGCTCGTACGCGTAACAGGCGTCGACCATCATAAGACACGCGAGTTCCGAGACCCCAAAATGAGTGACTTCCAGCAAGCTCACCTCCAAACCCTCACCCGTGAGGAGTGCCTCGAGCTTCTTGAGCAGGTGGTCGTCGGCCGAATCGGCTACGTGACCGACGGCATCGCGATCATCCTGCCGGTCAACTTCACGGTGCGCGACGGCGACATCGTCTTCTGCACTGCCAAGGGGAGCACGCTCACATGGTTGAGCCTGCGCGGGCATTTGTCGTTTCAGGCCGACGAGAGCAGGTGGGCGGATCGTGAAGGTTGGAGTGTCCTCGTCCATGGCGTCGCTCGGGAGGTGACCGACCCAAGCGAACTCGAGATCCTGCGTCGGGGCGCCCCGAGTTCCTGGTTGCGTTCTCCGGCTGAGCACTGGGTGCGCATCCGAATCGAAGCGATATCAGGCCGTTCACTTCATGGAGCCATGCAGGCAACCGAGGAACTCGCGCGAGTCTGATCGCGAGCGTCACTGGACTTGACGCGGCTCGAGACTTGGTCGACGCGGTGTTCGCCAGCCGGCCGTTCTTCTTCGTTGACCAGCAGCGGTGATGCGCGGGCTTTGGGCGTCTCACGCTCCACTCGCAGACACATTTGTAATTGATTGTGTTGGTGGTAGCCTCGCTATCCACGCACATCGCACTACTTCGGTACCGTTCGCAGCGAGTACCGTAACCGCTCGTTCGGCACGCGATATGCTAAGAGCGCAGCGTCAAGCACATGACCTGCCATCGGCGCCATTCGGCAGCAACCATTTTGGTCGCCTTACTCGTCGGCGCCAGCATAGGAGCTGTCAGTCTCGCAGGGTCACCACTCCGGGTCGCCGCGATCACGCATCCCGGGCCCTTGAACCTGGATCCACTTCTCACGGTCCAAGACAAGAACCTGGATTGTGAAGCTGCCGCGCTCGCGGCAGCGTTCGTCGCAAGAAAAATTGCCGTGAACACCGGGACATCGAATCTGCAGAACTGGATCTTCAACCAACTTCCCGATGATCACCGAAACGCCATCGACACGGGAGGCAATATCACCTGGGGCGATCCCTACGACGATTTCGTCGGCAACGTCAACGGGCGCGAGGGCTTCGCTCCCGGCGACGGGTATGGAGTCTACTACCAGCCTATTGCCAATGTGGTTACCGAGGTGGGTCATACAGAGGTCGCCAAGACGGGATGGACCACGGCCACCATTGAAGCTGAACTTGAAGCCGGGAATCCGGTCGTCGTCTGGATCGATTTTCGAAGCCTCGCCAGTGGCGCCGGATATTCCACTGACACGTGGACCGCGTTTGATGGACGGAAGGTTCCTTATACGCTCCATGAGCATGCAGTCACCGTGCTCGGTACATACCCAGGACATTCGATAACCCTGCTCGACGTCTACTCGGGCAATCAGTACACGTACTCGGAATCTCAGTTCGCGCGCATGCTCTCGACGTTCCATGGTATGGCCGTTGCCGTCGGTCCTGCTGTGGTGGTCACGCCACCGTTCCCGGTGGTTGTGTCGCTTGCGCCGGCTGCGGGCCCGGCAACCGGCGGCCAGGTAGTGACGGTCACCGGCACAGGATTCGCAGCCTCGATGACGGTTTCGTTGGGCGGCACGGCGATCACGCCACAGCGCATCACGACCACGTCATTCAATATCACCACCCCGGCTCACGCGGCGGGATACGACCGCTTGCAGGTCACGACGTCGAAGGGATCGAGCGCGCTCAGCGCCAATTCGGGCTACGTATTCACCAGCTTGGCGAGTTATGTTGCTGTCACGCCATTTCGCATACTCGACACTCGCGCACGAACGTGCGTGCAATGTGGCGCCGGAGGGCTCGCGTCGAATCAGACGAGGACTTTGCAGATCACCGGCGTCACCGGCCTCAAGGGTGGTGCCGATCAAGTTCCTGCCACCGCCACTGCGATCGTCATGAACGTGACAGCAGTGTCTGGTCGTACCGGCGGCCTGCTGACAATCTATCCGACCGGCACGGCGCTTCCTCGAGCGTCGAACTTGAACTTCAACGCGGGAACAGTCACCCCCAACCTCGTGACCGTCACCTTGGGGCAAACGAGCGCCGCGTCACCGAACTGGGCCGTCAACATCTTCAACCCGATCGGCTCTCTCGACGTCGTGGCTGACATCGAGGGCTATTTCGCTCCCAATGCGAGTGGCGATCCTGCGGGTGAGTTCCACGCGATGTCGCCCCTGCGCGTCTGTGACACGCGGGCGGGGCAAGCTGCCAACGTCTGCAATCAAGGAACCGGTACTGGGCATCGGCTCGGCCCGAACTCGGTGGTCAAAGTTAACGTTTCCGGCCTCCCGAGCGGCGTCTTTGGTGCTCCCGCGAGCATCCCGAGTGACGGCACTGCCCAGGCAGCTGTCCTCAACCTCACCGCGACCGGGGGGACACTGCCAACGTACCTCAGCGTGTTCCCTTCGCGTGCGGACGGTTCGTGTCCAACCGCATCCACCACATCCACCATCAACCTTAATGGTGGTGCGACCGAGGCGAACCGAGTGATGGTGAGCCTCGGAGCTGACGCAACTGGAGCCCCCGCAACCGATGTCTGTGTCTACAACGCAGTCGGCTCCATCGACTTCGTCCTCGATGCGAATGGGTGGTTTGGATCCAGCCTGACCTCGACCCCGCTCGGCGCCCAATTCCAGGCGATCGGTCCGACCCGGGTATGTGACACCCGAGTCGGATCCGCTACGCCATGCTCGAGCCACACGCTCGGTGCGGACGCAACGCTCTCAATCGGCGTTGCGGGTGTTGGGGGGGTTCCGAAGATCGGTCCGGTCGCCGTCATTGCCAATCTCACGGCAGTTGCTCCGTCGACAAGCACATACCTCATCGCGTATCCAGCCGACGTCACTCCCCGTCCGAACGCCTCGGATCTAAACATCGTGGGTCCGGTGCTCCCCAACCTGGTTGTGGTCGGCCTGTCGCATCTCGCTCCTGGCGGGAATATCCGCCTCTTCAACGCGAATGGCAACGTGAATGCCGTCCTGGATGTGGAGGGCTGGTTCCAGTAACGCGCCAGAGGACTCGCCTGACCCCCGGACAAATCGCTCGCAACGTCGCGACTGCCCGCCCAAATCTCGTCGGGTGTCAACTTGTCGGGCGGTCCCTGATGTACGGCATCAGATCCTGCTCGGCATTGAGGTCGCTATCGGTATCGGATTGATTGAGAATCGCTCGTCAGCCCTCAAATGCTCTTGCAGCTCCTCGATGGGCATCGGTCTCCCGAAGAGGAAGCCCTGTCCGATGGTGTACCCAAGCTCAGCCAGCGTGGCAGCCTCCGCATCGGTCTCGATGCCCTCGGCGACGATCCGTGCGCCGATCGCTGCACTCACCTGAAGAATGGCCGCGGCCATCGATCGTGCCGGGGCCCGATTGTCGATATCGGTGACGAACGCGCGGTCGAGCTTGATCACGTCGACGGGGAGACGCTGCAGCCGAGCCAGGGACGAATATCCCGTGCCGAAGTCGTCGATTGCGACCTTGACACCTTGAGACCGCAGCCGCTCAAAGGCTCTTCGGGTGAGTCCGATGTCGTCCATGAGCGCGCTCTCGGTGACCTCGACGACCAGTGCATTGGGGGACAGCCCAGTGCTTCTCAGGACGTCCTCGACCCATCCCGCGAAGAGGTCGCCGGCCAATTGGCGCACCGAGACGTTGACTGCGATGTAGATGCCGTGGTTGCGTTGCAGAGTGAGGATGCTCGAGCACGCCGTCGACATCACCCACTGACCAATCGGCACGATGAGGCCGCTCTTCTCAGCAATCGGGATGAAGTCACTGGGCGGAATGATCCCTTGCTCAGGATGCCTCCACCGCAGCAATGCCTCGGCACCGATCACGCGCTGATCGAAGAGGTTGACGATCGGCTGATACGCCAGGTGCAACTGCCCGGCGTTCATCGCTCGACGCAGTCCATCCTGGATTTCGAGCTGATGCCGCACCTGTCGTCTCATCGCGGCGTCGTAGAGTCGGTACTGTCCCGCGCCTGCACTCCTGGCGTGCGTCAACGCGGAGGCCGCATTGCGAATCAGCGTCGGTGCCGATAGGCCACGCGGCATCCTCTGCAGGCCGATGCCAAGACTCGCGGTGACGTGGAGGGGATGACTGTGAACCTGTACATCGTCCTCGAGCGTTGCGAAGATGCGGGTTGCGGCGTTGGCTGCTTCGAGTCGATTGTTCACAGATGGTGCCACCACCGCAAACTCATCAGCCCCATACCTGGCAACCACCAACTCGGGAAAGATCGTCGAGATCCGTGCTGCGATCACACGCAATACGGCGTCGCCGACCTTGTGGCCGAGGCTGTCGTTGATGAGATTGAAGTCGTCGAGATCGAGGAGGAGCAGGGCGCCGGTCAGCTGGCCGGATGCCGCGAGGTCATTGAGGTGTTCCACGAGACCGGACCGTCCGAGAAGGCCGGTAAGTGCATCGTGTCGCACGGCAAACAGGCGCAACTCGTCGGCCCGCCGGCGCTCCGCCTCAGCCGAAACCTCGGCTGTGATGTTGCTGGATACGGCAATCACACCGATTATTGCACCCGCGTCATCGCGCATCGGGGCGTTGAGTGTGAGATACGTGCTGCCGTTGAATAGCGCCCTGGACGTCGATTGCAATCCGGCAAGCGCTTGTTCAAGTGCGAACAGTCCCCCTGCATCGGGCGCGATCTCCGAAACGTGCTTCCCAACATAGTCTTTGAGGCGTATGCCCGCGAGCTCGCGCTCCCCGGCTGCGAAGGTCAGCCGCAGGCTGGTGTCGTATGTGGTGAAGACGACGGGGAGTGCGGCGACCGCCGCGTCAATCACGGCCTGGCTACGCGCTTGTGCCGCCTTGACCTGATGGTGCTGCGTCAAATCCTGCATGAGCACCAATGCCTGTACTGGTACCCCCGCCTCATCGCGCACCGCGGAGACCGTCGATAGTATCGGGAAGATATGGCCGTCCTTGTGCTGCAGCACCCGCTCGACGGAGTATCCGTCGACATGGCCACCGGACAGACGTTCGATCGCATCGGGCGTGGGATTTTGGTCGGCTGGGAAGATCTTCCCGACCGGCGCCTCGACGAGTTCGTCAGCGCTGTATCCAGTCATGGTGCAGAGCGCCTGGTTCGCGACGTGGATGCGAAACTCGGTGAAGTCGACGATCAACTGCCCCAGCGACCCGCGCTCAAACATGCTCTGATATAGGCGGAGCCCTTCTTGACGGCCAGCCTCGTGGGCTGCGTCGAGACGGCGTGCCAGGCGGGTGGGCGTGCCGGTGCGAGGAGCGAGTGCTACTGCCGGCGGGTCGCCACGCGCAGCGTGTCGCCTGTTCATCGCACGTCCTATTAGCGTTTGTAGGCTGCCAATTGTTCACGATCCGGATGTGTTGAACGCCCCACCGTGCTCAACACCCGATCCAGCCTTGCGGGGTGCCTCGCGCGCCGTACGCACCTGTATTAGGGTGGCGGTGTAGGCCTCCTGATACCCAGCGCGGACGTCGTGATTACACTGTGACCGCCCGGACACATCGAACTCCACGCGCGAGTGACCTAAAACTCGAAGCTGGTGATCTGGGTCACGGGTTGTGCACAAACGCGATGGCAAGTCGGTGCCTGCGATCGCGCCGGGGGCGACATGCGTTGCCGCCCTACGAGCTGAGTCGCCCCACAGCGAGATCGGCGAGTCGAGCCTCATCGATGACAGTCACCGATCCGGTCGATGTTTCGATGATGCCACGCCGTCGGAGTGCGTTCAGTTCGCGACTCACGACCTCACGGACCGTGCCGACCGCGTCCGCCAACCGCTGGTGACTGATATGTGCAACGGCATGCCCGTCCGGCTCGCGAAGCGCGATTTCGCGAAGGTGGCGAGCGACGCGCACGGCCATCGGTTGACCATCTGTATCAGCGATCGAGAGCAGCGTCTCGGCGGTCCAAGTTGCGACGTGTTCCGCGATCTGCCATGGCAGTTCGGGGTCGTGCGTCGCGGCGCTCCGAAGTTGCTCGATGGTCAGCACCTTCAAACTAGCGTCCGTGATCGCCTCGGCGTTCCAC
Source organism: Candidatus Dormiibacterota bacterium (assembly GCA_963718525.1). Classification (GTDB taxonomy): domain Bacteria; phylum Chloroflexota; class Dormibacteria; order Aeolococcales; family Aeolococcaceae; genus Palsa-851. Next base: position 609,332 of record OY970355.1, on the reverse strand, counting down.
TGGTCGGTGCGAGCAAGGTGGCCTGCTAGACCGATCAGCTCACCCTGCCGTGCATAGCGGATGGTCAACTGCCGCCCCCCCGATGTCAGGAGGAACACTCGTACGAGGCCGGCTCCGAGGAGCGCGATTTTCGGGGTGTGACCGGCGCGAAAGACGTGTGCACCGGCCCTGACATGCACATCGCCGGAGCCGGCGCTGAAGTGGTGGTGCCACATGCCGTCACCGCTCAGCGGTCCCCTCTGTGCGGCGGGGGACGGCGCATTTGTACCCACCGATCCGTTGGGATCGGTGGGTACGCAGCCGGCAAGGATGGCGCAGGGGTCTATGACCATCGTTACTCTGAGGGTGTCAGCCCGGACCTCGGGTGTCACCACCCACCCGGGTGGAACTCCATCACCCAGTCGGGGGATTTCGTTACCGTCCCGCATCCACAGTGGCATTGGCGAGACACGGATTGCGGACCCGGCCCGTCCTGACGGGGCAACGTGGCCGGTGCTAGGATCACCAAGCCGTCGTAACCACGGCAAGGGGTTCGTTGCAAACCGATCAGACCTTCCGCGATCAGCTCAATTCGCTGCACTCGATTTCCGTCGAGATCGCGTCCCTGCGGGAGTTGCCTGAGATCTATGAACGGGCGCTTGCATATTGCCTGGAGCTGACGAGATCCGAGCTCGGCTTCATCGATCTCGTCAGCACAAGCGGCGAATACATGGACATCGTCGCGGTCAAGGGCTTCTTCGCTTCCGATCCGACCTTTCACGACCGCTACCGCGTCATGCCTGTGCGCCGCAGCGTCTTCGGCGTGACCATCATCGATCAGCGCCCGTACATCTCCAATGACGTTGCCTCGGACCCGAACCACGTCGGGACGCCACCCGGTCATCCCGAGGTCCGCACCTTTCTGGGAGTACCGCTCATGGTCGGCGCCACTGTCATCGGCATGATCGGTGCCGGGAATCGCCTGGGTGGATATGGCGATGATGAGGAACGCCTGCTCGCCACCTTCGCCAATCAGGTAGCAGTTGCGATCGACAACGGCCGCCTGTACGAGCGGCAGCGCGAGATGATTGCGGGGCTCGAGGACCTCCAACAACGCCTCGGACACGCGGAACGCGAGAGCCTGCTCGCACAGGACCGCGCCCGCATCGCGTCCGGGCTTCACGACAGCGTTGGACAGAGCCTATTCAGCCTTGGGCTCAGCGTCAATGCGCTGCTCGAGCGGGATCTAGACTCGGAGAACGCTCGCCGCGTGTTGGACATCCGGCGGATGGCGGCCGGCGCACTTGACGAGCTGCGCAGCGCCATCTTCACGCTCGGCGCACCGCCTGACGGCGAGCCGGATCTGACCGCCACGATCCAATCGCTGCTGCGCAGTGTCGGACGTGAACACAACCTCGATGTCGACCTCATCGTTCAGGGGATCCCCCATTCGATGGTCGAGACCTTGCAGGACGATCTGGTGGCCGTGGTGAGAGAAGCACTCACCAATATCGGTCGTCACGCCCATGCGCAGAGCGTGTTTATCAACATGCGATACGAATCCGATAACGTGGAGATCGTCGTGCAGGACGACGGCGTCGGTATGCCCACGCCCGGCGACAATGAGGCGTCTGGACGTCAGCGCCATTTCGGGCTCTTCGACATGCGACGCAGGATTGAAGGTCTCGGAGGAACGCTGACGATCGAGAATGGTGAGGATTGTGGACTCATGGTCAGGATCTCGGTGCCCGTACCGAAGACGACGCGATGATCCGCGTCGCGATCATCGACGACCACGAGGTTGTCCGCGAGGGGGTTCGGGCAATGCTGGCCGATGATCCCGACTTCGAGATTGTCGGCGAGCGAGATTCTGCCCAAGACATCGCCGACTTCGTTTCTGAAACCCGACCCGACATCGTGCTCCTCGATGCCCGTCTTCCGGGCATCTCGGGGCCCGAGGCGTGCCGCATTCTCGGCATCACGCACCCCGACGTCAGGGTGATCATCCTCACCGTCTACTCCGACGACGTGCTCGTCGAAGAGAGCATCCGCGCCGGTGCACGTGGGTACGTCATCAAGGACGTCGAACGCTTTGACCTGAAGCAGTCAATCCGCACCGTCTATCGTGGTGAGGCGGTCGTCTCGCCGACGATTGCCCAACGTCTCATGGATCGAGTTCGCGGAGACGCCAACTCGACCGCGGGAGCCGCCAATCCTCCAGTGCTCAATGAGCGGCAAACTCAAATCCTCCGGTTGATCAGCGACGGCTACTCCAACAAGGAGATCGCCAAACGTGTGCACCTCAGCGAGAACACCGTGAAGAGCCATGTGCAGGACATCTTCGCGAAGCTCGACGTCCGCAATCGGGTGGAGGCTGCCATAAGCGCGGCGCGCCAGGGACTGATTTGACACCCGTCGCGCGATGTCCGCGGATGCTGGGCACACGGCGTTCGACGATTTCCGTATCAGCCCGTGGCCTGCAGCGCGCGGGGCTGATCCGCTTTGCGCGAGGCGGCGTCACGATCATCAACCGGCAGTGGCTCGGAGCACTTTCCTGTGAGTGCTACGCAATCATCAAGACCGAATTCGACCGCAGCGCCCGTCGATACGCGTGCTCACAGATAGGGCGAGGTCCTTCCTGTGACCTGGCGCACTGACAGCATTCTCAGACGTCTGTATCGTCGCGAGCAGGCCGGGCAAGGCCGATGCACCCCCCTGAATCGACGTCGACGACCCCCACCTGGTCGCCCGCGAGCTTTGCCTGGCCCGGCTCCCTTCAAGACGGCGCGAAAGCATATGACCGAACGACTGTATCCACCGACGGCACGTGAACGGGCTGCCTTTGATGCTGCAACCCGAGCAGCGCCGAGTGAATTCGTCAGCCTGTGCCGCATGGTCGAGAAGGACCCGAAAGAACTCCTCGATAGCTTTGATGCCGCGCCCTGGCGCTGGCTGTTCTACTTCTCGCTGACGGATCTCGTTTCGGACGCCATGCGGGATGTGTCATTCCCACCACCGATGCAGGCGCGTCTCGACGCGGCTCGCGAATACGTCGAGACCCCCTCGTGGCGACGGATCCTCGGCTGGTCCATACAGCACTTACCAGCACCAAGGTCCGGTCGCACCTAGCCGAAGGCGCGCAGAGCGACCTTCTTGACATTACCTCATGGATGTCGCCTCGGAGCCCGTTGAGAAGCTGTCATTTGGTCGTGTGGACAACACGCAGTGTCGAGGCCTAGGCTACCGCCGACTAGGCTGCTGAGACACCGGGAAACGGAGGTAGCGTAGTGGCTGAAAGCGAGTTATTTGAGCGGGGCCTGCAACGACGTCGGGACGTGCTGGGTAGTGAGTACGTCGATGCGAACCTACGTGACAGCGACGAGTTCATGATGGCGTTCCAACGAGCTGTCACCGAACTGTTGTAATTACGGTCGATCAAGGCTTCCGCGGCCGTCTGGCAAACCGGGTCAACTGCAGCACAGACACGGCCTGCTGCTGGTAGCGCCTAGACCGACTTGGTGGCGGTCGCGGCCCGCATCGAGCCGCGACCGCCGGATACGTCAGTGGATCAGGCTGGGCAGCCACCGCCGGACGGGGTGCAGTTGTTCGGCGTGTTGTCCGCGAACATCGTGCCACTGACCGTCACGGTCGAGGTCGGATAATCATCGTAGACGGCGCCGCCAGTGCTGGCGACGTTCCATGTGAACGATCCCTGCCGGATAGTCACCTTGGCCCCGCCCTCAGCGGCCAGGCCGCCGCCGTTGCCGGTGCCCGACGTTGACTGCTGAGGTCCACCGGCGATGTTCTCCGTGAAGTTCGTGCCGTTGGTGGAGACGACGCCGGAGGTGAACAGTCCACCGCCATCTCCGGCCTTGCCGGGCGCCCCAAATCCGCCGCCGAACTCCTCGCCGCCGGCGCCGGCGGTGCCGGTGTTGCTCTGTTCGAGGTTGGTGTCGCCACCGTTGATCCGGACCGTCGAGCCGCCCGCAGAGTAGGAGCTCCCGCCGTTGCCGCCATTGCCGCCGGTGGTGGTGCCTACGGCCGCCCCGCCATTGCCGCCGTTTCCGGTCGAGTTGGAGGACAACGTCGTGTGGTCCCGCAAGCTGACGGTGCCCGAGCCGACGGTGGCGATGCCTCCGCCGTTGCCGCCGTTTCCACCGTTGGCATTGCCGGTGTTGAAGTAGGGGGCGAAGCCGCCGCCGCTGCCGCCGTTGCCGGTCGCATTGCCCGAAATGCTGTCGCCGTTCATGGCCGTCAGGATGCCGCCATTGTTGTAGATGCCGCTACCGTCGCCACCGTTTCCGCCGTTGGCGTCCCCGGAGGCGTTGGGGCCGCCGGGGCTGCCGCTGCCGCTGGCGTTGCCGCTGACGACGCTGTCTTGGAGGGTGAGGTGACCGCTCGAGTAGATGCCGCCGCCGTCAGGGGCACTGTTGCCGTTTTCGGCGCCATTCACGAGCGTCCACGGGGCGCCGTCTGGTGTGAGTCCGTTGGTGATCTGGATCGAGTTGAGCGTCAGGTTGCCATTGGGGGCGACGTCGATCAGCCTGAAGGGGAGCGTTCCGCTGGCGACACTGCGCAGGATGATCGCCGGCTGGTCGTTTCCACCCTGGCCGTTGATGACGATCGTCGAGGTGATTTGCGGCAGCGCAGTGGGCGAGCTGTCATAGGTGTTGTACTGGGCGGTGAGGTCGTAGGCGCAGGCGTTGACAACGTTGATCTCTGTCTTGTGCCCGGGATGGGCAGCCCCGTAGGTGTTGGCTGCTGTGATCGCGTTCACGAGACCCTGCGGCCCGCTGGTTGACGGGTTGCCCGCACACGGCACAGTTATCGCCAGATCGGCCAAGGCAGGCGAGGCGGTGACGCCAATCAGTACACCGAAGGCGAGCGTCGCCATTCCGAAGGCGCAAAGCGCGGGCAAGATGTGCCGGCGTGAGCGTTGGGCCTGCGTAGCCGCGCTGAGTGGGCGAGCAGCCCTTCGAGTCAACGCGATCCGGTAGGGAAACAGTCGTGAGGTCACGGCCCGAATGTGTCGCATGCGACCATCCTCTGTGGTGTGTCTTCGTTCGCTTTGCGTGGCGTCACACCGGCAGCGTATCGGTGCGCCGGACGCACCGAAAGCGGGAAAACCCTACGAGTGGGGCGGCGGCCCCCCCAGCCAATCTGCGATCAGCCTCTGTCCTCGAGCACCTTGAAGGCCAAACGCCGGCTGTGCCCATGCTTCATCACCATCGTGAACCAAAGACGGAGCAACCCGTCCACGACGTCGATATCCTCTGGACCGCCCACCCGTACAGGCCGAAAACCAACATCGGCGATCAACTGCTCAATCGTCACACGGTGGGCGCCGTCAGGCCCGCAATAGAAGCCATCGGCCCGAGTTCCGTCGAAATCCGGTCGCTCTATTTGCTCCCATCCGTAGCAGCTGAACGCCCTGCAGTACGCCGCCCCGGGTGCCGCCTCCGCAATCGCGACCGCACTGTGCATGTGCTCGGCGCTCACGTTGTTGGCAGCGTCGACCACCAGCTTGTCGTTGAGGAGGCTTCCCAGATGCGACACGGTCTCCGCCATCTCGTTGCCAGGGATCGCGAAGAGCACGATCTCGTTGTGCCGCACGGCACCTTCTATCTCTGTACGCCTGGCCCCGATCTTCTCCGCCAGGTCCACTAGCGCGGGCTTGGTCGGGGAACGCGCTCCGAAGGTCACCGCGTGCCCCTTGGCTGCCCACTTCTTCGCCAACCCTCCGCCGATCTTCCCTGAGCCGATGACCGCAATACTCGTCATGTCAACCTCCACGCGCGCCTGAACTGCTGGCCTGATAGAGGACACACGGGTCTCAAGTTGCGCCGCGACGCGGCTCTTCTTGGTGCCCCGCGGCATGCGATCTTCGCACGCGAGCGATTCGAAGGCATGCTCCGTTAGTTGATGCACGTCAGGCATGCCCTCGCGAGGCGGAACTCCCACTGCCCAATCCGATAAGAGCCCTAGGCCCGGGGCCTCACCACCAACCATCAGCACGGGCTATCCGGCAGCGTGAGCCGCCGACCTGGCGGACTCCTGTCGTGTGGACAGCCAGCAAAATAGCTACGATCGCCCATGAAGTTGTCGGGGGATCGAGAAATGCTTTCGCCCTTCTGGAACTACCCACCCACCAATGCCTGGAAGATCGGTGTCGTGATCCGTCTGGTGCGCCTGACGAGTCATTGATGGCTGCACTATGCCGTCTCGCCGACATCGCCGAGCGTTCGAACCTCCCGCTTCAGCTGACGAGCTTCATCGGTCGGTCCGCGGAGATCGACGCGGTGAAGGGTCTGCTAATGGAGTCGCGCCTGGTCACACTCACGGGAGCTGGCGGCATCGGCAAGACCCGGCTCGCCCTCGAGGTGGCGCGTGACTTGTTGGGAGGCTACGAGGACGGCGTCTGGCTCGTGGAACTCGCTGGTCTGACGGATCCACAGCTCGTGCCCGAGGCCGTTATGAGTGCTCTCGGGTACATAACCCCGCCGGGCCTCACCCCGACGGAAACGTTGCTCAGCGTGATCGGTCCAAGGGAGCTTCTCTGCGTCCTCGACAATTGCGAGCACCTCATCGAGACGGCGGCTCAACTGGCGGACCTTTTGCTGCGGCGTTGCCCTGGCCTGCATATGCTTGCCACCAGTCGAGACGTGCTCGGCGTCGATGGCGAAGTCACCTGGCGCGTTCCGTCGATGACCACGCTGGATACGCATCGCACGTACGGCATGGAGGAGCTGCGCTGTTGCGAGACGGTGCAACTGCTCATTCAACGCGCACGAGCTGCCCGACCGGGGTTCGACCTGACCGACGACAATGCGGCCGCGGTCCTACGGATCTGCCATCTCGTGGACGGAATCCCGCTCGCCGTCGAGCTTGTCGCGGCGAGCACGCGAGCCATGTCGGTCACTGCAATCGAAGAGCGCATCGCCGAACAGTTCAACCTGATCACCGGTGGCCGGCGGACATCGATGCCGAGGCAGCGAACACTCCAGGCGACCTTCGATTGGAGCCATCAGCTGCTGAGCGATGATGAGAAGGCCCTCTTTCGGCGCCTCTCAGTGTTTGCCGGTGGCTTCACCCTGGACGCGGCCGAATCAGCCTGCCGTGTGCATGACGGCGACACGTCCAACCAGTCTTGGCTCCGAACGCTCAGTGCCCTGGTCGACAAGTCCTTGGTGATTTCGCTCGAAGGTGCACACGAGCCGGGGCGTTACCGACTCCTCGAGCCGATACGCCAATATGCAGCTGAGCGACTTGCACAAGCCGACGAATCCGACGAGATTCGCAGTCTCCATGCTCATTTCTTCCTCGGCCTCGGGGACGATGCCTTCAGGGCGCTACGAGGACCGCGACAAGCTGCATGGATGCGGCGGGTGGCAGATGAACTCGACAACTTCAGAGCATGTTTTGGGTGGGCTCTCGACCACGACACACGCGCCGCACTCAGGCTCGCGCTCGCTCTGGAGCGCTACTGGATCAGAAACAACCCTGCCGAGGGCCGCGAATGGCTGCAGAAGGCTCTCGAGCTCTACGAGCCTCGAGACGATCTGCGCCTCCAAGCTCTGTATGACGCGAGCTACTGGGCCTGGTACCGCGGATTCCCGGTCGAAGCCCGTCAGCTTGGGAACGACTGCCTCGCGCTCGCGCGGGAGTTGGACAGCGACCTCTATGTCGGTCAGGCCCTCAGCGCCCTGGGTGCCGTGGCGAGCACCGAGCGCGCCGAAGGATGGATCACGTACTGCCTCTCGGTCTATGAAGCCGCGGAGCAGCACATCAGGAGGGCGAACGACCTCGAGGCACTGGGCCGCCTTCTCAATAACTATGGATGCACACTTCAGGTCGGAGGCGATCTCGTTCGGGCGCGAGCGAAGGTCGAAGAGGCGCTCGCGTTAGCGAACAGCCGGGATGACCCTTGGCAGATGTCGGGCTTCCTTGAGAGCCTTGCGGAGATCGAGTGGGAGTGCGGCGACGTCGCTGAAGCGGAGGAACACTCCAAACAGGTGCTGACGATCGAGCGAGAGCTGGGGAGCAGAACCAGCGTCGCGTACGCCTTGTCCGTGCTTGCTAAGGTGGCGATGGACACACAACCCGAGCGATCGCTGCGACTTCTTGGTGCGGCGAGCTCGCTGCTCAGCACCGCAGGCGTCGTGGAGTATGCAAACGACGTTGAGGACGCGCAGCGTCGGCCTCGAGCGTTGCTTGGCGATGAAGCGAGTGATGTCCTGTTGAGCGAGGGCGCCCGAATGTCGCTTCAGGATGCGGTGCGATTTGGCCTTGGAGAGATGGAGGCGGCGGACCTTGAGGTCGTGGCGACACCGTCACACAGAAGCGCAGGTGGCGAAGCGGACGCCCCACCCGAGGCCGAGTTCGTGCGCGCAGGGGAGTACTGGTCGCTGACGTTCATGGGAAAGACGGTGCGATTGCGGGACAGCAAGGGCCTTCGCGACATTGCACAGCTGATGGCCACTCCTGGTAGGGAGGTGGCCGCCGTGGATCTCGCGAGCGGTCGAGGAAAGCCCGTGGCGATGCGTGAGCTTGCCGAGCTCGGCATGAGTGCGGAGGCGGACGCCGGCGAGATGCTCGACAGCGAGGCGAGGGCGCAGTACAGGGAGCGGTTGACCGACCTCGAGCAGGAGATCGACGACGCCGACGCCGCCAACGACCCGGAACGGGCGGGACGTGCGCGCGAGGAGCGAGAGTTCCTGCTTGCCGAGCTGAGCGCCGCAGTGGGGCTGAGCGGCCGGCCGCGTCGCGCACTCGATCCCGCCGAGCGGGCCCGCAAGGCGGTGACCTGGCGGATTCGGGACGCGCTCAACCACGTCGACGCCGCCCATGCTGAGCTCGGACGCCACTTACGCCGCTCGGTGCGGACCGGGGGATTCTGCGTCTACGAGCCGGCTGAGCCGGCGACGTGGCGGCTCTGAACCGATTCCGACGGCGAAGCAACTTCGGATCGCGAGGCAGCGCCTAGCGATCGGGCGAGTTTCCTCGCGCAGTCTCTGATGAGGGACGAAACGCCCAGGTGGGGCGGGCTCTCGAAGGAGACTGAAATGAAGACGTGGAATTGAACGGCCCTGAAGGCCAAGGAGCAACCACCCGTGCCGAGCGTGAGCGAGCACGGAAGCACAATCAGTTTTGATCACACCGGAGGTGAACACAGGTGAAGCGACGCATGATCGTCATCCTTTTTGCCATGGCACCGCTGATGTTCTCGGCGGTCCAGGCCCGCGCGTCCGGCGACGGCCGGTTCGTCACCATCGATGTCCCCACCGCCGGCACGGCCGCTGGCCAGGGAACATTTCCATCGGGCATCAACAAACATGGTGCGGTGGTCGGCAACTACTACGACAGCACCAACCAGGGCTTCGGCTTCCTCTACGACGACGGCCGGCTCACTCCTGTCAACGATCCCCATGCCGGAGCCGGGGCTTTTCAGGGGACCGATCCCCTGAGCATCAACTCGCGCGGCGCCATGGTCGGGTACTACGTCGACAGCGTCGGCGTGCTGCACGGGTTTCTCTTCCGGGGTCGCAACTTCACCACGCTGAACGACCCGAAAGCGGGCGCGTCGGCGGGGCAGGGAACGATCCCGCAAGGCATCAACGATGACGGCGATATCACCGGCGGTTACATCGACGCCGCCGGCGTCGTTCACGGCTTCACGCTGATCGAAGGGAGATATAGGACAGTCGACGATCCACACGCGGGGACCGCCGCAGGGCAGGGAATCGCGCTCTGCTCCATCAACAACCACGGTGTCGCAGTGGCAGCGCTCATCGACGCCCACGGCGACCATCATGGAGTCCTCGATCGGAACGGTCGCATGAGTGCGCTCATCGACGATCCCAGCGCGGCCAACGGCAGCGGCCTGGGAACCGAGACCTTCGGGATCAACGACACCGGAGAGGTTGCAGGGCAGTACTTCGACGCCGCCGGAGTGCTCCACGGGTTCACCCTGAACCGAGGACGGTTCACCACGATCGATGACCCCAGGGGCGTCACCGGCAGCTCGGTCCAGTCCGTGGGCGACACCGGTGAGCTCGTTGGGTACTACACCGACGCGAGCAGCGCCGCACACGGCTTCGTCTTCTTCCCAGACGAGAGCTGACGCCGCCGTCAGTTTCGCGTCGACGCGGGTCAGCGGATAGCGGGTGGCGCAACGCGCGCTACCCGCTTCCGTCTGTGATCAACCCTCGAACGCTCGAGGGGTCGCTCACTCGAGAATCGCCTTCAGGCGTCGGAGGTCCTTGGTGTTGGCCCGGCGCATTGCTCGAACCATCACCGGACCCGCCCACCTCGAGAAGCCAGATGGCTCGCCACGATTTCTCAATGTCATGCGCGTCGCGCTGGCGGCCGTATCTTCCCATGCGTAGCTCGTCTCCATCGGAAACGGACCCTGCGCCGTGGCCATCACATATCGTGTACCCGGCACCAATTCCTTGACCTCGTACGTGTAGGCAATCCGCCGCCCAAGAAACCGAGCCACGAACGCAAAACGAGAGCCGACCATCTGCGGCTTGGGGGTTTCCCAGGTCACGGATTTGATGTTTTCGTACCAGGTCGTTGCGTTGTCGGGATCCATCGCGTAAGCGGCGACGCGCTCGCGTGGAACGTCGATGTCGATCTGCGTGATGACGTCGACGCTCATGGAGCATCGTCACTCATGGGCGCCGGCGTCGCCCCGACGCTGGCGCCCAGCAACGCGTCCAGGCGGTCGAGCATGGCCACCCAGCCGCCCTCGTGGGATGCAGTGGTCTCGTCAGGCAGTCGCTGGTGGGTCAGGACAAGCAGCGTTGTCGCGCCGTGAGCGGTGAGCGTGACATCGACCCGGCTGGCATGCCCCCCGGTGTAGGGCGAGAGCCACGTGAACGAGAGCCGGCGCGGAGGGTCAATCACGAGGTATACACCGGTGTGTTCAAGGCGAAGGTCGTCGCCGACCATGGTCACGCAGAACTGACCGCCTACCCTCAGGTCGGCCTCGATCTCGGCATGGCCGATTGGCGATAGCCAATTCGCCATAAGCGCAGGATCGGTCCAGGCGGCAAACACCTCGTCGATCGACGCCGGTAGGAGTCGCTCGATGTAGATGGCCGTAGCCGGTTCCTGCGGCGGATCGGTCATCGCCGTGCCCTGGCGCGGAGTTGCGCGTCCAATGCATCGAGTCGCCCATCCCAGAATTGGCGGTAGACGCCGATCCATCGCCCGGCATCTCCCAGAGGCGTGCCTTGAAGAGTGAGCACATGGTCGCGTCCGGAAACCGTCCGGCTCACCAGCCCGGCATGCTCCAGGACCTTGATGTGCTTGGACGATGCTGCGAGCGAGACGGTGAATGGCTCAGCGAGATCGGTCACGCGCATCGGACCTTCCCGCAGATCGTCGAGCATCTCGCGCCTAACGGGGTGGCTCAGCGCTGCGAATGTCGCATCGAGCGCCGTTTCATATTCAACCACAAGGTTGAATAATAGCTCGATCCTGGAGCAGCACGTCGAGCTTTGCGTACCCCTCCCGGACGCCACTGTCCATTCCGCTGGCGAGGATCAGATTGCGAATCTCGAGAGACTCCACCACTGAAACCGTGGTAAGGCGGGTGCCGCCGTCGGGCAGAGCGGTGAAGGTCGTCGTGTCGAGGCTGACCCCGTCGGGAGCGCCGTCGTAGGTGAACGTCTGCACCAACCGCTCGTCGGGGCGAATCTCATGGAACGACCCGTAGAAACCGGCGACGCGCTCCCCGTCCCGCCAGGCGGCGTACCTCCAACTCCCGCCGGTCCGGGCGTCCCAATGGTCGATTCGAGCTTCGATGCTGTGCGGCCCGATCCACCGGCTGAACAGTTCCGGCTCAACAAACGCCCGGAACACCTGGCTCGGTGTCGAGGCGAACGTCCGCTGGATCGTGATGGTCGGCAGATCGGCGGGCGCCATGATCGTGGTCTCGGGAACCGAGGTTTCGCTTGCAGTGCTCATGATGGTTCTTCCTCCTGTGAGTTGGCGGTCTTCGTTGCTGTCGTGTGCGAACGGGTGGGATGGCCCGATTTGGGGCCGGGTTGTTCGAGGGCGTCGAGATCGGCGAGTACGCCGTCGAGGCGAGCGAACCGGGCTTCGGCCTCGCGCCGATACCGTTCGATCCAGCTGGTCATGAGGTCGAACACCTCCGCCTCCAGGTGGCAGGGCCGGCGGTACGTATCGCCGGTACGGCTGACCAGTCCCGCGTCCTCCAGCACCTTCAGGTGCTTGGAGACCGCCTGCACCGTCATCCCATACGGCGAGGCGAGTTCACCCACCGTCGTATCGCCGGTGGCCAAGCGAGCCACGACGCCTCGGCGGGTGGGGTCGGCCAGGGCCGCGAACACCCGGGACAGTTCGTCGTGCGGCACGTCACCTCCTCAACCAATCGGTTGACATCGACCATACGCTGAACCCTTCGGGATGTCAACCAATTGGTTGTCAAATGAGCGGGGCGTCCTGGACGGCTGACGCGAGCGGGATCCGGATGTCCTTGTTGGCGATCAGAAGGGTGATCGGCTCGCGCTCGTGGCTGCCGCCGCCCTGACCGCTTGTCGGCGGTTGCTCACGCCGAGTTTGGCCAGGATCGCCGCCACGTGATGGTCGACGGTCTTTTCCGAAAGGTGCAGGCGCCCGGCGATCTCACGGTTGCTCATTTCCTCGCTCAGCATTCCGAGCACCTCCACCTCGCGCGTCGTCAGCCCACTGGCGTTCTGCTTCGTCGACGGACGAGGCCCACGAGGCACGCCACGCGCGCCACCCTCACGGAGGAGTCGCGCTGCGATCGCGGCGGCCGGTCTCGCGTCAAGTACCTGGAAGATGGCGAGTGCGCGCCGGTGATTCTCGTCTGGTCCTTCTCCCGTGCAGAGCGTGATCGCAGCCTCATATTCGCAGCCGAGCTCCGTCCACGCTGCCGCTGCACCGGCCGTGTCACCGCTGAGCTCGAGGGCATACGGACCCACGGAATCGGTGGGCTTCACATCGTGGACTCCACAACGTCGGCGCCACGCCGCGAGCTCGCTACGCGCCGGTATGGCGGGGTAGCGCAGAGCCAGCTCCATGGCGTGATCGGTTGCCGCGCGGGTCACGTCAGCGGCGTTTGCGCCGCCCCCGAGCCAGGCGATCTCGGCGGCTGCAGTGGCGACAGGCAGGAGGTGCTGGAGCTCTCCAGTTGGCGCCGCGATCGCTGTCGCTTCCGCCAGCGGGCCTTGGTGGTCGGGGTCGCCGCGACGCGCGCGCAGCAGCGCGACGATACACAGGGCCAGCGTTTGTGCGACCGCGTTGCCGGTGCCGGATCGCAGAATCGTCGATGTCGCTTCGGCGGCCTTGTCCCAATGGCCTTGGTCGAGGAGGCGGCGGGCTTGGTGTGCGAGGATCTCGAATCGCCAGGCATCGAGCCCGCGCTCGAGGCAGTATTCGAACTCCTTCTCGTTGATACGCCTCGGCACGCGCGTAGTCATGTACGCGGACGCCTGCCCAGGCCAGGTGGATATATGCGCGACCAGCCTGCTCGACGAATCCCCACTCCTTACAGAGGTGCAAGCTGCGTACGAGCGCCTGCCGGCCGCCGTCATCACCGACGAGATAGCCCGCTGTGCCAATGGAATTCATGGCGTGCACGAGCGTCTCCTGGTCGTCGATGCGCTCGGCGAGCTCCTGCGCCTTCCCGCCCCAGTCGAGCGTCGCCGTCGTGTGCTCGACGTTCAGCGCAAGCATGGCGCGATTCGCATACGCCATCGCAAGCTCAGGTCCCGGAGCCAATGTCTCCAGCAGAGCAACTGCTGCCAGACCCGCCTCGGTCGCTTCGGCGACCTGCCCGTTGCAGCGGAGATTCGATGACATCGCGCGAAGCGCGTCACCTTCACGCAGCCGGTCGCCGAGGAAACGGTACGTCGCGAGCGCCTCGCGGCGGGACTCGATTGCGTCCGCATAGTGGCCGATGAGAAAGCACTCCCACGACCGCAGGGAGAGAAGTTCGGCGCGCTGCTCATCGGTGAGCGCCCAACCAAAACGTAGCGCGCGGGCATACTGTGCAGCGGCCTCCCGATGTGCTCGAGCCTGCGCGGCGACAGCCGCCGCCTGAGGGGCGAAGCGAAGCACCGCGTCGATGTCAGCCGCGGCCTCCGCGTGATGTGAGAGCGATGTCGGATCAGTGGGCACACGTCTCGGATCGGACAGCGCCCTCAGCGCGGCGCGGTGGAGGCTGACGCGGCGCGAGGGTGACAGCGAGATCTCAACAGCCAGGCGCGCAAGCTCGTGGCGGAAGGCGACACCGCCGGGAGTCGCGGCCAGCACACCCGAGGCAAGGCACTCCTCAACTCCAGTCACGGCCTCGGCATCCATGGCCTCGAGGACGCTGACGTCGACGCCGGTCGGAATGATGGCGACCGTCTCGACCAGCCGCTGCGCGACCGGCCCAAGGCGCGCAACCCTGGCGAGGACAGCGTCCTGGACTGTTGCCGGAAGCGTGTCCCCGCCTGCCGCGAGGACTTCGGTGACGAAGAAGGGATTGCCGCCCGTGTTGCGGTAGAGCTCGGCGGCGTCGAGGTCGTATGGCGTTGCGAGATTCGCGACCGCGGCTGCCGACAGCGGGCTGAGGGAGAGGCGCGCGATCGCCGGGCTGGTCGCGATGTCGCCGATGAGCATCCGCAGCGGGTGGGTACGGTCCAGCTGGTCGTCCCGGTAGGTACCGACCGCCAGTACCGGCGCCGATTCCACCTTGCGGGCGAGCAGCCTGACGACGTCCAGGGTGGCGTCGTCAGCCCAGTGGAGATCCTCCAGAATCACGATGCACGGAGGGCCTGCCCGCAGCTGGTCGAGGAACGCCGCAGCGACCTCATGGGGCCGGCCACCCCCGGCGATCATCGCCTCGAGGTCTCCGGCCGTGGTGTGGGAGATGTCAAGCAGCGGGCCGAGTGGGTGCGGCGTGGCGAGGGCGTCGCATGCTCCAGAGAGGACTCGCACGGACTGATTGGCGCAGAAGCGTCGCACCAGCGACGTCTTGCCGACGCCGGCCTCACCGCCGATGAAAACGAAGCGTCCGGCCGAGGACTTCGCGACCGCGGCGAAGTGCTGCTCGAGCGCAGCGAGCGGTTCCGCCCGCTCGAGCAGATCCCCCAATCCTGCAACGGCTTGCGGCGTCTTCAGAGCATTACCTCCCGTGAAGTGGGCCAATTGTAGAACCGCGTCAAGCCGGCGTCTCCGCTTGCGGGCGAAGATGGGTAACCGCAAGCGCCAATCTGGGTAGTCCCCCCGATTCGCGCTCGGCTGAGACGCTCCTAGCCTCGCTGCAGGTACTCGCGCCAGCGAGAACAGCACAAGGAGGAACGCATATGCCGAGATACGTTGTGGAGCGGACCTTTCCGGAAGGACTCCACATTCCCGTGGATGCGCAGGGAGCTGCGAGCTGCCTAGCAGTGGTGGACCGCAACGCCGATGACGGCGTCACCTGGGTCCACTCCTATGTCAGCGACGACAAGAGGAAGACCTTCTGCGTCTACGACGCGCCGAGTCCAGAAGCGATTCGCAAGACCGCCGACCGCAACTCCCTGCCGCTCGACCAGATCACGCAGGTGAGCGTGCTCGATCCGTACTTCTACCGCTGACCTTAAGAGTTTTGGAGGTTATTGAGATGTTGTCCCGCCATGTCCGACGGGTTGTTGCAGGCCCAACCACGGCTGCTGTGCTCACCCTGGCCCTGCTTGCGGCTGCCCCTCTCGTCAGCTCACCCGTGAACGCCCAGGGCGCTGCTCGTTCCTGCACCACTCCAGTTACCAGCGCCCCGACCGGCCCCGCGACCCTGTCGACGGCATCGACATCCTTCGGTACGGTGCTCATCGTCGGTTCGGGCGCCAACGCCGGTTGCTCTCTGTACGTCCTGACGTCCGACAAACTCCATTCGCTGACGTTTGGTTTGGCTGCTTTCGGGTGCAGCAACGGACCGAACGCCATCGGGCAGCCGTGCGACAGTATCCTCTGGCCCGCACTCCTGACCAAGGGTCATCCGATCGCCGGGCCCGGGATCAAGCGCTCTCTCCTCGGGACGGTGACCCGCACTGACGTGCTCTCCGGCGAGAGCGTGCAGCAGGTGACCTACGCCGGTCTGCCGCTGTACCGGTTCTTCCTGGACGAGGCGCCGGGGCAAACGGACGGGGCCGATCTGTTCGACCCAGTGACCAGTCCGCCTGGCACCTGGTACCTGGTGGATCCGGATCGCGGCAATCCCGCGCCTGGTCGCCTTCAGATGCAGGTCGAGACGGTGGGCGCGAACGAGGTGCTGGCCGCAACGATGGACAACGACTTCTCCCTCCTGCCGCAGGGGAGCTTCCCTGCCTACACGTTGAGTAACGAAGAAGGCCAGGCCTGCCAAAGGTTTTGCGCCCTGATCTGGTCACCGGTCCTCACTTCCGGGCGACCTGAGGCCGGCAAGGGCGTCGATCAGCGCGCGCTCGGAGTTGTCGTGAGGCCGGACGGTACCCGCCAGGTGACCTACCATGGCAAGCCCTTGTACCTGTTCATCAAGGACGCCTACATACCGGGCGTCACCGGAACGCAGAGCATCAACGGGGCGGGCGCGGTCACCCCGTGGGGTGTGTTCAACACGATCCCATTGCACTGACCGGGAGACCGACCGGCCGCCGATGACGACCGTGATCGTCGACCCTCGCCGTACGCCCGACGAGGGTCGACAGATCACCTTTGGTGTTGAACTGCTCAGCTGTAGAGGAAGAAATGCTTGGCGACGTTATGAAACGAGTTGTCGTTCCGCGTCACTGTCACGTTGCCGTTGATCCCTACCCACATGCCGTACTGATCGTTGGAGATCCGGTTGTCGCTGATGGTCACGTGCACCGGCACGGTGCCCGAGAAAACCAGAATGCCGGTTGTCACAAAATCCTGCGCGGGCGGTCCATCGAGTGGATCTCCGGGGACAAATGGGCTGCCGACGTTGTTGCGGCCGATGATGTTGTCGATGATGCGGTTGCCGTTGAGGTCCTCGAACATTCCAGGCGGAAGCGTGTGCGCGTGCATGGTCACCCCCGACAGCTCATTGCCGGCGATGTAGTTGTCTACGACAAGGTTGTTGTAGGAGGCGGTTCCCGGGCCAGCGTTGGCGAACAGCACACCCGCACCCTCTCCCAGCAAGCCGTTGTCTGTGATGCGATTGCCACGGATGACGTTGCTGTACACGCCGGCGACCAGGGGCTGCGGATTGCCGCTTGCGTCGAGCGCAAACGGGTTATGCCCAGGGACGGTCACGCCGCAGTCGAACGGGTTCGCCGTGATCGTGTTGTCTTCGACCACGTTGCCGTGCGTCGGCCCAAACTCGTCCGTGAGGAGGACGCCACCCTCGTTGCCGCTGACGTGGTTGCCGGCTACCACCGAGTGAGCGACGCCCATGAGATGGATGCCCTCACCGCAGTCGCCGGGGATCTGGCCGTTGGCCGCGCACTGCGGATATGGCGAGTTCGGAGAAGGGGGAATCCCGCCGATGTTGTTACCGGCTACCCAGTTGTCTTCGATGCTCACGTCGGTGATCGAGCCGCCTTTCAGGGTGCCCGTGGCAAGGATGCCCTCACCGATCGCGCCCGTTACGGTGAAGCCTTCGATCGAGACGTGCGAGCTCCTGATGGTGACGCCGGCGAGGCAGGGAGCCACGCCCGGACCGGTTGGTCCGAGTTGATCGCATATGAATGACGTCATCGCGGTGCCTTTGATCGTGGCGTCGCGGCCTTTGAGTGTGAGCGGCGAGGACACGACCACATCCTCTGTGTACGTGCCCTTGCAGACGATCACGGTGGCCCACTTCGAGGCGGCATCCACTGCTGACTGGATCGTCTTGTAGCGGGCGGTCGCGCACGACTCGCCCGGATTCGTCGGGGCTCCGAGCGGCGACACGAAGAGCGCCCCCCTATCGTGATCGCCCGCGCTCGCTGCGGCCACATCGAGGTTTTGAGCGACGCCGGCACCGGCGAGCAGTCCCGCTGCCAGTACGAACCGCATGATTCCAGTGGCTTTCATTTGCTTCCCCCATATCGCTGGTCGGACATCTCCCAGCCCTTCAGTACGACACGCCACCCGCGAGCGCACGGCGCAGTCTAGCTTCTATTGAGTAGCAATGCAGGGGAATGTCTCGATTGCCTCGAACAGGTCAAGCCGCCCCGACCTGTGGGATCTTGATGCCAAACTCCCGTCGTGAGTCGCCGCGACCTTCCAACCGGCACCGTCACCTTCCTGTTCACGGACATCGAGGGATCGACCCGGCTGGCGCAAGAGCTTGGCGACGGCTACCCAGCCGTGCTGCGCGAACATCGCCGCGTCCTGCGCGCCGACTTCGCTGAGCACAACGGTGCCGAGGTCGATACGCAGGGCGACGCGTGACGTGCAACTGGTGTCCCCAGCGCTGGCGCAGGCCGCCGGCATCATTGGCGATGTGGCGGAACGCGTCGCCGGCAAACGCATGCTGTTCCTGGTCGACAACTTCGAGCAGGTTGTGGCTGCCGGGACTGAGCTTGCGCACGTGCTGGAGAAAGCCAGCGGCGTGAAGCTCCTGGTGACCAGCCGCGACCCTCTGCGCGTCACAGCCGAGTGGGAGTATCCCGTGCCGCCGCTGCCGCAGGGTGACGCCGTAGCGCTGTTCACCGCTCGCGCTCGCGCGGTGCGGCCCGGCTTCAACGCCGACACCTCGGTTGCAGCGATATGCAGCATCCATCGATGCATCTCGATCCCCGCGGTGCCCGCCCGTCTGTGCCCCGCCCTCCTACCTCTGGGAGGTCGAAATCTCGTTCATCTCCTGACCCGCAGCACGCCGCGGCATGGGGCGGGCCCTAGCGTCGTCACGTCGCCGTCTGCGCGTCGAACCTTTCCTGATCTGATCGTCCGCCGACCTACCGAACCCAGCGGGGGGCGACCGGCGTGGCTGGACGCACCATCTCGAGCACATGCTCGTACGTCACGTGCACGTTATGTGCCTCGATCCCATGCTCCTGAACCATCAGGATGAGCTCCTCTTCGGTGCCCCACACTTCAAATCCGCAGCCACATTTGACTCCCAGCTCGGATGTCCTGGTGTCCTGAGCCACCCTGTCCTTCTCCTCTCCGATGACAGTCGATGTGTCATGACGCTACCAGACAGCTGACTAAGCGGGCGTTAAGGAACGAGAGCCCGGCACCCATCTCGGCCTACCTGCCCCGGGCACCCAAACGGGGTGTTGTGATGTTCGCGACAGTGCTCGACCAGGGATCCCTTCGGGGCGCTACGGACCAATACCAGCGAAGTCGCCGGATTGTGCCCCCGTCAGGTGACGACGACGTGGCTAATGGAGCACGCGCCAGCTGTGCCTGCCGCGTATCTCAATGCGGGGCGCGATTGATGGGAGCCACGTCGACCACGGATCAACCCAGCGCATAGACGCTGCCGTCCAGCGATCCGAAGAACACCATGCCGTTCGCAATCGCGGACGATGAGAAGATCGTCGCGGATGCCTTGAACTTGAATACCTCTGCGCCCGTGGCGAGGGCATATGCATGCTCGGTTCCGGCGAGGTCGCCGGCGAGGATCACCTGATCACCGGGTGCCCCCGAGATTGCCGGTGAGGCAATGAAATCTGCCGTGCCTGTCGCCGCGCTTCGCCAGACCACCGCTCCGCTGACCGCATTGAGGTCATAGACATACTGGTTGTACGTGATGATCAGGTTCGTGCCCACCAGTGCGGCCGTGCAAATCGCCTTGGCTCCGCTCCCTGCGTTCTTCTTGAGGTTGAATTGCCAGAGGCTTGCGCCGGTCGACAGATCGAGCGCGTATTCGACCTGGTCCTTGCCGTCTATGTAGACGACCCCATCCGCAAAGCCGTTGGCGCCCGGGGGGCTTATCGTCGCGCCCGCGCCGACATCCGAGTCGCCAACGCTTGTGGTAGTGAAATGCCACACTTCGGTACCCGCAACGGCGTCAAGTGCATAGACGGCGTTATCAGGATTCGTCGTCCCGAAGACGACGAGCCACCGACCCGTCTTGTCCTGGGTGAGGGCCGGGGGTGACCAGCTCCCAGTCCGGGTCCCGCCAGCGGTGACTGCAAACGCGTTGAAGGACCACTTGAGTGTGCACTGACCGTTGCTGTTGCCCACCCCGTTGACAGCCCACATGTGACCCGCGTTTGCCTTCTCTCGCTGCCCGATGTCACCGAAGTAGACAACGTCACCCGTGCCGTCGACATCACCCACCACCGGCGAAGCCTCGATCAGTCCCGTCGTCAGGTAGGAACAGACGATCGCGCCAGTCGTCGCGTTGATCGCGTAGAGGCGTTGGTCATGGGTCGCCACGTAGACGGTGTTGCCCGATACTGCAGCGGAGTCTCGAACTGTGGCGCCGAGTTTGGTGGACCAGACGGTCGCACCGGTTGCGGCGTCGATCGCCACCATTGTCGCTCGTGTTCCCTGGCTCGCCTCATAGACGAGATACGTTCCGAGGGTCGCGTTGTAGACAACCGCAGGCGATCCCAGCAACCCGCTTGCCGATCCAGGCACCGCCGTTTTCCACTTGAGCGACAATGAAGACGCGGTCGACGCACTTGGATTCGCGTCCGGCGAGACGCCTTGGTGCAGCTGGTCTCGGTGGAACATCGCCCAGTCATCTGGCTGCGCGGCGACGGCACGAGTGGGCGAAGTGAACACCGTCGCGGCCCCCGCACACGCCAAAACGAGGATCGCCACCTCCGCCCGACGGCGGAGTCCAAGTTGCGCGGGCCGCGGCACGTGCTGATGTGTCCCTGCTGCATCCCTCATGCCATGTCACCCCTTCTGAACAGCTACGCCAGCGAGTGTCAACCGATGCGGCTGATACGGAACCCCCACGGGCACCGAGGAGCCACGGGCGCGGCAGGTAGCCGCTCACCACATCCTTGCGTCACTCGTCTCCCCTCCTGCGCCCACTCTCACGCAGCTTCGCTCGGGAAGATACTCGAACCGGACGAGCGCCGTCAAGCGAGGTGGGATCCATGGTCACCGGTTGCTATGCCGGCTCGGAGTTCGACTTCCTGAACACGTCAACCAACCTCTCCGGCGCTACGGTCAGGAGCTTGGCGTGCGCTGTCAGCCGAGGCCGTACACGATCCCGTTCTCATCGGCGACATAGGCCATGCCGTCGGAGATCGCGATGGAAGCTGCCAGTTTGGTCTTGGCCAACCTCAGGGCTGCGAGATCTTGCAGGTTGCTGAACTGGAATGTGTACACCCTGCCCGTCAGATCGCCGACGACGACAACCTGGCTTCCTGGAGCCCCCGAGACGATCACCGAACCCAGGACGTTTCCCGACATGGCAACCGACCGGAAGATTTTCGCTCCCGTCGTGGCGTTGAACTCGTAGACATAGTCGGCGTACGCCACCACGACGATGTCCCCCACGAGCGCAGCGCACGACACGGAGTTCGTCCTGTCGTTGGCATCGGCCCCCATGTCGAAGTCCCAGAGCTGCGTGCCCGTGAGCAGGTCGATGGCGTACTCGATTCGGTCCTTGCCATCGATGTAGACGAGCCCATCGGCATCGCCATTGACACCGGGAGCGCTGATGGTTGGCCCCGCGCCGACGTCCGCGTCAGAGAAGTTCTTGGTGGTCTGGAAGCGCCAGACCTGCGCACCGGTGGCGGTGTCCAGCGCGTAGACGGCGTCATCGGGCTGGCCCGTTCCGAACACAACGAGGGTGCGCCCGGTCGAATCCATGACCAGGGCCGGCGGTGACCACGTCCCGGAATGCTTGCTCTTGGACGAGGTACCGAGGTCGTGCACCCATTTTTGGACGCAATTGCCGTTGGTGTTGCCGAACCCGTAGACGGCCCATTCGCGACCGTGGTTGATTGACTCGGACTGCCCAGTGTCGCCGAAATACACGATGGGCCCACTGCTGTCGTGACCCACCACCGGAGACGACTCGATGCGGCCCGGGGCCGTCTCCGGGCTCAGGATCGGCAGCTGGAACGTGCAGTCGACGGCTCCGGTGGCTGCATCCAGCGCAGAGAGCAGGCCGCCGTCACTGCCGATGTAGAGAGTGTTGGAGTCGACTGCAGGGGAGTCGACGGCTCCAGACCCGACAGACGCCGTCCACACCTGCGCACCGCTGGTCGCATCCATCGCTTCCATCGTGCCGCCGACGCTCACCTCGTACACGAGATTCTCGCTGAGGACGGTGTTGTACACGACCACGGGCGAGCCGTAGATAGGCGAGCCGTCGATCGTGTGCGACCACCGCACCGCGAGCGTGGAATGCGACGTGCTGATCGTGGTGTCAGGCGAAACGCCGCTGTGCAGCGGGTCGCCGTGGAACATGCTCCAGTCGCCGGGCGTCGAGGCCGCCGCCGTACTCGAGAACGAAATGAGCAACCCAGCGACGCACCAAATCGCTGCCATAAGGCTCGTACGACGCGGTTTCAACCCCTTCCGTCTCCCCAACGCGCGAAATGCGACCTGAAGCGTAGCGCATCCGGGGGGTCGCCGGCGAGGAGCCGCGAGCGATAGACCTGAGCGCCCCGCAAAGGAACCAATGTGGCCAATTGCGTCTCCTGACCCAGGGTGCTAGAGTCGTGCCAGCGACCTCGGTGTCCGCGGGACTCGGGTCGGACGCGTTCAAAGGGGGAATGAGCATGGGGGCACTTTCAGGGGCGCTTGGGTTTACCACGCCCGCCAGAGAGCGTCACGCAATAATCGGCTTCGGGCTTGTCGCCGCGGTCGTGGTTGGGGCTCTCGGCGCTGCACGGCCTATCGTTGCGCACGCGAGCACGGGGACCGACTACCCGATGCTTGGGTACAACGCGACCCATACCAGCGTGTCGCCGGACACGACGGTCAGTGCTTCGAGTTGGGACGCATTCACCCTGAAACACAAGGTGGCCCTCGGCGGCTTCATCCTCTCGTCACCGGCGGTGGCCTACAACACGACTCTCAACGAGAACGTCGTCTACGTTGTGACGTCGGGGGCGCCCTCCGTCGCAGCCGTGAATGCGGCCACGGGTGCGATTCTCTGGCAGAAGCCGCTCCCCCAAGATGCGTACTCCTCGCCGACAGTATTTGACAATACGGTGTACTTCGGGAGTGAGGACTTCAACCTGTATGCCTTCGATGCCACGACAGGTGCACTGGATTGCACCTTCAACACCGGTGGTCGCATCGAGGCGTCCCCGCTCGTTGAGGACATCGACAGCACCGGTCCCACGGTCTTCTTCGGCGACACTGGAAAGAGTGAAGCCCGAAACGCGGGTCACGAATGGGCGCTCTACGGTGTCGGCAACAGTGCGGGTGCGGCTTGCACCGAGCGTTGGATGTTCAACAGTTGGAACAACACCAACCACGGCGCCGACGGCGGAAGCTGGTCGTCGCCCGCGCTCGGAACCGATAGGCTCGGGCGCCAGCTCCTGGTCTTCGGCAGCAACCAACCGGATGACTCCGTGTACGGTCTCAACGCTGCGACCGGCGCCATGGTGTGGCGTTTCCAAACCGCGGTGGGCGCTGACTCGGATGTCGGCGCAGCTCCGACGATTTCGCTGCCCGGTGGCAATGGCATCACCGACGGCGCTGTCTATGTGATGGGCAAGGACCAGCACGAGTACGCGCTCGATTTCACCACGGGCGCGCTGTATTGGGACTTTGATCTGAGCACGGTGAATTGCAGTAGCGACCCCGTCTCGGGAACTGCGCTCGTAGGCACGATGGTTCTCTTCAACTTCTGCAAGTGGGTGTACGCCGTAAGTGCGACGGCCACAGGCACCGGAACCACGACGCTGATTTGGCGGACAGCCGCCTCGCCAGCGCATTCTCGCGCCTCTCCGGTGGTGTCCGGAGGCTCAGGGAACCAGGTCGTCCTTCGCCCTGACAAGGGGGGCAATATCGACGCCTACCGGGTCTCGAATGGGTCATCGCTGACGGCGTTCAACATCGGTTCGACGACGACCGAGATCACAGCCTCGCCGGCGGTGTCGGCCGGTGAGGTGTTCGACGCCGGCGTCGACGGTAACCTCTATATCCTCGCCCTCGGAACGTCTCCTGTCGTCTCCGGCGTCAGCCCGAGTAGCGGGCCACCGGCTGGGGGAACCGCCGTGACCATCAGCGGGCTCAACTTGAGCGGTGCCACTTCGGTCACATTCGGAGGCACCGCGGCGGCATTCACCCCTGTCTCGAACACGGAGATAACGTCGACCAGCCCGGCCGGCAGCGGCACGGTCGATGTCCGCGTGACGACGGGGAGCGGCACGTCCGCCACCAGCACGTCGGACCAGTTCACGTATACCACCGGGGGCACGGCCCCGATTGTCAAGACGATCAGTCCGACCAGCGGTCCGGCAGCGGGTGGCACTTTCGTCACCATCACGGGCAGCAATTTGACCGGGGCAACGCTGGTCACCTTCGCGGGTAAGGCGGCGAGCTTTCACGTCGTCTCTGACACGGAGATCACAGCGACGAGCCCAGCACATGCGGCAGGGAGCGTGAGCGTGGTCGTTCACTCGCCAGGCGGAATATCGGCGAAGAGTCACAAGTTCACGTACGTCTGAGCCACTGGACGAACAAGATGGCGGAGTAGGCCGCCCACTGGAATTCAGCGAGCCCGTGGCGCTGGAGGTGGGAGGGATACTTTGGCATCAGCGCGTGGCGCGTCGAAATCGAGGGAACAGCTGATTGCCTTGATCTAATGAGAGACTGTCGAGGCCACTCAGGCGCCAAGCGTCAACGGCGTGGCACTTGCGCCGCGATGGGGCGCGCAACGCGCCCGCTGCCTCCCGCGACCGCGCATGTCAGTCCCGTGATTCGATGGCTGAAGCCAACTCGCCCCGTGAACTAATGCCCAGCTTCCCGTAAATGCTGCGCAGGTGATACTCAATCGTCTTCGGACTCAGGAAGAGGGCGGCAGCAGTTTCCCGTGTCGTCCTACCGGTCGCGAGGATCTGTGCGATACGGAGCTCCTGGCGCGTGAGCGTATCCGTGGCGGACGCGTCTCGCCGCCGCGCGGTTTCACCGGTGGCGAGGAGTTCGCCGCGTGTCATCTCGGCCCACGGCTGAGCTCCAAGTCCTTCAAAAATCTCGAGTGCCATTCGGAGCTCGTCGCGAGCGCGTGTCCGTTGGCGCTGGCGCCGAAGTCGGCCGCCGTACGCAAACCGTGTAATGCCAAGCTCGAAAACATCGGGCGTTTGCACATGCAGCTTCACGGCGTTGTCGAAGTGGTGCTCAAACTCGTCGTCCGTCGCGACAAGGCCGCGACACCGGGCTGCGCGAGCCAGCGACCATGGCTGCCCTTTCCGGGTCGCTTCAAGGTCGAGTTCCTGTACCAGCTGCTCGGCATCCGCCCGTCGACCCACGCGGAGGTATGCGTCAATCAGCTCGGCATTCGGCACGAGATCCACGTCCTCGATGCCGTGTGCCTCGAGCCGCGCATTGCCGTCCTCGAGATGTTCGATCGCGGCTGAGGCTCGACCCAGCCCCAGCTCGAGTTCGCCCAATGCGCGGATCGCCCAGATCTCAAAGAGGTGCGTCCCGAGCTCCGCGCAGAGCGTTAGCGCCTCGGCGGCGTGTGCGCGACAATCAGCCTCGCGCCCCTGGCGGGCCTCGAGCCACGCCCAGCCGGCGAGCGCTGCACCGAGTTCGGTGCGTTGACCGGTCTCGTGAGCGAGCCGCACCGCCTCGTCGTATTCAACACTCGCGCAACTCCACTCGACGGCTCCTGCGTGGTCGCGGGCCACACGATTGAGCAGCCACGGCAGAATGCCGAGTGCCGCGCGAGCTCGGGCCGTGTCGATTGCTTCATCAACCAACGAGCGAGCCGAGCCGGATTCGCGGAGATACAGAGGCACCATGACGATCCACGGGAGCAGATCCGTGTCGTGGC
The DNA here is from genome assembly GCA_963718525.1 of Candidatus Dormiibacterota bacterium. Taxonomy (GTDB): domain Bacteria; phylum Chloroflexota; class Dormibacteria; order Aeolococcales; family Aeolococcaceae; genus Palsa-851. The sequence continues at coordinate 583,480 of OY970355.1, read as the reverse complement.
GCAGATGGTCATCCTGGTCGAGGAGCGTCTTCGCAGTGCGCATCAACTCGATGCCCAGGCGAGCGCCACGGGTGAAGACCATTGCCATGCCGGTGGTCGCGGCTGCGAGGAACCGTGATCGCGTCGACGCGGCTGGACTCAACAACTCGGTCATCCGCCGGGCGCTTCCCGCCATTGCGGCAACGTCGCCAGCATAAAAGGCCGCATCCACCGCATCTGCGAGTAACCCGATGGCGAGGTCAGGAGCCGCCGTTGCCACGCGGTCCGCGGCGGCAACGAGGATGGCATGGCCCTCCATGACCGGACCTCGTCGCGCGGCGATTTGCCCGCGCAGCCGGTCGATTTGCACGAGCAGGTCGGTCTCCATGGCAAGTGCGCGCGACTCCTGCAGGAGCACGATTGCCCGGTCGGCGAACCCTGCCAGCCACGTCGTCTCAGCGGCCGCCGCGAGCAGGCGGGCCTGACCCTCATCGTTAGGAGCGAGCCGTGCGGCCCGTTCAAATGCCGCGCTCGACACGGCATACGCGCTCCGCTGTCGTGCGCGCAATCCCGCCTGCTCGAGGGCTGCGGACGCAGTGGCGTCGGTTCCGGTTGCCGCGGCTCCCAGATGCCAGGCACGCCGGTCGACATCGCGGTCCGGGAGCGCACGGGCCAGCGCCCGATGTGCCTCGCGCCGGTATTCGGGCGGTGATGCGCCATAAATCGCGGCTCGTGCCAACGCGTGCCGAAACTCAACGCGTCCGCTCACAATCCGCACAAGGCCAGCCTTCTCCGCAGCGGCAAGACCCCCAGCATCGAGATCAAGCAATCGCGCGGCTCGGTCGATCGTCGTAAGATCCGCAAACTCGTCGACGGTGGCAAGCGCCAGCAATCGTTGCGCTGAAGCATCAAGCAGCGCAGCTCGTCGGGCGAAAGCACGTGTGACCTTGGCCGGGACGGGAATGGGTGCGTCGATGGCGAGCGTTGCCAGTCTCGACGTGTCCCTTGCCAGCTCGGTCAGTGCGAGGGGGTTCCCAGCGGTCGCGAGATACAACCGGTCGGCCGTCTCGGAAGGAACGCCGCCGAGGAGGCCGGTTGCTGCGGCGCGGTCGAGCCCAACGACATGGAGTGTCGGCAGATCTGCATCGTCCAGCAACGACGGCTCATCCTCACGCACTGCAAGAACCGCCCCGAGCGGCTCCGCGAGCATCCGGCGCAACGCGAAACGGATGGCCTCGGCGGACGACGCATCCAGAAGATGGGCGTCATCGATGAGCAGGAGCGTTGGCGCCTCCTCTGCGTAGGCGGCGAGCAGGCTCAGTGTCGCTGCACCGACGGCGAATCGATCGCCACCGGACACATTGGGCCGGAGTGCGAGCGCAACCTCGAGTGCTGCTGCGCGCGGCGCCGGAATGCGGCCAAGCAGATGCAGCGCTGGACGGAGCATCTCGTACAGGCCGGCGAACGGGAGCTGCATCTCGAACTCGACACCGCGGGCCCGCAGCAGAGCAAGCCCGGTGGCCTCCTCCTCCGCGTAGGTAAGGATCGAAGTTTTCCCAATCCCGGCCTCACCGACGAGCGCGAGCACCGCACTCCGGCCCGAGCGGATGGTGGCCAGCAGGCCGTCGATCGCCGCGCGCTCTCGCTCACGCCCGAGCAGCATGCCGCGATTGTATGGAGACCCCGATGCGGAGGTCAGACGCTGACGAATCTTCTAGGGGTCCCCCCTGACGCGATCGGTTGCAGGTCGTGAATAGGCTCGGCCGCGAGTTGATCCAACTAGGAGGACGCGGCATGACACAAACCCTGGAACCCGTAGCCCTGGACCCCGCTAAGCTCGAAGCCTTCGTCTTTCGGGCGGTTGAGGAGGTCGGCGCGACACTCAACACGGCGCTGGTCGTGATGGGAGACCGCCTCGGCCTCTACCGCGCGATGGCCGGCGCCGGACCGCTGACCCCGGCCGAGTTGGCCGAACGCTGCAACGTGTCCGAGCGATACACGCGCGAGTGGCTGAACGCTCAGGCGGCGGGCGGCTACGTCGAGTATCAGGCCGAGACAGGCCGCTACATCCTCCCGCCGGAGCAGGCAGTGGCGCTCACCGACGCCGACAGCCCGGCGTTTCTGCCCGGGTTCTTTCAGATCGCGCTGGGCACGGTCCACGACTCGCCGCGCATCGTTGACGCCGCTATCACCGGCAAGGGTATCGGCTGGCACGACCACGTATCGGATGTGCACGATGGGTGCGAGCGCTTCTTCCGCCCCGGCTACAACGCCAACCTAATCTCGAGCTGGCTTCCAGCACTCGACGGCGTTGTGAGCAAGCTCGAGCGGGGCGCTCACGTCGCCGACGTGGGATGCGGCCACGGCGCGTCCACCATCCTCATGGCGGCTGCGTATCCGAACTCGACCTTCGCCGGCTCGGACTATCACGATGGGTCGATCGAAGTTGCGCGCCGTCGTGCGGCAGACGCGGCGATCGGTGGCCGGGCGAAGTTCGAGGTGGCCAGTGCTGCAACCTTCAGCGGCGGCAACTACGATCTGGTGACCATGTTCGACTGCCTGCATGACATGGGCGACCCGGTCGGCGCCGCCCGGCACGTGCGCGAGGCAATCGCGCCGGACGGGACATGGATGATCGTCGAACCCGCTGCCGGCGACCGTGTTGAGGACAATCTCAATCCGGTCGGACGCGCCTACTACAGCTTCTCGACGTTCCTCTGCACCCCCGCCTCGCTGTCGCAGGAGGTCGGGCTGGCGCTCGGTGCGCAGGCCGGCGAGGCGCGTATCCGCGACGTCGTCAGTGCGGGCGGCTTCACACGCTTCCGTCGGGCAGCGGAGACTCCGTTCAACATCGTGTATGAGGCGAGGCCCTGAACCTGAAGACGTTGACGATTAGGGGAGCGCGCCCGGAACAAAGCCGGGCGCGCTATCCCGACTCGGAGGGGTACGTCGAGCGCGCCGGCGTCCGCACCTTCTACGAGGTGTATGGCAACGGCGCGCCGACCATCCTTCTGCTTCCTGCGTGGTCGATCGTTCACTCGCGCTGCTGGAAGATGCAGATTCCGTATCTCTCGCGACACTGCCGCGTGGTGACCTTCGATGGTCGTGGCAACGGCCTGTCCGACCGCCCACCCGAGCCTGAGGCATACGCTGAAACCGAGTACGCCGCCGACGCGCTTGCTGTGCTCGACGCGACGGAGACCGACAGCGCAATCCTGGTTGCCTGGTCAGTGGGAGCTCAGCGTGCCGTGGTGCTGGCCGCGGAGGAGCCGGCGCGCGTCAGCGGCATCGTCCTCATTGGCCCCGCAGTACCGATCGGCGCGCAGCTCAGCCGCGCTGAGGCGATGGCGGCATTTGACGAGCTGCGGCCTCCCTACGAGGGATGGTTCAAGTTCAATCGGCATTACTGGATGCAGAACTACGAGGACTTCCTCTCCTTCTTCTTTTCGCAGGTGTTCACGGATCCGCACTCGACCAAGCAGATCGAAGACGCGGTGGGCTGGGGGAAGGAGACCACGCCGGAAACGCTCATCGCCACCGCGGCTGGCCCGGAGGTCGACGAGCCAACGCTCCGCAGGCTCGTCGAGCGCATCCACTGCCCCGTGCTCGTCGTTCACGGGACCGACGACGCCATACGTTCGCATGACTCCGGGGCAGCGCTCGCCGAGCTCATGGGCGCGACCCTCGTCAGTCTCGAGGGTGCGGGGCACGGCCCCCCGGCGCGTCAGCCGGTCAAGGTGAACGCGCTGATCCGCGATTTTGCCTGTCCTCCGAAACCCGCTGCTCAATGGTCGAGCGCCACGCGACGCCGTAAGCGCGCGTTATACATCTCGTCCCCCATCGGCCTCGGTCACGCGCAGCGCGACATCGCGATCGCCGACGAGCTGCGCCGGCTCCATCCCGACCTCGAGATCGACTGGCTGGCCCAGCACCCGGTCACGACCGTTCTACAGGCCCGGGGGGAGCGCATCCATCCGGCGAGCGCGGAGCTTGCCAACGAGTTGCATCACATCGAGAGCGAGTTGGCCGAGCACGACCTGCAGTGCTTCCAGGCCTTGCGACGCATGGACGAGATTCTTCTCGCCAACTTCATGGTGTTCCACGACATCGTTCGCGACCAGCCGTACGACCTGTGGATCGGCGACGAGGCCTGGGAGCTCGACTACTATCTGCACGAGAACCCGGAGGAGAAACGTGCTGCCTACGTCTGGCTCACCGATTTCGTTGGCTTCCTGCCCATGCCGGACGGCGGCGCTTCAGAAAGCGCTCTCACCGCCGACTACAACGCCGAGATGATCGAGCAGATTGCTCGCTATCCCCGGGTGCGCGACCGGGCCATCTTCGTGGGGAACGCTGCTGACATCGTGCCCGATACGTTCGGCGCTGGCCTCCCTTCGATCCGTGAGTGGACGAATACGCATTTCGATTTCGCCGGATACGTCACGGGGTTCGATCCCGCCCGATTCGCTGACAGAGAACGGATTCGTGCCGAGCTCGGGTATGGACCGGGCGAGCGGATATGCATCGTCACCGTGGGAGGATCCGGTGTCGGGCTCAGCCTGCTCCGCAAGGTCGTCGACGCCTACCCGGCTGCCAAGCAGCTCGTGCCGAACCTGCGCATGGTCGTCGTCGCCGGTCCACGGATCGATCCGGCAACCCTTCCCGCGCCTGAGGGTGTGGAGGTGCGCTCATATGTGCATGAGCTCTACCGCCACCTTGCAGTCTGCGACTTGGCAGTTGTGCAGGGCGGCCTCACGACGTGCATGGAGCTCGCAGCGAGCCGGCGGCCGTTCATCTATTTTCCGCTTCGTCATCACTTCGAGCAGAGCTTCCACGTGCACCATCGGCTGCAGCGGTACGGCGCCGGGCGCTGCATGAACTACGAACAGGAGACCAGCGCGTCGATTGCCGAGGCGATCGCCCACGAGGTCGGTCGCCGGGTGGACTACGTTGCGGTCGAGACGGACGGCGCCTCGCATGCGGCGCAGCTGATCACCGACCTGTTGTGACCAATTCAGCATTGCCAGTACGTCAGGGGTGACGCCCGGGAGCGCGACGGCTGGAGAATTTCGGACCCGGCCGCGATCCGCGCGCGGTGCGGTCCTGATCATGTTCTTTGTCAACGGTGCGGTTCTGGCAACATGGGTACCGCTGATACCCGCGGTGCAGCAGAAGCTCGCTCTAAGTGCCGGCGAGCTCGGCATCGCACTGCTCGGCGTGGCGGTCGGCGCAGTGGTCGCCACGCCGTCAACCAGCTGGCTGGTCGGGCGAGCGGGCGGCCGAAGGGTTGTGACGCTTGCTGCGATCGTGTCCTGCGTCGTGTTGCCGCTCCTCGTATTGGCGCCGACGCTACCGGTGCTGACATTGACCTTGGTCGTCTTTGGCGGAGCCCTCGCAACAATGGACGTCGCGATGAACATACAGGGCGCATTCGTCGAAGCCTCGTATCAAAGACCACTCATGTCGACCTTCCACGCCTTCTACAGCATCGGTGGGTTTGCCGGCGCGCTCGTCAGCGGAGCTCTGGCGGTTGCACACGTAGCATCGTTCAACCGCGCGCTCTGGCCCGCGCTGCTTCTTGGTACCGCCGCAATCACCGGCCAACAGTGGCTTCCGACCGCAGAGCCGCATACCAGGGGCCGGCTGCCCACGGGACGCGTGCACCCTGGAAGGCTGCTTTCCTGGCCGATGGCGGCGCTCGGCATCATGGCCTTCTGCAGCCTTCTGGCAGAGGGAGCCAGCGGCGATTGGAGTGCCCTGTACCTGCACAAGTCACTCGGGGCCGATGCGGCGTTCTCAGCGACTGCATTCGCGGCGTTCTCGGTTGCAATGGCCATAGGACGCCTGAGCGGCGACTGGCTGACGAGCCGTCTGGGCGCCGCTTTGATCTTGCGCGGCGGGGGCGCCCTGGCCGCTCTGGGTTTGACCGCAACGTTGCTTCTCGGCCGCCCAGCCCTCGCTATCGCCGGATTCGGTTTGGTTGGTCTCGGTCTTGCCAACGTGGTTCCAACGCTCTTCAGTGCCGCAGGTCGATCGAGATCCCTCGCGCCCCGGGTGGCTATTGCCGCCGTCGCGTCCGCGGGCTATGCAGGGCTTCTCGCCGGACCTCCATTGATTGGGTTTGCAGCACAGGCATTCACGCTCGCGCGGGCCTTGATCGCGGTGGTTGTGTGCTGCGGTCTGATCGCTGTCCTCGCGCCCATGGTCCGCCACTCCGACTGAGCCATGGCATCAATCCTATGAGCTAGCATGTGCCCGTTCGATCGCAAACGTTGCACATGCGCCTGCGAACCTCTCTGGAAGTCGAATGACCGAGGCTGAACAACACTTCACGACACGTTCGGACGGGACGCCGACCGCACCGGGACGTTTCGTCGATGTCGATTCGATTGAATCCGTCGAGTTCCTCCCCGGCCTCAGCTTTCGACCGGTCCTCGGCGAGCGCACCATGGTCAACTTCGTCTCATTCGAGCCGAACACCGAGGCCCCGATGCACGTCCACGAGGAGGAACAGATCGTCCTCGTCATCGCCGGCGAGTTCGAGTTCGACATCGATGGCGACCTTCGCGTCATGCGCGAGGGTGATGTCGCGGTCGTCCCCAGCTGGGTGCCTCACGCTGCGCGCACGCACGGCACCTCGTGTCGCGAGATCGATGTCTTCAACCCGCCGAGAAGCACCCTCCTGGAACACGCACGGAGGCAGGCGGCTTCCCGACACCCGCACGATCCGTAGTCGCGCCCGGCATGCAGACCGGCCGTGACCGGGCACGTCGCGGGAGACCGTGGCGAAGCGGTAGGCTCAGAGGCGGCGAGCCGAACTGTGACGACGGCGCCGCCGGCTCGCTGAGGTGTCCAGGTGAACGCGATCGCAACCGCGCCTGATATCAGCGCGTCCGCAGAAAACCCATGGCATAACGCCCAGCGGCAGTTCGATCAAGCTGCGGAGTTGAGCCACCTCGAATCGGGGCTCCGCGCCGTGCTCCGCGAGGTGAAACGTCAGCTCATCGTCAGCTTCCCCGTGAAGATGGATGACGGCTCAGTGCGCGTTTTCGAGGGATACCGCGTCCAGCACAACATGGCCCGGGGGCCGGCCAAGGGCGGCATTCGCTACCACCAAGGGGTCACGCTCGACGAAGTCAAGGCCCTGGCGATGTGGATGACGTGGAAGTGCGCCATCGCAGGGCTGCCGTTCGGCGGCGCCAAAGGCGGCATCGTCGTCGACCCCAAACACCTGAGCGAGGGCGAACTCGAGCGGATGACCCGGCGCTATGCCACCGAGATCAGCGTCATCATCGGCCCCGAGTACGACATCCCCGCTCCGGACGTCAACACGTCACCCAAGATCATGGCCTGGATCATGGACACCATCTCGATGGAACAGGGGTTCTCCGTTCCCGCCGTGGTCACCGGCAAGCCACTCTCCGTGGGCGGCAGCCAGGGACGCAACGCGGCGACGGGCCGTGGCGTGATGTTCGTCGCACTCGAGGCTTGCAAGCGATTTGGTATCGACCCCAACGGCTCGACGGTGGCCATCCAGGGGCTCGGCAACGCGGGGTCGATCGCTGCACAGCTCATGGCTGCGCAGGGGTTCACGATCGTGGCGGTTTCTGACAGTACCGGCGCAATCCATCGTGCCGGCGGCCTCGATGTCGAGCGCCTGATCGCGCACAAGAAATCGACGGGCAGCGTCACCGGCTTTCCCGGAGCGAGCGCGATCTCCGCGGCTGAGGTCCTCGAAGTGCCCTGCGATCTGCTCGTGCCCGCTGCACTCGAGAACCAGGTCACGAGCGAGAACGCTGGGCGCATCCAGGCGAGGCTCATCCTCGAGGCGGCCAATGGTCCGATCACTCCCGACGCGGACGTCCTGCTCGAGCAGCGCGGCATCACCGTCGTGCCCGATATTCTCGCCAACGCTGGTGGCGTCACGGTCTCCTATTTCGAGTGGGTGCAGGATCTGCAGTCGTTCTTCTGGGACGAGGACGAGATCAACGCTCGTCTCGAGAAGATCATGCACCGGGCGTTCACCGAAGTATGGGACCGGTCGCAGCAGCGCGGCGTCTCGCTTCGGCAGGGCGCATACCTCCTCGCCATTGAACGGGTTGCAGAGGCAACGACCGACCGCGGCATCTATCCCTGACCTCGCGCGAACTCAGTCGCGGTCGCCGTCCCTGCGCCGGAGTCGCGCACATCCCATGAGGAACACCAGGAAGACTCCGCCGAGGATGGCGAGATACCCCCAGGACGTCGACTGCGTTGCCGCTCCGGCGTCCGGCGCGGGCGGATCGTCGTACACCGACAGCATCAGTGGTGGCGACGTGGAACCGGTGAGGGCTGCGTCACCGCTGTAGACAGCCGTGATGGGGTAGGTGCCGATACCTGTGAACGCAACGCTGCACGATGCGTTCCCCGCCACAACCGGCTGTGCAGCGCATCCGGGTATGGGGGCGCCGGCGTCCATGAATGCAGCGGTCCCGCTCGGGGTAACATGTGCCGCCGCGACGGGGGACACCGTCGCCTTGAAGACGCCGGGTTGACCGGCCGCCCAGACGCTGTCTGGCGACGTCACGGTCGTTGCGGAGTCAGCAAGCTCGATGTTCTGGTTCAGCGCCGACGATGACGAGAAGGCGAAGTTGGTGTCACCGCTGTAGACGGCGGTGATCGCGTGGCTGCCGGCGACCGCGTAGGTCGCGGAGCACGACGCCATTCCAGCGACCAGTGCTTGCGTCGCGCACCCGGGGATGGTCGATGCGCCGTCCAGGAACGCGACCGTGCCGGTGGGGATCCCGCTGGCGGGCGCGACGGCGGACACGGTGGCGGTGTAGGAAACGCCCGTGCCAGCCACCGACGGATTCGCCGACGAGGCGACCACCGCCACCGTCGCGCCCTGGTTGATTGTCTGCGTGAGGATGGGAGACGTCGACCCCATGAAGTTGGGATCACCGCTGTAGACGGCGGTGATCGCATCCGCACCTGCAACGAATGCGTCGGCGCATGTTGTCATGCCGGTGCCGATCACCGGTTCGCCGGCGCATCCCGCGATGGTGATGCCGTTATCCTCGAAGGAGACGTTGCCGGTGGGTGCGCCGGAACCCGGGACGTTCACACTCACCGTCGCCGTGATCGTGACTGGCTGCCCTGTGACCGACGGGTTCACCGAGGATGCGAGCGATGTCGAGGTCGACGCCGGGTTGACGGTCTGCGTGGCGATGGCGGACGTTGATCCGATGAAGTTGGGATCACCGCTGTACATGGCGGTGATCGTGTGGGTGCTGACACCTGCGTAGGTCACGTTGCACGACGCTGTCCCGCCGACCAGTGGTTGCGCGCCGCATCCCGCGACTGTGGACGCGCCGTCGAAGAACGCGACGCTCCCAGTGGGAGTGCCGGCGGCGGGCATGACGGCTGTCACGGTGACGATGTACGAGAGCCCCTCCCCGGACACCGATGGGTCCACCGACGATGCGGCCACCGTCGCGGTTGCACCCGGATTGATCGTCTGGGTCATCGCAGCGCTCGTCGAGCTGCTGAAGTCGGCGTCACCGCTGTAGACGGCAGTGACGGTTTCCGCGCCGGCCGCAGCAAATGCGTCGTCGCACACCGCGATGCCGGCAGCGGTCACAGGCTGCGCTGCGCATCCGACGATGGAGGTGCCGTCGTCCAGGAACGCCACCGTGCCGGTCGGTACTCCGGATCCGGGTGCCAACACGGTCACCGTCTCAATGACGGTGACCGACTGCCCGGTGACCGACGGATCCACCGAGGACGTGAGTGATGTCGACGTCGATGCCGGAGTGACCATCTGTGTGAGGACTGGCGACGTCGACCCCGTGAAATCAGGGTCACCGCTGTAGACGGCTGTGACCGAGTGGCTCCCGACTCCGGAATACGCGACGCTGCACGTCGCGACGCCACCGATCAACGGCTGCGCGATGCAGCCGCTGATAGTGGTTGCACCGTCCATGAAGCTGGCGGAGCCGGACGGTGTGCCGCTCGCGGGAGCGACAGCGGTGACTGTCACCATATACGTGACGGCCTGACCGGACACCGAGGGATCCGCCGCAGAGGTCACCAGGGCGGACGTCGCTCCCTGATTGACGCTCTGCGTGAGGACGGGAGACGTCGAGGTCGTGAAGTTGGGATCACCGTTGTAGACGGCGGTGATCGCGTGCACCCCGACTCCGGCGTAGACGATCGTGCAGGGTGCGACGCCGCCGACCATTGCCTGCGCGATGCAGCCGCTGATGGTGGTGGCGCCGTCCATGAACGTCAACGTTCCGCTCGGGGTGCCAGCGGCCGGCGCGGTCGCGGTGACAATCGCGGTGTAGATCACAGTCTGACCGGAGACCGATGGATCCACCGACGAGGTCACCACCGTCACCGTCGCGCCCTGGTTGACCGTCTCCGTGAGGATCGGCGACGTCGAGCCGCTGAAGTTTGAGTTGCCGCTGTACACAGCCGCGATCGGGTGCGCATCAACTGTGGCGAACGACACTGCACACGACGCGGTGCCCGCGGCCGACACCGCCTCGGCGGCGCAACCCGTGATCGTGACGCCGCCGTCCTGGAATATCACCGTGCCTGTTGGCCTCCCGGTTCCGGGGGCGATCACGCTCACTGACGCGGTGATGGTCATCGACTGGCCGGCCACCGACGGGTTCACCGACGATGCGACAGTAGTCGACGTCGACGCCGGGTTGACGATCTGCGTCAACATGGGCGATCCCGAGCCCGCGAAATCGATGCCACCCGAGTAGATCGCCGTGATCGCGTGCGGCCCGGACCCGGCATATGCGAATGAGCACGCAGCGGTACCAGCGGCACTCAGTGCCGTCGCGGCGCACCCCGCGATGGTGACGCCACCGTCTTCGAAGTCGACCGTGCCTACAGGAATGCCCGCTGCCGGCGCGGTGACGGTGACCGTCGCCGTGTAGGTCACCGACTGACCGGACACCGACGGGTTCAGCGACGACCCGACGACCGTCGTGGTCGAACCCAGGTTCACGGTTTCCGTCAGGACGGGTGATGTGCTGGTCACATCGTTCGCACTGCCGTTGTAGTGGCCGCTGATCGAGTGCAGACCCACCGCCAGCGCGTTGGTGGTGCAGCTGGCGACACCGGCGATCAACATGACCCCGCCGCACCCAGCGATGGCGGCCGCGCCGTTGTCGAAGGCAACCTTGCCGGTCGGTGTGCCTGATCCCGGAGCGTCGGCGGTCACGGTTGCGGTGAAGGTCACCGGCTGGCCGAACACCGTCGGATTCACCGTCGCCGTCACCACCGTGGTGGTCGGGTCAGCGGTGACGACCTGGGTCATCACCGCAGAGGTGCTCGCCGCATTGCTCGCGTCACCGCTGTAGACCGCGGTGATCTTGCGCGAGCCCAGCGCGGGCGACACGGCGCACGACGCGGATCCTGCGATCATCGCCACCGCGACGCAACCGGCGATGTTGCCACCGCCGTCGCGGAACGTGATAGTCCCGGTGACTATCGGACCGCCGACGACGGTCGCTGTGTACTGGATGCTCTGTCCGAACACCGACGGATTCGCGCTGGACACGACTGTGGTCGTCGTCGTGCTGACCACCGTCTGCGTGAGTGGCGCTGACGTGCTCGCGGTGAAATTGCCGTCGCCGCTGTAGACCGCGGTGATCGTATGCACGCCGGCTGCGAGCGCGTTCGTCGCGCACGTCGCGGTCCCCGCGAGTCCGAGGATCTGAGCGGCGCAGCCGGCGACGGCGACACCGCTGTCCTCGAAGGTGATGGTGCCGGTGCGCGTCCCAGATGCGGGAGCGATCGCGGTGACGGTCGCCGTGAAGGTGACCGTGACCCCGGTAATCGAAGGATTCAGCGAGGACTTAACCGTGGTTGTGGTCGCGCCCTGGTTGACCGTCTGCGTGAAGGGCGCCGACGTGCTCGCCGCGAAGTTGGCATCACCGCTGTAGATGGCGGTGATCGTGTTCGCGCCCACGGTCAGAGTGTTTGTCACGCATGTGGCCTTCCCGGACGCCGGCACGACCTGGGCACCGCAACCCGCGATGTCGACGCCGCCAACCTGAAATTCGACAGTTCCGGTCCGCGTCCCCGATGCGGGTGCCGTGGCTGTGACGTTGGCGGTGAGGGTCACGTTCGCGCCGGTGCTCGAGGGGTTTGCTGACGAGCTGAGCACGACGCCGGTCGTGCCGGAGTTCACCGTCTGGCTGAGGGCAGTGGACGTCGAACCAGTGAAATTGGCATCACCGCTGTAGATCGCGGTGATGGTGTGCGTCCCCGGACCCGGGTAGGCGATGACGCACGTGGCCGTGCCCGCGGCGGTGACAGCCTTGGCACCGCATCCGGCGATGACGACGCCGCCATCCAGAAACGCCACCGTCCCGGTACGCTTCCCAGAGGCGGGCGCGACCGCGCTGACCGTGGTGGTGTACGTCACTGTCTGACCGCTCACCGACGGGTTGACGGATGCGGCCACAACCGTCGTCGTGGATCCCGTGCCGACCACCTGGGTCAGCGGGGCTGATGTGCTGGTCGAGTATGTGGCGTTGCCGCCATAGACAGCGGTAACGATGTGCGATCCGACCGAGAGGGCTGCGGTGGTGCAGGTGGCAACCCGAGCTGCGACCGGCCGGTTGACGCACCCGGCAATGTTGCTCCCACCGTCCTGGAAGGTGACTGTCCCAGTTGGCGCCGGCGCGACCGGAGTGATCGTCGCGGTGAAGACAACCGGCTGCCCCCACACAGACGGATTGGTCGGTGACGTCAGGGTCGTGGTCGAGACCGACAGCGCGTGGCCGATGATACCGCCCGAAAACAGCGACAGAGCCCCGGCGGTGAGAGTTGCGCCGATCTGGCGAACGGCCCGCGTTCCACGATGCCGCGTCGGGACAACAGATCTGACCCGACGTCCGCCCGATGCCGCCGGCCCCGGTACAACCCTCCCCCTCATGACGCCGCTTCCGGTTCAGTCGACCTGCAGCGCAGTCAACTCGTCGTGGATGCGCAGCGTCGAGGCGCGCGCGAAGCAATGGGTCAACTCCCGCAAACCGCCCCGTGGGTTCAGGGGTGAGGCGGCGCGTACGGGAGGCATGAGCGAGTTCCCTCTCGATGTCCCTTTCATCTGACTGGTCACAGAATCCGCCCGCCAAAACCGTCGGGAGCGCCAGGTATCCGAGCGTTTGAGTTTTCGTGACCACGGAGCGACCGTGCGTGACCAGTGCCCAACACTGTCAGAGCTCGCCAGGTCGTTCGTATTTCCCAGGGACGCTCGTCACCCTCCCGCGACAACCCTCCGAAACGGCTGCGTCCGATCGGGTATCCACGTGGCCGCCGCAGAGTGTGGTCCATGCCCTGAGACGTGCTAGGGGCGTTCACGCACCTGCGCGATTGTGCTCATCGGCTTCGAGTCACTATCTCGTGCGTGCGGCGGCGGTGCTCCCCGAGATAGACCATGCCGCCGAGCAACGCAAACGGGAGCAGTTGCAGGTCAACGAAGAGGCTCAGCGCAGTCGCCGTACCGAGCGCGATGTTGGCGCGCACCAGGAGCAGCACGATCAACCCTTCGCGCACCCCGATCCCATTCGCCGAAATCGGGACAAAGGTGGCCAGAAGCGCGACGGGCATGGTCAGCGCGAACACCGACCACGACACGTGGCTTTGGAGCGCCAAGGAGAATGCGGCCAGCGAGAAGAGGTTGAAGCCCCAGGCGGCGACCCCGGCGGCGATGCTGCGACCGACGGTGCGCAGAGGATGTCCGCGATAGCCGTCGAAGGCGCTGGTGAACGGACGAACGAAGCGACCTATCGCGTGGGAGATGGTGTTGTGTTCAGGAATACGCGCTCGCACCAGTTCAGCGACCAGTGCCAGCACCCAGGCGCTCATCATCGCGGCGGCGAAGAGGACGAACGCGGTGACGCCAGGGATGTCGAGCTGATCGCGCGCGATGACCGCGGCCGCAAGAGCCCACCACGACATCGCCAGCGTCCCCGCCATGCGGCTCGCGACCAGGGAGGCAACCATGGGTCCGTGACCGGTCCTCTTGCCGACCTGGAGCGCGCGCACAGCGTCGCTGCCCACCCCGGCAGGGGTTACCTGGTTGACAAAGAGTCCCTTCAGGTACCAGGAACCGAGGAAGCTCCAGTCCAGCTGGTGGCCGCTACCCCGGAGCAGCACGCCCCACTCCGCGACGCTTGCGACAACCGAGAGAGAGGCGAGGCTGAGGGCAAGGACCGTCCAGCCCGGAACCAGATGGCCATAGAGGCGCAGCGCCTGGGGGAGATCAACACTGTGCACGAAGAGCGCCACCGCGACCAGGCTGCCCGTCAATCGCACCCAGGGGGAGCCGATCAGGCTCGCCACGAAGTTTCGGAGACGGCGCAGGCTCACGTCCCCGGGCCGGTGTTCTGTTGAGCCATTGCGCTAGGTTAGATCCAGGACATGGGCCGGACCGCGTCGTGCGACCCTACCGGAAGATGGTGCGGCGCTTACCAACTCCGACGATACGCAGCAGCGCGAGCAGAATGACTGCGCCGGCGAACGCGATGACAATCTCCACGATGATCGAGTGACTCGTCAAGGCCGTCGTCACTCCCAGAGAGCGGGCGAGAAAGCCGCCGGCGAGGGCGCCGATGAGACCAACCACGATGTCCGCCACCACGCCCTGGCCTTTACCGGACATCACCTTGCTCGCGAAATACCCTGCCCCTCGAGGGCGAGGACATCGAAACCCAGCACTGGGAAGACGCCCGCCATTGGATGAGCATTTACGACGACCTGATCCGTTTCAAGTTGGGCTTGCTCGATCGGGTCCAGCGCGAGTTACCCAAGCTGTATCCAGTCGCCCAGGCTGCCGCCGACGAGGACGTCCGCTTCATCGAAGCGCAGATGGCGGGGTACTACACCCGGCTTGACCTCTGGTATCAGCGGGTCTGGGACCTCCAGGGCCTCTGGCTGGATCCGGATGGTCGGGTGGTACGGCACAAGGGACGCGAGGCGGTGCTCACGCATCGCGAATTCGAACTCCTCCAATTTCTCCTCGATCATCCTCATCGCTTCTACACAGCAGCTCAGATCACCGGACTCGCCTGGTCGGACGCGGCGCTCTTCCCGGAAGAAGTCCGCAATTACGTGCTCCGCGTCCGGAAGATCCTCGCCCGTCTGGAGATTCCCTGCGACCTGGTCAATCGACCCGGTCGCGGCTATTCGCTGACATTTCGGAGCGCGTAGGAACTGGAATTAGACGGACACGCGGTCTCGCGCCAATTCCATCGCGACGTCGGTGATCATGTCCCGCGCTGGCCGCGCTCAAGCCAATGGCCCTGGGGATCAGGGCCTCGCGACAAAAAGAAGGCGCTCCGACGACGATTCATCGGAGCGCCCGAGAGGGGGGCAGAACCGGCGAGGCAGTCACGCTGGTGAAACCACCCTGCAGCGAGATGGTCGCCGCAGTTCAGTGGGACCAGCCCTACGGGCAGTATTGGGCAGCATGGTGCAGAAGCGCAAGCGGCCGGCCCGAAATAGCCCCAGCAGGCTCGCCGAATTGCGGTCCGAGCGGCAGGCCGAGGCGGCCGACCCAAGCCAGTGGACCCAACTCGGTCTCGCCCGGAAGATCGGAGCCTCGGTACGGTCGGTGAAGGCCTGGGAGGCAGGCGCGACCCTGCCGCGCCTGTTCTATCGGCGCCGCCTCGCGAAGGCGTTCGGCGTCGGCATCGCCGAACTCGGATTCCGACCTCCCGAATCGTCCGAGCGATAGTCGCTGTGCCTGGATAATCGGTCGATGGGATCGATCACTCGGCAAATGTGCGCGTGATCCCGTCACCAGGAGGCACGAGCATGCCCTTTCCGCGCGATTCCTACGACCGACCGCTCGCACGCGCCGCTGAGCACGCGCGCACATGGCTGGGCTCCGTGGGGGAGCGTCCAGTTGGCCCGCGTGCTACGGCGACCGAGTTGCTCACGGCGTTTGGCGGACCGCTGCCCAACGAGCCGTCACCACCAGAGGACGTCGTCGATCTGCTTGCCACGCTGGCCGAGCCCGGGCTCATGGCCATACAGTCGGGCCGCTTCTTCGGTTGGGTGATGGGCGGAACGCTTCCCGCCGCGCTCGGGGCGGACTGGCTGGTGAGCGCATGGGATCAGAACACGGGGATGCGGTTCGCCACGCCGGCGACCGCGGCAGCGGAGGAAGCCGCGGCCGCCTGGCTGCTCGAGTTGCTCGGACTTGCAGCGGGAGCTGATGTGGGCTTCGTCACCGGAGCGATGATGGCGAACTTCACCTGCCTGGCGGCGGCACGCGGCGCGGTGCTCTCGCGCGTTGGCTGTGACGTCGGCGCCGACGGCCTGAGTGAATCACCGCGGATTCACGTGCTCGTCGGTGCCGAGCGGCATGAAACGATCGACCTCGCACTGCGCTACCTCGGCCTCGGAAGTCCCCATCCGGTTGCCGCCGATGACCAGGGCCGGATCATCGTGGATGCACTGGCCGACGCGCTGGATGCGATCGACGCCGGAGCCCCGAAGATCGTGTGCCTGCAGGCGGGCAACGTGCATTCGGGTGCCTTCGATCCGTTCGAGGCTGCCATCGATGTTGCGCATCAATGTGGTGCGTGGGTGCATGTCGACGGTGCGTTCGGCCTCTGGGCGGCTGCCGCACCATCGCTCCGTCACCTGGTGACCGGGGTCGAACGTGCGGACTCGTGGACGACCGATGCGCACAAGACGCTCAACGTTCCATACGACTGCGGCATCGCCATCGTGGCGGACCCGGTTGCGATGCGCTCGACATTCGGGGCGCACGCCAGCTACCTGGTCGTTGACAACTCAGGCCCCGGCGACCCGTTTGAGAAGGTGCCCGAGTATTCGCGACGTGCGCGGGGCGTCCCGGTATGGGCGGCACTGCGATCACTCGGTCGGTCGGGCGTCACAGAACTGGTTGAGGGGCTGGCGCGAAATGCGCAGGCGCTGGCGAAGGGGATCGGCGTCATCCCAGGCGCCAGCGTGGTCAATGACGTTGTCTATACGCAGGTGTGCTCGCGGTTCGGCGACGACGCGCGGACACGCGCTGTGACCGCGCGTCTGATCGCCGACGGAACCGTGTGGATGTCGGGCTCGCGCTGGCGCAACCAGGATGTGATGCGCATTTCGGTGAGCAATTGGGCAACGGATGCAACGGACGTGATTCGGTCGGTGGACGCCGTCCGTCGCGCGCTCGATGCTACGAGCAGATGAGTGCAAGAGTTCGTGTGACTAGAGAAGCGCAGGGACATCGCTTTCGTGTCGCACAGCAGATCCACGCAGGGTGACACGACCAGCGCGTAGGCCGAAGTAGTAGAGACCACATGTGACGCACTTTGCGCTGGGGTGAAACGCCGGATCGCACTGAGGAGGTGCTCCTCGGACGCGCGGGAAGGTGAGCGGTATGAACCGCTGACCGCCACACTCGACGCATAGCAATATCGGAGTTGCGGGTAGGTTGGTAGTCATTGAGTCCGCCCTGGGAGTGCGCCCCTGTTGATGAATCCCCTTCAGCCCGTTCGAAGCCTGCGCGCACCTCCGGCTTCGCGTCTGTCCGATGGCGCACACTCGCGACGACAGCGGCGCTGAAGTGAAGAGGTGGGCTTCCCGAGGTCTCTTCCGGGCCACGGGCGAACGTTCTCCTCAAGCAATGATTTCCATCCGCTCATGCTCGTTGACGCGAGAGGGTGGCGTCCGGCAAAGTAATCCAAAGGCGTCAAACATTCGAGAAGGGGTCGTCGGGGGGTGCATATCGATCTCTATGTGGCGCTGGCTGGGCTGATCGTCGGTTTCGCCGTGGGTCTCACCGGGATGGGCGGGGGCGCGCTGATGACCCCGATCCTGGTGCTGCTCTTCGGCATCGCACCGCTGGCCGCGGTCTCGAGCGACCTGGTGGCCTCGCTGATCATGAAGCCGGTCGGCGCCGCGGTCCACGCGGGCCGGGGCACGGTGCGCTGGAACCTCGCCGGGTGGCTGGCGATCGGGTCGGTGCCCGCGGCGTTCCTCGGCGTGGTCTTCCTGAAATCGATCGGGCACGGGACCCGGGTGCAGACCGTGGTGAGCATCGCGCTCGGCATCGTGCTCCTGATCGCGGTCATGGCCCTGCTCCTGAAGCTGTACCTCGATCACCGCAACGGCACGTCGCGCGGGGACGAGCGCCTGGTGATCAAGAAACTGCCGACCCTGGCGATCGGTGCGTCGATCGGCTTCATCGTGGGCATCACCTCGGTCGGCTCGGGGACCCTGGTGATCGTGCTCCTGCTCTTCCTCTACCCGCGCCTGCGAGGCTCGCAGATGGTCGGCACCGACCTCGCCCAGGCGATCCCGATGGTGGGCTCGGCGGCGCTGGCGCACATCGTCTTCGGCGACTTCAAGCTCGGCCTGACGCTGTCGATCCTGATCGGGAGCCTTCCCGGGGTCCTGATCGGTGCGAGTGTCTCGTCGTACGCGCCGACGGCGTTCCTGCGCGGTGCGCTGGCGGCGGTGCTGCTGGTCTCCGGGCTCAAGCTGGTCAACGTGCCGACCCTGGCGATCGGGGTGGTGCTGCTGGTCTCGGTGCTGGTGCTCGGCGCCGCCTGGCTCTACGTCCGGGCGAGTGGCCGGACCCTCCGCGAGCTCTCCGGCGAGAGCAATCAGCAGGCGAGGGCACCGCAACTCTCGACGCCATAGGCACTTGCTCGCCGGTCGGCGAGCGGCGTAATTCATCGCCGCTGCAACGAATTTCGCGCAGATGGTGATTGCAGTCAGCGAAGCGACCTCTCACGCAATCGCGCATTATCCGGTCGTTAACCGGAACAACACACGCTCATAAATCACCGTTTCCTACGCTCTCGCCGGGGTTCCGGGCTTCGTAGCCGGCGGAACTCATGGCCGACGCAGGAGGAACGGTGGACATGAATTGCGAAGCGCGAGGACATGCGCCCATGCAGGCACTCACGAAGGTGGGCGGGCGGAGAGGCAATCGGCGGCAGGGGGTGTTCTCCCTTGGCGCAGCAGGGATTCTCTTCGGCTGGACGCTCGCTGCGTGCGGTGGAACCACAGCAGCCGCGGGAAGCTCCAGCGCGGCTGCGGCGCCCGTGCCTCTGGTGGTGTATTCCGCGCAGGGCTACGACTCGGTGACCACGAAGGCGTTCACGCAGGCCACCGGGATCCCGGTCAAGCTCGATGACGACAGCACCGGTCCGCTGCTCGCGAAGGTTGCAGCTGAAGCCAACAACCCGCAGTGGGGACTGCTCTGGGTGGACGGTGATACAGCGTTCGCGTCGCTCGACAGGCAGGGCCAGCTGCTCGACTACGCACCACCGATCACGCTGACCACAGTTGGGCAATCGCTCGTCCCCTCCGATCATTCCTACATCCCCATCAGCACGACGGTGATGGCAGCGGTGATCTACAACGCAGCGAAGGTGAGCGCGGTGCCGGCGAGCTACATGGACCTTCTGCAAGCGGCCTACAAAGGCAAGGTCGGTATGAACGATCCATCCCAGTCGGGGCCGACGTTCCCATTCATCGCGGGCCTCATGGATCAGCTCGGTGGCCAGACAAATGGCGTGACGGCGGGCGAGAACTTCCTGACCCAGCTCAAGGCGAATGGGCTGCACGTCTATCCGACCAACGGCGACACACTCCACGCGCTCGAGACCGGCGCGGTTGATTACGGGATGATCCAGAGCTCAGCGGCGACGGGCGAGGTTCTCAAGGCCCCCAAGAGCGCCGGCTTTGATCCGAAGGTCGTGTACCTGCCCAATTCGACGCTGCTCCCGGCCGTGATCGGCATCGACAAGCACGCACCGGCGATCGTCCAGGCTGAGGCGAAGAAATTCGTGCAATTCGTGCTGTCCGCCCAGGGCCAGGCCGTCATGCAGACAGGCGATCCATCGGGTGACTCCCTGTACTGGCCGATCGTCCCCGGCGTGAACGCGCTGGCGGCACTCCCTCCGTTCCCGGCGCAGTACCAGAAGCTTGACCCCTACTTCTGGGGACCCCTGGAGGGCCAGGTGAACTCCTGGTTCAACTCGAACATCAAGTAGGAGCTCGCGTTGGCCGAGATCCTCGCCGGCTCCCCGCCCGCCGGGGCGGGGAGCCGTGGGGACAGGACGTGGATGGCGCTGTCTCGCTTCAGCGGCATTCCCCTGCTCATCTTCTGGGTGCTCATCGCCGCGATCCTCGCGGTACCGGTGCTGCTCTTTCTGGCCGTCGCGTTCTCGCCACGGCTGTTTGACCAGGGACCCGAGTGGTTCACGTTTTCGGGCTTCGCGCAGGCATTCTCCGGTCCGCTGCTCCGCGGTGTCGTCAACTCGGTGTTCGTGGGAGTGACCAGCGCGCTTGCCGCTGCCGCGATCGGGTTTGCGGTGGCGTGGGTCGTGGTCCGGACCGATCTTCCAGGGCGGCGCCTGTGGACCGGGGTGATGTTCGCCCTGCTGCTGGCACCCTCGTACCTGATCGCGCTCGGCTGGGAACGGCTGCTCGAGCCGATGGGCGTCCTGGACGTCGCGGGCCTGCACCCCGGTGGGTTCCGCGACCTCTTCTACGGACCGTTCGGGGTGATCGTGGTGCTGACCGCGAAGGGATTGCCCTTCGCCTACCTCGCGATCTCCGCAGCGCTGCGGGGGCTCGGCGAGGAGTTCGAATCCGCTGTGCGCGTCCATGGCGGTGGTCCGATCGCCGCCGTCCGGGTGGTCGTTGCACTGATCTCGCCGGCGGTGTGGTCGGCGCTGGCGATCGTGTTCGCAGAATCGGTCAGTGACTTCGGAGTCGCAGACACGCTCGCCAACGATGCCCATTTCCCCGTGGCGACCTATTCGCTCTTCAACGCTGTCCAGGCATTCCCGATCCAATACTCGGTGGCGGCAGCGGTGGGCTGGGTCCTGCTCGGGCTCATCGCGCTGGCATTGCTCACCCAGGGGTGGGCGCTGCGAAGTCGCAGCTATCGGGTCTTCGGAGGCCGGAGCCGACCGGCACGACGCGTGCACGTCCGCGGGTTCGCGCAACTCGGTGCCGTCGTCGGGATGGCGGCAGTCCTCCTGGTTGGCATCGGGGTTCCCTCCTTCGGAGCGGTCTCGGCCTCGCTGATCAACGGGCTCGGCTCGCTCCTCACCAGCCATGGGCTGACCCTCGCCAACTACAGCCGCGTGCTCAACAGTCCTGAGCTGCGCGATCCGCTGGTGTACTCGGGGCAACTCGCCCTCATCGCCGCCACCGTCACCGTGGTTCTGGCCGCGATCTCGGCTCGCATCCTTTCCCGGCGGGGCGCGCATCTCAGCGCGCGGCTCCTCGACATGACCCTGCTCACCGCTGTGGCCCTCCCCGGGATTGTGTTCGCGGCCGGCTACATCTTCACCTTCAACCTGCCGATCCTCACCACACTCGGCATCCAGCTCTACGAGACCACCGCGCTGCTGGTGGTCGGCTACATCGCCACCGCGTTGCCTCCGACCTCGAGAGTGTTGCTCGGCAGCGTCAGCCAGATCCAGGAGTCGCTGGCCGAGGCAGGCCGCGTCCACGGCAGCGGCGCTCTCGGCGCGTGGGTGCGCACGGTGCTGCCCGTGCTCGCACGTCCCCTTGTCACCGCATGGTTGCTGGTGTTCGGGGCTACGCTGTTGGAACTTCCGATGTCGCAACTGCTCTATCCGCCCGGCCAACCACCGGTGTCAGTCGCGATCACCAAAGCGCTCGCCAACTACGACTTCGCCGGGGGCACCGCGATGGAGGTCGTTGCGGTGCTCGGGGCACTCGGGGTGGTCGCCATCGTGTGGACGCTGTTCCGTCTCGTCGCTCCGGTGGGCTGGCGGCGCCTGGGCTCCACCGCATGAGCGTCGCCATCACGTCCGACGTGCCAGCATCCAGCGTGGCGACATCCGGCCACCGTGTCGAGATCAAAGGAGCGGTGAAGCACTTCGGACGAGCCCGGGGCCTCACCGGCGTCGACCTCGAGATTCAGCCAGGTCGATTCCTCGTCCTGCTCGGGCCGTCCGGCTCGGGGAAGACGACCCTCGCACGCTGCCTCGCGGGGGTTGAGCGCCTTGACGGCGGCGTGATCCGCATCGGCGATCGGATCGTGAGTGATGGCAAGCGACATCTCCCACCGGAGCGTCGTGACCTGGCGATGGTGTTTCAGGACTACGCGTTATGGCCGCACCTGACGGTGCGCGGCAACGTCAGCTATGCGCTTCGGCGGAGGCACATCACCGGCACGGAATCCCGGCGGCGCGTCGTCGACGCTCTCGATCAGGTCGGGCTGGCGCAACTCGTGGACCGGTATCCGTACCAACTCTCCGGTGGCGAGCAGCAGCGCGTCGCCCTCGCCCGCGCGGTGGTCGCCCGTCCCGGTCTCCTACTCTTCGACGAACCGCTCTCCAACCTCGACGCCGATCTTCGCGAACGCCTTCGCGTGCAGGTTGCGACCATCGCGCGCGACAGCGGTGCGACGGTCGTCTACATCACCCACGACCAGTCGGAGGCGTTCGCACTTGCGGACGAGGTCGCAGTGCTCGATGGAGGACAGCTCGTCCAGCTGGGGCCGCCCGAGCAGATCTACCGCTCTCCGGCGAACCTGTTCGTCGCCCGCTTCACCGGCTCCGCGGGCGAGTTCCCCGGCCGGGTGGTCGGCGCCGAGGCCAGCCATGTCAGCATTCAAATCGAGGATGGATCCACGCTGCGGGCACGTCCTGGTGGAACGCTGATGACCGGCGCTAGGGTCCGCGTTCTGGTCCGCCCGGCGGCAACGCGTGTGCTCGTCGCGACATCGAGCACGGATGTCACGCTCAGTGGCAAGGTTGTGGACGTCGCCTATCGCGGTCGCGGCTACGACCACGTCGTCGCCTGCGCCGGTGGCACTCTGTCGTCGGTGTTCGACCACAACCGGTGGCCTCGAGGCGACGAGCTCACGATTCAACTCGACCCGGATGGCTGCGTCGCCTACCCTGATGAGCCGGGTAGCGACGGATCGCCCGTATGACACCGGTCGCCATACCACCGCGATCAACGCCCGTGATCTCTGCCAGACCTCGACACACATAGCGGGAGGACCCAAGCGCCGATGAGCATTCTCGTCATCCTCGCCACCTTTATCGCCGCAGCCGTCGAATGGGTTGAGGCGCTCACGATCGTCCTGGCGGTCGGGCTGACCCGAGGGTGGCGCAGCGCATTCGCGGGCACCATCGCCGCGGTGGTGGCGCTGATCGTGCTGGTGGCTGCATTCGGCCTTGCGGTCACGTCGCATGTGTCCATCGCCGCTGCGCGAACATTCGTGGGCGTTTTCCTGCTGCTCTTCGGCATCAAGTGGCTGCACAAGGCGGTGCTCCGTTCGAGCGGCCTCAAGTCACTCCACGACGAGGCAAAGATCTTCGCGGAGACTCAGAAGATGCTGGGAGCGTCAAACCGACGCGGTGCCGGCCTTGATCGCGTCGGTGTCACCACGTCGTTCAGCGGCGTGTTTCTCGAGGGGCTCGAGGTGGTCTTCATCGTGGTCGCGCTTGGAGGACTGCAGGACGTGGCCTCGGCCGTCATCGGGGCCATTGCGTCACTCGTGGTGGTGGCCGGCGCCGGGTTCGCGCTCCGCCATCCGTTGACCCAGGTCCCGGAGAACGCCATGAAATATGTCGTGGGCATCATGCTCACGTCGTTCGGGACGTTCTTCGCGGGCGAGGGCATCGGCGTGCAGTGGTGGCACGAGGATCTGAGCCTGCTCCCGCTCATCGCCGGATACGCCCTGATCTCCGTGCTCTTCGTCTGGCTCCTTCGACGCCCGGCCGGTGCTACGGGCCAATTCGACGTTGCGATCGTTCGCACGGTGCAGAGCATCGCCCGCGAGGTCTGGGGTCTCTTCGTCGAGGACGGAGCGGTCGCCATCGCCGCGGTGGCAGTGCTCCTCGGTATCACCGTCTTCGCCGACCACTTCACGGCGCAGCGTGGACTGGCGGGACTTCTGCTCGCGGTCGGGGTCGCGGGTGCGGTCGGCGTCGGTTTATCGAGCGCGCGCCGCCAGGCTCGCGCGAGCAAGCGTGTTGAGTCGTCGCCACCCGAACCGGCGAGTGATCCCGCGCTCGCTGAGCGTATCGCTGACGAGCTGTCGGTCGGTTAATACCAGCATCAAGGAGGTTGCGATGTTCAGTCCCACATCGGCGTTCAGTGGTTTCTCGGTGGATGACCTGGAGGCCGCGAAGGAGTTCTACTCGGCAAAGCTGGGATTGACCGTGGATCCGGATGGCGTCGGTGCGAGGATCCGGCTCCCCGGTGGCGGCTCGGTCTTCATGTATCCAAAGCCTGACCATCAGCCGGCGTCCTTCACCGTTCTGAACTTCGAAGTTGAGGACATCGATGCGGCGGCCGAGTACCTCACCAGCCAAGGCGTGGCCCTCGAGCGCTACGAGCACATCCCGGGCATCGACGCGAAGGGCATCATGCGCGGCCGAGCCAACAACACCGGTCCCGACATCGCCTGGTTCGTCGACCCTGCCCGCAACGTTCTTGCAGTGATTCATTGAGACCGATTCAGGAGTAGAGTCCCGCGGCATCGGGCCGCGGGCTCGGAAGGAGGGCATCTACATGGCGGAACGTGATCCGAAGTCGGTCGTATCAGCAATGTTTGCCGCGTGGGATGCGGCGGACCTCGATGGTGTCATGGCGTACTACGGTGACGATGTGGTGGTGCGCGGGCCAGGCGGCATGCGCACGGAGGGCGCACCTGCAGCTCGTGAGGTGTTTGGAAACCTTTTGGGCGCGTACGCCGGCGGGCACTCGGAAGTGCTCCAGCAGTTCGTCGATGGCGATTACGTCATCACCGAATATCGCGATGTCAACGAGCACACGGGGCCGCTCACGCTGATGACCGGGGAGCACATTGATCCCACGGGGCAAACCGTGACCCAGGAGATCGTCTTCATCCACCACGTCGTCAACGGCAAGATCGTCGAGGAGACCGCGTACTTCGACCGGCATGGCTTTCTGCAGCAGATCGGCCAAGTCTGACTCCGCGGCAGTTCTGTCGTAGCCGGTCCATGCGCCCGACCCGCACGACCACCCGGCCATTGCCGGCCCTGCGCTCGGGCGGCATCCGATCCGCAGCCCCGAAATCCGATCAGGCCGTCGCAGATCCATGGCGAAGCGAGCCGTGCGAACACCTGCCACATAGCCTTCAACCAGGCGAATCAGAGGCGGGGATCACGGTGCCGCGATCCGGCACGAGTTGGGGGAATGCCAGGGGTGGCTCCAGTACACGGCATCAGCTGGGACGATCGCAAGCGCCGCACGGTCACGGCGGCGGCGACCGCCGCTGCTCTCATGCTCAGCGCCGGCGCGCTGGCGACGACGGCACACGCCGACACGCACCTGGTCTCCGTCATCGTGCGAACGCAACCCACCGAGGGTGGCGCCGCGGATCAGCAGATCACGGCACTGGGCGGCCACATCCAGCAGCACATCAGCCT
Organism: Candidatus Dormiibacterota bacterium; assembly: GCA_963718525.1. Lineage (GTDB taxonomy): Bacteria > Chloroflexota > Dormibacteria > Aeolococcales > Aeolococcaceae > Palsa-851. The sequence goes on along the minus strand of OY970355.1, from coordinate 558,071 downwards.
GATCAACGCCATCGTGGCGAGCGTCCCTGCAAGCTCGGTCCCGGAGCTCGAGGCATCGCCCGCTGTCGCACAGGTCACCCTGAATGCGCCGGTGCAGCTCCTCGGCGCCTCGTACGGGCTACCGGGCACCCCGTACAACCCCGCCACCGACGTCAACTCCATGTACAACATCGAGCAGATGGACGGTGCCCACGCGTACTGGAACGCCGGGTTCACCGGCCAGGGAGTTGGCGTTGCGCTGATCGACTCCGGCGTGACGCCGGTTGACGGGTTGACCACGCAGGGCAAGGTGGTCAATGGACCCGATCTGTCGTTCGAATCGCAGGATCCGTCGCTGCAGTATCTCGATACCTTCGGTCACGGTACGCACATGGCCGGGATCATCGCGGGCCGCGATGATGCGGTGACGTCGGTGAGCTCAAGCGATACCACGCACTTCCTCGGTATGGCTCCTGATGCGCAGATCGTGAGCATCAAGGTCGCGGATGCGCTGGGGGAGACCGACGTGTCCCAGGTGCTCGCCGCCATCGACTGGGTGGTGCAGCACCAGAACGACAACGGCATGAACATCCGCGTGCTCAACCTGTCCTATGGCACCGACAGCAACCAGAGCTACGTCCTCGATCCGCTCGCGTATGCGGCCGAGCAGGCATGGTTGCACGGCATCGTCGTGGTGGTCGCCGACGGCAACCAGGGCAACTGGTCGAACGGCCTTGACGACCCGGCGATCGATCCCTACGTCATCGCCGTGGGTGCGGCCAACACCGAGAACACGACCTACGTCCGCTATCACATGCCCGCAAGCTTCACGAGCGAGGGTGACGGCACGCGCAACCCCGATCTCTCTGCTCCCGGCGTCCACGTCGTCTCGCTCCGCGATCCGGGTTCATTCGTCGACGACCAGTTCGGTGGGAGCGCGACCGTCAGCAATCGTTTCTTCCTCGGGAGCGGAACGTCGCAGGCGGCCGCCGTCGTGTCCGGCGCTGCGGCGCTGCTGCTCAGCCAGCGACCAAACCTCACGCCTGATCAGGTCAAGGCGTTGCTCGACACCCACGCGCATTCCATGTATGGCCGCACATCGCTCAAGGGCAGCGGCGAGCTGAACCTCGCAGCGGTCCTCAACGCGCCGACGCCGAACGACGCGCAGAGCTGGCCGGCCTCGAACGGCACCGGCAGCCTCGACGCGTCCCGCGGCTCGCGTCATGTGCTTGACACCAACGGCAACGGCCTCACCGGCGAGCAGGACATCTTCGGCAACAGCATCGACACCACCGCACTCGCTGCGGCCGAGACGAACGCCTCCGCGTGGAACGGCGGCATCTTCAACGGAGCGTCGTGGTCCGGAGCGTCGTGGTCCGGAGCCTCATGGTCCGGGGCCTCGTGGTCCGGGGCGTCGTGGTCCGGCGCCTCGTGGTCCGGAGCGTCGTGGTCGGGCGCCTCGTGGTCCGGAGCGTCGTGGTCCGGAGCCTCATGGTCGGGCGCCTCATGGTCGGGCGCATCCTGGTCGGATTCGAGCTGGTCCGACTACGACTGGAGTTAGGTCCGCGACCTTCGCAGCACAGCTCGGGGGTGGCTGGTCCCCACGGCGATGTCCGCACCGCCGATAGCCCTGCTACCGCTCGGCAACAGAGCTGGCACAACGAGTTCAGATCAGCCGGATGTCCCCGAGCATTCGAGCATGGCCAGGGAGGTCGAAGGCTCCGCCTCGTCAGTCGATTCGGGGTCAACAACTTCGTCCAGGCGGGGACACCGCGTCCACCTCCTGACTCTTCTGCTCGTGGCGACCGCCGTGGTCCTCCTGGTCAAGGTTGTCTCCAACCTGCACGAGATTCCGGCGCCGCGCCAGATCCCCTGGTGGGTGCTGATTCCGCTGTTCTGTGCGGCGGAGGTCTTCGTCGTTCACATCCAGTTTCGCCGGGACGCGCACTCCTTCTCGCTCAGTGAGCTGCCATTGGTGGCGGGCTTCTTCTTCGCTCCGCCCCTTGTCGTGGTGCTCGCGATGGTTGCCGGGACCGCGCTCGCATTGTCGGTCCACCGCCGCCAGTCGCCGCTGAAGCTGGCCTTCAACCTCGCCAACTTCACCGTCGCCAACAGCGTCGTCGCCGTGCTCTTCATGCATCTTGTCGACCACCACGATCCGCTGAGCGCGCTCAGCTTCGTCGGCGTTCTAGCGGCGGTCCTCACCGGCGGTGTCATCCAGTCACTGGTGATCCTCGCCGCCATCTCATTCTCTGAAGGGCGCATGGACCTCAGGGGGATCCTCTCGACATTCGGGTTCGCGCAGGCGGCCACGATCGTCAACACCTGTCTTGCCCTGATCGGCGTCCGCATCGTCTGGGAGAACCCCGCCGAGATCTGGTTGCTGGCGATTCCAACCGCGGGAGTCTTCATCGCCTATCGGTTCTACATCGCCGAGCGCGAGAAGCGTGACCAGGTCGATTTCCTCTACCAGTCGAGCAAGCAATTGCAACGGAGCGAGGCTGTCGACGACTCCGTGGCCGCGCTGCTGACCAAGTCGTGTCAGGTTTTCCGCGCCGAGCGCGCGGAGATCACGTTCCTTCCGACCCGCGAGCGCGACGCCGTCGTGCGCACCACCGTCGACAAGGAGCGGAACACCGAGTTCATGAGTGCCGTGACGCTCGACGACGTGGAACTCCAGTTCATGAGCAGGCTGCTCCTCAACTCGCCGCTGCTCCTCAGTGCGCACGGCAAGACCGACGGCGACCCCGGCGGTTTCCTGGAGCGTCGCGGACTGCGCGACGCGATGGCCGTTGTGCTCCGCGGCGAGAACAACATGGTCGGGACGATGCTGATCGCCAACCGTCTTGGCGAGGTCACCGGTTTCGACCACGAGGACCTCCGCCTGCTCGAGATGCTCGCCAACCAGACCGGGGTGATCCTCGAGCGCGGACGGCTGCAGCACTCGCTGTCACAGCTCACCGTCCTGCAGGAGCAGTTGCAGCACGAGGCGTCGCACGATCCGCTCACGGGCATGGCCAATCGACTCCTCTTCGGGTCCCGCGTTGAGCAGGCCCTGGCGCAGACCGGGCAGCACGTCGGCGTGCTCTTCATCGACATCGACGACTTCAAGACCGTCAACGACAGCCTCGGTCATGCTGCCGGCGACGAGCTGCTCCGGGCCATCGCCGACCGCATCGGCCAGTGCCTGCGTCCCGGCGACGTCGCAGCCCGGTTGGGTGGTGATGAGTTCGCCGTCCTCCTCATCGGCATCGACGAGCCGGCGACGGCCGTGCGCATCGCCGAGCGAGTCATCGATGCGCTCCACGTGCCATTCAGCATCGCGTCCGAGGAGGTGCTGACGCACGCGAGCATCGGCATCGCAACAGCGGTCGACACCGTCTGCGACGGGCAGGAGTTGCTCCAGAATGCCGACCTCGCGTTGTACACGGCAAAGAGTTCGGGGAAGTCGCGCTGGGAGCTGTTCGAGCCGTCCATGTATGCCGCGGTGCAGCGCCGCCACCGCCTCAAGGCGGACCTGTACCACGCGGTGGAGTTGGTCGAATTCGAGCTCGTGTATCAGCCCATCGTGCGAGTGGCGACATGCACCATCGTCGCGGCGGAGGCCTTGCTCCGCTGGCGCCACCCCACGCGCGGGCTGGTCCTCCCTGACGACTTCATCAGCCTCGTCGAGGAGACGGGATTGATCACGCAACTGGGAACGTGGATCCTGCAGAGCGCATGCGAAGAAGCGCGCGCTTGGCCAGAGGTCGATGGCGCCGAGCCCGTTGCGGTGAGTGTGAATGTTGCTGTCCGCCAGCTCCGCGAGCCGGACTTTGTCGACAAGGTTCGGAGGGTCCTGCAGGACACGGGCCTCGACGCCCATCGTCTGATCCTCGAGGTGACCGAGGCGGACATCATCTATGACACCGAGCCGATCATCGGCTGCCTCAACGCGCTGCGCGGGCTCGGCGTACGCATCGCTCTTGACGATTTCGGAACCGGCCACTCGTCGTTGAGCCGCCTGCGCGACTTCCCCGTCGACGTGCTCAAGATCGACAGGTCGTTCACCGCCTCGCTGTGCGGCCCCACGCAGTCGATCGGCTTCGCCCACTCGGTGTTCAACTTCGGTGTCGGTCTCGGTCTCAGCGTGATCGCCGAAGGGGTCGAGACCGAGGAGTGCCTTCGCGAACTGAACGACCTCGGTTGCGAGCTCGCTCAGGGTTTCCTCTTCGGTCAGCCGCTGTCGCCGATCGCGATGAGCAGGTTGCTCGAACACAACATCGCGGTACCCACCGCGCCGATGGCGTTTGCCTCTGTGCTTGCCGGCGCGGCGCGCACGGCCTGATACGGCGCCGCTGAGCGAGTTGCAGACGGCAAGTTCCGATGTCAGTTGTCATGGGCGAGCGCCCTACCCGCGTGGCATCCGCACCCAGCGGGCGTTGGCCCATGAGTGGAGCCCGAGCGCGATGAAGCCCAGGGCTACGAGCGCGAGCAGGACGTGCCCCAGCGGTTCGCGAGCCACCGCGGCGAACGCCGGTCCGAAGCTGTGCGCATCGGACGCGTCGTGATGTAGTCCTGCAACCAGGACGAAGATCCCGACCACGCCGAAGATCACGCCGCGCGCGACCATGCCGAAACGTCCGAGCCCATCGACCGTGGCCCGCGCCGCCGGAGTCATCTGGTTGCGTTTCATATCCTTGCGAAATCCAGCTTTGTAGGCATCCACGAACTGGTTGAGGCCCCCGAAAATGCCGATGGCCCCCGCCACGATGACGATGGCTCCTCCCGCAGGCAACCGCAACGCCCACGCGACGATCCTCTGGACGGCGTCGCCGCCGTTGCTACTGGATGCACCGAGCAGGAGTCCCGCGGCAAACACCGCGAGCACCGCGTAGTTGAGTGCACTCCATGCAAAGCCAATACGCGAGGCGATACCGGGTGGATCGTCCCCGCGATGGAGCGGATCGTAGACGGCGCGGATGACTCCCCATCCGGAGTACGCCAGGAGCGCGATCACCACCACGAGCATGAACAGCCGTCCAACCGCGCTCCCGCCGAGGAGCTCGAGCGCGCCGCGCTGATCGGTGGTGCCCGCGTCGAGACCGACCGCCAATCCGAGAGCGAGCACGCCCATGGTGCCGTAGAGGAGGCCGCGGACGATGTAGCCGGCGCGTGCGGAGCGCTCAACCCAGGGATTGGTGACGACCTTCTTCGCTTGACGTTGCACCGAACGTGCGCTGGGTTTCGTGGTCGTGCGCCGGCGACGTGCGCGACGTGCCGGCGTCGTGGCCCTGCCGGTCATGCGGGCACGATCACGCGCAGCGCATTGGGAATCGCCTCGATGGTGACGGGCGTTCTGCCGATGTGCTCGTTGTCAGCCACCACCGTGATGGGCGGCTTGGTGCTGATCGTCAAGGAACGGAACTGGAAGCGTATGCCTTCGTCGTTCGAATGCTCACCGACGGCCGACGCAACGACGCGGGTGACGATGTCGGTGCGCGACGCGCCGACCTCGATGTTCAGTTCGAGGAATGGATCGGTTGGGGTGTTCCCGCCTATCGTGATGCGTGAGCCGGTCGTCGGCGAGTTCGTGAACACGAGCGAGCGGCTGTGCCCGCGCGCGACGAACGCGCCGCTCGTCGCGAACGCAAACGGTTCCGCCCTGACCACGGCACCGAGTTCATGCGCGAGTTCACCGAAGGCACGGTCCTTGGCTTTTTCCCCCAGCACGATCGCCTCTCCGAAGACCCCGATCGCAGCCGCCTCCAGGAAGTACCGGCCGTTGATTTTCCCGAGAGTCACGGGGCGGGTTGCGCCCTTTCGCACAACGGCAATCGCCCGATCGAGGTTGGCTGGAATTCGAAGGCCGTGCGCAAAGTTGTTGAACGTGCCCAGCGGCAGGATGCCGAGCCGGCGCCGGCTTCCCGCCAGTGCCCTCGCCACAAACCCGACGGTGCCATCGCCGCCTGCAGCCACTACGGTCGCGCGGCTGCTCAGCCTTCGCCAGACATCCGATCGCGGATCGAACTCCATCTGCTCGTACCCGGGGAAACCAGCATCCAGCTTGCGCTGCACGGCCGCTGTCACCTGCTTCGCGCCGCGGCTGACGATGAGCACCCGCGTCATTGGACCGTGGCCGCGACTCATGCGTGAGACCGCCGCGATGCGTTCCATCGCCTGGGAATCCAGCGTGAGCTCGGAGTCGGCAACCAGCGTTCCGGCAGCCACAGAATGAATGCGGACCACGCGACGCCCAGCAGGAATCCACCGATGACATCGGTCGGCCAGTGCGCTCCGGCCCAGATCCGACCGATGCACGCGAAGACGACCACGAGACCCGCGACGATCCATACAACGACCCGCCAGCGTGGGCCGACGTGCGGCGATATGGCAATGGCGAGCATGAACGCCAGCCAGGTGAAGAAGATCGCGTGTCCGCTCGGGTAGCTGTACCCACTCGACGGGTTGAGGATGGTGACCACGTCGGCGGTGGGTCGCTGCCGCGCCACCGAGACCTTGACGATCTGTGCGATCAGGCTGCCGAGGGCACCGAGCGCCATCAACCAGCCCGCTCTTCGGTCCCAGAGAAAGAGCGCCAGGACCACGGCGATGCCCAACAGGTCCTGGATCAGGCCGCCGGTGACATTGGTCAGAGTCATCCAGTACGTCAGCGGCCCCCAGGGGATGTGCTGGATCGCGTGCTCGACCGGAAGATCGAACCCGGTCCGGGTTACGCCACTGACGACCAGGATCGTGACGACCGCGAACAGCAGCAGCGAGAGCAGCGCCAGCGGGCCTAGCCATCGCCGGGCTGACGGCCCGGGCTCGCCGGCCAGGATCTCGCTTGCTGCCTGACCTCCATCCGCGAGCGTCGATTCGACGGCGCCCGTACTCACAGGCGGCGCTTAGGGCTCAACATGATACTAACGGTATAATATTGGATGATGGCCCGTGACGCGACATTTCCTGCGGCCGCACGCCGAACCAGCACGTGGTCCTGGCTGCACCGGCTCACCGGTGACGTCAACCGGACCCTGATGTCGGTCGCAATAGTGGCTGGACTCCTGTTTGTCGCCCTCTCTGTGGGTGTGGCGCTTCACCCTGCGCCGTTCTTCTTCGACCACCCGATCGAAGTGGCCGTCCAGTCGGTCAACGGCCAGGCCTTTGCGTGGTTCAACTCATTCGTGTCCGCCTTCTCGGGGTTCGTCGGCCTCGGGGTTGGCGCTGCGGTGATCGTGATCACCTTCCTGCTCTTCCGGCCCGCCACGCCACTGGTGGCCTTCTCCGCCATCTACTCCGTTGTCTACAACGTCGTGAACATCATGATTCGCCGGCCGCGGCCCACGGGTGTCGCGCACACGACGTCCAAGCTGCTCGGATACAGCTATCCGAGCGGGCACGTGGGGTTCTTCGTCTGGCTGAGCGTGCTGGCGATGGTGCTTTTGGCCCGCAGGCTTCCGCGTCCTCTCTACGTCGCGTCCTGGTTTCTCGCCGCGATGCTCGTGGCCGCCGCAGGGCTCAGCCGCATCTACGTCGGCGCCCACTGGCCAAGCGACGTCATCGGTGGCTTTCTCGTTGGCGTTGCGTGGACATGCCTGAGCCTCTCGCTCGGACGGCTTTCGAAGCCCGTGTTCGAGGCCGACCACCGGCGGACCCCCGCTACTGCTGCTCGTTCAACCAGCGGTAGCGGGGATCGATGAACACACGCATGGCACGCTGCTCCCCGGCCAGGATCCACAGGTAGTACAGGTCATGGCCGGGCGCAGCCACGACGGGATGGAAGCCAGACGTGATCGCCGCAGCGTCGCCGTCGCGGGCGATGCGGAGATCCTCGTCCCCGGTGTCGAGGTCATACCGCACCTGCACGGCGAAGCCGTTGGCAGGGCGGATGCGGTAGTAGTAGACCTCCTCGAGCTGTGCCTCATCCGCGGCGACTCGATCGTGGCGATGGGGTGGAAACGACGACCAGGTGCCCGTGCCGTTGTGCACCGTCTCACCGACGATCAACCGCGACGCATCATCCGCGGGCCCGAGGATCGTACGAACGGTCCGTCCCCAGCTGTCGCGTCCAACGACGACTTCTCGCTGCGTTGCGGCTGGAATGATGCGCGCCACGCCCGCCGGTTGGGCGCCCGCCGGCGCAGCGGCAATGGCGAGAGTCAACACACCGTCGCCGCCGTCGGCGGGCCCCACGAGCACCGCCGATGCAGCAGGAGGCACATACACCGCGTCACCGCCACCCTCGAACACGTCAGCTCGGCGGCCAACGACGCCGAAGTCCTGACCGTCGATGCTGACCTGAGCGCGCCCGGACAGGATCACCACCAGCTGTTCATTTCCCGGTGCGATCTCGACCGCCTCGCCACGCTCCGCCGCAATCACATCGAGCGAGATGTGCCTGGTCTGCTCACCGACGCGAATCAATGATGTCGACGTCATGCCGTCGGTCGCCGGTCCGGGTCGGGGATCATCGCATCGCGCACGAAGGCGTTCAGGTCACCGCAGGCTGCGCAGAACTGGCGCAGAGTGCGTCGCGTCGCGCCGAAGGCATCGAACTCGTCGACGCTGATGCCGTCCTCGGAGTACGCGCGGCGGAAGTCGTCGAAGTGTCGAGTTCAGCTCCTCGATGACCCTTGGATGCACGGGGATCTCGATGCGTGGGATCACCTCGATATCACTCCCGTTGATCCGCCGCTGCCATGCGTGAGTCGGAGACACCACGGCGTCAGCGCCGATGAACTCACTCCAGTGCATGTGGTTGCGGAACGCCGCGGAGAGCAACCGGATCCTGTAGCCACGCTCGATGAAGATCCTGTAGGCCTTCTTGAACACGGCGACGCCGGCCCACTCGAGATATCCGGGATCAACGGTGATCGCGGCGCGTTCCATCACCATCTTGAGCCAGTCATCGAGCCGGCCAACCATGATCGTGCAGACGGGTCCCATCGATGCGATGTCCTTGCCCTCGTCCTCGCGGCGCCGGAGCCCGCGCTCCACCGCTTCGGCCACGGCGATGCACTGGGGCAAGGTGAAGCAGACAGTCGCATTGATGCTGATTCCATGATGGGTCGCCGCCTCGATCGCTGTGATTCCGGCACGCGTCGCCGGGATCTTCACGATCATGTTGGGAGCGAGCGCGTTGAACACGAGTGCCTGCTCGACGATTGCGTCGCTGTTGCGGAAGAGGCGCGGATCGGTCTGTATGGAGAGGCGCCCGTTGCGGCCGTGCTGTGCCTCGAAGATCGGCTCGAGGAGCCGGGCGGCTCGTATCGACAGTTCCTCGACGAGCCTCCATGCGATGGTGTCCTCGGTTGCCGCCGGCAGCTCGCGCAGCAACATTTCGGTGCGCGGCCGCCACGTGGCCGCATCATCCGCGAGGATCGTGGCGGCGATCACCGGGTTGCAGGTCGCCCCGACAGCCCCGTGCTCCATGGCGTATGTGAGCTCGTCAATCGCCGCGGAGTCGTTCCAGAGCACGGTCGGCGTCGTCTGGGTCATCTGGTGGAGCGGGCTCTTGTACGTGACCCGCGCGCCGGCTCTGATCATCGAAACTCTCCGTCCACGAACGATCCGCAGTCTGCGAGCTAGGGTACGGCGGACGAGCCGCGGCATGCCGGGTCCCGACGCGGGCTGCCGAGCGTGGCTCCGCGGCTGGTCAGACGGTCCTGTGGTTGCTCCACCAGCGCCGCGAGATCACCAGCGATGCTCCACCCGCCATGACCAGCAGCGCACCGAGGAAGGTCCGGCGCCCGTCCGGGACGCCACCGGTTGCGGGAACCGACGGATCTGCACCCGCCGCGAGGACGCCGAGCACGCCGCTGTTGACCGCGTTCGAGCCGTTGTAGTTGCTATTGCCCGAGTACGTCGCGGTGACCGGATACGATCCGGGTGGGAGATTGATCGTGGGCGTGCAGCTGGTTGCCGGAAGCGTCACGGTGCAGAGCACGACGTTGCCCGAGGTGAAGGTCACCGTGCCTGTGGCACCGGGTGGCAGACCGGTGACCCACAGCGTGACAGGCGCGCCGCGCACCGTCTCCGTCGGAGAGACGTGCACCGTCATGGTCGTATCCGCTTTGATGACGGTGAACAGCGCGCCGGTCGCTGTGGCGGGACTGTTGTTGCTGTCACCCGAGTACGTGGCCGTGACCGGATATACGGCCGGCATCAGCGTCGCGGCGGTGTGGCAGCTCGTCGCCGGGAGAGTGGTCGTGCACAACGTCGTCGTTCCCGAGGTGAAGGTGACGGTCCCCGTGGCCCCGGCCGGAAGCCCGGAAGCCGAGACGGTATCGGTGCTGCCGTACACGATCACCGCTGGGGAGGCTGACTCCGCCAGCGGGGTGGCGGCCTTCGTGACGGTGAAGCTCGCGCCCGTTGCGGTCGTCCCGCTGTAGTTGCCGTCGCCGGAGTATGTCGCCGTCACCGGGTAGATGCCCGGGACCAGCGTGGTCGCGGTCTGGCAGCTGATCGCCGGCAGCAAGGCCGTGCAGAGCGTCGACCCGCCCGAGGTGAAGATGACGGTTCCAGTCGCGTCTCCAGGCAGTCCGGAGACCGACAGGGTGTCCTGCATCCCATAGGAAATCGTTGCAGGCGCTGCGGATTCGGTCATCGACGTGCCGGCACGCGTCACCACGAAGCTGGCGCCCGTTGCGATGCCGCCGCCGAAGTTGCTATCGCCGGAGTAGGTCGCCGTCACTGGGTACGTGCCAGGGGCCAGCGTGGCCGATGTCTGGCAGCTGAGCGCCGGCAGCGCGGCGATGCAGAGCGTTGCCCCGCCGGACGTGAACGTCACGACGCCGGTCGCATCGCCGGGGAGACCGGCGGTGGACAGTGTGTCGGCCGTCCCGTAGGAGATGCTCAACGGTGCTGCCGACTCGATGAACGAGGGGTCGGCTTTGGTGACCACGAAGCTGGCGCCCGTTGCGGTCGTGCCGTTGTAATTGGCATCACCTGAGTAGACGGCCGTCACCGGGTAGGTGCCCGGAACCAGCGTCGTCGCGGTCTGGCAGCTGATGGCCGGCAAGGGGGCGACGCACAGCGTCGATCCACCCGAGGTGAAGGTCACGGTCCCTGTCGCATCGCCGGGAAGGCCGGCCACGGACAGCGTGTCCTGGGATCCGTACGCGATGGATGCGGGCGCCGCCGACTCGACCATCGCGGTGTCAGCCTTGGTGACGACGAAGCTGGCGCCAGTAACGGTTGCGCCGTTGTAGTTGGTGTCACCAGAATATATCGCGGTTACCGGGTAGGGCCCAGGGGCCAGCGACGTTGATGTGTCACAGCTCGTCGCCGGCAGCGCCGCGATGCAGAGGGTCGATCCGCCGGAGGTGAAGGTCACCGTTCCGGTGGCATCGGCAGGCAGGCCGGTTGTGGACAGCGTATCGGCCGTGCCGTACGGAATGCTCGCGGGCGCTGCCGACTCGGTGAACACCGGGTCCGTCCTGGTGACCATGAAGCTGGCGCCCGTGGCGATGGTCCCCTTGTAGTTGACGTCACCTGAGTAGGTTGCGGTCACCGGGTATGTCCCAGCCCCGAGCGTGGCGGACGTCTGGCAGCTGGTCGCCGCCAGGAGCGCGGTGCACAGGGTGGAACCGCCCGATGTGAAGGTCACGGTTCCGGTCGCGCCGGCAGGCAGTCCCACCTCAGAGAGCGTGTCCTGAGACCCATATCCGATCGATGCGGGCGATGCCGTTTCGGTCATTGATGTCGTCGCCCTGGTCACGACGAAGCTGGACCCACTCGCGGTTGCGCCACCATAGAGGTTGTCACCGGAGTACGTCGCGGTGACCGGGTACGTTGCAGGAGTGAGGCTCGTCGACGTTGGACAGCTCGTCGAGGGGAGCGTTGCGACGCAGAGCGTCGATCCCCCGGACGTGAAGGTGACGGTGCCCGTGGCGCCCGCCGCCAATCCCGACACGGAGAGCGTGTCGCTGGTGCCGTACGGCACGCTCGCCGGAGCAGCCGCCTCAGTGAGTGTCGGGGTCGCTCTGGTGACGGTGAAGCCGGCGCCGTTCGCTGTCGTCGCGAGGTAGTAGACGTCACCTGAGTAGGTCGCGGTGACCGGGTAGGTGCCCGGCGTCAACGTCGTCACTGTGGCGCAGCTCAGCGTCGGCAACGTGACGGCGCACAGTGTCGATGCGCCCGACGTGAACGTCACGGTTCCCGTTGCACCACCAGGCAAACCGGCAACCGACAGCGTGTCGGCGGTGCCGTACGGGACGCTCGCGGGCGCTGCCGATTCGTTCATCGACGTTGTCAGCTGAGTCACCGTGAAGCTCGCGCCGAGCGCGGTCGCGGTGCTGTAGTTGCCGTCACCGGAGTAGGTTGCGGTGACCGGATACACGCCCGGCGCGAGGGTGGCCGTCGTCTGGCAGCTCAGGGTCGGCAGCGTTGTGGTGCAAAGCGGGGAGCCACCCGAGGTGAATGTGACGGTTCCGGTTGCGCCGCCCGGCAGACCGGCGACGGAGAGCGTGTCCTGCGCGCCATATGGAATCGATGCGGGAGCCGCCGCCTCGGTGAAGGTCGGCGTTGCCTTGGTGATCGTCACCGTGGTCGTGGTTGTCTGCGGAGCAAAGTTTGAGTCACCTGAGTAGCTGGCGGTCACCGTGTCGGCACCGACCGGAGCGTTGCTCGCGGTGCAGCTCAACGCCGGCAGCGTGGTGGTGCACAGAACGGTGGCGCCGATGCGGAAGGTCACTGTCCCCGTGGCACTCGTCGGGAGCGCAGCCGTGTAGGTCACCGGCTGCAGGTACGCCTGCGGCGACGGCAGCGCCGTCGCCGCGAAGGTGCTGACCTGCACCGCGTCGTTGCTGACCGCCGGCAATCCGTCGATGGACGAGATGCGTGCGGTATTGGTGACCGTACCGCTCAAGGACGACGACAGCGTGACCGGGATTGTGATGTCCGGCAACGTCGTCCCGGCCGCAATCGCGACCAGCGGCGTGTACGTGCACGTCACCACCTGGCCGGTGGTCGTGCACGCCCAGTCGGACGGGCTCGTGGCGGTGCCCGGGGTCATCCCCGCCGGAAGCGTGTCGGTGACGGTCAGCGGGTTCGCCTCGGTTCCTCCGGCCGCGGTCGTCCCAGGCGCGAGGATGAAGTCGGCCTGGTTGCCCGCGATCATCTGTCCGCTCTCGTTGTCGGACTTGGTCAGGGACAGATCCGGCACCGCGCCGTTCAGTGTCGACGCCACCAACTGGTTGATCTCGTGGTACTCGTTGGAGCCACCGGTCGACGCCGTCCACCCAAAGGTGAGCTGATACGGGATCTTTGTCACGGGGTTGATCCACGCCGCAGGAAAGGTTGCGAGGTCGGCGTTGTTGCTCGTCGTGGGCAGCGCTCCGATCAGCGTCTGCTGGGTCGCGCTCCCGATCGGTGTGTATGCGATCAGCCATGAGCTTGCGGGGACCGTGAGCCCGCTCCCGGTCGTGGTCGCGGCAGCGGCCGGGTTGATCGCCATCTCGACCGGGACCATGGCCCCTGCACGCGACGTTGCGGTCTGCTTGTCGAGCGTGTTGCCCGCGCCTACGTTGCTGATGGTCCCGCCGCCACTGCCGCCGCCGCTTGACTTGTTGTAGATCGTCGCGGTCGTCCCGAGGATGCAGTAGCCAAGCGTGCCGTTGCCCGGTCCGCGTGCCGTCACCGCCTCGGGGTATGCCGTACCGTTGACGAGTGGGGACGGATTGGTGCAGTCGGTCCCACCGGCGAGGGGCGTGTTCTCGTAGTTGCCGTAGACGTCGAGGCCGATGCCGAGATACCCGTACGGCATCCCCGCGGTGCCCGGCGACCCCTGGGTGTTCGCCGCGTACCCGAGGTCGCCACCGAGGGGTCCGGTACTGGTCGGAGGCGTGGGATTCGAAGGATCGGCCGCCGCGAGCGCGAACACGATGCCGTCGGCTCCGGTGCCGTTGAACTGATAGGTGTCGAGGGTGACGTCCAGGCCTTCGGTGGTCGGCAGGCTTGCCTGATAGAACACAGCGCCGACCTGGCTGCCGGCGTTGGTGGTCAGGCGAAGCGCCCCGCTGCCAGAGGTGTCAGGCGGCGCGGCGCAGTTGGGGATCGAGGTGGTTGCGGAGACCGGCCCCGCCGTCAGGCAGGCGCCGTTGACGGCGCCACCGCGCCCGGCGGGCAGCGCCCACTGGCCCGCCGCGGTCGAGTTGTTGGCGAACGTCTCGGCCTCCAGCGGTGATCCCGCGGCGAACACCGTGGTCGGCAGGAGCGCTACCAGCATGGCGACCGCCGTCACAAGGCACGTCGGCGTTCGAAGCCGGTGCACCAATGCGTGTCGGGCGGTCCGGGCCGGGTGAGTTGTGCTCACAAAGGATCTCAAGACTGGGTTGCGAAGATGTTGCGAGCCTAGGCGAAAAAGTGTTCGTGTAAGGGCTTTGTCATATGCCCTGTCCCCTTTTGTGACGTGGGACGGGGCTGGAGTTGACGGCCGTGAGAGACCAGTGCGATCTCAGCGGCCCGCTGTTGCGTCTTTGTGACGGTGGACCGAGGCGGTATCCCCAGATCGCACACGGCTTTTTGCCCCAAACGACCCAAACGCTCGGCGCGACGATGTCCTCGAAGCGGTCTGAGCATCGCAGCCTCTCGTCGACAGCACGCTACGATCGCGCCGTGCTCGCCTGGATGGACCTGGAGATGACCGGCCTCGACCCGGCACGGCACGTGATCGTCGAGATCGCCACCGTGATCACCGACGATGAACTCAACCTGGTCGCCGAAGGGCCTGACATCGTCGTGCACGCGCCGCCTGAGGAACTCGAGCGCATGGACAGCGTCGTGCGGAGGATGCACACTCGGTCAGGGTTGCTCGCGGCGATCGAGTTGTCGACGTTCTCACTTGCAGAGGCCGGGAGGCAGACGCTCGAGTTCCTGCAGTCGCACATCAACGAGCCTCGATCCATTCCGCTGTGCGGCAACTCCATCGCCACAGACCGGCGTTTTCTTGCCACATATCTTCCCGATATCGAGAACTTTCTTCACTACCGATCGATCGATGTCTCGAGCATCAAGGAGCTCTGCAGACGGTGGTATCCCGATACCTTCGCCCGTGCGTCCGCAAAGCGCGAGACGCATCGAGCGCTTGACGATATCCGCGAATCGATCGCGGAGCTCGAGTACTACCGACTGAACATCTTTGCGAACCCGGTCACGCCTCAACCGTAGCCGCCGTCGATGCATCGATATCGCGGACCCAGGCGGGCACGGCTGCGGCGCGGGCGGCTGCACGACGCCCGCGAATCGCCACAACCAGAACGGCAACCGTCGCACCCACGAAGAGCGTGGCTGCGATGAAAGCGTGGTCGGCTCCAACCACGAACGCACGTTGCGCCGCCACCACCGATTGGCCCGCCACGCCACGCGCAGCGGTGCCGAATACTGATACCAGGACCGCGAGTTCGAGTGCTCCGCCGAGCTGCTGCATCACGTTGACCAGCCCCGACGCGGCGCCTGCCTCATCCTGGCGCACGCCGCTCAACGATGTCGACGTCAATGGCACAAACGCGAGCCCGTTGCCGGCACCGAAGAGCATCAGCGGCGCAAGCAACGATACATAGCCGCTGGATGCGGAGAGCGAAATCAGCAGGAGCATCCCGGCGGTCGACACAGTGAACCCGAACACCATCACTGCCTTGGCGCCGAAGCGCTGCACGAGCCGTCGGGCGCTCAGTTGCGACATCGCGAACAGCGCGACGGTGAAGGGCAGGAATGCCAGACCCGCCTCAATGGGGCTGTAGTGCAGCACCTCCTGAAGGAACTGGGTCAGGAAGAAGAACATCCCGAACATTCCAGCGGTGAGGAAGAGACGCGCGACGTACGACGCGCTGCGGCTGCGATCAGCAAAGAGCCGCAGTGGCGTGATCGGCTCAGGGGCACGCCTCTCGAGGAGCACGAAACCTGCCAGCAACGCGACGCCCAGCGCGAACGCGGCGATGGTGATCGTGTCGCCCCATCCCGAAGTCGCGGCACGCACGAACCCGTACGCGAGCGAGGTGACGCCGATTGTCGACGTGACCGCACCGCGCACGTCGAAGTGACCGTTGCGTCCGGGGGTCTCCGTGAGCAGCCGGCGTGCGAGCGCGACCACGACGATGCCGATCGGCACGTTGACGAACAGCACCCACCGCCATGACGCCCACTGCACCAGCAGGCCGCCGAGGATGAGACCGATCGCCCCGCCGCCGATGGACACGGCGGTGTACCAGCCGATCGCGCGGACGCGCTCCTGGCCGTCCTGGAACATGGTCATGAGGAGGGCGAGCGCCGATGGCGCCGCAAGTGCACCGCCGATGCCCTGCAGCGCACGAGCCGCCAGCAGCCAGCCACTCCAGGGAGCCACGCCGCCGAGGAACGAGGCGAGGGTGAAGAGCGCGATGCCCGCGATGAACACGCGGCGGCGTCCGAGCAGATCGCCTGCCCGCGCTCCGAGGAGCAGGAAGCCCCCGAAGGCGAGTGTGTAGGCGGTGATCACCCACGACAGGTTCGCCGGCGAGAAGTGGAGCGCCCCGGCGATGTCGGGGAGCGCGATGTTCACGATGGTGGCGTCGAGGACGACCATCAGCTGGACGGCCAGGATGATCCCGAGCACCAGGCCCCGGCGGGTCCGGCGCGGGGTGACCTGGGTGGGCGGGGCGACAAGTGTGGCAGTGGGTGGCACAGACAACCTCCAGATGGCGTAGAATCAGGAAACGGACGCTACCTCCGGAAGTATACGGAGGTTGTCTCCGTTTTGCAAGTGAGGTTTGGTACCAAGTGGCACGTGAAGTGGCGGAGGTAGAGACCGGTGCGGTCGAGACCGCTGTTTCCGCGTCCGCTGAGCGACGTCCCCGCGCCGACGCGCTGCGCAACCGCGATCTCCTGATCGCTGCGGCCGCCGCCGCATTCGCAGCCCGGGGTGCGGAGGTGCCGCTCGAGGACATCGCTCGCGATGCGGGCGTCGGGATTGGCACGCTCTATCGCCACTTTCCGACGCGCGAGTTGATCGTCGAAGCCGTCTATCGCCATGAGATCGACGTGCTCTGCGACAGCGCCGACCAGCTCCTCGAGACCATGCCGCCTGACCGGGCCCTGGCAGAGTGGATGCAGCTGTTCGTCCGGCACGTCGCCACCAAGCGCGGGATGTCGTCGCTGCTGAAGCCGCTGATGAGCAGCAATGCCAGTTTTTCGGAGCAAACGCGGGGACGCGCCAGTGCGGCGGCGTCGAAGCTCCTCGAGGCAGGCGTCGCGGCCGGCACGGTTCGCGCGGATGTCGATGGGGCCGATCTGCTCCGTGCTGTCGGCGGGATCTGCATGTCGACAGACCAGGAGCGCTCCGAGGCCTCGCAACGCCTGGTGAGCCTCCTGTTTGACGGGCTTCGCCACGGGGCGGGTGGCCCGACCCTGGTTCCGTCCGGAGACGCACCGGCCTAAACCGGCTCGGTCAGACGCGCCTTCGGGTCTTCGACGGTGCGCGTGGCGGCGTCACGCGTTGCTGCAAACGTATGTTCTATACTACTGGGATGTGTGATGGCGAGGACAAGCTGGGACAGCTCGAGCGGCTCCTGCAGGCGGTCGAGGCGTTCGTGGCCTCGCCGGGGGGTGAGATCAGCGGGTTCGACCTCGGCGAGCGTCTGATCCGCTTTCGCCACGGCATTGACCTCCTCGAGCTCCGCTTCGCCCACGAGGCTGCGACCTTTGCCTCCAGCGATGAGTACGAGGTCCAGGGCTCGAACTCCCCGATCGATTGGGTCCGCCACCAGTGCCGGATGTCCAGCACCGCTGCGGCTCGTTCGATCGCCACCGGGGAGGCGGCACCCCAGCTTGCGGCCAGTGTGGTGGCGCTCCAGGAGGGCCGGATCGGGTTCGCCCATCTCTCCCTGCTCGCGGGGTTGGAGCGGGCCGCGGCGCGCACCGGGCAGAGCTTTGCCGAGGGTCCCCTCCTCGAGCTTGCCCTCGAGCACTCGGTCGGCCGCTTCGTCAAGGACTGTGAGCACGCCCGCCATGCCGCCGATGCCGCCGCGGTGCTCGCCGAGCACGTCGATGCGGTCGACGCCCGCTCTCTCGAGCTCACCACCTGCGAGGACGGCCGGCTGGCCGTGCACGGCGTCCTCGACCCGGTCGGCGGGGCCACGCTGCGGGTGGCCCTGGCACCGCTGTGTGGCCGCTCGGGGGTGGGCGACGAGCGACCCCGGGCTCGCCGCCTCGCCGACGGTCTCGTCGAGCTCGCCATGCATGCCCTCGACCACGGCTTCACCACCGAGGGTGGGACGACTCGGACCCATCTCCAGCTCACCGCCTCGGTGGAGACGGTGATGGGGCTGTCCGGTGCGCCCGGTGGCGAGCTCGAGTTCGCCGGGGTGGTCCCGGCGGCCACGGTGCAGCGGCTCGCCTGTGACGCGAGCATCCGCCGGGTGCTGCTCGGTCCCAACTCTGCGGTGATCGACGTGGGCCGGGCGCTGCGGGTGCCCTCGGGTGCGGGACGTGCCGCGCTCCGGGTCCGCGACCAGGGCTGCGTCTGGCCGGGCTGTGAGCGTCCCTCGTCCTGGACCAACGCTCACCACGTCCTCCACTGGGGACACGGCGGGGAGACCAACCTTGAGAATCTGGTCCTGCTCTGCCACCGCCATCACTGGAAGGCGCATGAGGGTGGCTGGCAGGTGGTCAGGTCAGAGGAGGGGCGGATTCTGACGATCCCGCCCTCCCATGCCTACCGGGCACGGACGCGCGCGCCCGATTCCGTCGCGACGGTGTGAAGCAAGCCGTCGTGTCGTAATTCGCGTCCGATTCCGGAAGACACAACCGCGCTCGCGCTCAAGGAACGATCGACGTTGGCGGTGATGGCGACGGGTGCGGTCGCGCGATGACGTAGTTGCGCAGTGATGAGCTGCGCAGTACGTTGCTCGCGCTCGCGCTGGCTCCGACGCGACCCGGCATTGCCGGGAGGGGGCGCTATGATTGACACGAGAATCCTGCTGCGTCGCGCTTCGCGGACGCATCTTCGGATAGCGGTACGGCTCCGGCGCCTGAAGTTCGGGTTCCGGCATCAGCCGCCTGGCGATGTGTTCGACGATCACCATCGGCGTTGCGTCAGTTGTCACTGACGCTTGCTGCCGCCCCGCCAAAATTGCCGGAGAATTCCCATGGTTTCTGCTTTACTCAACGTAACCTTTGACTGTCGCGACGCTCGCCGCGTCGCCGTGTTCTGGGGTTCGGTCACCGGGTATGACATCGAGAGAGTTGACATGCCCGGCAACGAATTCTGGCTTGCAAGCGAGCCTGAGAATCGATGGCCCCGGCTCGTCTTCGTAACGGTCCCGGAAGAGAAAGTGGTGAAGAATCGAGTGCATCTCGACTTGATGCCGGGCGAGGCGGGACAGGCGCGCGAACTCGAACGGCTGTGCACACTCGGCGCCGTAGTGGTTGACGATCGCCGCGAGCTCGAGCCCGGCGGATGGGTCGTGCTCGCCGATCCCGAGGGCAATGAGTTCTGCCTCGAACAGGGATGAGCCGTCGGAGTGTGATAATCCGACGGCAGTTGCTAATCGTCGTCACGCAATGGTGCCGAAGCCCGCTCGCGGCGATGCATCGCGACCGGCTCGCCGCCCACCTCGAGGGACCCGCGCGCACTGTGTTCCTGGACTACGCGGGGACGCGACTCGAGAGCACCAGGACACGAGATCGCACCGGCTGACCGCGCTCGCGGACAGCGCCAACTGCGCGCTTGAGGAACTCGTCGCGCTTTGAGCCGGGGAGGGATGCAACGAAGGGCGCAAGGTGCGCAAGGCCGGTCCGGTACGCGGCGATCAACTCGGGGGTATCCAGTCCGGTTTCGATGACCAGATCCGCGACGTCGATGTCCTCGAGGCCGGCGCCGGTTGCGCAGGCGGCGAGCAACGCGGGCGTGTTCGAGCGGGGTTCGGTGCGCGTCTTGAGCTGCACGTACCAGGCGGGCGGATCGAATCCGAAGTCCCGAGCGACCTCATCGACGGCGTCCTTCGACGCGCCGCCGGGTGCCTCACCGAACACCGCTGCGATCACCTGACCGTGGGGTCGAACCACGCGCAACATCTCCGCCAGAGCACGTTCGGGCGTGTCGATGTGCGAGATCGCGAACCCGCTGACCGCAGCGTCGAATCCGTCGTCGCAGAAGGGCAGAGCGCACATGTCGCCGACGACCGAGCCCAGTGCTGCGTCGCCGATCAGGCCGAGCATGTCTCCAGACATGTCGACGGCGATCGGGACCGCTCCCGCCGTCGTCAGCGCACGGCACAGCGCGCCGGTCCCGGCGCCGACGTCGAGCACGCTCGCGCCACGCAGACTGTTCGCGGCGCGCGTGATGGCGACCGACGCGAGCTTGTCGTACATCGCGGCTGGACCCCCGGCCCACGCGGCAGCAACGCCCTGGTACGCGTTCCTGGGTTCGGTTGTCAGGGATTCCACGCCGCGAGGCGCTCGCTCCACCATCCGAACTCGGTCGCGTCGCCGGTCTTGGCCCAGGCCAGCTGCAGGAATGCCCCTGCCAGCGCCGGAGCGAGCTGGCCGGACCACCACGACGCGGTCGCGATGCCCGAGGACTCGAGCGACGTCCGGTATGCGTCGATGGTGTCCTCTTTCGAACTCGGGGAGCCGGTCGCAGTTGACCGCCAGGTACCACGCGAGATCGACGAGCGGAGGTGCCTCGCCGGTGCGATCCCAGTCGAGCAGGATGGTCCGGGATCCCTCGCGGCCGAGGTTGCCGAGCTTCCAGTCGCTGTGGATGAATGTCTGGGGTCCGGCCTGCAAAGCATCGACCAGTGGCCACGGGTCAGCGGCGAGCTTGCGCAGCCGGCGCGCGTCCGCTGGATACTGCTCGTCAAGACGTCGCCAGCCGTCTGCGACCGCGGGGGGGACTGAGTCACCGCGGGGAGTCGCCATTTCGAGCTCGGCCATGGTCGGCGTCAGGAAGACGTAGCGATGTGATAGCGGACACAGTCCCGCGTCATCGCGGAATCCCCAGAACGCGGCGTGCATGGCGGCCATGCCCTGGATGAAACCGCGATGCTGGGACATCGTGATGCGCTCGCTGCCGGCGGGAATGAGCGAGTTGGAGACGTCGCGCATCAGCAGCGCCGCGCCACGATGTCCGCCGTCGTCGGTGTAGGGGGCACAACCGACAACCGTGTGGTCGATGGACGCTGGGAGCCTGTCGAGCACGCCGGACATGAGCAACGTCAGCTGGCGCGAGTTGAGGTCGCCAGTCGCGCGCATGATCCAGTCGTTGTCGAGGGAGCTGTACTTCACTATCAATGGAACCCCGTCGATGACCACCCGCTCGAAGTGGCTGCCCGACAGCGAGTTGGTGGTCTTCCAGGATTCCCGCTGCTCAGCACCCTGGAGCAAGCGGTCGACGGAATCCGAGAGCGGAATCGCGCGGCCGGGCGACGTCACAGAGGTCATGGTCGCGCGGCCTCGGCCATCTCGGCCTGCAGTGCGGCGCCCCACCTGCCCCCGCACCAGGCGCGATCGCGGGTGATCAGACCGTCCTGGACCTCGATGTGGTGAGCCTGGTGGCACATGTGGGGTTCGCCATCCTCTTCCCAGGTAAGCACGAACTCGACGAGCTCGCCATCCGGGAGCGCCGTCCGTCGCATCTCCTCGAAGCGTCCGGGATCGGCATACCACCTGCCCAGCTCGGCTTCAACGCTCACGGCTCCCTCGACCGTGAAGCGCCAGTTGGGGACGGTGGCGTCGAGCACGGCGTTCGTGGCAAAGACTCCGGCTTCGCCGATCGATGCGGTCGCGATCGCCTGGGTGAACCTGTCGACTGGATTGGTCATCTCTGCGCTCCTGATGTTGTACGACTTTCCGCATCGTGGAACCAGGCGATTGCAGTCCGATTGCGGCTTTGGGATTCCGCCTCGCGCGAGTCAGGATGACGCCGTGGGAGCAGGCAATCCTGAAGATGGACCAATGCTTCGGCTGGAGGCGTTGCCAATACCCCGTAACGTCGAGGCCCAGACGATTGCCGTACCCGAAGAGCGCGGACCCGGGCATTGGGTCGGGGCGCCGAGCGCCGTGGTGCATGGTGGCGTTCACTACCTCGCGTACCGCCGCCGGCGACCGGTCGACGACGGTCGCGGTGGAGACGTGATCGTCGCTCGCGTGGCCGACGATGGTGGGACCGCCGAGCTCGCGCGCATCGACAAGGCCGCGATGGACGCCGAGTCCCTGGAGCGGCCGGCGCTGGTGGTCGACGTTGCCGGCAGGTGGCATCTTTATCTCAGTTGCGCCACGACCGGCACGCGCCACTGGCGCGTCGAACTGCTCGGGGCCGGCTCGCCTTCGAACTTCGCCGCCGCCGGACGGCGGGTGGTGATGCCAGGCAGCGATCGCGTGGCGATGAAGGACCCGGTGATCATCTGCGACGAGCGCGGGTGGCGCGCGTGGATCTGCTGCCATCCACTGGATGATCCGGACGCCACCGATCGCATGTGGACGGAATTCGCCACAAGCGGCGACGGAATCGACTGGACGCTGCACGGCCCCGCGCTCCAGCCGACATCGGGCCGGTGGGACCAGCGTGGCACGCGAGTGACGGCGATCACGGAGCGAGACGGCGCCGTCATTGCGTTCTACGACGGCCGCGCTGGCGCCTCCGAGAATTGGGAAGAGCGCACCGGTATCGCTGCGGGCGACGCGGGACATCTCGAGACGGTGGGCGACGGGCCGGTTGCCCAGGCACACGGACCGCATCCGGCGTTGCGCTACACAAGCGTCGTCGACGACGGCGATCGCATCGCCGTGTACTACGAGATCGGCTGCGAGGACGGCAGCCATGAACTCCGACGGGAGTGGTTCCCGCGCCAGCACGGCTCGGTGTCGGACAATCGTGGACGTGGCGTATGACACGCATCTGGCCGATCGCATCCGCGAACTGGTTCGAGGCGAGGCAGGAGTGACCGAGAAGGGAATGTTCGGTGGCCTGGCCTTTCTGGTCGGGGGCAATATGGCCATCAGCGCGAGCGGCCAGGGGGGAGTCCTGGTGCGGGTCGATCCGGCGAGAACGGCCGAGCTGGCTGCCGCGCCGCACGCCGAGGTGGCGGTGATGCGGGGACGCGCGATGGACGGGTGGTTGCGCGTCGACAGTGACGGCGTTCGAACCAAGCCGCAGCTGCAGCGATGGGTGGACGAGGGCGTCGCCTACGCGCGATCCCTTCCGGGGAAGCAGCCTGGGTCCAGATGACTCGGGCGGTCGAGGAAACCAACCGGCGGCTGCTGCGCGCCCGCGATGCCATGGACCTCACCTACGGCCGCTCGCTCGACATCACAACGCTTGCCGGCATTGCGTGCGTATCCGAGTCACACTTCATCCGCGAATTTCGCGCGACGTTCGGCGAGACTCCGCATCGCTATCTCCAGCGCCGTCGCGTCGAACGGGCGCTCTACCTGTTGCGCTGCACCGATCGAAGCATCACCGACATCTGCTTCGACGTCGGTTTCGCAAGCCTCGGCACCTTCAGCAAAACGTTTCGCCTCATCGTCGGTGAGTTGCCGTCGAAATATCGTCGCCGGGGCGAGGTGATCACGGTGCCGACGTGCTTCGCCATGGCGTGGACGCGACCCAGCAGTTTTGGAGAAGACGATCGCCGGATGACCGGATAGCGTTGGGGCAACATCAACCGCGACAACGCAAAGGGAACACCGACATGCTCAACAGTCTTCGCATCTCGCAGATTTACGTGCTCGACCAGGACCAGGCCGTCGACTTCTACGTCGGTACGCTGGGCCTCGAGATCAACACCGACCAGGATCTCGGTTTCATGCGATTCCTCACGGTCAACGTACCGGGCGATCCTGACCACCAGATCCTGCTGGAGAAGCCCGGACCCCCGGCGATGGATCCGGCGACGGCAGACGAAGTTCGGTCGCTCCTGACCAAGGGTCGGACCGGCGGCCATCTCTTCTTCACAACGAGCGACGCCCGCAAGGCGTACGAGGACCTCCGTGCCAAGGGCGGCGTCGAATTCACCCAGGAGCCGACGGAACAGCCATATGGCATCGACTTCGGCCTGCGTGATCCGTTCGGCAACCACATCCGCGTTGCACAGATGACCCCTGCGGCCTCGTGAGATTCAAGAGGACGATCCTTGACTCAAGCGTATGCCCGAGTGGATCGCCTGGCGGGGCCAGTCAGAACGGGTAGCAGCCTCGCTCAGTCCCACACCGGCGACTGCCGGTCGGTCACGACTCCATTCTCTGCAACGATCACGAACCGGTTGAAGCGGCGGGCGAACCAGCGGTCATGGGTCACGGCGACAACGGTCCCTTGGAACTCGTCGAGGCCGCGCTCGAGCGCCTCCGCCGAGTGCACGTCGAGGTTGTCGGTTGGCTCATCGAGCAGCAGCAGGGTTGCGCCGCCGATCTCGAGCAGCAGGATGAGAAACCGCGCCTGCTGACCGCCACTCAGGGTCGCGAAATCCTGGTCGCCATGGCTGACCAGCTCATAGCGGTCGAGTGCACGCATCGCGCCTGCCTTGTCGCGGCCGTGCTGGTGCAGCGACTCGACGAGCGTCTTGCCGCGCAACTCGGGATGCTCGTGCGTTTGCTTGAAGTGGCCAGGCGTGACGCGTGCACCGAGCACGAACCGGCCCTCATGCGGAATCTCCTCGCCGGCGAACAACCGGAGCAGATGGCTCTTGCCCGTGCCGTTGTTGCCGAGCAGCGCGATGCGTTCACCGAACGTCACCTCGAGGTCGAAGGGACGCACGAGACCGGGAATCGCCAGCTGTTCGCAGGTCAGCACGCGCACCCCCGTGCGGCCACCACGCAGACGGACGCGGACGTCCTGGCGGCGCGGTCGCTCCGCGGGTGGTCCGGCCTCCTCGAACTTGCGCAGCCTGGTCACCGCGGCTTGGAGGCGGCTCGCCATGGCGTCGCTCATCGTCGCCTGGATTCGCATGCGTCGCACCAGGTCCTTCAGGTGGACGTGCTCCTCCTCCCAACGGCGGTGCAGCTCGTCGAGCCTGCCCAGCCGCGCCTCGCGGGCCTCCGCATAGTCGGCGAATCCGCCGCCGTGCACCCACACTCCGTGTCCCTCGAGGGTGACGACGCGGTTGGCCGTCTCGGCGAGCACCTGGCGGTCGTGGCTGACGTAGAGCACCGTCTTGCCGGTCGCGCGCAGCGCCTTCTCGAGCTGCCGTTTGGCGGCGACGTCGAGGTAGTTGTCGGGCTCGTCGAGCAGGAGCACCTCCTCGTCGCCGCGGAGCAACACCTCAAGCGCGAGGCGCTTCTGCTCCCCACCACTGAGCGTTGCCACGAGCCGGTCTCGCACCGACTCGAAGGACTCGCCGATGCTGCCCTCGCAGCACACGTTCCAGGTCACCTCGGCTTCGTATCCGCCCGCTGACGCCCAGTCGGCGACAGCCTGCGCGTAGGCGATCGCCACGTCAGCGTCATCGGGCTCCTCGGCGAGGTTGTGCTCGGCGGCCTGCAGCGCCATGCCGGCCACGCGGACGGGTTCCGCCGCCAGGTCCAGCAGGAAATCCCGCACCGTCGTCGTGCCGCCCGTGCTGCCGATGAACTGACGCATCACGCCCACACCGCCGCTGCTGCTGATCGTTCCGGTGTCCGGCTTGATGTCGCCGGCGATGAGCCGGAGCAGCGTCGTCTTGCCGGTGCCGTTGGCGCCGACCAGCGCGACCTTGCTGCCTTCACCGACGCGAAAGCTGACATCGCGGAACAGCGTGGTCCCGCCGATGGAGTAGCTGAGCTCGCTGACGTCGATGAATCCCATGGGGGTGCGACGATGCCATAACGCGCCGCGCCGACCGGGGCGTTTAGGCTGAGACCTCAATCGCCTCGCGAGCGAGCATACGAACGGGGAACAACATGAGCACCGCACAACTCGACCAGCCGATCCGTGACGCGCTCGAGCGTGGCGGCGTCATCGACATCACCACAACGGGCCGCAAGACCGGCCAGCCCCATCGCATCGAGATCGTCTTCCATAACGTCGGCGGGCGGCTGTTCATCAGCGGGATGCCCGGGTTCAAGCGGAGCTACATCGCCAACCTCACGGCTGACCCGCACTTCACCTTCCACCTCAAAGGACCTGTCCGGGCCGACCTCGCAGCCACCGCGCGGATCATCACCGACGACGCCGAGCGCCGCGAGGTGCTGCCCCACATCGCGCGCATCTGGAAGCGCGACGATCTCCCCGTCATGATCAAATCGAGCCCGCTGTTCGAGGTGACCATCGACGGCCCAGCGAGCTGATGGCGGCGAGCTCGTCGACACGGTGATCGGGTCCCTCGACGAGTCGTGTGTCACTCCGCAGCGGCGGGTCGATGAGCGGCGTTCGCCGTCGCGAAGTCCCGGATCGATTTCAGGAGCTGATCGGGTGTCTCGATCTGGGGAAGGTGACCGGTATCCGTGAGCAGGGTGAATACCGCCCCGGGGATCGCGGCAGCATAGGCACGGCCGTACTCCGGGTCGACGATCTGGTCACTGTCGCCCCAGACGACGAGCGTGGGCACCGTGACGTTCGCGAGGCGCTCGCGGAGGGTGCGGTCTCCCATCGCCTGGTCGCCGTATGCGGCGAGGCTCGACCGGTTCCCGGCGACAACCACCCGCTGAGCGTCCGTGATCGTCGTTGGATCGATCCGGAAGCGCTCCGGATCGTGATAGCTGAAATCGGTGACCTGGTCGAGCGTCAGGGAAAAGAAGTCGGCAATCGGATGGCCCTCGACCTCGATGCCGGCAGCATCGACGAGCACGAGCGCGCTGATCCGCCGCGATCCGAGGAGTGCCATCTCGGCCGCGATCCATCCGCCGATCGAGTTGCCGACGACGGTCACGTCGTCGACGTTCAGCATATCGAGCAGGGCAACGTAGAGCCGCGCCAGGGCGGCGATGCTCTCGAGCCCGTCGGGTCGCGGCGTGCCGCCGAAGCCAGGGTGCGTCGGGATGATCGCGCGTGCCGGACTGGCGGCGAGCCGGTCCGCGAACGCGGTCACCGACTGGGGGCCGGCGCCGCCATGAATGAGCAGGAACGGGCGTCCGCGGCCGACGTCCGAAACGGTGACCTCGACCGGGCCGATGCCTTCAACCACAAGACTGTGCTGGGTGCTGGTGCTCATGACTGCTTCTCCTCGCGCCGTTGCCGGATCATATCAACAACCTTATCACAACATGTTTAGAACAGCAAGCTGATCCAAACAGGCTGATACGGGCGCGTAGAATCGTCAGATGGCGCGGACACTCCAGGGCGTCGGCCTGTCAGTCAAACGGCTCCAGGCGCGGCACCATAAGGCGCTCGACGCTGGACTGGCGCCGCTGGGCATCAGCCTCGTCCAGTGGGACGCGCTCCGTCATCTCGACGAGAATCCGGGCGCATCGCTGCACCACCTTGCGCTGCTGACGTTCCAGAGCGATCAGTCGTTTGGGACGCTCTCGGGCCGGATGATCAGGCGGGGCCTGATCGAGCGGGTGCCGAGCCCTGGGCGAGCGGTGCGCCACCAGCTGACCGAGAAGGGCCGGGCACTGCGCCGCGCCGGTGATGAGATCGTCGATCGCGTGTTGCGCGATTCATTCGGGTCGCTTACGCCTTCGGAGTTCGCCGAGTTCGACGAGCTTCTGTCCAAGGTGCTGAGCGGGTCACCCCAGCAGTCCGGAGGCTGAACGGCCGCCCCGCTGACGGCTGGCCGATCAATCGCCGCCCCGAGGGTGTTACGCCGCGAGGTCCGAGGCCGGCTGCGCCGCGACGGCGGGGCGACGCCCAGCCATCGCCAGCGCGACCCCGAAGACCGCCACGGCGGCGGCGACGATGCCGACGACCGGCTCAGGAAGGGTGATCCCGAAGAGTGAATCAAGCGAGTACGAACCGGGGCCTGTGATCCCCAGCGCCGACCCAGCGACGAGGTAGAGGAGCGGCACCTCGACGCCGCCGCGCTGACCGAAGAATCCCTTGCCCCAATGGAACGCGACGATCGCCATGAGCATCGCGGCCCCGACACCGACGGAGCCGAGCGGGCTGAGCAGTCCCAGAGCGAGCAGCACGCCGCCGCCGACCTCGGATGCGACCGCGCCGGCGACCCAGACCGAAGCGGGACGAAAGCGCATATGCGCGAGGTGGTCGCGGAGCCCGCGGACACCCGGGCCGCCCCACAACCCAAAGAGCTTCTGCGCACCGTGTGCCGCGAGGGCAGCGCCCACCACGACGCGAAGAATCAGCAAACCAGTGTTCATGAAGTGATCTCCCAGGCAGAACGTACTAACGTATAGGCAGTAGCTTACTGATAATAAGCAGCTATGTCAAGCGTGTGCGACAGAGGTATGATGCGGTCGATGGCTCTTGCGTCTGATCCCGTCGACGTGGCTCTGGGTGATGCCGGGCACGATCCCGCGTCGGTCTGCGCCCTGTACCACCAGGCGATCGAACTGGTCGGCAAGCGCTGGACCGGTGCGATCGTCAGCATCCTGTTCCGCGGACCGCAGCGCTTCCATGTCTTGGTCAGCGCCGTCCCGGGAATGTCGGAGCGGCTCTGCGCCGACCGCCTCCGCGAACTCGAGACCGCCGGGTTGGTGTCGCGGCGCGTGCTTCCTGGGCCGCCGGTGGGCGTGGAATACGCGCTGACCGAGGCAGGTCGAGACCTCAACGAGTTGCTCGGGGCGCTGGGCAGATGGGCGCATCGCTGGCTTGCCCCAGGAGCCACCGCACAGCCGCCGAGCGACTGACCACCTTTCGGGATTGGCCTGGGATGCAACGTCAGCCCCCGGTTTGCGAGCGGTCTGACGCTGTCGCTAACGTTGATGGTCCAGGTGCCAGCTTGACCAAGGGGAACCCGTGACCACACTTGCGAATCGCCCGAACACAGCGCTCCTCGTCATCGACGTCCAGAACTGCGTCGTCGAGGGCGCTCCCAGGCGCGACGAGGTCGTCGCCAATGTCGGCAGCCTCGTCGAAAAAGCCCGTCGGGAGGAGGTCCCGGTCGTCTGGGTCCAGCACTCCGATGAAAATATTGCAAGGGGGAGTGACGGCTGGCGGATCGTGCCCGAGCTGCATCCGGGGGATGCTGAGCCGCTCGTCGAGAAGAACTACGGCGACTTATTCGAGGACACCGGCCTCGAAACCGTGCTGTCGGACCTCGGGGTTGGGCGTCTTCTCGTGGTTGGCGCGCAAACCGATGCGTGCGTGCGCTCAACGCTCCACGGAGCCTTCGTCAGGGGCTACGACGCAACGCTCGTCAGTGACGCCCACACCACCGAAGATCAAACGGCATGGGGAGCGCCGCCGCCGGAGCAGGTGATCGCCCACACGAACCTGTACTGGACGTATCAGACGGCTCCGGGGCGCACCGCCGGGACGGTCGAGACCAAGGACGTCGAGTTCCGGCAGCCGGCTGTGAGCGCGGAGAAGAGCTAAACCCTCCCGCCGGATACCGCCGGCGCCACGAACACTTCGGACCCGTCGCGAACCGGGGTGTCCATCGGCGCTCCGCTTCGCACGCCCACGCCATCGACGAACATGAGGACAT
The DNA here is from genome assembly GCA_963718525.1 of Candidatus Dormiibacterota bacterium. Taxonomy (GTDB): domain Bacteria; phylum Chloroflexota; class Dormibacteria; order Aeolococcales; family Aeolococcaceae; genus Palsa-851. The sequence continues at coordinate 528,615 of OY970355.1, read as the reverse complement.
GGGGTCGGAGCTGGCCCTGCTCATCGCGCAACCGGCGTTCCAGCTGTGGGAGCCGTTCGGCCAGGTCGTCGAGTGCCGCACCCAGGGTGCCACCGTGGATCTCGACCTCGACCTGCTCGTCGGCGTAGCGCCGCAGCGCGGCAGGGAGCAGCAGCCGCGACGTCACGCGATCTCGGCAACCCGAAGGGAGAGCACGTCCGGCAGATGTTCGGCCAGCAACCACCAGCTGTCGCCGCCGTCGCGGCTTGCGTACACCTCTCCGAGCCGGGTTCCGAAATAGATACCAGCCGGGTCTCCTGAGTTGGCGACCATCGCGTCGCGAAGCACCGCTGCGTAGTACGGGTCCTTGGGGAGTCCCTCCGATAGCGGCTCCCAGCTCGTGCCTGCGTTCTCGGTCCGGTACACGCGGCACTTGGCCTCCGGTGGGAACCGCTCGAGGTCGGCCTTGAGCGGAAACAGGTAGAGGGTGTCCGGCTGATGCGGGTGCACCACCATCGCGAACCCGAAGTTGCTGGGCAGACCTGCTTCGATGGGCGCCCAGGAGTTGCCGCGATCCTCGCTGCGATACACGCCGAAGTGGTTTTGAGCGAACAGCCGCTGCGGGCGGTTGGGGTGGAGCGCGACCTTGTGGACGCACTGTCCGAATTCCGGGAAGCGCTGATCCTCGGGGAGGAAGGCTGCCTGGATGCCACGGTTTGCTCGCGACCAGCTTGCCCCGCCGTCCCTGGTTCGGTAGACGCCGGCCGCGGACATGGCGACCAGGACGTCGTCCGGGTCGGTGGGATGTGGCAGGACCGTGTGGAGGCATGCTCCGCCGCCGCCCGGGGTCCAGCTCGGCCGGTCCGGGTGGTTCCACAGACCCTCGACGAGTGCGAAGCTCACGCCGCGGTCGTCCGATCGGAACAGTGCGTGCGGCTCCACCCCGGCGTACACGACGTCCGGTTGCAGGTCGGTCGCCGGCCGAATCTGCCAGACACGGGCGACCGAGGCGTCACTGCTCTGCGGAAATCCGATCGGCGGTTCCGCCGGTTCGGTCCATGACACACCGAGGTCGTCGGAGTAGGTCAGCAGCGGACCCCAGTGACCAGTCCCGACGCCGGCGAAGATCCGGGGCGGGTCGTGACGCGTGTCGATCGCGACTGAATAGACCTCTTGGTTGCGAAACTGGAAGTCGTCGGTCGTCCAGGTGCGACGGTCGTCCGAGCTTCGGGCGATCATCAAGCCCTTCCGCGTCCCGACCAGCAGAATCGCCTGTCCCATCGAAGCCCCTCCAGGAGTTACCGGATCGCGGCGCAGTCTAATACCCCTGACACAAAAGCCGCAGATCGCAGGTAGCGACCCACCGCCTCGCCCGGAGAATGACCATGGATCTGGAGTCCTTCGAACTCGCGCTGCTCCGCCGCCCCGACGGTGCCCCGGCGTCCGACGAGGAAACATTGCAGCGCATCCAGCGCGAGCATCTCGAGTACCACAGGGCACTTCGCGCGTCAGGTGAGGTCGCCACCAACGGCCCGGTCCTGGATCAGCCGGACGAGTCGCTCCGCGGACTCACGTTCTATAGAACGGGCTCACTTGCACGCGCTCGTGAGCTTGCGGAGGCGGACCCGGCTGTACTCGCCGGTCGCCTGGTGGTCGACGTGATGACCTGGCTCTGCCCTCCCGGTTCGATGCGACAGCCGGGCCATCTGATCACGCTTCCCGAGGACTGACCTGCCGCGTCAGATGTGCGGCGCGACCGTCGGGGCGCATCCACCGGCGGCAGGGAGCGGTTGCAACAGGTGAGCTTGGGCAACCGAGGGCCAGCGGGAATTCCCTCGCAGGTTACAGACGTTTCTGACCTTTACTCGTGGAAGGCGCCGCGTCTGCGTCCGCGGCGGCTCTGTTGCCTTGCGAAAGGGCACGGACGATGAACCCGATCAATCCGTCCGTTTCGGTGAAGGTCACCTGATCGCCGGAGGCCAGGTGGGTCGCCGTACCGCGCACTCCAGGCGACCAGCCGTCGTGGTCCTCGGGTGTCCACACGCGCACGACAAACGTCTCCATGACGCGTGAGCCTAGGAAGCCTGCTTTGAGCGGCCTTAAGGTTGGCTGAAGGCGCTCGGATGCCTGGATTCCGGGGCGCGTCCGCGGCGCATGGTCGGGAACGGCGACGGTTCCACCCCGAGGTCATCCATCGCCCGGCGGTAGTTCAGGTAATGGCGATGCGCCTCGCCGTGGCGACCGGCGTCGGCCAGTGCGTGCACCAGGCCCAGATGGGCCTCCTCGTCATAGCGATCGTTCTCGAGGATGCGCAGGAAATGCGAGACGGCCGTGTCGGGATCAGCCGCGTGCCGGGCAAGCAGGCGAAGCGCGGACACATAGGCGGCGCGGGCTTCCTCGCGCAGCGCCACGGTCCAGTCGTCGTAAGGGTTTTCCTCGAGAAACTCGCCGGAGTACACCACCGTGGCGCGGCTGAGGATGGGGAGTCCGCGGGCCGTATCGCCCCGCCGCACGCTGTCGAGCCCATCGGACGTCGCCGAGAGGAATCGCTCCACATCGATGTCGATCACGTCGAGATTGAGCGCGACGGCGTCGTTGTCCGAGACCACGAAGTGCTCCGGACCGAAGCGGTGTTGCGGGTCGAGCACACCGCGGACGGTGGTGAGCGCCACCGAGAGACGGTTGGTGACGCGTTCCGGGTCCTCCCCGGGCCAGAGCGTCTCCATGAGGTACCCGCGCGGCGCCGGCCTGCCGCGGCGGGCGATCAGGAGCTTGAGCAGCTCTCTCGCACGCTTGGATTGCCATTCGGAAATCCGCACCAGCTCACCATCGCGAAGCACTGAAAATCCGCCGAGTGACTGGATCCTCACGGCGACGCGGTCACGGGGGCTCAGAAATGCGAGCAGCCCCGCGGCGACGTTGCCGCTCTGATGCGCGTGCACTCCGAGCGCTTCGAGCTGCTGCTCAGCCTTGCGCCGCTGTATCGCCGAGCCTGCTCCTCGTTCGAGTGACGCCAGCACGAGACCCACCTTGGCCTCACCGAGTGGGTTCCCGACCTCGTGCCAGATGGCTGCCGCCTCGGCAAGACGACGGCTTCGGATCCGCGGGTCCGCGGCGGTCAACGCCGCGAGAGCGAGCGCGTCGGCGACACCCGCACGGTCATGCCGGGCGCGCGCCACGGCCTCTGCCTGTCCGGCGAGATCCGCGGCGCGAGCGGTATCGCCGGCGGCCGCGGCCACCCACCCGGACGCCAGGAGCGCAACGACATACGAGATGCCCGTGCCGTACGAAACCGCCTGGTCGGCGAGCGCCCTCGCACGCTCGGGGTCCTCGCCCGCGACGACAGTGGCGAGGCATGCGAGCGTCGGGACCACGCCCTGGACGTCGCCCGCACACTCGGCAACCTCGAGCGCCTCCTCGAGCATCACCCGCGCCTGAGCCAGGTTGCCGCGCTCGCTGTGGACCTCCCCGATCAGCTGCAGTGGGTACGACACCATATCCGAGTCGATCTGGCGGTAACGAAGGCGTGAGGCCTCGAGATCGGCCAGCGCCTCATCGATCCGGCCCATGCGCAGCTTCGTTTCCCCGCGGTTGCTCAGGCTGAGTGCCAGGAAGCTCGCGAAGGAGGTCAGTTCGGCGAGGCGCACGGCGACGTCCAATTCCTGCAGCGCCTCCGCGTATGAGCCCTCCTCCATGAAGTGCGAGCCTCGATTGGTACGGATGCGCACGAGCTGGAGCACGTCCGACGCTTCCTCGGCCGCGCGAAGCGCCAACAGGTAATGGGCGTCGTTCGCGCGCCGGTCGCCGTCGAGTGCGGCCAGCATGGCCATGACGGTGTGCGCCGCCGCGAGTGCACGGTGATCACCGCACGCTGTGGCCGCCTCCAGCGCACGGGTGGCGAGCTCGCGACAAGGCTCGACATCGCCGCGGATCCAGTACGCGGTGGACATCCAGGCGAGGAGGATCGCCATCTCCATCGGGTCGGCAGCCGGGTCATCAACACCGCGCTGGTAGACGGACAGGGCTGCCTCGGGTTCGCCGCGAAGGTAATGGATGAGGCCGATCCGCCACGCGAGGTGAGCAGGCAGCCGCTCACGACCGGCGGCAGCGCGCTGAAAGCAGGTCATGGCCTCGCTCCAGTCCCCCTGGATCTGCTGAGCCTCGCCCTCGAGCTGCTCGATCTCCGCAGTCCGAAACACGGCGGGGATGGCCTGGCACGCCTGGAGCACGGTGGCAATCTGGCCTGCCGCCAGCAGCCTTGAGCCCTCAAGGGCGACGATGGCGGCCAGCTGGTCCATGGTGCCGGCGGAGAGCAGCACCTGGATCGCGTCCGAGGTCGACCCGGTCGTCGCAAGCCACCCGGCGGCCGCCACCCTGAGATCCCGCGCTTCGAGTTCGGGCAGTGGCAGCGACTCGAGCGCGTACTCGCGGATCAGCGGGCGGAGTGCCAGCGTCCCGTCCTGCCCCTTTTCGATGAAGAGGCCCTGGGGTGTGAGCTCCGCGAGGATCGACCGCGAGCCGGCGAGCCCAACTGCCTCGCAGAGTTCCGGTGTGAAGCGCTCGAAGAGCGCGAGCCTGCTGACCAGGTCCCGGACGGCGTCGGGATGTCGGGCGAAGACCTCCTCAGCCAGGTAGGACACGAGTGGCGCGGCCGGCTTGTCGAGCCCCTCGAACACCGTGCTCCAGGTCGCGGGCGGCGAGGACTTGAGCGCCTCGATGGCGAGCGTCACCGCCGCAGGCCACCCCCCGGCAATTCGGTGGATCTGGGCGGCGAGGTCCCCGGCGCTGACATCCAACCGGCGCTCCAGCAGCTCGCCGACCTCGTCGACGGTGAAGGCCAGCTGGCTGCCGTCGATCTCGAGGAGCTGTCCCTGACCCCGCAGGCGCTCGATCTGGAAGGGCGGCTGGCGGCGTCCGGCGATCACAAGGTGAAGTCGGGGCGGCGCATGGCGGCACAGCGCTTCAACGAGCCTGGCGGACGAGCTCGACGCCGCGAGCTCGTGCGCGTCATCGATCACCAGGATGAGATCCGTCGAGAGCTGGGCGTGCAGGATCTCCGCGAGCTGGGCCGCCAGCGCGTCGGCCCGGAGAAACTGGTCGAGCTCCGGCCCGCCGGCACCCTCCGCAAGCCAGTTCACATCGCTGGGGATGTCCGGCACGCGCAGACGAAGAGCGTCGCTCAGCTGCCGGCCGAGCGTCGGCAGGTCGAGGTCACGCTGGTCGGCCGTGTACCAGGCGCACGGAACCCTCTCCCACCACGAGGCAAGGAGAGTTGACTTGCCGAAGCCCGCCTCGGCTACCACCACCGTGAGGCGCCGGGTTCGGGCGGTCCCGACGAGCTGTTCCAGCGCCCTGCGCTCGATCACGCCGTCGGTCGGGCTCCGCGGCAGGATCTTGGCAATCGGGGTCGCGTCCACGTTGGGGCAAGTGTGGACGCGTACCGGATGGCTACGCCCGAGCTGGAGCCGGCCGTCGTGTGAACACCTGGAAGATCCCTCCCAGGTGCAGGCGCTTGTTGATCATGGCGTACGCGCCGAAGCCGACGATGAGCGACAGGCCGGTCATGAGCCCGCGCTGGATGATGGCCGCCGCCCCGGCGCTTCCCGAGTTGAATCCGAGAAAGATGAGGAGCGCGGCAACGCTCGCCTCGTTCGCTCCCACGCCACCGGGGATGAGACTCACGGCGCCGCCGACGGTTGCAAGTGCGAGCACGAACGCAGCCTGCCACCAGCCGGCCTTGCCAGGCTCCAACCCCTGGAGCACCAGCCAGAACGTCGTGACGGCGACAACGACTCGAGCGGCGTCGAGCACTGAGAGTGCGAGGGCGTCGCGACGGTGCAGCAGCATGGAGGTCTCCTGCTGCAGCTCCTCGATGGCCGGAAGCAGCTTGTTGAGAAACGGTATGTGCGCAACGAGGTCGTGAAGCCGGCAAAACACCGGCGAAACGGTGAGCACGACCATGATCAACGCGATGCCCAGCGCAACGGGGATCACCGCCGCGAGCCCATAACCGAGCGCGAGTATTGCCGGCAGCGCAGCGAGGATGAGCCAGAGCATGTATGAAAGCTCCTGCACCGTGACCGTGGCCGCGACGGTGCCGAAGTCGATGCCGTCAGCAGCGCTGGCAAACGCCGCGCGCGTGAGATCGCCCAGCGGGACGAGCGCGGTGATGGTCTGGCCCGCGAGGTTGATGAGGATGGTGTCGCGCAAACGGAGCTTGCTGCCGATGTCGACCAGCAGGAAATGCCATCGAATCCCCTGCAGGATGTAGACGAGCATTGAGAGCAGCAGGATCGGAGCGATGAGCCCCAGTTGAAAATGCTCCAACGCGCTGCCCACCCGAGATGGGTTGAGGAAGAGGATCACGGCGGCGATGCCCGCCAGCCCGATGACCACAGTCAACACGCGCCGGATCGGGATCGGCAGCTTCCGGCGCGTCGCCTCCGGCACCAGGTCTATGCGCTCACGCGTCACACGACAGAGCCGTCACTCTCATCCGCGGGGAGCTCGGGGTCATGCAGGCTCGCTTCTGCACGAGCCAGCTCCGCGAGCACCTCCTCCTCGACACCTGGCACGCCGAGCAGGAAGCTGTCATCCGCCGGATGGTCCTCCTCCTCGATGACGTCGGCGCCGGATTCAGCTGTTTCGGGATCGCTCGGGGTCGCCGAACGGTCCAGGGTTTCGTCCGCCATGAGCGTTCACTCTAGGCGAAAGCGAGGTTCCGGCCATCGCCGACGAATCGGCGACGACCGGGATACCTCACGAAGCGAGGATCAGGCCGCCCGGACCTGGCGGGCACGCGGGCCCTTGTCGCTCCGCTCGATCTCGAAGCTCACGCGCTCTTCGCCCGCGAGATTTTCGAATGTCAGCGAACTGTCAAGTCCACTGCGATGGAAGAAATACTCCTGTCCATCCTCGGCGGTGATGAAGCCGAAGCCGCGTTCGGCGACGATCTTCTTTACGGTACCAGTCATTCTGGTCTCTCCAAATCCTTCTCATTCTCTATGACAGACGCAGCGCGTCCGTTCGAGAAGGAATGACGACCACGAGCGATACCCCTCGAGATTCGAGGCGATGCCATCACCATACCCTAATCGGGCATCGCCAAACCACCCGGACGGAGGGACACGTGTCGCGAGCAGATCCAGGCCGGCCTTGCAGCAGGTTCTGAGGCCGCTCACAATTGCCGGCGTGGAGGTGGTTGCATGGGATTTGTGAGCCGGGCGTTCAAAGGCCGCCCCCGCGACGCGCCCCGAGATGCGCGGGTCCCTCCGGGTCAGTACGTGGTTCACGATTTTCCCGTGCTCTCGGCGGGCCCGACGCCGCGCACACCGCTCGCCGAGTGGTCGTTCTCCATCGAAGGCGAGATCGATGAGGAGAAGCGCTGGACCTGGCAGGAACTTCGCGCATTGCCGAGCGAAACGGTCACGCGCGACATTCACTGCGTGACCAAGTGGTCGAAGCTCGACACCGCGTGGGAGGGCGTCTCGGTCGACACCCTCCTGAAGGGAGTCGAGACGGCGGCGGAATACGTGATGGCGTTTTGCGATGGTGGCTACACCACCAACCTCCCGCTCGAGGATGTAACCGGCGGCAAGGCCTGGATTGCATATGCATTCGACGGGCAACCACTCGAGAGTCAGCACGGCGGTCCGGCCCGGCTGCTCGTTCCACACCTGTACTTCTGGAAGAGCGCCAAGTGGATCCGCGGGCTGCGCCTCATGAACGACGACATGCCGGGATTCTGGGAAACCTACGGCTACCACATGTATGGCGACCCGTGGCTGGAACAGCGCTACAGCGGCGACTGATCTGGCGAACCGCTCCGGTCGTCGAGATCGTCGACGAAACCCCGCAGGTGAGGACGCTCGTGCTGTCGGTCCCCGGATGGCCAGGACATCGCGCTGGGCAGCACGTGGATGTGCGCCTGACGGCTGATGACGGTTACCAGGCCGAACGCAGCTACTCGATAGCATCCGCGCCGGGTGCCGACGATCGACTGGCGCTGACCGTTGAGCGTCTGGATGACGGCGAGGTGTCGCCGTACCTCACGGGCGAGCTGCGTGTCAGCGACCAGCTGGAGCTGCGCGGTCCGATCGGTGGGTACTTTGTGTGGGACGTGCCCCTGGGGGGTCCACTGCTCCTGGTGGCCGGTGGCTCCGGCATCTGTCCGCTGATGGCGATGCTCCGGCTTCGTCAGATTGCCGGCAGCACTGTTCCGGCTCGATTGCTGTACTCGTCCCGTTCCCTGGAGGACGTCATCTACCGCGCCGAGCTCGATGCGCTGGTCGCGACGCACACCGGGCTGGAGGTCGTCCACACGCTGACCCGCGCGCACCCGGAGGGTTGGGACGGCTATCAGCGGCGTATCGACACCGAGATGCTCCGTGCGGTTGCATGGCCGCCAGGCGAGCGACCCCTGGTCTTTGTCTGCGGGCCGACGCCCCTTGTGGAGTCCGTCGCGGACGCACTCGTGAATCTCGGACACGACCCCGCGCGCATCAAGACCGAGCGGTTTGGGCCAACCGGAGGATGACAGGATGATCAGCGACCAGGAGTTGAGGCTCGACGGCAATGCCGCGGCCGGCCTGCTGCAGGAACTCTTCGTTCACGAGATCACCGCAGCGCGCGGTGCATGCGCGTCGTGCGGTGCCGTCGGCGAGCTGGGCGCCCAGCATCTGTACATGTTCCCGCTCTCGCCGGGGGCAGTCCTGAGGTGCGCCAGCTGCGAGAGCGTGCTGATGGTGGTCGTGCGTGCCGATGGACGATTCCGAATGGGTTTGCAGGGGCTCGTCTGGCTCGAGATGCGGGACACGACCGCCGCGAGCTGAGCGCCCCCCGCGCCCGACCGAACGAGCACTCAGTCCGGGGGTTCCGCTGCGATCAGGTGCGATGTGCGCGGGGGTGGATCTGACAGCGACCTCGCATCGTCGAGATATTCCGCGTCGGTCCCGGTCAAGCGATCGGTGTGCTGGCGCAGGTGCTCGTCCCAGGAGGCCACGACGAAGAGCTCGACGAATTCGTGCGCCGTCTCACCATTGCGGAAGAGGCCCCACTGCGAGGCCCCGGTGCGGAGCCTCGACAAGCGCACGCGGATCATGGCCTTCAGGAACGCCGCCTCCCGGTCGGCCGCGATTGTGTAGGTGATGCTCACCACGACCGGCCCCTCGTCGGGTGCGGCGTCGAGGGCAAGCTGCGGCTCCGACAGAGCAACCGTCTGGCGGTCCATTGCCGCCGTGTCGATCAGCGGCCAGATCGCGATGGTGGCGGCGCCGCCGAGCATCAGCGCGGCGGCTGCCAGGTACGCGGGCACCACGCCCTCCGGCGCCGCGACCACACCCCAGGCGACGGCTCCGACCGCCTGGCTGCCGAACAGCACGCTCAGATACACCGAAAGGCCTCGGGCACGCACCCACTCGGGAAGGAAGAGTTGCAATGACGCGTTCATCGTTGAGAGCACGGTGATCCATGCAAGCCCAGCCGGGAGCAGGACCACCACCGCCACGACAGCATTGGGAATGAGCACGACCGCGACCATGACCGCCGCGTACACGACGCTTGAGACAACCAGCAGACGGTTCGGCGATAGCTGCGCGCGAAGACGAGGCAGGAGGAATGAGCCCGCGACCGCGCCAACGCCGAGCGCCCCGAGCAGCAGCCCATAGCCGCCCGCGCCGAGCTGCAGGCGCTGAGTCGCCACGAGCGGCAGGAGCGCCCACAGAGCGCTGCCCGGCACCAGGAACAGCGACGTGCGCAGCAGCATCCGGCGCATCACCGGCGAGTAGCGGACGTACCGGCCGCCCGCACGGAGCGCGGAGACAAACCGCTCGGGAAGTTGCGTCGAGGACCCTTCGCTGGGATGCCAGGCGGCGACGATGATGGCGTACGCCAGAAACGCCCCCGCGTTGATCGCGAAGACAGCCCCGACGCCGATTCTGGCGATGAGCAGGCCCGCAATCGCGGGTCCGATCGCTCTCGCGAGGTTGACGCTGATCGACCCCAGGGTCGACGCGGCGGCGAGCTCGGCTCGGGGAACCAGGTCTGGAATCAGCGACTGATACGCCGGGAGCGAGATCACAGAGCCTGAGCCGAGGACGAACGTGAATGTGAGCAGCAGCGCCGGTGGCATCTGACCGGCGATGGTCAGCACCGTGAGCGCGATCCCCACGACCGCCATGAAGGACTGCACCGCGATGAGGAGCCGGCGCCGATCGAACAAGTCAGCCAGCACGCCTCCGACGACGCCGAAGATCACGTCGGGCAGCATGTCCGCGGTTTGCACGAGAGCCACAAGGATCGAGGCATGTGGCTGCTCGACGAGCAACCACTGGGCGCCGACCGTCTGCATCCAGAGGCCGATGTTGCTGACCAGGACCGCGAGCCAGATTGCTCGAAACACCCCATATCGCAGCGGCGACCAGGTGGATGCACGAGCTTCAGGGTGGGCCTGTGTGGGTACCTCGCTCACGCCGCCGCCACAGTAGCCTCCCGAGCGACGAGCCACAACGGTCGCCGGCCGCCACGCGCGAGTACCGCAGCATCATCATGTGAGGATGGGCGACGCCTCCGGGGAGTGGCTGGCTCTGCCATACGCCGAGTGGCGTGACACCCGAGACACCTTGCACATGTACACGCAGGTGATCGGCAAGCTGCGCCTGGCGCTGAGCCCCTTCGAGCCGGGCTGGGCGAACGTGCCGCTCTACGTCACCCCTCGCGGACTCACAACCTCCCCCGTCCCGTTCCGTCTGCGCTCGTTCGATGCCGAGTTCGATCTCCACGACCATTCGTTGCTGCTCCGCACCAGCGACGGTCAATCGCAGCGCCGTCCGCTGGGTGGACCTGTCGCCGACTTCTACAACGACGTGATGGAGGCGCTGCGACGCATGGGAATCGACGTCAGCATCTCGGTGATCCCCTCTGAGGTTCCTGATCCCATTCCGTTTCCCGAGGACCGCACTCACGCAACCTACGATGCTGCCCAGGCGAAGCGCTTTCATCGCGTGCTCTCGATGATCGACCTGGTGATGAAGGAGCATCGCGCGCACTTTCAGGGCCGGACCTCGCCGGTCCACTTCTTCTGGGGAACGTTCGACCTCGCGGTGACGCGATACTCCGGGCGTTCTGCGGATCCGCTGCCGGGCGACAGTCTCATCAGTCGCTTCAGTTCGGACGCAGAACAGATCTGCACGGGATGGTGGCCCGGAGATCATCGTGTGGCGGCCCCGACGTTCTTCTCATATGCGCACCCGGCGCCTCACGGCATCGAGGGGGTGAGGCTGGAGCCGCCCGGAGCTGCGTGGAGCGCGGACGCAGGTGAGTTTCTCTTTCCGTATGACGCGGCACTCTCATCCTCGGATCCACGCCGCTCGATCCGCGCGTTTCTGACCGCGTCATACGGCGGTGCCGCGAAGCTGTTGGGGTGGAGCCCCGAGTTGACGAACTTCAGTGAACCCGTTGCGCCCTCCAGTCATCACCCGTCAAGGAGACCGACATGATCGAAGTCTGTGGGCATCTCGACCAGATCCTCGACGTCGTACCGTCGGGACCCGGTTGTGTCGAATGTCTCGCTGCGGGGCGGCACGATTGGGTGCACCTGCGCGTGTGCCAGGAATGCGGGCACGTCGGGTGCTGTGACAACTCTCCCGGAAAGCACGCCACCAAGCACTTCCATGCGATCGGCCATCCGATCATCCGCTCGTACGAGCCCGGAGAGGACTGGTACTACTGCTACCTGGATGACCTCCTGTTCGAGGTCGAAGGGGCGCCGCCTGCACCGTCGCACCCGTAACAAGGTGCCGCAGTGGTGCTGGCCCTCCGGTATCGCGCGCGGGGTGCCTCAGGGCTTTTGGTACACGGACACGTGCGCCGCACTGAGATTCGTGAACGGCTCACGTTTCCAACCACCCCAGCGCTCTCGGAGACGCATGCCTGCCAGGCGCGCCATGAGGTCCAGTTCCGACGGCCAGACGTAACGCCCTTCGACCGGATACGAGCTCACCCTCCCGTCTTCGATGATGAAATGGTTGGAGGTCAACCCCTGCGTGACGACGTCGTAGACGTCGAACGACATACTGCGAGCGTCGACGTGATACGTGAAAACGTTCTGACCGGGTGGAAGTCGCTGCAGGTCAGGGACGCCGAGCTCGATCACAAAGTGACCGCCGCTGATGAGATGAGCGGCCGCGTTCTCGAAGCAGACCACCTGCTCGTCCTGCGTCTTGAGGTTGAAGATCGTGTTGAAGATCAGATAGACGAGCGCGAACTGTCCATCGACGCGGGTGGTCGCAAAGTCACCGATCGCAACCTCGATCCTGTCGCTGCCCGGTTTGGCGCGCAGTCGCGCCACCATCGCCGCTGAAACGTCGATTCCCTGCACGCGGACACCCCGTTCCGCAAGTGGCAGGGCGACACGGCCCGTGCCGATGCCCATCTCAAGCGCGGCGCCGTCTCCGGCGAGGGAGGCGAGTGTGTCCACCACCGGCGTCACGATTTCGGGATCGAACATCGCCGCTTCGTGCGAGTCGTAGATCGCCGCCTCGCGCTCCCCGAAGAAGCGAGCCCCGTAGTGCTCCGACACCCGCCAACTCTCGCAGTTCCTCAACCGGGCGTGCAGGTCAGACAGGGAGATAGCGAACCCCGAGAGTTCTGGCGAGCGTGTGGTGTGCGGGTCCAGCGCCGACCAGCGCAGATCGCGACACGTCGACGCCATGGTTTCGTGCGAATGCGAGGATCAGGCCCGGCAGCGGTGGCCGGCACCAGCACACCGGCGGCCCACCCGGGTGTGGACACAGAGCACGCATCACGCCTCCCGCGACCTCGGCTGAGAGTCGCGCCGCTCCGTCATCGAGGACGTCGAGGGCCGCGCCAGGTCGCCACTCGAAGAGGAGATGCACGGCGCTGGGGTCCCCGAGCGCGACCGCCCGCTGCCAGTCCGGGTGCGCGAGCGCTGCGGCTGCCACGAACATTCCGCCGGCACTATCCGATCGGGCACCCGGCGACCGCGCCGGGTTGCGGGTAAAAGGGATCCGCTCGACCGCGCTGAACCCCTCGTCGGTTGACGGCGGTTCGAGCTGGCGAAACGCGCTCATCTGCCTGGTCGGCGTCAGGATTCCAGGCTCGCGGCGTTCCAGCAGGCGCAAAGCTTCCGGTGCCGGCAACGTGCCGTAGCGGTCCAGGAGACGCTCCACCATGTTGACCTGCGCCTGCGCGAGCGGCGTATCCATCCAGATGCAGCGGACTCCCAGGCGATGGTGCGCCGCCGCCTCGAGAACGTGGCTGCGCACGCCGCGGGTCAGGTAGGTGTTGTCGAGCACGATCCGGCGTGTTCCCGACGCGAGCGCCTCGTCGATTGCCTCGTTGATCAGGCGGAGCGACCCCCCGCGCTCATCACGGTTGAGGCGAAGGTACCCGCGAGCGACGTAGTCCTCGGCATGGCGGCTCTTGCCCGCGCCCGGGATCCCCATGATCACGACGACCTCCCCGTCGTCGCCGGGTATCGATGCCGCGCCGGCTCGCCGCGGCTGCGGCCAACCGAAGCCCGTCCTGACGAGTGCCTGTTCCATCGGATCGAGCGCGAGGCTTGCCGCACGGGCAGCCGATCGGGCCGTTTCCGGGCGGCGCGCTCCGGGGATCGCGATCACCGCCGGAGACAGATCGAGGACCCACGTGAGCGCAACCTCTTCAGGTGTCGCACCTCGAGCGTTTGCGATGTCTCGCAGCTCGGCTCGCCGCGCAATTGAACGCGCTCGTCGCGGGCCGCCGAGCGGTGAATGGGCGATGACAGTGATCCCGCGGTCCTCACAGAAGTCGAGCAGCCCGCCTCGTACGGCGCTGTCGTCGAACACGCTCAGGGCGACCTCGACCGCCGTGACCTCCACGAGCTCGGTGGCCTCCTCGAGCTGCCGTCGGTTGACATTCGACAGCCCGACGTGAGCGACAGAGCGCTGATCAAGCAACCGCCCGAGCGCGCGGACCGAGGTCGCCCAGGGCGTCCTCGGATCTGGCGCGTGGATGAGGAACAGATCGATGGCCAGGCCGTCCAGCGCCGCAAGGCTTGCCTCGCAGCCGGCGAGAATCGCGCTCGCGCGGCCGTCCGGAAACCAGCCGTCGCCGATGCGGGTCATCCCACCCTTGGTGATGATCTTCGCCCGCCCGGCGGCATCGCACCTGCGGAGCGCGCGAGCGACCATGCGCTCGTTCTCCCCGGAGGCTGTATCGCGGGCGCCATACGCGTGCGCCGTGTCGAAGATCGTGATCCCGGCCCGCGCGGCGGCCGCGATGGTGTCGTATGCGACCCCGTCGCCGCCTGCCGCGTCCGTGGGCAGACGCATGCAGCCGAGGCCGATCCGAAGTGCAGAGGGTCGGAGCCATCCAGGGCTGTTCGGGGGTCAGAGGGTACGGCAGAGAGCGAGCCGCCGTGACCGGAATGCCATGCGAATGACCGGACAAGCCTGACAATGCTCCGCGTGCGCCGGCTGATCATCGCCCTGGCGGTTCTCGGGCCGCTGCTCACGTATACCCAGGTGGCTGCCGACTGGCCCACCTACCACGGCAACAACACCCGGCAGGGCGACGACACGACCGACCAGGCGGTGAGCGGGACGGTCGGGTGGACGTCGGCGGCGCTCGACGGGCAGCTGTACGGTCAGCCGGTCATCAACGGCAATCAGCTCATTGTCGCGACCGAGAACGACACCGTCTACTCGCTCAATGCGACGACGGGTGCGGTGGTGTGGACCAAGCACGTCCCCACGCCGACAGCGGTACCACGAACGGACAACTTCCCCTGCGGGGACATCACGCCGCTGGGGATCACCGGAACTCCCGTCATTGACGCCGGCAATGTCTACGTCCTGGCGGAGGTGGAGACCACCCCGACGACGTTCCAGTTCGATCTGGTGACGCTCACGCTGTCGACGGGAGCGATCACGCGCGTCGTGAACATGAATCCCGGCAACCGCGCTGGCATCAACTTCGACGCCAACTACCAGCAGCAGCGAGGCGCGCTCACGGTCGCCGGTGGCGAGGCGTACGCGACCCTTGGAGGCCTCGCCGGTGATTGCACCAATGGGAGCAACCCCACCGACGGGTATCGCGGGTACGTCATCTCGTATCCCGAGACGGGGACCGGCACCGTCCAGTGGTGGTCATCGGCGTCGGTGAGTTCGACCGACATGGAAGCGGGTATCTGGGCGGCCGGCGGCGCATCCGTCGATGCGAGCGGGAACGTCTTCGTCGCCACAGGCAACAGCAACGAGTTCAGCAGTTCCGATACGTATGACCAGAGCGACGGCGTGATCAAGCTCGCGCCGGCCAGTCTGACGCTGCAGGACTATTTCGCTCCGAGCGGGTTGTCCGACCCCACGCACGATGGAGGCCCGACCTGGTACCAGGACAACGCAAGCGATGCCGACCTTGGATCGAGCACGCCCCTGCAGCTACCCGACAATCGTGTCTTTCAGGTTGGCAAGAGTGGCATGGGCTACCTGCTCGACAGCACGCTGCTCGGCCATGTGAGCGGCGGCCTCGCCTCGCACCGCGTTTGCTCCGCAACCAGTGATGCCGCCTTTGGGAGCCTGGCGTACAGCCTCGTCGGCGGCGTCGAGACCGTGTTCGTGGGATGCAGCGATGGCCTGCAGGCGGTACAGATCGCGCCATCGACCGACGACTTCTCCCTGGGGTGGCACAACACAGGTCAGGCGTCGAGCAAGCCGCCCATCGTGGTGGGGGATGGGGTGTGGTCGGTGGGCAGTGATGGAAACACCATGTACCAGTACGACGCGACCAATGGCAATGAGCTGACGAGTCACTCCATCACCGGCGGCAGCAATCACTTCACCTCCCCCTCGGCGTCCAACGGGATGATCTACGTTGAAGGTGGCACGCTGGTGCAGGCGTTCTCAGACGGGCCGAACATCAGCGCGGTCACTCCCGCAGCCGGTCCGACCGCCGGCGGCCAGACGGTGACCGTTCACGGGGCCGGGTTCCTGTCAGGGATGACTGCAACAGTAGGTGGTCTCGCGGTGACGCCTGCGAGCATCAGCGCGACGTCGTTCACGTTCACGACACCTGCCGACAGCGCGGGCTACGTCCAGGTGCAGGTCGTTGATTCACTGGGCACGAGCGTGCTGACATCGGGGGCCGGATACATCTACACCAGCCTGGCCGGATACGTCCCGGTCACCCCCTTCCGGATTCTGGACACGCGTTCACCACCGTGCATCCAGTGCGGCGCCGGGGCACTCGCTGCCGGCGAGACTTCGCACGCTGCAGCTGACGGGCGTCACCGGCCTGCCCAGTGGCGCCGACCCGATACCGGCGAGCGCGACGGCGGTGGTGGTGAACGTGACCGCGTTCAACAACAGCACGTCCAGCCTGCTCACCGTCTACCCGACAGGGACGGGCCGGCCGCAGGCCTCCAACCTGAACTTTGCTGCGCAGACCATCACGGCCAATCTCGTGACGGTGACGCTTGGGCAGAACGGTCCGTCGGATACGAATCGCGAGGTCAACATCTACAACGCGGCCGGGAGCGTCGACGTGGTTGCGGATGTCGAGGGGTATTTCGCCCCCGACTCCGTGAGTGACCCGACCGGCGAATTCCATCCCATCGCTCCGGTCCGCGTCTGCGACACGAGGAGCGGTGTGCCGCGCACTGCGTGTCAGTCTCAGGGCGCGTTGCTGGGCGGGCAACCGCGCATCATCAACGTCACCGGAACCGGGACCGACGCAATCCCGGGAACGCATGCGGCAGTGGCGGTGCTCAACATCGCCGGCGTGGTCGGGTCCACCGGCACCTACCTCAGCGTGTTCCCGACGACGCCTGGCGGAACCTGTGCGTACTCCGGGTCAGCCCCGCCGCCGTTCTCCACGGTCAACCTGGCTGCGGCGGCCGTGGTCGCGAATCGCGTCATGGTATCCCTCGGTCCGGCGACCACCGGAGGGCCGGACACGTCAGTCTGTGTTTACAGCTCGAACGGTGTCATCAACATCTACATCGACGCGAACGGCTGGTTAGGGAGTGCTGCCGCGCCGCCTGGATACCAGTACCAGGCGATCGGCCCGACCCGGGTCTGCGACACGCGGAGCACGTCCGGCGTGCGCTGCGCGGGCCCGGAGCTGGGGGCGCAGGCGTCGAAGCTCGTCACGGTGGCGGGGGTGTATGGGATCCCGTCCGGGAGCCCCGTGGTCCGGGCCGTCATCGGCAACCTCACCGCGGTCCTCCCGGACCGGGGAACGTATCTCACGCTCTACCCGGCGAATCTGGGCCTGCCGGGCGCATCGGACATCAACGTGGCGGCCGGCGAAGTACTCGCGAATCTTGTCGTCGTGCAGCTCCCGACGACGGGCTTGGTCGCCGGCGACGTGACGCTGTTCAATGGCGCCGGGAACACCAACGCCATCCTCGACATCGAGGGCTGGTTCCAGTAAGGTCACCACACTCGGGCAGGCTGGGCGAGGGGTTCGAAGGCAAGGGATGACAAGGGAGGACCTGTGACGCACCGCCATCAGATCCGGACGTTGACAGCGCTGTTGGGATCCGTCGCGGTCGCGGCCGTCGCCGGTGTATCGCCGGTCGCCGCGCATCGAGCCGCGAGCTCCGCGGTGAGGGCCGCGCAGCCTGACCACCTGATCACGCTGGTCACCGGAGAGCGCGTCCTCGAGAGCGCCGGTCCGAACGGGGCGGTTGCGTTCAACACCGTGTCGAAGCCGGCCACGCCGATGGTCACGTTCGAAGCGAATTCGGCCTGGTACGTGCTGCCGGCCGTGGTCATGCACAGTCTCGGAGTGCAGCTGGATCCGACGCTGTTCAGGATCGACGCGCTGATCCAGGCGGAGGCCGCAGCTCCCGGTCAGGTTCCCGTGCAGGTGTCCTGGCACGGCACGTCCGCTCCGGCGATGCCCTGGCTCGTCCACCCCGTCAGCGTGTCCGCCGGCACCACCGACGGCGTGGTCACCGCCTCATCCGGTGCGGGGCTTCAGTCGGCGCTTGCGTCTGGCGCGCTCACGAACATCGACCGGGTCAGCCTGGCGGCCGCGGTGTCAGCGGCGCGGCAGCGAGCGCCCGGTTTCACACTCCACACGCTGACCGTCAACGGCATCGATTTCAAGGGTGCACCCGACACAGGCGACCTCGCCATCCTCCTCAACACCGGCAACGCGCTCGACAGCGCGGGCGTCGGCTTGGAGCAGTGGTACAAGGGGATCTTCAAGGTGAGCGTCCCCGACGGTCACTACGCGATGATCGGCGACTTCGTGCAATTTTCCGGCACCGGGGCTGGAGGACCTCCCCCGAGCGGCCAGGAGCACATCGCCATCCTGGACTTCACGGTCCACGGGAACACGGCGGTGACTGTCGATGCGCGCACCGCGACGGCACGGATCGCGGTGGCCACGCCGATGCCGACCGGCGTCGGGTCTGCCAGCGTGACCTGGCAGCGCGACAGCGCGGGGCAAACGGGCGGGACGAGCTTCGGCTCGGCATGGTCGTTCGGCGCAGGCCTGCCACCATTCGCGGCGTACGTGAGTCCCACCCCCGCGCCCGCGGTGGGGACTCAGGGGTGGGTGGCTTCGTTCCACCTCGATTCACCGGCGGCAAGCCCCACCGCGTATTCGTATGACCTGACGTACGGCTCCTCGGGGGCAATCTCGGCAGAGCAGCGCCACGCCGTCAAGACAGCGCAACTCGCGACCGTCGCCACGCGGTATTCCAGCGATGTCGCCGGCAACCCGGAGGCGGAGATCCGCCAGTCGTTCTTCCCCTGGCAGTTCATTGCATTCGGCACGTTCGACAACTTCAATGGGCCGTTTGATCGGACGGAATATGTGCTCGCCGCGTCCGACCTGCTGTGGCTGCAACAGGTTGTCGCCGATGCCAACTCGTTCGGTGGGCTGAGCCAGGACTTGCCTCGGGTGCTGGCACCGGCGACAGCATATGGCGCGGATTGGAACCGCGGACCGATTGGCCCGGGCGTCTCCATCGACACCGGCGCCGGCGCCGTATACCCCGTGGTCCAGGCGTGCCCTGCGTGCACCGAGGCGGGGATGCTCGAGCTCGCGGTGTACCCGTATGGGGACAACCCGCCCGGCCATACCGGATTTCCCAACTTCCCGGCACCGGGCCTCACCGAAACAGACACGTACACGCTCTGGCGTGACGGGGTCCCGATCAGCGCCGGTCCGGACCCGCTCGGGATCAGCGTGCCGATCCCATCGGGTGCCGCGACGTACCAGCTGAAGTACAGCGTCGTCACCAGCGCTCCATGGCGAACGCTGTCCACGAGTCAGACCACGACGTGGGGATTCTCGAGCCCCGGCGCAACGAGCGCGCCACCTCCCACGGGATGGGTGTGCTTCAGCGGAACCAGCGTCGGGTGCAGCGTCGTGGCTCTCATGCTCCCCAGCTATCAGCTCCCCGAGGATGACACCGGTCATGTTGCGTCAGGCTCGGTGACCTTCCAGCTGGGCATCTCGCACATGCTTGGCGCGTCCATCGCGACGACCTCGGCCGCGGTCTCGATCTCGTTCGACGGTGGGTCGACGTGGGTGGCGGCGAAGGTGAGCCCGAACGGCGCCAACAACTACGCGGTGAGCTACAGCGACCCGAGTCACGCCGGAACGGCGGCGATCCGCATCAGCGTCACAGATGCCGACGGCGGCGTGCTTGATCAGACGATCCTCAACGCGTATGCGTTCCCATGAGAACGGTCGACCACGTGAAGGAAACACCACGATGAAGACACAGTGGATCGCCGTCGGGTCGTTGCTGGTCGCGTCATTTGCGGGCGGGGCGACAGCTCGCGCGGCGGCATCCGCCGCACCCAGCGTGACGCACGCGTGCGGCGTCGCCCCACCGGGTGCGGCGCGCTGTTTCGCTGACGTTGTGACACAACGCCCGATCGCGCACTCCACGACCACGATCGCCGGATACGTCGCATCCCAGCTCGAGAGTGCGTACAGGTTGCCGGTCAGCCGGGGCGCAGGCCAGACGATTGCGGTTGTCGACGCTTTCGACGACCCCACCGCCGAGGCCGATCTGGCGACGTACCGCAGCACCAACGGGCTCGCGCCGTGCACGACCTCGAACGGCTGTTTCCGCAAGCTGAATGAAACCGGCACGGCGGGTCCCTATCCCAGCGCCGATCCTGGTTGGGGCATCGAGATCTCCCTCGACCTCGACATGGTGTCGGCGGCATGCCCCCTGTGCCACATCGTGCTCGTTGAGGCGTCGAGCTCCTTGGTCCTGGATCTCGGCATCGCCGAGGACACCGCGGCAGGTCTCGGGGTTGCGGCGATCTCGAACAGCTATGGGCTCGCGGAGTTCAATGGCATGCAGCAATTCGAGAAGTACTACCGCCATCCGGGAACGACGATCCTGGTCTCCTCCGGCGATTTCGGCTTCGGAGCGGCGAACTTCCCGGCGGTGATGTCGAATGTCGTCGCCGTGGGCGGCACGACTCTCTCACCCGCGAGCAACGCTCGCGGCTGGTCGGAGATCGCCTGGAACGGGGCGGGGAGCGGCTGCTCGGCATATATCGCCAAGCCGTCCTGGCAGCCTGGCAATCACTGCTTCATGCGCACCGTCGCCGATGTTTCAGCCGATGCTGACCCGAACCCCGGTCTCGCCGTCTACGACACGAGCTTCCCGCCGGGATTCGACGGCCTCAACCCGGGATGGATCGGGGTGGGTGGGACGAGCGCATCGTCGCCGTTCATCGCAGGTGTCGTCGGGCTCGCCGGCAACGGAAAGACGATGTCGCCCGGATACGCGTATCACCACGTTGGAGGCTTCTTCGATGTGATCGGTGGCTCGAACGGATCCTGCGGCAGCCTCCAGAATTACCTGTGCAATGGTGTCAAGGGCTACGACGCCCCAACCGGCATCGGGACGCCCAATGGGGCCAAGGGTCTCTGAGCGCCAGAAGCCTCGTCGCTGCGGCTATCCGACCCGCCTGTAGCTGCGCACGGCGAGGGGAGTGAAGACGATCATCACGCCTGCGAGCCACACGAGGCTCTCCCAGAGAGCGGGGTTGAGCGGGAATTGCGGCCCGCCCAGCGCCATCGCACGCATGGCGTTGATCACCAGCGTCACCGGCTGATTGTTCGCAAACACCTGGAGCCACCCGGGCATGGTCGCGATCGGGACGAACGCTGAGCTGACAAACGTCAGAGGGAATATCCAGATCAGGCCGAAGGCCTGGACGGACTCCTCGTCCTTGATCGCGAGTCCCACGAATGCGGAAACCGTGCACACGGCGATGCCGAACGCCTCGGCGAGCAGGATCATGCCGATGGCGCCGACCACTCCGTTCTGAAATCGGAAGCCCACCGCGTACCCGACGCCGACGATCACGAGGATGACGATCAGCATCCGGATCGAGTCCGCCACCAGCCTGCCTGCGAGCACCGCCGATCGAGCCATCGGCATGGCCCGGAAACGGTCGATGACTCCCTTCGTTGCCTCCTGCGCCAGGGCGATGGCGGTTGCGAAGGTTGCGAACGCAGCTGTCTGCCCGATGATCCCGGGCATGAGGTAGCTGACATACCCACCTGATCCCGGAGCCCGGATTGCGCCACCGAAGACATACCGGAAGAGGAGCACGAAGATGACCGGCTGCACCACCGTGAAGACGATGTAGGCGGGAACGCGCATCCACACGAGCAGATTGCGACGCGTCATCACCAGGGTGTCGCTGATCGCCCAGCGCGCCATCTGCACGGCGCTCGGCTGGATTCTGATATCAGCCCGTCGTGCGACCAGGCTCACGATGACACTCCCGCAGAGGCTTTCGAGGGCGACGCGGACTTGCGAATGGCATCCGACGATGCCTCTGCAGCGTGACCGGTCACTGCCAGGAAGACGTCATCGAGCGACGGCCGGTGCAGGGCAAGATCCTCGGTCGCGATGCCGGCGGCGTCCAGCCGGCGCACCGCCTCCACCAATGCGGTTGATCCGCGGCTGCCGACCGGCACTTTGATGCGCCGTGTTTCGGGGTCGACGGTGGGAGCGGCGTCCGACAGGCCCTCGACCGCACGCACCGCATTGTCGAGCTTCGCCCGATCGGGAACGGTGAACTCGAGGAGATCGCCGCCGACCTGGTTCTTGAGTTGATCCGGGGTTCCCGAGGCGATGACCTCGCCACGGTCGACAACGACGATCGTGTTGGCGAGCTCATCAGCTTCGTCGAGGTACTGCGTCGTCAGCAGCAACGTGGTACCGCGTTCGACGAGCTCCCGAATGATCTCCCACATCCCGAGGCGCCCGTACGGGTCGAGCCCGGTGGTGGGCTCGTCGAGAAAGAGCACCGACGGCTCGGCGATGAGACTCGCGGCAAGGTCGAGCCGGCGCTGCATCCCTCCGGAGTACGTCTTCGCCGGCCGGTCCGCGGCCTCCGCGATAGCGAAGCGCTCGAGCAACGCAGCGGCTCGGTCCCGGACCGTGTGTCGCTCCATGTGATTGAGGCGACCCATGATCTCGAGGTTCTCGCGCCCGGTCAGCTCGAGCTGGATCGCGGTCGACTGGCCGGCAAGCCCGATGCACCGCCGGACTGCCGCAGCGTCGCGCACCACGTCGTATCCCTCGATGACCACGCGCCCGGAGTCCGGGCGGAGCAACGTTGTCAGCACGCGCACCGCGGTGGTCTTGCCGGCACCGTTGGGGCCGAGCATGCCGAGCACGCTGCCTCTAGGAACGTTGAAGTCGATCCCGCGCAGGGCGTGCACCTTGCCAAAGGACTTGTGGAGGCCTGAGACCTCGATGGCATATTCGGCGTGCTGAGTGGCCATGGCCCGGTGAGGATAGGGCAAGCGGGTCGCCGGACCACCTGCCGGCGCGGTCGGGGGCTAGTCGAGGTTCGCGACCGCTTCACCAGCGCCACGACCCGCGAGGGCAACCTCGCGTGGATCGGCATCCGCGGCGAACTCATCGACGAACGCGAATCCGGTGAGCGCCGGCTGACCACGATCCGTCCGCATCACCGCGGCGGGTCCACTCCCACCGGGTCGGCGGCCTTGTGACATTCTCAGTGGGTGGCGTATCAGGTCTCCGCGGATGAATTCGAGAGCATCGCTGCCGAAGCTCTCGACAGCATCCCGCCGGAATTGCGCGCCCGCATGGACGCCGACAATCTGCTGATCACGATTCAGCCTGACGCCACCGACGACGATCGCGGGCACGGCATCGGCGAGCACGTGCTCGGCTACTTCCAGGGCGCCACCGAGTCGACGTTCAGCGCCACGGGGTATCCCAAGCGGATCGTCCTGCTGCAGCACCACATCGAGCGGTGGTCCAGGACCCGCGCGGAACTGGTCGACCAGGTGCACGACACCCTCTTGCACGAAGTTGCGCACTACTTCGGGATGGACCACGGCGACATCGACCAGACGCGGCTGCACCACTGACCATGCATGAGGCACGACCATGACCAATGAATCGGCATCGGTTGCTCGGCCTGATCGAGCTGGCGTGACCACCAAGCTGAGCCCCCTGTCAGTTGCCGAAACCGTCTCGCGCCTGCTCACGCTCGTGGCCTCGAAAGGCATGAAGGTATTCGCGGTGATCGATCACAGTGGAGAGGCTGCAAACGTGGGAGTTGCGTTGCGTGACACCAAGGTCGTGGTCTTCGGCTCCCCGCAAGCCGGAACGCCGGTGATGCAGGCATCTCCGCTGGCGGCCCTCGATCTGCCCCTGAAGGTGCTGGTCTGGGCGGACGGAGATCAAACCAGGGTCAGCTACACGTCACCGGGCGCGCTCGCCGCGCGCTACGACCTGAGTCCGGAACTGGCCGCACGGCTCGCCGGCATCGATGCGTTGACCGACGCTGTCGTCATCGGTTAGGCCGGCCGCCGGCGAATCGCGGCCAGCTCGATGTCGAAGGCGAGCGCACGACACCGCACTCGAACGCGCACATGACCCGAACACTTCGGGACCAACGGCGCACGTTTGATGGCCGAGGGCCCTGGTGAGTACACCGGCGACTGGACTACGTTCATCAGCATCTCGTCAACCGATATTGCCTGGAGAAGCTGATGAAAGCAGCGGTCGTTCATGATTTCCGTCAACCGCTCGTCCTCGATGAGCGTCCGATCCCGACGCCGGGGTACGGAGAGGTGGTTGTCCGCATCGAGGCATCGGGCCTGTGCCATACGGACATCCACGCTGCGAACGGCGATTGGCCGGTGAAGCCAAGCCTTCCGTTCGTTCCAGGTCATGAGGGAGTTGGGCTCGTGACGCGTGTTGGTTTGGGCGTCAAACGCGTCAAGGAAGGTGAGCGGGTTGCCCTTGCCTGGCTTGGCTACGCGTGCGGGACGTGCGAGTACTGCGTTTCCGGATGGGAGACGCTGTGCCTCAAGCAGTTGAACACGGGATACGCAATCGACGGCGCGTACGCGGAGTATGCCAAGGCATCGGCGGCGTACGTCGGCATTGTCCCACCTGGTATGGATCCCTTCGACGCAGCACCACTCACGTGTGCAGGAGTGACGGCCTACAAAGCCGTCAAGTCCTCCGGCGCACGCTCATCGGACCTGGTAGCGGTGTTCGGTGTCGGCGGCCTCGGGCACATGGCGGTGCAGTACGCGAAGATCGCAGGCGCAACGGTGGTTGCTGTCGATCTCACCGAGAAGAAGCTCGCGATGGCGACGGACGTCGGAGCGGACTACACGGTCAATGCATCCGAAGAGGATCCGGTAGCGGCGATCCAGCGTCTCGGCGGCGCGGATGCGGCGATCGCACTCGCGGTGTCGCCTCGTTCGTTCGAGCAGGCGTTCGGGTCATTGCGTCGCAAGGGAACGTTGGTGTTCGTGGCGCTGCCCGCGGACAATGCGGTGAGCATCCCGATCTTCGAGACGGTGCTCAACGGCATCACCATCGTCGGGTCGATCGTCGGCACCCGCAAGGATCTTGATGAGGTGTACGAGCTGCATGCTCGCGGGCGCACTCATGTGATCCGCGAGACGCGTTCTCTCGATACCGTGAATGAGTCGATCCGGGATGTGCTCAATGGAGCCGTGACCGGGCGGATCGTCTTCGACCTCAGTGACAAGGTCGTTGCCGCGCCGCGTGAGCGAGAGCTCACTGCGGTGCTGTAACCGGCGCCTGGAGTCCCGTGACCGCGAGGATCTCCGCCTCGCCGAGTGTGTCGTGCTCGAGCAGTGCCTTGACAAGCGCGTCCAGCTTGCCTCGGTTGCTGCTGAGCAGCGCAGTGGCCTGGCGGAGACACTCCTCGCAGATGCGACGCACCTCCTCGTCGATGAGAGCTGCCGTCTCTTCGCTGTACGGTCGTGAGAACCCCAGGGGCTGCCCAGGGCCGTCCACGTCATCGGCGAGGCTGAGCACGCCGACCTTCGAACTCATGCCGTAGCGCACCACCATCTGCCGCGCGATCGCGGTGACCTGGCGGAGATCGCTCTCGGCACCGGTCGTGACGACCCCGTAGACGAGCTCTTCGGCCGCTCTGCCGCCAAGTGCTCCGGTGATCCGCCCGCGGAGGTAGTCCTCGCCGTAGCTGAAGCGGTCATCGACAGGGCTCTGCACGGTGACGCCGAGCGATTGACCGCGCGGGATGATCGACACCCGGCGCACCGGGTCTGCCCCGGGCTGGAGCAGCCCGAGCAACGCGTGTCCCGATTCGTGATACGCGATCCGTTCGCGGTCGATCATGGTGAGCGAGAGCTTGCGTTCGGATCCCAGCTCAACCTTCACCAGGGCGTCCGTGAAATCGATCTGGTTGACCACTTGCGCGTCGCGGCGAGCCGCGGCGAGTGCTGCCTCGTTGGCAAGATTGCGCAGGTCTGCGCCGACCATCCCGGCCGTCAGCGAGGCGATCACTTCAAGGTCGACATCGGGTCCGAGCGGGATGTGCCTGGTGTGGATGCGGAGAATCTCGAGCCGGCCGCGCCGATCCGGGAACGGCACGGTGATGCGGCGGTCGAAGCGTCCGGGCCGGAGCAGCGCGGCGTCAAGGACATCCGCGCGGTTGGTCGCTGCCAGCACGATCACGCCCACGCGAGGGTCGAAACCATCCATCTCGGTCAGGATCTGGTTGAGGGTTTGCTCCTGTTCGTCGTTGCCTCCCAGACGAACACCGGCCGACCGCGACCGTCCGATCGCGTCGAGCTCGTCGATGAACACGATGGCCGGTGCGGCGGCGCGCGCCTTCTGAAAGAGGTCACGCACGCGGGACGCACCGACTCCCACGATCGCCTCGATGAACTCCGACGCAGAGATGGAGAAGAACGGCACGCCGGCCTCGCCCGCAACGGCGCGCGCAAGCAGCGTCTTTCCGGTTCCCGGCGCGCCGATGAGCAGGACTCCTTTGGGGATGGTCCCGCCCAGGCGCTGGTATTTCTCGGGTTTCTTCAGAAAGTCGACGATCTCGACCAACTCGGCTTTCACCTCGTCGATCCCGGCGACATCGGCGAACGTGGTGTCCGGATGCTCGGGGTTGTAGAGGCGGGCTCCGCTCTGCCCGAACCGTCCGAGGATGCCACCGGCGCCACCGCCTCCCAGTGCCGCGGCACTTCGTCGCATCAGGTAGATGAACCCGAAGACGATCAGCAACGTCGGTCCGAACCAGAGGAGGAGCGTTTCCCAGAACGGGGTCGGTGGATTCGGTGGTTCGGCGAGGATGCTGACGTTGTTCTTGAGCAGCGCCGCCTCCAGGTTGTCACTCGCGAACGAGGGACGCTGGGTGGCGAAATCCTTGGCGCTGGGCTGCCCCGGCCCGGCGCTGACTGCCTTTTTCGCCGTGCCGGTGATCGAATCACCGGTCGCCGTGATGTTGACCACGTTGCCCGCGTTGACCTGATCGACGAAGACGTTGTACGGAATGGTCACCGATGGCGCCTGACTTGCTGACTGGATGATGCTCGTCACCAGGATGTTGACCAGGAGCAGCGCGAAGATGAGCACCCAGAACCGCCGCCAGCGCATGGGGTTGTAGCCGAGCACGTTGGGTCGCTGCGGACCAGGCGGTGCGGGACGCGCCGGCTGATTGGGTGGCTGGAAGGCCATGGGTCAAGCTTAGAGTTGCCGGACGACGGCGTGGACGGCGTCAGGCGACCGCCTGGGGGCGAACCGGAACGACGTCGAGGCACTCGTCGATGATCGCGTGCACGAGGCGATCAATTCGCTGCTCTCCCAGTCGCGGCGCGCGTTGCGACAGCCGTTCCACGATTTCCTGTTCGCGACCGAGGTCACGCTCCGGCAGTTGGGCCGCCGTCTTGCGGTGCTGCACGGCTTCGACAATCGCGGCACGGTACTCGAGCATCTGGAAGACGGCATCGTCGATGGTGTCGATCATGAGGCGGCATCCGGCAACCGTCTCGGCGACTGCCGGACGCGTCATCGCGCAGAGCGCCAGCGAGGTGTGGACGATCTGGCCGAGTACCTCAGGAGTAATCGCCTGGGCAGCGTCGCACAGCGATGCGGCCGGATCCGGGTGACACTCGATGAGCAGCGCGTCAGCGCCGGCGGCGAGGGCGGCGACGGCGAGCGACGGGACCCATCGCGACTTGCCCGCGGCGTGACTCGGATCCACGGCGATTGGGAGATCGGTCATGTCGCGGAGCACCGCGATCGCGCTCACGTCCAGCGTGTTCCGTGTGCTCGTCTCGAAGGTGCGGATGCCCCGCTCGCAGAGGACGACCTCTCGGTTTCCCTCAGCGGTCACGTAGTCGGCGGCCGCAAGCCACTCGTCGTACGTGGCAGACATTCCTCGCTTGAGGATCACCGTCATGCCGCTCTGGCCTGCTGCGCGCAGCAGCGGTGTGTTGTGCATCGAGCGGGCGCCGATGAGCAGGGCGTCGACGTGGTCGCGGAGCATGCCGATGTCATCGCCGGCGAGCGGTTCGGCGATCACCGGCAACCCGGTGACGCGTCGCGCCTCGTCGAGCAGCGGAAGCCCGTCACGGCCAAGGCCCTGGAACGATCCCGGTCGTGTGCGAGGTTTCATCACGCAGCCGCGAAGCACCGAGGCGCCTGCCCGCCGCGCCGCAATGGCGTGGTCGACGTAGCCCGGCTCGACTGTGCATGGCCCGGCCATCACCGGGACCGTGTCGCCGCCCACCGTGACGTCGCCGATCGTGACGCGGTGGGTTTCGTGTCGTCGTGTCGCGCTGAGGAGCAGCGGCTCGATGGTCACTGTTTGGCACCTCCGAGTGGTGATGGGCCACCACACGGGATCCGGGGCTGACCCATCTCTGATGAACCAGCCCTGGTAACGACTGCGCGGTCGGGTTAGAGGACCCCCGGCAGCCTTACGGCTGGCGGGCCAAAGTATCGACGCGCAGTTGCGGCCATTGACGCGTACCGTAGCACAGGCCCAGCAGTCCGCATGCCCAACTTGCTCTGACCGCCCGAGCATGTCAGGCTACGCACGTATCGGAGAACAGCCAGGCGCACAGCTCCCGCATCGAGGTCTGTTCGACCCTGCCGTGGAGCACGATGCGTGCGGTGTGGCATTCGTTGCGAGGATTGCCGGCGGACCCGCGCATTCGGTAGTCGAGCAGGGCATCCAGGCGCTCGTCAACCTCGGTCATCGTGGCGCTTCCGGCGCCGAGCCGGACAGCGGCGACGGGGCTGGAATCCTCCTGCAGCTGCCTGATGCCTTCCTACGCGATGCGAGCGGCCTATCCCTGCCCGCGCCCGGGTCGTATGGCGTCGGGATGGCGATGCTTCCGCGCGACCCGGACGACCGCGAGCGATGCGAGGCCATCACGTGGCAGGCATGCCGCGCGGAAGGCCTCCGCCTGCTCGGCTGGCGCGACGTTCCGGTGGTGGCCGATGCCCCAGGACGGTCGGCTCGCGAGGCGCAGCCTGTACTGCGCCAGCTCTTTGTCGCCGCCATCGGCCTTGACGGCGCCGCCCTCGAGGGCCGTCTCCTCGTGCTGCGACGGATCATCGAGCGCGACGCTCTTGCGGCCGGGATCGGCCGCGATCGATTCCACTGGGCGAGCCTGTCCAGCCGCACGGTCGTCTACAAGGGCATGCTCACGGCCGCACAGCTGGCCGGCTTCTACCCGGATCTGCTCGACGCGCGGGTGACATCGACGCTGGCGCTGGTGCACGCGCGCTTTTCCACCAACGTCCTGCCGCGCTGGGACCTCGCCCAGCCCTTCCGCATGTCGGCCCACAACGGTGAGATCAACACGCTTCGCGGCAACGTCAACTGGATGCGCGCGCGCCAGTCGAAGTTCCGCAGCCCCCACTTCGGCGACGACATCGCCAAGCTCATGCCCGTCCTGGACGAATCGGGTTCCAACTCGTCGCAGTTCGACAACGCGCTCGAACTTCTCGCCATGACCGGCAGGCCGATCGAGCACGCCGTGATGATGATGATCCCCGAGGCGTGGCATCAGAACCCCCTCATGGACGACGATCGCCGCGCGTTCTACGAGTTCCACAGCTCGCTGCTCGAACCCTGGGACGGACCGGCGGCGATCGCGTTCACCGATGGACGCGTCATCGGCGCGACCCTCGACCGCAACGGCCTGCGCCCAGCGCGCTATCTCGTCACCGAGGACGGCCTGGTGGTGATGGCGTCCGAGGCCGGTGTGCTCGATCTGCCCGAGGAACGGATTGCCCGGAAGTGGCGTCTGGAGCCGGGGAGGCTCCTGCTCGTCGACACGGCGGCTGGGCGCATCCTCGACGACGCGGCGGTCAAGAGCGGGTTGAGCTCAGCGCAGCCGTACAGCGATTGGATACGCGCGGGCACCGTGCATCTCGACGAGCTCGATCCGCCGGACCACGTCCCCCCACATGATCCCGGGACGCTCCTGGTCCGTCAGCAGGCGTTCGGCTACAGCGTCGAGGACGTCGAGATGCTGCTCGAGCCGATGGGCGAGACCGGTGAGGAGGCCATGGGGTCGATGGGCAACGACACCCCGATCGCCGTGCTCAGCGACCGGCCGCTGCCGCTTTTCAACTACTTCAAGCAACTCTTCGCTCAGGTCACGAATCCGCCGATCGACCCGATTCGCGAGCAGGCGGTGATGTCCCTCGTGACCACCCTCGGTGCGGGAGGAAACCTTCTCGAGCAGGGTCCCGCGCAGGCGAAGCGGCTCGAGATGCCCCACCCGGTGCTCACCAACCACGACCTCGAGAAGCTCCGGCATGTAACCCAGCGGCAGTTCCCGGCTGAAACCATCTCAATGATCTTCCACCGTGACGGGGGAGCGAGCGGGTTGATCGCCGGTATCGAGCGCATCTGCCGATTGGCATCGAAGCAGATCGAGGCAGGCGCCACCGTCCTCATCCTCAGCGATCGGCACATCGATGCGTCGCACGTTCCCATCCCATCCCTGCTGGCGACCGCGGCGGTCCACCAGCACCTGGTACGGGAGCAGACGCGCACCGGGGTCGGCCTGGTTGTCGAGACGGGCGAAGCGCGCGAGGTGATGCACCTCGCCCTGCTCATCGGCTACGGGGCGGAGGCGGTCAACCCATATCTCGCGTTCGAGACGATCGCGGATATCGCACGGCGCGACCTGCTGCCCCCGACCGTCGACGCTGCGCGTGCCGAGGAGCTCTACGTGCAGGCGCTCGTCAAGGGGCTGCGCAAGACCATCGCGCGCATGGGCATCTCAACGATCCAGTCGTACTGCAGTGCGCAGATCTTCGAGTGCCTCGGCATCGACCGCACCGTGATCGACCGTTACTTCCCGAACACCCCGTCGCGGATCGGTGGCATCGGCATGGACGTGATCGCGGCGGAGGCGATCGCGAGGCATCAGCGAGCCTTCCCGGACGTTCGCATCGTGCCTCCCACCCTCGAGGACCGCGGCGAGTATCGGTGGCGCCGCGACGGTGAGCATCATCAGTGGAATCCGGAGGTGATCGGCGCACTCCAGCACGCGGTCAAATCGAACGACGAGACAGCGTTCCGGTCGTACGTCGCCCTCGCCGACGATGAGTCGCGGCGGTTGAAGAGCTTGCGTGGTCTGTTCGTGTTGGAGGAGGCGACGGCCCCGGTGCCGCTTGACGAAGTGGAGCCGGCTCTCGACATCGTCCGCCGCTTCTCCACGGGCGGCATGTCGCACGGCTCGCTGAGCAAAGAGGTGCACGAGTTGCTGGCGATTGCGATGAATCGCATCGGAGCGCGATCCAACACAGGCGAGGGCGGGGAGGACTCCTCGCGTTTCGAGCCAGACGACAACGGCGACTGGCGGAGGAGCGCAATCAAGCAGGTGGCCTCGGCACGCTTCGGCGTCACCGCGCACTACCTGGTGAACGCCGACGAGCTGCAGATCAAGATCGCCCAGGGTGCCAAACCGGGCGAGGGAGGCCAGCTTCCAGGCTCGAAAGTTGATGAGGCGATTGCACGCCTGCGCCATTCGACAACGGGGGTCGGTCTCATCTCGCCTCCGCCGCACCACGACATCTATTCGATCGAGGACCTGGCGCAACTCATCTGGGATCTGCGCTGCGTGAATCCGGATGCGCGCATCAGCGTGAAACTCGTTGCCGAAGCTGGTGTCGGCACCGTGGCCGCGGGAGTTGCGAAGGCACGTGCTGACCACATCGTCATCGCCGGCTACGAAGGCGGAACCGGAGCTTCCCCGCTCACGGGGATCAAGCACGCGGGCGTGCCGTGGGAACTTGGACTCGCAGAAGCACAACAGGTGCTGACCAGGCAGCGGCTGCGCAGCCGGGTGACGCTCCTTGCCGATGGCCAGATGAAGACGGGGCGCGACGTGGTCGTCGGCGCGCTGCTCGGCGCCGACGAATTCGCGTTCGCGACCGCACCACTTGTGGCAGCAGGCTGCGTGATGATGCGCGTCTGCCACCTCAACACCTGCCCGGTCGGGATCGCCACCCAGGATCCCGTCCTGCGCGCTCGGTTCACGGGCCGGCCCGAGCAGGTCGTGGCGTTCATGCTCTTCCTCGCCGAGGACGTGCGACGCTGGATGTCGCGGCTGGGATTCCGCCGTTTCGAGGACATGATCGGCCGAGTCGATCTCATCACGACCAATCCCGCGGTGGATCACTGGAAGGCGCGAGGCCTCGACCTCCAGCCGCTGCTCGTGGCGCCAGAGGTCGCAGCGCCGGAAGACCGCCGGCACAGCATCAGTCAGTCCGCCGATCTCGGCGAGATGCTCGATAACGAGCTGATGGCTCGCTGTGGCGATTCGCTTGAGAGCGGCATGCCGGTCCGGATGCGGCTCGCGGTTCGCAACGTGCACCGTTGTGTCGGCGCGATGCTCAGCGGTGAGATCGCACGGCGACACGGGGCGGCGGGGCTTCCTGACGGCGCCATCGACGTCGATCTCGATGGTGCCGCGGGGCAATCGTTCGGCGCCTGGCTCGCGCGCGGGGTCACCCTGACCCTTCGTGGTGAGGCAAATGACTACGTCGGCAAGGGACTCTCCGGCGGACGGCTCGTGATCCTGCCACCGCAGGCATCGATGCGACGTGCAGAGGAGAACATCATCATCGGCAACGTCGCGCTGTACGGCGCAACGTCGGGAGAGGCCTTCATTCGCGGCGTCGCCGGCGAGCGCTTCTGCGTGCGCAACTCCGGAGCGGTTGCGGTGGTCGAGGGGGTCGGGGATCACGGGTGCGAGTACATGACCGGAGGTACGGTGCTCGTGCTCGGCGCGACCGGGCGGAACTTCGCCGCAGGCATGAGTGGTGGGGTTGCCTACGTGCTGGATGCGGAACGGCAGTTTGCCGGGCGCTGCAATCAGGCGTCGGTGGCTCTCGAACCGCTCGGAGTCGACGATCATGAGATCGTTCGTGGCTTGCTCGAGCAGCATGCCGGGCTCACCGGAAGCACCGTGGCCATGCGATTGCTGCGCGGCTGGGCTCAGGAGCGCGAGCACTTCGTGAAGGTCATGCCCGAGGAATATCGGCGCGCGCTTCGCGCCCAGCTCGAATTGGTGAGCTGATGCCGGCGCGCACCGGGTTCCTCCAGCACACGCGGCACACCGCTCACAAACGGCCGGTGTCGGAACGGATCGCCGACTACCGTGAGGTGTACCTGCCGTTGCCGGTACAGATACTGCGTGATCAGGGGTCGCGATGCATGGACTGCGGCGTCGCCTTCTGTCACCACGGATGTCCGCTCGGCAACCTCATCCCCGAGTGG
This sequence comes from Candidatus Dormiibacterota bacterium, assembly GCA_963718525.1. Taxonomy (GTDB): domain Bacteria; phylum Chloroflexota; class Dormibacteria; order Aeolococcales; family Aeolococcaceae; genus Palsa-851. Next base: position 495,550 of record OY970355.1, on the reverse strand, counting down.
AACGACCTCGTCGCGCGCGATGACTGGAAAGCTGCCGTGGAGCGGCTCCATGCCACCAACAACTTTCCGGAGTTCACCGGCCGCCTGTGCCCCGCGCCATGCGAGCCCGCATGCGTGCTCGCCATCAACGATGACCCGGTCGCGATCAAGCAGATTGAACAGGCAATCATCGATCGGGCTTTCGACGAAGGCTGGATCCGCGCTGAACCGCCGGCGCATCGCACGGGACGGCGCGTGGCGGTGGTCGGCTCCGGGCCGGCCGGCCTCGCCGCCGCGCAACAGCTCAACCGAGCCGGTCATCGCGTCACCGTGTTCGAGCGGTCCGACCGTGTCGGCGGCCTGCTGCGATTCGGCATTCCCGATTTCAAGATGGAGAAATGGGTGCTGGACCGGCGGATCGATCTGCTCGAGGCTGAAGGCATCACCTTCGAGACGGGGTACGACATCGGCACCGACATCAGTGCAGCACAGTTGCGGGAGCGCTTCGACGCGGTCGTGCTCGGCGTGGGTGCCGATCGGCCGCGCGACATCGACGTCCCCGGGCGCGAATTGGGCGGCGTTCACTTCGCGATGGACTACCTGGTCCAGCAGAACCGCAGAGTCGCCGGCGAGCGTGCCACGACGCAACCTGATATCACTGCGCGAGGCGGGAAGGTGATCATCATCGGAGGCGGCGATACCGGCGCGGACTGCCTCGGGAACGTCATCCGTGAGCGGTGCAGCGAGGTGCAGCAGCTCTACCTCTATGCGCAACCGCCGGACACCCGGCCCGACGGAAACCCGTGGCCGCAGTGGCCGCTCATCCTGCGTACGTACCCGGCGCACGATGAGGGTGGGTCGCGCGACTTCGGCCTGATGGTGACGAGGTTCGAAGGCGATAAGGGCGCGGTGCGGCGTGTGCACGCGGCTCGAGTGGAAGCGCGTCGCGAGAATGGGAACCGCACGTTCGTCCCGCTGCCGGGGGAGGACGTGCAGCTTGGCGCCGACCTCGTGCTCATCGCGATCGGCTACGCCGGCCCGACGAAGTCCGGCTTGCTCGATGAGCTGTCAGTGACGTTCAACGACGCGGGGAACGTTGCGGTCGACGAGGCATTTGCCTGTGCCGCACCCGGCGTCTTCGCAGCCGGTGATGCGGTTCGCGGTGCCTCGCTGATCGTCTGGGCGATTGCGGATGGTCGCGCCGCGGCGCGCAGCTGCGACGCGTATCTGACCGGTTCGGTGCGCCTGCCTTAGACGTCAACAACCGCAGGCGTGAACGCCCCGCCGTGACTTAGGGGGCAGCTGACGTCGGTGTCGCGACGGGCGTCGGCGTCGCGGTGGGCCCGGGTGTCGGCGACGTTGTCGGAGCGGTCGTCGGTGATGCGGATGGTGACGCCGACGGGCTTGGCGATGTCGACGGACTCGTTTGTGCGCTCGGGGTGGCGCTCGCGGATGGCGACGGAGTCACGGCGGGAAGCGGACCGACCTTTAGATTCGGCGCGACATTGCCGATGCGCGGCAGGTCGAATTGCGGTCCGCCGAACGGCGAATTCTGGCTCGGTGACGACACCACCAAGGCCACCACCGCGGCGGCCGCCGCCAGTCCCGTCACTCCGAGCGGCAGTGCCATCGGTCGCCTGCGTTGGGGACGATCACCGGTGTTCTGCGGCGACCGAGCGTAGGCGAGGCGCTCCGGCGTCAGGATGATGCCTTCCGCCGCGAGGCTTGCCCACGGTGCGTTGGAGTAGACGAAGGCTTCGAACCCCAGCAGCGCCGCAAGCACAACCGTCGCAAAGCTTGGCGACCGCACCAGCATCGCTGCCGCCCCGGCGACACCGGCGATCATCAGGCCGGTTTCGGCACGCGATGAACGCAGCGCTGCGATCAGCGAACGGCCCTCCTTGCTCTTGGCGGTGCGCAGGAACTCGGCGTGTCGTTGGACGAGGCCGCGCACGCAGGCGAGCGTGACCACCCATGACAGCGCGAACCACACACGCAGGGCGTTGAGCGCATCCCGGGTGGTGGCGTGGCAGGCGCGGCGCATCGCCCACACCGCGCGCAGAATGCCGGTGATCGCGAATGCGAGCGGCACGGCAAGGACGGCGCCGGTCAGCTGGCGCACCGGCAGCCGTTCATGCAGAGACGTCGCGAGGGCCGTGGCGAGGAGCAACACGGTGAACGTGGCGGTCAGGACCTCCGCGAACCACTGCACACTGCCGAGCAGATAGTGGATGCGCTGGCCGGCCGTCAGCCTCATCCGGTGCTTCGCGAACGGGACCATCTCGCGCCAGTGGAACTTGAGAATCTGGATGCCACCGAGCGCCCAGCGGAACCGCTGCTTCTTCAGGCCGTCGAAATCCAATGGCATCAGCCCCTCGCCGTATGCCGCCGGATCGTAGACGCCGCGGTAGCCGGCACCGAGCATGCGCAACGACGCCTCCGCGTCCTCGGTGATGCACTCCTGGTTCCAGCCGCCGATCTCGCTGAACGCCGACCGGCGGATCAGCCCCATGGTGCCGCAGAAGATGATCGCGTTGCGATGGCTGCGCGCGATCATCGTGATGTCGAAGAAATAGCGGAAGCTGTAGAAGAGGCCGCGCAGATACCGGTTGTCCCGCCACTCGCGATAGTGCTGGGACGTCTGCATGAACGCGACGGAAGGATCATCGAAATGGCCGATGGTGTTGCGGAGCCATTGCGGATGCACCTGGTAGTCCGCATCCACGATGCCCAGAATCTCGATCTCCGCGGGGAGACGGGTGGTGGCCTCGTTGAGCGCCCCTGCCTTGAAGCCAGGCCAGTCCTCGAGGTGCAGGAAGGTGAAGCGCGGACCCATCTGCGCGCAGAGCTCCTCGATCGGTTCCCAGAGCGCCGGATCGGACGTGTTGTTGTCGACGACCTGGACGATGAGGTTCGGATAGTCAAGCCTGGCAAGCGATTCGAGCGTTGGCCGGACCACCTCGAGCGGCTCGTTGTACGTGGGCACCTGGAGCGCCACCCACGGCGCTCTCGTCATTGGCGGGATCGCTCGCCGCCGCTCGCGGCGCGACAGCACGTCCACGATCTCGAACGTGAATGACACCGACAGGAGCAGCGCAAGGATCTCGAGGATGAGCAGCACGACCGATGCGAGCATCGCGCCCAGCGGCAGGCCACCAAGAAACGTCTGGAGTGACGCGTAGGTCAGGTAACACAGTGCGGCGGCGCTGACCCCCACGAACAGCTGCGCGCCGACGAAGCTCCATCGCGGCTGGATGATCCGCATGGCAACGACCAGCACGATCGCCACGATTCCGAGCGTCGCCATACCCGGCTCGTCACGCTCGATCTCGAGGAAGGCAGCCCCTGCTCCTGCAAGAGCAACCAGGCAGAGCGGCACGGCGAGCCACGCGTGCGCGGTGATCGCGCGCGGCAGCGACGCAATGACCAGCGTCGTGATCAGCAGCAGTGCGAAGAAGACGACGCTCTCGAGAATCATCCGAACGAAACCCCGCGTGGGTACCTGCTCCAACCGCTCCACGTGAGCGCAAATCTGCTAGATGAACTAGCATGATTGATGGCTCTCACGGTATCAGACGGGTCCTCACCCACCGTCGTCGTGAGCCTGCCCGCAGATCACTGCCAGGCTCGGGGTTCGCTCAACCCTTCACATCCGCGGGTCCATATGTGATAGTATCGGTATCCGAATCAGCTATACGGTCGCTGACATACCTGGGATAGGGGCAGCGAGAACAAGGAGGTTATCAATGGGAATCGGAGTGGCCATCTTTCTGATCGCGGTCGGAGCCGTGCTGGCCTTTGCCATCCACGTCACCACCAACGGGGTCGACCTGCACACCATCGGGTACATCCTGATGGCGGTTGGAGCGCTCGGAGTCGTCCTGTCACTGATCTTCTGGTCGTCGTGGGGCGGCCCGGGGGTTGTGCGCCGGGGCAGCACCACCACCACCATCGACGACCGTCCGCTCTGACAACCAACTTCGCACCACGAGGAGATACGGAATGATCGTTCTGGGCATCATCTTGCTCATCATCGGGCTGGTGGCGGCGATACCCATCCTGGTCACCATCGGGGTGATCCTGATCGTCATCGGGCTCGTGCTCGAGCTGATGGGAATGGCCGGGCACGCAGTGGGTGGACGTCGCCACTATTACTGAGGGGTGGATTCACCCCCAGCACCCGTCAGGAAGACACGTCCCACCGCAGGGGCGTGTCTTCCTCGTTAAGTGCCGATGGCGATGGTTTCAACCTCGACGAGAACGTGCGGCTGGGCGAGGGCGGCATACACTGACTGACCGTCATGGCTGACGAACCTGGAGCTGGCCGCATTGAGCCGCCCCCTGAGGGCGGCGGTGTCTGGTCGTGGGCGGAGATACGCCGGGGGACGCCGATCCGGGTGCTCATCGACCTCGTCCAGTACGGCGTGGCGCTGGTGCTTCTCGTGCTCGCGGGCGTGGTGCTGGTCCGAAGCTTCATCAGCTTCATCACCTCGCTCAATGCGTCGTCACCCAACTACACGCTGTCGCTGGTCAGCGCCGTCGACGGCGTGCTCGTCGTGATCATCCTCGTGGACATCATGCGAACCGTCCTCACCCACCTGGAGGGCTGGGGATTTCCCTTTCGGCCGTTCCTGGTCATCGGGATCATCGCCGCGGTGCGAGACATCCTCGCGGTCTCGACGCGGCTCACGCTGTCTTCAGGGGGATCGCCCGCTGGATCGCCGTCGATAGTGCAGTCCTTGCAGGAGCTCGGCACCAACGCCGGTGTGATTCTCGTGCTGGCGGTTGCGTTATTCCTGAACTCGTGGCCAGGACGTCGACGCGGAGACCGATCCGAGGCAGTAGGGCCGCCACCAAGATCCCCTCGCGGGTTCGGTCGGTCGAGGTTCCAGTGCCGGCCTTGCTGATCCGGCGCCCCCATCGCATTCGACGCTCGACTTCGATTACGCGCGACTCGCGATCACCCCCGCCAGCTCATGTCCCGGGCTCGGGAACGCCTCGACGACACGAGGCCCGAGCCGTTCGCCACACGTGCTGCAGACCAGCACCGCCTCCGAGACGGCGCCGCACGCCTTGTGGATGACCTGCAGCGGCGGACCGTCCGGCGCCGCGTGCCGATCACCCCACTGCCGCATCGCCGTGAGGATGGGCCACAGGTCGCGACCCTTGTCGGTGAGGCGGTAGCTGTAGCGCGGCGGATGCTCCGAGTACGGCACCCGAACGAGCACGCCCGCATCGACAAGGGTGCTGAGCCGCTCCTGGAGGATGTTGCGCGAAATCCCCAGCCGGCGCTGGAAGTCATCGAAGCGGGTCACTCCGAGGAAGGCATCCCGGACGATCAGCATGCTCCACCATTCCCCGACGACCTCGAGGCACTGGGCGACCGAGCAGTCCATCCCCGCGAAGCTCTTTCGATCCATGGTCTCAGGATAGTGAGTTGCATAATAGAACGCAAGGCGATACAGTGCCTCGGTGACCCAGGTGAGCGCTCCCGCCCCGCCGGCGGCGGTTGCGACCCCGCTGATCCGCCGCAGGATTGTCTTCGCCGTCACCGCGCTCGGGGTGTTCATGGCGTCGTTGGATCTCTCGATCGTGAACGTCGCGTTTCCGGCGCTCGAACGCTCCTTTCCCGGCGATCCCCGAGCCACCCTCGCCTGGGTGATCACCAGCTACAGCATCGTCTTCGGCTCTCTGCTGGTGATAGCCGGGCGTACCGCAGATCGACTTGGCAGCCGCCGCGTGTTCTTTGCCGGCCTCGGGGTCTTCACAGCCGGGTCGGCGCTGTGCGGGCTCGCTCCGTCAGTGGCGTTGCTCGTGGCGGGGCGGGTCATCCAGGGGTGCGGCGCCGCCGCGCTTCTCCCCGCATCGCTGAGCCTTCTCCTCGCCGCGTTCCCGGCGGAGCGGCGTTCGCAGGTCGTCGCGCTGTGGGGCGGGGTGGGCGCCCTGGCGGTCGCGACGGGGCCCTCGCTGGGCGCCGCCCTGATCACAGCCGGTGGCTGGCGATGGGCCTTCTTTGTCAACGTACCGATCGGCGTCCTTGCCTGGCTGGCCGGGCGGCGCGTGCTGGCCCGCTCCCGGCCTGGCGCGGCCGGAGCTGCCCCGGACTATCTCGGTGCGTTGCTCGTCGCGCTGGCTCTCGCGGCGCTCGTTCTCGGCATCACGGAGGGACCGACGTGGGGCTGGTCAACGGCACCCGTCATCGGATGCTTCGCGGGCGCACTGATCGTGGGATCCGCCTTTCTGCTTCGGTCGGCGCGGCATCCGGAACCGGTCCTGGATCTGGCGCTCTTCAAAGCCCGGTCGTTCAGCGTGGCGAACGCCGCGACCTTGCTGTATGCGATGGCGTTCTTCGCGATGCTGCTCGGGAACATCCTGTTTCTCACCAGTGTGTGGCACTACCCGATCCTCCAGGCCGGCCTTGCCGTGACGCCCGGGCCGCTGGTGGTTGCGCTGGTGTCAGGGCTCGCGGGGCGGGCGGCGTCGCGGGTCGGTTTTCGAAGGGTGCTGCTCGCCGGCTTTACCATTTTCGTCTGCGGCCTGGTGTGGTTCGCGACGCGCGTCGGCGTGCAGCACGACTACCTCACCACCTGGCTGCCGGGCACGCTGATCATCGGCCTCGGGATCGGGATGACACTCCCGGTGTTGAGCGCCGCAGCAGTTTCAAGCCTGCATCCGAATCGATTCGCAGTTGGGAGTGCCGTCAATCAGACCGCCCGCCAGATCGGCGGCGCTTTCGGTGTCGCTCTACTCGTGGTGATCCTCGGAACGCCGCACAGTCTCCCGGACGCACTCACCCATTTCCAGCACCTGTGGTGGTACGCGGCGGGCATGGCCGCGCTGTCAGGCGCGACGTGCGCACTGATCAGCCACAAACCACGTGACGCGGCCACGGCGACGAGCGCCCCCGCGGAATCCCGAGCCGCGGTCTAGCCGCGCAGCACGCCGCGGGCTTCGCGGGCCATCTGCGCGTCCTCCCGCGCAGTGACCACCACCACGGCCGGACCGGCGTCGGCGACTCCGATCACGGCATCACTCTCTGCGGGATCAAGCGTTTGCGGGAGCCGCAGCAGCCCGAGGCGCGAACAGATCCGGCTTCGCACCAACGCCGAATGTTCACCGACGCCGCCGGTGAACACCAACGCATCGAGGCGGTCGAGGGATGTGGCAAGGCCACCGATGACGCGGCTGAGCACATGGATATACACGTCCAGGGCCAGGACGCACGCCGCGTTGCCCTGAGCGGCCTCGCGCTCGACATCACGCACGTCCGAGCGACCGCAGAGGCCGAGCAGCCCGCTGCCGTGCTCCAGTGACCTGGTCATCGCGCCGACCGTGAGCCCGTGAACGTCCTGGAGCCAGAGCAGCGCGCCAGGGTCCACCGTGCCGCTCCGCGACGCCATCACGGCACCCTCCTGTGGTGTGAACCCCATGCTGGTGTCCACGCTGCGTCCGTCGCGGACGGCGCACGCGGACACTCCGGACCCGATGTGCGCGATCACGATCTGCAAACCGTCCGCCGGGCGCTCGAGCAATTCCGCACTACGCCGGCTCGACCAGGCGTACGAAAGGCCGTGGAACCCGTAGCGGCGTACACCCCACGCGCGCCAGTGAGCCGGCAACGCGTACGTGGTCGCGTAGTCCGGCATCTCCGCATGAAACGCGGTGTCGACGCACACGATCTGCGGCCGGTCGATGCTCGCGCGTGCGGCGTCCAGCAACGCGAGCGCCGGAGGCACGTGGAGCGGTGCAAGCTCGACAGCGCCGTTCAGGAGATGGCGGACCGTGTCATCGACGAGCGTGGCGTGCCGCACTGCCGCGCCGCCGTGCACAAGCCGGTGGGCGACAGCGTCAACAGCGCCGGCGCGCGCGACGAAATCATGCAGGGCGGCGATGGGATCCGCATCGCCATCGGTCTGCTGGTCCGCCTCGACGCGGTCGCCATCATCGACAACGCTCAGCTTGAGGGTGCTCGACCCTGCGTTCACGGCGAGGATCCGCATCGGTTCAGTCCGGCGCGCCGAGACGCGCCTTGCCCGAGCTCACCCGGGCCAACGCCACTCGCGGATCTCGGGCATGTCCTCGAAATGCTCGCGGACGTACCCGTGATGGCGGCGCAGCTGATCCTCGCAAAAGCGATGCAGGTCGGCAGCGCCCGCCGGGGTGCGCCGGGATCGACGGATGGCCTCCATGACGAGGTGATACCGGCTCATCTCATTGAGCACCACCATGTCGAAGGGCGTCGTGGTTGTACCGTGCTCGTTGTAGCCACGCACATGGAACCGCGCGGCGTTCGGCCGGCCGTGCACGACCTGGTGAAACGCCCGCGCATAGCCGTGGAACGCCATCACGACGTCGATGTCGTCGGTGAACAATCTCGTGAACGTCTCGGCGCTGAGCGCGTGCGGATGAAACGGTGCGGGGCTCATCGCCAGCAGGTCAACGACGTTGACGAGGCGGAAACGGAGATCAGGCACGCGATCGCGCAGCAGCGCAGCAGCGGCAAGCGTTTCGAGCGTCGGGATGTCGCCGGCGCAGCCGAGCACGACGTCCGGCTCGCCCCCATCCTGGTTGGATGCCCAGTCCCACACCGAGGCACCGAGCGCGCAATGCTCGACGGCGGCATCCATCGACAGATACTGGAGCTCCGGTTGCTTGTCGATGACGATCAGGTTCACGTAGTTGCGGCTCCTCATGCAGTGATTCGCCACCGACAGGAGGCAATTCGCGTCCGGCGGCAGATAGACTCGGACCACGTCGCCGCTCATCGCCATCACGGTGTCGATGAGCCCCGGACCCTGATGGCTGAAGCCGTTGTGATCGTTGCGCCAGCACGTCGACGTGAGCAGCACGTTCAGCGCGGCGACCGGGACACGCCAGTCGAGTCCGCGCGCCGCCTCGAGCCACTTCGCATGCTGCACGGTCATCGACGCGGAGACCATGGCGAATGCCTCGTAGGTCGCGAACAACCCGTGGCGGCCGGTGAGCAGATATCCCTCGAGCCAGCCCTCGCAGAGATGCTCCGACAGCACCTCCATCACCCGTCCGTCGTTGCGCACGTGATCGTCGATCGGGATGATCTGTTCCTCGAAGCAGCGGTTTTCGATGTCGAAGACCGCACCGAGCCGGTTGCTGTTGGTCTCGTCGGGGCAGAACAGCCGGAAGTTGTCCGGGTTGTCGCGGTAGATGTCCCGAATCCACTCGCCGAGGCGGCGCGTTGATTCTCCGACGGTGACACCGGGATCCACGCTCATCGCATACTCGGTGAACTCCGGCAGCCGCAGCGGGCGAAGCAGCCTTCCGCCGTTGGCGTAGGCGGATGCGCCCATGCGTTTGTCGCCGCGCGGCACCACCGCCGTCACAGCCTGGACGGGTGCGCCGGCATCGTCGAACAGGGTTTCGGGTCGGTAGCTGCGCATCCACTCCTCGAGCTGCGCGAGGTGCGCCGCGTTGCTCCTGACGTTGTCGAGGGGGACCTGGTGCGCGCGGAATGTTCCCTCCACCGGCATGCCGTCGACGAACTTGGGGCCCGTCCAGCCCTTGGGCGTGCGCAGGACGATCGCCGGCCAGGGCACGCGCTGCGGGTACACGCCGGTCTGCCTCGCGACCGCCTGGATCTCACGAATCCGGTCGTAGCAGCGGTCGAGCGTCTGGGCGAACTCCTCGTGCACCGCACGTGGCTCGTCGCCGCTGACAACGTGGACGTCATACCCGTGGGCGCTGAGCAGGCTGCGAACGTCCCGCTCGGGAGCACGACCGAGCACCGTGGGTCCGCTGATCTTGTAGCCGTTGAGCTGGAGGATCGGGAGCACGGCGCCGTCGCGACGCGGATCGAGGAAGCTCACACCCTTCCAAGACCCCTCGAGGGGTCCGGTCTCCGCCTCGCCGTCACCGACGACACACGCAGCGATCAGGTCGGGGTTGTCAAAAACAGCGCCGAATGCGTGGACGAGCGCGTACCCCAGCTCGCCGCCTTCGTGGATGGAGCCCGGCGTGGGTACGCTCACGTGACTCGGGATGCCACCGGGTGTTGAGAACTGCCGGACCAACCGAAGCAGTCCGGGCTCGTCGAGGGAAACCGCCGGGTAGATGTCCGAATACGTTCCTTCGAGATATACGTTGGCGACGATCGCGGGTCCGCCGTGCCCGGGTCCGGCGATGTACAGCACATCGCAGTCGCGCTGCTGGATCAGGCGGTTGAGCTGGACGTAGATCAGGCTCAGCGCCGGCGACGTTCCCCAGTGGCCGAGCAGCCGCGGCTTGATGTGCTCGGCGCGCAACGGATCCCGGAGCAGCGGGTTTGCCTGGAGGTAGATCTGCGCGACGGTCAGGTAGTTGGCCGCGGTCCACGCGGTGACGAGAGCATCCAGGTCGATGCTGCGGGTGGACGGAGTGAGTGTGGTCACCACCAGCATCGTAGCGGGGGCGTCCACGTCGCTCGGTTGTGGACCTGTTATGACGGCGGGCATGGGAGAGACCTTCCGGAACGGGCCCGGGACGACCGGCGGGCGCCGTCTCAAGCGTCCGTCCGCGATCGCGCTCCTGGGCATCGTCGCCGTCGCAGGTGCCATAGGGATCGTGGTGTCATTTGGGCCGCACACGCCGGCGCAGGTGACCCACCCCCCGGCGACGCCTTCCGTTCGTCAGCCGATCACGCCGAGCGCGGTGCCGGTGCTTCCGCAGTCGGGTTTCGGCTTCAGCGTCGCCGATGACCTCGCCACCCACGACATCGTCCTGTTCGGGGGCGTCGGCAACTACGCGAACACCTGGCTCTGGGACGGCTCGAGATGGACCCTGGCGCAACCATCGTCCAGCCCCGCGGGGCGCTTCGGCGCCGCAGCGGCGTATGACCCGCAGACCGGGACCGTGCTGCTGTTCGGAGGGCGGATCGAAGCGGGGACGCCGGTCCACGACACCTGGGCCTGGAACGGCACGACGTGGCAGCCGCTGGACAGCGGCGCCGGTGGGCCGCCACCAGGCGAGGGAGCCGATATGGCCTGGGACCCTGCGCTTCACGAGATGGTTCTCGTCACGCGTTCCGGGGTCATCTCGAGCCCGGCCGAGACCTGGATCTGGACCGGGACGCACTGGGCCAAGCCGGCCGGCGCTGCCCTGCCTCCCGGAGCGGCCTATAGCCCGATGTGGTTCGATCCGGTGACTCAGTCGCTCCTCGCCGTGGGTTGCTGCGTCGGGCCGCCGCCCTCCACCGGGGGCGCCAACACCACCTGGCGATGGACTGGCACGGGGTGGACGCTGCTGACGGCGCCGGACCGCGCACCCGTCGATGGTTCAACCATGGCACTGGACCCGGCGATCGACCGCCTGGTGTTGTGCGCCTGCGGGACGCCACCCGTGCCGTCGCCGGCGTTGTTCGCGTGGGATGGGAGTGACTGGGCCGCGCTTTCGGCCGTACCGCCGCCTGTCGATGGAGGAACGGCGATCACGGATTCCGACCGTCATGAGTTGCTGATCTTCGGCACTCCGAAGTCGGCGACACTGCCGGATCACTCGCCCGTCGAGGTCTGGTCGCTGACGGGCTCGACCTGGAGCCGCATCGGGCCGGCCGGGTAGTAGCCCGGCGGGATCCGGGCCACGAGAGGGTACGCTGCGGCCATCGCGATGACCGAACCCATCGACGTTCGAGAACGCACCGAGCTCTGCAACCTTCTGCTCGAGCTCGGTCCCGACGCACCCACGCTGTGCGAGGGCTGGTCCACGGCCGACCTCGCCGCACACCTGGTGCTCCGAGAGCACTTCAGGCGCTGGTCCGATGCGCAGCGCGCGGCTGAGACGGCCAAGGGACTCCCTGCCATGGTGGCGCGGCTGCGCGCGGGAGCGCCAATGATTCCGTGGCGTGTGCCGCGCATTCGCGACCTCTTCAACGGCCTGGAATACTTCATTCATCACGAGGATGTCCGCCGTGCCAACGGGCGCGAGCCGCGGGCGCCGATCCCTGACCTCGAGGCACTCTCGTGGCGGATGGTCGGCCTGTCGGCACGGCGGCTGGCCCGGCGGATCCGCCCGTATGGGCTGGAGCTGGTGCGTCCGGACGGTGTTCGGCGGCGGTTTGGATCAGGGGAGAGCGTGACGCTCAGCGGGCCGGCAACCGAACTGGTCCTCTACCTCAGCGGCAGACGGTCGGCTGCGCACGTGACCCTCGACGGCGCTCCCGCAGCCGTGGCCGCTGTCGAGCGAACCAACCTGGCGTTCTGAGCGCGCTCGCTCGGCGGGCGCCGCCCAGAGGAGAATCGATGACTGACTCCGTGACTCGGATGCTCGCAGACGATGCAGCGTCGCGGGCGCTCGGCATCGAGGTGCGCGAAGTCACAGCTGGAGCCGCAACCGCGCGCATGACAGTCCGCTCGGACATGGTGAACGGCCACGGAATCACCCATGGCGCCTTCGTCTTCGCGGTCGCGGACACCGCCTTCGCGTGCGCATGCAATAGTCATGGGCCACTGACTGTTGCGGCTGCCGTCGACATCACGTTCGTCGCACCGTCGCGTGCCGGCGATGTCCTGGAAGCGCGAGCGGTGGAGCGCACCCGTTTCGGGCGGTCGGGAATCTACGATGTCACCGTACGCCGCGGCGACGACGTCATCGCCGAATTCCGAGGCACCAGCCGAACCATCGGAACCCATCGGGCGTGACACGGCTGGGCACCGCACCATCGCCCGAACTCCTCGACGCAGGCGAGCGTTTGAGCAGGGACGCGCTGCTCGAGCTCCAGCTCGAACGCATGCGGTGGACGCTGCGCCGCGCATACACGAATGTGCCGCACTACCGTCGCGCGTTCGACTCGGCAGGGGTGACGCCCGACGACTGCACCACCCTCGCGGACATCGCGCGCTTTCCGCTGACCACCAAGCACGATCTCCGCGACAACTACCCGTTCGGCATGTTCGCCGTGCCGCGGTCGCATGTTCGACGCATTCACGCCTCCAGCGGCACCACCGGGCGCCCGACGGTGGTGGGCTACACGCAGGATGATCTCGATACGTGGGCAGACCTGATGGCGCGATCCATTCGCGCCGCCGGCGGACGTCCTGGTGACATCGTCCATGTCGCATACGGCTATGGCCTGTTCACCGGCGGCCTCGGCGCGCATTACGGGGCCGAGCGGCTCGGCTGCACGGTCGTACCGGTCTCAGGCGGCATGACACCACGCCAGGTGCAGCTGATCCGAGATTTCCAGCCGTCGATCATCATGGTGACACCGTCGTACATGCTCGCCCTCATCGACGAGTTCGAACGCCAGGGCGTCGACCCGCGGACGTGCTCGCTGCGCATCGGCATCTTCGGTGCCGAGCCGTGGACGGAGGCGATGCGTGCGGAGATCGAACAGCGCCTGGACATGCACGCGGTTGACATCTACGGTCTCTCGGAGGTGATGGGTCCCGGGGTATCGCAGGAGTGTGTCGAAACCAAGGACGGCCCGCACATCTGGGAGGATCACTTCTATCCGGAGATCATCGATCCGCAGACCGGCCAGGTGCTGCCCGACGGCGATTTCGGTGAGCTCGTGTTCACGTCGCTGACGAAGCATGCGCTGCCCATCGTTCGCTACCGGACACGAGACCTCACCCGGCTCCTGCCCGGGACGGCGCGACCCGCGTTTCGGCGCATGGAGAAGGTGACCGGGCGCAGTGATGACATGATCATCCTGCGCGGCGTCAATGTCTTCCCGACTCAGCTCGAGGAGCTGGTCGTGCGCACGAGTGGACTGTCGCCGCATTTCCAGCTGATCCTCGCGCGTGCCGGCCGTCTCGATACCCTGACGGTGCGCGTCGAGGCACGCGCCGACTGCCCGCAACAGCGTCGCACTCCCGCCGCGGACAGCCTGGCCCGTGACGTCAAGGACCGAATCGGGGTGACCGTCGAGGTCGAGATCGTCGATCCGGGCACCCTCGAACGCTCGGTCGGAAAGCTTCAGCGGGTGATCGATTGCCGGCCGTAGACTTCGCCAGCCCGGCGGTCGGCAACGAGTCAGGGTCACGGGAGGCATATCGGGTGGATCGGTTTCTTCTCTACCGTACCTACGACGAGCTTGAGGTCGGTCAAACCCAGCGCACCCGTGGGCGGACCATCACCGAGACGGACATCGTCAGCTGGTGCGCGCTCACTGGCGACTGGTTCTACCCGCATATCGACAAGGTCGCCGCCGAGCGTTCGATGTTCGGACAGCGCGTGGCGCCGGGGATCATGGTGTTCGCGCTCGGTACCGGGCTCGGCGTGCCCAGCGACGCGACGACCATCCTCGCCAACTACGGCACCGACCGCCTGCGATACACGGCGCCCACCTGGATCAACGACACCATCTATCTCGACATCGAGGTCATCGAGAAGTCCGATCGGGACGCGAAGTCGGGGCTCGTCTCGTATCGGTGGGACGTGCTCAACCAGAACGGCGTCACCGTCTGCGCGAGCCAGTTGAAGATTCTCACCGCCAAGGAGCGGGCGCCGTATGCCGGAATCTGACAGGCCCCGCACGGTCCGGCTGACCATCGAGGACGGCGTCGCCGAGCTGGTCCTCGACCGGCCCGACAAGATGAACGCCTTGAGCGCCGCCATGTTCCGCGAAATCACCGAGAGCCTTGACGCGGCGGAGAAAAGCGGGGCCAGAGCGCTCCTGGTTCGGGGTGAAGGACGGGCCTTCTGCAGTGGGCGTGACCTCTCCGAAGCCGACCCGCTGCACGAGGACGGCGAGGCTGTCCTGCAGAGTGTCGCGAACCCGCTGATTTCGCACGTGAGCGCTCTGGCGATGCCGACGATCGCGGCGGTGCACGGGCCGTGCCTCGGTATCGGGCTCGGTCTCGCACTCGCATGCGACGTTGTTTACGCGGCCGACGATGCCCGGATCGGATCGCCCTTCGCGCGGATCGGGGCAGTGCTCGACAGCGGCGCGCACGCAGCATTGGTCTCGCGAATCGGGCCGCACCGCACCCTCGAGCTTGTGTATACCGGACGGCTCGTGTCCGGCCGCGAAGCCGCGGAGTGGGGGCTGGTGAATCGCAGTGTCGCCGGCGCGGACCTGATCCGCCGGACCCGTGAGTTGGCCCGGGCGATCGCCGGCGGACCCACCGCGGCGTTCCTCGAGTCCAAGCGGATCGTCAGGCTCATCGCGGACACGTCCCCCTCCCTGGCGGACCTGCTCGCCGCCGAAGCTGCTGCACAGGGAAGAGCGTCTCGGACGCACGATTACCAGGAGGGCATCTCGGCATTCCAGGAAAAACGCAAGCCCACCTTCACGGGGAGGTAGCCCGCGATCTCATGAACGACCTCGCGACCTCATTTCCGAGCCTGGTCTTCGAGCGCCCCGAAGACGGGATCCTGGTGATCACGATGAAGGCCGAGGGTCGCCTCAACGCGGCCGGCGCCGCGATGCACCGTGACCTGGCAGAGGTCTGGCGAGCGGTGGACGCGGATGCCACCACCCGTGCGGTGATCATTCGTGGCGCGGGTGGCACCTTCTCCTCTGGTGGAGATTTCGACCTCATCGAGGAGATGGCAGCCGACTTCTCGGTGCGTGCCCGGGTGCTCCGGGAGGCGCGCGATCTCGTCTACAACGTCATCAACTGCAGCAAGCCGATTGTTTCGGCGATGGACGGCGTGGCAGTCGGGGCGGGGCTCGTGGTCGGGCTGCTTGCCGATATCTCGATCGCCGCTCACTCGGTGCGATTGATCGACGGTCATACCCGGATTGGGGTCGCGGCCGGCGACCATGCCGCGATCATATGGCCCCTCCTCTGCGGTATGGCCAGGGCCAAGTACCACCTCCTCCTCTGCGAACCGGTGAACGGCGAGGAGGCGGAGCGGATCGGGCTTGTCTCACTCAGCGTCCCCGACGACCAGGTGCACGTCAGGGCCATCGAGGTCGCCCGAAAGCTCGCCGCAGGGTCGCCGACGGCGATCAGCTGGACCAAGTACGCGCTCAACAACTGGCTGCGCGCGGCAGGACCCATCTTCGACAGCTCACTCGCGCTCGAATTCCTCGGCTTCACCGGCCCCGACGTCGCCGAGGGGGTGGCAGCCAGACGGGCGAAGCGGGCGCCGAACTTCGGCGGCCAAGGTCCGCAGGGGTAGGATCGATCAACGTGACTGTGGAGGTGTCGTCGACGGCCAGCGGACCGTCCTCATTTCCGGGGCTGTCGAAAGCCGCCTGGCAGGATGTGGCGGCAGAGGGGTCGATGGGCGATCCCGTCGCTCACGACACCACGCTGAGTGACGACCAGCTCCGCAGCCTCTACCGTCTCATGGCGTTGAGCCGGCGGGTCGACCGCCAAGCGATCAACCTGACCCGCCAGGGAGCCCTCGGAGTCTTCGCTTCCAGCCAGGGACAGGAGGCGGCGCAGGTCGGTGCGGTCTTCGCCCTCGAGGCAGACGACTGGCTCTTTCCCAGCTACCGGGAGACGGTCGGCACCTTTGCGCGCGGCGTCGACATCGTGGAGCTTCTGGCGCTCTTCTCGGGGAGCTGGCACTGCGGCTTCGACCCCTATCAGTACCGGGTGGCACCGCTGACGACGCCGCTCGCCACCCAGGCGCTCCATGCGGTGGGCCTTGCGATGGCGGCGCGTATCCGGCAGGATCCAATCGTCGCGCTGACCTTCTTCGGCGACGGCGCCGCCAGCGAGGGAGATGCGCACGAGGCGCTGAACATGGCGGGGGTGTTCGGTGCGCCGGTGGTGTTCGTCGTCCAGAACAACGGCTACGCGATCAGCGTGCCGTACCGTCTCCAGACCAAGGCCTCGTCGATCGCGCTCCGCGCAGCGGGTGTCGGGATGCCGGGCATCCGCGTCGACGGCAATGACGTCGTGTCGGTGTACGGAGCGGTGCGCACCGCGCTTGAGCGTGCACGACGCGGGGACGGCCCGACGCTGATCGAAGCGGTCACGTATCGTCTCGAAGCGCATACCACCGCGGACGACACCACCCGCTACCGGAGCGATGACGAGACGACGTCCTGGCGGATGCGCGACCCGGTCGAACGCTTCCGTGGCTCGCTTCGCGAGGCCGGCGTCATCGACGATGCGTACGTTGCGGAGGTCGAGGCTGAAGGTGACGCCATCACGGCGCGCATGCGCGACTCGCTGTTCGACGCTCCTGCCGGCGACCCACGCGAGATGTTCGACCACGTGTACGCGACTCAGACGCCGCTGCTCGAGGCGGAGCGCTCGATCCTCCAACAGGAATTGACCGCGGCGGAGGAGACGGCCTGATGGAGGTCACCATGGCAGGTGCCCTCAACGCCGCGCTCCGCGACTCGATGCGCGAGGACGACTCCGTGGTCGTGTACGGCGAGGACGTCGGCAAGCTGGGCGGTGTCTTCCGGATCAGCGACGGTCTGCAGGCGGAGATGGGCATCGACCGCTGCTTCGACACCCCGGTTGCGGAGTCCGGGATCGTCGGCACGGCCATCGGCATGGCGCTCTATGGCATGCGCCCCGTCGTCGAGATGCAGTTCGACGGCTTCTCCTACCCGGCGCTCGACCAGGTGATCAGCCACGTGGCGAAGTACCGGAGCCGGACCCGCGGCCGCGTCGGTCTGCCCCTGGTCATCCGCATCCCGTATGGAGGCGGGATCGGCGCGGTGGAGCACCACTCGGAGAGTCCCGAGGTCTACTACGCGCACACCGCCGGCCTGACGGTGGTGACTCCCGGCACACCGTCGGATGCGTACGCGCTGCTGCGTGCGTCGATCGCGTTCGAGGACCCGGTCATCTTCCTCGAACCCAAGCGCCGCTACTGGTTGAAGGAGGACGTCGACCTGCCGGTGACCGCCCCGCCGATCGGCAAGGCGGTGGTTCGCCGGGCCGGGACTGCCGCAACCGTCATCGCGTACGGGCCGATGGTCACGACGGCGCTGGAGGCGGCGAACCGCGCCGCCGACGAGAGCGGCATCGACCTCGAGGTCGTCGATGTCCGGACGCTGTCACCGCTCGACGTGGACACGCTGGTGACCAGTGCCACCAAGACAGGACGCGCCCTGGTCGTGCACGAAGCGGCGCGGTTCGCCGGCTACGGCGCCGAGATCGCGGCCGAGGTGACCGAGCGCGCCTTCGGCTTTCTCGCTGCTCCGGTGCTGCGCGTCACCGGATGGGACGTCCCCTACCCGTCGGCGAAGATCGAGCGCCACTTTCTCCCCGACGGCGACCGCATCCTCGATGCGGTGGCACGGCTGCTCGAGTACTGATCGATGCCGTCGGTTCGCGCGTTCCTGATGCCGGACCTCGGCGAGGGGCTCACGGAGGGAGAGATCAACCGATGGCTCGTCGCGGAAGGTGACGTGGTCACCGTCGACCAGCCCATCGCCGAGATCTCGACGGAGAAGGCAATCGTCGAGGTGCCCACCCCGTTCGCGGGACGCGTCGCCACCCTGCATGCTGCCCAGGGCGCGAGCATCGCCGTCGGCAGCCCCTTGATCAGCATCGAGGTCGAAGGCGCTCCGTCTGCATCGGCGTCGGGCAACCTGCTGGTGGGCTACGGCACGAGCGAGGCGGCACCGCGGTCGCGCCGGAGTGCACCCACGCCGTCGGGGGGCGTTGCGCCGGTCGCCACGGCCGCCACGCCTCCGGCGTCGCCGCTGGTGCGACGCCGCGCATTGGAACTCGGCATCGACCTCAGCACGGTGGCGGGCAGCGGCCCTGGCGGGATCGTGACCCACGCCGACCTCGAGCGCAGTCGTATGCAGCAGGGCGCCACCGTCACCGCACCGTCGCCTGCCGCCCGTGTCGAATCGGTTCGAGCGGCGCTGACCGGGGTCGATCGGGTCGCCGCCGAGCGGCTCGCGCGCTCATATCGTGAAACCCCCGCAGCGACGGCATGGCTCAGTGCCGACGCGACCCGGCTCATGGAATTGCGTGCCGAGCTGCCGCCTGGATCGATGGACGTGTGGGTCACACCCTTCGCGATGATCCTGCGACTCTGCGCGGTGGCGCTCAGGACTTTCCCCAGGCTCAATGCGCATTTCGACGCCGCGGCGAACGAGGTCGTGCTGTTCACCCCGATCCATCTCGGCGTCGCCGTGCAGACGGAGCGCGGCCTCGTGGTGGTGGTGATTCGCGACGCGCAGCACAAGACACTGCGAGACATCGGCGACGACCTGCAGCGGCTTGCCACCGCAGCCCGCGACGGCTCGATCAACGCGGACGATCTCAGGGGCAGCACCTTCACGGTGTCGAACTTCGGCGCCTTCGGCGTCGACGGCGGGATCCCGATCATCAACCCGCCAGAAGCGGCCATCCTGGGTATCGGACGCATCTCGAGCAGGCCGTGGGTTGTGGATGAGGACGTCGTGCCCCGTTCAGTGGTGGAGCTGTCGCTCGTGTTCGACCACCGCATCGCCGACGGAGGCGTTGCCGGCGGTTTCATCCGGCATCTCGCCGATCTCATCGAGACACCCGACGAGGCGTTGACCCGTGACTGAAGTTCCCACCAAGGCAACCATCGCCCCCGCCGAACTGCGCCGTGCGCAGGCGGACACGTGGGTCTACTTCGATGGCGAGCTCCGCAGGTATGGAGATGCGCACCTCGGCCTGCTCACCCACGCGCTGCATTACGGGACGGGCTGCTTCGAGGGCATTCGGGCGTACTGGAGCGAGCGCCAGCATCGGATCAATGTGTTCCGGATGGCCGACCACTTCGCGCGCATGACCGTCAATGCACACATGCTGCACATGGAGCTACCGCATCCCGTCGACGAGCTGTGCGAGATCACCGTCGAGCTGATGCGCCGCAACAACTTTCGGAGCGACGTCTACATCCGCCCGCTCGTGTTCAAGGCGAATGAGGAGATCGGCATTCGTTTCCACAACCTGCGTGACGGCTTCATGATCGTCCCGGTGCCGTTCGGCGCATACGTCGACACCACGGGCGGCATCCGCTGCCAGGTGTCGAGCTGGCGGCGCATCGACGACAACGTTGCGCCGGCACGATCCAAGGCGACCGGGATCTACATCAACAGCGCGCTCGCCAAGACCGAGGCGTTCCTCAACGGGTTCGACGAGGCGATCCTGATGACTCAGGAAGGACATGTGTGTGAGGGCAGCGCGGAAAACCTGTTCATCCTCCGGCGTGGCCGGCTGATCACGCCGCCCGCTTCGGAGAACATCGTCGAGGGCATCACCCGCTCCGTGCTGATGCAATTTGCGAGTGACGAGCTTGGAGTTGCGGTGGTCGAGCGCACCATCGATCGCAGCGAGCTGTACGTTGCCGACGAAGTCCTGCTCTGCGGCACCGGCGCGGAGGTCTCTGCGGTGATCGAGATCGACCGGCGCACGATCGGTTCCGGAGCGCCAGGTCCAGTGACACGCAAGCTCCAGGACCTCTACTTTGGGGCCTGCAAAGGGGAGAACGACCGTTACGCGGAGTGGCTGACGCCGATCATCGAGTAGCGATCCGCTTCGCGCGACCTCGGTTCACTGATCGAAGTCGAGAACGACCTTCGGCGTGGTGGGATGCGACTGGCATGCGAGCACGAATCCCGCGTCGATCTCACGCTGTTCGAGCGCGAAGTGCTGATCCATCTCGACGCTGCCACTGATCAGCTTTGCGCGACAGGTGCCGCAGACACCGCCCTTGCACGCGTATGGAGCGTCGGATCGGACTCGCAGTGCAGCGTCGAGGATCCGCTCGCCGTCCGGGTCCACGGGGAAGGTGGAGCTGCGTCCGTCGAGCATGATGGTCACCTCGGCAGCATCGGCGCCGCCCGCCGCGACGTGGTGCTCGGCAGCGCTCGGGCGCTGCGCATCCTTGGCGTGGAACAGCTCGGCGTGCACATGGTCGGCTTCGACGCCGCGCTCGAGCAGCACCGCTCGCGCGGCGTCGATCATCTCACGCGGTCCGCAGAGGAACCACTCGTCGATGTCCTCGGGCAGGACGAGCTGGTCAAGGAACATGTTCAGGCGCTCGCCGTCGATGTGTCCGTGGAAGAGCGGCACCTCCTGCTCCTCCCGCGACAGCACGTGGTACAGCGCGAACCGTTCCGGGTAGCGGTTCTTCAGGTCCTCGAGCTCCTCGAGGAACATGATGTCCTTGACCGTCCGGTTCCCGTAGATCAGTGTCGCTGTGCTGTGTGGTTCGACCGCAAGAATGGTGCTGAGATTGGAGAGGATGGGCGCGATCCCGCTGCCCGCCGCGATCATCGCGTAGGAGGTCGAGCGGCTCGGATCCAGCGGCGTGTTGAAGTGACCGATCGGGGTCACCGCCTCGACCATGTCGCCGGCTCGCAGCTGCTCGAGCGCGAACGCGGAGAAGATCCCGCCGGGTAGTCGTTTCACCGCAACGCGCAGGCGTCCGGAGCCGGCGGCGTCGCAGATCGAATAGCTGCGCCTGGTGTCGTCTCCGGCGGCTTCGCACCGCAGCGACACGTGCTGCCCATGAGTGAACGAGAATTCACCGGCCAGCTCGGGCGGAACATCGAACTCGATGACCACCGAGTCATCGGTCAGCGGCTCGACCGCCTTCACCCGCAGGGGATGGATGGTTGCGCGCCGATGTCCTGCGGAGGCTTCCGCAACCGGCGAGACGGTCAAGCCTTCAATGCTCCTTGAAGTGCGGGAACGTCTCGCCGCACGCATCGCACTGACGCACGGCCTGGCACTGCGTCGACCCGAAGTGCGCGAGTTCGTGGGTGCGCGTCGAGGTGCACTGCGGGCATTCGACGGCGACCCGGAGGGAGGTGACCTCGAAGTGCTGCCGTCGCGGTGGCGCGATGCCGTATTCGCGGAGCTTGACCCGGCCGGCCTCCGACATCCACTCCGTCGTCCACGCGGGCGACAGCACCACACGTACCGCCACGTCGGCGTAGCCCTGCTCGCGAATGCGCCGCTCGACATCCTCGCGAATGGTGTCGAGCGCCGGACACCCCGAGTACGTCGGCGTGATGTCGATGTCGACATGACCGGACGCGTCGATGCGGACATCGCGAAGGATGCCCAGATCGGCGATGGTCAGGGCGGGCATCTCCGGGTCGGGTATCGCACCCGCGACGCGGCGGATCTCGTCGATGACGGTCACCAGACGACCCCGGGAAACGAGCGATGGAGATGCTGCATCTCAGCCAGCATGTACCCAAACGCCTCGGTGTGCAGCCCTTCCCGGCCGCCGGTCGGTTTCCAGCTCGCCTTGGGAATCACCAGCGTGGCGTCGCCGAGCACCCGGCTGATGTATGCGTCCCACGCGGCGCGAAGACCGTCCGGGTCGGGACCGACGCCCAGCCCTGTCACCTCACGAGTCACGGCATCATGTTCGAAGAGCTCGGCGGTGAACGGCCAGAGGGCGGCGAGTGCGCTCTCCATGCGGCGGTGGCTCTCGTCGGTCCCATCACCCAGGCGAAGCGTCCAGTCGGTGGCGTGGTCGCGGTGGTACGCGGTCTCCTTGACCGCCTTGGCGGCGATGGCAGCGATCTGCTCGTCCGTCGAGGCTGTCAGCGCCTGCCAGAGCGCCAGCTGGTATGTCGAGCAGAGCAGCTGGCGGACGATCGTCGTCGCGAAGTCTCCGTTCTCCTGCTCCACGAGCAGGCAATTCACGAATTCCCGCTCGCCACGCATGAAGGCGTAGTCGTCCTCGTCCCGTCCCGTCCCGTCGAGCTCGGCGGTTCGCGCGTACATCGCGCGCGCCTGGCCAAGCAGATCGAGGGCGATGTTGGTGAGCGCAACGTCGTCCTCGAGCGTCGGAGCACATGACGACCACTGCGCGAGCCGGTGTGAGAGCACCAGGCAGTCGTCGGCGACGCGCAGGCCGTACACGGCCGGCGCGCCGGCGACCACGGCGGTCACAGCTGTTGCACTTCCTTCGGTATCGCGTAGAACGTCGGATGCCGGTACGGCTTGTCCCCGGCGGGGTCGAAGAACGAGTCCTTCTCGTCCGGCGATGAAGCCGTGATTGCGGCCGAGGGGACGACCCAGATGCTCACACCCTCCATGCGCCGGGTGTAGACGTCACGCGCATTGCGCAGCGCGATCTCGGCGTCGGGGGCGTGGAGGCTGCCCACGTGGTTGTGCGCCAGCCCCCGCTTGCTACGGATGAAGACCTCCCACAAGGGGACTGGCGTTTCCGGGCTCATGCTGCGGTGCTGGTCGCCGCGTGCTTGGCGGCGTACGCGGCGGCAGCCTCGCGGACCCAGGCACCGTCCTCGTGTGCCTTCAGATGGTGCGCGGCGCGCTGGCGATTGCACGGCCCATCACCGCCGACCACGCGGCGCAACTCCTCGAAGTCGGGTGCGCCGAAGTCGTAGTGGCCGCGCTCCTCATTCCAACGCAGCTCCGGATCGGGAGGCGTCAGGCCGAGCACCACGGCCTGCGGGGCGACCATGTCGACGAAGCGCTGACGCAGCTCATCGTTCGTGAAGCGCTTGATGCCCCAGGCCATCGATTGCGCGCTGTGGGCCGAGTCCGCGTCGGGTGGACCGAGCATCTCGATCGACGGCCACCACCAGCGGTTGACCGCGTCCTGCGCCATCTGATGCTGTTCGGGCGATCCGTGCGACAGCGCATAGAGCGACTCGAACCCCTGGCGCTGGTGGAACGACTCCTCCTTGCAGACGCGAACCATCGCCCGCGCGTACGGTCCGAACGAGCAACGGCAGAGCGGAATCTGATTGGTGATCGCGGCGCCGTCGACGAGCCAGCCGATCGCTCCGACGTCCGCCCAGGTGAGGGTGGGGTAGTTGAAGATGCTCGAATACTTCTGACGGCCCTGATGCAGCAGCTCGATGAGCTCGGCACGATCGATGCCGAGTGTTTCGGCAGCGCAGTAGAGGTAGAGGCCGTGACCGGCTTCGTCCTGGACCTTGGCCATGAGGATCGCCTTGCGGCGCAGCGAAGGCGCTCGCGTGATCCAGTTGCCCTCGGGTTGCATGCCGATGATCTCGGAGTGGGCATGCTGGGCGATCTGGCGGACGAGCGTGGCCCGGTAGGCGTCGGGCATCCAGTCGCGCGGTTCGATCCGCTGATCCGCGTCGATCAGCGCCTGAAACTCGGCTTCACGCTGGTCCGCCACCGCGTGTGCCCCATCCCCGGATGTGCCGCTCCCCGCACCGGGATCGATCTGGACGCTCGATCTCATACACCTACAATAGAACCACATGGTCCAGGTCGCCGATGTCGCCGTACCGGTGCTCGAAGGCACGGATCACGTTGAGCTGTGGGTCGGCAACGCGCGCCAGGCGGCCTACCACTACCGTCAGGCCTTCGGCTTCGACGTGATCGCCTACGCCGGGCCGGAGACCGGCATTCGTGATCGGGCCAGCTACGTCCTCCAGCAGGGCAAGGTCCGCCTGGTCCTCACGGCGCCGCTGCAGCCCGAGGGTGAAGTCGCCGACCACGTGCGGCTCCACGGCGACGGTGTCCGGACCATCGCGCTGCGGGTCGAGGACGCCACCGCGGCGTACGCAGCAGCCACCGCGCGGGGCGCGCGAAGCATCGCCGAGCCCACTCGTTCGGAGGACGAGCACGGCGTCGTCACCTCCGCGTCGATCGCCACCTTCGGCGACACGGTCCATACGTTCGTCGAGCGCAACGAGTATTCGGGAGTCTTCTGGCCGGGATACCGCGCAGACAACCGCAGCGGCGGTGGCGTCGGACTGCGTTTCATCGACCACACGGTCGGCAACGTCGACACCGGCAAGATGGACGACTGGATCTCGTTCTACTCGGAAGTCTTCGGATTCACCGTGTTCCAGGAATTCGACGAGAAGGACATCGCCACCCAGTACAGCGCGCTGCGCTCGAAGGTGGCGCGGGATCCGCGCACGCAGATCACCATGCCCATCAACGAGCCGCACGTCGGATTGAAGAAGTCGCAGATTCAGGAATATCTCGACTACTACCGTGGCAGCGGGATCCAGCACATCGCCGTGCACACCGATGACGTCGTCGGCACCGTGCAGGAGATGCGCGACCGCGGCGTGGAGTTCCTCACCGCCCCCGGCGCCTACTACGACGCGCTCGGCGATCGCGCCGCCGGCATCGACGAGGATCTCGACAGGTTGCGTGCGCTCAACATCCTCATCGACCGCGATGACGACGGCTACCTGCTGCAGATCTTCACGCGCCCTGTCGGCGATCGCCCAACCCTGTTCTTCGAGGTCATCCAGCGCAAGGGGTGCAAGGGCTTCGGGAAAGGGAATTTCAAAGCCCTGTTCGAGTTGATCGAGCGCGAGCAGGCGGCGAGGGGCAACCTCTAACCGCCGAGATTCCCGGGCGCCGGCCTGCTCTGCGACGGCCAGCATGGCGTCGGCAGGGTCTCCAATCAAGATCGAACGCTCCGAACGCACCACGAAATGTGCGATGATGTTCTCGCCTGCCGGCTGGCATGGCGGAAGGGGATGGGTGAAATGGACGAACAGGAAGACGCGTGGACGCGCGTCATGCGCCTGATGCGTGATCTCGAGGCGCTGCTGCTGGTCATCAAGGAGGCTGCGGTTCCGGTGCTCACGGGCGGGGAACCGGACCAGGCGTGGCGGACGCGGCGGTTTCTGAGGCTAGCCGACCGGATGATCGAGGACTTGCACGGGCTCAGCTTCGCGTCGGGCGAGCCCGTCGGGGACTGACCTCAGGCAGCGGCGTCGCAGGGCGCCTCCGCAACCGCGGCCCCAGTCACGTGTTCGCCGATGGCGCGTAGCCGAGGTTCTTGTCGACGACGTTGAGCAGGGGTTCGCTGCGCTGGAACCGCTCGAGGTTGCTCAAGAACAGCTCGACGACGTCGCGTTTCCAGCCGGCGCGATCGCCGGCCATGTGCGGCGAGACGATCAGATTCGGCACGTCCCACAGTGGGGAATCCGCCGGCAGCGGTTCCGGGACCACGACGTCGAGCGCCGCGCCGGCGATGCGCCCCTCGCGGAGCGCGTCGCAGAGGGCATCCTGGTCCAGCGTGGAGCCGCGGCCGACGTTGATGAGACGGGCGCTCGGCTTGAGCGCACCGAGCGCCGCTCGTCCGACCATGCACTGCGTTTCCGGTGTGCTGGGAAGGACCAGCACGACATAGTCCGCCTCCGCGAACAATGCCGGGAGGGCATCGGGGCCGGCGATGTCGCCGAAGTCGGGATCGCCGGCGCGTGCAGTCCGACCGATGCCGCGCACCGACATGCCGATCGCCTTCGCAAGCAGGGCGGTTCGCCGCGCGATCGGGCCGACACCGACCATCAGCACCACCTTTCCGGACAGCGATTCGGTCTCGCGCTGCTTCCAGCGATGCTCGGTCTGGTGACGCACCGTGGCCGGCAGATCCTTGCAGAGCGCCAGCATCAGCCCGATCGCGTACTCCGCCAGGGCCTGGTCGAAGATGTATCGCGAGTTGGTGACCACCACGTCGCTCCCGGCGAGCTCGGGAAAGAGCACACGCTCGACGCCCGCGGTTCCGGAATGGATCCAGCGCAGCCGTTTGAAGTTGCTCCAATGCTTGCGCGGGTAGGCGCTGCGGACGTTCCAGATCAGCAGCGCGTCGACGTCGGCGAGCTCTGACGGCGGCGCCGCCGACGGGTCGATGAACAGATATCGCACGCCCGGCATTGGTGTCATCAGTTCGCGAGTGGGTGTGTCGTCCTCGACGACTCCGACGAGCAGAGTCATATCGTCATGCTGCGAGTGGCGGCTCGACCGCACGGATTCGGACGCCGGAGTCCCTTCGTGGCACCGTCATACTGTGCCATGCAGATCACACGTGAAGGAGTCCGGGAAACATGACGGTTCAGGTCGCCCAGGAGCGGATGACCAGTGAAGAGATCGTGCGGCTGTCGAAGGAACACACGTTCTTCTCGTGGTCGGTGCAGGGCGCAGTCGATCCCATCGCGATCGATCACGCGGAAGGAGTTCTGGCTGTTCACCCCCGAAGGACGGCGCATTCTCGACTTCAACAGTCAGTTGATGTCGGTGAACATCGGGCACGGTGACCGGCGCGTCATCGACGCCATCGTCGAGCAGGCCACCAGGTTGCAGTTTGTCCAGCCCGCGTTCGTCACCGAGATTCGAGCCCGCCTCGGCGAGAAGTTGACATCACTCCTGCCGGGCGACATGGACAAGGTGTTCTTCACACTAGGCGGTGCCGAGGCGATCGAGAACGCGATCAAGATCGCCCGCCAGTACACGGGCCGCTACAAGGTCCTGGGCCGTTACCGCGCGTATCACGGAGCCACCATGGGTGCAATGACCCTCACCGGCGATCCGCGGCGCTGGGCCACCGAGCCTGGGCTGGTCGGCGTGGTCAGGTATCCCGATACCCATCGCTGGGGTGAGCGCGAGCCGCGCCCAGTCGCCGAGAGCCTGCAGGGTCTCGAGGACGTGATCATGTATGAGGGACCGCACACGATCGCGGCGATATTCCTCGAGACCGTCGTCGGCACCAACGGCATCCTGATCCCACCCGATGGTTACATCCAGGGTGTTCGCGAGCTGTGTGACCGCCACGGCATTCTTATGGTGGCGGACGAGGTGATGGCGGGCTTCGGACGTACCGGCAGGTGGTTCGCCATCGAGCATTGGGACACCGTTCCAGACCTGATGACCATGGCCAAGGGCCTGACGTCCTCGTACCTCCCGCTGGGCGCTGTCGCCATGCGCCGCCACGTCGCCGAGAAGTTCGATTCGACCATGTTCTACGGCGGGCTCACCTATTCGAGCCACCCGGTGTCCCTTGCCGCGTCGCTCGCAACGCTGCGCGTCTACGAGGAGGATCGGTTGATCGAGCGCGCGGCTGCGATGGACTCCGTGCTGCGCGCTCACCACCAGCGTCTGGCCGCGAGGCATCCCAGCGTCGGAACCCATCGCAACCTCGGCCTCTTCGGCATCATCGATCTCGTGCGGCAACATGACCCGTACACGCCGATGACCCGCTTCAACGCGAGTTGCGACGAGATGACCGCCGTCGGCAGGTACCTTCGTGAGCACGACATGTACACGATGATCTCCAACAACTCCATCCATACCAACCCGCCGCTGTGCATCAGCGAGGACGAGCTCGCGCACGGATTCGAGGTCATCGACGGTGCGCTGTCGATCGCGGACCGTGCCGTGCAGGGCTAGAGCCTGATCAGCGCGGCGAACCCGTCGTGAGCACCGACGACGCCGAGCGCGCGCGGCTTCGCGACGATCCGGCCGGATGGCGGCGCTGGGGTCCGTATCTGAGCGAGCGGGCCTGGGGAACGGTGCGCGAGGACTACAGCGCCAATGGGGACGCGTGGAACTACGTTCCCCACGACCACGCGCGGTCGCGCGCCTTCCGATGGAGCGAGGAGGGTCTTGGCGGGATCTGCGACGAGCATCAGCTGCTGTGTCTTGGCTTCGCCTTCTGGAACGGCGTCGACGCTGTTCTCAAGGAACGGATCTTCGGGCTGACCGGTCCGCAGGGAAACCACGGAGAGGACGCCAAGGAGTACTGGTGGTACGTCGATTCGACGCCGACCCACTCGTGGATGCGCTGGCGGTATCTGTATCCGCAGAGCGCCTTCCCGTATGACCAGTTGATCGCCGAGAACGCGCGTCGTACCCAGTTCGACCCCGAGTACGAGCTCGCCGACACGGGTGTCCTCGACGACGGGTTCTGGGACATCACCGTCGACTACGCGAAGGAGACGCCTGAAGATCTGGTCCTCGAGCTGCGCGTGCGCAATGCCGGCGCCACCGCGCAGACGCTGCACGTGCTCCCCACGCTGTGGTTTCGCAACACGTGGGCGTGGGGTCTCGTTGACACGAGGCCGGCGCTGCACGTCGAGAACAATCGGGTCGTTGCCGACCACACGGTGGTGGGCCGGATGTTCCTCACTGGAGACGGCGACTACACCCTGTTCGTCTGCGACAACGAGTCCAACGCCCAGCGGCTCTGGGGGTCGAAGTCGCAGAGCAGCTTTCCGAAGGACGGTATCAACGACCACCTGATCCACGGCGCGCAGACCGTGAATCCCGCGCAGGTTGGGACCAAGGCGGCGCTGCACTACGTGCTCGCGATCGACGCCGGCACGACGGCGACGATCCGGCTTCGCTTCGGCCGTCGTGAAGCCGATGTCACCGACTCGGTCAGCGCAGTGCTTGAACTGCGGCGCGCCGAGGCGGACGCCTTTTACGCGAGCGTGATTGCCGATCGGCTCACGACGGACGAGCGGTTGGTGGCGCGTCAGGCGCTCAGCGGCATGCTCTGGGGCAAGCAGTTCTACCACTACAACGTGAACCGCTGGCTTGACGGCGACCCGGCCCAACCCACGCCGCCACCGGAGCGGCTCCAGGGACGTAACTCCGGATGGCGGCATGTCGACGCGGCCGACGTGATGTCCATGCCCGACAAGTGGGAGTACCCCTGGTTTGCGGCCTGGGACCTGGGATTCCAGTGCGTCGCGCTGGCTCACGTGGATCCCGAATTCGCCAAGGAGCAGCTGATCCTGCTGTGTCGCGAGTGGTACATGCACGCCAACGGGCAGCTCCCGGCCTATGAGTGGTCGTTCGACGACGTCAACCCACCGGTGCATGCCTGGGCGGCGCTGCGGGTGTTCGAGATCGATGGGGCGACCGACCACAAGTTCCTGGCCCGCGTCTTCCACAAGCTGCTCATCAACTTCACGTGGTGGGTGAATCGCGAGGACGCCGAGGGCAACAACATCTTCGAAGGCGGTTTTCTGGGACTCGACAACATCGGGCCGTTCAACCGTTCTGTGCTCCTTCCAACCGGTGGTCACCTCGAGCAATCGGACGGCACTGCGTGGATGGCCATGTATTCGCTCAACCTCCTCGAGATGGCCCTGATCCTCGCCACCTTCGATCGCACCTACGAGGACGTGGCGACGAAATTCTTCGAACACTTCGCGGGGATCGCCACCGCCATGAACGAGCAGGGAATGTGGGACGACGACGCAGGCTTCTACTACGACAGCTGGCATCTCGCCGACGGCACACGAATTCCAATCCAGGCACGCTCGATCGTCGGGCTCATCCCACTCTGCGCGGCGACGACCCTCGGTCACGACACCCTGCGCCGCCTCCCCGATTTCGCCGAGCGGTTGCGGCTGTTCATCGCACTCAAGCCGCGATATGCCGCCGCCGTGTCGCTGGAGGTGGAGGACACCCAGCGCGAGAGCCGCCTGCTGGCGATCGTAGCCCCGGACCGTCTGCGCCGGATCCTGGACTACGTGCTCGACTCCTCCGAATTCCTCAGCGATCACGGCCTGCGCGCGCTCTCCAAGTTCCACGCCGATCATCCGCTCGAGGTCGACCTCGGTGGCACCGTCGCGCGGCTCGATTACGAGCCTGCGGAATCGAGGTCACGCCTGTACGGAGGCAACTCGAATTGGCGTGGTCCAGTGTGGTTTCCCGTGAACCACCTGATCATCGAGGCGCTTCGCGTGTACCACCGCTTCCTCGGCGACGCTTGGACTGTCGAATATCCGCGAGGGTCTGGCCGGCAGGCCCACCTCGGCGCGGTTGCGGACGACATCGCCGCACGTCTCGCCTCGATCTTCCTGAAGAATGCTGACGGCGTGCGCCCGGTGGTGGCCGGTGTCAAGCCCTACACGCGGCCCGATCTCAACGACGCCATCCCGTTCCACGAGTATTTTCATGCCGAAACGGGACAGGGGCTGGGTGCTTCGCATCAGACCGGGTGGACCGGGCTGGTCGCTGATCTGCTGCTCCGCCGGACGGATGCGCGCGAACGCAATGACGTCGCGTCGCTGTCCGAACGTCCGGCTACACTCGGCTGAGTCATGGAATCGCCGAGTCGCGTGCAGGGAACCCTCGCAGCGGCGGTGACGCCGCTCACCGGCGTGGATGGCACCGTCGACGGCGATGGGATCGGAGCCGTGGTGGACTTCTACGCTCGGGCCGGTCTCGACGGCATCCTGGCAATGGGCACGACCGGCGAGGGGATCCTGTTCTCCGCCGACGAACGCCGCTTTGCCGCGGACGAATTCGTGACGTCGGCGCACCACCGCCTCGCCGTGGTGGTGCATTGTGGAGCGCAGACCACGCACGAGACGGCGATCCTCGCCGAACATGCCGCGAGTCATGGTGCCGCGGGGGTCGCGGTGATCCCGCCTCCGTATTTCGCGCTCGACGCCGAGGCGGTCTGGCGCCACCTCGATACAGCGGCACATGCATGCGCGCCGCTCCCGTTCTACATCTACGAGTTCGCGGCGAGGAGCGGGTACGCCGTTCCGCTCGAGGTGGTCGAGCGACTTCGGTCCACGGCACCGAATCTGGCCGGGCTCAAGGTCTCCGACTCGACCTTCGACCTCGTCACGCCCTATCTCATCGACGGCCTCGACGTCTTCATCGGCGCGGAGGGCCTGATCAGCCAAGGGCTGACATGGGGAGCGGTGGGATCCGTCTCGGGTCTCGCCGCCGCGCTGCCCGAATTGACCATCGATGCGGTCCGGTCCGCCACCCCAGAGGCGAGCGCTCGCGCCGCGCGTGCTCGAGCCGCAATCGAACCCTTCCCCTTTCAGTCCGCCCTGAAGTTCATCCTGCAACGTCGCGGGGTCGCGATCGAGGATGCGGTGAGGCCCCCGCTGCTGACGCTGGACGATGCACAGCGCAACTCGCTCCGCGCGGTGATGAGCGACCCTGCGGGCGAGATCGCGGCGCTGCTCGCGGCCTAGAGCACCGCGGTCTCGACGATCGCTCCGGGCTCGCTGAAGCGGCTCAAGCGCAGGGGACGCAGGTCGAAGCTCGTGGATTCGCCGTTGGTGATCAACTCGGTGACCGCCTGCCCCGCCGCGAATGAATGCATGATGCCGTGCCCGCCGAAGCCCGCACACTGGATGAACCACGGTGCCGCGGCAGGCGCGTCGACGATTGCGTGATGGTCAGGTGTTTCGGGATAGAGACCGGCCCAGCACTTCCGCGGGCTGATCGGGACGTCCTCGAGAAACGGGAATCTGTTGCCGATGCGCGCGGCGATGGCATCCAGAAATGCGGGGTCGAATGCGGTCTCCATGCTCGGGGGGTCGTCCGGATCCGAGAAGCCGATGAGGATTCCCGCGCCCTCTCGACGGATGAGCAGGCCGGTGTCATTGTCGACGCACATCGGAATCGCAGCCGGAATGCCGGCGACGGCCTCCGTGCACGCAAGATTTCTCCGTCGCGATGTCACCGGAAGGTCAACGCCCGCGCCTGACGCCAGCTCGCGGGCGAACGGCCCCGCAGCGTTGACGACGAACTCGGTCTCGATGTCTCCGCTCGTGGTGTGCACGACCGCGCCTGCGCCTCCGGTCAGGCCGATCGCCTCCGTGTCGAGGAGGAACGTGGTGTCGAGACGCAGACACTCGCTCCAGAGCGCGCTCACCACCCCGTGCGGGTCGATGACACCATCGCCGGCACAGAACGTCGCGGCCGCCAGCCCATCCACCTTGACGAACGGCGCGGTGATCATGACGTCGGCGGCCGAAAGCCATTGGACATCGACACCGAGCGACCGCTGCAGCTCCCAACTGCGCCGCAATCCAATCTCTCCGGCATCGGTCCCTGTCAGGAAGAGGTAGCCGACAGCGCGGAACCCAACTCGTGCGCCGGAGAGCTCGTGCAACTCGCGGAGCTTCGCGATCGTGTACTGGGAAAAGGCGATGTTCACCGGCGTCGTGAACTGCGCTCTGACGCCGCCGTTGGCGCGGCTGGTCGAGCCCATCCCGGGGGTTGCGTTGCGGTCGATCACCACCACGTTGTCGACGCCCGCGCGGCGGAGCTGCAGCGCAACCGCAAGGCCGATCGCGCCCGCGCCGACAACGACCACGCGGGACTGGCGGTCGCGTGTCATCTGCCGAACACCGCATGCATGGCTGGCTCGCCCACCGTCAGCGGCGGCGCGACCCGCCGAGCAATTGGGTCACGGGGAGCCCGCGGATGGACGCATCGAGCAGTTCCACCGGGTGGACCACTGGCAGCGGATGTCCCGCACGCCGCATTCCTGCCTGGATCTGGAGCAGGCAGCCGCCATTGCCCGCGGCGAGCAGCTCCGCGCCACTCGCGACGACGTGTGCCGCCTTGCGATTGCCGAGATCGTCGGCGGCCTGCGGGGCAACGAGGTTGTAGATTCCCGCGCTCCCGCAGCAGACGTCCGATTCCCGGAGGTCGACGAGCTCGAGATCCGGGATCCGGCCGAGCGCCGCGCGCGGCTGGACGCGCACGCCCTGCGCGTGCACGAGGTGGCAGGCATCGTGGTACGCCACTCGCGCGGGCAGGGGATGGAGCCGGAAGGGGAGGTGCACCTCGAGATCTGCGATCAGCTCCATCACGTCGCGAACCCGCGCCGAGAAACTCGCAGCCCGTGTGGCCCAGAACGGATCGTCGGCGAGGAGCGCTCCGTACTCCTTCATCGCAGAGCCGCAGCCGGCGGTGTTCACGACGATGCGGTCGACGTCGAGCGCCTCCATTTGAGCGATGAGGTTGCGCATTCGCTGCAACGCGGGTCGCTCCCGTCCAGCGTGGAGCTCGAGCGCCCCGCAGCAACTCTGTGCGGGCGGCACGAGCACCTCGCAGCCGTGGGCGGCGAGCACACGCGCGGTCGCTCGATTGACGTGTGCGAAGAAGGCATCCTGGACGCATCCTGTGAGCAATGCGACTCGCAAGGCTCGCCGCCCCACCGGTGTGAGGTGGCGCGGCGCCCGTATCGAAAGCTCGGCGAAGCGCAACGACGGGGCCATGTCGTCGAGGCGCAGCAGGGTCTTCGGCACCAGGCGTTGCACCGCTCGTAGCCGCAGCGCCTTGCGGAGCCCGAGCGCCTGGGTGACGGCGACGGCGGTAGCGACGCTCCGCATCCGTCGCGGGTGGGGGAGCACCGCAAAGAGCGCAGCGCGCGAGGCGCGAGCGCGCCAACCGCGAGCGAAGCGCCGCTCCACCTGCGGACGGACCTGCTCGATGAGGCGGTTGTACTGCACTCCGGAGGGACACGCATCGACGCATGCCATGCAGCCGAGACACGCATCCCAGTGCAGCACCACCTCCTGCTCCATGCCGACCTGGCCACGCGCAGCCAGATCCATGAGCAGAATGCGACCACGAGGCGAATCCATCTCCTCGCCCCACAGCAGATAGGTCGGGCACGCCGGGAGACAGAATCCGCAATGGACGCAGTCCGCGACGAGCGCCGGATCCGGAGGGTGGTGGTCGTCAAAAGCCCGGGTCGCCGCATCCCCGCGCGGGTGCCCCAGGACTCGAGGTGGACCGGAGCTCACCGCGGCCACCTCAGATGCCACCCACCTGACGCCCCGGGCTCAGCGTGCGTGCGGGATCGAGCTGCAGTTTCACGGAACGCATGAGATCGAGGGCCACCGCATCGTCCGGCTCGGCCGCCCTCGGCGCGTCGCCACGCCGGAGCATCAGGCGGCCGCCGGTCGTGCGCAACGCAGCACGAACCATCTCCGTGGCTTCCGTGGGGAAGCGGACCTCTCCGGTGCCGAGCAGGGGACGCAACGCAATGGCGTCACATGTAGCGGACATTGACGACAGAAACTGACTGACCAGCGAAGGCAGTACAGCGATCGCGCCCACCGCTCCGGAGCCGGTCCATGGTTCGTCCCGGAGAGCTGCGGTCAGCGCCGCCTCCTCACCGGCGGCGAGGATATGCCCGCCACACTCCTTGACGACGCGCTCGGCCTGGACGGAAGCGCCCCGCTCTGAGCTGTCGAAGCGGGCCACAACCACGCCCCGGGGCCAGTGGAGATCGACCACACTGGGCGTCACTTGCAGCCTGCCCACTCGCATCGCGAACTCGCAGAGGTCAGAGGCGGAGCGCGACTCGAACAGCACCGTGCGGGACGCAGCCGGCACGGGGTGGAGGCGGAACGCCACCTCGGTGATCACTGCGAGGCTGCCAAGTGAACCCACCAGAAGCTTGGCGACGTCGAAGCCGGCCACGTTCTTCACGACCTTGCCACCGCTCCTTCCCCTGGTTCCATCCGAAAGGACGAAGCTCGCGCCGATGACGAGATCCCGCGGGGTCCCGAAGCGGGTGCGCAGCGGGCCGCTCGCGGCCGTGGCCACCACGCCCCCGATGGTCGCGGCGGCGCCGTGGGGCGGATCGAGCATGAGGCGTTGCTGGAAACCCGGGGCCGCTGCGAGCTGCTCCTGCACCACGCTGAGCGTCGATCCGGCTCGGACGACGCAGACCAGGTCCGCGGGCTCGTGATCCACGATTCCTTCGATTCGCGTGGTCGACAGCACGACGTCGCACCGTTCCGGCGGCGAGCCCCAGTTGATCTTGGTGCCGCCTCCGCGAGCGACGACGGTCAGTCCGCACGCAGTCACGGCCGAGAGGACGGACGCGACCTCGCCCTCGTCGCCGGGCGTCACCACCAGGTTCGGCACCACGCCACCGACGGCATCGTCCGTCCCCCCGGCCCGAACGTGGGCCGAGCCGACCAGCTCACCGAAGAGCCGAAGCTCCTGCGCGGTGGAGACCGTCATAGGCGCTCTGCCAATCCCGCCATCTCGATCACGTGCGGGCGATACATTCCGGGGACCTCGCCACAGAGCCGCGGGGTCGGAAGCGCCTTGCCCGGATTGCAGAGATCGCCCGGGTCGAATGCATCGCGGACGCGTCCCATCACTGCGATGGAGCCGGGACTGAACATCTTGGGCATGTAGCACGCCTTGTCGGAGCCGACGCCGTGCTCACCGGTGATCGAGCCACCGGCGCTGATGCAGGACTCGAGGATCAGCCCGGCCAGCTCGAGCGCACGTTCCCCCGCATCCGGCTCCGAGCTGTCGTACAGCACGAGGGGATGGAGATTGCCATCACCTGCGTGGAAGACGTTGGCGACGCGGAGCCCATACCTCGCCGAGAGTGCGCTGATGGATTCGAGGACCTCGCGGAGTCGCGTGCGCGGGATCACCCCGTCCTGGACGTAGTAGTTCGGGCTGATCCGTCCCATCGAGGCGAACGCAGCCTTGCGGGCTTTCCAGATCAATGCGCGCTCTGCTTCGCTGGCCGCCACCCGTGTCTCGTTGGCGCCGCTTGCTGTGCAGATATCGATGACCTCGCGGAGAAACGCCGCGGACTCGACATCAGGCCCATCGAGCTCGACGATCAGCGCGGCGCCGCAGTCCGGATAGCCCGCGTGGACGATCTCCTCGCACGCCTGGATGGCGAGGCGATCCATCATCTCGATCGCCGCCGGAGTGATGCCGGCGGCGATGATCCGCGACACCGCCTCACCCGCGTCACCCATCGTCGAGAAGGCGGCGAGCAGGGTCTCAGTCAACTCGGGGACGCGCACGATCCGTAGCACGACCTCGGTCACGATGCCGAGGGTCCCCTCGCTGCCGATCACGACTCCGAGCAGGTCGTAGCCCGCCGCATCACGCACCTCGCCACCGAGGCGGGCAACCTCGCCGCGTGGGGTGACGAACGTCGCACCGAGGACGTGGTGCGTCGTGAATCCGTACTTCAGGCAGTGGGCGCCACCGGAGTTCTCGGCGACGTTACCGCCGATGGTGCAGACCTGCTGTGACGACGGATCCGGTGCATAGAAATACCCGAGCGGCCGCACCGCCTTGCTCACCTCGAGGTTCGTGACTCCGGGCTGCACGGTCACCTGTTGATTCTCGAGGTCGATGCCGATGATGGCGCGCATGCGACTGAGTCCGATGACGACTTCGTCGGCGACGGGCAGAGCGCCACCGGACAGGCCGGTGCCGGCGCCACGAGCCACAAACGGAGCGTTCGCCTCGGCACACGCTCGCACTGCCTGTGCCACCTGCTCGGTGGTGAGTGGCAGCACGACTGCCGCTGGGGAGACACGCCGCCCGGTGAGGCCGTCGCATGCGTACGTCTGCAACGCCGCGGGCGACATGATGATGCCCTCGTTGCCGACCGCGTCGCGCAGGCGATCGACCAGTGCGCGGTCAAGCATGCGTGCCCGCCGCCACCGCCGCGGCGTCGATGGTGCGCGCAGCCTCCGCCTCGGTGACCGTTCCCATGTGCCCGATGCGCACGCCGCGTCCTGCCCATGGTCCGAGGCACGGAGCGATCACCACGCCGCGCTCGGCCATGCCGGCGCGAAGCTTCGCGTCGTCGACGCCGTCGGGGAGCGCCAGGACGCTCAAGGTCGGCGCGAGGTGCTCGGGTCTGGTGAGCGGAACGAACCCGAGCTCTCGCATGCCGTCGCGGATCATTCCGGCGACGCGCCGGTGTCGCTCGTAACGAGCAGGGAGTCCCTCGGTCAGGATGCCGTCGAGTGACTGCTCGAGCGCGCGAAGCAATGAGACCGAGTGCGTCGAGAAGTATTTGCGCGGATCATCTACCGATGCATCCCAGCGGCGGAGGTCGGCGTAGTACGCACGCACGTCACCGAGCGACTCGCGTCGCCGGCGTGCTCGCTCGGATATCGCGACGATCGCCAGCCCCGGCGGCACGCTGAGTGCCTTCTGCGCACCGGTGATCAGGACGTCGATGTCCCACGCATCCATCGTCTCCTCGATGCCGCCGGTCGCACACACACCGTCGAGCACGACGACTGCCTCCGGTGCGCCGGAACGGACCATGGTGACGAGCGCTGCGCAGTCGGCCATGACCCCGCTGCTGGTGTCGACATGCGTGATGCAGACCACCGCCGGTGGGTCGCCGCCGCTGATGAGGTCTCGCACCGCCTCAGGGTCGGCATGGTCGCCCCAGTCAACCCGCAGCACATCGGCGTGCATGCCGAGCGCGCCGGCGACCTCTGCGAAGCGATCACCGAAATAGCCGTGGGTGACGACCGCAACGCGATCACCGGGCGCGGCGTGATTGACGAGCGCCACCTCCATCGCAAGCGTCCCCGCTCCTGCGAAGCAGTAGACCCGAGCCTGTTCCGAGCCGGCCAGTTGACGGATTCCCGCCTGGATGCGGAGCATCGTCGCGGCGTTTTCAGGGCCGGTATGGTTCCGCACGGGCTCGGCGAGCGCCGCCAGCACGGCGGGTGCCACCGGCGTCGGTCCGGGGATCATGAGCAGCGTCGGCGTGGTCATGAGCCGCCCCATGCTGCCACAGAGGCCATGCCGCCGGCGGACGCCCCACTCCCACGGCGATGACGGCCGCCAGGAAGCGGCTCAGGCGTTAGATCGAGTTGCGACGGAAGGCGGCGATCACGATGGGCGCGTCTTCACGCACTGACACGTCCGTCCCGTTGGTGAAGGAGATACGCGTGGAGCCGGTGGCGATCTGGCGAACCTGGGTCACCTCGTCAACGTTGATGTACGTCGACGCGTCATCTGAATCCAGATGGAGCACCACCCATTTCGCCACGCTCGAAGTCTAGCAAGCGACGGCGAATCACCCAGACACGCGGGTGACACAAAACCCGCCCGGCTGGATCCGGAACCGGGGACGCGAAGGTGACGGTTGTGACAGTGTTGAACGAGCGTCGATGGGCGCTTTCCGTAGGTACGCTGTCGAACAGACGGGCGCCTGAGGCTCATCGCAGATTGGCTCTCGCAAGGCGATCGACTGCGATTGCCACAGACCGTGAGGGCACTCGAAGCACCAGATCGGGCGAGCGGGT
Source organism: Candidatus Dormiibacterota bacterium (assembly GCA_963718525.1). GTDB lineage: Bacteria > Chloroflexota > Dormibacteria > Aeolococcales > Aeolococcaceae > Palsa-851. The sequence continues at coordinate 457,122 of OY970355.1, read as the reverse complement.
CGCGCCGACCAAGGAGACGTTGACCGTGATCATCCGTAGCGCACGGTCGCTGGCTCGCGATATCTAGGCTCGACGTGTCCTCTCGCCGGCTCTTCGGGGCCGTGACGGCTGTCAGCGTCATTCTGATCGGCGTCTTCGTCGGCGCGTCCCTGGTCGGCGTTGGTGGGGCGGTCTTCGAAGATCGCCTCCACAACGCCGCCGAGGTCGGCGCGGGCCTGTTTGCGGGCGGCATCGCGCTGCTCACGGCCACGAGATCGCGCGGCCGGCGACGATGGTCGTGGTTGTGCTGGTCGGCCTATGGCCTCCTCGAAGCGGGGTCGGACTGGAACGTGCTGGCGACCAGCCATACCGCCGCGGTCGTGTCGGTTTCGACGTATGCGGCCCTTGTGCAACTGCCGCTGGCACTCGCGGGGGCGCTCATCTTCATGCGGGCGGTCGCCTCGAGACTTCGCGGTGACCGTCGCCTTTTTCGACGGTCTGCTCATGGGTGGCGGGCTGCTCATGGTCGGCCTCGCAACTGGATACATCCGCCCAATCGATGGATCCCATCCAATTCTCGTGAGCGTCGCGAGTTCTCGCGGAGCCGGTGGTGGACGTGATCGTTCTGACACTCGTCGCGTCGAGGGTGGCCAGAGTTGGGCCGAAGATGCGGCCCGTCGGTCTGCTCATCGGCACTGCGATTCTTGGCATCGGCATCGCCGACATCGAGTTGACGCACCAGATCGGTCTCGGTGTCGGCGCGCCTGGGTCGTTCTTTGCGAACGGCTGGGTGGTCGGCCTGCTCTGTCTCGGTATCGCCGCGCTCTACGCCCTGTGCTTCCGCCGCCAGGCGGTCGCGGCATTTGGCACCACATCCATCAGAACGGGGCTCTGGGTACCGATCGTGCCGGTGGCACTTGCCTGCCTCGCCGCAGTCGCCTTTCGGTCGGAGCAGCGCCAGGTGACCGATGCGCTGCTGCTGGTGATGGCGGCGCTTATCGGTCTGACGCTCAGCCGGATGTACCTCGCCCTCTACATGAACCTCGGACTCGGCCACGCGCTGGCTCACCAGGCATCGCACGACTCCTTGACCGGGCTGCCCAACCGAACGCTCCTCCGCCGGCGTCTCGAACACGAGCTCGAGGCTCGCGAGACGGCAGGCCGGTCCCTGACCCTGATGATGCTCGATCTCGATGGCTTCAAGGAGGTCAACGACACGTTCGGTCACAGCATCGGCGATCAGGTGTTGGTGCAGGTGGGCCGGCGTATCGTCAGCTGCGTCCGGGAGGTCGACGTCGTGGCCCGTCTTGGTGGCGATGAGTTCGCCATCCTCTTGGCAGCGGGTCCCGGCGACCAGGTCGCCGTCCTGGCGAGACGAGTGCTCGCCGCCCTCGAACTGCCCCTGGCGTTGAAGAGCACGACAGTCGCCGTGGCGGCGAGCCTCGGCATCGCGACCGCTGCACAGGGCGAAACGGCCGACGAGATCCTGCGCAATGCGGACCTGGCGATGTACGCAGCGAAATCCGCCGGCGGCAACGGGTTTGCGCTCTTCAAGCCGCACATGCACACCGCCATTGCCGAGCGGATGCGCGTCGAGCACGGGCTGCGGACCGCGTGGCTCACCGGCGATCTGCTCGTCCATTACCAGCCGATCGTCGACCTTGCCAACGGCCGCATGATGTCCGTCGAAGCACTCGCGCGCTGGAAGCATCCCGATGGCGACGTGATCCCGCCTGACGTCTTCATCCCGATTGCGGAACGCACCGGCCTCATCATCCCGATTGGCGCTCGGGTGTTGAACGAAGCCTGCCAGCAGCTCGCGAGCTGGCAGCGCCAGTATGGCGCCGCTGCCGATATCACCATGAGCGTCAACGTGTCGCCGCGCCAGCTGCACTCCGACGACCTGGTGGCGATCGTGTCCGAGGCGCTTCGCAGCGCGGGGCTTGACGCGAGCTACCTGATCCTCGAGGTGACCGAGACCGCGGTCATGGACGACATGGACGGTGCGATCCGGATCCTCAGCCGTCTCAAGGCGCTCGGTGTCGGCATCGCGATCGACGACTTCGGTGTGGGAGCTTCGTCATTGGCGAGATTGCGCCGCCTGCCCGTTGCCGTTGTGAAGATCGACAAATCGCTGGTCGATCATGTCCCTGACGGACACGTCGCGAGCGGACTTCTCGATGCCGTCGTCGGAATGGTCAGGGCGTTGCAATTGAGGACGATCATCGAGGGCGTCGAGCGCGCCGACCAGGCGAAGCATCTGCGCCAGGCGGGGTATGAGCTGGCCCAGGGCTACTACTACGCGCGGCCGATGGCTGCAGACGGCATCGAGCGGTCGCTTGCGTCCGCGGACACCGCCGAGTGTGGTCGAGCCGTGTTCCCGGTCGATACGGGCGGCGACCCGATCGCGCATCGCGAAACCACGGGACGCGTCCTCGTCGTCGATGACGACGAGGTGGTGGGAGTCACGGCATGTCGCATGCTCGAACGGCATGGATTGCGCGCTGTGCTCGTGCCGACCATCAGAGAGGCGATGGCGGAGCTTGCGCACAGCACGGAGGTGCTGGTGGTCGACATCGGCATGCCCGACGGCGACGGATGGGACCTGATCGGATTCGTTCGCGCGAGCGACGCGCACCTCCGCATGCCGGTCGTCGTGATGACGGGACTCCTGGACAGTGCCGACGTGCTCAATCGCGCCTACGATCTGGCGTGCGAATACCTGGGCAAACCGTTCGCGGCCGAAGCGTTGATCGCAAAGATCGACTCGGCACGACGCCTCGCCGCGGGGATAACGCCGTCCCCGCCGGATTCGGAGCTGGGAACCAGGGTCACCGCCGTCGCCGGTTGACCGTCGTGGCGCGGGGGCCGGCACACCCGGCTCGCGACGCCGAGTGGGAACATGAGCCCGGTGTCGCGTCAACTCCGGCTCGGTTACAAGGTCTCGGCAGAGCAATTCGGACCGACCGACCTGCTCGATTTCACGGTGTTTGCGGAGCACTGTGGATTCGACACAGCCGCGATCAGTGATCACTTCCAACCCTGGCGTCACACCGGGGGTCACGCACCCTTCTCACTCTCGTGGCTGGGAGCGGCGGGCCAGGCCACGAAACGCATCGAGCTCGGCACGAGCGTGCTCACCCCCACGTTCCGCTATCACCCCGCGGTGGTCGCTCAGGCGTTGGGCACGCTGGGATCGCTCTTTCCGGGCCGCATCTGGCTCGGTGTGGGCACCGGTGAGTTCGATGAACGAAGCGCCGCTCGGCATCGAGTGGCCCGATGCCAAGGAACGCTTCGCACGGCTCAGGGAAGCCGTCGAGCTGATCAAGACGCTGCTGACGAGCGAGCGAGTCACGTTCGACGGCAGGTATTACCGCACCCGGAACGCCACCATCTACGACCGTCCCTCGACGCCGATCCCACTCTACATCGCGGCTGCCGGTGCGTCTGCGGCACGGCTTGCCGGGCGTGTCGCCGATGGACTCATCTGCACCAGCGGCAAAGGAATGGAGCTGTACACGGACACGCTGCTCCCCGCCGTGGCGGAAGGCGCACGCGCCGCCGGACGAGACGCTCATGGCATCGAGCTCACGATTGAGATGAAGGTCTCGTTCGACAGCGATCTGCAGCGAGCGCGAGAGGACACCCGTCATTGGGCTGCGCTGGCGCTGTCCCCGGATGAGAAGACCGGCGTCGACGACCCCGTCGAGATGGAGCGCCTTGCCGACGCTCTTTCGACCGAACGGGCGGCGAGCCGCTGGATCGTGTCATCCGATGCCGGCGAGCACGTCGACCGGATCCGCCCCTACCTGGACGCCGGTTTCACGCATCTCGTCTTCCACGCTCCCGGCCCCGATCAGCGGCGATTTCTGGAGCTGTACGGCCGCGAGGTGCTCCCGCGCCTTCGCGATCTGGCCGCGCAGGAGGCGACCTGAGCGGCTCCTAGCCCTGGGCCGTCGGTCCGCTGCGGTCCACGGTGATACGCAGCACGACGCGTCGCTCACGCACCATGGCGTCGCGATATTCCTGCCAATCGGGATGTTCTCCACTGACCCGCCGGTAGTAGTCGACGAGCAATTCCATCGCGTCTGGAAGGCTGACGACCTCGACGTTGCCTTCCACGCTGTGCCAGGCGCCGAAGAAGCGTTCGCTGAGCGCGCAGAACGCACCACGTGGGTTGCGCCTGAGATTGCGGGTCTTCATCGCCCCCTCGCGGGTGCTGATCACAACTCGATCCTCGGCGTCGACCGCGGCGATCACCGGCGAGAGCTGCGCCTGACCATCGCGCCGGTAGGTAGCCATCACGCCTCGCGGATTCCCGCGAATGAATTCGAGCGCAGCCTCATGAGCCATCGGCCGACTCTAGGAGGTTCAGCAGGGACCTGGCCAGGCGGCGCTCGCCGTCCGCGCCGTCCATGACGATGTCGTCGATCAGCGGCCGCACCCCGAGTGAGCGGATCGGCTGGATCAGCGCCGCGTCGGTGCGGTCGATGACGATCGTTGCGGCGATGCCGGCGTAGCGGCGCGCCACGCCGAGCGCTGTCGCCTCCTCGCCAACCTGCCGGAGCATGTCGACGGTCGGGCCCTTGAGCGACCTGCCGCCGACCACCGGCGACACCACGGTCACGCGCTGCCGGTCGAGCTCGACGCCGAGGACGGCGAGAATGGGATCGACGCTCAGGAGTGGGTTCGATGGTCCGATGATCACGGCATCCGCGTTCGTGATCGCGGTCACCGCGTCCGGCGCCGGGCGAGCCGACTCGACGCCCGCCAGACGCAGGCTCCGCACGACGGGCCGGCATCGCTCGCCGACGAACCACTCTTGCATGCTCAGCTCACCTCGATCCGTTCGGATGCGCGTGCGCACCGGGTCGTCGCTCATCGGGATCACCCGAGCCCGGATCCCGAATCTCGTCGCGAGCTCCGCCACCGCCTCGGTGAGGCTCCGACCGCTGTGCAGCAGCGTCGCCCTGAGCAGGTGCACGCCGATGTCCCGGTCGCCCAGTTGGAACCAGGTCTGCTCGCCGAGGCTTCCGAGCATCGCCTGCGCGTTGAACGTGTCATCGCGGACCCCGAACCCGGTCGCATGGTTGAAGACTCCCGCAAGCCGGTAGAGGATCGCGTCGATGTCGGGGCTGACGAGCAATCCCCAGAATTCGTCATCGTCGCCCGTGTTCACGACGACAGAGAGGTCGTCTGGCGGCAGCACCGCCGCCAACCCCGTCGCCAGCCGTGCCCCTCCGGTGCCACCCGAGAGCAGCGCCACCCTCATCGGAAAAGATCGAGGTCGGACGGCCGCACGAGCTCCTGGCCGCTGCCGGGCGGTGCCTCGAGCGCATCCAGCCCATGCACGATCACCGCGGGAACCCGTCGAGTCTTGCCCATCAGCAATTCCGCGGCCGCCGCCAGCTCATCGCCGATCGCCACCACGGTCGCCTGCAGGGGCATCCCGAAATCGTCGGGGCGACCGCGATAGTCGAGCACCGCCGGTATTCCGGCGACGCCGAGCGCCACGTTGACCAGGCCCATCCGCCACGCGCGCCCGAACGTGTCGCTCACGATGACGCCGGCTCGCACTCCCGTCAGCGCGTGGATCCGCTCATGGAGCGCACCGGCGCTCGCATCGCAATCGACGGGGAGGAGGCAGACATCGTCCTCACCGTCAACGTTCGACCGATCGACCCCGGCGTTCGCACAGACGAATCCCTGGAGGGTCTCGACGATCAGGACTCGGTCATCGCGCACCACGCGCCTGGTCTCGTCAAGGATCACCTGGACCAGGCGCGGATCGGCCTCGAGCTTCAGTGCCAGTGCAATCGCTCGCTCCGACGGCGTTACCCGGGAGAGTGTGCGAATCCGTCCCTCTGCTTTCGACACGACCTTCTGGGCGACGATGACGACATCGCCTTCCTGGAGTTCCCCCGACCTCTCGACGATCAGCGCGCCGAGATCATCGCCCGGACGGATCTCGGGAAGACCTTCGACGCCGCGCAGCTCCAGGGTCACCCGGTGGGCTCGAGCCGGCGCCACGTGGCGAGGTCTGACGGCTCGTCGAGGTCCAGGGCGAGACTTGGATCTTCGTGGACGATGAAGCGACGGCCGCGCACCCGCGCTTCCTCCTCGAATTTCGGCAAAGAAGCATCGCCAAAATGGAGCGAGAAGTCGCCGGGGGGACGCAGGTAGAGGGCGTTGGTCCCCGCGCGGCCCTCCGCCGGGACGGCGACGATGATGTTGCCTGGGACATCGGCTGCAGCGAGGAGCCGGACGATGGCCGCCTCGTCCACGAGTGGAAGGTCGGAGCTCAGGAGCAGCGCCGAGGCGGCACCGCGCTGCACGACCTCGGCAAGACCCCGGGCTGCCGCGGGGTTCTGGCCGCTGGGAGAGGGTTCGACCACCAGGGCGGCTCCACGGAGGCGGGCCAGCTCCGCGGCTTCGACCGATCCGCAGATGGCGAGCGTCGGGGCGACCGAGAGCGCCGCGTCAAGGGCGCGCGCGGCAGTCATCTCGGCCAGCCGGCGGCGGGCCTGGGGCTCGAGGACCGTGGCAAGCCTGCTCTTCGCGGTGGTGAAGTCCTTGATCAGCACCACGATCCAGAACGATGGCGCCATCGGGTGACTAGGTTCCAACTTCAGCGAGGGTGACATCGGCATGCTGTGGCGTCTCCACGACGTCGCGATTCTTGAGCAGGTTCAGGGTCGTCACCACGGCGATCAGGAGCAGCGCGCCGACGATCTCGATCCCGTAGAGGGGAAGGCCGAGACCCACCGGCGCCGGCAGTGAGAAGACCAGGAAGAGGGTGCACGGGTATCCAAGCTCCGCGATCGAGGCCATCGAGGCGGGCGTGCCTGCGAGCGCTCGGTAGTACAGCAGCATCGCCAGCAACCCCGGGATGAGCGCAATGCCGATGAAGCTCGGAATCTGTTGCACCGAGAACGCGCCCAGATGACCCCCGCCAACGCCGGTGAGCATCAGGACGAGCAGCACCGGCAGCGCGAGAGTGAAGCGCATCGCAGCAGTGGTGACGAAGGACACATTCGAGAGGCTGTAGCGTCCGAAGACCGTCCCGGATGCCCATAGCACAACGGCGCCGAGGATCAACACCGCCGCCAGCAATTGACCGTGCTGCACCGAGGAGAACGGTGCCAGAGGATTCTGCGGAAACACGATGAGATACACACCCACGATCGCGCAGAGTGCGAGCGGCCAGAAGTACGGCTTGCGCCGCTCTCTGAGAAAGATGCGCGCCATGGCGATGCCGAACACCGGCTGCAGCATGTAGAGCAGGTAGACCTCGTTCTCGACATTGAAATCCGGTGCGGCATGCGCCGGGAACGCATAGCTGAGGGCCTGGGTGAAGAGGACCGTGGCAAATGCCTGCGCGCCGATGGCGATGATGGCCATCGCGATCCACTGGCGGCCGGGCAGATGGCGCAACTCTCGACGCACGCGTCCGGCGACAGGCAGGAAGCACAGCGCGATCAGCAGCGACTCGACGAAGACGATCTGGCTGGCGGTCAGCTGCTTGGTCAGCGCGGGCCGGAAGTACGGGTCGGTGGCCCACATCGCGGCGGCGATGGCGACGGCCAGGGGACCCATCCGTCCGATCACGCCGCCGAACCTCGATGCCATGTTCAGACAGCCCTGGTCGCGCCAGGTCGCGAGAACCGCGAATCTTCGAAGTGCACCGGTAAATTACACTCAAAGGCAGGTTTCCCGGCGTCGGACAAACGCACCTCCGGAGATGCATTGATGTTGTATGGCAAAGAGCACGTCGACCGATACGTCGAAACAAACGGCGAAGAAGGCTACAGCTGGCACAAGGGGTCGGAGATCCTGATCCTGACCACGAAGGGCCGGAAGACAGGCGAGCCGAGGAGTAACGCGCTGATCTTCGGCCGACACGGCGACGATTACCTGGTCGTCGGTTCCAAGGGTGGAGCGCCGACACCGCCTGCTTGGTACACGAACCTTGTCGCAAACCCCGAGGTGCAGGTGCAGGTCAAGGGCGATCGCTTTGCCGCCCATGCCCGCACGGCGACTCCCGAAGAGAAGCCGGAGCTCTGGAAGACGATGACCGCCTCGTGGCCCGACTACGATCAATACCAGCAACGCACAGAGCGAGAGATTCCAGTCGTCATCCTGACTCGCGACTGAGGAGCCCGCGTGACCACCACCGTCACCAGCGTTGCCGAGCTGACAGCGTTGACAGGCAAGCACCTCGGCTACTGCGAGTGGCGGGAGATCACCCAGGAGCAGATCAACCTGTTCGCCGATGCGACCGATGACCACCAGTGGATTCATGTCGACTCGGAACGCGCTGCCGCGGGGCCGTTCGGCACCGAGATTGCGCACGGATTCCTGACGCTCTCCCTGCTTGTGCCGATGTGGACCGAGATACTCCATTTCGACGGCGTTCGCCTCGGCATCAACTACGGATTGAACCGGGTGCGCTTTCCCTCTCCGGTACCTGTCGGGTCGAGAATACGAACGGGCGCCACGCTGGTCTCGGTCGAGACGGTCGCCGACGGAAGCGTTCAGATCGTCGTTGACTTCGTGATCGAGCGAGAGGGCTCCGACAAGCCGTGCTGCGTCGCTCAGGGCCTCTACCGCTTCCACACCTGACCGAATTGGTGGGCGTCAGGAAGGCGCGGGCCGCAGGTCCGGAAAGTCCTCTTCCCAGTACTCGTTCTCCGCGCGCGCACTCGATATCCCCGCGCGCAAGTCGGCCTCCTTCGCGCGCAGGTCCACACGCCGGATCTTCCCGGAGATCGTCTTGGGCAGCTCAGCAAACTCGAGCCTGCGAATACGCTTGTATCCGGCCAGGTGCGCCTGTGAGTGCTCGAAGATCGATCGTGCAACGTCCGCCGACGCGACATATCCCGCTCCCACCGCGATGAACGCCTTGGGGACCGACATCCGGACGGGATCCGGCGAGGGCACCACCGCTGCCTCCGCCACCGCCGCATGCTCGATGAGCACGCTCTCGAGCTCGAACGGGGAGATGCGGTAGTCCGATGACTTGAACACGTCGTCAGAACGGCCGACGTACGTGATGTAGCCATCGCTGTCGCGGGATGCGACATCACCGGTGTGATAGAAACCGTCGCGCATCACCTCCGCGGTATGTGCGGGGTCGTCACGGTATCCCACCATGAGCGCCACCGGTCGTTGGGAAAGATCGATGCAGATCTCTCCTGTCTCGCCGTGGACGCCGGTTGCGGGATCGATGAGGTCGATGACGTATCCGGGGAGCGGCCGCCCCATGGAGCCCGGCTTGACCAGCTGGTCTGAGGTGTTGCCGATCTGCGCCGTGGTCTCCGTCTGTCCGTACCCGTCGCGAATGGTCAGGCCCCACGCGCGGCGCACCTGGTCGATCACCTCCGGGTTGAGCGGCTCGCCGGCGCTGAGCACCTCGCGCAGCGGCGGCTGCCACGCGCTCAGGTCCTCCTGGATGAGCATCCGCCAGACCGTGGGCGGCGCGCACAGGCTGGTGACCGAGCACCGCGTCAGCGTGTCGAGCAGGCGTCGCGCCGAGAACCGGGTGGCGTTGAGGATCAGCACCGTGGCCTCGGCATTCCACGGCGCGAAGACGTTGCTCCAGGCGTGTTTCGCCCAGCCCGGCGAGGAGATGTTGAGATGAACGTCCCCCGGCTGCAGCGCGAGCCAGTACATGGTCGAGAGATGTCCGATGGGATAGGAGATGTGCGTGTGCTCAACGAGCTTCGGCTGTGCGGTCGTTCCGGACGTGAAGTACAGGAAGAGTGGATCGTTCGCGGGCGTCGATCCCTCCGCGGCAAATGAGGCGCCGGGGGCCATGTAATCGTTGTAGTCGAGCCATCCCTCGACGGGCTCACCGACGGCGATGCGGGTGAAGGCTCCCGCGATCTGCTCAAATTGCCCGGTCAGCGCGGATTCCACGATGACGTGCGCAACACTTCCGCGGTCGACTCGATCGCCGATATCCGAGGCGGTGAGGAGCGTGCTGGACGGGATCATCACCGCCCCCAATTTGGTCAGCGCGAGGATGCACTCCCAGAGCGCGACGCGGTTGCCGAGCATGAGCAGCGTGTGATCGCCCCGGCGCACGCCTCGCTCGCGCAGCCAGGCGGCGAGTGCGCTCGAGCGAGCGCTCAACTCGGCAAAGCTGAGTCTCGTCTCCGTGTCGTCGTCATCGACGATCCAGAGCGCTGGGCGTTCGTTGCCGGCGGCGATGGTGTCGAACCAGTCGAGGGCCCAGTTGAAGCTCCCGGGGCGGGGCCACTGAAAGTCCCGGTGTGCCCGGTGGTAGTCCGCCCGATGCGAGAGCAGGAAGTCGCGCGCCGTTCTGAATTCCATTTCCAGGCTCTCCTCATCTCCGGGATCCGACCATCCCGACGCTGTCAGGAGCGCTTCGAGCGAAGCGCGCGGGCAGTATCCATCAGTCGCTCGGCACGTGCCGGGTCGACGCGGCTCCAGGTGTCCCCGTCGACCTTCAGGCTCGTGCCCACGATGACTCCGTCAGCTACGTCGAAGACCTCCTCCAGCCGGTCGGCGCTGACGCCGGTGTTGGCGAAGACAGGCATATCGGGCACGGCGTCCTTGGCGGTCCTCAGATCACTCATCACGAATGACACGCCGGCGGCCGGGCCGGAGATGAGGATCGCATCCACGCCGAGAAAAGCCGCGCTGCGTGCCCGATCCGCGATGCTCCGGGTGCCGAGCACGCTGCTGAACTCGGGCGCGATGTTGTCGAAGAGGGCGACCTCATCTGCCCCGATCGCGGTGCGGTATCCGGCGAGATCGCCGATGGCCGGCGCGATCACCCCGAGGTCACTCTCGTACACACCGGTCAGCACCTCACGCACGAAGCTCGCACCGGTCGCGCGAGCAACCGCGATGCTCGCCTTGGCGTCCCAGAGGATGTTGACGCCGAAGGGAACTCGCACCGAGGCGCGCAGCTCGCCGATGACCGCCGCCATCGCCGCGGGAATCTCCGGCCCGACCACCAGCTGGTACGGGATGTCGTTCTCGTTGCAGAAGAGCACACCGTCGACGCCGGCTTCCTGGAGCGTTTCCAGGTCGCGGCCGACGACGTCGACCAGGTGGCTTCTCCCGAGCTCGCGATTGTGTCGGGGCCGGCCGGGCAACCCCGGGAAGTGCAGCATCGCGATCACCGGCTTCGGGGTGCCGAATCGCTGCTCCAGCGACAGGTTCATCCCATCTCCTCAGTGCACCGCGACGCGGTGCCGTTCAATGAATGCAACGACGGCTCGATTCCACGGGTCGGGATTTTCGATGAAGGCGGCATGCCCGCCGGGGACGATTGCCCAGCTCCCATTGGGCAGTTCCTCATAGAGCCGGTGCGAGAGCGACAGCCGGATGATGATGTCGTCATCGGCTGCGATCACGAGTGCGGGTGTCCGCAACGACCCGAGTTGCTCCGCGCTGTCGTGATTCAGCAGCGCGGCGATCTGCGCCGAGAACGCGGACACCGGCTGGGAGCTGCGCTCCATCTCGCCCACGATGGTGGCAAGCCGATCGGGGTGGGCCTCGTAGAAGACGGGGCTGAAAACCCAGGGAGCCTGCTGTCGCATCATCAGCTGCATCCCTGCGCTCTCGGCAACCTGTCCCCAGGCGCCGAAGGCTGCCCGGGTGAACGCATCGGGCCTTGCGTACGTGTTCGCGAGCACGACCGAGCGGAGGTCGTCCGGGTACGCCAGCGCATACTCCTGGGCGATCACGCCGCCCATCGAGACACCCACAAGATGGAATCCGCTGAGCCCGATCGCGTCGGCGAGCGCTTTTGTGTCCGCCGCCATCTCTCTGCTCGAGTACGGACCCGGCGGACACGACGAGCGGCCCACGCCGCGGTTGTCGAACGTGATCACGCGCAAGCCCGCAGCGAGCAGGGGGTCCAGCTGCATCGCCCAGCCCTCGAGGTCGTCACCCACTCCGTTCACGAGCACGACGGTCTCCGGCCCGGCCCCGGCAATCCGGTAATGCATGTCGATCCCGTTGGCGCGTATGACCGGCATCGGTCTAGCTCTCGGCGCCACGCGCGTCAATCGCACTCCGCCACAGGTCGACGGAGAACAGCAGGTCGGCGACCACGCGATCGTCGGGATCCTCGAACCCCGGGATGATCTCGAAGATCAGATCGACGATCCCGGCACCGGCGGCCTCCAGGCTCTCGAGGACCATCGCGGGGTTGATGAGACCGGCGGCGTTGTGCTCCTCGGTGAATGCCCAATGGTGGTCGGCGATGCCGTCCGACTGCTGCAGCTGGACTTCGGCGAGGCGGCTTCCGAAGCGCTGCAGCCATGCGTATGGATCGCGCTCCGCGCCTTCGGTCCCGGGAACGCACTGGTGGCCGACGTCGAGGCAGAGGCGCCAGGGGACGTGCCCGGCATCGCCGTCGGTGAGCAGGTCCTCGATCCGCGCCATGGTGGACGGCTCACGAACCGATACCAGGTTCTCCACGAGGAGATACTCGAGTCCCGCCGAGCTGGCGTGGGCGGCGATCGCTTCGAGATCGCGTTTCATGCCCTCCCATCGCTCGGCGCGCCGTTCGGGATCGGTCCAGTCGGGAACGCTCATCGCCCCGACGTGTCCGCCGGTGGCGCGAGCTCCGAGCGCGGCGGTGAGGTCGATGACGCTCCGGTACCACTGCACCGCAGCCTCTCGCCGCCCCTGGTCGGGATGCATGAGCAGATCGAGCGAGTACGCCGCCAGGCCGGTGAATGTGGCGTGCGCGCGGAGGCCGTTGGCGTCCAGTGCGGCGCGATGGCGCTCCACCGCATCGCGGCTGCCACCGAAGGTCTCCGTGCCCTCGACGAGGTCGAGTGACAGCTCGACCAGATCGAGCCCGAGCTCGTTGTGAACGATCGAAGCCCAGTCGGCGGGGCGCGGCCATCGTTTCAGGGCGAAGCACGTGTTGATGCCCAGGTTGACCTTCACGCGTGCTCCTTCGCATGGCGTCGCGACGGGTGCGCGGCGGTGAGGTCGTCGGCGTGGAGCGTGCTCGACGCGACCACGTCTCGGTAGTGCTCGTAGATGGGTGTGTATCTGTCGTGGTTGTCAAGATCTGGCTGAATCGGCGCGTCGGGGCGGCACGCCACCGCGATCGCGGACCGGGCATCCGGAAAGATGCCGACGCCGAGTCCGGCGAGCATGGCCACGCCGGACGTCGTCGCGTCGCCCGGGACACGGAGCACCGGGATGCCGAGCACGTCGGCCTTGATGTGATTCCACGTCCCGAGCGAGGCGGGGCGCCCCGAGACGCGCATCTCGGTGGCGGGCGTGCTCGCCTCGCCGAGGGTCTCCACGTGCGCCCGAATCGCGAATGCGACCCCTTCGAAGACCGCCCTCGCGAGCGCCTTCCGATGATGGCGAACCGACAGCCCGATCGCCGCGCCCCGGAGCGTCGGGTCGTCGCGCTCGCCGTCGCCGAGCACCGGGACGAAGAGCAGGCCGTCCGATCCCAGGTCCACCTCGCCGGCCTCGCGGTCGAGGATGTCGAAATCTGCTTGGCGAAGACGGCCTGACCGGCCGCCGTAGGCGAGCGAGGCCATCCAGTCCACCGCCTCACCGGCGGTGTTGATCCCCACCTCGGTCACGTACCCGTCGGGCCCGACAGCGCTCGGATAGTGGGTCACCGCGAGGTCGGCCACGGGCTCGGCCACCACAGTGTTGAGGCACGTCGAGCTCCCGGCCATCTCGCTGACCGGTCCGGGGGTCGTGACTCCAGCCCCGAAGGCGCACGCGATGCTGTCGCCGGCTCCGGCGACGATCGGGATGGTCCGGATCAGCCCAAGGCGCCGGACCAGCGCCGGGCGAAGTTCACCCACGATGCTCCAGGACGCGTGAGGGACCGGCAGCTGGTCCATGTCGAGCCCCACGGCATCGACGAGCGCCGGTGCCCATCGCCGCTCGCGCAGATGCAGCATCGCGCTGGCCGCGGCCATGCTCCAGTCCGTGACCGCCTCTCCCGTCAGCGTCAGCGCGAGGAACTCGGTGGGTTGCAGAAAGAGCCGAGCCGCCTCGAAGACGTCCGGCTCGTGGGCGCGAATCCAGAGGATCTTCGCGGCGACGTGAAAGGCGGCCGGCACGTGCCCGGTCAGTGTATGGAGCGCCTCAGCACCGAAGGCCTCGTTCAGCGACTCGGCTTCCGCGACCGCCCGGTTGTCCCGGTAGATGAGTCCCGGACGCAAAGGCTCACCCCGGCCATCGACCGGGACTACGGACGGGCACTGCCCGGTCAGGCCGATCGCGTGGATGGTGTGCCGGCCGCCGAGGCCTTCGACGAGCGCGGCGAGGGCGGAGAGTGACGACGATCGCCAGCGCCGCGCGTCCTGCTCGGCCCAGCCGTCGCGCGGCATGCTCGTCGGGTACGGCCGGCGCACCTCGAGGAGCATCGCGCCGGCGGTGTCATATGCGGTGGCGCGAGCCCCCGACGTGCCCACGTCGACGGACACGAGCGCGTCGGCGTGAGCGGCGGACGTGGCCATTGCGCTACCCGCGAACCAGCTGCTGCGCTTTGACCCTGTCGCCGTCGAGCGTGATCAGCGCACCGTTGAGCGCTCCCGTGGAGTAGTCGCTGCCCGGATTGATGACGACCGTGCGGCCGACCCGCCGGATGCCCGAGGACTCGTGGATGTGGCCGTGCAGCCCGAGCATCGGCTGGTAGGCCTGTTCGGCCTCGAGCACGGCTGTGCTTCCCACCGGGACCATGCGCACCTGCCCGAGGGTCGCCTGGACCTGGAGGTTTGCGTCGAGCAGCGGCGCCTCATCGAGCTGGGTGCCGAAGGGTGGTGGGTGCAGGTTGAACACGGCCCGCTCCGGGTGCTCGAGGGCCGGGACCATCGCATCGATCGAAGCCCGGAGATGTGCCTCGTCCTGCTCTCGGTAGGTGTGCCACGGCGTGACGTTCGAGTACCCGCAGCTGATCATCTCGTGCTCGTCGTCGAGCCAGACGACCTTGCCCTCGTCGTGCGTGCCCCACGGGGCACTGTCGAGGAGAGCGCCGAGCGCCTCGGGGTCGTCGTTGCCCAGCATGAAGTACAGCGGGATGCCGAGTGGGCGCAGGCGCGCATCAGCGAGGTCGAGCCACTCGGTCAGCCGCTCGCGCATCAGTCGCAGAAAGAGGTCGTCGAGGCCGCCGTTCGCTTCCATGGCCTCGAGCTCGCCGGGGTCGGCGCGATATGGGTAGTAGCCGTGGTCCGATATCAGCTTCTCGAGGGCGACGAGCTCCGGCCCCTCGACGACGTCGTAGTCGGTGCCGACGAATCGGCATCGCCAGCGGCCGCCTGGCGCGCGGACGATCGACTGGATCGCCTTCCCTGCCACGTCGCCGCCCAGGATGAGGACGTTCGCGTCATAGACCTTCGCGGCATTGATGAACTTCCTGAAGCACACGCTGGATCCGTGCAGGTCGCTGACGAAGTAGATCCTCGTCTTCGGCACGTCAGCCGCTCGCCATGTCAGGCGGGAACCGCCTCGCGCGCTCGGTGGACCGCGGTCATGAATCGCCCGGCGCGCGCGGGGTCGACCGGATTCCAGGTGATGCCATCCTGCTTGAGGCTGGTCCCGACGAAGACGCCATCCGCGATGGCGAGAATCTCGTCGACGGTCTCCTCGCGGACGCCGGTGTTGGCGAGGACGGGCGTCTCCGGCACGGCGTCCTTGGCCTCGTGGAGTTCCGAGATGTGTGTCGCGGTCCCGGTCATCTGACCGCTGATCAAGATGGCGTCGACACCCAGAAAGGCGGCGCTGCGAGCTCGCATCGCGATCGATCGATTCCCGAGGCTGCTCGCGAATTCCGGGGTGATGTTGCTGAACATGGCCACAGCGCCGGCGCCGATCTGCTCTCGATACGCGGCGATGGCCCCGAAGTCGGGCTGCATCAGGCCGAGATCGCTCTCGAAGACCCCGGTGAAGACCTCGCGGACGAACGACGCGCCCGTGGCGCGTGCGACGGCGAGGCTCGACATCGGGTCCCACACGAGATCGACACCGAAGGGGCGCGTGATCAGATCGCGCACCTGACCGATCACGGCCGCCATACCGGCCGCAACCTCCGGGCCCACGCGCATCTGATATGGCAGGTCGGCCTCGTTGCAGAAGAGAAACCCGTCGACGCCGGCGCTCTGCAGCGATTCGAGATCGCGTTCGACCGTCTCGACGAGGTGTCGCATCCCGGCTGCGCGGTCGTGCCGGGGGCGGCCAGGCATCGCCGGCAGGTGGAGCATCGCGACCACCGGCTTGTCCACGCCGAATATCCGACGTAGAAGAGTCACGCCGGCCTGCGCACGTCGTTGAGGCGTGTCCTGCCGGTTTCCGACGGGCGGAGCAGGGATGACTCCTGCCCGGCAACGACAACCTCGACACCCGCCTGCTCGATGCGCTCGATCTCCATCGCGTCGGCGCTGCTGTCGGTGACGATTGTTGCGACCTGCTCTATGGGCATCACGGTGCTCATCGCCACCGCACCGAACTTTGAGCCGTCGGCGATCACGATCACGCGTTCGGTGCGCTCGAGACCGCCCCGAATCACGTCGGCATCGCGATCGTCGAGCTCGGTGATCCCGCGTCGTGCGGAGAGCCCGGCTGCACCGATCACAGCGGTGTCGGTGTTGTAACGTCGCACCGCCTCCACCGCCGACGCGCCGATGCAGGTCAACTCGTCCTGGCGCACCAACCCGCCCGCGATGATGACGCGTACGTTGCGTGTGCCGAGCAGGCTCGCAACTGCAAGCGACGGGGTGACCACCATCAGGTCCTCACGTACGGGAAGCAGTCGAGCAAAGTGTTCGACCGTCGTGCCGATGCCGAGGAACATCGCGCGCACGCCCACGGTCAGCTCGGCGGCGCGCTTCGCGATGAGACGCTTTTCCCTGGCGTGGTGGAGCGTTCGCGCGTTGGCGCCGACCTCGAACGTACGTACCAGTCGTGTCGTTGCGCCCCCGTAGGTCCGGCGGACGAAACCATCGCGTTCCAGCCGGCGCAGGTCGCGCCGGATCGTCATCTCACTGACCTGGAAGTCCCGCGCAAGCGTGCTGACCTCGATCGCCTGGTCTTCCGCGACCCGCTCCAGCACCTTCAAGCGCCGCTCGACGGCTAACACCTTGGGCGTCTCCTCCGTGGAACTACTTGTGTCGACTGCTCATGAGTTTGTCGGGTCTTGACCGGAAGTTGTGCCTCCGTGTCCATGAGCCTCTTGACACTGGTGTTCGATTGTGTTCAAACTCTGCAGGTTTTCGACGCGTGTGTCAAGTTGGTGGCGGTGGACCGCCGGAGGGTCGCAATGGCAACCTCGAGCAGGCTGTTCGTCCGCAACAGCACGGGGCTGGTGCGCTCGGCCTCGGCAGTCGATGCCACGATCTTCAATGCGGTGATCTCGGCGCCGGTGGGATCGACGATCGCGTACTCGATCTTCTTCGCGCTGGTCGCGTTCCCCGGCGCGGATGTCGTCGGCGTCCTCATCCTCGTCGCGATCATCAACATCCCCGTCCTGATCATGTTCGCGCTGCTTGGGGCAAGCATGCCGAGAGTGGGAGGCGACTACGTCTGGGTCAGTCGCGTGCTCTCACCACCGCTGGCACTGATCTCCAACCTCTGCATGATCATGGGCGGTCTCCTCGGGGCCGCCTTCTTCGCGAAGTTCTTCTCGCTGCTTGCACTCGGCCCGGTGCTGGTTGCGCTGGGTTCGTTCGCCAACAACAACACGCTGATCAGCTGGGGGACGTCGTTCCAGACCAACAACAGCTGGATCCTCGGAGCGTCGCTTTTCATGGTCGCGCTGCAGACGCTCATCCTCATCAGCGGTACCAAGGCAACCTTCCGCTGGCAGAACTACTCCTTCATCATCGCCATGGCGGGGACGCTGGTGGCGTTCATCGTGCTGCTCATCGGCAGCCAGGGCGACTTCTTCTCGCACTTCGACACCCTCAACAAGAGCTTTGGTGGCGGCAACGTCGCGGCGGTGATCAAAGGGGCGCCCGGAGCGGCGGGGGCGGCACCGAACTTCTGGAACTTCAGCGCGACCCTGCCGACACTCTTCTCGATCCAGGGTTTCATGATGTGGAACTTCTGGTCGGTGTACATGTCCGGCGAGCTGAAGAGCGCTTCGAACCGCCGCCGTCAGCTGTCGGTGATGTTCGGGGCGCTCGGGTGGGACACCGTCCTGCTGGTCATCGGCGTCCTGCTGCTCTTCCGGGTCGCGGGCTACAACTTCGTGTACGCGCTCAACTCCGCGGGCAATGCCGCGTATCACATCCCGTCCGGGCCGTTCTATCCCTTCCTCGCATCGCTGGTCTTCAACACGCCGATCCTGACCGTGATCATCATGGGCTCGTTCCTGTTCTGGTCCCTCCCCTCCATGATCGCGAACACGTTCATGCCGATCAGGTCCTTCTTCGCATGGTCGTTCGACCGGCTCATGCCCGAGAGCCTCGCCAACGTCAACGAGCGGACCCATTCGCCCGTCAACGCGATCATCGTCACCAACGTGATCATTGCCGCGCTGGTGATCTGGAGCGTCTACGGGAACCAGTTCCAACTCGTGCTCGGACTGATCGTTCTCGCCGGCTCTCTCGCGGTGATCATCGTCGGCCTGGCGGCAATTGCGCTGCCGATACGACGACCCGACCTGTACCAGGCGTCGCCGGCCAACGTGAAATTCCTCGGAATACCGGTGCTCTACATCGTCGGCACGCTGTCGATTCTGGAATTCGTCGGCATCATCGCCATCTCGTTCATCAATCCACTCTCGGTCATGAACGGCAACCGCGCCGACTTCTGGTGGATCCCCGCCTGGCTCGCCGCACTGATCGTGGGTGGCGCGCTCCTCTACTACGTTCCGCGCTTCATACGCGCCCGGCAGGGCGTGAACATCGGGTTCGTCTACAAGGAACTCCCGCCGGAGTGAGCGACTCTGCCCCTGGCTGGAAGGGCGGCCGGTGATACCACCGGCCGCCCTTACCATGTCCGGATGCTGATGGGATCCCGCTGATGGCGGACCACGAGACGCCGATCCTTTCCGACATCCGCGACGAGGCGAAGCGGCTTGCGGATGCGTCGGTCGCCCTGGGGCTCTCCGCGCGGCTGATCGGTGGACTGGCGATCTGGCTGCGCTGTCCGAGCGTGCACGACGGACCGTTCGCGCGCTCGTACGACGACATGGACTTCGCCATCAGCGCTGCAACTGCCAACAAGTTCAAGGCACTCCTTATGACCCAGGGGTATCTCCCCGACCAGTTCTTCAACGGGCTCCACGGAGCCACCCGCCTCTATTACGGCGAGCCGGCGGGCCGCTGGTCCATCGACGTGGTCATCGATGAACTGGTGATGTCGCACAAGCTCGACCTGCGCGGCCGGCTCGATGGGCCCGCGCCGACCATCACCCTGGCGGACCTGCTGCTCACCAAGCTTCAGGTCTGGGAGATCAATCGGAAGGACCTCGGCGACACGCTCTGCCTCATCGCCGACCACGCGATGACCGAGGACGACGGCGATGCGGAGGGCATCAGCCTTCCCCGGGTGCGCTCGGTCCTGGGGAGGGACTGGGGGTTCTGCCACACCGTCGAACGAAATGCGCAGAAGGTTGCGGAGCTGTGGACGGAAGAGCCCCTGCCCGGGGTCCCCCATGATGTCGCGGCTCAGATCACCATGCTCCTGCAGGCGAGCGAGGCGGCTCCGAAGTCAAGGGCATGGCGACTGCGCAGCCGCGTGGGTGAACGGATGCGCTGGTATGAGACTCCGGAGGAAGTCAAGCACTGACCATGGAACTGAGCGGGAAGGTCGCCGTCATCACCGGCGGGGCCAGTGGCATCGGGGCCGCGTCGTGTCGAGCGTTTGCCGCCGCGGGCGCGCAGGTCGCGGTGGTGGATCGAGACGGGGAAGGTTGCGAGGCGGTCGCGTCAGAGGTCGATGGGATCGCCGTCACGACTGACGTCAGCAACGAGGCTTCGGTCAACGCGATGGCCGCCGATGTCGCCGCGCGCCTCGGACCGATCGACATCTGCTTCAGCAACGCCGGCGTTGCGACCGGCGGCGACATCCTCACCACCGAACCCGATGTGTGGAACGAGCAGTGGGCGATCAACGTCATGGGCCATGTGTATGCGGTCAGAGCCGTGTTGCCGGCAATGCTCGCGCGCGGAAGCGGCTACCTGGTGCACACAGCTTCGATGGCGGGCATCCTCACCAGCCACGGTAACGTCACCTACGCGACCACCAAGCATGCGGTGGTCGGGCTGGCGGAATGGCTCTCGATCACATACCACCATCGAGGTATCCGCGTATCGCTGCTGGCACCGCTGGGCGTGAGGACACCGATGCTGGAGCGTGCCGATCCGCGCTTCGCAGCCTCAGTGGCCGGGCCGATCAAGGAACCCGAGGACGTCGCCGCAGCCGTCGTCGACGCGGTGCGTGCGGAGCAGTTTCTCGTGCTCTCCGATCCGATCGCACAGACATGGATGCAGCGCAAGACCGACAACTCGGAGCGCTGGCTGCGCGGCATGCGCAGGATGCAGCAGCACTTGGAGGACGAGGCGCAGCCCGCAGGCTAGCTCGACGCCGCTGCAACAGCGGGCTCGAGCGCCACCTCGATATCCACCGTGTACCAGCGTCCCCGGATGCCCGGGGGCGCGTCCTCAATCGCCGGGTCGTGCACCACGAGCGTCCGCACAAGCGACGGCTTGACACCGAAGACCACGTCCGAGCTGAGGTGCGGGCTCTCGGAATCAAAGATGTGGGTGGTCACCGAGTGGTGCCCATCAGCTGACACGATGAAGTGGATGTGCGCGGGGCGCCACGGATGCCGGCCGGTTGCCCGCAACATCCGGCCGACGGGACCGTCGTCCGGGATCGGGTAGTCCACCGGTCGCACCGTGCGGAAGGAGAACTGGCCGGTGTCGTCGGTGCGAAACCTGCCGCGAAGGTTGTCCGGGGACTGGCCGGCATCCTGCACCGCATACAACTGGTTGGTGGCGTTCTGCCACACGTCGACCGTGGCACCGGGCAGCTGCCGGCCGGCGGTGTCACGCACGTGCCCCGTGACGAGCAGGGGATTCGCTCCGAGGTCGTCCGTTATCGCGTCGCCGTCGGCTCGCCACGGTGAACCCTCGACGTAAAACGGCCCGAGCACCGTCGACTCCGTCGCGCCGCTCCCCGCGCCGTGGTTGATGAGATCAACGAGCATCGAGAGCCCGAGCGTGTCCGACAGCAGGATGAACTCCTGACGCTGCGCGGTGCACGTCTGGCCGACATCGGTGAGGAATCGTATGCCCTCCATCCACTCGGAGTCGGTGAGCGCCTGCTCCACAGCGAATTGGTGCAGATGGGCGACGAGTTCCCTGACCAGCTCGCGGAGCCTTGGATCGGGACACGCGTCCAGCCGGTCGATCACCTGACTTGTCAGCGCGTTCGCGCTCGCGCTGGTTGCCGTCACGTCGTTGCCCATTCGTACCTCACGATATTCTCCACGACGCTCTCGAGGCCGCGCGCCACCGCGAACGCCGTATTGTAGTTGCGGATACGAGTGTGCGCTACGCGAACATGTGGATTTGTGAACATGGCTGAGTTCGTCTCGCTGCCCGAGGGCATCGCCGCGCTGGTGCACGACGGCGACACGCTAGTGATGGAGGGCTTCACCCACCTCATTCCATTCGCCGCCGGGCACGAGATCATTCGCCAGGGAAGGCGCGGTCTCGCCCTGGTGCGGATGACCCCGGATCTCATCTACGACCAGATGATCGGCATGGGGTGCGCGTCGAAGCTGATCTTCTCGTGGGGTGGCAACCCGGGCGTGGGCTCGCTGCACAGGTTCCGGGACGCGGTCGAAAACTCCTGGCCGCTCCCACTGGAGCTGGAGGAGCACAGCCACGCGGGCATGGCAAACCGCTACCTCGCGGGAGCAAGCGGACTTCCGTTCGCGGTGCTGCGCGGGTACGTCGGTACCGACCTTCCCGCGCAGACGGACGCAATCCGGCCGATCACGTGTCCCTTCACAGGCGAGGTGCTCACGGCTGTTCCGGCGCTCACTCCCGACGTGACGATCATTCACGCACAGCGCGCCGACCGGAGGGGCAACGTGCAGATGTGGGGCATCCTCGGCGTGCAGAAGGAGGCCGTGCTCGCCGCGAAACGCTCGCTGATCACCGTCGAGGAAATTGTCGACAGTCTCGATCCCAAGCCACAGGAGGTCGTGCTTCCTGCCTTTTCGACAACGTACGTCGCGGTGGCGCCCGGCGGCACCCATCCGTCGTACGCGCAGGGATATTCGCTTCGCGACAACGCGTTCTACACGGCGTGGGACGCGATCAGCAAGGATCGAGACACGTTCCTTGCATGGATGGACGAGAACGTCATGCGCCGGGTGCCCGCCGCATGACCACGGCGTACACGGCTGACGAGATGATGACCGTCGCCGCCGCGCGTCAGCTGCACGATGGGAACGTCTGCTTCGTCGGCATCGGGTTGCCGAGCACTGCGGCTAACCTTGCGCGCGCGACCCACGCACCCGACGTCGTGCTCATCTACGAGTCGGGCACGATCGGAGCCAAACCCGACCGGCTGCCACTGTCGATCGGTGACGGCATCCTCGCGGAAACCGCTGACACCGTGGTCAGTGTGCCCGAGGTGTTCAACTACTGGTTGCAACCCGGCCGGATCGACATCGGGTTTCTCACCGCTGCGCAGATCGATCGCTACGCCAACATCAACACAACGGTGATCGGCGCCGACTATCGTCACCCCAAGATCCGGCTCCCCGGAGCCGGAGGCGCCCCCGAGATCGCCGCGTCATGTCGCGAGGTGGTGGTCGTCCTCCGCCAGTCACCACGGGCGTTTGTCGAGCGCGTCGACTTCGTCACGTCGATGGGATTTGGGTACGGCGCCAGCGATCGCGAGCGGTTAGGCCTCATCGGATCCGGACCGCGGGTTGTCATCACTGACTTCGGCATGCTCGCACCAGACCCGGAGACGTGCGAGCTGACCCTCGTGAGCGTGCACCCGGGATCGACTGCCGGCGACGCACGCGCGGCGACCGGCTGGATACTCGCGGTTTCACCCGACCTCGCGACCACCGATCCGCCCACCGACGAGGAGCTCGGCGTTCTCCGCCGGCTCGAGGCGACCAAGGACGCGTGAGCGGGGACGTCTTCGTCCTGGATGCGGTTCGCACGCCGATCGGCCGGCACCGCGGCGCACTCGCCGGCGTACGTCCGGACGACCTGGCAGCCGGTGTCATCTCCGCGCTGATACGGCGCAGTCCGGCGCTTGACCCGGCCGACATTGGTGACGTTGTCTTTGGTGACGGCAACGGCGCTGGTGAGGACAATCGCAACGTCGCGCGCATGGCGCTGCTGCTCGCGGGCGTGCCGCCGACGGTCCCTGGCTCGACGGTCAACCGGCTCTGCGGCTCGGGGCTCGAGGCGGTGATCGCGGCGAGCCGGGCGATCGCAGTCGGCGACCATTCGATCTGCATCGCCGGCGGGGTCGAATCGATGAGCCGCGCTCCCTGGGTCGTGCTCAAGCCCGAACGCGGCTATGCACGCACCAACGAGACGATGTTCTCGACGACGCTCGGCTGGCGCATGGTCAACCCGCGCATGCCCGCGAGCTGGACGATCTCCCTCGGCGAGGGGGCGGAGCTGCTGGCGTCGAAGTACGCGATCAGCCGTGACGAGCAGGATGCGTTTGCCCTTCGAAGTCATCGCAGTGCGGCCGCGGCCTGGGATGCGGGGAGGTACGACGGTGAGGTCGTTGCGGTGGAGGGGACCGACCTGCGCCGTGACGAGTGCATCCGCGCCGAGACCTCGCTCGAGGCGCTGCGCGCCCTCCGCCCGGCGTTCCGTCCCGACGGCACGGTGACCGCGGGCAACGCGTCGCCGCTGAACGATGGAGCCGCGGCATTGCTGCTGGCCGACGCGGAGGGCGCACGGCGCGTCGACCGCGTGCCACTTGCACGAATCGTTGCGCGTGGCGTGAGCGCGGTCGAGCCTCCCCTGTACGGCATCGGGCCGGTTGCGGCCGCCAACGCTGCGCTCCGTCGCGCCGGGATCGGGTGGAGTGACCTGGCGGTGGTCGAGCTCAACGAGGCGTTCGCGGCGCAGTCGCTGGCGTGCCTGCGCGACTGGCCGGAGCTGGACCCCGAGAAGGTGAACCCGAACGGCGGAGCGATCGCGATCGGCCATCCCATCGGATGTTCCGGGGCACGCATCATCGGTTCCCTCGCGCACGAGCTGCGACGCCGTGGCGGCGGGTATGGTCTCGCCGCGATCTGCATCGGCGTCGGTCAGGGTCTGGCCGTGATTCTCGAAGCCTGAGTGTCCGCCTCCGCGCCCGCATGACCGTAGAGCTCGCGTACACCGTTATGGGCCATCGCGACAACCCGATGCTGGTGATGAGCAGCGCACTCGGCACCACCCGATCAATGTGGGACGCGCAACATCCGCTTGCAACGCATCACGCTCTGCTGCTCTACGATCATCGTGGCCTCGGCGCATCGCCCGCACCGCCAGGCCCGTACAGCGTCGACGACATGGGCGCGGATGTTCTCTCGTTGATCGACAAGCTCGGCGCGCGAACAGTGTCGTTCTGCGGCGTGTCGCTTGGAGGCATGGTCGGTCTCTGGCTCGCCGCGAATCACCCGGATCGGATCAGCAGCCTCGTGGTCATGGCGACCCTTTCGCGCCTGCAGCCGGCTGCCACGCTCACCGAGCGGGCGGCGGCGGTACGGGCACACGGCATCGGGTCCGTTGCCGACGGTGTGGTGGCTCGTTGGTTCACCGACCGGTTTGCGCGGGAGCACCCGAAGACGCTGCGCGGCTACGTCGAAGCCCTCACCGCCATGGACGCCGAAGGCTACGCGGCGTGTTGCGAGGCGCTTGCGGCGTGTGACCTGCGCACCGCCATTCACAGAGTGGATGCGCCCACGCTGATCATCGCCGGAGCGGAGGATCCAGTCGTTCCGGCAGCAAGTGCCGTGCTGTTCGGCGCATCGTTCCGTGATGCCGAGACCGCGGTGGTTCCCCACGCGGCACACCTGATGAACGTCGAGCAACCTGACATCGTCAACCGCCTGGTGCTCGAGCATCTGGCGATGCGCCAGGGAGCCTGATCGTGACCATGACGCACGTCGGCGACATCGACATGTACTACGAGATCCACGGCTCCGGCGAGCCACTGGTGCTGATCGGCGGCCTCGCGAACGATCTGTCCGAGTGGGAGTGGATGATCAACTGGTGTGCCCAGACGCACCGGGTGCTCGCCTTCGACAACCGCGGCGCAGGACGCTCCGACAAGCCCGATGCCCCCTATTCGATTCCGATGATGGCCAATGACACCGACGGGCTCATGGAGGCAGCCGGCATGTCGCATGCGACCGTGATCGGGGTGTCGATGGGTGGGCGCATCGCACTCGACCTTGCACTGGAACATCCGGAGCGCGTAGGCGGGCTCATTCTCGTGAGCACCATGGCGACAGCGAGGCCACCGGGCTCGCCGACATCCCGGATGGAGATGCTGGGCATCGTCGGGACCCTGTTATTCCGCGGGAAGCATCCGCAGCCACGTTACGCGTTCAACCGCCAGCGCGAGGCTTCGCGCGCATACGATTGCATCGACCGCCTCAGCGAGATCCATGTCCCTACCACCATTCTCCATGGGAGGAGGGACAAGATCGCCCCGCTGCGCGAGGCTCTGAAGATGCGTCAGGGCATCGCTGGGTCGCAGATCGTGACATTCGGCGGTGGGCATCTGTTCTTCATGGCGCGCGAGCGTAAATGGTTCCTTGACAGCGTGGCGGCGGCATTCGCCGACCTCCCGCTGCTGCCGGCGTCATGAGCGTCACCTGGGTGGCGTTGTTGCGCGGCATCAACGTCGGACGGGCCAAGCGGATCACCATGGCGGATCTGCGCGCGATGCTCGAATCGATCGGCCACGGTGAGGTCCGGACTCATGGGCAGAGTGGCAATGCGATCTTCACGTCCGCGCGGAGCAACGCCGAGCCGCTCGAGCGCGAGATCTCGGCGCGCATCAAGGGTGACTTCGGCATGGATGTGGTGGTCATGGTGCGCACGGCTGCCGAATTCGCGAAGGTGGTCGACGCCAACCCCTTCGTCACGCCCGGCGCGGACACGAGCAAGCTGCACGTCGCCTTCCTCAGCGCTCAGCCGGCGGCGTCAGTGTTGGCAGGTGTCGACCGTGAGGCCTGCATGCCCGACGAGTTCGCGTTCGGCGACCGCGCGATCTACGTGCGCCTGCCCAACGGGGTCATGGGTACGACCCTGCCCGACTGGGAGCGCACCCTCGGCGTGCGCGTGACGCAACGAAACTGGAACACGACTCTCAAGCTGCGCGACCTCGCCGGCTCATGACGGCGCTGACGGGCGCCAGCGGCTGTGTCGCGTCTGTGGCCTGCCTTCGCGGATGAGCTGCAACCTGGGTTTGGGGCCGTCCGCGCGCCCGGCCTGCGGCTTGCGACTGCCGGCCTTGAATGGGTCCGGCCACTCGGCGCCTGGTCCGAAATACCCCTGGTCGGCGGCGGCGTGGAGGGTCCACTGCGGGTCGTAGAGATGAGCGCGCGCGAGAGCACAGAGATCGGCGCGACCGGCGAGCACCAGTGAATTCACGTCGTCAGCCGAGGAGATGACGCCGACCGCAATCGTCGCGATGCCCAGCTCGTTGCGGATTCGATCCGCGTACGGCGTCTGGTATGAGCGGCCGAATGCCGGTTGTTCGTCCTTGGTCACCTGCCCTGTCGAGACGTCGATCGCATCGGCTCCATGCGCGGCAAATGCGCGTGCGATCTCGACCGCATCGTCCGCGTCGGTGCCTCCAGGCCACCAGTCGGTTGCGGAGATGCGCACGGTCATCGGCTTGTGTGCCGGCCAGACCTCGCGCATGGCGGCAAAGACCTCGAGCGGAAAACGCAGCCGGTTGTGCAGGCTGCCGCCGTACTCGTCCGTACGCTGATTCGAAATCGGCGAGATGAAGCTGGAGAGGAGATATCCGTGTGCGCAGTGCAACTCGAGGAGGTCGAACCCCGCCCTCTCCGCGGCGGCGGTCGCCCGGACGAAGTGCTCGCGAATCTCTGACATCTCATCGTGGCTCAGCTCGCGCGGCACCTGGTTGGCGCTGGAGTAGGGGATCGGCGACGGCCCCATCACCTCCCAGTTCCCTTCCGGGAGCGGCTCGTCCATCCCCTCCCACATGAGCCGCGTCGACCCCTTGCGTCCTGAATGCCCGAGCTGCAGCCCGATCCTCGCGGTGGTTCGCTCGTGCACGAAGTCCACGATGCGTTGCCAACCGAGCTCGTGTTCCGGCGCGTACATGCCGGTGCAGCCGGGAGTGATCCGCCCGTTCGCGGACACACAGACCATCTCGGTCATCACCAGGGCGGCGCCCCCGAGGGCCTTGCTGCACAGGTGCACCATGTGGAAGTCGTTGGGCATGCCGTCGAGAGCCGAGTACATGTCCATCGCCGAAACGATCACGCGGTTCTTCAGCTCGAGGTCGCGAAGCCGGAATGGCTGAAACATCGGCGGAGTCAACGCTCCAGAACGTTGCGGATGCTGTGCATCAACCTGACCGGCGAACCAGTCGACAACATCGCTGACGAACTCCGGGTCGCGCAGGCGGAGGTTGTCGTACGTGACGCGCCGGCTCCGGGTGAGGATGTTGAAGGCGAACTGAGGCGGCGCCTGGTGCACGTACTGCCCGAGACGCTCGAACCACTCGAGGCTCGCCTGTGCGGCTCGCTGGGTCGACACCACGACCGGTGTGCGCTCCGCCTCGTACGCCTCGAGCGCATTCGCGATGGTCCCGTGCTCGTGCAGGCAGGCGGCAAGTGCCAGCGCATCCTCCATCGCGAGCTTGGTTCCCGATCCGATCGAGAAATGCGCGGTGTGCGCGGCATCACCGAGGAGCACCACGTTGCCGCGATGCCAGCACTGGTTGCGAACGGTGGCGAAGCTGATCCACTTCGAGTTGTTCGCATGCACCGCGTGACCATCAAGGATCGGGTCGAAGAGGCGCTGGATCTCGGCGATACTCGCAAGGTCGCTCTCCCCGGGAGCGAACGCGCGCCCGGCGAGTACCTCGAACCCCGCACGCCGCCAGACCGCATCATTCATCTCGACGATGAAGGTGCTGCCCGTGGCGTCGTACGGATACCCGTGAATCTGCATGACGCCGTGTGGCGTCTCGACGATGTAGAACTTGAAGGCGTCGAACACGAGATCGGTCCCCAGCCACATGAATTTGCAGCGGCGCACATCCAGTGTCGGACGGAAGGTTTCCGCGTAGCGCGTTCGCGTTGGCGAGTTCACCCCGTCCGCGCCGACGACCAGGTCGTGCGTCGCGGCGAGCTCGTCGGCGCATGGGGCCTCGGTGTTGAAGATCAGCGTCACCCCGAGGTCGACGCACCGCGCATGCAGGATCTCGAGCAGCCGCTTGCGGCTCATCGCCGCGAATCCGTGGCCGCCGGACGTGATCACCTCTCCGCGGTAATGGATGTCGATGTCGTCCCACCGCGCGAACTCTCGTGACATCGCGTCGTGGATCGTGGGGTCGGCGTGCTCGATGCCGCCGAGCGTCTCGTCCGAGAACACCACGCCGAAGCCGAACGTGTCGTCGTCGGCGTTGCGCTCCCAGACGGTGATCTCGTGGCTCGGATCCAGCTGTTTGCTGAGCGCCGCGAAATACAGTCCGCCCGGCCCGCCCCCGACAACCGCAATTCGCATCTGAGTCTGGGCGCAACTGTAAAGTGTGGAACCTCGTGAATGTGGCGTCCTCAGCATGCCTGCATCGATTCATTTCGCCGATCTGACGTCACCGCGGGCGCGGGCGCTGCTCGACGCAGGCCCCGTGCCGGTGCTGCTGCTGCCCGTCGGGGCCGTGGAGCCACATGGGCCGCACGCTCCGCTGGGGACTGATTCGATCATCTCCACGGCGATCTGCGAGCGGGCGGCCATGGCTCTCTCCGGCGATCGCACGGTACGGGCGTTCGTGCTTCCCGAGATCGCGTTCGGCGTGACCCGGTACTCGGCGGCCTTCACGGGCGCGGTCACGATCAGCGAGGGCACGCTCCACGCAATCGTGCTCGAGGTCTGCGCGTCACTGCGCGCTCAGGGGTTTCGCCACCAGGTGATCGTCAACAGCCACTTCGAGCCCGCCCAGGTCGAGACCCTGCGCAGGGCCGCGGTGGACGCCAAGGTTGGTCTGCTCGATATCACTCGCCGAGCGGTGGCCGCGCAGCTCACGCCCGAGTTCCAGAGCGGCGCCGCCCACGCGGGGCGCTACGAGACGTCGTTGGTCCTCTCGACGCGACCCGACCTGGTCGAAGTCGAGATCATGCGGCGGCTGCCCGCGTACGAGCTGAACATGCCCGCTGCCATGGCCGCGGGTCAGACCGACTTCCTGGCGATGGGCATGGACCGGGCGTATTGCGGGGCTCCGGCTGAGGCCACCGCGGCGGAGGGTGAGGCGACCCTGGCGACGCTCTCGCGCCTCCTGATCGACCTGATTCGCGAACAGGCTGCGAGCGACCCCACGCCGTGAACACCGTGGGTGGGACCGGGACCGGGGTGAACCTGGCCACCGCGTTCCTCGACCGCACTGTAAGCGACGGGCGGGGCGGGCGAACCGCCCTGGTGGGGCCTGCGGGGACCTGCACGTACGAGCAGCTTGCGGAGCTCACCAACCGCGCCGGCAACGCGCTGTTGGAACTCGGCGTGCACGCGGATGACCGAGTCCTCCTCGCGCTCGCGGACTCGGTCGAGTTTGTCGCCACGTGGTATGCGGTCCAGAAGATCGGGGCCGTGACGGCCGAGGTGTACACGTTTCTGCAGCCGAAGGACTATGCGTACTACATTGACTACACCGCCGCCGCGGTTGTCGTGGTCGACGGCACCACCATCGAGCGTATGCGCGAAGCGTCGGCGGCCACGCGCAGACGTCCGCTCCTCCTGGTGGTCGACGCCGACGGAGTCGAGCTCCGCGAGTTGGAGGTGTCCTTCGGTTCGCTCGTCTCGCGCCAGGCGGCGACCCTCCAGCCAGCGACAAGGCGGCCGGACGACATAGCGATCTGGAAGTTCACCACGGGCAGCACGGGAAGGCCGAAAGCGTGCGTGCACACGGCACGGAGCCCGCTGGCGAGCTATGCCGGCTACGCGCGAGGCGTGCTCGACATCAGCGCCGATGACGTCGTCCTCCCGGTGCCGAAGCTGTTCTTCGGCTATGCACGTGATCTTGCGGCGCTCTTCCCCTTCGGCGTCGGCGCGACCGGGGTGATCTTTGCCGAACGAACCACCCCCGAGCTCATCTTCGACTTGATCGCGCGGTACCGGCCGACCATCCTGGTCAACGTGCCGACCATGATGCAGGCAATGCTCGACCACCCCAGCGCCGCCGCCCGGGACCTCAGCTGTCTCCGCCTGTGCACATCCGCCGGCGAGGCGCTGCCGGAACCGCTCCACCATCGCTGGAATGACGCGTTCGGCATCGAGGTGCTCGACGGGATGGGGTCGTCCGAGGCCTACCACATCTACATCTCGAACCGACCGGGCCGGGTGCGCCCGGGCAGTGTCGGTGAAGTCGTCCCCGGGTACGCCGCCGAGATCGTGGACGACCACGACGAGCCGCTGCCCGATGGGGAGATCGGACGGCTCTGGGTGCGTGGCGAGAGCGCTGCGCTCATGTATTGGGAGGATGCCGCAGCCTCGGAACGAACCTTCGCACGGGACCTGGTCATGAGCGGGGACCTCGTGGAGCGCGATGACGCCGGCTATTTCCTTTATCGCGGACGGGCTGACGATCTCCTCAAGATCGGCGGCATCTGGGTGGCGCCGGCGGAGATCGAGCGCTGCTTGGTCACCCACCCCGACGTGGTCGAGTGCGCTGTCGTCGCCGCTGCACACGACGGCCTGTCCCGCGCCTGCGCGTGGGTAGCTGTCAAATCCGGCGCCACGGTGACCGCGGAGGAGTTGCAGGGATTCGTGCGTGAGCGCCTCGCCCCGCACAAGGTCCCGCGCGAGGTCCATCTGGTCCCCGATCTGCCGCGAACTGGCTCGGGCAAGATCGATCGCAGCGCGCTGCGCCGGGCGAGCCCCGAAACCGACAGGCCCGGCTCGGCCGGTGAGGCGGAGGGCCGTCAGGCATGACTCGATTCCGTGCCTCGGCCGGCTTCACGGACCGCTGGCAGCACTTCGACTTCGACGTGTCGGACGGCGTTGCGACGATCACGCTGGCGCGTCCCGAGAAGCTCGGGGCGCTCACCTTCGACGTCTATGCGGATCTGCGTGACCTGCTCGC
The DNA here is from genome assembly GCA_963718525.1 of Candidatus Dormiibacterota bacterium. Taxonomy (GTDB): domain Bacteria; phylum Chloroflexota; class Dormibacteria; order Aeolococcales; family Aeolococcaceae; genus Palsa-851. The sequence continues at coordinate 425,850 of OY970355.1, read as the reverse complement.
CGAGCTGCCCCATCGCGGCGACGCACGCGTTCTCGTGATCACCGGCAGGGGACGTGGCTTCTGCTCGGGGGGAGACGTCGTCGAGATCATCGGCGCGCTGCGATCGATGCAGGCGGGTGACCTTCTCGAGTTCACGCGCATGACAGGATCCGTCGTCCGGGCGCTTCGCGAGTTCCCGCTCCCGGTGATTGCCGCGGTCAACGGGGTCGCGGCCGGTGCCGGGGCGGTGATCGCTCTGGCGTCGGATCTCCGGCTCCTGGCGCGGTCGGCACGCTTTGCGTTCCTGTTCACCAAGGTGGGACTGGCGGGCGCGGACATGGGGTCGGCATATCTGCTGCCGCGGGTGATCGGGCTGGGGCGTGCCACTGAGCTGCTGCTCCTCGGGGAGCCGGTCGACGCGGGGCGGGCGCTCGAGATCGGCCTTGCGACGGCGGTGGTCGACGACGAGGCACTGACGGAGGCCGCGTTGACGATGGCCCGCCGCCTTGCTGACGGCCCGGCGCTCGCCTACTCGGCGACCAAGGTGCTGCTCACCCGCGAGCTCGATATGGAACTCGCGGGCTCTCTCGAACTCGATGCGACGACCCAGGCGCTCCTCATGGGCAGCCGTGACCATGCAGAATTCCACCGGGCCTGGTCCGAGGGCCGCGCCCCGGTGTGGGAGGGCCGATGACCGAGAAGGGCCACGAGATCATCACCGCACCGGATCTGCCCACTCCGGTTGGATACGCCCACGCGGTCGTCGCTGCAGCAGGAAGAACCGTCCACCTCGGCGGGCAGACGGCGCAGGCCATGGACGGCGCCATCTTCGGGAGCACCATCGTCGAGCAGTTCGACCTGGCGGCGCGAAACCTGATTGCCGCGCTTCATGCCGCCGGAGGCCAGCCCGACGATCTCGTGTCCCTGCAGATCTACGTGACCGATCTCGCCGGGTATCGGGCTTCGCTCGCCGAGCTCGGCAGCGTCTGGCGCACCCACTTCGGGCGCAGGTATCCCGCGATGGCGGTGCTCGGGATCACCGAGCTGTTCGACCCGGCCGCGCTGGTCGAGCTCGTGGGCGTCGCAGTCATCGCGTGAGCGCTACATATGCGCATCTGACCGGATCCCAACGTGAGCTCCTGGTGAGGAGCGAGATGCTGGCGAGAGATATCCTCGCCCCGATCGCGCATACCGGGGTGCCGGGCACCGTCAACAGGGAGCTGGTTGCGGCACTTTCGACGCACGGGCTCGTTCCTGAGGTGCTCGCGGCGGGCCGCGAGGTGCCGGCGTTGACCCTCTGCCTGATTCGCGAAGGCCTTGCGCGGTATTCGACGGAGGCCGAGACGGCGTTCGCACTCCAGGGGCTCGGCGCGCATCCGATCCTGGCTGCCGGTCGCACTGAGATCGTCAAGAGATGGATCCCGCGCGTCTCCTCCGGGGAGGCGGTTGCCGCCTTCGCATTGACAGAGCCTGACGCGGGGTCCGACGTGGCCGCGCTCGCACTCGCCGCCGAGGCCGACGGGGGGGACTTCCGGCTCACCGGGGAGAAGATCTTCATCTCCAACGCCCCCGATGCGGACATCTACACGGTCTTTGCGCGGACCTCGGCGGGCGCCGGTGCGAAGGGCATCACCGCCTTCGCGGTTCCCCGCGAAAGCGCCGGTCTGAGCGGCGAGGCAATCCCCTTCATCGCCGACCACCCGATCGGCCGGCTTCGATTCGACGGGGTCAGCGTGCCCGCAGGCAGCGTTCTCGGCGAGGTCGACCACGGATTCGGGGTCGCCATGCGCACCCTCGACCTCTTCCGGCCGAGCGTCGGCGCCTGCGCCGTGGGCATGGCCGAGGCTGCACTCGATGCGGCGGTCACACACGCCGCACACCGTCAGGCCTTCGGCGGGCCGCTGTCCAGCCTGCAGGGGGTGAGCCATCAGCTCGCCGACGTCGCCACCCGAGTCCAGGCGTCGCGGCTGCTCGTCCACTCGGCAGCGGCCGCGCAGGATGCCGGCATCCTGCCCAACACCGAGGCTGCCGCGATGGCGAAGCTCTTCGCCACCGAGAGCGCGATGCTCGCCATCGATGTGGCGATCCAGGTGCATGGTGCCAGGGCCCTCGAGCGCGGACACCTCCTCGAGCACCTCTACCGCGAGGTGCGCGGCACCCGCATCTATGAGGGGGCGTCCGAGGTCCAGCGCGAGATCATCGCCCGCCAGCTGTTTCACCGGGCCGGTCACGGATCATGAGGATCGAGTTGACGCGCTGACCACCCCGGGTGTCGGTGTCGAGGAAGGGCTCACCCCACACGCGCATCCCGGCGCGGGTGTACGCGGCGTGCGCACGGGCGTTGCCTGCCTCGGTGATGAGGGCGACGGCGGTCGCAGGCCCTTCGGCGAAGAGGTGGTCGCAGAGCAGCCTGACGGTCCGCGAACCTGTGCCGGTGCCGATGAGGGAGGCATCGCCGACGAAGATGTCCAGTCCCCAGGATCCCTCGGGCAGGCGCACCCCGATCTCGGCCAGGTACTCCCGTTCGGCGTCCCAGGGGTAGAACTGGATGAAGCCGACCGGCTCGCCGCCCAGCTCGATGATGCACGAGGCCGTCAGCTCACCTCCGGCGCGCGTGGCGAACTCGGCAGCCACCGCATCCGCCGTGACGTCTGGCTCGTCCGGGTCCCACCACTCCTTGACATGGGGACTGTTCCGCCAGGCCGCCAGCCACTCGTAGTCATCGGTGTGATCCCACACGCGCCGGATCACCAGGTCCCCATCGGCCGCGATGACGTCATTCATCCAAGCAAGTATCGAGTCACTCGCGAATTGAATGCGGGCAGCCGCCGCTGAATACGATGCCGGGGTGCGCGTACTCGTCGTCGAGGATGAACCCGAGGTCGCCGGAAGCCTCGCCCGCGGCCTGGCGGAGGCCGGGATATCCGTCGACGTCGCCCTGAGCGGGGAGGAGGCGGTCGACACGCTGCGTGCCGGGCTCCCCTACGATGTCGCGGTCCTCGATGTGATGCTCGGCGGCAATTTGGACGGCATCGGTCTGTGCCGGCATCTCCGCCTCCAGGGGGCGCCGACGGCCATCCTCATGCTCACCGCTCGTGACGACGTCAAGGACCGGCTCGCCGGCTTCGACGCGGGAGCAGACGACTACCTCGCCAAGCCGTTCCATTTCGAGGAGGTGCTCGCCCGCGTTCGAGCGCTGAGCCGCAGGCGGATGGCGCCTCAGGTCGAGGTCCTCAGGGCGGGCAACCTGAGCATGGACAGCGCCTCGCGCCAAGTGACGGTCGGCGACGAGGTGGTGCCGACGACGCGGCGAGAGTACGAGATCCTCGAGCTCTTTCTCCGCCACCCCGCTCAGGTGTTGAGCAAGGAGCAGATCCACGACGCGGTGTGGGGTGATGCGCAGACGGTGGAGTCCGGCCTGGTCGAGGTGTACGCCGGGAAGGTGCGCCGCAAGCTGCACGATGCCCGCGCGTCGGTGCTGATCGAGACATGTCGCGGAGTTGGCTACAGGTTGATCGGCGGCGAAGCCGCGGCGGTGGCGTGAACGTCGCGGTCCGGCGCCGTGACGCCTTCGCTCCTCGCCAACCCGCCACCGTGCTCGCCCGCGTCACCACCTTCCTCGGCTGCGCGGCGATGCTCTTCCTCGTCCTGCTCATCGAAACTGCCGTGCCGAACAACCCGACCCTGGGCGGCATGCTGCTGCTTGCCGTGCTCTTTGCGACATGGCTCCTGCCGACCCCGCTCGCGGCGACGATCACGCTCGCCGCCGTGGTCGTCACCGTCGCCACGGCTCTCACCGGCGCGATCGATCCATTGACCGCGAAATTCCAGTTCGTGGCAATTGTCGTGACCGCATGTCTCAGCGAGCTCACCGTTCGTTCGCTGATTGCCCGCGAGCGCAGCCAGCTCGCCATGGCCGAACAGCTCCGCAGGTTCACCGCGGATGCCGCACACGAGCTGCGCAATCCGCTCTCGGCGCTGCAGAGCGACCTGGAGATCACCCTGCTTCAGCCGCGAACCTCGGATGAATTGACCGAGACGGTGCGACTCGCCCTCAAGAACACGCGACGGCTCGTGAAGGTCTCCGAATCGCTCCTGACGCTGTCGCGTAGCGACGCAGGTGGATTGATCACCTCGTTGACGCGGATTGACATCAGCGACGTCCTCGAGGAGTTGTACGCACGCTGGGAGGGTCACGCGCAGACGCTGGGGGTCAGGATCACCAAGCAGCTCGACTGCGAAGGCGTCGTGGAAGGCGATGCGCTGCTCCTCGGCCGCCTCTTCGACAACCTGCTCGAGAACGCCCTCAGCTACACCCCGAAGGGTGGGGTTGTTACGCTCGCGCTTGGCGCGGCTCCGCCGGGGGTGTGTGTGATCTCCATCACCGATACCGGGCCAGGGATCTCCCCGAGCATGCGTCCAGTGATCTTCGAGCGCTTCTCCCGCGGCGATGCGTCTCGATCGAGGAAGACCGGTGGCGCCGGACTCGGCCTCGCGATCTGCGCGGCAATCGTTTCTGCCCACAAAGGCACCATCACACTCGATGACGAGCACGTCGCCGGAACGCGAATCATTGTGCGACTCCCTGTTACCCGGCGTTCCGGAAGGGTTCGAGAACCCAGGTCAATCTGAACGTATCGCCTCGTGAGGTCGGGGAAAGTTCTTATCGGAGATATCGAATGGGCACCAGGGTCTTGGAGGTCGGCGAACGGATCCGCGAGCTCGGAGAACGGCTCCGAGACGACGAGCAGGGTCAGGGCATGATCGAATATGCGCTGATCCTTGTGCTCATCTCGATCGTCGTCATCGTGATTCTCACCACGCTCGGCAAGACGGTGAACAACGTCTTCTCGAATGTGAGTTGCGGGCTCGCCAACTAGTCTCCCCCGCGGGCCGCTGGTTCCTGCGTCCTGAACCGGCGGCCCGTCGTCACGTCAAGCGGCGTGCGCGGCTCCTGCGACCGGTTGCGGGCGCACCCGCGGCAGCAGCATCGACAGAACGCCTGTCAGCGCCCAGAAGCCGACGTTGAAGTAAAGGATGCGCTCGACCGACGTCACGAAATCCTGTGCCAGCGCGGTTTGCGCTGCCTCCGCGAATGCCCGGTCCACCGGGTTCGATGTGGTGGCACTCGCAGTCGGACACCCCGGGATTGGCGCCGTGGGATCGCTCGACGACGCGAGCTCCTTGAAGCAGGCGGCGAACTTCGAGATCGCCGCATCTGCCTGTGGCGCAGGAAGGTTGGCGGCCGCGAGCTGCGACTGCAGTTGCGGCGTCACAGCAGCCACTGCCGGCGTCGCGCGGCTCGAGAGCAACCCGAAGAACACGACTCCCACGACTGCGACGCCGATTGCGCCGCCGAGTTGCTGGAACGTCGTGAGCACCCCCGACGCCGATCCGGCGTCTCTGGAGGGCACGCCGGACAGGATGATGTTGAGCAGCGGGGCGATGACCGTGCCGAGGCCCAGTCCGCTGATCAGAAAAGCGGGGATCAGGTCCCATCCGGTGACCTTCGTGCCCACGATGAGCAGCGTGAGGATCACGCCGAGGATCCCCACCACGAGCAGCGCCGACCCGATCGCGATCGTCCACTTGCCAAGTCGCGGCGCCACTCGCGTCGACATGAACGACGCGAACGCTGACGCCATGCTCCAGGGGATCGTCGTCAGCCCCGCGTTGAGCGCGCTGAATCCCAGCCCGACCTGCAGCATCAGGCTGAAGGTGAAGAAGAACGCGGGAATGCCCGCGATGAACAGCGCAGAGATCGCGACACCGACGCTGAACGACCTGATCCGAAACAGCGAGAGCTGCACGAGGGGGAACCGGGTCGATGGGAGCGACCGCTCGTACAGGATGAAGAGCGCCAGCATCACGGGGCTGAGCGCCATGCAGATGAACGTCCAGGCGGGCCATCCGGCGACCTGTCCCTCGACGAGTGGGTAGACGAGCAACAGGATGCCCGCGGTCGCGAGGATGACGCCGCCGACGTCGAGGCGTGTCGCATTGGGGGCACGCGACTCGGTGATGAGCCGGGTGGCGGCGATGAGCGCCCCGATGCCGATCGGCAGGTTGACGAGGAAGATCCACCGCCATGATCCGCCGGTGATGTCGTCGCGAATGATGAGGCCGCCGACGAGGGGGCCGGTGATGGTCGCCATCCCGATCACCGCGCCGACGAGGCCGAAAACGCGCGCGCGTTCCTGGGGCGGAAAGGTGACCTGGATGACCGAGAGCACCTGCGGATACATCATTGCCGCCATCGCGCCCTGCAGCACCCGCGACAGGTCGAGCATGATCGCGCTCTGGGCAAGCCCGCAGAGCGCCGACGCGATCACAAAACCGGACATCCCGATGATGAACAAGCGCTTTCTGCCAAAGATGTCACCAAGTCGACCGCCGGTGATCAGCAGCACGGCGTAGGCGAGCCCGTAGCCCGCGATGACAAACTGGATGTCGGCGTTGTTGGCGGCGAGATTTGACCGGATCGCTGGGATTGCGACGTTCACGATCGAGACGTCGAGCAGCACCATGAACAGAGCGGTCATTACGCTCGCAAGCGCGAGCCAGCGGCGAGGATCCGGTTCGCTCGCGGGAGGGGTGGGCGCCCCGCGCTGAGCTCCCGCACCCGGCGGGGACGCAGCCTCAGTCGTCTCGGTCATCGGCGTGCCTCTTACGATCGCGCATCACAAAGCCTTTCCCGCCGTCGCGCGCGTGCGGAGGTCAATCTTGCCAGAGTCCCGTTCGTGTGGCGTCACGCCGCAGCCGGTCATCGGCCGGCGAGCGGTCCGTTGAGCGCCGTGTGCACGATCCCGACCGCGAGCACGGCGAACATTGTGGCGACATGGTTGCGCCTGATCCGAATGCGCCGCTCGCGTTTGGCACCGGACAGGCTGCTGCCCGCGAACGCCGTGAGCACCAGCAGGCCGACCGCCGCGGCGCCTGCCCAGATCCCGAGCTCTTCTCCCGCCGGGAGGGTGGATCTGGTGACCGACGAGAGGCAGTGCGCGATCCCGGCCACGGTTGCCACCGCACCGAGCCAGTTGTGGGCGCGGAACCATGCCATCGAGAAGCTCAATCCGGCAGAGAGGCGCCATCGGTTCACGAGCGATGATGCGATGGCCACGCCGAGGAGCCCCGCCGCGATCCACCCCGTGAGCGCGTCGACCTGACTCATCGGTGCCGAGCCGCGTCGCCACCCCTGGCGCCGGCTCTATGCTCGCTCGTCATGGAGATGCAGTATCGACACCTCGGGCGCTCAGGGCTGCGGTTGAGCGTGCTCTCGTTTGGTTCGTGGGTGAGCTTCGGTCCACAGCTCGCCGGCAGCAGTGCACGCGATTGTCTTGCCGCCGCGTACGACGCGGGGGTCAACTTCTTCGACAACGCCGAGGTCTACGCCGGCGGGCGTTCCGAGACCATCATGGGCGAAGCCATCGCCGAACTCGGCTGGCCGAGGCACACGTATGTGATCTCGAGCAAGTTCTTCTGGGGCATTGACGACTCGGTCAACACACGGAACACGCTCAACCGCAAGTACTTGCTGCACGCAGTCGATGGGTCCCTGCGCCGCCTCGGCCTGGACTTTCTCGACCTGATCTTCTGTCACCGGCCCGACCCCGAGACGCCGATCGAGGAGACCGTCAGAGCGATGCACGACATCATCGCGTCGGGTCGTGCCCTGTACTGGGGCACATCGGAGTGGAGCGCGACCGACATCCTCGAGGCGTGGGAGATTGCCGATCGTCACCACCTGCACAAGCCGGTCATGGAGCAGCCTCAGTACAACCTCTTCGAGCGCGACAAGGTGGAGAAGGAGTTCGCTCCGCTCTACGAGCGGATCGGTCTCGGCCTGACCACCTGGAGCCCGCTCGCCTCCGGACTCCTGACCGGCAAGTACCAGGACGGCATCCCGGCGGGGAGCCGAGCGGCGCTTCCCGGCTACGGATGGCTCAAGGATGACGTCACCAATGCAGACGCCAATCGGCGTGTGCGCGAGCTTGGCGTCATCGCTGCGGAGCTCGGCGTCACCCTGGCGCAGCTCTCGATCGCGTGGTGCGCGTCCAATCCGCATGTTTCCACAGTGATCACCGGTGCCAGCCGCGTCGAACAGGTCCGCGAGAATCTGGGCGCCCTGGAGGTCATCGAGCGACTCACCCCCGACCTCCTCGCGCGCATCGACGCCATCTTCTGAGGGACGGCCGGGCGCGGCGACGCGATCGAGCAGCAGGTCCGGGTCCGCGCCCTACGCGGTCTCCTCGAGCACGCGGAGAAACGCACGCCGCTCGGTGGGCTCCGCCTGTGCCCATCTCCCCCCGGCGAGGCGCATCGCATGGGACGCGTGCAACATCCGCTGGATCTCATCGGCGGGCACCGGCCTCGAGAAATAGAAGCCCTGGGCCAGGCGGCAGCCGAGGCTCAGGAGCCGCTCCGACTGGTCGGCGGTCTCCACACCTTCGGCGATGAGCCCGAGCCCGAGGGTCTTGCCCATCCGGATGATCGCCTGGGCGAACGCCGTACGGCGCGGATCCTCGGCGACGTGGTCGACGAACAGCTTGTCGATCTTGAGGATGTCCAGGGGCAGGTCCTGCAGCGATGCCAGCGACGAGTACCCGGTGCCGAAGTCATCCATGGAGATGCGAATACCAAGCGACTTCAACTCCCGCAGGCGCGCTCGAGCGCTCTCCGGGTCATCCACCATGAAGCTCTCGGTGATCTCGAGGGTCAGATGGGACGGCGGCACCCCCGCCTTGGTGAGGATGCGCCACACCTCGCTGACGAAACCCGGGTCACGCAGCTGCCGCGGTGAGACGTTGACGCTCACGGTGAACCCGGGCTCGTCGTTCAACTCGACCTGCCATTCCTGCCACTGCCTGCACGCCTCCTCCAGGACGTGGAGGCCGAGCTCGCGGATCATGCCGGTCTCCTCGGCGATGCTGATGAATTCCGCGGGAACGACCATTCCCCAGCGGGGGTGCTTCCAGCGGACCAGTGCCTCGACACCGACAGGAGTGCTGGTGGTCATATCGACGATTGGCTGGTACAGGACCACGAGCTCGTGGCGGTCGATGGCGCGCTCCAGGTCCGTTCGTACCTCGAGGCGGCGCGCGACGACGTCCTGCATCCCCGGCTCGAAGATCTCGTAGGTGTCCTTGCCCTTGACCTTGGCGCGGTACATGGCGACGTCGGCCCGGCCCACAAGCTCCTCCGCGCTGACATCGCGCGACGCTGTGACGGCGACTTCAACCGAAGCGCTGATCGTGACCTCGCGACCAGCGATGACGAATCGTGGCTTGAAAACTGAGACGACCCGTTCAGCGACACGGATGGTGTCCTCAGGAGATGCCGTCTCCTCGACGAGGATCGCGAACTCGTCGCCTCCGAAACGTGCTGCCGTATCGGACGCTCTGAGCACCAGCTTCAGCCGGTCGGCGACCCTCGCGAGCAGCTCGTCGCCGGCCATGTGCCCCAGGCTGTCATTGATCTCCTTGAAGTCGTCGAGGTCGAGGAACATCACGGCAAGTGATTCGTCGTGGCGCTCGCGACGCGTGAGCGCGTGCTCGAGACGGTCCATGAAGAGTGCGCGGTTGGCGAGGTCGGTCAGGGTGTCGTGAAATGCCTGCTGGCGCAGACGGTGGCCGAGACGAGTGTTCTGCACGGCGACGCTGGTCTGCGCCGCGAAGGCGTCGAACAGATGGAGATCCTCGTTATCGAAGGTGCCGACGTCGCTCAGCCGGTTGGCAACGACCAGGGTGCCGAGCAGCATGCCCTCGCCCTGCAGGAGTGTCGCCATGGCGTCCCGGAAGCCCTGCTCACGCAACCACGTGCGGAGCTCGGGGTCCGGCGTCGACGGCGTGACGATCAGCCCGCGCTTGGTCTCGTCGAGGAGTGGCACGAAACGCTCAAGGTGCTCTGCGCTCAGCACGGTTTCGACGTTGTCGCTCGCGCCGCTCGAGGTGCTGATGGTGCGCCACCCGCCCGAGCCGCTTGCCACCGGCAGCAGCGAGACCACGGCGATGTCCGCCCGGAACACCTTGCAGAGCTGGTCGAGCAGCTCGGGGATCGCGGCGCCGTCGGAGCTCGCACGCTGGAGCATGTCGCTCAACTCGTAGAGATACTGCAGTCGCTGGTGCTTCTGATGCTCGCGCGTGTAGAGGACATACGAGGCACCGATGGCTGCGAGCGGCGTGAGCAGCAGCAGGAGCATCGGAGGATCGCTCTTGAGCAGCGCGACAACGACCAGCCCGAGGCTGCAGTTGGCGAATCCGCCGATGAGCACGATGACGATCGGTTGGAGCCATTGCCGGTGTGACTGCCGGCCCTCGGCAAGCGAGATCGCCAGGGCGGTCAGCCCGAACCCGAGCAGCGATGCGAGCGACATGAAGAGCAGCACCCACAGCCAGACGACCGGGCTGGTCGCGTCGGTCCCGGAGATGTGGTGCACGAGGATCGTGACGGTCTCCGTCTCGAGCGCGAAGCTCGCGAGATTGAAGATCAGCTTCATCGGCTCCTGGCGGCGGAGCACACCGAGCCCGATGGCGCCCCCGAGGATCCGGGCGAGGACGAGCGGACCGGGGTTGGCGGCGAGCACGAACACGCCGATCACCAGGGGGATCTCGCTCAGCGAGAACGACTGCGCCTCCTGCCGGAAGTGGATGTACACGCGCCACCACTCGCCGATGGCGAATGCCGCCACCAGCACCGCGATCGGCAGGATAGCCGCCCCTCCCCCCACGCGCAAAGGTGCCACGGCGAACAGGTAGACGGCTGCGGCGGCTGCCATCATCACGATGTTCAGCACCCAGATTGGCGCGACGCTGCCGGCACTCGCCTCGGGCCGGTTCTCCGGGCCGGCCCTGGCATCACCTGTACGCTGCTTGGCGGTCACCAGAGGTGGTGACACGTCACACAGTCCTGTGCATCGCGATCTCCCGCGCGAGCCTGGCGCCGGCTCGTGGCGGGCCCCCCTCAGGGGCTTCCTGAGTTATATCGCCGACGCTTCAAACGCGTCATGACGCGCCGGAATCGCGGATGTTACGGCCGGTGGGATACGGGCATCCGCGTTCCCGGGCCGCGCAGCCCGAGGGCTACGCAGCCCCCGGGGTGGTCAGTCCGGGAAGGAGGCCTGCCCGAGCGTGACCGAGGCGGTGTGGGATGCGCCGGAGGCGTCGATCCAGGTCAGGGTCACCGTCTGACCGACCTTGAACCCCTCCATCGCGGTGTGGAGATCCGAGGTGCTGGTGATGGTGTGGCCGCCGATGCTGGTGATGCGCCCGCAGGTGGTCACTCCGGCGCGGGCGGCCGGATTTGCCGTGATGCCGCTGACCCACGCGCCGGATGTGGCCCGCGACCCGGTGCAGTCAACGCCGCTGCCGTCGGATTGGAGCGTGGGCACGGACGGCGAGACCGCCACGCCGAGCAGTGCCGCGAGGCCGATGTGAATGTTCGGACCGCTCCCGGAGCGAATCTCCGAGACGATCGACATGGCCTTGTTGATCGGGATCGCGAACCCGGTCGTGGAGCCGGCGGCCTGATTGGGGTTGCCCGAGGTCTGACCGGCGGTGGTCATGCCGATCACCTGACCCGCCGAGTTGACCTCCGGTCCGCCCGAATCACCGGGCTGAATCGCAGCGCTGACCTGGATCATGCCCGTCAGGGTCTCGTTATCGCCGCTGTCATCACTGGCCGTGATCTGGGCGCCGAGCTGTGCCACGGTCCCGGGGACTGCGGGTGCGCCGCCCCTGCCGAGAGCGTTCCCGAGCACCGTGATCGCGTCGCCCGGGGATAGGTTCGACGAGTTGCCGAGTGAGATGGTCGGGAGATTCGACGCCCCGACGAGCTGTACGAGGGCGACATCGTCAGTGGCGTCGTAGCCGATCACCTTCACGCTGTAGGTGGTGCCGGTGCCGACGACCTGCGCCTTGATGTTGATGGTGTCGTCGATGACGTGGTTGTTGGTGAGCACCTCGCCGTTCGACGTGATGATCATTCCGGTTCCGGCGACCTGACCCGTCTTGGTCGCGGTCTCGGCGGTGATGTCGACGATTGAGGAGTCGAGCTTCGCGATCGCGGCGGCTGAGAGCGGAGCGCTCGAGGTTGTGCCGTTCGGAGTGCTGCTCGAACCGGAGGGCCCGGTCGACCCTCCCGCAGGCAGCGAGCCGTTCGGGGTCGTGGAAACCGAGGACGTCGTCAGCGCCCAGGCCGTACCGCCGCCTGCGCCGACGCAGGCGATCGCGAAGACGGCGAGCGCGGTCCGGCGAAATCCCGACCCACGGGGAGATCGTTGCGGCGCGGGCGGCCAGCTTGGCGGTCCCCACTGCGGGTTGGAGGTCCAATGGCCATAAACGGCGCCCGCCGGCTCTGCGGGGGGCGGAGGCGGATCCTGGGGGAAGTATTCCTGCATATCGTCAGTCATCATCCGGCTCCGAGGTTTTCATTTTGGTGACACTCAGCAGCATGACGCTCGATGCTCAGCGTGCCCTGAGCCATCCCTGTGACATCGCTGAGACCACCGGCGGCTGCCACTCGATCACGACGGCCCCGAGGTGAGCTCCTTCACGCCCGCGCCGGGCGTGTTGGGCACGGGAGCAAAGATGTAGTAGATGGCCGTCGCCCCGGCGAGCGCGAGCGATGCCGGCGCGCTGATGAAGGCGATGACGAAGACCACCGCGTACACGAGCGTCCCGATCGACGTGCGCAGCCGTGCATTGCGGCGTTGCTCGAGCGGCACGGTGAAGTGGGTGCGGCCTTCGCCGAGCGACCATTCGAACAGCGCGGAAAAGCTCAGCGCCATGCCCTCGAGCACCACCGCGTACACAGCCATGGCGATGTGCGAATCCTCGCTGCCACTGGTCAGATAGGTGGCCATCGTGGCGGTGGCGAACGGGATCAGCACGACGAACATGAGCAGCACCAGGTTCAGAAACAGCAGTGTCCTGTCCACCGTGGCGATGAGATTCACCCTGGCGTGGTGGTTCACCCAGATGATCCCGATGGTGAAGAAGCTCACCGCATAGGCGGCGAACTGTGGCCAGTGGTCGCCGAGTTGCGTCAGCAGATCGCCGTGACCGGGCGAGGGGACGGTCAGGTCGAGCGCGAGCAGCGTGATCGCCACGGCCATGATGCCGTCGCTGAAGGCCTCGAGACGTGCCTTGCTCATCTCCGCTGAGAGCGTACATGCAGATCGTGGTCGCGAGAGCCGGCCTCGGGGTACCATCTGACGGCCGCGGCGGTCGACGTCGCAGCCCGTCCTTGAACTCGCCGTTCCACTCAACGTCTCACCTGAGGTTCGAGGTTGTCTCGTTCGTACGATCTTTCAGGTCGCCGCACGGTGCGCCGGCGGCGCGCATCCCTCAAGACCGGCCGCCAACAGGTCGCCAGGGGATCGTTCGTTGCCGCCGGATTCCTGGTGTCGATCGTCGCGGGTGTCGTGCTCTACTTCCTGCCCGCGCTCCAGGTCGCGCTCCGTGACACGGGACAGGTCAACACCTCACTGGGTGGCAGCGCGCAGCTCAAACCCGTTTCGGCGAGCGAGAACCTCTCGTCGACCGCGCCCTTCACGCTCCTGCTCCTGGGCTCCGACAGCGATTCGAAGTTCAAGGGCGACTACCTGACCCAGTCGATGATTCTGACCCGGGTCGATCCGATCACGAAGCACGTGACCATGCTCTCGATTCCGCGCGACCTCTGGGTGCGACTTTGCACCGGGGGCAACGGCAAGATCGATCAGGCGTTCCTCCACGGTGGCGCCCAGTGTGCGATTCAGACCGTGGAACGTGACCTTCGGGTCCATATCGATTACTACGCGTGGATCGGGCTGCAGGGGCTCGTGTCGGTGCTGAACGAGCTCGGTGGGATCAACGTGGTCGCCAACAACCCGGTGATGGACGACTACTACCCGGCGGACCTCTCGGGCGGCAACCCCTTTGATTACCAACGAATTCTCGTATTGCCCGGGGCACAGCACATGAGTGGCACGCTGGCGCTCGAATATGTCCGTGCACGCCACGACGACGCATTCGGCGACTTCGCGCGCTCGCAGCGTCAGCAGCAGATCCTGATCGCGCTGCGCGCGAAGACCAAGCACATCTCGCTGGCGGACATTCCCGGCCTTGCGACCTCCCTCGGCGCTGACTTCCAGACCAGCATGAGCATCGGCCAGGTGAGTGGATTGCTGCCCATTGCGGGCTCGGTGCCACTCGCCTCGATCACGCAGGTGGTGCTGCTGCCTCCGTACACGAGCACTTTCTATGTCGGCGGTCAGGATGCGCTGATGCCCAATTGGGCATTGATCCGGCCAGAGGTCGCGAAATATTTCCCGGCGGCGGCATGAGATGAAACGCACAGCCATCGTCATCGCGCTGATGCTCGGAAGCGGTCTGGTCGCGAACCGAACGCTCGCCGTCCTGCAGACGCACGCCACATCCGCCGCCCTCATCAGTACGACGAGCCCGCAGGTGCGCCTCCCAGGCACGATCTATGTGAGCCAGCAGGGCGCGATCTATGCGCTCACCGGATCCAGCGTCCGACGCCTCGCACTCCCGTCGGGTGGCGTCTGGACCCAACCGCGCGTTCTTGCGGATGGATCGCTGCTGGCGATCCGCCGGTTCGATGCCTACTCCGACCTGTATCACGTCAGCGCTGCAGGTCGCATCCTCAGCCAGCTGACGTCCGATGATCAGTCGACCGGCAACCCGACACTGCAGCTCGATCACTGGATTCTCTGGCCGGCTGTCGGCGCCGACGGCACCAGCGTGTATTTCGCGACGGACGCGCCAAAGCCCGCGCTCAATCAGAGCTACGAGGTGGACTTCTCGCTCTGGTCCGCGCCACTCAGCGCGGCGTTCAGCATTGGTGACATCGGAGTGGGCGGCGGAACCCGGTGGTCGGTGCCCGACCTCTACACGGGCGGTGACATCCAACCCGTGCCCCTCCCGAATGGCAGCATGCTCTACGCCAGCTATGCGAATACCGGCAAGGGGACGGTGGTCACGGTGCTCGGCCTGCAGACGGGACCGAGCAGCCGCATGCAGTCGTTGACCACCCCGCAGCAGGACTGCGGCGCTCCCGCTGTCGCCGCGGACGGCGTGACCGTGGCCATGGTATGCACGCATTCCGGCCAGGCCGCTGATCTCGAGGTTGCGACCCTCGAGGGAAATTCGCTCGGCCCGGCGCGCGTGCTGGTGGCGAACTGTCTGTGCAACTCGCCATCGTGGTCGCAGAGCGGGGC
The DNA here is from genome assembly GCA_963718525.1 of Candidatus Dormiibacterota bacterium. Taxonomy (GTDB): domain Bacteria; phylum Chloroflexota; class Dormibacteria; order Aeolococcales; family Aeolococcaceae; genus Palsa-851. The sequence continues at coordinate 410,651 of OY970355.1, read as the reverse complement.
CGACCTTCTCTATATGAATGCAGCCGACCCGAACGGCAACTTCGGGCTCTGGTACCTCGCGCATGCGGGTGGCGCACACCCTGGCACCGCGGAGCGCGTCACCGACGCCAGCGTGGACCTTGACGCGACGTCAGCCGCCGCGTGGTCGAGCCACTGACACGTCAGCCCGCGGGCTGAGTCAGGTCGTACACGGCCACGCCATCGACCGTCGTCGCCGTGAAGTGCTGCTCCACCCATTGGGCGATCTGACTCGATGTGCCGCTGCCACTCCCGAGGCCGCCTCCCGAACCGAGGAAGTAGTGGATACGTCCCTGTGCAACGTACTGTTCGAATTGCGCCAGTGTGGGTGCCGGATCCGTGCCGTTGAAGCCACCGATCGCCATGATCGGGTCGTCGGTTGCGAGCTGATAGCCGGCTGCTGAGTTAGCGTCGATTGTGGCGCCAACCCACGTGTAACGGCCCGCGTCGGTCTGCAGCAGCTTGACGAGCGCAGCGCCGGGTGTGCCTGCGTTGAGGAACCCGCCGCCGACTCCACCGCCCCCGCCGGGGATGCCGAATCGTCCTCGGCCGGCTCCGCCTGGATTTGGAAAGGCGCCACCACCGAAGCCACCTCCACCTGGGAACGGGCCGCCGCCGGCGAACCCGCCGGGAAAGCCGCGCCCGCCGGTGAATCCGCCCGGCCCACCACGCGTCGAGGCGTCGGCGATCACCGGGCCCGCCGAGGGAATTGCGCCGGAGTGAGCCGTGAGCACGGTGTCGATGGTGTACGCGGCGGGTCCGGCGAACGTCGCGACGAGAGCCACCACGAGCACACCGGCGGCGACAGCCCGGTGCAACCTCGGCAGTCCGAGGATCGCGATCGCGGCGCCGATGCCAAGCACCGCGATCGCCGCGGCGAGCCCTGGAGCGAACCCAGGGCTGCGCTGGAGGAGGACCACCGACCAGATGCTGGTGCCGGCGACCGTTCCGGCGAGGACGAGCCGCGCCCAGGGCTGCGAGCGCCGCCGCCACAGCATCACGCTCCCGATGCCGATCAGTGCGCCGATCGCCGGCGCCAGCGCCACGGTGTAGTACGGGTGAATGATCCCCGCCGCCATGCTGAAGACCGCTGCGCTGACCACGAGTGAGCCGCCCCAGAGCAGCAATGCGGCGCGGGTGCGGTCGGTACGCGCCCTCGTCAGCGTGAAGGCGAGCCCCGCGACCAGAAGGATCAACGCCGCCGGAAGGAGCCACGAGATCTGACCACCGAAGCTCGCGGTGAAGAGGCGTCCGAGACCCGTCGGCCCCCACATCGAGCCGGTGGCGCCTGTGCCGCCGACGCTGCCCGTCTCGCTGCCGGTCAGCCTGCCAAACCCGTTGTAACCGAAGATCAGATTGAGGATGCTGTTGTTCTGCGAGCCGCCGATATAGGGACGATCCGAGGCCGGGGTGAGCTGGACGATGGCGACCCACCAGCCTGACGCCACGACCATCGTCGCGGCAGCGACCGCAAGCTGGGTGAGCCGGCGGCGGAGTGACACCGGGGCGGCAATGAGGTAGACGAGGCCGAACGCGGGAACCACCAGGAACGCCTGGAGCATCTTGGTCAGGAACGCGAACCCGACGAGAGTTGCCGCCAGCACCAGCCACTTGGTCTTGCCCGCCTCGATCGCCCGCACCATCGCGTATGTGGCGATGGTGAGCAGGAGGACAAGCAGGGCGTCGGGGTTGTCGAAGCGGAACATCAGCGCGGCGACCGGGGTCAGTGCCACCGTCGCGCCCGCGATCAGCGCCGCGGCCGGCGAGAACCACCGGCGAACGGCGAGATACGTGAAGCCGACCGTGGCCACGCCCTCGAGCGCCTGGGGGACGAGGATGCTCCACGCATTGACACCGAACACCCGCGCTGAGAGGTCCATCACCCACAGCGCTGCGGGCGACTTGTCAACCGTGATGAAGTTCGACGAGTCGAAGGATCCGAAGAAGAAGGCCTTCCAGCTCGTCGATCCCGCCTGGACGGCGGCGGAGTAGAAGGCGTTGGCCCACCCCGACGCACCGAGATCCCACAGGTAGAGGAGGGCGGCAATCCCGAGCAGGCCGATCAGAGAGGGACGAACCCACGCCGCATCCTCCTCACGGCCACGCACCAGCGACCAGGCCCAGCGGACGGGGGCGGCATCCCTGCGCGCTCCCCCTTCCGCAGCCTGTGGTGGCGCGGGCAGGGCAGGCGGTGCAGGCGGGGCGTCGTCGAAAAAGGGGCGGGAGGCCATGACCACACCCTGCCGCCCGCCGCTCACGGCGATCTGAGCGAAGGCTCAGAGTTCGCTGTGAGCGCGGAGACTACGGCAGCAGGTGGTCCGGGGTGCCGTTGAAGCCGACCTGGACAGCGAACGTGTCGCCGGCAGCGGGGATGCCCCCAAAGGCGTGGGGACGAATGTCTGGAAGTGCTTGCCTAAGCTGCCGCACTAGTGCAATTAATGCGCGGCAATTAATTTCGCCATATCTCCAGGAGGTCGCGATGAGCGAGAGGGCCAAAACAATCGACACCCTGCTCGACGAGCGACGCACGTTCGCTCCGAGCCCGGAATTCCTCGCCAAGGCGAGGGTGAAGGACCTGAGCCTGTACGAGGCGGCGACCGCCGACCCCGATGCGTTCTGGGCTGAGCAGGCACAGAAGTACGTCACCTGGTTCAAGCCGTTCGACAAAGTCCTCGAGTGGAACCTGCCCTTCGCCAAGTGGTTCCTCGGCGGCCAGCTCAACGTTTCGTACAACTGCCTCGACCGGCACGTCGAGGCGGGCCGGGGGGATAAGGTCGCCTATCACTTCGAGGGCGAGAAGGGCGACACCCGCACCATCACCTACGCGGACCTCCTCTCAGCGGTCTGCAAGCTGGCCAATGCGCTTCGCAAGCTCGGCATCAAGCGGGGAGACCGCGTCGGCATCTACATGCCGATGATCCCGGAGCTGCCCATGGCGATGCTTGCCTGTGCCCGGATCGGGGCGGCGCACTCCGTCGTCTTCGGGGGGTTCAGCGCCGATGCGGTTCGCGACCGGATGAATGACGCCGAGGCCGTGGCCATCATCACTGCGGACGAGGGCTGGCGGCGTGGGGGGATCGTTCCTCTCAAGCGCAGCGTCGATGAGGCGTGCGAGGGTGCGCCGACCGTCAAGAGCGTGGTGGTCGTCCGCCGCACCGGCAATGACGTGCCGATGGTCGACGGCCGTGACCACTGGTACCACGACATCGTGGAAGGCGAGCCCGACACCTGTGAGCCCGAGCACATGGAGTCCGAAGACCTCCTGTTCACCCTCTATACGTCGGGAACCACGGCCAAGCCGAAGGGCATCAAGCACACCACGGCTGGCTATCTGCTCTACGCGATGTTCACCCACGACCTGGTGTTCGACATCCAGCCGGACACCGTTTACTGGTGCGCCGCCGACGTCGGGTGGGTTACCGGGCACTCCTACATCGTGTACGGCCCCCTGGGCAACGGGGTCACCTCGCTCATGTACGAGGGCACACCCGACTACCCGACCAAGGACCGCTGGTGGGCGATCATCGAGAAGTACCGGGCCACCGTGCTGTACTGCGCGCCCACCGCAATCCGCACCTTTATGAAGTGGGGGCCGGAGCTCCCCGAGTCCCATGACCTCTCGAGCCTGCGCCTGCTGGGCACGGTGGGCGAGCCGATCAACCCCGAGGCATGGATGTGGTATCGCAAGTACATCGGTGGCGACCGCACCCCGGTGGTCGACACGTGGTGGCAGACCGAGACCGGGGGCATCATGATCGCGCCAATTGCCGGAGTCACCGTCCTCAAGCCGGGGTCTGCGACCAAGCCCCTGCCCGGCGTCGGCGCGGAGGTGGTGGATGAGACCGGCACGCCGGTTGCACTCGGTGGTGGCGGCTACGTGACTTCTGACCCGGCCGTGGCCGGGAATGCTGCGCGGCATCTGGGGCGATGACGAGCGGTACAGGGAGACGTACTGGAATCGCTTCGGGGACCAGTACTTCGCCGGCGACGGTGCTCGCATCGACGAGGACGGTTACTTCTGGTTCATGGGTCGGGTCGACGACGTGATGAACGTTGCCGGCCATCGCATCTCAACCGCGGAGGTGGAGTTGGCGCTGGTCGATCACCCGGCTGTGGCGGAAGCCGCGGTCGTGGCCAAGAGCGACCCGGAGACCGGCCAGGCGATCTCGGCGTTCGTCACGGTGCGCGCCGGCTACACGGAGTCCACGGAGCTCATCGCCGAGCTGCGTGACCATGTCGCCAAGCTGATCGGGCCTATCGCCAAACCGAAGTGGATCGCATTTACGCCAGACCTGCCGAAAACTCGGAGCGGAAAGATCATGCGTCGCCTCCTCCGCGACATTGCCGAGAACCGCAAGCTCGGTGATACCACGACGCTCGCAGACTCGAGCATCGTCGCGGACCTCCAGCGTCGCGCCACGGAGGAGGAAGCCAAAGAACAGTAGATCCGTCGCAGTGGGGGACAGTTCGATTACGAACACGCGCCGGAGTGCGACCTACTCCGGACTCATTGGAGGGCTACAAACCTATGGCAACCGCAGTTTCGACCGGCCCGCCCTACGTGGCAGAGTTGGTGGCACCAGTCGCAAACCCAGCTCCGCTGGGGTTGATCGGGTTCGGAATGACAACGCTGTTGCTCGGGGCCATCAACGCGGGCTTCATCACCGCGGCTCCGGGGACTCCGACGGTCGGCTCGGCAGCAGTTGTTCTGGCAATGGCAGTTGCGTTCGGCGGTGTCGGCCAGATCCTGGCCGGCATGTGGGAGTTCAAGGTCGGTAACACGTTCGGGGCAACCGCCTTCACGAGTTACGGGTTGTTCTGGCTCAGCTTCGTGTTGATCAACACCACGTTCGCGCCGCTTCTCCCCAAGGATCCGACCCCGATTCTCGGCCTGTATGCGCTGGCATGGGGCATCTTCACTGCTTACATGTTCATCGCGTCGCTGGGTGGGGCTTCGCGTGGAGTGTCGCTGGTGTTCTTCCTGCTCGCTCTGACCTTCATCACGCTGGCGATTGCCTTCTGGGCGAAGAGCGCCCCGAGCGCGGGTTGGAACCAGATCTCCGGCATCCTTGCGCTGCTCACCGCTGTTGCCGCGATCTACTGCTCATTTGCGTTCGTGACCAACGCCAACTTCAAGAGGACCGTGCTTCCCGTCTGAGGCACAACCGGTGACGGCAGCGCGCGGCCAGCGGGGCCGGCGCGCTGCCTCCCGGGGGAGTGACTAGCCCCTCGCGGGCGGCTTGCCCAGGTCGCGTGGCGGCCGGCGGAACAGCCCGTAGCGGTTCTTGAGCATCCCTTTGCGGAAGCGCGACGCAGCTCCGAAGCACAGGCTGGCCACGCCCACCCCGACAACCGGGGCGATCAGATTGATGAAGCCGGCCTTCGGCAGGATGAGGGCCATCAGGATGGTCACGCCGATCGCAATCGCGAGAAAGGCCGCAAAGGCAAGGAGCGAGAGGACCACGAACAGGAGCACGAACCCGGCGATCCTGATCGGACCACTCCGCTTGGCGGCGAGCACTGGCACGGGGTCGGGGTTTGCGGCGTCTTCAAGAACGCGCGGATCGGCATCGATCGGGGGACGGTAGGCCATGGTCGCGGCGTCGATCGTAGCCGAGGCGGGGCAGCATCGACGGCGGCATCCGATCTCCGCACTTGCGGCATAGCAGAGCGTTTGTTACAATAACGCCGTTCGATCGGAACGACGTGTTCGACCCGTTCGTAACATCCGGGTAGTGGGGCGGGTCAGGGTAAGCAGGGGGCGCTGGGAGGCGCCGGATAGGAGGGTTGATCCATGCGGCAACACGGCTGGGCGAGAAAAGCTCGCACCTTGGCCATCGGCGGCGGCGCCGTACTCGGGGTGGCGGTCGCGGGCCTTGCCACGACGATGTCGGCATCGGCGCACTACATCATCGGCACGACCCCGCAGCCATCCGTCGGGGTCGTGGGCAAAACTGCGCTCGCCGACCAGGCCGTTGTCTACGCGGACAGCTCGCGACATGTGACCTTCTTCCTTTGGGCCCCTGGGACCTGCGGTGTCCAGGGCGCGCACCCGGTCTTCACTGACAGCGAGCCGGTCACAACGGCGTCGCTGACCGACAGCACCGTTACGTCCGGCACCTTTGTGCCCCAGTCAACCGGGACCTTCGAATGGACCGCGGAGATCGTGATCACCAGCGTCGGCACCATCGAATCGGGCCCGACGGCATGTGGCGATGAGCCGGTGACGGTGAACAAGGTGCCGACGAGCATCGACACGACGCCGTCCACCTCTCACGGCACGCATGTCGGCAGTTCGCTGAGCGATTCGGCGACCGTCGATGGGTTCAACGCGACCGGGAACATTCGCTTCTACCTGTTCGGACCGGACAACCCGACCTGCAATTTCAACCAGACGACGGCGAATGAGCCGCACGGCTGGATCTTCATGGCGGGGCCGGTCGCGCTTGTGAACGACGAGGCCAGCGTCCCGCCGCCCGGCTTCATCGCCACCCAGGCCGGTGTCTACCAGTGGGTTGCCGACTACGGCGGGGATGCCAACAACACCGAGGCGCTGGGTGGTTGCGGCAAGGAACCCGTCACCATCGGCAAGATGCCGACGAGTATCACGAGTGAGCCTTCGAGCGCTCACGGTGCGCCGGTCGGCACAGCTCTCACGGATTCGGCCACCGTGATCGGGAGCCATCCGACGGGAAACATGCGTTTCTATCTATTCGGACCCGGCAATCCAACCTGCCAGATGAAGTTGCCCGCGGACGGTGGGACGGTTCGCGGCTGGATCTTCATGGCTGGACCCTTCGCGCTCGTTGATGGCATGGCCAGGGTCCCGGCACCGGGCTACACCACCACGGAGCCGGGCGTCTATCAGTGGGTCGTCGACTACGGCGGTGATGCCAACAACACCGAGGCGCTCAGCGTGTGCGGTAAGGAAGCAGTCACGATCGGCAAGCACTCAACTGCGCTCAACTCGACGCCGTCGGCGGGTGGCGTGGCTGGAACCGTGATCTGGGACACCGTGAGGGTCACCGACGGTCTGGACCCCAGTGGCACCGTCACGTTCTCGCTCTACAGCCCCAGCGATTCGTCATGCAGCGGCCCGGCGATCTTCAGCAGCACCGTCGCGCTGCTGGCGGATGGAAGCGCAAAGTCGGCAAGCTTCAGTGGCACGAAAACCGCTGGAACATACGAGTGGATCGCCGTCTACAACGGCAATGCCAATAACGCAGGCTCCAACGACAAGTGCGGGGATGAGCCCGTGCACATCACGGCTGTGAGCAGTGGAGTGCAAGGCATCACAACTCCAGGCACCGGTGTCGGGTTCCCGGCCGCTCCTGCCATCGGGCTCCTGCTTGGCGGTCTTGGGGTGACCGGCATCGCCTCGGCCGAGATCCGGAGGATGCGCCGCCTGGGCTAGCAGTCGTCACAGGAAGGGAGGCCGCCGACGACTGTGTCGTCCGGCCGACAACAAGGGGACCTCGCCGCACACTCCGCCGAGTGATGCGGCGGGGTCCCTTGCCATGTGTGGGGGGCGCATCGTGCCAGGCGACGCCGACCGGGGCCGCCGAAGCCCGGGTCGGTGGATCCTCAGAAGGTTTGAGGTCCCCAGTCGCCGAGGTCGAATGTCTCCAGGACAGCCAACGCCTCGGCGGTCTGTTCAGGAGTCAGGCGGCGCGTGAACTGGGTGGCCTGCTGCTCACGCCGGCTGCCTGAAGTGGTTGCTGTCACAGCGTTGGGATGCACCTTGACCGTGCCGTGATGGACGGTGAAACCCGGATCCTCGGAATCGGTGAGATAGCGTTCCATGGCGGGTGACCACTGCAACCCGATGCGAGCGGTCAACGCCTGAAACTTCTCGACCGGGTCGACGCAGAGGTCATCGTGCGATGCGACGATCCACGCAGGGTGACGATCAGCCGCGTCCTTGAGGGCGCGGGTCAACAGCCCGACATTCCAGGCCGCGATCCGCACCGGCGACGACGTGCCGTTGGGCGATTGGAGGCCCAGTGCATTGAGATAGCGCTCCCGCACCAGCGGATGGTTGCCGATCGCGTGGTCACTCCACATCCCAAGCACGAGCCAGCTGGAAACGATGTTCAGCGGATTGCGGCGAAGGATCACCACACTCGGCGAATACCGCTCTGCAATCCAGTCCAGGGAGAAGATGGAGTTGACCGATTTCACGACGACGTTGCGTGGTCGCCGGCGCACGGTTCGTGTCCCCTCGGCGAGGCCGGCGACGAGGTAGTCGCGCATCACCGGAGGTATACGCACCAGTCCTCGGCCCGCCGCCCGGGCTGATTCAACCTGGTCCCACGGCCAGCCGCCGGAGAACGCAAGATCCCAGATCAGGCGATACCAGTAGCTCGAGTTGCCCGCCTCGAGCACGGGGTACTCGCCGAGCCGTGCCGCGGCGACAGCCCCGAGAACATCCGAGTTGTGCCCGTCGGGCTCGTACACGATGCGCGAGTTGACGGCATGTCCGAGAACGTTCGCGGCCCACGTGCTACCACAGCGGGCCGCCCCAGCGACAAATACTCTCATGGCCCCACCGTGATGGGAGCGGCGGTCTGCGCCGGGGCCGTTGCAGCCTGGACGGGCTGCTTCTTGACCTGCTTTGCGCGATGCGACTTCGACGCAGCGGCACTGCATGACTGGCGGTGCGTTGTAACCACGCACGCCTTCGGGAGCACCAGCGGGGCACCATTGGCTGCCGGCGCGGCGGCGTATTGGCCCGACGTGGATGCAGACCCCGAATCAGCGCCGGCAGCGAGGATCACTCCGACCAGCGCCGCGACGATGAGCACCGCCGACGCGGCCGCGGCCGTCGCAGGCGAGCGCGAAAGCGTGGGAATCCTGATCATCGATCGACCGGCCTATTGACGGTGCACAGCTTCGACGGGCTGCAGGAGGGAGGCGCGCACCGCGGGATAGAGCCCAGCTCCGACACCAATCACGAGCGCCACGCCGGCGGCAATGAGTACCGCGAAACCGGTCACCACCGGCGGGGGGAGATCCGTGAATACGTCTCCCGTCAGAGTCGCCCCACCGAAACCGAGCGCGATGCCCGCGACGCCACCAAGGACGGCGAGCAGAAGGGCTTCGATGAGGAACTGGCCGAGGATGTCCTCACGACTTGCGCCGACAGCACGACGAACACCGATCTCGTAGGCTCGCTCGCCGACGGTGGCCAGCATGAGGCTCATGATGCCGATGCCGCCCGTGAGGAGCGCGATCAGCGCGACTGCCCCGAGCATCCACTGCATGACTGTGCCCACGCGCTCGGCGCCGGCGACAAGATCCTGCTGGGTCACCACACGGAAGTCGGCAAGCGCTGGATTGGTGATGCCGTGCTGATGCAGCAGCGTATTCGTCACTTCATCCGCCACCTTCGTCGTCGTGCTCGGGCTGGTTGCCTGCACCAGGATCTGCTGGATCCTGGGCAACGTGCTTGGAAGCACGAAATCCCAGAGCGTCGTGATCGGCATGACCACGAGATCATCCTGGTTATACAGCCCGGAATAGCCCCGTGCTGCGTACTCGCCGATGACCGTGAAGTCCTGCTGGTTGATGAGCACGTGCTGACCGATTGGGTCGACGGTGGGAAACAGCTGCCGCGCGACCGTCTGCCCGAGGATGACCACATTCTGCGCGCCAGCCACGGCGGAATAGCTAAAGGGCGCGCCCTGACTGAGGGTGTATCCGCGAGCGATGCCGAATCCCGGCGTGCTGCCGATCACATCGGTCTGCCACGTATGTGCAGAAGCGGTGACATTGGTGCTGATGCCTGCGCTCGGGACGGCTTGCGCGGCATCGGGGACATTGGCAAGGTTGCTGAGAGCCGTCACGTCGTTCGAGGTCAAACTCGATGTGGTGCCGATACCGAGTTGGACGCCTGACGACGGGGAACCGGATGGGTAGACCACGACGAGATTGGCACCCAAGCCTTCGACCGCCGACTTCGCGCTGCTGCTCACTGAGTGCGCTACCGAGATGAGCATGATCACTGAAGCGACGCCGGCGACGATTCCGAGCACATTCAGCGTTGCACGCACCCAGTGGCGGGTGAGGCCCCGGTACGCAACCAGGATCGCGTCGCGGAACTTCATTCGACGGCGGGCACCGAGCTCGCCAATGGGGCGCTCGGCACTTCGGTGGCGATTGCGACGATCGGCGATGCGGTGTGGCTGACCTCGCTGATGGTCCCGGACTCAATCCGCACCACGCGCTGCGCCAAAGCTGCGACCGACAGATTGTGGGTCACGAGCACGATCGTTCGTGCCTGGTCGTGCAGCTCTCCGAGGAGCTGCATCACGCCCTCCGCGCTCACCGGGTCGATGCTTCCGGTGGGCTCGTCCGCGAGGATGAGCGCCGGGTCATTGACGATCGCCCGTGCGATCGCCACCCGCTGCTGCTCCCCGCCCGAGAGCAGGCTTGCTCGATGCTCGGCTCGATGCTCCATGCCGACTCGCTCGAGGGCCTTGGAGGTCAGCGCCCGACGATGCTTGGTCACGCCTGCATAGACGAGAGGCAGTTCGATGTTCTCGAAGACGGTCAACTCCGGTACCAGATTGAACATCTGGAACACGAACCCGATCGAGCGATTGCGGATGCGAGACAGCTTGGTGTCGTTGAGCGTACTCGTATCCTCACCGAGGAAGAGGAGATGGCCGGATGACGGTTGGTCGAGGCAGCCGATGAGGTTGAGCAGCGTCGATTTTCCGGAGCCGGACGGGCCGACGACGGCGACGAATTCACCCCGCTGGATGACCAGGTTCGCATCGCGCAACGCGGTGACCGGGGCCGCAGCACTGCCGTATATCTTGCCGACCGATGCAAGCTCAATCATGAATGTGACGCTCAGCGTGCCTGGTTGTTCACGACGGAGAAGGTGAGGACGCAGTCGGCAGCGAGGTCTGTCCCGCCGGTGACAGGACGACCTGCTCGCCCGCGGACAACCCTGAGGTGATCTGCGTGTATCTGATGCCGACGTAATTGATGGTGACGGTGGTCGGATACGCCTGACCTCCGGACCAGACGTCGACCTGAAGCGCGCCGTTCGCACCGGTGAACAAGGCTGTCGATGGAACTGAGAGGACGTTGACCGCGTTGGCGATGACGACGTTCACTGATCCCGTTTGACCATTTCGCAGCCGAGGATCCGTGGCATTGAGCTGGATATCGGCGTAGTACTCGGGAACACCGCCGACCTGAATCGCGCTCGGCTCAATTACTTTGACAACGGCCGGAAGGGAAAGGCCGGGCAGCGCATCCACGGTCACCGTCGCCGTCTGATTGGGCGCGAGCAGCACGTCCTCGGATTGGCTGAAAGGCGCCCAGAACTCAAAGCTCGAGTTGTTGCCGATGACGATGAACCCGTTGGCGGTCGCGGACCCGCCGTTGGTCGCCGGGTTGGTGAAGCCCGAGTTCCCGGCGGTCACGCTATCGCCCGCGATACCGTTTACCTGGATAATGGTTCCGGATTCGGGCGCGTACAGCCGCGTGGCAGCATCATCGTTCCTTGCGCGTATCAGTTCGACCTGTGCCTGGGCCAGCTGCGCCTCTGCCTGCGACACCTGAGCGCTTGATCCGCTCGCCTGCGCCTGGGCGATGGCCGCGTCGGCAGCACTCACCGCGAAGTTGGCCGCATTCAACTCTGCCTGCTGAGTGCTGTCGTTCAACGCTGCGAGAAGCTGATGAGCGGTGACCTTGCTTTCCACCTGTGCGTAGACGGCTTGCACCTGCCCCGCGATTGAAAAGTTCACGTTCTCGAGCTGACCGGGCTGAAGGACCCCGGACGCTGTCGCCAGCACCGGGAAGCTTTGATCCGCGGCTGTAGCAAGGGCCGGCGGAAGCTGTTTCTTTGTGAAATGCTGAATGACGCTCGGTCCGAACGCGACGGTAAGGAGCACCACGACCCCGCCGGCCGCGAAAACGAGCCTACGTAGCAGTGTTTGCGTTCTCATCTCTCTGCGTCCTTCCCTTCCCCCGCCCGGGTCATCCGATTTCACCGCAATTCCGATGCCTCCGCAGGGAGGTTATCGACACCCACCCCAATGCTCCACGGCAGCGGCCGCCACACGTCGATCATACACCATCGGCGCCCAATCAAGACCCCTGCGCGAGTGCATCGGAGCCGGTATGCGCCGCCACCAAGGCCAGTACCTCCCGGGCAATTGATCGTTTGCAGATAAGGAGATCAGGCAAATACGGATTGGGTTGGTTGTAGACAAGCGGCGATCCGTCGATGCGTGAGCAGTGCAATCCCGCTGCCATTGCGACGGCCACCGGTGCGGCCGAATCCCACTCGTATTGCCCGCCTGCATGCAGGTATACGTCGGCCCCCCCGGATACCACCGTCATCGCCTTGGCTCCCGCCGAACCCATGTAGACGAGTTCCGCGTTGAGCGCCGCTGCGACCGCGGTCACGATCGCCGGAGCCCGCGTGCGGCTCGCCACCATCCGCAGGGGGACGCCGTCCGCAGGAGCGGTCCGGAAGGAGTTCGCGGTGGTGAGAACTCGTCCCTGCGCTGGGAGCGCGACCGAGCCTGCAACCGGCAGACCATCGATGCACAAGGCGACATGCACAGCCCAGTCGTCGCGAGGGGGCTCTCCGTACTCCCGGGTCCCGTCCAGCGGATCGACGACCCAGACGCGTCGGTGCCGGAGACGCTCCTGGTCGTCCTTGCCTTCCTCGGAAAGAATCGCGTCATCCGGCCGCAGCTCGGCGAGGCGGGCCATGATCATTCGGTGCGAGCGCGCGTCGCCCTGGTCGCGCAGCCAGCGATCATCGGCCGCCTGAGGGGCGGAGCGACGAAGCTCCATGAGCAGACGGCCGGCTTCTTCAGCGATCTGCCGTGACACTTCATGGTCAGTCCAGGTGCCTTCTTCGGGCGTGGTCTCATCTGCGACAGTCTTCACGCGTCTCCTCGTCAGATCGTTTGTTGAGTTCTCCGGTCCGCCTAGCATATGATCACGCTCCATACGCCCCGAAAGTTGCATGGCGTGGCGGAAAAGGCACTGGAGGCGAATACATGGTGCTCCGGGCGGGAGGAATGCTGCGTCGGGCTGGCGCCGTCTCGATATTGGTCGCCGGCGTGTTTCTCTTCACCATTGGCATGCTGCCGGTGCAAGCCGCAGCGCGTCATTCCAAGCAAGCGATCACAGCTCCCACGTGCGAGCATCAGCCCAATCTCAACGATCCGACCAACTCCACCAACAAGGTGTTGGAGAGCTACTGGTTCTCCATTGAGCATGCCGGTCAGACCACCACAGTCTGCACCCTGTTTGGCAACGTTTCGTCTGGCGATGTCGTAACGGCGCATTTCACCCTCGTCTCGCCCGCTCCACCGGTTTCGGGAAGCGCGGATATCGAGATCACGCTCTTGAGCAATACCGCGTCGAGCAGCAGCTCTGTGCAGAACCTGTTCGATTGCTCGAGTTTCAGCCCAGGCGCTGATCCTGATGCGGCGAGCGATCCGTGTCTGGCCGCGACGTCGCAGGTGTTGACCGTGCACGTGCCCGACTGCGCCTTCCAGGTCGACCTCATCTACGGAGAACCGCTCGCGACCATGACGATCGGCCAGTACCGAACCGAGCATCGCTGGATCGACGGTCAGGTCGGCAACCGTTCCTCCGGATGCACACCGCCGACCCCGACCCCGACCCCTACACCCACCGGGTCGGTGTCGCCGGCGACCTCCAGCCCCACGCCAGTCGGTGGTGTCCAGGGCATCACCACGCCGGGCACCGGGTCTGGAGGTCTGGCTCTGCCGCTCACCGGTCTCGCGCTCATCCTCGTCGGGATCACTGCAATCGTGCGTAGCGCACGCCGCCGGCCAACCCCCCCGACACCTTAGCGGCTCGCGTCAACGCTCGATCGGGAAGATCACGCGTTGCCTCGAGCCCGAGGTGATCGTTCCTCCCGATCCGATCAGTTCGAGGTCACGGCTCGCAACGACGGGAGCTCCGGCGCCTCGTCCGCCGAGCCACCGTAGCCGGGACCCGGCCCGAGGGAGATGGTGCCGCCGTCGATGATCACCTCGGTGATCGATCCTCGGCCGAGCGGAACACGCCAGTTTTCACCGGGAAGATCGAGGATCGACGACATCACCAGCCGGATCATCACCGCATGTGTGACGGCGGCGATCCGCTCGCCCTCGTGGCGCACCCCGATCAACCTGAGCGCTTCGAGCATTCGATCCTGCGCTTGGTGGAGTTGCTCTCCGTTCGGGCAGACGCACTCCAGTGGGGACGACCGATACAGGTTGAAGGCGACTGGGTCGTACATGGCCGCCTCGTCCGCCGTCATACCCTCCCATGCGCCGTAGTCAAGATTGACGAGACCATGAAGGATCCGGATGTCGGGCACCCCCGATTCGTCGGCGATGATCTGCGCTGTGGCGATGGTGCGACGAAGCGGACCCGTGTACACCGCCGAGATGCCACAACGGCCAAGGAAGCGCGCCGCATCAACCGCATCCTGGTATCCCTGCGCGTCCAGTGGGATGTCGCGCCGTCCGCGATAGCGGTTGTCGATGTTCATGGTCGTTGTGCCGTGCCGAACGAGATACAGCAGACACGGCTCAGCGTCGCCGTGAAGTCGCGGCAACGCGACGCGCTCACCGGATGGGACGCGCTGTTCTTCAGTCATGACACAGCCGCCTGGACAGGCTCATCACCAGCGCATGTGTGATCAATGCAGATGCGCGCGCGAGCGTCCATGTCGTCACCGAGTTGTGCCGCATCATTCGACCTTTGATCCCCCTGTCCTGCCCACCCACTCTCCTTGAGGGTACGAGCATACCGTGCCAACAACGCGTTGGCAAGATCTACTCCGCGGAGGCGGGAACGCCCCAATCACCGAGCGGGAGCGCTTCCAGTACCGACCGCGCCTCAGCGACCTGCGCAGGCGTGAGGCGGCGCCGATACTGTGTAGCTTGCTGAACACGGCGGCTGCTTCCGTCGCCGGCGGCTGTCTGCGCGTTGGGATGTGCGAACGGGTTCGCGCCGGTCACGACGAACGACGGGTCGTCTGCGGCCTCGAGGTACGCCCTGACCCGAGGTGTCCACGGCAGGCCGAGACGCGCAAACAGCGAGGTGAAGCCCTCATATGGATCGAGCGACAGGTCGTCGTGTGAGATCACGATCCAGTCCGGGTGACGAGCTGCGGTGTCCTTGAGGGCGACGGTGAGCACCCCGACAGTCCACGCGACTTCAGCGACGCGCGATGTCAACGTCGAGGGACGTGTCAACCCATGCGGGGCGAGCCACAACCGATGCACCGCCGGGTCGTCGAGGCGGTCCGGCTCGATGTTGAGCGCCATCCAACTGGACACGATGTTCAGCGGGTTACGACGCTGGATCACAACGCGGGGGTGGTAGCGGCGCGAGATCCACTCGACCGAGAAACCGCAATTCGCGGACTTGACGATGACGTGCGGGTCGCGTCGCGGCACCGTCGCCGAGACCGTTCGCGCCAGCACCGCGACACCATGATCGCGGAATGCGGCGGGCGATCTCGAAAGTTCCCGGCCAAGCCTCCGCGCCGACGGGGACCGGCTCCACGGCCAGCCTCCCGCGAAAGCGAGATCCCAGACCATCGAATACCACGACGACCCCTGGCCGGGCTCGAGCGACGGATACTCACCCAAACGGTTGCGCACCACCGTGCCCAGGATGTCCGTGTACGGGCTGTCCGGTTCGTATACGTTGTGAATGCCCGGTGACTGACCTAGCACGTTGGCCACCCAGGTCGAACCGCAACGGTGCGTGCCAACGATGAGGATCCGCATACTGGTTTCCATGCTAGCCGAGACCGATCGTCCGACGGACGGCTCCTCTCAGTGACTTCTCATGGATCCGAGTCGACGCAGGTGTCAGCATGGGAACCGGGGAGTGCGCCACGACCGATGGCGGTGTAGGGACGCGACTCAGTATCGCTCTGTCGAACACAAGGAACGGATGATCAGCAGGAACGGTCCGGGCGCACCAACGCGGCGTCCTCGCGTGCACATGGGCGTCAGCGCCATGGCGACTCTGAGCCTGGGGATTGTCGTGGCGTGCGGATCGGCACCGCCGGCGCCGACGCTGCTGCCACCGAGCCCGACAGTCAGCGGTCATACGTTCAACGTCACCGCCTATGGTGCACACGGGGACAACCAGAGCGACAACACCACAGCTTTCGGGAACGCCATCCAGGCGGCCGAAGCGTCCGGGGGAGGCGTCGTCTATGTCCCCGCGGGCAAATACATCTTCAACGCGTCGAAGACCGGCACCGGTGGATCGATCGTCATCGCGGGGACAGCGCCGATCACGCTGCAGGGGGCCGGCCGCGCCCAGACGTGGTTGATCGAAGGGAAGGCGAACAAGGGTCTCCTCGGCGTTCAGGTCGACCACTCGATCATCGAGGATCTGACCCTCGACACGCAGACGTTCGGCGGCGGAGCCGCACTATTCGTGCGGGCGAATGACACCAGTCTGCTGAGTACGACGGTCCTCGGCGGCCCACAGCATTTCGCCATCTACTACGCAGGTCCCCGGGGCGCGAAGCCCTCGGCACCCCTCTACAACACCGGCAACGTCGTCAATGACCTGAACCTGAACGAGCTCGACTGCAATGACGGATTCTCTTGGAGTTTTCAGGCGAACAGCTCGATCAGCAACGTCACCCATACAGGGTCGCGGCTCGCCCTCTACGTCGACCAGACAACCACCGTCACGAACTATCAGTACACGCCGGGCGTCCAGCAGTGCGGCGCCCGCAACGGCTTCTGGCTGACGCCGCCGGCGGACAACATCACCATCGTCAACTTCACGAGCAGCGGCGAGGGCGGCAAGGTGGGCATCATCGGCCCCGCGGGCGCAGGCAAGGTGGCGCGGAACGTGACGATTGAAGGTCTCACCATGACCGCGAGCGGGTACACCTTGACCATCGGAGACGTCGCCAACCTGGTGCTTTCCGGGTGCAATCTGGGACACAACAACATCGTGATCAGCGCACAAGCGGTGGCTCAGGGTACGGTCTCGCATTGCACCTTCGGACAACTGGTCCGCAGCGGCTCGGCCTCCGCCTCGGTAAACTTGGTGGTGCGATAGCCCGTCGGACCGGTCGATAGGTTCGCTTCGATCGACGCGCTTGACGGCATGCAGCGATGGTCCCCATAATGCAAACTTAATGCGTCCTCCATTAGGGAGGGGGCCGCAGTAGACGGGGGTCTGGCGGGCGGACATTCAATGTCCCTGGGGAGACGCGCGTGCCGGGAATGGGGTCTATCGACGCAGGGGAATCGTCCAACTCGGGCGGTGACGAGCACCAAGCTTCTGACGCGCCGGCGCTCACCGTGATCGTCGCCGTCGATGCGGTGCACGATGGGGCGAGCCGGTCCCTGCGCGACATGCTGGCTGTCATCGGCGATGCATCCTGCGAGGTCATCGTGGCGACGCGAGAGGCGTGGCCGGCTGCACCGGACGGGGTCACCGTGGTCGCATACAACGCGGCGTCGCGGGGTGACCGATTCGACCGCGCCGCCGCCGAGGCACACGGTCGAATTCTCGCGTTCGTCGACGATCGCGTCAGGCTTCCGAAGGGATGGGCCGAGCGCGTGATCGACTACTTCGACAATCCATCCGTTTCGGTTGCGGGGGGTCCGGTTCTTCCGCGAAGCCGCTGGCGGCCGGAGCGGATCAGTGCGCTGATTCTGAACAGCCACCTTGGCACGACACCGTCGGGGCACGTATCGAGAGCTGAGAAGCCGCGCACAGTTTCCGAGCTCGCGGGTTCCAACCTGCTGATCCGCGACGACGTCTTCCGCGACGTCGGCGGTTTCCAGTCACCGAGTGTCGGCGGCGAAGCCGTGCGCCTTTGCTACAAGGTTCGCTCGATTCTCGGACGCGATATCAACTACGAGCCGAAGCTCGCGGTGACCGCCACCACGAGGCGATTTCCAGGTCCATTTCTCGCTGATACGGCCGCCTATGGCCGCGCCAGGGGTGACATGGCCCGCAGATTCCGTGAGGTGGCGCCCTTCTATCCGTATGCGCTGCCAACCCTGGTCACGCTGTTCGTACTCGTCGAACTCGCGCTTATTGGCGTCCCCCCCTTGCGCCATATCAGGTTGGCCGGCTACATCGGCGCATCGCTGCTGTTCGTGCTCTATGTGGTGCAGGCGGTCGGGGTCCTGTTCGCGAAAGGCCACGCGCGCGCGGGCGACAGGATCCTGGCGACCCTGGGTCTGCCGCTCGTGTCCCTGACATACGGAGTTGCCTTCGTGCGCGGTTTCTTCGGCCCGAGCCTCGGTGAGATCTCACCCTTGCGCGGCCGGCAACGCCCGCTTCGCGTGCTGATCATCAACTGGCGCGACATCAGTCACCCCTGGTCGGGAGGCGCCGAGATCTACATGCATGAGATCGGGCGCCGTCTCGCGGAGAACGGCATGGATGTCGGCTGGCTTTGTCAGCGGCACCGGGGCAGCAGCCGAAACGAGCTCCTGGACGGCATCCGCGTCCACCGGGTCGGCGGGCGCTTCACCCTCTATCCGCGCGTGGCGATCTCATATCTGTTCAAGCTCCGTGGCCGGTACGACGTCATCGTCGATTGCGAGAACGGCATCCCGTTCTTCACGCCGCTCTTCGCCCGGATTCCGAAAGTGCTCCTGGTCCACCACGTGCACCGTGAGATCTTCCGTCGCGAGACACACCCGCCTCTTCGCTGGCTCGGCTACTGGCTCGAGGGCGGCCTCATGCCGCGCGTCTACAAGAAGACGCCGATCGTCGCCGTGTCCGCAAGCACGCGAGATGACCTGGTCAGCCTGGGCTTCAGCGCTGACCAGATCCACATCGTCCACAACGGAGTCGTCGAGGTCACGCCGCTGCTTCGCCAGCCTGCGCCAACGGCACGCATCCTCTGCGCAGGCCGGCTCACGCCGCAGAAGGGCGTGGACGTGATCATCCGGGCCATGCCTCAAGTGCTCCGCTCATTCCCGAATGCCCAACTCGACATCGTCGGCCAGGGACCTGATCGCACCCGGCTCGAGCGCCTCGCGTGGTCGCTCAAACTGGCGACCCACGTACGCTTCCATGGTTATCTGCCGGGCGCCGCACGAGACCACCTGGCAGCGCAGGCATGGGTCGCGGTATGTCCCTCAGCATTCGAAGGATGGGGCGTTTCATGCGTGGAGGCCGGCGCTCGCGGCCTCCCCGTCATCGCCTCCAACGTGAATGGTCTTCGAGATTCGGTTCGCGACGGCATCACAGGGCTCCTCGTGCCGCACGGCGACCCGCACGCCCTGGCCGACGCCCTCGTGGGCCTCCTGGGCGATCCCGAGCGTCGTGACGCAATGAGCGCAGCCGGCATCGAGTGGGCAGCCGCGCATTCGTGGGAGCGCAGCACCACAGAGCTGCGTGTCGTGCTGGGACGCGCGATCGATGCAAGCCGCCGGGGCGATACCCTGGTGGTTGCTCCCAAATCCTCAATCGAACCGGAGACGGTGGAGGAGATCCAGATATCCAATGCCGGCTGACCCTCAGGAGGTCGTGTCGGTCGTCGTGACCACGCGGAACTCGGGTCAGATGTTGGGGGCGTGCCTCGCCAGCATCCGAGGGCAGACCTACACGGCGGTGGAACTCATTGTGGTCGACAACCATTCGAGCGACGACACGCTGACCGTTGCGGCCAGGTACGCCGACCAGGTGGTGACGATCGGCCCGGAGCGCAGCGCCCAACGCAATCACGGCGCTTCGCTGACGACAGGTGCTGCCCTCCTCTTCGTCGATGCCGATATGGTGCTTGACCCAGGGGTCGTCGCCGAGGGGATCTCGCTGCTCCACAGCAGCGGCCTACCGGCCGTCATGATCCCCGAGGAGACCATCGGAGTGGGATTTTGGACCGCGTGCCGGGCTCTGGAGCGAGGCTGCTACACCGGCGACGACACGATCGAAGCGGCCCGCCTCTACACCCGCTCAGCCTTCGTCGCCGCAGGCGGTTTCGACACCGATCTGAACGGCGGTGAGGACTGGGACCTGTCGCGAAGAGTCGCCCAACGCCGCCGCCTCCCCCGAACGCGCGCGATGATTCACCACGATGAGGGTCGCACCCGGCTACGCGCCGTATACACGAAGCGGCGGTACTATGCTCCTGGTTACCTCGCGTTCGTACGCAAGCACGGGCGTGGCGCCATGGCGCAGGGCAACCCGATCTTCCGCGCGGCGTACGTTCGCAACTGGCGCACATTGGGGCGTCATCCTTTGCTCACGGCGGGCATGTTCACCCTGAAGGCAGTCGAGTTGGCGGCGGTCCTCGACGTCGCCGCTGACACGAAGCTTCGCGGGCGAGTCCGCGATCGAAGTAATGAGGTCTATCCGGTAGTCAATGAACGAGAACAGCGCGGCCAAGCCGCAGCCGGCGGCGCGAAGCACCGGTGATGACGAGGGACGCGCGATCCGTCCGCTGATCGTGACCTTCGGGTCGATCATCGAGCCCGACGGCGGTCTCCAGGTTCGATCAAGGATCCTCGCAGAAAGTCTGGCTTCCCTCGGCATACCACCCACGATCTTGAGCACGCGCGAGAGCCGTCCTCTCGATCCGCCACCGCAGTGGGCTCGGGCGATTCACGTCCCCAGCCAGCGCCCGTGGCGAGGCTTCTCCCGGGAATGGGCACGGATGATCCGGCACCACGCGCGGAGTGCGGATGTGATCATCGTTTCCAACGCGATGTTCATGCCGGCAGTCGAGATGTCGGGCACCCGTCTGCCGATGATCTGGGACACGAATGAGTGTCAAACCCTGCATTACGAGCGGCTCGACCGCACGGCGGTCAACCTCAGCAAGCAGCTGATCTGGTGGGGGCTTGAACGCTGGGCGGCCAAGCGATGCACCATCGCGGTGGCAATCGGCCAATCCGAGGCTTCGGAGTGGAACCGCATCCACACTCCGCTGCGCGGCAAGCTCATGACTGTCGATCATGCGGCGTACGTACCCAGCGACCACTTGCATGATGGCGAAGCTGAGCTCGAGGAACAGATGGGCGGATCGCTGCACCGTCCGATACTGCTGTTCGTCGGCACCATTGCGGCGAAGCACAACGCAGTCGCCGCTCGGTGGCTGATCGACGTGCTCGCGCCAACGCTGCCGGACACGGTCACGATCGTCATGTGCGGTCCCGGCAGCGATCGGCTGGTGGGGCGTGGCAAGTCCGGAGCCCAACTCGTGCTGCTCGGCGCGGTGGATGACATCGATTCGATCATCGACGCCGCCGACCTTTGCCTCGCCCCGCTCGCAACAGGGGCGGGTGTCAAGACCAAGGTGCTGCACTACCTCGCGCACGGCAAGAGAATCGCAGGAACGCCCATTGCCTTCGAGGGCCTCAGCGGCGCCCCAGGGTTGCTCGAGGCACCGCTCGATGGCCTTCCGGAACTCGTGGCTCGTATCATTGCCACACCGGAGAGTGCCGAGGCGGCGCAGTCTCGGGTGACTGCGCAACTCGTGTGGCTAGCCGATCGTCACGGCCGGCCGCTCATCGTCGACCAGTGGAGGAACGTGCTGGCATGTCTGAAGTGAAATCGAAGGCCTCGCCCGCGCCGGCGAGGGCTGATCGGCTGGCGCTCATCGGCGTTGCCCGCTCTGGAACTTCCTGGCTCGGTCATGCCCTCGGCAAGGCACGCGGTGTCCGTTTCTACTACGAACCCGACAACGTCGACGCCGATCCAAAGGCGGCAGACGTCGCGGGTCGCCGTGGATTCGGCCCATACCCGGTGATCGACACCGACCAGGATGCCGGGCAGTTCACGCCCCTCTGGGACCTGGTCTTCTCGGGGCGACTGCCCTTCGCGCATCGGGGGCAGAGCAAGCTCCGTCCCGCCGCGCAGATCGCACTTCGACTGCCCCGGGCGGTGCGTGACCCGCTGGTGCGTCGAGCGGCGAGCCTCTCGGCCCGCATGCCCGGCCGGGCGGAGTGCATCGTCGTCAAGACGATCTACGCAACCTTCAGCCTCGAGTGGCTGGTCGCCCGCTACCAGCCCCAGGTCATCGCCATGCAGCGCAACCCGCTCAACGTCGTGTCGAGTTGGAGGGAGCTCCGCATCCCGCTCTTCGATCTCGCAACTCGCCCCATCATTCGCACGCGCTACGTCGAGCCGCTTGGGATCGAGCCGCCGGACGCCCACGCATCCGATATCGCGCGAATCGCGTGGCACGTGGGTCTCCTGACGCACGTCATCGCCGAGGCGGTGGACAAGCACCCGGAGTGGGTCTTCGTCACGCATGAGGATCTCTGTGACGACCCGGCGACCACCATCCGCTCCGTGTGCGATCAGGTCGGACTTGTCTGGACCGAAGACGTCGCTCGATTCCTGAATGACAACAACCGCCACGGTGAGGGTCTGGCTCCAGTACGGATTGCAACTGAGGAGCCGACCAGGTGGCGGCAGCGCCTCACCGACGCTGAGGTTGACGAGATCGAGACGGTGCTCCGTCGCTTTCCAACGCGCGGCTGGGTGCGCCCTCCCGTCACCGCGTCGTAACAGCAGTTGGCGCGCGTGCCCGCGGCCCCGTTTGGGGCGTCTGAAGACTTTCTAGTAGACTGGGACAGGGAAGGGATCAATGCCCAACCAGCAGTGGCAGGATTGGAGGTGGCGTGTCTGTCGACAATTCCGTGACGTCGGTGCCCGTCGCGGTTGAGGACGCGGCGACCGCATCCGGCGCCGCGGACGGCGCGATCAGCGCATCCGAGAGCGCGGGTGGCACCGATGTGAACGTCCGGAACGATGTGAAGCGCGAGCGCCGCCAGTTCATCACCCACAACGCGATGGCGGCGATCGGAACAATTGTCGCGGGGCTGCTGGGCTTGCTGCTGCAGGCGATGGTCAGCCATCACTTCGCGCCGAGCCTGTACGGCCAGGTGTTCGCGGTCTTCAGCTTCTTCACCGTGCTCACGCAACCCTCCGCCGGTTTCAGCCGGCTGATCGCGTGGACGACGAGCCGGGAGCTCGCCACCACCCACGGCAGCGACGTCGAGAGCAGCGCGATGCTGCGTCTCACGGTCACGCGCCTCACCTGGGGCGGTGCTCTCATCGGTCTCGCGTTCATCGTCGCAGCAGCGCCGCTCGCTCACTATCTCGCAGTCCCCGTCTCATATATCGAGGTCGGCGCACTCGGCGTGCCCTTCATGTTCGCAACATCGCCGTTACTGGCTTCATTGCAGGGCGAACAGCGGTGGCTGCCGTGGAGCGCGTTGAGCATCGGCATCGCCCTCAGCCGCGTGATCTTCGTGCTGATCTTCACGCTGTGGCTCGGCAAGCAGGGCGTGCTGCTGGGGATCAGCGTCGCAGCGGCGGCGATCTATCTGGTCGCGCTGGTGATGGTCTGGCCCCGTCTCCGTCGCGGCAGCGGTCCTGCTGCGTGGCGACCGCTGTGGCGCTTCCTGCTGGTTTCGATCACATCGACTGTGACAGTTTCCGTGTTGCTGGGAAGTGATGTGATCCTCGTTCAGCACTTCTACCCGGGCAAGGCGGCAGGACAGTTCAGCGCGGTTACGGTCACGGCCAGGGCGCTGTTCTTCGCCATGGGCAGCGTCACCAGCGTGCTGTTTCCCAAAGCCGCGGCACGTCAGGCCACGCGACGGGGCACGCGGTCGGTCGTCTTCAGCTCGGTCGGCATCGCCCTGGTGGGAGGGCTGCTTGGGCTGGTGGTGTTCTCAGCGCTCAGCCACACCATCCTCCACGAATTCTCCGGCAAGTCCTACGAAGGCGGCGCAAGCTATATCGGGTGGTACGCCCTCGGAATGCCACTTCTCGCGGCCGTGGTCATGCTGAGCAATACGCAACAGTCTCTCGCCGACCTGAAACTGCTCTGGGTGCTCGTCCCCGGGATTGTCATCAAACCACTCCTCATCTACTTCTTCCACGGCTCGTTGTTCGTCGTCTCGCTCATGAGCGATCTCTCGATCGCAGCGGTGCTGCTGGCGCTCGCGGTCCAGTACCTGCTGACGGAGCAACAGCTCCGGCGATCCGCGCCGGATTCGAGCGTGCCGGACGGGATGTCCGTGGCCGGCGCCGAAGCATCGGGGTAGAGACATGATCGCGGGTCGAAGCATGTCCGATCGCTCGGCGCGTGCCTACACATGGCTGACCGGGAAGGGACGATGGATCACTGACCGTCCGTGGGCGACTGTGGCGCTGCTCGCGGTCGTCGGGATTGGCATCAGACACGCTTGGCTGTCGCCGTTGCCCCTGTCGGCCGGAGACTGGCACTGGCCTGACAACCAGGTGCTCACCAGCTACAGCCCCTGGCCATCGGTATGGGATGGCTCACTCGGGCTCGGCGGCGAAAACCGATTTTCGGCCGCGTTCCGGTTTCCCGTCCTCGCCGCTTCGGGTTTGCTCTCCGCCATTGGCATTGGATGGGCCTTCACCGAGAAGTTCCTCTACTTCGTGCCGTTTGCGGTGCTGCTGCCGGTTGGGGGCTGGCTCCTGGCGCGCGAGATCATGGGCAGGACGAAATGGGCACTCCTGACGCCGCTGATCCTTCTCGGCGCCACCTATTTCATGCTCGAGGCCGACGGCGAGGTGCCGCTGGCCCTCGGGGAGGTCATTTCGTTCTTCGTCCTCGTTGCGTTTCTGCGCACAGTGCGAACGCTGTCGCTTCGCTGGGCGTTGCTCACCGGCCTGCTCCTGGCCGTCGTCGCTGCGTACGACGTGCGGCCCGCATATCTCTGCGTGCTTCTCATGGCGATGTACTTCCTTATCATCGCGGTGAGCGACCGAGACCGGCGCGTATTGCTGCGACGGACACTGCTGGGTGCGGCCGCGGGGGCGGTATTCATCGGGACACAGGCGTTCTGGCTGGTACCCCTGCTGACCTATCACGGGAGCACCGGCCTGCCCATACCTCAGGCGCCGAACTTCAACGTGATCTCCCTCGGCCACGGCCTCGCTGCGCTCGATGCCTTCTGGACGGGGGGCAACCCGGCACAACTCGTCCAGGCGCCGTTGAATCCAGCCTACATGATACTGCCGCTTCTGGCATTTACACCAATGCTGATGCGACGGCTCCGGCCGGAGGTGCTCTGGCTGCTCGTTGCTGCACTCCTGTTCGCATTTTTCGCCAAGACCGACAACGCGCCTCTGGGTCAGATCTACGATTGGATGTACCTGCACGTGCCTGGTTGGAAGCTCTTTCGCGAGGGATCGAAGTTCCTCTACATCGTCACGCTCGCCTATGCGATCCTCATCCCCATCGCTCTGGCGAGCGCTTTCGAGTGGGCGTCGGCGAACCACACGCACCTTCGTGCACGGCTGGTGCGCCGCGGGGCCGCCTTGGGTCTTGTCGGTGTGGTCGCACTGAGTGCATGGTCGGTGGTGGTGCTGCAGTCAGGCAGCCTGGGTTCCACCACCAGCCCCACGCCGGAACCCACGTCATTCT
Organism: Candidatus Dormiibacterota bacterium; assembly: GCA_963718525.1. GTDB lineage: Bacteria > Chloroflexota > Dormibacteria > Aeolococcales > Aeolococcaceae > Palsa-851. Next base: position 385,219 of record OY970355.1, on the reverse strand, counting down.
CGGCTCTTTCGCAACTCCTGGCCGCGGACAGTCGCCCCGGACCTGTGCTCTGGTTCGGCCAGCCACTCATCGGCGACAACATTCGCAACCACCATTTCCTCGTCGCGTCGCCGACGCATCCCGCCGTGAATCTCACCGGGAAGTTCGCCGGAACCCGTGTGAATCAACGTGATCCGTTCCAGCTGTATTGCGCCGACAACCTGATCCCATACTGCTACCTCGACTCGCCGCTGTTCCCGTACCTCACACAGATGGCCGGGGCGGGATACATCGTGGTTCCGGGCGGCCAGGCCGTGGGGTCGCTCCCGCCCGGGATCACTCGCCAATGGCTACAGCAGCAGATGTCGGCGATGTTCGGCGCGCCGACGGTACTCGGCAGCGGTTCGACCACGCTGCTTGTCTGGCGGTTGAGCACCACCGATCCGGCTGTCACGACCGCGCCGGCAATTGCGGTCGTGGATTCCGGCACGTGGGCGACGACGGAGTCACTACCGGCACTCGAGGCACTGGGGCTCCCCGCGGCCTATCGGGAGAGCTTCGACAACAATCAGTATCCGGTTGCGCCCGCGAATCTTCCCGATGCGGTCACCGTGATGCCGCGTTTCGACAACGCCTGCCAGAGCGACGCCCCGGGGAGCGCCGCGCTCATGGTGCAGTCGCAGTCTGGCTCATTGCCGGCGTCGATCCAGACGACGGTGGGCAGCGGTGCCCAAACGCTGCAGCTGCTGACGCCCGGCGGCCTGCCGCGAGCTGCGGGCTGGGGCGTCTACGGGCCATTCTCGGTGGCAACCGGCAACACGACGGTGAGCATCAACGCCACGTCCAGCACCTCGCTCACACCCGGTCCGTGCGTGAGTTGGTCGTCACTGACCGCCACAGCGCTCGGCGCGCGCGCGAACGCGGTCACTGCAATACGACTCAACTCGTCGGAGCAGATCACGGTGACGACCAATGCCGACAACGGGACCTGGGTGGAGCTGCGTCGCTACTACGATCCTGGATGGCGGCTCGACACCCACAAGCCGCTCACGCTTGGCGACGGACTCTTCAATCTCTATCACCTCAAGGCCTCACAGAGCTCAAGCTCGACGCTCGCATTCGCCTACTCGACGCTGCCCTACGAGCGCATCGGGGACGGCATCACGATCCTGGTGCTCATCGCCGCGGTATGGCTCACGATTCGAGTGCCACGCCGATTGCGCTTCGTGGCGGCGTTCAAGCCGCTGACGGTTCCCGACGCGACGTTCCCGCCATCCCGCGTCGCGACATGGGTGGCAGGCATCGGCCTGGCGATGCTCGCGGTCACGGCGGGGGCGGTGACCCTGGAGTGGTTTGGCATCCCATCGCTGCTTCCTGAGGTGCCACTCGCGGGCGATCCCTATGCCATCGACGTCGGCTATGGAGGTCTTGCCATTGGATTGCTGCTCCTCTCGGTCACCATTCGATTCGTCACCGGAGCGTTCAGTGCGCGCACCCGGCTGCGCGCAGAGCACGAGCCACCGGCACCCAGCGCCGCGACGATTTCCAGGCCGGCCACCGCCGTGGGCGCAGGCGTTGGGCTGCTCGTGGTTGCGCTTGTGTTTGCGTCGTGCGGGAGTGCGGGCAGCGTGTCGCCGGGCCTGCTGTCGGAGGCTGCGCAGGCGGGTTCGGTGGCTCCGACCATCCTTGGGTCCTCCCTCGACGACGCTCGCCTGCAGCGGGCCGCCAGGCAGCCCGACCTGTGTATCTCCGACTACACGACGGCGCTGCAGCAATTCCCCGGGCTGCTCACCGCTTTCGTCGGCCGCGGGGACTGCTATCTGAACGGTGGACAGAACGGCGCCGCGGCCGTCCACGACTACACCGCGGCGATCCAACTGTCCCCGCTGCAGGCGGACCTCTATCTGCGGCGCGCAGTCGCGTATCGCGTCATCGGCAACCTGACGGCGGCGATTGCCGACTATCGAACAGCGGCACTGAATCCATCTGCGACCGCGGGCGAGCTCCTTACCGCGATCGACGGGCTGGTGGCCGTGTCCGACTACCAGGATGCGCAGGCCGTGTACAACCGAGCGCTGGTTCTCGACCCGCAGTCGTCACTGCTGTATGTCGCCGGCGGGGACTTGGCGACGGCCCTCGGCAGCGATCAGCGTGCCGCCGCCGACTATGCCAACGCGCTTGCCCTCCCTGGGGTACAGGTCGCATCTGTGCTGGCGCATGAGTGCCACGCCGAGGTGCTGCAGCACAACTATTCGCATGCGCTGACCGATTGCGCGAGCGCCGCCCAGCTGTCCTCGTCAGGCTCAGGAGCGTACGACGACCTTGCTGAGACCAACCTCTCGCTGGGCAACCTGAGTGCGGCCCTGAAGGCCATCGACCAGGCGATCAGCACGTTCATCGGCAACGTGGGCCCATACGCGCAGCCGGCCGGGGTCGATGGTTTCGGGCTTGCGAATCTCTACGCGGCGCGCGGATGGATCGAAATCCAGCAGGGTGCTCAGCAACAGGCCGTGGTCGATTTCAACACGGCGCTCTCATCCCTTCCGAGCAGCGCTCCGGACACGCGGGCGCGCATCAAGGCATACATCGAGACGGCCAAGAAGGACTAGCGAATGACCGAGGAGATCGCGTGACCATCACCGACCAGAGCCCCGCACCGATGGTGTCGGGGCGCCCCGACCGCCTGCTCCTCCTCGGAGTCGCGCGCTCCGGCACCCGCTGGCTGGCGACCGCACTCGGGCACGCCGAGGGCACGCGCATGGTGAAGGAGCCGGACAACGTGGACGCTGACCCGACCGGCACCGGAGTCAGCCGGCTGGGCTTCGGCCCGTACCCGATCATCGAGCGCGATGACGCCGCGCCACAGTTTCGAGCGCTCTGGGATCTCTCCTTCACGAACCGCATCCCGAACAAACCCGGGCTGCGCCGCAGCGCAGCCCGTGCCGCACTCCGCCTCCCACGCGGGATACGCGATCCGCTCCTCCGACGGACTGCGCAGGCGATGTCGTCGCTTCCGGGACGGTCGCCGCACGTGATCGTCAAATCGATCTATGCGCATTTCTATGCCGAGTGGCTCATCAGTCACTACGACCCCAAGGTGGTGGTGATCCAACGCCACCCGCTCAACACCATCTCCTCGTGGATCGAGCTTGGAGTGCACGGGTTCGACCTCTTCGATCGGCCGGCCGTGCGGGAGCGCTACCTGGAGCCGTTCGGCATCAGCGCGCCCGGTCCCGAAGCCAGCGTGACCCAGCGAACCGCCGCCTGGGTCGGCCTCCTGACCACCGTCCTCAGCGATCAGGTTGACCATCACCCCGAGTGGCTGGTCGTCACCCATGAGGAGCTGTGCGTGGATTCCCAGGTACGCATCCGGGAGGTCTGCGATCAGGTTGGTCTGACCTGGAGCGAGGGGATCGAGCGTTTCCTCAGGGAATCGAACCGCCCCGGCGAGGGATTCAGCAACATCCGGGTCACGCGCGAGCAGCCAGGTCGGTGGCGTAAGCGCCTCAGCGAGGAGCAGTTGATCGAGATCGACGAGGTGCTCGCCCAGTACCCATCGCGAGGGTGGATTCGCGAGCCCCAACGCCTCCCTGAGATGGCGGGCGACGCCCGCTGACACGCGGTCCTGGGTTGTTCAGAACCGCTATCTGAAGGTCGCGAGCACCGCCGCCCAGGACGCAGAGGTCGAGAGCGTCCCGGAATACGAGAAGGTGCCGTTGGAGGAGACCGCCTCGTGACCGGACTGCTCGGCGTTGTTGAAGTTGGTGAGGTTGTTGAGCAGGAGCGGGTCGTTGGCGAAGCCTGGGGTCAGTCCGCTCAGGGTCGCCGTGTTCGGGGCGAAGCCGATCACGCCGATGACCATCTCGTTCGCCGTCGTCGTCGTCACCGTGGTCCCGGTATTTGGAGTTGTGTTCTTCGCCGACCCGGCTGAGGTCGCATCCAGCGCGCTCGCATTGGCGATCTCATAGAAACGGACGACCGGGTTGACAGACTTCGAGTACGTGACTGTCACCGTGGTCACCCCGGAGTTGGCTCCTGGTGAGTACCAGATCTCGGCGCCGTCACGTGTCGATGGGTTCGCTGCAACCGCCTTCATCCACACGTCACCCTGGTTGTCGGTGACGCCTGTGACGGTGGCTGACGACTTACTTCCGCCGGCGTCGCTCTCGGTCGAGATGGCGAGCAGGTCGCCGGCGGTTGTCGAGCTCGTGGTCACCGAAAATGATGTGCTCGTCTTCTGGGCCGCCACACCGACGTCCTGGACGACGGTGGGGGGTGATGTGCTTGCGGGCACCAGTGCCGCATTGACAGTCGTGGTGTTTCCCGATGTGACGCCGACATTGTTCACGATCTGGGTGACGAACGCCGGGTCAGAGAAGGTGACCGAGTAGGTGCCGACGACAACGTTGGTGAACGAGTAGTTGCCGTTGACATCCGTGCCGGTCGGGGTGTTGTTGCAGGTGCAGGTGACTGTGGCGCCCTGAATCGGGAGGGCGGTCTGGCTGTTGGTGACCACCCCGCTGATGGTGCCGGTACCGCCGCTACCCTTGCAGGCGCCGTCGGCAAACGCAGGCGTGATATCGCCGTAGGTGGCGTTGCTCGCATTGTTCAACAGCGGAACGCCGTACGCCTCCTCGATCCCGCGAAGTGTGGCGAAGTTGTTGCCGGTGCCGGCGTATGCACCACAGGAGTTCTGGCTGATGACGAGCGTGGCGATGTGACCGCCCGCGCCCTCGGACGTGCCCGGCTGGTTGTCGCCACTCGCACCCTCATCAAAGGTGATGATCACGATGCCGTTACCCTTCGTGTACCAGCTTGAGTTGAGGACCGTGGGCAGATTCGCCGCGAGCCATGCATCTCCCTGCCCCACGTGGTTGTTCAGCGGAGCACAGAGGCTGTGCATGTCGTTGCACTCGTTCGGCGTGATCCAGACGAAGTCTGGTGGCGTGGTGCTGTTCAGATCCATCGACAGCTGTGACTGCTGGTACGGGACCACATTGGCATTGCACTCGGGCGAGTTGTTGATGATCTGGCTGAAGTAGATGAAGGGGTTGTGCGTCTGCGAATAGTGGTTCGTGCCCGCGCCCGTGCCCGTGTAGCAGGTCTGACTTGGCGCAAGCCCGTCCATGTAGGCCTTCCATGTGAAGCCTGCCGTATCGAGTTCGTTGACGACGGTTGGATCCGTATAAGGCCTCGAGAGGCCGTTGTGGTCACACCCGGAGACGAAGTCCATGTAGTCGAGTGGGCTGTTGTGCTCGAAGGAGTACCAGTTGGTCAGCGACGTATAGCCGTCCTTCTTGATCAGCGTGTCGTTGATGTACGGCGCCTTCGAATTCCCGATGACATATGGACTACCGTCACTGGCGCCGTATGACGTGTTCTCGTCCACGATCATCATGATGTGCGGTGCCGTGGCCGGCGGCGTATACGATCCGGTCGACTGGAGGCAGGCGGTCTGGGTGGACGTCGGCCGCAAACCGGACGCGGGGGCTCCCCCAAGGGTCGCCGCCCTGACCGGCGACGTGGGATTCGCTCCCTGCGCCACCAGCAAGCCGGCGGCGACCGACGCCCCGCCCACCAGACCCAGCATCCGGCGGCCCATGCGTCGGCTCACCGCCACTTCTTCCACGCGATACCTTCCCCCGATTCCGCCTCAGTTCCTCGCATGATCATACACGGGCCTATTGGGGGTACCGGCGGATCGGTGCAATCGCGTCATACCACGCGATCTGATCAGGCCCGGTCCCATCGGACCGAGACAGGGTCGTTACCGAGCAATGCAACGGCCCGGAGCGCAATCGGCCGCTATGGGGCGTCAATCTCCGCTTCGCCGCCATACGCATGGCGGGGTTGTGGCGATCGGCGGCACGCAAGTCGCTGAACCGTCACATTCCAGTTTCCGAAGGTGAGATCGGGAGGCCGACTCCGATGGCACGGTCGGGGCATGAACATTCCCTTCGCTCGCCTGGCCGTCGTCGCCGCCATTGGAACCGTTGCCCTACTGGCGCAGGCCGGCATGACACCCACCGCAGCCGCCGTTTCGTCTCCGGCGCCACTGTCCTTGACATCATCGGTAACCCACCACAGCGTCCATGGCAGCGTCTCGCTCGCGGCGGCGTCCTCCAGGAAGTCGAAGCCATCCAAAGGCTCGACCGTTGGTCCTCTCGGCGTCACAGCCGGGGTGACCCACACCGCCACGACCACCGCGGTCGGCAACTGCGACGGCGTTACCGATAACACGGCGGCACTCCAGGCGGCGATCGACGCTGCGGGCAAGCAATCCGGTGGGGTGGTCACCATCCCAGCGGGCGTGTGTGTGCTCACCGGCAGGATCCACGTCAGCGGCCACTTCGGGGTAACGATTGACGGCGCGGGTCCGACCCGCACGTTCCTCGTCCAGCACGGCGCCAGCAACATCTTCCAGATCACCTCGCCCGGCAACACGGTCGAGAATCTGAACCTCAATACCGCGACATTCAACCCAGGAACGGTCCCGATCCCAGGCAGCCCTGTGCCTGCGGTCCTCTTCAGCGACGCGAGCAATACGACGGTGATGAACATCACGGCTGAGACCGGCACCGGTTTCGGCATGAGGCTCACAGGGTCCAACCCGTGCTACGCCTTCCCGATCACCGGCAGCGTGGTATCCAATGTGGTCATGGTCAATCACGGGACCGGTGGATTCGCGGCGGTCGACATTGACTGCCAGAACGGAGCTCGTCTGACCAACATCACCATCCACGGCGGCATCCTTGCGCTCTTCAACGACACCAATACGGTCCTCGACAATGAGACGTACTACGGTGTCAACCGGTGCCAGCCGGCCTGGTTCGTGACCGGCCCGGCGAGCAACATCCTCATCGAGAATGTGCTCACCTACGCCGGTGAGGGCACGATCCACGCGTCCCGCCACGGCGCCGCCACCGGGATCACCGTCACCAACCAGAGGTACGCGTCCACGCTGCACTGCTAGAACCGACGGCGTCCTAAGGACACTCGAACTCCTACTGCTGAGGAATCTTCCTCGGCGGTAGGAGTTTGTCGTTCTGAGGGCCGGTCGGCACCGGAAGGCGGCCGCCGGCGAGTTCAATTCCGCCGCTGGCAATCCCATGGCCTGGCAGCGCATTATTTGCGAGCCTCGCATCGGGAAGGCTTGGGGCTAGAAAGGGGATTGGCCGGGCGTACTCCAGTTGCCGCAGCGGCGGCAGTCACGCTGCCCCGTGAGTTGGGCCAGAGGGAGACAGGGGAACTTGAGGGGATATCAGAGACAACTGAGTCGCCCGTCGCGTTCTCGGCGAGCGATGGCGGCGGCGTCGGCTTCGCTAATTGCTATGGGGTTCCTTCTTGTGGTGCCGCAGGCGCGTGCCGCGGCCGGGACGAATCCGACGACGCTGACGACGACGGCGAATCCGGGGTCGGGAGCGGTCGGGGTCAACCTGCAGGACAGCGCGACGCTGAGCGGCACGAGCAATGCTGACGGGTCCGGGTCGATCACCTTCAACCTGTACGGCCCGGGGGACACGAGCTGCACAAGCGTGATCTATACCGAGACGGTGACCGGGATCGGGGGTGACGGGATGTACAGCACCACGGGCGGGTGGGTGGCCACTGCCGTGGGCAAATTCCAATGGGTGGCGAGCTTCAGCGGGGACTCGAACAATGCCGGCGCAACCACCAACTGCGGTGATGAACCGGTGTTGGTGGGCACGGCGTCGCCGACGCTGACGACGGCGTTGAATCAGACCTCGATCGCGGCGGGGGGCACGGACTTTGACACCGCGACGCTGAACGGGTTCGCCGCCCCTGGAGGGAGCTCGTCGACGGTGACCTACACGGTGTACAGCAACAACACCTGCACGCAGAACCCCCGAGGCGCGGGCTCCCTCCCGGTGGATGAGAGCACCGGAGCGGTGCCGAACTCGAGCACGCTGAGCTTCCCGACGGTGGGCGCCTTCTACTGGCAGGCGGTGTTCTCCGGCGACGCCAACAACAACCCCACGACGAGCAGCTGCAGCAGCGAGCCGCTGACCGTGGGCACGGCGTCGCCGACGCTGACGACGGCGTTGAATCAGACCTCGATCGCGGCGGGGGGCACGGACTTTGACACCGCGACGCTGAACGGGTTCGCCGCCCCTGGAGGGAGCTCGTCGACGGTGACCTACACGGTGTACAGCAACAACACCTGCACGCAGAACCCCCGAGGCGCGGGCTCCCTCCCGGTGGATGAGAGCACCGGAGCGGTGCCGAACTCGAGCACGCTGAGCTTCCCGACGGTGGGCGCCTTCTACTGGCAGGCGGTGTTCTCCGGCGACGCCAACAACAACCCCACGACGAGCAGCTGCAGCAGCGAGCCGCTGACCGTGGGCACGGCGTCGCCGACGCTGACGACGGCGTTGAATCAGACCTCGATCGCGGCGGGGGGCACGGACTTTGACACCGCGACGCTGAACGGGTTCGCCGCCCCTGGAGGGAGCTCGTCGACGGTGACCTACACGGTGTACAGCAACAACACCTGCACGCAGAACCCCCGAGGCGCGGGCTCCCTCCCGGTGGATGAGAGCACCGGAGCGGTGCCGAACTCGAGCACGCTGAGCTTCCCGACGGTGGGCGCCTTCTACTGGCAGGCGGTGTTCTCCGGCGACGCCAACAACAACCCCACGACGAGCAGCTGCAGCAGCGAGCCGCTGACCGTGGGCACGGCGTCGCCGACGCTGACGACGGCGTTGAATCAGACCTCGATCGCGGCGGGGGGCACGGACTTTGACACCGCGACGCTGAACGGGTTCGCCGCCCCTGGAGGGAGCTCGTCGACGGTGACCTACACGGTGTACAGCAACAACACCTGCACGCAGAACCCCCGAGGCGCGGGCTCCCTCCCGGTGGATGAGAGCACCGGAGCGGTGCCGAACTCGAGCACGCTGAGCTTCCCGACGGTGGGCGCCTTCTACTGGCAGGCGGTGTTCTCCGGCGACGCCAACAACAACCCCACGACGAGCAGCTGCAGCAGCGAGCCGCTGACCGTGGGCACGGCGTCGCCGACGCTGACGACGGCGTTGAATCAGACCTCGATCGCGGCGGGGGGCACGGACTTTGACACCGCGACGCTGAACGGGTTCGCCGCCCCTGGAGGGAGCTCGTCGACGGTGACCTACACGGTGTACAGCAACAACACCTGCACGCAGAACCCCCGAGGCGCGGGCTCCCTCCCGGTGGATGAGAGCACCGGAGCGGTGCCGAACTCGAGCACGCTGAGCTTCCCGACGGTGGGCGCCTTCTACTGGCAGGCGGTGTTCTCCGGCGACGCCAACAACAACCCCACGACGAGCAGCTGCAGCAGCGAGCCGCTGACCGTGGGCACGGCGTCGCCGACGCTGACGACGGCGTTGAATCAGACCTCGATCGCGGCGGGGGGCACGGACTTTGACACCGCGACGCTGAACGGGTTCGCCGCCCCTGGAGGGAGCTCGTCGACGGTGACCTACACGGTGTACAGCAACAACACCTGCACGCAGAACCCCCGAGGCGCGGGCTCCCTCCCGGTGGATGAGAGCACCGGAGCGGTGCCGAACTCGAGCACGCTGAGCTTCCCGACGGTGGGCGCCTTCTACTGGCAGGCGGTGTTCTCCGGCGACGCCAACAACAACCCCACGACGAGCAGCTGCAGCAGCGAGCCGCTGACCGTGGGCACGGCGTCGCCGACGCTGACGACGGCGTTGAATCAGACCTCGATCGCGGCGGGGGGCACGGACTTTGACACCGCGACGCTGAACGGGTTCGCCGCCCCTGGAGGGAGCTCGTCGACGGTGACCTACACGGTGTACAGCAACAACACCTGCACGCAGAACCCCCGAGGCGCGGGCTCCCTCCCGGTGGATGAGAGCACCGGAGCGGTGCCGAACTCGAGCACGCTGAGCTTCCCGACGGTGGGCGCCTTCTACTGGCAGGCGGTGTTCTCCGGCGACGCCAACAACAACCCCACGACGAGCAGCTGCAGCAGCGAGCCGCTGACCGTGGGCACGGCGTCGCCGACGCTGACGACGGCGTTGAATCAGACCTCGATCGCGGCGGGGGGCACGGACTTTGACACCGCGACGCTGAACGGGTTCGCCGCCCCTGGAGGGAGCTCGTCGACGGTGACCTACACGGTGTACAGCAACAACACCTGCACGCAGAACCCCCGAGGCGCGGGCTCCCTCCCGGTGGATGAGAGCACCGGAGCGGTGCCGAACTCGAGCACGCTGAGCTTCCCGACGGTGGGCGCCTTCTACTGGCAGGCGGTGTTCTCCGGCGACGCCAACAACAACCCCACGACGAGCAGCTGCAGCAGCGAGCCGCTGACCGTGGGCAAGGCGTCGCCGACGCTGACCACGCAGGCGAGTCCGACCTCGGGAACAGTCGGGGTACAGATCACTGTCAAGGACACGGCGACACTGACCGGTGGGGCATCGCCGACCGGATCGGTGACGTTCACGTTGTATACGAATGCAACCTGCACGACAGCAGTGACCGGTGTCAGTGGAAACGGGACGATCAGCGCCGGGACGGCGAGCTTCAGCGCCAGTTGGACGCCGGCGGCGGTCACGACCTACTACTGGGGAGCAATTTACAACGGCGATGCCAACAACAACACGGTCAGCACCTGCGGTGGAGTCCCCGAGCAGATCGTTATCGGGAAGGCATCTCCGACGATCAGCACCGTGGCCAGCCCGACCACGGGGACGGTCGGCAAGGCGATCAAAACCCTGAAGGACACGGCCACATTGTCAGGGGCGCCAATAGCGCCCACCGGAACAGTGACATTCAAGATGTACTCAGACAGGACCTGCGCGACGGCGGTTACCGGCGTTAGCGGAAACGGGACCGTCGCAAGTTCATCAGCGAGCTACAGCGTCAAATGGACGCCGAAAGCAGCGGGGACGTACTACTGGATCGCGAGCTATGGCGGCGACGCGAACAACGCCGCTGTGGTCAGCAGCTGTGGCACCGAATCGGTGGTGATCACCGCCCAGCCGACGATCTCAACCACCGCGAAACCCAAATCTGCGGGCATAGGTACCACGTTGCAGGATAGCGCCACCTTGGCAAGCACCAGCAACCTCCTTGGTACGGGCTCGATCACCTTCAGGTTGTATGCCCCAGGCGACCGCAGCTGCGCCTCTGCGATTCATACCGAGACCGTGACTGCGGTGAAGACGAACGGACCCTTCACTACCACTACTGGGTTCACGGCCAAAACCGTCGGCACCTATCAGTGGACTGCGGCTTTCAGTGGCGATGCGAACAATGCAGCCGTCAGCAGCAAGTGTGGAGCAGATCCGGTGACTGTAGGTCCCCAGATCAGCGAGATCACCCCAGTCGCCACGACCTGCGCGCAGTTTGCCTCGGGATTTGCGACCAGCCTACCGAGCTATCAGTACACGCTCAGCGGCAGCAAGATCGGCACAGTGACACCATCGTCGTTCACGTACTGGGTCAAGGTTCCATCGACCGGTACCTACAAGATCACGCAGTCGACCAATGAGACGAGTAAGAAACTCCTCTTGAGCAGCGGCAGCGGCGTATATGACAACGCGACCGCGAGTAGCTGCACCACGGTCAGCGGCGGCATCACTCAGTCGACGACCAGCGACGCGGTCACCGTCAAAGTCACCTCAGGGAGCGGCCCGTTCTACATCGGCCTCAACTTCTCAACCAGCAAAGTGATCGGGGAGGCCGCCCCGAGCCCGAGCACCACTGTCGTGTACACCTTCAGCGCCGGCCTCACCGGAGCGTCAAGCGTCATCGATCTCAAGCTGGGCTAGGCCTTCGGACCAGGCGTCGCTTCCCCTGGGCTCAGTTAGGTGATGACAGTGACACTCTGTGTTTGGACCGCGGCCGCGGAGTAGTCCTGGTCCCCGTTCTGAAAGAAATCGATCACGCAGGTACCGGGAAATTCCGGACCGCCATTGATGGTGACCTGGTTTCCGCTGATGGAGCATGAGCCCGGGGTGCTCGAGCCGTCGATGCCGAACGTGACCGCCAACCCCGAGGATGCGGTCCCTGACAGGGTGTACGTCGTCAGCGTGGCGCAGGGATTACAAGGAGGCGACGAGGTGGGATTCACGGTCTGCGACGCCTGCGCCACATTGAACGGCTGCTGCCGCGTCTGTGCCGCAGAGTAGTCCGCGCTGCCACCTTGATTTGCGTCGATGATGCACTCACCTGCTGCCGTGAAGGTCACAGTCCCCGTCGGGCTGACGCTGCACGCGACGCTCGCAGGGTCCGCGGAGAATGTCACGGGACCGCCCGCCGCACTGGCATGCACGGTGTACGGCGCGTCGTTGTATGTGGGGTTGCTCGGTGAGGTAGTGAAGCTGATGGTCTGGGACGCCTGCCCAACCGTGAACGACATCGAGGCGGTCCCCGCGCTGTAGCGTGCATTGCCTTGTTGTGAGGCAAGGATCGTGCAGGTGCCGACCCCCACGAAGTCAAACGTGTTGCCGACCCCAAGTTTGCAAACCGTCCCGGTCAGGCTGCTGAAGAGCACGGGGTTGCCTGAAGCACCACCGGTGGCGCCGACCAGGTACGAGCCGCTGTAGACCTCGCCGGTGGGAGATTGCGTGGTGAAGCGAACCGCCTGCGATATCAGGGGTGGAGGCGTCGGATTGGAACCCGGCTTGGGCGTCGGGCCGCCCGCGCCATTGGCCGTCGGACTCGCGCTCGTGATAGGCAATCCTGTGGCTGGATTGATGTATGGGCCCGCGCTGGTCGCCGGCGCAACAGCGGCGGCGGTGGGAGTGGGGGTGGGCGAACTCAGAGCGCCGAGAACAGGTATCCCGTTGAATATGTGGAGGATAGGCGAGAAGCCCTGAGGCGACGAGAAGCCTCGCACGAGGATAAGGACAACCACGAGTGCTACGAGCCCAAACGCACCCAGCATGGGTAGGGAGCGCGGGCTGCGCGACCCGCGTGACCGCAGGAGCGCAACCGCCGACAAAGCTTCGTCAGCCCCCTCGCTGGGCGGCTCAGCCGGCGAACTGACGCGGATGGACCGACTGGCCTGGCCCGCGGCTGCCGCGACGAGAAGGGCCCGTCCCTCCTTGCGCCAGCCCTCGCCAAACGTGGCCCGCGCATAGTCGTCGAGCTCGCGACGAAAGGCGCCGAGCGTCTCGCTGCGCGCGGACGGGTCCTTCGCCATCCCCTCGCCCAACAGCGGTCGGAGGTCGACTCTCATGCCCGGTTTCGAGGCTCGCCCGCCAATCGATTCCAGGAAGACCGCCGTGGCCCCATAGAGGTCGGATGACCGCGTCGGCGGTCCTCCGGCGGCCACCTCGGGAGCGAGGAACCGGCTTGGCTCTGACGGCATGACCGGAGGAGACACGGTCGGCGACAGCCCTGTGTCCCGAAGCAGCACCGCACCGGTGCTTTCGATCACAACGGAATCGGGCGTGACGTTCCGATGGATGACCCCGACGTTGTGCAACGCCTCGAGCCCTGAAACGCAGTCCTCGAGCAGCACGAGGCCGGCTGCAAGCTCAATCGGGCCTTGCCCGTCGAGCAAGTCGGTCAGGCTGCTCCCTGGTACCGATTCGTACACGACAGCGCCGGCGCGTTTGTCGAAGTCCATGACCGAGACGAGGTTGGTATGACGGACTTCACGAAGAACATCCATTTCGCCGCGGAGTTGACGCATCCGGGCACGGTCGCCCTTCAGCGTTGCGGCGAGGATTCGGACGTCGACGAGCGCGTGCGTGAACTGTGAACGCGCTGCGATCAGCAGGCCCGATCCGTCCGATTCGACGTCCCCGAGCGGCGTAAAGCCACGTGCGTTGGAGGTGGAGCGGGTGTGCCGACCCCTCCTTCTCAGGCTCCCCATTACTCCAATTATGCTCAAGAGGCACAGGTGACGTCGTCCGAGGGGCTCCCTCCCGGCGTGTCGGCCGGTTCTAGGTGTTTGCTGCAATTGACGCGCTGTGTCCCGGCCGTGTAGTATCCGTCGCTATGAGTTTCAAGAGGGGAAGCGGCATCACCGCCGCGGTCAGCATCCTGGCGACGATGGCAGTTCTCGGTGCACAGCAGGTCCCGGCCGCAGCTGCGGCGAAGGCGACTACTGGGGCTCCGCCCAAAACCGCAACGGTGTCGGCGGCGAGCAGCTACCGGCCGATTTCACCGACGTTCAGGATCCTGGACACGAGAAAGGACTTCTGTGGTGCCAACCACTGTTCCGCTCTCGGACCGAAGGGATCGCTCAACCTTCAGGTCACAGGGTACGTTGACCCCGGGACCGGGAACAGTGTTCCGCTCGGAGCAACGGCCGTCGCTCTCAACGTGACCGCGGTCCTCGGCTCCTCTTTCAGCCTTTTGACGGTCTATCCTGCCGGCCTCTCCAAGCCGCCGACTGCTTCCAATCTCAACTTCCAGGCGAACACCGTCGTGGCCAATGCGGTCACGGTCCAGTTGAGCTCCGGAGGGGCTGTCACCATCTACAACGAATTGGGGACGGTCAACGTCCTCGCTGACGTCGAGGGCTACTTCACCCCCGCATCGGCGAGCCTTCCTGCTGGCGAATATCATCCGATCGCGCCGATTCGGGTCTGCGACACGCGTGCCGGCCAGGAACCCAATGCGTGCAACAACCTCAATGACGGAAAGCCGCACGCGCTCGGCCCGAACTCCACGGTGAAGGTGTTGATCGCAGGGCAGCCCGCATGGTGCACGCCCTCCACCTGCGCCCCCAACGACTTCATCCCGAATGATGGGACGGAAGAGAACGCGATCATCAATCTCACAGCGATCGCCGGCACCTCGAACACCTACCTCAGCGTCTTCGCGGACACGGCGACTGGCGGATGCGGTCAGTACGGAGGGACGAAGCCCCCCCCGTCGTTCTCAAACATCAACGTCAACGCTGGAACCGCCCAGGCTAACCGAGTCTTCGTCGCTCTCGGCCCCAGCACGCTGCCGCTGTACATCTGCGTCTACAACGCCGCGGGCAAGGCCAATTTCGCCATCGATGCTAACGGGTGGTTCGGTGGCCAGGGCCCGCCCCCCACACCGCTCGGGCTCCAGTACGTCGCCACCTCGCCGACGCGGATTTGCGACACGCGCTCCGGAAATACCACGCAATGCTCCGGGCACCTGCTGGGCGGGCACGGAACAATCACCGTGGCCGCGGCCGGCGTGGATGGAATCGCGGCCGGCGCGAAGGCGATCGTCGCGAATCTCACCGCGGTCGTCGGCTCGTCGTTCACGTTCCTGAGTGTGTATCCAGCCGATCTCAGCTCGCCGCCGAATGTTTCTGACGTCAACGTCAACGCTGGTGAGGTGCTCCCCAACCTGACGGCGGTCGTGCTCTCGACGGGCGCACCGCCTGGTGACTTCAAAATCTTCAACGCTCTAGGCAACATCAACGCCGTCGTGGATGTCGAGGGCTGGTTCCAGTAGGTCTCAGAGCGCTCGCTCGCTACCCCTGAGGCTGCAGCCTCAGGGGTAGCCGGTGAGGTTGGTCACCGTGTACGCGGCAGCCGTCCCGTCGAAGAACCCTCCGCCCTGATTCGCCCACACGCCACCGTTGACGTCAAACGACGGGTGCGCCGTGTTGAAGTTGTAGAAGGTCTGCAGGTGGCCCGCACCCGGCGATGCCACCGCGGGATATGTGTCAGCGAGGAACGCCGCTCTCACGATGGCATTACCCTGAAAACGAATCATCGGGAGAGCGGGGCAATCCTCGACCACCACCGACGTCGTGCTCAGCGAGCCTGAGAACAGAAGAGTGCTGCCGCTACCGAAATTGCATCCTCGGATGGTCAGCCCATTCACCGCATCGACGCGCAGCGTATTGCCCGGCACCATCAAGCGCTCATTCGAGATCGTGATGTTGCTGCTGATGTAGTTCCCATTGTTTGAGATGATCCCGCCCATTCCGTAGCTCGTGAAGTTGTTGATCGTGATGTGGTCGGAAGGGGCGGAGATCCAGAAGCCGGCAGTACCACCCGCTTGTGCGCCGGGCCGGTAGGTGTCGTTCTGGACAGTCACGTACCTGTCGACGTAGAGGGCAAGCCGCGAACCGGTGTGCTGCAGGTTCTCGATCAGGCTGTTCTCCTGGAACGACCAGGAGATGCCGTCGTTGTCGACGAGGTCACTCACGACGTCGTTGATCAGCTGGTTGCCCGTGTTGTACGTCGGTGCGGACGAGCTGCCCCCCGGACCGGCGTAGTAGATCGCGAAGAATTGACTGCCCCCGAGAATTCGGCAGCTCTCAACAATGACGTCGTTGGCGACGACCCCGAGCGCCTGTCGTGTGTTGGCAGTCTGCGCGTCGAGCGTCAGATTCTCGACGACTGTGTGGTCGACCTGGATGCTGAGCAGGCCCCCTGACGCGTTCATATTGGTGATGGTGACGAGGTCACGCCCGGCGCCGGCGATGGTGAGGGCGCGGCCGCTGTGGACCTCGATCGCCGAGCCGATGCCAGTGCCATGGACTACGTAGTGCCCGGCAGGGAAGAACAGTGTGCCGCCCCGCGCTGAGGCGAACGCGATCGCCTTCGCGATCGCATTGGTGCTGTCGGTGTGGCCGTTGCCCACCGCGCCATAGTTGGTGACGGTGGTAATCGGCTGTGGCAGCGGTGCGGCACCTGCCGGCGCTGGCGGTGGGGTCCCGCCTGTGGCAGGCGTGGTGGTCACCACGGCAGCCATGGGGCTGGGAGTTGGGCCATTGGTGAACCCGGGGCGGCTCGTGCCCCTTGGGTAAGCACTCGGCGCTGTACTGCTCGGAACCGTCCCGGAAGGCTGAACGATCCCAAGGCCGGGTGCGAGACCGGGGGCCGAGGGAAGTCCGCCTCCACCCGCCTCGAGGCCGACCGCCGACGTCAGGACGGCACAAGCGCCGAGCACAACCGCAATGCGGGCAGTCTTCCAAAACATCCGTAACCCCTGGCCTCTCGGACTGGGCCCCGCGACCTGGGGGCAGTGTCAGTCCCTCAGCGTGCCGGGAGAGTAGCAAAGCCACAGGTGGGTTGTGAGGGACGGGCACAACCCATTGGGGCGTCCCGACCGCGGACACGAACGAGCCGCCCGATTCGCCGTGGTAGGGAACTTCGGCGTCGGGCGGCTCAAGGGATATGGGGGTGCCGGACACGACAGCCTGGCTGCTGCGAGGGCGGAGAGTAGCAGATCAACACGGTAGCGTGTGCACGCATGCGTGTGTGCTTCCTCGTTACCCAGTGGCGACGCGCGCTTTACGGCCTCGAGGATCCCTCTCGGCTATTCTCGTTGGCATGCGTGGCTCGAGGACCGATCGCTACCTCACCCTGGTCGAGGTCTCGCGGCGAACCGGGCTCGAGCAATCCTGGCTGCGCCGCCTCTGCCAGCGTGGCGATCTGCCCGCGGCGAAGGCGGGCCGGGACTGGCTCGTCGCGTCTCGCGACCTGGCGGCTTTCGAGCGACACCACCGGGGTCGCTCGCCGAGGTCGTGAGCGGCCCCTTGGGTGCTGCGTATCAGGCGATGCGTCGTGGCCTGGCGAAGTAGGCCGCAGCGAGGCACACGACCGCAACAATGATGAGGACGATCGCTCGCTCGGTGTGCCGGATCGGGTGGCCCGATGCGAACAGGTTGGTCTTCAGCGTCAAGTAGATAACGGCAAGCACGACGCAGGCGATGCCGACGATCCCCAGCAGGATCGCGAGTGCGCTGTTTCCTCGCATGCGATGTTCTCCCCTTAGCCTCGATCTGTCGTTCGGCGACCCAAGACGGTGTGCCTTATCCGGCACCTTAGTACGCCGGGGTGTCCGAACGTCTCGACCGAGGCGACGAGCCGATGGTGCACCGGAGGTGATCGCCGCGTTCTCGTCGAGCGCACCTTACTCGTCATAAGCTGCGATTTCGGCCTGCTACTCGCATGGCGCGACCGCCATAGCTGGACGATGCGCTACGCGCTCGCGGTCTTCGCCGCGATCTGTCGGTTGGGCATGTCCTGCCACCTCGAGCAATCTGCAAGCTAGTTCAGGAAGGCGACACTAGGCTGCGTGCCTGATCAGCAGGAAACGCCGAAGCGGCTTGGCTCGGTCGCGGATCGACGCTCTTGGGAGCGGCCGCATCAGCCTTGAGCGCTGATTGAGCCCACACCGTAGTACGTGGCCTCGCCGACGTTGATCCACCATTTGGGGTCTGGGAGCATTTCCTCGGTGCTGGGATGACTGAAGACGCCGAGGTTGACTGCGCTTACCGCCGGCACGATGACGGATCGCCTCCCAGCAGCGGCGGCTGATCGCGCCAGGGCAGCTTGAGCTTCCTTCGTGGCTGCATAGAAGTGGAGCGCACCCCGGTCCTGCCAGACCGTGATCGCGTTATGGATGGGGACGATTGCGATCAGACAGGCAAGTACCACGGACGCGATGGCAGCTGTCCTCGATAGCGATGTGGGACTCAGCGTCCCGTCTTCGCCATATCGCCCAAACAACGACTGCACGTATTTACCGAGCGCCCAACCGACGATTGCGATGGCGCCGACTCCGACATACGTCGGAACGATTTGACCGTAGACGGGTGCAATGCGAGCTTCGACATACGCGGTTGGGGCAAAAGATGCGACGAGCGCCGCCATTGCGGCGACGACGACAAGGACGAGCAGCAGAAGCCCTCGGCTCGGGCTCGCGCGAGATGGGGAGGGTGTTCGCGAAGCGACGAGTGCAGCCAGTCCAGCCATCGCCAGAAGGGCGCCCCAATGTGCCAGGAGGTCATCCTTGAGGAATTGGAAGGCGAAGCCCAACGTGACACCAGGCAATTCGAGGAATGTTGGGCGTGTTCCGATGATCCCCGTGATGACGTTGAACCGGGCGCCGTTACCAGGAGCTGCCGCAAGGAGGACGAGTGACAATACGGCGCCCACCAAACCCGATACGATCACGCTGCGCGATCGACGCACGCCGGGCCACGCTGGGTATGCCGTTGCAATCAGCATGACCACAAGCAGAATCAGTTGAACGAGCGCATAGGCCTCGTTGAACCCTCCGCCGACAAATGCCACCAGGGCGGCGACGACGATGCGCACGCGGCCCGCCCGACGCTGAGGCGCCGCGAGAGCAACGAACACGGTGCCGAGGAGCAAGGGCGCTGTGTATTCGAGCGATCCCGCCATCCAGTACACGGAAAGAAATGGACTCGGCGTGATGTGTACGGTCGTGAACACCGCTCCCGACGCGAGCCCAAGGCTTGCGAGCCAGCCGATGGTTGGAACGACGGCTTTCAGGGCCACCGCGATGGCGACCACCCATATGACTATGAGGAGTCCGGGGAGCAGCCGAGCGAAGAACTCATTCAGCGAAAGCGCGGCGTCAATCGTGGCGATGTATGCGAATCGACCAGTCCAGTGCAAATACTCATAGACTTGCGAGCCCCAGTAACCCTGCGCAGTCAGGTCATTCTTGAGGGTGTAGTCGTCCGCTACATAACTGGTGAATCGACCGAGATACGCGTACAAACACACGGTCAGCAGCAGCACCAACGCGACCGCCGATTCTGCCGCTAGACCAACGGAAGCGCGACGGTCGGACCGAGGCACGGTAGGACGCTCTCCAGGAACCTCCACCGTGCGGAGGTTACATCATGGAGATCTACCATAGCCTGCGCACGTGATCGAATCAGAGTTTGCAGAAGCGGTTGACTACGCGCGGCAGATCGAGGCGCTCGGCAGCGACGATCACGGTACCTGGCCTGGCGGTGAGTGGTTCCGCGCCCGCTCACTTCCCCAGGTCTATGACGTGAACCACGTGGTCGTCCTCGAGCACGGATTCGGCATGTCGGTGGAGCAGGTCAGCGCCGCCGCGGACGAGATCCAATCCGGCCTGCCGAATCGCATAGTGGAATACGTCTCGTGTGCCCAGACCGATTCGTTGACGGCGGGATTCCGCGCGGCGGGATGGCTCGAGGAGCCGCTCGGCCTCATGATTCGACGTCGTGAGCCGGACCGTCGCGTCGACGCCTCGAGGGTGCGAGTGGTGGACGCAATCTCGATGCGCCCAGCGCGCTCAGCATCTCTCGCCGACGAACCCTGGGCGACTCCAGATGCTGTTGCCCAGGTGCGCGAGAAGCAGGAACGGGTCGCCCGAGGCGTTCCAACGACGCATCTCGCCGCCATCGATGGTGGCGCCGTCGTCTCGTACTGCGAGGTCTACATGATCGATGACATCGCGCAGATCGAAAGTGTTGCGACCGTCCCGGAGCATCGCCGGCGCGGCCACGCACGCACGGTCGTGACGCGAGCGCTGGAGCTCACGGCGGATCGCCGCCTGGTGTTTCTCACCATGGATCCTGACGACTGGCCGCAGCAGCTGTATGCGCGCCTGGGCATGGACGACATCGGGCGCGTTGCTCGATTTCGCAAAGCGCTCCCGGGCTCAGCGTGAACCCAGGAGCGCTTGCGACCCCCTATCCCTCAAGGCCGTCTCCCCGCGGATCGGTGCAAAAGAACCGAACGTCGTAAGACTACCAAACACGTCATAGAGATGCAAGCATTGCTCGTGGGAGAGTCTGCATCGCAACAATCGGACGTCAGATATGACGGCCCAGGCTCACGGCGCGGTCGGGAGGAGCTGCTCGTCGAGAACGCCGCCGGCCGCGATGTAGGCAAGGATGGCTCGATCTGTGAGCCATTCAACGGGCGCTTGATCATCGGTGAGCGGATCACTGGTCGGCGGCGCGACGTGCGCCTGCGCGACCACGAGCGGAGCGAGCACCTGAACGTTCGCCGGCAGCGCGGTCAGCCGCTGACCGAGTGACGCGGTCGGAATCCGATCGGACAGGCCGACGACCAGCTCATTGAAATGCAGCGCGGGCCACACCCACACCTGAGGAAACTCGGCGGCCACCGTCCCGGCGATCGCCTGGACCAACCCGTTGTTGCCGGGGACGCGTTCGACGTTGAGAGCGACACCTCCACCTGCGTTGAGGTGCTCTCGGACCAACGAGAAGAATTCCTTGGTGGCGAGGTAGAAAGGGATGTACTCGGTCCGGTAGGCGTCGACCACGATGAGGTCGTATCGCTGTGAGGTCGTCTCGAGGTACTCGCGTCCATCGGCGGTGATGACATGCAGGTTGGGGATCGCGCCGAGGCCCATGTACTGGCGAGCCAGCTGCGTCACGACCGGATCCAGCTCCACGCCGTCGATGTGGATGCCGGGATACTCAGCGCCCAGAGCGCGCGCCGTGGTGCCGCCCGCATCGCCGATGACGAGCACCCGGTGCAGCGACCGTCCAAGCAGTGGCGGTACCACGAGTGGCATGTCCCATTCGCCGCCGGTCAGCGCGGTGCTGGTGCGATACACGGACTGATCGGCGATGCCGTCGTCAAACCGCATCACGATCCTTCCATCCGCCTCGCGCACGACCTGGATGAACTGATACGTCGTCTCGCGCTCCGCGAGCGTCCCCTGCGTTTCCTTCACCAGGCCCGGTGGAAGGATCAGCAGCATGGCGATCACCACGCTCGCGGCGAGCGCCGGACGCGCCAGCAATGGGATGGACACGAGCGCGACGAGCAGCGCCGCGCTCAGGAGCGTTCGCTGAGTCCCGACGCCTGGGATGAGCACGAGGGCCGACCCGAATGTGCCAATGATGGCACCAACAGTGGCGAGCGACGAGAGGCGTCCGCTGGTGCGGCCTGCTCGGTCGATGTCGGTCAATGCCAGGCGCAGCGCAAACGGCGATGCCATGCCGAGCAGCGTGACCGGAACCGAGAAGAGCAGCAGCGTGGAGAGAAAGGATCCGACCACCGTGCCGACGCTCACCGCGGCGAAGCCCTGCAATGCCAGGTTGAGAAACGGGCGTGCGACAAAGGGAAGCACCGCCGTGCAGAGCGCGGCGACGACGAGGATCAGGCCGAGAACGCGCCGCGTCGGATATCGGTCGGCGATGCGCCCGCCGAGCCAGTACCCGACTGACAGATAGATGAGGATGAGGCCGATGACGTTCGCCCATACCACCGTCGACTGGCCGAAGTAGGGAGCCAGCAACCGGGTCGCGCAGATCTCCGTCGCCAGCGAGGAGGCTCCGGCGGTGAAGACGACCGCGGGCAGCACGCGTGGGGACACCCGCGGATCGTAGACGCGACACATATAGCGACGGCTCGCCTTGGGGGCGAGCCGTCTTGGGAGGGAGGCTATGGAAGGTGGTCACCCGGGGGTTCGACCCACGGCGACCGCAGCGTCAGTTCGCTGTGGATCCGCCCGAGTGCGGGCACGAATGCGAGATTGCCGGCGTGGTGGACGCCAAGGTCGAGATTGGTGAGGAGGCGCTGTTCGCCGCGAGGAATCCGCTGATGCCTCCGCCGATCAGCAGGCCTGCTGCCAGCAGAAGTGCGGCCGGCCCGCGACCGAGACCGCCGAAGCTGCGACGCGGCGACTGGTCGTCGGACGGGAAAACGTCGATGAAGTTGTCCTGATCCATCGCAGACCTCCTGGGTGCGTCCAACAGGAGGGTAGGGACCTCAACCTTTCGACTTGGTGACACTCCATCCCGAGTGTTGCTCATCGATGATGTCCAACTGGTCGGTCGCTGCAATCGCGCGGAACCGATCTCCTCTATGCCAGCTCGTAGATGCGGTACGCGTCCGAGTAATACAGCGCGTGGTTCGGACCTTCGACGATGTCGAAGCGGCAGGCGGACGGTCCGACGCGAACCGTGGCGTGCGGACTGCCGGGCGTTGCGATCGCCATGCCCTTGTAGTACGTGCAGAACACCAGGTGCCCCGCATAGCCGGCCGGCCCGCTGGCGTCAACGAATGTCGCACCGGTTGGGACATACGTGCTCGCCTCGCTGCTCCAGTCCGGCGCCAGTCCCCCGTCGCACGTTGATGACGCCAGCGGATGGCTGTAGCCGTAGCAGCCGGGCCACTGGTAATGAGCGCCGCGTGTCACGTTCAGATAGAAGGTGTCGTATCCGGTGCTGGGGCTGCCCGCATCGCCGGAAGGTCCATTCATGGTGATCGCCAGCTGCCCGGTCGCCGAAAAGGCGATGCCGAACGGATTGCGCAGGCCATACGCCCACACGGGATTTACCGGGCCGAAGGGGTTGTCAGCGGGGATGGTGCCGTCCGGGTTGTACCGGAGCACCTTGCCACGAACATCGTTGACGTTCTGCGCGCTGGGGGCGTCGTGCTCATCCCCGAGGGTGACGTAGAGCTTGCCGTCAGGCCCGAATGCGATGCGCCCGCCCTTGTGGCAGCAGTCGTTTCCCGCGGGGAAGGTGGCGATGATGGCGGGATGTGCCCCGGTGCCGTCGCAGTCATACCAGCGGATCACGTGCTGCGTTCGGTAGTTCGCGTCTGAATAGAAGGCGTACACATACCGATCGGTTGTGAACGTCGGGCTGATGGCCAGACCAAGCAGGCCTCGCTCGCTGTACGTGCCGTTCGACTCGGTGGTGACCGTCCTGACTCTCGCGAAGACCCTGGATGCACCGTTCTGCCAGACCCGCACGGTGCCTGAGCGCTCGGCCCAGAACAGCCTCCCGTCCGGTGCAAATGCCAGGGCGGTGGCGAAGTTGGCCGGGATGGAGCCGCTCGGCGCGGGCTCACCGGATTGCGCCACACAGGCGTTGGCTGTCGGTGACGGTGTTCCGGTGACCAACGCCACGGTCGGGGTGGCCACGGGCGTCGGTGTTGCCGTTGATTTCGTCGGCGATCCGCAGGCTGCGACGAGCAGAGCCAGGCCGGCGGCCGCGGCGATTCGACGGAGACCCGGCGACCGGTCAGCCGACCGCGAGCTTCGGCTCCTCGTCATGGTCAGACGCTGCGACGACGTCGAGATGTTCGCGGGCCCATGCATCAATGGCATCGATCACGCGCTGCAGGTCGACGCCCGCCGGTGCCAGCTCGTACGACGTGCGGGGCGGCATCTGTGAATGGACGGTGCGCCGGAGGAGTCCGAGCTCCTCGAGACGATCGAGGCGAACCTTGAGCGTTGCCGGGTTGCAACCGCCGACAGCGCGGCCGAGCTCGTTGAAGCCGAGTGGCCCGTCGAGCAGGGCTCTGACGATGTGCATCGTCCACTTCTCCTGCAGGACCTGAATGGCTTCGTGGACTGGGCAATATGCGCGATCAGCATCCATCTGGTTGTTCCTCCATCCCGCTCCAGATCTTAACCTGAGGGCGAGTGAAGTTTGTCGTGGATCTCACTTGACAAAGTATAGCACTATACTTCATGATGTTGCAATCGGATTGGTTCAGATCCGAGGCCGCCCGGGGCACGCCGGGTACTCATGGAGCACACGCTATGCCGTGGAGTCTAGACCCGCATCACACGTCGGTGGCCTTCAGCGCGAAGCATCTCGGGGTCGCAACCGTCCGGGGCAGCTTCGGCCAGGTCGAGGCCCATCTTGAACTGGACGATCCGAACGATCCGACCACCGGCCGGGGCACGATCACCATCAAATCCGCCAGCATCACCACCGGCTCTGAGCAGCGCGATGGTCATCTCAAGAGTGCCGACTTTCTCGATGTCGAGAAATACCCGGATATCGTCTTCAAGGTGAAGTCCATCACTCGTCAGGGTGATCAGTTCAAGGTCGTCGGCGATTTGACGATCAAAGACATCACCAAGGAGATCAGCCTCGACTACGAGCACAGCGGCTCGGTCACGGATCCATTCGGCAACCTTAAAGTCGGCGGAACGCTGACCGGAACCATCAACCGCTCTGACTGGGGCCTCACCTGGAACGTTCCTCTCGGTGGCGGGGGCTTCCTGGTCGGCGAGAAAGTCAAGCTCGAAATCGACGGTGAGCTCACGCAGGAGAAGACGGCAGAGGAATCTGCGGCGGCTGAGGCCGCGACGAGCGCAACTGCGTAAGATTTAACGAGAGGTCTGTTGATGATGGCTGAGAACATTCGCTTCTACTTCGACCCACTGTGCCCATGGTGCTATCAGACGTCGCGCTGGGCGCGCCGCCTCGGTGAACTCGGCGTGGTTGATGTGGAATGGCGCGTGTTCTCGCTCGCGATCGTCAACGGTGGCGACGAGGGGCGTGCGGCTGCGGACACCGGGTCTGCGCCGTCGCTCCGAACCGCCATCGCGGTCCGCAACACGCACGGCAACGCTGCCGTGGGCGCTTTCTACAAGGGGCTGAGCGATGCACGTCATCAGCGAGGCCTTGCGCTGGACGACCACGAGGTGATCGAAGCGTCGCTGCGCGAAGCGGGCCTGGAATCGGAACTGCTCGATCAGGCGCTCGCCGACCCGTCGACGTGGGAAGCGGTTCAGCGCGAACACGACGAGGCGGTCACCGTGCACAAGGCCTTCGGTGTGCCGACGATCGTCTTCGACGGTGGTGCTGGGCCGCATATGTTCGGGCCGATCATCAGCGACATCCCAGACGATGAGGGTGCCGTCAACCTGTGGCGCCACTTCGAGTGGATGTCGCGCAACCCCAATGTCGCGGAGATCAAGCGGGACCGCTTGCCGCTCGACCTCGAGAGCATTCGGCTGTGGCGACGCGAGCGCGAGCAGCGCGACCAGGAAAAGCAGGCGCAGTCAGCCGCGTGACCACGACGGGAGTCACCGCCCCCGCCCCTGCGCCGAAGACGTCTCGCAAGCACGGTGAGGTCGGTCCTCACTACAAATGGGTCGCGCTCTCCAACACGACGATCGGCATGCTCATGGCGACCGTCAACTCATCGATCGTGCTCATCTCGCTGCCGGCGATCTTCCGCGGGATCAAGCTGAACCCGCTCGTCCCGAGCAATGTCAGCTATCTCCTCTGGATGATCATGGGATACATGGTCGTGACCGCCGTGCTGGTGGTCAGCCTCGGGCGGATCGGCGACATGTTTGGGCGAGTCCGGTTGTACAACCTGGGGTTTCTCGTCTTCACCGTCGGGTCGATTCTCCTGTCGCTGGTGTTTACCACCGGCCCGAGCGCGGCACTCGAGCTGATCCTCTTCCGGCTGATCCAGGGCGTCGGCGGGGCGATGATCTTCGCCTGTTCGACGGCCATCCTCACCGACGCGTTCCCGCAGCGCGAACGAGGCATGGCGCTGGGGATCAACGCGGTGGCGGCGGTGTCGGGATCGTTCATCGGGCTGATCGTCGGTGGGTTGCTGAGCACGACCGACTGGCATCTCGTGTTTCTGGTCTCGGTGCCGGTCGGTTTGTTCGGCACCGCCTGGGCGTACCTCAAGTTGCGCGAGACGGGCATCGTGAAGCGCTCGCGCGTTGACTGGTGGGGGAATATCCTG
The DNA here is from genome assembly GCA_963718525.1 of Candidatus Dormiibacterota bacterium. Lineage (GTDB taxonomy): Bacteria > Chloroflexota > Dormibacteria > Aeolococcales > Aeolococcaceae > Palsa-851. The sequence goes on along the minus strand of OY970355.1, from coordinate 359,036 downwards.
TTCGCCGTCGGGCTGATCTCGGTGCTCGTGGGCATCACGTACGGGATTCAGCCGTACGGCACGCATTCGATGGGATGGACCAATCCGTCGGTGCTCACCGCGATCATCGGGGGTGTCGCGCTGCTGGTGGTCTTCGTGATCGTGGAGACCCGAGTGGCGGAGCCGATGTTCCGCGTGAGCCTCTTCCGGCTCCGCGGCTTCACGTTCGGCACTGTCGCGGCGCTGCTGAGCTCGATCGGCCGGGGCGGGCTGATGTTCATGGTGATCATCTGGCTCCAGGGCATCTGGCTGCCGCTGCATGGATACAGCTATGAATCGACGCCATTCTGGGCAGCGATCTTCATGCTGCCGTTGACCGCGGGCTTCCTCATTGGTGGCCCGTCTTCGGGCTTTCTCTCCGACCGGCTCGGGTCGCGTGGCTTTGCGACCGCCGGGATGATCTGTTCGGCGATCGGCTTTGGGCTGCTCATGCTGCTGCCGGCCAACTTTTCCTACCTGCCGTTTGCAGCGCTGCTGTTCCTCGTCGGGCTGTCGATGGGAATGTTCGTGGCGCCCAACACCGCCGGCGTGATGAACGCGGTGCCTGCGGATCGCCGCGGTGTTGCGTCGGGCATGCTCGCGACGTTCCAGAACAGCGGCATGACCCTCTCCATCGGCATCTTCTTCTCACTCATGATCGCGGGGCTCAGCTCGACGCTGCCCTCGACGATGTTTGCCGGACTCACCGCGCACGGCGTTCCGGCCACGGTGGCGCATCACGTTGCGACCCTCCCGCCGGTGGGGTCGCTGTTCGCGGCGTTCCTGGGATACAACCCGATGACGACACTGCTCGGACCATCGCTGCACGCGCTGCCCGCGAGTCAGGCCGCGTTCCTGTCGGGCCAGACGTTCTTTCCGAACCTGATCAGCAACCCGTTCATCGTTGGGATGCACATCACGTTTGCGTTCTCGGTGGTGATGATGCTCGTCGGTGCTGCGGCATCGTGGTTGCGTGGAGGCAGCCCTGCGCGGCCGGCGGCTGCTCGGGTGACGGCTCGCACGGAGGCGTTGAGTCCGCCGGTCGCCCAGACCTAACAGGGGTCGGATTCGGCGGCGGGTGTTGGTGCATGACGCGCGGCGCGGTCTAACCCTGACTGGCGGTATCGAACGACCCAATCGACCGGGTGGAGCCTGGCTGCATGGCGGGATCCGGATCTGGAGATCGGAGCGGCAGTTCGAACCAGACGGTGACGCCATCTTGGTTGCTCTCAGCGCCCACGTCGCCGCCGTGGGCCCCGACCAACTCCTTCACGATGGCGAGACCTATGCCGCCCCCCCCACTCCCACGCGCGCGGCTTGGATCAGCACGGAAGAATCGTTCGAAGATATGCGGCAGTGAATGCTCATCGATGCGCTCACCGATATCGTGGACGGCGACGCGTGCCGAGGTCCCTCGTTGGTGGACGCTCACGGTGATGACCGTCCCATCCCGCGCATAACGCAGGGCGTTATCAACGATATTGCCGACCACCTGACCGATCCTCCCAGCGTCGCCGTCGACAAGCAGGCCGCTCTCCGGCGCCTCGATCTGGCACGTCAGGCTGCGATGTCGCATACGGACTTCGAACCCCAGCACGACCTCGCGTATCAGGGTCACCAGCTGAAGCGGATCGCGACGCATTCGGTCGCGCGCCAGTTGGGCGTCCGCCAACCCCCGCAAATCCTCGACCAGTGCGATGAGCCGGCCGAGTTCGGCGTGCGCCTGTTGCAGCCGCGCGGGTGAGGCTGGAATGACCCCGTCGCGCATACCTTCGATCAACCCGAGGAGGTTGTGCAGCGGTGTTCGCAATTCATGTGCGGCGTCGTTGGTCACCTGACGGCGCAGCTCCTCGAGGCGCTGCAATGACTGGGCGAGCTCATTGACGGATTCAGCAACGCCGCCGATCTCATCGCGGCGGTTGGTTTCGACCAGCGCCGGCGCGTCTCCGCGCGCCATCCGCTGCGTGGCCACTCGGACGGCGCTCAGCGGTCTGAGCGCGAGCGTTACGGCGCCGAAACTGAGTCCGACCGCGACGAGGGCGGCGACGGCGATGGTCGGATAGATCTGAGCCTCGACAGCGGCATCGTAGGCGCGCTGCCCTGCGGCGGGATCAACCGGCTGACCGGCGGCGTGCATGATGACCATGAACTCTTGCTGCGCGATGTTGTGCATCAACACAATGATCAGCAACCCAGTCACCGCCACGACGATGATGTTGAGGACAACGAGTTGCCAGCGAAGGCCCAGCCGCCTCCATCGTCGTAGCAGCACGACCCCTGCGCGACGCGGCAACGTCAGCACGATGCTCAGGCGACTTCAGCGGTGATCTTGTAGCCGACGCCGCGAATTGTCACGATCGCGACGTCCGCACCTGCAGCCTGCAGCTTTTCGCGCAGGCGGAAGATGTGGACGTCGACCGTTCGTTCCAATGCCGGCAGGCGGTCGTCCGTGTACAGCCGGTCGATCAGCTGACCACGAGTCATCACCCACCCGGGACGCTCCAGCATGGCGGCAAGCAGCCCGAACTCCACATAGGTCAATGCCACCAGCTGTCCACCGACGGCGACATCATGTCGTGCCGGTGAGAGTTCGACGTTACCCAAGTGAATCACGCTTGGTGGCTGCGGTCGGATCTCGGAACGGCGAAGCAGGGCGTCGACGCGGGCTAGCAGCTCTCGAGGGCTGAACGGCTTGACGAGGTAGTCGTCAGCACCCGCGCGCAGGCCGTCCACTCGGTCGGGCTCGTCGGCGCGCGCACTGAGAAAGAGGATGGGAATGATCGACCCGCCGCGCCGGATCTCAGCGCAAATCTCGAAGCCATCCTTTCCCGGCAGCATCACGTCCAGGATCAGGCAGCGCGGCTCGGTCTGGCGCACGAAGCCGAGCGCTTCGCTGCCCGAGCGGCAAATGACGACCCGATGCCCGGCGCTTTCGAGATAGGCCCGGATGACGTCGCACGTGGTCTGGTCATCTTCCACGACGAGGATTGGAGCTCCGATCGAGAGCGGTCCAGGCTTGGGCATGGCTTTGTCAGGGCGCGCCGAGTTGCGGCTGAAGGTCGGGAGTTTGACGGTCACTGCTCACCATTCTGCGAAAGTCGCCGAGAAGCCGGGTGGCAGATCGCCACCCGGCCTCGTCGACGACCACGATTGACGGTCGAAACGCGGACCTAAGCCGACACGGTCACCAGGGCGAGACCGGAGGCCGCAGCGGGAAGACCGCTCGCCGCCAGCTCGTTGACAGCACCGAGATCTCCCGAGGCTGACACTGGTGCCGACGCAATATCGGTCGTCGTCAGTACGAAGAACCAGCCACCGCCGGTAACCTCGTCGATCGGATGGGTACCGACCGTGGCAGCGATGTCCGATCGCAGGGTGAGCCTTCCGCCGGGACCGATGTTGTACGAGGAAACGGTTCCTGACCCGGCATTGGCGAGGTAGGCGCGGTTCCCCGCACCGTTGACGACAAGCCAGCACGCGGCTGCCTGCGATTCACCAATTTCGCTGATCGGATGCAGCGCCCCCGAGGTTCCGACCCGGTACGACGTCGCGGCACTGATTCCGCCGGCGCCACCACCGGCGTCGGAGACGATCGCCTGACCGCCGCTACCAAATCCGAAGCCGTATGGCGCGGTCCCAGTCGACACGGTGTGGTGCAGGCCGGTCAGCCGTCCGTCCGGGCTCACGTTGAACGTGTCGATGCTGCTGCTGACCTTCTCGGTAACGATGACGTGGGTTCCAGAGGGAGTGAACCCAACCTGCTCCGGCGTCGCCGCTCCTGTCGAGAGGGAGACTGCCGGATTGGGCGACGGGACCAGGGCGTGGCCGGTCAGCACCAGACCCGCAACAGTATTGTTGCCCTGGTTGAGGACGTCGACCCAGCGGCCGTGTGCAGTGACGCTCACGGGACCCGTTCCACCCGACGGTGCCGCATCGATGAGCCTGAGGTCCCCGTTGGAGAGGATCCTGAAGTACGAGACTGTATTCGAGCCTGCATTGACGGCGAGGAGCGCGTGACCATCGTCGGCGAGCGCTATCGCCCCCTGTGATCCCAGTCCGGCGCCGGTGCCGTCGCCGCCGGTTCCGAAGCTACCGATGGACGTGAGGGTGCCGCCGCCGCCAACCCGGAACGCCAGCACAGCGTTGCCACCACCAGACGAGGTCTGATTGCTCTCCGTATAGATGTACAGACCGTCCGTCGAGCTTGGTCTGCTTGCGCTTGCGCCCACGCCCGTCGCAGCAGCTATTGAGAGGGCTCCGGCCAGAACCGAGCTTGTCAGCCCGACGCCCAGCTTTCTGATGGATAGATCTGCCATGGATCCGCGCCTCCTGGTGCTTGGCTCGCGGCGAGCCGTCTGTTGACACGGCCACCAGGGTTGAGCAGGAACATTTCGGTGGCGTTTCGACCGTCGTTTCCAGAGGTGCCCCGCGCTATGGGTGGCTCTGAGCAGCCTCCGCAGACGGCACATGCACGATCAGCACCGGCACGCGACTGCCGTGCAGCACTGCATGACTCACGCTGCCGAGAAGGAACGAGCCGGCATCGCCACGCCCGCGAGAGCCCACGACAATCAGGTCGTGATTGCCCGCGGCTGCTCGATCGAGGAGGGCCTGCGCTGGCATCTCATCCACGACGACCACATCGGCGCTCAGCTCCGCTGGTATCGCGCTTCTCGCCTCGTCGGCGATCGCATCTGCCTCGCTGCGGACGGCGGCGACGTACTCGTCGACGGCGCTCTGGGAGAGTGGCGCCACAGAGACCCAGGGCATCGTGGTCGTGTAGGCGACTACGACCGTGAGCGACGCCTTCTGGGTTCGCGCGATATCAACCGCCTGCCCGAGCGCGACGCGCGCATGCTGCGAACGATCGACCCCGACGAGAATGCTCGTGAACATCAACCAAGTCTCCGTGAACGCTGCGCCTGTGCGCGCAGTCCCTTCGATTCTGCGCCATTAGCCGCTGAAGCCAACAGTGGTAGAGCCGTGCGTGGTGCAGACGACCCGTCGCGCGCCCGTGCCGAGCGTGCTCCATCGAGAGCGGACTGTCCCGAGGTCGTCCGCGCTGGACCCATAGAGTTCAGCTTCCGCCCAGACCGGGCCAGTCGAGATCGAGGGTTCAGGAGCATCCGCCATGCTGGTACTCGCCGTCAACGCAACGATCCGCTGGCTCACCGTACTGAGTCAAGTTTCACCGAACGATCCTCTCTCGCAGCAAGTCCTCGCGCGAGTGGCCAACCCGCTCCTGACCTCCGCCCAATTCCTCATCCCTGCGGCCGTGGCGATCTCTGGGATTCACAAGATGATGGAGCACCGCGAGAGCGGCGGATCTTTTATGGTCGATATGGTCACGAAGGGAGGCGGTGCCATCCTGGTGCTGCAGCTCGTGAAATCGATTTCGGGGGTCGGCTGATGACCATCGAGGTGTACCTGCTGTCGCTGCCTCTATCGCGGTCTCGAAGTATCGTACCGCGACCTCGTCACGGCGATGTGTTCGGCTCGTCCCCTGACCTGCGAGTTCCAACGCAACGAGTCTCTGGCGTCATCGGGAATCATCAGGAGCTCTCGCCGAGTTCCCTGCCGCTGCAGCGCATCGACCCCACCTGATAGTCGTCGGGGAGAATGGAGTTGGTCAGCGCCGCCAGCTGGTGGAATCCCGTCACGTGGCTGCAGAATGTCGCCGGGTTCTTTCACGGTGCTTACGATGCCGGAGGCGCAGTCCTCAACGTTCTGGGGAGCGCCCTCACGATTCTGACGCAGTTCTTTCGCTTCTTTTTCGACACGGGACACTTCATTGCCGATGCGGTGAATTGGCTGACGAGCGCGCTGTTCCCGCCGGAACTGCAAACGTGGTTCCTTGGCACGATCGGCGCTCCCGGGCAGCAGTGGAATTCGGCTCAGATCTATGAGTCCCTCTATCAAGGCATGATGGCGCCCGCCCTCATGATCGCCGGTGTTGGAGCTGCCAGTCGCATCATCCGGGCACTTGTGGACCACCGCACGGGCTCAATGGAGACGATTCTCTCGGTCCTTCCGCGGTTTCTGCTTGCGGTCGCCGTCATCGGGGTGCCGGGCACTCCCGTCAGCCTCGGCTACACCGCAATCGTCTGGTGCATCGACGCATCGATGGCGGTCTCGGGGGCGGTTGTCGGGCTCATTCTCCATGCGTCGCTTCTGAATGGATTCCAACCCGGTCAGGGCTGGTTTACGCATCTCTACGGCATACTCACCGCCTCGAGCAACGAGATGGTTGTGGTAGCCGTCGGCGGGATTCCGCTTCTCATTCTGTTGCTCTACGCGGGCTTCTTGATGATCGTGCGGACAGTGATGCTCGGCTTCGTGGTGGTCGCGGCGCCCCTCTGTCTCGCCACCGCAGTGTTCGACACCAACAATCGATTCTTTCACTGGTGGCTGGATCTGTTTGGCAGTGTCTTACTCACGCCGCTGGTGCTCGGCATGGCGATTGCATTGAGTTTTACGCTCGCATCCCACGTCGTCGCCGCTTTCGCTGTCGGCCCACTGCTTGCCGTCGTGATTTTGTGCGGTGGCCTCTGGTTCGCAGGGAAAATGGTGCATCAACTCACGTGGCGTGGCTTCAGTCATGGCAGTGCGCTAGCCGGTTTCGCGGCAGGGGCCGCCACGATGGTTGCGCCAGTGCACCGCTTGTCGTCCGCAGGCTTCATGGCCGAAGCACTTGGCGCGAATCGCGACGGTGGAAACTCCGCTGTGAACTTCATGAAACGGCTCGGACTCGCGTCCCAAGGCCTCACCCCATCCGCCTCGAGTCCGGGCGCACTTGCCGCGGGACGATTTGGGTCGCTGAGTGGTGGCGCCGACCTCGTCGCAACCGGTGGTCCCCCGAACGTGGCTGCGGCTCTCGGATCCGATGGGAAGACTGCGGTCGCTGGATCCGAAGATGTGTTTTCGCAGCAGGCCTTCAACGCGTTTGCGGCGGGTCATGCCAAGTTGATCGGTGCCTCCACTCGCGACCAGCCGCATGGCTCTGTGTCGGCTGGCGATCGGGCCAAGATCGCGTGGAGCCGGACATCGCCACGAAGTCAGGCCGCCTTCGCCAATGAGTTCCTCTCCGAGTGGCTCGGCAGCGGTCCGGCGGTCGAGCCAGAGTCGATCGATCGTGGCGGCATGCCGGCACTTGAGGCAGGCATCGCATGAGCGGTGTGCGGGTACCACTGGCGGTCGATGCCCAGGTGCGCGTACCTCTTGGGCCGATCTTGATGCCGCTGCGCGCGCTCATCCTCGTGAGTGCATCGGCGCCGGTCGCACTTGCCTGCCTGAGCCTTGGGACGCTCTCTGTGGGCTCGCGCCTCGGCCTTGCGATTGCAGTGATGATGCTCGGATTCACGTTGGCGGCGCCGACGCGAGATGGTATCTGGATTGGGACCTGGTGCCTCTATCGCCTTGCCCGCTGGGTACTGCCCACCGCGGTGCTCGATGGTGAGGGACACCGAGCACACGTGCGATTCGCTGGCAGCGCAATGCAGGTAACCCGAATCAGACGCGAGATCAGGTGGCGTTCGCCTGTACGAGCGCTCCGGCATCTGACCGTCCTGCCGATTGTGAACGACGCTGATGCGGGGATCGTCCGGCTCAACCCCGGTGGCGCTCGCGCAATCCTCACGGTCGAAGGACCAGGTGGATCGCCGACCGGTGAAGCCCATGCGCGCTGGTGCTCGACGATGATGCAATGGCTCCTCGGTCTCGACTGTCCAGCTCAATTCGTGAGCGTCGTCAGCAACTTCGACAGCCATCGCGCGCAGCTCGCATTTGACGAGCGCGTGAAAGGATGGCCAATGAGCCGCCTGGCAGAGATGGAGCGTGATCTTGCCGGCAGGGTCGCGGAGCAGAGTATTGGTCTTCGTCATTTCGTGGTGCTCTCGCCGGCCCTCGCCGCGGCCGACGGAATCCCGTGGCTCAGCCGGGTGACGCGGCTGCCGCGAGCGGTCGAGGCGAGTGATGATGACGCGGCTCGCGCGCTTCTCACCGGGCTGCGGACCGCCTCTGGGTTAGGGCTCGTGGTAGCTGTCGCCGACCATGACGACATCGCTGACCTGCTGGTCGACACCGTCATCGGTGCTCGGAGTGCCGCGGTCACTGGCGCGGGCGTAGTCCGCATCGGCGATGAGTTCCAGATCGTTCTCACGGCGACGCGACTCCCTCCGGTGGTTCACACCGGGGCAGTCGTTGACGCCCTCATTCGCAGCCGCGCGAAGGGTCATGCGAGCCTCCACGTGGTTCCCGTTGAAGCGAAGGTTGCACGCAGGGTGCTCGATCGTCGCGCGGCGATGCAGCGATACACGGCACGCGAAGGAAACGACGCCGTCGATAATCAGATCGCTCTTGCCGACACGACGGCTGCGCTCGCAGCGATCGCTCAGCGTCAACTCATTCCATGCCGCGTCGCGCTGAGCGTTGCCGTACGCGACTCGGTACTTGCAAGAGCTGTCGAGACAGCAGAACGGCTCGATGGCCTCCTCCGAGGTCAGGGCTTTGACATCGTGTACCCAACATCTCCGGGCCTGTTGCCATCGCTGTCGGTCACGCCCGGCGGTGCCCCACTCGGCCGCAGTCTGCAATTGACGTCCGATTCCGTTGCCGCCTGTCTCCTGCCTGCGCTGGGGACTCCCTTTGAGGATCAGCGACAACCCCTCGTCGGCATCAACCAGCTTACCGGGGCACCGGCATACCTCTCCATCTGGAGTCGGCCGAACCACAATGCGGTCGTTGTAGGAAGTTCAGGGTCTGGCAAGAGCGTGGTGGCGAAAACCCTGCTCGTGCGGCACGTGATGGAGGGCGCCTCCGCGGTTGTCATCGATCCCGACTCGGAGTATCGACGAGTGATGAATGCGATCGGAGGTCTCCATTTCGAGTTGGGCGAGGATGCGCTCAACCCGCTGGCACCCGGGTGCGACGTTGCGCCAGACTCCGCGGCGAGCCTGATCCTTCCAGTGCTCAGTGTCATGGCCGGCGACGAGCGCGGAGTGCGAGACGGACGCCCCATCCGACGCTTGCCGGACGAGGATCAGGGCTGGATCCATGGCGAGATCGCCGCGTTCTTTCGCGATTGGCGTGCACGGCACCTGACTGCAGAACCGGTTATCCACGACCTCCTTGCGTTCATCGAGACCACGTCAACAACGCACGCGCTGACACGGCGAGAGAAGGATCGCTGTCGCGTCATCACCGCGCGGCTGCGACGTTTCACTCAAGGTCATCGGGCAGAGGTCTTCGACCGACCATCCACCTTTCGCGTCGGCGCCCGTCCAGTTTCGATAGGTCTGCGGAACCTCGCCTTGACCTACGCGGCGGACCTGACGCCCGCCCTCGCGGTCGTCCTGACCGCAGTGCTTGCCGCGCTGGGGAACGATCATCCACGCCTGATCGTTGTCGTGGACGAAGCCCACCGGATCACGATCGATCCCGATGCCGGAGAGGTTCTCGGTCAACTCGTACGGCAGGCTCGCAAGCATGGAGCGGGCGTCTGGATGTGCTCGCAACAGATCCACGACTTCGTCGGGACTGACCTGGGACGAACGTTGGTCTCGACCGCCGCGACCAAGGTGATCCTCGGAGTCGAAGAGGCTGCGCTCGCCGATGTACGCGATGTCTTCGGCTTGGCCGAGGATGAGTCGGCCGCACTCAATCCACCGGTTCAGGGACGCGCGGTTCTCCTCTCGGGCAGTGAGCGCACCGTCGTCGCGATCGTTCCTGGTCCGGCTCTTATGGCGCTTGCCAATTCGTCGCCGGAGCCGCGACCTGAACCAGTGCCCATAGGCTGCTGAACGGTGGCTCTCCCTGCGGCGCTCGGAGCCGCACTCTCCAACGTTCGAGGCATGCGTGCACTTGCGTCGGCGGTCGGCGGTTCAGCGCCCCGGGGCAGCGGTCGCCGGGCGGCGTCGTGCTGCTCGATGTCCTGTCTCGGCTGCCTTGCCTGCGGAGCACTTGCGGGTGCGGTTGCTCTTTCCATAGGCAGTGCGCTCCTCGCAGCAACTGCTTCGGTGGTTGGGATCGGAGGGAGTCTCAACTGCCCGCGCGTCTCGGCAACGGCCTGCGCATCGCTGACCGGAGCAGCGGTCGGTGCTCCGATGAATTGCCCCACGATGTACGTCAGTCAGGGATATGGCGACACGCCGTGGGAGCACCCGCACGCGGGAATGGACATCGTCTGTCCGCCGGCAACCATGGTGGTAGCAGTCGCTGATGGTGTCTTTCATCGTGATCAAGGCGCACCGATCGCGTGTTCGTATCCACCCGGACGGCTCGGCGGCCTGGGGTCGTTTGGAGTCCTGAGCGCAGGTGGGAGAACCTACCTGTACGGCCATCTGGAAGCCTTCGCAGCGCCCGACGGCGCCCATGTGACCATCGGGCAACCACTCGGGTTCGAGGGGGCTACTGGATGCGCGACCGGCTACCACCTTCACTTCGAGGTTCTCGAGAACGGACGGCCCATCGATCCGTGCCCCCTCCTTCCCGCAGGCTATCCGGATCCACACGACTCAACCGGCTTGCGGTGCTGGGGGGCAGCCCCGCCGTGATCGTGCGACGACCGACCCACCCCCTGATGCCCTATGCTCGTTCCTGCCTGGCGGCGGGGTGATGCTCAGGGGAGGGGATCATCGTATGAGTCGTAGAAGAACTCGTTGCTGCTGTCTTGCTCAGTGCGATGATCGTCGTGGTTCTTGGACTGATCGTCTACACAGAGCAAACCAATGCGACGCAAACGGTTTCTGTTTGGGTCGTCACCCACAACGTCACGGCAGGAAGTCCATACAGTGTTGACGATGTCCAGCTGGTGCAAGTTCGAGCTGCGTCGACAGACTTCAACTTCGAAGTGGACGGTCCCACCACCATTCACGCGCTGTTCGCGCGGGGGTTGCTTGTCAACGACATCCTGCGGAGTGATGATCTTGTTCCGGTAACCGCCCAGTCCAACGTGGCAATCACGGTCGCGACCGCGCCGCCCTTGGTCGCCGGCGAGGCCATCGATGTGTTCGCTGCCATCACCGGCGACCAGCAGGTACTGATTGGGCATGATCTGGTCGTCAACAGCGTCTCCGGGTCCTCTGTAACCCTCCTGGTTCCGGTGGCCGACGAGGCGGCGTGGGTGGCGATCGGTGCTTCAAATGTTGCGTTGCACGTCGCTCTCACGGTTCCTGGTGCACGGGTCGCCTCCGCACCGCTCAGTGCCGACGCGGCGATACATGTCCTTTGCGGCGCAGCGTGCGCTGGGCTCTCGGGAACGGCGACCACGCCGTGAGTTTGTTGCTAGGCGTCTGCACTACTCGGGCCGGACAGACTTCGACATCGTGGGCGACCAGCCTTGCGTGGTCGCTCGCGACGAGCCGTTCCGTCGTCCTGGTTGACTGCGACATGGAGGGTGGCACGATCGCGGATTTGCTCTACCTGCGACTGGACGATCGAGGTCTTGCAAATTGTTTCGGCGATCGGCCGGTGACCGCGGCTGTTCTCGGTGCGCAGGCGATACAGGTGCCCGGCCGATCGGGGCTCCGTGTCATCCCGGGGTTGCGCAGCACGTATGGGCTGGAGATAGGCGACTGCCTCCGTTCGATTAGTCCAGCCCTCCGAGGCCTTGACTGCGACGCCGTGGTGGTCGATCTCGGCCATCCATGGGCCCATGCAAGCCTCAGATCGCCCCGGGCCGCCGCCGATGCAGTCTGCGCGGCTTTCGATCGTGTCTTCATCGTGGTACGCGACGATCCCGCCCTGCTATCCAGAACCATCGACGTCCTCCGAACGGCGCGACCACCGTATGGCGAGTTGATCATCTGCGAGCAGCGGGGAGCGGCTCATCGACGTGTCATGGTCGAGAGTCTCGAGAGGGAACTCCCCGATCTTCCGATACGACCTGGTTGGGGATGGGACGAGCGCCGCGCGGCCCGAGTAGCTGACACCGGCCGGCCGACGATTCTCGCTGGCATCGAATCCGAATTGCACCTGTGAGCTCGGCGATCAGCGGTGCGGACACCCTCGTCGGGGCCATTCACCGGACCTCTGTTCAGGTCAGCAGATGGCCACACATTGCAACCGAGGAGCATGAGGTCGCGGGGGTTATTGCTGCGTCGGTGCTGCGTTCAAGAAACGGCGAGCCGGCTTCAGTCCTGCACGAGGAACGCCTGACTGAGGATGTGTCCGTTGCCATCGATCGGGCGATTGAATCGCCGCAGTCCAGTGGGCTGCCTCTGTCGGTGGTCGCGGAGCTCGCGCGCAACGCCCGTTATCGTGCAACGACGCAGAGAAACGCTGTCATCCTTGGGTCACACCTCTATCCACTGTCGCTCCTGATCTACGGAGCGGAGCTCGAGAACATCACGTGCCTCGGTCATGACCACTGGCTCGTGAGCACAGTCGGACGGAAGCTCTCTCTCGTCGGAGGCAGCCCATTCGCGAACGACGAGGCGGTGCTCGAGTTCTTTCGGGGCGTCGTGCGGATGCGCGGGGTCACCGGCGACCAGTCAATCACGGACGCTTCCCCGATCGCCGAAGCAAACGTGGGCAGCGTCATCCGACTATGTGTCGCGAAGCGCCCTGCGGTATCGGGACGTGCCGACGTCAAGGCAGCCATCAGGGTGCCCGCCCGATCCAAGGTGCGAGACCTCGGCGACTACGTCTCGCAAATGGTCATGCCGCGAGGTGTTGCGCTCTTCGTGGAAGCCTGCGTGCGCGGGCGCGCCAACCTGATGATTGCAGGCGGCACGTCCACCGGCAAGACGACGCTGCTGCGCGTGCTTGCAGGAATGGTTCCAGATGATGAGCACATCGTGGTTGTCGAAGATGGCGCGGAGCTGCATCTCGATCAGGATCGCGGCGATGGCGAGCAATGGCACGCGCTGACGACTGCAGTCTCGACCATCCCCTCGATTCGCGCTGACACCGAGGCGCAGCACCTCACGATGTTCGACTTGGTGCGCCACGCTCTCCGCTTTCAGCCGGATCGGCTCATCCTCGGCGAATCTCGCGGCGAGGAGATGGCGGCCGTCTGCAAGGCACTGATGACCGGCCACGACGGCTCGATGACGACGATCCATGCCGAGGATGCCGAGCTCGCCATCGAGCAGGCGATGCAATACGTCATGGAGAACGCGCGCTTCGCGGGAAACGAGCGTCTTGCCCGACGAATCGTCGAGCAGGCGGTCCATGTCGTCGTCCACATCGCCAATCAAGATGGGCGGCGACGGATCACAGGTGTCGTCGCTGTCGAGCGCGGAGGAAACCACAAGTGGGTCTACCGGCAAACAGATAGCGGCGGCCTGGTTCGGGGAACCAACCTCATCGGCAACCTTGGTCGCCTTGCGCCCCGCATCCGCCCGTACCTTCAGAGCGACGAGGTGCCGGAGCCTTGACGCTCGCCAGCATATTTCCCGAGCCCGTGGTCGTCGTTGCGGGCCTTGCACTGATTGTTGCCTGCGGTTGCGGTGCGATCGCCGCGATACTCGGCGTGCCCCACCTGATGAAGGGGTCCCGCCGACATGGTGCGATCGTGCCTACGCTCGAACACGAGAAGGACGTCGCCGCGGCGCTCGGATGGCCCTGGCGTCGCTGGGTTAGCCTCCGCGCCGGAGTGACGATTGCGGGAATCGCCGTGGGATGGACCACGCAGATATGGCTCCTGGCCTTCGTTCTGGGAGCGGTTGGGTTTTTCGGGGTGCGATTTGCCGTTGCGGGGCGCGCAGCCCGGCGTCGGCTCCGAATGGAGCGTGCCTTTCTGGTGCAACTTCGAGTCCTCCGTGATCGGATGGCGATTGGCAATCAATCGCTGGACTCGGCGCTCCAGGAGATCGGGCGGAATCCTGGTCGTGAGCTTGCCTATGTTTTGGAACCGTGGGCACAGGGCGGTTCTGTCACTGGAAACATTGTCCGCTGTGGGGTCCGGTCGCGATCCCCACTTGTCGAGCATGCGTGCGCCGTCCTGATTTGGGCGAGAACGAGAAGTCTTGACGGACTCATTTCCGCGATCGACGACGTGCTGCTTCCGATTGGCGAGGCGCAGCTTCAGGTCGAAGAAGAGTCTCTCGTCACGTTGACGCAGCAACGAGCTGTCACGTTTGCAATGTCGGGACTCATGACGATCATGTTCGTCAGTCTTGTCCGTGTCGCCAGCTTTCGCGCCTACTACGGTACGGTCGCAGGAACCGTCGTGCTTTTGGTCTCAATCGCGATGTTCTTTGCCTTGATCGCAATGCTCGGGCGCATTGCCCGAACGGCGCATTGGACACGCTGGGATCTCAGTAAGGTCGAGGAGCAGGAGCTGCATCCCCATGGCTGAGGCGATCCCCTATGCGGCCATTGCACTGTTTGCCATCGGAGCCTGGGTGGGTGGCGTTGTCCTCCTCGATGTGTTCAGCGCCACCGATGCACGCGCCTGGCGGCGGATGGCACATCTGCGTGGATTCGCGACCCGCCAGTCAGCTCTCGCGAGAGTGGCGCGTGGAGCGCCGATTCTCAAGCGTATTCAATCTGAACTCGACCTCGAGTGCCTCCTCGCTCAGTCGAACAGCAGCGAGACGCCGATCGGATTCCTCGCGAGAACGGGCGGGATCTCGCTGATGACGTTCGCCTTGCTTCTGGTGGCGACAGCAGGTGGCAGGGCCGTCGAGGGTTCATGGCCGGCACCGCCATGGGCGGCAGCGTTGATCGCGGTCCTGATTCTTCCCCTCTCGGTCACCGACCTGCGGCGGCGAGCGGCCCGTGAGCGCGACACCTCTGCCCGCACCCTCGGGGATATGCTGATGGCGGTTGCGGTGATGACCGACAGCCGGGGGTTGCAACTCGATGACGCAGTCAGAATCATGTCGCGATGTGCACGCGCCGACGCGCTCGGGAATCTCCTGGACCGCGGTGGATACAAGCGGCTCGCTATCGGCCCATTTCGCTCGACGGCTGAGCAATATCGTCGGATTGGTGATGCCTATGGCATCCGTGAGTTTGCCGATGTCGCTGAGGCTGCGGCCACAACCAACGTCGGCGTTCCGAATCGAGTTGCCTATACACGGCTGGCTCTCACCGTTTACCAGGAGCGCCTCGCTGACGCGCGAGTCAGGGCGGCACGCGCGCGAATCCTGATCACCCTACCAATTGCGGGCATGCTCATTCCGCTGCTTCTGCTGATTGGAGCGCCTACCTTCCAAGCGATCTCGTCCGGGCTCGGCTGACACGCTCATGGTGCGGAGGTCCGTCCCCCTGGTCAGCCTCGTTATGGTGATGCTCATCGCGACGTGGTTGGTCCTCCGGCCTCCGGATATCAGCCAGGCGCTCGCTTTCTTCTCCGATAGGATCCCCACCCTGAGAGCGGGCGAGGCAGTGATGAAGGTTCTGGCGTGGCTGGTTGTCGTTGCGGCCGCGTGCATCGCGGTCGTGACCATGGTCAAGGCGAACATGAATGTGCCACCTCATCGGAGCTCGTTCTCCCTGGCGTCGGTTTTCTTGACCGTCGGTCTGCTGCTCTTGGCGGTCGGCGCAATTCAGCGCGCGTTGCCTGCTGCGTCACTGTGCTGCGGATCCGGTCCGGCCGACATCCGCGAGGCAATTCGACTTGCCCATTGATGCGATCGCCACGTACGCGATGGTCATCCTGCTGGAGGACGACGAGAGTGCCGACTCCCTTGGGCGGATGCTGTGCGAACTGACATCCAGCAGTAGCGCCGTTATCGCATGTACCCCTCCAGTACGAGGTGTCGGATTCTTTGCGAACGTCGCCGCGCAGCGTCAACTCGATGCCTGGTGGGATGCCCAGATTCCGCGCGACTCCCATGTGATCTTCATCGTCCAGGGGAGTGATGGCCTGGCAGGCTGGCTGGCCGGCCTCGACGGATCTTGCTATGTCGGCATCGCTGCGACGGATGGTACGAATGCTTATGAACATCAAAGCGGCGTGCACGTGGTCACAGCCCGCTCGCCGCTCGATTATGCCGCGGCCGTCATGGGCGACCTTGTCCCCATGGGCGTCTACGATGAAATCGAAGCCACCCGGGTGCGTTCCTTGGCGGCGCGGTACGTCACCGAAGACACGCTTGGTGCTGAGGCCGTCGCTCAAGTCGATGTGGCATCGCAGGAACCTGGCCCTGATCCATTCGATCTGCTCATTGCGATGAGTCTCGGGCAGGCCGACGCGGTCGCGGCCGGCTTCACACCCGAGTCGCTGCCCGCGCGAAAGCCCCAGCCCCCGATTCGGGACCGCGCCTTCCGCCTCCCGGGGTGGACACGTCGCATCGGACCGCGCCCCACGTCGAATGAACTGTCGGAAGCGGAGCTGGCAAACCTGCTCGTGATGCGCGGATCCACCATCGTCGCCGTCGGCTCCCGCAAAGGCGGTGTCGGAAAGACGAGTTCATGCGGCGGGCGTTGCAATAGCCGTCGGCACCGCCCTCGACGTGGTGGGGCGCTGCGCAGCAATCGTCGACGCGAACATGGCCAATCCCGATGCGTGGGGCCAGCTCAGCCTCCCACCGGGCGCCGCCACTGTTCGCGACATGATCGTCGCATTGGTCGCAGGCGGCGAGCTTCCAAGGCCGGTGCACGCGTCGACGCCAGCGCTTGCATGCTTCCCAGAGGCGCGCGAGTCATCCGAGTACTCGCGAACCGAAATCGGGCTCCTCGTCAGCCATCTTCGCTCGCGATATCCGCTGATCGTCGTGGATCTGAGCAACAGACTACCCGACCCAACAGCCGGCCCGGAAGCCGCGGCAGCGGCGTACTGGCTGGAGCATGCCGACGTGCTCGTCCTCCCGAGCGCCGCCTCGAAGCAGGACTTCAACGGCGTTCTCGATTACCTCGACGTTGCCGATCTGCCCCCGGCGATCGTTGCGTCCCTTGTTCCGCGCACACGACGCAATCGTGAGCATCCTCTGGCAAGAAGATACATGGCCGCGATCACGCAGCGAGTCTATCGAGTAGTCGACATCCCTGATGACGCGGAGCGAGTCAGGTACGCAGGCATGCAGGGAGTGACTGTCGAATCCGTCTCGGCGTCGCTTCGCGCTGCATATCGCGAGCTCGCGGAGGCGATCGTTCTGGCGCCGCATGCGATCACACGATGAGCAGATGGATCGCCGCGCTGACCCACACGGGGCGGCGACCCGATGGAATCGGCGCACACGCAACTCGCGAGCAGCGGCTCGAAGGCATCCGCGATGCCGTCGAAGGGTTCACGTGCAGTCTGGCCCTGTTGCTGGCCGGCCATGACGCCCCCACGGAGGTCGCCGGCGACCGGGTGATCGCGCAGCTCCAGCGCGGCCTCCGGCCATTCCTTGATGGCGGCGACGCAATGCGCCCTGACTTCGGTGCCTTTGGGGACCTGCGGATAGAAGGCGAGCTGTTGCAATCGACGGAGCCCGTGCTCGCCGTCTTGGAATTTGACGATCGCAGTACGCGCGAGACTGCGCGAGGGCGGCTCAGTCCAGCGCGGCGACGGCGGTTGCGGATCCGTATGCATATCTCGATCGATCCAATCCGCATCCTCGACTGTGCCATATCCGATGTCAGCGATCCGCATGGGTGATCGGGCGGTCGTTCCCCTCTCTGGCCCACCAGGCTTGGTTGACAGATCTGCTCAAACGCTGCCCGTGCCGCTGGGTGGTCTCGCGCCCGTGCATCGACCTTCGACCGCCTGGCGGCGTGGGTGGTTACGGCGCCGATCAGCGTGGTTGATTGCGCTTGCGTTGGCGGCCGCCGGTTGCGGCGTGTGGCTCTCGGTCACTCCCCCGTATTTCGAAGCCGGTCGAGATGGCACTGAGGTGCATGTGGGCGGCACCCTCCTCGATCGCATGGCGCATCCGGCAGTAGGCACTGAGGTCTTCACTGGTCAGGCGACGCTGGTGATTGTCACCACCTCGCCGACGACACTGACGGGGAGCGCGGTGATGACGTGGGACGGAATCCCGACGATCGGTCGCTGCATCCTGATTGCTGCCAACCCGGGCACCAGCGAACGGTGCGACTACACGAGTGGTGCCGCGCGCTTCACATCCAGCGATACCTTTGATCCGCGGACGAGGGACTGGCACCGAAGATATGACGACGGGGTTGAGATCGTGATCGCGGTGCCCAGCCATTTCGCGGTCATCCCGATCCCATTCCCGCTCGGACACTGAAAGCAGCTCGCTTGGGGAGTGCGCTGTCTTGAAGGCGTTATCCCGGTTGCACCCTGCGTCTGAGCGAATGGCAGCGCGTCGTCAGCGCGGAACGTGTTCTGCGGCGCGGAAAAAGGGGACCTTGGCGAGTCGCCGATAGCGCGCGTTCTGGAACCAATAGGGCAGATTCACGAGAGCCGGCGGACTGTCCCGATGGATCAGGATGGCGCTGGCGGCCTTCATCTGCCGCAGCGCGTCTGGTGTCGCCATGGCATCGTGCCGAACGGAGTAGGAGCGACTGAGTCGTCCATCAGCGCCGACACTCATCTGCTGTTCAGTGAATTCGGTGCGACCGACGAGCTTCGCCAGGACGTCGGCAGTCTCGGGATCACTGATCCCCGGAAGGATCAGCTTGCAGCCGTGGTTGTTCAATATGGTGTTTGATTTTTCCACCCCGTACCGCGACCGCAGCTGACTGAGATCCTGAATGATGGACATCAGCATCACCCCTCGGCCGGCGCCCTGTGACGCAAGTGCCGGCAGGTCCTCGATCGGAACAACATTGGCAAGCTCATCAAGGAACAGCCCAAGGCTCTCTGTCTTCCGGCGAGTCGGCTCGCTCTCAGACAGCGCATATGCGGCAGTCACCACGGTCATGAGGATGCCGACGAACAGGCTCCCGACCCGCTCCGGCGTCTGCCTCGGGGTGCAGAGGTAGAGCGTACCGCGACGACGGAGGAAGTCATCCGCGTCAAAGCGGCTGGACAAAGCCAACTCGGCGACTGCACGCTCGGTAAAGACGTTGAAGATGCGCATGACCGTTGAGAACACCGTGCCGCGCTCACGCTCTGGGCGTTGATCGACCGACGCAAGCATCGACATGGCGCGAATCGGATCGGCATCGCCGCGGATTTCGGGGTCGAGCAGCAATTCCTCGAGCATCCCAATCGGACTCGCCAGATCGAACCCGTGGATCCACGTCCTGACATCTACGATCGTCCGGCCGGTGATCGCGGCCACGTAGAGCAGCGGCGCTATCAGCAACTTGCCCGATTCAGCCCAGTGGGACCAATCGTTGTCGCCGCGGCCTCCGCCCTGCTGCAGCGAAGCGCACAGCCACGATGCAACCATCCAGGCGCGATCGAGATCGTCGCATCCTGCGATGGGCGACCAGGTCACGGAGTCGTACTTCCCCCCGATCTCACGAGTTGGGTCGTACACGTAGACCGGTCCGAGTGACTGGCGGTGCCCTGCCGTGAGATCGACAACTTCGCTCTTGGTACTCGTTGCAATGGCAGGGCCATCCCACTCGAGGAGATTGGGGATCACGAGTCCCGCCGTCTTCCCGGATCGGGTTGGTCCAATCACCAGCACGCTGGTTTCCAGTTGAGTCACCAGCATCCGGCGACCATGTCGGCCGAGGAGGAACACACTAGCGCGTCCGGGACGACCATGCATCGGCCGGAGGTCGATGCCGCGTGCCCACCGGCCCGTTCGTGCCATCCGACGGGCAGGTGACATGAACCGGCTGAGCCTGCCGCGCGACACTTGCTGCGCCTGCACTCGTGCTCCGACAACGCCCGCGCTTGCCGTGATGGCTATGACAGCGAGACTACCCCAGAACCTCCAGGTGATGACGTTCGACTTCGGTGCAACCAGAACCCACCAGTCGAAGGCTCCGCCTCCGGACTCAAGTCGGCGAATGATCTGGGCGGGGTTGAGAAACGAGATGGGTGACGCGCTCGGACGACCACCGGCGATCCACGTCGCCGCGGTGAGCAGGAGCCAGGGAACGATCCACAGTGAGATGAGCACGGCACTGGTGCCGAGGTCGCGCCACGTCTGCGTCCGATGCCGGGGAACTGCAGCCATCCGTAACTGACGATGCGCCTGCAGGCGGGACGTCCCCCGGACAGTCCGGGGAGGACCGCATGCCCTGGAAAGCGCCTTAGACGGGTTCTCGAGGGGTCAACGCAAGCATGTCGTCGGCGAGCTGATCGAACGTCGAGTGGAGAAACCCGCGCACCGACATCACGCGCACTCGGTCTGCGAGCCACTCCAGGCTCTGGCGGTCTCTCGCAGCTCCGTCCACGACCTCCTCGACCGACCCCGACGACCGTTGCAGGCGATCACGCACCAGCGTCTTGAGCTGAGGTAGGACGGACTCGACGGGCGTCGGGCGCTGCTGGCCGATCCCGTCAATCCGCAGCTCGGGATTTTGATCCGAGGCATTGTGCGACGGGCCGAAAAATGCGGACAGCGTGGCGTTCGTGCCGTCGGCATCGGTGATGGCTGGAGCAGGGCTTTGCACCACAACGAAGTCGCGCCGCGGCTGGTTCACAGTCGAGGCGGCAACCAACGGCTCAGCGAGCTCTCGGACCCCTTCGCCGCCCTGACCGAGAACCCGTATGGACCCCACACCGCCGGAGGCAAGGCCATCGAGGAGATCCGGATCCCCGAGCGCTGGGTGCAACTCGAGGAACGTCGCAACCCGTCGCCCTTGCTCGATGACCGTCACGCCGCGATCGCTGGGGGTCGAGAGCTCAACAACGAACGTGCCGCCGCGCGTCTCGAGGTCACGGAGCAAGTTGGGCCAGACGATCCACTCGAGGCGCAGATCGGCGTAGCACGACTGACTTCGAATCAGCGGCCTGATGAGTCCCATCACATCGTGAGACAGACGGCACGCGGATACCGTCGCCGCGTGGGCAGCGTGCACCAGTTCGAGCGCTTCGTTGCCGTCGGCACGAACACCATCCGTAATCCAGATCGTCTCCGAGATGACGCCGTCGCGGATGACGAGCACGCCTTCGCCTGCGTCATCGCGCATCGTGATCAGGCCATCGCCGACGGCCGGAGCGAGCGCAACAAGGACGAGGGCGCCCAGCGGAAGACCCTCGAAGATAGCGGTACCAGCAGGAAGCAGCGGCAACAACCCTCGCCTTCCCAATTCTTCGACCACGAGACCAAGTATGGCCCTTTCAGCACGCTCCATCGGCGCGATGCGGCGGACAGATCGCGGACGTCACGTGCGCGCTGAGCAAGCTGCTAGCCTGCCACGCATGGATCTGGGGCTCCGCGGACGCGCTGCATTTGTCGCCGCGTCGAGCAAGGGCATGGGACGTGCCATCGCTGAACAGTTCGCCGCCGAGGGTGCCGATGTGGGCATGTGCGCCCGTACGGACTCCGCCTTGCAGACGGCGGCCGAGTCAGTGCGCACCCACGGAGTCCGCGTTGTCGCCACCCCCGCGGACGTCGCAGACGCGCAACAGGCGAGGGTCGCCGTCGAACGTGCCGTCAACGATTTCGGGCGTCTCGACGCCCTGGTCGTCAACGCCGGCGGTCCGCCGCGGGGCTCGTTCAACGATATCGACGGAGAGATGTGGGAAGCAGCGCACCAACTCACCTTCATGAGTGCGATTCACCTTATCCAGGCTGCGCTACCTGCGCTGCGTGAGTCGGACGCCGCCGCCATCCTGTTCATCACCTCGACCAGCGTCAAACAGCCGATCAGCGGTCTGACGCTGAGCAACAGCATTCGCGGCGCCGTCAGCGGTCTTGCGAAGACTCTCGCGATCGAATTTGCGCCCCAGATCCGCGTCAACTCGCTGCTCCCCGGTGCGATCAGGACTGATCGTCAGATCGAGGTGGCGCAGGGCAGCGGCGTCACCGACCTCGATGCGTTCTTCGCACATGCGGGCAAGGTCAATCCCATGGGTCGTGTCGGCGAGCCCGAGGAGATTGCGCACGTAGCCGTGTTTCTCTGCTCGCCTGCCGCGTCATTCGTCACCGGCGTGTCCATCGCCGTCGACGGCGGTCAGATCCAGTCAGTCGTCTGACAAGACTTGGCCGCCGAGGCCGTCAACAGGTGGTCGTGGTGCTCAGGATCGCGATGATGTTTGGAAGGTTGAAGAGCGCGTGCGTCAGGATGCCGGGAATGATGCTTCGCGATCCCTGGTAGAGGGATGCGAGAACGACACCGACGAAGAGGAGGGGCAGAAACAGCACCAACTGCTGGTGCAGAGCCGAGAAGATGATGGCGCTCAAGGGTATCGCCAGGACAGCCGGCCCCCAGCGATGCAGCCAGCCATAGATGAATCCTCGGAAGATCGTCTCCTCGGAGATCGGTGCAATCACACAGACAACGATGATTGCGAGGACGTAATAATGGCTGTAGTCGTGCTGCACCTGCTGGCACTGTCCATTTGACACACCTGGGAACAGGTTCTGGTTGATGGTCTGCAGGTAGCCCGCACCCACCAACGCGACGTACGTCGCGACCGGTGCGACCGGGAGCCACCACCATTTGAAGCCGCGCCATCCGAGATCGCGCAACGTCCCGCCGCGACGCATGAACACGAACACGAAGATGTTGAACAGCATGGCGGTGTACTGGCACACCGCGAGCACGGACGATTCGATCGCGGTGCGAACCGTTGGATCCGAGTTGCTGGCGATGACGTTGGTCAGGATGATCGCGACCGACCCGAGCAGCTGAAACGCGCTGAACCACCCCGGCCAGAACATCAGAAAATCGGACCAGTCCCACGGCACCCTCTGGTCCGGATCGTTCGGGTCGCGAACCGCCGGCATGTCGTGGCGCATTCGCGTGGCGCCGACGCCGAGGATCACCGCGCCCACGATGCACAGGCCGCCACCCCCAACGACGCTGAGCGCGCCGCTCCCTTCGGCGCCGCTGAAGAAACCGAACGAGATGAGGACGAGGAACGCCCCCTCCATGTAGAGGATCACCCGCGCGGCGTAGTGCCGTCCGCTGTCGGCGTGACGCGGCGGCCAGACTGCCTGCGCTGACGTCTCGGACTGGGTCACCGCGGGCAATTCTGCACAATCCATCCCGTGACCACGCTTGACTCGGTGATCGGACACGGGCCGGTGCTGCAGCGTCTGGCGGCGAGTGGCGTTGATGACGAGCTCACCCACGCGCTCCTGCTGATCGGGCCCGAGGGAGTGGGCAAGACGACGGCGGCGCTCGCTCTCGCGTCCCAGCTGCTGGACGCGTCGACTTGGCCGGGAGGGCTCGCCGCCCATCCCGACTTCTGGCTCGAGGACTCGGCCGCGGAGAACGTGGGGATCGACAGGATGCGCCCGTCGCCGAAGCGCAAGCCGGGTGATGAGGAGGCCGGACCCTCGCTACAGCAGTTCCTCTCGCTCGCCGCCTACGCCGGTGGCCGGCGCATCGCGGTGATCGCTCGTGCCGACCGTCTCACCGAGCAGGCGGCGGACAACCTGCTCAAGACGCTCGAAGAGCCACCGCCGCGGGCGCACCTCGTCCTGACCTCCGCGCATCCGGAGCAGCTCCCCCAGACGGTGCGGTCCCGATGCGAGACCGTGGTGCTCGGCCCGGTCCCCTCTCAGGCGATCGAGGACTGGCTCGAGCGCCTCCACGGGGTGAACGAGCACGATGCCGCCACCGCCGCGGCCCTTGCCGCGGGGCGCCCGGGCCGCGCCCTGCGCCTGGCAACCGAACCGGGCGCGCTCGGCGCTGAGCTGGACGCGCTCGATCGATTCATCGGCGCCGGCGGCGGGGGTGCGGAGGGCGCGCTCCGGGCCGCCGCGCTCATCACGGTGGCCGCGGCAGCGGGCACCGAGCGAACCGCCGAAGTCCGCGAGCAGGCGCTGATCACGCTGGGTGCGTGGGCGTCGTTCGTGCGCGACGCCGCCTGCTTCGCGTCCGGAGCTCCGGAGCTGGCGGTCTGGAAGGCCTACCGACCGGCGCTCGAGGCGTGGGCCGAGGACCTGGAGCTCACGCGCATCGTCGAGATCCTGGCTCGCATCCTCGACACTGCGGAGTCCGTCGCCATGTACGCGCAGCCGCGCCTGGCGTTCGAGGCGCTGATGCTCGACATCTTCGCCAGGGCGGACAGCCCGCCGCTCGTCGAGCGCGTGCCCCGAGGAGGCCTTGAGGTCAGCGCCGGCGGCGCAAAACCAGGAAAGCCACGCCAATCCCCACCAGCGCGGCGGGGATGACCCAGGGGCTCTTGGACGCAAGCGAGGAGAGGCGGCGGCCGAGACCGGAGTCAGCGTCGTCGTCCATCTCGAACGGGTCCTCGGTCATCAGTCGGACGGTGCCGGCGACCGGGCGGGGGCGATCCTCCTCGTCCTCGACAGTGTCGTCGTGGCGGGCCAGCTCTGGAGTGGGCATTGGCGCATTATGGGCCGCTTCACCAGGGCCACAGGAAAGGCCGCCCGCGAGCACCGGCGCGGGCAGACGATCGGCTCGGTGCATCACCCACCCCGTCGACCCGACCGTGACGGGCACGTATTCTGGTGCGGTGAAGTCATCGGCA
The DNA here is from genome assembly GCA_963718525.1 of Candidatus Dormiibacterota bacterium. GTDB lineage: Bacteria > Chloroflexota > Dormibacteria > Aeolococcales > Aeolococcaceae > Palsa-851. The sequence continues at coordinate 334,609 of OY970355.1, read as the reverse complement.
GATCCATTGCAGAGGTCGCCACGCGTTTCATGACCCAGACCACGGTGCTCGATCTGAGTGCTTCGGAGGAGCTGTGCACCGAGCCTGGCCCGCTCCAGCAGGTGCGCAAGGCGTATGCGCTCCTGGGTCCGGGTGATCGCCTCGAGGTCCACTCGCCGGTTGCTGAGCACGCATTCGCTGTCCGCGCATGGAGCCGGAAGAATGGCGTGAGCATCATCGTCGACGAGCCGTCAGACGGATTCCGCAGGCTCGTTCTCGAGGCGCCGGCGGCCAGCGGGTGACGCCGAGGCAGTTACCCGAGGGATTTCTCCTGGGGTGTGCCACCGCGGCGCACCAGGTCGAAGGCGGCATCGACAACGACTGGTCGAGATGGGTCGCGGATCATCCCGAGGCCATCAACGGCGGCGGCGATGCGTCGGTCGCGATCGATCAGTACCGGCGCTATCCGTCCGATCTCGAGCAGCTCGGGTCGATGCATCACAACGTGCACCGATTCTCGATCGAGTGGGCGCGCGTCGAGCCGGAGCCTGGACGGTTCGACCGCGATGCGCTCGAGCACTACGTTGACGTGGCGCGCACCTGCCTCCGCAACGGGATGGAGCCCGTGGTCACGCTGCACCATTTCACGCTTCCCGCGTGGCTTGCCGACTCGGGCGGTTTCGCGGCTCCGGCGGCGCCGCTTCGTTTTGCGCGCTACGTCGCTGCGTGCGTGGAGGCGATGGGCGACATGGTCACATGGTGGGTCACCGTCAACGAGCCCAATGTCGTCGCGGTGCTTGCACATCTCGAAGGAACCTGGCCGCCGGGAGAACGCTCGTTACGCCGAACGCTCGCCGCGCTGCGCGGCCTCCTGCGAATGCACGCCGCAGGAGCACACGCGATCAGGACCGTCGCCGACCTGCACGGACGGGCGGCTCATGTATCGATCGCGCATCACGAGCGTCGCCTCGTTCCGCGCGACCCCGCGTCGCCGGTCGATCGGCTGCTGGCGCGGCCCCCGGACTACCTCTTCAATCGATGGTTCCTGCGCAGCTGTGTCGCCGGGCGGATGCTGCCACCAGTTGGTCGTGGCGCGGTGGTGCCCGGGCTCGCCGGATCGCTCACGTATCTCGGACTGAATCACTACACCACCGAGGCCGTGTCCCTGGATCTGCTCGCACCGGGAAGGCTGTTCGGACGGCACGAGGCAACCCCGGGTCTGCCGCTCTCGAGCGCCGGCTGGGCCATCGATCCGATCGCACTTCGTACGGCGCTCACCGACCTGTTCAGCGAATTCGCGCTCCCGATCCTGATCACGGAAAACGGCGTCGCCGATGATCACGACGAGTTGCGTCCTGCCTACCTGCGTGACCATCTGCACGCCGTCGCGGACGCGATTGACGCCGGGGTTGATGTGCGCGGCTACCTGTACTGGACCGCATGGGACAATTTCGAGTGGGTGGAGGGCTATACACAACGCTTCGGCTTGATCGCCGTCGATCGTGAGACTCAGGAGCGGAGTGCCAAGCCCAGTGCCGCACTGTTTGCGGAGATCTGCAGAACGCGCCAGCTGCCGGACGCGACGCCGGCCTACGCCAATGGCAGCGTGAATCCCTCGGCCGTCTCGAGGTAGGGTGCATCCGGCTCCGGTTCCGAGTGGGTCGGCGGCCGGCGCAACTCGTGCCGCGTCAACAGATACAGTGCGGCGACGATGCCCATCAACGCTGCGAAGACCAGGAGCAGGCGGTAGTCGACCAGCGCGATGAGTTCCGCGCCGAGCGCGATCGACAGGGTCTGCGGCACGCCGATCAGCGTATCGAACGCGGAGAAGACGCGGCCCTGCAGCGACATCGGCGTTCTGCGCTGAACGATTGTGTACAGGGCGACCAGAACCCAAGGCAGGCACGCACCTAGGATCACCACCGCCGCGATCACTGCGGGCAGCCACTGCACCATGAGCAGGGCGGACGCCGCCGCGAACAGCACGCATCCGAATCCGAAGAGGGCTCCCTCGTTGGTGCGCTGCATGATGGCGGCCGCGCTGAGCCCACCGGCGACCGCCCCAATGCCCTGGGCTGTGGTGAGGATGCCGAGGAAGGTGGGGGGCTTGTGGAGTCCGCTGCTGACCACGGCGAAGGCGATGGTCTCGTAGAAGCCGAACGGGATGATGATCAGCAGGCATCCGATGACCATCTGACGAAGCACCACCGTCGTCGCGACGTAGCGGACGCCGGCGGTGACCTCGGCGAACCAGTGGTGTTCAGAGCGCTCGGGTGTCACCTCGGTGACGCGCAATGAAAACGTCGCCGCAGCCGCGATGAGGAACGTGCATGCATCCACGACGGCAACCGCGCCACCGCCTTGCCACGCGAACAGTCCTGCGCCGGCGACGGGGCCGACCAGACGAATCCCCTGCCGGAGCGTCTGCAGCATGCCGTTGGCCTGGCCGAGCAACTCCTCGGGAAGCATCTCGCGGAGCAGCGCCGACTCGCCGGAACCGAGCACGCCATAGGCCGCTCCATACAGCACCATGACCGCGTAGATGAGCCACACCTGGTCGCGTCCGTGCACCAGGAGGAGCAGGAGCACGCTGGCCCCGAGCACGACATCGGTGGTGACCAGCAGGGGGCGTTTCTTGACCCGGTCGACGAGCAGCCCCGCCGCTGGTGCGAGCACCGATGGCAGGCTGAACGCGAAGAAGGTCAGCCCGGCGGCCGCGTTGCTGCCGGTGAGGGTCTTGACCCAGATGCCGGCGGCGAGCCACATCGCTGTATCGCCGAAGACGGAGAGCAACTGACCGATGAGATAGCGGCGGCCGTTGCGGTCGGCGAGCAGGGCGCGCACCGGGTCAGCCCCAGTTGCGGTGCGGAGGCACGCTCACGCGTGCCTCCGCACACTATTGCGCCGCACTAGCTGCGGTCATGGCGATCGGACCAGGCGTTGATCCTGGCCGTGACGCGCTGCAGCACTGTGCGATTCGAGCAGGCATGCTCGGCACAGAAGACGCGCCGGCGCTCCATGGAGCGGGCGAGTTCGATGTTCTGCAAGTTGGTCATGGCGTTACCTCCTTTTATTCCTATTCGTCTTTTTGGGTTATTCGAGTTGTAGCGATCAGCTGGTGCGGTGGGGGGGGCGTGGATATGCGAAGAACAGCAGCTCGATCGGAATCGAGCCCTTCGGCCGCTTCTTCGGGTTGCCGATTCGCTCGACATACGGCTTGATGAGTGCGGTGACGCTCTCGTCGATGTGATGCAACTCCTCGGTGGTGATGTACAGGAGAAACTCGCTCGCGCCGGTGGCTTGCTGCCACTCCGTCGGGACGTCCCGGCGCAGCTCGAGCCCTTCCTTGAGCCGGTTGATGTAGAAGTCGTGCAGGACGCGGCTGAGCGCGGCCGCGGCAAGGCGGGTCTCCGGGTCGTCGCTCACATCGGAGTAGCTCATCCCGGCATGCGCCAGCCGCCACGGGCGCTTCCGCCCCGCAACCCCGGCGACCTCCTCGATGAACCCGTACTTCGCGAGCTGACGGAGGTGGAAGGAGCAGGTGGTGGGGCTCTCGCCGATGAGCTCGCCCGCCTGAGTGGCGGTCAGCGGCCCTTCGGTGGCCAGGACCTCGAGGATGGCGATCCGGATTGGGTGTGCGACCGCCCGCATTGCCCGGGGATCGGTGAGCTTGCGCGGCTCGTTGCTGGCGATGCCGCTTGCCGTGGGATCGCTCTGAGGTTTTGAGAGGTTGTTTTCGACATCCATGTATCGAAGTATATCTCTCGAGAGATATCTCTGCAATAGTCCATCGCTGGTTTGTGACCGTGGGCGTACCATCTGAGGCGCGGGAGCTCGGCGGGACCGGGCTGAGAGGGTCGCTGGTGGCGGCCGACCGCGGAACCTGATCCGGGTAATGCCGGCGCAGGGAGCGCTCCGCCGGCCGGACGGCGGCCCTCCGGGCGTCGTGTCACATGGAGGCCGACATGACCGAAGTGATCGATCGCGAAGGGGTTGCGACCGCGACCCCCACCACGACGGGCGCCGCTCGACGCATCTACGTGGACGGCTCGCGCCCCGACGTGCGAGTCCCCTTCCGCGAGGTCGTTCAGTCGCCCACGCGCGGCGCCATCGGCGAGATGCTGAACTTGCCCCTCCGCCTCTACGACACCAGCGGACCGCACGGCGATCCGGAGATCAGTGTCGACCCCGAGGCTGGCCTGGCGCCCCTGCGCCGGCCGTGGATCGTCGAGCGCGGGGATGTCGAGACGGTGAGCGAAACCCGCCCCAACGCCCTGCGCGCACGCCCGGGGGCTGCGGTCACCCAGCTGCATTACGCGCGCAGGGGGACGATCACCCCCGAGATGGAGTTCATCGCCATCCGTGAGGGCGTCTCCACCGAACTCGTCCGCGACGAGGTCGCCCGCGGCCGGGCGATCATCCCCGCCAACATCAACCATCCCGAGGCCGAGCCGATGATCATCGGCACCCGGTTCCTCGTGAAGGTGAACGCGAACATCGGCAACTCCGCGGTGCTCTCGAGCATCGATGCCGAGGTCGAAAAGATGCGCTGGGCGACGCGCTGGGGGTCGGACACCATCATGGATCTGTCCACCGGCAAGGACATCCATGCGACCCGCGAATGGATCATTCGCAACTCACCAGTTCCTGTCGGAACTGTCCCGATCTACCAGGCGCTCGAGAAGGTCGGTGGGAACGCGGACCAGCTCTCCTGGGAGATCTACCGTGACACGATCATCGAGCAGGCGGAGCAGGGCGTCGACTACTTCACGATCCACGCAGGCGTGCTCCTGCGCTATGTGCCGCTCACCGCGAAGCGTGTCACCGGGATCGTTTCCCGGGGCGGCTCGATCATGGCGGCGTGGTGCCTCGCCCACCACCAGGAGAACTTCCTCTACACCCACTTCGAGGATCTCTGCGAAATCCTGCGCGCCTATGACGTGTCGTTCTCGCTGGGCGACGGGCTGCGTCCCGGGTCCATCGCCGACGCCAATGACGAGGCTCAATTCGGCGAGCTGCGCACCCTCGGCGAACTGACCCAGATCGCGTGGCAGCACGACGTGCAGGTGATGATCGAAGGACCGGGCCACGTGCCCATGCACAAGATCAAGGAGAACGTCGACCTGCAGATGGAGGTGTGCCATGAGGCGCCCTTCTACACGCTCGGTCCGCTCACCACCGACATCGCGCCGGGGTACGACCACATCACGTCAGCGATCGGCGCCGCCATGATCGGCTGGTACGGCACAGCAATGCTCTGCTACGTGACTCCGAAGGAGCATCTCGGCCTGCCCGACCGCCAGGACGTGAAGGACGGTGTCATCGCGTACAAGATCGCGGCGCATGCCGCCGATCTTGCCAAGGGGCATCCGGGTGCACAGCGGTGGGACGACGCCCTCTCGCAGGCGCGCTTCGACTTCCGCTGGGAGGATCAGTTCAATCTGAGCCTCGATCCGGAGACAGCGCGGTCGATGCACGATGAGACGCTGCCTGCGGCTGGCGCGAAGGTCGCCCACTTCTGCTCGATGTGCGGCCCGAAGTTCTGCAGCATGCGCATCACCCAGGACATCCGCGACTATGCGCGCGACCACGGGGTTGGCGAGGACCAGGCGGTGCGTCTGGGCATGGAGGAGAAGGCAATCGAGTTCCGTGAGCTCGGCGGCCGGATCAACGTTCCGCAGTAACGCACCGATGTAACCAGGCCGCGGGGCGCTGGTTAGAGTGATATGACCGTGGACACCAGGCCATGCCCATGATCCGTCTGCGACGCCCGGCGCTCGCGGCGGTGGGGTTGCTGACCCTCGCCGCCGCAATCGCGCTGCCGCTCTGGACCCTGGCGGAAGGCACAGCAACGCATGCGGTCGCCCAGGTCCCCGGGTCGACGGCGATCGCGACTCCGACCGGATCGGCTGCCACGGGAACGCCCGCCAGCACTGACGCCGGCAGCATCTATCTCCCGGGGCCGATCATCAAGCAGGATCTCGCGCTCGACTGCGAGTCGGCTGCGCTCGAGGTTGCCCTCGCGCTGCAGAACATCCAGGTGCCCCAGGATCGGATCTATGCGAGCCTGCCCCAGGATGCGCGATCGCCCGAGCTCGGGCCCAACGGTTATCCGGTGCGCTGGGGGGACCCCTACACGGCGTTCGTCGGTGACGTCAACGGCTACGAGCCGGACTTCACCGGCTATGGCGTCTACTACCCGCCGATCGTCGCCGCCGCGGACCGCTACGGCGCCGTCGCCGACGGCCACACCGGATGGACCATCGCCGAGATCGTCGCGCAGTTGCGCCTGGGGAATTCCGTGGTGGTCTGGCTGACCTCCGACTTCAAGGCGCATGCGCCGCGCTACTGGACCGCGTGGGACGGAACCCGGGTCCTGTGGGCGATCGGGGAGCATGCCGTGCCGGTGATCGGCTACGACCCCGTCACCAGCACCGTGACCTTCGTCGACGTGCTCTACGGGGTCCAGCGGACCATGAACACGCAGGCGTTCGCCGCCGCGATGACCACGTTCGGTGGCATGGGGGTCGCCGTCGCCAAGGCGAGCTGAGCCGGGGTGCTGCGATGGGGGACGCGCCCTCGAAACCCGGTCGAATCCACATTCGCTGTGCGCCGCGCACTAGATTTGGCGCTGTTCTTGACGGCTGATCAAACCCGAAGGTGCGCTAGTATCTGCTGAGCCGCCCGCGCTTGTGCGCTCCGCCCAGTTGGAGGCTCTCATTTGGCATCGTCGATCCGAAGGGAAGCGCCCCCTGACCTCCTCGCCAGGGTTGAGGAAGCGCAGGTACGCCACATCGACCTTCAGTTCACCGACGTCGTCGGTGGGGTGAAGACGGTCACGATCCCCGCCTCGCAGCTCGGCGAGGCGATCGAGCATGGGACCTGGTTCGACGGGTCCTCCGTGGATTCGTTCGCTCGTACGGCCGAATCCGACATGTACCTGGTGCCGGATCCATCGACCTTCCAGCTCCTCCCATGGGGTGACGAGCGCACCGCCCGGCTGATCTGCTGGGCCACCACACCGGACGGGGAGCCATACCAGGGCGACCCGCGTGGGGTGCTTCGGCGCGCGGTCGAGGACGGCGAGCGGCTCGGCTTCGAGTATCACGTCGGGCCGGAGGTGGAGTTCTTCCTCCTCGAGCGCGGCGCCGACGGTTCGCTCGTGCCGACCCGCAACGATCGCAGCTCCTATTTCGACTTCTCAAGCGACGGCAACCGGGATCTGCGCCAGCGCATGGTGAGCGCGTTGATGAGCATGGGGATCGCCGTCAACACCTCACATCATGAGATCGCGGGGGGCCAGCACGAGATCGACATCGACGCCGCGCAGGCCCTCAAGTCCGCGGACGATCTGATCACCTTTCGCTATGCGCTCAAAGCTGTCGCCGGTCAGTCCGGCGTGATCGCGACCTTCATGCCGAAGCCGTTCGATGGCAAGCCCGGCAGCGGGATGCACGTGCATCAGAGCCTCGTGCGTCTCCGCAACTCGGCGAATGCCTTCGCGGGCGACGACGCGTACGGGCTCAGCGACGTTGCCCAGCACTTCATCGCCGGTCAGCTTCACCACGCAGCGGGCATCACTGCCGTGCTCGCCCCGCTCGTGAACTCCTACAAGCGCCTGGTGCGCGGCTTCGAAGCGCCGATCTTCATCTCCTGGGCCCGGACCAACCGGGGGGCACTGATTCGCGTCCCGCACGTCGGTCGCGCCGAGGCGACGAGGGTGGAGCTGCGCAGCCCGGATCCGTCGTGCAACCCCTACCTCGCGTTCGCCGTGATGCTCCGCTGCGGGCTCGATGGTATCGAGCGCCGCCTGCCGCTGCCCCCACCCGTGGAGGAGTCCCTCTACGGGTTCGACGAGACCGAGCTCGAGCGGCGCAATGTCGGCGTGCTGCCGGACAACCTCAAGGACGCCATCGACGCTCTCGAGGCTGACGAGGTTGTCATCGATGCCCTGGGTGACCACCTCGCGGAGCGGTTCATCGCCGCCAAACGGCTCGAATGGCAGGCTTACCGCGGTCAGGTCACACCCTGGGAGCTCGACCAGTACCTCGAGCGCTGCTGATCGGGATGCTCGCACCGTGACCTCGCCGACGATCACCGTCAAGGACGTGTGGCGGGGAGTGCTGCCGCCCGGCACCGACCTGCTCGGCGGCGGGGGCGGCCTCGAACGCCGGGTTGAATGGGCGTGCGCACTCCGGACGCGTCCACCCGCTTTCGAGGCTGTGAAGGGCGGGGAGATCGCATTCGTTCCGGTCAAGAGCATCCGCTTGCTCGACGAGCGTCTCGACCTGCCCCAGGTCATGGTCAGCTTCGCGGAGAAGGGCGGGGTCGCCGTGGCGGTCGTCGGCGATGTCTCGGTGGAGAGCATCGCCGCCGCCGACCGCCTGATGATGCCGCTGCTCCGGCTGCCCGACGGTATCCATGCCACTGATGCCCATCACACGTGCGTGCGCTACATCCTCGACCAGCGGGCACTCCTGCACGAGCGCGCGCAGGAGCTGCAGCTGTCCCTCATGGATCTCGCTCTGGGTGGCGCGGGCCCCGACAAGATCATCGAGCGGCTCGCCGCCGTGACTGCACTCCCGGCCGCCTGGCTCGACGAGGGGGGCGAGGTGCGTCACATCACGATCACCGATGTGACCCTCCTCGCGGACGTCGAGGCCGGGGCCGACGCCCTGCGGCGGTGGGGCGGGACCATCGCATCGGTCGGGGCCGACCCGCCGGTTCGGGAGTTCACCGTCGGCCGCAATGGGCTCGCGTCGCTGGTGAGCCCGGTCCCGATGCGCAACGGGATCGGCGGCTTCGTCTGCGTCATCGGCGAGGAGCAGCGCCTCGACCAGATCGCACGACTCGCGGTTGCGCGCGCCGCCTCCGCGTGTGCAATCGAGTTCGATCGCGAGCGGGCAGTGACCGAGACCCGAGACAAGCTGGAGGGCGAGTTCATCTCGTCGCTGCTCACCGGGTCGTACTCCTCGGAGCGGGTCGCGCTCGAGCGCGCACGCCGGCTCGGTGCGGACCTCTCCCAGCGTGTGGCGGTGATCGCGCTCCGCGGTGCGGTCTCCTCGGCATCGTGGGAGTCTCGGGCGCTCCGCGCCGCACAGAACGTTGTGGCGCGCCGCGAGGTCCGGGCCGTGGTTGCCGCTCACGAGGACGCGATCTGCGTCGTGGTCATGCCGGAGGCCGACGGAGCCGTCGACGCGATGTACCGCTTCGCGGAGTTGGTGCGAGGCGAGTGCGCTCGCGCGACCGGCGATGCGACGACGTCGTTGGGACTGGGCCGCACCCACGAGGGTGTTTCGGGGGTGCGCCAGTCGTTTCGGGAGGCCGAGCACGCGCTCGAGATGAGCCGCCGCCTGCTCGGCCCCGGCCGACAGGCCAGCTTTGCCGACCTGGGCCTGCACCGCCTCCTGTTTGCGATGGCGCAGCATCCGGAGCTCAGCGACTACTACCGGGGCACCGTGGGTGACCTGGTCGCCTACGACGAGCGGTCCAGCGCGGAGCTGATGGCCACCCTGGACGCGTACTTCGAGGCCAACGGCTCACCTACGGAGACGGCGCAGCGTCTGAAGCTGCATCGCAATACCGTGCTGTACCGCCTCCGCCGGATCGAAGAGGTGGGCCGGCTTCGCCTCGACGACCCGGCGACCCGGCTCAATCTGCACCTGTGCCTGCGCATCCGCGACGTGCTCCAGGCAGGCGCCGCGCGGGGCGCTCAGCCAGAGCCGGAGGGAGTCCCGGGTGGCTGAGCGCCCTTGGTCGGCGCGGGCTTAATGGAGCAACCCGAACGTGTTGGTCGCGTCGTCCACGAAGTACACACCACTGCCGTTGGGAGTGACAACAAGGCCGAAGAGGGCTCCGCTCCCTGGCGGTGAGCCGCTCATGTCGAGGTACTGGAACGCCACCTGCGCACCGGCAGGCGTCGTTTCCACGATCCGTCCATCCCCGGCATTGACGGTGAGGATGTCGCCGTTCGGCGCCAGCGCCATGCCGAGCGGGGCGTTCAGCCAGCCGTTGCTGGTGACGTCGGCGCCCGTGAGCGCCGAACTCGTCCTGCTGAATGCGTCGGGAATGGCGGCGAGGCGGTTGTCGGCCGTGTCGGCGACGAAGAGGGTTCCAGCGGCGTTGACCGCATCGCCGGTCGGTCCGACCACCAGAGCCGCGGGATCGGTCCGCTCGGCGAACCCCGAGGCGACCACCGTGCTCGAGACGACCCACGGGGCCGCACTCCCAGCCGTGTGGAGCACGAGACGAACCACCGTGCCACGGTTGACCACGGCGCCACCTGCCGCCACGGTGCCGTTGAGCACATTGGTCACGAAGACATCCGAGTCAGCACCGCGATCGACGGCGGTGAGATCCCAGGGGCCATTGATCCCATAGGCGTTGTTCAGCGTCTCGACGACCTTGCCGTCGCTGTTGAGGATGATCAGGCAGCCGGCCTTCGCGGTTGCGGAGGTACCGTCGGCGGTCGGCAGCGATCCCACGATGACCCACTGGTGGCCCAGGATCGCGAGCGCGGTGGTCAGCCCCACGCCGCCGGTGCAGATGCCACGCTCGTCACCGGACGTGATGTGGGCGAACACCGATCGCCCGCCGTGCGGTGTCATCTGCACGATGGTCGTCCCGGTGCCCTGGAGGTTCGACGAGGCGTTGAAGTTGCTCACGAGCACGTCGCCCGCGACCAGCCGGCCCCAGTTCTGCTCGACCACCGCCATGCCGTATGGATTCACGCCCCCGTTGTGAGGAACCGTCGACCCCAGCGTCGTGACATGCGTCAGGTTGGCGATGAGCGGGCCCGATGCCGAGACGGCGCCCTGAGCGAGCGTGAGCCCGGCGATCGGGATGGCGACCATCGCGAGGCATCCGAGGAGGTGACTTCCCCTCACCGTGGATTCTCCCTGGACGCTGGACGGTCGTCCCCAGACTGCCTTGAGCAGCGCCACGTAACCAGGTACGCGGGCTGGTTACCTCGAGCGTGGTGAGCAGCCCTTGCTAGACTCGAGGACAAGCCATGACCTACATCGTCACCGAGACCTGCGTCGACCTGAAGGACAAATCCTGCATCGAGGTGTGTCCGGTGGACTGCATCCACGAGGCCCCCGAGGATCGGATGGTCTACATCGACCCCGACGAGTGCATCGACTGCGGTGCCTGCGTCGACCCCTGCCCGGTCGACGCCATCTATGCCGAAGAGGACGTCCCGGAGACGCAGGTCCAATTTGTGGATATCAACAAGATCTACTTCAAGGACAAGGCGCTCGCACGGTCGCAGCTCGCCGAGGTCAAACCAGCGGTCGCGACCTGACCCGGGTTCGGTTTGTGCGTCGCGCACAAGCCACCCCCTCCAACCATCGGTCTGGGAGACCATAGTCTCGAGCTCGCCGGAGCCCTAGTCTGCAAGGCAGAGAGTGCCGCGGCGACTGAGGGGTCCACTCAGTGGCTGCGGCGACGTAGGCAACCCGTCGCGGAAGGAGTCCTATGGCCATCGATCAGTCGCTAGACGTGCGGGTACTAGAGGGAACACCGATGATGTCTCCGACAAGCACGCCCGAGACCAAGCCGAAGGACGTCATCCGCAACGCGAAGGACGTTGGTATCAAGATCGTGGATCTCCGATTCACGGATCTCCTCGGCAGCTGGCAGCACTTCAGCATCCCGGTCGGCGAGATGACCGAGACGCTCTTCTCCGAGGGCATCGGCTTCGACGGGTCGAGCATCCGCGGCTTCCAGAAGATCTACGAGAGCGACATGCTCCTGTTCCCCGACCCGGACCGCACCTTCGTCGACGGCACCCTGGAGATTCCGACTCTCGCGATCATCTGCGACATCAAGGACCCGCTGACGCTTGCCAGCTACAGCAGGGATCCCCGCTACGTCGCGCGCAAGGCCGAGGAGTACCTGCTCAGCACCGGCATCGCGGACACGTCGTACTGGGGACCCGAGTGCGAGTTCTACATCTTCAACTCCGTGCGCTACGACCAGAACACGCATGAGGGCTACTACCACATCGATTCCGACGAGGGAATCTGGAACACGGGTAAGAACGGCACCGCCAACCTGGGCTTCCGCCCGAGGCTGAAGCAGGGCTACTTCCCGACGCCGCCGGTCGACAAGCTCCAGGATTTGCGCAGCAAGATCGTGCTCGCGTTGATCGATGCCGGTGTCGCGATCGAGGTCCATCACCACGAGGTCGGCACCGCGGGGCAGACCGAGATCGACATGCGTTTCGACTCGCTCGTGAAGATGGCCGACAAGGTCCTCATCTACAAGCACATCGTCAAGAACGTCTGCTACCAGAACGGCTACACGGCAACGTTCATGCCCAAGCCGCTCTTCGGTGACAACGGCAGCGGTATGCACACCCATCAGTCACTGTGGAAGGACGGAGTGCCGCTCTTCTACGACAAGGATGGCTACGCGCTGCTCAGTGACACCGCGCGCTGGTACATCGGCGGCTTGCTCGCACACGCGCCGGCGATCCTCGCCTTTGCCGCTCCCACCACCAATAGCTATCGCAGGCTCGTGCCCGGGTACGAGGCGCCGATCAAGCTCGCGTACAGCGCCCGCAACCGGAGCGCCTGCGTGCGCATCCCAACCTACAGCCCGGCTCCGGCCGCGCGCCGTCTCGAGTTCCGCTCGCCCGACCCGATGTGCAACCCGTACCTCTCGTTCGCGGCCTGTCTCATGGCCGGCCTGGACGGGGTCAAGCGCCGGATCGAGCCCCCGAAGCCGATCGAAGCCGACCTCTACGAGCTCGAGGGCGAAGAGAAGGCGATGGTCAAGGACCTCCCCGGCTCGCTCACCGAAGTGCTGAACGCGCTCGAGGTCGACAACGACTTCCTTACCGAGGGTGGCGTGTTCACCCAGGACCTGATCGACATGTACATCTCGTACAAGCGCGAAAACGAAGTGGATCCGGTTGCGCTGCGGCCGCACCCCTACGAGTTCGCCCTGTACTACGACGCCTGAGCCCAGCTCAGGAACTGCGTCTGCACACTCCTTCCTGGACAGGGGGGCCGGGTTACCTCGACTCGGCCCCTCCTTCCGGAAAATAAATAACTGATCCAGGGCCTGTCGGCGCGGGGACCCCTCGCCGCTCAGCTGCCCGGTCTGACTCCCCATCACTCAGCTTTCTGGGAACGTCTTGCGCGGCGCCGGTCAGCAGATCGGCGCTTCCCCCCGCTCCGCCACCCGGATCAGTTATTTATTTTCCGGCCTCGGCGCTAGGACGCAGAACTCGTTGGCCTCCGGATCGGCCATCACCACCCAGCTCACGTCGCCCTGGCCGATGTCGATCCGGCGAGCGCCGAGGGAGATCAGACGCTCGACCTCGGCGGCCTGGTCGTCCGGACGCAGGTCGAGGTGGATGCGGTCCTTGACGGACTTTCCCTCCGGGACGTGCAGGAAGAGGATGTCGGGACTTCCGTCGCCGGGCTCGATCCACCACTCGCCCTCGTCCGGTCCATGCAGCTCGAGGCCGAGCGCCTCGCTCCAGAAGGACGCGACCAGCATTGGGTCGGTGCAGTCGATGACGATGCACTGCCAGATGAGAAGTCATGACCGCAGTCTAACTTTGCACTCGAGTTCCGAGCACTGCTTCGCGGATCGCACCGACCTGCGCAGCCGGCGTGTACCAGCGGAGCACATGCTCCAGACCGCGCTCGGCGACGCCGGCGAGGTCGAGCTCGCCACGAACGGCCTGTTCCAGGCGCGCCTCCCAGTCGTACGCATCGACGAGATAGCCGTTGACGGCGTCTTCGATGGCGAGTTGAAAGCTGTAGGTCGGGGTCGCGAGCGTCGGGGTGTTCACGATGGCCGCCTCGAAATATTTCAGCTCGGATTTCGAGTTGCTGAACGCGTTGGTCTGCAGGGGAACGATGTTGAGCCCGGTGGTGCCGATGAGCGACTGCAGCGTGAGGAAGTCCGTGAGCGGGAGGATCTCGACGCGGTCATCGAAGGCGCGCAGCGTGGGCCCGACGTCGAGGTATCCGACGATCAGCAGGCGGAGATCAGCGTGGCGGCTCATGACTCTCGCCAGCGCGGTCGAGACGATCTCGAAATCGCGGTTGTGGGTCGGCGAGCCGCTGAAATAGCCGATGGTCTGGACGCGCTCCGATGGCTCTGGGGCGCGCCGTGCCTGCCGGATGTCCGACGATCGTTGCAGCTGCGGGTTGTTGAGAAAGTTGGGTACGACCCACGTGGGGAGCTGTGCAAAATCTTCGATGCGCTCTGAGAGGAAACGATTCGTGGAGATGGCTCCCTCGCAGAGGCGCAGCATCGCCCCGATGCGCGACATGCTGGCGAACCACGTATCGAGCATGGCCTCACCCTGACGCTGATCGAGTGTCTCGAGGACCAGGCTGACGTAGCGGCTATCGAAGATCAGGTCGTCAACGTCGAACAGGACTTGGCAGCCCGCGGCACGTGCTCGCGTCACCAACAGGTCGAGCCGCGCGGTGTAGCGCGTCCGGCAGATGATCAGTGTGTTCACATTTCCGATCAGCCGCTCGAGTATCGGCAGCTCGCCACCGGTGAACCAGGTCGCCGCAATCCCTTCGACAAGACCGAGTGCCTCGACCATGTTGAACACGCGGTATCGAAACGTGCTCGTGTCCGGCACCTCGTAGAGATAGACGAACTCGGTGGGGGCCCTGTTCGCTGACTCTGCGGACGCGCTCCTCGAGGCTCGGCGCCCACGGATCCGGGAACTCCTGCGGAGCGGGCTTGACGCCCACCCCTGGCCGCCGGATCCTCAAACCGCGCCGGCGATCTGGTCGCAGATCGGGGTGAAGACCACGTTCCAGTCGGTCGGGAACGCGCTTTTCTGATGGTTCGCCGTCCGTCGATCAACGTCCGCAGCGAGAGCCACGCCGGCGCCGATCCCGGCGACCAGGCTGGGCACGTCGAGATCGCGGCAGAGGATGTTTCTCGAGTAGTGGTCAAGGGATCGTTTCTGACGGCCAAATGTGTTCGTGACCACGACCGCCCCGACCGCGCCCAGCTCCAGCGCGGCGTAGCTGGGGTGTGCTGACACCGTCAGCGACAGCCCGAGGTCCATGCGTTGCAGCAGCTGCTGATACTCACGTACGCACGGGTTCCGGATGAGCGTGGGGCGCACCGTTCCGGACAGCGCGACCGGCCGCAGATCGGTGCCGACGAAGAAGAGGTCCCAGGCCGCGGGGTCGAGGTGGCCGGATTCCATGGCGCCGGAAATCGCCTCGAGCCCTCGGTAGTAGAGGCTGCGCGGATTATCGGGACGCGCATCGAACATGAAATTGCGCTTGCCCTGCACGGACAGCTCGCGCGCTGTGTGCACTGCGGGGAACGCCGGCTCGAACCAGGCCGCCGTTCGCTGGTGCGCGTTCGCCCCGCTGAAGAGGTGATCGAAGAGGGCCTTCGAGCTGACGACGGACCTGATGCGCGAATCGTCGAGGATCTCCGCGCAGCGAATCGAATCGTCGCCCTCCGGGTAGCAGCGTCGCTCGTCCTCCTGCACGAGGTGCACGATGGTGCGGGGATCGACAGATGCGCGGGTTGCCCACGCTGTCCACCACGACGTGGCGATGAAGAGATCACCCGCGGCAACATCGACGAGGCGTGCGTCCGATGCGTCCTGTGCGGAGAACACAAAGTCGACATCCCCTTGCAAGGGAATCCCATTCACCTCGAGCATCGCTCGATAGGTCGCCGGAACCGGTGGCACGCGGCGGGTGATGATGCGCAACGGCCGGTTCATCCGCCGGGCCAGCAGCGTCGCAAAGATCAATGCCGCGGCGCCTTCCCCGGAGCCGTCACTGTCAATCCTGTCGGTGACCATGGATACCCGCGGCGGCGCGGAGGGGCTCGCATAGACGGGCAGGGGACGGAGATGCGCGAAGCGCGCGTCCAGCGTGACCGCGAGCCACTGGCGTTGCACAGTCGATGGAGCGATCGCGCTGCCCCGCGCCCGGCCGTGGCGCAGGTAATGCAGCAGCGCATTGGTGCCGCGTGCGACGTCGGCGTTGTTATCGAGATAGAAGTCCGTGGAGAAACGCGGCCCCGGATCCCATCCCTGTGCGGCGCCGATGAGCGCGTAGTGCCGGAGCGGTTCGAGACCTGAAGGGGCGACATCCGGGTAGTTGTCCCTGTACCACGTTGCATCGAAGAGGCCCGAGGCTTCCATCTCGCGCAGGTCGCCCGGTAAGCGCAGTCGCGACAGCGCCCTGCGGTGGAAGTTGACTCGCCCCGTTCCCGTGACGACATTCAGCGCCTTGATCACCGGCTTCGAGAGCTTCGGGTACTGGCGAATGACCGTACGAAGTTGCGAGTAGGGCGGCTCGTGCAACGACTGGCGCAGCCGAATGTTCTGCACCTGAGCCTCGTCGAGCTCGTGCTGGAGCAGCGTGATCTTCAGGCCGGGGTCATCAGGACCCGGCGCGTCATCCCCGTGGTGGGACTGCACTTGGCTCATGGTGTCGCGCCGCTCCAGGGAGCGGTCAGCCCGCGAGCACCTCGGTCGCGGGCAGCAACGTGAGTGCGGTGGCCACGATGCCGTCCGCGTCGAGGCCGAACTGCCCGAGCAGCGCCGCCTGCGCCCCATGCTCGATGAACTGGTCGGGGAGGCCCATCCGCACGATCGGCACCATGACGCCGTCCGCGGCGAGCAAGTCCGTCACTGCGGATCCGAAGCCGCCACTCGCGACGCCATCTTCGATGGTGATGACCGCACGATGGCGCGCGGCGATCGCAGCGAGCTCCGGCGCCAGCGGCTTGACGAACCGCGCATCGACCACGGTCGTCGAGATCCCATCTCCCTTCAGCTTCTCCTGGGCCTGCATTGCGACGGCGACCATCTTGCCGACTGCGAAGAGCGCCAGGTCCCGCCCGCGCTGCTGAATGACGATGCTCGGTACCGGGACGGCCTCGAGCGGCTCCGTACTCGCCGATGGCGCCGCGCCGCGTGGGAAACGAAGCGAGAACGGCCCTTCCGACGCGAGCGCGGTCGCGAACATCCGGCGCAACTCGTCCGGAGAGCTCGGCGCCGAAACCGTCATCCCGGGAATGCAGCGCAGGTAGGCGAGATCGAGAATGCCGTGATGCGATGGTCCATCAGCGCCGGTGATGCCGGCGCGGTCGATGACGAAGATGACGGGCAGCCGGTGCAACGCGACGTCGCACGCGACCTGGTCGAACGCGCGTTGCAGGAAGGTCGAGTAAATGCAGACCACCGGGCGCAGGCCGCGCATCGCCAGTCCCGCCGCGAACGTGACGGCATGCTGCTCGGCGATGCCGACGTCGAAAAAGCGATCTGGAAAGCGCTGCGAGAAGTCGAGAAGCCCGGTGGAGGATGCCATCGCGGCGGTGATGGCGACAATCCGCTCATCTTTCTCCGCCGCTTCGCACAGCGCTTGGCCGAAGACGTCGGTCCAGTCGAGACCCTTCTTGAGCGCCGTGCCACTGTCCGGATCGAATGTCGAGACTCCATGGAATTTGTCAACTTTGTCAGCAACAGCAGGGCCGTATCCCTGGCCCTTGTTGGTGACGATGTGAACGACCACGGGACCGCGGATGCGGGAGGCATCGCGGAGCGCCTTCTCGACGGCCTGGAGATCATGCCCGTCGATGGGACCACCGTACTTGAGTCCGAGTGTCTCGAAGATCGAGATCGGCGCCACGAGCTGCTTGAGAGAGTTCTTCATGCGCCGCGCCGTCTCGTACGCGGAGTGCCCGACTGCGGGGAGCGAGCGCAGCGCCGTGCCGGCGGCATCCTTCGCCGCCTCGTATCGCGGTGAGAGACGGAGATGGCCCAGGTTCTCCGCGATCCCGCCAACCGTCGGTGCGTAGCTGCGGCCGTTGTCGTTGAGGATGATCACCATCTCGGGCTTCAGCTGGCCGATGTTGTTCAGCGCTTCGTACGCCATGCCGCCGGTGAGCGCACCGTCGCCGACGACGCAGACCACCTTGCCGGTTTCGCCGCGCAACTCGCGGGCGGTTGCGAATCCGAGCGCGTAGCTGAGCCCGGTGGAGGCGTGCGAGTTCTCGATCAGATCGTGCTCGGACTCGCGCCGCGACGGGTAGCCGCTGAGCCCGCCCTGCTGCCGGAGCGTGTCGAACAGGCCGAGCCGGCCGGTGAGCATCTTGTGGACATATGCCTGATGGCCGGTGTCGAAGATGATCGCGTCGCGCGGGCTGTCGAACACGCGGTGCATTGCGACCGTGAGCTCCACGACGCCGAGGTTGGGTCCGAGGTGCCCGCCGGTGCGCGACACGGCGCCGATCAACTCCTCGCGAATCTCGGCGCACAGGCGGGTCAAATCTTCAGGGCCGAGCCCACGAAGGTCGTCCGGACCGGCGATCTCCTCCAGCAGCACAAGGTCAGTCTAGTGGAGCCGACCCGGCTGGGCTGCCTCGTGGAAGGCCCACACGCGTGGGTCGCGGAGCATGATTACCGGCCATGCAGGGACTGGAGCCGCGCGAGGCGGTGCTGGAATGCGCCGAACGCGACGGCGATATCGCCGAGGGGGCACTCTGGCTCGCCGCTGACGACTGCCCGGGCGTGGAACCGGAGCGCTGGCTGGAGCGTCTCGACGAGCTCGCCAGCGAGCTGCGCTCGCGTTGCGGGTTGCGCGGGTGCGGGCCGTCCGACGCGCCGCTCGTCGGCGCCCTGCTGCGCGATCGTCTGCGCTTGAGAGGCGCGGGAGGTGGCGACCCTCGCGCTCACTACCTGCACACCGTCCTCGAACGCGGGGCGGGGGTTCCGATCGCCTGCTCGGCCATCTGGATCGCCGTGGGTGCACGGGCTGAGATTCCGGTGGAGGGGGTGAACCTTCCCGGGCACTTCGTGGTCCGCGTCGACGGCCATCTCTTCGACACCATCGCCAGCGGTGAGCCACTCGATGAGGATGACGTCAAACGCCTCGTGACGACGTCGACCGGACAGGAGATCGAACGCCTCGAGCCGGCCCAGGTGGCTCGGGCGAGCGCACGGGACATGCTTGCGCGCATGTCGCGCAACCTGCGCCGCTGCTATACGAGCCTCGAATGCTGGGACCAGGCGCTGCGAGCGGCCGACCGGTGCGTCGACCTGGTGCCCTCGCCCGGTGAGCGCCGCGACCGCGGGCTGCTCCTGTGGCGGATGGGCAAGATCGTAGCCGCGCTCAACGACATCAACGCATATCTCGATGAGGCTTCGGAAACGTGTCCTGATCGAACCGCGATGATCGAGGTCGCAGGACGGCTTCGCGCCTTCCTCAACTGAGGATCGCCGGCTCGACGCGATGACCCGCTCAGTGCACCCCGACCAGGAGTGAGAGCAGCCAGATCACGCCGATGAGCGCGAGCACCGCGAACGGCATCATCACGAAGACCACGAACGAGAAGACGAGCCGCTCGTCGGGCATCAGCTCTGGCGCACGCTTGCGGACGCGAAGGTCGTGCAGGTACCAGAAGATCCCGCCGATGAGAAATCCCAGGAGCAGGAAGAAGATCCCGGCGAACGCGGAGACGATCCCGACCGCGTTCGGCGAGAGGGTGAACCGCCACGCTGCACCGCCGGCGAGCGACAGCAGCCCGCAGGAGATGTAGCGGAGCAGCGTCGGTACCGGGCGCGGCTGGGAGGGATCGGGTGCCGTCCGTCGCGCCGGCGCAGCCTTGTTGGTCGCTGCCGCACCAGGACGGGAGTTCGAGGGCACGGCCCGAGTATAGGGACGGCGCGCAGGTCGTCAGGAGGCGGCGCGCTCGCCCGCTGGCGCTCACCTACACTTGGCGACCACTGTGGCTGCGCACGGAGGAACCGGCACCAATGACCGTCGGGACGCGACTCCCTGACTTCGATCTCGAGACGAGCGATGGTGGGCGCGTGAGCAACACAGACTTCGAGGGGCGCCGTACCGTGCTGTACTTCTATCCCAAGGACGACACGCCCGGCTGCACGCTCGAGGGCCAGGAGTTCACACGCCTCAACGAGGCATTCGCCGCGGCCGGTGTCACCGTCTACGGGGTGTCTCCGGACACATCGAAGAGCCACCAGCGATTCATCAAGAAGTGCTCGCTGGGCATCCCGTTGATCAGCGACCCGGAGCGGCGCCTCATCGAGTCCCAGGGCCTCTGGGTCGAGAAGAAGTTCATGGGTCGCGAGTACATGGGGGTGGCGCGCACGACCCTCCTGATCGGGCCGGACGGGACCATCGAGCGCGAGTGGCGGGATGTCAAGCCCAGCGGGCACGCCGCAGAGGTCCTGGAGATCGTCAACGGCGGTTAGGCGCGCGATCGCCGGGGAACGGATCGAGCTCGCCACGCTGCTCGCGCGGCGGGTCATCTTTGTTGCGGGCAAGGGAGGCACCGGCCGCAGCACCATGACCGCCGCGCTCGCGCTCATCGGAGCCCGAGCCGGCAAGCGCGTCCTCGCCATCGATGTCGACGCCAAGGGTGATCTCGCCGCGGCGCTTGGATCTCCACCGGCAGGGTTCGCACCTCGAGTGGTCCAGCACAACCTTTCGGTCCTCGAGCTCCGCACCGACGAGTCGTTTCAGGAATACCTGCACATCTACTTCAAGGTCCCACGCGTCACTCGCCTGACGCCGCTCGCGCGGATCTTCGATTTCATCGCAACCGGCGTCCCGGGTCCGCGGGACATGCTCGTTGTCGGCAAGATCGCGTACGAGGAGCGCCGCAGGGACACGGAGTTGTCGCCGGTCTGGGATCTCATCCTGGTCGACTGCGCCGCGGGCGGCCAGGTGGAATCGCACCTCGCCGCCCCGAAGGCGATGCTCAGCCTCGTCAAAGGCGGCCTGATCCGTGCCCAGGTGGAGTGGATCGATTCGCTCATCCGGGATTCGCGCCGGACGACCGTCGTCCTCTGCGCGCTTCCCGAGGAGATGCCGGTGATCGAGGCGATCGAGCTCAACGATCGTCTGCGCAAGCGGTCCGGTGTGGCGGTCGACCTCTGCCTCCTGAACCGGGCGGTGGATGAGCCCGTGACGGCGGCGCACCGACGGCTGATGGCCGCGCTGATGGACCCGGAGCACGCCGACGCGGTGGCCCAACGCCTGGGTGGATCCCCGGTGCCGCTCGCGGCCGGTATCGACCTTCAGGCCCACCTGCACGACACCACGACGAGGTACATGCGCCAGCTCCGGGGCAAGCTCCCGATGCCCGTGGTTCCAGTGCCCTTCATCGTCGATCGGACCGGGCTGACCACGACCCGAGCCGTCGCGGAAGCGCTCAGCGGCAGATTGGCATGAGCGCCGGCGACCCCTCCAACATTCCCGACCGGCGCAGGAGCGCTCGTGGCGAAGCCTCCGGACTCGGTCGCAGCCTCGCTTCGCTCGAGGTCGTCATCTGCTGCGGCAGCGGGGGCGTCGGCAAGACAACGGTGAGCGCCGCGCTTGGTCTGGCAATCGCGGCAGCGGAAGACAAACGCGTGTTGGTGCTGACGGTGGACCCGGCGAGGCGCCTGGCGACAGCGCTGGGCATCCAGGGGATCGGCGCGGAGCCGGTGCGCATCCCTAAGGCACGGCTTCGCCGAGCCGGGATGACCATCACCGGCGAGGTCGAGGCAGCGATGCTCGACATGAAGCAGGCGTGGGACCGGATGATCGAGCGCTACTCGCCCGACCCCGCGACAGCGAGGCGGATTCTTCGCAACCCGCTCTACCAGCGCATCACCGATTCGTTTGTCGGATCGCACGAGTATGCCGCGATCGAGGCGCTGTACGAGCTCCACGACGCGCGGGAGTACGACTGCATCGTCGTCGACACGCCGCCGTCTCGCAACGCGCTCGATTTTCTGGAAGCTCCAACCCGCCTCACCGACTACGTGGGCTCGCGCCTCCTCTCGCTGCTGTCAGGTGGCCCATCACGTTTCGGCTTCCGAGCGATGAATTACGCGGCGACTCCCTTTCTCCGCCTCGCCGACCGGCTGCTCGGTGCCGAGGTGCTCGCGCAGGTGTCGGATTTCGTGCAGCAGCTGCAGCTGCTCTATGACGGCATCCAGGAAAGGGCGCGTTCGGTCTACCGGCTCTTGCGCAGCCCGCAGACCGGGTTCGTCGTGGTGACGACACTCGAACCGGGCCCTTTCGCGGAGGCCGAGTTCTTCTGCGCGAAGCTGCGTGAGTTCAAGATGCCGCTGCGCGCGATGGTGGTGAATCGTGTCCTGCCCGATATCTTTCGCGATGCCGGAGGCGTTGCGGCCGCAACGACCCTGATTGAGGATCCAAAGGTGACCGCTTGGCTGTCCGATGCATTCCACGTCCGCGTCTCCGCGGACACCGCACAGTTCGTCGGCAGGACGTTCCTCAACCGTCACGCGCTCGCGCAGCGCGAAGCTCGGCAGCTCGTGAAGTTGGGCAAGCTGGGTGAGGTCCCGGTCGCACGGTTGCCGCTGTTCAGCGAGGAGGTGTCCGAGCTCGACGGCCTGGTGCGTATCGCCAAAGCGCTCTAACTCGCGGTTCCGGCGCTCAGACGGCGCCGAGGGTCAGCCCTGACCTGCGAGCAGGCGCATGCGGGCGCTGTGGCGCCCGAGCGAGTGTGCGTCCCCGATGACGTCGAGCACCGGCGGATCCGCGAGACGCACGACGGAGCAGTCGCCGGCGGTGACTCGCGTGACCGCCTCCACCATTGCGGGGTCGGCGGTGCTCAGCAGAACCTGGTGCGTTGCAGACAGATCGTGCAAGAACTCGATGAACGTGTCGCGCCGGAGCGGGTCTGAGGTGAGCAGCGGCTCGTCCAGCAGCAGTGGTGTCCGCTCACCTCCACCGCCCAGCACCTCGCAGAGCGCCAGCCGGAGCAGCAGCGCCACCTGGTCACGGGTGCCATGCGACACCGCATCGAGCGGCACCATGTCGGGCCGTTCGCGGCCGAGCAGGCCGAGCGCGAAATGGTCGGTGTCGACGTTCACCTCGACGTAGCGCGCGCCCGTGAGCAGGCTCAGGCGGCTTCCCAGAGAGCCGGCGAGGCGGGGGGCAAGCTCGCGGTGGGTGACGCGTGAAGCCGCTTCGATCAGCTCTGCGGCACGCTGCAGTGCCTTGAGCTGTCGCAGCCCGCGATCGCGAGCCGTTTCACAAGCATCACGCTCGTCCTCGAGGTCCGCCACAGCCGGAAGAGTGTCGAGCACCCCACCGAGTCGTGCGCGCAACTCGCGGGCCTGCTCCCCCGCCGACGTCGCCGCGCGCCGCGCTCGTTCCGCCTCGAGGTCGAGCGTCTGCAGCGCTGCGGCGTCGGGCGGCGATGCCGCGAGCGCCTGGCTTGGATCGCCGCCGCACTGCATCAGTTGCTCCGCAAGCCCCGTCTCCAGGCTCTCGAGTGTCGGCGCGTCGCCGAGAGCGCGAACGGATCGCTGGAGGTCATCCAGCCTGCGCCGGGCAGCGTCGTGGCGGCGCCGTGCGTCGCACGCCTGGCGGATGCCGGTCACGGCTGCACCCGGGTCACCTTCGGGCATGCGTATGCCCGCAGCCTTGACGATCGTGCGCAGACGCGTCTCGAGGTTCACGACCGCACGGCGTGAGCGGTCGACGTCCTCGCTCGACTGCGCGCAGGCGGATTCCTCGGCGGCGAGCACCGCGTCCTCAGCGAGCAGCTCATCGCGACGGCGGGCCCTGAGCACCACCGCGTCGATGCGATCGAGGATGTGCTGCGCGCTCGAGATCACGGCTTCAGGTATCGCCGCGGATCCAGGTGTGGACTCGAGAAGGCCGGACTCGGCCGCCAGCGAGCGGCACCGATCGAGCACCGACGCGAGCGTGACCTGCAGCGCCTCAGCGTCCGCACGGCGGCGGGAGGTGCTGTGCTCCGCCGCGTCGAGCGCCTGGTGGAGCGTGCGCAGCACCGGAAGTCGGCTCTGCAGGCGAGCCAGCTCCGAGGGGTCGAGCCCTGCGTCCAGGGCCAGCTCGTTCGCTGCCGCGCGTGCTCTGGAAGCCGACCTCGACCGAAGCCACGCACGCCATGCGCACGCGGCGGCTGCGATCCCGCCCGCCAGCCCCACCACGATCGCCGCGACAACAGAGTGCGCACGCAGCAGTCCGGCGGCCGCCGCTGCCGCGACTCCTGCGACGAGGACGGCCGCGACGCCGAAGCCATGGCCCCCGCGCCCTGCCGCCTCGAGCTCGGGAAGCAAATCGTCGATCACCTCAGCGGGCAGCGTGCGCAGCCCGGTCGCCGCGATCTCGCGGCGAAGCGCAGCCTCGCGAGCGTCGTCGCCGGTGGTGCGCCGAGACGAACTCGCGACCGCGATCAGCTCGCCACGAAGGCGCTGCGAGCGCTCACCGACGGCGGCGTCGAGCTCACCATCCAGCCCGATCGCGGTGACGCCGGCCGCGATCTCGTCGCGCCTGGAGCGGATCGGGCGCAGCCGTTCGACCGCCGCCCGCCATCGCGCCTCGGCGCCTGCCGCGTTCGACTTCGCCTGAGCGAGCTCCCCGCCGAGCGCGGTCACCTCGGCCTCGGCGTCGAGAGGGAATTTCGCGTATCCAGCGGTCGACTCGACCTCCACAGCCTGAACCCTGGCCTCCCGGACCATGTCGGCAAGGCGCACACGACGGTCGGCGACGTCGGCCAGCCGGCCCACCAGCCGCTGGCGCTCGACGGCAATCCAGCGGTCCGTCTCCGCGACCAGCGTTGCGTCCAGCGCAGCGAGGCGCTCCTGTTCAACGGCGACTGCCGCGAGCCTGGTGCGAGCGTCCGCGAGGGTGCGGTCCAGGGTTCGAAGCCGCGCGGTGGCGACGCCGAGTGGACTGGTGACACGCCGCTCGGATCCGACACGATCCATCGCCTCGCGGATGCGAACCAGCGCCTGGGCCGCGGTCACGCCTCGGCGCGTGTCCGCCAGCCGCTCGATCGCCTCCTGGAGCTGGCCGGCGCGCTGACGCGCGCTCTCGGGCGCGTCGATGCGCAGCCCGTCGTCGCCGAGCCATGCGGTTGCGCAGAACACTGCCTCGTCGATCCCGAGGTGAAAGCGGCCGGGTGTCACCGCGCGTCCGCTGCGCAACTCGTCGGTCAGTTCCGAGCCCCCGAGTTCCAGGACCTGCACCGACTGCTCGCGCGTGTCGAGGCGACGGGCCACGCGGATGCGGCGCCCGTCATCGAGCTTGTAGGTGAGCGCGAGCCCGTAGCCACCTCGAGTCCAGGGTTCGTACCGCGCCCAATCGCTGCGATCGACCGGGCGACCCTGGCCGCCGCCGTCGACGCCGTACAGCGCACCGCGCACCGCACGCAGCAGGGTCGACTTGCCGGATTCATTCCGACCTGCGACGACGGTGACTCGCGGGTGCAGGTCGGTGGTGACGTCCTGCAGGCAGCCGAAGCCGGCGATCTCGAGCCGCTCGAGGATCATCGCAATCCGACCTCGGCACCCGAGAGGGCCATCAGCCCGTAGCGGAGGGCGTCCTCCAGCACCAGCGCTTCGTCCGGATCCGCGTCCTGTGCCGCGGCGGTCGCCGCGCGGACGAAGGCGCCGCGGGTGCTCTCCTCAAGCAGTGCGGATTCGAGATCGATGTACGGCGATGTGCGATCGCGCACCTTGACGGTCGCGAGGTTGAGGCGTTCGCGCACCGCCAGCTCCACTGTGAATGCGTCGAGTGAAACCGCCGAGTTGATCGTCCCGCTGAGCTCGATGCGAATCATGGTGCGCTCCGGGTCGCTGAAGCCCGTTGCCGCGCAGTGCATCGTCACCTCGTCGATCACTGACTCCACGGAGCCGCACTCGCC
Organism: Candidatus Dormiibacterota bacterium; assembly: GCA_963718525.1. Lineage (GTDB taxonomy): Bacteria > Chloroflexota > Dormibacteria > Aeolococcales > Aeolococcaceae > Palsa-851. The sequence goes on along the minus strand of OY970355.1, from coordinate 308,950 downwards.
GGCGTCGCACTGCACGGTGAAGACGGACCACCGATTGGTGTCGTGAGCGACGAAGCGGACGTCACCCCGATCGGTGATCTCGACGACCACGGGGCCGCGCCCACCTTCGTCGTCGAAGCTCAGCGGTTCCGGGGTCCCGGGATAGAGGAGCCCCGACGACGAGTCGAGACGGCGGCGGTGGTAGTGGCCGCAGAGCGCCGCAGCGAACCCGGCAGCCCGGATTCGCTCCGCATGAAATGGACCGTGGATCGACTTTCCCTCCGGCCGCGACCCGAGCTCGGCGCCATGGAACAGCGCGAGATGCACGCCGGGCCCGGTGGTGGCGAACGCACCGGAGAGTGGGTCCCCCTGCCAGGCCGGTTCACGGTGGGCGAGCCCCCAGACAGTGACTCCGTCGACGAGTTCCACTGGCTCGAGGTGCGTGCTCGCGAACACGGTGACGTTGGAGGGCCATTCGACGCGCCGGTAGAGCGACCCTGGGAGCAGCGCGTCATGATTTCCCGGGGCGATGAGGACCCGCATCGGCTGCCAGGAAGCGAAGGTGTCGGCGAGGAACCGGCCGGTGTCGACGCCTGCGCGCTCGTGCTCATAGAGGTCGCCCGCGATCGTGACCGCCACGCAGCCCTGTTCAAAGGCCAGACGGCCGGCACTTGTGAGCGCATCGCGGAGCCCCTGACGGCGTCGCCGGGCGAGCTCCCCCTGACAGCCCATGGCGGCGAACACCCGGTCGAGGTGGAGGTCGGCAAGATGGAGGAGACGTGTCGTCATGGTGCTGGGAATGAGAACGGCGACCTGGAGGCGAACGTCAGTTCGCAAAGGTTACCACAGGTTTATCGCCCGATCTTCTGGCACAATTGGGCAGTACCGGCACGTTGACCCTGGCCGTCGGCGGGGGTCGAGCCGGGTCAGCGGGTGGGGGATCAGGTGGATTTTCGGTTGCTTTTAGCACGGCGTTCCAACCAGGCAGGCTCGGGAATCGTTGGCGCCGCGGTGGCGATCAGGATGCTCACGCTTCCGGTCAGTCCAGGGGTACGGGCTCTGGACGCCGCCATGGCAGGTGTCGCCATCGTGGTTGGAGCAGTCCTGCTTCGGGTGCCCTCTGCGTGGGAGGGACATCGACAAGCTGTCTCGGTGGCCGGGAGCGTCGCGCTCGCGGTGGTCACCGCCGTGGCGTTGGGAGCATCGAGCGATGTCCTTCCTGACTTCACGGTGGTCGCGGCCGTGGCTTTCACGGCGATCCTCATCGGCACGGACGTCGAGGCTCCGCGTCTGGGTACGGCCCAGGTCATTGGGTCGCCGGGCCGAGAGCCGTGGCCGTTGGGGCTTGCGGCCGCCGGAGCGGTCATCGCGATCTTCGTCGCACTCTGGCTCACGACCCAGCCGGAACCGTCGGGATTGCCGGCGCTGGCCGTGACCGTGGCCGCCATGGCCGGCATCAAGCTGATCGCCGCCGGGGCCGCGCAGCGCGATCTCGCTCGCCTGGATGCCGAGACACGACGCGGACACGTCTACGCGACCCTGGGCCGAAGGCTTGGCGTCGCCCGCGACGTCACCTCGGTCGCGTCTGCGGTCCTAGAGGCGTGCAGGGAGATCTTCCCGGAGACGTCAACCGGCATGGTGCTCATCAACGACCCGGCGGACGGGCTGCTGAAATCCCCGGGGACGTTCCTCTCATCGAGTGGTGTGGGATCCGGTGGTCCGGCCTACGAGCTCGCGCCCGGCGAGGGGCTCGGCGGCGCCGTCTTCGTCGCCGAACGCGCCGAGGTGTGGCCGACAACGCTTTCGGCGTCGATGGCCCAGGCCAGCCTCCGGGAGGCAAACCGGGTCCGGCTGCGCAGCTCGAAGCTCGGATTCATCCGGTCGGCGATCGGCGCGCCGCTCAGGGTCGATGGAACCACCATCGGCGCGATCCTGCTCACCTCGGAGCGCAAGGAGAACGCCTGGAACGAAGCTGACGCGCCGGTCATCGAGGCCCTCGCCGACGAGGCCGCTCGAGCCATCGAGAGAGCTCGCCGCCACGAGGAGGAGATGGGCAGAGCCCTGCTCGATGCCGTGACCGGCATGGCCACGCGCCCGCAGCTCCTCGCCGTGGTCGACAAGGAGCTGGCCCGTGCGTCGCGACTTGAAGGAACCCTCGCGCTGATCATCGCGGACATCGACGGCTTCGGCGAGCTCAACGACCGGTGGGGCCACGACGTGGGCAACCGCGTGTTGGAGACCTTCGCCGGCGTGCTCCGATCGATCCTCCGGCGGGAGGACAGCGCCGCACGAGTCGGTGCTGACGACTTTGTCTGCGTCCTGCCCGGCGCCGACCGAGATCAGGCTCGCGCCGTCGCCGCTCGCATCCAGCAGCGATTCACGACCGATACGTCCGGAGACCAGGGCGTGAGCAGATCGGGTGTCACGGCATCGGCCGGCATCGCGGTGTACCCGGGCGATGCCCAGGACGTCGGGGGTCTGCTCGAGGTCGCCGCCCAGGAGCTCGCCGACGCGAAGGCATCGCACGAATTGACCGGGCACTCACGCCTGCGCCGCCGGGCTCGGGACGCCGCTTCGAATTGACGCAACTCACGAATAGTTCTACACTCTAACTGTTCGCTCGACGAACACTCCACCGGAGCACGTGAGGAAGAGTGTGAGCCAGGCACCCGCGCTGGAACGGTCCGGCCGTTCGAAGAACCCCACCACATCGAGTCGTCGTGACGAGCTCGCCGACCTGTTGTTCGCGTACATCGGCGGCATCAAGCGCAAATTGATGGCGAGCGTTCCCGACGAGTTGCGGGGCGAGTTCGGTGCCGTCACGTGGCATCAATTGGGCGCGCTGGACCAGCTTCGCGCCGCCACCGAAACCTCGCCCGGAGCGACGATGAACGAGATCGCTCGCATGCAGCAGTGCGCGCTCAGCTCCGCAAGCGCGCTGGTCGACCGCGTGATCCGGCTCGGCTTTGCCGAGCGGCGGAGTGATCCCGACGATCGCCGGATCATCCACATCGTTCCCACGAAACTCGGCCTGCAGATGCTCGACCGCTTCGATGCGGCACGCAAGATCGTGTCAGTCGAGGTGCTCACCTGCCTGAGCGACGCGGAGCTCGAGAAACTCGTGCTCCTGATGGGCAAGGTCGTCGACTCGCCCGAGTCTGCACATTTCAAGGAAGGTGCCAATGACTGAGGTGCTCGACCGCGCGGACCCGGCGGCTCTCGCAGTCGCTCCCCTCGATGGCGGAGGCGGCGCCGGCACGAGTTGCTCAGGACGCTTCGACTACAAGTGGATCGCGCTCGGCGTCGTGTTGCTCGGCACGATCATGACGATCCTCGACGCGACCATCGTCAACATCGCCATTCCCACCCTGCAGGTGGACCTCAAAGCCGGCTCGTACGCAGACATCTCCTGGGTCGTCACCGGCTACATGCTGGCGCAGGGAGCGGTCATTCCCATGGCCGGATGGGCGAGCGATCGTTTCGGCACCAAGCGTCTGTATCTCATCACCATCGCGCTGTTCACGCTCGCATCGATGGCGTGCGGCGTCGCGCAGAACCTCCCCGAGCTGGTGATCTTCCGCGTGCTCCAGGGACTCGGTGGCGGGATGCTGATGCCGATCGGGATGACCATCATCATGCGGGCGGTCGGTCCCCAGAACATGGGGCGGGTCATGGGAATCTTCGGGATTCCGATGCTGCTCGCCCCTGCCGTCGGACCCGTGCTCGGTGGTTGGTTCGTGCAGGACTTCTCGTGGCGGCTGATCTTCTACGTCAACGTCCCGATCGGGCTCATCGCGTTCGTCTCCGCCTCGCGGTTCCTCACGGAGTTGAGCAGGGCGCACGGGCTCAGGCTCGACACCTTCGGCCTGCTCACGGCGCCACCCGCGGCCGTGGCGGTGATGTACGCGGTCAACCAGAGCGTCACCCTGGGCTGGGGCTCGCTCCTCGTGATCAGCATGCTCGCCGCTGCAGCGGTGCTGATCGCGGCCTTCGTGCTGTCGCAGCTCGGTCGCCGGCGCGCGGCGACACTGCTGATGCTTCCGCTCGCCGCCGGCGCAGGGCTGATCGCACTGCGCAATGGCTTCGTTGACGGCTGGACGTCGCTGGACACCGTCGTGATGCTCGTCGCCGCTGCGCTTGCCGCCGTCAACCTGTTCATCGGGAATCGCGGCAACCCCGAGCCGCTGCTCAATCTGCGTCTCTTCCGCGACCCGACGTTCTCGTGGTCGATGGGCCTCAGCTTCATCATCGTGACCGCGCTGTTTGGCGGCATGCTGTTGTTACCGCTGTACCTCCAGGAGGTTCACGGCTACAGCCCCCTCGAAACCGGACTTCTCCTATTACCGCAGGCGATCACAGCTGCGGTTGCGATGCCGCTCGGCGGCTATCTCACCGACCGGATCGGACCCCGGCCCGTGGTGGCGACCGGGATGGTGATGCTGGCGGGCGGGGGTTTCCTGCTCGCGCAGATTCACCCGACTTCATCGAACTGGCTGGTGGTGAGCGCGCTGCTGCTCCGCGGTTTCGCGATGGGATTCTCGATGATGCCGTCGATGGCCGCGGCGATGGCGCGCGTGCCGCGCCACCTCAGCTCGAGTGCGTCGAGCATCTCCAATAGCCTGCAACGCATCGGATCGTCGATCGGCATCGCGGTGCTGGTGACGGTGCTCGCGGCGCAGTTCACCACGGCGATCGGTCAGGCATCGTGCGCTCCCTCGCCGGCCGTGCTCAGCGCCGCCTCCGCGCCCGGTCATCAACTGACCTCCGCCGAGTTCTGCGGCACGCTGCAGGGGCAGTACGCCAAGCTCATCCAGAACGGCGGGCAGCCCACCACGACCGCTAAGGTCGCACCGGTGGTCGCCAAGTTCGGCCAGACGTACGCGGCGGACGCACTCAGCACCTCGTTCGATCGCACCTTTGCGTTCATCACGATCCTGACGCTGCTTGGTGTGATTCCAGCGCTGTTCCTGCGCAGACCCGACAAGGCCGCAACGGGAAGCGTGCCACAGCTCGATGCCGCGTAAGGTTCTGGTTCTCGGCGGGACCGATTTTGTCGGGCCGGCGCTCGTCGACGCCGCGCTCGCGCGCGGCGATGACGTCACTATCTTCCATCGTGGTCAGACCGGGGCCGCACCGCGCGGTGTTCGCGCCGTGCACGGTGATCGCACCAACCCGGCCGATCTCGATGTGCTGACTCGCGAGCACTGGGACATGGTGGTCGATGCATGGTCTTTGGGCCCACGAGTTCGTCCTCGACTCCGCGCGGAGACTGGAAGCGCACGCGGATCGCTACGTCTACATCTCGACGGTCTCGGTGTATGTCGAGACGCATGAGGGCGTGCTGAGCGAAGCGTCACCGACTGTCGACGCACGTCCCGATGCTGACGCGACCGACTATGCCGCCGACAAGCGCGGCGCGGAACTGGCCATCGAAAGCGTGTTCGGCGCACAGCGCAGTGTCTTCGCACGGCCCGGCCTCATTCTTGGACCGCGCGAGAACATCGGGCGGCTGCCGTGGTGGTTGCGTCGCGTTGCGGCGGGCGGCACGGTCCTCGCCCCCGGGCCGCAGGAAGTCGCAATTCAGTACATCGACGCACGCGATCTCGCGGCGTTCGCAGTCGAGACCGCGCTCAATGGCGCGGTGAACGTGCTGAGCAGACCTGGGCACACAACGATGTCGGAGCTGCTCGCCCTCTGTCGCGAGGTCACGGGCTCGACCGCATCATTCACGTGGGTCGACGCCGAATTCCTGCTGGCGAACGACGTCGCACCGTGGACGGAGCTCCCGATCTGGGTGCCGCCGATCGGCGACATGGCCGGGTTCTACACCTGCAACTCGTCGCTTGCGCTCCGCTCCGGGCTCGTCTGCCGTCCGGCGCGCGACACCGTGCGGGACACCTGGTCGTGGCTGCGCGAACATCCCGGATGGGAGCAGACGGTGCGCGCCAACCGCTCGCGCGTCGGCATAGCGCCTGAGCGTGAGGCGGCGTTGCTCGCCGCCTGGGCCGATCAGCCGCCCGCAGCCCGGTAGCGCTGCCGGCGCTGCTCGACGAGCTCGTCGATCGGGATCTCGCTCAGGTCATCGAGGTTGCGGATCACCGCGCCGCGAATCGCGGCGATGACCAGCGGCGCGTGAGCGTGCGCACCGGGAGGCGGCTCGGGGATCAGCTCATCGACGAGCCCGATGCGGTGGGCCGTGTCGACGCCGGGGCGGAGCGCCGCAGCTGCACGCGCGCGCTGGCCCGCGTCCCGATACAGGATCGCGGCGCAGGTCTCCGGAGGAGCGACTGTGTAGACCGCGTTCTCGAGCGCGAGGACGCGGTCCGCGAGCGCGAGCGCCAGAGCACCTCCCGAGCCGCCTTCGCTGAGCACGACGCTGACAGTCGGCGTGCGCAGTCCGAGCATGCACAGCAGCGCATCCGCGATCGCCCACGCCTGGCCGCGTTCCTCGGCCCCGATGCCTGCGTGCGCCGCCGGCGTGTCGACGAGGCACACCACGGGCATCGAGAACTTCTCGGCCTGTCGCATCAGTCGCACCGCTTTGCGATACCCCTCAGGGTGGGGCATGCCGAAGTTGTGGAGCGCGCGGGTCATCGGGTCGGTTCCCTTCTCCTGACCGATCACCATCACCGAGCGGCCGCCGAGCCGTGCGGGGCCGCCGACCACAGCCCGATCGTCACCGAAGAGCCGGTCGCCGCGGAGCTCTGTCCAGCCACCGGTGATGGCCGCGATCACCTGCAGCGCGCGCGGGCGCTCTGGGTGACGCGCAAGCTCGACCGCGGCAAAGGCGACCCGTTCGCGCTCGGTGGTCTCGATGGTGGAGCTCATGCGTGCCCCGAGTAGATACGGATGAGCGTCCCGACCGTGTCGCGCAGGCGGCCCCGCTCGACGACCGCGTCCACCATCCCGTGGGCGAGAAGAAACTCGGCGGTCTGGAAGCCGTCAGGGAGCTTGTCGTGGGTTGCCTGCTCGATGACCCGACCCCCGGCGAACCCGATGCGGGCGCCGGGTTCGGCGAGGATCACGTCGGACTGGACGGCGAACGACGCCGTCACCCCGCCGAAGCACGGGTCGCCGAGGATGCTGACGTAGGGAAGGCGCGCCGCGATGATCTCGGCGACGGCGGCCGAGCATCGAGCCATCTGCGCAAGCGAGGCGATGCCCTCCTGCATCCTCGCGCCGCCTGACGTGCATACCGCCACCAGGGCGCGGCGCTCGGCGACGGCCAGCTCGCATGCACGGGCGAAGATCTCGCCCGCACCGCTCCCGAGCGATCCTCCAAGGAACTCGAAGTCCATGCACGCGAGGATCACCGGATTTCCGGCGAGCGAGGCCCTGGCGGTGAGGAACGCCTCGTGCAGTCCCGTCCGCTCCCGGGCTCGGGTCACCCGCTGCGGATAGGGGACTCCGTCGTCGAACCCGAGCGGATCGCGATCACCGACCTCGATGACGAGCATCTCGGCGGTATCCGGGTCGGCGAGCTGCGCGATGCGCTGCGCCGCGCCCACCACACCGTGGTGACCGCATTCGGAACAGACGTTGAGGTCGGCCGCATATCGCTCGGCGACGAACCGGCGCTTGCAACGCGGACACGCGACCGTCCCTGTGGTTGGCGCTGTCGGCCGGAGCTCGGGTCCGGGCGCCTGAAGCCTGTTTCGCGGCGCCTGTCGCCGCGATGTCAGCGCGTCGGCGCGGTCCATCGCAGGGCGATACCACCCCACACGACGCCGGACCCGAACGCGATGCAGACGACCCGATCGCCCTGATGGAGCCTGCCGGTCTCGGCGGCCTCGGACAGTGCGATCGGGATCGACGCGCCACTGGTGTTGCCATAGCGATCGATGTTGATCACCACCCGGTCCAGCGGGAAGTTCAGGCGCTTCGCCACGGCCTCGATGATGCGGAGATTGGCCTGGTGAGGGACGAGGAGGGTCACGTCGTCCAGCGACCAGCCGGCCTCGGCGCACACGGCCCGCGCCGCCTCCGCCATCCGCTCGAACTCCAAGCCGGAACGTTCCCTTCCCATACATGCGCAGGCCGTCGGTCCCGTCCTCCTCCCCGGCTTTGGGCCCGTAGTAGATGAGGTCGGCCTCGCCGCCGTCGGCGCCCCACTGGATGCCCTCGATGCCGCCGTCATCTGAGACGCCGACCACCGCCGCGCCCGCACCGTCACCGAAGAGCACGCAGGTCGACCGGTCCTTGTAGTCGATCAGCGACGTCAGCGCGTCGCCGGCGATGACCAGCACGCGGCTCATGCCCGACGAGACGATGAGGCCACGACCGATGGCGACCCCGTACACGAAGCCGGCGCACGCGGCCGCGATGTCGAAGGCTGGGATGCCGCCCAAACCCAGGCGACGCTGGACGAGACACGCCGTGGAGGGGAGGGGCGAGTCGGGGGATACCGTTGCGACGATCAGGGCGTCGACGCTGTCCACGCCCGCAGCCGCCATCGCCCGGCGCCCGGCCTCGGCGGCCATCATCGACGTGGTCATCCCGGATGCGATCTTGCGGCGCTCGCGGATGCCGGTGCGTTCGAGGATCCAGGCGTCGGACGTGTCGACCATCGCCTCGAGGTCGGCGTTCGTGATGATCTCGTCGGGTACGTACGAGGCGATCCCCAGGATGGACGCGGTCCGGGTGCTTCCTGGGGGACTCCTGCGGGCGCGGGCGTGGGGGCGTGGAGGATCGCCATCTCGACAGAAGCTTAGGCGAGGGCGCGGGGTTACGTCACCGATCCACTGATGTACATTTCCCCGTCGAGATGCTCGGGAGCCTGGTCGCGGTCAACAACCCGTTCCCGTTTTCGATCAGCGGGTTCACCGGGCTGACCACTGCCCAGATCATCTCCTTCTTCATCGTGTTCGTCATCTTCAACGCGTACGTCGTGCTGATCGTGATCGCAATGGTCGCGTTCTACCTCACATCGAAGCCCCGCAACGGCACGGTACGAACCGCAGCCATCTGGCACTTCGTCGCCGTGGTGTGGATGCTCATGGCGTTCATCGGGACGGTCTGGGGCGCTCCCGCAGAGAAGACGTTCCTGAGCGGCACGGGGCTGGCCTCGCTGGGCATCGGACAGCGGGCGATCAACGAGTTCATCAGCATGGGCTTCGCATTCATCGCCGTCGTCTGCATGGCGATCGGGTTCGCTCGCGCCTCCGCCCAGACCCGGCAGATACGCGAGGAAGTCCTCGCAGCCATCTGAGCCTCAGCGGCCGAACCTTTTAGCGGAGGGAGAAGGACAGGATCGACGCCGGGTTCAGCAACGCGAACGAGCGCTGGACCGCATGGGTCTCGTTCGTGATCGCCGTGATCCAGAGGGCGGAAAGATTGGTCACCGGCAGGAAGTCCCCGGGGTGGCGCTCGAGGTGGTCCTGGAGATCGTTGCCCGGCGAGAGGTGAACGTCGCCGACCAGCGAGATCGCAGACGTGTTGATCGATGCGGCGTACGGAACGGTCTCCCGCCACATCGCGGAGTTGCCGTCCGGCACCTCCTCGAGCGGCGACACCAGGATCACACCGGCCTTGGCGATCGTGACCCGAGGCTCGAGCCGGCTCAGCACGGGGTAGTTGGTGGAGAGTGGCTCGGCGCGCGAATTCCTGACCTGAAGGAACGCCCCGAACCGGTTGATGCTGTCGCTGAGGCGCTCCGCGCCGATGACCTCGAGCTCGCCCGTCAACCGGATGAAGGTGCCGTAGATCTCGACCTCACGCCATCCGCTCACAGGCTGCCAAGGCTACTCTCCGGCAGGCGCCGTGGGCGGCCATCACCCGGCACGCGGCGTGCGGCGTGCGGTGACGTATCCTTTCGGCCGTCTGACGCTCCGAACACGAGATATGGAACGCCTCATCGTCGCTCTCCGCACTGACTTCGGATGCTTCGCCATCATCGTTGCATTCGTGGTGATCATGATTTCGGCGATCGTGTTCGCCAACATCCTCACCCCTCCCGCGAGCAATCCGCTCCTGTAGTCGGGATGAATCAGAACCGACCCGGTGTGCAGGCGGCGTCCGTAAGGGAACTTCGTAAACTTGCTCGAGCTACAAGCTCCCTCCTGAGGACTGCATGGCGCTGAATCCGTACGAATCGCCGCGAGGGAGGATGCGCGCTCGCGCCGAGACGACGAGACGTCAGTTCCTGATGATCATGGGCGGGCTGGCAGCCGCGGGCGCGAGCCTGTTCGGAGGCATCGAGACCCTCAAGTTCATGTTCCCGCAGGCGTCCAGCAACGCACCCGCGCTGTTCAAGACGAGCTTCACCTTTGAGCAGCTGACCGGCGGCATCGTCAACGGCAAGCCGGTGACCCCGGTGAACGTCCTTTCAGAGACTGACAAGCGCGTCACGGTCGTGCTGGACGACGCCGGCATCTACGCCGTCTACCTCGTCTGCACACACCTCGGCTGCACGCCGAACTATGTCACCGACGTGACCACCGGGTCCGGGGTCTCGCCAGCCACCGCAGAGGCACGCGGGGTGCGGGCGGCCGACCAGCGCCTTCCGAACGGCTGGGCATGCCCATGTCACGGCAGCCGGTACTTCATCGATTCGACGAACTTCTACGGGCCGGCGCCTCGCCCCATGGACTGGGTGAACATCGAGGTCACACCGGACGGATTCTTTGCGGTCGACCGGGCTGCGCTCGTCGCGACCCGTGGACCTGGGAACAACGAGGCGCCACAATGGCGCCTGCTGGTCGACACCCAGAAGAGCAACGGCAAGACACTCGGGGTCTGAATGAGGAGGCGGGCTGGCGTATGAGGGGTCACGGTCGGTGAGCGCAACCCCCGATCAGGCGAATCCTGTCCGCGCGTTCGTCGCGCAGCTCTGGGGGTCGGTATTCCGCCACGGCCTGCCGACCAACGACAAGGTCGCCGCACGCACCGCGCTGACCAACTTCTTTCTGCACATCCACCCGGTGCGCGTCAAGAAGTCCGCGGTCCGCGTTTCTTACACGCTGTGCCTCGGCGGGCTGTCGTTCTTCCTCTTCATCCTGCTCACGATCACCGGGCTCTTCCTGATGTTCTATTACATCCCCTCGGTGGATACGGCGTACCAGAACGTCAAGGATCTGCAATTCGTCGCCGTCTTCGGGGACATCATCCGCAACATGCATCGCTGGGCGGCGCACGCGATGGTGATCACCGTCTGGCTGCACATGGCCCGCGTCTTCTATCAGGGCGCGTACAAGCCGCCGCGGGAGTTCAACTGGGTCATCGGCACCTTCCTGCTGCTGATCACGCTGCTGCTCTCGTTCTCCGGCTACCTCCTGCCCTGGGACCAGCTCGCCATCTGGGCGATCACGGTCGGCACCAACATGGCCAAGTACGCCCCGATCGTGGGGCCCTACACCCGATATCTCCTGCTCGGCGGCGACCAGGTAGCACAAGGTGCTCTGATTCGCTTCTACGTCTTACACGTGATCGCCCTGCCCCTGATCGGCTTCTTGCTGATGGTCGTACACTTCTGGCGCGTCCGTAAAGACGGGTTCACGGGAGGCCTCTGATGGCGACAGTCGTCGAGGGAGGACGCGACCCCCGCGGGGCGGTGACGCCGCGGCCGCAGGTGCCCGTTTCGGGGCCCGAGCTGGCGAGTACCCCTCTGGTCATCCGCCGCCGCGAGGAGGAGGAGACGGTCGTCACCTTCCCGTACCTCGTGTGGCGGGAATTCCTTGCGGGGCTGGCGGCCTTCGTCTTCCTGATGCTGGTGTCGATTCAGATCAACGCGCCCCTGCTGCAGCGCGCCAACACCTCGATCACCCCCAACCCGGCCAAGGCGCCGTGGTACTTCGTCGGTCTGCAGGAGTTGCTCGAGCGTTTCCCCCCGATCATGGCCGGCGTGGCGTTCCCGAGCTTCGTGATCATCTTCATGATCCTGACGCCCTACCTCGACCGGAATCCGAGCCGGCGCCCGCAGGACCGCAAGGTGGCGATCGTGCTGTTCACGATCTACGTGTGCCTCGCCGTGGCCTTCGTGGTCATCGGCGAGTTCTTCCGCGGTGAAGCCTTCAACTGGGACTGGACCCTGATCCTCGGGCACCCGGGACTGAGCTCGCCTGTATGAGAACCAGGGTCATCTTCGTCGCGCTCAGTGTCGCGCTGCTCGGGCTGGTCGCATGGGCCGCATTCAAGGACTCGAGTGCCCGGAGCTACATCACCGCGCAGGAGCAGTACCTGAAGGACTATCCGACCTCGGACTTCAACGTCCAGGTACAGCAGCTCTTTCCGAGCTTCCCGCAGGCCACGATCGAGGGCGACACCTACCGCGTGGAGCGATGCATTTCCTGCCACGTTCCTGACATCGGCACGATCGGTCCGGTGGAGGCCGCGAAGCGGCTCAGCCAGGACTTTTTCAAGTACGAGCCCAACGCCAAGCAGCTGGTGGCCGAGTACCACCTCACGGGCATCCATCCCGCATACATCACGCCGACCGGGGGCAACTACCCACCGTCGATGAGCTACCAGCAGTACGGACCGGACGGGTTCACGTCATTCACGTACACGCCGTACACGCCGCCCGGAGCCGCTCCGGCCGTTCCCGTGACGGTTCAGCAACCGGGCCCGCTCCCCGCGTTCGTGAACCCGAGCACTGATTACGGCTTGACCTCCGCGCCGGCGACCGGTCCGCTCGGCATCGACCAGATCGGCTGCATCGTCTGCCACAACGGGAACCGTCTCGGCCTCGACGAGACCAATGCGCATCAGAACCTGATCGTCAACCCGGAGTACTCGTTCACCGAGGGTGCCCAGCTCTATTACGCGAACTGCGCGCGCTGCCATGGCGGACAGGGCGAAGGCGGCGCGGGTCCGCCCCTGAACAACCAGGACCGCCTCGGTTACTTCAACGAGGACTACTACTACCGGTGCATCGAGTACGGCTTTACCGACTTCGAACACGTCGGCAGCATCATGCCCAACTGGGGTGGGATCGCCAGCGACTGGAACCCGCAGCAGAACCCACCTGGGCCTGGCGCCGTGCTCAACACCTCACCGGTGCTGACGCAGGGGCAGATCAACGTCCTCATCCAGTTCATCCGCCACTGGGAGGACTACAACACCCTCCCATGAGGACGTCGGAGTGAAGCGCCGCAGCACGTTCGCGCGAGACCTGATCGGGACTCTCGTCGTCTTCTTCGGGCTGCTCGTATTCACGTTCGTGCTGATCTATGGTGAGTTCCTGCTCGAGAACTTCAAGGCGCACTGAGACATGCCCCTACCGATGCTTGCGGAGCTGTACCCGGGCGAGGCCGGTTGGGGCGACGTCCTGTTCGTCGCCATCTGGGCGTTCGGAACCCTGCTCCTCGCCGCCTACTACCTCTACCGGGCCTTCGTCGGGCGATGACCGGGGTTTCTCTGCTGGGCGGCCGCGCCCTCCGAGCCTGTCGTCGCGCCGGTGATGGCGTCTGACGCGGGAGGGGTCAGCCCTCTGCGCCGGCCACATCCCGGTCTCGCCGTGGGACTGTCAATCGTTCCAGGACTGGGCCAGCTCTACACCGGGCATCCCCGCAAAGCCCTGTACTACCTGCTTCGGACCGTGTTCACCATCGGTCCCGCGGTGCTCCTGATCATGGCCGGGCAGTCGGTGGGTCACACGCTGCTCACCCACGGCTCAGGGGCACTCTTCCTGCTCATCGCACTGGTCTCGGTGTTCGTGTTCCTCGGCCTGTTCCTCGCCGGCCTCTTCATCTGGGCCAGTTCGTTCATCGACGCCTATCAGAGCGCCGTCGCCCTCGCCGCGGGCGACCCGGAGCGGGCGGCACAGCGCACGATGTTCCGGCTGTGAGCTCGGAGGGTCGGAAATCACTGCTCGCACGGCTCAGGCGCCGGCAACGATCCGCGGCCACAGGCGAGGTGCTGCCGGATCCTTCGGTACCACCGGGAAATCGTGGATCGTGGGATCGAGCGGCCCTCATCAACACGGACATCACCGAGCTTGTCAAACGTCAGATCAACACCAAGACGAAGATATGGCAGCGGTGATCCGGCGCATGCTCCACAGGGCCTCGGCAGGCCCCGATTGCCCGGCTGAAGGCCGCTATGCGATCATCCTGCGTCGCGGATGAACGTGCTCGCACAGTCCACCTGTTGCGTCAACAACGCCGGTGCGTTCGGCGATGGTGGCACGATCAGCGACCGGGCGCTCGGCGTCTACACCGCGGTGTTCTGGGCGTCGGTTGTGCTCGGCGTCATCGTGACCGGGCTGCTCCTCTACGCATTCGTGCGGTTCCGGCGTCGCAGTGACGCTGACGATCCACCGCAGTTCCATGGCAACACGCGGCTGGAGATCGCCTGGACGCTCGTGCCACTGGCGACGTTTCTTTCGCTCTTCGGGCTCACCGCGGCGAACATGCCCTTCATCAACAATGTTCACGCCGGAACGCAATACACGGTGACGGTGATCGGTCAGCAGTTCAGCTGGACATTCGACTATGGAGCGAGCTCGACCGGCGCGCGAATCCGCAGCTTCGGCACACTGTACGTGCCGGCCGACACCGACGTCGGGCTCAACATCGTTTCCACTGATCCACCGTGCAACGTGAGTCCCTCGGTGCCGTCGGGAAGCACGCTCGCGGCGGCCATCTCCAGCGAGGGATGCGGAGTCAATCACAGCTTCTTCGCACCGTCGCTTGGTCAGCAGATGAACGCCATCCCCGGTGACGTCAACACGGCTCCGATCCAGGCCCGTCAAGGAACGTATTACGGGCAGTGCACCGAGCTCTGCGGTGTCGGTCATGCAACCATGACGTTCGTCGTCATCGCGCTGCCGATGAACCAGTTCCAGTCGTGCGTCTTCGGTAATCCCAGCGGTTCGATCGATCCGACTAGCAAGTCGTGCACCCTCGGAGGATCTTGATGGCGGTCATGGACGCGACGCTTCCACGGGCACGTTTCGCGCGCGTCGACAAGTCGAAGGGCATCCTCGGCTGGATGACCACTGTCGACCACAAGAAGATCGCGGTCATGTACCTGTTCCTGACGTTCTTCTTCTTCCTGGTCGGCGGGGTCATGGCGCTGCTGATCCGGATCCAGCTCGCTGAGCCGCAGAACACGTTCCTGACGCCCGAGCAGTACAACCAGATCTTCACGATGCACGGGACGACGATGATCTTCCTGTGGATCATCCCGGTGTGGGCCGGCTTCGGAAACTACATGGTCCCGCTGATGATCGGCGCTCGCGACATGGCGTTTCCACGCATCAACGCACTCTCCTTCTGGCTGCTGCCGCTCGGTGGCCTGGTGATGTACTCCGGCTTCCTGGTTCCCGCGACCACGCATGCGGGGTTGCTGTGCCCAGGCGGACCGGGTGACGCGGGGTGGACCGGGTACGTGCCGCTCACGGGCAGTCATTACAGCTGCAGCATGGGGCAGGACCTGTGGATCATCGGACTGCACCTCGTCGGCATCTCATCGATGCTCGGCGGCATCAACTTCCTGGCGACCATCCACAACATGCGTGCGAAGGGCATGACGTGGGGACGGCTCCCGCTGTTCGTCTGGGCGCAGGAGATCACTGCGGCGCTGGTGGTGCTCGCGTCTCCGTTCCTCGCCTCAGGGTTGGCGATGAACCTGCTCGACCGCCAGATTGGCACCAACTTCTTCGACCCGGTCAACGGCGGGAGCGCACTGCTCTACCAGTTCGTGTTCTGGTTCTACTCGCACCCGGCGGTCTACATCATGATCCTGCCGGCCTTCGGGATCATCAGCGAGATCATCCCTGTATTCAGCCGCAAGCCCATCTTTGGCTACAAGGCAATGGCCGCATCCATCGCGGCGATCGCCGTGCTCGGCTTCATCGTGTTCGTGCACCACATGTTCGTCACCGGGCTCCCGCTGGTGGTGCAGACGTTCTTCGCCTTCACGACCTTCGTCATCGGTGTGCCGACCGGGGTGAAGATTTTCAGCTGGCTTGCCACGATGTGGGGAGGGAGCATCAAGTACGACACGCCCATGCTCTTCGCGTGCGGCTTCTTATTGATGTTCCTGATCGGTGGTATTGACGGCGTCTACCTCGGCAGCCTCGCGGTCGACCGTCTCGTGCACGGCACCTACTGGGTTGTGGCTCATATCCATTACGTGCTGTTCGGCGGCAGCGTCATGGGAGTGTTCGCAGCCTTTTACTACTGGTTCCCGAAGGTGACCGGTCGCTTCCTCAACGAGAAGCTCGGCAAGCTGCACTTCTGGTTGATGTTCATCGGTATCAACCTGACCTTCCTGCCGATGCATGCGCTCGGCCTGCTCGGCATGCCGCGGCGGATCGCGACCTACCTCGACAATCGCGGCTGGGGTGACCTGAACTCGCTGATCACCTTCGGCGCCTTTGTGATCGCGATCTCGGTCACGGTGTTCATGATCAATTTCGTGATCAGCATCCGGGCACCCAAGACCGCCCCGGATGATCCATGGGAGGGCAACACCCTCGAGTGGGCGACGACCTCACCACCGCCCGCGTGGAACTTCGACGAGGAGCAGGAGGTGCTCAGCCTCCGTCCGGTTCGGGACCGGCGGCTCGCGCGCAAGAAGGCTGCGTCGGGAGCCCCCGCGTAACGCCGGTGGCGGTGTGATTCCCGCGCGGCCGTCTGCAGGGTTCCGCCGCCTCGCGGTATGGACGGCGGTGCTGACGTACCTGCTCATCGTCTGGGGCGGGATCGTGCGTGTCAGCGGCAGCGGCAACGGCTGCGGGACCACCGACCAGTGGCCGCTGTGCCACGGCTCGCTGCTGCCGGCGTGGCAGATCAACACGCTCATCGAGTTCACCCACCGTTGGATCGCCTCGATCTGCACGCTGCTCGTGATCATCCTCACGGTGGCGACGTGGGTCTGGCACCGGCATCAGCGCAGGATCCTGGTCGGCACCAGCATCGCCGCGGCGCTGTTCGTCGTGCAAATCGCGCTCGGCGCGCTCGCCGTTGAGTACAACCTCCCCGGCGGTGTCGTGATGATTCATCTGGCCAATGCGCTGCTGCTGTTCGCGGTGCTGATCTACGTCGCGGTGGTCGCGTGCACGGTGGGAACCCGGGGGCGCAGCCCCAGCCTGTCGGCCGCGCTCGCACCCTCGGTGAGGCGGCCCGTGATCATCACGGTCGTCGCCACCTACCTCGTGGCCTTGAGCGGCGCGTTCGTCGTCGAGACCGGCTCCGGAGGTGGGTGCACCAGCTGGCCACTCTGCGGCAGCGGGTTCTCATTGCCGGAGGGCCAGGCGGCGACCATCAACGTCGCGCATCGCCTCGTGGCGCTCGTCGTCGTCCTGATCCTCGGCGGCCTCATGGCCGTCATCGCGCGCCGGCGTCGTGGCGACCGCGTGGTCCGGATCGGCGTGATGGCGGTCAACCTGTTGCTCGTCCTGCAGGTGGCGGCGGGCGCCCTGGTCGTGCTCCTCGGCCTCCCCGCGTGGGTGCGCGGTCTCCACATCGCGCTCGCCTCCCTGCTCTGGGGGTCTGTGGTCCTCGTCGCTGTCGTGAGCACCCTCCCGATCAATCAGCCCGTACCGGCGGCGGCACCGCAACGCGGTGACGCGCTGCGGCCGCAGGCGAAGGTCACGCAGTCATGACGGTCGCGGTCGGCCTCGACGTCCGCCCGCGCCGCGGCATGGCGGACGTTGCGCGCGACTACGTGGCGCTCACCAAGCCGCGCGTGATCCTGCTCCTCGAGGTCACCGCCGTCGCGGCCATGGTCATTGCTGCGAGAGGCTGGCCGGGCTGGCGGCTGGTACTGCTCACCGTCGCGGGCGGCTGGCTCGCCGCATCGGGGGCGAATGCCATCAACTGCTGGTTCGACCGCGACATCGACCAGACCATGGGACGAACCCGGACCCGGCCGCTGCCCTCAGGGCGAATCGAACCCCGCCAGGCGCTCACGTTCGGGATCGCTCTCGGAACCGCGTCCTTTGTGCTGATGGCCACGACGGTCAACCTGCTGTCCGCGAGCCTGGCGCTGCTCGCCCTCCTCTTCTACGTGTTCATCTACACGATGTGGCTCAAGCGCTCCTCGATGCAGAACATCGTGATCGGGGGAGCGGCCGGAGCAATCCCGCCGCTGGTCGGATGGGCGGCGGTGACCGGGAGCCTGAACATCACCGCGGTCTTCCTCTTCGCAGTGGTCTTCTACTGGACGCCGCCGCACTTCTGGGCGCTGTCGCTGCTCATCAGGAACGACTACGCCAGGGCCGGGGTCCCGATGATGCCCGTCGTCCAGGGCGATCGCCAGACCCGCTACCAGATCGTGCTGTACACCATCGTGCTCTGCCTCGTGACCGTGCTCCCGGTGCTGACCCGCTCGTTCGGCGCGATCTACCTGGGGGGTGCTGCGGTGCTCGACGCCGTGTTGCTGACCGATGCCCTGGTCGCCTCCCGGCGCCCGACGGCGCGCGCGGCACGCCGGCTCTTCTACCATTCAATGATCTACTTGGCCCTGCTCTTCACGATCATGGCGATCGACCGCGTGACAGGGCTCTGAGGAGGACGCGCCGGTGAACCGAAAGCTCGCCCGCAGGAACATGCGCATGGGTGTCGCGATGTTCATCATGCTGTTCATCCTCATGGGCGCGGCCTTTGTCTGGGCGGCGATCTTCCTCGCCGTGACCAAGTGAGGCGCATGCAGTGAGCGACGACGCGGTGGCGACGGCAACCGATGAGGACGGTGATCACGAGCACGCCACGCCGCACCTGCCGCCCCCGAGCTTCGTTCCCATCAACATCGCCCTGGCACTCGCGATCACGCTGACCGGGTTCCTCACCGACATCCGCGCCGTCGTCGGACCGGCGATGTGGGGGATCGGGTTGCTCTACCTCATCGTCTCGTGTTTCTTCTGGGCTCGCGGGGCGAGGAATGAATATCTCGAGCTCCCGGAGGATGGAGGGCACTGACGGCACACCTGGGGTTCGGCGACTGGACGTGGGATCCCACCGTCATCTGCGGCCTGGTAGCGGTGGCCGCCGGCTACATCATCGCGATGCGCCGCGGCACGATCGGGCCGGACGACGATGTGACCCCGTGGTTCCGCCATCCGCGGTTGCGACCGGTGCTGTTCTTCACCGGACTCCTGATCACGTTCATCGCGCTGGAGTTGCCGATCGACCGAGGCGGGGACGACTACCTGTTCTCGCTCCACATGGTCCAGCACATGCTGCTGATGATGGTGGCGCCGCCACTGTTGCTCCTCGGCATCGCCGGGGCACGGCCATCACCGCGCGAGCGTCACACCACGCTGCGCTCGATCTGGTGGGCGCTCACGCGCCCCTGGCCGGCCGTGCTCCTCTTCAACGCTGTGCTCCTCCTGTGGCACGTCCCCTCGCTGTATGACACAACGCTGACCACGGTGCCCGTGCACATCGTCGAGCACCTCAGCTTCATCCTCGTCGGGCTCATCGTCTGGTGGGCCGTGGTCGACCCGATCCGAGACGAGCACACGGTGACGGTGAGCCCGCTCACCAAGATCGCCGCGCTGAGCATCGCGGGGATCCCACCGACCGTTCTCGGCATCGTGTTCGCCCTGGCGTCCACGCCGCTCTACAGCTTCTACCAGCAGGCGCCACGCCTGTGGGGTGTCTCCGCGCTCACCGATCAGCAGTACGGCGGCGTGATCATGCTCGGTGTCGGGAACATCGTGTACTTCATCGCGATCCTCGTCGTGTTCATGCGCCTGTTCTCCGACCCGGGCAGGGACGAGGAGCTGGCGGCAGATCGGATCGCAGAGGCCCTGCCCCTGCAGTGAGGGCCGAGGCGTGCCGGCGAACGCATCCCTTAACATGCCCGTGGCCATGCACATGACTCATCTGCGCACGCTCGCGGTCGGCTTGGGAGTGTGTGTCGCCATCGGGATGTTCGCTTGTGGCAACGGTCAACCGGGTGGCGGTTCCAGTGGACCTCCCGCCGCCTGCAACGGGAGTGCCGCCGTGAGCTCGCTCGGGGCTCCCACGATGACGATTCAGGCGACGGACAACCTGGTGTTCGTTCCCGACACGTCGAGCGCGGCGACCGGTGACATCATCGAGTTCAAGAACACCGGCTCCGTGGTGCACACGGTCACGTTTCAGGACAACAACGACGCGTGCCTCACGGATAACACGCTCGCTCCGGGAGCCACGTGGGAGGTCAAGTTCACTCAGCCCGGCACGTACAACTACCTGTGCACCATCCACGCTCCCAACATGAAGGGAGTGATCAAGGTCACCGGGTCGGCGGCCGCATCCACACCGTCCGCGTCCACCTCAGCCGGCGCGTCACCCTCAGCGTCTGCGACCCCGTCTCCCGCCGCCTAGCTCGGCACCACCATGCCCATCAGCGGGCGACGGTCTTGAGATGCACATCCCCGGCCAGGAAACGGTGCGTCTGACCTGACGCCTCGACGAGGAGCGCGCCGTCGTCGGCGACGCCGATCGCCACCCCGTCGATGATCCCGGCCGCACCCTCCACGGAGACAGGATCGCCCAGCCCGACCGCGTGTCGGCGCCAGTCGTCGAGGATCGCGCCGATCCCGCCCTGCTCGAGAGCGGCGATCCGGTCGCCGAGCGCCTCACCCCAGGCCACCAGGAGCTCTTCCGGCGCCGGCGGGCTCGGCAGGAGGGTGTGCAGGCTGACGGCTTCCAGACCCTCCGGGAACTGGTCCACGCGAAGGTTGACCCCGACGCCGAGCGCGATGCAGACGCGCCGGCCATCCGTCGCCGCCGGCTCCACCTCGCCGAGGATCCCTGCGAGCTTGCGGCGCCCGACGAGAACGTCGTTGGGCCATTTGAGTTCCGCGGCGATGCTGTGGCCGGCTCCGAGCACATCGACGAGGGCCAGCCCTGCGGCGAATGGGATGCCTGCCGCCACGGCAGCGGAGCGGCGCAGGAGCACGGACGCGAGCAGCGCTGAGCCTGCCGGCGCAACCCACGCGCGGCCCTGCCGTCCTCGACCCGCCGTCTGCTCCGCCGCAACGCACGTGAACCCCTCTGCAGCGCCCTCTCGGGCAGCTCGGAGCACGACATCCTGGGTGCTGCGGGTCCGGGCCACGCGCATCAGGCGCAGGGCTGGAAAACGCGCTTCTTGACCCGCTCGAGGCTGCGACATACGATGGAACGTAATACAGGGGTAGTGAGTGGTGTGAGGGTGGTGTCTCGATGATCCAGGAGACCTGCGTGGAGATCGGCGAGTTGGAAGCTCGCTGGACTTCGCTGCGCGAAGCGCGCAATGCGCGGCGCCAGAAGATCCGCTATATCGACGAGCTCATCGACCAGTTCGAGAAGCTCAACCTCGCCGATGAGGTCGAGGTCCCGTACGAGCTGGTTGGGAGAGCCGTGGCACTGGTAAGCAACGACTCTCACCTGGTGGGCCGTGCGCCCCATGAGCTGATGATCTCGGAATGGATGGACGCCCTCTACGAGGTGCAGGACAGCCTCATGTTCACCTCCGAGGACGATTCGGACTGAGCCTTATACTGGCCACGGTTGTCCCGGCGAGCCGCGACGGGCGCCCGTAGCTCAGTTGGATAGAGCGCCGGCCTCCGGAGCCGGGTGCGGGGGTTCAAGTCCCTCCGGGCGTACCACACTCCACGTCAGAGCTCTTTGCGGGTGATGACCGCCTCCGGTCCAACGGCTCATTATCCCCGTTCATGACCGGACACGCTGAGTCCCTGGGGCTGACCCTCACCAATCTTGATGAGCCCTTGTTCGACGCAGCCGGCGCAACCAAACGAGATCTCATCGAGTACCTGGACATGGTGGGCGATCGGATCGTCCCCGTCCTGCGGGACCGTCCCCTGTCAGTGATCCGCGCTCACCGCGGCCATGAAGCCTTCATGCAGAAGAACCTGCCCTCGTACGCGCCGCCCTGGATCCCCCGCGTGACGCTCTGGGCGGAGTTGTCGAAGCGTGACGTGACGTATGCGCTCTGCAATGATCGCCGGACGCTGCTCTGGTTCGCGAATCAACGATCGATCGAGTATCACCCGGCGCTCGTGCGCATCGACCTGCCGGAGCGCATGACCCACCTCGTGCTCGACATCGATCCTCCCAGCGCATCCGCATTCCCCAACGCTGTGCGAGCGGCGCGCGCGGTGCGACAGGTGCTGCTCGATCTCTGCCTGACCGCTGCGCTCAAAACGAGTGGGGCAAAGGGTCTGCACCTGTTCGTGCCCATCGAGAGCGACGTGACAATGGAGGCTGCCGCGGCGGCCACGAGGGCAATCGCCGCTCGAGCCGAAGAGCTGGATCCGAACAACGTGACCAGCGCGTTCATGAAAGAGGAACGCGGCGGCAAGGTCTTCGTCGATGCGACGCGGGTGGGGGGCGCCACGGTTGTGGCTGCGTACAGCCCGCGGATCCGACCGGGCGTGCCGGTGTCGTTTCCTCTCGACTGGGATGAGCTCGATCATGTCTCGCCGTCGGATTTCACGGTGCACACGGCGGCGCAGCGCCTCGGCAGCAGCGATCCCTGGGCGACTCGAATGCCGGCGCCGCAGCCGCTCAGCGCGGCATTGATCGAAGAGGGCCGAGCCATCCCCATAGGGCGCGTCCAAGCGATGCATGAGGGGAAACGCCGGGCCCGCAAAGCGCGCGACTAGAAGGCAGCCAGACGCACGGGCATCCACAACTCTGAGCAATCTCCCAGAACACCCCCACGCCGTTCCGATCGCCGGGCGCGACGCTGATCGACGTCAACGTCAGTCCAACAAGGAGGTACACACACCATGGACGGCGACCAGTTCATCCCACCGCCCCCGCCACCGGAAGAGCCGGCACAGCGCAGGACGGGAATGCGCAAGATCGCGGCGACAGCGCTGCTCTCGGTCGGTTTGCTCGCCGGAACGGGAGTCGGCAGCTTCGTGATTGCGCACGCAGCCTCATCCACCACGGCGTCAAGCGGTGCGACCCTGACGGCCACCACCGCGAGTCCGTCAACGACGGCGCCGGCGACCAAGACGCCCTCGACGACCATGTGCCCGAACATGGGCTCGTCCAGCACCACGGGCTGACCGCTCCCTTCCTTCCTCCCCCCTCAAGGCGGCCCGCCGGTTTCGGCGGGTCGCCTCACCACCACTCGAAGGGGCGGCCATCCCAGGCGTCGAGGACGGGATAGGTCGGATCCTTGGCAAGCTCGGCCACGCGATGGCCGAACGCGTCCACCTCCGCCTCGCTGAGCAGGCGGCGCAGCCTGGTTCGCAGCGCGGACATGCGGATCTCGTCGTTGGCGAGATCCTGCACCCGCTTGGCGAGCCTCGGGTTGAGCTGCGAGCCCCCGAGTGAGAGGAGCGCGGTGCGCTGGCGTGGATAGGGGAGGAAGCTCAGGGCGTTGTCGATGGCCTTGACGCTCGGACCGTTGACGACGAGCAGGTGGGTCCGCTTGCGGTCGGCGTTGTTGATGAGCACGTCGAGGACCGCAACGGCGCGGAGCTGGGAGTCGAGTTTCTCGGCCCGCTCCTGCGTCAGCGGCTCCTCGAGGACATGCACGAAGCGCTGCACCGACCCAGGCCCGATCGGTCCGTCGCGAAGCACGGTCACGGGGACGCGGTGCAGGCCGAGGGCGGCATCGACGATGTACGCGGCGACCTCGCGCAGATACAGCGTGCGGCGCGGGAAGTCCCACAGCGGCCGCTCACCGCGAGCCGGTTTGTACACGGCACGCAGTGGCTCAGTCGGGATCGCGGGGTCCGGCGCGCCGAGCTCGATGAGGAAGACCGCGTTGCTGCCGTAGACGACCTCGGCGATGCGTTCGATGGGTGCCTCGACGAGCGCGCGGGCCACCTCGGCGTCCCTGGCGGCGACGCCGTCCAGGGGGCCGGGTGCCATCGCCGCCTCGAATCGGGCCCGGAGTGACGGCGCTGCTGCCGTTTCGTCGTCCTCGGCGGGCAGCGCGAGCCCCGGTATCGGGTCGAGATGCGGTCGGCGCGGCCGCCCGGGACGATTCCCGCGCTTTGGCCTGTCTCCGCTCACGCCACTCCCGACAGTGCCGAGGGCGCGGTCAGCCGCTCCGTCGGGCCATGATGATCGTGACGGTTGCGGCCAGTCCAACCGGGATCGCGATCAGGAGGGTCACGAAGAAGACGTCCAGGTCCGAGATGTCAACGGCCCATGCGCTGGCCAGCACCACGGCGATGGCCAGCGCAATGAGCAGGCCTATCAGCAAGCCTCGACGCTTCGGTGTTCGCCCAGCGCGGCCCGCGATCTCCACCATCGGAGCTACGGGATGGGCGTCCTCGTACCAGCGCCGATGCGCGGCCGGGACGAGCTCGCTGTCGGGGAGGTCTGCTCGCTCGAGCGCCGCCCACCACGTAGGGGCGCCGTCGTTACGTCGCTGGCCGTAAGGCCGGGCGGAGCGAGAAGACTCGTCGGACATGGAGCCTCGAAGTACGACGGCTGACCACGACGGCCGCTCAACTGTGACGTGGGAAGGACAAGCGGTGAAGAGATGATATCGCCTGGGGTTCGCCGCCGCCACCTCGGCGAGTCAAAGTCGGGTCGTCGTGTTCAGAGAACCTGCCGTCGGTCGCTCACTGAGATCGCTGCAGCGCAGGCAGCGTGCCTGCACGCGGTGCGCGGATGCCGGATACATCGTTCGTGCGCATCCGGTGTTCAGCGGCCGGCAAGGACAGCACATCATGCTCGTCGGGCAAGCACCGGGGCCCGTCGAACACGACCAGAGCAGACCGTTCGCGGGACGGGCAGGCCGCCAGCTGATGCGCTGGCTGACTCGCGGCGGCTTTCGCGACGAGGATGACGTGCGTGATCGCATCTACATGACCGCCATGACGACGTGCTTCCCTGGGCGGCGTGCTGATGGAGCGGGCGACAGGCGTCCGAGCGCGGCGGAGGTCGCACTGTGCGCGCCATGGCTTGACGGGGTCATCTCGATGCTCGCACCGCGTCTGATCATTCCGATCGGTTCGCTGGCACTCCAACGCTTTCTCCCGGGCCGTCGCCTCGATGACGTGATCGGCGCCGCGTTCACCAGTGACGGGCTCCCGATCCCGGGCATGCCCGAGGTGTCGACCGTACTTGTGCCGCTGCCCCATCCATCGGGTCAGAGCAGGTGGCTCAATGATCCCGCGCGCATCGCGCTCCTCGATCGGGCGCTCGTGACCATGAGCCAGATGGTCGCCTGGGCTGACCCGGACGGCTGAGCTCATTGGGCTCGCACGATTTTCGCGATCTCCTGCCGATGCTATCATCGGCTCTCGCACGCAGTGATGTGACGGGGAGAAAGGTTGCGCCCACGTGGTATGCGGCGTCGTGAGAGCACATCTCGGATTCGCGACGAGGCCGCATCGCCCGCTGAACCGGCCGTCAAGAACGCTGAGGACATCCTCGAGCGTATCTTCGCGCCGACTCCGAAGGCCAGTCCGGCGGAGCAGGCCGAGCGCGCGCTGCGCCGCCCCAAGCAGCTGATCTACTGCGCGCTCAGCAACCGGAATTTCTACTGGCGCCAGCACATCACCAAGTTCGTGCTCGACGAGGGACAGGTGCCGATCGTCCCGTTCATGCTCTTCGACTACTACCTCGTGCATACGGTGCCCAAGGATGTCGTGCGCGAGGCCTTCAACAACCTGATCGTGCGCTGCGATCAGATGTGGGTGTTCGGCAACCCGTCGCTTGGCGTCAAGGTCCAGGTCGGCATCGCGAAGCGCCTGAAGAAGCCGATCCGGTACTACGACATCACCGATATGCCGTACCGGGTGGTCAGTGTCCCCGAAGCGATGTTGCGCGAGGAATGAGACACTGAGGTCATGACCGCCCTCGTCATCGTACTGATCGTCGTCGTCATCGTCGCCCTGTACGTTGCCTACCGGTTCAACCGACTGATCCGCCTGAGGACGCGAACCCAGGAGGCGTGGTCCGATATCGACGTCGAGCTGAAGCGCCGGTACGACCTCATACCCAACCTGGTCAACACCGTGCAGGGGTATGCGGCCCACGAGCGAGGCGTGTTCGAGGCGGTCACCGCAGCGCGCACCAATGCGATCGCCGCGTCAAAGTCAGGCGATCCGTCGGCGATGGCCGGCGCCGAGGACGCCTTGACCGGGTCCACGCGGCAGCTGCTCGCCGTCGCGGAGAACTACCCGCAGCTGAAGGCGTCCGATCTGTTCCTGAACCTGCAGGAGCAGCTCACCAACACCGAGGACAAGGTGGAGTTCTCACGGCGCTTCTACAACGGCAACGTGCGTGATTTCAACACCGCGCTCCAGACGTTCCCCACCAACATCTACGGCCAGATCATGCACTTCCAGCCGTTCGCGTTCTTCCAGGTGGCGGACGCTGAACGGCAGGCGCCGACGGTGTCCTTCACGCCTGGCACATCTGCCGCGCCGCCGCCGGCCGCAGCGCCTCCGGTCTAAGTTTCCTTGACCTGCAGCATCGCCTGGAGCGCTGCGATGCGTTCTTCAATCGGGGGATGCGTGTCGAAGAGGTGATGCATGAAGCCGCCGTGATGCTGCAGCGGATCGTCGATGCACATCGCCGCGGTTGCGTGGGTCATCTTCGCGAACGGCTTGTCGTTCTGCTGGAGCTTCTGCAGCGCGTGGAGCAGCCCCGTTGGATTGCGAGTGAGCTCGACGCTGCTCGCATCGGCGAGTGATTCGCGCGAGCGTGACAGCGCGAACTGCATGAGCGGACCGACGACGACCGCAACCACGGAGAGCAGCGCCGCCGCGGCGATGAGGATGATGATCAGATAGCCACCATCGCGATTGTTGCCACCGCGGGTGAAGAACAGCGAGCGCCACAGCAGGCTGGCGAGCAGCCCGATGAGTGCGACCGACGTTGCCACGATGAGCACGAGGCGGACGTCGTAGTTGCGAATGTGGCTCATCTCGTGGGCGAGCACCCCCTCGAGCTCTTCGCGATCCATGATTGCGAGCAACCCGGTCGTGGCCGTGACGGCCGCCTTCTGCGGGCTCGTGCCCGTGGCGAAGGCATTCGGCGACGGGTCGTCGATGATGTAGATCTTCGGCATCGGCAACCCCGCGCCGATCGCGAGCGTCGAGACGATGTCGTACAGCACCGGCGCCTGCTCCCGAGTGACCGGCTGCGCACCCGAGACGGCGAGGACGGTTGCCTGACCGAGGGTCAGTGACCACAGCACCACGAGGAGCGCCACGATGGCCGCGATGATGATTCCCGAGATGCCGCCGCTGACCCCCGACGCGATATATCCGATCACGTAGCCGATCGCCGCCCAGATGATGAAGAACGCCACGACCACGATCAGGCTCTTGCGCTTGTTCCGGGCAATCTGGTGATACATCGCTTTCACTATGCCACGGCAGATGCCGGGGCAAACTGATGTTCATGCCAGGCAACGGGTCAGCTCAGAACAGACCGGCGTATCGCTCCCGGACTGCTCGGAGCGACGCCGGCACGGGCGTGAGCGTCTCAGCCCTGGAGGCGACGCACTCCGCCGTTTTCAAGCCCGCACCGGTGATGTAGGCGACGACGGTCTCGTCCCCCTCCCAGCGCCCGGCTCTGGCGAGCTTGCGAAGCACGGCGACCGTGACCCCGCCGGCCGTCTCGGCGAAGATCCCCTCGCTGGCGGCCAGCAGCTCGATGCCCTCCACCAGTTCCTCCTCGGTGACGCTCGCGACCACGCCCCCGGTCTCGCGCGCGATCCGGAGGACGTCCGCCCCATCCGAGGGGTTGCCGATCGCAATCGATCGGGCGATGGTGTGCGGCCGCACGGGGACGACGGCCGTCTCGCCGCCGGCGAACGCCGTTGCGACCGGCGAGCAGCCGAGCGCCTGGGCGCCGGTGAGCCGGGGCAGACGCGATCCCGGCTGGACCAGGCCGAGGTCGATCAACTCGCCGGCAGCCTTGCGGTGCTTGACGAACTGGCATCCAGACGCGACCGGCACGATGATCTCGTCGGGAAGCCGCCAACCGAGCTGCTCCGCCGTCTCGAAGGTCAGCGTCTTGCTGCCCTCGCTGTAGTAGGCGCGAAGGTTGAGGTTGCAGAACCCCCAGTCGACGCAGTCGGCGAGCTCGGTGCACAGACGATTGACATCGTCGTAGCTACCGTCCACAGCAATGATCGTCGGCCGGAAGATCGACGTGCCGATCATCTTGGCGGACTCGAGGTCGCTGGGCACCACCACGACGGCGCGCAGTCCGGCGTGCGCCGCATACGCCGCCACGGAGTTGGCGAGATTGCCCGTGCTGGCGCAGGCGATGGTGGTCAGCCCGTGCTCGCGCGCCCAGGTGGCCGCGACGCTCACCACCCGATCCTTGAAGGACCCCGTCGGGTTCTGCGTGTCGTTCTTCAGGTAGAGATTGCGCAGCCCGAGTTCCGCGCCGAGGTTGCGCGCGTGGATCAGCGGCGTGAAGCCCTCGCCCAGCGTGATCGGCTCGGTCGCGTCGAGGTCGACAGGCAGGAGATCGCGATACCGCCAGATGCTCGCGGGACCCGAGGCGATGCTCTCACGTGAGACGCGCCGCGCCACCTCTTCGTAGTCGTATCGAACCTCGAGCGGGCCGAAGCACCGGTCACAGATGTTGGTCGCCTCGACCGGGGTCTCGTGACCGCAGGCGCGACAGACCAGACAGCCGACGTGGGCCCCCGAGGGAGCTCGACCGTAGCGTTCGAGCAGACTGATGGTGGACATGAAAAAAACCTCCCGGGCTTGTGGTCCGGGAGGTTTCCAACGTGGGCGCGTACGCCCCTACGTTCGGAAACCTCCGCGGGGCATGATCATGGTTGCGAGCACGACTCTTGGTGTCAGCACAGTGCGGGCATGCTAACACGGTGACCCAGCTTCGATGCAACACGGCGCTTGCACCGTAACGCGAAGTCTCGGTCAGATCCTGCGGATGAGGTCGCGCTCGACCCGCTCGCGGGTGAGCGCGACCACCGGGTGCAGCGCATGCCCGCGCAGTGCCTGCTCCATCTGGCGCAGCAGCGAGTAGAGGCTCTTCACCGCCTTGACAACGTCTCCGGTATCGGCGCCCGGTGGGGGCTCGATGTCGGCGAGTGGGACGCCCGTCGCCCATTCGTATGCCGGGCGAATGTACTCGAGGGAGAGCGGCGGCATCGTCTCCAGCCCATGTTCGCGTTCGAGCTCCACGAAGCGCCGCATCGCGGTTCGGAGGCGGCGATGCCGTTCCTCGATCCGGGGAGTGGGAAAGTGACGTCGCGACGGTTGCGGGCGCTCCCGACCCCGATCCTCCGCGACCAAGCTGACCAGGGTTGCGGCGACCTCCTCGGGCTTGAGCCCGTCGAGCAGCCCGGACGCGATCGCGTCGGCAACGAGCAGCGAGCTCTCCCCGTACAGCGAGCCGGCGAGACGGCCGAGGTCGGTCGGGTCGTCGCCGTCGAGGAAGCCCCCGGCCCGCAACACCGCCCGGTGTGCCTGGAACTCGCGCCGAAAGCGGTGCTGCGAGCGCTCCAGCTCCTCCTCGGCACCGGCGAGGGTGGTTTCGATGTCGGCGATGCGGTGGTGGTGAGCGCGATGCTCGCCGAAGTACGGACAGTTGCGGCACGGCGACTCGTTGAGCCGGTCCTGGAGTGAGCGGGTGGTCCTGCGCAACGCCTCATAGCGCTGGCCGGGATCGGAACCCGCCTTGCCGTACCGGCCGCGACGCGCATCGGTCCAGTGCCCGCGCTTGACGCGCCGCAGCGCGAGCTGGGCCTCACCCAGCTGCGTCGTGGTGGTGAGGAACGAGGTCAGGGTGCGCTCGGTGCACGGGACCCGAGGGTGCTGAAAGCGCCGCAGCCGGAGATCATGCAGCTCGGCTTCGAGGTTGGCCCTGCGATGCTCCCACCGTGCAGACCGCTCGACTGCCTGGTATTGCCCGAAGGAGCTGTCGAGGAGCATCTCGGCGGCCTCAGCGGACCGCGTGCGCAGCAGGTTGAGCACCATCGTGTAGGTGGGCGAGAACTTGGAATCCACGGCGAACTCACCGGAGATCGCGGCGTCGTAGATATCGCGCAGGTCGACGTCGCTCTCCTTGAGGATCACCCCGTGCCCGACTGTGTCGATGCCGCGCCTGCCAGCGCGGCCCATGAGCTGCGTCAGCTCGCCGCTGGTGAGTGAGGCGAAACTCACGCCGTCGAACTTCGTGAACGAAGAGATGACGCAGGAGCGCGCCGGCATGTTGAGACCAAGTGAGAGCGTCTCCGTCGCGAAGACGACCTTGATCAACCCCTGCTGAAACAGGCGCTCCACGGTCTCCTTCGCATACGGGAGCAGACCGGCGTGGTGCATGGCGAGGCCGCGCCGGAGCAGGCGCCTGTCGAGCTCGAGGAGCACGCACTGTCGCTCGTCCGCATCGCTCAATGCCTCCATCCGCTCGGTGATGGCGATGTCGATGCGCTCCTTCTCCTCATCGCTGGTGAGGTCGACTCCGTGCACACCACAGCGCTGAAGCGCTTCGCGGCATCCCCGTCGCGAGAAGATGAAGTAGATGGCGGGGAGCATCGCGCGCTGCCGCAGGACATCGACGATCTGCAGCATGTCGTTGTCGGGGGCGCGTCGCGCCTCGCGAAATCGTGGTTGCTGCACTGCATCCGCCTGCGCAAGTTCGAGCGTGCCGCGCGCCGCATTGCCCGCCTTGTCGAAGAGCGGGTGCAACCTGTTGTCGATGGCCAGCCACATCTCGAGTGCCACCGGTCGTTCGGTTTTCGTGACCGTCTCGATCGTGCCGCGCAGGCCCGACATCCATGTCGCGACCTCGCCGACGTTGCTGATGGTTGCGGAGAGGCCGATCAGGCGAATGTGGCGAGGCGCCTCGATGATCAGCTCCTCCCACACCGTGCCGCGCGGGTAGTCGTCGATGTAGTGCACCTCGTCGAGCACCACATCGCCGACTCGATCGACACGCGCAGGCTCGTCGTAGAGCACATTGCGCAGGATCTCCGTGGTCATCACCAGGATCGGTGCGCCATCGTTGAGCGTGTGCTCACCGGTGATCAGGCCGATGCGGTGCTCACCGAATCGCTCGCAGAGATCGTGATATTTCTGGTTGCTCAGAGCTTTCAGAGGTGTCGTGTAGACCACGTCGGCTGCATCTGTGATCGGCCGCCGGAGTGCGGCCGGCGCGTCGAGGCGGCGCCAGATCACGTAGTCCGCAACCACCGTCTTGCCGCTCGACGTGGGCGCACTCACCAGCACGCCGCGGGATCCCTCGAGCTTGACGATGGCCTCGCGCTGGAAGTCGTCGAGCTCGAATGGAAGCGTCGCCTGGTAGGCCTCGATGAGATCCCGCGTCAGCAGAGCCTGATCAGACGTGGATCAACTCGAAATGGGAGCCGAGGACGAGCGCCTCGCCATGATCGTCGACGAACCGCAACACCTTCTGGCACATCTCGTCCGCATGCCGGCTGTCCGAGCTCACGCACGCCACCCCGATGACGGCCGACTGCCAGAGATCCTGGTCGGCCACCTCTGCAACCGCGACGTTGAACGTGTTGCGGAGCTTGGCCGTGAGCGAGCGGACCACCTGCCGCTTGTCCTTGAGGGATTCGCTGTCCGGTACCTGGAGGGTGACCGTCAGCGTACCGATGACCACGTGCCGGCGGCTAGTCGGAGGGGACGGCATCGACTGCGGCGGGCACGGGGTCGGAACGCCTTCGCCGTTCCGCCCCTCGCTCTCGCCGGGGGGGGTAGCCCCGGCTGCGAGACGGCCCGCCGCAGTCGATGCCGTCCCCTCCGACCCTCACAGCGCGTCGAGCAGTTTCTGGCGGAGGACCTCCAGCTTCTCGAAGTCGTCCACCGAAGGGCGCGTCGGCGCCTTGGCGGGGAATTTGAGGTGCTGAACCGCTTCCGAGAGGATCCGCAGCTCGTCGTCCGTCAACCGGACCGAGCGCATGTGGTGGGCGGGGGCCGACGGGACGGGGTGGACGGCGTCGTTGTTCTCGGCGGGCGACAGCGGGGCGTCGAGCTGCTCGGGCTCGGCGGAGCGGAAGAGCTCATCGCTGCCGCGCAGCTGGGCGCGGCGAAATCCGCGCATCACCCTCGGGCCGCGCGCACCCGCTCGCGTGGACGTTCCGCGCTCCCGGAGACCTCGATGCTGTCGCCATCGCCGCGATCCTGGGCGATAACGGCCTTGGCGAGGGCCCGGTAGGAGCGAGCCCCAGGCGAGTTCGGGGCGTACTCGAGGATCGACTGCCCCGCCAGCGGTGTCTCGGCGAACCTGATCGAGGAGTCGACGGTGATCGGGAAGACGAGATCGGGGTATGCGCTCTTCACGAGGTCGAGCACCTCCTGGCTGTGCAGGGTGCGCGACTTGTAGAGCGTCGGCAGGATGCCCGCGACACGAAGACGGCTGTTGAGCTTTGCCCGCACGCGATCGATGGTGCGCTGCAGCTGCTGCATGCCTTTCATCCCGAAGTACTCGCACTGCAGCGGGATGATCACGTCCGTCGACGCCACGAGCGCGTTGATGCAGAGGAGGCCGAGCGACGGCGGGCAATCGATGACGACGTAGTCGTACTGGCCTTCGATGGGCTCGAGCTTCTCCTTGAGAATCGACTCCCGGCCGAACTCGGTGACCAGCTGCAGCTCGGCGCCGCTGAGATCGATGTTCGCCGGGATGAAGTCGAGCCCCATGCCCTCCGAGACGAGGAGGACGTCCGCGACGCTGACCCGATGGTCGGTGAGGAGGTCGTAGATCGTCCGCTCCAGCTCGTCGGGCCGGCGGCACCCCATGTTGATGGTCAGGTGACCCTGGGGATCGAGGTCGACCGCGAGGACCTTCGGACCTGCCTCCGCGATGGCTGCCGCCAGGTTGACCGCGGTTGTGGTCTTGCCCACACCGCCTTTCTGATTAGCGACCGAAATGATCCGCGTCATGCCCGGCGCGGTGTCAAGAGATCGCAAAGGGAACGGACGCGCCTCACTGAGCAGGTATCATAGCGAACCCGATTGCCTCTCTCGGCCGTGGGTCGGGAGCACGTGCAGTGCAGCGGTCATGGACCCCCTTGAATCGGGAGTGGTATTTGGTGTCTGAAGAACGTGTGAAGCCGCGCAGCCTCTACGTCGACGAGGCTATCGCGCTTGCGCTCGAGAGCCGCTGGGCGGAGGCGCTTGCCGTGAATCAAGCGCTGGTCGAGCGCCATGGTACCGACGAGGACACGCTCAACCGGATCGGCAAGGCGCTGACCGAGCTGGGCCAGCGCGAGGAGGCGCTGGCGTCGTATTCGAGCTCCTTACAGCTCAATCCGCTGAATCTGATCGCGCAGAAGAACGTCCGCAAGCTCACCGCGATGCTCGAGAGCAAGAGCACCGCCGCCGGTTCGGCGGCGGCGATCGACGTCGAGCTGTTCACCGAGGAACCCGGGAAGAGCGCCATCACGGTGCTGAGCGCACCCTCGAAGTCCGCCACCGTGGCGATTGCACCGGGAGACGTGGTCGAGCTCTATCGCGAGGGGTCGACGCTCCGGGCCCAGACGTCACGCGGTGTCTCGCTCGGCGAGGTCGACACCAAAATCGCTCGCCGGCTGGTGCCGCTGATGGAGACGGGGAACCGATATTCGGCAGCCGTGGCCAGGCTCGAGGACGAGCGGGTCGAGATCATCCTCCGAGAGACGTACCAGGCGGCCGAGAACGCTCGCAAGTCGTCCTTCCCTCTGGCCAAGGGTGGCCGCCGCGAGGAGTTCCGTCCCTACGCCAAGGATTCGCTGCTGTCATCCCGCGAGATCGACTCGAGCCCGCTCGACGACGACGGCGAGGAGATCATCGGACGACCGGCGACCGACGAATCCGAGGACGATCTCGGGGAGCTGGGGATGAGCACCTTCCAGTCCGACGCCGAGGAGGCGCCGCCCGGAGCCGATACCGAGGATGACGATGACTCCCGCCCCGAGGACGAGTACTAGCCCGGCGGATCCCAAGGGTCGCACCGTCTCCCACGAGCGGATCGACGGGTACCTTCCAATCGGGGCGTACGGGCTGATCGGCGACTGCCGCTCGGCGGCGCTGGTCGGGGTGGACGGCAGCATCGACTGGCTCTGCCTGCCCCGTTTCGACGACGACGCGCTGTTTGGCCGTGTCCTTGACTCGGCCCGAGGGGGGAGCTGGCAGCTCCACCCGGATGAGCCGCATCAGGTGCACCAGCGCTATCGGGACCGGACCAACCTTCTCGACACCGTGTTCTCCACCGGGACCGGCGTCGTGGTGGTCACCGATTTCATGCCGGTCGACGATCACAGCGTCGTCCAGCACGCCAAACCGCACAACCATGCACGCGTGATCCGTCTGGTGGAGTGTCTCGCCGGGGCCGTGACCATGCACCACGTCTTCGACCCCGCGCCCGGGTTTGCTCGATTGCCCGTGGAGCTCAGCGTCGACGACGGGCAGCTGCATGCCGACGCGCAGAAGCTGCATCTCTGTCTGAGCTCGACCATCGAGCTGGACGGCCCCGACGATAGCTTTCACATGCAGGCCACCGATGCGGTGGCCTTCGCCCTCCACACCGGCGTGGCCGGAAACTGCAGGGCGAGGCCGTGGAGCGTCGAGCGCGCGCGCACAGCCCTCCGTGACAGCCAGCGCTACTGGTGGCGCTGGGTCGGGCAGGTCGACTATCACGGCCCGTACCAGGTGCACGTCTGGCGATCGGCACTCGCCTTGAAGCTGATGACCTATGCGCCGACGGGCGCGATCATCGCGGCGCCGACGACGAGCCTTCCCGAGGACATCGGCGGTGAGCGCAACTGGGACTATCGATTCACCTGGCTGCGCGACGCGGCGTTCACGCTCTACGCCTTCTTTCAACTCGGCCTCTCCGCCGAGGCGACTGCGTACTTCGACTGGCTGACCCACCGGCACCTCGCCGATCGCAAAACCACCGACATCCCCAACCTCTTCGACCTGAGCGGGCACGCCCACGCAACCGAGCACACCCTCGATCACCTCGAGGGCTACCGCGGATCGAGACCGGTGCGCGTCGGCAACGCCGCCATGAATCAACTGCAGCTCGACGTGTATGGCGAGGTGCTCGACAGCGCCTACGTCTACGCACGGTTCGGCGGCGTGGTCAGCACGACGCTGTGGGAGGAGCTCCGCAACATCGTCGAGATGGCCATCAGTCGCTGGGAGGAGCCCAACTCGTCGATATGGGAGGTCCGGAGCGAGCGCAAGCAGTACGTCTACAGCAAGCTGATGTGCTGGGTGGCCGTCGATCGCGGCATCCGGATCGCCGACCGCTACAACCTCCCCTACGGCAAGGACGCGTGGCGACGCGCGCGTCTGCGCATGCATCGCGCGATCACGACGCGTGGGTACTCGGAGCACCGCCACTCATTCACCCAGGAGTTCGACAACGACGCGCTCGATGCAGCGATCCTGCGCATGAGCCAGGTGCGCTTTCTCGCCGACAAGGATCCGCGCATTCTTTCGACGGTGCGCGCCATCGCGCAACACCTCGGCGAGGGTGTGCTCGTCAAGCGCTACCTGATGGACGAGAGCGAGGACGGCCTCCGGGGTGATGAGGGTGCGTTCTTTCTGACCTCGTTCTGGCTGGTGGACGCGCTCGCCCACTGCGGCGACCTCGAGCAGGCGGAGCGCCGCTTCGAGCGGCTCCTCCACTTCAGCTCGCCACTCGGGCTGTTCTCCGAGGAGGTGGACGTGCGCACCGGGCAGCTGCTGGGGAACTTCCCGCAGGCATTCACGCACCTCGCACTGGTCGGTGCAGCCGTGAACCTGGAGCGGGCTCGCCGGCGCGAGCTGGGCGTGAAGGGACTGCGCAAGCGCCGCGCGCCGCAACGCACCTGAATGCATAAGTATGCAGGCTAGGCCGTATACTCCTCGGTCATGGCCCAGGCGACACGGATCCGCGCCGCAGTCTTCGGCTCCACCGGATACATCGGCATGCAATGCACGGCGCTGCTCGCCGGGCATCCCGACGTGGAGCTCACGCGCGTGCTCGGGCACACGAGCGCCGGCAAACGCTACTCCGACGTGGTCCCCGGGAGCTCCGTCGATCTGATCATCGAGGACGGCCTCGACCCCGGCTCGGCGGATGTGGTGATGGCGGCGCTGCCCCACACCGTCGCGGCGTCGCTCGCGCCCGGGTGGCTCGCCGGCGGCGCCACCGTCATCGACTGCTCGGCCGATTTCCGGCTCCGCGATGCCACCGCGTATCAGCAGTGGTATGGCATCGAGCATCCCTCGCCGGGTCTGCTCGGGGAGGCGGTGTACGCGATGGTCGAGCTCGAGCGCGAGCGTCTGCCTGGCGCGAATCTCATCTCGGTGCCCGGCTGCTATCCGACTGCCACCCTGCTGGCATGCGTCCCTGCGCTGCGCGAGGGCTTGATCGAGCCTGACATCGTGGTCGATGCCAAGAGCGGCGTCAGCGGCGCAGGGCGCGAGGCGAAGGTTGCCAATCTCTTCGCAGAAGTCAATGAGTCGGTGCACGCCTATGGTGTTGCCGGGCATCGCCACAAGTCCGAGATGCTGGAGCAGCTGCGTCTCGCCGCGGAAGGTGAGGTGCGGCTCACGTTCGTGCCCCATCTGATCCCAATGACGCGCGGCATCCTGGTCACCGCATATCTCCGCCCGCTTCCCGGTGTCACGCACGCGCACTTCAATGAGCTGTACGCAGAGTTTTGCGCCACGAGCCCGTTCCTCGATCACGTCGAGACGCCGCCACCGACCAAGGGCATGACCGGAACCAACCGCGCGTCGATCAACTCCGGTTGGCAGGACGGTATGGCGGTCGTCACCGTCGCCATCGACAATCTCGGCAAGGGCGGTGGCGGCCAGGCGGTGCACGCGATGAACATCCGATTCGGGTTCGACGAGACCGCGGGCCTGGAGTCACGCTTCCTGTGGCCGTGAGCGCACCGGCGATGCAGCACACCCGAGCTGGGGTCTGCGCTCCACGCGGATTTCGCGGCGGTGTGGCTGCCGCGGGGATTCGTGGCGACGGTGACGAGACGCGCACCGACGTTGCGGTGATCCGCTCCGATACCCCCGCCACCGCGGCGGGGGTCTTCACGCGGAACACCGTCAAGGCGGCACCGGTGGTCATCTCGCAGCTGACACTGCGGCGCGGCACGCCGATCTCCGCCGTGGTCGTCAACGCCGGCAACGCCAACGCGTGCACCGGCGGCCAGGGATTTCGCGACGCACTTGTCATGTGCACGACCGCCGGCGACAGCCTCGACCTCGACCCAAGCGATGTGCTCGTGTGCAGCACCGGCGTGATCGGGCGGCCGATGCCGATGGATCGTGTGGTGCGTGGCATCCGGGCTGCGGCGCTGTCCATGTCTCCGGACGCGGGCGGCGACGTTGCGCGCGCGATCATGACCACCGACACGGTCGCCAAGGTTGCGGAGGCCACGTTCATCGGTAACGGTGTGACCTACACCGTGGGGGCTACCGCAAAGGGTGCCGGGATGCTCCACCCGGATATGGCGACCCTGCTCGCGTTCATCACCACCGACGCACCTGTGGAATCGACGCTGCTCCAGGGGGCACTGCGTCGCGTCACCGACAGCACGTTCAACTGCGTCACGGTCGACGGCGACACGTCCACCAACGACTCGTGCATCCTGCTCGCCAACGGCGCGGCGGGTGGCGCGATGTTCGTCGAAGGATCGAGTGCGGCGGCCGCCTTCGAGGGTTCGCTGCTCGAGGTCTGTGACTCGCTTGCGGAGCAGCTCGTTGCCGATGCCGAGGGTGCAACGCGTCATTTCCGCGTCGCGGTGCACCGCGCCGTGGGCACGGATCAGGCGCGCATCGCTGCGCGCGTCGTCGCGCAGAGCTCGCTGGTCAAGGCAGCGATCCACGGTGGCGATCCCAACTGGGGTCGCGTCGTGGCCGCCCTCGGCCGGAGCGGTGCGTCATTCACCCTGGACCGCTGCCGCGTCGCCATCGGGGGCCTGGTCGTGTTCGACCGCGGTGCCCCCGAGCGAGTTGAAGCGGAACGGATTCGCGCCGCGCTCTCGCTGCCACGTCTCGACATCGACATCGACCTCGGCGCGGGCGATGGCGAGGGTCATGCGTGGGGCTGCGACCTCTCAGCGGACTACGTGCGCATCAATGCCGACTACACCACCTGATACGGAGCACCACCACAACCACCATGCCTGAACAGACCATCGACGAACGGATCCATCGTGCTGAGGTGCTCATCGAGGCACTGCCATACATCAAGCGGTTCGCGGGTCACATCCTCGTCATCAAGGTCGGGGGCGCGGCGAGCGCGGTGGCGGATCTCGATGCCGTGCTCGAGGACGTGGTCCTCCTCCGCTTCGTCGGGATGCGACCGGTGATCGTGCACGGCGGCGGCTCGGAGATCAGCGCGTGGCAGCAGCGGATGGGCATCGAGACCCGGTTCGTCAACGGGCTCCGGGTCACCGACGCGCCGACGATGGAGATCGCGAAGATGGTCCTCACCGGCAAGATCGGGCCCGACATCGTCGCGCGCATCCACACGCTCGGCGCCGGCGCGATCGGGATCTCCGGCGAGGACGGACCGACGCTGCTGGTGCGTCCGCGGTCGGATACGAGCGGAGCCGACCTGGGCTTCGTCGGTGACGTGGCGCAGGTGAACGCTGAACCGATCCTGGCCATCCTCGACCAGGGGCGCATCCCCGTGATGGCATCGATCGGTCTCGGCTACGACGGTCAGGCGTACAACGTCAATGCCGACACCGTCGCCGCAGAGCTCGCCGTCGCGCTGGACGCCAGCAAGCTCATCCTCATGACCGACGTCGAAGGTGTTCGCGACGGCGCCGGCGACTTGATCAGCGAACTTGACGCGGTGCGCGGACGAGAGCTGCTCGCCTCCGGCGTGATCCACGACGGCATGATCCCCAAGGTCGAGGCGGCGATCAGAGCCACCGACGGCGGCTGCGCCACGCACATCATCGACGCGCGGGTCCCGCACGCACTGCTCCTCGAGCTGCTCACCGAGCGCGGCGTCGGCACCATGCTCACCCACTCGGAGTCCGTGTGACGGCCGGCAGCACGACCGCGGGAACCACGTTCGCAGCGCGCGCCAAGGCTGCGCTCATGGACACATATCAGCGCCAGCCGGTGGCGCTGCGCAGCGGCCACGGCGTCTGGCTCACCGATGCCGACGGACGTGAATTTCTCGACCTCGTCGCCGGGATCGCGGTGAACGTTCTCGGTCACAACCATCCGGCGTTGCGCCAGGCGATCGCCGACCAGGCGGCAACGCTGATGCACACGAGCAATCTCTACTACACCGAGCCGCAGCTGGAGCTCGCCGAGCTGTTGGTCGCATCAGCGTTCCCTTCGCGGGTGTTCTTCTGCAACAGTGGTGCGGAGGCGAATGAGGGTGCCATCAAGCTGGCGCGCAAGTGGGGCAAGCTGCATCGTGATGGCGCACACGTGATCATCTGTGCGCAGGGCGCATTCCATGGACGCACCATGGGGGCGCTCGCGGCAACCGCGAACCCTCGCTATCGCAAGCAGTTCGAACCCCTGCCGAAGGGCTTCGTCCACGTCCCGTACGACGACCTCGGCGCTCTCGAACAGTCGATCGACAGCGCGACCTGCGCGGTGATGCTCGAGCCGATCGAGGGAGAGAGTGGTGTGGTCGCCCTCGCTCCGGGGAGGCTCGCGGCGATTCGCCGCCTGTGCGACGAACGCGATGTGCTGCTCATCCTTGACGAGGTCCAGACAGGGATGGGGCGGACCGGCAGGTGGTGGGCGCACCAGCATGAGGACGCGGCCCCGGACGTGATGACGGTCGCCAAGGCGCTCGGAGGCGGCGTGCCGATCGGCGCCATCCTGGCGGCGCCGCGTGCGGATGTCTTCGAACCCGGTGACCACGGTTCCACGTTCGGTGGTGGCCCGCTGGCATGTGCAGCCGCCGTTGCAGTGATGCGCGCCGTGCAGCGCGAGGGATTGGTGGCGCACGCGGCGGAGGTCGGTGACTACCTCGCCGAGTTGCTCCACGCACTCGGGGAGCATGGCGCGCCGATCGCGGGTGTGCGGGGGCGCGGGCTCATGCTGGGCGTCGCGCTGAGCAGAGACGTTGCTCGTGATGTTGCCGCCGCCGCGCTGAACGAGGGATTGATCGTCAACGCGGTCGGCGAACGCACGCTCCGGCTGGTGCCGCCATTGATCATCACCCGCGACGAGGTCGACGAGGCCGTGCTGCGCCTCGGCAGGGCGTTCGATGCTGTCGCAGCATCGACCCGCGACGTATGAGCGCGAGCGCGACCCGGGTGATCGGGCCGGCCGCGAAACCCGCGCGTCACCGCGCCATCCTCGCACTGGTGCGCGGCGGTGTCATCCGCACCCAGGAGGATCTCGTCGCCGAGCTGCATCGCAGACGGTTCCCGGTCACGCAGGCGACAGTGAGCCGTGACATCCGCGAGCTCGGTCTGCTCCGTGTCCACGATGATGCCGGGGCACGCTACATGGCGCCGGTCGCCGAGCTCGACGTTGAGCAGACCATGCAGCGACTCCGCAATGCGATCCGGGAGCACGTCCAGGCCATCGAGTTCGTCGACCTGTTCGGCATCGTGCACACC
The DNA here is from genome assembly GCA_963718525.1 of Candidatus Dormiibacterota bacterium. Classification (GTDB taxonomy): domain Bacteria; phylum Chloroflexota; class Dormibacteria; order Aeolococcales; family Aeolococcaceae; genus Palsa-851. The sequence continues at coordinate 268,561 of OY970355.1, read as the reverse complement.
GCCCCGGGATGCGCGCCGCTGGTGGGCGGCGCCCTCGATGCGTCCCGATTCGAGGAGGTTGCCGGCACCATCGCCGGCGATGACACGGTGCTGGTGATCGCGAGGTCACGACCGGCGGCACAGCGCCTCCTCCTTCGCCTCAACGCAATGTCGGATGACATGCGTTGAGCGCCCGCGAACGCTGCGTGCTCGCATACAGCGGCGGCCTGGACACGTCGGTGGCCATCCGGTGGCTCCAGGAAGAGCTCGGATACGACGTGATCACGCTCACCGCAGATCTCGGTGAGTCAAAGGATGTCGATGCGGTTGCGACCAAGGCGTTGCGCACCGGTGCGCTCAGCGCGCACGTCGCCGACGCGCGCCGGGTATTTGTCGACGCCTTCTGTTTCCCGACGCTTGCGGCAGGGGCGCTCTATGAGGGCGTGTATCCGCTTGCCACCGCGCTGGGGCGTCCGCTCATCGCCAAGCTGCTCGTCGACGTGGCCCGCGAGGAAGGAGCCAGTGCGGTCGCGCACGGATGCACCGGCAAGGGCAACGACCAGGTCCGCTTCGACGTCGCCGTCGGCGCCCTCGCCCCGGAGCTTCGTGTGGTCGCGCCGGTGCGCGATTGGGCGATGGGGCGCTCGGAGGAGCTCGAGTACGCAGCCGCGCACGGCATCGAGGTGGCGGTGACCAAGGCGTCACCGTACTCGGTGGATGCGAACCTCTGGGGACGAAGCATCGAGACGGGCGTGCTCGAAGACCCCTGGATCGAACCGCCGGACGATGTCTACGCGTGGACCGCTCACGACCATGCTCCAGACGCTGTCGTCGAGATCGGCTTCGAGCGCGGGGTTCCGGTATCCCTCGACGGTCGCCGGCTCGAAGGGGAGCGGCTGGTGGGGGAGCTCAACACCCTCGCGGGGGCACGCGGCATCGGACGCATCGACCACGTGGAGAACCGTCTGGTCGGCATCAAGTCCCGCGAGGTGTATGAAGCACCCGCGGCGGTCGCGCTCCACGCCGCCCATGACGCGCTCGAAAGCCTCACGATTCCGCGAGACGTCGCGCGTTTCAAGCGCATCGTCGGTGACGAGTGGGCGCGTCTCGTGTACGACGGTCTCTGGTTCTCCGCGCTGCGCACCGCGCTCGATGCGTTCGTGCAGGAGACCCAGGTGCACGTGACCGGTGTGGTGCGGATGCGTCTGCAGGACGGCGCTGCGCAGGTCATCGGCAGGCGAGCGGAGCGATCGCTCTACAGCAACGACCTCGCGACCTACGATCGTGCCGGCGACACGTTCGACCACGCAGCGGCGCGTGGGTTCATCGAACTGTTCGGCCTGCCGCTCCGTACCCAGACCCGCGTGCAGGGAGCGCTCGAGGACACGGCCCCTCTCCACGTCGAACGGCGCACCCAACGGCGTGGCGACGTCTGATCGGCGGGCGCGCCGCGAAGCGCGCGAACCCAAGGTCTGGGCAGGCCGGCTGAGCGGCCCGACGTCCGAACGGGTCGAGGCGTACACGTCGAGCCTCGCCGTCGACCGCCGTCTCGGCGCCGATGACGTCGCCGGCTCGCGCGCGCACGCGCGCATGCTCCGCAGCATCGGCGTGCTCACCGCTGCGCAGCATCGCGCCATCGATGCGGGACTGCGCGCCATCGCCGCGGAGCTGTCGAGCGATGGCTTCGCGGTGTCGCCCGGTGACGAGGACATCCACACGGCGGTCGAGCGCCGGCTCTTCGAGCTCGCCGGTCCCGTGGCGGGAATGCTCCACACCGGGCGCAGTCGAAATGACCAGGTTGCAACCGACCTGCGCATGTGGGCTCGCCGCGCGTGCACGGACCTCCTGGTTGCGCTCGCCGGGCTGCAGGAGGCACTCGCGGCACGCGCGGCCGAGCACCGCACAGCACCGATGCCGGGGTATACCCACCTGCAGCGCGCCCAGGTCGTGTCGCTGGCGCATCACCTGCTGGCGTACGTCGAGATGTTCGCTCGCGACGCGCTTCGTCTTGGCGCGGCGCGCCTGGCCTGCGACGAGCTTCCCCTGGGGAGCGGGGCACTGGCGGGGTCCACGCTGCCACTTGACCGTGACCGCGTGGCCGGTGAGCTCGGCTTCGGGCGGATTGCCGCCAACAGCATGGACGCCGTCGCCGACAGGGATTTCGCGGTCGAGATCGCATCCGCCTGCGCGCTCACGATGGTCCACTGCTCACGGCTCGGTGAGGAGCTCGTGCTCTGGTCGAGTGTCGAGTTCGGGTTCGTCAGCCTCCCCGACAGTCATGCTACCGGCTCGTCGCTGATGCCTCAGAAGAAGAACGCCGACGTCGCCGAGCTTGCGCGGGGCAGAAGCGGGCGCGTCATCGGTGATGTGGTCGCACTGCTCACGGTGCTCAAGGGTTTGCCGCTCACGTACAACCGCGACCTCCAGGAGGACAAGGAGCCGTTGTTCGACGCGGTGGACACCACGGCCGCCACGCTGCGGTTGCTCACCGAGGTCATCACGGTCGTGCACTTCGATGTGGAGGCGATGCGCCGGGCAGCATCGGATCCAGCGCTCCAGGCCACCGACATCGCGGAGCACCTCGTCGCCAACGGAGTGCCTTTTAGGGAAGCCCATACCCTCGTCGGGGAGGTGGTCGCGCGGACACTGGCCGAGGGCCGCACGCTCGCTGACCTCGACATCAGCGAGTGGCGCTCGGTGTCGAATCGCTTCGGCCCGGACGTGGTCGATCTCTTCGATGCCGATGCGGCGCTCCGCCGCCGCGATGTGCCCGGCGGGCCGGGACCCAGGTCGGTGACCAGACAGCTCGCCAGAGCACGCGCGCTCGTGGCTCGCACGCGCAAGGCGGCCGCTGGCGGTTGAGCGCGTGCGCGCTCGTATCCTGATGGGGTGACCCGGCCCACCCTGATCGTCGGCGACGTCCAGGGCGACGTCGACCGGCTCCGAGAGGCGCTCCAGCCCTTCCCCGAGGACCAGGTCGACACCGTCTTCCTCGGTGACTTCTTTCAGGGCGGCGAGCCCGGGGCAGGCGGCGGAGCGGCCGCCGCGAAGCTCGCCATGGAGCGCCGCAACGCACGCTCGGTGCTCGGCAACCACGATCTCTTCCTGCTCGTCATGGTCGAGCGCTCGCGGGGTCCCGACCAGCTCGGAGCCTGGCGCACCCGCGACGGGCTGAGCATCGAGGATCTCTGGCTGAGCCGCCGCGGCGACTGGGCGGACCTCGACGCGGTGGTGTCGGATGCCGAACTGGAGGCATGGCTGCGGGCGCTCCCCTTCCTCGTCGAGATCGATGACGGGACCCTTGCGCAGCACACCGACGACGACCGCTATGCGGAGATCGGCGCCACCGTCGCAGAGGTCAATGCCGCGGTCCGTGCCTGGCTCGCGACCCGCGGCGGGGCCTTTCAGTCGCTTCGCTACACGATCGGACGGCACGGCTTCGACGACCCCGCACGCCTGCAGCGCTACCTCGAGCACTTCGGCGTTCGACGGGTCGTTCATGGACATACCCCGCATTGGGATGAGGCGCCCATCGCGTTTCACGGAGGTCTCGCGGTCGGCTACGACGGTCGCTTCTCGCGCTTCTGGGGCCGCGCCGAGGGCGAGGAGCCGGGCCCGATCGGCGCGACCGTGGCACTGCTCCCTCCACTCCAGGTCGGCGCAAGTTGATCGCCGCCTGCCTCAGGGGTGGCGGCTGAGCATCTCTCCGAGGCGCGCGATTGGGGGCTCCTGCCCGGAGGTGACGTACGCGGTGACCACCAGCGAGAGGAGCAGCACCTTCAGGGCATGGAAGGGGGCGGCGGCCGGCTGCTGGACCACCAGGCCCGAGAGCGCGATCCCGTCGATGGCGCTCAGGATCGCGCCGGCGAGCTCGCGAGGGGAGACCAGCGAATACGCTGGCAAGCGCCCGAACACCTGCCGAACCTCGATCTCGACCTCGTCGATGAGATGGGTTCGGAGCGCCGCGCACCGAACCCTCAATGCGGGGCTGCTGAGGCTGACCGTGTAGAGATCGAGGAGCAGGCGGAAGAACTCCGGCTGATCGGCGCAGCGCGCTTCGGCGTGGTCGAGTCCGGTGACGATGCGTTCGAGGGGATCCTCGACCGCCTCGACCACCGCCTTCCAGTTGGCGAGCATCTCGCGCTCGGTGACCACCACCACCTCCAGGAGCAGGTCCTCCTTGGAGTTGAAGTAGTAGTGGAGGAGTCCGGGCGCCACCCCGGCCGCGCGAGCAACGTCTTTGAGTGACGTCTCTGCATAGCCCTGGCGGCCGAGCACCGCGGCGGCAGCGCGGACGATCTGGACCCTCCGTCCGGCTTCGTCGAGGTCTGCGCCCTGGACCGCTTCTCGATCGGTCGTTGCAATCACAGTGGCGATCTCTCTCACGCGTTCAACCTGAGCGGCAATGCTACCCCGGCGGGCCGCAATTGAGAGAATCTGGAACGGCCACTGGCTCAGGTCAGTGGTTTGTGGAACCCAACGCCGATCGCGCCAGGTCCGCTGTGGCAGCCGACCACCGGGCCGACCACCGTCAGGGCCGGCTCGCCCGACACCAGCGGGCGCATCCGCTCGACCAGCTCCGCGGCGATCGACGGCCGGTCGGCGTGGGCGATGACGAGCTCGGCGCCACCCCAGGCGTCGGCGGCTCGTCTGCATTCCTCGACGACCCGGTCGATCGCCCGCGGGTAGGTCCGGACCCGCCCGACCGCCTCGATCGCGCCCTCGCGGATCTCGAGGATCGGCTTGATATCGAGCATCGAGCCGAGCAACGCACGCGCGCCGCCGATGCGCCCGCCGCGGCGCAGGAACTCGAGGGTCTCGACGGTGAAGAGCACCCTGTCGGTGCTGAGCACCGCGCTGACGGCTGCCTCGACGGCGTCGGCGTCACCGCCGGCCTCGATCACCCGCACCGCTTCCCGAACGGGCGCGTAATGGCCGACCGCGACGCTGCGGGTATCGATCACGCGGATGTCGAGCTCAGGGAGCGCGGCGCGTGCCTGGGTTGCCGAGGCGTACGTGCCGCTGAGGTCGGCGGAGATGGTCGTGCAGACGATGGGGACGCCGTCGGCCCCCAGTTCCCGGAAGACCTCCTCGAACTCGGAGGGCGTCGGCTGGGAGGTCCGCGGAAACGGGCCGGGCGCGGCCAGACGGGCGTAGAACTCTCCGGCGGTGATGTCCACACCGTCCGCGTAGGTCTGATCACCGAAGATCACCTTGAGCGGCACCACTCGGACCGTGTGCGCGTCGCGAAACGCGGGGTCAAGGTCGGCGGTGCTGTCGCACACCAGGTGGACCGATGGCATCGGCGCAGCCTACCGCGCCGTCAGCAGTCTCGCCGGATCCTCACCGCTGTCCTCGGCGATCAGCAGCGCACCCAGCAGTGATCGGTCCTCACCCAGCGAGCCGCGAGTGATCTCAGGCGGCGTCTGGAGGCGCAGGGAGCGCTCCACGGTCTCGAAGAGAGCGGGCGAGAGCCGGCTCCAACTCGCGCACACCCCGCCACCGAAGATCACCACATCGGGGTCATGGAGGGCCGTGACGTTCACTGTCGCGAGCCCCAGCCAGCGGCCGATCTCGGCCCATGCTTCCGGGTCGTTGAGATGCTCCGCGGCAACTCCGTAGCGCCGGGCGATCGCCCGTCCACTCGCCAGCGCCTCGAGGCACCCCGCACCGCCACAGTGGCAGGGTGGACCGCCGAGCCACGACGGCCACAGCACGATGTGGCCGCCCTCGGTGTCGTGCCGTCCCACGACGAGCCGCCCGTCGCGCACGACGCCGCATCCGATGCCCGTCGAGACGGTCCAGTACACAACGGTGGGATGTCCGGCCCCGGCGCCGATTCGCGCCTCTGCGATCGCGGCGCAATTCGCATCGTTCTCCACGACCACCGGGCAGTCGAAGCGCTGACCGAGGAGGTACGCCATCTCGAGGCCGTGCCATGACGCGGGCATGCCCGGCGGGTTGCGGAGCGCGCCCGAGGCGCGGTCGAACGGGCCGGGTGCCGAGATCGCGATCGCTTCCGGGAGAACGCCGCCCATCACCCCCTCGACAAGGCTCCGCAGCGTCGTGAGCGGCGAGTCGATGGGAGTCGCGATGCGCCGGACCATCCCGATGGCGGTGCCGCGACCTGCGGCGGCCGCGATCTTGGTGCCTCCGATGTCGAGGAGCGCGATCACGGCGCGATGATGCCTACACTCGCCGCCATGCTGCTCGCGATCGACGTCGGGAATACCAACATCGTCGTGGGGGTTTTCGACGGCGACACGCTGATCACCGACTTCCGGATCCACACCGACGACCGGTTCACCGGGGATGAGCTGGGTCTTGTTCTCGTGGACCTCCTCGGACGCCGCGACCTGGCTGCAGCGCAGGTCACCGCCGTCGTGGTCAGCAGCGTGGTTCCCACGCTCGCGCGGAGCATCGACGAACTTTCCCACACCTACTTCGATACGGCGCCGATGGTGGTCGGGCCTGGCACCCGGACTGGCATCCGCATCCAGTACGACGACCCTCGCCGGGTCGGGGCCGACAGGATCGCCAACGCGATCGCGGCCCACGACCTCTACGGCGGTCCCTGCATCCTGGTGGACTTCGGCACGGCAACGACCTTCGATGCAATCGATGCGAAGGGGGACTACATGGGAGGCGCGATCGCCCCCGGGATCCAGCTCAGTCACGACGCCCTGGTGAGCCATGCCGCGATGCTCATCCGGGTCGAGCTTGTCGCTCCAGTTGAAGCGATCGGCCACTCGACCACCGCGAGCATGCAGTCCGGCATCGTCTTCGGCTACGTCGGCCTCGTCGAAGGCCTGGTGGGGCGGTTCCGTCGGGAGATGGAGGGTCAGCCCAAGGTGATCGCCACCGGTGGACTGGCACCCGCGCTCGCACGGCTCATCCCCGCAATCGACGTCGTCGACGAGCGGCTCACACTCCACGGGCTCCGTCTGATCCACGAGCAGAATCGCTGAGGCGAGCCGGCCCTCCCCGTACCATGGGGCGATGGCTCTCGCTGCGACTGCGCTCCGTCCCCTCGAGATCGGCGGCCTCGAACTCTCGTCACCGATCCTGGTGGCGCCGATGGTGGGGATCACCGACGCCCCGTGCCGGGAGTTGTGCCGCGAGTTCGGCGCGGGGCTGGTTTCCACGGAGATGGTCGCCGCCGAGGCGGTGGTTCGAAGTACCGAGGCAGCCCTCCATCTCCTCGACTTCCCCGCCGGGGTCTCGCCGGTGGCAGCCCAGCTGGTCGGATCCGATCCCGCCGTGATGGCGGATGCGGCTCAGGTCTGCGTCGAGCGCGGGGCGGTGCTCGTCGACATCAACCTCGGGTGCCCGGTCCCGAAGGTGGTGAGCCGGGGAAGCGGCGCCGCCCTCGCCCGCGACGTGCGGGCGACCTCGAGGGTGGTCGCGGCGATGGTGGAGGCGGTCCCGGTCCCCGTCACCGTGAAGATGCGCATAGGCTGGGACGCGTCCACGATCAATGCCCCCGAGCTCGCCCGCGCGCTCGAGGACGTTGGGGCCGCTGCGGTGACCGTGCACGGCCGGACCCGCTGTCAGAAGTACGAGGGAGCAGCCGACTGGGCGCAGATCGCGCGGGTGAAGGAGGCGGTGGGCGTCCCTGTGTTCGGCAGCGGTGATGTCGAGGACGTGGACACCCTTGCCCGGCGCATCGAGTTGGGAATGGTCGACGGGGTGGTGATCGCTCGCGGCATGCTCGGCAACTTCTGGTTCGTCCGCCAGGCGGTCCATCGACTCGCGACCGGCACGATCCTGCCCGACCTCGAGTTTCCCGAACGCGTCGCGCTGGCTCGACGCCACCTCGACATGCTCTGCGCGTACCACGGCGAACCGCGTGCGCTGCGCATCGGCCGCAAATATGTCGCCTGGACGATCCGCGGATGCGCGGGGGCCGCGCGGCTTCGCGCCGAGGTCCAGACGATGGACACGCGGGAGTTGCTCGACGCGCTGCTCGGCCGCGCGCTTGCGGCGGGACCGCATCCCGAAGGTTGGTTCCGCCCCCTGTTCGTCAGCGGCGAGGGTTAGACGGGAAAAGAAGAAGGGCGCCTCTGGAAACCAGAGACGCCCCGAGAGGGGGGGCAGTAAAAGAGGTCCCGCCGCGACCTCGCTGCGGATCATATGAACCAGAGCCAATTCCGTCAAGGAATAACGACAAGTTGTTACGCAGCGTTGTAAGTGGCTCGCCTATACTCCGGGCTCCGCAGAGCGGAGGCCGCCGAATACTCCGCCAACTTTGCATTACCCAGGGAATTGAATGGACAAACCTGTATTGCTGACGCGAGACGGTCTCGTGAAGCTTGAACACGAATTGGAGGAATTGCGCACGGTTCGTCGCTCCGAGGTGGCCGAGCGCATCAAGTACGCCAAGGACTTCGGCGATATCTCGGAGAATGCCGAATACGACGAGGCGAAGAACGAGCAGGGAATGCTCGAGGGTCGCATCCTCGTGATTGAGAACATGCTCCGCAATGCCGTGATCATCGAAGAGGGCAGTGAGAGCGGCATCGTGAGCGTCGGCACCACCGTCGACGTGAAGGATGACTTCGGGAAACAGACGCTCACGATTGTCGGCCCCGCGGAGGTTGATGTTGCCGAGGGGCGGATCTCGATGGAGTTGCCGGTCGGCAAGGCGTTGCTCGGTCACAGCGTGGGCGACACGGTCGACGTGGTCAGCCCCGGTGGATCGCGACAGATCAAGATCGTCAAGATCAACTAGCGTCGTGCGGGGCGCGTCAAGCGCACGCACCGCGCCCCGGCGGGGAAGATAGGCCGCATGCCATCCGACGACCACTCCGCGGAGCGCCGGCGCAAGGTCGATGAGCTCGCCGCGCGCGGGATTCCGGCCTACGGCGTCGACTTCGCGCCGAACGCGACCATGGACGAGGCGCGCCGGTTGCTGGTTGCGTATGAGTCCGATCACCCCGACGCCGATGTCGATGCACCGGACCGCCCCGTTGTGGCGGTGGCCGGCCGGATCATGCAGCTGCGCGACCTGGGCGGTGCCGCATTCGCCCACGTCGAGGACGAGACCGGCCGCCTGCAGATGTGGTTTCGCGCTGATCGCCCCGGCGGTGCCCACGCGATGGTGGAGATGCTCGACCTCGGCGACATCGTCGGGATCACGGGACCGATCACGCGCACGCGACGGGGTGAACCGAGCGTGCTCGTCGACACGGTCACCTTGCTCGTCAAGGCGCTGCACGCGCCACCGGAGAAGTTTCACGGTCTCCAGGACCAGGAGACGCGGTACCGCAAGCGCTACCTCGACCTGCTCAGCAATGCCGCGCAGCGCAGGCACTTCGCGACCCGAACGCGCGTCATTCGCGCCCTGCGCGCAACCCTTGACCAGCGAGGCTTTCTCGAAGTCGAGACGCCCATCCTGCAGCCGATCCCTGGCGGCGGTCATGCGCTGCCCTTCGAGACCCACTGGAACGCACTGCACACCGACGTGTACCTGCGCATCGCCATCGAGCTGCACCTCAAGCGTCTGATCGTCGGCGGTTACGCGCGCGTCTACGAGGTCGGTCGCGTCTTTCGCAACGAAGGACTCTCACCCCGGCACAACCCGGAGTTCACCATGCTCGAGGCGTATCAGGCGTACGCCACCTACGACGATATGCGTGAGCTCACCGAGTCGCTGATCGTGGCGGCCGCCAATGCTGCGGGACCCCAGGTGGCCGAAGCCGAAGTGGGTGGCAGCGCACCGTGCGAAGACCCCTTGCTGCGCACCGTGTTCGGACGGTCGCTCGATCTTCGGCCACCGTATCGAGCCGCGACCATGGTCGACCTCGTCCGCGAATATACCGGCGTCGACGCGCGTGCATCGTGGGACCGAATGCACGAGGTTGCCGCGGAGATCGGCGTCGAGGTTGCGCCCGACCTCGGTTCCGGCGCGGTGTTGCTCGAGATCTATGAGCAGCGCGTCGAAGCCGAGCTGTGGGATCCGACCTTCGTGCTCGACTACCCGGCCGAGGTGAGCCCGCTCGCCCGGCGTCATCGCGCGGATCCACGTTTCGTCGAGCGATTCGAGCTGATCATTGCCGGACGAGAGATGGCCAACGCCTTCAGCGAGCTCAACGATCCGATCGATCAGCGCGCACGATTCGAAGAGCAGGCGCGCCTCCGGGCCGCCGGCGACTCGGAGATCCCGCCCATCGATGAGGACTTCCTCGAGGCGATCGAGGTGGGCATGCCCCCTGCCGGTGGGCTTGGTGTCGGCGTCGACCGGCTGGTGATGGTGCTCACCAACTCGGCGACAATCCGCGACGTGTTGCTGTTCCCCACCATGCGCCCGCAGCACCGCGGCGACAGCTGATGCTGTCGCTGCAGCGCATCCGCGACGACCCGGACTCGGTTCGCGAGGGCGCCCGCCGGAAAGGGGAGGCCGCGCCGATCGACGAGCTCCTGGCTCTCGACGCCGAGGTCCGCACTCTGCGCACCAGCGTCGAGCAGGCGCGCGCCGAGCAGCGCGCGGCGTCGGCTGCTCTGCGAGGCAAGCCGTCCGACGAGCAGCGTGCGTCACTGACGGCGCTCAAGCAGCGCATCCAGGACGGCGAGGCACGTCTCACCGAGCTCGACCAGCGCCTCGATGCACTGTTGCTGGAGGTGCCGAATCCGCCGCACGAGAGTGTTCCCGATGGCGGCGGTCCCGAGGACAATGTAGTCGCGCGCACGTGGGGCGATGCATCGAGCTTCGCATTCGAGCCGCTGCCGCATTACGACATCGGCGAGCGTCTCGGCGTGTTCGACTTCGAGCGAGCCGTGAAGATCAGCGGCTCGCGCTTCGTGGTGCTGCGCGGCGACGGTGCGCGGCTCCAGCGTGCGTTGACCTCGTTCATGCTCGACGTCGCCCGCGAGCACGGCTACACCGAGATCGCACCACCATTCCTGGTGCGCCGTGAGGCGATGGTCGGGACCGCGCAGCTGCCGAAGTTCGAGGACGAGGCATATCACGTGGACGACGGGCTCTTTCTCATCCCCACGGCAGAGGTCCCGGTCACGAATCTCTATTCGGGTGAGATTCTCGAGGGAGCGCAGCTGCCGATCGCGCACGTGGCGCTCACCCCGTGCTGGCGGCGGGAGGCCGGCGCTGCGGGAAAGGACACGCGCGGGTACATCCGCCTGCACCAGTTCGAGAAGGTCGAGATGGTGCGCTTCACCACGCCCGAAGCTTCGCTGGAGGAGCTCGAGCTGATCACCTCGCACGCCGAGCAGGTGCTGCAACGGCTCGACCTCCACTACCGGGTCCTGCTCATGTGCAGCGGTGACCTTGGCTTCGCGCAGTGGAAGAAGTACGACGTCGAGGTCTGGGCGCCCGGGATGCGGCAATGGCTCGAGGTGTCGTCGTGCTCGGTGTTCGCAGATTTCCAGGCGCGACGCGCCCACATTCGCTACCGTCCCTCGCCTGGAGAGAAGCCGCGTCACGTGCACACGCTGAACGGCAGCGCGCTCGGCGTGCCGCGCACATTCGATGCGCTGCTCGAGACCTACCAGCAGGCTGACGGGAGTGTCGTCATCCCGGAACCACTGCGCGCGTATCTCGGTGGGCTCGACCGCTTGTCACCAGCGTGATCAACCACGACATCGACCCGGCGTGGCTCAACGATCGCAGTGAGTTCCAGCAGAACTGGGTGCACGGTCTGCGCAACCCTTCGGGACTGCACCTGCAGTACGAGCTGGAGGGCAACCTCGTGTTCACCCGCTGGACGCCGGGCGATGATCATGCCGGGTTCCCGGGATTTGCCCATGGGGGCATCATCAGCGCAGTGCTCGATGACGCGATGGGGCGATGCTCGGCGCTGCATCGACACTGGGTGGTCACCGGTCGACTCGAGGTGCGCTTCCGGCGGGCTGCGCCGCTCGGCACCGAGCTTCGTGTCGAAGGTCGTATCAACCGTCTGATGCGCCGCGCGCTCCACACCGAGGGGCGTGTCCTCCTCCCCGACGGCAGCGCGGTTGCTGAGGCCACCGGGACGTACCTCCCGCTCTCGGATGAGTTGCGCCGCCAGATGGTGTCGGCATGGCCGGGCTTCGAGGAATTTCTCTGATGGCACCGGCGTGCCGTTGGTCGCTTCGGCGCCAGGCGCGGCGGGTTAGAGTCATCGGCCATGCCAGAAGAACGCGAGATCAAGATCCCGGTCGGCCCTGACTTCGTGCTTCCCGACCTCGACGGGGTGGTGGAGGGGACGCACGCGGTGGATCGCGGCACCGTCGAGCTGTCGGCAACGTATTGGGACACCGACGACCTGACGTTGCTCCGCGCCGGCTTGGGCCTGCGCCACCGCAGCGCGCCCGGCGAGCCCGGCAAATGGACCCTCAAGGCCGGCAGCCGGATGGTGGGCCACGCCGTGTCCCGCGAGGAGTCCGATTTCACAGGGCCCCCCGACATGCCACCTCAGTCGGTCCTCGACGTGATCCGCCCGGTGGTTGGCGACGTCGTGCTTCGTCCGATCGCGCGCCTCGTCACCGACCGCCACACAGTCGATCTCGTTGCGCAGCGCGAGCGGCGTGCCGAGGTGGCAGACGATCGGGTGTCGGTGTACTCCGGCGACAGCGTGGTGGAGACCTTCCGCGAGGTCGAGATGGAACTCTTCGCTGCCGATGACGCCCTGATCGATGCCGTAATGACTCGACTTGCAGCGGCCGGCTCCGGCGAGCCGGAGAGCACCCCCAAGTACATTCGGGCGCTCCGCGCGCTCGGCCGCACCATCCCCGACCGGACCCCGGCGTAAGCCCAGCGAGCCAGCCTGCTGTCGGAGGGTGGGAGAGAGGCGTAGCCCGCTCGACGCGGGCTGCGCTCCCATCCGGTGGGCCCGCCCCCTAGGCACCATCCCCCTGGCTGGCATCCCCCCTCAGATGTGGCCCCTGGGCGAGCATCCTGACAACGCCGTGCTGAGTAGATGGAACTGCCTTGCGAGAGCTTCACCGTTTTTTACCGTCTGTTAATAAACATTTGCTATAGACCGCCCATTGGCAGCCGGCTGACCCTTCCCCACCTTGTAAAGTCGAAGGCGTGACGCTGGCAGCAAAACTTCAACCCGAGGCTCGGACCACCGAATTCTTCCAGGACGCCACGATCGACGATCTCCGGCTCGCGGCGGTCTTTCGGCGCGGGTTCCGGCAGGCGATGATCCAGATCAATCGATCCCTCGCGCAGCACGATCTGAGCCCGCTGCAGTATCACCTTCTTCTCGAGGCGGGCGCCGCCGGAACCGAAGGATGTGTCCAGGGTGACCTCGCGGATCTCATCCAAGCGCCGGAGGCACGCGTGTCGCTGATGGTTCACGAGCTGAACGCACGCGGGCTGGTGCGGACGCTTCGCGCGGCACCCGACCGGCGCATGGTTCGCGTGGGGCTGACCGAGGCCGGTTGCCGGGTGGTCGAGGCGGCGCTGCACGCCCAGCGTGCCGCGCTGCACCAGATGGCCGATGACTTCGATATGCCAGGGGTCGCGCAGCTGCTGCGCGGAGCGGTGCAGCTATACCTCGGGGTGGATATTGCCGAGGAAGGCCGCCTCTAGGATCGCGCCAACCCGGAGCGCGAAACGCGGCGCGTTGATGCCGAGCCAGACGGCCTCGCTCCAGTTGGAGGGCTGCCGGATGGCGCGAGCCGGTGCGGCCCACGCATCCGAGAGTTCGCGAGACGGCGTGTCGAGGATCACCCGAAGCACACCGAAGCGGTTCGATGATGCGGCGGCTGCGGCCGATTCCATGTCCACCGCGACATGACCTCGTTCTGCCCATGTCGCACGGGCGGCACCGGTCACCATGCCCGAGGTCGAGATGAGCGACCCGCCCGCCACAGGCAGCCGGAGGTAGCGTGCCGCTCGCTCGAGCGCCGCAACAACGCCGGGGTCACACGGGTGGATCACACCCTGCTCATCGACAACCTGACTGGGAATGACCACCGTGCCCGGGGTCTGCTCGGGGAGCAGGCCGCCGCAGAGCCCAGCGCTGATCACGATTCCCGGCAGCGCGGCTGGTGGCCTGCCGCCGATGCCGATCTGGACGACGCGGAGATCTCGTGCCCGCCGCCGCACGCCCCATGCCTCGATGCCCATCGCGCAGACGGCAGACACCTGCGCCTCAGGCGGCATAGCCGTTCTCGCGATACCAGCGCACCGCCCGCTCGATTGCCGCATCGGCGCTCGACGGCCGGTATCCAAGCTCCTCACCGGCTTTCGCGCTCGATGAATACATCTCGAGCCGGCCCATGCGCACTCCTTCGAGCGGGATCGCGGGCACCCCGCCGGTCAGGCGGACGCGAGCCGCATCGAGGCGCGCAGCGGCTGCGGCGATCGCATAGGGGAGCCGCACCGTCCGCTCCGGCCTGCCTGCCGCTCGAGAGATGAGCCGCCACAATTCCGCCAGGGTCAGGTTGACACCGCCCGCGATATAGCGTTCACCCGGGCGTCCACGCTCGAGTGCCAGAACGTGCGCCGCTGCGACGTCCTCGACCGGCACTATGTTCATGCCCCCGCCCAGCGTTGCCGGCATGCGTCCACGAAGCAGGTCGACGACGATCTTGCCGGTGGGGGTCGGCCGGCGATCGCCTGGACCAACCGGTGCCGTCGGCAACACGGTGATCACCGGTATCGGCGCGCGCAGCGCCGCGCGTTCCCCCGCGAGCTTGGAGGCGTGGTACGACCACGTTCGGTGGTCGGCGGTGGCCCAGTCGGTCTCCGTCGCCGGGCGCGAGGCGGTCGCCGGCGCGAGCGCGGCGGAGCTCGACGTGACGACGCAGCGCCCGACGCCCGCGATGCGCGCGGCCTCGAGGATTCCCGCTGTGCCGCGAACATTCACCGCCGCGATCGTTGCCCGGTCGCTCGGAGCGAACGAGTACAGGGCGGCCGTGTGGACGACGGCGTCACATCCGCGCAGCGCCGTGATCAGGGCGCCGGGCGAGCGGAGATCCCCGTGCACCGCGACGGCACCGGCCGGCGCGTCCCAGCCACCTCGCACCAGAGCGCGCACGCGATAGCCACGCGCGAGCAACGCGCTGAGCACGTGCGCGCCCACGAAACCCGACGCACCGGTGAGAAAGACCTCACCCGCACCGGGCGCTCGCTGCGTCGGGTTCACGTCAGTTCAGATGTGGCTTGCTTGTGCGCGGACGAAGGCTGTCACTCGCCGCACGCAACGACTCGCGCAGCGACGCTGAGGTCGCGACCACAGCGGTGGGCTCGTAGCCGCAATGCGCCATGCAGTTCCCGCAGCGTTCGTCGCGGCCCCGTCCGTACTTCTCCCATGCAGTCGTGTCGAGGAGTTCGCGGTACGAGGTCGCATAGCCATCGGACATGAGGTAGCACGGACGCTGCCAGCCGAGCACCGAATAGCTCGGGATGCCCCATGCGGTGCAGCTGAAGTCCACCTTGCCCTCGAGGAAATCGAGGAACAGCGGCGAGTGATTGAGCCGCCACTTCTTGCGCCGTCCATCCGAGAACGCGTCGCGGAAGATCGCATGCGTGCGCTCGACGTTGAGCCAGTGGTCCTGGTCGGGCGCCTTCTCGTATGCGTAGCCGGGGGAGATCTGCATGCTGTCGACCTGCACCTCATCGTTGAGGAAGTCGAGCACGCCACGAATCGACCGCGCGTCGTCCTGGTCGAAGAAGGTCGTGTTGGTGGTGACCCGGAATCCGCGCGCCTTGGCTGCGGCGATGGCGGCGATCGCCTTGTCGAAGACGCCGGTGCGGCACACCGACTCGTCGTGGCGCTCCCGGAGCCCGTCGATATGCACCGAGAACGAGAAGTACGGCGACGGTGTGAAGAGATGCAGCTTCTTCTCGAGGAGGAGCGCATTCGTGCACAGGTAGACGTAGCGCTTGCGTGCGACGAGCGCGGCGACGATCTGATCGATCTCCTTGTGCACCAGCGGTTCCCCGCCCGCGATCGACACCATCGGCGCCTCACACTCCTCGACGGCGTCGATGCACTGCTGCACCGTCAGGCGTCGCTGGAGGATCGCGTCCTCGTGCTGGATCTTCCCGCATCCCGCGCACGCCAGGTTGCATTGATACAACGGTTCGAGTTGCAGGACCAGCGCGAACTTCTCATTGCGGCGCAGCCGTTGACGCGCCACGTAGCTTCCAACTCGAATCGCCTGTCGCAGTGGCACCGCCATGGCTGTCTCCTTTTCTTTGACTTATCTGGGGGCGACGAGCTCGCGCTCGGTTGCACGTTGTCCGGTGCCTGCGGGCTCGCCGCCGGCGAGCGCCAGGGTCGGGAACACGTGCCGGTACAGGTGGTAATTGATGTAGAAGTCGCCGGGGAACCCCGTCCCCGTGTGCTGAGGCTCATCCCACGTGCCGTCGCGCTGACGCTCCAGGAGGAACGCCCGGCCGCGCGCACACGCGAGATCGTCGCCCGAGCCCGCCAGTTGCAGGGTGAGCATCGCCCACGCCGTCTGCGACGGCGTGCTCGTGCCGACGCCGGCGAACGACTCATCGACGTAGGAGTGACAGCTCTCACCCCAGCCGCCGTCCGGGTTCTGCACACGGCGAATCCACGCGGCGGCAGCGCGGACCATGTCGTCCCCGGTGTGCAGCGCGACCAGCGCACTGACAACGCACCAGGTGCCGTAGATGTGGTTCACGCCCCACCGGCCGTACCACGACCCCCATGGCCGCTGTGTCTTGCGCAGATATGCCAGTGCCGGCGGAATGTCGACGTCGTCAGGGCTGCAGCCCACAGCCGCGAGCATCTCGATGACATGCGCAGTCACGTCTTCAGAGGGAGGATCGAGCATGGCGCCGAAGTCGGCGAACGGCAACTTGTACACCACGTTGCGCGTGTTGTCCTTGTCGAACGCCCCCCATGCGCCGTTGCGCGAACGCATTGCCCTGCACCAGCGCACCGCCTCGGCAACCGGCTTGGACACGAGCGCCGGGTCTCCGGCCTCCAGTAGCGCAAGCACCACCACGGCCGTGTCATCGATGTCGGGATAGACGTCATTGTCGAACTCGAACGCCCACCCGCCGCAGGTGTCGAGCGGCACCTTGACCTGCCAGTCGCCACCGCCTGCGATCTGCTCGGCGAGCAACCAGTCCACCGCGCGTCGCAGCGCCGGGTGTTCGCGAGCGACGCCGGCCCTGCGCAGCGCGAGCATCGCCCACGCCGTGTCCCAGACCGGCGACATGCACGCCTGGAGACGCCACCCGTCCTTGTCGTCGATGCTGAATCGTCGGAATCCGTCGAGGCCGCGGCGCATCACCGCGTGGTCGATGGACATGCCCTCGAGGTTGAGGGCGATCAACGAATATACCCATGGCGGTTGAATGCCGCCCCACCCGCCGTCGGCTTCCTGGCGCTGTGTGATCCACTCGACGAGCCTGGCGCGCGATGAGGCGCGTCCCGGCTGGCGCGGGAGCCGCTCGTACAGCTTGAGCGCGTGGTCGAGCCACAGGAACACGCCGGAACCCGGAACGCGACGCATCCGCGGTTCGCTCCCACGGGCAACGACTTCGTCGACGTTGACTCCGAGGTCGCGCACCGGACGGTGCGAGATCACGATCAGCAGCGGCGCGATGGTGCCCCGAGCCCAGCACGCGAAGTCGTAGAGGTTGAGCGGTGCCCACGAGGGGAGTTGCACGAGCTCCGGTGGCATGCTCGGCACTCCATCCCACGGATAGATGCCGAAGAGGGCAAGCCAGATCTTGGTGAAGACGCGCGCCTCGACGAGCCCACCCTGGTCGAGGATCATGCGCAGCGCCTTGCGGAGCTGCGGTTGGGTCGCATCGACGCCGAGGACGCGGAGCGCGACATACGCCTCGATGGTCGTGCTCAGGTCGCCTGGACCGTCGTGGTAGTTCGCCCAGGTCCCGTCCTGTCGCTGCGCGCCGAGGATGTGGCGGATTGCTCCATCACGAATCTCGTCGTGGGGCACGCCGAGGAAACGGAGCAGGAGGACGTGCTCAGCCGTCATGGTGACGTTGGTCTCGAGCTCGCCGCTCCACCAGCCGTCGGTGTCCTGGTGCTCGAACAGCCAGTCGACCGCAGAGCGCAGCGCCTCAGACTGCATGCGCAACCTCCAGCGGCGCGCCCGCGACCCGAGTGTTCTGTGCTGACGTCCACCCGGCAACGTTGCTGTAGAGGGTGAGCGCCGCGGTTCGCCCGCTCCGCACCGCCAACTCAATGGTTGCGGGCCAACCGGTATCCGTCCATGCGCCCGCGATGACGAGGTTGGACAGTGCAGTGGCGGCCCCCGGGCGGCGCACGTCCGGAGCGGGAATGAACGTGGCTTCAGGGTCCCGCGTCGCGGCCCCGCTGAGCAACCGGGCGCGAGCGGCCTGAGGCAGCACGGCGGCAAGCTCACTGCGACCCAGGTCGACGAGCTCCCGTTCCGGGCGCTGCACCAGGTCATCGGCGGCGCTCAGGCTGCAGCAGACGTAGCCGGGCGACTTCTCGAACACCCACTGCACCGGCGAGTCGAGGAGCGCCGCGAAGTCGCATCCGAGGACCGGGCGGTCGTACCAGAGGTGCACATCGACGATGGGCATGGCCTCGAATGCCTCCAGACCATCAACGCCCGCCGCCGGTGCGTCTCCGAGGATCGATTGGAGACGAGCGGGTGGCACGGCGATGACGCAGGCATCGCATGCGGCGCCTGCGCCGCCGCTCAGCTTCACCCCGGTGACGCGGTCACCTTGGCGATGCAGCCCGACAACCGATTGGCGGAGATGCACACCGTCCAGACGCGCTGCAGCGGCCTCTGCGAGCCTCGCGAGAGGAACCTTCAGATATGCGATGCGCGCTGCGTCGCGGTCACCGAGGAACGCTGTCTGGATGACAAACAGGCCCATCTCCGCTGCAACGCGATCGAGCGGAGCGTTGAGCGCCGGCACCAGGAACGGCTCCCAGAATGCTCGCAGCGCGCGCACGGTCTGGTGATGCCGGCGCAGCCAGGCGGCCATGGTGCCGTTGGGCGCCCCGTCGGTGCGCGCCGCGAGCAGCGCGCGTCCGACCAGGAGCCGGTCGAGCGTGGTGAGGTGGGGATAGCGCGCGAATCCCGCCAGAAGGTGCAGGGGTGGCGGCAGGTTGGACGCCCGCAGGGTGGCGGGGCGGCGTCTGCGCGAGAGCACGGTGGCCTCGAAGCGCGGCTGGATGTACAGCGAATCCGTGAGGCCGAGCTCCTCGATGAGCTCGAGTGTCGCAGTGCAACAGGCCAGGACCACGTGCTGGCCGCAGTCGACCTCATGCCCGTCCACCTCGAATGAGGTGGTCTTGCCGCCGAGCAGCCGGGAACGCTCGTAGAGGTCGACGCGCCAGCCCCGCTTGGCAAGCGCGAGCCCTGCGGTGAGGCCGGCAAGCCCCGCTCCCACGACGGCCACTCGCGGCTGCCGGGTCATACGGCTGCCAGCCACGAGCGGGCCATCACGCCGAGCTTCGCCGCCTTGGAAAGGCGCGCACGTCCGCGAAGCGGCAGCTCAGGCGCGGCCTCGATCCGATCGAGGATGCCGAGGTAGATCCCCGCCATGGTGCGTACACAGACAGCGGGTTGCTTCGGGATCGACTCGGTGACCCGAATTCCGGAGGCATGCAGCTTTCGCGCGCGTCCGATCTGCATGGCCATGAACGCAGGCCAGCCGCGCGCGACGCGGCCGTCGAGGATGTCGGCTTCGGTGATACCGAATTCGGCGAGCTCGTCGAGTGGCAGATAGATGCGACCGCGCGTCGCGTCCTCCTGCACGTCGCGCAGGATGTTGATCAGCTGCAGCGCGACGCCCAGCTCATCGGCGCGTTCCAGCGCGATCGGATCGCGGAAGCCGAAGATGCGCACGCACATCCGTCCCACGACCGACGCAACCAGGTTGGCATACGCGCTCAGCTCGTCCCACGTCTGATACCGGGTCGTGGTCAGGTCAATGGCGACGCCATCGATGAGCATGTCCAGCTCGGAGATCGGGATCGCGTGGCGTCGCATCGCGATTGCGAGGAGCCCCATGACCGGGTCGGTGCTGTCCCCGGGTCTGGTATCGCGAAGCCTGCGTCGGTGGTGCTCGAGCCGGTCCTCGCGCGACGTGCGTCCGTCGAGGTCGGCGTCATCGTCGACCTGGCGTGCGAAGTCGTACAGCGCGTAGATCGACGTGCGCTGCTGGCGTGGCAGTGCGATGAACCCCCAATAGAAGTTGGCCGCCTCGCGGCGGGCCATGTCCTCGCAGTAGCGCTCCAGCGCGCGAACGCCGGGGAGGGTGGGCGTGTCAAGCACGGCGGTCTCCTGCCGGACGTGCCGGCAGCGCGACGGCCCGTGCCCCATTGCGATGGACGCCCGCCGAGAGCGCGGCAGCAACGATTCGCACTCGCGCGGCCCGGTCGACGGCAGGGCGAAATCCACTGGTGCGATAGCCGGCGGCGGCGATGGCGTCGAGAATTGCCTGACCACCGAGGCGGTAGAGGGCGAGCTGAACGCGCAGGCGCGGCGGTGCGAGCGCCTCGAGCGCCAGGCTCGCGTCGAGCATCGTGCGAGCTCGCTCGCACATCAAACGAGTGGCGCCGTCGACGCCGTGTTCGCGGATCTCGCTCTGCAGCAGGTAGGTCCGGCCGAGCCGTCTGTCGATGGAGACGTCCTGGGCGAAGTTGGCAAGCTGGAGCCCGATGCAGACGTCGTCGCTCAGCGGAACGGCTGCGGAATCGCGGATGTCGAAGAGGCGGAGCACGATGCGCCCCACTGGTGCTGCCGAGTGCATGCAGTATCCGCGGAGCTCTGCCCAATCCTCGTAGGTGTCGACGCGTTGGTCCTGCACATTGGCGTCGATCAGGTCGACGAACGGCTGTGCCTCGAGACGGAACCCGTGAACGGTCTCGGCGAGTGCGACAAGGACCGGGTGGGTGCGCTCATCGTGGTCGAAGCTCTCGCGAGTCTCGTCGCGCCAGCGGCGCAGACGCCGCATCGCAACAGCGCGGTCGCCACTCTCGTCGCCGAGATCATCGGTGAACCTGCAGAAGGCGTACACCCTGGTCAGATCGCGGCGCAGCGACCGCGGTGAGAGCCGCGACGCGACGGTGAAATTCTCGTAGTGCCGGACCAGGCTCCTGCAGTACGCATCGGCCGCTTCGAGCGACATGGTTGCCTGTGCCATCAGGGTGCCCGTCCATCGCAGCGCACGAGACGCGCGTCGCTCCTCAGGTCGCCGACTCGCGTCGCACCCACGCAGAACATGGCAAGTCGCAGCTCCTCGAGGATCACCGTGACGGTCTCGTCGAGCGCCTCATCACCGGCCGCCGCTGCACGCACGAGCGGCCCGGCGATCCCGACGGAATCGGCACCAAAGGTCAACGCCTTGGCGATGTCAATCCCGTTGCGGATACCGCCACTCGCAATCAGCACACCGGTCGGCACAGCGCTGCGTGCCCGGATCAAGGCGTCAGCCGTCGGGATACCCCATCCGGCGAAGGCTGCGGCAACGCGTGCCTGTACCGCGTCGCGCATGCGATGACGCTCGACCTCGCTCCACGACGTGCCACCCGCACCGGCGACGTCGACGGCAGCAACTCCGGCTTCGAAGAGACGCTTGACCAGGTCGTCGGCGATGCCCCAGCCGACCTCCTTGACGATGACCGGCGCACCAAGCCCGGCACACACCGAAGCGATGCGCGCGAGCAGCCCTGAGAAATCGGTGTTGCCCGACGGCTGCAGCGCCTCCTGCAGCGGGTTCACGTGCAGCACCAGGGCGTCTGCGCGCAGGGTTCGAAGCAGGTGGCGGCAGTCATCGATGCCGACACCGAGGTTGAGCTGCACGGCACCGAGATTCGCCAGCAGCGGGACGTCGGGTGCGAGCCCGCGGACATCGAACGTCGGCAGCACCTCGGGTTGTTCGAGGAGGACACGGCAGGACCCGAGGCCCATCGCCAGGCCGTGGGCCTGCGCGGCG
The DNA here is from genome assembly GCA_963718525.1 of Candidatus Dormiibacterota bacterium. Classification (GTDB taxonomy): domain Bacteria; phylum Chloroflexota; class Dormibacteria; order Aeolococcales; family Aeolococcaceae; genus Palsa-851. The sequence goes on along the minus strand of OY970355.1, from coordinate 246,702 downwards.
ACGGCGAGCCGCTCATTGATGACTCGGGCCTGATCGGTCCCGCCGGTCATGCACGAGATCAGCAGCGGGGCGCCGACGTGCCGGCCGAGCAGGTGTGTGCCGAGCGCCACGTCGCGGAGGTCGATCTCGGGGAGCGCCTGGTGCACGAACCGCCACTCATCGAAGCCGGTTGCCACTCCCTTGGCAGCGACGTCCTCGTCGATGTTGATGCGCAGGTGCTCGTCCTTGCGCGACGCCGTGCGCGATCCGGTGTTCGCGTCAGTGCTCGAGTTAACGGTTGCGTTCAGCGACATGGATCGCCAGATCCGCAAAGTCGGTGAGTGCCTCGTCCGGCAAGCCCGTCAGCGCGGCGATGGAGTCGCGCGCGAGCACCATGGGGACCCCCGCGGTCAGCGCCGGCCCGCCCAGCTCGTCGAGCAGCGCGCGCAACCGAAACTCGCCACCCGGCTCACGATCACGGAAGAGCCGGCGCAGCTCGCGACGCCGGACGGGAGTGGCCACCTCGTAGGCCGCCACCACAGGGTAGGTGAGCTTGCGGCGGCGGAGATCCCCGCTCCGCCCTTTGCCGGTGACCTGGGGATCGCCCCATGTGCCCAGCCAGTCGTCGCGCACCTGGAACGCCAGCCCGAGCAACCTGCCGGCGGCGTCGAACCGCTGGGCGACCGCGCGCGGTGCGCCCGCCAGCACGGCTCCTGCAGCCATCGCGGCACCCAGGAGCGCTCCGGTCTTCATGGTCACCAGCCGCAGATAGGTCGCCTGCGGTGCGCCGGCACGTCCTTCGAGCGAAAGGTCGAGACACTGGCCTTCGACCACCTGCACCACCGCCGAGCTCAGCAGATGAGCAGCACGCATTCGGCGGCCGGGGCGAGGTCCCGGGGCAAGCAGGCCGCTCAGAGCATTGGCGAACATGCCGTCCCCGGCGTTGATGCCCTGCTCCGCGCCCCAGATGGTCCAGACCGTTGGCCGGTGGCGGCGGAGCTGGTCGCCGTCCTGGATGTCGTCGTGGATCAGCGTGAAGTTGTGGATCAGCTCGACGGCAACCGCCGCCGGCAGCGCCCAGGCCGCCTCACCTCCGAGCGATTCGCAGGCCCAAAGGGCGAGCGCGGGCCGGATGCGCTTTCCAGCCGGGTCGTTCGCCGGATGTCCGTGCGCGTCAGTCCAGCCGAGATGGTATGCGGACATCTGCCGGAGCAGACCGCGTGTCCGCGGGGCAGACTTGCGAAGCCCGGCATCGAGTAGGCCGGCATGCCGGTCGAGAAGTGCCGGGTGCGCTTCGATCGGGGGCGACGAATCGATGTCGAGAACGCGTTCCGCCATGGGCCTCCCCCTGCAAGGAAGCTTTCTACGTCGTAACTATCGCCGAATAGTAACCAACTGCCTTCTGCGACGGCAAGCCGGTCAATCGCTCCCGCGCCGACCCTCGACCTCCGCCGGAAGGATCACCTGGAACTCCGTCCCGCGGCGAGGCTCGGAGGTGACCGACACCGTACCTCCATGCGCCTCGACGACGTGGCGGACGATGGCGAGCCCCAGCCCTGAACCCTCGCCGTCGCGCTGCCGCGAGCTGTCGGCCTTCCAGAAACGCTCGTAGATCCGTGGCAGGTCCGCAGGTGTGATCCCGACGCCGGTGTCGCGGCAGCTCAGCACCACCTGGCCGGCACCCCCTGGGCTGGCGCTGATGGTGATCCGGCCGCCGGACGGCGTGAATTTGATCGCGTTGTGAGCGAGGTTGCGAAGCACCTGGCCGAGGTGAGAAGCGTCGCCGATCAGATCCGGCGTCCCTGGTGCGACGCTGACCTCGAGTGTGACGCCCTTGCTTTCGGCGAGCGGGCGGAGACGGTCCATGCTGCTCATCAGACTGGCGATGGCGACGCGCTCGCTCGCCATCGGGCGCAGCCCCGACTCGATGGTGCTCAGCTCCAGCAGCTCCTCGACCATCTGCGCCATGTGCGACGCCTCCTGCCCGATGCGTCGCACGAAATCGGCGGCCGCATCAGGATCCTCGAGCCCGCCATTGGCCAGCGTCTCGGCGATCAGCTGGACGGCGGTGATCGGCGTGCGCAACTCGTGCGAGACGTTACTGACAAAGTCGCGCCGAACTCGCTCGAGATGGTGCACGCGGGTCTCGTCGCGCACCATCAGGACGGTCGACACCTCACCGTTGAGTGCGATCGCCCGGGCGTTGAAGTCCCGGTCATGCAGCGTGATCGCACGCTCCTCGACCTGCCCGCTCTGGCGTGCGGCATCCAGCAACCGGATGAGACGGTAGTCGACCTCACCTGCGACGAAGTCGGAGCCTTCGACCAACGCAAGTCCGAGCAATCGGCGAGCGGGCTCGTTGGCGAGCAGCACGCGTCCATCCGCATCCAGGCCGACGATTCCGGGGTCGAGCAGCACTCCGACGGCGCGCAGAACGTCGATGCTGCCGGAACCGGAGAGCAGTTCGACGACGCTCGACACCTCCACCCTGGCGAGTATAGGCTCGTGCCAAGGCGCGCATCGAAGCGAACAGCTAAGCTCGTTCGATGGCGCCCACCGTCGCCAAACGCATCCTCGTGGTCGAGGACGAGGATGCCATACGCGAGACGCTGCGCTACAACCTCGCCCGCGAGGGCTACCAGGTCCTCGAGGCTGCGACCGGACCTGACGCGCTGAGCCTCGCGCGAGCAGAGCGGCCGGACCTGATCCTCCTCGACGTGATGCTTCCGGGCCTGAGCGGCCTGGAGGTGTGCCGGGTGCTGCGCCAGGAATCGTCGACGCCGATCCTCATGCTCACCGCCAAGGGATCCGAGGTCGACAAGGTCGTGGGCCTGCAGCTCGGCGCCGATGACTACGTGACCAAACCCTTTTCCTTCAACGAGCTGCTTGCACGGGTCACCGCCCTGCTTCGCCGTTCGGAGATGAGCGCACGGCCGACCGGCGCACCCGAGATCGAGGAGTTCGAGGGCTTCAAAATCGACCGCGCGGCCCGCACGATCCACGTCGAGAGCGTCGAGCTCCGGCTCGCACCGAAGGAATTCGACCTCCTCTCGTTGCTGCTGCGCAACCACGGTCGGGTGCTGTCGCGTCAGGCGATCATCGCGGCGGTGTGGGGCAACCGCTTCTATGGGGATCCCAAGACCGTCGACGTGCATGTCAGATGGCTCCGCGAGAAGTTCGAGCCATTCGCCCAGATCCCCTTCCGCATCACCACCGTCTTCGGCGTCGGGTACCGCCTGGACCGGATCGGCGCAATCGACCGCGCCCCGTAAACTCGGACCAGCATCGGAGGAGACGCGTGGACGCAGTGGTCATCGGCGGAGGTGTCATCGGTCTATCGGTGGCCTGGCGCGCTGCTCGAGCCGGCATGAGCGTGGCGGTCGTGGATCCGGAGCCGGGGTCGGGCGCATCTCATTTCGCTGCGGGAATGCTCGCTCCGGTGGGCGAAGCCGAATACGGTGAGGAGGCCGTCGTCGCACTCAACCGGGACTCCGCCGCTCGATACCCCTCCTTCATCGCGGAGCTCGAGCTCGACGCCGGCCGGACTGCCGGCTATCGCCAGACGGGGACCCTTCACGTGGCGGTCGATGCCGACGAGCAGTCCGCGCTGGAGCGCCAGCTCCGCCACCGCCAGGAACTCGGGCTCCCCGTGGAGCGCCTGACATCCCGCGAGACTCGTGATCTCGAGCCCGGGCTTGCGCCCTCGATTCGGGGCGGCATGCTTGTGGAGTCGGACCACCAGGTCGACCCCAGGGCCATGGTCCCGACCTTGCTGCAGGCCTGCAACCGGCTCGGCGTGCAGATCCACCGTTCCAGAGCCGCGCTGGTCGTCGAGGCCGGTCGCGCGACCGGGGTGAATCTCGATGGAGGCGAACGCCTCGATGCGTCGTGGGTCGTGCTCGCCGCGGGATGCTGGTCCGGGGTGGTGTCTGGGATTCCAAAAGAGGACGTCCCGCCCGTGCGCCCGGTGAAGGGCCAGATCCTCCGGCTCCGCGGTGCGCCCGAGATGATCGCGCGGACTGTTCGCGGCGCCTCGGTGTACATACTGCCGAGAGGCGATGGCCGCGTCGTGATCGGCGGTACCGTCGAGGAACGTGGCTTCGACACGTCGGTCACCGCGGGCGCCGTGTATGAGCTGCTCCGTGAGGCGCGAGCCCTCCTCCCGGACGTCGCCGAACTGGAGCTTGTGGAGGCGTCTGCAGGCCTGCGCCCAGGGTCTCCCGACAATATGCCGCTGGTTGGTGAGGCCACCACGCCCGGCCTCATCCTCGCCACGGGTCACTATCGGAACGGGTATCTCCTTGCCCCTGCCACGGCGGACGCCGTCGCGAGTGCGCTGGCCGGGAGCGCGTGGCCGGCGGCCACCCGGCCATGGTCACCCGCGCGATTCCGCAGGACCGTCGAGGTGGGGGCGTGATCATCGTCGTCAACGGTGAGAGCAAGGAGGTCGCCGACGGCATCGGCCTCACCGACCTGCTCCGCGAGATGGAGCTGCCACCGGAGCAGCGGGGCATCGCGGTCGCCCGGAATGGTGACGTCGTGCTCCGGGCCAGCTGGGCGGACACCACGCTTGCAGCCGGTGACCGGCTCGAGATCCTTCATGCGGTCCAGGGGGGTTGAGGTGCACGGCGCTGACATAGATGACTTCCTGGTCATCGCCGGTGAGCGCTTCAGCTCGCGTCTCATCATGGGGACAGGGGGCGCGCCGAGCCTCGACATCCTCGAACGAGCGCTCGAGGCCTCCGGCACCCAGATCGTCACCGTCGCGCTTCGCCGCCTCGACCCCAGCGGGGCGAGCTCCTTTCTCGACGTCGTCGGACAGTCGGGGCGCCGCATACTCCCCAATACGGCCGGATGTTTCACGGCCCACGACGCCGTCACGACGGCCCGGCTTGCGCGCGAAGCCTTCGAGACCAACTGGATCAAGCTCGAGGTGATCGCGGACGAGGACACCCTGCTCCCCGACGGCGCCGAGCTGTTGGTCGCCGCCGAGCAGCTGGTCGACGAGGGGTTCGTGGTGCTCCCCTATGCCAACGACGACCCGGTGCTCTCCCGGCGGCTCGAGGATCTGGGGTGCGCGGCGGTGATGCCACTCGGAGCGCCGATCGGGAGTGGGTCGGGGATTCGCAACCCGTACAACCTGCGGATCATTCGCGAGCGTGCCGGGGTCCCAGTGGTGCTCGATGCCGGCATCGGCACCGCGTCCGACGCCGCGATCGCCATGGAGCATGGATGCGACGCCGTTCTCGTGGCCACCGCGATCACCCGCGCCGCCGAGCCCGTGCTCATGGCACGGGCGATCGGAGCCGCCGTCGCGGCGGGACGGCTCGCATTCCGTGCCGGCCGGATTCCGCAGCGCCTCTACGCGCAGGCTTCGACCTCGTGGGAGGGGCTCGCGGACCTGGGTAAGCGTCCGAAGGTGGTGACTGCGCTGGGTGATGCCGAGTCCCGGTGACCGGAGGCGGGAGCGCCTTGCCAGGGCCTACGTATATGTGGTCACCGGAGCGCGCGAGGAGCAGCGCGATCTTCCAGCCTTCCTCGAGGCTGTACTCGAGGCGGGCGCGGACATTGTCCAGTTGCGCGAGAAGGATGCCGAGGCGGGCGACCTGATCCGCTGGAGTAGCGATTTCCGCGCCGCCGCGGACCGATACGACGCGCTGTTCGTGATGAACGATCGGCCGGACGTGGCCGTCGCATCCGGAGCTGATGGGGTGCATGTCGGCCAGAACGATCTCCCGCCGGCGTGGGTGCGGCGCATCATCGGCCCCGACCTGCTCATCGGTCTGTCCACGCATTCGATCGTCGAGTTCGACGACGGCGCTCCGGACGCCGACTATCTCTGCGTCGGTCCGCTCGCCACCACTCCCACCAAACCGGGCCGCCCTGCGACCGGACTCGAGATCGTGGCCCAAGCCGCGTCCCGCGCCCGAGATGGGAGGGAGCGGCGACCCTGGTTCGCCATCGGTGGAATCGACATTCTGTCACTCCCCGGAGTGGTCGCTTCAGGGGCGGAGCGGATTGCGGTGGTTCGTGCAGCCGCGGGTCCGGATCCCGGGGCCGCGGTGAGGGCTCTGGCGGACGGCGTCGCTAAGTCCCCCTATAAATAGCCAACACGTGCCTCAACCCGGACCACGGACGGGCGACAACCGTTAAGCGCTCCTTAACCCGCTGGATGTGTCGCCGTTAACGAGTCGATCGGCAGGATAGGGCCGTGCAGTCGCCGGACGGCGGATGAAACGGGGTATTTGAGGGCCGAGATGATCGTTGAGATCGAAACATCGCTGAGTTGCAAGCGCCCATTCTGGCGTCGAGGCGCGGGCGTGCGGGGGGCGTTGACGCTGCTGCTGGGGGGCTCGGTCCTTGCGGCCTGCGGATCCACCAGCTCCCCTGGGACGGCGGCTCCGAGCGCGACACCCACTCCCGTCTGCACTGGTACCACCGCCAACCCTGGCTATACGAACGGGCTCGCTACCGTCTCTGGTCAGGCGACTACCCTGAGTGGGGCGGGCTCGACGTTTGTTGCGCCCATGATGTCCGTCTGGACGAAGGCATACGCAACGTCTAATGGGGTGCAGGTCGCATACCAGTCGGTGGGCTCCGGCGCTGGTATCGCTCAGCTTCAGGCGAATACCGTCGACTTCGGCGACTCGGATGCGTTCATGAAGGATTCCGACATCGCAAAGGCAAAGGGTCCCGTGGTGCAGATCCCACTGGTGCAGGCGCCGGTCGTGGTTGCGTACAACCTCCCCGGCGTTGCAAGTGGTCTCAAGCTCGACGGCGACACGATCGGCAAGATCTTCTCCGGGGGCATCACAGCCTGGAATGACCCGGCGATCAAGGCCCTGAACCCGGGGATCACCTTGCCGAGTACCCCCATCGCCGTCGCCCACCGTTCGGACGGGTCGGGAACGACGGCCATCTTCACCGACTTCCTGACTCAGACGAGCCCTGCCTGGGTGACCGCCCTCGGCGGATCGACCACCAGCGTTGGCAAGACGGTGGCGTGGCCGGTTGGGATCGGCGGCAAGGGCAACGAGGGTGTATCTGCCGTCATCAGCCAAACCCCAGGTGGCATTGGGTATATCGAGCTCGACTACGCCATCGCGCAGCACCAGACCTACGCCGACGTCAAGAACAAGGCAGGTAACTTCATCGAGCCGTGCGAGCAGACCGCAGCCAATGCAACGGTGGGGATCACCAGTTACCCATCCGATCTCCGGGTTGACATTGTCAACCAGTCGTCGAATCCGCAGGCATACCCGATCACCGGATTGACATGGGCACTTGTCTACCAGAACCAGACCAAGGCCGCGACGGCGGCTGCCCTCGTCAACTTCTTCTCTTGGGTGTTGACCAAGGGTCAGGACCTGACGGGTTCGGTCAACTACACACCATTGGGACCAACGCTGCAGGCACTGTGTATTGCCCAACTCAAGAAGATCACGGTCAACGGTACCCCTGTCTCGCCGTGAGCCGGCAACCATATTGACCGTGGTGGGTATCTGATGCCGCCGCCAGCTGGTGTGGGCGGCGGCATCGCCGCCTCTACCAGTCGGGTGGCGCCGATTCTCTTGAAGCGCGGTCGGCCCCGCATCGCTGACCGGATCTTCGGAACCAGCGTTTCGGTCATGGGCGGGATCGTGCTTGTCGTCATCGTCGGGATGGTCGTCTTCCTGGTGCTGGAGGGCCTTCCAGCCATGCAGCACTATGGCTTCTTCTCGTTCATCACGGCGTCGCGATGGACCCCGTCCACCGCTTTCCCCAACGTATCTCATCCCAATCCGTACGGGATCTTGCAGTTCATCTACGGCACGATGCTCACCTCGATCATCGGAATGATCATCGCGATCCCTCTCGCTGTCGGGGCGGCGCTCGTCATCACGGAGGTGGCACCGCAGCGCATCAAGGGTCCGCTCTCTGGGCTCGTGGATCTGCTGGCAGCAGTACCCAGCGTCGTCTATGGCTTTTGGGGGATCTTCGCGCTAATACCGGCGATCAAGCCGGTGGTGAATTTCCTGACCGCGACGCTCGGAACGGTCCCGGTGATCGGTGTTGCGTTCCAGGGTCCATTTTTCGGTGTGTCGTATTTCAGCGCGGGGCTGGTGCTCGCGATCATGGTCTTGCCCATCATTGCGGCGGTCTGCCGAGAGGTCTTCCGGAGCACGCCGCGGAACGAGAAGGAGGCCGCGCTGGCTCTGGGAGCCACGCGATGGGAGATGATCCGTATTGCGGTGCTTCCGCGGGCACGTTCGGGGATCGTCGGGGCGTCGCTGCTCGGTCTCGGTCGCGCTCTGGGCGAGACCATCGCGGTGACCATGGTGATCGGCAATGCCGTGCTGCACATCAACGGGAGCATCTTCTCGCAAGGGGCGACGATGTCCAGCGTCATCGCCAACGAGTTCACCGAGGCGACCGAGCCCTTTCATCTGTCGGCACTGTTCGTCGTCGGATTCTGGCTCTTGATCGTCGCGTTGGTGGTGAACATCCTTGCGCGCCTGATTGCGCGCCGTGGGGTGGCGCTGTGACCCAGCTCGCGGTCGGTACGCCTGGCTTCCGCAATCGTCCAGCGCTGCGCCGTCGACGCGCGAAGAGTGCGGCGCTGGTCGGCCTGCTCATCGCGGCGCTGGTGGTGGCGGTCGGCGTGCTCGCCTGGGTGCTCATCTACGTGGCCATCCAGGGCCTGGGTGCCTTGAACCTTGGTTTCCTCACGCAAACCCCGCCTGGCAACCCAGCCGTTGCCGGTGGTGGGTTCTATAACGGCATCGTCGGCAGCCTCATCATTGTCGGTATCGCAGCGTTGATCGGGATCCCACTGGGAATCGGCGCGGCGATCTACCTGGTCGAGTACGGGCGAGGGCGAATCGCCGACACGATCCGCTTCTTCAACGACGTGCTGATCGGCGTTCCGACCATTGTCACCGGCGCATTCATCTATGCGATCTGGGTCACCAGGTTCGGCTTTTCCGGTTTCGCCGGATCACTGGCGCTCGCCATCGTCATGCTACCGCTGGTGACGCGGACGACGGAGGAGATGCTACGGCTGGTGCCGAATGAGCTTCGGGAAGGCAGTCTGGCGCTCGGAGCCACTCGGAGTCAGACGGTGATGCGTGTTTGTATTCCCACCGCACTACCGGGCATCATCACCGGAGCCATGTTGGCCGTCGCCCGTGCGATGGGGGAGACCGCCCCTCTGCTCCTGACTGCGCTGGGCAATGACCTGTTCACCGAGTACAACCCGGCCAAGCGCATGTCGACCCTCTCCCTGCAGATCTTCGACAACGCGGTCACGGGGTTTCAGGAAGGTCAAGGACGGGCGTGGGCGGGCGCGCTCACGCTCATAGCCATCGTGCTCATTTTCACCTTCGTCGCTCGCCTCTTCGGCCGCCGAGTACGCACGTCGAATGACTGACGTGTCCACAGAACCTGCCCCTACGATGGCGAAGGTGGACGAGACGATGACCACCGCAGAGACGTATGAAGAAGGCTTGTCGATCTCCGACCTCAACGCATGGTTCGGCAAGCACCACGTGGTGGCCGACGTCAACTTGAGGGCTCCGGCCCATCGGGTGACCGCCCTGATCGGTCCCTCCGGTTGCGGCAAGAGCACGCTCCTGCGGTGCGTGAATCGCATGCACGAGATCGTGCCCGGTGCCCGAGCTGAAGGCCGGGTCATGTTCGGTGGACAGAATGTCTACGATCCGGATATCGACCCGGGCTCGGTGCGCAGCGAGATCGGCATGGTGTTCCAGCGGCCGAACCCATTTCCCACCAAGTCGATCTTTGAGAACGCGATCATCGGCGTCAGACTTGCCAAGTCCGCGGGGGATCGAAAACTGGATGACATCGCAGAGAGCGCGCTGCGCCGAGCACAACTGTGGGACGAGGTCAAGGACCGGCTTGGCAAGCCGGCCGTTAGCCTGTCGGGAGGGCAGCAACAGCGGCTCTGCATCGCGCGCGCTGTCGCGGTCGATCCAGCGCTCCTGCTCATGGATGAGCCGTGCTCCGCGCTGGACCCTATCGCGACCTTCAAGATCGAAGAACTCATTCGCGAGATCGCCGATCAGTACACCGTGATCATCGTGACGCATAACATGCAGCAAGCAACGCGGGTATCGCAATTCACAGGCTTCATGACGATTGAACACGCCGGCGAGCCAGGTCGGATGGTTGAATTCGGCGCAACCGATCAGATATTTGGATCCCCAGTTGAGGCCGCGACCGATGCATATGTGAGTGGTAGGGTGGGTTGAGATGGCGAGTGAGTTGAGCATCCTGGGGCGGTTGGACGAATCCGAGCGCGGGAAGGGACGTCCCGCGCGACCAAGCATCGTGCAGGTGGATGACCCTGCCGTGAGTACCCGAAACGTCAATGCGCACTACGGGTCATTCCTTGCGCTTCGCAACGTCTCCATCTCGGCACCGCACGGTGAGATCACCGCGATCATCGGGCCGTCCGGCTGCGGGAAGTCGACCCTGCTGCGAAGCCTTAACCGGATCAACGACCTGATCCCTTCGTTCACCCTCGAGGGTGAGGTCCTGGTCGGCGATCAGAACATCTATGCGTCGGACGTCGATGTCGCGAGTTTGCGTCGGCGCGTTGGCATGCTGTTCCAGCGTCCCGCGCCGTTCCCAATGAGCATCTACGACAACGTCATCTACAGCCTCCGTCTCGACGGTCGCCAATCCAAGACGACGCTCGATGATGCCGTCGAGCGCGGTCTCCGACAAACGGGGCTGTGGGAGGAGGTGAAGGACCGTCTCAGATCGGCAGCCACCGGGCTCTCGGGCGGACAACAGCAGCGCCTGTGTCTGGCCCGAACCTTGGCTGCGGGGAGCGATGTGATCCTCATGGATGAGCCATGCGCCGCACTTGATCCTATCTCGACGCTCCGGATCGAAGAGTTGATGCGGGAGCTGCGCGGGACGGTGACGATCATCATCGTGACCCACAATTTGCAACAGGCGGCGCGGGTCAGCGACTACACAGCATTCATGCTCATGGGCGAGGGACGCGCGGGAGAACTGGTTGAGCTCGGGAAAACCGATGAGATGTTCAGCGACCCCGTGGACAAGCGCACTGAGGACTACATCACGGGGAGGTTCGGATGAGCCAGACAACTCCAGCGAGCACGCCGGCCACCCATCGGCCCGTCCTTCAGGCGGAGCTTGACGCAATCCGCACAGCGATCGTCGAGCTCACCAAGCAAGTTGAGGTCGCCATCGAACGGGCCGTCTGGGGTCTGCGTGAACGCAACCCTGATATCTGCACAGCGGTCATCGAGGGCGACGCCGCTATCAACGAGCAACACCGAAAGATCCGCGATGCCTGCTTTCACGTGATCCTTACCCAGGCTCCTGTGGCGCGCGACCTGCGCGACATTCATGGCTTCGATCACATGGCTTCGGAGTTGGAGCGGATGGCAGACCATTGCGTGTCCATCGCCAGGATCGGCAGGTCGATGACCGAGCTGCCGGACGTACCGTCATCGGAACCGCTGGGAGCGCTCGCGGAGCAGGCCGAAACACAGGTGCGCGACATTCTCGCGGCTTTTGAGGCGCACGATACCCTCGCTGCGCGCGACATCGCGCGCCGCGACAGCATGGTCGACATGAAGTATCGACAGATATTCTCCCTGTACGTCGACCAGATGACAGCCGACGGGAGTCTTGCGCCGCGGGCGACCGGACTTGTCTTCGTCGCTCACTACCTCGAGCGGATCGGTGATCGGGTGACGAATATCGCCGAGGAATTGATCTTCGCCGAGACAGGCGGGCTCGAGGACCTCGGGTAGTTTCTGCGCGGTGTTGCGGGTTAGGATGGGGGCTCCGTGGAGTTCCGTCGATGACCAGTTTTTTCCGGCGCCGGCGCCCGGAACCCTCGGAGCCGCCGCCGCCCGAGCCCCCGCCCACCGGCGTCCAATGCAGCGTGCCCGGGTGCCTGAACGACAACGCGCTCACCTGCGAGTACCGCGATCGAAGGGGCCACATGTGCCAGGTCGCCTTCTGCGCACAGCATGGCGACCTGATCGAGGGAGTCCCGTACTGCCGCCGCCATGCGAGCACGGTCCGCGCGATCGGACCCCTCGCAAGCGATCCCAACGGTCGCCCCGACCTGAACGACCGCACGCCATCGCTGGTGAACTGGATCTCGCGCGAGCTGGACCAGCACATCCGGACGCAGCTGCAAGCAGCGGCTCGCGAGGGCGAATCGGTTGTCGCGGACGATGCCGTCCGCCTGTCCCGCGACCAGAGCCGCCACCTTCGCTGGGAACGAAGCTGGCGGCTCGTGGAGCACACCGGCCTGGTGCTCAAGGTGAGCGTCAACGTGTCTGAGGAGAACGACTCGCTGGTGCGCATCAACGTCGGCAGCGAGATGGTCGCCGATGGCATCCCGCCCTGGATCGCCCGCCGCCGGATGGGTGACGATGTTGACGTCGCCATCGACGTCGCGCAGCGCCAGCTCTTCTATCGCTACCTGCAGGAGAGCATCGCCAGAGCAGTGGCCGAGTTCCGCGGCAGAGGTGGCCCTCCGACCCGGTAGGCCGTCGGTCTCGCCCGGTAGGCAGTCGGTCCTGTTGGATACGCTGTCGCCTCCGAACGACTGACAACGCAGACCCCCAACAGGAGAGTCGATGAACGCCGAGGAGTACCTGGACAACACTGGTCGGGACGATATCCTCGGGGGCGGCGCGAGGATGATTCCGATCACGACCCCCAAGGGGCGGTTCCGCGTCTGGACCAAGCGCTTCGGCAACAATCCCACCGCCAAGCTCCTGCTCCTGCACGGAGGACCGGGGGCGACCCACGAGTACTTCGAAGCCTGCGACAGCTACCTTCCGGCGGCGAACATCGAGTACTACTACTACGACCAGCTCGGTTCGACATACAGCGACCAGCCTGACGAACCCGAGCTCTGGCAGGTGGACCGGTTCGTCGACGAGGTCGAGCAGGTACGCATCGCGCTCGGCCTGGATGCCCGCAACTTCTTTCTGCTCGGCCACTCCTGGGGCGGCATTCTCGCCACCGAGTACGCGCTGCGCCATCAGCAGCACCTCAAGGGACTGGTGATCTCCAACATGATGATGAGCATTCCCGCGTACAACGAGTACGCGCGCTCCGTGCTCATGCCGGCGATGGACCAGGACGTGGTTGCGGAGATCAAGCGGCTCGAGGCATCGGGAGACACGGAAACGCCTCGGTACATGGAGCTGCTCAACCCGCACTACATGGACCATGTGCTGCGCCTCCCGGCAGAGGAATGGCCCGAACCCGTCAACCGCTCATTCGCTCACATCAACCGCTCGATTTACGTGCCGATGCAGGGACCGAGCGAGCTCGGTGCCAGCGGGATCCTCGCGGACTGGGACAGGACCAGCGACCTGGAGAGCATCAACGCACCCACCCTCGTGATCGGCGCGACCCACGACACCATGGATCCTGCCCACATGGAGATGGTGGCGGGCCGCATTCCCCACGGTCGGTTCCTGCTCTGCCGAAAAGGTAGTCACATGGCCATGTATGACGACCAGGTGACCTACTTCCGGGGACTGATCGACTTCATCACCGACATCGACCAGTGGAGCGGCGCCCAGCACGTGCGGTGACGGCCACGGCCGGCCCGCCGGTGATGCTGAGATCGCCAGCTCCCGCCGAGTCCCTATCCTGTGCCCGTGCGAGCTCCCCAGGATCGGCTCGGTGACGCTGCGCCGGGGCAGCATCGCTCGCTCTGGCGTGTCTGCGCCGAGGCATTGCTCCTCATCCTCAGCCCGGCGGCTGCGTTCTTCGGGCTCCAACTCACGTTGATGGCGCCGCCGGATCTGAACGATCCGGCGATGCACACGACGTTCATCATCGACCCGCACGACATCTTTTTCCGCTATGCAGCGGTGTTCCAGCCGACCGAACGGTTGCGTGAGGGTGCGCGGGTGGGCTTCCTGGTGCCCGGTCGCATCGCCTACCTGTTGTTCGGCGGTCTTCCAGGGTTCGTCGTGTTCCGCTACGTCCTGGCACTCATCGCGGTGGTGCCGGCGTACCTGCTGCTGAAGCGGTTGTACAACCGTGTCGCCGGCGTCATCGCCGTCATCGTCATTCTCAGCTGCCCGGTCATCATCCTGGCCTGGGGCACCGACTTCCCCGATTCGGCCGGTGTCTCCTACCTGATCGGCGGCCTTGCCTGCCTGGCGATGCCGTCGCAGCGGCGCCGTATCGGCTGGCTGATCGGCGCGGCAGTGCTGTTCACGCTGGCGGTCTGGGCGTTGGCATCGTCTGCGCCCCTGGTCATTGCAACGGTCATCGCGTACTGGCTCGTCCGGCGCAAGCGCGACCGGCAGAAGCTGCTGCGAGACCTGTCGGTCATGGTCGTGGTGGCCCTGGCGGTCACCGGCCTGCTCATGATTGCGTCGGCGGCGCTGATCGGGCCGTGGGATTACATCCTGACCACGATCCAGTCGCTGATCTACCTGGCGGAGCCGGCGCAAACAATCGTCAACCACTCCCGGTCACCGCTCTGGGCCCCGTACATCACCTATCTGCTGGTGCCGCCCGCCGTGGGCCTCGCGTGCTATGCAGCATTTGGAGGCCGGCTCAAGGATTTCCTGGCCAGGGACCGTTTTGCGCGGATCGGGCGCCGCCTCGGTTCGATTCCGACCGCTCAGCTCATCGTCAGCGTGGCGTGCGCATTCCAGATCGTGATCTACGCGATCCTGCAGTTCATCGGCAGCACGCAGGTGCTCGAGGTGCATTACTTCTCGTCGCTGCTTTGGGGATCGGTGCTGTTGACCCTCGCAATCACCATCGCCGAGCTGGGCGCGCCGATCCTCGAGCACGCTCGCTACCGGTGGCTCGTCCCGGTTGTGCTCGTCGCAGTGCCGCTGGTCTTCGAAATAACCCCCAGCGTGCCGCAGTTCGGCTGGATGCCTGTCGGGCTCCTGATCGTGGTTGCGATCGTGCTGCTCGCCTGGGTGGCCAGGCGCGAGGCGGGGTCGCACGACATCGTGCGCTCGCGGCTCATGGTGGGTGGTGCTCTCACCGCAATCGTTGCCGGTCTGCTGGTGCTCACCGTGACGCCAACTCAGCACAAGCACGAACGCGGCACGGTCGTCGACACGTTCCCCGACTACGCGTACACACTCGGTGGCAACGATCCCGCCTGGGGCAACAACTCGACGTGGGTGGATCTGTATGCGGACACGACGGGGATGGAGACATTTGTCGGTCCTGCCGCGTACTCCGGCGAGCAGCTGCTGATGTGGTGGAACGCGGAACAGCTCAAGGAGCTGCGCGAGCCGATCGGCATCTTCCATGCCTTCTTCGACTCGATGCCCAGCGAGCTCGGTAACCTCACACCGCTCGACAAGGTGTTCTTCGAGCAGCGACACCCGGCGCAGATACTTCTGATGAGCCTCAACGGTGAGGGGTTCACGGCCGCGCTCAGCTCGCTGCAGGCGTACCAGCCGGTGCTGGTGCACGCGGGAGTCCTACAGTCGGGGTCGGTTGCTCTGCACCTCTGGCTGATCGATCTCAAGACGTTCCTGCGGACGCCGTAGCCGCTGCGAACGGCGTCGCGGGTCGCCTGGTTCCAGTCAGCGACCGTCACGGCGAGCGATCTCGCAGCGACTGAGCTCCAGCGGAGGGGTGGGGCGTGTGCTTATCATCCCGGGTGTTGGGTCGCCCCGCGATCTGGCCAGGGTAGGACCAAGAGCAGAGGTGGTGGAAATGGGCGACAACAACGTGCGTCGAGTCTTCCTGGGAGCGGTCATCGGTGCCACGGGCATCGCCCTGGCCGCCCCATTCTCCAAACCAGACGTGGCGGCGGCATCGACCGCGACGACCTATGCGAGTGGAACCGTGGGCCTCGTCGCACCCTCGCACCAAGTGCCCGCCGCCGCGAGCCCAGCGGCAACGCATGCTCAGCGAGGCGTCCGCATAACGCCGCGGACCCATGGAGCCGCGTCGTCCCAGGTCAGTGCGCCCACGGCCGCTGCCGCGACCGCATCGGTGACGAGCTCACTGCTGCAGAACTTCAATGGCACCAGCAGCAACGACAGCCGTCGTACCAATTTCAACCAGCAATTCGAGCCGCCCGATCAGGGACTGTGCGTCGGGAACGGCTACGTACTCGAGCCCGTGAACTCGGCCTTCCGGATCTTCAAGACCACCGGCCACACACTGATTGGCCCGAGCAATGTCAACGACCTCTTCGACCAGGGGTCCACGCAGTTCACCAGCGATCCTCGCTGCTACTACGACCCGACCACCAACACGTGGTTCGCAACCATCCTGTTCCTAAGCGGCGGTGAGGTTCCCGATGGAAAGTCCTCCCAGCTCGACATCGCGGTGAACGCGTCGGGCAACCCGGAGAACATCTGGACCCAGTACCAGATCGACACCACCGACGCGACAGGCAACGGATGCCCATGCTTCGGTGACCAGCCGACGCTCGGCATCGATCAGGACAACCTGTACGTCACCACCAACGAGTTCTCCATTCTGGGGTCAGCATTCAGCGGTGCCCAGGTCTACGCGTTCTCCAAGAAGGACCTGGTGGCCGGCGCACCGGTCCACTTCGCGCACTTCGCGAACCTCACGATCGGCGGCAATGTCGCGACCTCCGTGCAGCCGGCAATCAGTACCGGTGCGCCGAATGCCGAGTTCTTCCTCAACTCACTCGATCCCAACGGCACCGGTGACACCCGTCTCGGTGTCTGGGCGATGACCAATCGCACGGCGGTGCAGAGCGGCAAGCTGCCCACACTATCGAGCACGGTGATCACGTCAGAGGCATACGGACTTCCCCCGGCCGCGGCCCAGAAGGGTTCGACGAGCACCATCGATTCCGGTGACGATCGTATGCAGCAAACCCAGTACATCAACGGAACGATCTGGGGCGAACTGACCAGCGTCGTGACGATTGCTCACGACTCGACCCCGCGCGCCGGCGCAGCATGGTTCAACGTCCGTCCAACGTTGAGCGGAACGCACATCGGCGCGTCCGTCATCGTGCACCAGGGCTACGTTGTCGCGGCAGGCAACAACGTGATCTACCCGGCGCTCCAGACGCTGTCCTCAGGAGACGGTGCGATGGTGTTCACTGTGACCGGCGCGGGCCACTATCCGAGCGCAGCGTACGCGGCACTCGGTGCTGGACAGTCCAGCTTCGGCGCGATCCACATCGCGGCGGCGGGGACCGGTCCCTATGCCAAGACGTCGACGCGGTGGGGCGACTATTCGTGGGCGGTGATCGACCCATCGGCTCAGGCAGTGTGGCTTGCCACCGAGTACGTCCCGCCGAAGTCGAGCCAGACCCCCGATGGGCTCAGCAACTGGGGAACCCGCGTCCTCGAGGTCGCGGTCGGGTAGCTCGCCTCGGCCTGCGATGAGCCGGGCACCGCGCTGCGGACGCCCGGCTCATCGCGCCCCACCCCGTCATCTCTGCCCTCCGTCGGCGGAGGGCGAGTGCACCGCCTGATTGAGCGATGGTGACGCCGAGATGTCCAGTCGCCGGCAGCTCGATTGTGGTCAGTGACAGGGTTCAGGTAGGGGGCGGAAGCGGGACAAGCGGCGGCGGAGCGGGAGGTGGCGGCGGCGGCGGGGCGACTGCCATCGGCAGCGTTGCTACGGCTCCGCTGTTGATCGGCGCGGGGCGAGGACGCGATACAAATGACATGACCAGCACGTAGGCGTAGCCCGCATCGCAGAGCAGATCGACGATCGTCGCGACCACCCCGGCCGACGTCTCGGCGTTCAGGCGCGTTACGGCAGCAAGCGCCTGCAGCAGCACGACCACCAGGACGATAGCGCGCGCAATGCCGTACTTGATGAGCCACACGATGACCGCGTAGAAGATGATCGCAATGAACGCGACAAGCGCGAGAAACGGGCGAATGTTCAGGGTCTGATCGACGATCGTTCCGGTGCTCGGATCCTGCACCGGGACGGTGATGCTCGGAATGAGCAATCCGATCGCAAAGATGGCGAGGATCTGCAGCGCGGCATAGACGAAGGTGATCCAGCGGGCGATGGCGACCCAATCGGTTCCCACCGTGAGCGGTGCGAGCGACACGGTCGGGGCATTCATCGCAATCGCGATAGGGGCCGTGCCGTCCCGCGCCTGGTCGAGCCGACGGCCGTCGGGCAGCACGAGCGGCGAGCCGCAACGCTTACATATGGTCGAGCTCTTCAGCTCCGACCACTTCCAGCAGGTGGGGCAGCAGACGGCTTGAGGTGCGGTGGCGGCCACCGCTCATTCTCTGCAGCGGTCACTCCGAGGTCGGGCGCCGTTCTCGGACGGTGCCACGTCCGTGACGTTATCGCTGCATGCGTCAGCGAGCGCGGATCGACCATCCCACTGGTTCGAGTTCCAGCGGCGGAGGCTCGGGCGGCGCCATGACCTCAGTGGCGGGTGGCATCGCAGCAACCTCATCAGCGCGACGACCATCGGGAAGGATCAGCGGCGTGCCGCAACGCTTGCACGACATCACCGTCCCCAATTCCGACCATTTCCAGCACGTCGGGCAGCAGACTTTTATGACCACCGCTTATTCTCAGCAAGGTCGGGACGGAGGGCGCATGCCATCCGTGGACGGTGCCGAGATCGTGACCGGTTCAGCGCAGAAGACAACCCTTGACGGGTGCGACACCATTGCGCGAGCCGGGGTGTGTCAGCAGGAGTCTCGCGCGCGTACGCTCCGAGATACGTCAACTCGTCACCGACGGCAATGTGTTGACCCATCGTGGGCGGAGGGAGAGGGATTCGAACCCCCGGGGGCTTGGCGGCCCCTGCGGTTTTCAAGACCGCTCCGTTCAACCGCTCCGGCATCCCTCCGCGTGGGTTCCGCTCAGTTTAAGGGACTGCCGAACAAAGTCCCCGCGCCAATTCCGGCGCGATCCCGACGCACGCACAGCAGAGCCGTCTCGTTGACGTCCGAGCTCTAGACCGCGACGATGGTCGATGTGCTGGCCCTCCTGATCTTCGTCGGCTGCATCTTTGCGTTCCTGGTAGTGCTCTTCTGGTACGGCCTCCGTGGAGAGCCGAACAAGGACCCTGCGATTGGGACCAACCGACCCTACCCGGACGGTCTTGGGCCGACGGGACCAGGGGCGGATGTCCCTCCATATCTCCCGAACTTCGCCGTCAGTGACGCGGAGACGTTTCGGCGCAACGCTGATCGACGCCTGACCCGTCTGTTTCGCCAACCGCGAGTCACAGCTCGAAGCTGGATGGACGAGCCTGGCGCAATGGAGGAGGCAGGGCTCGTCGATGCCTCCGACGCCCTGCCGGAGCCGGTGGTTCCGGTGGTATCGCCGCGACACCACCGTCGCAAGAAGCACCGCTAAGCGGCCGCTGGGCCCATCCCTTCGAGTTGATCCGCGTGCTGTTCCAGGTGGCCAACGAGGAACATCTCGACCAGCTGGTCAATGGTCATGGCACCGAGGGTGGGGTGCAGTCCACGGGCATCCCACTGACCAGGTTCCACGCCCGCAAGGAACTCGCGCAGGCCGGCGACATCGGAAAGGGTGTCGCCCCACAGCATTGACACCGGCTCGCGACGGTCCCGCTCGATCGCGCCGATACGCTCGGGGTCGCTTTTGGTCCGGCCGAACGGCACGGGCTCGCCCGATGGCTGACCGCGCAGCACCGGCCCCGCCTGCGCGATCCAGTACGGGATGAACTCGGACACATGCGCCCACACCTGGCCGCGATCCCAGCGCTCACCGCTCTCCGGATCTGCTCCGGTGAGCGCTCCGGGCGACGGCTCGCTCGCGGCTGCCGCAGCGAGTTGTGCTTCGACGGCGTCGAGACGCGCGAGATAATCGTCCCGGATGCTCATCGCAGGGCCCGCAACGGTGGGCCGGTGACAACGCGGTTGCGGAGCACTCCAAGACGGTCGACGCGCAGCTCGACGACATCGCCCGGCTGCAGCCACGGGTACCGATCGGTGCCGTGCACCAGGGACAGCTCGAGGATACAGCCGGTGCCGCAGGTACCCGAACCGATCACATCTCCGGATTCGACTCGCGTGCCGCGAGATGCGTACGCGATCATCTCGCCGAAGCTCCAGTAGATGTCCGCGAGCGACGCGCGCGAGTACTCGACGCCGTTCACGGTCGCCGTCATCTCGAGGTCGAAGCTCGTGTTGCGTCGCGTGTTCTCGAGCTCATCCGGCGTCACGAAGACCGGCCCGATCGAGGTCGCAAAATCCTTCCCCTTCGCAGGCCCCAGGCTGAGTTTCATCTCCCGGCGTTGGATATCCCTGGCACTCCAATCGTTCATCACGCAATAACCGGCGATGCTGCGCTCTGCTGCATCGGGAGTGAGGTCGGTGCCGCCTGCGCCGACGATCGCAGCGACCTCGAGCTCGTAGTCCATCTCCGCACAGCCAGGTGGGATGGCGACGTCGACGTCAGGGCCAGACGTCGCGTAGGGATTGCTGAAATAGAAGACCGGGAGCTCATACCAATCCGGGTCCATCTCGAGGCCACGGCGCTGCCGCGCCGTGCGTACGTGCTGCTCGAACGCATAGAAGTCGCGCACCGTCGGTGGTCTGGGGATCGGCGCGAGCGTCTTGACGTCGTCGAGCTCGAAGACGTCACGTGGATTGGCGCGAGCGACCTCACCTGCCTCGGCAAGCCGCGTGCCGTCGTCACCGAGAAGGCTCACCAGGGTGATGCCCGGCTCGCACGCATGGATGCGTCCGTCGACCAGCATTCCGGTGCGTTCACCGGACGACGTCGAGGGAGCGAAGGTCACCCAGCGCATTGACGGCGTCGCTTGCGCATCCGGACGGCAAACAGCAGGCCGGCTGCCGGAACGAGCACTCCGGCGGCGAGCAGAAGAGCACTGAGACCAGCGCCTTGCATGGAGGTCGCGGTGATGCTGGTGACGACGCCGACGTTCGCGGGAGTGTCAACGCCGGCGCTGTCCACATTCGACCCGCTGGGCACCCTGACGTGGTGGATCGGGAACCAGGGAACTGGGCGCGCAGTCGCCGCCGCAATGACACGCGCGGTGGGATGAGCTGGTGCAGCAATGTGCCGGCTAGCGTGTGGTGCTGCCGAGGCAGCGTGCGCGGTGCGCTCGATGACGATTGCCATGTCGCCGTAGATGGTGAAGGTTCGAGCGAACTGTGCCATGGTGGTGCCGTTGTACGAACCGGTCAGGGGGTCGCTGAATTCGAGAGTCCCCGCGGACGTGTTCACACCCATGAGCACGACCACATGGCCGGCCTCGGTCCATGGCACCGTCCGGCCGTCCCATCCGACCCAGGTACGTGCGGTCTGGGACGAGTAATCGACGGTTGTCCAGACCAGCACGGGGTGACCGGCTTCGACCGCGGCATAGAGCGCCGGCGGCTTCCAGCCGGTGAGCTGAGCCGCCACCGGCACGCCGAGCGATTGCGCGGCGTGAGCAACCACTGGCGCATACGCACCCCAGCCTGCGTACGCGGTCCAGTGCGGGTTGCTGCCGGGCTCCGAGCCCATCACGTGGCCAACGAAATCGACATATGGGTCTCCCCACTTCGCGGGGAGACCGTCGGCCCCGAGCACCGGGGCACGGCTGTCCGTTGGGAAGTGACCTTGGACGTACTGCTGGGTGGTGTGCACGCCGACCGAGCCGAGCGCGATCGTCAGCGACGTCGCCTCGCAGTCCAGCGGCATCTGCATTCGCTGCGTGCCGACTGGAAGCCGGTACATCGCTGCGTTCGCGGGAACCGGTGTCATGGCAAGCGCAACGGCACCCAGCCCGAGGGCCAGGATGGCGGCGGTCCCCCTCTGCGCGTGGACCACGGGCCTACTGTACGAGCGACGATTTTTGAGATGGTTGCGAGACCGACACGACATATACTGACCCCGGCCTGGGGAGGTGGCTGAGAGGCTGAAAGCGCCCGCCTGCTAAGCGGGTGAGGGATCTTAAGTCCCTCCGGGGGTTCGAATCCCCCCCTTCCCGCCAGGCCGGTTCTCGGTAAGGTTCCCGGAGTGCTGGTGAGGCGCCAGCCTGAGCGAGGCGTGTGACTAATCCTTCCTGGTGCGCAGCAGGCAGAACTCGTTGCCCTCAGGGTCCTCCAACACGACCCACGAGACATCCGCGCCCTGACCGATGTCCTTGTGGCGCGCGCCGAGTGACAGCAGCCTTTCCAGCTCCTCGGCCTGCTCGCATCCCGAGGGATTGAGGTCGAGGTGGATGCGATTCTTCACCGTCTTGCCCTCGGGCACGGGGATGAAGCACAGCGCCAGCGTTGCGTTTTCGGTGCCGTCCGACGACATCCACCAGAAGCCGCTCTCGTCATAGACGGCAGGCCAGCCGAGGACCCGGGACCACCACCCCGCCTGAGCTTCGGCATCGCGGCAGTCGACGACGATTTCGTGCAGTACGCTGGCCATAGCACCTCCTTGTGCAATCGTCAGAGCAACGTCACGCGGCTCGCTTCCTGCTTGCCTTGGGCGAAACCGGCACGCGCGGCGGGGATGCGGGTCGCGAGATCCATCAGGTTCGTGCCCATTGCGGTTCGAGAATCGGCGTCCGGCGTGATCACCTCGACGCGGCTGCCCTGCTTGCGCAGTCCCTCGACCTGGGTACCCAGGTCCGCGCCCGGAAATCTGCGCAGGCCCTCGAACCGGCCTTCCGGCGGTGCCCCGCCCTGTCCGCCCAGCGGCGAGAGCACCACGACGTTTGCATAACCCGAGGCAAGGTCGGCGTTGTCGACGGAGCGCACGCCGCCGTCGATGTAGCGCGCGCCGTTGATGCTGACGGTGGGGACCAGACCGGGCGCCGCAGTGCTCGCCGTGACCGCGTCCACCAGCTCGACGCCGGATTCGCGGTCGAACGCAGTCAGCTCCCCCGTATGCGCGTTGACGGCCACCACGATCATCGGCCTGTCAGGCCACTCTGAGCTGGGCAACCGGGCCGCGACCATCGCACGCCTTTGTCCCCCCGCCTCGGGTCCCAGCGTGGAGTCGCTCTCCAACCCGAACGCGCCCATCGCACGCTGTAGATCGGCTGCAGAGGTGGCGGCGGCGCCGATGGCCCTCATCCGCTCGAACACCGTTGCGATGGGCAAGGACGGCGGCCGTTCCCGGCTCTGCCCGACAGGTTGAACCGGCGTGGATAGCACCGATGCCAGCAGTTCGGCCGCCGGCACACCGCTGCGCACGTGCGCTGCCGCGGTGGCACCGGCCGAGGTGCCGATCACCAGATCGGCGGCCTCTGTCATATCGAGACCAGCTTCGGCCAAGCCTGCGATGACACCGATCTCCCACGCATTTCCAGCAGCCCCGCCACCACCGAGAACCAGAGCAACGTTGTGAGCCACCTGCCCATTATTTAGCAGTCGTAGTCCGGCAGCCGTCCGCGATCAGCTCGTGGAGCTGATCGACGCCACGTTCAGCGACGCTGTTGCGGTGCTCCAGCGCGGAGCAACCCGACAATGAGGACAGCCGCGACGGCCACATGCATTACAACCAAGACCACACGGGCCGACGTGGTTGTTGCCGCTATAAAGGGCAGGCTGAGCGACGCAATCAGCACGACCACCGCGAGCGCAGTCCAGATCGTGTGGGCACGGGGAGTCCGTCGCTCGAGCAGTGCGAGCACACCCCAGGCGGCTAGGGACGCGATCACGGTTGCGCCGATGATGTAGTCGACCCCGACGCTCTGAGCAGGGCCCGAGCCGAAACGGACGAGCAGGTGCGCGCCCAGAAGTGGCACCGATATGCCCCAGATGGCGACGGCTGCGATCGCCGCTCCGACGACCGTGAACGCTCTGGCCAGCCCAGGTCGTGTCGCCGATGCGGTGCGGTCCATGGTTGTGGTGGTCATGTCAGGGCTCCTCGTGTAACCGTGGCTGATGGCACAGCTGCGACGCCGACGCGCCCAGCAGTAGACTTAGTTAGGGGCCTAACCTTAGGCGCCTAAAGGTTAGACAACTAACTATCCAGAAGTCAAGAGGCTCGTTGATGAACTTCGATCAGGCCGACGCGTTCAACGAAGCGATCCGCGCCATCGGCATCCGCCACCGAGCGCTCGCCATCGCCGCGCTCGCCCCCTTTGGCATCCACCCCGGCCACAAGCTGCTGCTCCTCGAGCTCGAAGCCGCCGGTCCCAGCACCCAGGCCCAGCTCGCGACTGCAAGCGGCTACGAGCCGCCGACCATCACCTTGAGCGTTCGTCAGCTCGAGGCGGCCGGCCTTGTGGTTCGCCGCCCATCTCCAACCGACGGCCGGGCCACGATCGTCGAACTGACGGATGAGGGCATCGCGCTGCTGCCGAAGCTGAAGACTGCATGGCGGCGTGTGGCCGAACAGACCGTCGCCGGGCTCAACGCAGTCTCCTTCGAGCAGCTCACCGACGCGCTGACAGATCTGGCAACCAGCCTGAGCGCCCTCGATGTCGGAGAGGGTGACGTCCCGCGCTACGTGCGGCCCGACGAGACACGCCCTCCTGCGTAAGCTACCGTCCGTGCTTGCAACCGCAGGAGGGGGGTGGTGAGCGTGATCGGCGATGCGGCGTCAAACATTGGAGCCGCACGCGCCCAGATGGGCCTCTCTCTCGGCTGGCACATCGTCTTCGCGTGCCTCGGCGTGGGGTTTCCAGCGCTGATCCTCATCGCCGAGTGGCGAGGCATCCACGGAGATGCAGACGCAATGCGGCTTGCTCACACCTGGGCGAAGGTAGCGGGCGTCCTCTTCGCGGTCGGCGCCGTCTCGGGGACCATTCTCTCGTTCGAGATGGGCCTGCTCTGGCCCAGGCTGATGGGAGAGTTCGGCGCCGTTCTCGGCCTGCCGTTCGCACTGGAGGGGTTCGCCTTCTTCATCGAGGCGATCTTTCTCGGGATCTATCTCCATGCGTGGGACCGGCTCACGCCGATGCGGCACCTCGCCAGCGGGATCCCCATCGCCATCGCCGGCATCGCCTCAGCGTTCTTCGTGGTGACTGCCAACTCGTGGATGAACGACCCGCAGGGCTTCACACTGGTCAACGGACGCGTCACCGATCCACAGCCGCTGGTGGCGATGTTCAATCCCGCAACCCCGGTTGAGACGATCCACATGATCCTCGCCGCATTCATGGTCACGGGGTTTCTGGTTGCGAGCGTGTACGCGGCGGCGCGGCTCCGGGGTCGGAATGACCGCTACCACAGGCTCGGGCTGTTGCTTCCGCTGATCGTTGCGACTCTGATCACGCCCGCTCAGATCGTTGTCGGCGACATCGCGGCGCGCGAGGTCGCCGACAATCAGCCGATCAAGCTCGCCGCCATGGAGGGGCTGGCGCATACCGAAGCCGGCGCCGGCGAGCACATCGGTGGCCTGTTCATCAACGGGCAGCTGCAGTACGCGATCGTCCTGCCCCACGTGCTCGCATTTCTCGCCAAGGGCGATGCGAACGCGACCGTCGTCGGTCTCGATAGCGTCCCGCCGGCGGACCGACCCGAGGCGGTCACGCTCATTCATCTCTCGTTCAACATCATGGTCGGCATCGGCTTTCTGCTGCTCGGCCTTGGACTCTGGCTGTTGATCCGCTGGATCCGGCGGCGCGGCCCACCAGTCTCGCGCTGGTTCCTACGCGCCGCGTTGGTGGCGGGGCCGGGCGCGGTGGTGGCGATGGAATGTGGATGGATCACCACCGAGGTGGGACGCCAACCCTGGATCGTGTACCAGGTGATGCGCACGTCGGATGCGGTCAATCCGGCGCCAGGCCTGTACTGGGGTCTCGTGGTCATGCTCGTGGTCTACACCGTGCTGACCGCGGTGACGCTGTTCGTGCTGCGCTACATCGCGCGCACCAATGCCGAGCGACCTGATGCTGGCTAACGTCGTGCTCGGCTTTCTGTGGAGTGGCATCACCGCGTATGTGTTGCTCGCCGGGGCTGATTTCGGTGCTGGACTCTGGGATTTACTCGCGGGCTCGGCAACCGAGGGTGCTCCGAGACGCCACCGCATCGAGGAATCGATCGGTCCTGTGTGGGAAGCCAATCACGTCTGGCTCATCTTTGCTCTGGTGGTCACGTGGACCGCGTTCCCCACTGTCTTCGCCGCGATCGCCTCGACTCTGTACATCCCGCTGACAGCAGCGGCGTTCGGCGTGATCCTCCGGGGTTCCACCTTCGCGTTTCGTGGTGCTGTCAGAGAAGTCTCCCTGCAACGCCTCTTTGGCGCTGTGTTCGCGACGTCGTCGGTGCTGACGCCGTTCTTTCTCGGAACAGTGGCCGGAGCGATCGCGTCGGGGCGGGTCCCATTGGGGATTGCGCAGGGCAACATCATCACCAGCTGGCTCAACCCATCTTCGATTCTGGGCGGCGCCCTCGCAGTGGAAGTGTCCGCGTACCTGGCTGCGGTCTACCTGACGCGAGACTGCGAACGGCATCACGAGACCGAGCTGGCGATGTACTTTCAGCGACGGGCGCTCGTCATGGGGGTCATCACCGGGATCACCGCCCTCGCCGGGATCGGCATCCTTCACGCGGACGCACCACGGCTCTTTGACGGCCTCGCCCACCGCGGTCTTCCCCTCGTGCTCGCGAGCATCATCTTCGGGGGGTTGTCGATCCTGCTGCTCCTGCGCAAACACTTCGTTGCGGTGCGCATGACGGCGGCTCTCGCCGTGGTGGCTGTCCTCTGGGCGTGGGGAGTCGGACAGTATCCCGACGTCCTCTCGGGAGTGGTGACGGTGAGTGGCGCGGCAGCGCCGGATCAGACGCTGCTTCCCCTTCTGGTGGCCCTCGCGATCGGGTCCGCCATCCTGGTTCCGTCGCTCCTGCTGCTCTTCAACATGTTTCAGCACGACGTCCCGGTGCGACCCTCACAAACGTCGTCTGGGTCCCGCTCAGGCTGAGATCGGGTTCGCCGCCAGCTCGCCAAGCACCCCCATCGCCATCTCGAGTTTGCGCCGGGGGGCGCTGAAACACAGTCGCAGGTGTGAAGGCACACCAAACGCGATTCCGGGTGTCACGAGCACGCGGCGCGCGGTGAGCGCATCGACGAGCTGCAATGTCTCCGGCCACGGGCTTCGCAACCAGAGATAGAGCCCACCCTCCGGCTCGATCGCCTCCAGGCCGTCCGCCCGGACTCGATCCATGACGATGTCGCGACGTTCCCGATATGGGACGGCGTTGATCTCCCAGGACTCGAGGTGGAGGAGTGCGCGTTGCGCCGTGGCCGGAGCGTTGACGAATCCGAGCGCGCGCAACGCCTGGGCGAGGCCTCGGTGGGTCTCGGCGCTCACCAGCGACGGGTGCAGCACGAGATATCCGATGCGCTCTCCGGCGACGCCCAGGTCCTTCGAGAACGACCTGGCGAGCACGGTGTGCTCGTAGACGTCGAACGGTTCGACGCGCCGGTGCGGCGGATACGTCAGCCGCCGGTACACCTCGTCGATGATCAGCAGCACCTTGCGGTCGTGCTTGTTGTTGTGCGCCTCGAGCACGGCCGCCAGTCCCGACAATTCGCCGCCGTCCAGCACGTGGCCACTCGGGTTGCAGGGCGAGTTCACGATCACCGCGGCTGTGTGCGCGGAGAGCGCTCCGCTGATGCCGTCGAGGTCGAGGCGCAGGTCGGGACCCGCGGGCACGGGAACGAATCGTGCCGATGCGGTCTCGCAGTACAGGCGGAACTCCGGGAAGTACGGCGCCACGCCGATCACGTCGTCGCCAGGATCGACGAACGTCCGGATCGCGATCGCGATCGCCGCGGCCGCGCCCGGGGTCATAGCGATGGAATCGCTGCTGATGCCCGGGTACTCGACGTCCTCCGCGGCGCGTTCGCGGACGTCGGCGTAGCCGAGGTTCGGCATGTAGCCGAAGCGTCCCACGAAGCGCTCGCGACTCGCCGCGGCGAACGCCTCGACGACGCTTTCCGGCGCCTCGAGGGGCTGTCCGATGGACAGGTCGGCCACGGTTTCCTCGCCGAATTCAGCGCGAAGCCGCTCGCCCTCCATGAACATGCGGCGGATCCAGCCACCGTCCTGGAGCTGCGCACGCGACCACCGGGAGATCGCCACGTTCAGGCGATGCTGGTCGTGCCGGAAACGCCGCCGGTATGCCAGCTGAACGGGTAGTCGCGGTCGTAGATCTGCCGCGCGATCGCGGTGCGATGCAACGGGCGGAAGGTGTCGACCATGACAGCGAGCTCGTCCGTCTCGCGTGGACGGTCGAGCGACGCCTCGAGCGCCCCCGGTTGCGGCCCATGGGGAAGCCCACCGACGTGATGCGTGAACGACCCCTGGCTGATGCCGCGTCGCGCCGCGTAGTTGCCCTCGACGTAGTACAGGACTTCGTCCGAGTCGAGATTGCTGTGGTGGTACGGCAGATGGATCGCTTCGGGATCCCAGTCGAGCTTGCGCGGCACGAACGAGCAGATGACCAGGTTGTGCGCCTGGAATGTCTGATGGATCGGTGGGGGAACATGGAACCTGCCCGCGCGCGGCTCGAAGTCGTGGATGTTGAATGTCACGGGGTAGATCGTCCCGTCCCATCCGATGACGTCGAACGGATGATGATCAAGCATGTAGCGACTCACGTGGTTCGAGCGCTTCAGCCAGATTTCCGCGGTGCCGTCGACGCTGCTCTCGAGTGAGTCCGGTCCATGAAAGTCGCGCTCACTGTATGGCGCGAACTCGGTGAGCTGGCCGTTGCGTGCGCGGTACCGGTCTGGCACGTCAACCAGCCCCGTCACCTCCATGCAGAGGAGGCGCACGTCGGCAAGATCGTCGAAGTCGATCCGGTAGATGGTGCCGCGCGGAATCACGATGTAGTCGTGCCGTTTGAAGGCGAGATGGCCGAACTGACTGTGCAATGCGCCGCTGCCGGCGTGCACGAAGAGCACCTCGTCGGCGGACCCGTTGACGTAGAGCACCTGCTGCGCGCTCACCGGGGCGACCAGCCCGATGTGCACGTCGTCGTTGACGAGGAGCCACCGCCGGCCGGTGATGACGTCGCCCTGCGAGGGGAGGTCGAACCCCTTCAGGTGGGCGTTGGTGTGCACCTGCTCGTGCTCGGGGGTCATGAGATCGCGCGGTCCTTCGCTGACGTCCTGCGCGCCTTCGGGCATGCCGCGGTGATAGAGGAGGGAGGACGGACCGCTGAAGCCCTCGCGTCCAAACAACTCTTCATAGGCCATGCGCCCGTCGTCGGAGAAACGCATGTGGCGCTTGCGGGGCACGTCGCCAAGTTGCCGGTACGGTCGCACGCCCAGAGCCTACCGGTTCAGACCGACGCCGGTGGGCCGACGACCTCGAAGATCGCCTCGATCTCCACCGCGGCGCCCAGCGGCAGCTGCGCGACACCGATGGCGCTCCGTGCGTGCCGACCGCGCTCGGGGCCGAACACCGCCACCAGCAGGTCGGACGCGCCATTGACGACGGCGGGTTGCTCGGTGAACCCGGGCGCGCTGCGCACGAATCCGGTCAGCTTGATCACGGCGACGCTGTCGAGCGTGCCGAGGGCCGCGCGTGCCGTCCCCAGGAGGTCGATGGCCGCGCGGCGCGCAAGGTCGTACGCGGTATCGGTATCGACGCCGTCGCCGACCGCGCCCGTCACCACCTCGCCGTCGCGCTTGCCGATGTGTCCGGAGAGGAACAGCAGGTTGCCTGATCGGCGCGCGGTGACGTAGTTGGCAACCGGCACGCCGGCCTCAGGAATGACGATGTGGAGCTCTGCGAGACGGTCGTCGACACTCATGCTCAGTACTCGTGGAGGTAGTCGCAGTTGTCGGCAAAGCGCTCGGCGTCGAAACCGAATCCAACTCGCACCGAGTTGACGCGGGTGACGTTGTTGCGCCCGAGCATGCGGAGCTGGTCGCGAGTGACCGGCGGATGACGGAGGAGCTTCTCCATCGCGAACGCGGCGGGCATCATCATCGGCACCGGCACGTGGACGATCTTACGATGCAGCCCGAGTTCCGCTTTGATCGTGCGGACGATGTCCTCGTAGCTCATCAGGTCGGGGCCGCCGATCTCGTACACGCGCAGGGCCGGTCCCCGCTCGAGGGCGAGAACGATGCAGCGAGTCATGTCACCGATCGAGATCGGTTGGAAGAGAGTCCGGCCGTCGCCGGCGATGGGGATGACCGGGTTGATCCGCATCATCCGGGTCAGCAGCGTGAAGAAGCCGTCGCCCGGCCCGAAGATGAGCCCCGGCCGCAGCGCCGTGTACGGGACGCCGCCGCCTCGGACCGCCTGCTCGCCCTGCCATTTGCTCAGCAGGTACGGATACCGCGGGTCGGGGTCCGCGCCGAGCGCACCCTGGTGCACCAGATGGCTCACCTTCGCGTGTTTGGCCGCCTCGACGACTCGCTCGGTGCCCTCGCGGTTCACGCGGTCGAAGGTCTGACGGCCGCGCTCCTGGATGATCGCGACGAGGTGAACCACAGCGTCGCACCCGGCGAAGGCCTCAGCAAGCTTGGGTGCGCTGGTCACGTCGGCCTGGACGAACGTGACTTCGATCGCCCTTGGGGCGACGGGTGGTTCCGCGGGCCACGATCACCACCTCGTGGCCGGCGTCCTTGAGCGCACGAACGGTGTGGATGCCGACAAAGCCGGTACCACCGGTCACCGCAACGCGCACGCAGTACCTCCTCGCCGGGTCAGACGTTCGCCCGCGAGTTTACGGGCAGGGCCGCCGCGCGTGCCCGGTGATCAGGAGCCACCCACGAGCCTCGTGATCACCGCCGGTGACCCCTCGAGCGCCGTGCGCTGCATGAAGTGCTTGACGGCACGCATGCCGCCGAGCTCCTCGCCACCGCCGGCGCGTCCAGGACCGCCGTGGACGAGTTGCGGCATCGGCGTCCCGTGCCCCGTGGATTCCGCTGCGCAGTCACGGTCGAGGACGAGCAGGCGACCGTGGTACGGCGCAACGCCGGTCACCACCTCGCGCACGAAGTCCGGGTCGTAGGAGATGACCGATCCGACCAGGCTGCCGCTGCCGCGCGCCGCAAGAGCACCGAGATCGTCCGACGGGCCGTACTGGATGAGGGTGGTCACCGGGCCGAATGCCTCGATCTCGTGCGGTTCCGCGCGGTCGCCGGTCGCCAGCAGCACCACGGGTGCCATGAACGCGCCGCGCATCGGGTCGGCGTCCACCGGGTCGACCGACATGGGGTCGCCGTACACGACCTCGGCCGCGCGAGCCAGCTCGGCGACCGCGGCGCGGACCTCATCACGCTGCTGGAGGCTGACCAGCGCACCCATGGTCACCGTCTCGTTGCGCGGATTGCCGACGACGACCTTGTCGAGCCTCGCGCGGACACCGGCGATCACGTCGTCAACCATCGATTCGGGAACCAGCGCTCGCCGGATGCAGGTGCACCGCTGTCCCGCTTTGGTGGTGATCTCACGCGAGACTTCCTTGATGTACAGGTCGAATTCCGGCGTGCCCACCACGGCGTCGGGTCCCAGGATTGAGCAGTTGAGCGAGTTGGTCTCGGCGTTGAAGCGCGCGGCGCGTGCGGTCACGGCGTCCTGGCCGCGCAACACCGCCGCGGTGCTCGCGCTCCCCGTGAAGGCGATCACGT
This sequence comes from Candidatus Dormiibacterota bacterium, assembly GCA_963718525.1. Classification (GTDB taxonomy): domain Bacteria; phylum Chloroflexota; class Dormibacteria; order Aeolococcales; family Aeolococcaceae; genus Palsa-851. Next base: position 215,223 of record OY970355.1, on the reverse strand, counting down.
CTTCGCCGCCGAGGTGATCGAGGACATCCCCCGCGCTGCCGCACAGGAGCTGCACGGCGCCGTCGGGGAGTGCCCCGGACGCGATGATGTCGCGCACCACCGCGTGCGTGAGATAGGCGGTCTGCGTCGCCGGCTTGACGATGGTGGGAACGCCGGCGAGCACGGCGGGCGCGAGCTTTTCGAGCATGCCCCACACCGGGAAGTTGAACGCGTTGACCTGCAGCACAACGCCGCGCAGCGACGTGTACACGTGCCGCCCGACGAACGTCCCCGCTTTACCGATGGGTTCGACGTCCCCGTCGGTGAGGAGAAACCCTTCCGGCAGCTCGCGCCGCCCGCGGCTGCTGAAGACAAAGGTTGTGCCGATACCCCCTTCGATATCGCCGGTGGAATCCCGTCGGGTCGCGCCGGTCGAGAGCGACAGCTCGTGGTACGCGGCCTTGTTGCCATCGAGGTACGTGGCGAGGTCCTTCAGGGCCGCAGCCCGTTCCTGAAACGTCAGTCGCCGCAGTGCGGGTCCGCCGATATGGCGCGCGTGATCAACCATGGTTCGCGTGTCCAGGCCGGTGCTCGAAACCCGCGCGACCGCGTCCCCCGTGACCGCGTCGACCACCACCGCGCCCTCGTCAGCTGCGGTATACCACTGGCCGGCGACGTAGCTCGCGAGCATCTCAGTCATTCGATGGACTCTAGTTCCGGGACGGCGAGGTTCGGATCAGAGTCGGCGTGCTGACCTCCTGAGATAGGTCCTTTCGCCGACCTCGTGCGGCACTTGCGCGTCGAACATCTGTTCGCTACACTGACGTCCCGCCTCGGCGCTCCTGCTTTCCGTCCCAGTAGGCGGCGGTCATTTCCAGTGAGGAGCGATGTCCGATTCCCTGTCCGCCGCTCTGGCGACACTTCGATCCCGATACGGTCCCCAGGCGCTTCGCCGTGGCGGAACAGCGGAGGAAGCAGGCACGTGGTCCACAGCGGTGCCGGTCCTCGATGATGTGCTGACTCCCGGCGGCCTCCCGCACGGCAGGGTCACCCTGCTTGCCGCCGCCGGACGCGGGCCTTCAGGCCGGCTGACGTTGCTCCAGTCGCTGGTCGCGCTGGCCAGCCGCTCGCATGACACCGCCTATGTGGATCTTGCGGGCTCGCTCGATCCCGGCTTCCTCGCCGACCTCGGAGCGGATCTCGACGCCTGCCTGGTGATCTCCCCGGGCCCCGCGAGGTGGGAGCGTGGGCTGGTCATGGCACGCGCCCTGGTGGCCGCGGGCATGCCGTGGGTGGGTGTGGCACTCGGCGGGGAGCAGTCACGGCCGTCGCTTTGGGAGCATGCGCTCGCCGCGCTGGCCGAAGCAGTGGCCAAGCGCGGTGCGATCTGCGTCATCGCCACCCCCGCTCCGGTCGCAGCCCCGCTTCGCCACGCCTCGTCGCTCACGCTCGTCTGTGCGGCCGTCGGCTGGCAGCGCGCCAATGGCGACGTGGCAGGGCTGCGGGTGCGGCTCACCACCGGCAAGAGCAAGCTCGGCGCGCCCGGCGCCGAGGCAATCGTGCTGCTCCGCTACCCCCGTCCCTACGCCACCGCCGAGGTGGTCGGGCTGCCCAGTGTCGTCGTACCGCGCTTGCAGCCGATCGTCCTTCCGATTCCCGATGTAGCCGGCGTGGCGGCTCGAGGTTGAGATGCGCGTTCTCTGCGCTCGCCATCCGCACCTCGGGCTTGTGGCGGCTCTCCGCCGCTATCCCGAGCTGCGTGGGGAGCCGGTGATCCTCGGCGGCGCTCCCGAGTTGCGCCTCCCGGTCGTCGCCGCTTCGGAGGCGGCGCTGGCTGCCGGGGTGCGGGTGGGGCAACCGCTGCGCCAGGCACAGCAGTCCTGCCCGGCCGCGGTGTTCGTCCCCCTCGATCCCGATGGGATCGCACGGCTGCGCGCCGCCGTCTGCGCCGAGCTCCACCGGCTCTCGCCCACGGTGGAGGCCGGTGACGAGGAGGCATTCGGCGATCTCTCCGGCCGGCACGCCGAGTTTGCCGATGAGGCTGCCTGGGCATCCGCCGTGGCTCGCGGATTGCGCGGCGTGCTCGACGTGGAGATCGCCGTGGGCGTGGCGGAGTCGCGATTCGTCGCCCGTCTCGCGGCACGAGCAAGCCGTCCCGGGCGGATCCGCCGGGTTCGCTCCGGCGATGAAGCCGTCTTCCTGGCGCCGCTGCCCCTCGACGTTCTGCCCGTCGACCCGGCGGTCACCGCCCGCCTCGCCGCCTTCGGACTCGATTGCCTGGGCGCGGTGGCGAGTCTGGGTCCGGCCGATCTGCAACGCCAGTTCGGTCCCGATGGGCTCCGGTTGCACCGGCTGGCGCGTGGCGAGGACAGCGGTGGAATCCACCCGGTGCCGGCGCAGCGGGCGTGGAGTGAGCGGCTCGTGCTCGACGGGGCCACCGGGGATCTCGAGATCCTGCTTCGGGGAGTCCGGCAGTGCGCCACGGCGCTTGGCGGCCGGCTCACCGCCGAGGGCCTGGCGGCCGCCGAGGTGAGCGTGGTATTCGAGATCGAGGAACACGAGGCGATCTCGGCTTCGATGGTGCCTGCGGCACCCTCGGGCAACGTGGGCGAACTCTGGACGGTGGCGCTCGGCCTCCTGAGTCAGATCAAGCCGCAGGCGCCGGTTGCGGCCGTCCGGCTCGGGGTGACCCGGCTGGCTCCGGCGGCCGGGCGGCAGACCGATCTGCTGCGACCCGGCGACGGTGCGCGGGAGGCGGTGGTCGCCACGGCGGATCGCCTCCGAAGCCGGTTCGGTGCCGCCACGGTGCGCCATCCCAGGCTGGCACTCGACCCCGGCGACCTTCCGGAACGCCGGTTCACCTGGGAAGCGCCGGTTGTGGCGGGGGCGGCACGGTGACCGAATTGCTCGAGGGGATCGCCGAGGTCCGCACCGGCGCGGATGGATTGCCGCTCGCGCTCCGAAGCGGGGCGGCATGGGTGCGGGTGGCCGAGGTGGTGAACACCTGGCGCGTGGAAACCGACTGGTGGCGCATCCCCGTGGGTCGCGACTACGTGCGATGTCTCCTCCACGACGGGGAGTGCGTCGACCTCTATCGGGACCTCGAGACCGGCGAGTGGCATCAGGAGCGCCGCTATGACTGAACTCTGCGCCGCCCCTCCCTGGTGGCCGCCGGTTGAGGGGAACCGGCGGCCGGGGAAGGGGAGAAGGCCTGAGGTGGGCACCCGCTGGTGCCCCGTGCGGTGGTGGGCTGACCTGACGAATAGTTACACAAAATTGTAGTAGTTGTCAAGCCGCCACCGAGTGCCCATGTCAGGGTTCGCTGAACTCGCTGCCCGTTCCCACTACTCCTTCCTGGAAGGCGCCGCCTCGCCCAAGAGCATGGTGGAGACCGCTGCTCGGCTCGGGATCTCCGCGCTCGGTCTCTGTGATCGCAACGGCCTCTACGGAGCCGTCGAGCTGATCCAGGCGGCGAAAGCGCAGGGGATCCACCCGATTATCGGCACCGAGCTGGAGCTCGCCGGCGGCTCGCGACTTCGCCTCCTCGCACGCAGCCGCACCGGGTATCGCCAGTTGTGCCGAGCGGTGAGCGCTGCGCAGCTGGCCGGCGTCAAAGGGCAGCCGCGCCTGGTGATCGACGGGATTGCGCCGGATCCTGAGGCGGCCGCTGCCGCCTCGCGGCAATCAGCGATCCAGGAGATCCGGACGGGTGACGTCGTGGGGGGACGCCGCTCCGGCGGGTTCACGGAAGCCGGAGCGGAGGGGTCCCCGCGACGGCAGGACCCGTCCGGATCGCACTCGCGTCCGTCCGGATCTCCTGGGGCGAGAGTCTCCCGCCCGCATCCTTCTCAATCCCGGCGTCCTACGGTGCCGCCGCCCGAGCGCCCGGCAGCGCTTCGGCCGACGGCGGGGCCTTTCCCTACTGGGTGGCCGGGGTTGCCGTCTACGACGCTGCTCGTTGAGAGTGAGCCGGCGCATGTTGATCCCGCGGAGCTCGACGACTGCATCGCCATCATCGGTGGGGCGCGGAGTGCGGTTGTCGATGCGCTGATTCATGGTGATCGGCGCGAGGCATTGCGTCACGCGCAGGCAGTCAGGGAGTGCTTCGGGCGCGAACGCACGGCGATGCTGGTGAGCAATCACCTGCATCCTGCTGACCGCTGGCTGGTCGCGGAATGCGCGGCGATCGCCCATGCGGCGGACATTCCTCTGCTGGCGAGCGCCACCCCGGATCACGCGACCGCCGCCGACAAGCCGCTCCTCGACGTGCTCACCGCGATCCGCCATCGCACCACCCTCGACCAGGCTGCGGCGCACGGTCTGCTCCTGCCCAACAGCGAGCATCGTCTGCATGGCGAGGTGGAGCTTCGCGTGCTGCTGTCCGACCTCCCCGAGGCGTTCGACAACACAATGCGTCTCGCCGCCGCATGTGAGGTATCGCTCGACTTCAGCGATGTGCGTTTCCCAGGCTATCCCGTGCCCGAAGGGGAGACGCCCTTCTCCGTGCTCTACCGGCTCTGCCAGGAGGCGGTGCAGAGCAAGTACCACCCCATGACTCGCGCCGTTGCCGCACGGTTGCAACGCGAGCTCGACGTCATCGAGAAGACCCGGCTTGCCGAGTTCTTCCTGATCACCTGGGACATCATGCGATTTGCCCGCGAGCACGGCATCCCGGGGCAGGGACGCGGCAGTGCCGCGGACTCGATCGTCGCCTACCTGCTCGGCATCACGCGTGTCGATCCCGTTGCGCATGACCTGCTCTTCGAGCGATTCCTGCACGAGGATCACCAGGGCACGCCCGACATCGACATCGACTTCTCCACGGACCATCGCGAGCAGGTGCTCCAGTACGTCTACGACAAATACGGACCCGACCGCACCGGAATGGTCGCCAACGTCGTGACCTTCCGCCCACGCATGGCGATCCGCCAGGTGGGCGCAGCGATGGGCTTCCCGGAGACCGTGGTCGACAAGCTCAGCACGCACACCGACAGCTGGTACCTGGCCGACGTGGAGTCAACACTCGCGTCTGCCGGGGTGGATGCGACGACGGCCGGGTCCTGTCGTCGCGGGGGCCCCTCCGTCCCAGCTTCCGTAAACACGCCGGGCCGGCGCCCCCCCGCAACGCCACCCGGCCTCGTGGTGCCTGCACCGCCCGAGGCGAGCGTCGATGTGTCAACGCCGACGTCACCGATCGTCGATGTGTCCAACCGCGCGTGGCAGCAATTCATCGAAATCCTCAGACGCATCGAGGGCACGCCCAGGCATCTGAGCATTCATGTCGGCGGGATGCTCGTCACCGGTGAGCCGCTCGTCGATGTGGTGCCGGTGGAACGGGCAACCATGCCGGGACGGGTCGTCGTGCAGTTCGACAAGGACGACGTCGAGGATCTCGGGCTCATCAAGATGGATCTGCTCGGGCTGCGAACCCTGTCGGCGATTGCGGAGTGCCTCGACCTCATCGAGCAGACCACGGGGCAGCGGCCCGATCTCGATGCGCTGTCCCTGGAAGACCAGCGTGTCTACGACGTGATCTGCAAGGTCGACACCATCGGACTCTTCCAGATCGAGTTGCGTGCCCAGCAGCAATCGTTGTGGCAGTCGCAGCCTCGCTGTTTCAACGATCTGATCGTGCAGGTGGCGATCATCCGCCCCGGTCCGATCCAGGGCGACGCGGTCCATCCCTACCTCCGCCGCCGTCAGGGACTCGAGCCGGTGACCTATCTGCACCCCAAGTTAGAGCCGATCCTGGCTGAAACCTGCGGGGTGGTCCTGTACCAGGAGCAGATCCTGCGCATCGTCATGGAGATCGCCGCGTACACCGCGGGGGAGGCGGATCGATTTCGGCGTGCGATGAACCGGCATCGCTCACGCGTGGAGATGGAGGAGCTCCGTGACGGTTTCATCCGGCGCTGCGTCGAGCACGACCTCGATGAGCCGGTGGCGCAGCAGATCTTCAAGAGCGTCGCCGGCTTCGCCGAATTCGGCTTCTGCAAATCACACGCCGCGGCGTTCGCGCGCACCGCATATGAGACCGCATGGCTGCGCATGACCTACCCGGCGCATTACACATGCGCGCTGCTCAATGCCCAACCCATGGGCTTCTACCATCCGTCGGTCCTCGTCGACGACGCCAAGCGGCACGGGGTCAAGATCCTGCCGGTCGATGTCACCACAAGCCGGGCGCGGTGCCTCGTCGAGGCTGTTGGCCCGGCGGAGTTCGGGATACGGATTGGGTTCGCCTACGTGCATGGGTTGGGGCCGTCCGCACGGGCTGCGTGCGATGACGCGGTGGTGGCCGGGGCGAACACCTCGGTCGCCGCGTTCTGGAGGCACACGCTCCTGCCCCGCGTTGCGATGGAGAACCTCATCCGCGTCGGCGCCTTTGACGCCGTGGCCGCCGGCAAGTCGCGCCGTCAGCTGCTCTGGACACTGAAAGAGACCGAGGAGTCGCTGCCCCCGCGAAAACGCCGGCGCGCGACCATCGCGCCGGCCGATCAGGCCATTGTTGCCGCGGCGGTGGTGATCGGACCTCCGCGGGGCAGTGGCGCGATCGCCGGCAACCGACTCGGCGATGCGCCGCACGCACCGCACGATCCGAGCACCGACCCGGTGCCGTCCCTGGTATCGCTCCCGGCAGTGCCACCGCCGCTGCCGGAGATGGACGAGCGAACCCGGGTGAACACCGAGTACGCGCTCACCGAGGTGAGTACCGGCCCCCACCTGGTGTCGTTCATGCGCGAACGGCTCACCGCGCTCGGGTGCGTGCCGCTCGGCAAGGTGCGCGATCTCGTGGACGGCACGAGGATCCGCGTCGCCGGCCTGGTGATCACACGCCAGCAGCCGTCGACGGCTCGTGGCTTCAGGTTCTTCACCCTGGCGGACGAGGATGCCCACCTCGACCTGGTCTTCCGTCCCCCGGTGGTGCAGCGGACCCTTGAGGTGAGCCGGCATCCCCTGCTCATGGTCGACGGCAGGCTTCAGGTCGAGCACGGGCGGGTCAACGTGCTCGTCGAGGCCGTGACGGCGCTCACGCCCGACGGCACCCCGATCACACGCCCTGGGCCAAGGTCCTCGGCGACCGGTGTTCCCGGTTCCCACGACTACCGCTGACGTGCCGAATCGGGTCGCCACACGTCGTGACACATCCGTGACACTCCGGCAGCAGTGCCCTGACATACCCCGTGCTCCGCCGGACCGCCGTCATAGGCTGCGGGCATCTCGAATTGCTACGCCGCGCGTTACGCGGGATGGAGACGATGACCGAGCACAACGGGGAGGGCGGCGGAACTCCCCTCTCATTCAAGAAGGTTCAGGACCCGGCGCACTTCGAACGCGCCCCTGCGCCCCGCGAACCGGCGCGGGAGACGGGTGGCCCCAACCTCGCCTTCGAGGCCGCCCCTCGGGTACCCCTGCCGCGCATGACGCCCGACCCGCGAACCCTCAAGACGTCGCCGCTCGTGCCCCCACCGCCGGCGCAGGGACCTCCATCCAAGCTGCCCGCCTTCGAAGCCGTGCCGGCCTCACTCGGCGTCGGTCAGCAGCGGCTCTCGACACCGGGCATCGGCGTCCGTCCCGAGCCCCTTGACATTGGCGGTCCGACGAGCCCCGGCGGCAGCGGGTGGAACATCCGCAGCCGCGACGAAGCGCTCGTGTCGAACCGAGGCCGCGCCGAGACGGATGCCCCCGCCTGGCAGACGAGACCGCTCCCCAATGCCGACCGAGATAGATCTGGATGGACGGTGCCCGCGGCTCCGAGAAGCCGGCACCTCTCCGGCCGGCAGCAGCTTGGAATCGTGCTCTCCGTGATCCTCGTGGGCATCCTGGGGTTCGCCGGCTACGAATGGTTTGTCGGACCTGCGCATCCCGCTCACACCATCACGGCACCGTCAGCGATCGGCACGCTCACCGCGATTCACACGCCGGCGGCGACGGCGGTGACTCAGCAGATGGAGAAGGTCATGCAGGCCTACGGCGCCACCCATGTCGTCAGCGGCGTCTACGGCGACGCCGGACGCCCGACGCTGGTGGTATTGCTCGCGCAGGGGCCGAACATCGAGAAGAGCACCAATCAGTTCTTCACCGACTTCAGCAATGGGCTCAAGTCGCAGGGCGTGACCGTGAACAGCGCCAAGACGCTCAACACAACGACCGGTGGGAGCGACTTCATGTGCTCTCCCGCGACCGGGCCGGCGCCGCTCACGGCGGTGGCACTGTGCGGCTGGGATGACGGCGACACCATCGGATTGGTGGTGGACGTCAGCGGCCAGACCGTGACCGCGACGCTGCGCGAGGCGTTGGCTGCGCGTGGTGCGGGCGAGCACTGACGGGACTCCGCCCGGCCTGTGATCACGAGGGCTTGACCACCGGGGAGTGCGGGCCGACTAGCATGCAGTGGTGATCTCCGAAGGCGGTCTGTCCGAGCGCCTCGCCGGCATCACCGACCGCAGGCGGATCGCCGTCGTACAGGTCCGCGGCGCCATCGGTGGCGCGACACGCACCGACGATCTGATCCACACGCTCGGTCAGGCACGGCGGAATGCGAGGATCCGCGCAGTCCTCCTCGAGATCGACTCGCCGGGCGGGACCGCCATCGCCTCGGAGCAGCTCTACGTCGCCGTGCGCCGGCTCGCGGCGCGCAAGCCGGTGGTCGCATGGATCAAGGGCGTCGGAGCGTCCGGCGCGTACTTTCTGGCGTGCGCCGCTACGCGCGTGCTCGCATTTCCCAGCGCGCTGGTCGGTTCCATCGGCGTCATCAGCGTCCGCCCGGTGCTGGTGGACGCACTCCGCCGCGCCGGCGCGCGGATCCAAGTCACCAAGACCGGGCCGTTCAAGGACCTGGGCGCGCCGTGGCGCGAACCCACCTCGGAGGACGAGGCGCATGAGCGCGAGCTCGTCGACGCGATCTTCCGGCGCTTCACGTCGGCGGTGCGAGCTGCTCGCGGCTTCGACGACGAACGGCTCGCGCGTGTGACCACCGGTGAGGTCTGGCTCGGCACCCGGGCGATCGAGCTTGAACTCGTCGATGCCCTTGCCGAAGATCAGGACACTGCGCTCGAGACGGCACAGGACCTCGCGTCACTGCCCCACCACCTGACCGTCCGGCTCGGCGGGCGGCGCAGCGTGCTGCAGCGCCTCGGCGTGCCGGGCGCCGGCATGGGCCCTCCCGGGGAACGCTGGCTGATCGAGATGGAGAGCTGGCTCGGATCACCGCGACTTCGCACCTGACGATTCGCCGGGTGCGCCGGTCAGCGAGTGGCGCCGCGCCTGCGGTCGAGGCTGAAGAGCACGACGACCGAGATGATCAGGAGTAGCGCGAGGCCGCCGACGATTGCCGCCGCGGGGATGCCACCGCCCGGGGGCTGCGGTGCCTGTGCGGCCGACCCCGGCTTCACGGCGGCGAACTCACCGAGCTGAGGTGAGGTGACCTCAAACGTGTTGCCGCAACCGGCGTTGAGGGTGGAGATCGGTGTCCACGACGTCCCGTTGAATCGATCGATGGTGGGCGCCGGTGACGATGTCAGCCCCCGCAGGATGATGAACACCGGGAGTGACGGCGAGGGTTCGAGCGGGGTGCCCGAAGCGCTCACCGCCGAGAACCGATACACGTTGCCTTCGATGGTTCCGTTGGGTGGTTTGACGCCCGGCGCCGGAATCGGCGTGACGCTCACCGTCACCGGCGTCGAGTTGTCGAATGTGGCTGCCTCCATGAGGATCTGCGCCTGCGGCGGCGTCTCGCCGGTCAGCACCTCCGACGGGGGAAAGGTCTTGGCGGCGGGGAACGTTTTGGTCGCCGGCTGCGGGGCGGGACTGTCACCGAGCGTCTCGTAGGGGTTGGCGATGCACTGCCCGTCGTAGATCGGCGGCGAACCGGTCGGGAGGAACCGCCAGACCAGTGTCAGCGCGACGATCGACACGACGATCACGACCCACCCGCGGCGCCTGCTCACAGCAACCACCCGCCGGCCAGGTCGGCGATGACGTGCGCGAGGGCCGGCGCCAGGACCCCGCGACTCACGATCCGGAGACCTCCCAGGAGCAGTCCGGCCGCGAGGTCCAGCGGGAGCGATCCCATCCCATACAGCGGAACGTGCATCGCCGCGAACAGCAGGGCGGTCACGACCAGGGCTCCGCCATCACCGTACCGGGCGGCGAGCAGGGTGAACAGCGCTCCGCGGATGGCGATCTCCTCGGCCACCGCAACCAGCGCCACCACGGGAGTCCAGAGGGCGAGCCCAGCATTGAGCGGCGCGAGATGGACGCCGAACGAGCCGCGTGAGAGCAGCCATGCGCCGATCAGCGCCCCACCTCCGGCAATGCCGAGCCCGGCCGCCGTCAGTCCCGGCCGGCCGGGACGCCACCCGGCGGCAATCGCCACCGCCAGGAGCGCGATCGCGAACACGACGCCGGCCGGCATGGATGCGGCGGCGTCCGGCGAGCCGGCGGCGGCGCGCAGCGCGCAGGCAGCAACGATGCCCACGAAGCACAGGGCCGGGCGTCCGGCGTCTCGCCGGCGAGCCAGGACACGATCGCGTGCGGAGACGAGCGCCCCCGCCGCCGTTCGAACTACCTCGCCGCTCCGGGCGCGGTTCGCGCCGGAGCAACCTCGGATCGTTCCGGCTGGTCGCTCGAAGCAGCGGTGAGCAGCGGCTCGATCGCCGCCACCGCGAGTGTGGCGGTCTCGAGCGCCGCTGCCTCGAACCCGCCGGGGGCGAAACGCTCGCATACGACGACCGCCGCGACCTGGTCCCCGCGAACCACCGGAAGCAGCATTCGCGACGCCGTCTCGATGTTGGACCGCCGCTGCGCCCGGTATGACGCCGCCTCGGTGATCAGGACCGGTCGCCGGTGGGCGATGACGTGGGCAACCAGACCCTCGGGCAGCCCGGACGACGCGTCGCCGCGAGCAGGGAGCAGATAGGCGCGGTCGGCGCCCACCTCGTCAGCGAGGCGGGCGAGACCGCCCTGGACGCCGTGGTCGATCGCCACCGATGCCCACATGGATGGGGTGTGGTGCAGGTGCGCCCGGTTGACAAGCCCGTTCAGGAGCATCGCGACGAGGGCGGCGGCGAGGCCCGCGACCACGCTGGGAACCCAGATGTCGATCAGCACGGCGAAAACGCAGAACATGACGCACCCGCTGAGGAGCGCGAATTCGAGGTAGTGACGGGACCCGCGCCCGCCGCGGCGCTGGTCGCCGAAGGTGAGCCGCCAGTTCATGGCGGTGTTCCACGCGGCGCTCAGCCCGAACGCGGGAACGAAGGCGACCAGCGGGTTGAGGCGTACAACCCCGGCGAGGATCGCCAGCACCGGCAGGAACACGCACAACCCGCTGAGCCCAACCAGCCCGAATTTCCACACACGTGCCGACCCCGGGACGTCGAAGAAGAGCGAGCGGAGATGGCGGAGGTAGAGGAGGCCCTGGCGCGCCGTCGCCTTGCTCACCCCCTCGGCCCGAGGCGCCTGCGTGACGGGGACGTCCACGACGCGCAGGTCGGGGACGCACACCAGGAGCTCGAGCAGGATCTTGAAGCCGACGGGCCGGAACTCGATGCCATCGATCAGCGCGCGCCGGCAGAGGAAATACCCGGAGAGCGGATCCGAGCTCTGACGCGCCTCCTTGAACAGCATCCGGGCGACGAATGTGGCCTCGCGGCTCACCAGGCGGCGCACGGGCGTACCCAGACCTTCGTGACTCCCTCCGGGCGCGTAGCGGCTCGCGATGACGAGATCCGCGCCGCGATCGGCCTCGGCGAGCAGCACCGGGATGAGCTCCGGCGGATGCTGCAGATCGGCATCCATAACGCAGACGTACCGCCCCCGCGCCATGTGCAGCCCGGCGACGACGGCGGTGCTCAGCCCGCCTTTGCGGTCGGCCCCCTGGCGCAGCAGCGCGCGGACCGAGGGGTTCGACGAGGCGAGATCCAGCAGCAGATCGGCGGTCGCATCGTCGCTGTCGTCGACAAAGCAGATCTCGAACGGCGTGGCGGCGAGTGCGGCCGTGACTCGCTCGACCAGCGGCCTGACGTTGTTGACCTCATTGCGCGTCGGGACGACGACGCTGACGACTGGCGCGCCGCCACGCGGCCGTTCGGGAGTCACGGGCAAAGAATAGGCGCGAAGGCGGGTGCTGGTCACCGGTTGTCACTCGATCGGCGTCGCGCGGTCACCCGTGGTACACGCCCACCTGCCAGAGAAGGAACCCGTCGAACTCGGCCGGCGGCGCATGGAACACCTGCGTGAACAGCGATACCGTGCCCGGGCTCGCACCACTCCCGACGACGATGTCGTTGACTCCGAGCGAGAACAGTCGCTGCAGGATGTCGACGCGGTCAGTCTCCGAGAGGGTCGCCTGCGGCGCCGCCGCAATCGAGTGGATGCGTTCCTGCAGCGTGCCGACACCCGGTGCGTACGGACCCGCGATGTATCCACCGATCATCGCGAAGGTGAACCTGGAGCTGACCTGCCACTGCATCGCATGGGGATAGTCGCTGCTCGGCAACGGTTCGAAGAGCACCGTTGCCCCCGGAGCGATCGCAGCAGGTGCGGCGGAGGCGAACGCTGCGGGGGTGGTGAGGGGCGTGGTCTGCGCGGGCAGCGTCGGCACCAGTGGGAGCAGGACGACGGCTGCAACGGCGACGTTCAACATCGGCCTTGACCGCATGAGCCACAGCATGCGCAGGGTGAACGCCACGATGATCGCCGCTGCAAGGTCGACATAGACCATCAGACGATTGGGAAGGATGTCGTCAAGCACCGGTAGGTGCGCTGGGATCCACCACGGCAGTGGCAGCGCCAGCAGCGGGTGGCCATGCACATTGATGTGCGGACCGAGCGAGAGCACCGCGATGACCACAGCGAGGACTCCCGCTGTCCTGATCTGCGGAACACGCCAGAAGCGCACCGTCGCCAGGGCCAGCAACAGGATGAGCGGTATCCCGAGGTACGCGTCCCATTCCGAGGCGTTGCCGCTGAAATGCGAAGAGATGCTGGTCGCGACTGGCGGCGCGATCAGCTGCGCAACTGTCGGCACGACGAAGTTGGTGGGATCGGTGACGTAGATGTCGGTGCCGTGGATGGCGGTGCTCGCGAAGACATGATCAGGCCCGAGGAACTGCAGCCATATCGGGTACGCAAGCAACAGCGCTGTTGGAGGAATCGCCCAGGCGATGCTGCGACCGACAAACCCAAGGTGGCTGCGGACGGCATCACGATGCGTGACCGCGAGAACGACGCCGAGAATGACGGCCACGATCGCCTCGGTGAGCAGGAACTCCTGAGCGATGAAGTACTGCACGACGGCGAGGAGCGCGGCGAGCAGCCCCAGCGTGCGCGGCCGGTAGCGCTGCCGGACGAGGATCTCGTCAGCGAGCATCAGCGCGAGCGGCGGCGTCACTCCGGAGAGCACGAGGTTGTAGTGACCGAGCAGCTGACCGGTCATGTATGGCGAGAACCCGTAGAGGAGTCCGCCAACCGCGGCGGCGACGCTGCTACCGGGCACCCATCGCCGGATGGCGAGAAACGCGAAGAACGACGCCAGGGCGAGGCTCAGCGTCATCACGAGGTTGTAGGTGACCATCGCACCGAAGAGCGCGGTGACCGGCCAGAGCACCATGACCGGCACCGCCGTTGGGGTGTTCCACAGGATGTCGGTGCCTGCCGGCTGATTGAGGAAGTGCGTGTACAGCGGATTCAGCGCGTGGCCGACCGCGTACGGCACCCATGCGATACCCCACATCTGGCCGACCGGGTCAGGTCCTTCTCCGATGTAGATCGCCGACGGAGCGCGCCAGGCATTGATGCAGACCAGCACTGAAAGGACGAGATACGCAGCCGCGACCGTCCCAATGACAACGCCGCGACTTCGCCAGAATGCGCCGTCAATCGTCGCGCGAAACACTCAGACGCTGACCACGACAAGAAGGGCGATCAGGATGAAGAGCAGGACTGCGTCAGGCAGCATCGCCAGCGCCACCGCGACGAACGGCGAGACGTCGAACACGGTGTACACGGCGAGGGCGGTCAGGTAAAGGAACCAGGCGAGCAGCGGCAGCGTCAGCCAGGCGAGCACCGACTCGGCGGCGCTGCCGGCGCCGGCGGCCGCTTCGACCACGGCGAGCACGGCGTAGGCGATCCAAGGGATGAAGGTGAACCCGCTCACGGCGAGGTACTGACGCCACCGGCCTCCGCTTCCGGCGAGGCCCGCGGCTGCGTCGATGATCAGCGCGGCGGCACCCCAATACACCAGGAACAGCAGTGGCAGGAGCAAGGACGCAACCGTTCCGGGGCCGCCGCCACCTCCGACCCGGTTGGCGACGAGCCCAAGAATGAGGGCGACGATCCCGCTCCCCTCCACCGCTGCGACCCCGAGCACGAGACGCGGCGAGCCTGCCAGTGCGGCGAAGGTGCTTCTCGGCCGGACCACGACCCCGATCACCGTCACCGCACCACGGTAGACGAAGCAGGGCGTTGTGAACCGGTCGCTGGCAGTCGTCCCCACCCTGCTATACTTGCTTAGGTCAATCTGACCTAAATCCACAGACCCCCCGGAAACGGGACAGGTGGCGGGATGATCACTGTAGAGCGGGACGTTGCGACAGAGGGCCGGGCCGAGCTTCTCGATAGGATCGAGCGGTTACGACGCGAGCGCAGCGCGGTCATCCTGGCACACAACTACCAGCGCCCCGAGGTCCAGGACATCGCGGACTTCGTCGGCGATTCGCTCGGGCTCTCCCAGCAGGCCGCCGCAACCGACGCTGCGGTGATCGTCTTCTGCGGGGTGCACTTCATGGCCGAGACAGCAGCGATCCTGTCCCCGGCGAAGACGGTGCTCCTGCCCGATCTCGAGGCCGGATGCTCGCTCGCGGCAACCATCGACGCCGATCAGCTCCGCGCCTGGAAGGCCCAGTACCCGAGAGCGGTCGTCGTCTCGTACGTGAACACCACCGCCGAGGTCAAAGCCCTTTCCGACTACTGCTGCACCTCGTCAAATGCCGAGGCTGTGATCCGCTCGATCCCGCTGGACCGGGAGATCCTCTTCTGCCCGGACATGTTTCTCGGCGCTCACCTGGAGCGGGTCACGGGTCGCCGGTTGCACGTCTGGATGGGCGAGTGCCACGTGCATGCCGGCATCGTCCCGGAGCGGCTCGATGCCTTGCGTCGCGAGCACCCGGATGCGGAGCTGCTCATCCACCCCGAGTGCGGGTGCACCTCGTCGACGATGTATCGCATGTCCTCCGGCGACCTCGCCGGCCCGGCGACGGTGGTGACCTCGACCGAGGGCATGGTCCGGCGCGCCGCCGCCTCCTCGGCCAGCACCTTCATCGTCGCGACCGAGGTCGGCATCCTCCATCGCATGCGCGAACAATCGCCAGGCAAACGATTCCTCGCGGCCTCAGAGGCTGCGGTCTGTCCCTACATGAAGAAGATCACGCTGGAGAAGGTGGCCCGCTCCCTCGAGCGCATGGCCCCCCGGGTCACGGTCGACGCGACGATCGCGGCCCAGGCACGTGGGGCCATCGATCGCATGCTCGCGATCGCTCCCGCCGGCGCACAGCGGATCACAACCGCCGCCTGACGCCGCGCGTCCGTGGGGCTGACGCCTATGTCAGCATCCCTCGCGTGAGCCAACTCCTTCGAGCGCGCGATCGGCGATCGGGCGCCTTGTGACCGTCGCCGGGCAAAAAAAGACCGGAGGGGGAACCCTCCGGCCTTTCAGGAAGGGAATGAGTTTCACACGTGGGCAGCCTTCGGGCTGCGGCCTTGACTGTAACCCTCGCTTCTCAGGATAGCAGTAAAGGAACTCCCAATTCTTGTGAAGAGATGTCAGCTGAAGTTTTGAACTCACAGCGTAGCAGCGTCGAATCCGATGGCGGTCCGCCCTTGGTACGTGCAGGGCTGCGGGGGTTCCTCGACCTCGATCGCCTCGACGTCATCGCTGTCATCGCGCTCGTGCTTGTCGCCTTTGGGCTCCGGTTCGCAAGTCCGATCTTCCCGAATTTCCTGAGTGGAGCGGGGACCGTCAGCGCCCTTGGCGTCGGCTACCCGACCACGGGCGGATCCAGCGCCGAGTGCACGCCGGTGCCGGTCGGGCCACCGGGCGTGGTCGCCGGGGTCAGGGTCAGCCATACGGATGTGAGCGTCTGCGGCTACGTCTTCGACGAGATCTACTTTCCGGTCGACGCCGCCAAGGACCTGCGTCAACCCGCCGAGTCCTACTTCGACCCCGAGCCGCCACTGGCCAAGCTGCTCATGGCCCCGCCGATCGCCATCTTGGGCTTCAACAGTTGGAGCTGGCGGCTGAGCACGACGCTATTCGGGAGCCTGCTGGTCGGGCTCATGTACCTGATCGCGCTCCGGCTGCGGCGTGACCGTTTCTTCGCTGTCGCCGCCGCGCTCTTCGTGTGCTTCGACGGACTGGCGTTTGTCGAATCGCGCACCGGGGTGATCGACATCATCGCGATCTGCTTCGTCGCGCTGTTCTATTACGTCTTCCTGCTGCACTGGCAGGCGCGGACCCGCGCCCAGTGGCGCACCACCTTGTACGTGATGGCGGGCGTGGCGGGACTCGCCTTTGCTGCGAAGCTCACCGCTCTCGCTCCGCTTGTCGTGGCGGCCGGGCTGATCGCGATGCGGGGCATCGCCCCGTATCTCGCGGGGTTCATCCCCTGGTTGCGCCGCATCGCCGGACCGGGACGGGCCGCGACGATCATGTGGCGGCACGCCGCCGGGCCGCGAGCGATCCTGCACTACATCGTCGCCGGGCTGATAGCGCTCGCCATCTTCGGCGCGTCGTTCTCGCGGTACGAGACGATCCAGCACCAGGACGTGTACTTCTTCACCGGGTGCAACCCCGCGGTCAGCGGGCTGCCCGGGACCCCGAAGACGCTCAACGTCCCGGTCATGCACGTAGGGTCCCTGACGGTCCCGAACCCGGTCGAGGCCGTCGACAACATCGTCCAGATCACCGCAGCGTCGCTGCGGTATCACGCCGAGGAATGCCACAGCCACCCGTACTCATCGCTCTGGCTGACATGGCCGGTCATGGAGCACCCGGTCCTGTTCTACGCGACGTCGCAGCCCAACAATGGACCGGTCGCGGAAATCACCGACATGGGCAATCCCGCGATCTGGTGGCTCGGAATCCTCGCGCTGCTCTTCTGCGTCTGGCGTGCGACCCGCGGACCGACGTTATGGCGATTGTTTGTCGCGCTGCTCGGTCTCGCCTCCCTCATCGCGATGATCCTGCTGTACCAGGCCGCGGTCCGGTATCACAACCCCAACAACTTCAACACGTCGTACACGGCTGCGCAGTTCACTGCACTGTTCCATCAACAGCCGTCGTCCCAGTACGAGATTGCGCGGACTACTCCAGGGTTCTGGTTTGCCGTCGCCTTCGTCGGGATGGTCGTGTTTGCCGGGCTGATCACCGTTTCCGCCGTGATCTCGCGCCGGTTCGTGCCGGCCTTCATCGTGCTGGGGTACATCGCGTCATGGATGATGTGGGTGCCGGGGAATGAGCGCCGCGTGCTGTTCTTCTATCACGCGCTCGGCATGCTCCTCTTCACGGCGCTCGCGCTTGCGTATGCGTTGACTGCGATCCGTGGCGTGAAGATCCGGTTCGGTGGCAGGCAGGTGTCGCTGGCGCCGGTCGCGTACGCCGTGATCGGCACCGTGCTCGCGGCCTTCATCTTCTTCTATCCGATCTGGACGGCCATGCCCCAGACCTCGGCCGACCAGCAGACGAGGATGTGGGTCGACGTCGGGTGACCGCCTTTCTGCTCATCCTCGACGCCGCATTGACGCTCGCGGCCGGCGCCACCCTTGCAGGACTCGTCAGGACTCATCTCACGCTGGTCGAACGCGCCGTGATCGGGCTGACCTGCGGGTTGCTGATCGGGACCGGCGTCACGTACGTATTGGCGTTGCTCGCGGGACTCAGCGCGGCCACGGTTCTGGCCGGCCCCGCGCTCGCACTCGTGATCGCGCTCGGGGTGTCGCTGCTGACCGTCAATCCGCGTGCGACATGGCACGCGTCATGGGTGGAGTCGCGCGATCGCTGGGCAGCGCGCATCCCGTGGTTTTCGCTCCTGGCGCTGGCGGGCGGTACCGCGGTGGTGATCGCGATCTTCGCTCACACCGTGTACTCGGACGCGGGTGGGCTCGAGGCGGGGTACCCCACTGTATGGGCGGACTGGTCGCAGCACCTCAGCACCGCCGCGAGCTTTACGCAGGGCGGCAATATCCCGCCGGTCAACCCGCTCTTCAGCGGCACCGCACTGCTCTATCCGTTTCTGCCGGATTTCCATGCGGCCACGTTGACCACGCTCGGTCTGGCGCCCGGGCTGGCGCTGGCCATCCCCGGCGCCGTGCTGATGGTGGTGATCGGCGTGCTGTTGGTGGCATTGGGGCGGCGCCTTGGTCTCGGCACGGGCGCGGGTGTGATCGCCGTGCTCATCTGTTTCATCGGCGGCGGTCTGGGATTCGTCGGCGCCTTCTCGGATGCGTGCACCAGCCACGGTTTCACCGCAACGCAGTGCACACTGCAGTACGTTGTCGGCCACCCGGCGACAGGGATCTCGATTGTCGGGTGGACATTGCACGACCTTCCCGGGACGATCGCTGCGCAGCCCCGCGCCTATGACGGGCTGCCCTCCGACGGCGGCACGCCACCCTTCACCAACATGCAGTGGTACACCCCGCTCATGGCCTGGTGGCTGCCGCAGCGCACGTTGCTCTTCGGGTTCGCAGCGGCGATCTCGGTGCTGCTGCTTGTGTTCGCGGGGGCGTCATCGCACGGCCCCGGCTGGGAGCCGTTCGCGCTCGCCGGAGTCCTGATCGGCCTGCTCCCGGCCGTCCACGTGCAGACGCTGATCGCGCTCGCGATTCTCCTGTTCGTCTTGCTGTGGCGGAGACGGCGGCGCGAGTGGTTCGCATTGCTCGGCGTCGCCGTCGTGCTCGGGGGTTTCAGGCTCGCTCAGCTTGCGCTGACGCAGCACGGCGCTTCGGTGACGCCGTACGGGAGCAACGTGTATCCGTGGCTCGAGCCCGGATGGCTCGCCAACGCCGGCACCGCTGCCGATCCGAGCGGGCGGCTCACGTTCACTATCGGCAACCTCTTCACCGGCGCGATCCGGGCGATCGGGATGGTCGGGACCGCACAGTGGTGGGGCTTCTGGCTTGCCAATTTGGGTATCGCGGTCCCGTTGCTCTCCTTCCTCACGCTCGCGGTCGCAGTGCGCCTGCTCGGAGGGAACGTCGGACGTGTGGTGACCCGCGTGTTTCCCGTGCCGCTCCTCGAACTCACACTCGGGGCCCTGATCATCTTCGCGGCGTGCAACCTCGTCGTCTTTCAATCCTGGAATTGGGACAACACCAAGATGCTCGTGTACTGGTACCTGGTCATCGCCCTGCTCATCGGCGCGCTCGCCGCGCACTGGTGGCGGCGCGTCTGGCCACGGGTGGCGGCGATCGTGCTTGTGGCGCCGGTGGTCCTCACCGGCACCCTGGTGGTGCTCAGGCTGCTGCCGTGGACGCCCCCACAGGACTCGATCACGGGTCCGTACACGATTGCGAACACGCAGGAGCTTCAACTTGCCTCGACAATCGACGCCGTGACCCCGAAAGGCAGTGTGTTCCTGACGTTCGGCCGTCCCAACGACCCCGTGCTCGCGGCGGCCGGCCGCATCGGGGTCATGGGGTATGGCGGATGGCTGTGGAGCTACGGCATCAGCTTCGAGACGCGCTACAACGACGTCCAGACCATGTACACGGGCTGCGCCGGCCAGGCCGCGTGCCCGGTGTTCAGCCTGCTGCACCAGTACGGCGTCAGCTACGTCGAGATTGACAACCGGCTGAACGACCCCGGCGCGATCGATCCGCACGTCGGGCTCACGTGGTGGGCCGAGCAGGGCCTCCCAGTCGTCGCGCGCACCGACCACATCACCATCTACGACGTCCGTGGAAGGAGCTGACGTGTCGGAGCGCACGGCGGTTTCGCATCCATCGATCAGCGCGGTGCTTCCCGCCTACAACGAGGAGGCGGTGATCGCCGAGACGGTCAGGCGCACCGCGGCGGCGCTCACCGAACTCGGGATCGCCGATCACGAGATCATCGTCGTCGACGACGGCAGCAGCGATGCGACGGCCGCCCGCGCGTCGAGCGCTGGCAACCCCGGTACGCGCGTTCGCGTTGTGTCGCATCCACGCAACCGCGGCTATGGCGCAGCTTTGCGCACCGGGTTCGACGCGGCGACGCGTGACGCGGTCTTTCTCATGGACAGCGATGGCCAGTTCGATCCGACCGAGATCTCCCGGCTTCTCGCGCTGTACGGGCCGGACCGGGTCATCTGCGGGTATCGCATCCGGCGCAAGGACACCTTGGTCCGGCGCTTCTATCACAAGGCTTTCTTCCGGCTTGTTCGGATCGGATTCGGCCCGACGGCGCGCGACGTCAACTGCGCCTTCAAGCTGTTTCCGCGCGCCGTCGGGCAGGGGCTGCATGCGGAGGGAGCGCTGGTGTCCACCGAGCTGCTGGTCCGCGCGCGTCGGAGCGGATACAGGTTGATGAATGTCGGCGTGCATCACTATCCGCGCACCACCGGGCGCGCGACCGGCGCCGACATCCGCGTTGTGCTGCGTGCATTCCGCGAGCTCTGGGAGCTCCGCAACGACCCTGCGATGCTCGACGGGCTCGAACCGCCCACGTGACTCGGCGGCCGGCAGCCTCGTCGCTGTGGACCACGGCCCTAGCCGCAGTCGCCGTGTCCCGGCTCCTCTGGCTCGGCGTCTTCATCGCCGTGCTGGTGATCGACTTCCCGGGAACCCCGTTGCTGACCGGCATCCACGATCACCTGGTGGCATGGGACGCGATCAGCTACATGTCGATCGCCGCTCACGGGTACCCGGTGCATCTGGACTACCGCGACGCGTTCCTTCCCGGCTTCCCGATGCTGGTGCGCGCGCTGATGGTCGTGGTGCGCGACGACGTCACCGCAGCGTGGCTGGTCAATGCAGTTGCTGAGACGATCGCGCTCTGGTACCTCGGCCGTCTCGTGCTCGGGGAGCGCGACCAGGCGGCGGCGACCTTCTCTGCATGGTTGCTCGCGCTCGCTCCAACGGCGCTCTTTCTCATCGCGCCCTTCACCGAGAGCACCTTCATCGCATCGGCTGCCGCGAGCCTGTATTACGCGCGTGCGGGTGAATCCCGAAAGGCGATCGTGGCGGCGGCGGTGGCCTGCGCAATCCGCCTCACGGGGCTCGCATTGATCCCCGCACTCGCTCTCGAGCTCCTGCGCAGAACGGGATGGCGGCCCCGCGCAGAGATGCTCGCCGTCCTGCTCCCGGCGCTGCCGCTCGTGCTGTACGGCCTGTACATGCAGATCCACATCGGCGATGGGCTGGCGCTGCTCCACGCCGACCGCCTCCCGTCGTTCGGTTTGACGCCGACTCCGCCGTGGACAGGGTTCGCAGCCACCTGGCACACGCTCTTGAGCGCCTTCAACGGGGAGACGCGATCGATCTTTGCCCGCGAGGTGGCCTTCGGCCTGCTCGGGCTGCTGCTCTGCGTGGGCATGTGGGTGTCGTCGCGAATTCCCCGATCGCTCGCTCTGTATTGCACCATCGCCTGGTTGATGACTGCCTCGTTGCCGTTCTGGCGCTCCCAGCCTCGCTACGTCCTCGCCCTATTCCCGGCGGTGCTGCTCGTGTCCGATCTCACCCAGCGCGTTCCACGCGTCCGGCAGGCGATGCTCGGCGCGAGTGCCGTGCTCATGTGCGCCGGCACCTGGATCTTCGCCCAGGGGCGCTGGCTCGGATGATCATCGACAGCCACGTGCACATCCTGCCTGCGGACATGCGCGACGCGAGGAATCGACTCGCGGCGCTCGACCCCTGGTTCGACCTCTGCCACCGCGGTACCCGATCGATCGTCACCGCCGGCGAGCTGCTCGCGACCATGGATGCGTCCGGCGTTGACCGCTCAGTGTGCTTCGGCTGGCCGTTCGCCGACCCGGAGCATTGCGCCGAGGTCAACGACCACCTCATCGCCGTCCAGCGCGACCACCCTGACAGGCTCACGTGCTTTGCGACCGTGAGCGCAGCCCGACCCGGGGCCGTCGCCGAGCTGCAGCGTTGCGCCGCAGCGGGCCTGCGCGGTGCCGGTGAGCTGAATGCCGACGCCCAGGGATTCGACCTCGAGTTGCCTGCGATCGACGAGGTCGCGGTGGCGTGCACGGAGCTGGGAATTCCGCTGGTTCTGCACTGCAGTGAGCCCGTCGGGCACGACTATCCCGGCAAAGGCACGGCGACCCCGGGGCGGGTTGCGTCGTTGGCCCTGCGGCATCCGGAGCTGCGCCTGGTGTGCGCGCACCTCGGCGGCGGCCTGCCCTTCTACGCACACATGCCCGAGGTTGCAGAGCTGTGCCGCCGGCTCTGGTTCGACACCGCCGCGGGGCCGTTCCTGTACGCGCCCACCGCGTACCGTGCTGTCGCCGACCTGTGCGGTGCGGACCGTCTGCTCTTCGGGTCGGATCACCCGCTGCTGCCCGCACGGCGTTACATTGACGCGTTCGCGGAGGCGGAGCTCACGGCGGCGGAGCGCGAGCTCGTGCTGGGCGGCAACGCCGCCCGGCTGCTTGGTCTGTGACAACGTGGCCCTCCCGTTACGGATCTGTGTCCCACCATCGGAGGCTACGTTCGGGCCCTTTGCGACACTTTCGTTGGGCGGAGAAACCGGCGCCCGCCAGCCGGTCCTTCGCCTCTTTCGTGACCAGGATCGGGGGCTTCGGCCCCCATCCGTGGTCGCAACCAACGCTCCGATGAGGGACCGGGTGCGAGTTGATGCCGGCACCCCTGTGGGCCGGTTTCGCACACTGTGCGGCGATGTTCACCCCTGACACGCTCGACGTCGTGATGGTGTCCTTCGAAGGACCCGATCAGTACAGCCAGGCCGGTGGTCTCGGTGTCCGCGCTCGCGAGCTCTGCCGAGCCTTCGCAGCCCTCGGGTATCGCACCACGCTCGTCTTCGTCGGCGACCCGGACAAGCCCGCGGTCGAGCTCGACCAGGGAGTGCAGCTCGTGCGCTGGTCTCAGCAGCTCAGCGATCGCTACCGCGCCGGTGTCTACGAGGGAGAGCTGGCGAAGATTCGCGACCTCACCGCGACGCTCCCCGACGAGCTCATCGACACCATCGTGCGCCCAGCAGCGGAATCGGGGAGGGTCACCGCCGTCCTGTGCGAGGAGTGGCACACGGCGTGGTTCTGCAAGGCGCTGAGCGACCGCCTCCACACCCTCGGACTCCGGCGCAACGCGGTGCTGCTCTGGAACGCCAACAATCTGTTCGGGTTCGAGGCCATCGACTGGCCGGTGCTCGACTTCGTGGCGTCGATCACCACCGTCAGCAAATACATGAAGCACCTCATGTGGCCGTATGGGGTCAATCCGGTGGTCATCCCGAATGGCATTCCGGAGGGTGCGCTCGCCACGGTGGATGAGTCCGCCGCGAAGGCGATCCGGGCCGCAGCGGGCACGCCATGTCTCACCTTCAAGATCGGCCGCTTCAGCCCGGACAAGCGCTGGAACCAGGCCGTCGCGGCCATCGCCGAGATGCGTTCCGACGGTCTGCCGGCTCGCATGCTCATGCGCGGCGGCATCGAGCCCTACGGCGCCACCGTGCTCGACTTTGCGGCTGCGTCCGGGCTGGTGGTCACCGACTGGTACGAACCGGTGGCGGACGTGGGTGGGATCGTTCGTGCGCTCACCGAGACGGAGGGCGCTCCCATCGTGCACCTGCGACGATTCCTCCCCGACCGGGTGATCACCGAGATCAACGTCGGGGTGTCGGCCGTGCTCGCCAACTCGGGGCACGAGCCGTTCGGGCTCGTCGGGCTCGAGGCGATGGCCGCGGGCGGCGTTGCGATGGTGGGCGCCACGGGTGAGGAGTATGCCCGCCCGTACGGCAATGCGATCGTCATCGAGACCGACGATCCGTCCGAGATCGCCAGCGCGCTTCGCGGGCTCGTCGAGCAGCCGGCGCTGGGAGAGCGGCTGCGCGTTGCGGCTCGCCGCGACGCGGCCGACTTCGCCTGGCCGGTCGTCATCGACGGGTTGCTTGAGCGCCTCCGCTTCATGTGCCTGCATCAGCGCGTGATCCTGCCGGCCCCCGGAGCAAGCTCACGCGCGTAATTCGTCGCCTCGCACCATATGATCTGAACCACGAGGCCGGTGCCGAGGAGGTGGCCGTGTGAAGGCAGTGGTCATGGCGGGAGGTGAAGGGGCGCGACTGCGTCCGCTGACCAGCCGCCTTCCCAAACCGCTCGTCCCGGTGGTCGGCACGCCGGTGCTCGAGCACATCCTTCGTCTCCTCAGGGAGCACGGGATCACCCAGGTCGTGGTGACGCTCGCCTACCTCGGTGCGGAGATCCGCAACCGCCTTGGCGACGGCTCGGAGCTCGACATGGAGATCGAGTACGTCGTCGAGGACCGGCCGCTGGGCACGGCGGGGAGCGTGCGCAACGCCGCCCACCTCCTCGACGACACCTTCCTGGTGATCAGCGGCGACGCGCTCACCGACATCGACCTCACCAGCGTGATGCGCGCCCACGCCGAACGCGGCTCGCACGCGACGATCGTGCTCCACTCGGTGCCGAATCCTCTCGAGTACGGGGTGGTGGTCACCGACGACGAGGGGAACATCAAGCGCTTCCTGGAAAAGCCGTCATGGGGTGAGGTCTTCAGTGACCACGCGAACACCGGCATCTACGTGATCGAGCCGAAGGTGCTCGATCACATCAAGGAGGGCTCCAACGCGGACTGGTCGCAGGACGTGTTTCCCACGATGCTCCGACGTCACGAGCCACTGCACGGCATCGTGGTCGACGACTACTGGTGCGACATCGGCTCAATCCAGTCGTACATGCAGGCGAACTGGGACGCGCTCGACGGCAAGGTGCGCTGCCACATCTCGGGGCGCCGCGAGGGCACCGTCTGGATGGGCGACAACGTGGAGATCGGTATCGGCGTGCAGCTTGACGGCCCCGCGTTCATCGGCGACGAGGTGAAGCTCAAGGCCGGCACGCACGTCAACGAGCACGGTGTCATCGACCGATACAGCGTCATCGACGACAACACCAAGGTCAGCAACAGCGTGATCTGGCCGCACTCGTACATCGGCGAGCGCTGCCGGCTGCGCCAGGCCATCGTCTGCCGCAACGTGACCATCAAGAATGATTCGCTGCTCGAGGAGAACTCGGTGATCGCCGACGAGTGCGTGCTCGGCAGAGGCTCGCAGGTACGTGCCGGAGTCAAGATCTGGCCGAGCAAGACCGTCGAACCGGGATCCACGGTGAACGAGTTGGTGATCTGGGCCGGAGAGTGGCGAAGCGGGCTGTTTTCGTCGTACGGGCTCGGCGGACTGATCAACGTTGAGCTCACACCCGAGTTCTGCGCACGTCTCGGCGCGGCGTTCGGCGCGACGCTGTCGAAGGGCGCGTGTGTCGTCGTCGGTCAGGATCATGCGCGCTCGTCCCGCATGATCAAACGCGCCATCGTCAGCGGGATCGTCAGCGCCGGAGCCAAGGCACGCGACGTGCGCGAGCTACCGGTTCCGGTCACGCAGTGGGCGACGCTGGACGCCGAGTGCGCCGCGGGCATTCATGTGCTGGTGTCACCGCTCGACCAGCGCAGCGCCGACATTCGCTTTTTCGACACTGAAGGCCTGCAGATCGACAAGCGGGCCGAGCGAAAGCTCGAGAACCTGCTGTTTCGTGAGGACTTCCGGCGTGCCGGCTTCTACGAGATGGGGGACATCGAGTACGGCGAGCCCATCCCCGGGTACATCCAGCACCTGTTCAAGTCGGTGGATGCGGAGAGCATTCGCAACGCAGGGTTCCGCGTGCTGATCGACTACGACTACAGCGACGCATCGGCGGTCCTGCCAACGATCCTCAACGACCTCGGCGTCACCACCATCCCGCTCAACGCCGGCATGCGCGAGGGCGAGCACCACCGCACCGTGCCCGACGAGACTGCGTTGATCAGCAAGACGGTGCGCGCCGACGTCGGCTGCATGATCAACCCGACGGGGGAGCGCATCTGGATCATCGACGACAAGGGCGTGGTGCTCACCCCGCACGAGTGCCTGGCGGTGCTGGCGTCGTGGTGGGTGCGCTCGAGTCCTGGAGCCGTGCTCGCGCCCGCGGCGACGCCGATGTGGATCAGTGAGCTGGTACGCAAGGAAGGAGGCACCTTCAGCGCCACTCCCGGCGAGCCTGCCGCGGTGCTCCGCGCCTCGAGCACGCCGGGGACCAGCCTCGCGTCGGACGGTGAGGGCGGATTCGCATGGCCGGGTCACCTCGGCGCCTTTGACGCCATGTACACGCTCGTGAAGCTGCTCGAGCTGCGCGCCAAGCTCGGTATCCCGTTGAGCCAGGCGCGCGCGGCGCTGCCGCAGGTCGCGTACATCACCGCCACCGAGTTCTGCCCGTGGGAGGCGAAGGGACGGGTGATGCGCCTGCTCCTCGATCGTCACCGCACCGACTCCGTGGACCTCGTCGACGGCATCAAGGTGTACGTCGACGACGGCTTCGTGCTGGTGCGCCCTGATCCCGACGAGCCCGCGTATCACGTTGTGGCCTCCGTTGCCGACCCCGAGCGTGGACGTCAGCTCGTCGACGAGTATCTTGCCGAGGTGCGCGAGGCGCAGGGGACCAACGGTGCGCGTGTCCCTGTTGAGGCGGCGGCCGTAGCCGAGTAGTCAGGGAGCCGCCACCCCGACGAACGTGCTCCGCGGTCGGGCGTAACTACCGCGGCAGTGCGACCGTCGCCAGGATGAATACGAAATAGACCGACGTGGCGGCGATCACGAGGACGTGAAACACCTCGTGGTATCCGAACACATTGGGCCAGAGCCGCGGACGTTTGAATGCGTAGACGAACGCCCCGGCACCGTACAGGGCGCCGCCGATCGCCAGCACCAGCAGACCACTCGCGTGGATGCGATCCCCGAGTGCCGGAAGGAAGAAAACGACCGTGCAAGCCACGCCGGCATACAGCACCACGGTCACCCAGCGTGGCAGTGGGATCCCGGTGGTCGCGACCACCACCCCGCTGATCGCCAGGGTCCAGATGACCACCAGCAACACGACTGACGGCCAGCCCCGCAGCACGTTGACGACGACCGGTGTGTAGGTGCCCGCGATGGCGAGGAAGATCGTCGCATGGTCGAGACGTCGCCAGACGCCGCGCGTCCGCGGTGACCACGGCCCGCGATGGTACGTGGCGCTCACGGCGAACAGCAGCACGATGCAGACACCGTAGACACCAAGGGAGATCTGACGAGCCGAGTTGCCACCGCTGATCGCGACGAGCGTGATCGCGCCGGCCAGAGCGAGTGGAATCGTCGCGAGATGACTCCACCCGCGCAGCGATGGACGGGACGCGGCGGCGGTCAGTGTCGTCTCAGGCAGCTGGAGCGATCTCCTGGCGTTCCGGCTCCGGAGGACGGAGCCAGCGAGGCGCCCACCAGTTCATTGTGCCGAGCAGGCGCATCACCGCCGGCACCACGAGTGCACGAACGAGGGTCGCGTCGACGATGACGGCGACCGCCATGCCGACGCCGATGGATTTGATGGTGACGACACTCGCGAGCGCAAAGGCGAGAAAGACACACGCCATGATCGCCGCGGCTCCGGTGACGAGGCGACCACTGCGTTCGAGCCCGTCGGCCACCGCAGTGGTGTTGTCGCCGGTGCGAACCCACGCTTCCTGCATGCGGGTCAGCAGGAACACCTCATAGTCCATCGACAGTCCGAAGACAACGCAGAACAGCAACACCGGGATGGTCGGATCAAGCGGTCCGGCGGTGAAGCCGAGGATGTTCGACAGGTGGCCCTGGTCGAACACCCACACCAGCGCGCCGAACGCGGCGCTGAGTGAGAGCGCATTCATCAGCACTGCCTTGAATGGGAGCACCAGCGAACGGAGCAGGACGGTCAGCACGATCAGGGTGGTGATCAGCACGAAGCCGATGGCGAGTGGTGTGTGGTCGATCATGTAGTTGACGAGGTCGATGTCGAAGGCGGTGTCGCCGGTGACCTCGACGGTTGCTCCCGGCACCGAGTTGGTGGAGCGGATGCTGCGCACGAGGTTATGTGCCTGGTCGCTGGTGACAAAGTACGGGTTGGCGACATCGAGGACGGCGATGCTCGAGCCCGTCAGGTTCGTGAGCAGCGACTGCACCGACGCGGGCAGTGCGCTCTTCGGCTTCGAGTACAGGGTCTGATACGAGGTGAGCGTGAGCGACGGATCGCCCGTGACGTAGCTGCGCACTCCGGTAACGCCCTTGAGAGAGGAGATCCGTTGCGCGAGGTTGTATGCCGCGGCGACGTTGGCGGGGCTAGTTGGTGCGCCGTGCTGGAAGTCAACGACCACCGCGATCGTGTTCTGCCCGACCTTCGGAAACTGGGCCTGGAGAAGATCAGCACCTCGACGCGCCTCGGCGGACGGCGGCAGCTGGTTCACGTCGCTGTTGGCGAGTTGCAGGTCGAGGAACGGCGATCCGGCGATAAGGAGAATCGCGATCGTGGGGATGAGCACGGTCCAGGGGCGGCGCATCACCCATGTGGCGAGGCGATGCCACGCGCCCTGGCCGAACGGCTTGGGTTGCAGGATGGGGATCCTGATGCTGTTGATACGCGGGCCGAGGACTGCCAGCATCGATGGCAACAACGTGACTGCGTAGAGCACGGAGACGGCCACGACGATCGCGCCCGCGACCCCCATCGAGACAAGCGCGGTCCCGGTGTAGAAGAGCAGGCCGGACAGGCCGATCGCGACGGTGAGGCCGCTGAACATGATCGCCCGGCCGGCCGTCGCCATGGTGGTGGCGACTGAATCCTCAACCGTGTGACCCGCTGCGAGCTCCTCGCGGAAACGAGTCACGATGAAGAGCGAGTAGTCGATGGCGATGCCGAGCCCCACCAATGTGACGACGTTGACCGCATAGGTCGAGACGTCGATGGCGTGTGCAAGCGCGAGCGCCGCACCAACACCACCGAGCACCGCGAACACGCCGACTCCGAGGCACAACAGCGCGGCCACCCCGGTGGTGAACACGATGACGAGGAGGATGAGCGCCAGCGGCAGCGACACCACCTCGGACCTGCGCAGGTCGCTCGCGAGGTACGTGTCGAAGTCGTAGGCGAGCGGAACGTCGCCGGTGGAGGTCACGCTGAGCGACGGCGACTGCACCTCGCCGCGAATCGTCCCGTATTGGGCGCGAGCCTGCGAGAAGTCGATCTTCAGACCCACCTGCACCAGCACGCTGTGCTTGTCGGTGGAGACCATCGATGCGCTCGCCGGTGCTGGGACGGTGAACGGTGTGACCAGCGCGCTCACCCGCGAGTCACCGCGCAGTGGCGCCACCGCGGCGTTGACCGCAGACGCAAACGCCGGTGACCCGTACGTCAGCTGCGAGCTGGTGAGAACGAGCGTGAACGACGAGCCTGTCGTCGACGGCAGTTGCGCACTCTCGAGGTTGGCGGCACGCACCGACTCGACGTCGTAGTTGCTCGCATTGATCGGCTGGCCGCCGGTGAGCAGCCCGATGATCGAGAGCACGAAACACCCGAGTGACGCGGCGAGCACCACTTTGCGGCGGTGGTAGACGAAATGTCCCCAACGCCTCACCGTGATGCTCCTTCGATCACCGCAATCGAGTATATCGACCCGAGGTTTCTGCACCGCGTACACTGCCGAGGACCGCGATGGCAACGCATGTCCCACCCCCGGTCGGGGAGATCCACACGATCTCGCATTTCGCTCCGGCCGCCCGCGAGCCGCAGCCGGGACGTCAACTGGACCTCATACGTCAGGCGGCGCCCGGATTCCGAGAATGGTTCCGGACGACCGGGATGCCGGACTGGATTGGAACCTTCGACCTCGTGGCGCTGCCGTACCCCACCCGATTCGGCCTCTTTCGCGCGGCGGTTACTCCGGCACCGTTTCTGTCCCTGACACACCGACTGATCGTGGTGCGCTGGCGCGAGACCGACGGCAAGCCGCGCGTGCTGCTCTTCGAGCCGACCGACGTGGAGCTTGCGCGCCACACACCATATTTCGCGCGGTTGCGCGATTCGAGGCCCGCGGCGTTCGAGCGCGCGTTCGCGCGACCACTCGGGGATGTGCTGAGCCATCTGCGCAGCGTCGGCATCGATGCCGGCGACGTCGACTGGATCACCTTCGATCACCTGCACTCACAGGACGTGCGCCGGTGGCTCGGAACCACCGAGCCCGCTCATGATCTGTCGCCCGCGGCCCCGGTCCCGGCGGCGCTGCCGAACGCGCGCCTGATCGTGCAGCGTGCCGAGCTGGAGTCGCTCGCTGCGCTGCATCCGTTGCAGGTGCCGTGGTACCAGGCGTCCACGTTTGCGGCGCTGCCGCAGCAGGCAGTGTTCCCGATCGACGGCGATGTGCTGATCGGACCCGGCGTCGCATTGCTCGCGACGCCGGGGCACACGATCGGAAATCAGACCCTCGTGGTCAACACCGAAACCGGCATCTGGGCGAGCAGCGAGAATGTGATCGCCGCCGAATGTCTGACACCGGAGCACAGCCGGATTCCCGGAGTGCGCCGCCACGCACGCATCTGGGATCAGGAGGTCGTGCTCAATGCGAACACGCTCGAGGACACCGCACGCCAGTACAACTCGTGCGTGCTCGAGAAATTGATCGTCGATCCCGCGCGAGCCGACCCCCGCTTCGTGCAGTTCATGCCTTCGTCAGAGCTCACCGGTACGGTGCTCAGCCCGGGAACGTCGCCAACCTTCACGCATTCGGGGATCTTCCACGGCACCCTGACCCCGGCGGGCGCACTCCATCGCTGATGGCCGATACCACGAGTGAGACCCTGAGCATTGCACGCCGCGCCTGGACCCTCTTCGAGCCCATCCATGCGATCGTGTATTTCGTCCCGGAGGCGAGCGAGCACTACACGGCAGCGGGGCTCCGGGTGGATGGATGGGCTACTTCGCCTCCCGTGCCGGGGCGATGGGCGCGGTGCCCGCGAGTGTGGTCACCGCGGTGTTCCACAACTTCCAGCCGGCGATGGTCGCGCGGGCAATTCCCGATGCGTGGCACTACTCCAGCCCGGAGCTCGCGCTGGCGGCGCGAATCGCGGTTGCGGACTCCGCGTTGCGACGCCTCTGGGGCGCCGAGGTCGAATCCGTCGAGGTCGCCGCGGCGGCACGCAGTGCCCTGGCCGTGGCCCGGGGCCAGCGCGGCGATGGCCGCCCGCTGTTCGCGGCCAACGCGGCGCTCGAGACGCCCGTGCCGCCGCACCTCCAGCTCTGGCACGCGTGCATGCTCCTGCGCGAGCATCGATTCGACGGCCACGTCGCGGCGCTCACCGTTCACGGTCTCGACGGATTGGAATCGCTCGTGACCGCGATTGCCGCGGGCAGCGGTAACGACGCCACCACGATGCGCCGGTTTCGCGGCTGGACCGAAGCGGAGTGGGAGCAGGGGGTGGACGGTCTTCGCAGCCGCGGAATCCTTGACGCAGCCGGAGCGCTCACCGATCGTGGACAGGGGCTGCGCACGGCCGTCGAGGACACAACCGACCGGCTTGCGGGCGAGGTCTGGGAGGCCATGGATGACGCGTCACGGGAGCTCCTGTTCGCGCGGCTCCGGCCTCTGGCCGGACTCCTGGAGTCTTCCGACGGCATCCGTTATCCGAACCCGATCGGGGTGCCCCGTCCCGCCTGACGGTGGATCGACCGGCGCCGTCAGGACACAGCGGTCGATGCAGTTCCCGAGCGTTCACGCTCGACGACCGCGGCGAGCGCGCGGATAAAGGCCGGCTGCGTGTTCGGCAACTCGATTCGATGCATGGTCATGCCCGCTGCCGTGGCCTCGTCCCCGGCGGCGATATCGATGTCGTACAGGATCTCGAGGTGATCTGCCAGAAACTGCAGCGGCACGATGAGGATCTCGTTGAATCCCTCGGCTCGAAACCCGGGGAAGAGATCCTTCACGTCGGGGGTCAGCCATTCCTCGGGCGTGTGCCCGGCGCTCTGGTAGGCGAAGCTCCATCGCTCGGGCTCGAGGCCGAGCCGTGTCGCGACCGCCGTGGCCGTCTCACGAAGTTGCGTGATGTAGCCGGGGTCCCGATCGACGACAGGACGGGGAAGGCTGTGGGCGGTGAAGATGATCGGAATCCGGGAGCGAACCGTGGGATCGAGGCCGGCGAGCGCCTCCGAAACGCGTTCGGCGAGCGCTGCGATCCACTCCGGGATGAGGTGCCAGGCGCCTGCGATGTGCACGTCCACGTCGGGATGCACGGCGCGCCACGCAGCCACGGTTCGCTCGTACCCGGCCAGGATGATCGGCGAGTACTGGGGCGCGAGCGCGATCACGACGATGCGAGACGTGCCGCCCGCCGCCAGACCGTCGAGCGCATCGGTGAGCGACGGTTCCGAGTGGAGCATCCCCGCAACCACTTCGGTCGCATCCGGGCCGCCGTCCGGGTTGAGCGCCGCCCGCAGCGCAGCGCACTGCGCCTGGGTGATGTCGATGAGCGGGGATCGGCCGATGAGGTCGTACCGGCGCCGGAACTCCTCGATCAGATCCTCGGGTACCTCGCGGCCGTCGCGCACCGACGAGAGATACGCGGGAACATCGTCGGCAGTCACCGCCGAGCCGAAGGTGGCGAGGACGACGCCGAGCTGAGCCATCTCGCAAGGGTAGAGGCTGGCTGCGCGGCCGCGTGGTCAGCTTCGGGCCGTGTCCTCGTGGACCAGGTCCGCCAGGCGGCGCAGGTGGTCGCTCGAGGTCTCGGGGAGCACCCCGTGGCCCAGGTTGAAGATGTGACCCGGTCTGCCTCCGGCGAGCGCGAGGATCTGCCGCGCCTCCCGGGCGACGACGTCGAACGGTGCGAGCATCACGCCGGGATCGAGGTTGCCCTGGATGCCGCGGTCACCGATCCGGTCCCAGGCCACATCGAGGGGCAGGCGCCAGTCGACGCTGATGACGTCTGATCCGCAGCGCGCCATCGCCTCGAGAAGATGCGTGGTGGTCGTGCCGAAGTGGATGGTCGGCACGCCGGTCTCCGAGACCGCCGCCAGGATGCGCTGGCTGTAGGGCAGCACCATCGCGTCGTATGCCCGGAGCGAAAGTGCGCCGGCCCAGGAATCGAAGAGCTGGATGATCTGCGCCCCGGACTCCACCTGAGCGCGCAGATAGCCGATCGTGACCTCGGTGAGCGTGGTCATGAGACGGTGCCAGAGCTCGGGCTCGCCATGGAGCATGGCCTTGGTGCGCGAGAACTCCTTGGTCGGCCTGCCCTCGATCATGTACGAGGCGACGGTGAAGGGCCCTCCGGCGAACCCGACCACCGCCGTCTTCCCATCCAGCTCTTGACGCACGAGCTTGATGGCCTCGAACAGCTCCGGGGTCGCGTCGCGCGGGTCGACGATTCGCAGCGCTGCGATGTCCGCCTCGGAGCGCACCGGCGCATGGATCAGAGGGCCGATCCCAGGGTCGATCGAGAACGGGACTCCCATGCCGATCAGGGGCAGCATGATGTCGGCGTACATCACCGCTGCGTCGACGCCGAATTCCTCCACCGGCATGAGTGTCACGCGGGCGCAGAGCTCCGGGGTCCTGGTGATCGTGAGGATGTCGTAGGTCTCGCGAAGGGCGCGATAGCCCGCGAGGCAGCGGCCGGCCTGGCGCATGAACCAGATCGGGGTGCGATCGGCGGGCTGGCTGCGCGCGGTGGCGAGCATGCGCTCGGCTCCGGTCATCGGGCCGGCCTGGATCGTTGCCATCGGTACCGAGGGTAGCGAAGCAACAACCCCGCACGGATGCTGCACTGCGGGCAGGATGCCAAGTACGATCTCGACGACTTGGTGCCCGTGGGATCGGCGCCGGTCAGCGCCAGAACGTGCAGAGGAGCATGGAACCCATGAACTCGACCATGCAGGACGCGCCGCTGAGCATCACGGAGCTCTTTCGCCATGGTGCCCAGGTGTATCCGGACAGCGAGATCATCACGTTCGAGGGCGAGCGGGCACGGCACACGAGCTACGCCACCGTGGCGGAGCGGGTCAACCGCCTGGCCGGCGCGTTGCGAACGCTCGGGATCGTCCCCGGTGATCGCGTGGGGACGCTCTGCTGGAACCACCAGGAGCACCTCGAGGCGTACTTCGCCATCCCCTGCATGGGAGCGGTCCTGCACACGCTCAACCTGCGGCTGCCACCGTCGCAGCTGGCACAGATCATCAAGCACGCCGAGGATCGTGTCGTGATCGTCGACGACTTGCTCGCGCCGCTGCTCGCGTCGGTGCTGGACCAGTGCCCGAGTGTCGAGAAGGTGATCGTGGTCGGCTCGGGAGCCGTGGCCGGTCTTGGCGAATCTCTTGCCTACGAAACCTTGCTGGCCGCGGAATCATCGACCTTCGATTGGCCGGCGATCGACGAACGCAGTGCTGCGTCCATGTGCTACACGACAGGGACCACGGGCGATCCCAAGGGTGTTGCGTACAGCCATCGCTCGGTATACCTGCACTCGTTCGCTGTGTGGGGAGCGTTCCATCTCGACGACCGCGGTCGCCTGCTGATCATCGTGCCGATGTTCCACGTCAACGCGTGGGGGACACCGTATGCGGGCTGGATGGTGGGCAGCGCTCTGCTGCTCCCGGGGCGGTTCCTGCAGCCGCAGGGACTCTGTGACTTCATCCGGCAGGAGCGGCCGACGTTCACCGGCGGCGTGCCGACCATCCTCACCGCGGTGCTCAACCACGTGCAGGCGAACGGTGGGGACGTGTCGAGCATCAAGACCGCGGTCTGCGGAGGGTCCGCCGTGCCCGCGACGTTGATTACCGCCTATCGAGACGTGCTCGGCATCGAGCTGTGGCAGGCGTGGGGAATGACCGAGACGAGCCCGATCGCCACCATCGCCCGGCCGCCCAAGGGCACGGCGCCGGAGGGCGAGATGTACTACCGGTCAAAGACCGGTCGGGCTGTCCCGGGTGTCGAGCTGCGACTCGTCGATGACAGCGGTGCCGAGATTCCGCACGACGGCGAGGCGGTCGGAGAGATCGAGGTGCGCGGACCGTGGATCACGGCCTCCTACTACAAGGCCGAAACGCCAGAGAAATTCCACGACGGGTGGCTGCGCACCGGCGACGTCGGCAACATCGACGCGCGCAACTACGTGCAGATCACCGACCGGTCCAAGGACGTGATCAAGTCGGGCGGCGAATGGATCTCGTCGGTCGAGCTCGAGACCCTGCTGGTGGGGCATCCGGCAGTTGCGGATGCCGCCGTGGTCGGCGTGCCCGACGATCGGTGGGCGGAGCGCCCGCTGGCCCTCGTCGTGCTGAAACCGGGGGCGACGGCGACACCCAACGAGCTGCGCGAATTCCTGGCTCCGAAGGTGGCACGGTGGTGGCTGCCCGAGCGCTGGGCGTTCGTCGACGAGCTGCCGAAGACGAGCGTCGGCAAGCTCGACAAGAAGCTGATCAGGTCCGACTACGCACAGCAGAAGTTCTCGGTGGTCGCGCTCGAGGCGGCGCAGAAGTAGGTCGCATCGACGCGATCTAGCCGTGCAGGATCGACCCGGTCTCGACGACCTGGAACGCGTTGCCCGGGACTGATTTCAGCTCGTCGAGGTTGTTGTCGTCCCAGCGCGGATCGGTCGCGCCACTGATGTACCAGCTGCTTCCGTTGTCGGCGACGATCATGCCGTAGGTCTTGAGCGCCTTCAGGATCACCAGCGCCTCACCTGTGAATCCCCCGAGGCTGAACGACGCGTTGAGCCGCAGGCGAAGTCCCATCGGAGGAAGGCTCGGGTCGCTGATGCCGGCCTGGTGGGTCGCGGGATGAATGAAGCCGTTCTGGGTCTCCGCAACCGTGAAGCGAAGCGCGTGGTTGATGACGCCGGAGGCAACCTCGCTGTAGGTGGCGAGCCCTGGCAGAATCGGCAAGCCCGCTGCGTCGGCGGACGTCCAGCCATCAGGTCGCAGGGCGTTGCTGCTCAAGTTGAAGATTGCGCCGGACGCGCAGACCCAGCCGTTGCCGGACTGCTGTGCGTTGTACATCTCGTAGAGATGGCAGTTGCCGGAGTCGAGGACGAGCACGTGGTGATCGCTGCCCGACTCGACGGGCGCGTTGAGTGGCACGGGATACGGCCCCGGATTGCTCTCAGTGCCATACGCGTTGAACGTGATCGGCACGAACTTCTGCGACGCCGGAACGACGGTGTACGGAATGCCATACGTCGGATTCGACCCGAAGTCCGGGTGCAGGAATTGCTTGGTCGCGTCAATCGCCGCGATGTACGTTGCGGACATCGGGTTGACCGGTGCGTTGGCGATGTTCTCGTTCCACGGGTTGTTGGTGGGGAAGACCTGGCAACCGCCGAGCATGGTTCGCGGCCCTGTGGAGGTCGTTGATTTCGTCGACGTCGTGCGGGTGGCCGGCTTCGGGGTCGACCGTGCGACAGCCTGCGCCGTTGCTACGGCTCGCGATGACGCCGACGGCGCGGGCGAACCGGGGAGGTGCGGCAGGGCGCTGAGGACGACTCCTCCGGACGGTGACGGGACGGCCTGGGCGGATGGGTCGCTGCAGGCGCTCACAACGATCAGTGAGCCCACCAGTGCCATGCCCAGCCGGAGGCTCGTCGCCTCTGCTCGTAAGCGGATCACCTCCGAAGCATCCCCCCGCCGGCCGGGTTGATCGTGACGAGCCAGTCACGACCCGTGGCCGTCGCCCGTGTCGCGGTCGATGTAAACCGTTTGCCCCTGCTGAACCTCTAAACGCTGTAGAGATGTCAACCATGGGGCACACCAAGACCCCGCTCCCCGGGAAGGATGACGTCGAGGAAGCCGTGGCACGGTTTGGATCTGAGATGTACGGGCTGGCGCTGGCGATAACCGCGAACCTCCACGACGCCGAGGACGCCTATCAGACGGCATGGTTCGACGCGCTCAGGAATTGGACCCGGATCCGCGACGTCTCGAAACGGCGGTCGTGGTTGGCGTCGATTGCTGCGCGTTCGGCGATCCGCGTACGCCGGCGCCATGCGTTGTCCAGCCGCCTTCACGTGCCGTTTTCCGAGGCATCCGAGCTCTCATCGGTGATGCAGTGGGATGCCGAGTTGGGCGCTGCGATTGGGCAGCTCAGCACCCGGCAGCGAGCGGTGATCACGCTGCACTACGGCCACGGTTTCACGCTCGATGAAGTCGCGGTGATCCTCAAGTTGCGAGGTGGCACGGTGCGGAGTCACCTTGCCCGCGCACTGGCGAGCTTGCGCCTGCACGTCGGGGACGATCGTGGCTGAGATCGACGAGGAACGCCTCCGTGGTGGATTGCGCGGTCTGGTCACCATGGATCCGCCGTCACGGGACAGCGCGCCGGTGCGCCCGGTCCCGTGGATCGGACGGTTTGCACTGGTCATGGCGACTGTCCTGTTGCTTGCCGGGGTGCTCACGGTCGCGCTGCTGCTGCGCCGCCCCGCAAGCGTCGCCACAACGCCGCCGCGTGCGACCGCATCCATCGCCCCGACCTTCGCCGTTCAGCCCACACCCACACCCGCATCCACGCCGTTGCCGACTCCGGCGCCCGTTCCCACTTCGTTCCTGCCTGCGGTGGGACCGCCGTGCACCGCGTCGCAACTCGAGGTCCGTTTGGGTAGCAGCTTTGGTGCATTGGGCAATGGGATCACCTACGTGATCTTCACCGACCGTGGAACGCGACGATGCACGCTGCGCGGCACACCGAGCGTCCAATTGCTGGACGCTCGTGGCCGGCCACTGTCGACACCAGCGACCGTTGACCGCGCTTCCGGCTATGTCCCGACGCTTCCCAATGGAGGTGTCGGTCTTCTGCCGCTCAGCAACGAGGGCGCGGCGCCTGGACCGAACCCCGAAGGGGGCATTCGCGGGCAGGCATCGCTACCAATTCAGTACCAGGATGGCGGATGCAACAGCGCGATAGCGGCAATCCGAATCCGTGTCGGCGGCGGCACCTTCACGGTGAGGCTGACTCTCGCAGGAGGACCAGGGTGCCAGCCAGACACGATCTTCATCAGTCCATTTCAGCCGGCGGAGTTTCTTCCGTGAGTGCGAGGAAGTGCTGGCTGGCGCGTGATCGGGTGCGTCGCGCACCTCCATCCGAGTGCCTATAGTCGAGTTCGAGGAGTCCTCCATGGGCATGTCCGAACGAAACCTCCGGCGCGCGGTCCTGCTCGGGTTGGCGGGCTTCGTGGTCGTGGTCGGCGGTGCGTCCTGGCTCATCAGCGGACTGCGCGACACCAGACTGGCTCATCCGGTCACCGCGTTTTCGGAACCAACGCCAATACCCATGGACTGCCCGTTTGATCACCTCGCACTCGTCGGAGGTCTTAACGAGTGTGTCAAGGCGGTCCCTGATGCGTCGTCGACATGCTCAGTATCCGGTCACACCCTCGACGCCGTGCTCCGTCTTTCGGGTGGCGACCTTGGCGCTTGGCTCTACATCGAAATCATGGGCGCCTATACCGGCCCGGGGAGATACGACCTACCACCGTGGCCTGGACCACTCGGTGCAGGTGATGGCGAGCCAAAGGTTGCCATCCAGCAGGACGGCACGGGCGCAATCTGGCAGTACGTGAATGGCGGCCCAATCCTGCGATACGGTACGGATGAGTTGTGGCAATCGGTCGCGGGGGTGTTGACCATTACGGGTGGCGATGGTCGGTCAGGGATGGTCGCCGCGACTCTTCAATTGTCTGTGGGTCACAACACGACGGTGTCCAGCTCGACAATCAGCGCTGTAGGGCCCTGGCATTGCAGCTGAGGCCGCGACTGGCGGATAGCCACCAAAACCCTTTTAATGGGGGAAACACTCCACTACTTCCCTTTGTGAGGACAGGCACTGTGGCGAGGATCAAGGTTGCCAAGGGTGCGCGCCCCGACCTCGCCACCGAGATCGGCGACTACTTGATCGCGTGCCGCTCGCGGGGAGTCAAGCCGAGCACGATCAAGCACTCCTACGGGTACTCCCTGCATGCGGTGCTCCTGCCATGGTGCCGGGAGCAAGACATCACCAGCGTCGCCGACATCGACCAGGGCACCCTGGAGCGCTTTGCCGCTGACATCCGCGACCGCCTGACGCGATCTGACGCGCCGCTGTCGGATAACACCGTCAAGACCTACCACAAGGCCGCCAACCAGCTCCTCAAGTGGTACGCCGACGAGCACGCGGCCGTCGCGCCGAAGGTCACGTTGCACAAGGTGCCGGGACGCAAGGTGGACACCTTGGAGCGGGACCAGATCGCGCTGCTGGAGCGCACCGCCGCCACTGAGCGAGACCGCGTGATCATTCGGCTGTTCGCCGACACCGGCATGAGGCCGGGCGAACTCATCTCGATTACGAAGGGTGACCTTCGCCACGTCGGACGTCGTCATTACGTGCGCATCGGTGGCAAGGCCGACGAGCGCGACGTCCCGATCACCGGCGAAATGTACGACCGCTTGCGGGCGCTCGCTCGTGGTGATGACAACGATCCGATCTTCGTTGGCCTGCGTCGTAACCGGCGCACGGGGGAGCGCGAGGGGCTTACTGTCCCCGGCGTTCGTCAGATGGTCGGCGCGTTGGCGATTGATGCCGGCGTGCGCAAGGTCGTCAACCCGTACGTCCTCCGCCACAGCGCGTGCCGCTGGCTGCTGATGAGCGGACAGAGCACGATCGTGGTGGAGAAGATCATGGGCCACGGATCGGAGGCGATGATCCGCGAGCACTACAACAACCTCGGGAGTGACGATGCCCACGACCGTCTGATGGAGGTTCTCCGGGCGGAGCGTTAGCCCGAAATTCAGCATTTGCTTCGTGCCGATCTCCCGAGCTCTCACACGCCTGACGCATTCCGCAGATGCCGTGTGCGTGCGGTGGTTCACGCGTCGTCTACCATGGCCTCCTCGCCGAGCGTTTCCCCCAACCTTGGGGAGTTGATCCACTACTTCACTTTTGTAAGGGAAACACTCTAACCGAGATCAAATCCCGTGCGGGAGTAACTCAATGGTAGAGTACAACCTTCCCAAGGTTGAAGTTGCGGGTTCGAGCCCCGTCTCCCGCTCCAGTACGAATACTTGAAAGAAGCGCTGCCATCCGCCGCGCGGTATGGCGGTGAGCTTGAGTCTCCGGTCCGGCATCGTTGCCAGCGATTGCGGCGCGCCGGGTGGCAAGTTGGTCGCCGGTACGATTCCTGTCGGGGGGGCACCGGGAGCACCGTGCCGGAGGCACTGATCCGTGTGGTGGTGACTGGCGCCAAAAGCTGCGGGAAGTGAGGTGAAGATCCGAGCGATGTAGCGCATCGGAGCCGAGTCACGGCGCAACCGACTGTCTGCGTCAGCGCGTCTCGAGTAGGTCGGTTCTAAATCAACTCATCAAGTGCCAATCGCCCGCAGCTCGGCAAGACTTGCGGCGTCAAGGCGATCTAGAAGCTCGATGGCTCGAACGTTTTCAGCGACCTGCTCGGGGGTTGTGGCGCCGAAGAGCACTGTCGCCACGCGTTCATTGGCCATCGCGAATGCGATCGCGAGCATGGCGGGCGTCGAGTCGAGCTTGGTGGCGAGTGTGCGCAGATCACTGGCAGCCTGCAGGAGCGGCTGCAGTTCTGGATCCTCGAGCTCGTCGGCCATGCGGCCAGACGCGAGGTGCTTTGCGTACTTGCCGGTGAGCACGCCTCCGTGAAGGACGAAGGAGGCGACAACAGCAGCACCTGAGTGGTCGAGAGCCTGAACCGCAGCCGGAGACTCGACATAGTCACGGACGCCGAGGTTGTAGGGTAGCTGTGCGGCACACGGCGGTGGTATCCCCTGTTCAAGGGCAAGTCCAGCTGCCCTTTCGTGATCCGCCGGCTGCCAATTTCCGGTGCCCCACGCGCGCAGTTTTCCGGATGTGATCAACGCTCCGATGGAGGTGACGATCGTCTCGATGGGCGGCCCGCCGGGCGTCGCCCAGGAATACGCGAGATCGATGTAGTCAAAGCCCATTCGACCCAGGGAGTCGTCGAGCTCCTGGGCAGCTGACTGATCAGGCCAAAACTCCCACCAGAGCTTGTTGGCGACGACGACCTCGTCGCGTCTCCATCCTGTGGCGCGAAACAGCTCCCCGAACAAGACCTCTGAATATCCGGTCCGGATCGGCGCTCCTCCGCTTTCGTCGTCGTAGCGGGCATCGTCGAAGAAGATGATCCCGCGCTCTCGCGCTGCACGCATGACGCCGATGCCCTGCTCTCGCGGAATCCGCTCGTACGTGCGCCAGGATCCGAGTGCAAGCGTCGAGACCTCGATCCCCGAGGCACCGAGAGGCCGCCGTCGCAAGTGCTGCACAGCTCGGAGTCTATGTGTCCCCGGGCGTTAATGTGCACATGATCGGTTGCAGGGACCGCGTACGGCGTCGAAAACCCGTCTCGCGATGAGGAGGCCGGGGTCGTCTTGGCTCGCATCACACAAGGGGCCATCGTCGTGAACCCACGCGGACTGTGACCCTGGGCGGCGAACCTTCCTGCCCCGGCGCTCGACAGTCCGCGAAACGTGCCCGACGTCCTGGTTCGATTCGTGTATGTCGCGCAGTCACGGACAAGCAGCAGGCAGCGGAACGCGCACATACCACGCCTGGAGGGACATGTTGAGGCGCTGCACGAATCCCTCGAGCGCCGACTGGGTGCGCTATGGCGGTCGCGGAATCACCATTGCCGTCGCTGGCATCGGTTCGAGGCCTTCCTCGCCGACATGGGGTCGTGTCCTGACCACCTGACGCTGGATCGGATCAACAACGACGGCAATTACGAACCGGGCAACTGTCGTTGGACGACTTGGGAGCAGCAGGTGCTCAATCGCCGCACATACCGCGGCGAACGCCATCCCAATGCGAAGCTCACCGTCATTGACGTGTTATCGATCAGGCGCATGGCGCGCTATGGAGTCACTTACCGTTCCATCGCATCAGCATTTGGAGTCAGCCACGCAAACGTGGGGTACATCGTGCGAGGGGAAGCGTGGCAGGCGCTCGAACGTGACGCTGGCGATCCAGAGCCGGCGGGGCGACGCGAGCGTGAAGTTGCCCCGCAGCTCGAGGCATAGATACGCTGCGCGCGCACCGTCCGACCGTCGGGCCAGCTGGAACCATCAAGCCCGGTAGCGCACCTGGAAGGTCAGACACCCGTCATCGCTACGCCATGGTCCGTGGGGCATGCCCGGCGGACGGCAGGCGTACATACCGGCGGTGAAGGTTTCATTCAACCGCAGATCGGTGATCGAGCCCTCGACGATGTACACCTCTTCCCAGAACTCGTGTGTCTGGACTCCGTTGGGCGTGGTGTCGGCACCGGGCGCGAAGCGCATCAGCGAGGTGGCGACGCCGGTTTCAGGATCGGCGGCAAGGATGGATTCAGTGAGAGTCACGACGTCGCCGGCGCAGGGGGTGAAGTCGACGGTGTTGGTGGCGAAGAATTCGCGCTCGGGCTTAGCCATGGTGGGGGCGTACCTCATAGGAGTGGGGCAAACTCGTGTTCGGGTCCAGTTTCAGCTGAAGGGCGGACACAGCCCTACTACGCAAACGATGATCGTCGCGCAGGGCAAAAGTCCATACAATCCGCCCCATGCAGCGATTCGCAGGAAGGGGTCGGAGCGTCTGGGCCGATCCCGGTCTCCAAGAGGCAGGAATCGTGCTGGGACTCCTGGCGATCGGACTCCTCATACGCCTGCCGCATCTGAGCCAGCCGTTGACCGCGATCTCGTCGTTTCGGCAGACCGAGACGGCGTATCCGGCTCTCATCTATCACCAGCAGGGGATCAATCTGCTCAACCCTCAGCTCCCGGTGTCGGGCAGCCCATGGCAGGTCCCGTTCGAGTTCCCGCTGTTCCAGGCCATGGCTGCTCTCGTCATGAACCTGGGCGTGGCCACCGACATTGCGCTGCGAGCGAGCGGGCTGATCTGTTTCATGGCAACTGCGTTCGCGCTGTGGGGGCTGGTTCGCCACCTCTCGACGCGGACTGCCGCGGTGATCGCGCTCCTTGTCTTCCTGCTGTCACCGTTCAATATCTGGTGGAGCCGGTCGTCGATGATCGAATACATGGCGACGGCCTTCTCGGTCGCGTACGTCTGGGCCGGGATGATCTGGATCGACAAACGTCACAAGCGTTTTGCAGCGCTCGCCATTGTTCTCGGCACGCTCGCGATGGTCGTCAAGGTGACCAGCGCGATCTTCTGGATGGTGCCACTGTTGCTGTATTGGTCTCGCGGACCGAGGCCGCCCCTGCGGATCTGGCTTCGTGATCGACTGAATGTCTCCCTGGTGCTGTTCCTGATTCCACTGATTGCGTGCGTGCTCTGGACGCACCACGCCGACGACATCAAGGCGTCGAACCCTGCCACCAGCTGGCTCACCAGCGAGGCACTGTTCATCTGGAACTTCGGCACCATCGCTCAGCGCTTCAGCGTCCACGCCTGGTACGACGTCATTCACCCATTCGACACCCTCGTGACCGGGCTGCCGCTGTGGGCATTCGCGATCCTCTGCGGCATTGCGTGGCTCCGTGAGCGGCGGGCGGTGTGGATCGGCATCCTCCTGGCCGGCGCCCTGCCGGTGCTTGTGTTCTTCAATCTCTATGTCGTCCAGCAGTACTACCTTGCTGCGGTGACTCCCGCCGTTGCGGCTGTCCTGGGCTACTCGCTCGACGGGGTCATCCGCTACTGGCGTCCTACCCCGGTGCGGGTCGTGGCCGTGCTCGCCATCCTCGCATCGTTGGGTTCTGCACTGGTTGCTCAGCGCGACTTCCTTGCGCCCATCTACACAAACCACGTGGCCGATCCCGAGAACGTGTTACCGCAGGCACGCGAGATCGACGCAGGCACGAAGCCGCAAGACCTGATTGTGTTCGACGGTCTGACGTGGTCGCCGGCGGTACCGTACTACGCACGGCGACGCGGGATGATGCTCCTCCCCATCATCGTCACGACCCGGCTCCTGGATGCCCTGCCGGCGCAGGGGTACACGTATCTTTACACCGCTCCACAGAACGTCCGCTTCTCATCCACGGCGCGTGCGGTGCTGGAACGCTGGGCGTGGTTCGGCGAGGTGAGCCAGGATCTGTTCCACCTCGGTTCCAGCTACGCCAGCGTTGACAGTGCAGGGATCGCCGCGACGGCCACACCGTTCGAGCCCGCGGCGGGATCCGTATCACTCATCCCCGCACCAAAGATGATGAGCTGCGATGGAGTGACGACGGACATCGCTGTCGCGATTGGCAGCACCGTCACCATGCAGTTTGCAACGCCCGCCGCCGCGGCCCATGACAGCCTCGCCATCAATGGGCAG
Source organism: Candidatus Dormiibacterota bacterium (assembly GCA_963718525.1). Taxonomy (GTDB): domain Bacteria; phylum Chloroflexota; class Dormibacteria; order Aeolococcales; family Aeolococcaceae; genus Palsa-851. The sequence goes on along the minus strand of OY970355.1, from coordinate 170,882 downwards.
TGGATCCCCGCGGCGAGCACCGTCGTGGTGGCGTCGGGGGACGATCGAGCGGGCTCGCTGCGGCTTGCGTGCGAAGGCGGAACCGCGCTTGATCTGGACGGCGTGTATGTGGGATCCACCCCGAGTTGATCACGGTGGCTCAGCCTGCCTTCGCCTGCAGCGCCGCCCGTGCCGAAGCAACGATGTCGTCGCTGGTGTTGGCATGACCGTCGATGCCCCACCCGCCCTCCGGCGATTCCGTGATCAATACCCACGTACGATCGGTCAGGCTCGGGTCGCCGGCGGCTGCGACGACGATCTCCGTGAGCTCCTTGACGACGCCGAGTTGCTTCTCGCGATCAAGGACGTGGACCGGCGTGAGCACCTGGACGCGGACGTAATTACTGTCGCCGGCCGCATTCGAGATCGCCGCAGCAGGCAGGTCGTGGATGAACGCGGCGGTGTTCTCGAAGAACAAGGGGATCTCGGGCACCTTCTCCCAGCGCATGACCGCCCTGGCGAGATCCTGGGCGAGCAGGTGCTTGTCCTTGAAGGTGCCTTCTGAGGCGAAGACGTCGATCATCGGCATGGGAGACCTCCTTGCGGTCGATGAATGGCGCTGGAGCCGGATGGGATGTCCCGATCGGCAATATGACCGGTCATCTTATCCAAACCTGAGATAGTGGGGTGGTGCCGCGAGCCAGCGTCAGGGATCAGCTCATCGAGAGCGCCGTGGACGTGTTCCACACCCGCGGGTTCAACGGCTCCAGCGTCCAGGACATCGTCGAGGCGGCCGGCGTACCGAAGGGATCCTTCTACAACCACTTTGCGAGCAAGGAGGCGCTGGGGATCGAGGTCGTGCACGCCTACAGCCGCCTCGTCGGCGCCTACGTGGTCGAGGCCGGCGCGAGCGACATCTTCTCAGGCGATGGCACCACACTCGAGCGGATCCGAAGGTATTTCGAAGCGGTCATCGAGCAGAACGTCAGCTGCGGTGTCCGAAGGGGCTGCTTGCTCGGCAACTTCGCGACCGAGCTCGCTCCACACAGCACCCAGATTACGAACGCCGTGACCGAAGCCCTCGACAATTGGAGCGCGGCAGTCAGCAAGGCGCTCGTTCAGGCGCAGGAAGCGGGGGAGCTCGACGAGGGCGCAGATGTCGATGCACTCGGGCGTTATCTCGTCGACGGCTACGAGGGCGCGGCAACGCGCGCGAAGTTGATCAGTGATCGCGCTCCAATGGATGAATTCATTCGGACCACGTTCGATTTCTTGCTTGCGCGGTCCCAGTGACGACAAGGGTTGGTGAGTCGCTCGGAAGTGTCGGAACCAGGAGGACCGTCCGCATGTCGCAGGTTGTGCTTCGTCCGGTGGAGGTTTCAGATCTCGACGCGATCTTCGAGGAGATGCGCGACCCGGAGTCAGTGCGCATGGCGGCATTCACAGCTGAAGACCCGAGCGATCGAAGCGGCTTCGACGCCCATATGGCCAAGATCTTGTCCTCCACTGAGAACACGCTTCGGGCGATCATCCGCGATTCTCGGCTCGTCGGCACCATAGGCAGCTACGTCTCCGAGGGCACGACCGAGGTCACCTACTGGATCGATCGCACTTGTTGGGGGCAAGGGATTGCAACGCGGGCGCTGGCCATGCTCCTCGAGGAGATCTCGGTTCGGCCGATCCGAGCCCGTGCTGCGAGCGACAACGCCGGGTCGCTCCGAGTGCTTCAGAAGGCGGGCTTCCAGCCGATCGCGACGGAAGTGTCCTTTGCTCCAGCACGGAACGCCGAGATCGAGGAGACGATTCTCGAGCTGTCTTGAACATCTCACTCGACGCTGCCGGTCGCGGTGTTCTCCGCGACCCGGGAGAACCCTTGCGCAGCTGGTGAGGCTGAGGTTGCTGGCGGTGGCATAGTGAGCCGATGAGACGGATCGGCGGGACACCCTCGTGATTGGCGGCGGCGAGTCGGTGGCGGGCATCCTTGGTGGTTCTGGCACCCACGTCGTCCAGATCATCATCGGCATCGTGGTGGTGCTGGCGCTCATCGGCTATTTCGCGTTGCGCTTGGGAGGTCGGGGCGGCGGCGGTGAGGTCCGGGCTGTTGCAGGCGATGTCAGCCAACACCAGCGCAACACACACCGCGCACACGAGGAAGCTGCAAGCGACGCAACAGTGAGGTTGGTTCGGGCGTGGAGTGGGATCGGTATCGGTGCGCAGCGTGAGCAGTGGAACATCGCGATCGACGACATCGTGGTGGGGTCGATCGCCAACAGGGAGACAGTCGAGGTAGCCGTAGCTCCCGGGCACCACACGTTGCGTCTCGGGTCCGGCAGGCACCGCAGCACGGAGCGTTCGTTCGACCTCGCCCAGGACGAGGTCGCCGGCTTCACTTGCTACGGTCCGAGGTTCTGGCCAGTACTCCTGGCGGCACTCGTCAAGCCCGATCTCTGGATCACGCTGCGCCGGGCGTGAGCCCTGCGCTCTCACCAGCCATCAGGCACAACGCCACATGCCGGAGACGTTCAGTTTGATTGGCGAGAGAGGATTACACCCTTGCGCTGCTCGCGCTCCCCGGGGGGGTGCAGGGCGCGCACGCGAGCCTCCGTCAAGGTCTCTGGAGGACTCCCTGCCCGGCCTGATGCGCCGTGTTTATGGATGCTGGGCGCTGCAGACGGATCACCAGCGCCCTCATCGTTCGGGTATCGCTCGGTACGTCCGCTTCACGTGCCGCGATGACGTCCCAGGCGGCGAAGACGCTCAACAGCGTCTCCATTCCGATGTCATTGCGGACACCTGCCGCTCGAAGGCATGCCCTCAACAGGAAGCGTCCACCGGGACGTATAACCCGAAAGGCTTCGCTCGCGTACCTGGATCGATCTGCCGTCTCCAGATAGTGAAAGCAGCCACGGTCAATTAGCACGGCGAAGTGACTGTCCGCGAAGGGAAGCGATCGCACATCCGCCTCCACGAACAACACCTCAGGATGTGCGGCAGATGCGCGTGTGAGCGCTACGGATGACAGATCCATCCCAACAGCACGGAAGCCAGCCTCACTTAATGTTGCAGCCTCGACGCCGAGCCCACACCCGATATCGAGCGCCCGACCAGGTGGCGTGAGCCAGCCATCGGAGAGGGCCCCGGTCAGCTCTGGTGGTGGAGTGGATAGGTGCCAGTAGGCGCATACGCCTGTGGCGTAAGGGTCGTCATGCACTCACGCCAAGTCTACAGTTGGCGAACCCTACCTCTGCCGACGCCAGGATGTTTGTCCCGGCCAGGGTCCACCAATGCCTCTTGACGGTCCGGGAAGCTCGACCCCTGCCGCGTCACCCATGGGCGTGCCCCCGCGCGGAAGTGTGCGCGGCCGGCCGCCGCGTCGTAGGCGAAAACGGTCGACATCCCTAATGTCGTGACATCTTGGCTACGCCGATTGGTCCTCCGAAGACGGGACGCGATGATGCACGGGTGCGTGCTCGAGCGACGTGGGCCGCCATCGTCCCAGCGACGGTCTGTCTGGGCGCGGTCGCGGTGATGAGTTGGGCGGCATTCCTGCCTTTTGTTGCGATCACCTGGGGAGACTGCCTGGTGTGCGGCCCCCCTGCGCCGCCCCTCACGGAAAGTCTCGTTGCGAGTGCCGGTGGCCGTGGGCAGCTTGTCCTCGTGCTTCTCGTCGTAGTGGGGATAGCCTCCGCGACTCATCTCGCCAGGATTTGCCGGCGGATCACCGCCGTGGTTACATTGGCAGCTTCCCTGATATCCACGTACGTGGCTGTAACCTGGCCAGGGAGCTTCACTGGCGTCGGAGCGCCACCGCCGATCACCTTCGGCTTCTATCCCTTTGTTGGTGGCGGACTTGCAGCGGCAATCGCTGCGCTCGCAATGGTGGTGGTGAGCTTTCGCGGCACGCGAGTGGGCATGAATGCGACCCTCCGTCTCCTCTGGCACTGACGCAGGCCCTCGCCGCGAGAACGACTCACCCTCTCGCGTGTGGCGCGTGCACGCTGCTGTCTCGCGGAACCGCCGCTGTCGGCCTGGAGGCAACCTGCTCGCTCGGGCCAGCATCCGTAAATGTCTCGTAGCGACGGCCGAAGTCATCGAGGCAACGACGCCCCAGGTCAGGTTTAGTCGCTTCCGTAACGACCAGACATCCCCCACGGAAGAATCGCTGGTCGCTAGAGTCCCTGCTGTGTGGAGGCGATTCCCAACTCACGGGTGGACTCCAGATCCTGTGACGCTCGGCCTCGTGGTGTTTGGATTCTCGCTGCTCAGCGCCACTTCTGGACTGCTGCTGGCAAACGTGTCTCTCGGCGAGGTCTTGAACATACCTCCCAGCGGGTTTGTCAGCTTTCCGAGCGAGCCGTTTGCCTATCCCGTCGCCGTGCGAGTTGAAGCGGCGTCTGCGTTCATCGTGAGCTGCGCTGCTGCGTTTGCAGCCATGGGGGGTCTTGCTCTTTCGGCCCGCATGCAGTGGAGCGTGGCGCTAACCGCAAGTGCGCTTGGGGTGGAAGCAGCGGCGACGGTCGTCAACGTCATTGCCGAACCTGGCGGGGTGTTGATGATCGAGCGCTTGCTCTCGGTGATCTGGACCGTGGTATTTATCTGCCTGGTGACTGGCTTCCGCCCAGCTCTCCCAAGGTCTATAAGCGTTGGATCGGTGAGCACCGGATCATGGATGGAGGAAACGTTCGGACCCGACCCTGTCGAGAACTCTGCGGAGTAATACGGCGGACGTGGCGCTTCAACGTGACGCAGCGACGGTGTCGACATGGACTGCGCCTCGTTCCAGTCTTCTAGCTCGGCTGTCAGCCTAGTCGAAGCGAAGCGCCCTTCGCGCAGGCGAGCATCCGTGAATGTACCCTGAGCGCTGCGCAGCCTCACTAAACCGTGAGGACGCAAACCCCAAACACAGGGTTACTCCCCCCCGGGGTCTCAGCAGACGAGCCGCGGCGATAGCATTACTGCATGAGGCGCCTGCTCGCGCTTGTCCTTCGGGTGGCGTCGGCGCCGGTCGGGGTCGCGATTGGTCTGTGGACCGCGCAGCTCGTGACCTACCCGACCCAATGCTCCCTTGGGGGAGAGATCTGCCTCGACAAACTCTCGGAGAGGGCCACCTTTGCGATCTGGCAATGCGCCTTGTTTGGTGCAGGTGCCGCAGCCTTCTTGCTCCTACTGTCCTTCGCGATCACGCGGCTGCCGTCGGCGAGATCACACAAGGCAGGCTGAGAGGCCTTACCAGCCAGCTGCCCCATGCCGCTTGAGCGGCTTTGGTCGAGGCCGTGCCGTGGCACGTTCGGCCCGCTCAATCGAGTGACCAACTGGCCGCATCGGCGACCGGCCGAGGAAGCGAAAATCGGCCAGGCCAGGGTCCGCAAATATCCCTTGACGGGCACCCCGGTACGTGTCGACTCTTACACGTCAGCTCGCCGACGAAGGGAGCGTCCGGGTCTCGCAGGATCGTATCTCTGGTTTCGGCTGATTCCGCAAGAAACGCAACCGACTGCGGAGAGGAGCGCTGCCCAGGCCAGCATCCCGAAGTGATCCTCGATGGCTGCAGCGCAACACAGCGGCAAACTCTAAGAAGAGTCAGAATTGGCGAATGCCATATACGGGTTATGCGCTCCTCTCGCACCCTGACACGGTTGTGCGCCGCCTTCGGCGAGGAGCTGTTCACAGCATATCGCGCGGCGCTCACCGGATCCTACGGATGGCTCGCGCTAGATCGCGCCAGTTTCCATCCTTCGGCAGGTCCTGGGACATAGGCCCGGATTCCCGGGCCGAGGGCTCCGGACGACCGTCCCCGCTAGCGCCTGCACCCCCGTCGCTGCTCGCCTCGGCGGCGGCGGATGTGCCACTCGAGCCGATCGAGAACGTCGATCTGCGGTTGGACCGGCGCCGCCCGGGCCTCCGATAGGCCGCGCGGGGCTGGGCCGGTTCGCGGAACCGAATGACACTGACGCACGCCAGCATCCGCGAATGTACTCATAGCTCGAAGCAGCACCCCAGACACTAAGACACCCGGCTTTACCAACACGAGCTTCTTGGGGAGGACATGCCAATGGGAGGAAACGATCCAGCAACCTGATAGGCTGAACCCTCTTTCAAGCAGTGAGGGGGATGGGCATGCGGTTTCTACTCGCAGCCGGTGTTGCCGCGTCGATGACCATGGGCGTCATCGGCGGCTCGCAGTCTGCCAGCGCGGCGACCGGTGCAACCGCAGTTCCTGGGCACCTGCTCGCAACGCTGAGCGGGGCCTCCACTGGCGACGACTTTGGGAACGCAGTTGCGGTGTCAAGTACAAGCGCGGTGATCGGCGCCGCGGGTGCAGGGTCGAATGCCGGCGCGGCGTATCTCTACACGAAGACCTCGCTTGGATGGAACACGACCCCAACCGCAGTGCTTCACGGGGTTACGGCGGGTGACGAGTTCGGGGCATCTGTCGCAATTTCGGGAGCGACGGTGGCGATCGGCGCACCCGGTCGTAATTCCAGTACCGGGGCCGTATATCTCTACACCCAGACAGCGAGCGGATGGGAAACGACCCCGACCGTTGTGTTTACAGGACCTGAGACCTTCGCGAGCTTCGGGTGGTCGGTCGCGATTTCGGGGAGCACCGTCCTGGCCGGCACGATTGGTCACGGAGCGTATGTCTTCATAAACACCTCCACCGGTTGGAAGACGGCGCCGACTGCAGTCTTCCCCCGTATCGGGTCCGGGTTTGCGGGTTTCGGGATGTCCGTCGCTCTTAGCGGAAACTTCGCCGCGGTTGGTGCTCCGTGCGCTAAATCATGTCAGGGAGCCGCTTACATCTTCACCAAGTCGAGTGCGGGATGGGATACGACTCCGACCGCAACCCTCGCCGATCACTCGACATATTCTCAATTTGGCGCTTCGTTAGCTATGGATGCCACAACCCTCGTCGTGGGTGCGATATTTCACAACGATAACGACGGTGCTGCGTATGTGTATACGAGGGGCGCTGCAGGATGGACGACTACTCCGACACTTGCCGTCTACGGAACGGCTGCGTCCGAGTTCGGGGCCTCGGTCACTGTATTGGGAAGCCGCGTTGGGGTCGGCGCCATCAACGGATTCACCGCTGGTGCGGCCTATGAGTTTGCCAAGTCTCGGTCCGGATGGGACAGCGCCCCGAGGCTCGCTCTTCACGGCTTCGCGGCGGGAGATGAGTTTGGCTTGTCGGTAGCGTTGTCCACGGGCGCCATCTTCGTAGGTGCTCCAAACGCCAACTCTGGTTTCGGCGCCGTTTACATATTCAGCAGCTGACGCCCACAGAATCCGCTCGCAGCCGAATGACGGCTGAGTTGTCCACGCGAGCATCCGCCAATGTCGTTCGAGCGGTACCAGTGGGAGGTGCATCGGTGCACGGGGCAAGCCGAACAGCGGGTGCCCAATATGCGCCTCATCGGCCGAACGTCGCTTCAGTACAGGGTCTCTTCGTCTAGTCGATGACAGCTACCGCTTCGACCTCAACGAGAAAGTGGTCCTGGGCGAGAGCGCCTACACCGACCTATGTGCTCGCTGGGATATGCCCGCCGAGCACCTCGTTGCGGGCGGCCGCCAGCTCGGGAAGCCACTCCGGCGACGGGTTACCGTTCGGGCGGCCCACGAGGTCAACGCGCCCCAAGTCGCGCGCAAACTCGAGGCACGTTTCGCGGACGACACGGAGATGCTTTCCAGGCGTATGCCACGCGAGCAGGTGTCCCTGAGCAACAGCCCGGCGGACAGTGGATCGCGAAATGCCAATGAGCGCAGCCGCCTGACCAGCAGTAAGAAAGTCGGTGTCGGCCATTCGAACTAACCTCCGTGTCTAGGTGCCAACTCGAGTCCGGTGATAAGTCACGTCCTCGAGACTGCCGTCCTGTCGCCTCCTCAGGAGCCCCTCGACGCACTGGGCACGAGACGGCCGGGGTCACGCGACGACGCTGACCTGGACGTGCCAAATGTACGTGGGTCCTCCGCCGCACAAGGGTGGGCACTCGCGGGAGAGGGACGCCTGGATCGTCGCCTGGCCGAAGGCGGTGGCGACGAACGTCGCTGTGGCATCACCACCGCTCGACCGGTCACCGCGCGAGAAATGGACGATCTGGTCGGGCCGGCTCGTGGGCATCATCCAGGGGTCACTCCTCGTGCCGCCGGTCAAGGTGACGGTGATCGTGGAGCCCAGAGTCACAAAGTAGGTTCCCCTGCTTTGCTGCGTGAGGACGAGTGACACGCCGCTCGAGGGCGAGTGGACGGTGGGACTCGGCGAGACAGTGACCGCCGGCGGCGGCGCATTGTGACCTGCCGATGCCGTGGGTGTCGATGGACCTGTCGCACCCTGTCTACCGGTGAAGCGGCCACTCGATCCTTGCGCGGCGGAGCCGACACTAGGCGCAGGGTGCGCCGACGTGGATAACGACGTCAGATCGTGCTCCACAGCAATGATCGCTGGGGCAGAAACGGCCCCGATCACTGCTGCAATCGCAGCGGTGGCCAGGATTGCCCCGAAGGTCCTGCGAGAACGCCAACGCCTGGAGCCGCGGTCGATCATGCGACGCCGAACCTGTTCGGGGGCCGGCCAGACGGCCCTCCCGACCTCTTCCAGATCGCGCTTCAAGTCAGTCATAACGATCCTCATCGGAGAATCGGGTGCGAAGGCGCACGCGAGCACGCTTCAGGTGAGTCCGCACCGTCTCTGTCGAGGACCCCGCAGCTCTCGCCACGTCGGCGACGGGAAGTCCATGCATGTGGTGGAGGATCACCATTCGGCGCTGCTTGGGGCTGAGCGCCTCGAGCCCCCACTCGGTCCAGATCCGGGTGATGCTGTCGGCGACCTCGGCTTGCAACTCGCTACTGAGGTGAGTCTCGCGCCGGTGGCGCCGCCAGTTGGAGACCGCAATCCGCGTGGCGATCCTGACGATCCAAAGGTCGGGGCGATCCAGTGTCGAGACTCTCGCCCAGCGGCGATGGGCTCGAAGGTACGCCTCCTGGACGGCGTCTTCAGCGGCGCCGACGTCCCCAGTGGTCACCGCGACCGCCCCAACCGCCATCTGGCAGGTGTCGGCGAAGAAGCGTTCGAAGAACGCGTCATCAACCGCTCGAGTGGCGGGTCGCGCCATCGCTCGACTCATCTCCACGAGAATGACACGCGCCGCGCTCAATCCATGGGGGACAGACCTCGTCCGAATGCTTGACAGAGGCCCACTCGAACGACTATGACTCCGAACCGATCGTGCGGGTCACCCGTATCGATCTGGTCAAACGGGCGCTTTTTGCCCGACCAAGGAGGTGGGCCATGGGGGTCTTCAAGCATAGGTCGACGCTGCCTGCGCTTTCCGCAGGCGGTGCCCGTCATCGACAGGGCGCTGCGTCGCGGCCGAGAGGCGCGCGCGTCGTCCCGGCACTCGGCGCCGCGCTCGCCGTACTCGTCGCGATGTTCAGCAGCGCCGGCGGCGCCGCTGCGGCACGCGGTTCGGCTGCGGTGGCCACGGCTCATCACGCTGGCAACTACGCCGTTCCGGCCCTGACGAGAAACATCTTCAATCTGCCCACTGTCAAGGCCGGGGCGGCGCTCAGAGCCGCGCCCCGAACGCTGGCCGTTCGAGGATCGCTGGCGAGCAAGAGTTGGGCAAGGACCGGACTCCGCGCCCCGGTCGCTACGCAGCTCCTTGCCGGCGCATCGAGCGCCGGCGCAGGCACGATCAGCGGCGTCAAATTCCAGGGTATGGCCGACTCTGCGTCCATCTGCCCGTACTTCGGTGGCTGCCAGCCGCCGGATATGGCACTTGCCGCATCGCCGAAGTACGTCCTGCAGGGAGTCAACACCTCCTACGAGATCTTCAAGACGAACGGCACGCCGTGGATCGGACCGATCAACGACCTGACCTGGTACGGGGTTCCGCCCCTTCCTGGTAATTGCGACCCGCTTGGGCCGTTCATGAGTGACCCGCGCGCCTTTTACGACCCCAACACCGGCCTCTTCTGGACGGCGACGCTCCAAGTTGAGGCAGCCGCGTTCGGCGTGGGCTCATCCTGCCCGAACACTTCCATCTACTGGGTCGCGGTCGTCAACCCTGCGACCGGCGTTCAGCACGTGTACCACTTCGACATGACTCTGGGCGGGACGGTCAACGCCGGCGCGGACTACACGCAGTTCGGTTTCAGCGGGAAGACCATCTCGTTCACCGGCAACATGTTCGACTTCACAACCGGCAACTACGACTTCGCTGAAGTCCAGTTTGCTGACAAGGCGACCATGGAGGCCGGCAACCCGGTCACGTCTGTCGCCTTCACAGACCTCACGGTCGGCAGCGTTCCCGTCGACACGGTCCAGCCAGTGGAGACCGAGACGACTCCGGCGAACGACCCGGGTGTCCAGTACCTGGTCAACGCGTTCAACATCTTCGGGGACCCGTTCGGGGATGACTGCTTCTTCACGGCGTGCCATGGGTTCGTCGTGTGGGCGTACGACCCGAGCAACCAGACGCTCGGCGGGAACCTGGCAGATCCGCCCGTCGGCAGCCCGACGTACGCGTCTCCACCCAATGCTGACGAGCCCGGCTGCGTGCAGTGCGTCGAAACGATCGACACTCGAATCACGGGCACGCCGGTCTACAGCGTCGGGGGAGGTCAACCTCTGATCTCCTTCTCACTGGACACGGTGGTGAACAACGGCGGCGCAGGCGGCTCCTCGTTCGTCGCCGGCATCCTCTGGGGACAGATCCAGGTCACCCACTTCTCTTCCATTCCGTTTCCGAACCTATACCAGCACGGATACCTGGCCTTCGCCGGTGACCAGGCCGCGTCGTTTGGCGCGATGATGCAGGACAAGAAGGGCCGCCTGGTCATGGTCTTCGACACCATGAGCGGCACACTCAATCCGAGCATCATGGTCGCGCAGCAGTCCGCTGGCTCCCCGCTCGGAGCGCTCGGCACCCCCAAGTTCCTGATCAAGGGTCCGTCAGCGACCTTTGACTCGAGGTGGGGCGACTTTGAGGCTGCGTCCTACGACGGCTTCGGACACGACCAGAACCACATCTGGGTCGCTTCCCAATACAGCGTCAGTGGCGACTGGAACACGCTGATCGGCAAGGTCTAAGCGCCGTCGGCGTGACTGGCGGTCGGGACGGGGGCCCATCCGGGTCCCCTCCCACCGCCTAGGCTGGTGACCCGGAGCGAGCGAGACATGGGTGTCTTCCCACGCGCACCACTCTCGAGCAGAGGTTTCCTGGACGGAAGGGTCGGGGTCGAACAGGAGTAGGTCGGTCTCCGCTACGCGGCGTGGCAGGTCCAGCCGTAGGTGGCAGGATCCTCGGCTTTGGCGATTTGAGCAGGGGTCGGAACGCCGGGGTCCGCGATGGTAATTAGTCCGAACATACGGGCTGCATCGACCGGATCGACCCCCTCCGCGATGGCGCTTAGCACGGGATATCTGATGTTCACCGGCGGCGGTCCAGCGCTCTTGTCGATTGACCCCTGAATGGACGCCTGCGATGCGCCAAAGAGCCCACCGGAGATGCCGGACGGTAACGACGACCAGGTTCGCGTCACGCCATATTGATTGGTGCAGGTGACCGGTGTGAAGCCAGTTCCGCAGCCGCACAGGAAGAAGCCTGCAAACGGGACGAGGATGATCCCCTTCGTCAACGGACTAAGGATGTGCCTCACCAGATGCTAGCCACAAGGCGGTTCGTCGTGATAGTGAACGTCTGTACGATGCCAGCTGTCGACTGTAAGGTCGCGCCGACCATTCTTCGACGGGAGACGGGGGAGCTGAACCACCACTCAACTGTCAGCAAGATGACAGTGGTGACCCTGCTGCACGTTCTCCGAAGCGGCGTAGCCTTCACGGTGGACGGTGCGTTGCATCTCGGCGCGACACGCAATGCGCGGAGCAGTCGGATGCAAGCATCGGCGGCGTATGCCATACGTAGGTGGAGGGGGACGTGATCATCCTCACCCTCCTTCTCGCTATGTATGTAGGTGCCACCGCGGCGTACGGGTGGTATTCCCCGCAGCAGGGTGTCGGAACCGATCGTCGTCTCATGGCCGCCGGCGGCGCCAGTCTCGTTGCGGCTGCGGTCGTGCTCCTCATCGTTGCTATCGCAGCTGATCTCTACGGTGTCGGCCTAGCGGTTGCGCGCCATCAGCGGATCCCCGATGGAATTGATGTGCTGCTCACGGCCCTCGTTGCGGGTCCCGCCGTCCTACTCGTGCTGGGCGTGTTTGCGAAGAGGGGCAGAAGGCTGCCGGCGTTGATCGCCGTAGGCGTGTGCCTCGCCGGTTACGGCGCGGGCCTTGTCCGACTCCTCTTCGCGACTTACCCGGCTGTCGATCCATCGGCAGCCGAGATGGTCATTCCGGCCGCAGTCGGGCTCATTCCGGCCGTTCTGCTGGGTGCGGGGCTGATGCGGTCAGCTCCACGGGTCCCACGCTCGTCATGAGAACGTCGCCGACGGAGGCAGCCTGCCCCGACAGCGTTTGAGGCTCTCCGCAGCAACGCCAGCTCCGGGAGGGCGCCTCATCGGCGGTGTCGGCTGAGACGGGTCTGGGCCGTGAGCAATCCAGAGGTGCATCAGTTGCTGACTGTCCTGCTGGGCTGGGGACGGCGCGATACGTTGCGTGGCTCGAAACGACGCTTGCGGGCGCACTCATCGGTGGTGGGTAAGCAGCTCCTGTTATCGGATCCCATCAATGTGGAATAACGTCGCAGAACACAAATCCGTCGCGGATGACCACCTCACCGGTACGGCACGGAATCGGGTTCTGATACATCGGCGCCGCCCATACGAAGGTGTGAAACTCGCCGTTCTCGCCGCAAGGGTCGACGCCCTTGGGCAGGTCGCGTAGGAACGTGCCGTCGAACGGTCTCCCCGCGAAGGACGCATCGAGGGCCTCAGGATCGACGCATACGACGAAGGCGCGAAATCCGTTGGCTATCATGTCTCGAGCCAGCGCGTTTGTATCCCGGCCCCAGAGCGGGAAAAGACCGTGCTTGCCAGCCAGGCTCAGGCGCTCCTCCCGATGCGCCCGAACGTCCTCCAGAAAGAGGTCCCCGAAAGCAACGTGCTCAACGCCACTGAGCTCTTCGCCGGCCAGCGCCGTCGCCAAGCGCTCTTCGTATTCCTCCGTCGTGCAAGCGGGGGGAATCCGCACCTTGATCAATGGCAACTGGAGCGCTGAGGCCTGCCGGTCAAGAAGCTCCTCGCGCACGCCCGATATGCTCACCCGGTCGTAGCCCTCCGTGATGGTCGTCATCAGCGCCCGGACCTCGTACCTGGGATCACGGAGCAGCGTCCGAAGACCGAAGGCTGAGTCTTTCCCTGCACTCCATGAGAACGCTACCGGTGTTGACATGATCCCGATTGTGCCGATCGCCGTGCCGCCAGGGTCCACGCTGACTGGCTGGGCTCCGCGTGGGTCGACGCGGGGGGCGTGCCCATGCGCCCGAGGCACAGCCCTCTACCGCAAGCCAGGGTCCGCGAATGTATCTTGAGCCAACGTCGGCCAGCCGTTCTATGCCGCAGAGATGAACGCACTCAAGGTGGCTGGACGAGACGGAGTTGGGCTGTTTGGACGAGACGAGGCGACGGATAACGCCTTCAGGCCGCGGTGAGCGGCCTTGCGCTCGGCAAGCGCGCCACCGCAAAGGACATTAGGAGCAAGACGGCAGCAGCGCCTGCACCGAACAAGACGCATTGCCACATCGCGAAGGTGGGCCTCAAATAGAAATTCAAGGGGAGGCAGAAAGCGTCAACTGGGCATCGGTAGCTGCTCGGAAGGCTTGTAAGGTGCGCGGTCCACAGACCAATCAAGACACCCACCGGCACGGACGCTACCCGAAGAATGTTCGCGAGTGTGCCCATGGGTCGATGCTAGCTCGGGCCTGGTCCCCAGCGCGAACCACGCGGGGCTGAACGCGATCCGTAGCAGCAACGGTGATTCCAGTCGGAAGCGTGTACGAGGCCGCGCTTAGGAACCAGCATCGAGGCCAAACACGATGATCGCAGCGCACGCCAGCATCCGCCGATGTCCCTTGAGCCACGAACTCAGATGCATCCACCATTCGAGCGAAGATCTTGGAAGGTAATGTTCCCGCTCCGCACAGTCACTGAGACCGCCGGGTTGGAAAGGCCCGCGTAGGCCGCGAGTTCGTAGTCACCAGGCGAAGCCAGCACGACGAAATCTGCGTTGGGTGCTGCGGTACCAATTGCGATTGGCTTGAGGAAATCGCGGTCCCCCGCGGCATACAGAGCAACCGAACCCGCCACCCACGGGTAGCCGCCCGGTGGAGGACCGCTGTCATAGCACGCTTCGATGCCACCGACTACGGCGCCCATACCCGGCGGGAGTGAAACCTTAGGGTTGACGCGTTTTGAACCCGAAGAGGCGCCGGGGAAGGCTGCCACGATCACCAGGCCAGCAAGGCACGTGATCCCGAGCCCGGCCCACGCCGCTGGATGCTCCCGCGTTAGGCGGTGAAGACCGCGTCGAAGCGCGGTCAGCCGACCTGGTCGCTCTTCGGCCATCCCGCCAGCTTAGTTCGGCCGCGCTCGTAACCATGCGGCCCCACTTGAAGTGTTGCATCCCCGCTATCGCGTCGCGACCGCGATCCCGTCTCCGGTGGCGGCAGCGAAAGATCGCAGCGATGGCGGAGTTCAATCTCCGGGTCGCTCGCCCATGCCAGCATCCACCAATGTCCCCAGAGGCGGGTACGTTTTCGGGCCGCGGCGTATCCGGCGTTCCATCTTTGATAGCAGAAGATCAGACAGAATCAGCGAGTGAGGTCTGAGCCAGAGTCGCATGCGGTCGAGGGCTGTATCGCCATCCTGGCGGAAAGCCCCCAGCAATTCGAAGCTGCCCTTTCCCACTTAGGTGAGGCCGAGTTCGGTCGTCGCCCAGCTCCCGATGACTGGTCGCCGCTGGAAGTCCTCAGGCACGTCCGCGCTAGTGATCTGATCGTTGCGTCTCGGATTTGGAACTGGCTGATACGCCCCGACGGTGTCCATCTCGGACTGGACGAGCGCACATACGGCGACTTGCTGGCCAGGGCTGGCCTGTCGGCGGCTGATCAGGTCCGAGCCTTCACTCTGCGGCGCCGCGAACTGGTCGGTCTCCTGCTCGGACTCTCCAACCACGAGTGGACGTCTTCCGTCCAGACGGACTTTGGCGAGGTGTCGATGTTGCGACTCGCCGGCGACATGGCGTCGCATGAGCAAGAGCATCTCGGGCAGCTCGCTCGGGCAGTCGCCACCAACGAAACCGCGAGTTGAGACTAGGACTGGGGCAGCCCGGTGTCGTCAGTGAAACTGGACGGCCTCGCCGGAGGTTCAGTAGCTCGGACCCGGGCGCATTTTCGCCCATCGGGCGCGTGCACGCTGCTGTCGCCGTCAGGCTATTACCCGCGCCTGGCAGGGCAACATTTCACCTCCGCAGGCAGAAGTTGGGCGGACACGCGAGCATCCGCCAATGTCGCTGGAGCGGTACCAGTGGGAGATACATCGGTGCACGGGGCAAACCGAACAACGGGGGCCCCATATGCGCCTCATCGGCCGAACGTCGCTTCAGTACAGCGTCTCTTCGTCTAGTCGATCACAGCTACCGCTTCGACCTCAACGAGAAAGTGGTCCTGGGCGAGAGCGCCTACACCCACCAATGTGCTCGCTGGCATATGCCCGCCGAGCACCTCATTGCGGGCGGCCGCCAGCTCGGGAAGCCACTCCGGCCGGTAGCCGACCACGTACCAGGTTATCTTGGTCACATCGTCGATTGCCGCTCCGGCTGCCTCGATCGCAATTCGCATATTCGCGAACGCTTGGCGAGCCTGGCCGACGACGTCCCCGGGTGCGACAAGTCCGCCGTCTCGATCGAGCGCCACCTGTCCGGCGATGAAGACCGTTCGGGAGCCGGCTGCCACGACAACCTGTGAATAGCCGGTAGGGGTCGGCAGTGCAGAGGGATTGAGCTTACGCAGCGTCATCGGTGGCTCCTTGTGTCCGAGTCTCTATGACTGCAGCGAGGACAGCATCCACCTATCTGTCGTCCGATTCGGTGGAACTCATCGGCAGAGCGTATCCCGCATCGACAACTTAGAGCCTGGGCCGCGCGAGCATCCGCCAGTGTCTCGTTCAGGCTAGTGCTGACTCAGGGAGGTTTTGCCGAGACGGGATGCGGCGATGGAGGCTAGTACCACCACCGCGGCTGCAACAGCCCCTAGCAGTGCCGACTGCCACCGCGCGAAGGGAGTTCCAAAGGCAGCACATAGGAAATGGCCGCAGACCTGGGCCGAGACGTCGACCCTGAGCAGGGCCGTCCAAATGCCAACTCCAATTCCCACTGGCACCGACGCGACCAAGAGCGCATTGGAGAAGGAACGGCTCATACAGCAGATCCTAGTGGCCAACCCAGTTCAGCGACACTACCTATTCGCAGTCAGGGGAAGCGGATCTGGGCCAGAGGAGGGCCGCTTGGCGCATGCCAGCATCCGCCAAGGTTCCCAGAGTGCTCGCGGATAGCGGGAGGGAGGGACAATGATCCGGTGATGGACAACAGCGTCCTGACAGATCTTGAGGAAGCGGCACCGACGGCCGTTCAGGAGGTCCTAACGGAGTACACGCCGAGGCTACTGCAAGCAGGACTGCGAGCAGAACCCAGGGGGGTGGAGCGTGTGGTGCGGGCTCAAGGGGGTAGATTCTGAGGTGAGTCTCCTCGTGTACAGAGAGGGTGACGTCGTTGATGCGCTTGTCTTTATGTTGTGCTTAGGCGGCAAGATAAGTAGCGATGTCGATCAACTGAAGGCGGACGTTGCCGAACAGCTCGACGCGCTCTTGCTCGCTTGAACCAGCCTCAAACCTGAGAACTGTGTCGCAGGCGAGTATCCGCAAATGTACCCGGAAAGCCGCTCCGTGCTGGCCACGAGCCGCCGGGTGTCACGTGAACGGTCTGAAGACCGACCAACATCGCACTTCGGCGTCTTCCTCGAAAAAGCACCCGTATAGTCGCGTCGAGGAAGCAACAAATGGCCACATCAGACCACCGAGACCAGCCCGGGTTCATCGGCTGGCTAGCTGGCGTCGTCATCGTCGTCGGCTTCGGGTCATGGCTCGTAACCAGCCGAATCGGTAGCCACGGGGCGTCGCCAACGCCCAGCCATCCCCCTGCTGTCACGGCGTCCCCGACGCCGCCGAACTGCGGCTCTCACGAGCTGAACGTTGTTGGAGGATTCGACGAATGTGCCACAGCGGCTCCAGATGCGCCGACAATCTGCACTCTCAGCAGCCAAGGGCTTGCTGTTCTGCTTCGCTTTTCTGGGAGCACGCAGACGTTCGGACTCAACATCGAAATCGACGGCTTCTTTGCAGGTGCTGGCAAGTACGACCTGCCGCCGTGGCCGCATGGAATGGGCGTTAGGGATGGCGTGCCAAAGGTTGAGGTCGAGGAGTACAGCACAGAGACGATCTGGCAGTCAGTTGCAGGTGTTCTGACCATCACCGGCAGCGACGGTCACTCGGGCACGCTGAGCGCCACTCTGCAAGCCACCACCGGCACATCTGCCGTGCCGGGGGTGCCTGCACCTACGCTCAGCATTGATGGGCAATGGACTTGCCCCTGATCGTAGGAGCGTTGTTTTCCACCGAACGCGGAAGGCTCTTGCGCATGCGAGCATCCGCGAATGTACCTCGAGGACGCGCCCCACTATTCATGGATATTCCCGATGCCCAGCGCTACTTACAAGAATTGGGGAAATAGGCGGCAACTGCATGGTTGGCTGTCACGGTCACCTGATCCGCATCGACAACGCCTTCCGGGGCGTTCGCAGGAACCCGAATGGTGTAGTTCCCAGGCGGAAGGTGCATCGTGTATACGTGGCTGGCGTTCGTCGTCACGCTCTCTATGAACCCCGAGCCGGAATACGCCTCAACATTGACCATCTGACCGGCCGTGAGCGCGGTTCCAGCGCATGCCCAGGCGAGGCCAGTGACCGAACCAGTCGGAGGGGACGCACACGCCACCGCAACTCCACCGGCTGCAAGGATCGCAACCCAGACGGCTCCGGCCGGTGGGCAAGACCGTCGCTCCCGCTCACCACCACGGCGCACCTGGCGATGGTTGATGACCTGATCGTTAGGGTCAACCTCATAAGTCGATGCTAGTTCGGCTTGGAGGTCGACGACGCGGGTTAGGCCATCTTCAGCGGAGCGGGGTGCGCTAATGGGTCATACATGTGCTGCGGTGAGTTGTCCGAACGGGGCAGCGGCTCCTCACGCCAATATCCGCAAAGCCACCTTGAGTCAGGCAGCTCCGGCGGCACTTTCGCGGCGCACGACTGGCTCACACGAATCAGTAGGGTTGAGACGGGTCGACCGGTGGTGTAGCGTTGTGTTATGGGACCTGGAGAACGGCGCGGGCAGCCCCGGTGCTCTTTCTGCGGCAGGTCGGAGGAGCATGTGGGTAAGTTGATTACTGGGCAAGGCGCTTGCATTTGCGATGAGTGCGTCGTCCTGTGTATTCAGGTTCTAACGGCTGACGGGGCACCTCCGCCGGGTACCCGCCCAAGCAACCGAACCCGCGGGTGGCTCCGTCGAAAACCCCGATGGACCGGCTATCAGCCCTTAGCCTGACGTAGGGTGAGGCAGACCTAACGGTCGCGCACTAGGAGGGTCCGGCAGCCGAAAGCCGACCATTTTCCCTCACGCCAGGGTCTGCGAATGTCCCTTGAGCCGGTGCGCCGTCTCAGCTGTCGTTCTCGAGACGTCGTCCCATACTCACTACGTCATCCACGCTGTAGCCAATGCGGCGATAGAAGGCCACCGCTTCCTGGTTAGAGGCACGAACCTGCAGATTCACTTTCGGGCAGCCGAGCTCTGCCAGCCGCTGCTCGGCGGCCGCCATAAGGACACTGCCCAACCCACACCGGCGATGATCCGGATGTACCGCCAGGTAGTTGATCCATCCGCGATGGCCGTCATAACCGACCATGACGGCGCCGACCAATCGACTGCCATCCTCAAGCACTAGAAGGCCGTTGGGGTCGACCCCGATCTTGCGCTCGATGTCCCGATACGGATCATTCCACGGGCGCGTGAGCCCGCAAAGAGCCCAGAGCGACAGGAGGGCTTCGGCGTCGCTGAGCCGGTAGGGCCGACATGTGGAGGACACGGAGCGTAGTCTCGCAGCCATCGATCAGGACGGCCCACAACGGTCCGAGCATGCCTCGGGAACTGACGACCTGTGGCCGCGTTTCCCACGAGCACGGCAACCAGAAACATGAACCTCGCGCAGGCCAGGGTCCGCCAATGTCGCCAGAGCAACCGCTGGCGAAGGTCGGCGGAGGCGGGCTAAAGATCAGACGGCGTTGAGATGGCGCACCCACATCCTGATCCGGACCTCTGAGCCCGGTCGGAGCGCATCTGTCCGGTCGGTGGATTGGAAGCCCGCCCGTTGGTACAGACGGATTGCGGGACCGTTGTCCTCGCTCACCCAAAGTGAGAGTTGCTCGAACCCACCGTCGAGCGCCCACTGAACTACCGCGTTGACTAACGATTCGCCGAGGCGGCGACCGCGCAAAACGGGATCGACCCACATAGAGACGAGTTGCGGCTGGCCGCCATCGTCCACTATTCCCGTCGTGATTCCGGCTGGCTCGTGACCATCGAACGCTAGGAAAGTGGCGATGCTCTTGCCCGTGCATGCGACGACCGCCCGATCGATCCAGAAAGCATCCGGCCGCACTGACTCCTCCTGGTAGGTTCTGGCGAAGGCATACGGGGCGTCGGCGAGGGCGCGCAAACGGAGGGATCGCGTGACCGCCCAATCCTCAGGACGTATCCGCCTCACCACGACGTCGCCGGTACCAGGCTCCATATCTGCAGGTCAGTCATTCTGCCCGAACAGCGAATGCCCCGAACCTCGAGTGAGCCAACTCTCTCTCATGGCAGGGTTCGTTAATGTCACCCGAGAAAGGTGCCCCCGACCGGCACATAGGTGGCAGGGACGGCTGCGCAAAGCACTGAGCTGAACTGCTACCGTCCGGAGCGGGGACCTGTCCGTGACGGCAGGTCAAAAGGGGGAGGTTGGCGATGCGTCGGCTCCATACCGACGGGGCCTTGTGCTGCCAGATAGCTTCTACTCCCAGAGAGTTGCCAGCCAAAAGACGAGGCATTCGCTGCCTTCACGAGGTGCAGAAAAGACATGCCAGAGTTCCCTGCGATTACTCACGTGGCGCTAACGGTTACGAGCCTCGAACGGAGTGTGCCTTGGTACAAGGCCCTGTTCGGCTCGGACCCGATCCTTGACGAGGACACAGGTCCTTTCCAGCGTGTCGCTTGGCTTACGAGCGGCACACTCGTCGGTCTAACTCAGTTCCCTGATTTGAACAGCACTCAGCCGTTCAACGAGCGCCGGCCGGGTCTCGATCATCTGGCTTTCGGCTGTACCAACCGCGATGAGTTAGAAGTGTGGGAAATCCGCCTGAACGAGCTCGGCATCCCCAACGGTGGCATCGTGGACGCACCTTCCTACTCGGCATTGTCATTTCGAGACCCCGACAACATCGCACTCGAGTTCTTCGCACCTCGGGGCTAGGACGGGCGGAGTATCCGACTGCTATCCGACGCTACACGGCCATCCCTACCACCGGTTTCGGTGGGACACGTTTACGACGCTCGTGAACCGCTGGAAGACGAGCCCCTCGCACCAGGCCAAGTATCCGGAAATGTACTTTGACCTCACCGAGGCTATCCACGCTGAGCACGCTGCTTCCACCGCCGGGTATACCGAGGCAATACAACGGGAACGGGCCGGGAGTTGGAATCGGATGACGTTTCCTTCCGAACGGCGAGCCAGGCAGCGCGGTTTCGGGCAAGCGTAACTAGATACAACGTTGCGATGAGCCCGGTGATGGAAGCCCAGGGTCGCCATAAGGCCGCCGGGACGGATAAGACAGCAAGCGAGAAGAGCACGTCGACCGCATGCCGCCCATCGAATTCTCGCCGCGCACCTACAATGGATTGCCATCCGATCAGTAGCACCATGGTCCACCCGTAGGGCTTGCCGATCTTTGAGTTCATGGCATCCACTGCACGTTCTGCGCCTCCTTCAGAGAAGGGAGGCCGACGCGCAGAGAAAGACGACTCTCCGTTGAAATAATCTGCCAGAGGATGCCTCCTTACGCCGATAGAGGTCGCATCGGTCACGAGTTCATCGCCGACATACATAGCCGTATGGCTCCAGATGCTGCCCGTGACATACATGACCATCCAACTTACGACAGACGGCCTTGTGTGGAAGAAAAGGATATCCGCCGGCAACAGTTTTTTGAGTTTGGGGGAGTTGGCCTTAGCTATCCGTGCGCCCTGCGCTTGAATTACAGCGTCTGAGTATCGTCCGCGACGGGCGCGATATGCTGCGTCGTCCAGTAGCGCCATCAACACGGTGATACGAAATGGTGCTCCATGGTGTGGCTCCGCCTGATGTCATCTGCCCTGTCGCGGGATGGTTTGGCAATGCCCGAGGCTCCGAGTGGTCGCTACTGTACCCAGGTCAGGAGGTGCTGGGAGCGCTAGCCGTCGGACCTGCAGACGGTCGCGATCCTGGCGGGCGTCCGCATCGGTGATGCGGTCCGACCCGAATCGAGAGCCTCTAACAAGAAAGCGCCTGCCCAGGCGAGCATTCTCTCCACAAACCCGCGACACGCGCCCCGCCAACGCCGTGTCAGTCGAAGGCAAACCAGCACAACTCGTTGCGCAGCCGCTGGTCGTCAAGCACAAGTTCTCGGATCTCGTCGGGGAGTCGAGCGCGCTGCCACTGGCACTCCAAACGGCCTGCCTCGACGCGGTCGTCGTCAGTCGCGGCCGCTCGCGCCGCCCTGATCGCGTACGCCGCGGCTCCGAGTTCGTGGGCTGCGACATGGCCCACCGCAGCGGCCTGGCCGGCAGCGTACGCGGCATACCGTGCTGTACCACTCAGCTTCCTGGCCGCGGCGTTTGCGTGACCAGCCGCGGTGCGGGCCTCTTGCCACGTGATCTCACCCCGCGCCCAGGCACGCCCGAGGACGATCGCCCGCCGCGGACGATCGTCCTTCGGTCGTGCCTGCTCGAAGTGCTTCAGCACATGCTCCGCGCAGTCAGCCGCCCATATCGCGAGAAGGCGATGATCGTCATCTTGGAGGATCCCGCCGCGACGCACTGTGATGAACCGCGGATCGCGGATCTTGGGCAGGATCACCGGTGCCGTCACCCATCGCCGCTACCTGTCATGCGTGGTATCCGTCGAACCGCACCGGAGGGTGGGCCCTGACCGCCGCCGCTCGGCCCTCGATGCGCCGACGCGCCGGTGATGAGCCGCTCGCGATCGAACAGGGCCGCGACGAAGCGAAACAGAATGACGTCGGCCGCGAAGAGGACAAGCGCGAACACCACCGCGAGCGTGACGCTCGGAGTGAAGACGTTGAAGGACACCAAGGCCACGACCGCGAGCGGCGGCAGGCTCGACAACGTCCCCAACTGCTGCGCGACACGAACGTCGCTCGCTCGCGTCGAGATGCCGATGCCCACCCAGATCGACCAACCCGCCAGCAGCGGTGCGAAGAGAATCTCCGCCGCGATATGTGGGCCTTGTCCCAGAGCTGACACCACTTCCGGATTGCTCGCGAAGAGTTGGGCGCAGATTTGGATGATCGCGAAGAGCACATAGGCGATACCGACCGCGGGAACAACCACGCCGATCGCCTTGCCCAGCAGCAGCTCCTCGCGACGCAGCGGGGTGGTCAACAGGGGTTCGAGGGTGCCTTGCTCGCGCTCGCCGACCACGGAGTACGAGGCAATGACAGCGGGCAGCAAAGCAGGCGCAATCAGCAGTACGAGAAACGTGGCGCTGACGGCCTTATCCACCGTACTAGCCGCGACCAACGGGCCGATGCGAAAGATGGTCAACAAGGGTTCGATAAGAAACACGAGCGGGAGCACCGCCATGGTCACGAGGATGAAGGGGCTGCGCCGGTATTCTCGGAGCTCTTTGCGCAGCACCGCCCCCAGACGTCTGAAGCTGAACTTCATCGAGGTGATGCCTCCGGGTCGTCGTCGATCAACTGCAGGTAGACATCCTCGAGGGAGTGACGCGACTCGCTGATCGAGACCACGTCGGCACCCGCGGCAACGAGTGCTCGGGCCACCTGCGGGGCGATCTTCCTTGGATCGGTGACACTCAGCACATAACTGCTCGGTCCATCGGTTCGCCAGCTCTCGACGCCGTCGGTGCTGTTGAAGACGTCATCTGGCGCGCCGAGCGGATGTAACGTCTCGACAACCAGCGAGCGGCTGAAAAGCCGCTCACGGAGCTCGTCGGGCCGCCCCACCAGGCGGAGCGTGGTGTTGAGGATCGCGACGCGGTCACACAGCCGCTCCGCCTCCTCGAGGCGGTGGGTGGTGAGGAACACCGTGACCCCGCGCTGGCGGAGTCCGTTGATGAGGTCGTTCACCTCACGCGTCGCGACGGGATCCAACCCGGACGTTGGCTCGTCGAGAAACATGACCGCAGGGTCGTTGAGCAACGCCCGAGCCAGTCCAACCCGTTGCAGCAGTCCCTTGGAAAGACTTCCGCACAGATCGTGTGCACGCGCTGTCAGGTTGACCGCTTCGAGTGCCTCGCCGATCCGAGCAGCCGCGTTGTGCTGCTCGTAGAGACCGGCAAAGAGTTGGAGGTTCTCCATCACCGTGAGACGCCGGTACAGGCCCGGGTTTTCCGGCATGATCGCAATGCGCTGGCGGATCTCCGGCCCGTTGTCCGAGGTCAACGGAATGCCGGCGACACTCGCCGAGCCCGACGTTGGTGCGATCAGCGTCCCCAGGGTGCGAACCGTGGTCGTCTTCCCGGCCCCGTTGGGTCCCAGGAACCCGAACACCTCGCCCTGTGCCACAGAGAACGAAACGTCGTCGAACGCGATGCGGTCGCCGAAGCGTTTGGTGAGGTGGTCGACAATCAGTGCCGGGGGCTTGCCGGATGGTTGCTCTTCACGGACACCGGTCATCGTTTCGGCCACCATCGGTCAGTGATATCACTCCAGTGGCTCCCCGCGCACACGTGCGAGGAGATCGGCCTGGTCCTTGCCGCTGGTGACTTTCGCGCGACGGAACGCGCCGTCGAGTCTCACGTCGACGTAAAGCTCGCCGCCGTCTTCGTGGAAGTGAAGAAACGGCCGGGAGCCCCTCGAGAAGGAACCACGCTTGCGCTCTCGCAACTGGGGAAGCTTGCGGAGCTCCACCAGTAGTGGCTCGACCTGATCAAGGTCTTCCTGCGTTGCATGCCGCACAGTACCAAGCATGACGTTGGGCCGAAGGCCCCGATAGCCGCGCGACCAGGGCCGACCTCCCGGGCGGCGACCGCCCGAGTGGCTCGCCCCGCGGTCATGCCGGAGGTCGTCGCCTGTCATGGCAGTCGCCACCATCGAGCACTATTGACAGGCGATGCCGATACATGGACACTTCGCAACCGCCGACCACCATGGAGGAACCGTTTGATGCCAGACGAACTGAATAGTGTCGCAACCGACTTCTTCGCGGCGCTTGATGCCTTGGATGCTGATCGGATGATGCAGATGTTGACGGAGGACGTCCAGAGTGTCGACGAGGGCTCGCGACGCTGGCTGCGCGGCAGAGGCGACGTAGCCAGTTTCCTTCGCGAGCTGATGCCCGCAGTGAGTCATGTGGAAACGCAACTTCGAGATGCGGAGGAGCGCATTTGGGGGGACATAGGGCTGCTCACCTGTTGGATCGATCAGGACTACACGATGCACGGCACCCCGCAGCACATCTCGGCTCCGACCACGCTGATTCTCCGTCGCGACGGCGGCGCCTGGAAGCTGGTGCTGTGGCATTCGATCCCTCTTCCCGAGCAGGCCTAGCCGAATGTGCCTTGAGCGGCTCCAGGTCGATGAGTGTCTGCAGGAGGCGACTAGGGGCTAAGTGAGGCCGCAGTTGCGCTCCTAAACGTGAAGTACCTGCGCACGCCGCGATTGACGATAAGACTGAAGAGGATCAAGGCGGCTGCCGCGGTGGCCGCAGTGAACCAAAGGCTGATCGGATCAAAGAAACCGATCGCCATGTTCTCGGGAAATAACACAAGCCCGCACAGGAGCATGAGCAACTCGAGCGCCGCGGTCAACCAACGGCCGAGGCGCGATCGACGGGCCAGCATCACGATCAGTCCGGCCAGCAAGAGGCCAATCACACCCGAACCGATAGCGATCGTAAGAGACGGCAATCCTCCCTGTGCGCTTCCGCTGATCTCATCGATCAGCATGCGCTGACTAGTGGCCAGGGTCAGTCCAAATGCCGCGAAGGCGAGGAATGATGCCGCCTGAACGCCTACGAGAATGCACGAGACCGTCAGGAGAAGTGGCAGTCCCTTTCGCATGCCCTCGACCATATTCGCCGGAACTGGCCGGCCACCTTCGGCGCACCAGGTTGTGACAGTCAGGAAGGCGCACGCCCCGGTCGCTGCGGGCGTACGGGGGATCCCGGCTTCGTCTCCCACCATCTCAGAACTCGCATCGCCTCAGAGTCAGCCAGCGAGAAGGCTCGCTAGGTTGTCCGTCCACTTCGAACCAGACGCGGCCGTTCAGACTCCAGTCGAGGGGCCAGGCGCCTTCCTCCAGGCGTTTGCGACGAACGTGGTCGATTGCTTCGCCGAGCCTTGGGTCTGGCGCGGCACTGGTGAGAGCGGCGGCCGACCAGAAGTAGTTGAGCGCTCGCAGGATGTCGTAGCGCCATCGGTTTGGATGCAACAACTGGAGAAACCTTTCGTCGGCTACTTCGCCAGTACTGAGACGGCGAAATAGCTTGCGCTCCAACAGATATTCCTCGCCACTCCTCGACTTCGCCTTCCCAGTAGGGCTGGCCGCCCTCATCCCAGCGTGAGTTGGCCCCGATCAGGGCGACGGCTCGTTGAGCTCGGGCCGAGGAGGGATCGAGGCCGAACTCGCGAAGCTGCGATAGCGAGAAAGTCGTGGCCGTCCACGGCTGCCCCACCTCCTCCCACTCGCGGGCGTCGAAATCACTGGGGAGAAAGGCACCCCCTGCCCATTGCCCATCTGCGTCCTCGTGGGAGAGGAGCTTGGCTCCCCAGCCTTCGGTTTCCACTTTGGACCGCTCCGCGCGCCACTCGGACTCCTGGGTGTCGAGCAGATCGCGCATCACCTGCCAACGGATCGACGGATCCGAGTCGAGGAGCCAGCCGGTGACGCTGCTGAAGCCAGGCATGTGGCGAATCTATCAACCGCGTGTTCTGACGGCGCCTCGTCGGCGGGATCACGGGCGACCAAGGCGGTTGAGACGGGCTGAGGGATGCTCAGGGCCGGCGTCAGCGGTCCCGCCTCGCCACGTCAAGGGGACTCCCGGGAGCGAGCAGATTCGGCCGGCCGGTTGCCACATGTCGTGGCGCTTGGGCAAGCGAGCATTCGCTCATGTCGCTGGAGGACGCGAGGTCTCATGTGTCCGCCCGTGATTACACGTGCGGACTGAATTGAACGGTGCTGCCGCGGCAGATCCATGAGTACGTGGTCCCGCCCACTGTTGCTGTGCCCCTTGAGACGATCGAATCGGATGAGGCGGAGGCAGAGCTGGCGACGGGGCCGCCGACCACACCATTGCCGAACCAAGCCCAGACCGGGATGCTGCTGCTAACCCCACCGGGAGTGCACTCCACGACAGGACGGCCGAGGAAGATCAGGAGAAAGAGCGGAACGAGCCCCACAGTGAGCAGGAGGCCCGGGGCGCCCACCGTTTGATCGAAGGGAATGCGACCTAAGACCCGGCGCAGCGAAGGAACGGCGACGAGCACCAGCAATATCAGGGCAAGCGGGACAGCGACGATGAACACCTCAAGACTCGCCAGGAGCAGAACGGATGTGATAACTGGTGCCAGCCAGGGGGTTACTCGGCGGCGGCGCGCTGCGGCACCACCCCCGATCATCGTCAGTACGACACAGATCGCAGCGACAACGACAACCCAGGCGGGCATGATGTAGGCGGGCTGGCTCAACTCAGTGGCAAGCAGGATCGCAGCGAATACAGCCAGCGCGGATGAAATCACTGCGAACAGCACGGCCGCTCGGCCTTGGCCTTGAGGGCCTACTGGAATCTGAGTCACCCGCTCATCTTGGCCTTGTGCAGCGCCCAAAGGATGGCGACGATATGCTGCGCCGACAACGCTGGACCGCTACGAGGTCCCTGGTGCGTCTCCGACGGCAGGTGCAACGCGCGCGCCTCGTCACTGGCCGACCCTTCCGTCGATACACTCGCGCAAGAGGTCGGCGTGCCCGCAGTGACGGGCGTACTCCTCGATCCTGTGCACCATCAGCTCGCGAACGGCGATTCCGTCCTTCCCCAGACGCTCGCTGAGATCCAGGTGTCGGGCCAGCACGGCGTCGGTCCCGGCCTGCTCGCGCGCGAGAGCGGAGTATGCAGCATCGACCTCCGCCTGTTCGGCAACAGCACCCTCGAAGTCCGCGTCCCGCTCGCCGTACAGCTTCGGTAGCGAATCGCCGTCGCTGATCCAGTTGCGCCAATCCCGTTCCACTTCGGTGAGGTGGCGGAGCAGCCCCAGCAGCGACATCGTCGACGGCGGAACCGACCGACGGGCCAGTTGTTCCGGAGAGAGGCCCTCGCACTTCATCCGCAGGGTCATCCGGTACCTCGTCAGGTAGTCCTGCAGCGTCGCTAGCTCGCCGTCGCCACCGACTCCTTCGCTGCTGCGGGGATCGTCATTCGGGTCAGCCCACATGTCAGGGTAGATGGTTGCCTGGCTCCATCGGGCAAGTCGGTCACGCATGCGTTCCATCTTGCCACGCGTTCCTTCCGGTGCAATTGAGACGAGAGTGACGAACCTCAGACCTCAGCGCGAAGTTTCCATCGCCGCACGGCAGATCGGCGAACACCTTGCCGTCCCAACGAGCGTAAGCGTGACCCATCGCAGCGGTGACCGCCGGGCTGGCGCCCAGTCGTTGCGACAGGCGCATCGCCACTTCGGCGATGCCGGCGAAGGCCTCAGGAATGCTCTTGCCAGCGGTAACGAAGGCGGCGAGGCCCCGCGCCCAATCTGCCGGGCCCCACTGACGAGCGAGCTTCATCACTGCGATTCGTGCAAGTTCGGGACGATTGGCGAGGTCCGCTTCCGACATCCAACGCCGGGTGTTGATGTCGTCGCCGCCCCCAAGTCGGCTTTGAGCGTCTGACACCGTCCAAGCGGCTGGGACGCGCTGGACACGGTCGGGTATATTCCAGTCCGTGAGAAGCGCTCAGACGGCAATGCAATGGGTGGCGGTGATCGCCGCCGGCATCGTGGCTGGCCTCTGGATGGCTTCGATGAGATATCCCTGTGATTTGTGCACCTTCACGCCTCCCCGCTTCGCGGCGTGGGAGAGTTGCGTGGTCGGGTGCGTGTTGTCGGTCGGGCTCTGTGGCGTAATTTTCGCGGTCGATCGTGCATTCGTACCGAGTAGCATTCGCGGCGCCCGACACGTGTCGCGATTCCTTTTTGAAGAGCTCGCTGAGCGGCAGACTGCCTAGATTCGCCTATCGGAAGGCGTGAAGCAGGCAACGCTGGCACAGGCGAGGGTCCGCGAATGTACCTCGAGGACGTGAGTTGCCGTGGGCCAACCTAAAGGGTTCACGGGCATACCACGACGGTGCTGACGGACGATGCCCGGCGTCATCGCTAGGAGCAAGGTCGTCAATTGTGGCGCAGAGCATGATCAAAGTCGGCCGGATACTCGATGAGACAGTGAGCCATCATGGCGTGGACGCGTGGTCCGCCGCGTTGGGATTCAGGAGGCCTAGCCGAAAGTCACGTGCAGAAGCAGGGCCTCGTTGCCGCCGACGACCCACAAGCCGGACGCAACCGGGGCGAGTAGGAACACCTCGGACGACGCAGTGCCCGGAATCGCGAGGCGGGACGATGACTCCAGGCCAGTGTTCGGGTCCAGCGCGGACAGGTATCCCTGCGATCCCTGCGATCCCGAGGGACCATAAGCGTTGTGCAATTGCCAGATGAACCCGGATTCGAATGCGGCTGCCGAAGCGCCCGACCCTTCGGGCATCGTGCGCGTCCTGCCGTCCACAGGGCTCACCAGCACCGGAAGATCTCCGGCCCCATCGAAGACGTAGAGGGCGTTGGTATCGCATGTCATCACCGGCCAGTACGCACGCTGAATCGTCGCGAGGCTCCGCACAGGTCCGCCGCCCAGGCGGACCGCGTAGATGTTGATGGTCTGAAGTCCGCTCGCAGACAGCTCGCTCACGCCCAGGTATACCTGGCCACCACAGACGGCGAGTGCGGCCTCAGCCGACAGCGAAGGACCCTGCAAGATCCCCGCCACGGTCGCGACGAGCGATGACCGTCCGGCGGTCAGGAGATATATGTCGGTCGGACCATTTTGCGTACGCGAGGACACGACGAGTACGCCGCTTCCATTCGCCACCAGGGCGATGGGGCTCGTGATTCGATACACGTGCACCAGAGCTCCGGTGACAGCGTTGAACTGCATGACCGTGTTCTGATCGGGCAACACGCGCGAACCATCGCCGAAGCCGTTGGCCACCCAGACGTAGCTGCCGGCGGCCGAAACCGCCTCCGGGTCTCCCCCGACCGTCCAGTATCCAGTCTGGCGAGACGACGACGCATCGACGCGAAAAAGTCTGCCCGTGTCCCCATATACCGGACTATGAGCTGCAACCCACACGCTGCCCAGACCAACGGTTATCGCGTTGGCCTGGAAGCTGCCAAGGCTCAGTTGCTGCGTGATGCGCAACGGAATAGCCGGCCCCAGACGCGGGCTCGTTGGAGCGGGAGGGCTCGCGGTTGCGGAGGCTATGGGCACCGGAGTGTGGCCCGCGGGCGCTGGCGTTGGAACCGAATGATGGGTGAGCGCCACGATCAACGTGATCGCCACCGCGGCGACGACGCCGGCAACGAGGAGCTCGAGCGCAAGTCTCGGATGTCGGGGCGTCGCGAAGTCGTGCCGAGACACGAACAGCTCCACCCGAGCGAGCGCGCCCTCTTCAGCCGGAGTGAGGGGGCGGGAATTCAGTGTCCCCAACATCACATCGAAGTCATCGCTCATGGCTCACCTCTCGGAATCGATGACAGCGTTCGACGGAGTGACTCGCGTGCTCTAGCAAGCAACTGCTTCGCTGCAGGCTCACTGATGCGCAATGTGCGGGCGACATCGAGAATCGTCAGGTCGCTGCCGTAGCGCAGGGAGATCGCGGTCCGCTGCCGCGTCGGCAGCCGCGCCAGAGCGCGGTCGAGGTCATCGTTTCGCCACTCCTGCTCCGATGAGCTCCTCGCTCCTTGCCATAGGACCGGGATTGCGGGCCAGCGGCGGTGCGGGCGCCGCGCCTCGTGATAGGCGATGGCAATGAACCACGCCGCGAAGTCACCCTGTCGCTGGGAGCGGTGCCGCCACGCACGGATCGAGGCATCCTGCAGTACGTCGGCAGCGTCCTCTTCGGACAGGCCGATGGCACGGAGACTTCGAAATGCCGGTCGTAGGGCGGCGAGGAGCGCCTTCTCGAAAGCCGCCTCGTCGTGGCTCGCGGTCTCCTCGGAACTCACGCCGACCGACCTCCCCATGGGCAGTTCCTGCTCGTCCGTTGCCATGTTCTGCACATATGACCCCGGCAGGGGGCCAGAAGGTAACGGTCACTCTCAGGAAGGGCTTGGGATCGAGCTCATCACGTTCCGGTTTGAAGAGCGGTTTCCGCTGAGCCGCGTGTGTTGCCGAGAGCCTTGAGCGGGGCCCGGCCGTTCCTCCCACCAAGCCGACCACCGTCGCTCAGGCCAGGGTCCGGGAATGTACCCGGCGTTGCGACCGCGGCGTGCGAGGCGAGGCGGTCCAGCGAGGAATTCGCGCTCGCCGAGCAGGTGACTAGAATCGCTGAAATCCTTGCAAGACACGAGCTCGGGTCCGCGAGCCGTACGGGTCGACGTGGGCGGAACCCTCTGGTCGCAGCCGGTGCTGAACCCAGTCGATCGAGACAGCGCGGAATGGAGACTAAGCTTGGTCCGCGCGGGTGTCCCGGAGGACCGAGCTGCCGAACTTTGCAGGCAGCTTAATCGTGTGATTGATCGAGCAGTAGGCGCCTCGTATTTCGATGTGTGGGAAGCAATTGACGAGGCGACGGGCTGCGCCAACGTTACCGGCATCGAGGCTGACAGAATCCGCTCGGCTAGTTGCCTGCCGGCTAGGGCCTTTACCCACCTGTTGCCGGGGGCACGAGCTTTGCTAACAGTCCTCAAGGCGCGACGCGCGAGGATTGTGATCGCCTCGAACGCCATCTGGCGAACCGAAGCCGATTACTGGGCGGATTTTCGGTCGTTTGAGCTTGACGGCCTAATTGACGTCGTCGCCTCATCAGTCGATATTCGGTGGCGCAAGCCGAGCAAAGGATTCTTCGACCTGACCCTGCAACGAGCAGGGGTCCCTTCCAAAGCGTGTCTGATGATCGGGAACTCCGAGTGCTTCGACATCGCTCCCGCGAAACAATTGGGAATGTCGGCTATCCGCGTGGCGATCGAGGAGCCAATGCCCCTGGATTCCCATGCCGATAGTGTGTCCGGATCACTCCAAGACTTGTCTCGCACGAACTGGACCGTAGACTGATGACCTTCTCGGCTAGGGACGCGACGGCGACGCAGGCCAGCATCCGCAAATGTACCTTGAGATGGCAGAGGAATCGTGCCTTAAGCCGTCACTTCTGTGACAGGATCAGCTTCGCTGATGCCTCAATTCACGCATCCTAGACAAGGCCTCGAACTTGACTGGCTTGGCGTAGATTTTCGCGGCCACGTCGGGCTATTCAGCTCCGGAGGTTATGGCCCTATACCGAAAGCTGTTGCCGATCATTTGACCGAAGTCGACGCCGCCGTTGAGCGTCTCGACATGCTCCCCGTCCTTGGCCCTTGCGCCCGAAGTCCAGAAGGGGACTGTGACTACTCTTCGTGGATCGAGCCGGCGCGGCGGGGGATCTTCGGCTTCGACTGGGGCCTGACCAAGAATCCACCGTACGCTCGTCTAACCGTTCCTTCGGCTCCGGTCTCAGTCAGTGACATCGCGGACGCTGCCCTGAGGGCGGCCGCACTCCTAGTCCGACTGCCGGTCGATTTCCAAGAGACGACCTCGATCGACGCTTACGAAATGGGTGTGGCATTGAACTCCTGAGCATTTCGGCTCAGCGATCTCAGCCTTAATTTGCCCGGCACCCACCAGTGACATGCAGGGTCGCCCGCGCGAGCATCCGTGAATGTCTCGACGAGGGCCGTCGCCCTCTACGGCCTTGCCAGGCGGCCACGACACATTGCTCGGCCAGGCCGCTCGTCGCGGTTGAGCGGCAAGACATTGGCCCTCCTCGGGCCGGCAGCACGACTGCGCAATGCTGCGTCGTCACCGACCTAGCGACCGCCGAGATGCTCGCCGCCGTGCGGCCGCCGCTATCGGCGAAAGCAGACAGACGTCTCGGTAACAACTCTGTTCGGAGGAGCGCTACGGGTGCCCTGGCCTGCGATCTGGGCTAGTAGGCTCTCGCCCGATGGCAAGAAGGGCCGTGCTACGGCGTGGGTTCGCCGTCGCTGCCGTCACGGTGGCAGCATCAGCGTGTGGGTCAACCGCGTCCCACCCGGCCCAGGTCGTAAGCACAACGCCACCAACATATGCCCAGGTGATCCTCGCCATGAGCGCAGCGATGTCCGTGCATGTGATCGCAAACGTCGGGACCGGGGCAATTGGCGACATTAGCACCGACACATCGGGAGCGGTCGCAGGAAAGATCACGATCACCGGCGACGGCTCAGTCCAGATCTACGCCCGCCTGGGCGTTACCAGCGACGGAGGGCTCACCGCTCCGACGTTCGACGCAATCCCCGACGCCGGATTCGCCACTCCCTTTCATATTCGGCCGAACGTCTGTATCGCATTTCCATCGACGATGCAGAAGCAGGTGGGTTTGTCGGCGAGTGAGCTCAATGCTTCGTTCAGCCCGGGTGGCCTCGCGAATGTGATCTCCGCTGCCGCCCCAAGCATGACACTCCAAGGGACATCCAAGGTGAATGGCGTAGACGTGAATGTGTTCAAGGGTGTAGGTCGCGAGCTGGATGTACCGATCGGCCAGAGATTGCCGATTCGCTATATGCGCTATGCCACCAGTACTGTCTCTGCGAGTACCGTCTCTTTCACAGAATGGGGCGCGGCGGGAGCAATCACGAAGCCGAAGTCCTGCCCGTAGGCGCGGGGAGTTCTCTATGTGGTTCCTCGCGTATAAAACCCCCGGCCTCATGGCGATCATCGCCTTCTTGGGCGGGTGCGCGTTCGCATACACACGCAACCCCCGAATTGGATCGCATGGATGGTGGGAGCATTCGTCCTGAGCGCGTGGGGGTTCCTTTCGTCCTACCAGGCTCGGAGGCGCAAGAGCGGAACCACCGGGCTCCAGTAACGGAGAAATTGGTCATGTGGTGGGTTGGTCAGTACCCTTGGCTGGCGTGCACCATCGCGGCTGTAGCTGGGTTCACGTTCATTTATGCGCAGCCAGAGAACTGGGTGCTATGGGCCATAGGATCATTTGCAGTGAGCGCCGTTTTCCTCGTCAGGATGTTGTCGCCTGGGAACGGTGACCAAGGCACCTAGGCGAAGCGATGGGTCGATAGGCTCGTGGGGACAGCGAACCATCGACGCGGCGGAAGAAGGGGTGGCGAGAGCTGGCGGAGCGCCACTCCCGAACACGCGGCGTTCGGTCACGCCAGCATCCGCCAATGTCGCCGGATTGCGATCTCTGCGGCCCGAAGGCGCTGGAGAATGGACGACGATGAGCAGCCAATCGTTCGTGGGCGGCATTCGCGCCACGTGGGGTCGCACCGCAACATGGCCACTGGTAAGGCTGAGTCTCAGCGAAACGGGCTGGACCATCGGACCATCCGCTGTCATCCTGAGCATCTTCCTTCCGACCTTCCCCTTCGATTGGGCGCAGGTCCGCTCAGTCGATTCCTTCCGTGGTGGAATTCGGTTTCGCTTCGGCGCGCGGGTGAAAGGGCATCACCGGTGGGGTCCATGGACTTGGCTCTTTGCTCGGCCGCGGCAACTCACCTTCGTCTGCCGCAAGCGCGATCGGGAAGCGGTCTGGACAGCGATTCCAGCAGGCCTTCGGCGTAAGGCCGGATAGGCGGGTCCTCCTCAGGCCAGTGTCCGCAAATGTACCTTGAGCTGCGCAGGCCGAACCTGGAAGGTTCCGGGCTACGCAACCTCACTTTCGTGGGGTCGATAGCAGTCATAGTTAGCTCGCCAACGGGTCATCCACTCGCCTGAACCTCGCCGATGGGTTGGTCTCGCATACGTTACACACGTGAATCCGCGTTTCTTGTCCGTCCTAGCCGGGACGGTTCTGATAATTGTCGCCGGCGCCTGCGGTGCTGAAACCAGTCCTCCGTGGCTGGTGCGCCACTACCTCGGTCTGCCACCCGGCGTGACGTTGTCTCCTGAGCGAGTTCGCGACAATGCCCTATGGGTGACAGCCGGCCAGATGGCGGTGCTGACTTGGGGTAGCTCGGGGTGCCCGGGCCTTCCAAGTGGACTCAAAGTGTCCGGGAACGACGCGCTCACGGTGACGGTGACCACCGACCTCCCGCCCGACGGCGCCGCCTGTCCAGCCGACCTAGCCGCGACCACGACCATCATTCAGGTCCCTACAGCGCTCGATGCCAGCGAGCAAGTGAATGTCACCATCGTCGACGGCAGCTACGGAGCGACGGTTCCGCTCCCGCCTCGCCCGGTGTCCAACACTTAAGGGCGCGGGCGGCAGGTCGACGGTAGTACCAACCAACTCGGCGCCGTAAATGCCCTGGCCCACTCGGAGACGCTTAAGGAGGCAAAGGTTCCGCAGGCGAGCATCGGCAAATGTACCCAGAGGGCATGCCGTCGGGTCCACATCGATGGAGAGAAGCGGAAGGCCAGTAACGTAGCTACGTACGATGACCCTGCCTATGTTGTCGGAACGGTAGGTTAGGATCCGGAGATCACCTTAGTAACCCCGAACTACGTCCTCTTCTTGCTGCTTGTGATCGTGGTCGTGGCGATCGTAGGGGTAGTGATCGCCATTGCCACGACGCGCAAGCCGAACCCGCCGCCGCCACCACTACCGCCTCCCGCGCCGCCAGCCTTGCCCCCGGTCTGACGCACCGTTCGAGGGACAACTGTGGACGTGGGGACGATCCAATGACTACGATGTGTGAATGCGAGCCATAGCCCGGGGGTTGTCCGTACTGGCAGGTGCGTTCGGCGTAGCGGTTCTCGTGCTGGTTATCTTTGGGAATTTGGAACCGATACGGTCTCTCTTCCTTGGCGGGGGGATATGCCTCGCGATTGCAGCGCCCCTATCCTTCTTAGACGAGCACCGGCGTAAGAAGCGGGCCGAAAGCTTCTTGACGCACTAGGTCTCGGTCAACTCCCCATTCCGGAGCAATTCCGGCTTTAGCGCGGCGCGGATTGCTAGAAGCTCCACCCACCGAGTTCCTAGGCCGGTGCGTCAAGCATATCGTTGCTGTTAATCCATTGGCGAGCAGGCTGATGATGGACCGGCTGCGCCGTGTGACTGGATTTCGAAGACGCTGCCCAACTTGGCGCCGGGGTGAACGCCGGAGGTTGACCTGAAGACATAAGCGGTCAAGCGATGGCGTACCAGAACAGGCCAGCATCCGGCAATGTATCTTGGAGCAGATCTCTGTTCCTTGATGCATCATCGCGGCATGGGCGATACCCCTGAACCGCAGCAACCTCGTGCTCAGCATCCTCCGCTGCGCCTGCGGTCGCCTCGCGACATAAGAAGACAAGCGAGTTTTCGATGGTCGGTCCGCCA
The DNA here is from genome assembly GCA_963718525.1 of Candidatus Dormiibacterota bacterium. Classification (GTDB taxonomy): domain Bacteria; phylum Chloroflexota; class Dormibacteria; order Aeolococcales; family Aeolococcaceae; genus Palsa-851. The sequence continues at coordinate 135,012 of OY970355.1, read as the reverse complement.
TGTTCCGACCGGGTGGTTCGGCGTCGTTCCCGATCACCGTTCGATCACGCCGTCGGCAAAAGCGGTTCTATCTCCCGGGTGGCACTTCCTCCCAAATGGTCGCCTGGCAGTCGTGCCTGCGGAGATCGACACGGGTGACTGGCCAGTGTCGAGTGCACCGGAAGCGGAACCGACGTACTGGGTGCGGGCAAGCCGCAAGGCGGAGGATCCACGCGTTGCTGCCATGGCAGTTGCAGATTTACCTACTGCGATCATTCAGCAGCTTCGGGTTGCTGTGAGGGCAGCTACGCCGGGCGCTGGCTCGACCGATTCGGAGCGTATCGCCAGCTCCGTTAGTGAACTCATCACGCCGATCTTCGATCGGTGGGGCGTTTCGATCCAGAACGTGAGCGTGACGACCGCGCCCTGAGATTGCCGAGGAAGGGGTGGGCAGGTCAGGCCAGGGTCCGTCAATCACCCCTGACGCGCTTGCAACGCGGACGTCGGCGTCTACCATTGCCTCGTGGCCTTCCCCACCGATCATGACGTGCGTCGAGCTCGCCATCGCGTGTTCTGGCTGGTGGTTGTGGCCGTGCCGCTCGGTTTTATCGCGGTAGTCCTTCTCCTGAGCTACGTCTTCGGCGGCGCAGGTTGGATCGGGCTCTGAAGCGCGCTGGGAGAAGACGCCGGCCCAGGCGAGGGTGATGTCCCCAGAGGCCCCACGACACCGAGGTCTGAGGCCGCGATCCAAGCAAGCACGTGCGCCTCGGGCAGGTGTCCCGTGAGCTAGGGGCTATCGCTGGTGCGACCCCAGCATAATGGCCGCATCCGTGGGGTCCAGTGCTTCACGTCAACATCACGGGGAACGGGAGGCCAACGATGTCCTCAGATGGCAACGGTGATCCGGTGAGTTTCGCCGCTAATGTCAGGCCTCTCTTTCGTGAGAGGGATCGCGCCTCGATGCGGTCCCACTTCGACTTGTGGTCATTAGACGACGTCATTGAGCACGCACCCGCGATCCTCGCCCGGCTCGAGGAAGGCGAGATGCCTTGCGACGGTCCTTGGCCGGCGGATCGTGTCGATGTCTTCCGACGCTGGCTCGCGCAAGGAACTCCGGCTTAGCGCCCTGCCTTCAGGCGCCCCATGTGGGGTTGATCTACTTCGTCATCGTCCACGCGACGAGCTCGCTCGCCGTCATGGTGTTGATGACCATGTCGGCTGAAACACCGCACGCGGCAGCGCGTTCGCAGCCGCGCAGCTGCCACTCGAGCTGCCCCGGCGCGTGCGCGTCGGTGTCGACTGAGAGCCGGCACCCGGTCTCGACCGCGAGCCTCAGCAAGCGCATTGGGGGATCGAGCCGCTCCGGACGTGAGTTGATCTCAACCGCGACCTGATGCTCGCGGCACTCCGCGAAGACGGCATCCGCGTCGAACTCCGACTCGGGTCGTCCCCGGCCGACGACGATCCGCCCGGTACAGTGACCGAGGATGTCCATGTGCGGGTTGCGGATGGCGGCGAGCATCCGCGGTGTCATCTCCGCCTGCGGCATCCGGAGCTTCGAGTGCACGCTCGCCACCACAACGTCCAGCTGCGCGAGGAGGTCCGATTCCTGGTCGAGCGAGCCGTCTTCGAGGATGTCGACCTCGATGCCGGTCAGGATCCGAAACGGCGCGAGCCGTTCGTTGATGCCGCGCACCATGTCGAGTTGCTCCAGGAGTTGCTCGGCGCTCAACCCGCGCGCCACCGTGAGGCGCGGTGAGTGATCGGTGAGGACGATGTACTCGTGACCAAGGGCGATCGCCGTCCGAGCCATCTCTTCGATGGGGCTGCCGCCGTCCGACCAGTCCGAGTGGACGTGGCAGTCACCGCGCAGTGTCCGGCGCAGCGCCAACGCCTCCTCCGCAATGGCCGGAGACTCCGTTTCGAGGCGCAGCAGGTAGGCCGGTGTGGCCCCTGCAAGCGCCTCCTCGATGACGCGAGCGGTGACCGGCCCGATCCCCGCGAGACTGTGCAGTGTTCCGCGCCTACTCCGCTCTTCGAGCTCCTCATCGGGAAGCGCACGAACGACGGCGGCCGCATTGCGAAAGGCACGCACGCGGAACGACGGTTCGAGCTCGCGTTCGAGAAGGTACGCAATGCGCTCCAGAGCTGCGATGGCGTCGTGGCGGCTGGTCAACGTCGTTGGGCGATCCGCATGGATCCATATATGACTGAAGGCGCGGCCCGTTCGCAACGTGGAGGTCAGGAGTGTTGTCTAGAGGCTTGGAGCCGAAGGTAGGCCGGCGAACACGTCGTGAGGGTAGACGTAGACCCGCAGTGGACCGACAGCATGGACCGATTCGGGCGGCGGAAGTCCCTCGAGGTTGGCGGCGTCGATGCAGAGCGGGTCATGGCTGCAGCCGCTGACCTGTACGATCACGAATACAGGTCCGGGTTGGCGCTGATACCACGCCGGCGCGGCGAAGGCATAGCGGCAGAGTCCGGACGCGCACTGTTGCAGCGGCAGAGCCGTGATTCGGTTGTCAGTGTGCCACCCCACCGCATACGACTCCCAGTATCCGCCGTAGCCGCGCGTGGTCCCAACCGACTCGAGCGTCGATGTGAGTCGAGCTGTGTCCACATAGTCGGGGCCGTTGAGCAGAAATGACGGGGCAGTGGCGACGCCGACGGTGCTCACCACCGCGAGTGACGCGGCGCATGCAACGACGAGAATACGCGGAACGCGTCCAATCCATAGGAACCCGAGCGGCATCAGCGCTGCGATCGCGAACCACAGCTCGTCGACGTAGTGCCCTTGGTAGGCGACCGGACTGCGTTGAGGGCCGAGACCTGAAAGGCAGTAAGCGGCGATCAGCGCAGCACAGACCAACAGCCAGAACCACGCATACACGTCCCGCCCTCGGACCGAGTCGCTGACATGCCGTCGCGCAGCTCGAGTTGCCATGAAAATCACGGCCGTGAAGAAAAGAAATCCGACGAGCGCGAGAGCCGGGACCGTCGCGGTGTACCAGGCGCCGCTGATCATTTGCCCCAGAGTTGTCGCAACGGAATGCAGCCCGGCAGTGACGCCGTCCATCGACGGCGCGAGCCCGACTCCTCCTCGCGCCGCGATCCCCGATGCACTGGACAGGAGCACAACCGATGCCGCCGAAGCGACCCCAGTTATGGCGGTGATGGCAATCGGCAGAAGTCGAGAGTGGTCGCGGCGTACGAGCACGATCGCACAGATGATCCAAGGTGCCACGGCTGCAGGTATGGCCAGGGCGTCGGAGATCACGCTCACGCCCGCGACTGCACCCACAAGCGCGGACGATGCAATCGCGCGGCCGCGAGCCGGTTGTGAAAGTGACACGAGCTGCCACGCGGCAACCCCTGCCAGAAGCACGGTGCTCTCGTGGGCGACCGGGGTCAGCATCTCCCACGCCACAACCGGCGGCGCGGCAACGCAGACCACGCCGACCACCACCGCACCGAGGCGACCGATCACTCGATATGCCGTCCACGCCATGACGCCTACCGCGAGCACAACCATCAGCGCTCCGACGGTCATCCCAACAATGTCGTTGCCGGTCACCTGATCGAGCATGCCGACCACCCACAGCGGTCCGATACCAGTCTGTGCCGGTACCGCGAGCCCCTGACCGTAGCCATGGTGGAAGACCGCGTCGCCCAGCCGGAGCGCCTCTGGAAAATCGCTGTACCAATAGAAGGATGAGAGGGTGCTCGTGAGACGGATCACGAGCACCGCGACATATGCAAGGCCAGCCAGGACCGGAACGACAATGCCGAGGTCGAGCCACCACCGCTTGGGGGACGCCTGAGCGTGAACCGCTGCCGGCGTCCGGACCCGCCACTCGCGGGGGGTCGCGATCATTGATCGATGGTACAAGCGACGTGCCGGAGGGTCAGCACGGTTTCGTTACGTTCCGATCCCTCGCGCGCGACGCCGGGAGGGCGGTGAGGACTCGGGTGAGTTGCACGGTGCAGGTTCGGCGACCGCTCGTGGGCGGCGTATTCTTGCTCGGCGTGAATCCGTCCAAACGGGAGACTCTCATGACGCCGGATGAACTCCAGGCCCAGCTCACGGTCGCTCTTGCCGACCGGCAACTCCTCCGGCACCCCTTTTACCGTCGCCGGTGTCTCGCCGCCGAGTACGGCCACGAGCCATCTGCTGAGCACGTACAGGAAGATCGTCGAATCGAGTGCGAGCGAGGGACTGGCGGCAGTCGTCGCGTACGAGATGCAGGCCCCGTTGATCGCGGCGTCGAAGGCGGACGGCCTGCGACGCAACTACGGCATCGATGCAGAGGGAACGCGCTTCTGGGATCTCCACGCCACGATGGACACCGACCACGCCCGCTGGGGGATGGAAGCGCTGACGGCGATGGAAACGTCGGCGATCCGCGTGATCGGAGCCGCTCGATCAGCCGCGGATGCCTGGTGGGAGTTCCTTGACGAGCGCGAGGCCGCTGCAGCGACTCGAGCGTGACCTGACGACGTTTGCGCGCAAACTCGGGCACGGCCGCGACAGGAGGTAGTCGTTGGGCTTCTACCAGGACCGAATACTGCCGCGATTCCAGGACCGGGCGATGGCTCGAAAGTCGACCCTGGAGCCCAGAGCCCGCGCCTGTGCCGGCCTGAGCGGCGATGTCGTTGAAGTCGGCTTCGGTACCGGGCTCAACGCTCTCCACTACCCACCCGAGGTCGTCAGGGTGTTCGCCGTTGAGCCGTCGGCTGCGTGCATGCGGCTCGCCGAGCCACGGATCGCCAAGTCCTCAGCTCGGATCGAGCTCGCCGGTGGCGACGGGGAGCACCTGGACCTGCCCTCCGATCAGTTCGACGGTGTGCTCTCGACGTGGACGCTCTGCACGATCCCCGACGTCGCGGCCGCCCTTGGCGAGATGCACCGCGTTTTGAAGGCGGGCGGCTCGTTCCACTTCATCGAGCATGGCCATGCCCCGGATCCAAAGGTGGCGCGCTGGCAGGTGCGCCTCGAACCGATCAACAGGCGGCTGGCCGGTGGGTGCCACCTCACGCGCGACATCCCGCAGATGATCAGCGACGCCGGATTCGCCATTGAACACCTCGACACCTACTACTTCGAGGGCGAGCCCAAGGCCTTCGGCTACACATTCGAGGGTCGAGCGGTCAAGGCCTGAGGACGCAGCGTTGGCTGCCGATGCGCTGCCAAGCCCTTCACAGGTCGCAATCCTCGGATGATGGGATTCATGGGCCCATCGCGACGCCGCATGTGGGGACTGCTCGGTCTCATCGTCGTCGGGCCGGCTGCGTTCTACGGCATCCGGGCCGTGCTGCACACCTCCACGCCGGTCGAGCCGTCCTTCCCCGCGACGCCGCACATCACAACGCCGACAGCTGAGCCACTGGGGCCGACGCCGGCGGTGACACTGGACCCGCCACTGCCGGCGCCGCGCGAACTGGATGCGATGGCGTTCGACGCCGCGCACAACGATATCCTCATGTATGGTGGCACCGGGTTCGGGAGTGGTCCGCAGGCATCGTCACGCGAGACGTGGACCCTCGACGCGAGTGGTTGGCTATTGCGCCACCCGGTCACCAGCCCCGACATCGACGCCGGATGGATGACTGCTGATCCTGCGACGGGCAGCATCGTTCTGGTCGGTGGCGTTCCACCGAATTATCAGCAACTCGAGACGTGGACATGGGACGGCTCGACATGGACGAAGCACGGCGATGTGCCGAATCCCTCACAGACCCTGGTCGGAATGGCGGCGCTCCCGGCGCTCAACGAGCTGGTGCTGGTCACGGCACCAGCCAGCGGACAATTGACGAGCGACGACACCTGGACATGGACGGGAGCGTCATGGCGCCTTGACGCCCCCATCACCGCGCTCCCAGTCGAAGGATCGATCCCCATCGTGGTATCCGACCCGGCGCATCACCGTGTGATTGCGGTCTTCACGGGCAATGCGAACAGCCGCGCAGAAACGTGGACATGGGACGGTTCCACGTGGTCGCCGCTGGCCGCGAATGAGGTGGAGCCTTTCGACCCGATCACCGCGTCGATGGCAGCCGATCCGCGAACAGGTGACGTGCTCATGTACATCGGCGGCGGTGACGTACGCGCGGGGTCGACGTGGGCGCTGAGCGGCGCGGTGTGGAAGGAGGTGGATGGCATCTCGCCCGCTGTCGACACGGACTACCACGGCGCCTGGTTGCTCGCCGACCCGCGTATCGGCCGAGTCGTGATGATCGGCAACGCGGGTCGCCCCAATACGCTCAACGTTCTCTGGGTCTTCACGGGTGCCGGTTGGAAGGCGGAGCGACCCTCGGTAATCGTCGGACTCTCGGGTTAACGCAATCTGGCGCCGGCTCAAAGCGCGATCGCACACGTGGCGACTAACTCCGCCGTGTGCTGGGTGCGGCTGGTACTAAACAGGACGACGGCACATCAAAGTACGAATGTAGTCATGCGTGGACAGATTCACCGCCCAGTGACAGCAAGCTGCACCGGGGAACCCACCATGCACGGAAACCGGGGCGTAGTGGCGGCAGCCGGTGACGGTCTCCTCGGAGTACGGACAGGGTCGGCGGCTGTCGAGCGGCAGCGCCACAGCCCCATCGATTCCTTCGGTCATCGTCACCTCATCTGATGTGAGCATCCATGGTCAATGTTCAGGGTTCGGTCGGACGACGTGCCAGTGCCGTTGGTCCTCGATGTGACGTCAGCCGGTCGCCAGCGCCCGGACTGCGAAGAGCACTGTCAGCACCGCACCGCCGGCGAGCCAGATCAGCTCGTCGCGGCCGCCAAGGCGCTTGCCGATCGCCATGGCGATCGGCAGCGTGGCGAGAGTTGCCGCTCCGTACAGCCAGTGGAGGAGTTGGTGAGGTCGGTTTCCAGAGGCGACGAGCACGAGCCCAATCACAACCTGAATCGCGATCACAGCGACTGTGACGCGGAGGTACAGACGTACCAGCGGCAGGATTCGCGGGCGGAGGAGGCTGACCATCGCTGCGACTGCGCCAAGCGCAGCCACGACTGTCAGTACGAAACCGTACCGATCATGGATCAGCACGCGCGTATCGTAGCCGACACGTTGGGATATCTCAGGGGCCGCGTCGACGTTCGACGCGGTCGGGTGGCGCTTCCGAGCGACGTGGCCCGGTGCATTGGGCGCGCCAGGACGTATTGTAGCAAGGTCATTGGTCACACACCGCGATGGCGCATGTCACCCTGATCCGCCGACATCCGACCCTTCCAAGTAGCGCACGTCGAACCACACACTCGCATTTGACAATCCCGATCTGAAACGGAGGCTGCCAATGGATGCGCCGGCGCCCTACATTCACTGGGGCTTCATTCTCATCTCGCTGCCGAACTTCATCCTCATCTGCGTGATGGTGCTGCTCTTCGTGCTTGCACTCATCGCGCCGTTCCCGACGCACCGGCCGAAGGAGCCCCGCGATCACTGAGCAGCAGGCGTTTGAGCCCGTCGACCAGATCGCAGCGCCGGAGGCACCTGCCGCTGAAAATGAGAGTGGGTGGACTGCGTCCGTCCGCCGGCGCGTCGAGAAGACGCTGCCGATCACCGAACTGCTCCCAACCAAGCAGCCGGCGTACATCGGCTCGTGGGTCTACGTCTTCGGCGTCGTCACCATCGCCGCCTTGTTCTGGGTGGTGCTCAGCGGCGTCGTGCTCGCATTCTTCGGTTCCGCGTGGTGGCATGTGTCGTCGGTCGGGCACTTCTTCAACAGCATTCACTTCTGGTCGGTCCAGATGTTCTTCATCTTCATGGTGCTCCATCTCTGGGGCCAGTTCTGGGGCGCCGGCTGGCGTGACGGCAGAGCCAAGACCTGGATGGTGGGAGTCGTGATCTTCGCCATCAGCATCGGGACCGCGTTCACCGGATACGTCGTCCAGCAGAACTTCGACTCCCAGTGGATCGCGATCAACGCCAAGGACGCGATCAACTCGACGGGCTTCGGTGGACTGTTCAACGCCCTCAACTTCGGCCAGATGTACGGGCTGCACGTGATGCTGTTCCCGATCGGCGTGACTCTCCTGGTGGTGCTCCACATCATCCAGGTGCGGGCGAAGGGCGTGGTTCGGCCAATCGACGATCCGTTCCAGGTGGCGCCGTGAAGGCGTCGAAGGTCGACAAGAAGACCTACTACCGCGGGGTCCCGATGATGCCCTATGACCTCCTCAAGGAGGTCACCTTCGCGATGATCGGCGTCCTGGGAGTGGTGCTCATTCTCTCGGCGGTGCTCTCATCGCCGGACGTGCCGTCCGTGACCCTGCAGACCTGGTCGAAGGCGGATCCAGTGGATTTCCTCACGACAGCAACTGGGGAGCTCGCCGGTACGACGATCGTCGCCGGGTACGGAGCACCCTATAACTCGGGAAGCGGATCGGTGCAGAGCTGGGGCCCGCTGGCTCCGCAGTCGTGGGCGGGTGTGCACGTTCCCATCAACCCACCCAACGACTTCGTGCTCCAGCCGCTCACCCAGGCGACCGCGGGGGATGCCGCGCTCGCCTCGGCCCTGACTACGTACAAGGCGGCGTCGGGTGATCAGCAGCAGAAGTGGCTCACGAGCTACACGACCGCGCTTGGCACGGCGACCGTGGCCTCGGACGGGACCGTGACCGTGCCGTCCGGAGACTTCGGCCCGGTTTCGGTGCTGATGGATCGCATGCTCACCCTGGCCAGGTCCGGTGGCCTGGATGCGCTGCTCCTGACCAGCGACCACTTCTACCAGACCGATTTCTCCCGGCCACTGCTCTTTCTCGATGACGGCGGCTACATCGCCGACCTCGCGACACAGCAGAAGCTCATCGGCAGCGACTGGGGTGTGATGAACGAGACCGGCCGCTATCCGGGTTCGGCGTGGCTCTGGCTCTACACGATGTGGTACCAGATCCCGCCCTTCAACTCGTCCACCGGCTTTCTGGGGATCAGCTCGGCGAACACCGACCTCGCGGTGGTCGGGGTGATGCTGCTGCTGACCGCCCTGCTCCTGTTGCTCCCGTTCATCCCTGGACTGCGTGATATTCCGCGCTGGATTCCGATCCACAGGCTGATCTGGCGGCGTCACTACGCGGACATGCGGCGCCGGTCCGGCGCGGGTCCGCCGCCGCCATAGCGCGCGGGTTGCTCGCCGAGCACTGAAGCGGCGGGCAGGCGGTCCCTGGCGCTGGACCGAAACGGGACCGGCCGGTTACCGTTTCCTCCGAGAGAGGATGGCGCACCGATTGCGCCGAGCCACGGTTGATCATGTCGGTGGTCATAACCCCAGACCCGTCTGTTTCGGCACCCGAAGCCCCAGTTCCACGCCCAACCCTTCGACCCGAGGGAGCGGCAACAGTGGGACCTTCGGCGCGACACCGACACGTCCGTCGTTGGGTCCGTGTCGTGCTCGTGTGCCTCAACACAATCGCCATCGCGCTCGAAGTCAATGTCGTGACCGACCCCAACGTGGCGACGGCGCCTTCGATCGTTGCCGCCGGTGACCGGGCTCGTGGGTCGGCGCCTACGGCGATCGCTCCCGCAGAACGCATCGCACAAGCGCTCGTCGCGGCCGAGGATGAGACCTTCTATTCGAACAACGGCGTCGATGACGTGGCGTTGTTGCGTGCCTTCTGGGGATTTGTCACGGGCAAGGACCTCGGTGGCAGCACCATCGAGATGCAGCTTGCGCACATGCTGTATCCGGCGGTCACCGGCGGCTTCTGGGGACGCGTGCGGCGGGTATCACTTGCGCTGGAGTTCGACACACACTACACCAAAGGCGCCATCCTCTCGATGTATCTCTCGGAGGTCTATTTCGGCCACGGCTTCTATGGCATCAGCGCTGCAAGTCACGGCTACTTCGGTGTCACACCATCCCAACTGAGTTGGCCCCAGGCCGCGATGCTCGCGGGAATCGTCCAGGCCCCCAGCTCACTCGATCCGCTACGCCACCTCGCCGCCGCGGAAGCGCGAATGACCTATGTGCTGCAGCGCCTCGTCAGCGACGGGCAGCTCAGCGCGAGGCAGGCCGGCCGGCTGGAGACGTCGTCGCTCGGTCTGCTGACGGCTCGGCCGGCATTGGGATAGCTCGATCCGTCCGGCTGCGGAGTGTGCGGATCGGCGCGACAAACACCATCGCGCAATAGATGACCACCGCGATCGCAACGTGCATCGCCATCAACACGGCGACCGCCCTCGGTGGCTGACCGCGGACCAGCAGCCATGCATCAGGAAGGAAGAGCGCGAGACTGATCAGGATGGTCAGCCAGCCGTAGAGCCATCGCGGCGCGGAACTGATGTGGGTCACCACCGGCCACCCCGCGGCGCCGACCAGCACGCCGATGATCGTGAGCTTGGCGTAGTCGTTGAACCGGAAGTGTCCATACCCGGCGGTGGTCGGGAGGACGTGCGTGCCGATCGCGACCAGCAGCGCGTCAGCGGCCAGCGAGCCGGCGACGGCGATCATGGTCGCGACTGCCAGCCGCGCGATGGTCGGCTGGCGGTGCGACGGCGCCCAATCCACACGCGCGAATGCCAGGGTTCGATTGATCAATGGATGCTTCGCCCTCACCCCGGCAGCGTATCGCGCGTTCCCTTGCAAAACGGTGAAGGCGCAGTCTCGGAGTACGCTCAACGCGCGTGTACCGGTCTCGCCCGTCCTCGACAACACTCCTCGATGCGCGTCCTCGTCGCTGAAGACGACGCGAAGCTGCGCGACGTCCTCGAGCGCGGGTTGCGCTCCGCCGGCTACACGGTCGACATCGCCGCTCGAGGCGATGAGGCACTGGACCTGATCCTGCTGCATCAGTACGTGGCGGCTGTCGTCGACTGGCGCATGCCGGTGATGGATGGCATCGACGTGGTGACCGCGATCCGCGCACGCAACCTCGCCACTCCGGTGCTCATGCTCACCGCTCGCGACACGCCGTCAGACCGTATACGCGGTCTCGACGCCGGGTGTGATGACTACCTGGTCAAGCCGTTCGACTTCCAGGAACTGCTCGCCCGGCTCCGAGCCCTGATGCGCCGCCCGCCGGCCACGCTTGGCGTGCGCCTCCGCGCCGCCGGGCTCACCATCGACCCGGCGACGCGAGCCGCGTGGGTGAGCGGCACGCCGGTGGCGCTCACGCCGACCGAGTACGCGATCGTCGAGCTGCTCGTGCGCCGAAGCCCGGCAGTGGTGAGCCGCGACGCCATCGCACACCATGCGTGGTCGGACGCGCTCAACCCCATTGCATCCAACAACATTGACGTGCACGTGACGCGGTTGCGGGCGAAGCTGGCCGGCGCGGGGGTCAGGGTGGAAGCAGTGCGAAGCGTCGGCTACCGGCTCGTGGAGCGGTCCTCGTGACAACGCTGCTGTCCGGCCGTGCATTGCGGATCGCGCTCATCACCACCGCGGTCGTCGCCGGATTGACCCTGGCGCTCTGCGTGGCGATCGATGTGATCGTGGCGCAGACGCTGCGATCGACCGCCACGTCCCGGCTCACCGCCGAGCTCGCGCATCTTGCTCAGGAACCGATCCCTCATCTCGACGAGCCGGATGTCGACGACCCCGTGCTCGTCTGGCGGCTCAGCACGTCGGGTGATGTTCTTGCGGCCTCGGCGGGTGCCCCATCGCTCCCCAAGAGCGCGTTCAGCGCGTCGTCGCCAACGGAGACGCACATTGCGGGCGCTGACGTTCTGGTCGCAGGTGCGGCGATTCCAAACGGCAGGCTCATCGGCGCCGTCAGTCTCGGCAACGAAGCGCACGCGCTCACAGCACTCCTCATCACCGAGGCCGTCGTGACCCCGGTCCTGCTCATCCTCGTGTTCGCCGGTGCGCTCGTGGTCGGGCGGCAGAGCGCCGGACCGAGCGAACGAGCGCGCCTGCGCCAGCTCGAATTCACCGCCGACGCTTCGCACGAACTTCGCACGCCGCTGGCCGTGATCGAGGCGGAGACAACGCTCGCGCTCGCGAATCTCGAAAGCAATGGCGGTGACGACGCGACGCTCCGCCGGGTAGCGGATGAGACCCATCGGATGCGGATGATCGTCGACGATCTCCTCTGGCTCGCGCGCTTCGACGCCTTTCCCCCGGAGCCGATGACCGAGCCCGTGGATCTCACCACCGCCGCCGAGGTGGGCGTGCAACGGTTCGTTCCCATCGCGGAACACGCTCGACTCCACCTCGAGAATCGAAGCGACGGAGCCAGGCTCGCCCTCGTGGATGCACCTGCGGACTGGATCGATCGCCTGATCGGTGTGCTCCTCGACAACGCGTGCAGATACACGCGTGCCGGAGGGACGGTGACGATCGCAGCGGTGACCGAGCGTGACCACGTGCGCCTGACGGTGAGCGACACGGGTCCAGGCATTCCCGCAGAGCGGCGGGAGCGGATCTTCGAGCGGTTTCGCCGTGGCACCAGCGAGGGTGACGGAGCCGGGCTCGGCCTCGCCATCGGCAACGCCGTCGTGGAAGCGACGAAGGGCCACTGGCACATCGACGACGTTCCGGGCGGGGGAACCTCAGTCGGGGTCGTCTGGCCGCTCTCGCGCACCCGGATCGTCGAGAGGGTCGAGCCGTAGAGCCGTGCGAGGGCAGTCGGCGACCGCACGACGGGCGAGGTCGAGGAGGTCGTCGGGGAGCACGCGCTGGTCGATCACCGGGTAGCCCCAGTCATCCATGCGGATGCGCTCCGGAAGCAGCTCGCCGCACATGCCGTGTGCCTTGCATTTGATCGGATCCACGCGCAGACGAACTCTCACCACCAGCCCGCCTCGGTCGGGGGCACGGGCAGCGACGCGGGCTGGCCCGAGAACCGGCAGGCTCCGTGCCTGAGGTGATGCCGGAGATCGGCGGCAAAGACGTCCATCGCGCTGGCGAGAAAGAGCATCGCTCCGTCGGGATGCCTGCAGGCGCCTCGGCCCCGAATGTCGTGCGACCAACGCACGAGCAGGTCGAGCGCAGCCGGGCGTGCTCGGCCGGTGGCGACCTTGTGGAAGGTGTCGGCGACCGCGGGCAGGCCGACGTGACATGGGCCGCACTGTCCAGCGCTCTGGCCGGCGAGAAAGGTCAGGACACGATCGGTCTCGCTGATCCCACAGGTCGTGGCCGGGGCGACGACGAGCACCCCGGCGCCGAGCGTGGCACCAACCGATCGCAGCGAATCGGCGTCGATCGTCTGATTCCAGAGCCGGTCTGCAGCGACCCACCGGCCGAAGTACCCGCCGAGCAACACCGCTGCGGGCTCGCTGTCGGCGCCGCCCGCGCGATCGACGATCTCTCCAACGGTCGAATCGCAGGCCACCTCGACCACGCCCGGCGTATGCACCGCGCCGCTGACGGTCAGAAGTGCCGTCCCGGGCGACCGTCGGGTGCCCGCAGACCGAAACCACGAAGCACCCAATCGGGCGACGAGCGCCGCATGAGCGAGGGTCTCGACGTTCTGAACGAGCGTGGGCAGGCGATCGACCCCGCTCTGAAACGGGCGTGGAGGAACAACCTTCGGTTTGGCGAGATGCCCGGAGATACGCGAGATCAGCGCGGTCTCCTCACCCGCGACGTATCGGTTCGGCCCGACCTGGACCTCGATGAACGTCTCGTTCCCATCGCGACGTCTCCGCTCCGTGATTGCTGCGCGGAGGCCGGCTTCGACGTCGCCGTGTGCGCGCGTCGTGAAGATGACCACCCTTCGAGCGCCGACGGCTTCGGCAGCGTGCTCGAGGCCGTCGAGGACGAGGTGAGGCCGGTGGGTCAGCAGGAACCGGTCCTTGAAGCTCGCGGGCTCGCACTCGGCGGCGTTCGCCACCACGACCGCGTCGCCGCCCCGGGCGGCTACGTGCTCCTTCACCGCGCCCCACTTCACGCCGGTCGGAAAGTCGGCGCCGCCGCGTCCGCGAAGTCCGCTCTCATCGAGCGCGTCGATCATGGCGATCGGGTCGACACGCGGCCGGGGGCCGAAGGCAGCCAGGTGGGCGTCGAGGTCTTCCGGCACGGGACGAGGAGGGAGGAGGCGCTGCGCTGTGTCAGCGGCGTCGGTGGGAGCGGTCACGCGGTCGCCTTCTGGGTCGTGAGCGTCCCGGAGATTGCGCCGTTGCCCTGGTCGACGACCTGGACGGTGGCGATCACCGAGCCACAGGGTGCGGTGACAGCGGTGTTGCCGATCGTCGCGGCACCCCGGCACACCTCCACCCCGGACCTGGTGACGGTCAGCGTTCCGGTGCCATCAGCGTTGGCGACGATCAGGACCATCAGCGTGCGATCGCGGGTATCGGTGAGCGTTGCGGTTGCATTGGTTGTCGAGCGCACGAGGGTGCCGGCGAGCGGGTCGTTCAGTCCCGCGGTGAGCGCGGCGGCAGGGGGCGACGTGGCTGTGGGCGTGCCTCCCGGCCCCGCCAGCAGATCCGCCGGCGTGCCTGCTGCCTTGGCCCACCCATGCTGCAGCGGACCGACGGCCATCCACGCGACGAGCACGCCGGTCGCGGCCACGCTGCCAGCGATGCCCACGACTTGGAGGGCGATGTATCTCCGACCTGCGTTGGCGAGCCGCCACGTGACCGCCCCAACCACCGCAACGACGCACACGGCGACGAGCAGCAGCGCCCAGAGCGACTTCGTATCAGTCCCGGTGCCGAGTCCATGCACGACGGCAACCGGCCAGCTGGCATACGCGAAAAGATGGACGAACCGCCACGACCGCCAGCCGAGACGATGGCGCATGAGGCTCGTCGCCGTGATCGCGATCAGCAACTCGAACCCGACGACACCCAGGCCGAGCCACAGTGGCCGGTAGGTTGCCACGAAGGGGATGAACGCGTCGAGGAGATTGAGCTTCGCGAACGGGTCGATCACCGACGTCAGGATGTGGATGACCAGAAACACACCGACCAGCAGCGAGATGTTGCGGTGCAACGACTGGACGACGAACCGAGGCCAGTCGCGACGGGTCTCGCGAGACGACGTCAGAACTCCCAGCACGACACTCGCGCTGAGCAGCAGCAGCGCGGTGTACCCGCTGGCACGCGTCGCGTACCACATCGGGGTGGGTCCGGCGAGGGCCGCTAGCAACGGACGTGTCCGGTCAGGATCCGCCGGATACCGCTACCGGTGCCCCGCCGTATGCGTACTGAGGTTGCTGGACCGGCGGGCTGAGTCCGGGTTGCGTGGTGCCGCCGTTATCGGTGGACCCGGGCTGTGCCGCGGGCGACGTGGTCACCGAATGTCCCGGCAAGCTGGTGGCGGCCACCAGGGCGAAGACGCCGGTGAACGCGGTGGCCCCCACCGCGGAGTAGACGGTCAGCCGACGCGCGCGGGCAAGGCCGTGGTCTCTTCGGAGGCGGGCGTAATCCAACTGGGATGGTCGCGCCATGCCGAGCACACTACTCGGGGCACCCTTGCGGAAAGGTGAAGATCTCGGAAACCATGATCTCGCCAGGGCTTGGAGCGCGCCCGCGGTTGGGGATGCAGTCTGGGCGCTCGGAGCGGTGGCCGATGCCGCATTCCGTCGCAACCTCCCTGTCAATGCCACGAAGAGTGCTGTCGCCGTCAGCGCAGGCAGCGAGGCCACCTGCATGAGCAGCCACCACCAGGGCGTGTGACTCAGCATGGTCAGCTGCGCCGCCGACGTCACGTTGGCGATCAGGATGGGAGCGACAACCCCGACGGCCAGAGCGAACGCCACGGTCGACCAGACGAGCGCGCGAGGGCGCCACTCCCTACCCAGCACAACAAGCGCGACAACCGCGAACACGACGATGATCGCGTTGACGTAATGTGCGTACCAGGTGATGGTGCTGGCGAGGAGCATCAGCAGCGTCCCCGCAGCGAACTCCGCACCGCTCACCTGCCGGTTGCGAACCTCGGGCGATACGGAGAACACGAGCAGCCCCAGCATCGCCGCCAGCACCGCGTAGGTGATGATGCTGATCAGCAGCGATCCCGCCTGCGGGACAAGCACGGCGTGCCCGAAGAGCCGGCTCACGATGCCGCTGATCGACTGGTTGTACAGCCACCCATCCTGGGCTGACAGCACGGGGAGCACGTGGGTGACGTACTCACGCAGCGTCGAGACTCCAAGCGTCATTACGCCGAGCGCCAGGCCGACGGCCACGGTGACGGCACATGCCGCTCCAGCACGCCACCACCTGCGTCGGATCACCAGGACGATCAGGAGAATCGGGGCGAGCTTGATCGACGCGGCGATGCCGATCAGCACACCGAAGCGCGTCTGGTGGCCGTGCACCCACGCGTGGACGGCGAGTGCAAGCAGCAGGAAGATCACCGGGTTCATCTGACCGTGCCAGTAGTTGTACGTTGCCGCCGAGAAGACACAGGTGACGAGCGCCGCGATCTCGATGCGCGGCCAGCCACGCGGCAGGAGGGTGAAAGCTGCGATGCACGCGGCGGCGGCGGTGCACGCGATGGTCAGCCACAGCCAGAGGGTGGCCGCCGAACTCGCTGGAATCCACGCGAGCGGCTGCACGAGGAATGCGACAACCGGCGGGTAGTCGAACCCCGACAGGGCGACGTTCGGCGGCTGGTGAATGAACTGCCAGTACAGGTCGGTGTGGTGCACGACAGAACGTGCCGCGGCCAGATAGGCGGCGAAGTCCTCGAACTCACCTGCGAATGTGCCCCGAATGGGTGCGATCACGAAGGTGATCACGGCTGCGATCACCGCGGCCGCCGCCCCGGCACGCAGGACGAGCACTCCGAGCACCCGGGCGTGGGCGTCCGGCCGGTACCCACCCTGACGTTCCGAGGAGGCTTCGGGCGCGGGCAGGCTGAGCTGGCTCCGCTCGACAACTTCCGCCATTGAAGATCGAGTTTGCGGTGGGCATGGCCTTCCGGACGCGCCGGGTTGCTGAACCGTTACCTCGGTCTGCCGCCTGAGGCATGAGAACTACCATGGTTGTCATGCGGGCGATGGTTCTCGATGCACCCGGGCGCGCCTTGCGAGCGACCACTGTTGCCGAACCGGAGCCGGGCGAGGGACAGGTACTCGTGAAGATCGGCGCGTGCGCTCTGTGCCGGACCGATCTGCATGTCGTCGACGGGGAACTGCCCCATCCCAAGCTACCGCTCATTCCCGGTCATCAGATCATCGGCGACGTCGTGCAATGCGGCTCCGGCGTGGAGAGCGTGAGCGCCGGCGATCGTGTCGGCATCCCCTGGCTGGGCTGGACCGACGGGGTCTGCGAGTACTGCACGACCGGACGCGAGAATCTGTGCGACCGCGCGCGCTTCACCGGTTACGACATCGATGGGGGCTACGCCGAATACGCGGTTGCCGACGCGCGGTTCTGCTTCCCGGTCGACCGCTCGTACAGCCCGGTCGATGCGGCGCCGCTCCTGTGCGCGGAACTCATCGGCTACCGGTCACTCAACGCAGCCGGAGACGGCGTGCGCCTTGGCCTCTATGGGTTCGGCGCGTCGGCGCACATCATCGCTCAGGTGGCCCGCTACCAGGGACGGCGTGTCTTCGCCATCACCAGGCCGGGCGACAGCGACACGCAGGAATTCGCGAGGCATCTCGGTGTCGAATGGGCGGGCGGTACGGACCAGGCGCTGCCCGAGGAGCTCGATGCGGCGATCATCTTCGCGCCGGTCGGTGCGCTCGTCCCGCTCGCCCTTGGTGCTGTTCGCAAGGGTGGAACCGTCGTGTGCGCGGGAATTCACATGAGCGACATTCCGTCGTTCTCCTACGACCTGTTGTGGGGAGAGCGCGTGGTGAGGTCCATTGCCAATCTCACCCGTCAGGATGGCCGTGAATTCCTGGCCCTCGCGCATCGGATTCCGGTGCGCGCCCAGGTTGAGACGCTGCCGCTCGACCAGGCGAACACGGCGCTCTCGCGGCTGCGAGAGGGAAAGGTCCAGGGAGCCCTCGTCCTGACCATCCCCTGAGGCGCGCCGGGCGGCTGACAAACCGGCGAGCCACTGCGCAACCATTTCGGGGTGAACGAGACGAGCTTTCCCCGACAGCAGGCACGGACACATCGCTTTGCCCTCGGCGTGCCCCGAGACTTCGTCATCGCACCGGATGGCCGGCGTGTGCTGTTCCTGCGCACGCGGAGCGGCACGGATCCATCCACGTGTCTCTGGCAGTTCGACCTGGACAGCGGCACGGAACGCCTCATCGTGGACCCGGCCGCGCTGGCACAGGTCGACGTTGACGAGGTTCCCGCCGAGGAGCGGATGCGTCGCGAGCGCGCGCGCGAATCCTCGGGTGGGATCGTGCGGTTTTCCGCCAACCGCGACGTGACCCGAGTTGCATTCGACCTCGCGGGACGGATCTACGTGGTGGACGTGGCCTCCGGCGCCGCGACGGAACTTGCGGCAAGCGGCCGGGCCATCGACCCGCGCGTCGACCCGACGGGCGCACGTATCGCGTATGTCGAAGCGGGCGCACTCCATGTGTCGCGAACCGACGGCGACGAACCCCGCGTGCTGAAGAGCCCGGAGAACGACGACGTCACGTATGGGCTCGCGGAGTTTGTTGCCGCTGAGGAGATGTCGCGCCAGAGCGGGTACTGGTGGTCTCCCGACGGGTCTCGCGTGCTCGCGGCCCGCGTCGACGTCGCACGAGTTCGCCGCTGGTTCATCGCGGATCCGGCCAATCCCGATCGCCCGCCGGTCGCGGTCGCCTATCCGGCGGCGGGGACCGACAACGCGGACGTCACGCTGCACATCGTCGCCGTCGACGGCTCGGGATCGGTTGAGGTGGACTGGGATCGCGTCGCCTTCGAGTACGTCACCACGGTGGACTGGTCGGAGCATGGTCTTCTGGTTGTGGTGCAGAGCCGCGACCAGCGCACCATGCGGATCCTCGAGGTGGAGACGTCGACGGGCACGACGTCGGTGGTTCGCGAGGACATCGACGATGCGTGGGTCGACATCGTCACCGGGGTGCCCGCCACGCTGCCCGACGGGACGCTGGTCTGGACCGCCGACCGCGACGGTGCGAAGCGACTGCTCATCGGGGACGAGCCGGTCACCAGTCCGGAGCTCGAGGTGCGTGACGTTCTCGATGTCGACGGCGACGTGGTCATCTTCAGGGCCTCGCGCATCCCCACCGAGGTGGGCGTGTACACGTGGTCACGCGCGGACGGCGTCGCGCAGTTTCAACCGGAGGGCATCCCCCCGGGTGTGTGGCGAGCTCGCACGTCGGGGGGCACCACCGTGCTGTCATCTCAGGATCTCGACCACCCCGGCGTTCGAGTGACTGTGCATCGCGATGGCCGCAATGTCAGAACGATCGAATCCGTCGCCGAGACCCCGGTGATCGGAGTCAATGTGCGCCTCGCGACCCTCGGTGATCGCGGCCTCCGCGCCGCGCTTGTTCTGCCGAACGGGCACCAGCCCGGCAGCCGCAAGCTCCCGGTGCTGCTCGATCCGTACGGCGGTCCCGGAGCTCAGAAGGTGACCGCATCGGCGAGCGGCTACCTGGAATCGCAGTGGTTCGCGGACCAGGGGTTTGCGGTGCTCGTGATCGACGGGCGGGGCACGCCGGGCGGCGGGCCGCAGTGGGCTCGGTCGATCCGCGGCGACTACGCGGCACCAGTGCTCGAGGACCAGGTGGACGGCCTGGTTGCCGCGGCGGCGGAGTGGCCGGATCTGGACCTGGCTCGGGTCGCGATCCGGGGCTGGTCGTTCGGCGGCTTTCTGGCCGCGCTGGCGGTGCTGCGACGGCCCGATGTCTTCAATGTGGCGGTCGCGGGCGCTCCGGTCACCGACGATCACCTCTACGACACGCACTATACGGAGCGCTACCTGGGGCATCCCGATGTCGAGCCGGCGAACTATGCGGCGGTCTCGCTGGTTGCTGACGCAGCCCGGCTGACTCGCCCCCTCATGCTCATCCACGGGCTCAGTGACGACAACGTCGTGGTTGCTCACACACTGCGCTTCTCCGGCGCACTGCTTGCGGCGGGACGCGAGCACACGGTGCTTCCTCTCAGCGGCGCGACGCACATGGCGAGCGACGAGACGATCGCTGAGAATCTCCTGCTGCTCGCGCTCGAATTCATACGTCGCGCCATCGGGTGAGCTGATCGCCGTCAGGGTATGGCGATCATCGCAATCGCGATGACCGCGAGCGCCGCACCCAGCGACTGCAGCGGCGTCATGCGCTCGTGGGTGAAGAGGCGCGCGCAGAGCACGGTGAACGCGGGATAGAACGAGGTGAGCAGCGCGGTCACCGACAGCAGCCCCGAGTGCGTCGCGTAGAGATAGAGCACGACGCCGGTTCCGTCGAAGAGTCCGCCAATCGCGATGATGCGAAGCACGCTCCGCCGGACCACGAGTTCAGTCCTGGTCACCAGTGCGGTGCCGACGGCGGCGGCGGCCGAGCCGAACCGTCCACTCACGAATGCGGTCACGCCCGCGTGGCTTGCGGCGTGGAACAGGATGAAGAAAAGACCGAAGGCAACTCCGGCGAACAGCGCGAGGGTCACGCCCACCCGCGCGTTGCTTGCGACGTCGCGGCTGGGACCGTTGATGAGCACGAGTGCGACGAGCCCGACGGCAACGCCGCCGATTTGCCAGAGTGCGAGGTGATCGCCGCCGATCAGTCCCACCGCGACCGGCAGGGCTGCGGCAACGAATCCTGTGATCGGGGCGACCACGCCGATGAGGTTCAACGACATGGCGCGATAGAACGCCACCAGGCCCAGTCCACCAATAGCCCCGCCGGCGAACGCCTGGAGTGCGGCCTGCGCGTCCCAGCCGTGCGGGAGGAGCACACACGCGAGTGGCACTGCGACAAGGCCGACCGATTCCACGGCAAGGGCGACGCTCGGTGCGCTGCTTCTCCTTCCCGCGAACCCGCCGGTGAAGTCGGCGATGCCCAGGGTGACAGCGGACGCCATGGCCGTCAGCGGCGAGAGGGGGAGGGGCATGGCCGCGGTTACGGTATCGGAGCGGCCGTGTGCGACGACCCTTGCGGATGCCATAGCCGCTGATCGATACTTCCGGCCGCGTGCCGCCTGCTGGGGCGGTCAGGCACGGAGGAGGCGCACATGAGTGGCGAAACCATTGTCTCCACCCCGGATGCGGCTGACGTGGATGCCGCCCAACTTGCCACGTTCGGGTACCGGCAGGAGTTGCGCCGAGTTCCTCAACCTGTTCGAGAACTTCGCGGTCGCGTTCTGCTACATCTCACCGGTCGTCGGCATCTATTCGCTGTTCGTGCTCGGCGTGGGAGCCGGCGGCCCGCGATACATCTGGTTGCTGCCGATCGTGGTCCTGGGTCAGCTCTTCGTGGCGCTCGTTTTCGCCGAGCTTGGCAGCCACTACCCGATCGCGGGTGCCCTGTTCCAATGGGGCAAGAATCTGATCGGACCGGGCTACGGCTGGTGGGTTGGATGGATCTACGGCTGGGCGCTGATCATGACCGTAGCATCTGTGGACACGGGATTGGTCATCTACGCCGCCCCGCTCCTCAACAACATCTTCCACACCAACTTCAACTCGACAGACCCGAATCAGATCCTCATCTTCACCGTCGTGCTGATCGTGATTCAGCTCGCGTTCAACGTCGGCGGGGTCAACTTCCTCGGACGCATCTCACAGATCGGTGTCTACTTCGAGATCATCGGCACATTCGGGATCGCCATCATGCTGGCGATCACCGGTTTTCACCACGGGTTCGACTACCTCTTCACCACCCAGGGCACCGAGACCGCGACAACGAATCCTCTCGGCGTTGACTTCGGCGGGCACTGGTGGCTCGGGGCTGCGTTCGTCGCCATCCTGGCGCACGTGTACATCTTCTACGGTTTCGAGTTCGGCAGGGGACGTAGCCGAGGAGGTCGTCCAGGCATCGAAGCGCGTGCCGCGGGCGATCATCTCGTCGCTGCTCACCGCGGGGGTGACCAGCTTCGTGCTCGTCGGGGCATTGCTGCTCGCGATCCCCGCAGGTGCACACGGGCTCGGTCAGACCGTGGCTGGTGGCGTGCCGTTTCTGATCGGTTCGAACGTCTCCAGCCAGTTCATCCAGGACGTCGCGCTGTTCGTCGTGTGCTTCGCTTTCTTCAGTTGCGGCCTGGCGATTCAGGCTGCAGCCGCACGGCTCATCTACTCGTACAGCCGCGACCGGGCGCTACCCGCGAGCCGGAGTCTCGCGCACGTGTCACCGCGCTTCAGGACCCCGGTGAATGCACTGCTGGTTGCGGCGGTCATCCCCGCGCTGTTCGCGGTGCTCGCGCGCTTCACACCCTCATCGAACATCACAATCGCGTTCATCACCATCCCGGCGAAGGTGAACGCGCTCTTTCTCCTGGTGTCGTTCGCCGTATCCGGAATCTACCTGTCGTTCCTGCTGGTGGTGATTGCGGCGCTGATCGCCAGGCTGCGCGGCTGGCAGGCGCAGGGAGCGTTCCGGCTGGGCGCCTGGGCAATTCCCGTGATGGTGGCGGGATGCGTATGGCTCGTGGTCATGCTGGTGAACATCCTGCTCCCATCAGGGATCACCAGCCCGAGAGGCGCGCTGTTCAACTACGACTGGATCACGCTGGTCATCGTCGTCATCATCGTCGTCCTCGGTGCCCTGTACACCCTGGTTGCGCACCCGGCACGACGAATGGCAAAGCCCCCGCAGGAGGGGGGCATTCATTAGCCGACGTGCGCGAGTCGCGCAGTTGGTCAGGCGATCGCGTCCTCCGCTACCGGCTCGGTGACTGACGCCAAAAGCGAGAGCCTGACCTGGTCGCGGCCCTCGCGCTTGGCCTGATACATGGCGATATCGGCGGCACGGATCAGATCCTCGAGCCGCGACCCCTGGTCCGGGAAACTGGCGATCCCGATCGACGCGGTGACGTGGTCGATCCCGGAGCACGCAGCCGGAATCGGGACGTTGCGCAGCGCCCGACGAAGATCGGCCGCGACGCGCGCTGCGCCCGACCCATCGGCGTCTCTGAGCACGAGGATGAACTCCTCGCCGCCAAGTCGGACAGCGGCGTCGCCCGCACGGGTGATGCGCCGCAGCTCGGCGGCGACGCGCTGCAATACCGCGTCGCCGGCAGCGTGACCGCCGCTGTCGTTGACCGTCTTGAAGTGATCGAGGTCGACCAGCACAACGCTGAGCGGCATCCCGCGTCGCCGGCAGTCCGCGATCTCGAGTTCGCCCGCCTCACGCAACCAACGGCTGTTGTACAGACCCGTGAGACCGTCGGTGGCCGCGCGCCGTGCGAGCTCCTGGTAGAGCTGGGCGTTGTGCCACGCCATCGCCGCGGTGTGTCCGAACAGCGTCGCCGTCTCGAGGTCTTCGTCGGTGAATCGGTTGAGCCCCATCCGCCTGCAGTTGAGCATGCCGAGCTTGTGGTCGCCGGCCATGAGCGGGATCAACAACAGTGACTCGTGCTCGAACGGCGTGTTCGGCACTGCGGCCGCTGCCGGGTGTGCACCCGCGTTGCCGAGATTCTGCGGCGTGCCGAGCGCAAAGGCCCAACCATTGACGCCGACGGACAGTGAGAAGACGTCGGCCATGATCTCGGCGGCCTGACGGCCGGTTGCGAAGGCGGCGACGAAGCGATGGTGATTGTGATCCGCCTCGTAGATCGACAGGTCGTCGACCGGCACAACGCGCTGCAACTGCTCGGCAATCGCCGCGAGGATGCGCTGCGGATCATGCTCAGCCTGCAGTGCCAGCGCGGCGCGGCTGAGCGCGTGGGGAAGGCTCTCCGGCGCCGGCAGCGCGGGGTGGGGCCGGCGGCGGGGCGGCTCATGGCTCGGGGCGGCCGGCTCGACTGTCGCGGGGAAGCACTCGACGCGCCGTGTTGCGAACCATGACGGCTGCACGAGGGTGGCGCCCTCGACTGCCGGCTCGCCGAGAATCACCGGTTCGCTGAGGACGTTGCCCTGGCCGAATTGCACGCCGAGGTCCATCAGGGTCTTGAGGTCGGCCTCGGTCTCGATGCCCTCGGCGATGATGCGCGCGTTGATGTGCGTGCCGAACGAGAGCATCGACACCACGAGGGCGCGGCGTGAATCGCTTGAGTGAACGCCGCGAATGAGGTCGCGGTCGATCTTGATGAAGTCGGGGCGAACCTCGGCGATCACCAGCATGCTTGCGTGGCCGGCGCCGGCGTCATCGATGGCGATACGAAACCCGCGCGAGCGAAGGTCGGCCACGACGCGACGCAGACGAGCGACGTTGGGGACGGGGACGCGCTCGCTCACTTCGAGGACCACGTGCTCGGGTCGGACGCCGGCATCCTCCGCGAACTTGGCCAGCCGCACCGCGGCGTTGGGCTGCGCCAGCGTCGGCAGCATCACGTTGAGGAACAGGGTCGCGGGCAGCGTGTGGATGCTGCCCGCCAGGCCGGCGCGGATGCATGCCTCATCCAGGGCCTTCTCCATCGAATCACCCGCAGCGTCGAAGAGTGCGCTCGGGACCTGCGGGCCCGCCCCGGGGTTGATGCGGCAGAGCAACTCATACCCGAGCGTGACGCCGTCGAGCAGCCGGACGATCGGCTGCATTGCCGGACGAATGCCGCCCGAGTCGATCAGCCCCCGGATCAGGTCCGGCGTCGTCCCGGGCTCATCGTCACGCACCGGTGTGGGAAGGAGGGCCTCACCGAGGCGCCTCCAGGCCGGTCCCAGCTGGGCCGCCACCACCTGGAGGAATGGCAGCGCGTCGAGCGCCTCGCGTCCGGTGCACCAGGTGATCAGCACGCCGAGCAGGTCGTCGCCACGCTCGACCGGGACGGCAGTGAACGGACCCGAACCGATCTCGTGCTGCAGGGCGGTCCGCTCGCTTCCCGAGAGGTGCGGCACCAGGCTCATGAACGCCGAAGCCAGGTCGGTGGTGGTCGCCGGTGAGCGTCTCGAAGCCGCGGCGTGCACGCAGGGGAGTGCACTGGTTCGAAGGTGGAGGCTGCTCAGCGGCTGACCGAGGATCGTCTCGACGCGGGCGAGCGACTCGGTTTCGATCGGATCGGCGAGCAACCTGATGTGATCGCCCTCGAGCTCGGCCAGGTAGCTGCGGAATCCGAGGTCGCGGAGGCAGCCGCCGGTGAGTTCGAGCAGCTCGTCTCGCAACTCGGCCCGCGCGATGCTGCGGCTGAGCTGCGAGAGCGTACGCAGCGCGCGCCGCGACGAGTAGGCATGGCCCGTTTCCTGCTGCATTTCGTCGCAGGATCGGACGCGCCAACCGCGGACCCGGTGACGAGCATGTCGCAGGGCGACATCAATAGCGGACCGAGATGTGGGACCTCGGGCCGTCCGAACTCGGCCATACGTTGCGAAGTCCCGCGTAACCACCCCGTCACCGCTTGGGAGGGCAGGGCGTCGCAGTGGTCTTAAGACAATGTCCCTACCGTCAAAAAGGGGCACCGTCCTGAGGAGGATCGTCATGGGTAGGCTGAACCGCTGGGTCAGACTGGGGATCGTGATCGCAGTCGCAAGTCTCACGTTGGGGACGGCGACCATTGCGGCGTCGGCGTCGACACTCAACGACACGCCGCAAGCATTGGTGCACGTGCACTAGTCGGAATTCGAACCAGACGGGGTGTGCCGCTGAACCGCGAGCGCCCCCAGGTGAGATCGGAGTGGGTAGTGGACGCCGCCGACACGCTGGACGGCGGCGTCCCGCTCCTCCGCCGCGTGAAGGTGAGTCGTGAGTTGGGGTTGCCCATCCGGGCAGCCGCGAGAAGCCGCGTGACGCCGGGCCTGCTAGCGAGACAGATTTGTCGGACGCTCGGTGCGAAGGTGTGACGGGGCCTACGGGGGAACGGTGCTGACCGGAGAACCAATGTGGGGGACAGCTTGAAATCTGCAGTGATGGGCGGCGTTGCGTCGGATCGTGCCGTCAAACCGGCAGGAACCGGAGTGGCGCTGCAGCCGGTGATCGACCTCATCGACCGCGTCGACCTGGGGTATGAGGCGCTCCCGCGCCCAGCCGCGCTCCCATCGGGCTCGCTCATCCCCTCCGCCCTGGCGTTCGCGCAGCACACCGGTCCGGCCGTCCTGCTCGTTCCGCTGCACCGCGATGTGCTGGCCGCGAACGATCTCAATCTAGCGGCGATGGCGCAGCACCATCATGTGAACCCCGCTGAGATCGGCTGGATCATCCACAGCGAGATCGACGCCGATCTCGACGACGCGGGGCTGCGACGCCTCCTGGCACTCCGTGATCTCGGCTTCCTGCTGGCGGTCGACGGGGTCCTGTCACCAGCGCTCGATCGGCGGCTGATCGCTGATCTCCGACCGGATTTCGTCTTTCTCGACGCGTCTGTGCCCGCCGGCCTGAATGACAACGAGGTGGCCAAGGCCCACCTCGCGGCAGCCGTCGTGTATGTCGCCCGGCTCGGAGGCCGCATCGTCGCGCGCGGCATCGACAGCAAGGGAACAGCCTCCGCGGTGGCCGAACTCGGGGTCCAGTACGGCGTCGGGCCCCATCTCGCACATCCGCTCGTCGTCGATGCCGGGCTGGCCCAGCCGATGGACGAGGTGGTGCCGGTCGCCTGGTTCCAGCGCCGCGAGGTCCGGGTCTTCCGGGAGCGCGGCGACACGCTGCGCGCGCCGATCGAGATGACCCCGCTGCCGGTGGCTGGCGACGGCACGCTCGACGATCGAAGCTTTGCCCGATTTCTCGTGGATGCCGCTCGGACGCTTCAGGCCGAACACGACCCGGAGCGCATTCTCGAGATCGCCGCGGAACGTCTCAGTCGCGTGACGGCAGCCGATCGGCTCGCCATCTTCGAAGCGGACTGGGAACGTCACCGATTCCGCCCCCGCGTTCTTGCCGGCGCTGGAACCGAGGGGTTCCTCAAGATGGAGGTGTCCCTGAACGAAGGCATCACCGGTTGGGCGTTTGCGCGCGGACAGCCGTACCGGTGCGCGGACACCGACTCGCACCCTGCCGCCTCGACCATTCCGGGCACCGCTCGTGAACCGGAATCCCTGCTCGCCATTCCGCTGGTAGCGGGTGATCAGCGCCTCGGGGTCATCGACATCTGGCGCGACGGGCTCGACGCGTTCACAGAGGAGGATCTCGAGCGGTGCGCGCTGCTGGGCTTCGTCACCGCGGCGGCCTGGAGCAACGCCCAGATGTACGGCGAGCTGGAACGGCGAGCCCTGACTGATGCGCTGACCGGGTTGTTCAACATCCGCTGGTGGCGGGACATGGGACCGCGGGTCATGGCCCAGAGCCTCCGGACTGGTGCGGGCGTCGGCATCCTGCTCCTGGACCTCGACCACTTCAAGCAGGTCAACGACAGCGCTGGACACGCCGCCGGGGATTCAGTGCTCCGCGCGGTGGCGCGCGCCATCCGTCGCGTGGTTCGCGACAGTGACTACGCAGTCCGGTATGGCGGCGAGGAGTTTCTGATCGTCCTGACCAATTCGACGGTCGACGGCGCGATGCGGGTTGCTCAGGCGCTGCAGTCGGCGATCGCGGAACTGCGCGCCCCGACGTCGGAGATCGCGCGTGTCACCGCATCAATCGGCGTCGCAGTGTTCCCCGATCATGGACAGGAGCTCGACGATGTGGTCGCGGCTGCCGACCATGCGATGTACCAGGCGAAGCGAGACGGGCGCGATCGCATCGCTGTCGCCCCGATGTCGCTTCGTGAGCTGGCCGGCGCGGATCCCGCTGAATCGGCGCTCGCCTGAGCTCCTACCGCCGCAGGGCTTCAGCGAGCTTGACGCGGCCCCCGGTGCGCAGTACCGAATTGCGGTAGATCCGACCCGCGAACGCTGCCAGGAGGTAGATCGTCGCGAGAACGACGACCACGCTGACTGCGACTTGCCAGAAAGGCACAACCCCCGCCGCGATTCGCACTGGCATGATCACCGGCGAGAACAGCGGGATGAACGAGAAGACGGTGGTCGCCGTGCTCCCGGGATCGGGCGCGGCGACGGTGAGTGCGAGGATCCACGCAGCGACGAGGAAGAGAATCACCGGCAACGCCACGCCGGACACCTCCTCCTGGCGAGACACCATCGAGCCCGCAGCAGCAAAGAGCAGTGCATACATCAGGTAGCCCAGCACGAACCACACCACGCCACTGATGACCACATCGACACTGAGTGTCGGGATCGACACCAGCTTGGTGGCACTGGCGAGCACCAGGGCGACACCGGCCACGAGCCCGACCTGCACGAGCGCCACCAGGCCTATGCCGATGATCTTGCCCAACATGAGCTGCCACGGTCGCACCGTCGCGAGCAGGATCTCGACGATTCGGTTCGACTTCTCTTCGATCACTCCGGCCGCGACGAACTGACCGTAGGCGAGCACGGTGACGTAGAGCGTTCCCGCAACCAGCAGGCCGATGACGATCTGTTCCAGTCGCGCGGCGTTGACGGGCGAGAGCTCGTTGACGCTCACCGAGAACGCGAGCTGGTCGATGACGTCGCTTGGGGGAAGACCATGCTGTGTCAGGTAATGGCTCAGCACCTGCTGGCGGGTTTGGTCGTTGAGGGCCGTCAGCAGTGTCGGATCGACCGTCGACTGAACAGACACGATGGTACTGGCTCCGGATCCGCTGACCAGGGCGTTGAGGGTGCCGCTCTGTACATCCGCCTGTCCGGCCGCTTCCGACGTGTAGGGATGGACGGTTACGGTCACCCCAGAACTCAATGCCTCGGCGCGCACCGGTGCCGCGATCGACTGCGCGGCTCCGACGAATCCGACATCGAGCGACGTCGTCGTCGACTGGTTGAACACATATGCC
This sequence comes from Candidatus Dormiibacterota bacterium, assembly GCA_963718525.1. GTDB lineage: Bacteria > Chloroflexota > Dormibacteria > Aeolococcales > Aeolococcaceae > Palsa-851. Next base: position 106,384 of record OY970355.1, on the reverse strand, counting down.
TGGAGCAGGATGTAGGCGCCAACCCCGATGAGCACCAGCACGGTCGAGATCGCGAAGACCCGCGTTCGAATGCGGGTCACGAACTCGCGCGCTGCGATCACCCGGATCAACTTCTGACTATCCATTGATCGCCGTCCCACTCATGACGTCGCGGAACAACTGCGTCAACGCCGGTCGATCGCGACGGAACTCGTGCACCGGGCCGAGTGTCAGGGCCTTCCGCAGCACCGCCTGTTCACTCGCACCGTCGGCGAGTTCGAGCAGCCAGCGCGAGCCGTCCTGCTCGACCAGCGTCACACCGGGGACGTCGCCATACCAGCGGGCGACTGCGCCGGGAACGTCCACCCAGAAGCGCAACGGCCCGCGGTCGGTCAGCTCCGCGACGGTTCCGGTGGCGACCATCCGTCCGTGGTTGATGATCCCGACGCGGTCACAGACCCGCTCGACGATATCCAGCTGGTGGCTCGAGAGGACGACAGGCTTCCCCGCATCAGCTTCCGACCGCAGCACGTCGGTCATCACATCGACGGCCACCGGGTCCAGACCTGCAAACGGCTCGTCGAAGACGAGCAGGTCGGGCGCGAACACCAGGGCCGCGGCGAGCTGCACCCGTTGCTGGTTGCCGTGGCTGAGGCTCTGAAGCTGGCTCTTGGCTCGATCGGCGAGTCCGAGCCGCTCGAGCAACGCGGTCGACGCTTCGCGAGCGGCTCTCCGGTTGAGCCCGTGCAGCTGTCCGAAGTATTGGAGCTGCGCGATCACGGGCATCTTCGGATACAGCCCGCGATCCTCTGGGATATAGCCGATGCGCCGCCGGGCCGCGAAGGTGATCGGCGAGCCGTCCCAGCTCACGCTCCCGGAATCGGCTTCGAGGACACCGAGAACCACCCGCATCGCGGTGGTTTTGCCCGCGCCGTTGGCTCCGACGAAGCCGAAGATCTCACCCTCGCTTACGGTGAAGCTGAGATCGTGGAGAGCCTCGAGCGATCCGAACCGCTTGCTGAGGTGATTAAGCTCCAGCATGGTGATGGATCTTCGCCGATTTCCCGCGGTTCAGCGCCGTCTGCTCCGCAAGGTGCCCGAGGTCACCATAGGCTTCTGGATCACAAAGGTGCTGACCACCGGCATGGGAGAGGCGACCTCCGACACACTGGTGCACCAGCTCCCACCTGTTGTCGCCGTCATGCTCGGGTTTGTCGGGCTGGTCATCGCCCTGGCGATCCAATTCGCGGCGCCCCGGTATCAACCCTGGATCTACTGGCTCGCGGTCGTGATGGTCGCAATCTTCGGCACCATGGCCGCCGACGTTCTGCACATTCAGCTCGGGATTCCCTATTTCGTTTCGAGCATCTTTTTCGCGGTCGTGCTCACCGCGGTTTTCTTGATCTGGTACTCGAGCGAGCACACGCTCTCCATTCACACCATCAACACGCAACGTCGCGAGGCGTTCTACTGGCTCACCGTCATGGCGACCTTCGCGCTGGGTACCGCCGTGGGCGACATGACCGCGACGACCTTCCACCTCGGCTTCTTCGTCTCCGGCCTCGTGTTCACGGTGCTGATCGCGATACCGGCGGTGGCGCACAGGTGGTTCGGCCTGAACGCGATCTTCGCGTTCTGGTTCGCATACATCCTCACCAGGCCCCTTGGCGCGTCGTACGCGGATTGGCTCGGGGTGTCGCACGCTCGCGGCGGCCTGAACTGGGGCTCCGGCATCGTTGCCCTCGGCATGACCGTGCTGATCATCATCGCCGTCGCGATGCTTGCGCGGAGCCGTCGCAGCTACCCGGAGGATGATCGGCCGTAGCCCCTGACACGAGCCGTAGGAGCTCGGGTCAGAACCCCGGGAAGATGCTCCTCAGCGTGTCCAGCTCGATCCCGTCGGCCTCGACCGCGGCAGGCGTGTGCTTTGGGTCCAGCCTGCCGTAGACGAGCCGGACCAGGGCTGACGCGGGCATCCGCACCGTCGCCGACGCGCGCGGCATGTCCGAGCCGGCTGGAAGGAGCTTCACCGTGTCCGACACCGAGAGCCGGAACGCCCGAGCGGGGTCGGTGGTCGTGATATCGACGTCGAGCGGTCCACTCTGCGTGTTCCCCGAGCGACGCGCGACGGGGTCGAGCCAGTCGACCATCCACGAGACGGCGTCGCCGGCGACCTCGGCATCCGGGTCACGGATGACGATGACGTCCCAGGTGTGGATCGCATGCTCGGACAGGCGCATCCCAAGCAACCTGGTGGCGTCCGCCGGGCCTCCGAACAGGGTCATCTGCATGGCGTCGAGCTCATCCGCGGGTACGGCTGCGACGCGGTCCAGGAACGCCGCGTCGGCGCTGACGCTGTTGCGCGCCTGGTCGGTTGGGGTCATCGCGTTCCAGACGTCCCAGATCTTTGCGAATTCCTCGCGGCCGGGGGACTCGGCGCCGTCGAGCCCGGCGTCGAGCAGGAGTCCGAAGATCTGCGCGCCGCTGCCGATATGCGACAGCACCTGCGCTGTCGACCAGTCCCTGCAGTACGACGGACCCGCGATCTCTTCGTCCGACAGTGGACGCGTCGCATCCTGGAGGCGGCGATGCGACGAGCGCAGCGCGGTCTGCAAATCTGTGGTGGCACTCATGGTTTCGTCCTTTGGCTCGGTCGCTAACGGGTTGATGTCGTCTGCAGCGGCGGTGTCGGTTCCGGCGCGGGTGGGGTCAGGGCGGGGGTGAGCGCCGGTTCGCCCTGGCGCCACAGACCTGACGGCCACCAGTTGCGCCGCCCCAGCAGCACGACGATTGCAGGAACCAGGATGGTGCGTACCACGAACGTGTCCATCACCACACCGAAGGCCACGCCGTAGCCGATCTGCTGAATCTGGGATCCGCCTGACGCGCCGCCGCCGGCGAAAGCGAGCACGGCGAACGTGCCACCGAGGATGAGGCCCGCGGTGGTGACCGTGGTGCCGGTGGCACCGATCGCTCTGCGCACCGCCTCACCGGTCCGAAGGTGATGCGACTCCTCACGTATTCGTGTCATGACCAGCACGTTGTAGTCCGACCCCAGGGCCATGAGGAAGACGAACATCAGGAACGGCAGCACGAAGTTGATGCCGCTCTGACCGCCGAAGTGGACGAAGATCAGCGCGGTCAGTCCGAGCGCCGCGAGATAAGAGAGCAGAACACTCGTGACCAGGTAGAACGGCGCGACCAGGCTGCGCATGACGATCGCGAGCAGGATGGCGATCAGCACGGCGACCACGGGGATGATGTGCCAGAGATCCGATGAGGACAGCTGATTCACGTCATACGCGAAGGGCTGGATGCCGAAGACACCCTGGGCCACGGTGTGCACTTCGGCACCGGAACGGTCGGCGAGCGTGCGGAGCGCGGGGATGGCCTTGATCGGTGCGGCAGCCCCACCCTGCTCGACGCCGATGTACTGAACGGTGCGGCCGTCCGGACTGACGAAACGCGAAAGCGCCTCGGTGGCGAGCGTGCTGCCGTGCTCGTGGATGGCTACCAGTGCCGCCGGCGTCAATGCCTGACCGGAGAATGCAAGCGGTCCCTCGACCGTGGCGAAACCGCCGCCCGACTGCAGCGCCGTCTGGATCGTCTGCAGATCGTCAGCGTGGGTCCAGATTGGCGTACCGAACTTGTAGAGGAACTCGGTCGCGTTCAGGTTCGCGCTGCCGTAATGCTCGGCGATGAGCGTGTCACCGGCAGCCGAGTTGGTGCCGGTCGGAGCTGACTGGTCGGCGAATCCGGCGGTGGTGGTGCCGAGCTGTCCGAAGGCGATCGCTCCGAAGATGACCGTACCGATGACCGCGACCGGCATCGGACGGCGAACCACGACGGCGGCGATGCGGCCGTAGATGTTTGCGCGCGGGTTCTCGTCGAGCCGGGCACGTGACGGCCAGAAGACTGCGCGTCCGAAGATCGCGAGCAGGGCAGGAAGGAGTGTGAGACCCGCGATGAGCATCAGTGCGATGCCGATCGCGAGCGCGGGACCGAGCGCCTGATAGAAGCTGAACTGCGCGATGATCAGCGACATCAGCGCTGCCATCACGATGAGCGCGCTGAACGTGATCGACTCCCCGACCGTCGCCACCGCACGGCGAACCGCGTCCTTGGGCTCCAGGCCTCGGCGCAGTTCCTCGCGCATTCGGAAGACGAGGAACAGGCCATAGTCGGTTCCCGCTCCGAGCACGAGAACGATGAGGATGAATTGCGTGATCGCCGACACCTGCACCCCCAAGTGGGTTGCTCCGGCGATGACCGGGCTGGCAAGGGCAAGCACGAGCGCGGCGGGCAGGAGGGTGATCAGCGGCGCGAGCAACGCCCGAAACGCGATCAGCAGCAGGACGATGATGAAGAGCAGCGAAAATTCCTGCACGGAGCCCTGCGAGCTCTTCGACTGACTCTGCTGATCGACGAATCCGGGGATCGTTCCCGTGAGGTGAACCTGAAGGCCGGACGCGTCGCTGGGAAACGTCGCGCGGATGGCTTTGACCAGGGTGATCGCCTCGGTTCCCGCGCTGAAGGGCGGCAGGTCGGTGACCACCTGAGCCTGCTCCGCATGCTTGTCGGGAGAGAGCCCGAAGTCCTGCACGTGTGTCACCCCGGAGAGGCCCCGGATCCGCGCTTCGAGTGTGCTGATCTCCTGCAGGTCCGACGCCGTGAGCACGCCGCTCTCTCGCGCGGCGACGAGGGTCGCGATGCCCTGCTTCGAGTTCTGGAACGGCTGCGCGAGGTTCTCCGCCTGCACCGATGGTGAGCTGGCGGGGAGAAAGCTGCTCTGCGAATCCTTGGCCACGTCGGAGAGGCCGGGGAAGGCCTTGACCGAGACGATCGTGATCAACACCCACCCGATCACGATCGGCCAGCGGAATCGAACCGAGAAGTTCCCGATCGACGCGAAGGCCCGGCTGGTCATGCGCTCAAGCGGCGGCCGCGGATGGAGCGGTCGGGCAGCGGATCGAGTGCGGCTGAACGGCGTTCCTTCATGCCCCGGATAGTACACGCCATGAAGTTTTTAGGGACTTCTTAACCTTTTGAACGCATTAAGAGTCAAAGCCGAGACCGGCGGCGTCAAGCGCCCTGAGCCAGGGATTGCGACGTCCCTGGTCGCGGTCGGCGCGGTCCAGCGACCAGCGCGTCAACTGGACCACGCCGTAGCGGAATGGCTCGGGCGGGAAGGGCAGGGGACGGGTGCGAACCATGCGCAACGCGGTGCGCTGGGTGCGCCGTCCCTCGAGGAGATCGAGCATCACCTGGGCGCCGAAGCGTGACGCCCCAACTCCGAGCCCGGTGTATCCAAGGGCATACGCGACCCGCCCCTGGTGGCTCATCCCCCAGAAGGCGCAGAAGCGGCTGCACGTGTCGATCGCACCGCCCCATCGATGCGTGAAACGCACGCCGTCCAGTTGCGGGAACGTGGCGAAGAAGTGGTGTCCGAGCTTGTCGAAGGTCGCGCCACGCTGCTCGAGCTCGACGTCAACACGATTCCCGAAGTGATAGATCGCGTCGTAGCCGCCCCAGAGAATCCGAGAGTTTGCCGTCAGGCGATAGTAGTGGAACTGATTCCCGCTGTCCGCGACACCCTGGCGATCTGTCCATCCGATTGACGCAACTTGCGCGGGGGTCAGTGGCTCGGTGACGAGCACGTAGTCATACACGGGCAGGATGAACGGGCGCAGGCGTGCAAGCAGCGGACGATCGGCATTGGTGGCGAGCGCCACGCGCCGGGCGGACACGGCGCCGTGATCGGTGGTCAGCTGCATCCGCTCCGTCGCGGCGCGGAGCCGTACCACCGGGGTGTCCTCGTGGAGTCGCACGCCGGCGTCAAGACAGAGACGGCGCAGGCCCCAGGCAAGCCGTGCGGGATTGACGACGGCGGTGCGATCGTGGATCCACAATCCGCCTTGATACGACGGCGATGCGACCTGGGCGCGCATCGCTTCAGGACCGAGAACGTCGACGCGATATCCATGAGCGCGCATCTGCTCCGCAAGGGCCACGAGCTCGTCGTACTGCCAGGACGCGGTCGCCACGTCGATCATGCCGGTTCGCTCGAAATCGCAGTCGATGTGATGCTCGCGCACGGTCGACGCGATGGCGTCGAGGTTCTCGAGGCCGAGCCGCTCCAGCGTGTCGATCTCGCCGGGAAACCTGCTGAGGCCGTTGGCAAAACCGTGCGTGAGACTTGCGTCGCAGAATCCGCCGTTGCGACCGGACGCAGCCGCCGCGGCGTGCCGTGCCTCGAGGACGACGACCTCGAGTGCCGGGTTCCGCTGTTTCGCGATCAGCGCCGACCACAGGCCCGTGAACCCCGCTCCGACAATCGCGAGGTCGCACTCGACGTGGCGGTCGAGTGGCGGTTGCGGCGTGGGCGCGCGTGGGTCGTCGAGCCAGAACACGGCCGGCGCAGCGTCGCGAACGGCCGGATGAACGGGATCGGTCACGGCCCTATCCGTGTGGGGCCGCAGCCAGTTCTGAGTTCTTCACCATGATCACGGCGAACCCGTCGTCGTAGACCTTGGTCCACTGCGGATCGACCTCCAGGGCCAGCACCGCCGGAGCCCCCGGGACATCGATGACGTAATCGATGTTCCACTCAGCGAAGATCTGCTGCCAATCCGAGTTGCCGGTTTCCACGTCGGCCACCTGCTGCATCACGGTGGTGCCGAGCAGCGTCGCTTCGCCGAAGGAGAACACGCGCCGGTTGGTCTGCGGGTAGAAGCGGTCGATGAGGTATCCGCCCCACCCGTACTGATTGAACATGTGGGTCCCGACGGCCGGGTGCGCCGCCAGCCAATCGGACGCACCCACCGGGAAGTTCGCCGCGGTGGCGCGCGCCTGATTGGACAGCGTTCCATGCACGAAATACGCGGTGCCGAGGACGGCGACGACCAGGACTGCGACCGCACCGACGGCCAGGTCTCTGCCCAACCGAGCCGTCCGCGTGCGCACATGGCCGGCGAGTGCCATTCGCTCCCATCCCGCCGAGAACGACCAGATGAGCAAAGGCGTTTCCGCTGCGACGAACAGTGCGGAGTGACGCACGGCGGAGAGCGCAAGGTAGGAGACGGTCAGGGTCAGCAACACCTCCCACAGGGAGGGGCGGCGGAAGATGAATGCGATCGGGACCAGGAGGAGCATCAGCTCGAAGCCGCGTTCCTGGAGAACGTGAAAGTTCGGCGATTGCCACTCGGCGATGAAGCTCTGCTGCACGCCGGAGAATTGCGGTTGGATGACGTACCCGTAGAGGTGGATCCCGTTCGGATTCACCGCAGCGGCGACGACGCACCCGACGAACACGAGGATGAGGTTTCGGGTTCGGCGTTTGTGCAGGTCACCGTCCACCCGACGCGCCCAGTGCACGGCTTCGGCGAACGCGGCGACGCCAACCGGCACGAGACCGAAGAGAAACCCGCCGTGCAGGTTTGCCCACGCGATCATCACAAGAGGCAGCCAGTAGATCGCCCGCGACTTGCCGCGGAGATACCTGTCGAGCCACAGCAACTCGAGGCAGGTGAAGGTGAAGGTGATCATCTGCGGACGCGGTCCCCAGACCGCTGCGCCGGCCAGGCCCGCGATGCCGATGACGACTGCGGCGACGACCATGTTGGCCATCTCGAGCCGCACACGGCGCCATATGAGCAGGAACCCGATGAAGGTCACCGCGCCGAATGCGAGCGATACGAGGGTGAGACCGCCAACCTTGAAGACCAGGTAGGCGATGATCTCCGTCGTGTACTCGGGATCGATCCACTGCTTGCCGGCAACGGTGAACGTGAACAGATCGTGCGAGACGATCTGGTGGTGATCGACCATCCACTGGCCGGTGACGAGGTGCCAGAAGATGTCCGGGTCACCGCCCCTGCGCACGATGACGCAGAGGATCACCACGAACGCAGAGGTCACCAGCACCTGCCCGGGCGTGATGCGTCGCAGACGATGAGTCAGGGCTTCGGACATCAGGCGGAAGGGTACTCACCGCCGCATCCGGCGCGACTACGGCGCTTGGTGTCACAAACCCGGGGCCCGCGGTGCTTCACATGATGTGGTCGAGTTCTCCGCCATCCCTGCCTTCGGACGTCAGTTGTTGACTGGAATCTCCCGTTCGACCGAGGTGGGGGTGCGGCCCACGAGCTTCGACAGGCTGTTCGACGAGGAGTACGCGAAGGTCGCGGCGATCGCCCGGCGGGTGCTGGGTGATCCGGATGCGGCTGAAGACGTCGCCCAGGAGGTCTTCCTCGACCTCCACCGCAGATTCGGTGACAGCCCCGGCGCCCAGGCGGTCGCCTGGGTGCGGACCGCCGCGGCACACGCGGCATTGAACGTGATCCGCGGCAACCGGCGGCGAGCCGTGCGCGAGGAGCGCTATGCCACGGACCCACCGCCGGCATACGATCCAGAGGCCGCCGTCGAAGCGGCGGAGACCACCCGGGCCGTGCGCGCCGCACTGGCCCGGATCCCGGAGCGCCACGCGACGATCCTCGCCCTGCGCTACAGCGGCTTGAGCTACGCCGAGATGGCGTCGGCTCTGGGCATCGGGGTGAACGCGGTGGGAACACGACTGCGGCGCGCGGAGGCGCGCTTTCGCAAGGAGGTTGGTGATGCACCCGTCTGACGGCACGCTGCGCCGTTCACTCGACGAGCCGGTTGCCGCGGACGCGGCGAGCCGTGCGCATGTTGCGTCGTGCGCTCGCTGTGCTGGGCGGCTGCAACGCATGAGCACCGACGCCACGGCGGTCCAGGCACTGCTGGCGTCGAACGATCCCGTCGTCGACGTGGCCGCGGCCCGCTCGCGCCTGTCGGGCAGTGAGGCTGCCGGAGCCGGCGCGACCACGCAGCGATCTGCGAAACCGCTGCGGACCCGAAGCGCGCGCACCAGCCGCGTCCTGACAGGGGTCGCCGTCGCCGGTCTGGCCAGCGTCCTGCTGGTTGCGACCGGGGCGGCCCAGGACTTCCTCAGCTTGTTTACGCCGACCCAGCTTGCTGCCGTCCCCGTCACCGCGGCCGATGTCCGCTCGCTCGCGGGTCTCACGAGCTATGGAACGGTCAATGGCGGGCCGACGATCGCCTACCAGGCCGAGCCCGACGCCGCGGCCGCAGGTGCCGCGGCAGGTATCAGCGCGCCAGTCGTCGCGGATCTTCCCGCCGGGACCTCTCCGGTGGCGAAGTTCGCCGTCATCTCGGGTGGTGTCGTGGCGTTCACCTTCAACGCGGACCTCGCGAGGGCGGCGGCTGCCCGAGCCGGGGGGCAGTTGCCGGCAATGCCGGCCGGGCTGGACGGCAGCACCCTGTCCGTCCTGATCTCGCCCGCCGTGGTGGTCTCCTACGGGGTGGATCCCGCAACCCTCCTCCACGGTGGCACCGTGCCGACCGGTGAAGCAGTGGTCGTGGTCGCGTCAAGGGTGCCGATGGTGACATCCACCGGTGTGACCGCCAGGCAACTCGAGGCCTACCTGCTGAGCGTGCCCGGTATTCCCGCGGGGGTGGCTTCCGAGATCCGCGCGATCGGCGATCCCACGCAGACCATCCCCGTGCCGATCCCTGTCGACCTCGCCACCGGTTCGACGGTGAGCATCAACGGCGCCCGCGGGCTGCTCATCGGGGACGCGACAGGACTGGGCAGCGCCGTCGTCTGGCAACACAATGGCGTCGTGTATGCGGTCGCCGGAACGATGACCTCGAACCAGGTGCTCGGCATCGCCCGCACGACCCATTGATGCCGCGCGGCGCGGCCCCGCCCCCGCCACCGGTGGATGGCGAGGCGGTGCGCACCCTCGAGCTCACCAAGCATTACGGTGCGTCAGTCGCGCTCGCCGGGCTCACCATGGCCGTGCCTCGAGGAGAGGTATTCGGATTCCTCGGACCGAACGGCAGCGGCAAGACGACCGCCGTGAAGTTGCTGCTCGGCCTCAGCCGGCCCACCGGCGGGGAGGCGTGGCTGCTCGGCCGTCCCGCAGGGGATCGCGACACGCGAAGGCGCGTGGGGTATCTGCCGGAGCTCTTCCGCTACCAGGGGTGGCTGAGTGCTGCCGAGGTCCTCGGTCTCCACTGCCGGCTCGCGGGCGTTCCTCGCGCTGATTGGCCGGCACAGATCTCGGGAGCGCTCACGACCGTCGGCCTGAGCGGCCACGCCGATGCCCGGGTGGAGACGTTTTCGAAGGGCATGCAGCAGCGCCTCGGACTTGGTGTGGCGCTGCTCGGTCACCCGGAGCTGGTGATCCTCGATGAGCCGACGTCCGCGCTCGACCCGGTTGGCCGGGCCGACACCCGAACGATCATCCGGCACCTTCGCGATCGGGGCTGCGCGGTCTTTCTGAACTCGCATCTGCTCGGGGAGGTGGAGCAGATCTGCGACCGAGCCGCCGTCGTCTCCGACGGTCGTGTCCTGGCCATCGGACGTCTCGACGAGCTGCTCGGGACCGGCGGGGTTCGGATGCGTCTCACCGGATTGAACGAGACGGGGAGGGCCGCACTCGCGCGCCGTGGCGCACTCGCCGAGCACGAAGGGTGGTTCGTCGTCGATGGCGTCGACGTCGATCTGGTCCCCGAGCTGGTGGCCGAGGTCGTGGCGAGCGGGGCGAGAGTGTACGCAGTGGAGCCGGTGCGCCAGACGCTCGAGGAGCGGTTCCTGGCGCTCCTCGATGCCGAGCACGCGAGATGGCAGCGCTGACCATCGCGCGGCTCACGATTCGTGAGGCCGCGCGCAGGAAGCTGTTGCTGGCGCTCGCCATCCTCACCGTGATCGTGATCGGGCTCACAGGCTGGGGATTTCAACATCTGACCACCCTCACCAACCCCGACGGGAGCCCGATCCCCAGCACCGAGCTGCACCTGGCGACCTCGCAGGTCCTCGTCCTGGTCGAGTTCATGTTCAGTGCCGTGCTTGCCCTGAGCGCTGTGGTCGTCGCCTCGCCCGCGATCTCCAGCGAGCTGGAGTCGGGGGTGGCCCTGTCCATGCTGGCGCGACCCCTGAGCAGGTACCAGGTGGTCCTCGGCAAGTGGCTCGGTCTTGCCGCGCTCATCGTCATCTATGTCGCCGCCACCACGGCGCTCGAGCTCACGGTTGTTGGGTTCACCACGAGCTACGTCCCGCCGGGTCCGGTCGGCCTGGCGCTGTATCTGAGCGGCGAGGGAATCGTGGTCATGTCCCTCGCGCTGCTGATCAGCACGCGGCTGTCCGGCATGACGGCGGGGGTGATCAGCCTCGTGCTGTTCTTCCTCGCGTGGATCGGCGGGATCGCCGGCGCCATCGGTGATGTCTTCGGGAGCAACGCGATCAAGAACGCCGGAACCATCAGCCAGCTGCTTCTGCCCACCGACGCGCTCTGGCGTGGCTCCGTCTACGAGCTCGAGCCCGTGCTGTACAGGACCGTGCTCGGGGCGACGACCGAGCGGGCCGGCAATCCGTTCTTCGTCCAGTCGCCGCCGTCCGCTGCGTTCCTCGGGTGGACGCTGTGCTGGGTGGTGGCGATCGTGGCGCTGACCGCGTGGAGCCTTCACCGCCGCGAGGTCTGACGACACACGGAGGGCCGGCGAACGCCTGCGTGACGCATGTGCGTTGGCTATCCTGCAGCCGAGGAATCGTCACCAATCCAGGGGGTGGACGTGAGGGAACGCTACCCGGGCTACGCTCGTGGCAGGCAGTCGGCGCGGACGCAGCTGACCGCGAACCTCCGGCGCCTGTTTGCGCTCAATGCATTGGCGGACGCACGCAGGCTTCCCGTCGATGCGGTTCTCGAGGAACTCGAGCAGCGGACGGTGCTCAACCGGCCCGTATCGCGCCGCCGCTTCCTGGGCGGTGCCGCACTCGCGGGCGCAGGCGTGGCGTTCGGGCCCGCGGCGACCCGGGTGCTGGCGTCGGCGCGTTCCACGTCGACGGGCCAGATGCCACGCATCGCCGTCGTCGGCGCTGGGCTGGCCGGCCTGCGCTGCAGCCATCTGCTGTGGACACGCCATCGCATCCGCTCGACCCTCTACGAAGGCCACGCGGAGCGTATCGGGGGCCGCTGCTGGACCTTGCGTGACTACTTCTCGAATGGATTGATCACCGAGCACGGCGGAGCGTTCATCGACTCGAACCAGTACGCGGCTCTCGACCTTGCGGCGGAGCTCGGATTGCAGCTCGAGGATTACAACGGTGGCGAGTTGCAGGGGTTGCCCGAGGTGTACTGGTTCGACGGCGCCTACTACACGTACGCGGAGGCGAGCAACGACTGGCGGGCCTTTGGCTACAAGGCGTTTCATGACGCGGTCACGGAATCGAACACCGAGCCAGGCCTCGCGCGTCTTGACGGTCTCTCGGCGCCGGAATGGCTGGATGAGACACCAATCGGCAGCGCATCGCGGTTCGGCCGGCTGATGCTCGCCAACACGGTCTCCGAAAACGGTGGGGATCCGGGCGATCAATCGGCACTCGACCTGATCGGGCTCACCGGGGTGAACCCGCGCACATCACTCGACCCCTTGCCCGGGTACGACGAGAAGTGGCACATCGTCGGTGGCAACGATCAGCTGGTGCACGGCATGGCCGCGCAACTCCCCGCAGAGACGCTGCGGCTCGGTCACCGATTGGTCGCGCTCCGGGAGAACAGCGACGGGTCGTACACGCTGACGTTCGAGGTCGACGGGACGACGACCGACGTCGTCGCGGACCATGTTGCGCTCGCGCTGCCGTTCACGCTGCTGCGCGAAGTCGACTTGAACCGAGCCGGCTTCGACGCGAGAAAGGTTCGGGTCGTCGACACCTTCGGCATGGGATCCAACGCAAAGATCCACGTCGAGGTCGCCGAGAAGACCTGGGCGCGGCACGGGTTCAACGGGGTTGCGTACACCGACTGGCAGAGCTTCGACGTCTGCTGGGACGACTCCGTCCCACGTGGCCGGCATGGCGCCCCCGCGCTGCTGCTTGCGTTCCCCGGCGCAAGCACCGGCCGCGACACGCTGACCGGTGGGGCCCACGGACCCTCCCCGGTGAAGGACGTCGGCTGGTTCCTCGATCGAATCGACCCGATCTTTCCCGGCACCCGCGACGCGTTCACCGGCGCCGCCTACGAGGATCACTGGGCTCGCGATCCATGGGTCAGGGGTGCGTACTCGTTCTACAAGGTCGGCCAGTACGCGACCTACGGTCCGATCGCCGCTGCGCCCCAGGGACGGGTCCACTTCGCCGGCGAGCACACGTCGATCAACAACCAGGGGTTCCTCGACGGCGCCATCGAGACGGGCGAGCGTGCCGCGAAGGAGATCGTCGCCGAGCTGTAGCGGCGGTCAGCCCGGTTGCGGCTGCCCCGTCCCAGCGCGCTGCCGGGCCCGATAGGTCTTGGCCTTCTCCCGAGAACCGCAGACCTGCATCGAGCACCAACAGCCACGGCCGTTCTTGGAGTGGTCATAGAAGGCCCAACGGCACGAGTTGGCGCGGCAGACCTTGAAGCGCTCCCATGTGCCCATCAGCGTCGCCTCGACGATCGCGGTCGAGACCATCCCGAGAAAGCTGTCGACCCCCCGGCAGTCGACTGCAAGGGTGGCTCCCCGTGCGCTGACGATCGGCCGCAGCGGCGCATGACCGAGGAGCTTCTCGAGCCTCACAGCCACGGTCGGATCGACGTTCTCACCTGTGTGTGCCTCGAGCAGATCCCGCAGCGCCTCGCGTGTGGCGACCAGCCGGCCGAGATCGCGGTCCGACACCGTGAGATCGGTCCCGGCCACGTCGCGCAACCAACGCTCAGCCAGGGCGGCGCTGCGCAGCTCGTCCTCGCCGTCCGGCATCTCCGTGCTGTTGATGAATTTCTGTACGAGAGCGAGCGATCCGGGGGCCGGGTCGCGGTGGTCCGTGCCGCTCATGTCAGGGCGTTCCCTCGGTCATCATCGTTACCAGTATAAGCATTTGACAAGTGATGCACGGCGCGATACACTGTTACCAGTAAACCACTTTGGATGGTTACTCAAACGGAGGACACAACGATGAATGGACCCCAGCTTCTCGAGATGGCTCAGGTTGCCGAGCAGGAGCACATGATGAGCGCGATAATGGCTCGGACTCGCGCCCAGCAGCGTCGCGAGCGCCGCCGGCTCCTCGGTCCGGGACGCCTTGCCCGGGCCTGGACAGCCTTCTGGGCTCCCCGGGATGTCGTGCTCGTTTACCGCCGCGCCGGCGATGGCGCCCCGACCGATCTGACCCCCTGCGCGGACTGCTAGTCCGTGCGCCGGGGGCCGGTCCGGTCAGCTGTGATCAGGCCCAGAGCACGTGCGCGAAACGCGACGGCAGCTCGTCGACGTCGACGTTGGGCCAGGTCCCCGGGGGAAAGAGTCCGCGTTCCAGGTACTGCCAGGCGGCTGTGTGGTTGGCGCACGGCGGAACGTTCGGTCCATAGTGCGGCCGAGCCGCGCGGTGAGGATCGCTGCCAGTGTGCTCGGGCTCGCTTGAGAAGAGCAGGACACCTTTCACCGCGGCTGGATTGCTGGCAACCAGCGAGCAGTACGCGCCGGAGAATGCGCCGTTGATCGGATTCTCGTAGAAGCCGGTGACGTATCCCGAGCCCGCGAAGGCGGCCGTGTATGCGCCGATGTATGTCGCGGAGATGGGATCGCTCGTTTCGACGTCGCGAAAGATCGCGACACCCTGAGCGACGCCGAGCGCGCGAGCCTGCCCGATTGCCTGTTGCGCGTCGGTGGATCCGGAGGTGAACGCGCGATTCGGATCGTCGATGAGCAATATCGAGAGCCCCTGCTGATGGATGTATGCGGCCTCGGCACTCGAAAGCTCGGTGCTGTAGATGAGATATCGCCCCACGAACTGCGGCGCGCCGAGGTCCGTCCTGGTCTGCGCAATGATGTTGCCCGTCTGCACGTTGCCGACGGTGTCGATTCCCCACCAGGCGCCGCTGCGTGATGACGGCGACCTCGGCTGATCCTGGTGCAGGACAGCGTGAGCCGCGCTCGCCGGATGCGCGTTGACGGTTACTGCGAGCGCGCTGCTCACGAGCGCGATAGACGCAATCCGTACAGCACCGTGGATCATCGATCACCCCCGTCGTATATCGGTCCGTGCCACCGATGCGGCGATGCAGGCGGCCCATCCTAGCAGCGCTGCGCAGGATCCCCGCCCCCGCGCCGACGTACGCAATCACGATCGGGCGCCAGGCCGGAAGAGTCCGGTCAGGCGATCTTGGTGTTGTAGTACGGGGTCCCGCTCACCGGCGCGATATCGATCCAGAGCTTGGCGCGGAAACCGCCACACAACGAGACCGGTGTGCCGGTCAGCGATACGGAGTGGCCGCCCTGCGGTGGGGTGATCAGCAACGTCTGCGTCGACGAGCACGGTGTTGGGCCGTTGGGGACATCGGAGTCCTCGAATGCGACATACGCAGTCCCACCGGGACGCAGTAACAGCAGTCGCACCATCGGGAGGGTGCCATTGTTGTTGTTGAGCAGCGGACCGCCCGCGCTGTGTGTGACGCCGAGCTGGACCACTCGCCCGCCGATGACTCCCTGGAGGTTCACGTAGCCCTTGAGCGCAGCGCCGTGGCCATGTCAAGGCTTCCCGTTGCGTCGATGGCAGCGACGGTCGCTCGCTCGGGCGGGTCGGCGAAACGAAGAACGGAGGCCCAGCAACGCGGCGAGTCTCGCGACATTGATTGGCGACAATCGCGAGAAACCAGGGACGGAGGTCCGTCCCCGACCGCCGGTTCCGGCGCGACCTCCACGCCCGCAGCGCCGCCTCCTGCACGGCGTCCTCGGCGTCATTCCGCTCGAGGCGCAGCGCGGTGGCGAGGCGCATCGCAACCCCGAGCAGGGGCCTTAATTCAGCCTCAAAGCTCACGCTGCGATCGTCGAGATGCTGATCGATCATTGCAGTTGACCACGGCTGGTCAGACTGCGCGGCGGCGGGTGTCACACTCTTTCTACGGGTCGAGCGCCGGAAACCGGTCGAATGCTCAGCCGGCGCAGAGGTGCACGTTCTTTGCGACGAGGACGTTCGCGACAGCTCCTGTCAGACGCGCGCGGGTGAGCGTGCCGGCGTTGACCGCCGCAACCAGAGCCGCCACAGTTGCGCTGGTGAGTGACGCCACCTGCGCGGCTGCCGCCGTGTAGAGCACCATGTCGGCACCCGCGGAGATCGCTGCCACCACCGCTTTCGGAACCGAATAGCCGATGTGGGCGAGCGCACCGGCGGAAAGCGAGTTGGTCATCACCAAGCCCTGAAACCCAAGCTGGTCGCGCAGCACGGTGGTCATGACCACCTGCGAGATGCTCGCCGGAAGCGCCGAGAGACCGGGGACCGTTGCATTGGCGATCATCACCGCAGGAGCGCCGGACGCAAGTGCGCTCTCGAATGGGAGCAGGCCGGCGCGTTGCAGCGAGCTCCACGGTTGGGTGCTCGCGGGCGCGACGTCCGTGTTGCCCGACGCCTGACCGAGCCCCGGGAAGTGCTTGACGACCGGCACGATGCCGCCCGCCTGCAGCCCCTGCATGAAGGCGATTCCGTCTGCCGCCGCCGCGGTGGGATTGAGGCTGAACGATCGGGTGCCGTCCGGATCGCGGTTGTTCGGTCCCTGACCGTTGTCGAGATCGAGGACCGGTGCCAGGTCCATTGTCACGCCGGCGGCATGCATGCGCAGGGCGACAGCGGTGACGAGCTGACGGATCTGCGCCGGCGACATCGTGGCGGCCATCTGCCGCGCCGAAGGCATCGAGCCGACCAGGTTCGCCATGCGCTGCACCGCGCCTCCCTCCTCGTCGGTCATCACAAAGGGGGCGACGCCGCCGGCTGCGGCGGCGGCGAGCGTGCGCAGGCTGGTGGACAGGGTCGATGGCGCGGACGACCCGAAGAGGATCACGCCACCGGCGCCGGCAGCGACCTCCGAGGTCACCGCCGCGACGTTTGTTTCAGCGACGGGGATCACCAGGGTCTGCTCAGCAAGCCGATCGAGACTCCAGGTGGCAAGCACGCTCTGGTTGGTGCAGACGACCGGCGTCGCGGTCGGCGCGGTCGAGGGCAAAGGGGTGGGTGTGAATGCGGCCGTCGGGCTCGTCGAGACGCCGGGAAGCGAGCAAGAAGCCAGAATCGCCGTCGCCGCGACGACGGCGAGCAGTCCGAGCGATGTCCTCCGCATATCGGTTATACGGTCGGCTACGCGAAAAGGGGCCGGCGCACGGCTTTGGGGGCGCGGCGGCGGTCCAGGAAGACACACGGAGCGAGAGCATGAAGTTCGGAGTGGTCCTCCCGGGTGGGACGGCGACGCAGCAACTTGAACAGGCGATCGTGGCCGAGGAGTCGGGGTGGGACGGCGTCTTCGTCTGGGAGGCCGCGTACGGCGTCGACGCGTGGACCCTGCTGGCGGCCATGGCGGCGCGGACCACCCGGGTCATGCTTGGAACGCTGCTGACCCCGCTGCCGTGGCGGCGTCCGTGGAAGGTGGCCAGCCAGGTTGCCACGCTCGATCAGCTCTCCGCCGGGCGAGCGATCCTCACCGTCGGGCTCGGCGCGATCGCGACGGACCTGCCGCTCACCGGCGAGGTCATCGATCTGCCGATGCGGGCCGAGTACCTCGATGAGGGCATCGACCTGATCCGGACATTGTGGGACGGTGGGACGAAGTACCACGGCAGGCACTACCACTACGAGTGCGATCGCACCGACCTCACCGAGGTCGGCAGGCCGGTGCAGGCGCGAATCCCGATCTGGGTTGCGGGCGTGTGGCCGAGGCCGAAATCGATGCGGCGCGTGCTGCGCTGCGACGGCGTGGTCCCGCAGATCGAGATTCCCGGTCGCGACGGCTCACCGGACGATGTTCGCGACATGCGCGCCTGGCTCGCCGAGCGAGGGCGTGACGATCTCGAGGTGGTGATCGACGGCGAGTCCGCGACCGGCGGTCCTGCTGCCGCGGCGGCGCGGGTGCGCCCGTGGGCAGACGCCGGCGCGACGTGGTGGCTCGAGACCCGCTGGGCGATGCCACACCACAGCGACGAGCGAATGCTCGAGATTCGGGATCGCCTCAGGAGCGGACCGCCCTCCGTCTGAGCGCGGGTGTGACCGGACGGGCTATGCCTCGGTGAGCGAGCCGGCCGGCTGCATCGCCGGCTCCTCGGAGAAGTCGCGCGCCGTGAGCCCATGCTGATTGCTCTCGCCGGAGAGCTCGCGGAGGGTCCGGCCACTCGCGCGGACGTAGAGCCAGGCGGCGCCGAGCACCAGCACCGAGACCAGCAGCACCACCCCGATCGCCAGGGTCGGCACGTTGACCAGCTTGAGCCCGGAGACCAGCAGCACCGCCGCCAGCGCACCGCGCAGGAACGCCGTCGGCGCGTACGACGAGACACTCGCACCGATCAGGACCCCGGGAATGCTCCCGATCAGGATCGAGAGCGTCAGGCCGAGCTTGAAGTCGCCGAAGACGATGTGCGCCAGCGCCGCCGAGCCCACCATCGGGATCGCCTGGGCGAGGTCGGTGCCGACCATCTGCGAGCCTCGCAGGCGCGGGTAGAGGAAGAGCAGGAGCACGATCACCAGGGTCCCCGAGCCGACCGAGGTGATGCCCACGATGAAGCCGATCGACGCACCGATCGCCAGGGTCGGCAGCTTCTTGATCACCAGGCGCTCGTCCCCGCGCGACGTGCCGTTGCGGTGATCGAGGTACAGCTTCAGGAGCAGGGCCATGACCGCGATCAGGAGCACGATGCCGAGCGCGATGCTCACCACGGTCTGCACCCGGGTCCCGTGCCCGATCGATTTCAGGAAGACCACGCCGAGGAACGCCGCGGGCACCGACCCGATCGCCAGCCACCCGGCGAGGTTCCAGCGCACCGTGCCCCGGCCCGCGTGGACCGCGGCGCCGACCGGCTTCATGATCAGCGAGGCCACCAGGTCGCTCGAGACCGCGGCCAGCGGTGCGATGCCGAAGAGCAGCACCAGGATCGGGGTCATCAGCGCACCCCCGCCCATCCCGGTGAGACCCACGGCGAAACCGACGATCAGCCCAGCCAGCGCCACATAGAGATCGATATGCACCCCCGCGTCCCTCCCGAGTCCCCTGCCGCGTTTGACGCTCTCGCATTACTGTGCAGGATGAGCACTCCGGCGTCAAGTTCACCGAAATCTTGACGTCATGCTCCCCGGCGGCGTCGCTTCCACGGGCTCAGCGGACCGGCGGATTGCCTAGGCTTGCGCTGCCGCATGTCCCAGCCCCCGCGCAATGACCAGCTTCAAGACGACCCGCCGGACGCGGCGACGCTCCAGTCCGCAGAACGGCGGATTCGCAATCGCGCGCTGACCATCGGTGTGAGCGTCACGCCGTTCGGGCTGTCGTTTGGGGCGGTGTCGGTCGAAGCACACCTGAGCCTGCTGCAGGTGTGTGTGCTGTCGTTGGTGCTCTTCTCCGGCGCATCGCAGTTCGCGCTGGTCAGCATCATCGGCGCTGGCGGGTCGTACTTCTCGGCGGTGGGGACGGCGCTGCTGCTCGGCGTGCGCAACGGCCTGTATGGGGCGCGGATCAATACCCTGCTGCGTCCCACGCGCTGGCGGCGTTTCCTGATGGCGGAGGTCACCATCGACGAGAGCACCGCGATGGCGGTGAGCGAAGCACGAGGCGGCCACTCGGCGCGTGCGTTCTGGACGACCGCGCTCAGCGTATACGTGCTCTGGAACGCATCGACGATTGCGGGCGCTCTGGTGGGCAACGCGCTCGGTTCGCCTGCGGCGACGGGTCTCGATGTTGCGGGTCCGGCCGCCTTCATCGCACTGCTCGGACCCCGCCTCAACACCGCGCGCATGCGTCTGGTGGCGCTCGGCGCGGGGCTCATCGCCCTGGTCACGGTCCCGGTCGTACCGGTCGGCGCGCCGATTCTCATCGGTGGCCTGACGGCGGTTGCACTGCTCCTGGTGCTCGACCGATGAAGCTCTGGCTCGCAGTGCTCATCGCGTCGGCGGGGTGCGCAGCGCTGAAGCTCGCGGGATTCGTCGTGCCAACGCGTCTATTGGAGACGAAGCCGGCGCAGCGGACTCTTGAAGCTCTCCCCGTCACCTTGCTGAGCGCGCTGATCGCCGTCGCGGTGTTCGCCACCGGCAACCATCTGGTGCTGGATTCGCGTGCGGCCGGACTGGCAGTGGCGGTGATCCTGGTGTCGATTCGTGCGCCCTTCTTGGTTGTCGTGATTGCCGCATGCGCCACGGCAGCCGCGGTGCACGCCCTCTGACCAAAGGACACTCCGGCGTCTCTCGATTGAGGTTGCCGCTGCGGCTGGCGTCGCAAGGGGCCTTCGCTCATCATCGATATGTGGACGCAGAAGGATGGCGAACAGCGATGCGCGAGTGGGCGTTGCCCGACGCCATCCTCACCGCCGCCCCAGAGTCACCATGGGGATTCCCCACGGCACTCTTCCGTTCGCGAGCCGAGCTGGCGACGTCCGGAGACCTTTCCTACTCCAATCGTCGAGCGCTTGATGCGCTGCCGGCTGGAGGCACCATCCTCGATGTCGGCGTTGGCGCAGGATCGGCATCGCTGCCACTCGGGCCGCGATGCGCGCTGGTGACCGGCGTCGACTCGTCCGCTGCAATGCTCGCCGAATTCACGCTTCAGGCGCGCCGTCGCGGGGTCACGGCTCGGACCATCGAAGGCGAGTGGCCGGCCGTGGCGGAACGCGCGCCGGAGGCCGACGTCGTGGTCTGCAATCACGTCGCGTACAACGTCGCCGACCTTGCTCCGTTTGCCCTGGCGCTGTCGACCCATGCACGCAGGCGCGTTGTCATGGAGATCACCAGCCGGCACCCGACCGCGTGGATGGCGGATCTGTGGTGGCGATTTCATGCACTGCCGCGCCCGAATCGTCCGGACGCCAATGACGTTGTCGCCGTGCTCCGACACATCGGACTGCCGGCGCGCAGGCACGCCGAGGTCTCATCGCGACGACCCGGAGGCTTCGAGCGACGCGAGGATGCGGTTGCGTGGATTCGCCGCCGCCTCTGCCTCAACGCTGCGCAGGATGCAGAGGTCGCCGACGCGCTCGGCGAACGCCTGGTGCACGACGGCGCGTTCTGGTCCGTGAAGCCGCCGATCGAACCCGTCGTCACCGTGTGGTGGGCCGTGGCTCCCCGAACTGCGGAGTAGGGTGAGGTGATGCACGATCACGGGCCTGACCCGGCCCATCCGGAGGCCGCTCCGCGCGGCGATGAGTGGCCGCTGGTCGCCGCGCTCTGCCTGATCGGGGTCTTCATCGCACTCGAGGTCGCGGTCGCGGTCGTCGCCCGGTCTCTTGCCCTCCTTTCCGACGCTGCGCACATGCTCACCGACGTTGCGGCGCTCGGCGTCTCGCTGGTCGCGCTGCGCCTCGCCCAACGGCCGCCGAAGGGTGGCCTCACCTTCGGTCTCAAGCGAGCCGAGGTGCTCGGTGCATTGATCAGCGGTGCGACGCTCCTGGTGCTCGCGGCGGTCCTCGTGTTCGAGGCCGTGCTCCGCCTGGCGGCGCCACTGCCCGTCGAGGGCGGCGCCGTCATCGTCATCGCACTCGCCGGTATCGCGGTCAACCTCGCGGTCACCCGACAGCTCTCGCACGCAGATCGGCGCAGCCTCAACATCGAGGCGAGCTTTCGGCACATCCTCACCGATCTCTATGCGCTCATCGGGACGCTCATCGCCGGCGTCGTGATCGTCACGACTGGCTTCGAACGCGCAGACGCGATCGCCTCCGTGGTGGTTGCCGGGCTCATGGTGTACGCCGGCGTCCGGCTGCTCGGCAAGGCGGGCCGGGTCCTCCTCGAGGCGTCGCCGGCCGACCTGGACCCGGAGGTGATCGGTGGCGCACTCGCCGCACACCCGCACGTGGTCAACGTCCACGACCTGCATGTCTGGGAGCTCACCTCGGGCTTCCCGTCGCTCTCCGCCCACGTGCTGGTGCATCCCAACGACGATTGCCATGCGATCCGTCTCGAGCTGGAGCGCTTTCTGGAGGAGCGCTTCCACGTCGAGCACACGACCCTTCAGGTTGACCACGCGCCGGCGGAGTACCTGAGAGTCGAGCGCCTCGTGCCGGGTGGGGAGCGGTCAGCCCACTGACGGAGCCTTTGCCTCCCGGGCACTTGCAGCGCACTCGGCACAGACGCCGAGCACCGCGAAGTGGTACGGGCGGAGCTCGAACCCGAGGCGGCGCTTTGCGCCCTGAGCCATCGCCTCGAACAGGTCCTCGGGCGCCTCGAGGGTGGCTCCGCACATCTCACAGACGAGGTGTCCATGTGCCTCGGTCGCCAGGTGATAGGTCGCCGGCCCGTGGCCGAGATGGGTGTGCACCACGACCCCGAGCCGCTCGAGCTCCTCGAGGTTTCGATAGACCGTCGAGGCGTGGACGTCGGGCGCGAGGGTCCGCACCTCGACCAGCAACTCCTCGGCGGTCGGATGGTGCGCCCCGCTCACCAGCGCGGTGAGGACCAGGCGCCGGGCGGTCGTGACACGCGAACCGCCATCCCTGAGCTGGGCGACCAGTTCATCGACGGTGCTGCTCATGTTCCAAGAATAGCTGCCGCCGCGCACCATCGCCTGGACAACGCACCTGGCTGCTGTTCGCTGTTGCATGCTGGTCGCGTTTTGATATCCTGAAGCGGCTGACGTGGAAGGACCCTGAGGAGGAAGCCCATGGCCGCGACGGCGTCTCGCCTGGCCCGGATCCGCGGTGCGCTAACCCCCCGGGAGTGGGCTCGGGTGGGCGGCATGGCTGGTTTCATCATCGGCCTCTACGTCGTCGGATGGGGCGTGTTCATCATCGCCATCCTCCCCGAGCACTCGAAATTCCTCGGCATCGGGGTCGCCGTGACGGCATACACCCTCGGCCTCCGCCACGCGTTTGACGCGGATCACATCTCGGCGATCGACAACACGACCCGCAAGCTCATGTCCGAGGGCAAGCGTCCCCTCTCCGTCGGGTTCTGGTTCTCCCTCGGCCACTCCTCAGTGGTGTTCGGCCTCGGGATCGGGCTGACGTTCGCCGCCCGGGCCATCATCGGTCAGCTCAGCAGCCCGAATTCGACCGTCGCGACCTTCGGGGGGATCATCGGAACCCTGGTGTCGGGCATCTTCCTGTACCTGATCGCATTCCTCAACCTGGTGATCCTGGTCGGGATCGTGAAGGTCTTCCTCGAGATGCGCCGCGGTCGGTACAACGACGAGGAACTCGAACAGCAGCTGAACGCGCGCGGGCTGATGACACGGTTCTTCGGCAAGCTGATGCGCTCGATCCGCAAGCCATGGCAGATGTACCCGGTTGGTGTGCTCTTCGGGCTTGGCTTCGACACCGCCACCGAGGTGGCGCTCCTGGCTGCCACGGCCGGCGCCGCGACCGCCGGACTTCCCTGGTACGCGGTGCTGAGTTTGCCGATCCTCTTCGCAGCCGGCATGGCCACCCTCGACACGCTCGACGGCTCCTTCATGAACTTCGCCTACGGGTGGGCATTTTCGAGGCCGGTGCGCAAGGTCTACTACAACATCACGATCACGGGTCTTTCGGTTGCGGTCGCGATGTTGATCGGCACCATCGAGATCTTTGGACTGCTCGCGGCTCAGCTCAACCTCTCCGGTGGGTTCTGGGCCTTCATGTCGAGCTTCAACATCAACGAGGCCGGCTTCATCATCGTCGGGCTGTTCGTGATCACCTGGGCAGGGGCGCTCGCCATATGGCGATTCGGGCGCATCGAGCAGCGCTGGGAACGCGCAGCGGCGCGGCAGCGAACGCGCTGACGAAGGCCTACTCGGTCGTGATTGCGCGAAGGATGTCGACGCGTGATGCGCGAATCGTCGGGAAGATGGCGGCAACGACACCGAACACTCCCGCGATGATCGCGTAGACGATCAGGTTCTCGCCGGGGACCGCGATCTCGGTGATCCCAAGCGCGCCCAACGACCCGCTCACGGCGACGCCGAGGCCCAGCCCGACGGCCAGGCCCAGCGCGGCTCCGAGGAGCGAGATGATGACCGACTCCCAGCGGACCATCGACCGCGTCTGTGAGCGTGTCATCCCGAGCGCCCGCAACAGGCCGATCTCGCGAGTGCGCTCGAGAACACTGAGGATCAGCGTGTTTGCAATGCCCAGGACGGCGATGATGATCGCGAATGCCAGGAGCGTGTAGATGAGATTGAGGAAGCTGTCCAGCGACGCGCCCACGAACGTACGGTACTGCGCGCGACTCATCGCCATCAACAGCGGAAACGCGTGCACATCCTGGTGGAGCGCCCGTTCCGCCTGACTCGATGACACCCCGTTTGCGGCGTTGGCGAGCACGATGGAGTCACGCGCCGTCGGCACGTTCGGCGCCATCGTCGCGAGCGAGACCACGTACCCGCTCACCAGTGCGTTGGCGGTATAGATGCCTCCGATACGGACGGGGACGTTTGCGCCCTGCGGGAAGTTGAAGGTCACGAGCTGACCGATGTGCACACCGGAGGCGACCGCCTCCGTGGAGTCGACGATCGCCGTGTTCGTCGAGGCGATCGAGGACGCCGCTCCCGACACCATGCTCAGGGTGAGGACGCTGCCGAGGTTGGCGGGGTCGATGGCGGCGATACCCTGCGAACTTCCCTTGATGATCACCGATGTGCCGCGCACCTCGGTGACATCGCGGAGGCGGGGGTCCTGTTGCAGGGCCTGCGCCGCCTGGGTATTGAAGTCCGGGCCCTGCGTGAACACGATGAAGTCCGCGCGAAATGCGCCTTCGATCGCATCGTTGGTGGAGACGCGCACCGAGTTGGTGAGCACGGCGACACAGGTCACCAGCGCGAGCCCGATCATCAATGCGGCGGCGGTGAGCGCCGTGCGGCGCGGATTGCGCCTCGCGTTCTGCCCGGCCAGGATCCCGGGTGCTCCGCGAATGCGGGCCACCGGCCAACCGAGCACCGTCGCGACCGGCACGACCAGCAACGGAGCGAGCAGCGCAACTCCGAGGAAGACCCCGAGGAAGCCGGCGCCGATGAGCTGCAGCTTGGATCCGGCGGACGTGAAGAGTCCGATCACCAGGGCGGCGCACCCGATGACGAAGATCACCAGACCAACCGCGATCCGGCGTCGCGGCAGCGGCTGGGTCTCAGGGAGCGCTTCCGCGAGCGCGGCGACCGGCGCGATGCGCGTCGCTCGTCGCGCCGGCAGGCTTGCGGCGATGACGGTGACGATCGTGCCGACGAGCACCGCGATGATGAAGGTGCGCGGCAGCAACGTCACTGCGCCCGTCGAGGCCGAGCCGAAGACCGACAGCAGAGCTCGCGCAATCAGGATGCCGACAACGAAGCCGAGGATCGATGCCACCAACCCGGTCACCGCCGCCTCGACCAGCACGGACGTCATCACCTGGGCTCGCGTGGCACCGAGCGCGCGCAGGAGCGCCAGTTCGCGGGTGCGCTGCGCGACGAGAATGTTGAAGGTGTTGATGATGAGAAAGCTGCCCACGAACAACGAGATGAAGGCAAAGACGAGGAGTGGCGTGCCGATGAACGTGCTGATGGTCGAACTCGGTGCTCTGCTCCGCGGCCGCGGCCGCCTGCTGCCCGGTCTCCGCCACCGCATAGCTGGGCAGCGCCGCCGCGATGTGCTCTCTGAGCACGACGTCCGTGACTCCGCTCTGCGCGCTGACCAGGATGCTGTCGTACTTGTTCTGACCCTCCAGCACTCGCTGCGCGGTGGATTCGGTGAACAGCGCGATCGTTGCCCCGGCAAGGTTGTCTGACGATCCGTACCCGGCGATGCCGGTGATCGTGAAGTGCTCCTCGACTCCTCCGAGGAACACGATCGGCAGCGACTGCCCCACCGCAAGCCCGTTCTGGGCCGCGGTGCCGGCATCGACGACGACGTCAGTCGCCTGCGTCGGGGCCGTGCCGCTGCGCAGGTGATACGGGGAGATGGCACTGTCGGTGATCCAACTGGCGCCGAATGTCGGCGGCCCGTTGCCGCCGATCGGCTTGCCGTCGTGCCCGATCAGCGTCGCACCTTCGCGAAAGAGGCTGCCGACGGCGTTCTGGACTCCGGGAACCGATCGCACCGTAGCGAGCAGCGAGGTGGGGACTGGATGGTTCTGACCGCCGCCGATGCCGCCTGACTGCCCCGCGATCGGGCGCCCGTGCACCGTCACCGCAACACCGGCATTCGCGGTCGCGAAGATGCTCGTGAAGGTTGCGTTGATCGTGTCGGTGAGGATGAACGTGCCTGCGACGAATGAGACGCCGAGGATGACCGCAATCGTGGTGAGCGCGAGCCGGAGCTTGTGGGAGAGCAGGCTTCGCAGGCTGATGCCGAGCATCGGTCAGCGCCGGAGGATGGTGTCAGTCACCGAGATGACGCATGACGTCCAGCACGCTGTCGGCGGTAGGTGCATGCATCTCACTCACCACGCGACCATCCGCAAGGAAGACGACGCGGTCGGCGTGCGCCGCGGCGAGCGGATCGTGCGTGACCATGATGATCGTCTGCCCCAGCTCCGAGACGGCGTGGCGCAGGAAGTCGAGCAGATCCGTGCTCGCACGCGAATCGAGGTTGCCGGTCGGCTCGTCGGCGAAGATGATCTCCGGTGTGCTCGCAAGGGCCCGTGCTGCAGCGACTTGCTGCTGCTGCCCGCCGGAGAGCTGATTGGGATGGTGCTTGAGCCGGTCGCCGAGACCTGTGATGCGAACGATCTCGGCGAGCGCCGCCGCGTCGGGTTTCTTGCCGGCGATGGTGAGCGGCAGCACGATGTTGTCGAGCGCCGACAGCGTCGGCACGAGGTTGAAGGATTGGAAGATGAAGCCAACCCGCACTCGCCGCAGCATGGTGAGCTGACGGTCGTTGAGGCTCCCGAGCTCGACGTCGCCGATGTGGACGGTTCCCGAGGTCAGCCGGTCGAGTCCTGCGAGGCAATGCAGCAGCGTCGATTTGCCGGAGCCGGACGGCCCCATGATGGCGCTGAACTGGCTCTTGCCGAACGCAACGGTAATGCCGTCGAGGGCGCGAACCATGGCGTCGCCCTTGCCATATTCCTTGACCGCATCGCTGGTTCGAGCCGCGGTGGGGCGCGCCTCGGCCGGCGTGGTCGTTGCCCCCGCGGTGGTGATCGCCGCCATTGGGTGCCAGGGTAGACGAAGTCCGCGTCGGCGGCGAACGACTCCGTACCGTGCCGAACCGTGGGCCCATCGGGCTCGCCGTGTGGGGAGCGCTTGTTAGAGTGGATTCGTGACCGCGGCCGAACTTCCCATCGGCGAGCGGAAGGCGCGAGCCGTCGAGGAGATGTTCGACCGCATCGCGCCTCGCTACGAGCTGGTGAACCGTGTCATGACCCTCGGGCTCGATGCGGGCTGGCGCCGTCGGGCGGTGCGCGAGCTCCTCCTGGAACCCGGAGCTCGCGTCGTCGACCTCGGGTGCGGGACCGGGGATCTGTGCAGGCTCGCCGGCCGGTTCGGGCTGCGTGCCGTCGGAGTCGACATGGCCGCGGGCATGCTCGCGAAGGCGCACACCTCGGCGCCGCTGCTCCGTGCGGACGCCCTGCGGCTGCCGCTGCGCGACGGTGCGGTGGACGGAGCGATCAGCGGCTTCGCCCTCCGCAATGTCGTGGACATCGCCGAGTGCTTTCGCGAGGCCGGGCGTGTGATCCGGTCGGGCGGGCGCGCCGTCTTCCTCGAGGTGTCGGAGCCGCCGAACCCCCTTGTGCGCCGGATGCACTCACTCTACTTCCGCCGGATCGTCCCGAGAGTGGGTGGGCTGCTCTCCGACCGTCGCGCCTACGAATACCTGCCGGCATCGACCGCGTATCTCCCGCCGCCCCACGAGCTCGTGCGGCTGCTCACGGATGCCGGCTTCACTCGTGTCCGGCGGGTGCAGTTGGGGATGGGTGCCGCGCAACTGCTGATCGGGGTCAGACGGTGAGCGCCGTCCGCCCTGCGCCGGGTCTCCCCGCCACGGCAGCCGCCGGCGACCTTTTCGAGTGGTACCGAGACGGGTCGGGTGTGGTGCTCCAGCACGGAACGTACGGTCTCGCCGCCGCGGGTGAGTCTCGCGGCATCCACGTGAGCGCCGGCCCCGACCACGTGGGTCGCGCCGCAGCGCTGACTCAGGACGCGCTTGGCGAGAGCCACGGGCTCGGGATCGCTTTGGGGGCGCTGCCGTATGCAGGCAGCTGCGACGCGATGCTGCACGTCCCCGAGCGAGTGGTCCGTGGCGTGCCCGCGCGCGGCGAGGGTGTGCCGCCTCCCGGATGGACGGTCACCGCGCTGGTGCCCGAACCGCTCCCCGTCGAATACGAGGCCGCGGTCGAGCTCGCGCTCGAGGCGATCGCCGCGGGGGAAGTCGAAAAGGTGGTCCTGGCGCGAACCCTGCTCGTCGAAGCCGACGAACCGATCGCTCCTCGCCTGGTCGCACGGCGCTTCAACTCCGAAGAGCCCGGAGCGTTCGTGTTCCTCGTGGCACTTCCCGGAGGCGCCTCGCACCTGGTGGGCGCCTCGCCCGAGTTCGTCGTCCGGCGAAAGGGACGAAAGGTGTTCAGCGATCCGCTGGCGGGCACGGCGCGGCGATCCCTGGATCGGACGCGGGACCGTGAGATTGCAGGCCACCTGCTCAACGCCGTCAAGGAGCAGCGCGAGCACCGCCTGGTGGCCGAGGCGGTGGCAGATGCGCTGGCGCCGTTCTGCTCGAACCTCGCCGTCGATGGGGAGGCAGGCTTGACCTCGACGGCGACCCTCTGGCACCTCCACACCGCCATCAAGGGAACGCTCAAACCCGACGCTCCTGACGCCCTGACCATCGCCGCGGCACTCCATCCCACCCCCGCGGTCTGCGGGACGCCGCAGGCGTCCGCCGCAGCGCTGATCTCCCGCCTCGAGACCTTCGACCGCCGTTTCTTTGCCGGGCTCGTGGGGTGGGTCGACGCCCAGGGCGACGGGGAGTGGGCGTTGACGCTCCGCTGTGCCGAGGTCTCAGGGTCGACCGCGCGGCTCCACGCCGGCGCCGGGATCGTGGCGGGATCGGAGCCCGCTTCGGAGGAGCTCGAGACAGAGGCGAAGTTCGGGGTCGGACTTCGTGCCCTCGGAGTGGAGCCGGCCCAGGACTGAGCGCCGCTCAGGGGGCGAGCGCGGTCGAGACGGCGCGCGACACTTCGGCGCGCAACTCGACCGCGCGCCGGCGATCCACCCGAACTCTGACGATCTGCACGCCACCCGAGGTCTCCGCTTCGCGAATCGCCGGGATCACGACGCCGGCGCGGTCGACTGTGCGTACACCGATGCCGGCGGCACGTGCGATGGCCTCGAGGTCGAGCCCGTGCGGCGTTCCGAACAGCAGCTCGAATTCTTCATCCGGCAGCGATGCCTGCGGGAGCATCGAGAAGATACCTCCGCCGTCGTTGTCGACGACCACGAGCACGGCCCCCGGGCCGCGTCGCGCGCCCCAGAGCAACCCCGATGCATCGTGGAGCATCGACAGGTCGCCGAGCAGCGCGTAGGTCGGGCCGCTGACCTCGGCGACGCCGAACGCTGTCGACACCAGGCCGTCGATGCCGCTGGCGCCACGATTGGCCAGAACTCGCAGGCCGTCGCGCGGGCGCATGTACATGTCGAGATCGCGAACGGGCATGCTCGATCCCGCAACGAGCACCCCGCCGTCCGGGATTGCAGCAGCGACGTCGCGCGCGACCCGTCCCTCGAAGGCCTCGTCCCACGAGTTCGAGCAGCGCGTCAACGGCGTGGCGCACGGCTCGATCGGCCTCGTGCCACTCGTCGAGCCATTGCGGTCGCGTTGCTGGAAGTGACGCCGTGGTTGCATGCAGCGCAGCCGCGACGTCGGACGGATCGTCGTGGACGGTCAGCGTGGAGCGACGATCGGGATCGGCCACCAGCTGATCCGGATCGACGATGAGCAGCCGGTCGGCGCTTCGGACCAACTCCTGCACACCGCGCGAAGTTGGAGCCGCACCGACCTGGATGATGAGATCGGGGTGGTGGCGCTCCCGGAAGTCCGCATCGGCGGCGAGCAACGTCCCCGCCGAGAGTGCGCCGCCCCGACCCGCGTTGCGAAGTCCCGAAAGTGGCTCGGCGAGCAACGGCCAGCCTCGTTCGGCGCACGCTTCGACCAGCCCGGACGGCGCGACCCGCAGACGCCCCGCGATCATCGCCACCCTGTGGCCGGTGCTCACCTCGCGGAGGAAGGCGGGCATGCGCGATGCGGCTGAGTCTCTCAGCGTGGCGGGCGTGTCATCAACCGGGGGAACGTCAATCGCGTTGTCGCTCGGCAGCAGCGGTTCGCGAAAGGGCAGATTCAAATGCACCGGCCCTGGCGGAGGAAGGCGGACGCACTGGTCGATCGCCTGGACCCCGATTCGCGACCAGCGATGACGTTCGTATTCACCTGCAACAGGCACGCCGGTGTCGCAGAACCACTTGACGAAACCGCCAAACAGGTTCTGCTGATCGATGGTCTGATTGGCGCCGACACCGTGCAGCTCGGGGGGCCGGTCGGCGGTCATCACGATGATCGGCACACGCGCCATGCTCGCTTCGACGACCGCGGGCAGGTGGTTTGCGGCTGCGGTTCCTGACGTGCAGAACATCGCCACCGGCCGTCCCGACGCGGCGGCGATTCCCAGTCCGAAGAATGCCGACGACCGCTCGTCGACGTGCACGTGCAGGGTGATCCCGGGATGACGAGCCGCTGCAATTGCGATCGGCGTTGATCGCGATCCAGGCGTCATGCAGATGTGTTCGACACCGCCCCGGACGAGCTCGTGGAGCAATGTCGTGACACACGCGAGCGCGATGTCGCCTTCGCCGGGATCGGTCATGCGTGAACGAGCAGCTGCTGGTCCACGGATGGTCTGCGCGGTATCAGCCAGCCGTCGGCGGGGATGAGCGGGTCGGCGACGACGTCGGATGCGAGCAGCAGCGCCGTGCCGGCGCCGTGTGCAAATGGCGCGTCGGGCAGTGATGCGGCGAGTGCGACAACCGCGGCGAGTCCGACAGATGTTTCGAGAGCACTCGACGCGATCGCCGGCACGCCGCCGGCGTCGGCCGCCCGCAGTGCCTCGCGCACCCCGCCGATGCGTTGCGGCTTGAGCACGATTGCATCCGCGGCCTCGAGCTGGTTGAGACGACGGGCGTCGTCCGTCGTTCTGATGCACGATTCGGCCGCCACGGGCATGCCGGCGCGGCCGCGCAGCGTCGCGAGCTCCTCGAGCGATGCGACGGGGTCCTCTGCGAGCTCGATGTCATAGACGGCGAGTCGCGCCAGCATGCGGAGCGCGGTCTCGACATCCCAGGCACCATTCCCGTCGAGACGGATGCGCACAGCGGGTCCGCATGCGGAACGGACCGCGGCCACCCGGTCGACCGACTCGCCGTCC
The DNA here is from genome assembly GCA_963718525.1 of Candidatus Dormiibacterota bacterium. Taxonomy (GTDB): domain Bacteria; phylum Chloroflexota; class Dormibacteria; order Aeolococcales; family Aeolococcaceae; genus Palsa-851. The sequence continues at coordinate 75,075 of OY970355.1, read as the reverse complement.
CCGACCTTGATCTTGATGGTGCCGCATCCAGAGGTGAGCGCGAGCTCAGCGGCCACGTCGGGCGCGACGCGCGGGATCATCGCGTTGACGCCGACGCGATGGCGTACGGCGGCGGGGAACGGCAACGTTGCGGCTTCGAGTGCCGACCGCTCGGCCGCGTCGCGCTCCGCTTCGTTCCAGCTCGGCAGCGGCGAGCACTCGCCCCATCCCGCCGGACCTTCGATGAGATACCCGCTGCGCGTGGTAACGCCCATCACCGGGTGGCGCAGCGCGATGCTGAAGCGGAGCCGCCTCACGATGCGAGCAGCGCCCCGGCGAGCACGACACCGAAGATCAGCTGGAGCCGTGTGATGCCGATGAGCGCGGGCACGAGCGCGCGACCCTCGGCGGTGCGGATCACCCGGAGTGGCCCCACCGCGAGTGGGAGGATCACCAATGTCACCGCGACGGTCCACGGGAGCTCACGCACCAGTGCACCGACCGACGGGAGCACGAGCGCGGTGAGCACGGTGGCGATGAGCAGGCTCCGGCTTCGTTCCGCCCCGACGCGAACCGCGAGCGTGCGCTTGCCGACCGCGGTATCGGTCGGAATGTCGCGCAGGTTGTTGACCATGAGGAGCGCGCACGCCAGCAACCCGACCGGGACCGCGAGCCAGAGCACGCTCGCATCAAGCCGAACCTGCTGAACGAATGCCGTGCCGCAGGTTGCGACGAGCCCAAAGAACACGAAGACGGCGACCTCGCCCAGACCGCTTGCCGCATACGGCCTCGGGCCCCCCGAGTACAGCACCAGCGCGAGCACCGACAGAGCACCTGCGGCGATCAACCACGGCGTGGTGAGCACGGCGAGGACGATGCCCGCAACAGCGGCGATGCTCACCATCACGATCGCCGCCGCCGCAACGGCACGAGGGGGCGCGAGTCCCGACGCGACCATGCGGCGCGGCCCCATGCGTGCAGCGGTATCGACACCGCCGACTCCGTCGAAGTAGTCGTTCGCGTAGTTCACGCCGATCTGCAGCGCGACGGCCACGACAAGTGCCAGCAACGAGCGCGGGATCGAGATCGCGTTCCGTCCTGCCCACGACGCCCCGACGAGCGCGGGCACGATCGCCGCCACCAGGGTTCGCGGTCTCGCGCCGATCCACCAGACGGCGAGCGGACCCGGCCTGGGCGCCGCCTCGGCGATCACGGCCTGTGGGGAAACTTCGCGAAGTCCGGCTTGCGCTTCTCGACGTAGGCGTCGCGACCTTCCTGGGCCTCCTCGCTCATGTAGAAGAGCAGGGTGGCGTCGCCGGCGAGCTGCTGCACCCCGGCAAGTCCGTCGGTGTCGGCGTTGAAGCCGGCCTTCAGCAGGCGGAGCGCGAGCGGGCTCATCTCGAGGATGCGGTTGCACATCGCGACCGTCTCCTCCTCGAGCCTGTCCAGGGGCACGACCCGATTGACCAGTCCCCAGCGCTCGGCGGTGGCGGCGTCGTACTGCTCGCAGAGGAACCAGATCTCCTTGGCACGCTTGAGCCCGATGGTTCGGGCGAGAAGCCCGGCCCCGTACCCGGCGTCGAACGAGCCGACCTTGGGCCCGGTCTGGCCGAAGCGCGCGTTGTCGGCGGCGACGGTGAGGTCGCAAACCAGGTGGAGGACATGGCCGCCGCCGATCGCGTAGCCGGCCACCATGGCGATGACCGGCTTGGGCAGGCGCCGGATCTGCACCTGTAGATCGAGCACGTTGAGCCGGCCGACGCCCGCGGGATCACGGTAGCCGTCGTCGCCGCGAACGCGCTGGTCGCCCCCCGAGCAGAACGCCTTGGTTCCCTCGCCGGTGAGCACGATGACCCCGATCGCCGGGTCGTCGCGGGCCATCTCGAAGGCCCGAGTTCAGCTCGAACAGCGTCGTGGGCCGGAATGCATTGCGCACCTCGGGGCGATTGATGGTGAGCTTGGCGATGCCGCCCGCGGTGTCGTAGCGAATGTCCTCCCACTCGCCGGCCGCGACCCACTCCACGATGACATGCACCTCACGATGAACTCGAATCGATCGCTCTCGATGGTAGCCCGCCAGGGTCGGGACGGGCGTCGCGCTACGCTCGGCGGATGACCGCTTCCGATCTTCGTCGCGCGCTACGTGCAGGCGACCTTGCGGCCGTGGCGCTCAAGCCGGGCGCCGGGTGGCTGCCGGTCCTCCGCCACGCCCGCCGGGTGGGAGCGGCGATTCTTCCGATCGATCTCCGATCGTCCGGTCCAGAGCGCGCCGCGCTCGTCGACATCTCCCAGCCCACCGTGATCGCCGACGAGAACGGAGTTCGCCGTCTCGACGGCATTGCGATCGACCCCGACGTCGCCGTGGTGATCGCCACGTCGGGAACGTCGGGGCAGCCACGGCTTGCCGAGCTTCCGGCGCTTGCCCTGGAGGCCGCGGTCGCAGCGTCGGCGGCTGCGATCGATGCGCGCCCCGAGGACCGGTGGCTCTCCTGCCTGCCCCTTGCGCACATCGGAGGCCTCCTCGTGCCCGAGCGTCATCTGTTGCTCGGCGCGCCGATCACGTTCCGCCGGCGCCTCACCCGATCCGTCGTCACCCGGCTTGGCGACGTCCGATTCACCTCGCTGGTCCCGACTCAGCTCATGCGCCTGCTCGATGCCCGCGCCGATCTCGGGCGCTTCCGGGCGATCCTGGTCGGCGGCTCCGGCATGGATGCGGACCTCGTCACCAGGGCGGCTGACGCCGGAGTGAGGGTCGTGGCGACCTATGGCATGACCGAGACGTGCGGCGGTGTCGTCTACGCCGGCAGGCCGCTTGCCGGGGTGGAGGTACGCGCCGCGCGCTGGGGCGAGCTGCTCATTCGCGGACCGACGCTGATGCGCGGCTATCGGCTCGATGAAGCCGCTTCGGTTGCCGCGTTTGAGCCCGGCGGCTGGCTGCGCACCGGCGACGCGGGCGAGGTTGGAAGCGATGGAACGGTGCGCGTCCACGGACGGCTGGCCGACGTGATCGTGAGTGGGGGCGAGAAGATCTGGCCGGCGGAGGTCGAGTCCGTCCTCTCGAGCCACCCCGCCGTGGCGTCTGTGCTTGTATCGGGGAGCCCCGACCGGGAGTGGGGACAGCGAGTCGTGGTGCGGGTGGTGCCCCGGCGCCGCTCCGACCCGCCGACGCTCGAGTCCCTGCGCGAGCACGCTGCCGAGACGATCGCTCGGCACAAGCTCCCGCGTGAACTGATCATCGTCGATCAGCTCGATCGCACTGCCCTGGGAAAGGTTCGGCGGCGCTGACCGTCACGCCGGGGTTGCGAGGTATCGAGGCGTTTCGGTGGCTGCCCCGTCGTCGAGGCGATCGATCAGGCCGTCGCGTACCAGCTTGTCCAGGTGCGCCTGGACCGTCCACGCCGCGAGCGGGTACACCTCAACCGGGTAGCCCACATACAACGCGGGCACGAGGTCCATCGGCGTGAATGCGGTCCGTCCCCGGGCGGCGGCGATCACCTGTGCCTCACGCTCGAGCCGGTGGGCGATGTACTCGTCGATCAGCGCACGGGCGTCGTCGACACGCTCGCCATGGCCGGGGAGGATGGTCAGCGGTTGGAGTGCCTGCACGCGCCGCAGCGAATCGATGTAGTCCGACATGTCGCCGTCGCCGGGGTGGACGACGGACGTGGTGCCGTTGAGGATGTGGTCGCCGGAGTAGAGCGCGCGTGCGTGCGGGTCGAAGAAGCAGAGGTGGTCGCGAGTGTGTCCGGGCGTGTGCACTGCGATCAGCTCGAGGTCACCTTGCCGAAGCACCTCGCCGTCGACCACCTTGGTGGCGTTCTCCTCTCCAGCAGACGGATCGAAGCAGTACACCGGGGCGCCGGTCTCTGCTGCGAGGCGCATGGCCAGGGGGCGGTGGTCCGGGTGTGAATGCGTCAGCGCGATCGCGGTGATCCGGCCCGGCCGCTCGACGGCGGCCGCGATGATGGCGGCCAGGTGCCGGTCATCATCAGGTCCCGGGTCGATGCACACGAGCGACTCGTCGCCCGCGAGGTATGTGTTCGTGCCCCGACCGGTGAACACCGACGGGTTGGGCGCGAGGACCCGGGTGGGTGCCTTCAAGAGGAAGCCCCCTGCTCGCGGTGGAGGCCCATCCATCGTTCGACGACCTTCGGGGTGATGTCGGTCACCTCGATCGGGTGCGCGCCAAGCGTCCCCAGGATCGCGTCGACCGACCCCAGGCGAGCGAACTCGTGACACAGCATTCGGGTCGGGGGCATCAGCGCCGGGTATTCGAGGCGGAGCATCGATTCGGGACGGTGCCAGCCACCCTCGACCGCCTCCGCCGCATGCACCCGGACGACCTGATCGCCTGTCGCCGCAAGCGCGAAGAAACGCGCGTCGTAGCGGCGGCCTTCACTCGGTGGCGTGATGAAGTGCCCGATGTAGATGAGCTGATCGGTGGCGATCACCAGGTCGTTCTCGCGCAGGACATCGTTGAGGCTCCCGCCCGCGAGCAGCTTCGAGCGAGCGGCGCTGATCCGCGCGGCGAGGTCGCCCGATGCGGAACCCGGTGCGGGTCCACCGATGAGGATGCCGACCTCCTCGAGCACTTCGCGGACACCGGCGACCGCGTAGGCCTGATCGTCCGCACCGTCGGCAGCGTCGACCGCACCACCCGGAAAGACGAAGGCGCCAGCGGCGAAGCTGCTTCGAGCCGGACGGCGGAGCATGCAGACCTCGACCCCACCTTCGACATCGCGGAGCATCGCAACCGTGCTGGCGGGGATCGCGAAGGATGTCGTGGTGCCGGCCATCCACGCATGGTATTGGCGCGGCGGTCGAGCACGGGCCGGCGCGGATCGCGACACTATGCGCTCGGATGTCATCCCACCTCGAGGTCGCGCTGGAACTCGCCGACATCGCCGATGCGATCACGTCGGCGCGCTTCCGCGCCCCTGACCTGCGCGTCGACACGAAACCGGACAGCACGCCGGTGACCGACGCGGACCGCACCACCGAGCAGGCGCTCCGCGACGCGCTGGGGCGACTACGCCCGGGTCAGGAGATCGTGGGCGAGGAATTCGGCGGAGAAGGTCACGCGGAGTGGCGGTGGATCATCGATCCCATCGACGGGACGGTGAACTACGCCAATGGCGTCCCCGTCTGGGCAACGTTGATCGCGCTCATGCGCGGCGACCGCGCGGTGTGTGGCGTGGTCTCGGCGCCTGCATTGGGGCGCCGCTGGTGGGCGGCCACCGGTCAGGGTGCGTACATGGGCTCGGGGCAGCGCATCCACGTCTCGCGAACCTCGACCCTGGAGGACGCGTACGTGTCGTGCACCGACGTGCGTGACTTCGCGACGCGGCGTGGCGAGCGCGGCTTCCGCACGGTGCTCGAGCGCGCCCGTGTGGTCCGCGCATTCGGTGATTTCTGGTCCCACATGCTGGTCGCGGAAGGAGTCATCGACGTGGCCGTGGAGGCGTGGGTGAACCCATGGGACGTCGCCGCGACCCAGGTGATCATGGTGGAGGCCGGCGGGCGATTCAGCGACTTCGACGGCGCCGTCCGCATCGATTCGGGCAACGTGATCACGACCAACGGGTTGCTCCACGACGAACTGGTCACCCTGATGGGGGACACGACCGGATAGCCCGGGCACCCGGCCACCTGCTGGACGCCGCGACGCGGCGTCGCGGGCTAAGATCGGCCGGTGCCAGGGGAGCCCCGCGCTGCACGCACCCGTTCGTTCGGCTTGGTCGGTGCTCTGATCCTCGCCCTGCTCGCCGCGGCGTGTGCGGCGGTGGCAGCGGCGGGGCCCGTTCCGCTGCGCATCGGGGCGATCTTCCCGCTGTCCGGCAGCACGGCGCCCGGCTCGACCGACGAGTACCTCGGGGCCTCACTCGCGGCGGCGATGGTCAACGCAGCGGGTGGCATCGCCGGCCGCCCGATCTCGCTCGACGTGCGTGACGTCGAGGACCAGGCGCAGATTCCCGCTGCCGTTGCGAGCCTGCGCAACGACGGAGTTCCTGTCGTGATTGGCGCATACTCGTCGCAGCTGTCGATCCCGGCCGCGGCCGCGGTATCGGGCGCCGGCCTGGTGTACTGGGAGACGGGCGCTGTCGCCGACCGGGTGACCGGACAGGGATCGCCCCTGATCTTCCGCGTCGGAGTCAACGGTGCCGAGCTCGGTGCCAACTCCGGGACGTTCATGCTCGACGAGCTGGTGCCGCGGATGGGCGTCCCCATCGACAAGATTCGCGTCTCCTTCGTCACGGCGGATGACGAGTACGGCCACTCGGTTGCCGACGCCACGCGCAGCGCGCTCCAGGCCGGAGGGCTGAGCATCGCCGGTGAGTTCGTCTACAACCCCTACACGCCCGACTGGGCGCCGGTGATGCGGGCGCTCGCGGCTGAGAAGCCTGACATTCTCGTGCTGTCGTCGCACATCCAGGACGGCATCGCGTTTCGCCGGGCATTCCTCGCTGCGGGACTGCAGGTGAAGGTGTTCATGGGGACGACCATGGCGCAGTGCGACCAGGACTTCGGCAACGTCCTCGGCTCGGCCGCGGTCGGGGTGTTCGCCTCTGATCGTCCCCAGGGAAACTTCAACCCGGGCGCCCTCGATCCTCAGGCGAGGGCGCTCTACAACCGATTCGCGGCGCTCTGGAAGCAGCACACCGGACAGGCGGCGCCCGACGAGGAGGGAATCGCCGGCTTCAGCGCAGCCTGGGTGCTCTTTGCCGACGTCCTCGAACGTGCGGGAGACGGAGGCGCGCAGAGCATCGCCGCTGCGGCGCGTGCGCTCGATCTGCCGAGCGGCAGCCTCCCCAACGGCGGCGGCGTGCTCTTCTCGACCGCCCCCGGCCAGCTCGGGCAGAACACCAGGGCGGCTGCGGTGGTGTGGCAATGGCAGGCGCCTCGTCAGAGCGTCGTGGTCTGGCCGCCGGTGTATGCGACCGGGCAGGTCAAGCTGGCGCTCTCGGCCTCGTGATTGGCTGAGGTGGGATCGAGGCATACTCGCACCATGGAAACTGCGACATTCGGTGCGGGATGCTTCTGGGGCGTGGAATCGGTGTTCGAACAGGTCGACGGCGTCACCCGGACCAAGGTCGGCTACACGGGCGGCTTCACGCAGGCGCCCTCGTATGAGGCGGTGTGCTCGCATCGCACCGGGCACGCGGAGGCGGTCGAGGTGACGTTCGACCCCGCACGTGTCAGCTACGACACGTTGCTGGACATCTTCTGGATGAATCACGACCCCACGCAGTTGAACCGCCAGGGACCCGACGTCGGTGACAACTACCGGTCGGTGATCTTCTTCCACTCACCGGAGCAGGAGGCTGCCGCGGTCGCGTCGAAGAAGCGGATGGACGAGTTGGGGCGCTACCGGCGCCCGATCGTCACCGAGATTGTGCCGGCGGCACGGTTCTGGGACGCCGAGGACTACCACCAGAAGTATTTCTCGCGGCGGGGAATCGCTGCTACATGCAACATTCCGTCCCTCAACGAGGTCGCCGACCCTATTTCCTGACCCGCTACTGGGGCAATTGCTCATGATGGATGCGCGTGAGGTGGATGTCGAGCGCATGCTCGTCCGGGTCCATACACTCAAGGTGTTCTCGTCAAACCATGGAGAGGAGCGCGATTGATGGCGCCAACCAAAACGACGACCAAAGGCACGCAGAAACCCGCAAAGCGCACAACCGCGAACGCTACAGCGTCAAAAGGATTCAGTCCTGAAGAGAAGGCCGCGGCGCGCGAGCGCGTCCGGGAGCTGAAGGCGGAGGCGGCCAGGGCGGATGGCGAAACCGACTTGCTCGCGGCGATCGCCAGGATGCAGGAGCCGGATCGGGCCATCGCAAAAAAGGTTCATGCGCTGATCACGGCCGCGGCGCCGAACCTGGCACCGAAAACCTGGTACGGAATGCCCGCCTACACCAAGGACGGCAGTGTCATCTGCTACTTCCAGAACGCCGGAAAGTTCAAGGTCAGATATCAGACGGTCGGCTTCAGCGACAAGGCGAAGATCGATGACGGCGCGATGTGGCCGATTCAGTACGCGCTCACCAAATTGACTGCCACCGAAGAGGCAAAGATCACGGCGCTTGTGAAAAAGGCCGTACGCTGAGGATGCGGTGAAGCTCGTCCTGCTGATCTATCGGGTAGCGACCGCCTAGGACTCACCACCGTCACACAGAACCGCAAGTAGGGACTCTCCATAGCGGTCGAGCTTGGCCGGTCCAACCCCGGGAATTGCCGCGAGCGACGCGGCTGACGACGGCCGGCGGTGTGCGATCTCGGCCAGCGTCCTGTCGTGAAAGACGACGTACGGCGGCACCTGCGTGCGTCGAGCCACCTCCAGCCTCCAGCTCCGTAACGCCTCGAACCGTGCGGCAACATCGGGCGTCATCGTCGCCCCCGCTGTCGCGGCTGCCGGACTTCGGGAGCCTCTGCGCGGCGACCGTGCGGCACGCACGTCGACATCGAGTTTCTCCTCGCCGCGCAGTACAGCGGTGCCACGGAGCGTGATGCCAAGGGTTGGTTTCTCGCCGTGTCCACGAGTGATGCAGTCGAGCTCGACCAGCCGCTCGAGCAACCCGCGGATGGTTTCCAGCTCCCAGCCGCGGAGCGCGCCGAACCACTGCAGGTCCGAGACCCACGAGCGCGAAGCCGTCCAGGCATCCGTGGAACCACGCAGGATCGATGCGATGCGAACGCCGCCAAGGTGACCGTCGAAGCGCGCCACGCACCCGAGCGCCGCAGTGACGTGGGCACTCTCGACTGCGATGTACGACGCACGATTGCTGTCGAGGCAGTTGTCGCACGCCATGCACGTCCGGGCCACGCCCTGCTCGCCGAAATAGTCCGCGATGCGTGCATGCCGGCAGCCACGTGACGCCGCGTACTCCATGACCTGGTTCACGCGCGCGTACGCGTTGGCTTTGAGCAGCGTCTGCTCCTCGAAGTCGACCGGCGGCCCGGTGAGGCGTCGAATGCTGCCGTCGGGCTGCACCACCTCGGTTCGCCGGAGCAGATCGAGCGCGGCGCGAGCCGCGTTGACCGCCACCCCACGAGCCTGCCAGTCCTCGATGGCATCCCTGCCCTCGCGGAGGAGCTCGCGATACACGGCGCGGACGGCATCTCGCTCGGGGTAGGCCTGCTCGATGAAGAATTCCTGGAGCTGACGGTCGGCGGGGCAGTACAGGAGGATGCATTCGGATGGTTCGCCATCCCGCCCGGCGCGACCCGCCTGCTGGTAGTACTCCTCGAGGCTCCCGGGGAAATCGTGGTGGATGACCCTGCGGATGTCCGGGAAATCAACCCCCATGCCGAATGCGGACGTGGCGACGATCGCCTGGAGCCTGCCGGCGGTAAACCCTTCGTGGACGGCCTGCCGGGTATCCCCGTCGACGGCGCCGTGATAGGCGGCCACCGCGACCCCTGCGCCGGCGAGCAGGTCCGTGACCTCGTCGGTGCTGCGCCTGCTCCCGCAGTAGATCAGCGCACGGCCCTCGCCGCGGCGCACAAGGCTCAGCAGTGCGTCGCGCTTGTCCGCGGCCCCCCGACAGCGAACCACCGACATGGTCAGGTTGTCGCGCACGAACCCGGTGACGCGCTCGACTGGCATCTGCAGGCCGAGGCTGGCGGCGATGTCGTCGCGCACCCGCGGCGTTGCCGTTGCGGTGAATGCGCCGACCGGTGGCCGGCCGCAGGCGGCGATGGCGTCGCCGAGCCGCCTGTAATCGGGACGGAAGTCGTGGCCCCAGCTCGAGATGCAGTGCGCTTCGTCGACGACGAAGCGATCGACCGTGAGGTTCCTGAGGTTGTCGAGGAACCCGGGAGCGCCGAGGCGCTCCGGGGCGAGATAGAGGAAGCGCAGCTCGCCGGCTGCGGCCGCGCGCAACGATTCAGCGCGGGTGGCCGCTGACACCTGGCTGTGCAGGCACGCGGCCGGGACACCGAGCTCGATCAGCCGTGCGACCTGATCGACCATCAGCGCGATGAGCGGAGACACCACGATGGTGAGGCCGCCACCCGCGATCCCCGGCACCCAGTACGCGATGCTCTTCCCCGAGCCGGTCGGTGCCACGAAGAGCACGTCCCGCCGAGACTCGGTGGCCGCGACGACATCGGCCTGTCCCGGCCGGAAGTCCGCGAATCCGAAGGTCTGCTCGAGGACCGCGCGAGCCCGAGGCGAGGGCCCGGGCGGCATCAGCCCGCCGACTTCTCCAGCTTGAGCGCGCAGGAGTTCATGCAGTAGCGCTGACCGGTGGGCTCCGGGCCGTCCGGGAAGACGTGGCCGAGATGACCGCCGCACTTCGCACAGCGAATCTCCGTGCGCGGGATCACCATGCTCCAGTCCCGATGCTCCTGGACCGCCGAGTCAGTGAGCGGAGCGAAGAAGCTCGGCCAGCCCGTGTCGGAGTTGAACTTGGTGTCCGAGCTGAACAGTTCGGCGCCGCAGCCGGCGCACTTGTAGACGCCCTTATCGTCCACGTGGACGTACTGCCCGGTGAAGGGGCGCTCGGTGCTCGCCTTGCGAAGGACCGAATACTGCTCAGGCGTCAGGCGCTGACGCCACTCGTCGTCCGTGAGGGTTACTTTGTCGGTGAGGGTGACCTTGTCTTCCATGGTGCTCACGTTTTACCCCGTTTGCCTGGACTCGACGCGTACAGTGCCGCCGCGGCCGCATGCGACTCCGCGATGTGGCGGCGTAGCGACGCCGGCTCGAGCACCTCGACGTTGGCTCCCCAGCGCATCAACCATGGGCGCATCTCGACCTCGCCCGTGACGTCAAGTCGAATCTCGATCCCGCCGCCGGGCAGGTCGAGGCGCTGCGTGTGGGCGGGCCATGGGCTCTCATCGACCCACTGGCGCGCCTCGGGCGAGAAGCGCAGCACCACACGGTCGCCACCCGGACCCTGCCAGATCGCCCACGCGGCCCCGAGCACCGTGTCGATGTCGAAGTCGGTCGGGACCGAGAACGTCGTGGGCAGCAGGCGAGCGGAGCGGATCCGGTCGAGCCGCCAGGATCGAACCTCGTGCGAAACCGAGTCCAGCGCGAACACGTAGATGTGCCGCCCTTCGGCCGTCGGCTGGATGAAATAGGGGCGGAGATCACGACGCGTCTCGTTGCCCTTGGCGTCGACGTACCGGACCTCGATCTCGCGATGCAGCACGAAACCGTCGATGACGGTGCGCTCCACCTTGAGCCGCTCGCTGTCGGCAGGCTGGCGTTCGGCGGCGGCCAGGGTCCGGCGAAGATATTCGCTGACGACCGGGACGCTGAGCGCTCGAGACAGGTGGGCGAGCGCGCCGACAAGGGCCGGGTCCTGCTCGGGACGCACCTGCTGGAGCAGGCGCACGGCCACCAGCAGGAGCGTGGCCTGGTAGTGGTCGAGCTGCAGCGGCGGCAGCAGGCTCCCTTTGCCGATCCGCCAGCGTCCTCCGGCCTCCTCGACGTCGATCCCCGCGTTGTCCCGCAGGGTCGCGACGTAGCGCTGCACCGTGCGCGCATTTACCTCGAGCTCCTCGGCGAGCTGCCGGGTCGTCAGTCCGACCTCGGTCTCGCACAGCCGCGCGAAGAGCTTGATGACTCGAAGCTCCTTCTCTCCCTTCTCGTACACGCCTGGCACGGGACGAGCCTAGCGGGTCGCCGGGGCTACGGACTGGACATCGATGGTGTAGCCGAGGAGCACGCCGCCGTCGGGCATGCTGCGCTCACCGGTCGACGTGAATCCCATCGTCGAGTACATCCGCTGCGCTGCCCGCATCACCGGAGACGTGTCCAGCGTGAGCCGCCGTTTGCCGCGTTCGCGAGCCACCTCGATGCATGCGTCGACGAGGCGGCGCCCGATCCCCAGGCCGCGAAGGTGAGGGCTCACTCCGAGCATGCGGAGGTGCGCCTCGTCCGGCTCGAGCGGCTGGGCGGTCGTCGGTGAGACGCGCGCTTCGATCTCGAGCGTCGCGGATCCGGCGATCACGCCCTCGATGACAGCCACCAGGACCGTGGCGTGGTTCACGCGAGCACCGATATCGGCGATGCGCGCCACGTACGCCGCGAACCCCGGCCTGTCGGGTGTCAGGAACTCACGATAGGCTCGTGCGGTCGCTTCGCCGGCCGCCGCGTATTCGGATTCGCGAATGGGGCGGATCTCGATCTCGTCAGGCACCAGCAAACCGTACGCGACAGGCACCTGTCGTCGGTGACGCGCATCGTCAGGGCATGGATGCAGACAACTCGGTTTCCGTCGATGCCGGCGCCGGCGAGGGAGCGTACCTGCGGCGAGCGCAGAGCCTGCTCGCCTCCCACGGCGAACGTTTCGTGATTGTGCCGGCACGGTCACCGCAGCCCAGTGGGGCGCCGAATGATCGGATCGGATCGCTCGTTCGCCAGGCCGGCCGGCAGCTCATCCTGCCGCTGCCGCGCGACCGCACGAGCCGGCGAGCCAGGATGATGCGCTGATGCGCTACCTGGAAGACGGTTGCCCCGTCTACACGGCGACGGACCTGTGCGACTACCTCGCGTGCGGTCACCTGGTCACGCTGAAGCGACGCGTCGCGGGCGGCGAGGTCATCCCCGCCGATCGGTCAGCCCTGAGCGAGGTGCTCGCAACGCTCGGAGCGGGGCACGAGCGCAACCATCTCGAGTTGCTTCGGGCACAAGGCATGAGCGTCAAGGCGTTCGAGGACGACCTCGATCGGTTCGCAAGCAGCGCGAACGAGCTCGCCGCCCTCGAGGCCGAGACGCTTGCGGCGATGGCAGAGGGCTACGACGTGATCTATCAGCCGACGTTCTTCGACGGCCGTTGGATGGGTCGCGCCGATTTCCTGCTCCGAGTTGAAACTCCGAGCGCGCGCTGGGCGTGGGCGTACGAAGCCGCTGATGCGAAGCTCGCCCGACGGGTCCGCTCTGAGGCGATCCTCCAGCTCTGCGAGTACTCGGCGCACCTCCGGCGGCTCCAGGGGACGCCACCCGCGCAGATGCAGGTGATCCTCGGTGACGGGATCCAGCACTCGTATGGAGTCGACGAGTTCTCCGCCTACCACGCGGGCGTGAAGCTCGACTTCGAGTCCGCGATGCTCGCCCGCGTCGGCGATACGTACCCGGACCCCGTCGAGCACTGCGGTGTGTGCGGCTTCGCGGCCCGCTGCGCCGCGCAGCGGAAACGTGACGACCATCTGTCGCAGGTCGCGCGGATGCGGTCTGGCCAGGTGCTCGCGCTGAAGACAGCGGGCATCGCCACCATGACGGCACTTGCGCAGGTGTCCGACGATACCGAGGCACCTCCACGCATGAGCCCGGGGACCTTCAGTGAGCTGCGTGCCCAAGCGGCGCTGCAGCACCGAGGTCCTCACCCGGACGGCGTGCCGCGACATCAGCTGCTCGATGCGTGGGAGGTGGGTCGTGGGCTCTGCGCGCTGCCGGCGCCGTCGCCCGGAGACATCTTCTTCGACATGGAGGGCGATGGCCTCGCGCGTGACGTTCCCCTTGAATACCTCTTCGGTGCCGTGGATGCGCAGGGAACCTATCGAGCGTGGTGGGGTCATGACGACGCCGAGGAACGGCGTGCGTTCGAGGGCTTTGTCGACCATGCCATCGAGCAGCTCGATCGCCATCCCAGCATGCACATCTACCACTACGCGGCATACGAGAAGACCGCGTTGCGCCGGCTGATGAGCCGTCACGGCACCCGCGAGGAAGAGGTGGACCGGCTGCTCCGCAACGACGTGCTCGTCGACCTCTATCGCGTTGTGCGGCAGGGTGTGCGGCTGTCGACCGACTCGTATTCGCTGAAGAAGGTGGAGCGGTTGTACATGCCCGCTCGCGAGGAATCGGTCGCGGATGCCGCCGGGAGCATGGTGGTGTACGAGCGCTGGCTGACAAGCCGCGAGCAGAGTGGCACTGGCGACCAGACGCTGCTGGACGACATTGCGATGTACAACGAGCGCGATTGCATCTCAACGCTGCAGCTGCGCGACTGGCTCGAGGCGCGTCGCGTCGAGGAGGAGCAGCTTCGCGGCGCTCCGATCCAGCGGCCGCCCATCGTCGACCGCGACGTGGGTGACGACCTCCGCACCAAGATCGTCGCGACCCAGGAGATCGCTGCGGCACTGATCGACGGTCTGCCGGCGGATCCTGAGGTGCAGACCGATGTCGAGCGGGCGAGGTGGTTGCTCGCACCGCTGCTGTCATACCACCGGCGTGAGAACAAGGTGAACTGGTGGCGGCACTACGACCAGCTCGCGATGAGTCCCGAGGAACTCGAGCGCGACACGTATGCGCTCGGGCCGCTCGAGATGATCGGCTCGCACGTTGAAGCGCGGCGCATCATCGAGCGGTACGGGTTCGAGCCCCAGGAACATCGCATCGGTCTCGGCGACACGCCGCTTGATCCTCACTGCGAGGTGGGTCGCGCACCCACTGCCGGCGAGGTCACTTACCTCGACTCCGCGCGCGGGTCGATCACGCTGTCACGCACCGCCGGCCAGGCCGAACGAGGCGCCGTTCGCTTTCTGATCCCGTCCAAGCCGATCCCGACCGATGCTCAGGAGGAGTCGCTCCTCGATCTCGGCCGCTGGGTTGTTGCCAACGGGCCGAACGCGACCGGCCCGAATCGCGCTGGACGTGACCTGCTGATGCGCGTTCCACCACGCTTGCGCTCCGGCGTGGATTGTGCGCTCCGTGAGCCCGGCGAGTCCGCATCGGAGGCCGCAATCCGTCTCATCCTCGGACTGCAGGAGGGATGCCTTCCAGTGCAGGGTCCACCCGGCGCGGGCAAGACCCACATGGCCGCACTCGCGGTGCTCGCGTTGATCGCCAGGCGGCGAGGCCCGATCGGCGTCACCGCTGTCAGTCACAACGCGATTCGAACGCTGCTTGCGAAGATCGAGGAGCTCGCACCCTCGGTTGGCCTCGACGTTCGGATGCAACACCGTCAATCGGATGGCATCAGCACCCCGGCGATCAAGGTCGCACGCGGTAACGACATGGTTGATGCTGCTCTCGCCGACGGCAGCGTGGATGTCATCGGAGGCACGGCGTGGCTCTTCTCGCGTCCGCAGCTCGAGGGCGCACTTGACACGCTGATCGTCGATGAGGCCGGCCAGATGTCACTCGCGGATGTGCTGGCAGTGTCGCGTGCCGGCCGCAACCTCGTCCTCGTCGGTGATCCGCGGCAGCTGGCGCAACCACTCCAGGGGAGCCACCCGGCGGGCGTCGGCGTCTCGGCGCTCGATCACCTCCTGGGCGGCGACGTGACGATCGCTCCAGATCGAGGCGTGCTCCTCGACCTCACGTGGCGGATGCACCCGAACGTCACTGCGTTCGTGTCGCGGTCGTTCTACGAGGGACGGCTCGGGTCCGAACCACAGTGCGCAACACAGGCGGTGCTGCTGCACCGCTCTCCGATCACCGGCCTGCGTACGTCATTCGTCGATCACCAGGGCGACAGGGTTCGCTCCGACGCTGAGGCGCAACGAGTCCGCACCATCTTCGACCATCTGACGCGCGCTGCATGGCGAGACGACTCCGGTGATGTGCGGCAGCTGTCGCTCGACGACATCGTGGTCGTCGCACCGTACAACGCCCAGGTCGCGTGCCTGGTCGAGACCCTGCCATCCGGCGCGAGGGTCGGGACAGTGGATCGCTTTCAGGGGCAGGAGGCTGCCGTCAGCATCTTCACGATGGCGACATCCAGCGTTGAGGACCTGCCACGCAACCTTGAGTTCCTGTTCAGCCTCAACCGTCTCAACGTGGCCGTGTCGCGAGCGCGCGGGCTGTCCGTGCTCGTCTGCTCTCCCGAGTTGCTGCGCGCACGCTGCCACACGCCGGAGCAGATGCAACTCGTCAACGCGTTGTGCCGTTTCGTGGAGATGGCCGAGCCGTGGAGCGCTGCCCTGCCGGGCCAGGTTATCCTCTCCGCGTGACTGGCGAGTCGCTCCGGGACCGTCTCGTGCAGTCGCTCGAGGCGGCGCAGACGAAGGAGTCCGTGTTGCTCGGGTTGTGCGACGACTCGCCATCGCACGAGCCCGGTCTCTGGACCGCGAAGGACAACATCGCGCATCTCAACGCATGGCGCGAGCACGCTGTGGGCGTGCTCGACGCCGCGCGCCTGGAGTTGCCATACGAGGGACCCAGCACCGACAGCGACCTCGACGCCCGCAACGCAGAGATCTACGAGGTGCATCGCGAGGATTCCGCAGCCGCCGTCAGTACGGCCGCGGCTGCGAGTTACGCCGCACTGATTGAGGCGGTTCGCGCCTGCAGCGATGCGGACTTGCTGCGAGAGCGCTCCGGAAACGGTGGCCCGGTGTGGCTTGTCGTGCCGGGCAATGGTCACGGCCATGTTGCGCAGCACCTCGGCTACTGGGCGGTCGAGCACGGCGACCCGACCGGAGCAGAGGAGGCGGCGACGTGGAGTCATGCGCTCGACTCCGACCTGTTCCCCGAGAACCAGCCAGTCGCCGACTACAACTTCGCCTGTTTCTTCGCGCGCAATGGCAATGCCGACGACGCGCTGCCACTGCTGCGCGCGGCGCTTCGGAGCCGTCCGGGGCTGCGCGCGCACGCGCTCGACGATGCCGACATCGAGCCCATTCGCGACGACCCCCGGGTTGCGAGCCTGCTCGGCCCCTGACACCGTCAGGCGTGCGGTGGCGTCACCCGCACTCGGTCGATGAACAGGCCCTGCAGCGAGCGGCCGACCGTACCGCGTTGGTCGTAGAGCCTGCTGTGAGCGACGCCGACGCCGTGCGCGTCGACGTCGGTGCTGGCGTCGAGACAGATCCATTCGCCTTCCGGCTGGCGATGCAGATACACGGTGAGATCGGTGTTGATGAACAGGAACTGTCCCCACGGCAGTGCCGCCGACACACCATTGCCGAAATCGGCGGCGGCGAGCACGCGCTGCAGCGGTGTCGGCGTCTGGCCCGCGATGACCGGCACGGCGAGGCGCATCCATACGGTCGCTGGCCCCTGGTCCTCGAAGGACCCGCGCGCGTAACGCATCTCCATCCCGGTGCGATGAAATGCAGGATCGTCGCTCTCCGGAACGTGCGCAATTGAGTCATCGGGTCCGGCGAACGGCACCTCGGGTGCGGGCTGCTCGCCGAGATCGAGGTCGGCAATGCGCATGCGCCACGCCGTGGCTCGGCACAGCTCGGTGTTGCCGTCGGTGAGCGTTGCCATCAGCATCTGGACGCGGCGGCCTTCGCGCTCGATTCGCGCGGCCACCTCGACGGGGCGCAGCGGCACCGGGCGGAAGATTTCCACAGTGGTCCGGACGATGGCCATCGGCGCCTCGGTCGGCAGCGCTTCCATGACAGCGGCCATGAGCGCCGCGGGCGGCCCACCGTGCATGGCGCTGCGATCCCAGGGACCCCGGGCATCGTCACTCGGCACGTAGCCGCGCTTGTTGGGAGTGAACAGCGGTTCCGGCATCGCGGCCATGGTGCATGAAGCGAGCCCGCACGCGGATCGTCAGTCATTGCTGCCTGCTACGCTCCATTCGCAGTGGCGGTGAGGCGCACGACCATAGCGGCACGGGGCATGCGTTTCGACGCGCTCACCGCGGGTCCCGCCGCTGGTGAGCTCGTGCTCCTACTCCACGGATTTCCGCAGACCGGCACGTGCTGGCACGACGCGCTGGCGTCGCTGTCGGACGCCGGGTTTCACGCCGTCGCGCCGAGCCAGCGCGGGTACTGCGAGGGCGCGCGCCCCGAGGGCGTCGAAGCGTACAGGGTGTCCGAGCTCTGCGCGGACGTCCTGGGCATCGCCGCCGCTCTCGGCAGGGACCGATTCCACGTCGCCGGCCATGACTGGGGTGGGACCGTCGCATGGGCTCTTGGCGGCGAGCATCCGGAGGCGGTCGCGTCCCTCACCGCCGTATCGACGCCACACAGCGCAGCGCTGCGCCAGGCGCTCCGGGGACCGCAGCAGCGCCTGCGAATGGCGTACATCCCGGTCCTCCGGCTGCCGCTCGTCCCGGAATCCCTCTTCGAGGCAGCGGGCGGGGTCGTCGCCGAGTCGCTCCTGACCGCGACCGGCCTGAGCCCGGCACACGCGCACCGCGACATTGAGGCGCTGCGCCAGGTGGGTCCCTCGGGAGCGCTCAACTGGTACCGGGCGCTCGGCACCGAGCGTTCGCACACGGCCCCGGTCCGTGTCCCGGTGTTGCACGTCTGGGGCGACCACGACCCGGTGTTCTCTCGTGAGGCGACCGAGCTCACCGCCGAGCACTGTACGGGCGACTATCACCTGCTCGAGCTCGAGGGTGGATCGCACTGGATCCCCGACGAACACTGGGATGACGTTGCGGATCTCTTCCTCGAGCATCTCGCGGCACATCCCCTCGACACGGCCGGCTGATCCCGTCTGTGGGCGGGATCGAAGTCACCGGAATCGCTCAGCGCCGTTCCTGGGAATCGGTGGGATTACCGGAGGTCGAGCAGGTTCGGTCCGGGCTCTGGTCGATCCCGGTCCCGCTGCCCGACAATCCGCTCCGCTACGTGCTCGTCTACCTGCTCGAGTCCGAGGGCGGGGCGGCGGTCATCGACACGGGATGGAACACCGAGGAGGCTTGGGCCGCCCTGGTGGCCGGCATGGCGCGTGCCGGGTACACACCTGGGGATGTCCGAGCGATTCTCATCACCCACATTCACCCCGACCACTACGGACTCGCTGGTCGGTTGCGTGAGGCGTCGGGAGCGTGGGTTGCGCTGCATCCGGCGGATGCGGCGCTCATTCCCGATCGCTATGGCCTCGGCATCGAGGGGCTGCTCGCCGACATGGATGCCCTGCTCGTCGATGCCGGAGTGCCGGACGACATGCGTGCGCCCCTCACCGGTGCGTCGATGGGTGTTCGCGAGCTCGTGGCCGCCATCCAGCCCGACGTCCTCCTCGAGGATCGCGGCCACGTGCCCGTGCCGGGATGGGACCTCGTCGCGCTGCACACCCCCGGCCACTCGCCTGGGCACGTCTGCTTCCATGATCGCGGTCACCAGCTGCTCTTCAGCGGCGATCACGTGCTCCCGCGCATCAGCCCGAGCGTCGGTGTGCACGTGCAGCAGCGCGTGAACCCGCTTGCCGACTTCCTCGATGCGCTGCGCCGGGTCCGCGATCTCGGCGTCGACGAGGTGATGCCCGCACACGAATGGCGTTTCCGAGGCCTCGACGTGAGAGTCGACGAGCTGCTCGACCATCACCGCACCCGCCTCGACGAGACCTACGCCGCTGTCTGCGCCACACCGGGGCTCACTTGCTGGGACGCCACCCTAAAGCTGCGGTGGTCCCGCGATTGGTCGCAGATCGTCGGCTACATGCGTCGCGCCGCGATCGGCGAGACCCTCGCGCACCTCGTGCTTCTCGAGAGCTCGGGCCGGGTGCGTCGTGACGACGCGCGGCCGAGCCACTGGTATCCGGCCACCGGCGGCTCAGGCGGCTGACGCCGCTCGTACCACCGGGCTCGACCACGTCACGCTGATGATCCCCGCGAGGATCGCCACAGCGACGAGCACCAGGGAGACCGACGTGATGCCGCGCCCCGAGGCGAAGACCAGCGATGTCAGCGCCACCCCCAGCGCCGTGCCGAGACCCCTGGCCATGTTCAGGAGCCCTCCCGCGGCGCCGGCCCGCTGCTCAGGAGCCGCGAACATGGTCGCGGCGTTGTTGGCGGCGACGAACAGTCCCATCCCGGCGCCCGCGATCCCCAGTGCCGCAACGGTGAGATCTGTCCGGGTCGCCGAGACGGCGAGCAGCGCCATGCCTCCGGCGGTGAGCAGCATGCCGAAGGCGGTCGGTACGCGCGGGCCGACCCGGTCCCGGATGGCGCCGCCGAGCGGTGCGACCAGCGCCAGCGTCACGGGAAGCGCGCTGAGCTCGAGCCCCGCAGCCGCAGGCCCGACGTGGAGCGACTTCTCCAGGAAGAACGGGACGGCGACCAGGCAGCCGAACAGCACGACATAGGAGAGGAGTGCCGCACTGACGCCCGCCACGAACGCGGGCACGCGGACCAGGGCCGCGTCGATGACCGATCCCGGAACTCGCCGCTGACGGGCCACGGCCGCGATCACGAGCACGCCGGTCAGGCCGATCAGCCCCGGCTCGACCCACTCCCGCGTTCCGCGCTGCGCGGCGAAGGACAGCGCCGCAAGGAGCGCGGAGGGAATCGCGGCGAGCAGCAGCGTCCCGGATGGGTCGATGCGGCTCTCCCGGTCGAGGTGCGTGCTCCTCGGCAGCAGGAACCACCCCAGCACCAGCCCGACCAGGCCGATCGGCACGTTGACGAGGAAGATGAGACGCCAGCCACCGAGCGCAGTGAGCGCTCCGCCGAGTGCGGGCCCGACGCTGAGCCCCACAGCCTGTGCAGCGCCCTGAATACCGAGCCCGGCGCCGAGCCGCGAGGCGGGCAGGACGTCGCGGATCAGCGCGTATGAGTTCGCCTGCAGCATCACCGCCCCGATCGCCTGCACGAGTCTCCCGAGCACCAGCAAACCGAGCGATGGAGCAAGCGCGCACGCGGCCGAGCCGGCGACGAAGATGGCAAAGCCATACGTGTAGAGGAGCTTCCGGCCGACGCGATCGGCGATCTTGCCCACCGCTGCGACCGATCCGGCGAGCACGAGCACGTAGACCAGCACCACCCATTCGACACCTGCGATGGATGCGTGTAGGTTGGTGCGGATGACGGGAAGCGCCGTGGCCACGATGCTCGCGTCGAGCTGGCCCATGAAGGCGCCGACGCACACGGTCCCCACCGCGAGCCAGGGCGCCGAGTGGAGCTCTCGGATGCGAGCCGGACGGCGAGGTTCCGTGAGGATCCGCGGGGTGTGGTGCCGGGGCGCCTCGGGCTCAGGCATGAGCGCTCACGCCTCCGCGCTGATCACGCGACGATGCGGCCGCCATGCACACATCATCCGGCACAGCGGCGCCGGCGATCGCCGGGGTCGGCCGCATATGTCTCCACCCGGTGACGGAACGATGGTCGCCGAGATCAGATCGTTCTGGCGCTCGATACTGCGATGACGCACCTGTCCACGCGCCCGGGAGGCCGCATCCCTTGACCCAGCAGCGCATCCTTCTTGCTGACGATGAGCCACGACTGCTGCATGTCGTCGGGCTGTATCTCAGCATGGAAGGATTCGAGGTGTGCGAGGCATCGGACGGCAGCGAGGCCCTCGCGATGCTCGAGACCCAGACGTTCGACCTGGCGATCCTCGACGTGATGATGCCCGGCGTCGACGGGATCGAGGTCTGCCGGCATATCCGCTCGCAGGCGAGCACGCAGACGATGCCGGTCCTCGTGTTCACGTCGCTCTCCTCGGACAAGGACGTGGAACGCGCTCGGCTCGCCGGCGCAAACCACCTGATCACCAAGCCGTTCAGCCTGCCGGGGCTCGGGGCCGTGGTTCGCTCGTGCTTCGAGGACGCCCCCGCCCTCACCGGCTGATCCGGTCTGACCGGCCGGTCAGGACGCCTCGGCCGCTGAGCTCAGGCGATGGCCCTGCTGAACCGGCGAGCCCCGATCATGACTCCCACGACCGCCAGCGCGGCCATGATCGCGAGGCCCTTGAAGACATCGGGGTCCGCGCCGTGTCCGTTGAACACATCGCGCGCGGCGGTGACCGCGTACGAGAGCGGGTTCGCCTGCGCGATGTGCTGCAGCCACTGGGGTGCGAGCTGCAGGGGGAGCAGCACGCCGCTGAGCAGCAGCAGCGGGAGTGACAGCGTGAAGATCAGGGGAGCGTACGAGTCCTCACTCTTCAGCGCGAGCGCGGCGGCGTACGCGAGCGACGACATGCCGAGCCCGATGAGCGCAACCAGTCCAAGCATGACGAACACGCCCGAGACCGTCGGCTGCAGACCGAATGGAATTGCCAGCAGGAGCAGGATCAGTGACTGCACCACGAGCGTGAGGATGTCGCGAAGCGCGCGCCCGAGCAGCAGCGCGAAGCGGCTCACCGGTGTCACCCGGAACCGTTCGATCACGCCGGCGCGCAGCTCCGCGATCAGACCGAAGCCGACGCCGCTCGCGCCGAAAAGTCCGAGCTGGATGAGCAGACCGGGAACGAACACGTTGTACGCGCCTCCGGAGGGGAACCCGGGGGTCTCCGTGAGTGATTTCAGCAGCGGCGCAAACAGCACCAGGTAGAGCACGGGCTGCAGCACGCCGATCACAACCCACGCCGGGTTACGCAGGAACACCATGAGATAGCGCTGGAACATCAGCCACGTGTCTCTGAGCATCTTCATGTCGGCTCCCTCCTAGGCCGCATCGCGCAGCGAACGCCCGGTCTGACGCAGAAAGACGTCGTCAAGGCTTGGACGGTTCAGCGAGAGCGATGCAAGCGGTATGCCCTCGGCGTCCAGCACGCGAAGGATCTGCGGCATCGCGGTCTCGCCGCGGTCGACGTACAGGCGCACCAGGCCGTCGCCGGAGGTGGCCTCGCGGACGAAGGGCTGGCCGCGCAGCAGCTGGAGCACGCGCTCGCTCGCGTCATCGACACCGACGACGACAACGTCGCCGGCGACCTGGCGCTTCAGCTCGTCGGGCGTGCCAAGGGCAACGATCTTGCCGTGATCGATGATCGCGATGCGGTCGCAGAGCGCATCGGCTTCCTCGAGATAATGAGTTGTGAGGAACACGGTCGTCCCGGTGTCCTGCAACTTGCGTACCTCGTCCCACATGCGGGCCCTGCTCTGCGGGTCGAGGCCCGTGGTCGGCTCATCGAGGAAGAGCAGCTGTGGCAGGTGCATGAGGCCGATCCCGATATCGAGGCGGCGTTTCTGACCTCCGGAGAACGTCTTCGTCGGCCGGTCCGCGCAGTCGGCGAGCTCGAGGGCGTCGATGAGCTCGGCTGCGCGCTGGACGGCTCGCGCCCTGGTCATCCCGTACAGCCGGCCCTGCATGACCAGCTCGCTCCGTCCCGGGACCTCGGGGGCGCTGCTGCCCTCCTGGCTCACGTAGCCGATCTCGTAGCGCACCTTCGCCGCGTTGTGGAGGAGGTCGTAGCCTGCGACGGTGGCTTCGCCACTGGTTGGTGGCAGCAGAGTCGAGAGCATGCGCAGCGTCGTCGTCTTGCCCGCGCCGTTGGGGCCGAGAAACCCGAAGATCTCGCCCTTCTTGACGTCGAGGTCGACGCCGGCCACCGCCTCGACGATGCCCTTGCGGGACTTGAAGGACTTTCGAAGGTTGCGCGTCTCGATCAAGGTTGCTCCTTCCCGTTGATGTCTGCTGGGTGCTCCTGTCCAGGCCGGTGCAGCAGCTTCGCAAGATGGTTCACTCGGTGCCGGTTGCGACGCTCGGCATCGGCCGCGTGCATCGCCTCGAAGTGCGCTCTGATCAGGTCCTCGTTCCAGACGAGCACGCCTCGCTGCATGTCTGCGGTGATGGAGCGGATCCAGTCGATCTCGGCGGTGGCCAGGGCCAGCGCGTGCTCGAGCTCGAGCAGGACGAGTCTCGGCAGGCCGAGATCGTCCTGGGCCATCTTGAGCGTGGCATCGAGCGCAGAGACCCTGGCGCGCAGGCTCACGACGCGAGTCGCGAGCGCGGCCTCGGCTCGCTCCTGGGTGATGTAGCCGAGGAGCCCCACAGCGACCCTGAACACTGGGGTCTCGTCGACCGGCGTGGAGAGCAGATCGGCGAGCCAGTTCTCGAGTTCCTCACGCCCCTCCGGCGTGATCCGGTAGACCGTCCGTTCCGGACGGCGGCCTTCCCGGCTGGTCTCGAGGGGCTCGATGTACTCCGCCGCCTCGAGCTCTTCGATCGCTCGGTAGAGGCTGCGGGTCTTGCCCACCGCGTACCCCTTGTGACGCTCCTTCAGGAGGCGCTGAAGCTCGTATGGGTGGCAGGGCTGCTCGCTGAGCAGGCCGAGGGTGGTGATCGCCACCATGTCCTTTGGCTGAGTGCGCATTTCCATATTGCGCTACGCACTATAGCACGCCGCATGTTCGACGCAACCAGGGGCTTGGTCAGTCCTCTGAGTGCCGGGCGACCTCGTGGTGTGCCTCGAGGTACTCGCGGATCGCGAGGAGCGCCGCGATGCCGTCACCCACCGCCGACCCGAGCTGTTTGGTCGAGCCACGGCGGACGTCGCCGGCGGCGAACACTCCGGGAACGGAGGTCGTGAAGCCGCCCTTGTCGTCCACGAAACCGCGGGAATCGAGATCCACGCTGCCGCGAAGGAATCCGGTGTTGGGATCGAGACCGATGAAGACGAACGCCGCCCGAGGCGTCACCACCTGCTCCTGGCCGGTCTCGCGATCGCGAAGTCGCACCGAGTCGAGGCGGCCCTTGCCGGCGAACTCGACGACCTCGGTGTTGCGATGCACCACGAAGCGTGGGTCGTTGTTCACCCGGTCCTGGAGAAGGTGAGAGGCGGTGAGCTCCGGCTCGCGTTGCACGATACGGACGCGCGTGGCGAACTTCGTCAGGAACAGTCCCTCCTCGAGCGCCGAGTTTCCGCCACCAATGACGAGAAGCTCCTCGGCCCCGCGGTAGAAGGGGCCGTCACAGGTGGCGCAGAAGTGGACGCCGGCGCCGATGAGCTCTTCCTCGCCGGGAACGCCGAGGCGGCGATACGACGACCCCGACGCGATCAGCACCGCGTGCGCGTCGATCTCCTGCCCGCTCGCCAGGTGCACGCAGATATCGCCGGACACCGCTCCGTCCGGGGCGACGTGCTCGACGCTCACCGCGCTGAGCAGCTCGACCTCATAGCGACGAGCCTGGGCGATGAAGCGCTCGGCGAGATCCGCTCCACCGACGCCATCCGGAAACCCGGGATAGTTGTCGATGCGCTCGGTCACGCCTGCCTGACCGCCGAGCCCGCTGCGCTCGACGACCACGGCATCGATGCCCTCTCGCGCCGCATAGATCGCCGCTGCAGAGTCCGGCGGGTCCGCCGCCGACGATCGCGAGGTCGTAGCAGCTCCGCTTCGCCTCGAGCGTCAGCCCGAGCTTGCGGGCGAGCTCCTCGTTGGTCGGGTCGATGCGCACATCGGTACCGTCGAAGACGATGGTCGGGATCGTGCGGCCACCCTGCTGCAATTCCTCGACATGGCGGAGCCCGGCAGCGTCCTGGTCGATGTCCACCCACTCATAGGCAACTCGCTGCTCCGCCAGGAAGCGCTTGGCTCGTTTGCAGTCCGGGCACCAGGGGGCGCCGTAGACCGTGACCTGGCTCATCCGGTCAGGCGGGTCAGGTCGGCGCTCACGCCGGTCAGCGTCCCCAGAAAGCGGTCGACGATGTTGCCCTTGTTGTCGATGATGATCACCGTCGGCGGTTCGATCACGTTGTACTCCGAGGCGATGACCTCGCTGGCGTCGTTGACGCTGGGAAACGGCACAGCGTAATGCAGCTCATAGGCGGCGCCGTTCGCGCTCGATTCGTTCTCGTCCACCCCGAGGAAGGTGACGTCCTTCGGCATCCACTGTGCTGCGAGCTTGTTGAGATCCGGCTGTTCGGCGTTGCACGGACCGCACCATGAGCCCCAGAAGTCGAGCACCACGACGTGATCGTGCGTGGACGACCAGCTGAACGGCGTGCCCGACAGCGTCGGGGCACTGATCGCCGTTGCCGGTCCGGTCGGCCCATTGCCGAGGTTGGGCACCGAGGACAGATCCTGCTGCAGCCCGCAGCCGGCGAGCATCAGCATGGCCATGAATGCCGCGCTGAGTACCCGCAGAGTCACGGCGTGACCGCCAGGTCCTCGAGCACGAGCGCTCCCATGTTCTGGTCACCTTCGACGACAACTCGCGAGCGCGCATCGGGGTCATCCTGACGGCCGCAGGCGAGGACGGTCAGGGTCGGCAGGTCGAGGCGCAGCGTCGCCGTCGGGGCGCCGGGCACCGTCGCTCCGGCGCGTCCACCTCCGCCGTCGAAGCTGATCGCCCGGAGTGCTCCGCCCGTTCCCGTGACGTCGAAGACGACCACCGTCCCCGCGGCCGGCGCGATCCGTTCCTGGAGCTCGTTTCCCGCGCCCATGAGCATCCGCTCCCGGCTGTGCGCTGCTGCGACGCCGCCGAGCCCACCCGGCTCGCGCAGCGCGCGGCGGATGTCCTGCTCGTGGGCCCAGAGATCGAAGACCCGGATGGCCAGGATGGAGCGGACCTTCGCCTCGCCGAAGAGCCCACGGCCCATCTTGTTGAGCTGCGCATCCTCGAGGGTCGCGAGACGGGCCATCCGCTCCTTGGTCACGTCTCGAAATTCGGCGAGCAGATCCGCAAGGGGGACGCCCCGGCGGGCATCGACGCCGATCTCCATGAACGCCCCTGGTTGGTTGCGGATGTACGGCATTCCTTCCGGCACGGTGTGCTCGAACTCGCGGCCGCCCGATCAGGATGCTCTCGATATCGGTGATGTGCGCGACGTGGTCCCGCACGGTCCAGCCGGGGCAGCCGGTCGCCAGCATCGATCGCTGATCGTCGAGGCCATGTGCCAGCGCGCCGACATCCGCGAAGATCTCTCGGTAGGCGGCGCGGAACTGTTCCGCCGTGGCGATATTCCCGCTCTCCATCGACATGCAGCCTAGCGCGTCGCCACAATCGAACGCGATGCCACCACGTGCAGACGCCGGTGCCGCCGCCGGCATGACAGCCGTCAATTCGTCCGGCTTTCCGGCCCCGGCAGGCATGTATGCGGTTCCCGTTGTGCTCGCCCCACTGTCCGGGCGCCTTCACGTGCTGCTGGTGCAGCGGGTCGAGGCGCCTTTTGCGGGTACATGGGTCCTCCCCGGAGGCTTCATGAGCCCGACGGAGCGGCCCGAGGAGACCGCCCAGCGCAAGCTCACAGAGAAGACCGGGGTCGGGGCCGTCTACCTCGAGCAGCTGGAGACCTATGGCGATCCGGAGCGCGACCCGCGCGGCTGGATCCCAACGGTCGCGTACCTCGCGCTCATCGACGCGGCCGTGCTGCGGGCAGAAGAGTCCAGCGCCCGCTGGGAGCCGGTCGACGCGCTCCCGCCGCTGGGTTTCGACCACCCACGCATCGTCGTCGACGCAGTCGAACGCCTGCGTGGAAAGCTCTGGTGGTCGAACATCGCAGTCGGGCTCCTGCCGGAGCGTTTCACCATGCCGCAGGCGCGACGCGTGTTCGAGGCGATCAGCGGCGTCACCTACGAGCCGTCGAACTTCCGCCGCGAGCTGGAGCAGTCCGGCCTGGTGCGCGCCACCGGCACGCTGGCCAAAGGCGGCCCCGGACGACCTGCGGCGATGTATGAATTCGTCGAACGCCAGCCGGCCTGGAGCCTGCGACGCTCGCGCCCGCCGGCGATGCTGCGGCGTCGCGCGTGACCGGCGAGCTCCGTACTGCACTCAATTCCTTTCGCATCATTCACGATATCGCCAGATCGGGCGCCAACTCGGAGCGCTCGCTGTGAGGAGACGTGACGATGACCGACCAACCCGTGCAACCGGTGCATCATCCGGTCGCCATCCCCAAGGTTGGGGAGCTTTTTCAGCACCGACCCCACCCGCGCATCGCACAGCGCGCGCGGGAGAAGCCGGTGAAGGTCGACGACGAGCGGGTCGGTGTCAACGGCAAAGTCGCGCTCATCATCACCGCGGTCGTGGGAACGATGTGGTGTGCGTACATCTTCACGTTGATCGCACTGATCTCACTGCCGTCGGCGATTCAGAGCGGCCAGGCGATCGTCATCGTGGCATGGATTGCGCAGACCTTCATCCAGTTGGTCCTGCTGCCGATCATCATCGTGGGGCAGAACATCCAGGGCAAAGCGGCAGACAAGCGTTCCGAGCAGACCTACAAGGACGCAGAGGCAATCCTCAGCGAATGCCTGCAACTGCAGGCGCATCTCCAGGCGCAGGACACAGTGCTCGACGACGTTGTCACACATGTGAAGGCGCATCACGAGGAGCTGGCGAAGCTCTCGGCGAGGGTCGGCCCCGCCTCCGCATGAGTTCGCGGCTCGGCCGCCGCAGGTCGATGATCGGGCGTCTCGAGGCTGTACCCCGCGCATAGCGTTTTCCCGTGCCACCCCACCTCCATGCGGCCATGGCATGAGGACGATCGCCACCTGTGCGCTCGGCCCCGATTCGGCCGGGACGGTGCTCATGAAGCTCCTGCGCGATGCACGTCACAGCATCGACGCGGCGGTCTACGAGGTCGGCCCCTCGTACCGGTGGGCGCTGGTTCGCGCAGCCGAACGTGGCGTTCGCGTCCGGCTGGTGCTCGACGCGCACGTGTCCGATGGCAACGCGGCGACCGCGCGCGCATTGTCCGCGGCCGGCGGAGCATGCAGGGTCGCGGGGGTGGGAGCGGAGAGCTCCCACGGGAAGCTGCTGATCGTGGACTCGACGGTGGCCGTCGGGACGGGGAACCTCATCTGGCGGGATGCGCCCCGAGATCGCCACCTTCGCCTGCCTCCCGCAGGCGCCCCGCTCGCCGGGACGCGCGAGTGGTGGGTCACGGCAGCGCGCTCGAGGCAGCTCCACGGCACTGCGCTTGACGCATTTGACGCGCATTGGACAAAGGCGACGGCACCTCCGCCCTGGTGGGCTGCCACCGCGCACGCGGCGGTTGATCACCCGACCATTCCGTCGATCGGCACCCCGATGCCCCAGATTGGACCGCGGGTGGTGTGCGCTCGCCGGCGCAGGCTCGGTCTCATCATCGGCGGATCCGTAATCGCGGCGACCCTGGGAATGATGATCAGCAGGGCCAGACGGCGCGTGCTCGTGACCGTCCCATACGCACGCCCCGAAGTTCCGCCCGTTCGTGACCTGCTCGAGAGGATGGCTGATGCATGCTCTCGCGGCGTCGCGTGCGCGCTGCTGATCGGCGGTGTGCCCGATCCGCGCGACGCCGGTCGGCTGGCCGCTCTCGAATTCCCGGTCCGGCGGATGGACCCGGCCCGGTCGACCTCCGGCCACGCCAAGGGGTTGGTCGCCGACGGAGCGGTCGTGGTCTCCTCGGCGAACTGGAGCGAAACAGGCCTGGGGGGCAACTGGGAGGTGGCGATGCGGGTTGAGCACCCGGCTGCGGCGGCCTATTACGCGGCTGCATGGCGTCGCGATTGGGAGACAGGGCTGCGGATCGACGTTTGACCCCGGAAGTGCCCGGCTATTCTCTACGGATGCCCGACGTCGATCCACCGGTGTCCGCTGATCCCCTTTCGACCGTGGAAGGACCCGCGTCGATGACACTTCCGGCGGTCCCGCTTCGGGACAACGTGGTGTTTCCTTCGCAGCTCGCGCCGCTAGCCGCTGGGCGGCCCCGGTCAGTTGCGGCCCTCGAGGCGGCGGTCAACGGAGACGGCAAAGTCGTCCTGGCGATCCAGCGCGATGCCGAGCGCGACGACGCCTCCATCGACGACGTGCACACCATCGCGGTCATCGCGCATGTGGGCGCATTCCGGCGCCTGCCCGGAGGGGGCGCCCACGCGCTCGTCGAGGGCAAGGAGCGCGTGCGCATCGACGCCTTCGACGCCTCGGGCGACGCGTGGATCGCGACCGTCACGCCCATCCCCGTTGAGCCTGTCGAAGGAACCGAGGTGGATGCGCTCTTCGGGTCGGTCCGAACGCTGTTCGCCGAATACGTTAACGCGGGCGCTCAGGTCGGGGCGGATACCGCGGTCGCGATGGCGCGCGCTTCCCAACCGGAGCTCATCGCCGACATCGCGAGCACCTGCCCTGACTTCGGGTTCGACGATCGCGTCGCCCTGCTGCAGGAGACCGACGCCGTCACCCGTCTGCGCAAGCTCATTCCGCTGCTTGCGCGCGAGGTCGAGGTCGCGCAATTGCGCACCAAAATCCACGAGGACGTCCAGAAGACCATCAACAACTCGCAGCGCGAGCACATCCTCCGCGAACAGCTCCGCGCCATCCGCAAAGAACTTTCCGAGCTCGACGACGCCGGTGAGGATGACGAGGACCTATCCGCGCGCGTCGAGAAGGCCGGCATGCCCGACAACGTCAAGCAGCGCGTCCTCAAGGAAGTCCACCGCCTCGAACAAATCCCCAGCGCCTCTCCGGAGATGGGCATGGTCCGCACGTGGGTCGACTGGCTCCTCGACCTCCCCTGGGTCGATCCCCCCGCCGAGACGTTGGATATCGACCGCGCCGCCGCAATCCTCGACGAAGACCACTACGGCCTCACCAAAGTGAAGGACCGAGTGCTCGAGTGGCTCGCGGTCCGCGACCGTATCCGGTTGAAGGCGGAGTCGGAGAGCGCGGGTCCTGTCGACGCGGGGACCCCTCGCCGCTCCGAGGCTGGGTCTGACTCCACATCGTCGTCCGTTCTGGGAACAACCATCTCGGCGCCCAGCCACGGATCGGCGCTTCCCCCCGCGTCGCCACCCGCTCCTGAGTCGCCACCCGCTCCCGAGTCACCCCCCGAACCTGCCGAACCCGCCGCACACGCGACCGCTCCTAAGCGAAGAACCTTGCAGACCCCGATCCTGTGTTTCGTAGGCCCCCCAGGCGTCGGCAAGACGTCTTTGGGTCGGAGCATTGCAAGAGCCCTCGACCGCAAGTTCGTGCGGATGAGCCTTGGCGGGATCCGTGACGAGGCAGAGATCCGTGGTCATCGGCGCACATATATCGGTGCGCTCCCCGGACGGATCATCCAATCGATGCGCACGGCGGGAACACGCAACGCCGTGATCATGCTCGACGAGATCGACAAGGTCGGCGCCGACTTCCGCGGCGACCCTTCCGCCGCCCTGCTCGAGGTTCTCGACCCGGAGCAGAACTGGGAGTTCAGCGACCATTATCTTGAGGTCCCGTACGACCTCTCGCAGGTGCTGTTCATCACCACGGCGAACATCGCTGAGACGATCAGCCCGCCGCTCCGCGATCGTATGGAGATCATCCGCATCACCGGATACACGGAGCAGGAGAAGGTGCAGATCGCCGAGCGCCATCTGGTTCCGCGTCAGCGCGATCAGCACTCCCTCGACGAGAGCGAGCTGCAGATCCCACGCGAAACCATCGTCGCCATGCTGCACGGATACACGCGCGAGGCCGGCGTCCGGCAGCTCGACCGCACCATCGCCGAGGTCGCACGCAAGGTGCCGCGCAAGCTCGCCGCTGGTGCCACGCCGCCCGTTGTGATCACCCCCGAGGATCTGTCCGACCTGCTCGGACCTCGACGCCATGATTACGGCGAAGCGCACGAGCAGGACGAGATCGGTGCCGTGACCGGCGTTGTGGTGAGCGAGGTCGGCGGCGACATCGTGACCGTCGAGGCACTCGCCATCGAGACGAAGCCCGACCTCGTGCTGACCGGACAGCTCGGCAGCGTCATGGAGGAATCGGCCCGGGCAGCGCTGTCGTGGGCGAAGGTTCACGCGGTCGAGTACGGAGCTCCCCGAGACTTCTTCGATACCCACGCGATCCACCTCCACGTTCCTGCAGGCGCGATCCCCAAGGACGGACCCTCGGCCGGTGTGACCATGGCAACCGCCATGGTGTCTGTGGCATCGGGTCGCCGCGTGCGCCGCGACCTCGCGATGACCGGCGAGATCACCTTGCGCGGCAAGGTGCTGCCCATCGGCGGCGTCAAGGACAAGCTGCTCGCCGCGCACCGTTCCGGGTTGAAGACCTTCATCCTGCCTGCGAAGAACGTGCGCGACCTCTACGAGATCGACAAGGAAATCCTTGATGCCATCGAGGTGGTCCCGGTTGACAACGTCGAAGAGGTGCTCGTACGAGCGCTCGTGGAGTCGGACGCACCGCGACGGCGTGAACGTCACGGCGCCGGGTTCGTGCTTCCGATCACGGCTTCGGATGTCCTGGGGCCGATCAACGCAAACCCCGCCTAGCCTCTTCAGCCGTGACCGATACGCTCCGAGATCTCGTCGAACTGGCGATCGTTGTCGACCCGACGTTTGATCAGAACTGCTACGTGCTCCGGCGCCGCGACACGAACGACGCGCTGATCGTCGACCCGGGTTTGCAGCATCCTCAGACGCTCGCGGTGATGGAGCAACGTGGACTGCGCTGTGATCGCATCCTGCTCACCCATGGCCATCCTGACCATGTCAGTGGTGTCCCGACGATCAAGGCCGCATTTGGATGTGAGGCCGCGATTCATCCAGATGACCGCGAGCAACTCGAAGCGGTCCACTACCTCCCGGGTGTCCCGGACGACCTCCCGGATGTCGTGTGCGAGGAGGACCTCGTGGATGGCGGCGTGCTTCGCTGGCACGACCTCGACATCGAGGTGGTGCACACGCCGGGTCATACCCGCGGGTCGGTCTGCTTCCGGGTGGGACCCGACCTGCTCTCCGGCGACACGCTCTTCAACCGCGGCGTCGGTCGCTGCGATCTGCCCGGCGGATCGTGGCCCGCCCTCATGTTTTCCATCGAGCACCGCATCTACACGCTCCCACCGGAAACAGTCGTCTACCCGGGCCACGGACAGCGCACGACCGTCGGCGAGGAGATGCGCGCCAACCCGTTTGTGGTGCATCCGCGGTACCGCTGATTCGGGGACCGTGTGGTACGGTGATCGTGAGGGGCGATGAAAGCGAGCAATTCCATGCGTACAACTGTGGTCATCGGCGCCTGCGCGCTGGTGGCGGCGATGAGCGCCTGTGGCGCCCCCGCAACGGTCGTCCCCACGGCGCCGGATCCGACGACCGCCGTTCCGCCGGGATCGGCAACCCCATCCGGATCTTCATCAGCGTGTGCGAATCCTCAAGTCAGCTCCACCATCTCTCCGGTCACCCAGCTCACGCTCACGGTCAGCGACCTTCCTTCGGGAGGGCCGTCGCTCGAACAGATCAGCGACGGCGAGATGCACGGGGCAGCGAACACCGATCAACGTGGCTTTGCCAATGTTGCCAACACCTATCGCGTCGAGGTTGATGTCGTTCTCGATGCGTCGACACAGTCGGCGACCGCCGATTATCCGCAGTTTCGCGAGGCGGCGAAGACACAGTTCGCGAGCATCACGAGCTCAGCATCGCTGCCAACCCTCGGTTGCCAGGCTGATGAGTTTGTGGGGAAAACCCTTGAAGGATACAGTCAAGTCGGCGTCGCCTTCCAGGAGGGCGATGTCGTGGCGGTGGTGCTGGTGGTCAACTCCGCGGCGCCCGTTGAGCCGGCATTCGCCGCCGCCGTCGCGGCGGCGCAGGACCAGAAGATCGTCGCTGCCGCCGCTTGACGGTCAGTCGGTTCTGCCGAGGCGCTCGAGGAGCTCGTGGAGGATTGCTCCGGTGACACCCCAGATGACGCGGCCTGACGCCTCGTAATAGTGCACGCGGCCGCGCATGCCGTTGCGCTCGATGTCGCGCACGGTATGCGGTGCCACCAGGAGTTCCGCGAGATCGATGCGAAACCACTCCGCTATCTCGAAGTCGTCGCTCCTGAAGTCGATGGACGTCCGCTGCAGCCCCACGACGGGCGTGAGCCATCGACCGGAGACCACCGTCGAGAATGGAGAGAGCAAACCGAGCACCTCGACGTTCTCGGGTTGGATGCCGAGCTCTTCTCGAGCCTCGCGCAGCGCGGTCGCCACCGCGTCGGCGTCGGAGGCTTCCGCGCCGCCACCCGGAAACGCGATCTGACCGGGGTGCTGGCGAAGCTCCTCGGAGCGGAGCACGAAAAGCAGCGGCACGCCGGCGGTCCGCGGGTCGCACAGGAGCAGCACCGACGCCGGCCGGAGGTCATCCGGCGGCGCCGTCAGCGCAACGCGCGGAGCGCGCACCGCTGCGCGTAAACGATCCACGATCAACTCTGGGATCGTCATCCGGCCGGCGCCCATGCCGTCCACGCGCTCGAGGCCGTACGCTTGATTGCATGAACGCCGAGACTCCGCGCGAAGCCAAGCCGCGGCGGCGCTGCGCGCACTGTGGCGGTGAGCTGCGCTTCTCGCACCGCGAATATGCGGGCAGGGGAACATCGGCCGCGGTGCTCCGCTGTGCCGGCTGCGGTGATGTCATCCGTGACGCGGCGCGCGAAACCAGCCAGGCGCCACAACGCCATACGTCGAAGCGTCATCGAGATCTCGATGCGGGACCTCTCGAGAATCCAGTGATCGACCCGGCGCTCGCAGCGCGGCTGCTGGAATCCGATCGCGATTCCAGCTGACTCATCGTCCTGCGGTCGCAGGGGCCTGCGCCAGCCGTGCGAAGCGCTCGAACCATTGCAGGATCTCTGCGTTGATGCTGTCGCGATCAACGTCGACGGAGATGGCATGACCGCTCCGCGGGAGCAGCCGCAGCCGCACCTCCTCACTGCCGACCAGGCGGCGCGCTATCTCGCGGGCGCACCGCGGATCGATGGATCGATCCCGCTCCCCGTGCACGACCAGCACTGGAGCCCGGATCTCGGCAAGCTCCTTGCGCACCGCGGCGCACAGTCGACGAAGCTCGTCAATGCTGCGCGTCGGCCGGATGCCATAGCTGTACAACTCCTCGACCGCGTCGGGATGCCACAGGTCGACATCGTCGCCCGTGCGGTGCCAGCGCACCACCCGCTTGATCAGCGGGAGCAAGGCAGGCAGCGGACCGCTCAACCAGATCGGCGCGGCGAGCGTGGCCACGGCGCGGACACGAAGGTCGTGTGCCGCCAGGTGCAGCGCGAGCGCACCGCCCATCGACTGACCGGCGACGACGACGTCGCCGCATTCCGCAGCGAGCTCGTCAAAGGCCGCCGCGACATACGCGGCCCAGTCCTGCCAGCGGGTTCGCTCGAGGTCCTCCGGCGTCGTCCCGTGACCCGGGAGCGCGGGCGCGTAACACCGGAACCCGTTCGCCGCGAGGGTCTCGCCAAGACGGCGTAACTCCGGCGGCGTGCTCGCGAACCCATGGATCAGCAGGGCGCCCCGCTGCCCGTTGCCGAGGTGCCACGGCCGGACGACGTCGGGATCAAAGGGAGCCAGGGTGCGCGCGGTCATCCATCCGAGTATATGGATCGCGCTGCTCACGCTCGGTGCTACCGTCGCCCGCCATGGGCGAGGAGACGATGCGGCAGGCACTCGAGACCATCGTGACGTTGCGCTCGCTGGATGTCGGGACAGCACGTGCGGTGATGGACACGATGATGGAGGGGGAGGCGACACCCGCTCAGGTGGGAGCGCTCGTGGCCGCCCTGCGCACCAAGGGTGAGACCGTTGACGAGCTCGCCGGCATGGTCGAGTCGATGCGAGATCACGCAACGCCGGTCTCACTGCCTGTCGAGGCGGTCGATACGTGTGGGACCGGTGGCGATGCTGCGGGGACCTTCAACATCTCGACCGCAGCGGCGCTGGTCGCGGCTGGTGCCGGGTGTCCCGTTGCCAAGCATGGCAATCGCGCCGCGTCATCACGATGCGGAAGCGCCGACGTCCTCGAAGCACTCGGTGTGGTGATCTCGCTTTCGCCGGAGGGAGTTCGCCGATGCGTTGTCGAGGCCGGGATCGGATTTCTGTTCGCACCCGACTTTCACCCCGCGTTGCGTCATGTCGCTCCTGTCCGCCGCGAGCTCGGGATCCGGACGGTGTTCAACGTGCTCGGGCCGCTCGCCAACCCTGCTCGGGTGCGCCACCAGGCGCTCGGCGTTGCAAACGCCCGGCTGACGCCCCTGATGGCGGAGGTGCTGCGTCGACTGGGACACGTCCATTCGCTCGTGTTCACGGGACCCGACGGCGTCGACGAGCTCGGCGTCGCCGGTCCCGCCGAATGCTTCGAGGTCACCGCCAAGAGGGTTCGCGCATTCGTGCTTGATCCACAGGATGTCGGGCTCGAGGCGGCGCCGCTCGACGCCGTTCGCGGCGGGGATGCGGCCACCAATGCGGAGACGATCCGATCCCTCCTCGACGGCGAACGCGGACCGCGCCGTGACGTCGTGCTGCTCAACGCCGCCGCGGTCCTGGTAGCGGCCGATGCGGTCACGACGCTCGTCGACGGGATTGCCGTAGCCAGGGAATCGATTGATTCGGGCGCCGCCCGACGCTCATTGGAACAGCTGGTGCGCGTGTCGCACGAGGCGGCCGCATGAGTCGCGCGTCGGCGCTCCTGAGCCTGCAGCAGATCGACGATCGAATCGCGACCCTCACCCATGACATCGCCGGCGTCCAGGCATCACTGGAAGGGGATGCGGAACTCGATCGCATGCGGGCTGCGGAAGCCACAGCCCGCGACGAACATCAGAAGCTCGGCGCGAGCGCACGGCTCGCCGAGCTCGAGGCCGCCTCGCTCCAGGAGCGCATTCGAGAGCTGGACCGGAAACTCTACGGCGGCACGGTGCGCAACCCCGCCGAGCTGATGGAGATGCAGCGCGAGCTGGACGCGATGCGCAGCAGATTGTCGACAGCCGAGGACGCCGCGCTCGAACGCATGGAGGAGGTTGACGGATCGCTCGCGACGCTGCAGAACGTCTCCGCAAATCTCGCCGAGCGCGAAGCGCAGCGCAGCGGCGCGATCGAGCCACTGCGTGCACGTCTTGCGGCGACGACCGCAGAGCGCCAGGTGCTCACTGCCGAACGGGATGCTGTGCGCGCCGATGTGGACCCTGCCGATCTCTCGCTCTACGAACGGATTGCGGCTCATCGGCGTCCGGCCGTCACCCATCTCGCGGGCGAGTTCTGCGCGGGCTGCCACATGCCGGTGTCGAACGAGGAGCGGCGCGCGGTGCGCACCGGCACCGGGCTGACGCAGTGCGCGAATTGCGATCGCATCCTCGCGCCATGACCGCGACGGTGATTGCGTACACCGACGGAGCATGCTCCGGGAACCCGGGTGCCGGGGCGTGGGCCTACCGGATCGAGTGGCCTGACGGCGGCGTCGATGAGGACGCAGGCGGCGACATCGAGACGACCAACAATCGCGAGGAGCTGAAGGCGGTTCGGGAAGCCCTGCGCCGCATTCGAGCGCGTATCGGTGACGACCCCTCCTGGCGGATCGTCGTGCGCACCGATAGTCTCGGTGTCATCAACTGGCTGACCCGGGCGTGGAAGCGCAAGAAGAACCTCGACCTCTATCCGACCATCGACCCGCTCGTCGACTCTCGGGTTCGTTTCGAGCACGTTCGCGGCCACAGCGGCCACCCTGGCAACGAACGAGTTGACAGCCTCGCGGTGGAGGAGACACAGCGGATCATGGCCGCTCGCAGCGGCGGAGGCAGGGCGCAATGACCTATTCGATCGTGGCGCGAGACGCGCAGACCGGCGACCTGGGCGTCGCTGTGCAATCGCACTGGTTCTCGGTGGGGTCGGTCGTCACCTGGGCGGAGTCCGGCGTCGGCGCGATCGCGACGCAGTCGATTGCGGAGCCAGCATACGGGCCCCGAGGCCTGGCGCTCATGCGCCTCGGCGTCGACCCGGCGACCGCGCTTGCAGCGCTGACCAGTGCGGACTCCGACCAGCGCCACCGCCAGGTTGCATTCGTCGATGCGGCGGGACGTGTCGCCGTGCACACCGGCGACCAGTGCATTGCGGCCGCCGGACACGTGACCGGCGACGCGGTGTCGTGCCAGGCGAACATGATGCGCGGCCCGGAGGTCTGGCCGGCGATGCTCGAGGCGTACCGCGCAACGAGTGGCGACCTTGCTGATCGGCTGATGGCAGCCCTCGATGCCGCCGAAGCGGCCGGCGGGGACATCCGCGGCCGTCAGTCGGCGGCCATGCTGATCGTCAGGGCCTCAAGTTCCGGCCAACCATGGCAGGATCGCGTCGTCGACCTGCGCGTCGACGATGCGCAGGACCCGCTCGGTGAGCTGCGGCGTCTGCTCTGCGTGCATCGTGGCTACCAGCGCATGGAGATCGCCGAGCAGCGACAGGTCGCAGGAGACATGAGTGGGAGCCTCGAGGCGTACGAGCAGGCGCGCACGCTCCTCACCGGCAACGACGAGGCGACCTTCTGGGCGGCGATTCTCATGGCCGACGCGGGCCGGGTGGAGGACGGAAAGGCACTGCTCGCCGATATCGCCACGCGCGAACCGGGTTGGCGTGAGCTCCTGCAACGGCTGCCGGCGGCGGGGCTGCTGAGCAACGGCGAGGCGACAGTCGCACAGCTGCTGGGCTCGTGAAGGAAGTGCAAGCCGGCCGATAAGCCGGGTTCTGTCCTCATCTGCGCGGCAGGCGAGGGACGGTCATCCATCTGGGACGCCGGTTGCCCGGCGCCTCGAGCGGCCCACCTGAGACACGGGGAGCGAGCAACTCCTGAGCGCCGAAGCGCTCGGTCTCTGTTCGGCCTTGCTCCGGGCGGGGTTTACCTGGCCGGCCGGTCACCCGGCCGCCGGTGGGCTCTTACCCCACCATTTCACCATTGCCCCGGACGGATCCGGGGCTGTGTCTTTTCTGTGGCACTCTCCTTCGGGTCACCCCGACTGGGCGTTACCCAGCGCCCTGCTCTGCGGAGCCCGGACTTTCCTCGGACGCGAACGTCCGCGACCGTCTGGCCGGCTTGCCACTCGAGTTTATCCTCTGGGCCTGCTCGTCCACGCCACCCTCGCCATGGAGATCGCGCTCATGCACAGACGGTTGCTGCTGCACGCCGGCGGTGATGCCAGATCCGCTCGATCATCGGTGGTCGAGCATCTGCGCGGCGCACGCCGGGCGGTGATGATCCCGTACGCGCAGAGCGACCATGATCGCGCCACCGAGCGATTCCAGGAGTGGCTCGCACCGGAGGGTGTCGAGATCACCGGGATCCATGCCGCTGACGATCCCCAAGCGGCGATCGCGGCCGCCGAGGCGATCTTCGTGACCGGCGGCAACAGCTTCCGGCTGGTCAACGCGCTGCACCGACTCTCGTTGATCGAGACCGTTCGATCCGCGATCGACGGTGGCGTCCCGTACATCGGCGCCAGCGCGGGAGCCAACGTCGCATGCCCGACGATCCGAACCACCAACGACATGCCCATCGTGCAGCCGCCGAGCTTCGCGGCGTTCGACCTGGTGCCCTTCCAGATCAACCCCCACTACATCGATCCGCCACCGCCCGAGGCACGCATCGGCGAGACCCGCGAGGAGCGTCTGCGGGAGTTCCTCGAGGAGAACGACGCCTGTGTCATTGCGCTTCGCGAGCAGAGCTGGCTGGAGGTCGACGGCCCGGCGATGCACCTCCGGGGGACAGGTGGGGCGCTCCTCTTCCGGCGAGGCGGCGATCCCACCGAGGTCACCGGCGGAGCCGACCTGTCCACCCTGCTCAACGAAACGCCTCGATTCGACGTCTGACGACCGTTCCGCGCAGGCGTGATGCGTACATTTGTTTGCGTTGACGCCTCACCACACAGGTGTTAGGGTTCGGCGCGCCGGTGGAGAAAAGTGGTGAGTAGTGGGGAAACCGACGTGACGACGGAGAGGCTCGAGCAGGCGCGAGTCGAGGTGCGTGTTCCGGTGACGTTCTGTGGAACCTACCGGCACCATGTCGATGAGAAGGGAAGGGTAGCGATCCCTGCCCCGCTGCGCCGATTCCTTCCCGACGGCAGCGTGGTCGCCCCAGGGCCGGATCGGCGTCTCATGATCTGGCCCCCCGATGAGTGGGCGATCCAGAAGGAGCTCTTCCGTCGCACCGCTGAGACGCCCGCCCAGGAACGGCGGTTCATGCGCCGGCTCACCGGCAACAGCTACCCCTTCGAGCTCGACGCGCAGGGTCGCCTGCTCCTCTCGGGCCACCACCGGGCTTTCGCCCAGATCGCCGACATGGCTGTCTTCGTCGGGCTCGACACCGGCGTCGAGATCACCGCCGAGGAAATCTGGAACCAGCAATCCGAGCTGGACCCCGACGAGTTCACCCAGGTCTGGGACCTGGTGCACCAGCGCGGCACGTCCGCATCTCCGTCTCCGGCGTGAGCGCCCCAGACGGATTCGCAGAGCCACATGACCATCCCCCTGTTGTTCGTGGCCGGCACGGGGACTCGCGACGGCGCCACGCCCGGTATCCCGTCGCCTGACGGCGCGGGCCACCGGCCGGTCCTTCTCACACCCCTCATAGAGAGCCTGCAGCCCCGGCCCGGGCAGATTGCCGTCGACGCCACGTTCGGCGCCGGCGGGGTCACGTCCGCGCTCCTCGAGCGCGTCTCCCCGGGCGGCCGGGTGATCGCGATCGATCGCGATCAGAGCGCTGTCGACGCTGGCCGCGCCCGCCTCGGCGGCCGCGACGACGTCGAGATCGTCCAGGGTGATTTCGCCGACCTCGAGGCCATCGTCCACGCCACCGGCGTGACGGCAGCGGACGTCGTCGTCTTCGACCTCGGCATCTCGTCGCTCCAGCTCGACGACCCGGCCCGTGGTTTCAGCTTCCGCTTCGACGGGCCGCTCGACATGCGCATGAATCCGAGCTCCGGCATGACCGCCGCCCATCTCGTCGACTCGCTCACCGCGGACGAGCTGACATCGATGATCCGAGACTACGGCGACGAGCGATTCGCACGATCGATCGCCAACCGGATCGTCAGAGCACGAGAGCACTCGCCGATCACCACCACCACGCAGCTCCGTGAGCTCGTGGAGCAGGTGGTGCCTCGGCGGTTCTGGCCGAAGCGGATTCATCCGGCGACGCGCACATTCCAGGCGCTCCGCATCGCGGTGAATCACGAGCTGGAAAGCCTCGAACGAGGTCTGCAGGCAGCAATCAGCATCCTCCGGCCCGGTGGGCGTCTTGGGGTCATCTCCTTTCACTCTCTCGAGGACACCCTTGTCAAGAACGCACTCCACGTCGCAGCTCAGAATTGTGTCTGTCCGCCCCAACAGCCCCACTGCACCTGCGTCCACCGGGCCACTCTTTTTCTCCTCACCCGCAAGGTGATTCGGCCGGATCCGGCCGAACTTGCCACGAACCCGAGGTCACGCTCGGCCCGTCTGCGGGTTGCGGAGAAGCTCGCCACCGAGGGGTGACGAGCGCCTCAGTCGCTTTCGCCTCACTTCGCGCCCCAGGGGGGAGCCGCGCCAGGCGCGGCTCCCCCCGCCACCCCGCGTTCGCCGGCCGGCACCGTCGGGTGCCCCTCCATCGTCCCACTCAACGTTTCACCACTGGAGACCAGGGCAGTGCCCAATTTGCGTTTCGCACACGGCGTCGACCGCGCGTCGACTCCGACGGCTGCCGGCGTCGACGACGTCCCCTTCGAGCCGCTGGTTCGGCGGCTTCGCATCCGCCGCGGCGGACCACGCAC
This sequence comes from Candidatus Dormiibacterota bacterium, assembly GCA_963718525.1. Classification (GTDB taxonomy): domain Bacteria; phylum Chloroflexota; class Dormibacteria; order Aeolococcales; family Aeolococcaceae; genus Palsa-851. The sequence goes on along the minus strand of OY970355.1, from coordinate 34,054 downwards.
ACCGCTGCCGTTGCTGCCGGTGATCGCGGTCGCCGCGGGAATCGGCGTCGCCTACGTCAACCAGACGGCGCACGTCACGACTGCCACGTATCAGGCGACGCGGCTCGCGTCGCAGCAGCAACAACTTGTCGCTCAGAACTCTCAGCTCAACGCCGAGCTCTCGCGCCTCGAGTTGTCCGAGCGGATCATCGCCGCAGCGCAGGAGATGGGCATGCGCCCGGCTGCAAAGTGGGGATTCGTCGCCGCTGCGCCCAACACGGTGATCACGTCGCCTCCCGCGGAACAGCTGACCGGGAGCGACACGAACAGCGCCTTGCAGCAGCTGGTGGGCGCCCTTGATGGCGCCTTCGGCGGGAGCGGTACGGGTCGATGAACCCGCGTCGCCGATCGCCGGGATCGGCACGATCCGCGCACGCGCACGCCTTCACTGACGGACCCGATCTGCGCCGGCGCGGGCTCTGGTTGGTCCTCGCCTTTCTCGCCATGGCAACCGCGGTGTTCGGCCGCCTGATCCAGGTCCAGATCATCCAGGGAAAGGCGCTCGCGCACGCTGCCGCCGCGTCGCACACGACATCGATCACGCTGCACGCGACGCGCGGTGTGATCCTCGACCGGAATGGGCGGGTCCTGGTGAGCAATGTCCAGGTGTTCGACGTGTTCGCCGACCCGGCCCTCATCCCCGCCGCCAATCGCGACCAGGTTGCGGGGATGCTCGCCCCGATCCTACAGGTCACCTCGGCGCAGGTGCTGCGTGTGCTGGATCAGCCCAACCAATTCGACTACCTCGCGAAGGGTGTGTCCCAGGACGTCAACGACAAGCTCCAGGCGCTCGGACTCAGTGGCCTGGGGACAATCCCATCAGAGCAGACCGTCTACGAGCCCTCACCCGTTCCGGGTGACTCCTTCGCGGCGAACCTGCTCGGGTTCGTGAACGCCGCCGGTGTCGGCCAGTACGGTCTCGAGGGGTACTACAACTCGATCCTGTCAGGCGTGAATGGACATGAGTTGACCTTGACCGACGTCAACGGCAACGCCATCGTACTCGGTCAGCAGCAGATGGTTCCTGCCGCAAATGGCGATAACCTGCAGCTCGGGCTCGACTCGCAAACGCAGTACTGGGCCGACCTGGCGCTCGCCGACGGCGTGATCTCATCCAAGTCCTCGTCGGGCACGCTGATGATCATGGATACCAAGACGGGGGCCATTGACGCGTGGGCGCAGTACCCGTCGTACAACGCGAACACCTACACATCCGGCAACATCGCCGACTTCCGGGACCTGGCGGTGAGCCAGCCATACGAACCCGGGTCGATCATGAAGGTCGTCACCTTCGCGGGTGGCCTCAACAACAACGCCTTCACGCCGGCCACGGTGATCGACGAGAAGCAGCAGCGCATCGATGGATATCTCATCCATGACTGGGACCGGCGCTCGCACGGCAACGTCAGCATGCAGTGGGTGCTCGACGATTCGTTGAACAACGGCGCGATCGATGCCATGAAGATGGAGGGGCAGAACGCCTTCTACAACAACCTCCTCGCCTTCGGTATCGGCGCACCGACCGGGATCGACCTGGCCGGCGAGGTCAGCAACCCGCTGGCTCCCTCCTCGTCCTGGGGCGCCCTCAAGTACGCCGAGGCGACGTTCGGCCAGGGCCTCGTGACCACGCCCGTGCAGATGCTGGCCGCCGTGAACGCCATCGCCAACGGCGGGGTGTGGGTGCAGCCGCACGTCGTCAATGACATCGTCAACCCCAACACCGGCAAGACCACGCCCTTCGTCCCCGTGACCCGCCGCGTCATCTCGGCCACCGCTGCGAATACCCTCGCGCACATGATGGTCGGTGTGGTCAACGATCCCGGTGCCGAGGGCAAGCGCGCCAAGATCCCCGGCTACAGCGCGGAGATCGCCGGCAAGACCGGGACAGCCCAGGTGGCGCTGCCGAATGGGGGAGGCTATGGCCCGAACGTCGTGGCCTCGTTCGTCGGGTTCATGCCGGCCACCAACCCGCAGTTCACCATGATGGTGATCCTGAACAACCCCCAGGTGGCCGCCGGTAACCGCTTCGGCTCGATCCTCGCCGCACCGATCTGGAGGCAGATGGCCGAGATGATGATCGACGACTGGCGGATCGAGCCATGAGAGAGACCATCATCGTCGGGGTGCTCGCCTTCGTGGCCGGCGTCCTGCTGTATCCGGCCTACATCGGACTCCTCGTCCGATTCGGGGCGCGTCAGCACGTCGCCTCCTACAGTCCGGCGAGCCACCGCGCCAAGGAGGGAACGCCCACGCTCGGAGGCGCGCTCTTCTGCTTCATCGCGCTGATCGGGTGGCTTGCGGTCGATCGCTCCCGCGAGGGATTCGTGGCGATCTTCGCGCTGCTCGCCGGGGCCATCGCCGGCGGGCTCGATGACATCGTCAACATCAGGGACGTCACCAGGATGGGGCTGTCCGTGTGGCAGAAGCTCAGCCTTCAGGGTGTCACCGGTGTCCTCGTGGGGATCGGGCTCACCATTGCCGGATTCACGCACCAGTTCTTCCCTGGGCTTGGTGCGCCGAACCTCGGCTGGGGGCTCGCGGTCGTGGTGGCGATGGCCGTGGTGGCCACGAGCAACGCGGTCAACCTCACCGATGGGGTCGACGGGCTGGCCGCGTCATGCACGGCCCTGGTGTTCATCGGGATCGCGATCATCGCGGTCACGCGCGATGACCTCGCGGTCGCATTCCTCGCGGCGGCACTCGCCGGCGCCGTGGTCGCGTTCCTGATCTTCAACTGGTTCCCCGCCCGCGTCTTCATGGGCGACGCCGGGTCGCTGGCGCTGGGATGCGCGATCGTCGCGCTCACCACCGAACTCCACCTGCTGTGGCTGCTGCCGGTGCTCGGCATCGTGTTCGTCGTCGAGGCGGCGAGCGTCGTCGTCAACGTGACCGCGATTCGCAGATTCGGTACGCGGGTGTTGCGCGCGAGCCCCATCCATCACCACTTCGAGGAGCTCGGGCTCCGGGAGCGGCGGCTCGTCGCCGCCTTCGCCGCGGCCGCGGCTGCCGGTACGGCCATCACCGTGCTGTTCGCGCACGTCGCAGGTCCGGTCTCGTGACCCGCAAGCCGGTCGTGGTGATCGGCGCGGGACGCAGCGGGCTCGCCTGCGCCGCCACCTTCGCTCGCGAGGGACACGCCGTCGTCCTCGTCGATCGCTCTGACAATCCGGCGATTCGCGAACGCATCGCGACGCTTCCGGACACCGTCGACGTCCGCCTCGGTGGCTATCCGGACGACGTCGCTGCGGATGCGCTGATGGTGTGCCCGAGCCCGGGTGTGCCCTGGGATGCGCCAGAGCTCGAGATCGCGCGCGCACACGGCGTGCCCGTGCGCAGCGAGATGGACCTCGTCTTCGAACGCTGCCGGGCTCGAATCTGCGGGATCACCGGCACCAACGGCAAGACGACCACCACCGCCCTGGTCGCCGCGATGCTCGAGCGTGCCGGGGAACGCGTCCACCTCGGCGGCAACATCGGCATGACCATGCTGGATCGCCTCGATGCGGTCGGCGACACCGACTGGGTCGTCCTCGAGCTCTCGTCGTTCCAGATCGAGTTGGTGCGCGAACCCCGTTGCGCGATCGCCTGCGTTCTCAATGTGACTCCCGATCACCTCGACCGCCACGGTGACTTCGCCGCATACGCCGAGACCAAGCGGCGCCTGGTGCGGTTCGCGCTCGATGACGCGGTCCTGGGCTTCGATGACCCGGTCACGCGCCACATGGCCAGCGTGGCGCAGTGCCGCGTGCACGAGTTCGGCCTGCTCCCTGGCATCGTCGATGGCGCGACGGTTGCAGGCGAGGACGTCGTCATCGTCGGGGCCGACGCCGAGACGCCCGTGCTCCCCGTCGGTGACATTCCGCTCTTCGGAGTGCACAACCTGCAGAACGTGCTTGCAGCCGCCGCGGTGGCTCGCGCTGCCGGCGTCACGACCTCACCGATCGCCGGCGCGGTGCGCGACTTTCGCGCCGTGCCGCATCGCCTCGAGACCGTTCGCGATCAGGACGGCGTGCTCTGGGTCAACGACAGCAAGGCGACGAACGTGGAATCCGCACTGGCCGCGCTGCGTTCGTTCCCGGACCGGACGATCGTCTGGATCGGCGGGGGCAAGGGCGCCGGCACGTCGATCGAGGCGCTCGCCGACGAGGTGGTCGTCCGGGCGCGTCATGCGGTGCTGAACGGGGCGAGCGCGGCCGAGCTCGACGACGCGCTCGCACGCCGGGACTTCACCGCCCGAACGGTGGTGGTGACCCTCGAGGACGCCGTTGCGGTCGCGGCGTCGCTCGCCCGCGCCGGTGACGTCGTCCTGCTCGCCCCGGGATACAAGAGCTTCGACCAGTTCGGCGACTTCGAGGAGCGTGGCCGTGCATTCGGTGAGGCAGTCGATCGTCTAGCGCATGCGGTGAGCAAGGGCTGATGGCGGCGCGGGCCGGGAAGCTGACCGGCGGCTTGGCGGGGAAATGGCGCTGGCCCGGTGGCGCACGGGTTGCCGGAGCCTTCGCGTTCGCCGATCGCGCCGCAGCGGCCGCAGGGGTCGACGGCTGGCTGATGATCATCGTCGTCGGGCTGGTCGGCTTCGGGCTGGTGATGGTCTACAGCGCCTCGGAGGCGCTCGGCTTCCTCTGGTACAACGACCCGAACTACTTCTTCGCCCATCAGCTGATCGGGGCGGCGCTGGGTGGGGTCGGTCTCGTGGTGGCCGCGAGGATCGACTACCACAAGCTCTCGAGGCTCGCCCGGCCGGCCATGCTCGCGATGCTCGCGCTGCTCGTCCTGGTGCTGGTCCCCCACGTGGGAGCCAGGCACTTCGGCGCCCAGCGCTGGTTCCAGGTCGGTCCCCTCTCGGTCCAGCCGTCGGCGATCGCCGTCGGGGTGGCGATCGTGTTCTTCTCGCGCTGGCTCACCGACCGCGAGGGGTCGGTGCGGAGCCTCCGCGGCGTTCGCGACTACATCATCGTGCTGGCGGCGCTGCTCGGGCTGGTGCTCGCCGAGCGCGACTTCGGGAGCTCGATCGTCATCGCGGCGACCTCGCTGATCCTGCTCGCGCTGGCCGGGGCGCGGAAGCGCCACCTGCTGCTGATCATCGTCGGCTTCGGCGCGTCGAGCATCGCCCTGGTGGGGCTCGTCGCCTACCGGGCGGACCGCCTCGCGCACTTCCTCAACCCCTGCGCCGCCGCCCTCGGCTCCGGGTTCCAGAACTGCCAGGCGCTCTACGCCTTCGGCTCCGGTGGGATCTTCGGGGTCGGGTTGGGCAACTCGGTGCAGAAGTACGAGTGGCTCCCTGAGGCGCACACCGACTTCATCTTCGCGATCATTGGCGAGGAACTCGGGCTCATCGGAACTGTCGCGGTGCTCGGGGCGTTCCTCTTCCTTGCATGGCGCGGCGTCCGCGCCTCGCTTCGGGCGCCGGACCGATTCGGCGCCCTGCTCGCGGGAGGCATCACCTCGTGGATCTGCATGCAGGCGTTCATCAACGTGATGGCGGTGACCGGGGTCATCCCCACGACGGGCATCCCGCTGCCCTTCATCAGCTACGGTGGCACCTCGCTGGCGACCACCCTCGTGGGCATGGGCATCCTGCTCAACATCTCCGCCCAGGGTCGACGGCAAGGGACAACCAAACGTGCGCACGTTGATCGCTGGGGGGGGAACTGGGGGTCACTTGACGCCGGCACTGGCGGTCGCGCTCGCGCTCCGAAACGATCGGCCTGACGACGAGGTGGCCGTGGTCGGCCGCCGTGACGGTGTTGCCGAGCGACTCGTGGTCGCGGCCGGGCTCCACCTCGAGACCCTCGACATCAGCGGCGTCGACGTCGGGAGCCCTGGCGGAGTCGCCCGCGCGACCAGCCAGTTGACGCGGGCTACCATCGCCGCACGACGGCTGCTTCGCCGGATGCGGCCCGACGTCGTCGTCGGTGCCGGCGGCTACGTGTCGGTACCTGTGGTGGTGGCGGCCCTGGCGCAGCGAATTCCGGTGGTGCTCCTCGAGCAGAATGCGGTTCCGGGTCGCGCGACACGGATGCTCGCCCGGCGAGCCCGCGTGGTGGCCGCCTCCTTCGCCGAGACCGCTGCCCACCTGCCCCACGCCCGGGTCGTCCATACGGGCAATCCGATCCGCGCCGAGGTCCTGGCGATCCAGACCCGCCCGCTGGGCGATCGGCTCCGATCGGTCCTGGTCACCGGCGGGTCGCAGGGTGCGAGGCGGCTCAATCGCGCGATCACCGGCTGCATGGTCGAGCTGCTCAGCGGCGACCCCGAGCTGCGCATAGTGCATCAGTGCGGCAGCCTGGACTTCGAGGCGGTGGGTCGCGCCGCCGCGGCGCTGCCACCACGCCTGGCGGCGCGGTACACGGCTGCCGCCTTCTTCGACGACATGGCGGAACGGATCGCGGCGAGCGATCTCGTGCTGATGCGCGCGGGCGGATCATCGATCGCCGAGTGCTCGGCGCTCGGCCGCCCGATGATCGTCGTCCCCTACCCGCATGCCGGCGGACATCAGCTCCACAACACCACCCCGTACGTCGCCGCCGGCGCGGCCATGCGCATCGACGACGCCGATTGCACGCCCGCGCGGATCGGCGCCGAAATCCGCGCGCTGGTTGACGATCCGGCGCGCTGGCAGGCGATGGCCGCCGCGAGCCGCGCGCTTGGCCTTCCCGATGCCACCGACTCGGTGGTGCGGCTCATCGTCGAGGCGGCGGGACCGTCCCGGAGCGAGGCCGCCTGACGATGATGCATGTGCACGTGCTCGGTATCTGCGGCTACGCGACCTTCGGGGCGGCCAGCCTCGCTCAGGAGCGTGGCGACCGGGTCACCGGCTCGGACGACCACGCATACCCGCCGATGAGCGATGCCGTGACGGCCGCGGGCATCGAGTGGGAGAATCACAGCGATCCGGCCAACCTCGACCGCTGGGGGGTGCCCGACCTCGTGGTGGTGGGCAATCAGACCCGCCCGGCAAACCGGGAACTCGAGGCGGTGCGCGCGCGCGGCCTCCGCTGCGTCAGCGAGATCGAGTTCTACGTGAGCCTTGCGGGCGATCGTCTCCGCCTGACCGTCTGCGGCACCCACGGCAAGACCACGACATCGGCGCTGCTCGTCCACATCCTTGAGCGCGCCGGCCTGGACCCCGGATTCCGCCTCGGCTCGACATCGCTCGATCTCGGCGGGACCTCGAGACTCGGGACCGGTCCCTTCGTGTTCGAAGGCGACGAATACACATCGGCGCCGTGGGACCCACGCCCGAAGTTCCTGCACACCAGGCCTCACGGCGCATGCGTCACCCGCCTCGAACTCGATCATCCCGACGTCTACTCGAGCCTCGACGCGTACCGCGAGCCGTTCGTCGAACTGGCCTCCACGATGCCTGCGGACGGCGTGCTCGCTCTGTGCGCGGACGATCCCGAGTGTCTCGCACTCCGTGACGCCACCCCGAGTGTTGTCGTCACATATGGCACGAACGTTGGGAGCGACTGGCGGATCCGGGAAGCGCGCGATCAGGACGGCATGCAGCGCTTCCTCGTCGAGCGGCGTCGGGACGCGCCGCTCGACGTCGTGCTGACCTTTCCCGGCATCCACAATGCGCAGAACGCGTGTGCGGCCCTGATCCTCGCGGCGTACGCTGGCGTCGATCCGGCGATCGCGGTTGCTGCGTGCGCGGATTTCCGCGGTCCGGCGCGCCGGTTTCAGATCCTCGGCGAGACCGCGGATGTGGTAGTCGTCGACGACTACGCGCATCACCCGACCGAGGTGTCGGCCGCGATCGCCGCTGCGCGGCAGCGCTATCCGAGGCGGCGCCTCATCGCCATCCACACCCCGCACACGTACTCGCGCGTGAGCCGCCTGCTCGAGGATTACCGGCGCAGCTTCACCGGCGCGGACGTCGTGGTGATCGGGCCGATCGAGGAGGCCCGTGAGCGCGGCATGCCCAAGACGGTGTCCAGCCAGGATGTCGCCGAGCGCGCCGGGCAGGCTGGCGCCGTACACGTGGTCACATCGAGCGACGACGCAATCGACCTGGTCATGCGGATCACGCGACCCGGCGACGTTCTGCTCGTGCTCTCCCTCGGGGGGTTCGACAGGCTGGCGCCGCGGCTCCGCGATGCCCTGGAGGCGCAGGGTGTCCGCCGGTGACTGGCTCGACACGTTTCCGGGCGTACTCAGCAACGAGCCGCTCGGCCGTCACAGCCAGTTCGGCGTGGGCGGCCCGGCCCGCTGGTACATCGCCACCCGCGACGTCAACGTCCTCGCCGACCTCGTGCGCCGCTGCGGCGTGTCCGGAATCCCGGTGACGATGATCGGGGCTGGGAGCAACGCGCTCATCGGCGATGCCGGCGTCGACGGCCTGGTGGTACGCCACAACGATCGGAGGTTCCGCGTCGCCGACGAACACACCGTCGAGCTCGGTGCGGGCTGCATGATGCCGCGCGTGGCGTTGGACTGCGCGTCGCGCGGCCTGGCCGGCCTCGAGTTCGGCATCGGCGTGCCGGGCACGTGCGGCGCAAGCGTGTTCGGCAACGCCGGCGCGTTCGGGACGGAGATGGCGGACGTGCTGGTCGACTGCACCTCGCTGGATCCGATGGGGGAGGCCGTCACGCTCTCGGCTGCGGAGTGTGATTTCGGCTACCGCCATTCCCGCTTCAAGGATGGTCTCGCGAGCAATGCGATCGTCAGCGCCCGTCTGCGCGTGCACGCTGACGACCCGGACCGGGTTCGCGAACGTACCGATGCCATACAGGCGGAGCGCAAGGCGTCGCAGCCATACGGGATCCGCAGCCTCGGAAGCGTCTTCAAGAACCCGCCCGGTGACAGGGCTGGGCGGCTCATCGAAGCCGCCGGTCTCAAGGGGCGCCGCTCCGGCGGTGCGCAGATCTCCCCGAAACACGCGAACTTCATCGTCAACGTGGATCACGCGACAGCTGCCGATGTCCTCGACCTCGTTGCGATCGCGCACGACACGGTGCATCGGCAGTTCGGTGTCGATCTTGAGCGGGAGATCATCGTCCTCGGCGACCACGGACCCGGTGACCCCCATGAGTGAGCGGCTGAGGGTCGGTGTCTTCTTCGGCAGCCGGTCGGTCGAGCACGAGGTGTCGGTCATCACCGCGCAGCAGGCCATGGCGGCGCTGCCCGCCGATCGGTTCGTTCCGGTACCCGTGTACATCGCCAAGTCGGGGGCCTGGTACACGGGCGAGCACCTGCTCCAGCTCGAACGCTACAAGGACATCGATCGGCTGATCGCAGCCTCCACGCGTGTCACCATGCGACCGGATCCGAGCAGCGCGGGCGAGCTCGTGGAGGTGGACGCCCGCCGGGGCCTGCTCGGCGGGGGCGCGCGTGCAGTGGCGCGCTTCGACGTCGCCATGCCGTTGGTGCACGGATCCAACGGTGAGGACGGCACGCTGCAGGGCCTCTTCGAGCTGGCGGCGCTGCCGTACTGCGGATGCGACGTCGCGTCTGCGGCGGTGAGCATGGACAAGCGCCTGTCTCGCACCACGCTTCGCGGTGCGGGCATCCCGGTCCTCGACGACGTGATGGTGGCGCGCACACGCTGGCTCGGCGATCCCGATGGGGTGTGCGCCGACCTCGCGCAGCGCCCCGGATTCCCGATGTACGTCAAGCCGCGCCGGCTCGGGTCGAGCATCGGCGTTGCACGAGTGGAGCGTGACGAGCAGCTGCGCGACGCCCTCGAGGTCGCCTTCGGGTACGACACCTCGATACTCGCCGAGCAGGCACAGGACGGCAGCATCGAGGTGAATTGCTCGGTGCTCGGATCCGGAGACGATGTCGATGCGTCGGTGTGTGAGCAGCCGGTGAGCACGGGCACGCTCAGCTACGCGGACAAATATCTCAGCGGCGCAAAGGCGAAGGGTGGCGCCAAGGGGCCTGCCGGTGGGATGAAGAGCTCGCAGCGCATCATCCCAGCGCCCATCTCCGACTCGTTGACGAAGCGCATCCAGGACACGGCGATGGCGTCGTTTCGCGCGATCGGCGCCGCGGGCGTGACCCGGATCGACTTCCTCGTCTCACCCGAACGTGACTCGTTCGTCGTCAACGAGCTGAACACGCTCCCGGGGTCGCTGTCCTTCTATCTGTGGGAGGCGTCAGGGATGCCGTTCGACGTGCTCCTGACCCGGCTCATCGACATGGCGATGGCACGGCATCGAGAGCGGCAGGCAACCATCGCGTCGATCGACACGTGGCTGCTCACGGGTCGGCCGGGCTGAACGGCGACCTGGGTGGGGACCGGGCGATCGAGGCCGGGCCTGCAGGCGAGATCCCACGCGCCGCGATGCAGGATCGTGGGAGCGGGTCTCCGCTGCTGCTCCTCCACGGCTGGGGTGTCTCGTCCGAGCTCTTCGTCCCGATTCTCGATGCGCTGCAGCCGGGACGGCGTCTGATCGTTCCGGATCTGCCTGGCTTCGGTGCCACCCCTGAGCCTCACACCGCGTGGTCGGTGCATGACTACGCCGCATGGTGCATCGCCCTGCTCGATCGTCTCGGCGTGGAACGCTGCGACCTGATCGGGCACTCCAATGGCGGGCGGATCGGGATCGTCATGGCCGCGACCCACCCCGAGCGGGTGCGACGGATGGTGCTCGCGGGAAGCGCCGGGGTCCGTCCGCGCAGGACGCTTCTCGGCGTCGCGCGCGTGCGCACCTACAAGCTGCTCCGCACACTGGAGCGCTCGACGCTGATGCCCGGAGCGCTCCGCCGCGCCGCAGGACGCAATGCGGACAGCCGCGGCTCCGCGGACTATCGCGCGGTGTCCGGAGTCATGCGGGGCACGCTCGTCCGGATCGTCAACGAGGACCTGCGCGCGCTGCTCCCCAAGATCCGTCTCCCGGTCCTGCTCATCTGGGGGGAGCACGATGCCGAGGCTCCGCTCGAGAATGGGAAGCTCATGGAGCGCCTCATCCCCGACGCCGGGCTCGTCGTCTTCGAGGGCGCCGGCCACTTTGCCTACCTCGAGCAACCCGCTCGGTTCTGCCGGATCGTCGACGTCTTCCTGCGTGACAACCAGGAGCAGGGCACGGCGTGAGCCCGCTTGTCGGCCCGCTCGTCGCGCTCGCAGCGGTCGTCTGGGTGGTGCTCATCTTCCGTATCGTCCTCGTCGCGGCGCGGATGTTCCAGATCGAGGAGTACGAATCGGTTCGCTTCCTGCGCTGGGGCCTGACCCGCGAGTGGCTCGCGCATCGCGCAGTGTGGCTCGGGCTGCTGCTGGGAGCGGTGGCGCTCAGCGTCGCCGCCATCCTGCCTGCAGCCCGGCCCGTTGGGATCGCCATCGCCTGGCTGGTGTCGGCCGCCGCGGCGCAATTCACCTGGCGCTGGACCTCTCCAAAGCGGCCGCTGGTGATGACCGCCCGGATGCGCCGCCTGCTCATCGCAGGTGGATTCCTCGCCGTGGTGCTCGCGGCGGGCCTCGCACTCGGCATCGTCGAGCTGCATCCGATCGTCTCCGCGATCCTCGTGCTGATCGCCGCGGGCCTGGTCACGGGCCTCAGCGAGATCCTCCTGGTTGCGGCCAATGTTGTCACCAGGCCCGCCGAGGCGCGGATCCGCCGTCACTATCTCGCGCTCGCGGCGGCGCGCATCGAGATGGTCGACCCCGTCGTGGTCGCGGTGGTCGGCAGCTACGGCAAGACCAGCACCAAGCACATCCTTGCTCAGTTGCTGCAGCCCAGCGTGAACACGTTGCCGACCCGCAAGAGCTTCAACACACTGATGGGTGTCACCCGGGTGATCAACGAGGATCTCACCCCCGAGAACCGGGTGTTCATCGTCGAGATGGATGCGTACGCGCCGGGGGAGATCGCCGCGATGAGCGATCTCGTGCATCCGGGCATCGCCATCATCACCGCGATCGGGCCGCAACACCTGGAGCGCTTCAGCACCATCGACCGCATCGCCGGCGCGATGTACGAAGTCGCACTTGCGCTCCCGGCAGACGGGGCGCTGATCCTCCACACCGGGGATGAGCCCGGTGCGCTGCTCGCGCAGCGTGCACGCGCTGACCAGCGCCGGCTGATTCGCTTTGCACTCGAGAACGACGGAGCAACCGCCGACGCCGATGTCGTCGCGTCATCGATCCGCGTCGACGCACGTGGCGCGACCTTTCGCTGGCGCTGGGATACGCACGGTCTCGATCGTGAGGTGGCCATCCCGCTGCTCGGCCGTCACCAGGTGGCCAACGTCAGCGCAGCGCTCGCCGCGGTGGTCACGCTGGGATACTCAATCGAGGGTGCCATCGCCGCGGCGGCCTCGCTGGAGCAGGTCGAGCATCGCCTCGAGCTGATGAAGACTGCGGGTCCGCTCATCGTGATCGACGACTCGTACAACGCCAACCCGGTGGGCGTGCACAACGGTCTGGAAGTCCTCGCTTCGATGAGCGCGCCGCACAAGTTCCTGATCACTCCGGGGCTCGTCGAGCTCGGCAGCGTCGAGACGGACGAGAACCGCCGCTATGGCGAGCACGCTGCGAAGGTGTGCGACCACGTCATCGTCATGTCGGCGAAAACGAGTGAGGCGTTGTGCGCCGGTCTGCGTGCCGGGGGCATGGGCGAGGATCGCATCCATGTGGCCGGCACGCTCGACGATGCCACCAAGCTGCTCCAAAGCCTTGCCCAACCGGGGGATGTGGTCCTGTTCGCCAACGATCTGCCGGATACGTACCTTCCCGTAGCGCGCGCCGGTGATGCTTAGGGCGGTCACACCGCCGCTGGCTGGGAGATAATCGGCCCGGCCCCGTGCGGCCCCAACGTTTCAGCACACGTCTCAGCCTGCGTCCATGCAACGTCATCACCGCACCGAGCACGCCCTGTGAGCACCGAGATGCTCGACGAGCGCGCGCGCCATGTCGCCCTGGTTCGCGCCCAGGCGGCACTCATCGCGGACTCATCCCGTGCCGTGCGCCGGCTCGCGCTCAGCCCAGGAACCAAGCTCCAGGCGTCACCCCGCAAGCGGCGCCACGCCCGCCCTGCCACCGCGGCGGCGCCGCCTCCCGCCAAGCGCCGCACATCCACGTCGTGGCGCAGGAGGCTGATCGCCGTCGCGGCGCTGACGGTGCAGGTGGGGCTGCTGGCGTTGGCGCTGACCCTGCCGGGATTCCAGGTCCGCCAGGTGACGGTGGTCGGCACGCACCTGATCACGACCGGCGCCGTGGTCGCGGCGGCGGAGGTGCCGGAGCAGAGCATCTTCACGATCAACGGCGCAGCCATCCAGAGCCGCGTGCAGTCACTTCCCTGGGTCGCGAGCGCCGTCGTGACCACCGAACTGCCCGCGACCGTCCAGATCTCCGTCGTCGAACGGTCGCCGATGCTGCGCATCCGCCGTGACGGCACCGACACGCTGGTTGCCTCGGACGGAGCCACGCTTCCCGGCATCGACGCGACCCCGGCCGCGCGAAGCGGCATTCCCGTGCTCATCGATGACCGGGCCGGCTCGCCCCAGCCGATCAACCCCGTGCTGGTCGAGTTGCTGGCGTCGATCTCGCGGCGCTTCCCGGCGGTATTCGGCTGCTCGGTAGCAGCGTACCTCTGGGGCGCCGATGACGTCGTCAGCCTCTGGGCGAGCACCGGCTGGCGTGCCGTCCTTGGCCACCTCGACACCGAGGATGCGCTGCATGCGGTTCCCGCGCAGATCGAGACGCTGGCCGCCCTGAAAGGCCGGCTCAGCTTCGTCAAGCCGGCGTTCGGCTACATCGACGTCGAGGCCCCGTCAAATCCGGTGAGCGGCGGACACCCGGGACTGCCCGCCGAGGTGACCGCCGCGATGCTCCCGGTTGCTCCCGCCGTCATGCCTGCGCCCGCGGCGTCAGCAGTGGCTCCGCCGACCGCCCCACCGACGCCGCGTCCAACCCCCACGCCGACACCATCGTCGAGCGCCGGCCCGACGTCCGGGATCACGCTGGTCACGCCGCCGCCGGCGACCCCGACGGCCTCACCCTGATCGGTCGACCCCCTAGCGGACTCGCTCCCACGGTCGCGCGGCGCGCAGCGCGGAGAGGATCGCGCGGGTCGCCGGCGAGCGATTCATCGTGAAGAAGTGGACGCCCGGCGCACCTCCCGCGAGCAGCTCAGCGCACTGGAGCGTCGCCCAGGCCACACCGAGCTGCAGCACCGCTTCAGGGTCGTCCTCGCGCGACCGCAGAGCGTCCAGGAGCGCTTCGGGAATGGTGGCGCCGATCTTGGACGTGAACCGCCGGATCTGTCCGACGTTGGTGACCGGCATGATCCCCGGGATGATCGGAACGGTGACTCCGGCCGCACGTGCCCTCGCGACGAAGTCGAAGTACGGCCGGTTGTCGAAGAAGAGGTTCGTGATCAGGTAGCTGGCGCCGGCGTCGGCCTTGCGCAGCGCGGAGCGCACGTCCTCGTCGGCATCCGCTGACTCGGGGTGCTTTTCTGGATAGCAAGCGCTCCCGACGCAGAAGGCGTAGCGGCTCGTGATCATCTCGATCAGCTCGCTGCCATGCGCCAACCCTCCGGCGGTCGCCGTGAAACGCTCGGTACCTTCCGGCGGATCCCCGCGGAGTGCCAGGACGTTGTCGATCCCCGCGTCACGCAGGCCGTCGAGGATGCCCTGCAGGTCGGCGACTGTGGCGTCGACGCAGGTCAGGTGCGCCACCGGCTCGATGTCGAGCTCACGGCGGATCCGCGTCACCACCTCGACCGTCCGGGTTCGCACCGAGCCCCCTGCGCCGTACGTCACCGAGACGAATGTCGGCTCCAGCTCGCGGAGATGCGAGATCGCCTCGAAGAGCTGGCGCACGCCGTCGTCGGTCTTCGGCGGGAAGAACTCGAAGGAGAAGACCGGCTGGCGCCGACCTTCAAGGACGCTATCGAGACGCATGGTGAGCACATGCTACGGTCCGCCAAATGCTTGCGGCATACGCGTCGGCCGTTGGTGGCGATGATCCGCTCGCGAATCTCGCGGTCGGGGACCAGCCCACGCCGTCGCCGCGGCCCGGATGGGCGCTCGTGAGGGTGCGTGCCGCATCGCTCAATCACCACGACCTCTGGACTCTGCGAGGGGTGTCATCCACCCCGGTGATCCCGCCCCAGATCCTCGGGTGTGACGCCGCCGGCGAGGTCGCCGGCTACGGCGGCGATCCTCCCGAGGGGGCGCCGGAGATCGGCGCCCGGGTGGTCGTCTATCCGATCACGACCTGCGGGCACTGCGCGGCGTGCCTGAGCGATGCCCCGCTCGCCTGCCGCACCTTCCGGATGCTGAGCGAGCCTCCGCTGTCCGGGGCGCTCGCTGAGTACGTCGAGATCCCGAGCGAGAACCTGATCCCGATCCCGAACCAGGTGAGCTTTGCCGATGCGGCATGCCTCCCCACCGCATACCTGACCGCATATCGCGCGCTCTTCACGCGTGCGGGGCTCCACCCGGGTATGAGCGTGCTCGTTCAGGGCGCCAGCGGCGGCGTCGCCACCGCCTGCATCCTGCTCGCACGGCTCGCCGGGATCACCGTCTTCGCCACATCACGCGACGAGGCCAAGCGGGCGCTCGCGGTGGATCTCGGCGCTGAGGCGGCGTTCCCGCTCGAGCGCGAGACCACTCGAGCCGTGATCGGAGCCACCGGCGGTGTGGGCGTGGACGCGGTGGTCGACACCGTCGGCGAGCCCACCTGGGACCTCAGCCTCAAAGCCGTCAAACCGGGAGGGGTCGTGGTCGTCCCCGGTGCCACCGGCGGCGCCAACCCGCCCGCGCAGCTGAATCGGATCTTCTTCCGAAGCGTCACCGTGGCCGGAACGACGATGGGGACACGCGGGGAGCTGCGCCGGCTTGTCGACCTCTGCGCCACCGGTGCGCTGCGACCGCTGATCGGCTCGACGCATCCGCTCCGCGACGCGGCGGTCGCGTTTGCCGCAATGGCGTCGGGCGACCTGCGGGGGAAGACCGTTCTCGAGACGTAGACGCAATCGGCCGGCGGTGCTACGGTTGCGCAGCTTCGGCGGTCCACTCAGACCGCGGCGCACAGGGCCTCGTCCAGAAGGTGCAGTGGCGAGGCCCTGTCCGTGTCTCCAGCGTGAGGAGACGGGTAATCCCGGCGCGCTGGGATTGGACTAGGGAATGCCCGCAACAGGCACCCTCGCCTCTCGAAGACAACCAACATGTTGTGGCATACTGGTGGCGCGAACCCAGCATCTTGCGGTTTTGCGCCTGAAAACCCTTGAAGGGCGCACCCGCGACGGCTACACTCGGAGACCAATCAGTGACCCGTCCTCGCCGCGTCTTCGCACTCGATCTCGGAACAACCAAAGTCTGCTGCGCCGTGGCAGATCTTGAGAGCACCGGTCTCCGAGTCCTGGGTGTCGGCCTGGTCGCGTCCAGGGGTGTCCGCAAGGGAGCGGTCGTCGAGATCGACCGTGCCGCCGAGGCGGTGGCCGAGGCGGTGGACATGGCAGAGCAGATGTCCGGTGTAGCCATCGACTCCGCCGTGGTCGGGATCGCCGGGGGACACATCACCTCGCAGAACAGCCGCGGAGTGGTTGCCGTCGAGGCCGGTCACCGCGAGGTGCGCGACCAGGATGTGCATCGCGCCATCGACGCCGCACGGGCGGTGAGTGTTCCATCCGAGCGCCGCATCGTGCATGTGCTCCCGCAGCACTTCACCATCGATGGCCAGGAAGGTGTTCGCGACGCCGTTGGCATGGCCGGCAACCGGCTCGAGGTTGACGCGCACATCATCACCGGTGCGAACACAGCGATTCAGAACGTCGTCAAGGTCGTGCACAAAGCGGGGCTCAACGTCGACGACATGGTCCTCCAGGTGCTTGCATCCGCTGAGGCAGTCGTCACCGAGGATGAGATCGAGCGTGGTGTCGTCGTGGTCGATGTCGGTGGTGGCACCAGCGATATCGCGGTCTTCGCGCGCGGCAGCATCGTGCATACGAGCGTGATCCCGGTCGGCGGCAACCATGTCACCGCGGACCTTGCGGTCGGACTGCGCTGCGACCTCGAGACCGCCGAGACCGTGAAACGGAATTTCGGACACTGCCTGCAGCTCACGCTCCCCGCCGACGCAGAGGTGACTCTGACGCCCATGGGGTACGACGAGCCCGTCGGTGTGCCGCAACGGTATCTCGCGGAGATCATCGGCCCGCGTGCACGCGAGATGGCGTCGCTGATCGCAGCCGAGGTGGAGCGGGCCGGGCCGCTCGGCATGTTCCCCGGTGGCATCGTGCTCACTGGTGGTGGCGCGCTGCTGCGCGGGTTCGCGGAGGTGGTGCAGCAGCAGACGAATCTGCCCGCGCGCGTGGCCGCACCCCAGGGGTTGCACGGCATGAACGACGAGATTCGCGGACCCAGCCACGCGACGGTGGTCGGTCTGCTGCGCTGGGGAGCCCGGAGTAACGTCGCACGCAAACCGTCGCGCTCCAACGGCAAGAGCTCGGACGGGCCCGCCGCCGGAGTCAAGTTCTCGAGGTGGTTTCGTGACCTATTTTGATCACCTGCGCACGCAGGGACTCGACCAGCCCGGGGATGCACTGGCCCGCCGGAGATCGTCGCCGCACTCGCCCCCAACCCGAGAAACGACAACGCAACGCGAGGAGAAACTCATGGCAGACCTCGACCGGACTCTTGACGGCAACGCCCGCATCCGCGTCGTGGGGGTCGGCGGCGGCGGCAGCAATGCCGTGAACCGCATGATCCGGAGCAACCTCAAGGGCGTTGAGTTCATCGCGATCAACACCGACCACCAGGCGCTCAGCTCGTCGTCCGCTCATCTCAAGATCCGCATCGGCGGCAAGCTCACCCGTGGGCTGGGCGCGGGCGGCGATCCTCAGAAGGGGCAGGACGCGGCCGAGGAGTTGCGTGAGGAGCTGACCAAAGCGCTCGCCGACAGCGACATGGTGTTCATCACCGCCGGCATGGGCGGTGGCACGGGCACCGGCGCCGCACCGATCATCGCCGAGATCGCCCGCGAGTCCGGGGCGCTCACGATCGGGGTGGTGACCAAACCATTTCGCTTCGAGGGTCTGCGCCGTCAGAAGTCGGCGGAGGAGGGCATCGCCAACCTCCAGGGTCGTGTCGACACGCTGATCACGATCCCGAACGAGCGACTGATGCAGGTGGTCGACAAGAAGACGCCAATCGGTGACGCATTCAAGGTCGCCGACGACGTGCTGCGCCAGGGCGTGCAGGGCATCAGCGATCTCATCGTCTTCCCAGGATTGATCAACCTCGACTTCGCGGACGTGAAGACGATCATGCAGGGCCAGGGTCAGGCGCTCATGGGCATCGGATTCGGGAGCGGCGACACGCGGGCCGCGGACGCGGCCAAGGATGCGGTCGCCAGCCCGCTGCTCGAGACCACCATCGCCGGCGCCAAGGGCATCCTGCTCAACGTTACAGGCGGCCCGGACCTCACCCTCTACGAGGTCAATGAGGCGGCGCAGCTCGTCAGCGAGTCCGCCGATGCCGATGCGCAGATCATCTTCGGCACGGTCATCGACGAGCACATGAAGGGCGAGGTGAAGATCACCGTGATCGCCACCGGGTTCACCGGCCAGATCGACGTCATCGGCACCCTCAGCTACGAGCCGTCGGCGCGACCGATGGCCTCCGAGCAACGCCAGCCCGCGTTCACCGTCGGGGGCAAGCCCACCGGGCCGTACAGCGTCGACGACCTGGACATCCCCGCGTTTCTGAGGGACCGTCGGTAGGTTTGGGTTCGGTGCAGCTCCGGTCGCGGCGGATCGGCCGGCCGGAGCTGCACCCCAAGCCTCCAGGGGGCAGCAGGTGAAGTGCCCGTTCTGCGGCGAGACGGACATCAAGGTCGTCGACTCGCGCGATTCCGAGACCGGTGAGGCGATTCGCCGCCGTCGAGAGTGCCTCGGCTGCGGCAAGCGTTTCACCACATACGAACGCGTCGAGGTGCCACCGCTCTACGTCGTCAAGAAAGACGGGCGGCGCGAGGAGTTCAGCCGTCCCAAGCTGCTCTCGGGGCTGGTGATGGCGTCGAAGAAGACCAAGCTCGCTCCGGGCAACCTGGAGATGATGGTGGCGGAGATCGAGAACGCCCTGCGGAGTCAGAACCTCTCGGAGGTGCCGAGCCGTGAGGTCGGCGCGATGGTGATGGCGCGTCTTCGTGAGATCGACGAGATCGCATATATTCGATTTGCTTCGGTGTATCGCTCGTTCAAGGACGCCCAGGAGATGCGCGCAACCATCGAGGACGTGCTCGCACATCCCCCGGGAACGCGCCCCGACACCGCTCGGCGGTCGCGCAAACGCCGCGACACGGATGGTCGCGAGCTCCCACTCGACCTGGGCAAGTAAGCTGGCAGCCGTGGAGGAGGCCTCGCCGGTCGCGGACCGGCTCGAAGCGGTGCGCGCTAGGATCGCGGCCGCCGCGGTGCGTTCCGATCGTGATCCGCAGGATGTTCGCCTGATCGCCGTGACCAAGGGGGTCAGCGCATCGCGCGTCGACGAAGCCATTGCAGCCGGCGTGGAGGACATCGGCGAGAACCGAATTCAGGAGGCGGCTGACAAACAGCGTGACGTGCGAAACGCGGCCAGCTGGCACCTGATCGGCCACCTGCAGACCAACAAGGCCGGCCGCGCAGCTGCGCTCTTCGACTTCGTGCACTCGGTCGACAGCTGGCGGGTTGCGGATGCGCTGTCATCCCACCGGCCGCCCGGACGCGATCCGATCGGCGTCATGCTCGAGGTCGAGCTCACCGGGCTCCCAACCCGTTTCGGGGTTGCCGAAGCCGACGTGGAAGGACTTGTCCAGCAGCTCGTCAACGTGCCGTCGATTCATCTCCTGGGCCTCATGACCATCGCCCCGTATTCCAGGGATCCCGACGATGCCCGCTCAACGTTCGTCCGGCTTCGCCGTGTACGCGACCACATGGAACACGTCACCGGGTGGGCACTCCCCGAGCTGAGTATGGGGATGAGCAACGACTTCGAAATCGCGATTGAGGAGGGAGCCACCATGGTTCGCATCGGTCGCGCGATCTTCGGCGAGCGGGCAGAGTAACGGCTCGTCTCAGTTCGTGAGCGAACGATCTGCCGGTATCCTTGGGCCGGTGCCCAGGTATTCAGCCGTCAGCGCCCGCGCGGGCTTTCCCGAAGCCGAACTCGAGGTCCTCGACTTCTGGCAGCGCAACCGCGTCTTCGAACGCAGCCTCGAGCTGCGTCGCAACGCGCCTCCATACGTCTTCTACGAGGGGCCCCCGACTGCCAACGGGCTTCCGGGGCTGCATCACGTTCTCGCCCGATCGTACAAGGACGTCTTCGCCCGCTACAAGCAGATGACCGGGTTCTCCGTGGCGCGAAAAGCCGGTTGGGACACGCACGGACTCCCCGTCGAGCTCGAGATCGAACGTGCGCTGAAGATCAGCGGTAAGAAGCAGATCGAGGAGTACGGTATCGCGGAGTTCAACGCACGCTGCAAGGCGTCGGTGAACGAATACATCGACCAGTGGCGCGAGATGAGCGAACGGCTTGGCTTCTGGCTCGATTTCGACCACCCCTACCGCACGTATGACGGCACCTACATCGAGTCGGTCTGGTGGAGTCTGCGAACGCTCTGGGACGCGGACCTGCTCTATCAGGGCTACAAGGTGACGCCCTACTGCCCGCGCTGCCAGACGACGCTGTCGTCGCATGAGCTGAGCCTGGGGTATCAGGAGGACACGCCGGACCCGTCCGTGTACGTGAAGTTCCGGCTCAACGACTCCGACGGCTCGACGTTTCTGCTCGCGTGGACGACGACGCCATGGACCCTTCCGGGGAACGTGGCGCTGGCGGTCCACTCGGGCAAGCCGTATGTCAGGGTCGCTCAGGGCGACGAGTTATACATCCTTGCGAAAGAACGGCTCTCCGTGCTCGACGGCGACTACGAGATTCTCGACGAGATGGACGGTGCGGATCTCGTCGACCTGACGTACGAGCCGCTGTTCACCGACCTGCTTCCGGACGGGCTCGCCTTTGTCGTGCTCGACGCGCCCGAGCTCGTGAGCATGGAAGAGGGCACCGGTATCGTGCACACCGCGGCCGCATATGGCGTCGCCGACCTCGAGCTGTGCCAGCGGATGGGGATCGCGATCCGGCACGTCGTCGGTCTCGATGGACGGTTCCTCGACGGGCAGACACGCTACCGCGGCATGTTCGTCAAGGACGCCGACCCGAAGATCATCGAGGACCTGAGGGCGCAGGGGAGCCTGTACCGCGCCGAGCGGATCCTGCACACGTATCCGTTCTGCTGGCGCTGCGACACACCCTTGCTGTACTACGCGCTGACGTCGTGGTTCATACGGACCACCGCAGTCAAGCATCGTCTCCTTGCTCACAACCGCAGCGTGCACTGGCAGCCGGCCCACATCCGCGACGGGCGGATGGGCAACTGGCTCGAGAGCCTCATCGACTGGAACCTGTCGCGCAGCCGGTACTGGGGGACGCCGCTTCCCATCTGGGTCTGTGACGACTGCGATCAGAAGTTCTGCGCGGGCAGCGCCGAGGACGTGGGTCTGACCGCCGCGGACGACCTGCATCGCCCGTTCATCGACGACGTCACGCTGCCCTGCACCGCCTGCAAGGGACTGATGCATCGCGTCCCCGACGTCATCGACGCCTGGTACAACTCGGGGGCGATGCCCTTTGCGCAGAAGCACTACCCATTCGAGAACAGGGAACACTTCGATCAGACGCATCCCGCCGACTTCATCTGCGAAGGGGTGGATCAGACCCGCGGCTGGTTCTTCTCGCTGCTGGCGGAATCGACGCTGCTGTTCGACATGCCCGCGTACAAGAACTGTGTCGTGGTCGGCACCCTGCTCGACAAGCAGGGCAAGAAGATGTCGAAGTCGCGGGGCAACACCATCGAACCGGCCACCATCTTCGACCAGTTCGGTGCCGACGCCGCCCGCTGGTACTTCTACGCGCAGGGCGTCGAGAATGCGGAGCTGCGCGTCAGCCCCGCGTCGTTCCAGGACGTCGTGCGCCTCTTCATGCTGACGCTGTGGAACGTCTACTCGTTCTTCGTCACCTACGCACTCACCGAGGGATACGATCCGGCGTCGGCCGCCCCCGCCGTGATCGAGCGTCCCGTGCTGGACCGCTGGACCCTGGCGCGTCTTGCCGAAACCGTGGACGCGGTCCGCGAGGCGATGGAGCGCTACGACGCATCGGACGCAGTCCATGCAGTCGAGGGATTTGTCGAGGATCTTTCCAAGTGGTACGTGCGTCGCTCGCGCCGGCGTTTTTGGAAGAGCGCCGGCACGAGCGACGACTCACTCGCCGCGTTCGCAACCTTGCAGACCGTGCTGATGGCGCTTGCCGGCCTGATCGCGCCGTTCATGCCGTTCATGGCGGAGCGGATGTATCGCAACCTCAGCGGTTTCAACGGCGATCCACCGTCGCCGCCCGGTATGCCCGACTCCGTGCACCTCACCGACTATCCCAAGGTGGCCGGCGCGTGGCGCGACCCCGACGTGATCGTCGAGATGAGCCGGCTGCGCAGGCTCGTCGAGGATGGCCTCGCCGCGCGAACCTCGGCGGGCGTCCGTGTCCGTCAGCCGCTGGCCGGCGCAACCCTCGCGAGCGCGCCGCTCGATCCTGAGCTCGAGGCGATCTTCATGGAGGAGCTCAACGTCAAGAGCGTGCAGTATGTCGACCCTGCGGGCGGTCGCGCGTCGGTGGTGCTCGACACCACGATCACCGACGAGCTCCGGCTCGAGTGGCTGGCGCGCGAGGTGAGCCGCAAGGTGAACGAGCTGCGCAAGCAGGCCGGGCTGCGCGTCGAGGATCGCATCACCCTGCTCGTGGACGCGGAGGGCGACGTGCGCCGAGCCGTCGACGCCCATCGCGAGTGGTTGCAAGGCGAGACGCTCGCGCTCACCGTCGAGGACCGGCGTGATACGGCACTCACGGAATGGGAGGGCGAACTGGGAGGCGCACGGTGCTGGCTCGGAGTGCTGCGCTAACGGCCCGCGGGCGCATCCCGCGCGGGCGGATCTACGCGGTGATGCTCGGCACTGCTGCCGCGGTCGCCATCGTCGACCACATCACCAAGTGGCTTGTGGCATCGCACCTGGGCCTCGACAAGCAGATCTGGCCGGGTGCCATCGTGTCGATCGACCACGTCGAGAACCGCGGCGCCGCATTCAGCGTGCTGCCGCAGCTGCACTGGCTGTACCTCGCGGTCGCGCTGATCGTGAGCCTGTACATCGTGTTCTCCGGCTACCGGTACGGGACCACGTGGTATCGCCAGGTCCTGCTCGGCATGATCCTCGGCGGAGCGCTGTCGAACGGCGCCGACCGGCTGGTGCAGGGATACGTGGTCGACTTCATCGACGTCCATTTCTGGCCGGTGTTCAACGTCGCCGACAGCTGCATCGTGATCGCCATCGTGCTCCTGCTCGTGTTCAGCTTCGTCCCGTCGTCGCACCAGCCGACGTCCTCCACATCGTCGGCGCCGTCGTGACCGCAGCCCCGGCGCCGGTCGACACACCACGACTCGACATGTGGCTGGCCGGGTCGCGAAGCATCACGCGTCACGCGGCACGGACGCTGATCGATGCCGGGCTCGTGACCGTCGACGGACGTCCGGGCAGACCCGGCCAGCGCGTTCGCGACACTGCTGATGTGGTGGTCACCGCGCCCGTCAAGGCGGATGTCGCCGCGGCGCCATCGCCCCGCTCGCCGTCGGGACCCGCGGCGGACCTGGTGGTCGTCGATGAGGACGAATGGCTGGCGGTGGTTGACAAGCCGTCCGGCATGGTGGTTCACCCGGCCCCCGGTCACCCCACCGGAACCCTCGCCGACGCGCTCAAGGAGCGCGGAACGACATGGTCGCTGCTCGGCGGCTCGGAACGTGCCGGGATCGTGCACCGTCTCGACCGCGACACCAGCGGGCTGCTCGTGGTGGCCAAGACCGAGGCTTCGCACCGGAGCCTGGCGAAGCAGCTCAGTGACCGTTCCCTCGGGCGCACGTACTGGGCGCTCGTCCACGGCGGCTTCCGCGAGGACACCGGGACCATCGACGCGCCGATCGCGCGTCATCCTCGCGACCGGCGCCGCATGGGAATCGTGGAGGGGGGCCGCGAGGCCGTCACCGACTTTCGCGTGCTCGAGCGGCTCAGCGGCGCGACGATACTCGAGGTCTCGTTGCGCACGGGGCGCACCCACCAGATTCGCGTGCATCTCGCGTCGATCGGACATCCGATCGTCGGCGACGCCGTCTACGGGCGACCCGACGCCGCCCTCGGGCGTCCGGCCCTGCACGCCATGCGCCTCCGTCTACGCCATCCCGCCGACGGAAGCGAACGCGTCTATGAGTCAGCGGTCCCGGAGGAGCTGGTCGCCACGGCCGGACGGCTCCGTCCGTCAGACGCATGAGCCCGCGCGGCAGGTTCATCGTGCTGACGGGGCCGAGCGGCGTCGGCAAGGACACCGTGCTCAGCGAACTGTTCAAACTCGACCCCGCACTCGGGTACGCCGTCTCGTACACCACGCGTCCCCCGCGACCCGGGGAGATCGAGGGCGTCTCGTATTTCTTCGTGGACGAGCCGACCTTTCGGGCGATGATCGATCGCGGCGAGTTCTTCGAGTGGTCGACCGTATACGGGGAGCTGAAGGGCCGCACCTTCGACACGGTGAATCGGGCGATCGCCTCGGGCAAGGACACGGTGATCAAGATCGACGTGCAGGGCTCGGAAAAGGTGCGCCGGCACATCGGCGACGCGGGCCTGTACATCTACCTGCTGCCGCCGAGCCTCGAGGCACTCGAGGAGCGCCTCGTCGACCGCGCCACCGAGGATCCCGCGAGCCTTCGAGCCCGGCGCGATCGCGCGGTCGCGGAGCTCGCGCTCAAGGACACGTACGATCATCAGGTTGTGAACGACGACGCCGCACGGGCTGCTCGAGAGATCGCCGCCATCATCGAGGCCGAGCGATCGCGAACCGACAAGGCGCCGCAATGACGTCACCGCTCGACGGCCGCCGTGTCCTCGTCGGCGTCGGCGGCAGCGTTGCCGCGTACAAGGCATGCCAGGTGGTGACCGATCTCCGCCGCGAGGGTGCCGAGGTGAAGGTCGCGATGACCGAGGCGGCGACCCATTTCGTGACCCCGACGCTGCTTCGCGCCCTGAGTGGACATCGCGTCGCATCCAGCATCTGGGACGACGACCCGGCCGAGGTCGGGCACGGGATGAATCACCTGGATCTTTCCTCCTGGTGCGAGGTGCAGGCGGTGGTCGCCGCGTCGGCGGACCTCATCGCGCGCCTGGCGCTCGGTCTCGCCAACGACCCGGTCACCGCCACCGCGCTCGCGTGTCGCGCACCGCTGCTGGTGGCGCCGGCCATGGAGTTGGCGATGTGGGAACATCCGGCGACCCAGGGCCACGTCGCCACCCTCATGGCGCGCGGCGGCCGCATCATCGGCCCGGTGTTCGGACGGCTGGCGAGCGGTCACGAGAGCAGCGGCCGGATGGCGGAGGCGGATGTCATCGTATCTGCGGTGAGGGCCACCCTTGTCGGCGGGGCCTGACCCCAGCATCGCCGGTCTCCGTTTCGTGGTCACCGCCGGTGGAACCCGTGAACCGATCGACCCGGTGCGCTTCATCGGCAATCGGTCCAGCGGCAGAATGGGGAACGAGATCGCCGCGGCGGCGCTGCGGCTCGGCGCGACGGTCACGCTGGTGACAGCCGCGCCCGCGCCGGTCACGCAACCGGGCCTCGACGTGGTCGCCGTGGAAACCGCGGCCGAGATGCACGCCGCGGTGCGTGACGCGCTCCCGGGCGCGCGCGTCCTCGTCATGGCCGCGGCGGTGGCCGACTGGCGTCCGCGCGAGGTGGCACCGAACAAGCTCAAGAAGGGAGCGGACATCCTGAGCCTCGAACTGGTGCCCACCGTCGACATCCTCCGTTCGCTGCGCGACGATTTCGCTCAGCACGGCATCTTCGTGGTCGGATTCGCCGCAGAGACGGAGCGGGTCATCGAGCACGCGCGCGCGAAGCTCGATGGCAAGCACCTCGACCTCGTGGTCGTCAACGACGTGTCGCAGGACGGGATCGGCATGAGCGCCGCCGACAACGAGGTCACCATCCTCGGTCGCGACGGGTCGGAGCAGAACATCGCCCGCGCGCCGAAGGCGATCGTCGCTGATGCGATCGTTCGCAGCATTGCGAGCCGGGTGCGATGAGTTTCGCCTCGGTTGTTCCGGAGACGCGGTCGCAGCTGCCCCGAGACGCGTACACGTACTCCATCCCCGACGAATTGACGGAGCTCGTGCTGCCCGGCGTGCGCGTCGAGATCCCGTTCGGCAAGCGCTCGATCCTCGGCTACGTGGTCGAGCGATCGGAGGAATCGGAGTTCGCTGAGGTCCGCGCCATCGACCGGGTCGTCGATGAACCGCGCATGATCCTTGATCACCATCTTGTCCTGGCGCGGCGGATCGCGGATCGATATTGCGCTCCGCTCGGTGAGGTGCTTCGGGCGATGCTGCCGAAGGGCGTTCGCACCCGCCCGTCGCGCCGGTCCGGACCGCGTTCGATGTCGCGAGCCATCGCTGAAGCCGGCGCCGCGGGTCCGCCAGAGCCGCCGCCACACCTCAATGACGCACAGCGCGCGGCGGTTGCACCACTCCTTGCGGCGATCGCGGCACGCAGCCATCGGCGCGTCCTCCTCCATGGCGTGACCGGCAGCGGCAAGACCGAGGTCTACCTCGCCGGCATCGACGCGGCGCGTGCCGCCGGACGCGGCGCGATCGTGCTCGTCCCCGAGATCGCGCTGACACCGCAGATGATTCGCCGTTTCACGGTGCGCTTCCCTGGCCAGATCGCGGTCGTCCATTCCGCGCTCACCGACGCCGAGCGAGCCGCTGAATGGCGGCGCATTCGCAGCGGCGAGCACAGCGTCGTGGTCGGCTCGCGGAGCGCCGTGTTCGCCCCGGTGACCGACCTCGGGATCGTGGTGGTCGACGAGGAGGATGCGCCTGCGTACAAGCAGGATCGCGTTCCCCGCTATCACGCGGTCGACGTCGCGCTGATGCTCGGCGAGCTGTGCGCCGCACCCGTCGTCATGGGGAGCGCGACGCCACGGGTCGAGAGCTTCTTCCGTGCCCACATGGGCGAGCTCGAGCTCGCAACCCTTCCCGAGCGTGTGAGTGGCCGGCCTCTCCCGCCGATCGAGGTCGTGGATCTGCGTGACGAGCTCAAGGCAGGCAATACCAATGCGCTCTCGCCGGTCCTCGATCGCGCTTTGCAGGAATGCCATGCCGACGGCGGCCAGTCGATCCTGTTCCTCAATCGGCGCGGCTCAGCGACGGTGGTGCTCTGCAGAACCTGCGGCGAAGCAGTGACGTGCACCAACTGCAGCGTGTCCCTGGTGCATCACTCGGAGCGCGCGAGCTGTGACTGTCACTATTGCGGACTGTCGATCCCGGTGCCGAACGCCTGCCCAGCGTGCGGCTCGCGCACCATCCGCGCCCTCGGCATGGGAACCGAGCGGCTCGAACGCGAGGTGCGCGAACGGTTTCCGGCGCTCCGCCTGATCCGGATGGAT
The DNA here is from genome assembly GCA_963718525.1 of Candidatus Dormiibacterota bacterium. Taxonomy (GTDB): domain Bacteria; phylum Chloroflexota; class Dormibacteria; order Aeolococcales; family Aeolococcaceae; genus Palsa-851. The sequence continues at coordinate 6,492 of OY970355.1, read as the reverse complement.
CGAGATACCACGCGTTCGCGTGACGCCTACTTCGACATCTATGACCGTTTCCGCCGTCATGAGGCGGATTGTCTGATCGGCACACAGATGGTGGCGAAGGGATGGGATCTCGGCAATGTGCGTCTGGTCGGCATCGTCAACGCCGACACGTCGCTGCATTTCCCCGACTACCGGAGCGGCGAGCTCACCTTCTCGCTCCTGACCCAGGTGGCGGGGCGAGCGGGCCGTGGCGATGAGCCGGCGCGCGTGGTGCTCCAGACCTACAGCCCCGGTCATTACGCGGTGCGTCACGCCACCACGCATGACTACCTCGGGTTCGCGCACGACGAGATCCGCGTGCGCAGGGCATTGCGGTTTCCCCCGTATGCGCGTCTCTGCGTCTGCACGTTCGTGCACAAGGACGACCGCGAGGCCGAGCACGAAGTGCGCCGGGAGGCCCAGCGAGTGTCTGATACACTCGGAATCGGTGCCGGGCTCGATGTCCTCGGTCCGACACCGGCATTCCTCCACCGCCTCCGCGGCGAGTATCGCTGGCAGATCACGGTGCGAGGCAAAGAGATCGAGAGGGCATTTCCTCACCTTCCCAGGGCTCGGGGCTGGAGCATCGACGTCGACCCCGGGGCGTGAACGGAGACAACACCGTGGCAGTCCTTCCCATCGTCCTCGTCTCGGACCACAACGACGTGCTCACGACCAAGGCGATCCGCGTGCCGCGGGTCGACGATGAAATTCGCCGTCTGATGGACGACATGGTCGAGACCATGTTCGACGCCAACGGGGTCGGGCTCGCCGCGCCACAGGTCGGCGTGTCGCTGCGTGTCATCGTGCTGCGTGTCGACAACCAGATCTACCAGCTCGCCAACCCGGAGATGGTTCGCACGGACGGCGACCAGACCGGCTACGAGGGCTGCCTCTCCGTGCCGGGCTGGGTCGGCGAGGTGACAAGGCGGCAGCGTGTGGTCGCCAAGGGGCTCAATCGCCATGGCAAGGAGGTTCGCGTCAAGGGTGACGGCCTGCTGGCGCGGGCGGTGCAGCACGAGCTGGATCACCTCGACGGCATCCTCTTCACCACGCGGGTGAACGAGGGGACCCTGCGCGAGGTCGAACCCGCAGAGGAGGCTGAGGAGCCCGGCGTCGTCAGCGCTGTGTGAGGCTCGTCTTCTGTGGCACCGCGGAGTTCGCGGTGCCGTCGCTCAGGGTGTGTGCCGCGCGGCACGACGTCGCTGCCGTGGTCACGCGTGCGGACCGGCCGGGCAGCCGCGGGAGGCCGGCGCCGCGCCCGGTCGCCGACGCTGCGCGTGAACTGGGTCTCGACGTGCTCACCCCGGCGAAGATCGGTGCCCCCGATGTGGTTCGAGACCTGCTGGGCCTGGCGCCCGACAGCCTGGTCGTCGCGGCGTACGGCCAGATCCTGCCTCCGGCCCTGATCGATCCGCCGCGCTACGGCGCGGTCAACGTCCACGCATCGCTGTTGCCTCGCTGGCGCGGAGCCTCGCCGATCGCGCATGCCATCCTCGCGGGCGACGCCGAGACCGGGGTGTCGATCATGCGCATGGAGGCGGGTCTCGATACCGGCCCGGTCTACGCGATGGCGCGCATTCTCGTGCACGAGCAGGACACAACCCCGACGCTGACGGCGAACCTGGCCGAACTCGGGGCGGCGGAGCTGGCAGCGGTGCTCAGCGCTCTGGAGCGGGGTGCGGTGGTCGCGACCCCACAACCCGAGACCGGTGTCACGTACGCGCCGCGACTGCGCCGCGAGGACGGGGCACTTGACTGGACCGCGCGCAGCGGCGTCGAGGTCGATCGGATGGTGCGTGCGTTGCAGCCATGGCCGGGGGTGCGCGGGCCGATCGCGGGACGTGACGTCCAGATCGATGCGGGCAGTCCGGCGGATATCCCGGACGGGATGTCGCCCGGAGTTGTGGTGGGTGATGATGGCGAGTCCGTTGTGATCGCAGCTCGCGACGGCGGCTACCGTGTCGACCTGATCACCCCTCCCGGCAAGCGAGCGATGACGCCGGCTGCGTGGCTGCGTGGCCTGCGTACTCGCGAGGTGCAGCGCTAGTGCCGCCGGCGAGGCGGCCGGGCGATCCCCAGCTAGCGGTCAACCGACGCGCCCGATACGAGTACAGCATCGTCGAGACGCTGGAGGCCGGCATCGAGCTGACCGGGACCGAGGTGAAGTCGCTGCGCACCGGCCGGATCCAGCTACGCGACGGGTACGTGCGCATCGAGAACGGGCAGGCATGGCTGATCCAGGTGAACATCGCGTCGTACCAGCAGGGCAATCGGAACAACCCGGAACCCGAGCGGCGCCGCCGCCTTCTCCTGCACAAGCGTGAGATCGAGTACCTCGACGGGAGGGTGCGGACTCAGGGCCTGACGATCATCCCGCTGAAGCTGTACCTGGTACGCAACCGCGTGAAGGTCGAGATCGGCCTGGCGCGCGGCAAGAAGCTGTGGGACAAGCGCCAGGACGTTGCCAAGCGCGACGCAGAGCGCGATATGGAGCGCGCGATCAAGCGCTGACCGAGTGGCGGTCAGCCTGCCGCTGCGTGAAACTCAGCCCGTTGCGGTGTGGAACTCAGCCTTGGGCGGCTGTGCCTGGGACGCCGCGCTGGGCCGGTTGGCCTTGATATCGGGGACGACCTCGGCGGCGAGCGCGTCGATGCGCTGGCGCAATTCGCGCAGCCCCGCCCCGCGGGTGGCGCTGACAGCCAGTGCCGACACCCCGGCGATGTCGCCGAGACGCAGCCGAGCGGCGCGGATTTCGGAGGCGGTCAAGCGATCGATCTTGCTGAGCGCCAGGATCATCGGCTGATCGCATTCCATCGACCGCAGCGTTTCGAGGACCGTTACCAGCTGCTGCTCGGCGTCAGGGTGCGACGCGTCGACCACGAGGCAGAGCATGTGTGCCTGACGCACTTCTTCGAGGGTCGCCGCGAAGGCCTCGACGAGCTCGGTCGGAAGCTTCTGGATGAACCCGACCGTGTCGGTGAGGATCACCAGCTTGCCGGACGGGAGCTCGAGGCGCCGGGACGTTGGGTCCAGGGTGGCGAAGAGCAGGTCATCGGCGAGCACCTGGCTGTGGGTGAGGACGTTGAGCAGCGTCGACTTGCCTGCGTTCGTGTAGCCGACGAGGGCGCATGAGGCGAGCGGCACGTTGGTCCGAGCGGTGCGCCGCGTCCGGCGCTGCCGTTCGATGACCACGAGGCGTTCGCGAAGTCGCTTGAGCTGCTGGCGGATGAGGCGCCGGTCCACCTCGATCTGCTTCTCACCAGGCCCGCCGCGGAGCCCCACGCCGCCGCGCTGACGTTCGAGGTGGGACCAGCCGCCGGCCAGGCGGGGGAGCAGGTGCTCGAGCTGCGCCATCTCGACCTGCACCCGGCCCTCGGCTGTGATGGCTCGGCGGGCGAAGATGGCGAGGATCACCTCGGTGCGATCCAGGACCGGGACGCCCCATTCCTCCTGCAGGTTGCGCTGCTGGCGCGGGGTGAGCTGATCGTTGCAGAGCACCGCCGGGCTGTCGAGCTCAGCGAGGTGGGATGCAAATGCCGCGACGACGCCGGAGCGGAAGAAGGTCGCCGGGTGCGGCTCGCGCAGGGAGATGAGGCTGCGCTCGAGGACCTCCGTGCCGAGGGTGCGGGCCAGCTCCTCGAGCTCGTCAAGCTCGATATCGCGCTGCTCGCGTTCGTCCCGGCTTGCGACGGTGCCGACGACGATCACCCGCTTCAGCTTGGTGCCGACCGCCGGGTCAGCCCCGGAGGGTGCGTCGAAATGGGGCAACTAGCGCGTCACCGGCCGGCCACCACTTGGAGCATCCCGATCAGCCTACCAACGGCGGCCGGGGTCTGCTCGACGTCGGTGCGCGAGCCTCACGCCGGCGCACCATTCGAAGCCGGAATCTTGAGGCGCATGACGACGCTGGCGCCAAGGGTCAGCCCTGCGGCCACGAGGATTGTGAACGTGGTCGAGACGCCGAGGACGGGGCCGGCTAAGGCTGAACCGATCGGCACCCCGGAGAAGTTGAAGGCCATGGCAACCGCGAATGCTCGCCCGAACCATGCCCGGGGAGTGCGGCGCTGTCGTAGCGAGAAGGCACTGACGCTGGACGCTGCATCCGCTCCTCCGGCGATGGCGATCCCGAGCGCGATCAGCGGCAGCGACGGGACGAGGAGTGCGAGGACCGCGATCCCCATCACGACGCCGAAGACGGCCATCGACTCCCGCTCACGGCCCTCGGTCCGGATGCGCCCGGCCACCAGGGCCGCTGGGATTCCGGCCACCCCGGCGAGCGCGAGCATCAACCCGACCACAGCCGCATTGCCGCGCAGGTGGAAGACGATGACCGGCAGCGCGACGATGACCATGCCCCAGCCCACGTTGAGCGTCGAGAACGAGACGGCGATCCAACGGAGCGTGCGATTGGTCACGACGTAGCGGAGGCCGCGCCACGCCTCGTAGAGGATCCTGCCCGACACCTCGTCGCTGCGCGCGGGCTCGGGGACACCCTGCAGGGCCACCGCTCCCGCCAGGTAGGCCACCGCCGCCCCTGCGAGCGCCGCCTCGCTTCCGATTGTTGCGATGAGCACGCCCGCAAGCCCCGGGCCTGCGATGTTCGCCACGCCGTACAAGACGCTGTCGGCTGCATTGCCACGATCCCACATGTCGCGCGGAACGATGCTGGGGAAGAATGAGCGCGCGCCGGCGATGCTCAGCGTGCTGGTGAGCGAGCCGCCGACCAGCAGCGCATACAGACCCCAAACGGGAAGACGACCCGCGCCGGCGAGCAGAACGATCACGGTCAAGCAGACCGCCGCGATGATGAAGTCCAGCGTCATGAGCCGCTTGCGCCCGTGTCGATCGAGCAACGCTCCGGCGATCGGGCTGAGCAGCAAACCCGGAAAGATGAGCAGGAAGAGGCTCACGCCCGCGACGCTCGGCGAGTGGTATCGCTGCAGCGCGAAGATGATGAGGCCGACGGTCCACATCTGGGCGGCCGTGCGGGTGAGCAACGAGCTGATCAGCAGCTGCCGGAAGCCGGGCACGCGCAACAGCCGCCGATATGTCGCGGGAAGCGTGGCGACGCGTTGCTCGGTGGTCATGCCGGCACTCGTGGAGTGGGATGGGCTTTGGATTCATGGGCGTGCAGCGACGCCACGACGGTCATCACGCATCCAAGGGTAGCGCCCATGCGTTGTTGCGCAGTCGCCATCAGCGTCTGCAGGGCGACCCGCTCTAGACGGCGAGAACGGGATCCGGTGCGCGCGTCCGCGCCCGGTACCTATGCGACGGCGGGATCGTCAGAATCCGCCCCTCCTCGGACCTGACCACCTGCCAGCCACCCTCATGCGCCTTCCAGTGATGGCGGTGGCAGAGCAGGACCAGATTCTCAAGGTTGGTCTCCCCGCCGTGTCCCCAGTGGAGGACGTGGTGAGCGTTGGTCCAGGACGAGGGACGCTCACAGCCCGGCCAGACGCAGCCCTGGTCGCGGACCCGGAGCGCGGCACGTCCCGCACCCGAGGGCACCCGCAGCGCCCGGCCCACGTCGATCACCGCAGAGTTGGGACCGAGCAGCACCCGGCGGATGCTCGCGTCACAGGCGAGCCGCTGCACCGTGGCCGCCGGGACCACCCCGGCGAACTCGAGCTCGCCACCGGGCGCACCGGACAGCCCCATCACCGTCTCCACCGAGGCGGTGAGCTGGAGATGGGTGCGAGTCGTCCCACCCTCGGTGGTGAAGCCGTGGTCGAGGGCATGCATGGCGAGCTCGACGAGGCCGTCGGCGAGGCGGCGGGCCCGGGGTCGCTCGTCGCCCACCCCGGAGCGGCCACACAGCGGTGCCAGGGCCACCCGCAGCGTCGCCCCGCCGACCGGGTCGAGGACGCCGTGCACGGCCAGCCGGCCGTCCTCGCAGGTGGTGAGCTCGAGAGAGCGGGCGTCGACCGCATCGACGTGCTCGGCGAGCACCGCGGCGGCATCGGCGGCATGGCGGGCGTGCTCACAGTCCTTGACGAAGCGGCCGACCGAGTGCTCGAGGGCAAGCTCGAGGAGGGGACCCTCGGCAAAGCTCCGCCCGGTGCGCGCCGCGGCCCGCTCCAACCCCGCGAGCAGGGAGAGATGGGCGAACCCGATCCGGCCCTCCTGGAGCGCCACCACACTGGCCGCAAGCTGGGGTGCCGCCTCCCCGGTGGCGATCGAACGAGCCGCAGCGGTGCTGGACATCCGGCACTGGTGGCGGACCCAATCGATCGGGGAGTTCGAGCCCTGGACCTCGTACTCATCGCTGGCGGCAAAGGTCGCAGCCTCATGGGCGAAGCGGAGCTCGAGGAGGTCAATGCCGTGGCGAAAGCGGATCAGACGCTCGCCGAGGTCGAACCCGCTGATCTCACCCCCCGGCGAGGCCACGAACGCCTCGACCGCCTGCAGGAGCCGCTCGAGCTGTCCCAGCTTGTCCTCGCCATCACACATCCCAGTAGTATAGACAAA